>NZ_CM145766.1:0-3701938 GCF_055640565.1 Flavobacterium sp. KKT103
ATGAACAAAACTGCTCAATCAGTATGGGAAAACTGTTTGTCTTTTATAAAAGACAACATTCAAGATCAAGCCTACAAAACTTGGTTTGAACCGATCAAATCAGTTGAACTTACCGATAACGCTTTATACATTCAAGTTCCTAGTAAATTTTTCTATGAATGGCTAGAAGAGCACTACGTAAAACTATTGAAAGTTGCCTTAACTAAAGAACTTGGTAAAAACGCAAAGTTACTTTATAAAATTAAGATGGAAAACACTTATGGCAATAAACAACCGTTTACGGAACAATTGCCAAGTGCCAACAGGGCTCCAATGAAACCCCAAAATGTAGATGCTCCTTTTAAAAATTTAGATCCTGAATTAAAAAATCCATTTGTAATTCCTGGTATCCGAAATTTAAAAATCGAATCTCAGCTGAACGCTAATTATAGTTTTGACAATTTCCTAGAAGGAGACTCGAACAGACTAGCGCGTTCTGCAGGTATGGCAGTTGCTAATAAGCCCGGTGGAACCTCTTTCAACCCCCTATTAATATTTGGTGGTGTAGGACTTGGTAAAACACACTTAGCCCATGCTATTGGTGTTGAGATTAAAGACAAATACCCAGACAAGACTGTTTTGTATATTTCTGCTGAAATATTCACACAACAATATATAGACTCTGTTAAGAAAAATAACAGAAATGACTTTATCCATTTTTACCAATTAATTGACGTACTTATCATTGATGACGTTCAATTCCTATCTGGTAAATCAGGAACGCAAGATGTGTTTTTCCATATTTTCAACTACTTGCATCAAAATGGCAAACAAGTAATCTTGACTTCGGACAAGGCTCCTGTTGACATGCAAGATATTGAACAACGTTTATTATCTCGTTTCAAATGGGGATTATCTGCTGAGTTACACCAACCCGATTACGAAACAAGAATTTCAATCTTGAAAAATATCTTGTATCGTGATGGTGTTGAAATACCTGAAGAAATAATCGAATACGTTGCTCGTAACATCAAGTCTAATGTTCGTGAGTTAGAAGGTGCCATTATCTCCTTAATAGCGCAATCATCGTTCAATAAGAAAGAAGTAACGATTGAACTAGCGAAAAGCGTTGTTGAGAAATTTGTGAAAAATGTAAAACGCGAAATCTCTATTGATTACATTCAGAAAATTGTTTCTGACTATTTTCAACTGGATTTAGAAACTTTACAATCAAAAACAAGAAAAAGACACGTTGTGCAAGCGAGACAATTAGCCATGTTTTTTGCTAAGAAATTTACCAAAGCTTCTCTAGCTAACATTGGTTCCCAAATTGGAGATAGAGATCATGCTACGGTTTTACACGCTTGTAAAACTGTTGACAATCTTGTTGCTACTGATAAACAGTTCAAGAAGTTTGTAGATGACATTCACAAAAAACTAACGCTTTAGTCGTTTCATGCAAGTAAAAATAGTAATGGTTTGCTTAGGCAATATTTGCAGGTCACCATTGGCCGAAGGGATTCTTGCATCAAAACTACCTAAAAAAGACTTTGTAGTTGATTCTGCTGGTACAGGTAGCTGGCACGTAGGGCGTTCACCTGATGCGCGTTCAATCGCTGTAGCAAAAAAAAACAATCTCGATATTTCCCAACAAAAAGGGCGACAATTTCAACAAGCCGATTTTGATAAATTCGATTACATCTATGTTATGGATCAGTCTAACTATGATGACGTTCTTGCAATAGCCACTTCCGATGAACAAAGACAAAAAGTAAAAATCATTTTAGACGAACTGTTTCCTAACGAAAACGTCGATGTGCCTGATCCTTATTATGGCATGTCCAATGGCTTTGAAATGGTGTACAACATGCTAGACGAAGCCTGTGACGTGATTGCTCAAAAATTAATAGCGAATCATTCTTGATCACGCTTTTTTAAATTTCTTTGCCTTCGTTAGTTCTTTCAAAATTCACGTTCTTTGTGCTAACATTAAGATTAAAAAAAACGTAGCACAATGAAACCAACCCCTCTTTTAGGAAAACTATACCTCATCCCTACTACTATGGGAGAATGTAACCCAATGGATGTTTTACCACAAACCGTAAAAAGAACAATTGATTTTATTGACCACTACATTGTTGAAAACGATAAAACTGCTCGGAAATCAATAAAAGAAGTACATCCTGAAAAAAAGCAATCGGACTTAGTCTTGTTTACTTTAAACAAACGCACCGAAACTAAAGAGCATTTGGATTTTATTAAACCTTTGCTCGAAGGTAAAAATATGGGTTTAATGAGTGAAGCCGGTTGTCCTGGTGTCGCTGATCCTGGCGCCGTTATCGTAAAATTAGCGCATGAAAAGGGCATCCAAGTCATTCCACTCGTTGGTCCATCTTCGATTTTGTTAGCTATGATGGCATCCGGAATGAACGGACAAAGTTTTACTTTCCATGGCTATTTACCAATTGAAAAAGACGAGAAAAAAGCCAGTTTTAAAAGCCTTGAAAGAATTTCTTTCGAAAAAAACCAATCTCAAATTTTCATCGAGACGCCGTATCGCAATAATAAATTACTGGAAGATTTGATACAGACATTGAACCCCGAAACCCATTTGTGCATCGCTACCGATATTACTTTACCTACCGAATATATCAAAACAAAAAAAATCGCCGCTTGGAAAAAGGAGACCATCGATCTCCACAAACGACCTACAATTTTTATCATTCATAAAATGTAAGAGTTAAAAACAAGACCATTAAAATCCATTTAAACAGTATTTAAACACTGATTGAATGGATTTTTTTTAGTGGCCCAAAAACCAATTTCAAGCCCTAAAATCACTATATTTAGCTTAAAAATTAGAATATGTCCAAATTACCGAATATTGGCACTAGTATCTTTACTGCAATGTCAAAGATGGCATTAGAGCACAACGCTATTAATCTCTCTCAAGGGTTTCCAAATTTTCCCGTTGATGAAAAACTGACCAACATCCTTGCTCGGCTAACTTCAGAAAATGTGCATCAATATACGCCAATGGCAGGTCATCCGCCTTTGCTAGCAAAAATTGCTCATTTACTAAAATCTTCTCACCAACGCATTGTAAATCCCGAAACCGAGCTACTCATTACTGCGGGAGCAACTCAAGGTATATTCACTACTATAACGGCTTTAGTTGACAGTGAGGACGAAGTCATTATTGTAGACCCTAGCTACGATTGCTACGAAGCTCCTGTTTTACTTTGCAAAGCAAAAGCAGTACGTATTGCTTTAAATGATGATTACACCACCAATTGGAACCGAATTGAACAAGCTTGCTCATCAAAGACCAAAATGATAATCATTAATAACCCTCATAATCCAACAGGAAAGATTTTAAGCGAACCTGACTTTGTGGCTTTAGAGCAATTAATGGATAAATTCCCAAAGATGCTGCTACTATCAGACGAGGTGTATGAATACATCACTTTTGAAGAAAAACACATTTCAGCTCACAGCCGGAAAAAACTAATTGATCGATGCATAACCGTCGCTTCTTTTGGGAAATCTTTTCATATTACGGGTTGGAAAATTGGTTACCTCGTTGCACCCGAATATTTAATGAGAGAAATAAAAAAAGTACATCAATTTTTAGTCTTTAGCGTAAACAGTATTTCTCAATTTGCCATCAGCGAATACCTTGATACTGTAGCTTTAGATGAAATTAGTTACTTTTATAAAGAAAAAAGAGATTACTTCAGGTCCTTATTAAACGGAAGTAAATTCGAATTACTAAACTGTGAAGGAACCTATTTTCAAGTGGCTTCGTATGCCGCTATTTCCTCAGAACCTGATGTCGCTTTTTGCAAACGACTCATAGTGGAACATGGAGTAGCCGCTATTCCTATTTCTACTTTTTACGAAAACGGAAAAGATCATAAATTAATTCGCTTTTGCTTTGCGAAAGACAATCAAACATTAGCTGCAGCAGCAGAAAGACTAAACCAAATTTAAAAATAAATTTATTATGCGTGCATAGTATAAATTTTACTATATTTACAATAAAAAAATTATGAGTTATACAGATAAAATGTTAAGAGACGATGCTTTAAAAGGTAAAGTAATTGTAGTTACCGGTGGTGGTAGCGGTTTAGGTAAAGCAATGACCAAATATTTCTTGGAGCTAGGTGCAAAAGTAGCTATCACCTCTAGAGATATTGAAAAACTTAAAAATACAGCTGCGGAACTCGAGGCTGAAACCGGTGGAACTTGTTTGCCTTTACAATGTGACGTACGTCATTATGAAGAGGTTGAAAACATGTTACAGGGTGTTTTAAAAGCTTTTGGTCAGGTTGATGTTTTACTAAACAATGCAGCTGGAAACTTTATTTCACCTACGGAGCGTTTATCTGCTAATGCATTTGATACTGTAATCGATATCGTTTTAAAAGGAACTAAAAACTGTACGTTAGCTTTTGGAAAACATTGGATAGACACGAAGCAAACTTCTGCATCGGTTTTAAATATTGTAACTACTTATGCATGGACTGGATCAGCTTATGTTGTACCAAGTGCTACTGCCAAAGCAGGTGTATTAGCCATGACAAGAAGCTTAGCTGTAGAATGGGCTAAATACGGTATTCGTACGAACGCAATTGCTCCTGGACCTTTCCCTACTAAAGGCGCATGGGACAGATTATTGCCTGGTGATTTAGCTGAAAAATTTGATATGGCTAAAAAAGTACCTTTACAACGTGTAGGTGATCATCAAGAATTAGCTAATTTAGCAGCTTATTTAGTATCTGATTTTTCAGCTTATGTAAATGGTGAAGTAGTTGTTATAGATGGAGGTGAATGGCTTAAAGGAGCCGGACAATTCAACCTACTCGAAGCTATTCCAGAGGAACTATGGGATCAGTTAGAGATGATGATAAAAGCTAAAAAGAATAAATAATATAAAAAGGAGAGTGCTACAAACACTCTCCTTTTTTATTATACTCCTCTAAGGCAGCGGTTAATTCGCTTGTTAGTAAACCACTTCCGCCGCCATAATGCTGAACAACAATAGCTCTAGGATTTGATTTATTGAAAAATTCCCGCAATCCATACTCTGATTCTTCTGAAATTCCTGATCCCAGCAATACAACTGCGATTGTATGGGTGTCAAAAACATGTTGCGCTTCGGCGTCGGTGCTTGCACCAAAAGCACACCAACGCGCATTAGCATTGATTAGCCTAATGACAGTATTCAAGATTTCCTCGTTTCTTCCTACATAAAGAATGTTACTCTTTTCCATTTGAAATTGCTAAATACCGTGCCTTATTTCAATACTTACTAAACGTTTTATAAACGCATTGGAACCTCCATTAACAAAATTTCAGACGCTTCATCATTTGCACTAATATCAAACAAATCTGTTGCCGTAATACCCATTCCGTCTCGTTCATTTAGAACAACGCCACCAATAGTAAAACTACCTTTTAAAATAAAAGCGTAAACACCATTATCCTTTTTTTTCAAAGTATAGGTGATATCAAAATCGGCATCAAATTTCCCCATATGAAACCAAGCATCTTGGTAAATCCAAACGCCTTCATCATCTTGATTTGGGGAAAGAATTTGCTGTAACTTATTCTGACGATCTTTTAAGTCTAGTGTGATTTGATCGTATCTTGGACTAACATTTTTTTGATTTGGATATACCCAAATTTGCAAAAACTTAACTTGCTGATCTTTGTTTTTATTGTACTCACTGTGAAAAATCCCAGTACCTGCACTCATTACCTGAATATCCCCCTGCTTAATTACCGTGGTGTTTCCCATGCTATCTTGATGCTCCAAGTCTCCCTCAAGCGGAATAGAGATAATTTCCATATTGTCATGAGGATGTTTCCCAAAGCCCATACCTTGGCTAACGGTGTCATCGTTTAAAACACGTAACACTCCAAAGTTCATTCGCTCTGGATTTTGATACCCTGCAAAGCTAAAAGAGTGGTAAGACTCTAACCAACCATGATTGGCATGTCCTCGTGTATTTGCTTTGTGTAAAATATAATTAGTTAGGGTATTTTCTTGAATTACTTTAGTGTTTTCCATTATAATTAGATTAAAAATGAAATACAAAATTGCAAACAAATAACAGCAATCGCATTGAACTAGAACAAGAAACTATTAAGAACAGCGGCCTATTTGTGGGCGAGTTTCTTTCGGATCTTGCTCAAAAACTCGGGAGACATTCCTAAATAGGAAGCGATGTAATGTTGTGCAAAACGGTTTGGAAAAGTAGGATAGCGTTCTAAAAACTCCAAGTATTTATCAGTAGCAGTCTTAGCAATAGTATCAAATAAGCGGTTTTGGGTAACCGCCAAATGGCGTTCTTTCAAGATCCGAAAAGCACGCTCAAATCGAGGCGCTTTTTCAAATAGCATCTCCTTAGATTCAGGTGTAAACATATAAAAATCGCAGTCTTCCAAGGTTTCAATGTATACATGACTTGGGGTTGTTTCATAGATACTAAATGAAATATCACTTAGCCAAGCATTCTCTACAGCTAACTGCAAAACTACTTCGGAGCCATTGGCATCAATATAATATTTGCGAGCACTTCCTTTGATCAAAAAGGCTTCAAAGTTACATTGCTCGCCTGCCTGTAGCAAAACAGTCTTTTTAGGCACTTGCTTGTACTCTAATAATTCATTAAAGATTGCTAATTCGCTCTCTTCAAAAACCACATAGCGGCTGATATTTTTATTAATTTGACTGTACAAAATAGTGTAGTTTTTAAAATTAAAGATAACAAAATAATATGGAGATATCAGGTTTTTTAATTAATGTAAGAGGACTACTACATTGCGTCCATCGAGTTTTTTATAAAATAAGTAGTAGGAAATTAGTAAAGTCGTAAAAAAAACTAATTCTACTGGCGCAATACCCTAATATCACCTTTAAATTCCTATTTTTGCCCCATATTCAATATTTAAAATTATTTTATGCTGATCATAGGTATTGCAGGAGGAACAGGAAGCGGAAAAACAACAGTAGTTCATCAAATAATGAATGAGTTGCCGGATAAAGAAGTGGGTATTATATCACAAGATTCATATTACAAAGAAAACAATAACCTCTCCTTTGATGAGCGCGCTTTAATAAATTTTGATCACCCACGTGCGATCGATTTTGATTTATTAGTAGCACATTTAAAGGAATTAAAAGCCGAAAAAACAATTCATCAGCCTGTATATTCTTTTGTAACTCACAATAGAACGGAGGATACCATTACGACACATCCCCGCAAAGTGATGATTGTTGAAGGAATACTAATTTTAGCAAATCCCGAATTAAGAGAATTATTTGATGTTAAAATTTTCGTGCATGCCGACTCTGACGAGCGCTTAATTCGTCGTCTTAAAAGAGACATTGCTGAACGAGGCCGAGACATGGATGAAGTTCTTAATCGATACCAAAACACATTAAAACCAATGCATCAGCAATTTATTGAGCCTACAAAAGCTTTTGCTGACATCATTATACCTAATGACAAACACAATACTGTAGCAATTGATGTAGTCCGGGCGGTAATAAATCAACGAATTCTGTAAATTTTATTGTAATTTTATAACCACCTAGCAGTTTCGCATCAAGTGGATAGTTACTATTTGGAGCTATTTCCTGCTGTACACTATATCTTTTATAACTTGACTAAAAAAGTCAAGTTATAAAAGGATGCCGTTACCATCAGGGCTAAAAAAAATAACATGAAAAACCCATATAAAGACAAATCTTGGTTTAAATTCCTAAGCAACAAATATGTTTGGGTACTTTTGTTTTTTATCATTTGGATGGTTTTTCTTGACAATTACTCTTACTTCGACCACCGGTTTCTTGACAACCAAATCACCGAACTAGAGGACAATGCAACCTACTACCAAGAAGAAATCAAAAAGGACGAACAGCAGATAAAACAGCTTAATAATCCTGACCAAATAGAAAAATATGCTCGCGAAAAATACTTTATGAAAAAGGATAGCGAAGATATTTATATTATCGAATTTGAAGGTGACAGCATTACGCAAAATTAAATCTAGAATTACTTAAAATCAATACCAAATGACTACTACTCTATTTGAAGATTTTGATCCCATATCCTCCAAACAGTGGAAACAAAAAATCCAATTTGAACTGAAAGGAGCTGATTACAATGAAACCTTAATTTGGAATTCGCCTGAGGATATAAAAGTAAAACCATTTTACCACGCTGATGATTGCACTAAAACTTTTGCAATAAGTAAGCAAACCACTCCATTTAAAATTTGCCAAAACATCTTTGTATTTGATGTCGAAAAATCTATTGAGAGAGCTTTGGACACAGTAGCACGTGGAGCCGAAAGCCTTCGCTTTACAATCGAAGACAGCAACATCGATATGGAACGATTGCTTGAAAAACTTCCTATCGAATCGATACCTGTTTATTTTCATTTTGATTTTATCTCAATCGATTTCGTCAAAAAAATTGATGCCATAGCCCAAAAACGAAAAGCCACTATCTATTGTAATCTTGATCCAATAGGACAATTAGCACAGGAGGGTAATTGGTTCAGTACAAATGAAAAAAGTAATTTCGAAACTTTACAAAAGCTTCAATCAACAACTAATTCTTCATTAATAAGCATCAATAGTGCACTGTATCAAAATGCGGGAGCAACAATTGTGCAGCAAATCGCCTACACGCTAGCCCACGCAAACGAATATTTCAATAGATTTGATGCAATAAAAACGCCTATAGTTTTACAAGTTGCAGTAGGTACCAATTACTTTTTTGAAATTGCAAAGTTGAGAGCCATACGAGTTTTATTTAATTTAATTGCAAAAGAATACAATCACAACCTAGATTGTCACCTCTTAGTAACACCAACTAAAAGAAACAAAACAATATATGATTACAACGTAAACATGCTTAGAACCACAACGGAATGCATGAGCGCTATTTTAGGTGGTGCTGATGCAATCGCCAACCTTCCCTATGATGCTTTGTATCACAAAGACAATGAATTTGGAGATAGAATTGCACGCAATCAACTACTAATTCTTAAAAACGAAAGCTATTTTGATAAAGTAAATAATCCAGCTGATGGTAGTTATTACATCGAAAGTTTAACCAATCAATTAGCCGAGAAAGGATTAGCCTTATTTAAAACCATAGAGGAAAATGGTGGATTTTTAAAGCAGTTAAATGATGGAACCATCAAACGAAAAATTCAAGAAAGTGCTGATGCAGAGCAAAAACTATTTGATTCTGGTAAAGAAATACTTTTAGGAACCAATAAATATCCTAATAAAAATGATAGAATGAAAAATGATCTTGAACTCTTTCCTTTTGTAAAAGTAAAGTCGAGAAAAACATTACTATCTCCAATTATAGAAAAAAGATTGGCTGAAAAATCTGAGCAAGAACGACTTGAAACAGAATAATCACCAATCAATTTACTTACTAAGTGCAAAATAGAGGCTAAACATGATACGAAAAGACCTTAAACATATTCAATTACATCCTCAGCAAGAGGAAGCTAAAGCATCTCTTGAAGCAGGAGAAAATAACGCTCCAGGCTTCGCAACTGCTGAAGGAATTGAACTTAAACAAAACTATAGTGCAAAAGACATCGAAAATCTGGAACATCTGGATTTTGGAGCTGGATTTGCACCTAATTTACGTGGACCCTATGCGACTATGTACGTTCGTAGACCCTGGACAGTACGACAATACGCAGGATTCTCAACTGCTGAGGAAAGTAATGCCTTCTATCGAAGAAATCTTGCTGCAGGACAAAAAGGACTGTCTATTGCCTTTGATTTACCTACCCATAGAGGGTACGATTCTGATCATGAACGTGTGGTGGGTGACGTAGGTAAAGCAGGTGTCGCCATAGATTCAGTAGAGGACATGAAGGTACTGTTTGACCAAATTCCATTGAATGAAATGTCGGTATCGATGACCATGAATGGGGCTGTCTTACCCATAATGGCGTTTTATATCGTCGCTGCAGAAGAGCAAGGTGTAAAACCCGAATTACTTTCAGGTACAATTCAAAATGATATTTTGAAGGAGTTTATGGTTCGTAACACCTACATCTACCCTCCAACACCATCGATGAAAATCATTGCTGACATATTTGAATTCACCAGCAAAAAAATGCCTAAGTTCAACTCTATTTCAATCTCAGGTTACCACATGCAAGAAGCCGGTGCTACTGCTGATATTGAACTTGCCTACACCCTAGCCGATGGATTAGAATACATTCGAACCGGACTAGCAACCGGAATGAAAATTGATGAATTTGCTCCTCGCCTTTCCTTTTTCTGGGCCATTGGGATGAACCATTTTATGGAAATTGCTAAAATGCGCGCAGGACGAATGATTTGGGCCAAACTATTAAAACAATTTAGTCCACAAGACGAAAAATCGTTAGCACTGAGAACTCACTGCCAAACGAGTGGTTGGAGCTTAACCGAGCAAGACCCATTTAACAATGTGGCTCGCACCTGTATAGAGGCGACTGCGGCTGCGTTTGGAGGCACACAGTCCTTACACACTAACGCCCTCGATGAAGCTATTGCATTACCCACCGACTTTTCAGCTCGAATTGCTAGAAATACGCAAATATTCCTTCAAGAAGAAACTAAAATAACCAAAACAGTTGACCCTTGGGCCGGTAGTTATTACGTAGAAAGTCTAACTAACGAAATTGCGCAAAGTGCTTGGAAACTTATTGAAGAGGTAGAAGAGCTAGGCGGAATGACTAAAGCAATCGAAGCTGGAATACCTAAACTGCGTATCGAGGAAGCAGCAGCTAGAAAACAAGCTCGTATCGATAGCGGTCAGGATATTATCGTTGGGGTAAACAAATACCGATTGGAAACCGAAGATCCGCTGCAAATTTTAGATGTTGATAATCAAATGGTGCGTAAGCAACAATTGGAGCAACTGAAACAAATAAAGGCGACTAGAGATACTGAAAAAGTAAAAGCTGCTCTCGATAAATTAATCCTATGTGCGCAAACTGGAGAAGGAAATTTATTAGAACTTGCAGTAGAAGCAGCGCGCTATAGAACAACCTTAGGAGAAATTAGCGATGCCCTAGAAACGGTTTTTGGTAGGTACAAAGCACAAATTAAATCTTTTAGCGGCGTGTATAGTAAAGAAATTAAAGACGACAAAAGCTTTGAAGAAGCAAAAGTATTAGCAGATAAATTTGCCAAACAAGAAGGGCGACGTCCTCGTATCATGATTGCTAAAATGGGACAAGACGGTCATGACCGCGGTGCCAAAGTAGTTGCGACTGGTTATGCCGATGTTGGTTTTGATGTGGATATAGGTCCGCTTTTTCAAACTCCTACCGAAGCAGCAAAACAAGCCGTAGAAAATGATGTACATATTTTAGGCGTATCCTCATTAGCAGCCGGACATAAAACATTAGTTCCTCAAGTAATCGAAGAATTAAAAAAACATGGTCGCGAAGATATTATGGTCGTTGTAGGCGGTGTGATTCCCGCCCAAGATTATCAGTATTTATTCGATAATGGTGCTGTAGCAGTGTTTGGACCAGGAACCAAAATTAGTGAAGCCGCAATCAAAATTCTTGAAATATTACTAGAAGAATAAGCTTGCTCTCGATAAACAAAAAGGGATACTTTTCAATGAAAAGTATCCCTTTTTTATGTAGTGAATGTTTTTTTAATTGGACGCTACTGCATTTACATTAGCTTCAATTAAAGAGGTATCATAACCTCCAAACGCTTTTAAGTAACTTCTAATCGAAGTACCGTAGGCGTCTTTAATAAACTTTTTACCGTTGTTTCTAAAATACCTTTTTACAGATCCTGCTCCACCCAAATGGGCCGCTGCTAAAATACCAGATTCAGTAATCAAAATACCATTGACCACTTTTCCGTCGTATTTTTCAATAACATCTTGGAGTAAGGCTTTGTTTTTAGATAAAAGAGCAACAAAAGCTTTTTCTTGCATCTTAGGGCTACGGAGGAATAATTCGGGGTTGTGAATTCCTACTGCTTTTAAAGCATCCGTTCCAAACTGATATTTCCCTAGATAACCTAGAGAATTAATTTTTTTGTATTTGTTTTTCGACTCTTTGAAACCAAGAGCTTGTTTAAAACCTACAAAGAAATTACCTGTAAAAGGAATGTTTATATCAGTATAACTTTCCTTTTTTTGAGACGGATATAAGTATTGAATTCCGTCTGTGTTTTTTATTAGAAACCATTCATTAGACTCTACTTTAAGCGGTTTAAAACCGGAACTTAAAAAGGCTATAATAACAGTTAAACTCGCATAAAAATACCACTTCTTTACCATAAATTGTTTTTCTTCAAAACGCTGTCCCGTTATGAAATTTCTGCGGGCAAAGATACAATAAATTTTATAAAGCTGAAAACCAACATGTTAAACTTATCTAAAAATAGATCAAATGGCCTTTAAACGACTCTCTAGGAGTGTATTCCAAAGTGGGTGCGGGAATTTTCAGGCTATTAAAAACAGAGAAAAATGTCTTTAAAAAATGTGATTTTGTTTCGATTTTCGTCAGGTCAACGTCTAAACTTAAGTAAAACTGCCTCGTTCTTTCGATCGACCCAATGGATGTTATTGTAGTATTTTCGCCATTTCCACTTACCATTCCATCCGCTCCATATCCAACAGCAACATTAAGCCATTTTGGAATTTTAGAGTCTTTAAAAAAGGAATACAAATTAACCGATAACCAATACGTTTGACCATTGTAATCTTTGATTATTTTCTCTGGAAGCGAACTTCCCAAAACGTTGGGTCTTAAAGCAGCATATTTTGTTGAATGAAAAGAGAATTTTGGAGTAATTCGTTGCTCTTTCCATACTAATTCTTGTCCAACATACAAAGCTGAACCGGATACATTGGCGATTAGGTCTCCTGGCGAAGCACCCCATTCAGTTGAAAAACCATCAAAAACCTCCACTACAGTCAAAAAAGCGAGCCCAAGACTGGCACCGTATACTAATTGCTGTTTTTTAGTGGCACCGCTCCACTGCAACATTTCGGATCCAAGTCGTCCTAAGTGATAAGTTGAATAAAAGTGACCTACCTTATCCATTTGCATCCATTCACTGTTATCATTGATAAAATGAAAATTAGAACGAGGATAGTCAGCATACCACAATTGGTTTAAACCAACTAAAGTAAGCCCTCCCAATGCAGCTTCTGAAATAAAGACTGTCTTTTTTCGCTTTGGATTTAAAGTATCCGAAGGTGTTAAAAATCGATCTAAACTATTTTGTGCGTAACCAATGCTCAGCAAAAAAAAGAATGATAAACAGCAGCATAATCGTTTGTGGAAAATCAAACCTATCTTTTTACGCCTTGCGCATTAATCCAATCCGAATATTTTTTAGCATTTAGGTTATGCTCTGGCAAAGTTGCAGCAAATTCATGATACCCAAAACGGTCCACGCTTGCGCAAAAGTAAATAAAGTCATTTTTCTCAGGACTAAGTACTGCCTCAAGAGCGGTAATGTCAGGCATGGCTATGGGTCCTGGTGGCAATCCTGTGTTCATATAAGTATTGTAAGGAGATGACATCGTCAAATCTTTGAAAAAGACTCGTTTAATAACTTGATTGAAATCGTTATCTTTCTTTTTAATAGCAAAAATAACCGTTGGATCCGCTTGCAAAGGCATTCCTAATCGTAACCTATTCAAATAAACGCCTGCGATTCTTGGTCTTTCGTCTTTTTTCACAGATTCCTTATGCACTATTGAGGCTAGAATTGTAGCTTCAATTGGTGATAATCCTTGTGCTTTAGCTTTTGCCTCGCGATCTGCTGTCCAAAAGTTGCGATACTCTTTAATCATTTTATCACGGAACTTCTCTGCCGAAGTATTCCAATAGGTTTCATACGTATTGGGAATAAACATTGCCATAACGTTATCTTCATTAAAACCATTTTCTTTCAAAAAGATAGAATCTTTAAACGAATTCAAAAGAGACAAACTATCAGCCTCAATTTGAGATCCTACCCTACCGGCTAAATTCTCAATGCGCTCTTGGTTGTTAAAAGCTAGTTTAACCGGAACATTAGATCGCATTGCTTTTACCAGCTCATAACTATTCATTCCTTTAGTCAATAAAAATCGACCGGATTTGACATTAGAAGGATAGTTCATCTTACCCGCTACCATTTCAAACCGATCCATATTTACCACATACGGGCTAACTAGTGCTAAAACTTCATTATAATTTGCTTCCGTAGGAACGAAAACAAAAACCTCTTTTTCGTTAAACTTAGTATTGTCTGAAAAAATTTGGTTAATCAACACGAAACCATATACTATTAATCCTGTGATCAATACAAGTGCTGTGATCGAAATTATTTTTTTTGTACTCAAAACGTATATTTTAAAATTGTTGCTTTATTAATTGATAGATTGCTTCATCATGATAAGCACCATTAATGAGATTCCAATCTTTTTTTACTCCAATATATTGAAAACCAAATTTAGTAAAAAGCGCGATGCTTGCTGCGTTTTCTACACTAATATTAGCATATAATTGATGTAGGTTTAAATGATGGAAAGCGTACCGAATTAAAAGTTCCACTGCCTCGGTGCCTACACTTTTATTTCTGTTTTCAACAGCCTGAATGACAATACCTATACCTGCTCGATTGTTCTTAGGGTCAAAATCAAACAAATCAATTAAACCCACGGCCGGAAAATCCTCGTCTTGGCAAATAGCTAACCGCAATTGCTTAGCCTCGTAAATATCTTGCTGAGCATTCTCTAAATATTGTTTTACTAAAAACCGACTGTAGGGCGTATTTGTGTTACTAACCTCCCAAATACTTTGGTCGTTTTCCATAGCATACACAAACTCCAAGTCGTTAGGCTCTAAAGCTCGAAGGTAAATTGTATCTCCTTTTAAGGTTATCATGATCG
This sequence comes from Flavobacterium sp. KKT103, assembly GCF_055640565.1. Classification (NCBI taxonomy): domain Bacteria; kingdom Pseudomonadati; phylum Bacteroidota; class Flavobacteriia; order Flavobacteriales; family Flavobacteriaceae; genus Flavobacterium; species Flavobacterium sp. KKT103. Next base: position 14,937 of record NZ_CM145766.1, read on the forward strand.
GGTTTCGTACTTGAATTAAATTGTAATTGTTCCTTCAAAAACAAATGTCGCGGGTCCAATTAAAAACACATTTGTGTAGTGGTCGCCCTCTTTGGTAAACGAAACACGCAACTTACCACCTTCTACAGCGATATCAATAGCGGTTTGCTTTGTTGCTCCTGTGGCATTCATGGCAATCGCTACGGCTGTTGCTCCGGTACCGCAAGCTAAAGTTTCATCTTCAACTCCTCTTTCATAGGTTCGCAAAGCAAAGCTACTTTCGTCAATTTGTTTTACAAAATTAATGTTGCTACCCGCTGTTCCGTATAAAGCTCCATATCGAATGGCTGCGCCATTTTCTTTTACATTATAATTTTCAAGATCAGTAACCAGCTGAACGTGATGCGGCGAACCTGTATTCAAGAAAGTATAGTCTTGTTGTTTATGAACAGCTGTAACATCAATCATTTGCAAAGAAACTATTTGGTCCTTGTCAATAGATGCATGGTGCAAACCATCAACGGCATTAAAGACCGCTTTAGTATCAATAACATTTAATTTTTTGGCGAAAGCCACTAAACAGCGACCACCATTACCGCACATAGTACTTTGGTTCCCATCGGAATTGTAATAGACCATCTTAAAATCGGCTTCTGGATCATTTTCGAGCAAAATAAGTCCATCACCACCAATTCCAAATCGGCGATCACATAAGCGTGCTATTAGCTCAATATTATTTTTAGGGAAAAATTCCGTACGATTGTCAATCATCACAAAATCGTTTCCAGTTCCTTGGTATTTATAAAAATGTAATTGCATTTATTCGTTGTTGTATGGAACAAAAGTACGAACTATTAATGAAATGTTAATCATAGTTAAACACCGTTAAAATATTTTTTAACACTATTATTTCGTCTTAAATTTACAATACAAACAAAATTAAACGATCTCTATTATGAAACGATTTTCTAATCTATTTTTAGTGTCTTTATTAAGTGGAGCCACAACTTTAGGGGCCTACAAACTTTTATTTGACACCAATGGTTATTTAGCGACCAACAAAAACGGTATAACAACGACCGCAACTGACTCTTACAATAAGAGAGTCGGACTTTCATCTGATGTATTGGATTTTACCGAAGCTGCAGAGAAAACGATACACACTGTCGTTCACGTTAAAAACGTATCGTACAAGGCCGTTTCCAATCCTATGTTAGAATATTTTTATGGGTACAAAGGAGGGCAATCACAAGAACAAGTTGGTACAGGTTCCGGTGTAATTATCTCAGCTGATGGCTATATTGTTACTAATAATCACGTGGTTAAAGATGCATCCGAAATAGAAATTACCTTAAATAACAAAAAATCATACAAAGCAAAACTAATTGGAACCGATTCCAAAATGGACATCGCCTTACTGAAAATCGATGCTGATGAAACGCTACCATATACAACATTTGGTAATTCTGACTCCGTAAAAATAGGGGAATGGGTTTTAGCAGTTGGAAATCCGTACAACCTAACCTCAACGGTTACCGCTGGAATTGTTTCAGCTAAAGCAAGAGATTTAGGCAGCAATGGTATCCAATCTTTTATTCAAACGGATGCAGCTGTAAACCCAGGAAATAGTGGTGGTGCACTCGTGAATACACGTGGAGACTTAATTGGAATCAACACTATGATTACTTCGATGACAGGATCTTATGTTGGATACTCGTTCGCAGTACCGTCAAATATCGCTCGAAAAATTATTGAAGATATTATGGAGTATGGTAATGTACAAAGAGGAATTCTTGGCGTTCAAGGAGGCGAATTAAATTCAAATGCTTCCAAAGAATTAGGCTTAAAACAAACGGAAGGTTTCTATATCAGTGCTGTGACACCTAATTCAGGAGCTCAAAAAGCAGGGCTTAAAAAAGGAGATGTAATTGTAAAATTAGATAATCAAAATATTGCTACCTATGCTGATTTATCTGGTTACATCAATACTAAAAGACCAAATGACAAAGTAGAGGTGACTATTTTAAGAGACGGAAGCAATAAAACAGTACCTGTAGTCTTAAGCAAAAACGAGTTTTTTAATACCGAGTTTAAAGGAATCGAATTAGAAAACATTAGCGCTGCTGATAAAAAGAAATTTAATGTTAATTACGGTGTCAAAATCAAAGCCATTACTAATGAAAATTTGATGCAGTATGAAGCGGAACTAAAAGGAAGCATTATCATAAGTATTGATAATAGCAAAGCAGTAAATGTAGAAACCGTTTCCAAGCTTTTGAATAATAAAGATGAAAATCAAAGTATTCGACTGGAACTAATAAATAAAAACGGTGAACTATTCCGAATCATAATCTAATTTAACACAACCCTAAAACGGTAAGCCAACTTGATAATTCAGGTTGGCTTTTTTTATAAAAAAAATCACAAAATAGTTTACGAAATCGATTGAAATGGGTACTTTTGCCTCAAATTTAAAAATACAACTACTAAATTTTCACAACTTAAACACCCATGAAGAACACACCTTTGTATCAAAAAGAAGTTTCATTTCAAGTCGACAGACGACGCGCCGGAGTTGAATTAATTAAAATCATTAGTGATTTATGGTATGATAAATCAATCGAAATGGTTTTGTTTAAAAATCAACTTTTAGACAAAAACGTAAGCGACATCATCAATTTGCATCAATATGCAGGGGAATTTGTAGGCAAGCCAATCACAATTTTTGACTCAGTAGAAATAGCAAGAGCTGTTTTCGAACTTGATTTACCGCCAGCAAAATTGGATATTGGTAAACTAACCTACGAATACTTATTGGATGATGAGAAATATCCTGATGCAAGACATTTTGTTTTAGATAAATTAAAAGAGGCTAAATCATCTGATGAAATCCAACCAAAGGACGTTGTACTTTATGGTTTTGGCCGAATTGGTCGCTTATTGGCGAGAGAATTGATGTCAAAAACAGGAAAAGGAAATCAATTACGACTAAGAGCTATTGTAACTCGTGACAAAAATGATGCGACTACATTAGAAAAAAGAGCTTCTTTATTACGTTACGATTCGATCCACGGAGATTTCCAAGGATCAGTTGCAGCTGATACGGAAAACAATGCATTAATCATAAACGGAACTACTGTTCACATCATCTCTGCAGGAAGTCCTGAAGAAATTGATTATACCCAATACGATATCGATAACGCTTTAGTTATTGATAACACTGGAGCTTTTACAACCAAGGAAGCATTGAGTCGCCATTTAACATCAGTAGGTGTTGATAAAGTTTTACTAACTGCACCAGGAAAAGGGGTACCTAACATTGTTCATGGTGTTAACCAAAATGAGTACAACCCAGATGAAATTGATATTTTCTCTGCTGCATCTTGTACAACAAATGCTATTACGCCTATTTTAAAAGCTATAGAAGACACTCTTGGTGTTGTAAAAGGACATCTTGAAACAATTCATTCCTACACTAACGATCAAAACTTAGTGGATAACATGCACAAAAAATACCGTCGTGGTAGAGCAGCAGCTTTAAACATGGTAATTACTGAAACAGGTGCAGGTACCGCTGTTGCAAAAGCGCTACCGTCGTTAGAAGGAAAACTGACTTCGAACGCAATTAGGGTTCCTGTGCCTAACGGGTCTCTGGTTGTTTTAAATTTACAAGTAAAGACTAAAACTTCAGTTGCCGCTCTAAATGCTATCATGAAAAAATATGCTTTAGAAGGAGAATTAGTAGAGCAAATTAAATATTCTACAAACAACGAATTAGTTTCATCAGATATCGTAGGTACTTCGGCACCTTCTATTTATGACAGTAATGCTACAATTGTTGCTAATGGTGGTAAAGACATTGTACTTTACATTTGGTATGACAATGAATATGGCTACAGTCATCAAGTAATTCGATTGGCTAAATATATTGCTAAAGTAAGACGTTTTACGTACTACTAGCGAACCGTTTTCAGGCTGGCCATTGTTATTGTTTTTTTAGTTATCAGTTTTTAGTTTTAGTTCAAGTTCAAATTGTAGATAGCAAACCAGCCTGCATTAAATAGAAAATCCGTCAAGTGTAACAACAAGACGGATTTTTTTATGCACTAAAAGGAGCCTAAATAATACGGCCATCCACTACATAAAAAAATCCGTTTCGATTGATACGAAACGGATTTTATTGTTAGTATTAGCAAACTGTATTCATGAAAAGAACTTGATTAGATTTTAATTCTTCTATCAACCCAGCAGTGCTACTCCTTAGCTTTCGTTAAATAATAGATCGGAATTCCCAATAGCATAATTAAAACACCCCAACCACTTGTACTTGTTTTCGTGTACAATAAGGCTACGCAAATTGCTGAAGCCACTATGATATAAAACGCAGGTAAGTACGGATATAAAAATGCTTTGTAGGGACGTTCAGCGCTTGGCATCTTTTTTCTTAATATAAAAATACCCAAAATAGTTAAAATATAAAAGATCAATACAATGATAACAACAAAGTCCAATAAGTCACCATATTTCCCCGTAAGACACAAAGCCGAAGCCCAAAAACACTGCATCCATATAGACCAAGCAGGTACCTTAGCTTCATTTAATTGTGCTGCTTTCTTAAAAAACAAACCGTCCTGCGCCATAGTATAGTACACTCGAGCTCCAGCCATAATCAGACCATTGTTACACGCAAATGTCGAAATCATGATGGTCACTGCAATCAGCAGCGTACCAACTGAACCAAAAATATATTGCGAGGCTACAACCGCTACTCTATCGGATTCAGCAGTCGCAATTTCTTGCAAAGGCACAACTGCTAAGTACATAAAATTAGCAATAATGTAAATACAGCTTACGATCAACGTCCCAAGAAATAAGCTCAAACCTACATTGCGTTTCGGATTTTTAATTTCACCAGCAATAAAAGTTACTCCTTCCCAAGCTACACTACTAAACATAGAACCTACTAAAGCAGCTGATATTGCCGAAATCAAGGTAACACCACTTATAGATGACCAAGTACCTGTCGCTACATCCAATGACGAGGAAGACCAGGCGTTTGCCCAATTGGCATCCCAAACTTCTGCCTTGGCAGCTACAAAACCAAAAATAATAAGTCCTGCAAGTGATAAAATCTTAATAACAGTCAAAACAGTTTGTAATGTTTTTGAATTTTTCACACCACGACTATTTACATAACTCAATAAAATAATGGTAATAATCGAAACTATTTGAGCCGCGTTCAATTTAAAATCACCTAGCTCATATAAAATATTTTTGTCGCTAAAAGCTGGAAATAAATAAGCCGCAAACTTCGAAAAAGCGACTCCAACCGCCGCTATCGTCCCCGTTTGAATAACCGCAAAAAAGCTCCATCCATATAAAAACCCAACAAGTTTACCGTAGGCTTCCTTAATATAAACGTACTGCCCGCCTGCTTTAGGAAACATCGCGCTAAGCTCACCATAACTTACGGCAGCAATAACGGTAATCAATCCTGTTAGCACCCACATCGCAATCAGCCATCCGGCTGACCCTAATTGCCGAACCATGTCGGAACTTACAATAAAAATCCCCGATCCTATCATGGAACCAGCTACAAGCATCGTTCCGTCTAGTAATCCGAGTTCGCGTTTAAAATCTTCTTGATTGTCTTCTTGCATTATTTTGGTTTTTGGTTTGGCTAAAGATATACATTTTTTAGAAATCCAAATTAGTTTCGACGAATCAAATAAGGAATCTACTTTTAATTTTTTTGGCGTAACCCTGCTTCCATTTCACTTCAGCAGTGTCGGGCTATACGCTATATTCCCCAGCCTATAAATCGTGGCTACGCCTCATTTATAGGCTGGGGCGATGCCGCTACTATCCCTTACGCACATCAAGATTCCTTGCAACATCCTGCCCACTACTAAAGAAAACGAATCAAGAGTAGCAAAAGAAAAAAATGTTGAATAAGCACTACAACAGCCGTCTTTTTGTAACTAATTATTTATATATTTGAATGAAACAAACCACCACAAAGTAGCTACACTAGTACAAACAAGTGTCTAACCATCAATTATTTCAAATATAGGATCAGCAACAGCATGAAAAAACTAACTCTACTACTTGTTCTATTTACTTATTACAACTCACAAGCTCAAAAAACAAAAGAATTACCAACTGACGCATTAACAAAGGAGCTAGCTAATAACAGTTGCATGTGCATTGATTCAATTCAATTATATAACAAAGCAATCGACCAGGTGACCAAAGAAATCAATAGTTGCATCAACCAACAAGTTAGTGCCTTACAATTGGGCAAAAAACTATTAGCTATTGAAGATATAGCGGCAAAAGCCAAAGATAAAAATGGTAAAAAACAAGTAGACATCGCTATCAACTTCAACGAAGACTCTGATGAGTACAAGCAGGCCTACTATGAACTCGAAAGGTACTTAATGAGCGATTGCACCGCTATCAAAGAAAAAGCGGCTGCCAATGAAAAACAAAATGCTAAATCAGTATCCGAGAATAAAAAAGCACTCGAATACTATTCCTTAGGATTGAAAGCGTCAACTAAAGAAAATTTTGAACAAGCAGCGGACTATTTTAAAAAAGCCGTGCAGGAAGATCCTGAATTTGCATTTGCTTGGGACAACCTTGGAATAAGCTACCGCCACTTAAATGATTACGATAAAGCAATCGAAGCTTACAATAAATCAATTGCAATTGATCCCAACGGATTAATGCCACTCCAAAATATTGCTGTAGCATATGTTCACAAAGAAGAATTTACAAACGCCATAAAAGCTTATGAAAAACTAGCCATTGTTGATCGAAACAATCCTGAAGTATTTTACGGATTAGGCAATGTTTATGCGCTAAATTTAAAAGAGTATGAAAAAGGACTCGATAACATGTGTAAAGCCTACAACTTATATGTCTCGCAAAAATCACCCTATCGAACGGATGCTGAAAGTATCATAAACATGATTTATGCTGAACTAAAAAAGCAAGGAAAAGAAACACAATTCAACCAAATATTAAAGGACAACAACATAACGCAAAATTAGCAAAGCAGTTTGTACCTCAAGGTATTTACAATTCATTTACTAAGTTAAAATAAAAAATCGGCAGCTGCTGCTTGCCGATTTTTCATTATATCACTACTGCCTAAAGCTACTAGTTTGTTTTCATTGGTGGTAAATCAAATGCAGCTGCTTCGTGTTCAAAATTATTACGGTGCGCTCCATCGCAAAATGGCTTATTAGCAGATAATCCGCAACGACAAAGGCCTAAAGCTTTTCTACCTTCTAGTCCGTAAACATTACCTTGACCATCTACTATTTCAAAATCTCCTTCGATTTTGATCGATCCATTTTTATTAATTGTTAGCTTCGTATTGCTCATGTTACTTTGTTTTTAATTGGAGGTCAAAGATTAGAAAATATTATAGAAAGTTCTCCATTTGTTGTTTATTTTTTCATCAGTCAATGTTATTTACACTAATTCTATTTTATAACTTTCTTTTAGCACGAAATCAACCTCATCTCAACAAAAATATACTTAAATTTGATGGAAGCACTTTCGCATTTACAAACAAATTAAAAGCATATGAATACAATAAAAATAGGTTGGATTGGACTAGGCAACATGGGAAATCCAATGGTTCAAAATCTTTTAAAAGCAGGATTCCCCGTTACTGTTTACAACCGTTCTAAAGATAAGGAATCTCCATTGCTAGCACTAGGCGCTACTCCTGCTGAAAGCCCTGCAGAATTAATTAAGACCTGTGACGTAGTCATCACTATGTTATCAAATGATGCAGCCGTAAAGGAGGTTTTTGAAAGTAAAGAAGGTCTTTTAGCAACTGCAAATGTGGATAAACTAATAATCAATATGAGTACTGTTGCACCCGAAACTTCTCGCTATTTAGCAGCTCTTTGTGTTCAACATCAACTAGAATTTATCGATGCTCCTGTATCAGGTAGTGTAAAACCAGCGCAGGATGGCGCTCTGGTGATTTTAGTAGGTGCGAGTAAACCTAATTTTGAAATTGCTAAACCTATTTTTGATGTTTTGGGCAAAATTGCCATTCATGTTGGTGAAGCCGGAGTAGCTAGTTCAGCCAAACTTGCTATTAATTATCTTTTGGGACTTAATTTACAAGGTTTAGCTGAAACTGTTTTATTTGCTGAAAAAAATGGGGTTAGCAAAGAAGACATGCTCACCATTATTAATGCTGGAGCTTGTGGCAACGGAATTACTAACATAAAAGCACCATCAATTATTGAGGACTCTTTTCCAGCTGCATTTGCTTTAAAGCATTTAGTTAAAGATTTGGGTCTAGCTAAAGACGCAGGATTGGCATCTCCTTTAATACACCCTTTGTACGACACCTACTTAAAGGCACAACAAGAAGGCTTAGGAGATCAGGATGTAATGGCTATCATTAGTAGTTTAAAAAACGCTTAAGTTTTCAAATAAAGATAGGAGTGCATTTTTAGCACTATTGATTTTAGCCCTGATAGAAGTAAAACTCCTTGCGCAGTGCACTTGTATTTTTCTAGGCTAAAAAGAGCGACTAAAAGAAGCTCCTTTTTAGACGTAAGAAAAAACAAAGGCACCAGTAAGAGTGGTACGATAGCAGGAAATTGCTCCTAAAAAACTAACAACTAAAAATAAAACACCCCAAATAATACGATATTAATTGGGGTGTTTTTGTGAAATATAAATAGGTAAATGGACTAGAGCACCCGATTGATTTGTGTTACTCTTTTACTGTAGTATCTTTCCTTTATTGATGAAATAATCACACCACTATTAGAGGCATGAATGAATTTTATATCTCCGTTGTTGACCTCAACTACCATTCCTACATGGTTCACTTGACCACGACCATTCGTTTTAAAAAAGATTAAATCTCCTTTTTGGGCGTCTTCGTTATTGATTTTTGTTCCGTATTGCGACATCTCGTATGAAGTCCTAGGTAAGTCGATATCAAAAGCGCCAAAAGTGGTACACATTAAACCTGAGCAATCAAATCCCGCTTTGGTAGTTCCACCCGGTCTGTAGCGAGTCCCGATGTTTTCAGATGCAGTAGAAACCAATTGGTCTAAAAAATCGGTTCCGTGAAATGCTTTCACATCATAATTAGTATCGACTGCTGGGTTACTGATTACATCTTTTACTACAAAAGCACTTTTATTTTCTATTGGTTTTTTAGTGCGAATATTAAGTTGGTATCCCACCGGCAATCCGTTTTTGATTTTAGGATTTTGTCGCTCTAACTCAGCCACTGTGATTCCGTATTCCTTTGCTATGGCGTACTTTGTTTCTTTTGCAAGAACCTCACGCACAACCTCTGTTTCGGGCGCATCAGCAGCACTCTCTTTAGCAGTAACAATAGCTGGTTGTACGGTTGCTACAGTTTTTGCCTCAGTAACGGGATTTGAAATAACAGCTACTGGATTTGAAGGAGTGGCAACGGCAGTTTTATCAACTATTTGCTGGTCCTTAACCGGAATAATCAATTGCTGTCCAATTTTTAAAGGCTCGGTAAGCAAAATTGGGTTGGCGGCATCGATATCGGCAACGGTTAGTCCGTATTCGCGAGCAATAGCGTATTTAGTTTCACTAGGAAGTACTTCACGCACTACTTTAGTCTCTCCGGTAGTTGTATTTAAAGCTACCGCTGTAGTCGTTTCTTTTTGAATGGTGTTTTTTGAAGCGGTGCTTTGCGCTACTATTTCTTGGTTAGCGTCAGTAATTGGGATATTTATTTTTCCGCCTTTTCTTAAACCTGTTTTTTCTAAAGTTGGATTTTCTTGGTACAAATCAGCTACGGTTAAACCATACTGTCTTGCAATACCGTAAATTGTTTCTTTGGGTTGTACGGCATGTATTTTTAACTTGTTTTTGGTTGCGATAGTTGCGGTACTTTTTACTAATTCCTTATTTGGATTAGGAATTAAAAGAGTCTCTTTGAACTTGATTCCCTTTCGTGCCTCAGGATTAAGGTCGTAAATAGCATTCGCTTTTAAGTGGTATTGTTGTGCAATTTTGCTTATGGTTTCTCCTTTTGCAACAGTATGTTTTATGTATTTTTCTTGCGAAAAAGCTGTAAAACCTATTAAAAACACCAAAATTAAAATCCAATTATTATACTTCATAAACCTCTTTTTAAACCTATCAACCTGAACAACAGACAATAATACAATTTTTTATACAAAAAAACTACTACTTAGCTATTGTAATAAAAAAGAAAGACTGTATTTTCTTTCTCCAAAGCGAAAATAGCCAATCTTTATAGAAAACACGGTCATTTTAACAACTATTTAAATTGATTTTAACAAAGGTAAAAGCATAAAAAAAGTGCGTGTTTTCACAACGCACTTTTAATACCTACTATAGCAACAGTTTATGCCTCGGCAGCAATTAAGTTTAAGGCTGATCCTGCAACATACCACCCTATTTGTCCTGCATTATACGTGTGGTTTGCAAGAATAACATCTTTAGAACCATCAGCATGCACAAATTCAACAGAAAGTGGCTTTCCAGGAGCAAAATCTACAAGATCAATAAAGTTTATTGTATCGTCCTCTTGGATTTTATCATAGTCAGCTTCATTAGCGAAGGTTAAACCTAATAGTCCTTGTTTTTTAAGATTGGTTTCATGGATACGTGCAAATGATTTCACCAATACGGCTTTGACACCTAAGAAACGAGGCTCCATTGCAGCATGCTCACGAGAAGATCCTTCTCCATAATTATGATCACCAATCACCACTGAAGGAACTCCAGCTGCTTTGTATGCTCGAGCCACAGCAGGAACCGCATCGTATTCTCCAGTTAATTGGTTTTTAACAGCATTTGTTTTTTGATTGTATGCATTAACTGCACCTATCAACATATTATTAGAGATATTATCTAAATGCCCACGGAAACGCAACCAAGGTCCAGCCATAGAAATATGATCAGTGGTACATTTTCCAAAAGCTTTAATTAACAATTTGGCTCCAGTTATGTTTTTTCCGTCCCATGGTTGAAAAGGCTCTAATAATTGCAAACGATCTGAAGTGGCATCCACTACGATTTTTACGCTTGAACCGTCTTCGGCTGGAGCTTGAAAACCATTGTCGTCTACATCAAAACCTTTTTTAGGAAGCTCATCACCATAAGGAGCAGTTAACCTTACTTCTTCTCCTTTATCATTCAATAAAGTATCAGTAAGTGGATTAAAATCTAATCGTCCTGAAATCGCTAAAGCAGCCACCATCTCTGGTGAAGTTACAAAGGCATGCGTATTAGGATTCCCATCCGCTCTTTTAGAGAAATTACGGTTAAATGAATGAACAATAGTATTTTTCTCTTGTTTGTCAGCTCCTGCTCGATCCCATTGACCAATACAAGGACCACAAGCATTCGTAAATACTTTAGTTCCCATTTTCTCAAAAGCAGCAATCATACCGTCTCTCTCAATAGTATATCTAATTTGTTCTGAACCAGGATTAATTCCGAATTCAGCTTTAGGTGTGATTCCGTGCTCGACAGCTTGATTCACAATAGATACTGCACGCGCCATGTCTTCATAGGATGAGTTCGTGCAAGAACCTATTAATCCCCATTCTACCTTTATTGGCCAATTATTAGCAGCCGCTTCCTCTTTCATTTTAGAAACTGGCGTCCCTCTATCTGGCGTAAAAGGACCGTTAATATGCGGCTCTAATTCTGAAAGATTAATTTCGATTACTTGATCAAAATATTGCTCAGGATTTGCGTATACTTCTGGGTCTCCTGTTAAATGAGCAGCTACTTTATCAGCAGCATCTACTACATCTTGACGTCCCGTTGCTGACAAATACCTGCGCATCGAGTCATCGTATCCAAATGTCGAGGTAGTAGCCCCAATTTCGGCTCCCATATTACAAATGGTTCCCTTACCGGTACAAGACATGCTTGTTGCACCTTCTCCAAAATATTCAACAATAGCTCCTGTCCCACCTTTTACAGTAAGAATATCAGCCACTTTTAAGATCACATCTTTAGGTGCTGTCCAGCCTGATAATTTACCCGTTAATTTGACACCTATAAGTTTAGGGAATTTCAACTCCCAACCCATACCTGACATTACATCAACAGCATCAGCGCCACCAACACCAATGGCTAGCATTCCTAATCCCCCTGCGTTAACAGTATGGGAATCGGTTCCAATCATCATTCCTCCAGGGAAAGCATAATTTTCTAAGACAATTTGGTGAATAATTCCTGATCCTGGTTTCCAGAAACCAATTCCATACTTATCTGAAACTGATGATAAGAAATCAAATACTTCACTTGATTGTTGTTTTGCAACAGCCAAATCCTTCTCAGCTCCTACTTTAGCTAAAATCAAGTGATCACAATGTACCGTGGTTGGTACTGCTACCGTTTTTTTACCAGCATGCATAAACTGCAACAAGGCCATTTGGGCAGTTGCATCTTGACAGGCTACTCTATCTGGAGCAAAATCTACATAATCAACCCCTCTACCATATGCTTGTTTCGCTTCACCATCCCAAAGGTGGCTATATAAAATTTTCTCGGTCAAAGTAAGCGGACGACCAACAACTTTTCGCGCATCGTTAACACGTACTGCCATGTTATCGTACACTTTTTTTATCATTTCAATATCAAATGCCATATATACTAATTTTAAGAATTGTTTTATTTGTACCACAAGATACAAAAAATAAAAAAAGCCTAAGTCAATGACTTAGGCTTTTTGATATAATTAACAATTTCAAACTATTACATTACAAGCAATTTGTGTGAAGGCGCAAACTGTGTCAAATTAATACCCTGCACTGCTGCTTTGTATTCTTCCATAGTAGGCGTTCTTCCTAAAATGGTAGACAATACCACCACTGGTGTAGAAGACAATAAAGACTCTCCTTTTTTACCTTCAGCATCTTCAACGACTCTTCCTTGGAAAAGACGAGTTGAAGTTGCCATTACCGTATCTCCTTTTGCTGCTTTTTCTTGGTTACCCATACATAAGTTACATCCAGGACGCTCTAGGTAAAGAATATTTTCATACCCAGTACGTGCAACCCCTTTTGGAGCATTATCATCAAATTCGAAACCAGAATATTTTTGCAATACTTCCCAATCCCCTTCTGCTTTCAACTCATCAACAATATTGTAAGTTGGCGGCGCAACAACTAATGGTGCTTTAAATTCTACTTTACCAAATTGTGCATCAATATTTTTAAGCATTTGCGAAAGGATTTTTAAATCTCCTTTGTGAACCATACAAGATCCAACAAAACCTAAATCCACTTTTTTAGTTCCACCATAAAATGATAATGGTCTAATAGTGTCGTGTGTATATCTCTTAGAAACATCTGCATTATTAACGTCTGGATCTGCAATCATTGGCTCTTGTACAATGTCAAGATCAATAACAACTTCTGCATAATATTTTGCATTAGCATCAGGAGTTAAAGCTGGTTTAGCACCAGATCTAATGTCAGCAATTCTTTGATCAGCAATAGCGATCAAACCTTTAAGAACTTGTTTCGCATTATCCATTCCTTTATCAATCATGATCTGGATTCTTTTCTTAGCAATCAACAATGATTCGATCAAAGTTTCATCCTCAGAAATACAGATAGACGCTTTTGCTTTCATCTCTGCAGTCCAGTCTGTAAAAGTAAAGGCCTGATCTGCGGTAAGTGTACCTAAGTGTACTTCGATAATTCTACCTTGGAACACATTTTCTCCACCAAATTGTTTCAACATTTGAGATTGAGTAGCGTGAACCACATCACGGAAATCCATATAAGTTTTCATATCCCCTTTGAAAGTCACTTTTACTGACTCTGGAATTGGCATTGAAGCTTCACCCGTAGCCAATGCAAGTGCAACTGTACCTGAATCGGCACCAAAAGCAACACCTTTTGACATTCTTGTATGAGAGTCACCACCGATAATAATAGCCCACTCATCAACAGTAATATCATTCAATACTTTATGAATAACATCTGTCATTGCAAGGTATTCTCCTTTAGGATCACGTGCAGTAATCAAACCAAAGTCATTCATAAATTTCATCAATCTAGGAATGTTTGCTTTCGACTTATTATCCCATACCGATGCAGTATGACAACCTGATTGGTAAGCACCATCAACAATAGGAGAAATAACTGTAGCAGCCATAGACTCTAACTCTTGAGAGGTCATCAAACCTGTAGTATCTTGAGACCCTACAATGTTTACCTCTACACGTACGTCTGATCCTGCGTGTAACACTTTACCAGGTGTAGTTCCAACTGCGTTTTTATTGAAGATTTTCTCTACAGCAGTCAATCCTTGTCCTTCAACAGAAACTTCTTTTGACGGTGCAAAAACAGGTTCGATAGCAATACCTAAAGTTTTTGAAGCAAAAGTTTGTAATTTTTTACCAAAAACAATAGCGTATGATCCACCTGCTCTTATGAATTCCATTTTTTGAGGTGTAAAAGCTTTAGAAATATCTTTCAGCTCTTTGTCACCATTGTATAATTTTTTAGTTTTAGTATTGATGGTAAGCACAGTACCTGTAGCAACAGAATATGCTTCTTCTAGAACAACATCTCCGTTTTCATTACGTACAGCATTGCCTTTATCATCAACTACTTTTACCCAGTTTTGAAGGTCTAATCCAATTCCACCAGTTACATCAACCGTAGTCAAGAAAATTGGCGAGATTCCGTTTGTACCCGCTACAATTGGAGCAATGTTAATAAAAGGAACATAAGGACTTGCTTTTTTTCCTGTCCATAATGCTACATTGTTCACACCTGACATTCTTGATGATCCAACACCCATTGTCCCTTTTTCAGCAATTAGCATTACACTCTTGTCAGGGTGTTGTGCTTGTAAAGCTTGAATTTCGGCTTGCGCTTCTGGAGAAATTAAACATTTCCCGTGTAGTTCACGATCAGAACGAGAGTGAGCCTGATTTCCTGGAGACAATAAATCTGTTGAAATATCTCCTTCACCAGCAACATAAGTAACCACTTTTATTTCCTCTGCTACTTCAGGAAGTTTGGTAAAAAATTCTGCTTTCGCATAACTCTCTAAAATTTCTTTTGCAATTTCGTTTCCAGACTTAAATGCAGCTTCTAAACGATCTGTATCTGCTTCGTAAAGGAAAAATTGCGTCTTAAGTACTTTAGCAGCTTCTGTAGCAATTGCAACATCATTACCTAGAGCCAAATCAAGCAAAACTTCAATTGAAGGTCCACCTTTCATATGTGATAGTAATTCAAAAGCAAAAGCAGGAGTAATTTCAGCAACCACTGATTGTCCTAAAATAATTTCTTTTAGAAAAACGGCTTTTACTGCTGCCGCTGGAGTTGTACCAGGAACGGTATTATAGATAAAAAAATGAAGTGACTCGTTACGATCCGTATTAGTCGTATCTTTTATTTGGGAAATTATAGTACTTAGTAATTCAGCACCATCAATAGGTTTAGGATTTAGACCTTGTGATTTTCTTTCTTCGATTTCTTGTAAGTAATCGTTATAAATGTTCGTCATAGAATTTTTTTCAATGTTTAAGGCTATTTTAATAATCATTTCAACCATCAAAAAAACTACGAAAGGCCGTCCTTTTGAATTTTGAATTGCAAATTTAGTTATTTAACCTGATATTAAAAAAAATTTAATAGAACTGACCTTTTGAAAAATTATTATTCCTAATTACTGATTTTAACCCTACTAAAATGATTTAAACGTAAAATTTTAACTAAAAAATAATAATTACGCAATTATTACAAAAAACCATTGGTTTTGGCTTAAGCAAAAATGCAACTACCTAAAGAAAACGATATCGTAAATTAGGTAATTGCATGCATAAACCGCTTTTGACAGCGATGTTATAGCAATTTTTCAATTATAATTTCTTCCGTTATTCCTTCAGCATCGGCTTTGTAATTTTTAATAATACGATGGCGTAAAATACCAACAGCAACCGCTTGAACATCCTCAATATCCGGTGAGTATTTACCATTAAATGCAGCATGCGTCTTGGCTGCTAAAATTAAATTCTGAGACGCTCTCGGTCCTGCTCCCCAATCTAAATAATTTTTAACAAAATCAGTAGACAAAGCACTATCCGGACGTGTTTTACCAACTAAACCAACGGCGTATTCAATAACATTATCAGCTACAGGAATTCTTCGAACCAACTGTTGAAAATCGATTATTTCTTGAGCATTAAACAAAGCACTTATAGTTGTTGAAACCGTAGACGTAGTTCTTTTCACTACTTGCACTTCCTCTTCAAAAGATGGATACTCTAGTTTTATCGCAAACATAAAACGGTCCAATTGCGCCTCAGGTAAAGGATAAGTACCTTCTTGCTCGATTGGATTTTGGGTTGCCAAAACAAAGTAAGGCAAATCTAATTTATGATTTTCACCTGCAATAGTTACCGCACGTTCTTGCATCGCTTCTAATAGTGCTGCCTGTGTTTTAGGAGGCGTTCTATTAATTTCATCAGCAAGTATGATGTTAGAAAAAATAGGGCCTTTTATAAATTTAAATTGACGGTTTTCATCTAAGATCTCACTACCTAAAATATCCGAAGGCATTAAATCCGGTGTAAACTGAATTCGTTTAAAATCCAATCCTAAAGCCTGTGCTAAAGTATTTACTAATAAAGTTTTTGCTAATCCGGGAACACCCACCAGCAAAGCATGACCTCCTGAGAAAATACAAACTAAAATTTGATCTACGACAGCATCCTGTCCTACTATAACTTTTGCTATTTCATTTTTGAGTTGATTCCTCTTTTGAACCAAATTTTGTATCGCGGCAACGTCAGACATTTCGAATGTTTTTTAAATTAAAAAAGAGCTAACTCTATGAAATCATAAAGCTAACTCTTTTTATTTGTTCTGTAAAAATTATTTTTTTAACCAGTTATTTGTAAAGTCACAATCTCTATATTCCCCTAAGATTTTAATATAGGTCTCTTTGATTTTTTCATCAAACCAAGCACCAATTGCTTTAATACGCTTTTCTTTTAGAGCTAAATCTTTAATTTTAATATAATCCGTAGCATAATTAGCGGTGTGCTCATTGATTCTATTGGTCACTGTTATAATTTTATAGCTTTTCTTTCCATTTTCATCAGTATCTAAAATCGGTTGAGAAATAGCATCATCTTTTAAATTCGACACTTGACTGTATAAACTTGGATCCATTTTTGTCAATTCAAAACGAGTATCTTGCGTATTTGGATTGATTAAAACACCACCATTAGCTCGAGTCTCTTTTTGATCAGATTCTGTTCTAGCTGCTTCAGCAAATGTTAGTTTCTTGTCAATAATTTTATTTCTAATTAGGGTGATTTTCTCTTTTGCCGCCTTAACCTCATCTTCAGATACTGAAGGTGTCAATAATATATGACGCAAATCTAATTCTTGTCCTTTAATTTTTTCGATATAAATGATATGAAAGCCGAAATCTGTCTCGAAGGGTTCAGAAATTTCTCCCTCTTCTAAACTAAATGCAACTTCCTTAAATTCTTTGACGAAAGGAGTTTTTCTATTCATTTTATAAAAACCTCCATTAGGAACTGAAGCCTTGTCTTGCGAATAAAGAACAGCTTTGGTAGAAAAACTTGAACCTGCCAAAACATCTTTTTTAAACTCGATCAATTTATCCTTTACTTTCTGTTTTTCGGCTTCTGAAATCTTAGGTGTTACTACAATTTGAGCCACTTCCATCTCAGCACCAAAAAGAGGTAATTCATCTTTAGGTATTCCTTTAAAGAAATTACGAACTTCCTCAGGTGTTATTTCAATTTCATCAACAATCTTTTTTTGCATCTCAGAACTTAATTTTTGTTCCTTCAAAATGTCAAAAAAATAGGATTTTAGTTCTTCTTCTGAATTTTTCTTATAGTATTCAACCACTTTATCCATTGAGCCAATTTTACCTAAGATAAAATCCAACTTCTCTTCCATCACTGATTTAATTTCAGCGTCAGTAACCTTCACACTATCCTGTATCGCTTGGTGGGCGTACAATTTATCCTCAAGCAATTTACCCAACATCTGGCATCTAGTGATGTCTTTAACTGAATTTCCACTTGCTGAAATTTCCAAGAACGATTTATCGATATCTGAATCCAAAATAATATAATCACCTACAGTTGCAACTACGCCATCAATTTTTAATCTATTACCCGAACTTACTTTTTTAACAGGTTTACTAACTGAATCTTTGATGATTTCTTGAGCTTGCAGTACTGTCGTTGAAAAAAGCATGACAAAAAACAGAAGTGCAATTTTATTCGAGATGGATTTCATTTGTATTGTTTTAATAATAATGTATTTGAATTGTTAGTAATTACTTGCCTTTAAAATATTTCCAATTTGTAAAAAGCCAATGTTTCTATATTTTTCTTACCAAATATACATCTTAAGCAACAACAATAGTAACTTAAAGCAAAAAACAATTTCTAAAGTAATAACGAACAAAAATAACAATTCAAATACATATTCCAAGTTTACACCTTAGTATTAACATAAATTTATATGGGTAAACATACAACAATCACTCTAGCATTATAGGCCTGTACTTTTTGAGTGTCCAAAATTAATTCAGCAATGTCAAAACTCATAAAATAAATTGACCTCCAATGTTATATCCCGTTTTATATTTATTTTTAAATCGCATTTATAAATAGTACTTTTGCAACCTATTTATATCATACATGAGCTTTTTAAAAGAAATACAACGAAGAAGAACTTTCGGAATTATATCGCATCCCGATGCTGGTAAAACCACATTGACTGAAAAATTATTACTTTTTGGAGGTGCAATTCAAGAGGCAGGTGCCGTAAAAAACAACAAAATCAAAAAAGGAGCTACAAGTGACTTTATGGAAATCGAACGTCAAAGGGGAATTTCTGTATCGACATCTGTTCTTGCTTTTAATTACCAAGATAAAAAAATAAATATTCTTGATACCCCAGGGCACAAGGATTTTGCCGAGGATACGTTTAGAACACTTACTGCTGTTGACAGCGTAATTGTTGTAATTGACGTTGCCAAAGGTGTCGAGGAACAAACAGAAAAATTAGTTGCCGTTTGTAGAATGCGTAAAATACCTATTATTGTTTTCATTAATAAAATGGACCGAGAGGGTAAAGATGCTTTTGACTTAATGGATGAAGTGGAGCAAAAACTTGGTTTAACCGTAACTCCCCTTAGTTTTCCTATTGGAATGGGGTACGATTTTCAAGGTATCTATAATTTATGGGAACAAAACATCAACTTATTTAGTGGGGATAACCGAAAAAATATTGAAGAAACAATCGCTTTTTCAGATGTTCAAAGTCCTGAATTAGAAAAAATAATCGGTCAAAAACCCGCCGATACCTTACGCGAAGAATTAGAATTAATTGATGAAGTATATCCTAAATTTGATCGTCAAGATTATCTTGACGGTAAACTTCAGCCTGTTTTCTTTGGTTCTGCCTTAAACAATTTTGGAGTACGAGAATTACTTGATTGTTTTGTACAAATTGCTCCTTCCCCAAGAGCTAAAGAATCTGAAACTCGCTTAGTTGACCCTAAAGAAGAAAAACTAACTGGTTTTGTATTCAAGATACATGCTAACATGGATCCAAAGCATAGAGATCGTTTGGCATTTATCAAAATCGTATCGGGTACTTTTGAGAGAAACAAACCCTATTACCACGTTAGACAGAAGAAAAATTTAAAGTTCTCTAGTCCGAACGCCTTTTTTGCGGAGAAAAAAGAAATTGTTGACATATCCTATCCAGGAGACATTGTTGGTCTTCACGATACAGGGAATTTCAAAATTGGAGATACTTTAACGGAAGGAGAAATCATGAGCTTTAAAGGGATTCCGAGTTTCTCTCCTGAGCATTTTAGATACATCAACAATGCCGATCCAATGAAAGCAAAACAGCTGGACAAAGGAGTGGATCAGTTGATGGATGAAGGTGTAGCGCAGTTGTTTACTCTAGAAATGAACAATCGTAAAATAATTGGAACTGTTGGAGCACTTCAATACGAAGTAATACAATACCGACTAGAGCATGAATATGGGGCTAAATGTACGTATGAAAACTTTCCGGTACACAAGGCATGTTGGGTAAAACCAGATGATGCTAAGAATGACGAATTCAAAGAATTTAAACGCATTAAACAAAAATTCTTAGCTAAGGATAAATATGGTCAATTGGTTTTCCTCGCTGATTCCGACTTTACAATTCAAATGACTCAAAATAAATATCCAACGGTTAAATTATTTTTTACTTCTGAATTTGAATAAAGAAAAAAACTACTAGATATAAAAAAACGCTAATAATTAATTAGCGTTTTTTTTGTATTTAAAATAAGTATAACTCCAAATTTTAATTATGCTAAAGCAGATTCAAAATTTACTGCTTTCTTCAAAAAAGCTTTAATCAATAAACGATTAGGTGCAATACCTGAAGTCATGATTTGTTTTTTTGTATTGATACCTTCTGTTGATATTGTTGAGTTTGGATCTTGTTTTGAACCCATGAACCACTGTACAAATTCCATGTTAGTTGAAACTCTAGCGCTTTCTGCTTTAACTGAAGTAGTTGTAGTCACTTCATCAATTGAAGAAGCAATTGCAGAAGCAGCTGTAGTTTGGCTATAACCTGAAACACTAAAAAGTAACGCACAAACAAAAACAGATAAGATGATCATCATGTTTTTAGATTTGTTTTGAGTTGCCGTAGTGTCCATAGTTTTGTATTTTTTTAATTGATTAGCTGTCATTGCTAATTCTTATACAAAGATACGGCCACTATACGCCTGTCTAAAATATTTACGATGAATCACATGAATACTCGTTAACTAACAAGCGACTTGCCGATTAAAGATATTATTTGCACTTTACCGATTGCAAACTACAGTTAATCAGCACTAAATGACTTCACCGTACTCTAAAATAAAAAAAGCTCCATATAAATGGAGCTTTCTCTAGTTTAAATTATGCTTGTCCTGCGGGACCAAAATTAAGTGGAATTGCAGGTTGTTCGCTATCTTTAATTTCGCCATGCGCGCTTTCAAATCGGTGGATATTTTCTCCAATGGCTTTTAGCAATCGTTTGGCATGCTGCGGTGTCAATACAATTCTTGATTTTACCTTCGCTTTTGGTACACCAGGCATGATACTCACAAAATCGAGAACAAATTCTGATGAAGAATGATTGATAATAGCTAGATTAGAATAAATTCCTTCGGCTGTTTGCTCGTCTAACTCAATATTGATTTGGTCTTGTTGGTCTTTCATAATGTTAATAGATAATGATTAGCAACTTAATTATAGCAAAAAGTGATTAGCCAAAAGACTAATCACTAATTACTATAGACTAATTACTAAAATTAGTAAATATATTCTTCTTTGTTTGCCATCATATCATTGTAATCATCTTTAGAACCTACAATAGTATGATCGTATTCTCTCATACCCGTACCTGCAGGAATTCTGTGACCTACGATAACATTTTCTTTCAATCCTTCTAAGTAATCCACTTTACCTGCTACTGCAGCTTCGTTTAATACTTTAGTAGTTTCTTGGAAAGATGCTGCCGAGATGAATGATTTAGTTTGTAACGAAGCTCTCGTAATACCTTGTAAAACAGGAGTACCTGTTGCTGTGATAACATCACGTGCAACTACAATATTCTTGTCATTACGTTTCAATAACGAATTTTCGTCACGTAACTCACGTGGCGTTACAATTTGTCCTTCTTTCAGATTAGCTGAATCTCCAGCGTCCTCAATAACTTTCATACCGTATAATTTATCGTTTTCAACGATAAAGTCTTTAGTGTGAATCAATTGATCTTCCAGGAATAAAGTATCACCCGGATCTTGAACTCTTACCTTACGCATCATTTGACGTATTACTACCTCAAAGTGCTTATCGTTAATTTTTACCCCTTGTAGACGGTAAACTTCTTGAATCTCGTTAACCAAGTACTGTTGAACAGCAGCAGGTCCTTTAATTCTTAAAATGTCGTCTGGAGTAATCGCTCCATCAGATAAAGGTACACCCGCTCTTACGAAGTCATTTTCTTGAACAAGAATTTGACTAGATAATTTTACTAAGTATTTTCTAACATCACCAAATTTAGATTCGATAACAATTTCACGGTTACCTCTTTTGATTTTTCCAAAAGAAACTACACCATCAATTTCAGAAACTACCGCTGGGTTAGAAGGATTACGAGCTTCTAACAACTCTGTAATTCTTGGTAAACCTCCTGTAATATCTCCTGATTTAGAAGAACGACGTGGGATTTTCACCAATACCTTACCTGCTTTAATTTTCTCACCATTGTCAACCATCAAGTGGGCTCCAACTGGTAAGTTATAAGAACGAATTAATTCACCATCTTTACCGTAAACCAATAAAGTTGGGATTAATTTTTTAGCTCTTGACTCCGAAATTACTTTTTCTTGGAAACCTGTTTGCTCATCAATCTCAACCATGAACGATTGTCCTTGCTCTAAATCTTCGTAAGCAATTTTTCCTGTAAATTCAGAAACAATTACACCATTATATGGATCCCATTTACAAATAACAGCTCCTTTTTCTACTGATTCTCCATCTTTTACAAAGATACTTGAACCGTAAGGAATGTTGTGTGTATTTAATAAGATACCTGTTTTTTCGTCAATTAATTTCAATTCAGTAGAACGAGAAACAACAATATCAACTGCGTTACCTTCGTTATCTTCACCTTTAACCGTTTTTAAATCTTCGATTTCTAGTTTACCCGCAAAACGAGTTAAAATACTAGATTCCTCAGAAATTCCACCCGCAACCCCTCCAACGTGGAAAGTACGTAATGTCAACTGTGTACCAGGCTCTCCAATAGACTGTGCTGCAATTACACCAACAGCCTCACCTCTTTGAGTCATTTTACCTGTAGCTAGGTTACGTCCGTAACATTTAGCACAAATACCTTTAGGTGCTTCACAAACTAGAGGCGAACGTACTTCAACACTCTCGATTGGTGAAGCTTCAATTACTTTCATAATTGCTTCAGTAATTTGTTGTCCAGATTGAACTAAAACTTCGTTAGTTAAAGGATTAATTACGTCTTGCAATGCAACTCGTCCTAAAATTCTTTCTCCTAATGATTCAACGATTTCTTCATTCTTTTTCAATGCCGAAACTTCAACACCTCTTAGCGTTCCACAATCTTCGATATTTACAATAACATCTTGAGAAACGTCATGTAATCTACGAGTCAAGTATCCAGCATCTGCCGTTTTCAAAGCCGTATCCGCAAGTCCCTTACGAGCACCGTGCGTAGAAATGAAATACTCTAAGATCGAAAGACCTTCCTTAAAGTTAGAAAGAATCGGGTTTTCAATAATCTCTCCACCACCAGCAGTAGATTTTTTAGGCTTAGCCATCAAACCACGCATACCAGTTAACTGACGAATTTGTTCCTTAGAACCCCTCGCCCCAGAGTCAAGCATCATATATACCGAGTTGAATCCTTGTTGATCCTCTCTAATATTTTTCATTGCCAATTCTGTCAATTGTGCATTTGCAGAAGTCCATACATCAATAACTTGGTTGTAACGTTCGTTATTAGTAATAAGACCCATGTTGTAGTTAGCAGAAATTCCTTCTACTTGCTCTCTTGCATCTGCAATCAATTTTGGTTTTTGATCTGGAATTCTAATATCACCTAATGAGAAAGATAAACCTCCTCTGAAGGCAAATTTATACCCCATGTCTTTCATATTATCCAAGAAGGCAGCCGTTTCCGGTACACTTGTTGAATTCAATACGTGACCGATAATATCTCTAAGATTTTTCTTAGTCAATACTTCGTTAATATATCCAGCTGCAGGTGGTACTACTTCATTAAATAATACACGTCCAGCAGTAGTTTCGATAATTTTGTACACTAACTCTCCAGCTTCATTAAAATCTTTTGCTCTAATTTTCACACGAGCATTCAATTCTAATCTTCCTTCGTTTAATGCAATGTTTGTTTCTTCAGCAGAATAAAAAACTAGATCTTGACCTAAAATTTTCTTTTCTGGAGTAGACAATCTTTCTTTGGTCATATAATATAGACCCAAAACCATATCCTGAGATGGTACCGTAATTGGAGCACCGTTTGCAGGGTTTAAGATATTGTGTGAAGCCAACATTAATAATTGTGCTTCAAGAATAGCTTCTGGTCCTAATGGTAAGTGAACTGCCATTTGATCCCCATCAAAATCCGCATTAAATGCAGTACAAACTAAAGGGTGCAATTGGATTGCTTTTCCTTCAATTAATTTTGGCTGGAAAGCTTGAATACCTAATCTGTGCAAAGTAGGAGCACGATTCAGTAAAATCGGGTGACCTTTAATTACATTTTCAAGGATATCCCAAACTACAGGCTCTTTCTTGTCTATTATTTTCTTAGCAGATTTTACTGTTTTTACAATTCCTCTTTCTATCAATTTACGGATAACAAAAGGCTTGTATAATTCAGATGCCATATCTTTAGGGATACCACATTCGAACAATTTCAATTCAGGACCAACAACAATTACCGAACGAGCAGAATAATCCACACGTTTTCCAAGTAAGTTTTGACGGAAACGTCCTTGCTTACCTTTAAGGGAATCAGATAATGATTTTAATGGTCTGTTTGATTCTGTTTTAACAGCAGATGCTTTTCTTGTATTATCAAACAATGAATCTACTGATTCTTGCAACATACGTTTCTCGTTTCTTAAGATAACTTCTGGAGCTTTAATCTCCATTAATCTTTTCAAACGGTTGTTACGGATGATTACACGACGGTATAAGTCATTTAAATCTGAAGTTGCAAAACGACCTCCATCAAGTGGCACAAGCGGACGTAATTCTGGTGGGATAACAGGAACCACTTTCATAATCATCCATTCAGGACGGTTTTCACGGTTCAAGTTAGACTCACGGAATGACTCTACAACTTGTAATCTTTTTAACGCTTCAGTTTTACGTTGTTTAGACGTTTCGTTATTAGCTGAGTGACGTAATTGGTAAGACAATTGGTCTAAATCAATACGTGCTAATAAATCCATAATACACTCTGCTCCCATTTTGGCAACAAATTTATTAGGATCAAAATCATCTAAATATTGGTTATCAGCAGGAAGTGTATCCAAGATGTTCAAATATTCTTCTTCCGTTAAGAAGTCTAATCTTTGAACTGATTCACCTTCTGCATTTTTAGCAATACCAGCTTGGATTACTACGTATCTTTCGTAGTAAATAATCATATCTAATTTCTTAGAAGGAAGTCCAAGGATATAACCTATTTTATTAGGAAGAGAACGGAAATACCAGATGTGAGCAATAGGCACAACAAGGTTGATATGACCTACTCTATCTCTACGTACTTTTTTCTCCGTAACTTCAACACCACAACGGTCACAAATGATTCCTTTGTAGCGAATTCTTTTGTATTTTCCACAAGCACATTCGAAATCCTTTACAGGTCCAAATATTCTTTCACAGAAAAGACCGTCACGCTCAGGCTTGTGCGTACGGTAGTTAATTGTTTCTGGTTTTAAAACTTCACCTCTAGACTCTTTCAAGATAGATTCTGGAGAAGCAAGACCGATAGATATTTTATTGAATCTTTTTACAGGATTCTTATCTTTATTGTTATTATTTCTGTTATTCATCATAGTTTTTACTATTGATTTATTTGCAATTAAAAAATTGATTCTAGTAAAGAACTTTTGTCTTTACTACGCCGGATTACTTCTCAAAACTTTAAAGTTGTATTTAAAGCGCTAGTTACACAAATTACATTTTGTATAAAAAATCGGAACGGTTTACGGGCCTAAATCCTGAAAACTAATTAAAAAAAGTGTTCAGTATTCAGCTTTAAGTGTTCAGTTTATCACTGATTACTTTAGGCTGAATACTAAATACTATTCTTCTAAACGAATATCTAATCCAAGACCTTTCAATTCATGCATTAATACATTGAATGATTCAGGTAATCCTGGTTCTGGCATAGACTCTCCTTTTACGATTGCCTCGTAAGTTTTAGCTCTACCAATAACATCATCAGATTTAACTGTTAAGATTTCGCGAAGTGTACTAGAAGCTCCATAAGCCTCAAGTGCCCAAACCTCCATCTCTCCAAAACGCTGACCTCCAAATTGAGCTTTACCTCCAAGTGGTTGTTGTGTAATCAACGAGTATGGTCCGATAGAACGTGCGTGCATCTTATCATCAACCATGTGTCCTAATTTTAACATATAGATCACACCTACGGTTGCTGCTTGATGGAAACGCTCTCCTGTACCACCATCATAAAGATGTGTATGTCCAAAACGAGGTACTCCAGCTTCGTCAGTCAATTCATTAATTTGGTCAAGAGAAGCACCGTCAAAAATTGGAGTAGCAAATTTTCTACCCAAGTTCATACCAGCCCATCCTAATACCGTTTCATAAATTTGACCAATGTTCATACGTGAAGGTACCCCAAGTGGGTTCAACACGATATCTACTGGTGTTCCATCTTCCAAGAAAGGCATATCTTCATGACGAACGATACGAGCAACAATACCTTTGTTACCGTGACGTCCCGCCATTTTATCCCCAACTTTCAACTTACGTTTCTTAGCGATATAAACTTTTGCTAATTTCAAGATTCCAGCTGGCAATTCATCTCCAACAGTAATCGTGAATTTCTCTCTACGTAAAGAACCTTGCAAGTCATTCAACTTAATTTTATAGTTATGAATTAATTCATTCACCATTTTATTAGTTGCATCATCAGCTACCCATTGTCCTTTGCTTAAGTGAGCAAAATCTTCAACAGCATAAAGCATTTTTTGAGTGTATTTTTTACCTTTTGGTAAAACTTCCTCACCCAAATCATTCATTACACCTTGAGATGTTTTACCGTTAACGATCAAGAAAAGTTTCTCTACCAATTTGTCTTTTAATTCAACAAATTTAGTTTCGAATTCCATTTCTAAAGCACCCAAAGCATCTTTGTCTTGCGTACGTTTACGTTTATCTTTTACCGCTCTCGCGAATAATTTTTTATCAAGAACTACACCATGTAAAGAAGGAGACGCTTTTAATGAAGCATCTTTTACATCACCTGCTTTATCCCCAAAGATTGCACGAAGCAATTTCTCTTCTGGAGTAGGATCTGATTCTCCTTTTGGAGTAATTTTTCCAATAAGAATGTCACCCGGTTTAACCTCGGCACCAATTCTAATCATACCGTTTTCATCTAAGTCTTTAGTAGCCTCTTCAGAAACGTTAGGAATATCATTCGTTAATTCTTCATTACCTAATTTCGTATCTCTTACTTCTAATGAGTAATCATCAACGTGAATAGAGGTAAAAATATCGTCACGAACTACTTTTTCAGAAATTACAATCGCATCCTCAAAGTTGTATCCTTTCCATGGCATAAACGCCACTTTAAGATTACGACCTAAAGCTAGCTCCCCGTTTTGAGTAGCATAACCTTCAGATAATACTTGACCAGGAATAACTCTGTCTCCTTTTCTTACGATAGGTTTCAAGTTAATACTAGTTCCTTGATTGGTTTTTCTAAATTTAATAAGGTTATACGTCTTATCATCATCTTCAAAACTAACCATTCTTTCTTCTTCAGAACGATCGTATTTAATAGTGATGATATTAGCATCAACATATTCTACAGTACCATGCCCTTCAGCATTGATTAATACTCTAGAGTCAGATGCTACTTGACGCTCTAAACCAGTTCCTACGATTGGAGCTTCAGGACGAATTAATGGTACGGCCTGACGCATCATGTTAGATCCCATCAAGGCTCTATTCGCATCATCATGTTCCAAGAAAGGAATTAACGAAGCAGAGATAGAAGCAATTTGATTTGGAGCAACATCAGTGTAATCCACTTGAGCTGGGTCAATAACTGGGAAATCACCTTCTTGACGTGCAATTACGTTATCAGCGCTAATTTTACCAGAATTGTCCATAGCAATGTTCGCTTGTGCGATTAACATTCCTTCTTCCTCTTCAGCACTTAAGTAAATTGGGGTAGACTCTAAATCTACAACTCCATTAGTTACTTTACGGTAAGGTGTTTCAATGAAACCCATTCCGTTTACTTTAGCATAAACTCCTAGAGATGAAATCAAACCAATGTTTGGTCCCTCTGGTGTTTCAATTGGACATAAACGTCCGTAGTGCGTATAGTGAACGTCACGAACCTCAAATCCAGCTCTTTCTCTCGAAAGTCCACCTGGTCCAAGTGCAGATAATCTTCTTTTGTGGGTAATCTCAGCTAATGGATTTGTTTGATCCATAAATTGAGATAATTGGTTAGTACCAAAGAAAGAATTGATCACTGATGATAATGTTTTAGCATTAATCAAATCAATAGGTGTAAACACCTCGTTATCTCTAACGTTCATTCTCTCACGAATAGTTCTAGCCATACGTGCTAAACCAACACCGAATTGTTGAGACAATTGTTCACCAACTGTTCTAACACGACGGTTTGATAAGTGGTCAATATCATCAATATCCGCTTTAGCGTTAATTAACTCAA
The DNA here is from genome assembly GCF_055640565.1 of Flavobacterium sp. KKT103. Lineage (NCBI taxonomy): Bacteria > Pseudomonadati > Bacteroidota > Flavobacteriia > Flavobacteriales > Flavobacteriaceae > Flavobacterium > Flavobacterium sp. KKT103. Next base: position 43,526 of record NZ_CM145766.1, read on the forward strand.
TTAAATACTTAACGATAGTTATGATATCTTCTTTGGTAAGCACTTGCTTTTCCATTGGGATATCTAAACCTAATTTTTTGTTCATTCTATAACGACCTACTTCACCTAAGTTGTAACGTTGGTCAGAGAAGAATAATTTATCAATGATACCACGAGCAGTTTCTTCATCAGGCGGTTCAGCGTTACGCAATTGTCTGTAAATATGCTCAACAGCTTCTTTTTCAGAGTTTGTTGGATCTTTTTGAAGCGTGTTATGGATGATAGCATAATCAGCTTGATTAGCATCTTCTTTGTGCAACAAAATAGATTTAACGTTAGAATCAATGATTTCTTCTACATTATCTTTATCGATAATTGTATCACGATCAAGGATTATTTCGTTACGTTCGATAGAAACAACTTCGCCGGTATCTTCATCCACGAAATCTTCATGCCATGTATTTAAAACACGAGCAGCTAATTTTCTACCAATATATTTTTTAAGACCTGTTTTAGAAACTTTAATTTCTTCAGCAAGGTCAAAGATTTCAAGGATATCCTTGTCTCTTTCAAAACCAATTGCACGGAATAAAGTTGTTACAGGTAATTTTTTCTTTCTGTCAATGTAAGCGTACATAACGCTATTAATATCCGTAGAAAATTCAATCCAAGAACCCTTGAACGGAATTACTCTTGCAGAGTATAATTTTGTTCCATTAGCATGAAAAGATTGACCAAAGAAAACCCCTGGTGATCTATGTAACTGAGAAACCACAACACGTTCAGCTCCATTTATTACAAAGGTACCGCTTGGTGTCATGTAAGGAATTGTACCAAGATAAACATCTTGCACAATTGTTTCAAAATCTTCGTGCTCAGGGTCAGTACAATAAAGTTTTAACCTAGCTTTTAAAGGTACACTGTGTGTTAAACCTCTTTCAATACACTCTTGAATAGTGTAACGTGGTGGATCTACAAAGTAGTCAAGGAATTCCAATACAAAGTTGTTTCTTGTATCTGTAATTGGAAAATTTTCCATGAAGGTGTTATAAAGTCCTTCATTGCCTCTTTCGTCAGATTTAGTTTCTAATTGAAAAAAATCTTGAAAAGATTTAACCTGAACATCTAGAAAATCTGGATAAGCAGGAATGTTTTTTGTCGAGGCAAAATTCAATCTTTCGGTCTGATTTGTAATCATCAATGGACAAAATTTTGATTATAAAAGTAATTTTTGTTAGTACAAATAGTTCTATTTATACTTTTATTTTAGGGTCTTTACATCTTTAAAAATCAATTTAAGATAACTACTTTTTTATTATCTGTCAATTTTTTTTCCTCGTAAAGTACTAAAATGCATTTGCTGACATCACTTATTATTCAATAAATAAGACAGACTTTTGTTATACGAAAAATGGTTTAGGTCTTTGGGTGACTAAACCCAAGACCTAAACCTTATTCTTTAAACTAAGTTTAACTATTTAAGCTCAACTACAGCTCCAGCTTCTTCTAATGATTTTTTAAGACCTTCAGCCTCATCTTTAGATACACCTTCTTTAACTGTACTTGGAGCAGAATCAACTACATCTTTAGCTTCTTTCAAACCTAAACCTGTAAGTTCTTTTACCATTTTCACAACAGCTAATTTAGAAGCACCAGCTTCTTTCAAAATTACTGTGAATTCAGTTTGAGCTTCTTCAGCAGCAGCTTCTCCACCACCTGATACTACTACAGCTGCAGCAGCTGGTTCGATTCCGTACTCGTCTTTTAATATTGTTGCTAATTCGTTAACTTCTTTTACTGTAAGGTTAACTAATTGTTCTGCGAATTGTTTCAAATCTGCCATTTTTTCTATCGTTTTAAAATGATTTGTGAAATTATAATTTATTTATTGTGCGCGTGTTTAATACAAAACTTACGTTTTGTTTAATTATGCCTCTACTTCTTCGCTTCCAGCAAATTGATTCTGCAATGCAGAGATCACTCTTTGTGCTGGTGATTGAAGTAATCCAATGATTTCTCCAATAAGCTCTTCTTTAGATTTAATTGTAGCTAATGCATCTAACTGATCATCTCCAATATAAACTTCAGCATTAATATAAGCCCCTTTCAATACAGGTTTTGCTGATTTTTTTCTGAAATCTTTGATGATTTTTCCAGGAGCGTTAGCAACATCTGCAATAAATATAGCGCTATTACCAGTCAATACTGAAGGTAAATCACCATAATCATTATCAGAAGCTTCCATAGCTTTTGCAAGCAATGTATTTTTAACAACTTCTAATTTAATACCTGCTTTGTAACAAGCTCTTCTCAAGTTTGAAGTCATCTCTGCGTTTAATCCAGAAATATCAGATACATAAATAATATTTGTACCAGCTAACTGTGCAGTTAAATCTTCAATCGCGATTGATTTTTCTTCTCTAGTCATACTAAAAATTTTTAACTACCAATTATACTGCTTTTGGGTCCAAAGCAATTGCTGGACTCATAGTGCTTGTAAGGTGAATACCTTTAATGTAGGTACCTTTAGCAGCAGTTGGTTTAAGTTTGATTAATGTTTGAATAATTTCGTGTGCATTGTCATAAATTTGCTCAGCTCCAAAAGAAACTTTACCAATTCCAGCATGTACAATTCCAGTTTTATCAACTTTAAAGTCAATTTTACCAGCTTTTACCTCTGCAACAGCTTTAGCAACATCCATAGTTACTGTACCTGTCTTAGGGTTAGGCATTAAACCTCTTGGTCCTAAAATACGACCTAATGGACCTAATTTACCCATAACAGCTGGCATAGTGATAATTACATCAACATCCGTCCAACCATCTTTAATTTTTTGAAGGTAATCATCAAGACCAACATAGTCTGCACCAGCCGCCAAAGCTTCCGCTTCTTTATCTGGAGTAACTAATGCTAATACTTTAACATCTTTACCAGTTCCGTGAGGTAAAGTTACCACACCTCTTACCATTTGATTCGCTTTTCTTGGATCAACACCCAAACGTACTGCGATATCAACAGACTCATCAAATTTTGCAGAAGCTATAACTTTAATTAATGCCGCAGCATCTTTTAAAGAGTATAATTTATTCTTATCAATTTTTGAAGCAGCCTCTTTTTGCTTTTTTGTCAATTTTGCCATGTCTTTCTCTTAATTAAAAAGGAGCGTCTCCTGATACAGTTATACCCATAGATCTAGCTGTTCCAGCAACCATACTCATAGCTTTCTCAATTGTGAAAGCATTTAAATCTGGCATTTTGTCTTCAGCAATAGCTCTAATTTGTTCCCAAGTAACACTAGCTACTTTTTTACGATTAGGCTCACCAGAACCAGATTTTAGCTTCGCAGCATCCAATAACTGAACTGCCGCTGGAGGAGTCTTGATAACAAAATCAAAAGATTTGTCTTTATACACAGTAATTTGTACTGGGCATATTTTGCCGGGTTTATCTTGAGTTCTAGCATTAAATTGCTTACAGAACTCCATGATATTAACACCAGCAGCTCCTAAAGCAGGTCCAACCGGTGGCGACGGGTTCGCAGCACCTCCCTTAACTTGTAGTTTAACTACTTTACTAATTTCTTTAGCCATTTTTTAAAAAATTTAACACAACAATCTTTGGAAGCGATTGCTATGGATATTATAGATGTAACAAAAAATTATACTTTTTCAACTTGCATAAAACTTAGCTCTAATGGTGTTTTTCTTCCGAAAATCTTAACCATTACTTCTAGTTTACGCTTTTCTTCATTAATTTTTTCAACCGTACCATTGAATCCGTTAAAAGGTCCATCAATAACCTTAATCGTCTCCCCTAAGTTGAATGGTATTGCATGGTTATCAGTGTTAACTGCCAACTCATCTACTTTACCTAACATTCTATTCACTTCAGACAATCTAAGCGGAACAGGCTCACCACCTTTAATTTCACCTAAAAAACCAATAACACTTGTTATTGATTTTATAATGTGAGGAATTTCCCCAACTAGATTAGCCTCTATCATTACGTAACCAGGAAAATAAACTTTCTCCTTGATTAATTTTTTACCATCCTTTACAGATACCACTTTCTCTGTAGGAACTAAAACTTGAGAAACATAGTCTTCCATTTCTAATCTAGAAATTTCAGTTTCTATGTAAGCTTTCACTTTATTCTCTTGCCCACTTACAGCTCGAACTACATACCACTTTTTAACATTATTATCTGCCATAACAAGAATTACGCTTTTATCCAGTTAAAAAAATTAGACAAAGCTTTTGCAAAAAACTCATCTACTCCCCATGTAGCCAAAGCGAATAAAACAGAAAAAACAGCGACAACAATTGTTAGTCTTTGAACTTCAGCCCATTCTGGCCAAGTTACATTTGATTTTAACTCTTCAAACGCTTCTGATATGTAATTTAAAATTCTTGCCATTATGATATCTTTTTTTGCACGGGCGGAGGGATTCGAACCCCCATCAACGGTTTTGGAGACCGCTATTCTACCCTTGAACTACGCCCGTATTAAAAGCCAGCGATTTTCATAAATGAAAATCAACTGGCTTTATATAATTTTTAGGAAATTATCCTACTATTTCAGTTACTTGACCAGCACCTACTGTTCTACCACCTTCACGGATAGCGAAACGTAAACCAACGCTCATTGCGATTGGGCTTAATAAAGCTACATTGATAGTTAAGTTGTCTCCTGGCATTACCATCTCTACTCCTTCTGGTAAAGTAATAACTCCTGTTACGTCAGTTGTACGTACGTAAAACTGTGGACGGTAGTTATTATGGAATGGAGTATGACGTCCACCTTCTTCTTTTTTCAAGATATATACCTCAGCTTTGAAAGTAGCGTGTGGTTTTACTGAACCTGGCTTAATGATAACCATTCCTCTTTTGATCGATTCTTTATCAACACCTCTTAACAATAAACCTACGTTATCTCCAGCTTCTCCTCTATCAAGGATTTTACGGAACATCTCAACTCCTGTAATAGTAGAAGTTAATTTTTCAGCTCCCATACCAATGATTTCAACTGCATCTCCTGTATTAGCAATACCTGTTTCGATACGACCTGTAGCAACAGTTCCACGACCAGTAATTGTAAATACATCCTCAACAGGCATCAAGAAAGGCTTATCTGTATCTCTAACAGGCTCTTCAATCCACTCATCAACAGCAGCCATCAATTCAAGAATTTTTGGTACCCATGCAGCGTCATTATTCAATCCTCCTAAAGCAGATCCTTGAATAACTGGACAGTTGTCTCCATCATATTCGTAGAAAGACAATAAGTCTCTAATTTCCATTTCAACTAGCTCTAAAAGCTCAGCATCATCAACCATATCCACTTTGTTCATGAAAACTACCATTCTAGGTATACCTACTTGGCGACCTAAAAGGATGTGCTCACGTGTTTGTGGCATTGGTCCATCAGTTGCAGCTACAACAAGGATAGCACCGTCCATTTGAGCAGCACCAGTAACCATGTTCTTTACGTAATCCGCGTGACCTGGACAGTCAACGTGTGCGTAGTGACGGTTAGCAGTTTCGTACTCAACGTGTGATGTATTAATTGTAATACCTCTTTCTTTTTCTTCTGGAGCATTATCAATTTGATCAAATGATTTTGCTTGACAGTAACCAGCATCAGATAACACTTTAGTTATCGCTGCAGTTAATGTAGTTTTTCCGTGATCCACGTGCCCAATTGTTCCAATGTTTAAGTGGGGCTTGCTACGGTTAAAGGTTTCTTTTGCCATTTTACTTAATTTTTAATCTATTTATATATTTATTTTCAATCTCTTACTTACTTGAGCCAACTACGGGAATTGAACCCGTGACCTCTTCCTTACCAAGGAAGCACTCTACCTCTGAGCTAAGTCGGCAGAGTCATTAGAATCTAGCCTACCGCTAGCATTCTTATTGTGGGGAGAGCAGGATTCGAACCTGCGAAGTTTACACAGCAGATTTACAGTCTGCCCTCGTTGGCCGCTTGAGTATCTCCCCTCTTTTTTATCGCCTTACAATCTTTCAAAAAACCTTAGCTCTCTTAGAGCCGGCGGAGGGACTCGAACCCACGACCTGCTGATTACAAATCAGCTGCTCTAGCCAACTGAGCTACGCTGGCAATTCAATAAAAAAGTCCGCTATTTCTAACGGACTGCAAATGTATAGATTTTATCTCTGAATCAAAACATTTTTTGAAAAAAATTTACATTATATATGTGTTCTTATCTTTTCTTTCCTTTTTAACAGTAATCTTTCTAATGATTCCGCAGCTAACTCCACCGCTTCTTCAAAGGTTTTACATTGTTTTTTTACTACAAAATCATCCCCAGGTACATTAATTTTAATCTCTGCAATTTTATTCTCTTTTTCACTCGTCTTCTCTACTTTGAGATACACATCAGAAAACACCACTTTATCATAGTATTTCTCTAATTTATCCATTCTTTCCTGCACAAAATCTACTAGCTTACCGTCAACAGAAAAGTTAACTGCATGAACATTTACTTTCATAATCAATCTTTTTAAAGGGTTAATTTAATAGGATTACGGTTTATTCCGGGGATGCGCTGCACCATGTACTTTTTTCAACTCAGCTAAACTATTGTGAGTATATACTTGGGTCGACGCTAAACTGGAATGCCCCAACAATTCTTTTACCGAATTCAAATCAGCTCCGTTGTTAAGCAAATGAGTCGCAAATGTGTGTCGTAAAATATGCGGACTCTTCTTTACTTTCTCGGAGACTGTACTAAAGTAAGAATTTATTAATCTATAAACAAAGGTTTCATTGAGTTTTACACCTTTTTTTGTTAGAAAAAAATAACCTAAATCGCTATTCTTTTCTAATTCAGCTCTTTCCCTCCCATACACCACAAATTGATCCATGAGCACAGGCAAAACTGGAACCAAACGCTCTTTATTTCTTTTTCCCACTACCTTAATCACCGCCTTTGCAAGATCAATGTCACTCACTTTTAAATGAATCAACTCCGCCCTTCGAATACCTGTAGTATAAAACAAGTCCACAATTAACTTGTTGCGAACCTCCTCAAAACCGCTCACTGCATTCATTTGAGATAAAACCGACGTCATTTCTTTTTCTGAAAAAGGAATCTGAATAGTCTTAGCCGTTTTTAACGCCTTGTGTTTTAAAAGCGGACTAACCGCAATTTGTTTTGACTTGAGTAAAAATTTATAAAATGCTTTTAGGGAAGCCACTTTTCTATTTACCGATACATTGGTCACTCCTGCATCTACAAGCGAAATAATCCACGACCTGATTTGTGAGTAGTTAGCTTGATCAATAACGACCTGATCAAAATAAGTTTGATTGTAAGCACTAAAACTCTCAACATCTTTTAAGTAAGCATTAACCGTATGGAGAGAATACTTTTTTTCCTTCTCCAAGTAATCCCGAAATGCATTTACACTAGTAATCATATACAAAAAACCGTTAGCCTCAAAGTTAAAAAACTTTAATGACTAACGGTAATTATTTAATTTAAAAAGATAATCTTAACTCTCTAAACCGTCTTTCATGTTTTGAATGTAAGCCGCTTTTTGAATTTTGATTCTATTTTTTACTGAAGGCTTAATAAAAGCAGTACGTGCTCTTAGTTGACGAACAGTTCCTGTTTTATCAAACTTTCTTTTATAGCGCTTTAATGCTCTATCTATATTTTCTCCGTCTTTAATTGGTATAATTAACATAATATTGACACCCCCTTTCGTTAAGTGTGCAAAAGTAATCATTATTTTGAATTACTTACCATCAATTGCTAAATATTTTGGGTGTGCCGGCAAAATGACTATTATCCTTTACCACAGGCTTACATTTGCCGTCAGGCTATTCGCTACAATCTTTTAGTCCGCAGGGCTACCTAAAAGGATTTCCACTACTATCCTTCACACAAAAAAAAGAGTCAATACTACCATTGACTCCTTTTTTTTTATAATTCAAACTAAATCCTAGCACTACATTTTATTTAACTGCAGGCTTATAGTTTTGCTTATCGATAATCATCTTTGATAATATCTCTTTCAATATCTCAGAAGTTCCACCACCAATAGGTCCTAAACGGCTATCGCGAAGCAAGCGAGCTAACGGATATTCCTCCATATAACCATACCCACCTAACATTTGCAAACAGCTGTAAATCGCTTCGTCAGCCACTTTAGTAGACTTCATCTTAGCCATAGTAGCTTCCTTAACAACGTACTCTCCTTTATCTAAACGAGCTACGGCAGCATAATTAAACACCTTGCAGTGCTCCACCTCAGTAGTGTGTTCCACTATAACGTGTCTCAATGCTTGAAATTTATCTATTGTAGTACCAAAAGCTTGCCTTTGCGACATATAATCAATAGTATACTCTAGAGCATACTCAGCTCTAGCGTGACCATTTATTGCCATGATCAAACGCTCCAAGGCAAAATGCTGCATGATATAAGGAAAACCCTTTCCTTCTTCACCCATCAAGTTCTCTAAGGGAATCTCGACATTGTCAAATGCAATCTCAGCTGTATCAGATGCTCTCCATCCTAATTTATCCAATTTAGTAGCTGAAATTCCAGCAGTTTTAGTATCTACTAAAAAGATACTAATTCCTTTATTACCAGCCTCAATATCAGTTTTAGCAGCAACAATATAATAATCAGCATAAACACCGTTCGTGATAAAGGTCTTAGAACCATTGATAACGTATTTATCTCCTTTTTTAACGGCATTTGTGCGCATACCTGCCACATCACTACCTCCAAAAGGCTCTGAAATACATAAAGCTCCTATCAAATCACCTGCAATACTTGGCGCTAAATAGTTTTGTTTAATTCGCTCATCTCCTTCTGCATTTAAATGCGTCATAGCTAAGTAAGCATGTGCCCACATCGCAGCAGCAAATCCTGATGATTTAATCTTTTGAAGTTCTTCTAGAAAAATAACGGTGTAGAATAAATCTAAATTTAAACCACCGTATGCTTCTGGGTAAGAGATTCCAAAAAATCCCATATCGCCAAATTTCTTCCAAATAAAACGTTCAATAGTACCTGTTTTTTCCCATTTCTCAATATGTGGAACGACCTCTTTAACTAAAAAGTCTCTCAAACTCTCTCTAAAAGATTGATGTTCTTCGGTAAAATAACTTGAATTCATATAACTTATAATTTTTGAAAATTAATTTAAAAGATTCCTTCCACATCTACTACAAATGCAAAATTACTAATCATTAGAAGAAACAAATCACAAAATTCATTTTAAATTGAAAGCAGTAAATCTAACTCACACTCGATCTCAAAATTGCGCATCACTAACGAAAGTCCAAATATAAAGCAATTATATTTCTCTTTTCAACAGGAAACCCCTTTATTTTTATTAAATCCTCAATATTTTTAAAATCACCATTCATACTGCGATAAATAACAATCTCTCGAGCTAAACCGTTCTTGAAGTATACAAACTGTCCTAGCTCCTTTATTGAAGCATTATTAATATCAAGCTTTCTTATTTCAGGAATTGCACCAACCTTAAAAGATAATTTAAGCTTTTCAATCACCTCCGGAGACAAACCCCAAACATCACTCATTTGATCCATAGAAACAATGGCTCCAACCGTTTCTTTAAACTTTAAAATTCTTTCAGATAAGACCTGACCCACTCCATATACCTTCACTAAATCTTCATGAGACGCCTCATTAATATCTTTCATCACCACTTTTTCTGATTTTATAAACTGTTTAGGTGACTCGTACTGAAAAGAGGAGGTTGCTTTTTTATGTTTTACCCAATCGGGGAACTTAAAAAACGGACTCATAGTCTCTAATAAAGAATCTGAGACTAACGTTACCTTTTGAAACTCTGAAGCGGAGTTTACATATTGGTTTGATTTTCTAAAAGCGAGTAGTCGGTCTATTTCAGCAACTGACATTCCTAATTTATAGCCTTTGTAGTCCGAAATAAAATTAGGATTAAAGGGAAAAATCGTTGGTTTTGTATTGGCAATACCCTTTTTTAGCGAATCAACAACCACCTGATTGGCAATCCATGATTGCTTCTCAGGACTTTCAGCAACATCTTTGTTAAAATCTAGAAAATAATAACACAACTGCAAAATAAGGACAACTAAAAATAGTGAAATTACACCCAGCGCTTGCTCCTTAGAGTACTTACCATAATCCACTATTGCCTTAAATTTCATATTACACCAAATTTACAATTGCGATAAAGACTGAGACCTCCTGATTCAGTTGCTTTTAACGAAAATAAAATTATAAAATAATTACCACAAAAGCACTTTTAAGGCCCAAAATTATTCTTAGCTATTTACATCAAATTAAGATACTTATTAAAGAATAACAAGCAAGTAGTCAATATAATTACATAAAGTAAAAATAAACAATCGCTTCATAACAATTATTTTCGATGTTAAATTGTATAATTATTTTTATTTTTTATAATATAATAATACATTTGACCACTTATAACAATTAAACCAATAAATATATGTCAATTTGGAAAACAAAACCACTCTCGGTTTTACTAAATGAAGCCTCAGAAGACGAAAAAGGTCTTAAGAGAACATTATCATCAAGATCTCTAGTTGCTCTTGGAGTTGGAGCTATAATTGGTGCTGGATTATTTTCCCTAACCGGAATAGCTGCCGCTGAACACGCTGGACCAGCAGTAACATTATCTTTTATACTAGCTGCAATTGGCTGCGCCTTTGCAGGACTTTGTTATGCAGAATTTGCCTCTATGATACCTGTTGCGGGTAGTGCCTACACGTATTCCTACGCAACTATGGGAGAATTCATGGCATGGATTATTGGATGGGATTTAGTACTCGAATATGCCTTGGGAGCTGCCACAGTTGGGGTAAGTTGGTCTCGCTATCTACTAGAACTTTTAAATAAATATGGTATACATCTTCCGCCCAAACTGATATGTTCGCCTTGGGAAATGTTAACTTTAAGCGATGGAACTGTAATTGATGGAGGGTATATTAATCTACCTGCTATCTTTATTGTCTCTATGTTATCGTTACTTTTAATTAGAGGAACTCAAGAATCTGCTTCGATAAATAACTTTTTAGTTGTTTTAAAAGTGGCGGTGGTACTTGTTTTCATAATATTAGGATGGAGCTTCATTGACGAAGCAAACTACACGCCATACATTCCTGAAAACACGGGAGTTTTTGGAGAATTTGGATGGTCAGGAATTGCCGCTGGTGCAGGAACTGTATTCTTTGCCTTCATTGGTTTTGATGCCGTATCTACAGCTGCACAAGAAGCTAAAAACCCGCAAAAAGGAATGCCAATTGGTATTCTTGGATCTTTAATAATCTGTACTATTTTATACGTTTTGTTTGCTCACGTAATGACTGGACTTGTTCCTTACTACAAATTTGTAGGTGACGCTAAGCCAGCTGCAACAGCATTCGCGGTAACTGGATATGACTTTTTACAAACGGGTTTAATCGTAGCTATTTTAGCAGGTTACACTTCGGTAATGTTAGTGATGTTAATGGGACAAAGCCGTGTATTTTACACCATGAGTAAAGATGGATTACTACCTAAATTCTTTAGTGAAATCCATACTAAATTCCGTACTCCTTTCAAAACTAACCTATTCTTTATGGTTTTTGTAAGTTTATTTGCTGGATTTGTTCCTGTAAGTGATTTAGGACACATGGTAAGTATTGGAACTTTATTAGCGTTTGTTTTAGTTTGTATTGGTGTAATGGTAATGCGTAAAAAAATGCCAGATGCTCCAAGATCATTCAGAACACCACTTGTACCTTTTGTACCAATCGCTGGTATCGTAATATGTTTAGCTTTAATGTATTCTTTACCAAATGAAAGCTGGGTAAGACTAGTAGTTTGGATGGCTCTTGGAGTAGCAATCTACTTTATGTATGGTAAGAAAAATAGTAAATTAAACAATCCAGATAAACAATAATCTACTATTGTAAATAACAAAAAAAGGGACTTAAAGCGCAATGCTTTTAGTCCCTTTTTCTATTTAACTATTATTTACAAATCAAAAACCGAAGTCCTTTTAGCTCGAATTAAATCCTTAAGTTTGATCCAAAATGCCAAGGTCAAATACACTCCAAACCATAATCCTGCAGTAACAAACGAAACATATATAAAAAATAAGCGCACACTAGTCACTCGCATACCCAGACTATCGGCCAAACGCGACGATACATGAAAGCCATATTTCTCAAAGAAAAACTTCAATTTAAGTATTCGGGATGTTTTTTGACTCATTGTAAAAAGGTATAAAGCACAAAAATACAAAATTATTAATTAGAAGAGCCACCAGCAAAGAATTACGGTTGCTTGAGCAAACGTATCCCCACAGCACATTCTAAGCATCTTGATCTGTTACAAAACTCATTTTTTAATTGTAATAAGGATTGCGAATCAAATGCATTTTTTGATTTTATACCAAAGGATGCAAACTTTTCAATAACAACATTCTTCTCAGCACTAACATCATTGAGCAATTGAATTAAATCCTCTACATTATCTTTACCCTGACTCCTATCGTATGTAAAACGCAACGGAATAATCGTGTTAATCAATATTAAATCTATAAAAGACCGAGATAACTTTTTTCTTTTACTAGGGCTTAATTTGTCAAAAACATAGTGATTTTCCCAATAATCCGATACAAAAACATCAAAAACAGTATAAATTGCGGTCATCGATTTACAATCAATTAATTTAGAAAACAAATTATGATGGTGGTGGTACACACTCGCTAATTGCGCCAATCTAATCGTTGGAAAATTATCCGGCCTGTGCTTAAAAAACTGAACATTTTCAACCACATTTTCTTCTAAGCGATACTTGTGACTTAAGTAAGTATATCGCTTTTTGAGCTCCTTAAAATAAGTATCTTCCCGGTCTACTTCTAGCAAACCCACTGAACCAAAAAACAAAGATTCTAGGGCAAAGACATCTGAACATTCTTTTCGAATTACTGAAAAAGGGATCGAACTTGCCATTTTTAGAAAGGCATCACCATTAGTATTCAGTCCAAAATTCTTTGCCAATAGGTAAAAAAGAACTGCTTCCCAATCATTATTACTCCGTTTCAGCAGATCCAAAATAGGCAACGATTTGCGTTCTAATCGTTCCAAAAATAGCACCTCTTGCCAATTACTAAACGTAAATGGATCCACGGACTTAATATCCTTTTCGCAAAATATCCATGATTTGGGTGTAACTAAATCCTGATAACTCAAAACGAGCTTATGATCGACATAATTTTTAAGTTCAAGCACTGGAATACAACTATTATCCTTCCTGAAAATCTCCGAATCATGCTCCCATACTACGTGTAAAATAACATTTTCGTAAGCCTCGTCTCGTTCGTGGTTGTGCACGTACCAATCAGAAGATTTTAAATGAATTTCAACATTTCCTGCCCATTTTTGATTTCCAATTATGAGTTGTGCATTGAAAAAATCAGGCCCCGCTTTTTCAAGATATTGACCAACAGCGATAATTTGAATCTCTTCATTTGTAGTGGTACGAAGATGTAGCACATCAATTTTTTTAAATTTCCACAGGTAATGCAAAAACGCTTCTTTCATTTCAATACCAATTAGTTACTGATACTAAAATAATGAAAATACCTACACCATTAACAGCGTATTTAAAAAGATTATTTTAACGACGAAGATACAATTGCGCACAAGCGCGAGCATCCGAAAGGGCTTCGTGATGTTGCAACTTAATATTCATAGCATGACAACAATCACTCAATTTAGTGGGCTTAAAGCCTTTTGACTTATAAATTTTCACGGTACATTCCCACTTAGGAGCCACATTCAGCTGTTCGTAATTAAGACCATACAGCGCCATTGATTTCATAAGTACAGCGCGATCAAAACTCTCATTATGTGCTACAACAATTCTATTTTGTAAGCGTTTTTGAATTTCGGGGAATATTTGAGCGAATGTCTTCGCATTAGCCGTATCTCGTGGGTAAATACCATGTACTTTGATGGTAAATGGTGAATATTCATTATTAGGTGGCTTAATCAAACTAACAAATTCATCGACAATTACACCGTTCTCTACAGTAACAATACCAACAGAGCAAGGATGGTGGCCAATAGCTGTTTCAAAATCTATTGCAGTAAATGTCATAAATGAAAATGTTTGATAAATAGTCCAAAAACTAATAAAAAACCACGAATTCTTTTCCTTTGAAACTACTTTCAAACGGCAAAAATTCGTGGTAAAAAAAAATTATTTAATAGAACCTATAATATCGTACTTAGTGATAATATGGTGCTTTCCGTTTCCTAAATCAATTAAAACAGCTGGGTTTTCACGAGTAAACAACTTTGAAACTTCTTCAATCGAGCTTCCTTTAGGAACAATTGGAAAAGGTTTCCCCATCACTTCTCTAATAGGTCTATCAGCTGTATTTTTATCTGTAACATAGCTTTGAAATAAATCAGACTCGTCAAGAGAACCTACGAAACCCGTGATATCAATAACTGGAATTTGAGAAATCTTGTATTTACGCATTCTTTCAATGGCATGTGAAACTAATTCCTCTGTGCGTACAACAATCAAAGGCTTGTCAATATGATCTTTTATAACATCTTCTGCTTTCGTAATTGGTTCCTCTAAAAACCCTCTTTCACGCATCCAATCGTCATTGAACATTTTACCAACATAACGACTTCCTGAATCGTGAAACAAAACAACTACTACATCATCTGGCTTGAAATGCTCTTTTAATTGCAACAATCCTTTTACACAGGCTCCAGCTGAATTCCCAACAAAAATTCCTTCTTCCAAAGCAATTTTTCTTGTATAGACAGCAGCGTCCTTATCTGTTACTTTTGTAAATCCATCGATTAACGAAAAATCAACGTTTTTAGGTAAGATGTCTTCTCCGATTCCTTCCGTGATGTATGAATAAATTTCGTTTTCGTCAAAAATACCTGTTTCATGGTATTTTTTAAAGACAGAACCATAGGTATCGATTCCCCAGATTTTGATATTTGGATTTTTTTCTTTTAAAAATCTCCCTATCCCAGAGATTGTTCCTCCCGTACCTACTCCAACAACAAAATGAGTGATTTTCCCTTCAGTTTGTTCCCAAATTTCAGGTCCAGTTTGCTCATAATGCGCTAAAGCGTTTGAAGGATTGTCATATTGATTTACATACCATGAATTAGGTGTCTCAGTAGCCAGTCGTTTAGATACAGAATAGTAGGATCTTGGGTCAGTAGGCTCCACATCTGTTGGGCATACCACAACTTTGGCACCAACTGCACGTAAGATATCCATCTTTTCTTTAGACTGTTTGTCCGAGATTACGCAAATTAATTTGTATCCTCTAATAATTGCAACAAGCGCTAAACCCATTCCTGTATTTCCTGAAGTACCTTCGATTATGGTACCACCGGGTTGCAAACGACCATCGGCTTCCGCATCATCGATCATTTTCATGGCCATACGATCCTTGGTTGAATTTCCAGGATTGAATGTTTCCACCTTAGCAAGTATTAAAGCATCGATTTCTTTTGTAACTCTATTTAACTTCACCAATGGAGTTCCTCCAATAGTGCCTAATATATTTTCTGCGTATTGCATTTAGATATGAATTTTAAGATTCTGATTTTGTTGTATATATTTAGCAAAGATACTATTTTGTTATAAAAGATAAAGTTCTTCTTTGCATTTGCGTTACCGATGGGAACGGCATCCTTTGCTTGCTTTCTTTAAGCAAGGAAAGATAGAGTGTACAGCGGGTTAAAACGCCATAATAATTAATTAAAGAAATTCCAAATTAAACCAAATCGAACCGTGAAGTCGCGATACGGATTGTTAGGAGAGGAATAAAAATTATTTCCTGTCACAGCAGAATTGAAATGCTCTGCCTTAAGGTAAATTCGGGTTCTTTGAATTTTAGTATTGATAAAGAAATCAACCGTTGGGAAATTACCAATGGATTTAGTGTTTTGAACAAAAAACTCCCCTATGACCGGATTGTATTCGTTAGCCAAATATTTTGTAAAATAATTAAGCGTTATTCCTGCTTGAAAAAACAAAGCCTTTTTGAAAAAATAATCGTTTATATAAATAGTGTTTCGGGTAACAAGCTCCGGAACATTTAAAATATTGTCCTGCTGACCTACTTTTTGATACAACACAGTGTTATCGAAACCAAATTTTCCGAATTTAAATTCTTTACTTAATTTAACCGAAACATAATTAATCGTTCCAGCGTATTGACTAGGTGCAATAATTTGCTGATTATTTAGAGTTGCTACATCTTTAAAATATAGGTGGTCTTTAAGAGTTGATAATTGTACATCTGCTGTAATCCAAGGCGACATAACAGTTCCCGTTAAGGCATTAATCTTTTCATTGTTGAAATTTTCAGACCAGTTATATCCCACATAACTACTTTGGTATAAATTGTAGTTGTCATTCGGAAGTTTGTTTAGATTTTGATAGCCAAAGGTAAATTGATAATCGTCATTTAAATCATAATTTAATTGCGCGTTAATATTAGACAACGATTGATTGGTAATCGAACGCGATACTAAAAAGTTCCCCTTCCACTTGTTTTTTTGATATTCGTATTGACCACCCGCGCTATTAATATTTCGTACTAAGGAAGCAGGTATGGTTTTATCATCCCTAATTAAAATTTGATTGTAGTAATAATTACTTCTGTAATCGTCTATGAAAAACTGAAATTTACCCAAGTTTACATTTTCATATACTAATCCAGCCTTGTTGTACATTTTGTTATAACGAGTGTCATCAACAATACTATTGGTGGTATAGGAATCACCAAAACGATTTACAACCTCGCTGCCAACTGTAGAGCTTACTGTGGGCTGCTTATATTGAAAAAATTTATTTTCATAATTGAATTGATGTGCCACATACAAGTTATTGTTACCACCTTTAGGATTGACTCTAAAAAGATGGTCAAAGAAGACACGCTTCCCTTTCAAAAACGATTCGGCATCAGTAAGATAAACTTCTAAACGTTGTCTGTTGGTGAACCTAACATCTGCGCTTTCAAAATCAGAGATAGTAGTGATCCCACCATTTTCCTCATTTAAAATGTCATGAGAAACAAAATGGGCCTTAAGCTGATATCTCAAATTTTTAGTGTGATAATTGGTCGTAAATCGAAAGCTTCCCGTGCTTGCAAGCTGATTTATGTATTTACCTTCGGAACGTAAGCCTCGATAACCAATAGAAAAATTCAATCCGGGCGTCATGTTTAGGGTAAAAAAGGAATCCACTGATTGCCCCTTAGTCATGGTCGATTTATAATACAACTCAGTTACGGGCGTCGCTACCGAACTATACTTAACATCATTAGCTTCTAGAAAACCAAAATGTTTAGCCTTAAAACCCATTTCAGGATAAGGAGAATATTTGGTTAAACTGTATTGTAAGGTATTATAAGTTTGCCCTTCATTAGGAAAAGCTAGTAATCCAAAGTTATCCTTTCGTAAATAGTTAAAACTATATTCTCGCTGAATGGTAAGGGAAGTATCAAGATAAGTAGTATCGCGTTCAATCGATATAAAGCGGTATTGATCGATAGGAGCTACCGTATCTTTTTTGATCTTGTCTAATTTACTTTTATAGGTGTTACCATCAGGACCGGTTTGCCCTTGAGCAAAAAGAACAACAGGAATAAATAAGCAATATAAAAAAAAGAGTATTCGCATTTTATTTAAATTTCAAGAATCATTCAAAAAACTTCAAAGGTAAATTATAAAATATCAATTAATAAAAATTAAAAATAAAATTAGTGATAAACTATACAGAAATTAAGTTTAGCACAACTAATTAGGTACAAAATTGTCTAAAATAACAAAATGTTAAACTGCAGTCTAAAAATAATCCAAAAAAAAACAGCTACGAGAAATAAATCTCGTAGCTGCTTTCTATAAATTCAATCTATCAAATAGAATATTAATTAATATCCTGCATTTTGTTGAATTGTTGGGTTAGCATTCAACTCTGTAATTGGAATTGGTAATGCAAACTTTGGACTTGTTAATGGCAAGTTTGATGGATTAGCAGCTGGATAATTTGATGAAGCAGAACTGTAATCAGCAGGATCTCTATCAAGAGAAGTAACACCAGCTAAAGTTGCTAAACGTTTCAAGTCAATAAAACGGTGACCTTCAAAAGCAAGTTCTAATCTTCTTTCATCTAGGATAGCTTTCCATGCTTGAGCCGGAGTTGTATAAACTGGCAATGGCTGAGCAGTTGCAAAACGATTGTCTCTCAATGCTTTAATTGCAGTAGCAACTCCAACGAAATCAGAAGCAAACGCTCTACCTTCAGCACGAAGTAAATACATTTCAGATAATCTCATTACTTTGTAATCTGAGTTCAAGTTACCTACAGTAGATGATCCTGGATACTTACCTAAAACTAGTACATCTGTATTTTTGTAATCAGCAGCAGTACTGTAGTTAGGATTAATTACAGAAGTAGGAGCAACTATTACAGCTCTTCTAACATCTGCAGGATTTGCATCTAACTTATTGTATAATGCTCTTGAGATTTCAAAAAATGGAGATCCACTGTAAGTTGCAGTTACTGAAGCCCATCCATTACCTAGATTAGTCGCTTGACTTGACTGCTGCAATGTACGCTTCAATCTGAATATTACCTCAGTATTAGCAGGCTCTGAATCAGTAAAAAATACAGTTGAATAGTTAGACGCAGTAGCTAAAACCAACCCTGAAGTTGATATAACCGTATTAGCCCAAATTTCAGCTTTTTCAAAATCTCCTTTATATCCATAAGCTCTCGCTTTTAATCCTCTAGCTAAATTTGCATTAGCATACAACTTTGCAGTAGCACCAGTGTAAGGAGAAGTAGTTGTTGTAAAAATCGCAATAGCATCATCAAGATCTTTATGAATAGATGTATAAAAAGCTCCATTGGTAGCTCTTTGTTGTACTGGATCACTTGACAAGATAACTTTAGTAGCTAAGACACCAGCTAATGCTGCATCACTTTTTAAATCAGGCGAAAAATAAGCCATGATTTTTAAGTGTGCCATTGCTCTCATTGTTAAACCTTCAGCTTTTAAAATTCTAAGCTTTGTAATCTCTGCAGTATTACTTGCATCAGTTTTTGCGATTAAGTCATCTGCAAAAGTGATTACACGGTTAGCACGTGACAAAATTAAATATCCGTTAGTCCAAATAGTATCAGGTGAGGTCGATGAAATATTTAAGAAGAAAATATAATTATCGCTTATCCCTTGTCCTCCATTTGCAAAACCGATACCAACTTCATCTGTAAAAACAGATGAAAATATAACATCTTCTCTATTTGCTACAAGACCGTAAGTTGAGTTCATTACACGTTGCAAGTCACTCGCTGAAGTTATTGCCAAATCTGCTGTTAAAGAACCAGGTGTAAATGGCTCTAATAAATCATTGGAACAAGAAACGCTGAGCGCACCTGCTAGCAATGATAGTATAAATAATTTTTTCATTTTCATATAAATTAAAATTAAAATTTCAAATCAACCCCAAAGGTAAATGATCTTGCTGTAGGATACTGACTTTGATCTGCAGTTCTAGAACTCTCAGGATCAAAACCTTGCCATTTTGTGATGTTAAACAGGTTTTCTCCTTGAACTGTAAATGATAAATCAGACATGAAAGTGTTTGCCAAAAATTTCTTTGGAACTCTGTATCCAACCTGAGCATTTCTCATTCTAACATAAGAAGCATCTTTCAAGAAACGATCTGATAATGTTTGTGCACCATAATTCGTAGCTCTTAAATTAGGAACATTTGAAGTAGTATTTGTAGGAGTCCAAGCATTTAATAAATCATCTGTTACATTAAATTGACCAATACGACCCACACTGTACAAACCTGATAAATCAAAATCAAATCTGTCTACTTGTTGAGCAAAAGTAAAGGTAGTCGAAGCAAAGAATCCTTTGTATCCAAAATCAAAACCAAAACCTCCTTGGTACTTAGGTATATAATTTTTTCCTGTAGCCTTTCTATCTGCACCTGTTGGCGCTTCCGTAGGGTTACCATCTTTATTCTCGTAAAGTAAATTACCGTTAACAGGGTTAACACCTAAATATTTGTAAAGATAGAATTGGTTTAATTTACCACCATTTCTATTAATAATTGTAGTACCTACAATTTCACCGTTATTAGTAGTGATACCATCAATAGTGTTATCGTTCAACGATCCGTTCGCACGAATAGTCAAAGTCATATTTTGGTTTTTCACTAAATCATAAGCAATATTTAATTCAAATCCTTTGTTTACAATATAAGCAGAAGAGTTCTTAGTTACTGCAGTAGCACCTGTCGCTGGCACTAAAGGTTGACTTAAATACAAATCAACTGTTTTCTTGTTGTAGTGATCAAATGCACCTCTTAAACGGCTTTTGAAAAATTCAAAATCTAAACCAACATTATATTGCTTTGTAGTCTCCCAACGCAAAGCAGGAAAACCGATAGTCAATCCGTAACCTTGACCGTTATTGTAAGCATTGTTAGTACCTGGATAGATATCCGCGAAAGCAGGAGGGTTAATACCTGCATAAATAGAACCATCAACAATTCTTTGATTTCCTGATGTACCAACAGAACCTCTTAATTTCAAAACATCAACAAAATCTAATGATTTCATAAACCCTAATTCCTCAAGGTTAACTCTTCCACCAACAGAATAGAAATTGTTGTACTGATTTTCTTTAATGAATCTACTTGATCCATCAATTCTATATGATCCTACAATACCAAAAATCTTTTTGAAATCATAGTCTAAAGTACCAAAATAACCAATCAAATCATTTCTTAATTGTGATGCAGAAACAGTTGAAACGTTAAAGTCATTTGCCGAAGTATCTGGCACATAACCAGCACCTGTATTAGGCACGAATAAAACCGGGTCTAAACCATTTTGCGTGAAGTTATTTGTGTTCAATCTAGAGTGATTGTATTCTGTAGCAGCTGCAACAGAGAATGTATGGTTACCAATAGATTTATTATAATCTAACTGGAATAAATTACTGAACAAGAATTCTCTTCTTTGATTAATAACTTCGTAACCACCAAATACTTGTCCTGGTGACAAAAACAACAATGTATTGAATGAAATTGGAAAACGAGCTTCAGTAAATCTAGTTTCTAGCAATTGTCCCGAAGTTCTCACACGACCAGTTAGACCTGTAGTGAATTTATAAGAAGCCTCAGCAGCTAAATCGATTCTTGTTTCTTCAGTTAGATTACTGAATTTTTTCAATTTGTCAATTAAAAATAATGGAGTATACAATAAAGTACCACTTTGCTGATACAAAGCAAGAACCTCTCTAGAACCTTTATATTCACTTGGATCAACATAAGGAGCTGATTGGAAAGCACCCAAAACAATATTTTGGTTAATTCCACCCGTTCCTAAACCAGTAGATTCGTTACTTTTAGAATAACCAACTGCTGAATTAAAAGAGTATTTAAACTTATCGTTAGTTGATTTTCCGTTAATATTGTTTCTAATGGTAAATCTTTTTAAACCTGTTTCTGACAAAACACCATCTTGATCAAAATAACCTAGGGATGTAAATGAGTTTAAGTTTTTACCATTTTTCTCAATACTTAAGTTATGACTTGCAGACGTTGAAGTGTTGAAGAAATAATCAACCCAGTTAGTGTTTACGCCGTAAGCAGCAATTTGAGCATCTGTTAAAGTAGCTCCTCTACCTGATCCAAATCTTTTTTCAATTGTAAGCAATTGTTGAGCGCTTGCATAAGAATATTTAGGGCTTTGTAGATTAGAAACTCCATATTGAGATGTATATCTGAATATTGTTTTATCATCACTAAAACTAGCTCTCTTAGTTTTGATAACTATTACTCCATTCGATCCTCTTGATCCATATTCAGAAATAGCAGAAGCATCTTTCAAAACATCAAAACTTGCAATATCATTTGGATTTAGCGATCTAAAACTATCACTATTAGATGGGAAACCATCAATAACGTATAGAGGATCTGTGTTACCATTAAGTGTACCAACACCTCTAATAACTACAGTTGGCTTAGCACCCGGCTGCCCTGTACTAGCTGTAATATTCACACCTGCTAACTGCCCTTGAACAGTGTTCAACGCATTTGCATTCGGTCTGTTCTCAATTGTTTCAGAAGTAATCGAAGCAGCAGCAGTAACTGCCGTCTTCTTTGTTACTGTTCTATAACCTTGAACAACTACCTCTTCTAAGCTTTGCGAAGAACTCGCTAATTTAACATTTACTGTGTTAGAAGCCCCAACAGTAACATTCATATTTGTCATCCCTAAATAAGAAACAACTAAAACATCTCCGGCTTTTGCTTTTATAGCAAATTTACCATCAAAATCAGTTTGAACACCATTTTTTGTGCCCTTAACAACAACATTCGCTCCAGGAATTGGACCTGTAGCGTCAGTTACAACACCCGTTACAGTCTTCTCTTGTGCAAAAGAAAGCTGCATGGAAAACGCTACTAATAACGTTAGAATCCATTTGAATTTTAATCTCATATTAATTAATTTTGAATTAGTTATTTGCAAACTTCACAATTATATCTTAAAAAACCAAATTTTAAATCACAAAAGATTAACCTTTTCCTAACATTTCACCTTTATAATATTAAATAAAATGCGGCTTAATTTGATTTAATGCTAAATGTCTTATAAAAATTATACTTTTGTACAAACCTTTAAAAATGCTACAGAATAGCTTTTCAAACTTTGAATTAGAAGCCGGAACAGATGAGGCCGGGCGAGGCTGTCTTGCTGGACCAGTTACAGCTGCAGCAATTATTTTACCACCGAACTTCGAAAACTCAATTTTAAATGACAGTAAGCAGTTATCTGAAAAAGTAAGAGAGCAACTTCGACCTATTTTAAAACAGCAAGCCATCACCTTTGCGGTGACCCATTTATTTCCCAATGAAATTGATGAAATCAATATATTGAATGCTTCAATGAAAGCTATGCAAGAATCCATCCTCAAGCTTTCAGTGAACCCGAATTTTATAATAGTGGATGGAAACAGAAAATTAAATGCCAAGCTAGGACTAAAGAGTCTAGTTGGTAAAGTGTTTTCATTAGAAGAAACAGAATTGCTAAAAACAATACCAAATGAAAGCATTATTAAGGGAGATTCAAAATACTTAAGTATTGCAGCGGCGTCCGTTTTAGCTAAAACGTATCGCGATGAATACATGAATCGTATTCATGAAGAATACCCAATGTACAATTGGAAAAAAAACAAAGGCTACCCTACGAAAGAGCATAGAGAGGCAATTAGAAAATACGGCCCAACCAAATACCACCGTATGACTTTTAAATTATTACCCGAGCAGCTAAGCTTGGACTTGTAATAAAATAGCAATCAACAACTGAATAGACTGATGATTATCCCATTATACATTTCTACATAATATATAGGTATAAAATAATGCAAAGCTTTTATGAATTGACTGCTTCAGAAAACTCACATTCAAACAATATTTTAAAATGCTTTAAAATTTTTGCTTTCACCTCCTCTTCATTTACATGATCAACGTTTAACTCTACATTTAACGTGGTTACCGCTTTACCACGAATACCGCAAGGAATAATATTATCGAAGTAGCCTAAGTTAGCATTGACGTTCAAAGCAAATCCATGCATGGTAACCCAACGAGAGGCACGTACTCCCATGGCACATATTTTTCTAGCAAACGGCGTACCTACTCCAAGCCAAACGCCAGTCTCTCCATCGCTACGGCCACATTCTAATCCATATTCTTGTAAAGTCAAAATAATAGCTTCTTCAAGAAACCGCAAATATTTATGAATATCCGTAAAAAAGTTTTCTAAATCTAAAATAGGATAGCCTACGATTTGGCCAGGACCGTGATACGTAATATCACCACCTCGATTAATTTTGTAGAAGGTTGCTCCTTTTTCAGCCAATTGTTCTTCCGACAAAAGTAAGTTAGACAAATCTCCACTTTTACCTAAGGTATATACATGAGGATGCTCAACAAACAAAAAATAATTAGGCGTATCGAGATTCAACTCTTCCCTCCTATTTTTTATTTTCAAGTCAACAATACCTTTAAAAAGTTCTTCTTGATATTCCCAAGTTTCCTGATAATCTTTATTCCCTAAATCTTGAAGTTGAATCTTCTTGTTCATAATCTGAAAGCATTCAATGTTTGAAGCACAAAGGTACAAAGTTTGAATGAGTCACCTTTTATCAATTGAATTTATTCTAGCACAACTTCTAGTTGCGTGATTTCTGGATTAGCGATACAATCGCTTAACGGAAAAGTTATAGACAGTGCTTTTTTATTTTCACTGATTATGGCCGAACTATTAGAAACCGATTTGATTTTTCGCGGGAAATTATAAGTAAGTTGATAGGTTTGAACAAATCCCAAGTTGCCATATTTAGCTTTCGCGGCTTCCATTTCGGCTTTTTGGATATTTTGCTCGTCTGGGTTTGTCATCGTTACAATCCTTTTAAAAACCGAATTATCGTAACTATAACTTACCCTATAATAATGTTTCTCTGCCGTAAGCGCATAATTATTCTCGAGATCATCAGCATAATCCTCTGTTTTATATAAATCTGGGATATTTTCTACTTTTGTAAAATGACAAATAAAATTCGTTTTATACTGCTTGTCAAAAGAACTCTTTTTGATATGAACTATTACATCTTTGTATCTTGAAAAAAGGGTTTGCTCAATTGGGGTAAACTTGATAAAATTATAATTGTACTTTTTAATGTAGTCCGAAAAAACATAAGTACTATCCTTATAAAAATCTTCCTTACCGTACTGCTCCCCTACTAATCTCATATAACTTGGCTCATGCCGATTTTCAGTCATTTCAATTGTCCCGCTACCATCATCATTGATTGTAATATTTTCTGAAATCTGACAGCTACTGACTAGTAGTGTCAAGGACAATAAGTAAAAAAAATTCTTCATCTATTATAAATATCATTGGCTTTAAAAGTTTAAAAGTACAAGAGCTTTTTTAATTTCCATCCATCTTTAACAAAATATTCTTACAAGGAACACATATTCATTTCCAAAACCTAAAATTAATAAGCCGCCTATTATTTACCAATTTTACGATTTAAAAGACCCTTTTTGGCTTTCTAATTTTAGCAATTGTTGATTTTGCAAATTCAACACATAAAGACTATATTTGCAGTCTTAAAAATCACTCCCTAATGGCATTATCTGAACAAGAAATAATAAGAAGAGAAAAACTTCAATCCTTACGTAATTTAGGGATCAATCCATATCCTGCAAACCTTTTTCCAGTAAACCACACTTCAAAACAAGTAAAAGAAACTTTTGAAGACGGTAAAACAGTAATTGTTGCTGGTCGTTTAATGAGCGTAAGAGATCAAGGAAAAGCTTGTTTTGCTGAATTACAAGATAGTGAAGGGCGTATTCAATTGTATTTAAATCGCGATGTTTTATGTCCTGGTGAAGATAAAACAACATACAATCAGGTATTTAAAAAATTAACCGATCTTGGTGACTTTATAGGAATCGTTGGAGAATTATTCACTACCAAAGTGGGTGCACAATGCATTCGCGTAGACGAATTTACTTTCCTAAGTAAAACATTACGCCCATTGCCTTTACCAAAAGTAGATGAAGACGGAAAAGTTCATGATGCCTTTAATGATGCTGAATTGCGTTACCGCATGCGTTATGTGGATTTAACGGTAAACCAAAACGTAAAAGACACGTTCATTAAGCGTACAAAATTGTTTAACGCAATGCGAAGCTTTTTTAACGAAGCAGGATATCTTGAGGTAGAAACACCTGTTTTACAAGCTATTCCTGGTGGAGCTGCAGCGCGACCGTTTATAACACATCACAACTCACTTGATATTCCGTTATACATGCGTATCGCAAATGAGTTGTACTTAAAAAGATTAATAGTTGGTGGTTTTGATGGAGTATATGAGTTTTCTAAAAATTTCCGTAATGAAGGAATGGATAGAACACACAATCCAGAATTTACCGCTATGGAAATATATGTAGCCTATAAAGACTACAATTGGATGATGGAGTTTACTGAAAACTTATTAGAGCATTGTGCTGTAAGTGTAAACGGAACTAGCGAAGCTACTTTTGGCGACAACCAAATTAGTTTTAAAGCCCCTTATGCACGTGTAACGATGACCGACTCTATCAAACATTTTACTGGTTTTGATATTTCTGGAAAAACAGAGGACGAGCTTTATGACGCTGCCAAAGGCATGGGAATTGAAGTTGACAAAACTATGGGGAAAGGAAAACTAATTGACGAGATTTTTGGTGCTAAATGCGAAGGAAACTACATCCAACCCACTTTTATAACTGATTATCCTAAAGAAATGTCGCCTTTGTGTAAAGAGCACCGTGACAATCCAGAATTGACAGAGCGTTTTGAGTTAATGGTTTGTGGTAAAGAGGTTGCTAATGCTTATTCAGAATTAAACGATCCAATTGACCAAAGAGGCCGTTTTGAAGATCAAATGCGTTTAGCGGCTAAAGGTGATGATGAAGCGAACGGAATTATCGATGAAGATTTCTTGAGAGCTTTAGAATACGGTATGCCACCAACCTCAGGTCTTGGAATTGGAATGGATCGCTTGATGATGTTTTTAACGAATAATGCCTCTATTCAAGAAGTGTTATTGTTTCCGCAAATGCGTCCTGAAAAGAAACAAATACAACTAGAAGAAGACGAGAAAGTTATCGTGGCTATTCTACAAGCAAATGAAAATCAAATGGAATTTGGTTTACTAAAAATAAAATCAGATTTGAGTGGTAAAAAATGGGACAAAGCCATGAAAAACTTATCTGCTTTAGGCATGACTGAAGTAGTCGTTGATGGAGAAGTAAAAGCCTGTCGTTTGAAGGCTTAATTTTTATCTTCAAAACTAAATAATAGTAAAAGGAACTTCGTATGGAGTTCCTTTTTTTATAAAAATATCTTTGTAAAAGCACAGTTGAATAAAAGCTATAAAAAAACCGACTCTTATTACAGAGTCGGCTTTCTAACTAATTCAAAATATTTTAAAGCTTAAAATCCTAAACCAACTGCCATTGCAGTAGCTTGAAAGGTAATATCAGATACTTTAGTAGCTACACCAGTAGTTAAATTGATAGTATAAACCGCATTCGCATTGTTTACTTTCAATAAAGCATAAGCGATAGCACTATTTCCACCAATATCAAATCCATTATCAGCAGCTACATCTACTCCTAGACTTCCTAGCGCAACTAATGTTCCATTATTTGGTGGATCTTGACGGTATAACATATCTGTTTGAGAATCTATCACAAATAAAGTCGTTGCATTTGCACCTGCAATATTATTTGAATATGCTGCTCCAGTTACGAAAGGCGTTCCTGGGTTAAGATTTCCGTCTACTGCCACAACAGTTCCTAAATCAGGGTGTAAACGTAAATTTTGACCTGTATTACTTACAACACGAATTCTATCTACTGTTGGATTAAAATCAAATCCAAAAGAATCACCACTTAAAGCAGGCACTAATGTCACACCAACCACTGCTAATGCACCACTTGATGTATTTACTGAAAACAATCTACTTTGATTTGACAACGCATATAGTCCACCATTTGCTGGTCTAAAATCTAACCCTACAATAGCCTCGCCTGAAGCTAAACCTGTTAATGCAACTGAAGTGTTTGTTCCTTTAGTTGGATCAAAACGATAAAGCATGTTGTTCGCTGTAGTAGCGTAAGCAATTGGATTCGTTTTAAAAGCAATACTGATAACTGGAACTGAAAATTTACCTAAACTAGCCGCTTTACCCGTAGTTAGATTGATCGTAAATAAAGTTGATACGTTATTATTATTTGTAACAGCTAATGCTGTGCTGTTGTCAGCCGTGATATCCATATCACCTGTACCTTCAAAATTAATACCTAAGTCACCAACAACTTGTAAACCTCCATCATTTGGTGGGCTTTGTAAGTATAATTTATCTTGTGCAAAATCAATATCATAAAGCATTGTTGTAGTTGCACCGGCTACACTATTTGTGTATGCTACTGCTCCAATTTTTGGATTTGTTCCACCATTAATAGAACCATCTGTTGCTATAACTGTTCCTAATTCTGGATGTAATCTTAAATTTTGACCTGACTCAGTAACTAAACGGATTCTATCTACAGTTGGATTAAAATCTAAAGAAGCATTTGCGCCCACAATAGCAGGAGAAAATACGCTAGAACCAACTGCTGTTGCTACACCTGATTTCTCGTTAATGAAATAGATTCGGCTTGAAGATCCTAAAGCATATAATTGACCGGTGGCTGGTCTATAATCGATACTTACAATATTTTCTGCAGGTGGCAAACCAACGATTGCTGTAGTCGATGTGGCAGTCATTAAATTCTGCGCATTGTACGTTAAAATCGTGTTATTACTAGCCAAAGCAGTAAAGTTCACATTTGGAGCCGTTGTTTGACTCATACCATCATTAGTATCATTGTTGCAAGAGATTGCAGTAACTGATAATAAAGCCAATCCAAAAAAGGCATTTACGCCTGAGGTAATTTGCTTGTTTTTCATATCTATTTTTATTTAATTGTTAGTTATTTAAACAGATACGAGAAATACTTTCTTTTGGTTTTACTACTTTAAATATTATTTTTAAAAACATCATTCATAAGCCCTAACCAATATACTGTAGCAGCAACAACCTCCTAAATATGGGTTGAGTGCAATAAAAAAAGCAACATTCAAATTAGTTTTGAATATTGCTTTTTTTATCAAATAAATAAGTTGTTACTGCTACAATGTATAATTTAAATTTAAGGTCCAGCGGTATTTAGCTTCTATATTTCCGTTGGATAGATTTTGATTAATAGGTAGCATAGCACTTACCCCAACCGAAAGTTTATTCCTACCCGCTTCTAAGCCAAATTTACTAAAGAGAACATCTCCGGCTGTATTAGGAACCAATTGACCGTATTGTTTGTTACTGGCATAAACCTCACCAGCTAATCCTACTTGAGGAACAAGCTGCATTTTAGTTGCATCTACAACGTAAAATAATGTTGTACCGTAGTTCAATTGATTTCCAAACTGGTATTGCTTTTTGTTTTCGGTTTTAACGGTATAATTTAACATTGAATTCAATCCTAAATTCTTTTTTCTAATGACATACTCTGTCACAAACAGGTAATCCCAACTTCCTGTACCCAATTGAAAACTTTGATTAACAGTTCCGGCATTGTTTGCTTCCTCAAATTTACCTGTAGGCAACTTTAATCCAGCTCCAACCTGCAGATTATGCGTAAAAACGGTGCTGTCTTTCTCTGTTTTATAAACAGAATAAGTTGCTATAAGAGAAGCATCGCCCATTCCTTGAATATCTTCTACACCGGATGCTAATGCCCGATTGTGAAAATGATACGGAATCAATGCAGTAATTTGGATTTTATCAGTGACAGGGATTTTCGACCAAACTTGAACTGTATTAAAATTCTCGGCAACCCATGGAGAATTTGCAAAAATTCCATTTCGACTAGAATAACTTTGATGGAAATAACGTAACCCAACAAAATTTGCGCTAAGCATGGAGCTAAAACCCAAACTTCCTCCACTAGCAGAACAACCACAAGCATCGCAGTCAAAATCATCCATCATAGCCATTTTTTGAAAAGTAAAACTTGAAATACTGTCTTTAACAGAGCGTGCAGCTACCATTTGCGTTAGACATACGAAGCAAAAAATTAATAATAATTTATTTTTCATATTGTTTTTAATATTCTGAAAATCGTTTATCGGTAAGATATTGATTATCTGTTAATGTCTTTAAAAAGGAAATAAGCTGCGCTTTCTCGATATCGGTAAGTGAAATACCCAATTTCCCATCTTGCTTTAAAATAGGATCCAAAGTAGGTGAATCTTTCACCCCAGAACTGTAATGATTTAAAACTGCCTCTAACGTACCAAAACGACCATCATGCATATATGGTGCGGTTTTCTCTACATTACGCAAACTAGGTACTTTAAATTTGTAGTAATCCGATACCAATTGCGTAACCCTATACCTACCAACATCATTTAAAGCAGGATTAACTACGATTCCGTTATTTCTAAACGAATGATCTGTAGTTAAATCTGTAGCATGACAGGAGGCACATTTAGATTGAAAAAGAGCAAAACCTGCTGTTTCCTCAGCTGTAAAAGTTCCACCTGCTTCAGTACGACGAAACTTATCGTACTTAGAATTAGATGAAATCATCATTACCATAAACTGCGATAAAGCCTTTAGCATATTTTCAGAATTAATTTTACCATCAGTAAACGCTGCTGCAAAAAGACTTTTGTAGGCGGGATCCGCTTTCATCATGGCAACAACAGCAGATAAATCAGCATTCATTTCCACAGGATTTGTCAACGGAATGATTGGTAATAGATCTAGATGATCAGTGGCGCCATCGTACATAAAAGTAGTTTGAAAAGCTAGGTTTTGAATCGAAGGTGTATTGCGATCACCAACTAAATTATCTATACCGTGACTTAAGGTGTGCCCGTGATGCGTAAAGGCATCTTCTTGAATATGGCAAAAACCACAAGATACAATTCCGTCAGAAGACAATCTTCCGTCATAGAAAAGCTTTTTACCTAATTCAAAACCTTTCTCAGTAGGTGGATTTATATTTACATTGTAAACAAGTGTAGGGAAATTAGAGGGTATCGTAAAATCAAGCGGTTTGTTTACATACGAGTCATCAGTATCCGAGCAACTCATCATTAAAGGAAATAAAAATCCTAAAATATAATGTGCTTTCATAATTATGAAATTAGGAAAGAAGCACAAAAGTGGTGTATTAGCCCCGGTTGCAATGGCATCCTTTTAGCTCGTTTGAAAAACGAGCTAAAAGATACAGTGAAAAACGGGACTACTTATGATTAGCAACCCACTCCTGTGCTTCTAAAATTAAAATTAATCGTTATGTACGTGATCAACTTTAAACATTGAACTCACATTAGTTGTGATCAAAAGCAGGTTAGCACCAAACATAATGTCAGCAGATGTACCTGTTGGGTTGTTATCAGAGAGCTTAATTTTATTAACTCCATTTAAAATTTTTGACACATCAGTGATGATATGAATTTCGGGAGAAATAGTAGTTCTAACAAGCGCCTTTGATGGTAAATCTAGGGTTACTTCAGTGTAATTATAATCTGTCCCTGATTTTCCAGTATGAACCTTGAATGAAGCACTATTGGTTACCGTAGGCGAAGTAAAACTACCTTCCATAACTACAAATTTGTAACCTGCAGCCCAAGACCACGTCAAACCAGCAGCTTGTGCATTTGCCAATAAATCACCCTGACCCGTAGCACCAAGATCAAATTGCTCCTTGTCTACTCCTATACCAAATTTTATTTTTGTATAATTTCCAGCAGGAACATTTTCTAAATTAGCGAGTAAACTTGCAGGCGTTGCCTCATCAATAATGAAATAACTTTCGCTTTTAGGATAGGTAAAAGTGGTACCATCCTCCTTTGTTAAAACAATGTTACTAATGATGTATTTTATCTTATCTATCTTTAGCACTTCATTATTAGTACTAACATTCTCTTGTGTTTTTAAAATTAGATCGTTGCTACCAAAGGCATTATCAAACTCTACATTTAAATTCCCTGTTCCTGAAATCGCCACCTCATCACTTGAACATGAGGCCATAGTTATACTTAGCGCGATTACCGCAGCTGTTTTATTCAATAAATTTTTCATTCTGTTTTTTTATAATTTTAAATACTTAATTTGATTGTAGCGCATACGTAGTATTTGTCCAGTTGTAAATAGTAAACTGAAGTACGTGTAAGCGAAAATGTCTTTAATTAAGAATTAAAAATTGGGGGATGAAAAATAGCATAAAAATTTAGCTGTTCATACAAATTTGTATAGGAATCTTTGCATACCGAAGTTTTAGCTGGCGCAAAAATTTGAAAAGAATAATCCACTAGATTTTCTACAAAAAGGTCATTTAAGGTATTTGCGCTTTGTTTTTTGTCAGATGAAAAAGGTTTATCATCATTTTCAGAAGCCTTTGCCAATTCCTTCATTAAATGGCATTTTCCGTTACAATGTAGGGTGGGTTTCGCTTTATTTTCGCAAAGGACATTTGTAATGTAATCATAATTAACAGCATACTCGACAAGCGGAAAAACTGGCTTGGCAATCATCAAGAAAACTATTATTAGGGCGATTTTTTTCACATCGCAAAGATACAAAAGTGTTTTGTTTTATTTAACGTAATTAACCAACAATCTACTAAACTTTTGTTAAGAGTTAAACCTTATTTACCTATGATGGTCTTACTACTATAACTTAAAAATTTAAACATGAAAAAATTATTTATTGTAGCATTAGCACTAGTTAGTATGGCTAGTTTTGCTCAAGACAAAAAAGATGGAACAAAGAGAGCTCAAAGAGCAAACATGGAGAAAATGACCCCGCAAGAGCGCAGCGCTAAAAGACTCGAAAAAATGACTGCAGATTTAAATCTTGATGCCAAACAACAAGAAAAAGTCAAACAACTTTTTGCTGAACAAGACGCCAGTAGAGAATCTCAAAAAGCAGAAATGAAAAAGAAGAGAGATCAAGCCAAAGCTAAAATGGGAGAGCAAAAGCAAAAAATGGATGATAAAATGACTGCCATTTTAACTCCAGAGCAATCAGCTAAATGGAAAGCAAACCAAGAGAAGATGAAAGATAAAATGCAAGAGCGACGCGGAAAAAGAAAAGGCGACGCAGGAATGGAATAATACAAAAAGAGCTTCGATTTATAATCGAAGCTCTTTTTTTTTACTTAAAGTGTTTGTGCTACTTTATGAGCCGCACTTATCGTGAAATCAAGATCTTCATAAGTCAATGCATCCGTTATAAACCAAGATTCATAAGCAGAAGGTGCGATATATACCCCAGCTTGAAGCATGCCATGGAAAAACTTTTTGAACGTATCATTATCTCCCTTTGCAGCTGATTTAAAATTAGTAACTGGACTTGCGTCAAAATGTACCGATATCATAGAACCGATTCTATTGATCGTAAAGTCTATGTTATTTTCTTTTAATACTTTTTCTAATCCAACATGCAAATAGGCTGTTTTAGCTGCTAAGCGTTCGAAAACTTCAGAATCTTCATTTAATGATTGCAACATAGTCAATCCAGCTGCCATTGCAAGCGGGTTACCTGATAACGTTCCTGCTTGATATACTGGACCTAATGGAGCCAGAAAATTCATTATTTCGTGTCGGGCAGCAAAAGCACCTACTGGCAAACCACCACCAATTACTTTACCAAAACAAACGATATCTGCATTTACATTTAATAGTTCTTGTACGCCTCCTTTAGCTAATCTAAAGCCTGTCATTACCTCATCAAAGATTAATAAAATACCGTTTTCCGTACATAAAGTTCGTAGTCCTTCAAGAAACCCTTCTTGAGGAGGAATGCAACCCATATTACCTGCAACAGGTTCCACAATAATAGCGGCAATTTCATTTTTATTTGCTTCGATTAATGCCTTTACATTATCCAAATCGTTGTACGTTGCTAGCAAAGTGTCTTTAGCAGTTCCTGCTGTTACACCGGGACTATTAGGCGAGCCAAAAGTTACTGCACCACTTCCTGCTTGAATCAAGAACGAATCAGAATGACCATGGTAACAACCGGCAAACTTTATGATTTTATCTTTATTTGTAAAACCACGAGCCAAACGTATTGCGCTCATGCAAGCCTCAGTACCTGAATTTACAAAACGTATTTTATCAATATTCGGAACCATTTCAACTGCTAATGCAGCAATTTGAGTTTCTAGCTCAGTAGGCATACCAAAAGAGGTTCCTAATTTCGCTTTTTCGATAACAGCTTGCACTACAGGCTCGAAAGCGTGCCCCAAAATCATTGGCCCCCATGAATTGATATAATCTAGTAAACGATTGCCATCAACATCATACAGGTAAGCCCCTTTAGCACTGGCTACAAATATGGGAGTTCCCCCTACCGCTTTGAATGCACGAACAGGAGAGTTTACTCCGCCTGGTATTACTTTTTCTGCTTCAGCAAATAGCTGACTACTTCTTTGATATAACATCTCTATTTTGTTATTGCTATTAAATATTACTTTACCATTAAAACTTGACCGATCGAAAGGGTATTTCCTGATAAATTATTCCTCTCTTTCAAATCATCAACTAATACATTGTACCTTTTAGATATGGAATACAACGTATCCCCTTTTTGAACTTCATGTACTAAATCATAATTATTTGTTCGATTTAAAGTACTATTTTGTGTCTTAGAAACATATTTAAGACCTAAAACCTTTGCGTCATATTGGGCTAAATCATATCTTTCGATATAGGAAATCAATTTCTCTGGGTATTTAGAATCTGTTGCGTATCCTGCTTTTCTCAAACCGTTAGCCCAAGATTCATAATCATCTTTAGGTAAAGAAAACAAACTTGCATACCTCGTTCGACCCGTTAGAAACAAAGCATGATCTTTATAAGATTCTCCTGCCTCATTGTATTTTCTAAAACATTCTTGGCTACTATCATCATCATGCTTCACCGTTTCTCCGTTCCAACCTACATGACATTTTATTCCAAAATGATTGTTAGCGCTTATTGCCAAATCACCTTTACCAGCACCCGATTCTAATATACCTTGTGCTAATATAATACTGGCAGGAATACCATAAGTTTTCATGTTGCTCATCGCTACATCTTTAAATTTTAGGACATAAATACTAATGAGATCATTTGTAACCACTGTCCTGGATGTGGACTCAATAACCTCCTCTACTGGTTTAGCATTTTTTTGATAAGGTGCTCTTCGCTCTTGAGCTGTAACTGTCCTTGATTTATTTCCATAACTCACTCCCTTTTTTTTAGTCGTCACTATGGGTGATTTGGTGGAATTGCAGCTAGCTAAGACTAACACAACGAAGAGTAGTAGTATTCTTTTAAACATTGACATTTATTGTTAATACGTTTTTACGACTTAATTTCTCATTCATACCCTGAATTCCTTGGAGTCCACCGGTATGAATCATCAAAATTTTTGACCCGGAAGGAAAGTAATTATTTGCTATTAAATCCAGTACACCATAAACCATTTTACCTGTATAAATTGGGTCAAGCAGAATTTGAGTGGTGCTAAAAAAATGATTCATAAAACCGATTAATTCTTCATTCACCTTACCATAGCCTCCAAAATTATAGTCTGAAATTAATTTCCAATTCTCATTTTGAGCAAAAATACGAATTTCATCGTTTAAAAAATCACCTTTTAGGGCAGGAAATCCTAAAACTTTCTGATGAGGATATGCACTATTAATAAGGCCCGAGATTGTCCCTCCAGTACCTATAGCACAACAAATAAAGTCAAAATCAGCATCTTGTTCTGTTAAAATTTCTTGACAGCCCTTAACAGCAAGTGCATTTGTCCCACCTTCTGGCACCAGATAAAAATCACCAAATTTAGAACGAAGGTCTTGGATAAATGATTCTTCACTTTTGAACCGATACGCTTCTCTAGAGACAAATTCAAACTGCATACCACAACTTTTCGCAAAGGATAAAGTTGGGTTCAAATCTTGTTGACTTCCTAACTCCTCTCCTCTTATTACACCAATGGTTTTAAAACCGTGCTGCTGTCCCGCGAATGCCACTGCTGCAATATGATTAGAAAATGCGCCGCCAAAAGTTAATAGAATTTCCTTTTTTTGTTCTTTTGCTTCAAGCAAATTATACTTTAGTTTTCTAAATTTATTACCCGATACAAAGGGGTGAATTAAATCTTCGCGCTTGATCTCAAGCGTTATATTATTTGGAAAAATTATTGGAATAGCTTGATTCAATTTTTTTTATACAAAGGTAAATGTATTATCATAAAAAAAATGCAATCTTTTCAGATTGCATTTTAACTATGTACCATTAATGTCAATTTTTTACTATTATTTTTTGACCTATTTCTGTTTTTTTCGTAGTTTCGAGCTTAACGATATAAATACCGTCACTTAGACCTGAAGTCGAAAAACTATAATTAGTATTAGATCCTAAAGCTGATTTGCTAAAAATTAACTTCCCTAAAATATCATAAACGTAACAGGATTTCAATTCTTTCTGTTGTGGATTGCTAATATTTAAGTTTTTGTTTGTATTATTCTGATACAGTACGAAATCCGATTTTTCTACTTCGGCAGTTCCAAGTGTTTTATCTGTTTTAAAGGTGATTTCAAATTGGGAGTTGTTGGTTCCTGCTGGTAGCTTAACTTCATGAAAACTGTTTTTGATATCATAATACGCATTGCTAATTTTATCATGTAAATAGATGTTATTTGCTCCAGTAAAATTAGTTATTTGTTTTACCGATAGTTTAAAACTTGCCTCTGCCGAATTTCTAAATCCAATAGCTATTTTTTTATTTTCATCAAAATTCAATGCATTTATTACAAATTCTTTTTTATCAATAATAAAGTAAACATCGGCTGGCACTTCATCACTAGAAACTGCATCCATTGCATGATCTACACCGTCTGTAGCTTGCGGCACAAACGCCAGCACTAATTGTCGTACGCCATGATCGTCAATTAAAGCGTTAAGTCTAATGTGTGAACTTTCTTGATTACTTACAGATGTGTAATTAAAACCCGAAACAGAAGGAATCTCGGCCATAAAGGCGCCTTTAGTATCTTGTGATTTTCCGGTGCTACTTTTATTAAACTGTGATTGACTTGCAGCTACTTCCTTAACAAATACCCTATAACTATTTTTCATTGATACGCTACCTGTAATAGTTCCTTCGATCATGAAACCTTGTCCAACTGGAGAAAATCGTCTTGAATAGTTTGCCCCTGCTCCTACCACAGCTACCTCATTACCTGAACCGTCATAAGAATAAAAGGTTGCTGGAGTGTACACTCCGTTTCCTAGACCACCTAACGGAGAAAAAGTCCCATAACCCCCTTTATAGTCTGCTATATAATGAGAATTAACCGTTTTATCTTGTTCCCAAAAATAGGCGATACCAGTAGTATTAATCGCATCTACTAAAAAAGCTGATAAATCTATGGCAGAAGGGTAAGGATTACCTGTTAGTACTAATTCCCCATTAGTAATAGGAATGTTTATTGTACCATCATTAGGCTTACCTCTAAAGTCATAACGCTGACTACTCCCTGCATTGTTTTGTACACCAGCTACGGTAGTTGTATTAACACCCGAGGTTCCCTTCATGGTAAAACCTTCGCCAGGATTCAAACTTGTTCCTGAACCTACATACACCCAATTTGTATTTGAGGAAGCAGGAAGTTTCCACACCCAATAGGGAGCAATAGCTAATGGGCTAGCGGTTCCATTGTAATTACTACTAGGCAAAATTGTTGCATTCGCACTTGTTGTAACAGTAACAACATCTTTTAATTGAGTGATCCCAAATGAAGAATTACCTGCAGTGGCAAGGGGAGCACCTACAGGTGAACACCAATAGTTATATTGAAAGTTGTTTACAGTTCCTTTTTGATAAAGAGACAAACTTCCCAATCCCTTGTTTGTTCCTGCTCCTGTCGTTCCTTGTAACAACTGTGCTTCTTCTCTTAGATAAAAATTACTTGTAGTTGCGTTTAACTCCAGTTCGTTCTTTATGAAAACGGGAATGTTTTTAGCATAAACATAACTGTCTGCACTCACAAACATTTGCGCCTGAACAGATACTTGGCAGCAAATCATAGCCACCACGAAAAAAATCGGACATAGTATTTTTGTTTTCATAAGCTTGACAATTGAAATTATATAAAAATTGATATTTAAATCGTTATTTATCTAAAACAAAAATACAAAAAAAAATAATTACAAACAGTACAAAAAACAGATTAAATACTAAAAACATCGATTAAATACATATTTTAATCAAAAGATTAACTTTTTACTTACAAATTTATAAGCACCTAAAAATAGTCTTTACCAATCTAAAACCCACAACCATTTTATTTCGTAAATAAATCTTTAAGAAAAGCAGTAAATGCCCACAATGATCTTTTGTTCAAGTAAGTAAAATCATTTTCAAAAAAATAGGCTTCTCGCTCAAAGGAAATATTGCGATAAGCTCGGTTTGAATTTTTGTAATGGATTAATTTCAATAGAAACTCTAATCCATACCAAATAAAAAAAGGAAAAATTAATAATTCTAATTGTTGTCTAATATGGATTCTTTCGTGATTAATTAAAATAGTATTCGCCTTATCACTCTTATATTTTAAAACTATAAAAGGGAATAAAGTGATACTTCGATAGCCATTTGGAACGAGGTATTTGGAAACAATTAACAACATGAAGTAGAATTTTAATATTGAAAATGATTTGGTAATTTTTGAAGGACAATCATAATAGATTTTAATACAAAGTTAAGCAATAAGGTCCATACCAAAAGAAAGATTTATTCAAAGGGAAAATTAATAAAGAAAATATAGAGGAGTAACAACAGTGATTAGAGCCCTTTTAATATCATACTAAAACAACATTATTACAAACAAAACATGACTAAAAAACTACCTACTATTTATCGTTTTCTTTATACTTTAATTGCCGTTTTTATTGCAACAGTTTCAACAGCCCAATCGCACACTATTGTTTACGAAAACTTTGATGCCACGAACGGAGGTTGGACTTCAAGTACTACAGCATTATCTGCAGGGTCTTGGATTTACAATGCTAATCCTATACTTGGTGAAGGTAGTTATTGGAGCATTAATCCTTTCAATAATTATAGTAATAATGCTAGTACTAGATTAACAAGTCCTACGTACTCAACAACTGGTTTTTCTAATGTAACTTTTTACATCGATATTAGGTTTAAAACGGAAGCAGGTAATGATGGAATGAACATCGAATATACAACTGATGCTTCAGGTTTGTCAGGCTGGACTCGACTTGGAAACGTTGGCCAAGGCAATAATTGGTATAATGACAATGATGTAGATGGAATAGGAAACAATATTCACGGATGGTCAGGTCAAAATATTGAAACAGATGCAAGCCCTTCAAAATTTATCGAAGCATCAATTTCAGCCACAAGCGTACCAATTTTAAACAACACAAGCAACCTTAGATTTAGAATAACTTTTGGTTCAGACAATAGAAATACGGATAGTGGAGTAGCTATTGATAATGTGATCATAAAGGGTGATTTTATAATAACTCAACCTAACCCAACTCAAGGTCCAGGAAGTATAAATAGCAACCTTAAGCTGTGGCTAAAAGCTAACACTGGGACAAGTACTACAGTGAATAACAGCCCCCTAATAAATTGGAGAGATCAAGCATTAGACAATGATGGTAAAGGATACGGATCGTTTGCTCCACGATTTAGAAATGATGTAGCGAGAAATATAAATTTTAATCCTGTTGTTGATTTTTCCAGAGCGGCAAGTAATGTGCTTAAAGGTAAAGGTGGCTACTGGTCACAGGATTACTACATTGTAGTCAAAACAAATACCCCCTCAGATAAGACAATTTCAAATTCTCAAAGTCTTATTTCAGGTCGAATTACAACTGATAATTTTAGCCAAGACGGAACTGGTTTAGGCCTAGGACGTATTTCGTCTCGCTTTAATGGAAATAATTTAATATCTCATATGATAGGCTCCTATAATTCAGCAGGACAACCTCAGTCAACGGACTCCTATGGGCGATCGTATGCTCCCACCTCAGCAGTCAATACAACGAGTGAAAACGTTATGATTTTAAATGTAAAATCTAATAGTAACGGTTCTGAAATATACCTAAATGGTAAAAAAATAGATAATCATATTGCCACAACGGGAACATCAGGAACAGGAACACCGTTAAACTTCTCTAACTTTAACAACTCCGTCTTTCAGCTTGGTGTTGGTAGATTTACCCTAAATGGCTTTCTTGCAAATGGAAGCGTATTTAACACTTATTTAGACGGTCGTGTGACCGAAGTTATCAGCTATTCTACTCCAAGAGCAGCAATTGATCAGCAAAAAATACAATCCTATCTCGCTATAAAAAATGGCGTTACTATGCACGCTAGCAATAGCAACACTTCAGACGATTTAAATGATGTAAATTATATTGACAGTGCTGGAAACACGTTTTGGAATAATATTACTAATAATGGCTACAATTTTGACATAGCTGGTATTGGCCGAGACGACAACTCTCAATTAAATCAAAAACAATCAAAAACTGAAAACTTAGTAGGAGATATAACTATCGGCTTAGGTGATTTGTTTGACATTAATTCTAATAATTCTAATAATTTCACTGCTGATAAGCGATTTCTTGTATGGGGTAACAATCATGGAACATTGGATGCGCAAGATGCAGTAATTCTAAATTTAAGTTCTGGAATAACACCCGCAATAGTGAACACCGACGTTAGTTTTATTTCTGTTGGTAGAACTTGGAAGCTTGTAGAAACAGGTGGTGATGTCCCTCTAGTAAAAGTATCCCTGCCAAAATCCATGCTAAATAATACGATAAGTGGCTCAGGAGATTTTCTGATGTTTATATCAAATACTCCCAATTTTGATGCTACAGCTGAGTACAGAATCATGAAGACAAATGGTTCTAATCTAGAAGCGAGCTATGACTTTAATGGTACAAAATACATAACTTTTGGTTTTGCACCTGACAAAACGTTCGAAAGAGCTATAAAATTTAATGGTAGTACGAATTATTTAGACGCTGGCGATGTTTTAAACTTAAGTAACTCTTTTACAGTTTCGGCTTGGGTAATAAGAAACAACACAAACCAAACTATACTTTCTAAAAGAAACAGTGCTTTTACTCAAGGATACGACTTAAAAATAAATTCAGCAGGAAAAGCTGAAATGAGTTGGTTTGTTGGGTCATCTAAAAAAACGATCGTTTCAAACGCAATAATACCAACAGGTATATGGCATAATATTGGAATTACTTTTAACGGCACTACTGCAAAAATGTACATTGATGGAGTAAATTCCATTAGTATTAATTTGTCAGGAGTCCCTACTCCAACAACAAATTCCTTCCTAATAGCGGCGGCAGATGGAACTAATCCTTCTTCCTACTTTAACGGATCTATTGATGAAGTTAGAATGTGGAATGTCGCACTTACTGATACACAATTCAGATATATCATGAATCAAGAAATCAAAAGTAATGCAAATCAATCAAATGGAGTCGTGCTTCCTAACGACATAACGATGAACGACATAAAAGGAATCCCATGGACCAATTTAACTGCCTATTATCCTATGTCAATCTTTAATTATGCTACTGTGAAGGACGTTTCATTGAATAATATTCCAGCAGCAATTAAAAATATAAAAACAGTTGACCGGCAAACAGCACCCTTGCCATACGAATCACAAAATAACGGCTTATGGCAAAATGCAGCAACATGGCTAAATAATACAGTTCAAGATTTACCAAACAGTATATCAATAGAAGACCCATCAAAAACTATCGATTGGAACATAGTGAAAATCACACACGATATTGTTTCTCAAGGTAACAAAACACTTTTAGGACTTTTTGTAGGTGTGGGTACTGGCTCTAAATTAACTGCAACTACAGTAAGTGGAGCACAAACTGACGGAACTAAAATAGAAGTATCACACTACCTTAAATTAGATAGTAAAATTGACCTAGTAGGAAGATCTCAATTAGTACAAAAACTGGGAAGTGATTTAGATATTACGAGTTCCGGTACTTTAGAGAGGGATCAACAAGGACAGTCTAGCAAATACAATTATAATTACTGGAGTTCACCAGTTGGATCTATCAGTACCACCGCAAATAATACACCGTTTACGATAGGTGGAGTATTGAGAGATGGTACAAATCCAGCAGCTCCTGCAATCATTAATTGGGTTGGAGGTTTTGACGGTGCTCCCACTACTCCCATTAGTCTGGCGAGATTCTGGGTCTATAAATTTGATAATTCAGGTAACAATATTGCTAACTTTTCTAGAATAAGTGAAACTGGAACTTTGCAAGCTGGAAAAGGCTTTACACTAAA
Source organism: Flavobacterium sp. KKT103 (assembly GCF_055640565.1). NCBI lineage: Bacteria > Pseudomonadati > Bacteroidota > Flavobacteriia > Flavobacteriales > Flavobacteriaceae > Flavobacterium > Flavobacterium sp. KKT103. The sequence goes on from NZ_CM145766.1 coordinate 85,647, forward strand.
AGGCAGTGGTGCTTCAAGTGCAAATCAAAACCTAACATTTGTGGGAAAACCTAATAACGGGACAATCTCAAATACAGTAGGTGCAGACCAACTGTTACTAGCTGGGAATCCGTACCCTTCAGCGCTTGATGCTGACAAATTTATAAATGATAATATTAACACAATAGCAAATACGAATTCTAATCCTTCTATTGATGGAACTTTATATTTCTGGGAACAATACAACACTAATCCTAACCACGTTTTACGAGATTACCAAGGTGGTTATGCAATTAGAAATTTATCTGGTGGTGTTGCACCAAGCTCAATTGGTGTTGATTTCATAAGTGGTAGAGGAACAACAAGTAAAGCAGCACCCAATCAGTTTATACCAGTAGGACAGGGATTCTTTGTCTTTGGAAAATTAGGAACAACTGGAAATGTTATCTTCAACAATAGCCAGAGAGATTTTCATAAAGAAGATGAAGCTGGTGTTTCGCAAATTACTTATAAAACTGCTTCCAAATCAAAATCTACTTCCAATTCGCATTGGACAGATGAAAGCAACAATCCATTGAAAAAAGATGACCATAAAAAAGTATTACTAGCATTTAATTCCTATAATGAAAATTTCCACAGGCAAGCACTTTTAGCCTTTTTGAATGAACAAGCTAATAGCGAACTAAATGATGGTTATGATGCTTTTAATATTGATGAATCACCAACCGATATGTACCTTTTAAATGGCGAAAATGAACTAGCTATTCAAGGTGAAGGATTCTATGACGAAAACCAAGTATATCCAATTGGTATTCGTAAAGAAGTCGCTGGTAAAATTTCATTCGCTTTAGATGAGATTAAAAATTTCGAACCAGGTCAACCCTTCTTTATTTTGGATAAACTAACCAATACCTATAACTCAATTGTTGACAAAGTATACGAAGTAGAGGTGCCGGTTGGCAAAATTAATGATCGTTTCTTCCTAACATTCAAAGATGATTCAAAACCAAAAACAACTGCAGTCTCAACGGGAATTAGTGTTGATGAACCAGTTATGATCTTGACAAATAAAGAGATAAAGGTTATATCAAAAGAGAGTAAAATACAAAAAATTGATGTATTTGATATTTTAGGTAAAAAAGTAGATGGCTATAAAAAAGTAGATAACTTCTCTATTATTTTATATTCATTGCCTAAAACTAACAGTGCTTATATTGTTAAAATCACACTGCAAAATAATGAAGTAGTAACTAAAAAAATAGTGTACTAACATTAAGAATTTAAATTACTAAACCACTCCTAGCCGAGTGGTTTTTTTTTTGAACTAATTCCTTACTTAAAACTTTAACTATTGATATATTTGAAATTAAATTAAATCTAACAAGTCAAATTAATTAAAATGAATAGCTTTGTCCTGCTATGTAATTATGAATCTGATTCGTTTACACAAAAATCAACATAGTAGCGGTACTTTATTAAAATCATTATGCTTAATACAGACAATCAATCAAACCTGCAAGAAGGAGAAGATTTTTACTATACACCCGAAGGGTACAAGTGCTTTACCGAAAAGCACCATTTAAAAAGAGGGTATTGCTGCAAAAGTGGCTGCCGTCATTGTCCTTATGGCTTTGACAAAAAAACGGGGACTATTAAAAAATAAATTTGTAAAATGGATATTTGCACACAAAATTTTAGGATTACGATCTTCAAATCCTATCATCGTTCGGATATTCGTTATCCATAGTGATTTGTTGGCTAGTTAGTACTGAATAAACAAGGCAACTATTTAACAAATACACATTTTAAAATGACTTTTAAAGAGCAAATCCAGCAAGGAATACCTTCAAAATTACCACAACCAAAACCCTTTGACGATACAATCAATCACGCACCAAAACGGAAAGATATTTTATCCGCAGAGGAGAAAAAGCTAGCGCTTCGCAATGCTTTACGCTACTTTGACGCAAAACATCATGCTGAATTAGTACCTGAATTTAAGGAAGAACTGGCTACTTACGGCCGAATCTATATGTATCGCTTGCGACCTGATTATGAAATGCGTGCCCGTTCCATAGAGGAATATCCCGGAAAATGCGAACAAGCAAAAGCCATAATGTTGATGATTCAAAACAATCTCGATTATGCTGTTGCTCAACATCCTCATGAACTAATTACATATGGAGGTAATGGTTCTGTTTTTCAAAACTGGGCTCAGTACTTATTAACCATGCAGTATTTGTCTGAAATGACCGAAGACCAAACTTTAACAATGTACTCAGGTCATCCGATGGGTTTATTTCCTTCTCATAAAGAAGCACCAAGAGTAGTTGTCACAAACGGAATGGTCATACCTAATTATTCGCAACCTGATGATTATGAAAAGATGAATGCCCTTGGCGTTTCTCAATATGGGCAAATGACTGCCGGAAGCTATATGTATATCGGACCTCAAGGAATTGTTCATGGCACAACAATCACCGTTTTAAATGGCTTCAGAAAAATAAAAAAAGCTCCTCAAGGAGGTTTATTCGTAACCTCAGGTCTAGGAGGAATGAGTGGAGCACAACCTAAAGCAGGTAATATTGCAGGCTGCATCACCGTCTGCGCTGAAGTAAATCCCAAAATCACCCATATTCGTCATAGTCAAGGTTGGATAAACGAAGTCATTGAAGATATAGATCAATTGGTGAGCAGAGTGGCTTTGGCGAAAGCCAATAATGAGGTGGTTTCATTAGCTTATTTGGGAAATATCGTGGATGTTTGGGAAAAATTTGATCAGGAAAATATTCAGATCGATTTAGGAAGTGATCAAAGTTCGCTTCATAATCCTTGGGCCGGAGGTTACTATCCCGTTGGTATTTCTTTCGAAGAAGCAAATAGTATGATGGCTGAAAACCCAGAATTATTCAAACAAAAGGTGCAAGAAACATTACGCCGACATACCGATGCCATTAATAACCATACTGCAAAGGGAACTTATTTTTTTGACTACGGTAATGCTTTTTTATTGGAAGCTTCACGTGCAGGCGCAAAAATTATGGCCGAAAATAATATTGATTTCAAATATCCTAGTTACGTTCAGGACATCATGGGACCGATGTGCTTCGACTACGGCTTTGGTCCTTTTCGATGGGTTTGCGCTTCAGGAAAACCAGAAGATTTACAAAAAACAGATCAGATTGCATGCGAAGTTTTAGAGGAAATGGCCAAAACAGCACCCACTGAAATTCAGCAACAAATGCAAGACAATATAAAATGGATCAAAGGTGCTCAAGAAAACAACTTAGTTGTTGGTTCGCAGGCTCGAATTTTATATGCTGATGCAGAGGGACGTGTAAAAATTGCTGAAGCTTTTAATCAGGCTATTGCCAAAGGGGAAATCGGCACGGTCATATTAGGCCGCGATCATCACGATGTATCCGGCACCGATTCTCCTTACAGAGAAACATCTAATATTTATGATGGATCTCGCTTTACTGCTGATATGGCGATACAAAACGTGATTGGAGATAGTTTCCGTGGTGCTACTTGGGTTTCAATTCACAATGGTGGAGGTGTAGGTTGGGGAGAGGTCATTAACGGTGGTTTTGGTATGGTTCTTGATGGCACTAAAGAAGCATCAAAGCGCTTAGCCTCAATGCTTTTCTGGGATGTGAACAACGGAATTTCCAGAAGAAGTTGGGCGCGCAATGAAGGAGCCATTTTTGCAATAAAAAGAGCTATGGAGTTACAGCCGTTATTAAAAGTAACTATTCCAAACCTTGTAGATGATAGCTTAATCAATAGTTAATTTCGACGTTAAAGTTTAAATGTTTTTGTTTTGAAAAAATTTAAATTTTTACCTTAGAGTAACTTTTAATTCTAGAACATTTTTAAAAACATAAATACCCAAACCATGAAAACAATTAAACTCTTACCCGTTTTGCTTTTATTTGTCTTAGGCTCATGTAGCTCTATTCAAGTAAATTCTGATTTTGATAAAAATATTGATTTTAAACAATATAAAACCTACGCTTTCCACAAAAACGGAATTGACAAAGTGGAGATTTCACAATTAGATAAAAAGAGAATTTTGCGCGCTATTGATGCCGAATTAAGCAACAAAGGGATGACCAAAAGTGATAATCCTGATCTGTTAATAAATATTTTTACCAAAGAGAGAGAAAAAGTAAGTGTCAACCAATTCAATGCAGGTTGGGGATACGGTTGGGGTTGGGGATGGAATCCTTATATGTGGGGAGGCCAACAAACGATCGCGACTTCCAACACAGAGGGTACACTTTTTATTGACCTAATCGATGCCAAAAAGCAAGAACTAATTTGGCAAGGAGAAGGTGTTGGCTATCTTACTAAAAACCAAGCCGAAAAGGAGAATCGAATTAACGAATTTGTTGCTAAAATAATGGCACAATTTCCTCCACAATCCTAAAAATAATTATCAAAAAATGGCCTACCTTTGTGTAGGCTTTTTTTATACGGCATCATGACAGCAAAAACAGATATTTCTACTCTCGAGGACATCAAATCAATAGTGGATTCCTTTTACACTACAGTTCAAAAAGACCCTTTTATTGGCCCTGTTTTTAACGAAAAAATAGGAGATCGTTGGCCAGAACATCTTGAAAAAATGTATCGGTTTTGGCAAACGATATTACTAGAAGTTCACACCTACTCCGGTAGTCCGTTTCCTCCACACAAACATTTACCAGTAAATAAAGAGCATTTTGACCGTTGGATGGAAATTTTTATTGCAACAGTAGATCGTTTATATACAGGTCCTATCGCCGACGAGGCAAAAATGCGTGCCAAAAACATGGCCGACATGTTCCATTACAAAATCAACTACTTTAGAGATTCGGCACAAAACGGCGATCTTTTAAATCTAAAATAAATGCTATGCGCACAGCACCATATCTCGCCCTTTTATTCCTTATTTTAACTTCTTGTTCTACTGTAAAAGTAGCAAACACCAACAAGACTAACCCTACTCTAAAATTCATTAATAGCATTGAAATTCCATTCAATCAAGAATTCAAAAATAGTGTTATTGGTGGCTTATCAAGTATTGATTATGATTCTAAAAATGATCTATACTATTTCATTTGCGATGATCGGTCTGTTTACAATGATGCTAGATTTTACACTGCCAAAATCAAACTCGAAGCCGATACCATACACAACATAAATTTTGAAAATGTAGTTAGCCTAAAAAATGCCAAGGGCGCAACCTACAGCAATTGGGAAAAATATCCTGACAGCTCTATAGACCCGGAGGAAATGCGCTACAATCCAAAAACTAAATCAGTAGTTTGGAGCAGCGAAGGTGCACGCGTGATTGCGAAAGATTTTGCTGTTATTCAAAACCCGTCCTTACAAACGGCATCACTAACAGGTAGTTTTGTAAACGACTTTAGCTTACCTGCCAACCTCAACATGCAAAGAGAAGAAAAAGGCCCACGAAGCAATGGTGTCCTAGAAGGAATTACTTTTAGTAGTGACTTTAAAAGCATTTATACCAATGTAGAAGAACCATTATACGAAGATGGCGATCAGGCAACAACGGCCAAAGGCGGCCCTATTAGAATTTACCTTTTTGATTCCAAATCCACCCAAAATACGGCACAATATGCCTACCTATTGGATCCAATTGCTCATGAGCCAAATCCTAAAACTGCTTTCGCTGTAAACGGAGTATCCACGATGCAGTACTACGATAAAAACCAACTTTTAATTGTGGAACGCTCTTACTCCGTAGGACGACAAGCATGTACCATAAAGGTATATTTGTGTGATTTTACTGCCGCTACGAATGTAAAAAACATTGCTTCTCTTAAAAACGATACTGTAAATCTAGCCTCCAAAAAGCTTATTCTGAATATGGATGATTTAGGTATTTTTATCGACAATATTGAGGGAATCACCTTTGGTCCCAAACTCGCCAATGGTAAACAATCGATACTATTCGTGTCGGATAACAATTTTTCGGATAAACAAAAAACCCAAATATTACTTTTCGAAGTTAATTAACCAAGATAAACTACCTATTGCCCATTAGTCATTGCGAGGAACGAAGCAATCTTAGTGCGTATGTCCTATTTCACCCCTTTACAAAAGGCTAAATCATTGACTAAAAACAAACGATTTTCGATTAGATTCTTCCTTCGTCAGAATGACAAATGGCTAGGGACTTTTTGCAAGTATTTTGAATGATAACCAACCTGCTTTTTAATCCAATCCAGCATGAAATAAACCATCACCAATCCACCCACCAAGTCATTGCGAGGAACGAAGCAATCTTAGTGCGAATGTCCTTAATCAACTACTTAACAAGAGTCTAAATTATTTATAAAACACAATACAAACCATTTTCGACTAGATTCTTCCTTCGTCAGAATGACAAAAGGCAAGGGACTTATTACGATTAATCTGATTGATAATCATTGTCCATTTTACTCCAATCAAACACGAAACTAACTCTCACCAATCCACCCAGTAGTCATTGCGAGGAACGAAGCAATCTTAGTGCGTATGTCCTATTTCATACCTTTACAAGAGGCCAAATCATTTACTAAAAAAATAAAAACCAATTTTGATTAGATTTTTCCTTCGTCAGAATGACAAATGGCTAGGGACTTTTTGCAAGTAATTTGAATAATAACCAATTTACTCCAAGCAAGCATGAAACAAACTCTCAACAATCCACCCACCAAGTCATTGCGAGGAACGAAGCAATCCTAGTGCGTATGTCCTATTTCATCCCTTTACAAGAGGCCAAATCATTTACTAAAAAAATACAAACCAATTTCGATTAGATTCTTCCTTCGTCAGAATGACAAATGGCTAGGGACTTATTACGATTAATCTGATTGATAATCATTGTCCATTTTACTCCAATCAAACACGAAACTAACTCTCACCAATCCACCCACCCAGTCATTGCGAGGAACGAAGCAATCTTAGTGCGTATGTCCTATTTCACCCCCTTTACAAAAGGCTAAATCATTGACTAAAAACAAACCATTTTCGATTAGATTCTTCCTTCGTCAGAATGACAAATAGATAGGAACGTTAAAAAAATAATTTGAATACTACATTTTCAATTTAAGCACTTCTGCCCTAGCCCCGATTGAAATGGAAAGCTTTTTGTAACGGCCGTTGTTTTGTTTTTTCCTGTTGTGGCAGAGCGACCAAAGGAAGCTCCTGCCCCAACTTTGGAAAAACCAACGGCCGTACAAAAACTTGCAATGAAAAGCGGGAAATGGCTTCTAGAATTCGTACTTTTGTATCTTAAACTACAACGTTTTCGATATGAATGCAACAATTGAAAGTAATCCCTTATTAGACCGATTACCAAAACATTTAAAGCAATTTATTAAAGCTCAAGACTATAGCGATTACACGCCGATCAATCAAGCGGTTTGGCGCTATGTGATGCGTAAAAATGTAGATTATCTTTCGCAAGTGGCGCACAGTTCGTACTTGGAAGGTTTGAAAAAAACCGGAATTGAGGTAGATAACATTCCGAGTATGTATGGAATGAACCGAATTTTAACCGAAATTGGTTGGGCTGCTGTAGCTGTGGATGGATTTATTCCGCCTAATGCTTTTATGGAGTTTCAAGCTTATAACGTGTTAGTTATCGCATCAGATATTCGTCAACTTGAACATATTGAATACACGCCTGCTCCCGATATTATTCACGAAGGTGCCGGTCACGCTCCTATTATTGCTAATCCTGAATATGCTGAATATTTACGCCGTTTTGGAGAAATAGGCTGCAAGGCGATTTCGTCTAGCAAGGATTACGAAATGTACGAAGCGATCCGACTTTTATCAATTGTAAAAGAGGCTGAAGGAACACCGCAAACTACGATTGATGCTGCCGAAAAAGCGGTTGAAGACTTACAAAACAACATGGGAGAGTTGTCAGAAATGGCACAAATACGCAACCTACACTGGTGGACTGTCGAATATGGTTTGATAGGAACAGTAGAAAATCCCAAGATTTATGGTGCGGGATTATTGTCATCGATAGGTGAAAGTGCTTACTGCATGACAGACAAAGTAACTAAAATTCCTTATGACATATCAGCTGCTTACCAAAGTTTTGACATCACAAAACTACAACCACAATTGTACGTCACACCTACTTTTGCATACTTAAACTTAGTTTTAGAAGAATTTGCCAATAAAATGGCATTGCGCACGGGAGGATTGTCAGGGATTGAAAAGCTAATTAATTCGGCTGCTCTAGGAACCGTTGAGTTGAGTACAGGCTTGCAAATTTCAGGTGTTTTTACCAACGTGATTGCGCAGGACGGCAAACCTATTTACGTGCAAACAACAGGAAAAACAGCATTAGCTTACCGCGAAAAAGAATTAGTTGGTCACGGAACATTGACTCATCCTGATGGTTTTGGTAGTCCAATTGGAAAATTAGAAGGCATCAACTTGGCCATCGAAGACATGAGTCCGAAGGACTTAAATGCTTACGATATTCTAGAATCTAAAACTGTAAAACTAGAATTTGAAGGAGGAATCATCGTTGAAGGTGAAATTGTAACAGGATCAAGAAACTTACAAGGAGAAATTATCCTAATCCGTTTTAAAAACTGTACGGTAACTCATGGAGACACTATTTTGTTTCAACCAGACTGGGGCGTTTATGATATGGCAGTAGGTAAAAAAGTAGTTTCGGCTTTCTCGGGTCCAGCTGATGTAAACAGCTTTGACTTGATTACGCACATGCCTTCAAGTACAACCATTAAAGCACAACAAACAGCTGAACGTGACGATTTAGAAATTTTATACCAGTCGGTTAGACTCATTAGAAATTCTAAAGACAATACAGCTGACTTAAGCACGATATTTGAAAGTGTACAGCAAAACCACCCAAAAGATTGGTTACTTTCGGTAGAAATAGCTGAGCTATTGAAGGAGCGCAACGATTCGCTATTATTAGATAAAGTATTGAAGTACTTGGAGCAACAAAAAACAAAAAGACCCGAAGTGGCTCATCTGATCGCTGGGGGCTTGGACTTAATTTTTGAGAAAGCAACGGCCTAAAAGATTAATTTCACACACTATTTGAAGAACTTAATTAAATGAGACTTTTATATAAAAACCGCAAATTCATACTATTTATAGATTGAGTTTGCGGTTTTTGCATTAAAAATTAATTCGTTATAACTGACTGAAAAGCAGTAATTTATCCTTGTTTCAGAATAAGTGAGCATGGTAAAATAGGATAACATTATTCCTGTAGATTTTTTGTATCTTACTAACAATGGTTTCGAAGAGAAAAGAATATTGTAAAACATGACCGCAAATTCGCAAATTATTCTTGTAGACTATGCGCCTTTTGCATAGAATAATATTAAAGAAAAAGAATACTATGAAAATTGACCGCAAATTCGCAAATTATTCTTGTAGACTATGTGCCTGTTGCATAGAATGGTTTCGAAGTAAAGAGAATATTATAAACGTGACCGCTAATTCGCAAATTATTCTTGTAGACTATGTGCCTCTTGCATAGAATAATATTAAAGAAAAAGAATACTGTGGAAATTGACCGCGAATTCGTGAATTATTCTTGTAGACTATGTGCCTGTTGCAAAGAATAACTTGGAGCCCGAAAAAGCTACTGAGGAAAGATCACGCAAATCAGGAGATTAACCTGAAAGCTTTTGCTGTCTTATTTTTAGATTGTCAATACCTAAATTGAGCTATTTACAAGTTGTGAATTACGGTAAAAAAATAGTTATTTCAATGCTTACAACTTGATTTGCTTACCAAGTTCTGAATCACTTTGAATCACTTTACCATCGTATTTCAATACCCAACCCAAATTTTTTGTTGTAATCAATAATTGCGACAATTCGCTAATTAATCTATTTTGAGCGTTTGATTTTAGTGTAGATTTTTGAATCTTTTTTGCTAAACTAGCTTTAACCGAAGCATTGATTTTATTATAATCATCGCCCGTGAACGGGTTCAGCTTACTTTGTTCAACATCATAAAATTTAATATCAGGACTGATTTTGATCTCTTCTTTTGGAATGTATAGTATTGAAATGGTTTTATTCGCCTCATCAATATCGTATTTCATTTGGTGTAAATCATAAGCCACCGTAACATCTGCATTGACAACTACCAAGGCTTTTTTATCAAAAGAAACGATTCCCATTAAGTACTTTTCTTGGTTTTTATAGGTGATCACTTCAGAGAAATGCCCTTCGGTAACGATTAGCTTTCCTACGTTCAGAATTTGCTGTTGAATTAGTCCAGCACCATCTATCGATGTCGAATCATCAGATTTTTTAAAATCGCAAAATTTAAACAACAACACTATTGTTCCTATTAAACCTGCAAATATCAAGAGTCGCTTTAACATATTTAAAATTTCATGTGTGAATAAAGAGAAGTCAATTTACTAATTTTATTTTGCAAATTGGCTTCAAATTTTTGATGACTTTCTGATTGTGGATTGAACGATCGGTGCTGCAAGGACTTTTGAATAGTTGTTACCTCCTTCATTGTATCATTGGTCTTTTCGGCAATTGTTGATTCCACAAATCGTTCCCAAATATAGTCAATTGCAACCGTATTTGGATGCAGCATATCTTCATTATAAAACCGATAATCCCGTAGCTCATCCATCATAATTTCATAACTAGGAAAGTAATTGCTTTTTGCTATTCCTTCAGCTTCAATTGCTGCATGAAGCGCACTAATTAAATGTGACTTGCTTAGTTGATTTTCAACAAAACCGTCTTTAATGTGCCGCACAGGGGAAACTGTAAATACAAAACTTATAGTAGGATTTATTGTTTTAATAAGATGAATGGTGTTTCTAATACTCTCTTGAATTGTTGCAATTGATAGCAACTCCTTCCTAAATTCTCTTTGAGGTACTTTATGGCAATTAGCCACAATTGAATTAGTAGCATTGGAGCGATAGACCCAAGCTGTGCCATAGGTAATAATACAATGGGATGCCTGCGTTACATAAAGTCTAGTGGCATCTAGTAATTGATTGATGCTTGCTAAAAGAGTCTCTTTATCAAGGCTTGAAAGTTCTGAATGAACTTCAAAACAATGCCAGCGTTCATTATGAAAGAAAACATCTTCCTCAGTGAAATACTTATTTACTACAACCCGACTTACTAATTTTTCAATTGAAACAGGGTTGAAGATGATCCCAAATGGATTACAAAAATTTTGAAACTGGAAGTATTGCAACTTGGAAGCCATATTTTCGGCAAAGCAAGAACCCAAAGACACCACTTTAGAATTATAGTCAATTGGATAACTACTTTTAGAAATGGGTATTTGGGTTCTAAATTGCATTATAAATCTAATTTGATTTATTCGTAAAAATATTCTGTTTTTAAATAACCAGCGTTATTTGTTGCGTTTTCGGTAATTTGCTCGGTTGGATAACCCTCTTCATCGTATTTGAATACTCTTTTATGAAATTTTGCAGATGACATAACCTGATCATCTTTGGTGTTTGTAGTGCTATTTTCGACCACACTAATCAGACTGTTATTTAGAGAAAAAAGTTCGAACTGAAGCAATAGTTTATCAAATCCGATTACATTATGAAAAGGATTTTTCTTCGAATCGTACTCATAACTTACGTCCTCTTTACTGATTACATCAGCTGGAGTCGTATCTAATATTCTACTATCCTTCATTAAATTACCATTAGCAAAACTTAGTACGCCATGAAATTTTTTAGTTTGTTTCTCAGTAGCATCTACAGAAAATCCTTGATAAAGAACTGTTTTATCTGATTCATGTGTAAAGTTAACAACTAAACCATCAGATGACTTCAAAGAAACTAGCTTACCTTTCTCATATATATAGTCAGTTGTAAGTTTAGATTGATCGCTTTTTGTAGTAGTTTCTATTTTACTAACCAATCCATCATTATAACTATACTCAATATGTAATTTGCTATTATCTGAACTTACAATCTCATCACCTTTGTACGTGAACAAAGTTGTTGTTTTACTACTGTCCTCAGCTGTCTCGATTATTTTTGTCACTAATTTAGAGGAACCGCTTTTATCATTTGCGCAGGAGCAAAGAAGAACCAATAGGACAGCCAAAAACCAAAATTTATTTATATTTTTCATTTACTAGTCTGTTTATATACTTAATAGAACCTTTGAGATAACACAAAAATCTAACTTATAGTGTCCAAAGTTACAAATTCCATGCCTATTATTTTTAAACTTCTGCTAATTCCTACTTTATTTCACAAAATCAACTGCTTTCGCAAGTGCTTCTGTAATACCTGCAGCATTTTTCCCTCCTGCTGTTGCAAAGAAAGGCTGCCCACCTCCACCACCTTGGATGAATTTACCAAGTTCACGAACTACGTGACCTGCGTTCCAATTTTTGTCGGCAACTAACTCTTTAGAAATATAGCATGAAAGCATCGGTTTTCCTTCTTCGGCTGTAGCCAAAACTAAAAACACGTTTGTTCCTAAGGTTCCCAATTCATAAGCCAAATCTTTTGCTCCTTCTGGATTTAAATCGACTTGCTTTGCTAAAAATTGTACGCCATTTATTTCTTGAATTTCTTTGACCAAATCACCTTTCATGTTCTTCGCTTTGTCTTTCAACATCGCTTCTAACTGTTTCTTTAACTTGGCATTATCTTCCTGCAAAGATGTAACTGCCTTTAAAATATCTTGAGGATTTTTTAGAGAAAGTTTTATTTCTGATAGCAACTCCTCTTGATTTGCAAAATGCTTTTTAACTGCATCGCCTGTAATCGCTTCGATACGACGGATACCTGCTGCCACAGCTCCTTCAGAGACTATTTTAAAAGACCAAATATCGCCCGTATTATTCACATGGATTCCTCCACATAATTCCATACTATCTCCAAATTTAATAGCACGAACATTGTCACCATATTTTTCACCAAATAAAGCCATAGCGCCTTCGTCTAAAGCTTGCTGAATTGGGATGTTTCGTCTTTCGATTAACGGTAACTGCTCTTGAATTCGAGCATTGACGAAATCCTCTACTTGCTGTAATTCTTCATCCGTTACTTTAGAGAAATGCGAAAAGTCAAAACGCAAATTAGTAGGATTAACTAAGGACCCTTTTTGCTCAACATGTGTACCTAAAACAGTACGTAATGCCAGGTGCATTAAATGCGTAGCAGAGTGATTTTTAGAGGACAATCCTCTTAAGTCAGTATTGACTTTAGCAATAAAACTAGCATTTACATTTTCGGGTAATTGCTTTGTAAAATGTAAAATCAGGTTGTTTTCTTTCTTTGTATCTAAAATTTCGATTGTTTCATTTGCAGAAACTAAAATTCCTTTGTCTCCCACTTGTCCACCTCCTTCAGGGTAAAATGGTGTTGCATCTAAAACAATCTGATACAAAACTCCATCTTTTTTAGAGTCGACTTTACGAATACGCGTAATTTTCACTTCGTTTTCTACTTGGTCATAACCTACGAATGTTTCGGTATTGCCTTCAACCAGAATTTTCCAGTCATCGGTAGACACTTCTGAAGCGGCACGAGAACGTGATTTTTGTTCTTGCATGGCTTTATCAAAACCAGCTTCGTCCAAACTAAAACCTCTTTCTCTCAAGATTAAGGCTGTTAAATCGATTGGAAAACCAAAAGTATCGTAAAGTTCGAATGCTTTAGCACCGTTTACCTCTTTACCAGAAGTTTCAGCGATTACTTTGTCTAACAATTGTAATCCTTGATCTAAAGTTCTCAAGAAAGAAGCTTCTTCTTCACGAATTACATTAGTGACTAATGTTTGTTGTTTTTTAATTTCAGGGAAAAATTCGCCCATTTGATCTGCTAACACAGCTACCAATTCAAAGATAAACGGCTCTTTAGTGTCCAAAAATGTAAAACCGTAACGAATAGCACGACGTAAAATACGACGAATTACATATCCTGCTCCCGTGTTTGAGGGTAATTGTCCGTCAGCAATAGCAAAAGCTACAGCACGAACGTGATCTACAATCACACGGATAGCGATATTCGTTTTGTTTTGAGCTTCTTCACTATCGCTCAGAATGACATCGTTAGTCGTGTATTTAAATCCTGTGATTTGTTCCACCTTAGTGATTAGCGGTGTAAAAACATCCGTATCATAATTAGAAGTCACATTTTGCATAGCCATACACAAACGCTCAAAACCCATCCCGGTATCAACGTGTTGTGCTGGTAATTTTTCAAGTGAACCATCGGCTTTACGGTTGAACTCCATGAAAACGTTGTTCCAAATTTCAACTACTTGTGGATGATCTGCGTTAACGAGGCTAAAACCCGGTACAGCCGCTCGCTCGGCGTCTGATCGTAAATCGATGTGGATTTCTGAACAAGGTCCGCAAGGTCCTTGGTCGCCCATTTCCCAAAAGTTATCTTTTTTATTTCCAAGAATAATACGGTCTTCGGGAACAAATTGTTTCCAAATATCAAATGCTTCTTGATCAAAAGGCACGTTTTCGGCTTCGTTTCCTTCAAAAACAGAAACATACAAACGGTTTTTATCTAACTTCAAAACATCAGTCAAAAACTCCCAAGCCCAAGGAATAGCTTCTTTTTTGAAATAATCACCAAAAGACCAGTTTCCTAACATTTCAAACATGGTATGGTGATAGGTATCAAAACCTACATCTTCTAAATCATTATGTTTTCCTGAAACACGAAGACATTTTTGGGTATCGGTAACACGATTACTTTTAGGAACGGCATTTCCTAAAAAATATTCTTTGAACTGAGCCATCCCTGAGTTGTTAAACATCAAGGTTGGATCATCTTTAAGCACTATTGGTGCCGATGGAACAATAAGGTGCCCTTTGCTTTCAAAGAATTGTAAATACGCTTTTCGAATGTCTTGTGATTTCATTTTTTTTATTTAAACATTTAAATATTCAAAAATTGAAAGATTATTTAGAATTGATTTTTTCAATCTTTCAATCATTCAATCTTTTAATTTCTATTGCCCCAGATGGTAGTGGAAAGCTTCGAGAATAGGGACTTTATTTTTTCTTGAAGCGGCAGAGCGACCAGAGGAAGCTCCTGCGGGTTCATTAGAAAAAAAAAGAGTACCTATCGAGAACTTGAAACGTACAGCTGGATAAGGCCTTAATTATTTTATTGCGAAAAAGGAGTGCTACGAGTGAAACATTTCTTAAATTTGTTCAACTAACCTTTTAACGAGGCACAAAAATAGGGTATTTTAAAACATGGCGAAAGTAAAATATTATTACGATTCTGAAAATCTGGCTTATCGCAAAATCAAGGTTAAAAAAAGAAAGAAATTTGGCTTTGTAATCTTGTTTTTAATAGCCTCATCGCTCTTTGGGCTTTTGAGTTTTGTAGTACTGTTAAACACTCCCTACTTTGAAACTCCAAAAGACCGACTTTTGGCACGTGAAATCGCCAACCTGAAACTGAATTATGCTGTTTTGGATAGAAAAGTGGAGCAATTGGATGTAGTGATAGAAGCAATTGAGGAGCGCGATAATAATTTATACCGAACCTATTTTAATACGGCGCCCATTCCTGAGGAGGAGCGGAAATCAGGTTTTGCAGATGTGAATCGATATAAGGAATTGGAGGGATATGACAACTCGAAATTGGTCATAACTACAACTAAAAAGGTGGATATATTGACAAAGGAGCTCGCTATACAATCTAAATCGCTGGACGCTATTTTAAAATTAGCCAAAGAAAAAAACAAATTACTGTCAGCCATTCCTGCCATTCAGCCGGTACGAAATGAAAATTTGAAACACATGGCATCTGGTTTTGGATATAGAACTGATCCATTTACAAAAGCAAGGAAAATGCATGAGGGTATGGACTTTACAGCAAAACAAGGCACTCCCATTTTTGCTACTGGTGACGGTGTAGTTGACGAGGCAAATAATAGAGCATCCGGTTATGGGAATCATATTGTGATTAGGCATGGTTATGGATACGAAACATTATACGCTCATTTAAGTAAATACAATTGCAAGCCGGGACAACGAATTAAACGGGGCGACATTATAGGTTACGTAGGAAGTACCGGGAGATCAGAGGCGCCTCATTTACATTATGAAGTGCATAAAAATGGCAAAGTAGTCAATCCTTTGAATTTTTATTACGGAAACATTTCTGCTGTAGAGTATATCGCGATATCAAAACAAGCCAATCAAGAAAATCAATCATTAGACTAATACTAGTTTATCCAAATTGATTTCAAAATAATAAAATATTTAAAATGCACATTGAACTTTCTAAAGATAAAAGGTATTACAGTATTGGCGAAGTCGCTAAGGCTTTTAATGTGAACGCATCGTTGATTCGGTTTTGGGATAGTGAATTTGATATCCTTAAGCCAAAGAAAAATGCTAAAGGAAACCGAATGTTTACTCCAGAAGATGTAAAAAATCTCCAACTTATTTTTCACTTAGTAAAAGAAAGAGGTTTTACACTTGAAGGAGCAAAAACACACTTGAAAGAGGGACAAAAGAAAACCTTGGATAAGTTCGACATTATCAGCAAGCTTGAAGCTATAAAAATGCAATTGCTGAATATTAAAAATGAATTGTAATAAAGAAAATTATAACAATCAAACTCAAAACAAATAACAAACATTAAATTAAACAAAATCATGAATTTTAAAAAATTTTTACCTTGGATTATTGTAGCTGTTGTTCTAATAGGAATCTATAGCTGGGTTAAAGGAATCAACAACACCGCTGTTGAACTTAATCAAAACATAGAGCAATCATGGGGAGATGTTCAAACGGCTTACCAAAGACGTAATGACCTTATTGGAAACTTAGTCAATACGGTTAAAGGAGCTGCTGAATTTGAAAAAAGCACACTTACTGCAGTTATTGAAGCGCGTGCTAAAGCAACCCAAGTAACCATTGACCCTACCAACATTACAGCAGACCAACTAGCGCAGTTTAATCAAGCGCAAAGCGGTGTGAGCAGTTCGCTATCTCGCTTACTAGTTTCAGTAGAGCGTTATCCTGATTTAAAAGCAAATGAAAACTTTTTAAAATTACAAGACGAATTAGCGAGTACTGAAAATCAAATTTTAACGGCTAGAACTCGTTTTAATGAAGCGGTAAAACCATACAACACACACATCAAAACGTTTCCAAACAGCATCTTTGCAGGAATGTTTGGCTTCCAAGAAAAAGCATACTTTAATGCAGTTGAAGGCGCTGACAAGCCTGTAGAAGTAAAATTCTAACTGACTAAAAACATTACACCAACCATTAAGAAACATAGATTATTGAGAATTAATACATCTTGTTTCTTGATGGTTTTGTATTTTAAGAAACATCTCAAAACATAAAAAGAAACTCATGTCTAAAGTAGAAGATTTTTTAACTGCAGCCGAAGAACAGGAAATTGTTGAAGCCATTCGTGTGGCCGAAAAAAATACCTCAGGAGAAATTAGAGTACATCTTGAAAAAACAACCAAACTTGATCCTTTTGATCGCGCGCTGGAAGTTTTTAATGAACTAAAAATGCATGAGACTCAATTAAAAAACGGCGTTTTAATTTATGTTGCTGTCGCAGATAAAACATTTGTAATTTGTGGCGACCAAGGAATTAATGATATTGTTTCCAATGATTTTTGGGATACAACTAAAGATATCATGATTGCCCATTTCAAGAGCGGAAACTTCAAACAAGGCTTGATCGACGGTATTTTAAGAGCTGGCGAAGAGTTAAAAAAATACTTTCCGTGGTCAGAGGATGATACGAATGAATTATCAAATGAAATATCGAAAGGATAATGAAAATAAGTCAAAAGTCGAAAGTCAAAAGTCTTAAAACAAGAGCAACACTGTTGCTGTTTTTTGCCTTACTATTAAATAGCAGTTTCCTTTTTGCCCAATACACAATACCTAAGTTACCTGATTTACAAACATCCGTATATGATTACGCGAACTTATTTAGCGCATCCGAGAAGCAACAACTCGAACAAAAATTAATTCAATACGCTGATACCACTACTACTCAAATTGTAGTGATTACAATTGAAAGCTTAGAGAATGAAGATGTTAGTCAGTTGGCCACTAAATGGGGACAAACTTGGGGGATTGGAGGAACGGCAAAAGATGACAATGGCGTCATTATCTTGGTCGCAAAAAAGGAAAGAAAAATTGCCATTAATCCAGGTTATGGTCTAGAAGACCGACTAACAGCTGGAACAGGTGGCGAAATCATCCGAAATATAATTATTCCCGAATTCAAAGCTGGAAGTTATTATAACGGTATCAACAAAGGAACAGATGCGCTCTTTGATGTTTTTAAAGGAAAGTACAAAGGAGAACGAAAGAAAAATAATGAGGGAAGTGATTTTCCCTTTGTGCCATTACTAATTATTGTGATCGTAATCATTGCATTAGCCTCTAGAAATAAAGGTGGCGGCGGAAACTCTGGAAATCGTGGCGGCGGTGGCCCAAGCTTACTCGATGTCATTATCCTTAGCAATCTCGGTCGTGGTGGCGGAGGTGGCGGTTTTGGGGGTGGTTCATCAGGAGGAGGCTTTGGTGGCGGTGGCTTCGGAGGTGGATTTGGCGGAGGCGGATTCTCAGGTGGAGGATCTAGCGGAGGCTGGTAAAAACATAAGAAAGACTGCCTAGCGCAGTCTTTCTTATTTTTGGACAGCAAGCAAACAAACGGATCTAACTACTGATTCATATCCAAGGAGGAAGTAAACGACACTACAAAAGGTAACTTTCAAAGAATATCTTGACTTTATGACTAGTTTGTTTATCTTTAATCAACCAATCACAAAAGTCATAAGCCAAACTAACAAATACAATGCTTTCCAACAAAACAAAATACGCCTTAAAAGCACTACTATACTTAGCCGAACAAAAGGAAGGTCATATTGCTAAAACAAGTGAAATTGCGGCGACAGCAATGATTCCTAAAAAGTTTTTAGAACAAATTTTATTAGATTTAAAAAGAGGTCATATTGTAGGTAGTAAGCAAGGAAAAAATGGTGGTTATTACCTTTTAAAATCTGGAAACGACATCACCCTATCCGATATTCATCGCCTCTTTGATGGAGCTATTGCCTTATTGCCCTGTGCTTCCTTAAATTTTTACGAACGTTGTTTAGATTGTACCACGGAATCAGAATGCAGTTTACACCACGGATTAGTGCTAATTCGAGATGAAACGTTGAAAGCTATGAACGGTATTACCATAGCTTCGCTAGTAAAAAAAACATAGTTTACAATTAACTCTACTATTTAGGTATAATTAGTATATATTTGCTGAAATTTAAAATAAACAATGAACCTAAAAAAAACAGTAGCTTCCCTATTCACCTTGTTTGCAGTAGCAACCGGTTCAGCTCAATCTAATGATGCACTATTAGAATTATTAGTAAAAAAGGGATTTGTAAATCAAAAGGAGATTGATTCTATTCGGAAAGCAACACAAACCGAAGTTCATTCGACAACAAGTCACAAAACATTTCTTCTAGATTTACAGATAAAAAATCGATTGGAATATCGAAATGGCTATGGAAATATTCCCGATGCAAGTACCGCTCCTGCCGCCTTTGTCAATCAAAGGAGTAGAATAAATTTCTCCTATCAAGATGATTCGCACTTAAATGCTGTTTTTTCAATTCAGGACGCAAGAGTTTGGGGATCAAAAGACCCTAAAGGATTAAACGGGACCATTCAATTGTTTGAAGGTTATATTGAACCTTTATTAACCCACTCACTCTCTATTCGAATTGGCAGGCAGCGCTTAGCCTACGACAACCAGCGTTTGTTTGCTGAAAATGAATGGCGCGTAAATGCAGGTGCACACGATGCCATAAATTTAAGATTTAAATCTAAAAAACTCAATACCGAGTTGGTTGGTGCGTTCAATCAAACTAGTGAAAGGTTTTTTGGAACTGATTTTACTCCAACTGAATTAAGTACTACAGCAGCTAACAGCACACCCTCCACCTGGACTAATTATAAGGCATTACTAGTTCATTATCTAAAATACCAATACAATGATGTTTTTACTTTGACAACCATAACAGCTTCTGATGCATATCAAGATGCCAATAATAAAGAACAAAATTACTGGCGATTTACCTATGGCGGACGACTGGAATACCAAAAAAGACAATGGTACCTCACTACCAATACTTATTTCCAATCCGGAAGAAATACTACAGGGAAAACGATAAATGCTTGGTACTTGCAACCAGAATTGAGATATACCAGCGCTAACAAAATTACTTTCAAATTAGGAGCTGAAATCTTAAGTGGAGATAACGGAAAAATTGGAGCGATTGATCACAACTTCGTGCCGCTGTATGGCGTAGCACATCGCTTTAATGGATCCTTAGATTACTTTACAAGATTCCCAACCGACTTGAATAACGCCGGACTAGTGAATCCTTATTTTTATATCAGCAAAACCATAAATCCACATTTAGAAATTAGTTCCACCAACCACTTATTTTATACTCAAAAGAGCTTCATAACTGCTGCCAATACCACTCTAACTAAATTCATGGGCTACGAGAACGATTTATTAGTAACCTATAAACCCAATAGCTACACTGCTATCGAAAGCGGTTTTTCTGTGGCCTTACCAACAAATACGTTAACTACAATAAAGAAAACAGGAGATGCTAACCGTATACCAACTTGGGCATATGTACAAGTAAAATTTACACCAACTTTATTCAAATCATCGTTTTAAAGTCAGCAAATTACATGGGGAATTGAGCTTAATATAGCACAAATAAATCTTAAATCGAGTCAATAAGTCGGTATAACCAACTCCTTTTATATCTAAAATTAATTACAACCACACAACTTTATATTTTCATATTTTCGGCAGTATAATTCTAACAGCAAACAAGATAACGCAAAGTTAAACTACTTAAATTTGAAACTTGTCTATATAATCTTATATTTGATTGGTCAAAAATTAACCAATCATGAAAAACATCAGCTTAGCAGCTCTACTTATCCTGCTACTTACATTGAATAGTATAAATGGTTATTCCCAATTTAGCGGCTGGAAACAAAAAGTCTTAGAAGCAGGAGCTTCTTTGGGTTCTCAAAAACTAGGTCTAACAGAAATACTTAAAAAGCCCGCAGCAATTACAACTTCATTTGAAGATGTCAATCAAACAGGTGCCAAATTTCCGAACGATATTATCGTGAAGAATATACAACCTTTGTATTTACTACCTAAAGCGAGCACTGGTGGCTTTATTTTATGTGAAGGTTTTTATGAGATGACCGCCAAGAGTTATTGTCTAAAAGCAGGAACCTATGCACCCTCCAAAGGTGATGGGTATATGTATGCTCCAACTCTTGGTCCACAAAAAGATATTGTCATTGCAATTCTAAAAAGTGCCGAAAAGCATCCCGAAATTAAACAAAACGACATTCAAGTCCTGCTGTGGACCATAATTGCACGAGCACGATTTGCTGATTACAGCGGACAAGTTAAATTAACTGCTATTGCATTGCTTACACCAATCGAACTAACAAAGCTCGAAGGAGGAATGCTAGGCGTATTACCAAAAAGTGTAATGGATCAGGCCAAATCTAAATTACCTGATGCGCTGCAAGACGCATTTGAAGCCGAAAACAACATCCGTAAAATGGTAGCTTCGGGCAACTCTAGTTTTGCCGAAATGGAAAAGTATGCGATCATTGCTGGTATGGCGCCAGCCCGTGCTGATATCCCAAGCGGCATTTGGACACTACATCCTAATGGATACTACATTCGGTATTTTCCCTATGGTTATGCTACAACCCAAGTACAAATCTATGTCCCTACAGGACTCATTTCAGCTGCTAAACCCGTGATTTATGATGCTACTAATGACATCGCTTGTCCTGCAAATACCGGCTCGCAACGTTTAGCACAAACAAATGAACCATTAAAACCTGATTACACCATCAAATTAAAAATCAATTGTAAGTAACCGATACTTTAAAACAAAAAAAAATCCCGATTTGAATCGGGATTTTTAGTTTTTATTTCTCTCTGATATAAATATCAATTGGCACTCCTGCGAAATCCCAATTGTCTCTAATTTTATTTTCAAGGTAACGCTTGTAAGGCTCCTTTACATATTGTGGCATATTAGCAAAAAATACAAATTGCGGAGTTTGCGTTGGCAACTGCATACAATATTTAATTTTCACATATTTTCCTTTAGTTGCAGGCGGTGGATACGCTTCAATTACCTTCAACATGTACTCGTTGAATTTTGAAGTAGCAATACGTTGTTGTCTATTTTCATACACTTTTACCGTAGCTTCAAGTGCTTTTAATAAACGTTGTTTTGTTAAGGCAGACACAAAAAGAATAGGCACATCTGTAAATGGCATTAACTCTTGTCTGATTTTCTCTTCGTAATCTCTAGTAGACATGGTCTCTTTTTCGACTAAATCCCACTTGTTTACTAAGATTACAACTCCTTTACGGTTTTTCTCAGCCAACCAAAATATACTTTGATCTTGACCTTCAAATCCACGAGTTGCATCAATAATCAAAATACAAATATCAGCATGCTCAATAGCACGTACAGAGCGCATTACCGAGTAAAACTCTAAATCTTCCTTAACCTTAGCTTTACGACGGATTCCCGCTGTATCTACTAAGTTAAATTCAAAACCAAAACGGTCAAATTTTGTATCGATAGAATCACGAGTTGTACCCGCAATATCAGTTACTATATAACGATCTTTACCAATTAAGGCATTGATGAAACTTGATTTCCCAGCATTAGGGCGACCTACAACTGCAAAACGAGGCAAGTCAGAAGCTTCTTCTACTTCTGGTTTTTCTGGGAAAGCTTTAATCAAAGCATCCAATAAATCTCCTGTACCACTACCTGAGATACTAGCGAAAGTATAATACTCTCCTAAACCTAAGTTATAAAACTCTACTGCGTCCTTCTCACGCATAGCATTATCCACTTTATTTACAGCTAATAGAACTGGCTTTTTAACCTTGCGTAGCAACTTAGCTACGGTATCATCCATAGGAGTGATTCCTTCCTCAACATCAACAACAAAGATGATGACATCAGCCTCATCGATTGCCAATTCAACCTGCTTGCGAATCTCTCCTTCAAACACGTCATCAGATCCACGGATGTAACCTCCGGTATCTATCACAGAAAACTCTTTTCCGTTCCACTCGCTTTTACCATAGTTTCTATCTCGAGTAACTCCCGAAACCGAATCTACAATAGCTTCTCTTCTTTGTATCAGCCTATTGAAAAGGGTTGATTTCCCCACATTAGGTCTTCCTACTATCGCAACAATGTTATTCATAATTCTAATTTGAAATATTTGGCAAAGGTAGTTAAAAAAAGTCGCTAAGTCGCTAAGTTTCTGAGCGTCTCTGCTTTTTATGGTTTCTTGGAGCTATTTCCAGCTATTCACTCTATCTTTTATGCTGAACGCCAGCATAAAAGGATGCCGTTACTATCTGGGCTACTCCACGTACAACTGCAACAACATCCTGCTTACACCGCGCTGCGTAAGGGATAGCAGTGAAAATCCTTTTTACTGGCTTTTTAGCCAGTAAAAAGATTGCAACGAATAGCCCGACCCGTATAATCCCGATAACTATCGGGATTATACGGGTTACGCCCAAATACTTTTTTCACAATCCTTCTCTATTTGGCACGGCAAACTCTTTCTATATAAGTTTAGGTCATAAAAAAACAGCATTCAATTTATACTTGAATGCTGTTTTTATTAGGATAACTAAATTAGGGCGTATGTTACTTTATTGATTGTAACCAAAACGTTTTAGCATGTTGGCATTGCTTCTCCAATTTTTGTTTACTTTCACCACTAATTCGATGTGAATTTGTTTACCAAAGAATTTCTCTAAATCCTCACGCGCCTCAGTACCTACTTTTTTCAAAGCAGCTCCTTTGTGACCAATGATGATTCCTTTTTGAGTTTCGCGCTCAACCATTATTAAGGAACGAATACGGATTATTTTTTCATCTTCAAAAAACTCCTCCGTAACGATTTCAACTGCATATGGGATTTCCTTACTGTAGTTCAATAAGATTTTCTCACGAATAGTTTCATTAACAAAGAAACGCTCCGGCTTGTCTGTTAATTGATCTTTTGGATAATATGCGGGTGATTCAGGCAAAAGCGAAATGATACGCTGAAAAACCTCAGGTACATTAAAGTTCTTCAATGCTGATATTGGATATATTTCGGCATTAGGTACTTTCTCAGCCCAAAAAGCCACCTGTTGCTCTAATTGTTCTTGATTAGAATTATCGATTTTGTTTAATAACAATAAAACAGGGATTTTAGAATGGATGATTTTATTAAAAAACGCTTCGTCCTTTAAATCCTGCTCGCCTATTTCGACCATGTAAATCAAAATATCAGCATCCTCAAACGCTGATTTTACGAAATTCATCATCGATTCTTGCATTTCGTATGCCGGTTTGATGATTCCTGGCGTGTCTGACAAGATCATTTGAAAATCTTCTCCGTTTACAATTCCTAAAATTCTATGACGTGTTGTTTGTGCTTTTGAAGTGATTATTGACAATCGTTCTCCAACAAAGGCATTCATGAGCGTTGATTTCCCAACGTTTGGATTACCTATGATATTTACAAAACCTGCTTTATGTGACATTTCTACTATAATTTATGCCACAAAGGTAGTCATATCAAGTCAATAGATAAAATAAAACATTTTTTAAAATTTATCTTGTAAAATGCAGAAATTGATTGTATCTTTGCACCCGAAACAACGCGGGATAGAGCAGTAGGCAGCTCGTCGGGCTCATAACCCGAAGGTCACAGGTTCGAGTCCTGTTCCCGCTACTAAGTAGCCTTATTGAGATTACAAAACGCACATCGCGGGATAGAGCAGTAGGCAGCTCGTCGGGCTCATAACCCGAAGGTCACAGGTTCGAGTCCTGTTCCCGCTACTAGAAAAAGCTTCACAGGGATGTGAGGCTTTTTTTATACCCAATAATTATAAAATAGCTCCTATTCTCCCCTACTGTAAGAACCTATTTTATGTGGTTTTTTACCTTAAATTCAATTATCTTAGATTTGCTATTATAGCCCACTCTTAAAAGTAGCAATTGGGCAACTTATTTTAAAGCAAAACATTCTCAACAACCCAATTTACTTCACGAATTTCTCTAACGACGTAGCCATTTTTATTGTGTTACAGCGCAAATACGAACGCTAACTTTTATTTAATCTGCGAATCAGCGGCAATTTTTTAATTTATAAAGAGTGATTCATATTGTGGGAATGATAACTTAAACACAACTTGAAAAACCTTACGTTTTGTGTTTTTAAAAATTTACAATCAGTGCGATTTACATGACTTTAAATCCGAAATTTGATTCTTGAAAAAAAAAAATGCTTTTTTGATGTAACAATTAAACTAGTACTGTATCAAAAGGTAAACTTTAAAAAATTAAATCTTATGAAAACGAAGTCTATTTTAATTATTGTATTTGTCCTTTTGATGTCAAAATCTGTTTTTGCTCAAAATGCTTTCAAAGTAGAGGTAAAAGGAAAAGGAACTCCAATCTTGTTATTCCCTGGTTTCGGCTGCA
The DNA here is from genome assembly GCF_055640565.1 of Flavobacterium sp. KKT103. Taxonomy (NCBI): domain Bacteria; kingdom Pseudomonadati; phylum Bacteroidota; class Flavobacteriia; order Flavobacteriales; family Flavobacteriaceae; genus Flavobacterium; species Flavobacterium sp. KKT103. The sequence continues at coordinate 111,257 of NZ_CM145766.1, forward strand.
CTGGAGAAGTTTGGAATGAAACAGTAGCCGAACTTTCTAAAAACAACGAATGTCATATTTTTACTTTTGCTGGATTTGGAAACGTTCCTCCGATTGAAAGTCCGTGGTTGGCTACCATTAAAGATCAGCTCATATTATATGTAAAAAATAAAAAAATAAAGAACGCTACATTAATTGGTCATAGTTTGGGAGGCACTTTAAGTTTGTGGTTAGCCTCTCAGGAAACTAATTTGTTCAAAAAATTAATTATTGTTGATGCTTTACCTGGAACTGCCGCTTTGATGATGCCTAATTACACAGGAGAAATTATTCCGTATGACAATCCTCAGAGTAAAATGATGCTCAACATGGATCAAAAAGCGTTTGACGGAATGAATGCACAGTCCACTTCTTTTATGTGTATGAACAAAGAAAAACAAAAAACCATCAATGAATGGATGAGTCTTGTGGATAGAAAAACTTACGTTCACGGTTATATTGACATGCTAAATTTAGACCTGAGAAAAGAAATTTCTAAAATTAAAATTCCTGTTGTAATTTTAGCTGCCTCAAATCCGGATCTTCCCACAGTACAAAACACCTATAAAGCCCAGTATGAAAACCTTCCCACTGTTAAAATTCAGTATGCAGCAAACTCCGCTCATTTTGTTATGTACGATCAGCCGGAATGGTTTATAAATAAAGTAAAACTTGAATTAAAATAACGTGGCTAATAAAGAACAATTCGACGAGATCTATTACAAGCATTACAATAAAGTGTTTCGTTTATGCAAAGGTTATTTTTGTGGAGATACCGCATTGGCTTCTGATGCAACTCAAGAAATCTTTGTCAAAGTCTGGGAGAAATTAAACACTTTTAGAAATCAATCAAGTATTAGCACTTGGATATACAGAATTGCAGTAAATACTTGTCTTCTTTATCTAAGAAAATCATCTACAAATAAAGAAATTAGGACCGGTATCCTACCTCAAATTACTTCTGATACCTATTCGAGTGAAAAAGACGAGCAACTTAGACAAATGTATCAATGCATCCAAAAATTGGAAGAAGCGAATAAGATGATTATCCTGATGACGCTAGACGGTCTAGAATATCAGGAAATATCAGAAGTAATCGGGATCACCGAAGAAGCCCTTCGTGTTAGAATTCATAGAATTAAAAAAAAATTAACTCAATGTGTACAAAATGAAAACATTTGAAGAATTACAAAATATCTGGGATTTACAGACAGCATCTATGTCACAACCAACTGCCATCGAAATCATAAAAAGAGCAGAGTCACATGTTAATAAAATTAAACGCAATCATATGTGGACTAGAATAATTTTGAGCCTTACCTCAATAATATTAATATCCTATTACATTTGGTCGGGTGCTTATAGTCATCTCCAGTTTAGTATTGGTGTGGGTATGATGATTGTAATGCTTGGGAGTCGTGTAGCCTTAGAATGGATTAGCGTAAAAAAGCTAGCTAATTTAAATACTGATCTTACCTTAATAGAATACAGTAAACTAGCACATCAGTTTTATACTTGGAGAAAAAAAATACATTACATTCTTACTCCCATCATTTACCTCATGTATACTGCTGGATTTACATTGCTTTTACCTATTTTTAAAAGTATTTTCTCAAGAGGCTTTTATCTATACATTTTATTAAGCGGATATATTTTTTTACTTCTATTTGCAATTTTTATGATACGAATTATCCAAAAGGAAATAAAACTATTACACTTCTTAAAAAACATTTCGTAAAGAGAAAAAACAATTGGTAGCTATTTTAGCGCTTCCAACACTAAAAAACTTCGAAAAAATTTAGAGCTTCTTTTATGCTATAACTCAAAATCTTCTAAAAGTTCCAATTTCTATAAAGCAAAAACTGCGCAACGTATCTAAATACATTTGCGCAGTTCTTATTAAAGTAAAATCATGATTGCAACTTACCAAATTGTTATTCTGTCTTTTTTAGGTAAAAACATCTTGTCTCCTTCTTTTACATTAAAAGCATCGTAAAAAGGCGTTGTATTCATAAGCGGACCATTAACACGCCAGTTTGGTGGTGAGTGTGGGTTATTGTTTATCCACAAGCGCAGGTATTCGTCTTTCATTTTTACTCTCCATATTTTAGCTAAAGAAATAAAGAAGCGTTGGTCTGGTGTGAAACCGTCAATTTTCACGTTCCCTTTTCCTTCTTCTGTCATTTTGAACGCATCGTAAGCAACAGCAATTCCAGCAATATCAGCTGTATTCTCTCCTACTGTTAATGCGCCATTTATGGGTAAATCTCCTAAAACTGTAAACGTACTATACAAATTAGTAACTTGCTGTATTCTTGCCTTAAACTGCGCATAATCCTCTTTTGTCCACCAGTTTTTTAGGTTACCATTTTTGTCATATTGTGCACCTTGGTCATCAAACGTATGTGTTATTTCATGACCAATAACCATTCCTATTCCACCGTAATTCAATGCATCATCAGCATTATTATCAAAATACGGCGGTTGTAAAATACCCGCTGGAAAAACAATTTCGTTTGCTGTTGGGTTGTTATAAGCCGTCACTGTTGGAGTTGTTGTATACCATTCTGATTTATCGACTGGTTTTCCCAACTTAGCTAACTGAAATTGATAAGCAGTGGTCGCGGCAGAAACCTTATTTTCGAAATAGGTATTTCTTACAACAGTCACACTGCTATAGTCTCTCCATTTATCAGGATATCCAATTTTTTTAGTGATGGCAAAAAGCTTTTCTTTGGCCTTCTTTTTGGTAATTGGACTCATCCATTCTAGATTATCTATTCGCTTAGCATAGGCCTTTTGTAAATTGTTAACCAAAGTCAACATTCGTTTCTTAGCCTCTTCTGAGAAATACTTTTTTACATATAACTCGCCAAGTGCTTCGCCTAGATAATTATCAAGAACACTGGCCATTTTTTCACCACGTGTTTTTTGTACCGCTTGACCAGAGAGCACCTTAGTGTACTCAAACGAAGCATCTACGAAAGGCTTACTCAAATCGTCTGCATATCGTTCTATAGAATTTGCTTTCAAATAAATTTTCCAATCAGCGATGGGAATTGACTTGACTAATTTATTAAGGGCATCATAATAAGCAGGTTGCCCCACATTTATAGAATCGGTTTTTGCTCCTAAATTATTTAAAAAACCAGTCCAGTTTAAGTTGGGATGCCTTTTTACAAGGTCAGAGACAGCAATTTTATTATAATTAGCTTGTACGTCTCGAAGTTCAACTTTAGTTTTATGTGACTTAGCAAGTTGTTTGTCGATATTAAAAACTAGATCTGCATTTAGTTTAGCCACTTGAGGATTATTGCCTGTTTGTTCAAATAATGAAGTTAGATACTTTTTATAGGCTTGTTGAATCTGTAGTGTTGATGCATCTGATTTAAAATAATAATCACGATCAGGCAAGCCTAAACCTGTTTGATACAATTGAGCAATATTCATACTGCTGTTTTTTTCATCAGATGATATTCCAAAACCGATAATAGATGCATTGTCAACTTTCACTTCACTAGCGACAAAATTTAGTAATGATGGCAAATCAGTAATGGCATCAATTTTAGCAAGTAAAGGTTTGATAGGTGCAAAACCCCGTTTTTCAATGGTGATGGTATCCATGCCCGATGCATAAAAGTCACCAACCTTTTCAGCTATACTTCCTGCTGGATTTTTACTATGCGAAATACTGTCTAAAATTCCTTGCAATCGCATTCGTTGCGGATAGTTCATAAACATATAGGCACCAACTCCCGACTGAGATGCTGGGATTGGAACAGAATCATACCATTTACCATTGACAAACTTAAAAAAATCATTACCTGGAACAATTGTAGAATCTATTCCGGTTATGGGCGTAGTTTTTTTCTCTTGATGTTTGGAGCAGGCCGACAAGGCCAGAAATGCGGTGAATAGCAGTAGTGATTTTTTCATGTTTTAGATTATTTCTATTAAAAGGAACTGAAAAGCGTTTGTCTAAATTTCCAGAAAGTAGTAGCCTGACCTATTTAATTTTAGCAGAACAAGATACAAATTCGGTTTTAAATCGAGTCTTTTTCGTAAAAATACTTACGAATCACCCTTTTAGGAATTTGGATGGCACAATTCATTATGCCAATCGAAATTTCTTTCAACATCAATTCAAAATAAAATTCAAAACTTACTTAAAGAGGCAATCAATTATCAATTGTGTAAGGCTTGAAAATTAAAAGCTTTAAAACTGAATTCAAAGGAAATGTCTAGTATTTTTGTGGGATGTTAGAAATTCTTTATCAAGATGAATATATAGTTGCTATTAATAAGCCAAGCGGTCTATTAGTACACAAATCTTTTTATGCCCGTGATGCAAAAGTGTATGCTATACAAGAGCTGCGCAATCAAATAGGAGGACAACATGTGTACCCTATTCATCGATTAGACCGAAAAACATCGGGAGTTTTATTATTTGCCTTAGACAAGTCGACCCTGAAAATCATGAATGACCGTTTTGCTTTACGGGAAGTCGAAAAAAAATACTTAGCCATTTTACGTGGTTGGACTCTTCCAGAATCGACCATTGATTATGATTTAACTAATGATGATGACATCAAACAAAATGCGATAACGTACTTTCATCGCTTACAAACCACAGAAATTGATTTAGCATTTAATAATAAACCAACTTCAAGATATTGTCTAGTAGAAGCGATTCCTGAAACGGGACGTATGCACCAACTTCGCAAACATTTCAAACATATTTTCCATCCAATATTAGGAAGTCGTCCTCATGGCTGTAACAAACAAAACAAATTGTGGCTAGAGAACTATGAACTAAAAGGAATGATGCTTCACGCACATCAATTAATCTTTAACCATCCGGTATCTGACGAAAAACTAATTCTGAATGCAAAGATAAATGAGGAGTTCTATAAAGTCGGAACTATTCTTAATCTAGATTTAAGCCCATATATTTAATTTAGCAACAAAATCAATAATATACTTATCAAAAGCGCGAATTAGATACACCCTTAAGATTAAAAAAGCTTTAGATATCCTTATATAGCTTTCACCATAATGATCTAAAAAAATGAAGATTGTATCAATTTGAATTACATACCACGTTCAGTTAATATGCAACTTTTAAACTTGAGCTACTTTGCGCCACATACCGGCATTTAGCCACATTTAATGATGTTTTTAGGCATAATTCAGAAAAACACAATAGAGGAATCTTTTAACTAAGTTAACTATTTATTCCATTTTCTTGGGCCTGCCGCTACTTCCACTTCATTCCAGTACCGTCGGGCTATTCGTTACAATCTTTTTTGCGGCTAAAAAAAAGCCTCAAAAAAGGATTTTCACTACTATCCCTCAGGCAAAAAATCAGTTTTTACAAGAAAATCAGCTGAAAAACAGAAGAAACTAACTCAGATGAATCAGGATTTCAATAAAGAAAGACAACGAACCGAGCCGCTATTTCAGGACGGGACATCTATAAAACAAAAAACCCTGATTCTTTAGAATCAGGGTTTTTAAAAAGAAAGGCGACGACATACTCTCCCACATAACTGCAGTACCATCTGCGCAGGCGGGCTTAACTACTCTGTTCGGGATGGGAAGAGGTGAGCCCCGCCGCAATAACCACCTTAAGGTCGTTTTGCAATGGGTAAATTAGCTATTTGCTAATTAACATTACATAATATCTTAACACATTGAGATAAAGAAAAAAGTATTAATCTTGACTTGCCCTGAGCGAAGTCGAAGGGAGAAAGTTTCTCCCTGCGGGTTACCCCGCAGGAAAAGTGTACATAAGCTTACGGATTATTAGTACTACTCGACTATGACATTACTGCCTTTACATCTATAGCCTATCAACGTGGTCATCTCCCACGATCCTTAAAAGAAATCTCATCTTATGGTGGGTTTCGCGCTTATATGCTTTCAGCGCTTATCCCTTCCCAACGTAGCTACTCTGCGGTGCCACTGGCGTGACAACAGATACACTAGAGGTTAGTCCAATTCGGTCCTCTCGTACTAGAATCAGATCCATTCAAATTTCTTGCGCCCACAGTAGATAGAGACCGAACTGTCTCACGACGTTCTGAACCCAGCTCGCGTGCCACTTTAATGGGCGAACAGCCCAACCCTTGGGACCTTCTCCAGCCCCAGGATGTGACGAGCCGACATCGAGGTGCCAAACCCCCCCGTCGATATGAGCTCTTGGGGGAGATCAGCCTGTTATCCCCGGCGTACCTTTTATCCTTTGAGCGATGGCCCTTCCATGCGGAACCACCGGATCACTATGCTCTACTTTCGTACCTGATCGACCTGTATGTCTCTCAGTCAAGCTCCCTTATGCCATTGCACTCTTCGCACGGTTACCAAGCGTACTGAGGGAACCTTTAGAAGCCTCCGTTACTCTTTTGGAGGCGACCACCCCAGTCAAACTACCCACCAAGCAATGTCCCCCGCAATCGCGGGGTTAGGCCTCAGATAAACAAAGGGTTGTATTTCAACAATGACTCCACAACGCCTAGCGACGCCACTTCACAGTCTCCAACCTATCCTACACATCATTTATCCAAGGTCAATACTAAGCTATAGTAAAGGTGCACAGGGTCTTTTCGTCCCACTGCGGGTAAACGGCATCTTCACCGTTACTACAATTTCACCGAGCTCATGGCTGAGACAGTGTCCAGATCGTTACACCATTCGTGCAGGTCGGAACTTACCCGACAAGGAATTTCGCTACCTTAGGACCGTTATAGTTACGGCCGCCGTTTACTGGGGCTTCAATTCAATGCTTCTCCGAAGATAACATCTCCTCTTAACCTTCCAGCACCGGGCAGGTGTCAGGCCCTATACTTCATCTTACGATTTTGCAGAGCCCTGTGTTTTTGATAAACAGTCGCCTGGACCTCTTCACTGCGGCCAGCATTGCTGCTGGCGACCCTTCTCCCGAAGTTACGGGTCTATTTTGCCTAATTCCTTAGCCATGAATCTCTCGAGCACCTTAGAATTCTCATCTCGACTACCTGTGTCGGTTTGCGGTACGGGTACTATTAACCTGAAGTTTAGAGGTTTTTCTTGGAAGCCCTTAGGTGCACTATCTCTTTGTCCGAAGACGCCGAGTACTATCGTATTTCCCCAAAGCCCGTGGATTTGCCTGCGGGCCTTATAGGTAGGTACTTCAACGAACTATTCCGTCAGTTCGCGGCACTTTCATCACTCCGTCACCCCATCACAGTTAACAGTAGTACGGGAATATTAACCCGTTGTCCATCGACTGTCCCTTTCGGGTTCGCCTTAGGTCCCGACTAACCCACAGCTGATTAGCATAGCTGTGGAAACCTTAGTCTTTCGGTGTGCGGGTTTCTCGCCCGCATTATCGTTACTTATGCCTACATTTTCTTTTCTATCCAGTCCAGCATGCTTTACAACACACCTTCTACCCTGATAGAATGCTCCCCTACCACTTACAATAAATTGTAAATCCATAGCTTCGGTAATATACTTATGCCCGATTATTATCCATGCTCGTCCGCTCGACTAGTGAGCTGTTACGCACTCTTTAAATGAATGGCTGCTTCCAAGCCAACATCCTAGCTGTCTATGCAGACAAACCGCGTTCTTTCAACTTAGTATATATTTGGGGACCTTAGCTGATGGTCTGGGTTCTTTCCCTCTCGGACTTGGACCTTAGCACCCAAGCCCTCACTGTTAGTGAACATTATATAGCATTCGGAGTTTGTCAGGAATTGGTAGGCGGTGAAGCCCCCGCATCCAATCAGTAGCTCTACCTCTATATAACTTTATAACTAACGCTGCACCTAAATGCATTTCGGGGAGTACGAGCTATTTCCGAGTTTGATTGGCCTTTCACCCCTACCCACAGGTCATCCGAAGACTTTTCAACGTCAACCGGTTCGGACCTCCACACTGTGTTACCAGCGCTTCATCCTGCCCATGGGTAGATCACACGGTTTCGCGTCTAACACTACTGACTAAAGCGCCCTATTCAGACTCGCTTTCGCTACGGATCCGTGGCTTAACCACTTATCCTTGCCAGCAACGTTAACTCGTAGGCTCATTATGCAAAAGGCACGCCGTCACCCCACGAAAGGGCTCCGACCGCTTGTAAGCGTATGGTTTCAGGATCTATTTCACTCCGTTATTCACGGTTCTTTTCACCTTTCCCTCACGGTACTGGTTCACTATCGGTCTCTCAGGAGTATTTAGCCTTAGCGGATGGTCCCGCCAAATTCAGACAGGATTTCTCGTGTCCCGCCCTACTCAGGATACCACTATCTATTATATTCATTACTTATACAGGGCTATCACCTTCTATGGCTCTACTTTCCAGTAGATTCTAATTCTTCATACATAAAATGTCGTGGTCCTACAACCCCAACATTGCCGTAACAACATTGGTTTGGGCTAATCCGCGTTCGCTCGCCACTACTTACGGAATCACTTTTGTTTTCTTCTCCTCCGCCTACTTAGATGTTTCAGTTCAGCGGGTTTGCCCACCCGTAGGTGTACTAGATCTTCAATCTAGTGGGTTGCCCCATTCAGGTATTTACGGATCATATTGTGTGTGCCAATCCCCGTAACTTTTCGCAGCTTATCACGCCTTTCATCGCCTCTGAGAGCCAAGGCATCCCCCATACGCCCTTATTTTGCTTATTGTACCAACATTCAGTTAAGAATGCCGTTCTTTCTACTTGCCTAATGATAAACAAGTAAAATGCTTTCTACTTTTTAATATTTTTCTTATCTCAATATGTCAATGAACTTTATTTAGTCTAAAATCGTAAAGTCAAATGTCTTAAAGTCTAGGACTTTGGACTATCGACTTTGGACTTTATGACCAAATTCGTGGAGAATAACGGAGTCGAACCGTTGACCTCCTGCGTGCAAGGCAGGCGCTCTAGCCAGCTGAGCTAATCCCCCATTTCATGAGTGACTAGTGAACAGTAATTAGTGACTAGCACTAATTTTTGTTGCTTTTCAACTCTAGAATTTCCTTATTTAAGGTAAATAGTTGCCTCGGACAGACTCGAACTGTCGACCCCTACATTATCAGTGTAGTACTCTAACCAGCTGAGCTACGAGACACTCTTATTCTTAAATTCCTTTATTCAATTTTTTTATAAATTAACAGCAAGAGTAATAAAATCTTAAAACTAAAAAACCTTTAGGTCTTTTCGTCTTTTTCCCTAACGTGTTGATAAATCAACTAACAATTAAGGCTCTAGAAAGGAGGTGTTCCAGCCGCACCTTCCGGTACGGCTACCTTGTTACGACTTAGCCCTAGTTACCAGTTTTACCCTAGGCAGCTCCTTGCGGTCACCGACTTCAGGCACCCCCAGCTTCCATGGCTTGACGGGCGGTGTGTACAAGGCCCGGGAACGTATTCACCGGATCATGGCTGATATCCGATTACTAGCGATTCCAGCTTCACGGAGTCGAGTTGCAGACTCCGATCCGAACTGAGAACGGTTTTGTAGATTCGCTCCTGGTTGCCCAGTGGCTGCTCTCTGTACCGTCCATTGTAGCACGTGTGTAGCCCAAGGCGTAAGGGCCGTGATGATTTGACGTCATCCCCACCTTCCTCACAGTTTACACTGGCAGTCTTGTTAGAGTTCCCGACTTGACTCGCTGGCAACTAACAACAGGGGTTGCGCTCGTTATAGGACTTAACCTGACACCTCACGGCACGAGCTGACGACAACCATGCAGCACCTTGTAAATTGTCTTGCGAAAAGTCTGTTTCCAAACCGGTCAATCTACATTTAAGCCTTGGTAAGGTTCCTCGCGTATCATCGAATTAAACCACATGCTCCACCGCTTGTGCGGGCCCCCGTCAATTCCTTTGAGTTTCAAACTTGCGTTCGTACTCCCCAGGTGGGATACTTATCACTTTCGCTTAGCCACTGAACTTGCGCCCAACAGCTAGTATCCATCGTTTACGGCGTGGACTACCAGGGTATCTAATCCTGTTCGCTACCCACGCTTTCGTCCATCAGCGTCAATCAATTAGTAGTAACCTGCCTTCGCAATTGGTATTCCATGTAATCTCTAAGCATTTCACCGCTACACTACATATTCTAGTTACTTCCTAATAATTCAAGTCTAGCAGTATCAATGGCCGTTCCACCGTTGAGCGATGGGCTTTCACCACTGACTTACTAAACCGCCTACGGACCCTTTAAACCCAATGATTCCGGATAACGCTTGGATCCTCCGTATTACCGCGGCTGCTGGCACGGAGTTAGCCGATCCTTATTCTTACAGTACCGTCAAGACTCTACACGTAGAGTGGTTTCTTCCTGTATAAAAGCAGTTTACAATCCATAGGACCGTCATCCTGCACGCGGCATGGCTGGATCAGGCTTGCGCCCATTGTCCAATATTCCTCACTGCTGCCTCCCGTAGGAGTCTGGTCCGTGTCTCAGTACCAGTGTGGGGGATCTCCCTCTCAGGACCCCTACCCATCGTAGCCTTGGTAAGCCGTTACCTTACCAACTAGCTAATGGGACGCATGCTCATCTTTCACCGATAAATCTTTAATTATAAAGTGATGCCACTCTATAATACTATGAGGTATTAATCCAAATTTCTCTGGGCTATCCCTCTGTGAAAGGTAGATTGCATACGCGTTACGCACCCGTGCGCCGGTCTCTAGTTCCGAAGAACTATACCCCTCGACTTGCATGTGTTAAGCCTGCCGCTAGCGTTCATCCTGAGCCAGGATCAAACTCTTCATCGTATATTATTTGCTTATTACTAAGCTATTTATTTTTGACTGAAGATCTATCGGTTCATTTTTTAATCTCTCGATCTCATTACTCTTATTCTTTTGTTTCAAGATTTCTCTTAAAACGGCTGTCAATTCAATATGTCTACGAACGTGTGTATCTTTTTTTCCTCTCCTTGACTCACTGTGTGTGTCGCTGGAAGCGGGTGCAAAAGTAATAAACTCTTTTACTTCTCACAAGCTTTTTTGAAAATAATTTGAAAATAAATTTTCAACTCCCTTTTCGTTTGCTTGTCATTATGTAAAGAACTTTGTCGCTGTTGCGGGTGCAAAAGTAGTGAGTCTTTACCGTTAAACAATACTTTACAACACACTTTTTTTAATCTTTTTTTATCACTCGTTTTAAAACTCTGAAAAACAACATTGTTACTGTTTATTGAAATTTGGTGATTTTTACATTTGTAAGAAAAAAGTAAGTGAATTAGCGGGTTTGTTCTTGTGTTGCTAGTGTTTGGATGGTGTTCGAAAGCTAATTTTATATGTGAGTGACTTGTGCTTAGAACTATTGGCAGGGTGATTTAGCGGGTTTACTGTTTTTAATATGTAATTTAGGTAACTGAGCTACTATATATGTAGGTTGTGATTGTGTTTAGAATTATTGGAACGCGGATGACGCGGATATAGCGGATTTATTGTTTTTGAAGTGTTTTGAATATGATTGCGTACATATATGTATGTATGCTGTGATTGTGTTTGGATACATTAGCACGCAGATTTCGCAGATTCTAGCAGATTTTATGACCATAGAAGGTTTCGTATATAATTACTTTACATATATGTACAGGTATATGTATAACGCAATTGTGTTTGGAAACATTGGCACTCGACATTGGAGGTTTGACTATTGAGGCGTGTTGTTAGGTTTTAATGGTGCTTTTTTCCTCCTATATATAAGGTAGAAAAGAAAACAAGGTAGGGAGAATAAATCAGCGTTGTTTAAATGGTACATAAATATTCTCGAAAACTACTACTACTACTACTACTACTACTACTACTACTACTACTACTACTACTACTACTACTACTACTACTACTACTACTACCCTAGCCCTGATAGCAGTGGAAATCCTTTTACGGGGATTTTTATCCCCGTAAAAGATTGAAACAGATAGCTGGACACGAGCGAAGCGAACTGACGAAGTAAATAGCTCCTAGGAAAAACACCCTTTATGGAAGTGCTAAAATATCATTAGATGTAAAACAAAACCCGATTACCTCTTGGACTTATCTTACTTTGAATCTAACATAGCATTTCAAGCATATTAGACCTCCCTATTCAAGGTTTAGGCTACGGCTAAACGGTATTAATACAAAAAAGCCCACAAAGTTTCACTTTGTGGGCTTTAACTAAACTAAACTAATTATATTTAAAACCAATCCTATTTGAGTAGTAACAAACCATTTAATAACCAATCATCTACTTTATCTACTACCATAAAAAACTCATTAATCTTCTGAAACTAGAGGTCTTTCGATTTCCATTTTAACGTCCATTAAAACAGCAACTCCTCTATCGTTAAGCATTGTTAGGTTCAAGGTATCTAAAACTGCCAATCTGCTTGACACTAAACCGCTGAACATATTATAAGAAATATTCATTTCTTTAAGATTTTTTAATTTTTCTAAATCGAAAGGAACTTGCCCATCTAAATTATTTTCAAATAAACTTAAGTTTTCCAATTTACTCAACTTAGAAACATCAGCACTTAATTTACCACTTAATTTGTTACTATTCAATAAGACAATTTTAAGTGTACTCGCTTCAAATAATTCATTTGGAATCTGTCCTTCAATCTCATTATTGAATAAAGCTAAAGTTTCAAGATTTTGTAGTTTCCCAATAGTTTGAGGTAAAGTACCTGAAATCTTGTTCATATACAATTCTAAATCTTTAAGACTTGTCATTTCTCCGATTGTAACTGGAATAGAACCAGAAAGTCTGTTGAATGATAAATCTAAAGTTTTTAATTGTTTTAAATTTGAAATTGTAACAGGAATAACACCTTCGATATTGTTTTTGTGTAAGTTTAATTCCTGCAAGGAAACTAAATTTGTAATATCACTTGGAATTTGTCCCGTTAAATTATTATCTGACAAATCGATAGCGATTACATTATCTCCGTCTACCTTGACACCGTGCCAAGTATTTACTGGAGCATTTAAATCCCACTTTACTTTCCAGTTCTCACCGTTAGTAGATTTGTAAATTTTCAAGAGAATAGCTTTGTCAGAAACCGATACATTAGCCAACAACGTTACTGATGCTAGAACTGTAAATAAAAAAGTAAAGATATTTTTCATGGCGTGTGTTATTTGATTTCTACTATGTAAATGTACACACATGAAGGATAATGAACAAATAAAATCGACGAACTACACAATTGTGCGTAAAAATAAAGATTAAATCTTACAATTAAAACAAAAGCCAATCCTTCTAAAAGAACTGTTTAACAGCTATCTAGACCCTGATAACCCCAATAATTGACAACTACGACAAAAGCAGGCAAAATAAAATACCAATTGCTACAATTTTTCGATTGCAGAGGCTAAATCAAAATCTTTTTCTGTCAAGCCTTTTGCATCATGCGTGGTTAGTCGTAAAGAAACCTTATTGTATGTATTTGTTATTTCAGGATGATGTCCTTGCTTTTCAGCTAGAATTCCTATTTGAACTAAAAAACCCATTGCTTGAACAAAGTTTTCGAATACAAATTTCTTTTCAATCCCGTCATTATTAAAATTCCAATCGGTCAATTGTTCCAATAGTGGTGCTGCTGTGGCTGCTGAATACTTTTTCATAATTTCTAATTTCTTTAAAAATAATTAAAATTGAGTAATACACCTTTAGTTTTAACTTTAAATATTAATTTTGCCTACCATTAATGTCCCTACTAATTTTGACTGATACCTATTCCTTTCAAATTTATTCTACAGTTGCACAACTTCCCACCGCATGGGATTCTATTGCGTTACCCAATATCTTTCTTTCGAAAGCCTACTTGGGAATTGCAGAAAAATCAGCGCCTACGAATATGCAAAGCCATTTTATTGGGGTTTTTAAGGGTTCTGATTTGGTTGGTATTGCGCTCTCTCAATTCATTAATTTGAGTGAACTGAATTCATTTGGAGAAAGAGATGCACGATTAAAAACAACTATTAGGAATTTTGTTTTTTAAAAATATTAGCTCTAAAGTCCTAGTTATTGGCAACAATATGCTTACGGGGCAAAACGGTTACTGCTTTAGTGAACAAATTACTGCGGCAGATGGAATTACCATTTTAATGAAAGCTGCGATTGCACTAAAGAGAATATTATCAGCAAAAGGATTTAAGACACATCTTACTATATTTAAAGATTTTTCAGAACAAGAAATCAAGAAGACCAAACTAACCCGGTTCAAGACCTTTTACAAATTTTCTACTCAGCCCAATATGGTCTTTAACATCGCCGCTGACTTAAATACATTTGATGATTATATAGGTTGTTTGAATAAAAAATACCGTGATCAGTACAAAAGAGCTCGAAAAAAGGCTGATACTATATCAAAAAGGAAATTATCCCTGGAGGAAATCGTTACTTACAATTCTAGAATTCATGAATTGTATTTGAATGTGGCCAAAAATGCTCCTTTTAACACTTTTTATTTACCCGAAAACCATTTTGAAATATTTAAGGAGTCTTTAAAAGATAAGTTTCTTTTTTATGGCTACTTTATCGAAGACGAATTGATCGGTTTCAATACCTTAATTAAGAACGGGAATGACATCGATACCTATTTTTTAGGGTATGACGATCATTACCAGCGCGAAAAGATGTTGTACTTGAATATGCTATATGATATGATTGCGTACTCTATCAATAAAGGCTACAAAAAAATAATTTTTGCTAGAACAGCTTTAGAAATCAAAAGCTCGGTTGGTGCACAACCTTTAGAGATGTACGGATTAATGAAACATAGCAACTATTTTGTTAATTTGTTGGTTTCGAAAACCTTTCGCTACTTTGAACCGAAAATCGAATGGCAACAGAGAAATCCATTTAAATCGTAGTCTTGCTTTAAGGAATTGCTACTTTAATTTTTTGAGAAGAAACGGAGATCTCCAATTTAGATTCGGTTCCATGATACTCTCCATCAATTTGAAAATTAACTGGAATATTAGTTTCTATGGTTGCTTTGTCAGAAGATATGATTACAACATCATTTGTATCGTCAGGCATATTACCGGTTATGATTTTACCCATAACTAACAAATCTAAATTTTTTAAAATAATTAATTCAAAAAAGCCGTCATTCATCTTTCCATCAGGATTGATTACAACTCCGGTTCCATATTTTTGAGAATTAGCAATGACAATCATTCTTGCATCGCATTCTATACGTTCTCCATTAACCTCTATAATTGCATGAAAGAGTTCATCATCCTCTAAGAGTGTATTGATTGCTTGCATGGCATATCCCAGCTTTCCTCGAATGGTGCTGTTCTCATAATTTTTAATCAATAGTGCATTGAGCCCTAAATCACTTAGGTGTAAACTTTTATTTCCGTTTATTAAAATACTATCAATAGCAATGTAGTTATTTTGAAATGCAACCAGAAGCGAATCTTCTAAATCTTTTGGCAAACCTAAATCAGTAGCTAAGCCATTAGCTGAGCCAGCAGAGAGAATTCCAAAAATAACCTCTTCATTTTCGAGAGCATCAGCAGCTAATTTAATAGTCCCATCACCACCTGCAACAATAATCCGCTCCGGTTTGTATTGATCAAATAATGCCTTAATTTTGACGGCATCTCCAATGCCTTTAGTTTCATAGGCTACGAAGTTGCAATCCTCTTGATGAGAAAATCGTTCTGCTGCAGTTATAAATTCTGCTTTATCTATCGCCCCAGAAATAGGATTGACAATCATCATGACATTCTTTTTCATTAATTTACTCCTTAATTCATTAAAAAAATTTAAATTAGAACACCTTTACAAAAGTACTACAATAAATGAAGCCTATTTTAAAATTATACCGTGGTTATGCTAATGAACAAGAGTTAATTGTTATGGGGCACGTCTTTAACCCAACCAAGGCCACTGATTACGATTTTTTAGATAAAAACCTTAAAAACGCACGATCAATTATAAAATTGTTTCAGCTTAAAACATGGCCAAATGCCACCGTTTCCCTCGTACACAATAAAGTAAAAATAGTTACTAAAACATTAAACGACGGTTACTTCAAATTTTGTATACCTCTGAGTCAATTAGAATATGGCTGGATAGACTATGAAGTTAGTATTGCCTACCAAAATGAAATCATAACGAGCAGAGCGTCCTACATCCGACCTAAAATGGGCAAATTAGGAATTATTTCTGATGTTGACGACACGTTTTTAGTATCCTATACCTTAAATCCACTTAAAAAACTTTTTCATTTACTTTCTAGAAACGTAGAATCACGTAAAATATTTGAAGACGCTGCAACACATTACAGGGCTTTAAGTACGGCGGGGCGAAAAGAGGCGGATGAATGGAATGCTTTTTTTTATGTTTCGAGTAGCGAATGGAATTTGTATCGCTTTTTGGTAAAATTCACTGAACTCCATCAATTACCCAAAGCGGTTTTACTTTTAAAAGATATAAAAACAAGCTTACTTGACTTTTTATGGACTGGAAGAGGCGGTCATAGCCATAAATTTGAGAAGATAAAACACATTCTTGAATTTTACCCTAACCTCAAATATGTGCTTATTGGGGATGATTCACAGCACGATCCTAAGTTATATGAGGCTATAGCCAAAATATTTCCCTTGACTGTAAAAGCGGTTTACATAAGACAAACTGGTAGGAGTCGCAAAAAAAAGGTAACATCAACGCTTGAAAATGTTAGCAGTTTGGGTGTTGAAGTTTGCTACTTTAAGAACAGTAGCGATGCTATACTGCACTCTAAAAAAATTGGTTTGATTGATAATCAGATTGACTTTGACATTTAGCCCTGATTGCAGTGGAAAGCCCGGACGCTGGTTGTTTCGTTTTTACGGGTGACACAAAGCGACTGGAAGAAGCTCTTGTGGTGCCGTGAAAAAACAAACAACCAGCGGAGGACTTGAAACGAAAAGCAGGATTAGCTACAAGGAATCAATTTCCTCCTGCACTACTTCCCAATCTAAAAGCAACTTATCTAATTCGGCTTTTTTCTTGTTATAGGCCTTGAAAAATGCGGCGTCCTCAATATGCTTATCGTAATTAGACGTCAGCATCTTATCGTCATTTTGGATATCCCTTTCGAGTTGCTTGATTTGGCTCTCTATTTTACTAAGTTTATTTTGCAAAGATTTCCCCTTCTTTTGGTCTTCGTAGGAAGCCTTGTTACTTTCTTTAGGCGCAGCGGCTTTGGCAATATCTTTTTTCTCTACTTCGCGCATGTTCTCCATGTTGCGTTGTTCTAAGAAATAGTTGATATCCCCCAGGTATTCTCGGATTTTTTGATCCTTGAATTCGTACACAATATTTGACATTCCTTGCAAGAAATCCCTATCGTGAGAAACAAGCAATAAGGTTCCGCCAAATTTTTGTAATGCTGCCTTTAGTACATTTTTAGATTTAATGTCCAAGTGATTCGTAGGCTCATCCATTAACAGGACATTGATAGGCTGCAGTAGTAATTTACACAAAGCCAAACGATTTCGCTCACCTCCTGATAATACTTTTACTTTTTTCTCTACGTCATCACCTCTAAAAAGAAATGACCCTAACATGTCACGTACCTTAGAGCGATTGGTATCAGTTGCGGCATCTTCCATGGTTTGGAGCAGGGTGATTTCGCCATCAAGATATTCGGCTTGATTTTGAGCAAAATAACCCAATTGCACATTGTGTCCTAATTTAATATTTCCGCTGTATTCAAATTCGTTAACGATTGCTTTTATAAAGGTAGATTTCCCTTGACCGTTTTGACCAACGAATGCGATCTTGCTTCCGCGTTCTACTAGTAGATCGATATCTTTTAAAATCACATTATCACCATAGGCTTTTGTCACATTCTCTGCTTCTACAACCACTTTACCTGGTTCTTTTGAAACTGGAAATGAGATATTCATTACTGAATTATCATCTTCGTCTACCTCAATTCGTTCTACTTTATCAAGTTTTTTTATTAACGATTGTGCCATGGAAGCTTTAGAAGCTTTGGCACGGAATTTCTCGATCAGTTTTTCAGTCTCCTCAATCTTTTTGGCTTGGTTTTTTTGTGTTGCCAATTGCTTTTCACGAATTTCATGACGCAACTCAAGGTATTGCGAGTAGGGCTTATTGAAGTCGTATGCTTTTCCTAACGAAATTTCAATCGTTCTATTAGTCACATTATCTAAGAACATCTTATCGTGCGAAACAATTACAACGACTCCAGGATAGTTACGAAGAAAGCTTTCTAACCAAATAATACTTTCGATATCCAAGTGATTGGTTGGCTCATCCAGCAACAATACATCATTAGCTTGTAATAACAATTTGGCTAATTCGATACGCATTCTCCATCCTCCAGAAAAAGTTTCTGTTTGATTATTGAATACTTCACGTTTGAAACCTAAACCAAGAAGAATTTTCTCAGTATCACCAACATAATTATATCCTCCTAAAAGATCGAATCGGTGCGTGTAATCAGAGAGATCTTCAATGATTTTAGAATATTCATCACTTTCATAATCAGTTCGCGTTACCAACTGATGATTAATTTCCTCTAGCTTTTTCTCAACTATCTTAATCTCCGTAAAAGCTTCGTAGGCTTCTTCTAAAACAGTTCTTCCTTGTTCAAAATCAATATCTTGACGCAAGAAACCCATGCGGATATCTTTCTCTTGTGAAATCACCCCTGAATCAGGTTTAAAATCTCCAGCTAACATTTTAAGCATGGTTGATTTACCAGCACCATTTTTTCCTACGAGACCAACTCTATCTCCGGCTCCTAATCGAAAAGTAACCTCTTCAAATAAATATGTACCTCCAAAAGAAACCGATAAATTGTGTATATTAAGCATATATTGTGACTAATGTTACATTGGTACATTTACTAAAAATGTACCTTTGTTTAAAATTTTTGCAAATGTTAAAAAAAGGATCCAAACTAAATAGTATTTTAACAGGAACTTGTCCTAAATGCCAGAATGAGAGCATGTATTTGGACAAAAACCCATTTAATTTGACAAACACATTGAAAATGCACGAAAAGTGCAGCCATTGTGGATTAATTTATCAAATAGAACCTTCATTTTTTTATGGGGCAATGTATGTAAGTTACGGTCTTAATGTAGCAACAGGAATAGCCGCATTTATTATTTCCTACGTCATTTTAGGAACTACATTAAAAACTGCTTTTATAGCAATTATAATTGCTCTAATTATTCTATTCCCGTACGTTTTAAGATGGGCAAGAAACATTTATATTAACATGTTTGTATCTTATAACCCTAATTGGGATAAAGAATAAAAACCTATTTTATTTTCTTATAAAACCGCTCGATATCAATTACTGGATCAAGAGGTTTTTTTAATTCTATCCATTCAAATAAAGCTTCGGCCATCGCAGGTCCCAACATTACACCACGAGTACCTAAACCGTTAAGTATATGTAATGCTGCGTGATCGCGATGTGTACCAATTAATGGTCTGCGATCTTTTACCGTTGGTCGAACTCCTGCGAAATGCTGTTTGATTGTAAAATCACAGGTAATGATTTCCTTAATCCTGTCTATCAATTCCTGCTTCCCTTCGTTAGACGGCATATCAGTTTTGTCTTTCCAATTGTAGGTTGCTCCTACTTTAAACAGATTGTTACCTAGGGGCAATATAAATACACTTGTATTCACAATTACATCCAACTCAAGTTCCTTTGACTCAATTATGAATAACTCCCCCTTAGTACCATCGAGCGGAAGAGTATTAAAATAAGGATTTGCATGCATTCCAAAACCTTCAGCAAAGATGATCTGCTTCGCTTCAATACCATTGTAGTGTACTCCTGAATCAGTAAACAGCAAATTATCATAGAGAAACGTTTCTTTAATCAATAGTGCTCGATCGTCGAGGTACTCTTTGTACTTTTCGAGCAGCAAGGCAGTATCGACATAACCAGACTGTAAAACCTGTCCATAATTATAGGGAGATTCAATACCTGCAAATTTAGTATTTACTAATTCTGTTGATAAAAATGGAGCTAAAGCGTGTTTGTCTGAAGCCGCAAACCAATTATTCTGTTCTTCGATGGAGAAAAATTTTCTAAGAATAGGTGTTTTAAAAACTAAAGTAACATTTAATTTATTTTCAATAGTACGGTAAAAACCACGCATTAAATCCAGTTGCTCTTGCGCTTGCCATACTTCACTAAACCGCTTTAATATTACAGGATTATATAATCCTCCAGCTATTTTGGAAGAACTTTGCGAACCATTATCAAAGACCACAATAGTTTTGTTATGTTCCAACGCTATTTCTGCAAAAGTTATTCCTGCTAAACCTGACCCAACAATAATATAATCTACCATACTACAATTAAAATACAAAGGTACTTTTATAAAACAAAAAACTCCTACCGTTAGGTAAGAGTTTTTGTTAGGTAGATAACTATATTAGTAATTCCACATATCTTGTTCGAAATTTCGAATTTTTTCTTTAACACGTTCTGATTCTAGTAACTGGCTCTGAGCGTTGTCTTTCATGTAATCTTTTATCTCTCTATCACCATAAACGTTTTCTTCTTTATAAATAACGCTATTGAAATGTCTAGAATTTAATATTTGATCAAACGAGATGGGCATTGCTGAGTTTTTGTCATTAAAAGATTTCGCTTCATGTAATACATCTCTAGCCGCTGGAAAGAAAATCCAGAATAAATCAATATAATCCTTCTCATCACTATTCATCGTATAAACATCAGGAGTAATAGGACAAAGTCCTAAAAGTCGATATTTTAATTCACTTTGACGCTTATCAAAATACCAATATCCTTTAATTTTATACTGAGTAACATCTTGTGCGGTTAAATCAGATCTCATGATATATTCTTGAGATACACTTTGTCCTGCGTTTACTTGTTCTCTACCGGCATCCGTTGTATCAATTCGAGTTAAAGAACCCTGAATATCACTAAAAGATTTTTTAGTATTGAAGTAGCTATCAGAGTAGACTTCGCTTATATCTCCATTACGAATTGCTTTAGTTAACACATCATATAATGAACGTCTGTCAGAACCAATGTTTGCTGTGTCAATAGGAAAGTATAAAGGGAAATTGATTTTTTCACTTAAATCAATAATTTCCCAAGTCATTTTACCCATCAACACATCTCTATCATGAACATATCCATAAGCCAAAGGCTTATCGTTATCAGATATCAATTGTGCTGCTGTTTTCAATCCTATTTCCTCAGGTATTTTTGCATTAAGCAAATTAGACTGCGCGAACGAAGTTAAACTTGTACTTAGAGTAATAACAGCTATTAAAAATTTCTTTGCGTTCATCATGGTATGATTATAAAATATCGAAGGCGATATTAGCCTACTTCTGTATTATTGTATTTCAAAAATAACTGGTGCAGTTCTAGGTAATAAATAACTACCTGCTCCAACTAACTTTGTTTTAATTTCTGAAATGGTCACTTGATCCCCTCTTCCTGCTTTTGAAAGAACCGCTTTACACTGTGCATTTAATCGATCACCTTGTACAACAACTGTAGGTTGACCAGTAATTTTTAAATTAAATCCAACAACATTTAAACCAACTTCAAAATCAAAATCTTCTAATTTAGCTCCAATAGTTGCAATTTCTAAATTTGACTTAGGTCCTTTTACAACACCTGTTTCTCCTCTAATTGTTCCTGTTGGACCTGGAATTCCTTTGATTCTATATACTCTCTTATCTGTTGCAACTTTTCCATCAGACATTTTACCTGATACATTGATTACTACTTCATTTCCACCTTGTGGGCTCATGTTGTATTTACCATTTCCAACTTTAGATAAACCTGGAGCAGAAGCACTAACATCACTATCCGAAATCCCAGCGAACGAAATAGACATTGGATTAACAACTCCTCTGTACACAACATTCATTTTATCAGCAGAAATAGTAGCTGAATTAGGTCTTGGAACGACAACATATTTTCCTGTAAATTTTAGAGGAATCGTTTTTCCATCTTCAACAAAAGTAAATTGTCCAGCAATGCTTTGCTCTCCAACTCCACCAGCTGTCAAAGCGATCTTAGCTTGACCAGTTGCAGGATCTAATTTAGCACCTGTAACATTTGTTGGTTTTGTGTTTTCATCATAACGACCCAAAACTACTTTACCTGTTACTGGTTCCCCTTGGAAATAAGCATTTTTATCTAAAACAACAATTGCCTGATAATTACTGTAAGATGCAGCAGCTACAGCCGCCTTTCCTAATGCAGCACTATACACATCAGATTCCGATTTTTTAACATCATTTTGCCAAGCAGATAGTTTAGCAACTGATGCCACTGCAGGAAATCCTTTAAAATGGTAAGACAAATACTTAATTGTTACTCCTTCGCTATCTTTAACGTCAGAAACATCAAATTTGCGATCTATGTCACTTAAAATAGCTGCATATTTTTTATCTGTTCCAACAGCTGCTTTCATATCAGCCTTGTACTTATTAATCGTCGCGATAATCTCCGTTCCTCTAGCAGAATATCCTTCGCCAAGAAACCAACTATCGATATTATCTCCTTTATCCATTTCCTCGTAAGGTAATTTACCTGTCTTCGAGTCTACTTCAAATCCGTTTAAAACTTCCGTTTTTAAAGTTCCAATATAGTCGTAAAATTGTTTTGTAGCAGTTTCTACCTTGTGAGCAGTAACATCTGCAAGGGCAAATTCACCTTTTGCTTCTAAGGCCTTAGCATCAAGAGCCATTAACATTTGCTCATTTGATAACTTTGAAGTTTCATTAGAGCTTTCAAACTTTTCATTCATTAAACCAAAAGCAGATAAAACTTCTTTTGACATATTCATTGCTAACATAGCGATAAAAACCAAGTACATTAGGTTAATCATCTTCTGTCTAGGGGTTAGTTTTCCTCCTGCCATATTTTCTAATAATTAGTTAGTTGTTTTTAAATAGTTCGAAACTAATTATCCTTTATTACTCATTGCAGATAACATACCACCATAAACTCCATTTAAAGAAGAAAGGTTAGACGTTAATGATTGCATTTGTTCTTTTAATTTTACATTGTTCTCCGCAACTTCTTCATTAATTTGTGCATTTCTTGAAGCGCTTTGTAATTGAATTTTATACAAGCTGTTTAATGATTCCATTTGTGCAGCAGCAGTTGTTAACTCTTCGCTATATTTTTTAGTAGCAGCAATTCCATCAGCAGCAGGAGCAATTCCTTTAGCAGCTGATTCAAAGTTTTTGATGCTATTACCTAAGCTAGCCATCAATTCTCCATCAATTTTAGCATCTTTTAACATTGCGTCTAATTTTTGAGAAAGCATTCCTTGAGTATCTGTAGGAGTTTCTACTTTAGCTTTTGCTTTAGCTGGACCTTTAACACCGTTTGCTAATTCTGGATATACAAGTGTCCAATCTAATTCATCATCAACAGGCTCAAAAGCAGATAATGCAAAAATAAGTGCCTCAGTTAACAAACCTACTGAAAGCATTACAGTACCCGTTAATGGTCCTAATTCAAAGTGAGTGATTTTAAAAAGAGCCCCTACGATCACGACTGCAGCTCCCATTCCGTATGCAAAATTCATTGCTTTTTTTCCTAATATTGCCATAATTTCTTAAGTTTTTTGTTTTGTTAGATTTGGTTTAATTTTAATATTTAAGTAGGGTTTATTATTTTGTTTTTACGCGAGTTCCTTTTCCTGTTGTTTGAACTCCCATGTAATCTTGTACTGTTCTAAAGCCGATATAACTTCTAGCTGAGTCAGCGTACTCATAATCTCTTGTGCTTACTTGTAAAAAGTAGGCTACATCTTTCCATGAACCACCACGAACTACTTTACGTTTATTAGAGGCATCTAAAACATTTGGGTTCATCGTAGACACATATTCATAAGCATTAGGATCGTATGAAGAATCCGTCCACTCTGAAACATTACCCGCCATGTTATATAAGTTATAACCATTCGGCTCGTATGACTTGGCTTCTACAGTGTATAAAGCTTGATCCGCTGCATAATCCCCTCTACTTGGCTTGAAGTTTGCTAAGAAACAACCGCGATCGTTTTTAGTGTAAGGACCTCCCCAAGGGTATGTACCTGACTCTAATCCTCCACGAGCTGAATATTCCCACTCCGCTTCTGTTGGTAACCTGAACGAATTAATTTGATCGAATCCTTTCTTCTTTTGCTTGATATAAATGTTCTTATACAAAGTTCTCCACGCACAAAATGCTTTTGCTTGTGTCCATTTAACACCAACTACTGGATACTCTCCATATGCCTTGTGCCAAAAATAATCATTGTGCATTGGCTCATTATAAGAATAAGCAAAATCTTTAATCCACACTGTTGTGTCCGGATACACTTTAACTTCTTCTGTTTTTATGAAATCTTTACGCTTACCTACTTTTGCTTTTGCAGCAGCTTGAATATCCATCCAAGAATAGCGGAACTTCAATTTATCTACATCAACAGTTCTAAGACCATTGTAAGAAGCTTCAATTGGCAAGTACATAGAGTCCATTACCTCAACATAATATTCGTCAGGATATAATTTAGGATCTTTTATAAGAGCAACTTTTCTGTTTAATTTACGCCCAGCATACGGATCATCAGCGGTACCAATACTGTAATAGTTATCATACATGTATTTATCGTAAGCAGTCATTTTCTCAGGATCAGCATCATTAAACGCAAAATCTCCAATGCTACCTCCTTTTTTACCTTTTCCATCTCCTGGTTTCGCACCATTCATATCTGCAAGTATCGCTAAACGCATACGCATCGTTGAATCTTTAACCCACTCTACGAATTTACGGTACTCACTGTTTGTGATTTCTGTTTCGTCCATGTAAAAAGAACGTACAGTAACTGTTTTTGTAGGCGCATCTTGTATATCTGCTAAATCATCATCAGACTTACCCATGATAAAAGCACCACCTGGAACTAATGTCATTCCGTATGGCTTTTCAGGATTCCATTTTTTACCTGCAACACCCACTAACTCTCCTTTATCACTTGATTTACCACAACCAATAAGTAGGGTCGAAATTGCCATAAATGCAATGAACTTCTTCATAAAAATTCGGGTTATATTCATTATTTTTTTAAGTCTGTAAACCTATTTATAATTTATTAATAAAACAATACTTTTTCTCTTAAAATAAAAACCTTACCAAAATTAGAGTTAATTAAATTATAAAAAAAATATTTTACCGATAAAATGCATAAAAATACGATAAAATACATATTTATCAGATAAACTACTACATTTTAACTAATTCTACTCTTCAAATAGCAGATAAATGACTTCTTCAATTAAATCGAAATTAATTTCTAATTAAATGGTATTTTTTCTTTGTGCTTTCCACCATCTCTCAGGCAATTCCTGATTGCAAGCTGCCAAATATTCATCATGAGAACAAGGTAATAACGTATTCCTTTTTAATTTATTATTAACATTTGAAATAAAAGGTATTTCGATCCACCATCTTTCTGTTTTATCGCTTTTGTAAAACACTAGTGTATCCTCTTCAATGGGTACAATATACTTGATATAGTTTTCTCTACTTCCAAAAGGATACTCATTGGAACGGTAATGAAAACCTTCTATAAAATACCAAATAATTTGCGCTACTAGAGGGGACTCTTGTTGTGAGCTGCCTTGATTAAACACACCAAACGCAGATATTTTATCACTAATTCCGGCATATCGTGCCAAAGAACATATTTCTTTACCATTAAATCCGTTAGGAACAAAAGAGCTGAAATTCCCAGAGTCCGATGACTTAACCGAGTTTAAATCCACACTAACAATATCAGCATCACGGAAAACAGGTTCCGCTAAAGCAATATTATTTGAAATTTCGCCTAAACGATATGCGTCAAAAAACAATTTTTCGATTAGATCAATTTCTTCTTGTGAATTATAGTAGGTTTGATAACCAACATTACAGTAATTGAACAAATTATTAGGTTCGTCAATGATAATCTTAGTCAAGTATGAAGCCGCTGATACGTTTTCGTTTTCTTTACCAAAGTCAAATTTACTATCAATCGCAACCAAGTTAACCATTTGCTCTAATTCATCGTACGCTCGATACATGCCATAGGTAAGATCTTGTGAACCTCCAATTACAATTGGTATTATCTTATTTTTGATCAAATTAGCGACCACTTTTTTAAGTGCAAAATAGGTATCATCAATTGAATTACCTTGAACTATATCGCCTAAATCAGCAATCGAAGCGTCCCAATTACCGGGAAACATTGCATACAATTCCTGACGGATTGCAGTTAAATCAACCAATTTAGAGCTGTCGATACCACGGTTTTCTAAAACCCCGACGATGGCAATATTGATCTTATTTACATCTGGAAATTGATCTTTAGTATGAAAAACTATTTTGCTCCCTAATTGTTGCGGGGTAAGTGTATTAACTGCCTCCAAAAAATCATCCGTAAGAGGGGATAGAAAATCGAATTCCATTGTATGTGTTTTAATCGCCTTTTTTACAATTTAAAAAAGGCGAGAGCTAGTATCTTTTCTTGTATTATTTCTTTTTCACAGCGGCTTTTTTAGCTGCTGGCTTTTTGGCTGCTGTAGTTTTTTTGGCTGGTGCCTTTTTGGCTGCAGCTTTTTTAGCAGGTGTTTTTTTAGCAATCATTTCTTGCACCTCTTCCAAAGTCAATTTGGTCGCATCCACATCCTTGCTTAGTTCGATTTTGATTTTACCCTTGGTAATAACCGAACGTCCCCAACGTGCTTTCTCTACCAGAATGCCTTCGTCTTCCCAATTGTGAAGCACTTTATCGATATTCTTTTGAATTTTATCTTCAATTAAAGCTTCGATATCTTGTTGTGATAAGTTGTCAAAGTTATATTTCTTACTTACGTTGATAAATAAGCCATCCCATTTGATAAAAGGACCAAAACGACCGGTTCCTTTTTGAACACCTTCGCCTTTGTAAACGGCTATGGGAGCATCCGCAAGTGCTTTTTCATCGATTAATTCTTTAGCACGATTAAAATCTACATCCAATGGATTCTCTCCTCTTGGCAACGAAATAAAAGCAGCTCCGTGACGAATGTAAGGACCATAACGACCATTACTCACCTCTACTTCGGCTTCTTTGTACTCTCCTAAATTTTTAGGTAGCAAGAATAAATTTAATGCTTCTTCAAGTGTGATTGTACCTATATTTTGCTCGTTCATTAAACTAGCAAATTT
Source organism: Flavobacterium sp. KKT103 (assembly GCF_055640565.1). Lineage (NCBI taxonomy): Bacteria > Pseudomonadati > Bacteroidota > Flavobacteriia > Flavobacteriales > Flavobacteriaceae > Flavobacterium > Flavobacterium sp. KKT103. Next base: position 138,485 of record NZ_CM145766.1, read on the forward strand.
TTTCTCTTCGTCCTCGGCATCGCCAATTTGGGCCATGGGTCCAAATTTACCTAAACGAACAGATACCGGTTTACCCGATGCTGGATCTGTACCCAAGATACGTTCTCCACTTTCACGTTCAGCATTCGCTTCAACATCTTTCACTGTTGGATGAAATTGATCGTAAAACTCTTTCATCATTACTGACCAATCTACATTTCCTTCGGCTATTTCGTCAAAGTCTTGCTCGACCTTAGCTGTAAAGTTGTAATCTAATATATTACCGAAATTCTTAACCAAGAAATCCGTAACAATTGTTCCAATATCTGTAGGAACTAATTTTCCTTTATCTGAACCTGTATTTTCTTTCAGTAACTTCTCCCCTACTTTATTTGCTTGTAAAGTAAGTTGCGTATAGTTGCGTTCTTGACCATCAAGATTTCCTTTTTCAACGTAGTTTCTATTGATAATAGTAGAAATAGTTGGCGCATAAGTCGATGGACGACCAATACCTAGTTCCTCTAATTTCTTTACTAACGATGCTTCAGTATAACGTGCTGGTGGTCTTGAATATCTTTCAGTAGCAGTGATGTAATTGTTTAAAAGTTTCTCGTTCACTTTCATTGCAGGAAGCATTCCTTCTTGCTCTTCTTCATCATCATCGTGCCCTTCAAGGTACACTTTTAAGAAACCTTCAAAAAGTAAAACCTCACCAGAAGCTGTAAATAATTCATCATGATTATTTGCTTCGATCTTAACATTAGTTCTTTCTAGCTGCGCATCACTCATTTGAGAGGCTAATGTTCTTTTCCAGATTAAATCATATAAACGAGCTTGGTCTCTATCGATATTTACGGTATGACGTGACATATCTGTTGGACGAATCGCCTCGTGTGCCTCTTGAGCACCTTTACTTTTATTGGTAAAAGTTCTTGGCTTAGAGAATTCCTTACCATAGGATTTGATGATTTCAGCTTCAGCTGCTTCCATGGCATCCTTAGATAAGTTCACACTATCCGTTCTCATATACGTGATCAATCCGGCCTCGTACAAACGCTGTGCTAATTGCATCGTTATTCCAACTGGTAAATACAGTTTTCTCGCTGCTTCTTGTTGCAAAGTCGAAGTCGTAAATGGACCTGTTGGGGATTTCTTGGTTGGTTTCGTTTCTAAATCAGAAACCTTGTATGTTGAACCTACGTTTTTATTTAAAAAATCTTCGGCCTCTTTTTTGGTGTTAAAATTTTTAGGCAGCTTAGCTTTGAATGCCTTTCCAGCTTCGTTAGTAAACTCAGCTACTACTGAATACGTAGCGACTGCATTAAAATTTTGAATATCTCTTTCGCGCTCTACTATCAATCGAACTGATACTGATTGCACACGTCCAGCCGAAAGTCCTCCTTTTATTTTTCTCCAAAGTACGGGCGACAATTCGTAACCCACCAAACGGTCTAATACCCTACGGGCTTGTTGTGCGTTCACTAAATTATAATCGATTTCACGGGGATTATCGATTGCTTTAAGAATCGCATTTTTTGTAATTTCGTGAAAAACGATACGCTTTGTTTTTTTAGAATCTAGTTTTAGCTCCTCGGCTAAATGCCAAGAAATAGCCTCACCCTCGCGATCCTCATCACTTGCTAGCCAAACCATTTCGGCTTTTTTAGCTAATCCTTTTAATTTAGTAACTAAGGCTTTTTTATCTGCTGAAACTTCATATTTTGGTTTAAAACCATTCTCCACATCTACACCAATCTCCTTTGAAGGCAAGTCGGCGATATGCCCATAACTTGACTCGACTTGATAATCACTTCCTAGAAATTTCTCGATTGTTTTTGCCTTTGCAGGGGACTCCACTATTACTAAATTCTTTGCCATAGGTCTATTTTTCTGGGACAAAAGTAGAAGTTTTTTTTAAATATAGCGCTTTTCAAACCAATTTAGACTCATTTCAGATCTCACCTTATATATAGGTAGGGATTGAATTTTGATTTTTAGCCCTGATTGCAGTGAAAAGCCCACAGTAGTTTAAGCTTGCTTTCCTGTTTTAAAAAAGCGACCAAAGGAAGCTCTTTTTAAAACAAAGGAAAGCGGCTTTAAAGTGCGAGGACTTGAAACGAAAAGCAGGATTAGCTCCTAAAAAACAAGAACCGATACTGTCTTACCCTGCTTTTCTACAATGCCTACGGACTAGTAAACGGGGCTTAACTAATTTAAAATTAAAAACATACTGAGCCTCAGCATAGCCCATAAAATGGCTAATTAAAATCTTCAAATTATGTTAATTCTTCATCTGACATCTTGTCATATTTGTTGGAATTGCTGTATCTTTGCGTTTTGAAATTATATAATGGAAAAGATTATTGAAGAAGGCAAACAAGGGGAAACGCTTGTTTTAGAGAATAAAGTGGGAAATACTAAAAAACTATTTATTGAAAGTTATGGCTGCGCTATGAATTTTTCGGATAGTGAGATTGTGGCTTCCATATTATCTGAAAATGGATATAACACGACTCAAACGCTTGAAGATGCCGATTTAGTTTTGGTAAACACCTGTTCCATTCGGGACAAAGCGGAACAAACGGTTCGTAAAAGATTAGAAAAATATAATGCCGTAAAGCGCATCAACCCAAAAATGAAAGTTGGTGTTCTTGGCTGTATGGCGGAGCGATTGAAGAGTCAGTTTCTTGAAGAAGAAAAAATTGTTGACCTCGTTGTAGGTCCTGACGCCTACAAAGACTTACCGAATTTATTAGCAGAGGTTGAAGAGGGTCGCGACGCTATCAATGTGATTTTATCGAAAGATGAAACATACGGAGATATTTCGCCAGTGCGATTGATGAGTAACGGAATTACTGCATTAGTTTCCATCACTCGTGGTTGTGATAATATGTGCACCTTTTGCGTGGTACCATTCACTCGTGGTCGTGAACGTAGCCGTGAGCCGCAAAGCATCATGAAGGAAATTCAGGATTTATGGGACAAAGGCTTCAAGGAAATCACCCTTTTAGGTCAAAATGTGGATAGCTACCTTTGGTACGGTGGTGGATTGAAAAAAGATTTTGCTACCGCCTCAGAAATGCAAAAAGCAACTGTAGTAGACTTTGATCAACTACTTGAAATGGTTGCCCTAGGTTTCCCAAAGATGCGCATTCGCTTTTCGACTTCGAACCCGCAAGACATGCACGAGAGTGTACTGCATGTTATTGCAAAACACAATAATATTTGTAAGCACATTCACTTGCCTGTACAATCAGGAAGCAACCGTATTTTGAAAGAAATGAATCGTTTGCATACCCGTGAGGAATACATGACTTTGATTGATAAAATCCGAACTATAATTCCGAATAGCTCTATATCACAAGATATGATCGCGGGTTTCCCAACAGAAACGGAGCAAGATCACCAAGATACTTTGAGCTTAATGGAGTATGTAAAATATAATTTTGGTTATATGTATTCGTATTCTGAGCGTCCTGGAACATTGGCAGGAAGAAAAATGCAAGACGATGTCACTGATGAAACTAAAGCAAGACGCCTACAAGAAATCGTAGACTTGCAACAAAAACATGCTTGGGCACGATCAGAAGAGTTCATTGGTCAAACGGTAGAGGTTTTGGTCGAAAAAGTTTCTAAGAAATCGACTGAGGAATTTTCAGGGAGAAATTCGCAAAGTATTACCGTGGTTTTCCCAAAGGAGAATTATAAAATAGGTGATTTTGTAAATGTGAAAATCACAAGTTGTACTAGTGGAACTTTAAAAGGGGAAGCAGTTGGCTTGAGTGATATGAACTAAAAAAATGTTTAAAATTTGAAAGCAACATAGTACATGGATTAAATTTTGGCTTGCGAACTGTTTTAAGCGTTTTGATTTTTATTTGCCACAGATTTCAGGGATTAAAAAGATTTTATTTTTCGATTTTGAAAATACATTCTTTTTAATAGATATAATTTCTTGATTTGGTAATTGAAGTAGGAAGGACAAGACAAGCATTTATCAAGTAAGTATAATTCAAAAAAAAAAACTATGGATGGATATAGACAGGAAGATACCTATAAAATTATCGGCATTTGTATGGAAGTCCACAGAAATTTGGGTCCTGGTCTATTAGAAATCGTTTACAACGATGCACTTGAAATTGAATTTAAAAACAATACTATCTCTTTTGAAAGAGAAAAAGAATTCGCTATAAATTACAAAGGGACAATATTGCCACATAAATTTTATGCTGATTTTGTTATCGATAACGACATTGTGTTAGAAATTAAAGCGGTAAAAGAATTCTCAAATGAGCATGTTGCTCAAATGATTAATTATTTAAAATTAGCAAATTCAGATATTGGCTTATTGGTAAACTTTCAGACAAAGTCACTACAATACAAAAGGTATACATTATAACGTGGTCAAAAAAATTATGAAAATCTTTTTAATCTGTGGCAAAAACAAAAAATAAATAAAACTTCAAACTAAAAAACAATGGAGTCTATTCAAAATATAAAGCAGCGATTTGAGATTATTGGGAATGATCCAAAGCTAAATCGTGCTATTGAAAAAGCAATTCAAGTTGCACCTACCGACATCTCTGTACTTGTTGTTGGAGAAAGTGGTGTTGGTAAAGAGAGTATACCTAAAATCATACACTCTTTATCCCATAGAAAGCACGGAAAATATATCGCTGTTAACTGCGGTGCTATTCCCGAAGGAACAATCGACAGTGAACTTTTTGGACACGAAAAAGGCGCTTTTACTGGTGCAACTAGCACACGTGAAGGTTATTTTGAAGTAGCTGATGGCGGAACAATATTCCTTGATGAAGTAGGCGAATTACCTTTAACTACACAAGTACGATTATTGCGTGTTTTAGAAAACGGTGAATTTATTAAAGTAGGATCGTCGCAGGTTCAAAAAACCGATGTTAGAATAGTCGCAGCAACCAATGTGAATTTATTTGATGCCATCGAAAAAGGTAAGTTTCGTGAGGATTTGTATTATCGTTTGAGCACAGTCGATATTCTGCTTCCGCCTTTGAGAGATCGAAAGGACGATATTCATTTATTGTTTAGGAAATTTGCAGCTGATTTTGCTCATAAGTACAAAATGCCGCCTTTGAAATTAGACGACAGCGCGGTACAGGTTTTGCAAAAGTTTCGCTGGAGCGGAAACATACGCCAATTACGAAATGTGGCCGAACAACTATCAGTCTTAGAAACCTCCAGAGATATCACAGCCACTACTTTACTGTCCTATTTACCGGCAGAAGGAAGCAACTTACCTTCTGTTATTAAAGACAAAAAAGCGGAAAGTGATTTTAGCACGGAGCGCGATATTTTATACAAAGTGCTTTTTGATATGAAAAGCGATTTGAATGACTTAAAGAAATTAACGCTTGAATTGATGAAAAATGGTGCTGCTAAGGCCCAAGAAATCAATCCGAATTTAATTCAAAAAATATACGGCTCAAAAGAATCTGATAGTGAAATTGACTATGAAGAACAGCCAACAACAGCAATGGTGGCGAGTCAACAGCATAATGACAATTACGCTGAAGAAGACGATAATTATTTGTTTGCAGAGACAATTGAAGAGGAAGAAGTGTTGCGCTTAGAGCAAAAGGAAATCGAAATGATTAAAAAGTCATTAGAAAAAAACAAAGGCAAGCGAAAAGCAGCTGCAGATGAATTGGGTATTTCCGAACGAACTTTGTACCGCAAAATAAAGCAGTTCGATTTATAAAGACAACTGACAACAGCCTCCTTTTTTGTACATTTGAAAATTAGAATTTAAGATTAGTCCAGTGGATATGAAAAAAATATATTACTTCGTTTTACTTGCAAGCCTACTCCTGTTAAACAGTTGCGGTGCGTATAACTTTACGGGAACCGGAAAAATAGACGCGAAAACTTTTCAAGTTAATTTTTTCCAAAACAATGCGGACTTAATTGAACCAGGTATTGATATAACATTCACCAGACAACTGCAGGATTTAATCATAAATCAAACCAACCTTAATTTGGTTAAAAACGGTGGTGATTTAACCTACGAAGGTGAAATTGTAGATTATCGCATAAGTCCAATGACAGCAACTGCTGATCAACAAGCCTCACAAAACCGTCTAAAAATTCGTGTAAATGTTCGCTTTACTAATAAAAAGAAGGAAGCTGACAATTTCGAAAAATCGTTTGAATTTTTCTACGATTATCCTGCAACAGTTCAGTTAAGTGGAGCCTCATTAAATACCGCTTTAAAAGAAATTTTTGACCGAATAACTCAAGATATCTTTAACGAGTCTTTGGCTAAATGGTAATGTTCCTTGACACAGAAAAATAAACAAACCGAATAAAAACAACGAGCTAACTAATATGAACGTAACGGAGTATACTCAATTAATGAATAAACCCAATGCTATTTCTGAAACGCAAACTTTGGCGTTGGAGAACGTGTTGGATGAGTTTCCTTATTTTCAAAGTGCCCGCGCTTTACGATTAAAAGGGCTTTACAATCAAAACAGTTTTAAATATAACTTTGCTTTAAAAGTAACCGCAGCTCACACTACTGATAGAAGCATTTTATTTGATTTCATTACCTCTGAAACCTTTACTGCTATCCAAAAAGCATTTTTTGAAAAAAAGAAATTAGAATTATTGAATATAACGGTAGTAGATAGTCAAGAAATTACCGCTTCAAAAGAGCCTAACACGCTTGAAAGATCCATATTATCTTCAATTAAAGAAGCGAGTCCTGCTGAAGCAAATGAACAAAAAATCGCTATTGAGGACAAATTGGATATTGGAACACCTATAGCATTTTCAGAAAACGAAAAACATTCATTTCAAGAATGGTTACAATTGTCTAGAATTCAACCCATAGTCAGGGAAGAAGAGCCAATCGAAGAACCCAAAACAACCCTTATTGACGAGGTTAAAAAGAAAAAAGAAGCTTTAATTAATAAATTTATAGAAACAAGCCCAAAGATTGCTCCAGTAAAAAACGGAACACCATCTCCAGCCTATTTCGACATAAACAAAGATGACAATTCATCGTTAATGACAGAGACACTTGCAAAGGTATATTTAGAACAAAAAAAATATCAAAAAGCGATTCAAGCTTATGAAATATTAATTTTGAAATATCCAGAAAAAAGTAGTTTCTTTGCAGACCGCATATCGGATATTAAGATTTTACAACAAAACAATAATTAAGCAATGAGCACATTTTCAATTTTTTTAGTTTTAATTACAATAGTTTGTTTTCTATTGGTGGTAGTAATAATGGTTCAAAACCCTAAAGGTGGTGGTCTTTCCTCTTCATTAGGTGGTTCAACTCAAATAGGTGGTGTACAAAAAACCTCTGACTTTTTAGACAAAAGTACTTGGACACTAGCAACAATTTTAATTGCACTTATATTATTATCGACTTTAAGTTTCACTGGAACATTAAGTGACACTGATTCTAAAATCATTGACAATACAGAGGCTGCTGCTCCGGCAACACCAATACAAGATGCACCAGCTGCAACTACACCTGCTAAATAATTTATTATTTTACATCATAAAAAAATGCCAGCTTGTCAAAGCTGGCATTTTTTATAGGTAAAAATGTCACCTATTTCAGCTTGGCATAATTTCTGAAATAAGGAAGAATATCATAAAAACAAATAAAAAATTATAAAATCATGGCATTGAACATTAAACCACTTTCAGACCGCGTTCTTATCGAACCAGTTGCCGCAGAAACAAAAACTGCATCAGGAATTTTCATTCCAGACACTGCTAAGGAAAAACCACAAAAAGGGACTGTTGTTGCTGTTGGAAATGGAACTAAAGAGCATACGATGACCGTAAAAATTGGTGATTCTGTACTTTATGGTAAATATGCAGGAACTGAATTAAAATTAGAAGGAAAAGATTATTTGATCATGCGCGAAGATGACATTCTTGCGATAATCTAAATTTCGTTTCCCGTTTAAGAACTAAGTTTAAATAAATAACAAAGAGGACGAGATTCCTTCGTTACTCGCAATGAAAAATTAAAATGGCAAAAGATATAAAATTTGATATTGAAGCTCGCGACGGATTAAAACGTGGAGTTGACGCATTAGCTAATGCAGTAAAAGTAACTTTAGGACCTAAAGGTCGTAACGTAATTATTGGAAAATCATTTGGAGGACCAACTGTTACTAAAGATGGAGTTTCTGTTGCAAAAGAAATCGAATTGAAAGATCCTTTGGAAAACATGGGAGCTCAAATGGTAAAAGAAGTAGCTTCAAAAACGAATGATTTAGCAGGAGACGGAACTACAACTGCAACTGTTTTAGCGCAAGCAATCGTTAAAGAAGGTTTGAAAAACGTTGCTGCTGGAGCAAACCCAATGGATTTAAAAAGAGGAATTGACAAGGCGGTTGAAGCAATCGTAAGTGACTTAGCTAAACAAGCCAAAGTAGTAGGGTCAGATTCTGATAAAATCAAACAAATCGCTTCTATTTCAGCTAACAATGACGAGGTTATTGGAGAATTAATTGCTACGGCTTTCGCCAAAGTTGGAAAAGAAGGAGTAATTACTGTTGAAGAAGCTAAAGGAACTGATACTTACGTTGATGTTGTCGAAGGTATGCAATTTGACAGAGGATACCTATCTCCTTACTTTGTAACCAACTCTGAAAAAATGGAAGTTGAGTTGGAGAATCCTTACATCTTATTGTATGACAAAAAAGTTTCTTCTTTAAAAGAATTGCTTCCGGTTCTTGAGCCGGTTGCTCAATCAGGGAAACCTTTATTGATCGTCGCTGAGGATGTTGACGGAGAAGCGTTATCTACATTAGTGGTAAACAAACTTCGTGGAGCATTAAAAATCGCTGCTGTAAAAGCACCTGGTTTTGGAGATAGAAGAAAAGCAATGTTAGAGGATATCGCTATTTTAACTGGTGGTACTGTAATTTCTGAAGAAAGAGGTTATACTCTAGAAAACACAACAATAGAAATGTTAGGTACTTGTAAAAAAGTAACTATCGATAAAGACAACACTACAGTAGTTAGTGGAGCTGGTGAAGCGGACATGATCAAAAACCGTGTAAACCAAATCAAAGGTCAAATGGAAGCTACAACTTCTGATTATGACAAAGAAAAATTACAAGAGCGTCTAGCTAAATTAGCTGGTGGTGTTGCTGTTCTATACGTAGGAGCTGCATCAGAAGTTGAAATGAAAGAGAAAAAAGACAGAGTAGATGATGCTTTACACGCAACTCGTGCAGCTGTAGAAGAAGGTATCGTTGCTGGTGGTGGTGTAGCTTTATTAAGAGCTAAAAATGCTCTAAAAGAAATCACTGCTGAGAACGCTGATGAAGCAACTGGAATTCAAATTATTTCTCGCGCTATCGAAGCTCCTTTGCGTACTATTGTTGAAAATGCAGGTCTTGAAGGATCAGTAGTTGTAGCAAAAGTAGCAGAAGGATCTGGAGACTTTGGATACAATGCTAAGACTAATGAATATGTTGATATGCTTGCAGCAGGAATTATTGATCCTAAAAAAGTAACTCGTGTTGCCTTGGAAAATGCAGCATCTGTTTCGGGAATGATCCTTACTACTGAATGTGCTTTAATCGATATTAAAGAAGAAGGCTCAGCTATGCCAATGGGTGGTGGTATGCCGGGAATGATGTAATATCAAGATTACCAAATACTAAAAAATCCGTCTCGTGAGAGACGGATTTTTTTTTTATGAAACTGTTTTATAAAAACTAATTATTTATTCTTCTGTAGTAGGAAGTTTTTTAGCAAACTTAAGTAGCACTGGAGACAACGTAATCACTACTAACCCAAGTACAATCAATTCGATATGCTCCTTTAAATTAATTCCGTAATTCTCTAATAAGAAACCATAAAGATAGTGCCCTGCGAATATTAATGTAAAAGACCAAAGGAATGAACTCACGACATTAAAGAACATGAATTTCTTTTTCTCCATCGTTACAATTCCAGCAACTATAGGCGCGAAAGTTCTGAAAATAGGCAAAAATCTAGCAAAAATAATAGCTCGCCCACCATGCTTTTCAAAGAAATCCTTCGATTGAACTAAATATTTTTTCTTGAACCAAAACGAATCTTCTTTGTTATACAAATAATACCCACTTTTTGCTCCAAACCAATACCCTACAATATTCCCCAATATTCCTGAAACAGCAACCATTGTAGACAATAAGACTACATTAATAAAATCACTATCTATAAATACTAAGTTTTCAATTAATTCACGGTTGTAAATTCCAGCAAGAAATAAAAGACTATCGCCGGGTAAAAAGAATCCAGCAAAAAGACCTGTCTCTGCAAAGACAATAAATAAGACAATATAAATCCCCAGTTTTATTCCGTTTACATCAAAATGTATATAAAAAAGCGGATCTATTAAATTCTTCCAATCAAAATTGTTCATTCTAAAATGTTTTTATCTAAAAATAATTTGAACGTGAAAGTAAGTATTATTTAGCTCAGGAACAATTTATTAATTTAATTTAGAATATAATTAACTTTAGATTGAGAAGTAGCAACAGCAACCTTTATTTATTTAAAAACTAAAACCACAAAAACCTATCCAATAAATTCGTTTGAGATACTAAAAACCAAACCTTTACCTACCAAAAATAAACCGCAAGAGTGAAATAGCTCTGTGCTCTATTGAAGTGAAAAAAGCTGAAAAATAGATTAATTAAATCTAAAATAGAAAGTATAAAACACCTATTTTTAGTTTTGTTACTACAAAAACTACCCAGAAACATAGTGATTTCCTACTTTTCAAATTAATTGAATCATCAATACTAACTTACTTCATAATAATTGATTTCGATTTGATATAATAAAGAATCAAATCTTACGCGTTACCTTTTGATAGTATAATGCTGGAATAAACAACAGCAAAAAAATAGGCTGAATTATAAACCTTCGCACATAAAAAAGCGACCAACTACTGAAAAAATCATTGTAATATAGAATTACAAAAAAAGAAATCAATAAGAAAACAAAAAATAGTGCGTAGAGAAAAGCGACAAACTTAATCATCAATTTATCTTGGAAGAGTAAATAAATGATTCCAATTGACAAAACCGAATTCAATCCGTACCTGAACACTAAACTAGCAAGAAATGGTACTAAATTATAAACAGGATACTCCAAGGAATTGAAATCTCTTTTAAAATAAAGCAGAAAAGGATCGTAAAACAAAATGTTTTCATAGGCACGGATTAGCACCAACAAAAACAATAGCACTGCTGCTAAAAAAACTCTCATTTTATTCCTAAGAATTACTTTTAGCATAAGTAGAATATTTTTTAACCCAAATTAACCACAATATAAAAACGACACCATAAATCGACAACGGAAATAATACACCGTGAAGTAAACCCTCTTTCGCTGGATACCAAAATATCAAAACACATAATAAGGCTATCCGAATGATATTTAAAGCATAAATCACAAAAACACCAAATCCAATAAATAAAAGGGTAGTTTTTAATTTACCTGAAAAAGAAACTACAAATGCAATAAACAAAATAACAATGCTAATTGCATTGCAACCTTCTATCATCCTTGCTACATACTTTTGATTATAGATTAGCCTGAGATAGGCTTCACCTACATAATATTTGACTTGAAAATCGATATTAAATACAGAAAGTAACCGTTCCGTATGACTGGCTACTAAACAGGTAATCGAGTCCATTTGATCTGTAGTAAACTGACTAAGATACGCCTGATAAAGCAAGGTCAATAGAATATAGCTCAAAAAAAACTTTGATAGGAATAACAAAAAAGGTTTGTATTGAATGAGATATTGTTTCAAAGCTAATTTTTAACAAATTTATATAAATTATCATAGGGAGTTTAAATACTTTTGTATAAAAACAAAACAAAATGACATTTACAGAATTAAAGCCAGAAGTTACTGCCATAACAACAAATAGCACCAAATCACGAGACGAAAAATTATTAGCCATTTGCCAACTTTTGAACGCAAACGTAGACTATTACAATTGGGTTGGGTTTTATTTTGCCAATCATGATACTCAAACGTTACACTTAGGTCCTTATGTAGGCGCTGAAACAGATCATACTGTGATTCCGTTTGGAAAAGGAATTTGTGGTCAAGTAGCAGAGTCAAATGCTAATTTTGTCGTACCTGATGTAGCCGCTCAAGACAATTACATTGCCTGCAGCTTTACGGTAAAATCAGAAATTGTAGTTCCGTTATTTGTTGACGGCAAAAACATAGGGCAAATTGATATTGATAGCCACGTTATTGATCCTTTCACTAGCGAAGACGAACGATTTTTAGAGTTTGTAAATCAGGAAGTTGCTAAGTTATACTAGTACAAGTACTAAATTTATTTTAAATCTCATGAAATCATTACTAATCGCTCTGTATTTATTGCCCTTAATTATGCTGGGGCAAAATGAGAATAACCAAAAAACATACCTAGATTCGTTATGGAATGAAACCTCAGAAGCAAATCACAAATACTACCGAGTAATCGAATCCTATGATGCAACTACTGATTTGTATTATATCAAGGATTATTATAAATCAGGAACCTTACAAATGGAAGGATACTCCAAAACTAAAGATGGTGGTTCAAGAGAAGGTGAATTTGTATTTTACTACGAAAATGGAAATGTAAAAAATAAATCATTTTATAAAAAGTCTCGATTGAGCGGAAGTTATGAAGAATGGTACGAAAATGGTCTGAAGAAATCAGAAGGAGAGCATTTTGAAACACAAAAAGGTTTTAATTCCAACTACCAGATTAACCAATACTGGAATCCTGATGGTCAGCAGACCATTAAGGATGGAGATGGAGTATTTGAAATAAAGACAGAAAAATTCTCGGACAAAGGCTCCATAAAAAAAGGGCTTAAGGAAGGAGAATGGATAGGAAGCTACGGCAATAACTGCGGCTATAGTGAAAAATATAAAGAAGGCGAACTAGTATCAGGAATTAGCACCGATGCTGAAGGCAAACAGTACAGTTACACCGAACTGGAAAAAAAGCCAGAGCCAATAAGAGGAATCAACGATTTTTACAAGCATATTGGAACCAACTTTAGGATACCTAAAGAATATAAATCGGTAAATGGAAAAATTTTTACCACTTTCATCGTAGATAAAAACGGAGAAATTGTAGAACCGAAAACCATAAAATCGTTAAATCCAACTTTAGACCAAGAAGCTATAAGAGTGATTAAAAGTTACGAAAAATGGATCCCTGCAAAACAAAGAGGTCAGTATGTACGAGTTTTATATTCGCTACCAATCACCTTATCAGGAAGAAATTAAAATAAGCATAGTTTTGAAATTATTTTCAATTCATAATTCAAATTTAAAATTTATTAAGTACTTTTGCACCCGTCTAACAATAGATGCTAGACATACATAAAAATCATTAAACAAATATTGGAATGTATTTAACTAAAGAGATTAAAGAAGAAATCTTCGCACAACACGGAGAAAAAACTAACACTGGAAAAGCTGAAGCGCAAATCGCTTTGTTTACTTTCAGAATAAGTCACTTAACTGAGCACTTGAAAAAAAATCGTCATGATTACAATACAGAGCGTTCATTAGTATTGTTAGTAGGTAAAAGAAGATCACTTTTGGATTACTTGAAAAAGAAAGAGATTAACAGATATCGTGAGATTATCAAAGTATTGAATATCAGAAAATAATCAATATAAAAAAGAGGTGCGCAAGTGCCTCTTTTTGTTTTTATAGTTCCTATTTTTACTAAATAAATAAGTCCTTTTCAAAAAGGCATTATAGAGAGTAAAACAACATAAAGTTAGTACACGAAGTACTAACGAATAAAAAAAGTTTGGTTTTTCATTGGGTTTTAGGCATTAACTACGCACACAACAACTACAACACAACTAGAACCCATGTTTAACTTATAGAATTAAATTTATGATTCCACAATTATTTGTAGAAAGTATCGATTTAGGTGATGGCAGAAACATCACAATCGAGACAGGTCGTTTAGCGAAACAAGCTGATGGATCTGTAGTAGTAAGAATTGGTAAAACTGTAATCTTAGGAACAGTTGTATCATCAAGAAAAGCAAGTCCTGGTATTGACTTTTTACCTTTAACGGTAGATTACCGCGAAAAATTTGCAGCAGCAGGTCGTTTTCCTGGAGGTTTCTTTAAGAGAGAAGCACGTCCAAGTGATAGCGAAGTGTTAACAATGAGACTAGTTGACCGTGTATTGCGTCCACTTTTCCCAGATGACTATCATGCAGAAGTGCAAGTTATGATTCAACTAATGTCTTATGACGAAGATGTTATGCCAGATGCATTAGCAGGTTTAGCAGCGTCAGCAGCATTAGCACTTTCTGATATTCCTTTCGAAACATTAATCTCTGAAGCTAGAGTTGGTCGTATCGACGGAAAATTCATCATTAACCCAAGCCGCGCTCAATTAGCCTTATCAGATATTGATATGATGATTGGTGCTTCTATGGATTCTATCGCAATGGTAGAAGGAGAGATGAAAGAAATCTCAGAAGCTGAAATGTTAGAAGCAATTAAATTTGCTCACGAACACATTAAAAACCAAATTTCGGCTCAATTGCGTTTGCAAGCTGCTTTTGGCAAAAAAGAAGTTCGTACCTACGAAGGAGAAAGAGAAGATGAAGCAATTTACGCAAAAGTAAAAGCAGCATCTTACGATAAAATATATGCTATTGCTAGCAAAGGTTCTTCTAAGCAAGAGCGTACTGCAGCATTCGAAGAAGTAAAGGACGAGGTTAAAGCGTTGTTTACTGAAGAAGAATTAGCTGAAAACGGAGATTTAGTTTCTAAATACTTCAAAAAAACAAACAAAGAAGCCGTACGTAATGTAACACTAGATTTAGGAACACGTTTAGACGGAAGAAAAACTACAGAAATCAGAGATATCTGGTGTGAAGTAGATTATTTACCATCTGTACACGGATCAGCTTTATTTACTCGTGGAGAAACTCAAGCATTGGCAACAGCAACTTTAGGAACTTCTAGAGAAGCAAACCAAATTGACTCTCCGTCAGAGCAAGGTGAAGAGAAATTCTACTTACATTACAACTTCCCTCCTTTCTCAACTGGTGAAGCACGTCCTTTAAGAGGAACTTCAAGAAGAGAAGTAGGTCACGGAAACTTAGCTCAAAGAGCCTTGAAAAATATGATTCCTGCTGATTGTCCTTATACAATTCGTGTAGTTTCAGAGGTTTTAGAGTCTAACGGTTCTTCTTCTATGGCTACAGTTTGTGCTGGTACATTATCTTTAATGGATGCAGGTATTCAAATGATTCGTCCAGTTTCTGGAATTGCAATGGGATTGATTACTGATGGTGATCGTTACGCTGTATTATCTGATATTTTGGGTGATGAAGATCACTTAGGAGATATGGACTTTAAAGTAACCGGAACATCTGTAGGTATCACAGCCTGTCAAATGGACATCAAGATTGATGGATTGAAATATGAGATTATGGAAGCTGCACTAGCACAAGCTCGTGACGGTCGTTTACATATCCTTGGGAAATTAATCGAAACTTTAGCAGCTCCAAAAGAAGATGTTAAAGCTTACGCTCCAAAAATTATCACAAGAAGAATTCCTAATGCTTTCATTGGTGCCTTGATCGGACCTGGTGGAAAAGTGATTCAAGAATTACAAAAAGCAACTGGAACTACTATTGTTATCAATGAAGATCCAATTACTGAAGAAGGAGTTATTGAAATTTTAGGGACTGATCCTGCTGGAATTGAAGCAGTATTAGCTAAAATTAAATCAATCACTTTCAAACCTCAAATGAATGAGTCTTACGAAGTGAAAGTAATCAAAATGTTAGATTTTGGTGCAGTTGTAGAATATACATCAGCTCCAGGAAACGAAGTTTTATTACACGTATCTGAGTTAGCATGGGAACGCACAGAAAATGTTTCTGATGTAGTAAACATGGGTGACGTTTTTGAAGTGAAATACTTAGGTATGGACCCAAAAACTAGAAAAGAAAAAGTGTCAAGAAAAGCACTTTTACCAAGACCTCCACGTGAGGAGAAAAAAGAGTAATCAGATCTTAGTTTACTAAAGGTTTATTTATAAAGAGTCCCGTTTCATTTATTTGAAACGGGATTTTTGTTTTGAGATTAAATTTAAAAATAAAAAACCCAGAGCAAGTCTGGGTTTATCTTATTTTTTTATAGTGCAGCACTAAAGCAAATGAATAGCAGGGCACTTAATAGGGTGCAAAGATACAACTAAAACTTTATTTTGTTACAATAATTATAATTAATATTGGTATCCTACCTTACTAATGACAATCTCTTTAATTACCTCGTTTTCAGAATGCTTATAAAACAGAGCGTTCAAATCATTTTCTAAATCATTTTTTCTCTCGTTAGAAATTGATTTCAAAACAAATGAAATTATTTTTATGGCGGAATCTAATGAATGTCTATTGTTACCGTTAAAACTTATACTTGGCAATAAGGCAATTCCTTTGGGTGTCATAAAATCAAATAACACACCTCCGTGCGCGCACGTATTCCTTACATACACAATGGTATCAAACAAATTTATAAATTTTGATAAATTCAAAACACCGTATAAATTTGCAATTTTCACTTTTAATTCATTATCGTTTAATGACTTGAAGGTTTTAAGTATAGCACCAAAAGTAAAAAACTCTAATGTTTTCCATGCTGGCGCATACAAATCATTTATATTATTTAAATGGTGTAATTTTATTGTTTTGTTTGTTCTTTTAAAATCATCGTTATAATACTTCCCTATCGTACCAATATAGCTAGAATGAATAACTCTTGGATTAATAAACCAAGTAGGAGAAGATTTGTATTTGTTAGAAACATAATAAACTAGCTTGGTCCTGAAATTAATTTCTATTCTATTTAAGTGTTTCAGTAGTAGATTCCTTAAATCGACATCTAAATAATATAAAGTAACTGCATTAGAAAATAAAGTACCTTCTTGAAAGTGATGATTTGAATTAATTTCAAAAGGATTCCAATAAAATCCTAGCCTGTAATAACCAATATCAAGCAAAATTTCTTTAACCTTTTCATGATCTAAATCCAGAATCATTCCACGCTCCTGAAGTTTTAGAATCTGATTTTCAACATCTGTCGCAATACCTGCCATTGTTTTTTTATACAAAGATGAGTTTTATTCCAATAATAAAAGATTAATCTTATCCACAAACAAACCTAGTTTTTAACAACTATTATATTACACCAAGCCGCAAAAAAACTATATTTGTTTCTACCCTAAAACACTTATTATGCAAGTCGAAGCCATTTTCGCCAACATTGCCAACAGAATTATCAGCGAAATAGATACCGCAGAACAATCCGTTTATATTGCAGTGGCTTGGTTTACAAATAAATTGATATTTGAAAAATTAGTAAACAAAGCAAAGAATGGTTGTAAAGTTTACATCATAATTTCAAATGACAAAATCAACGAAAATTCTCAAATCGATTTTGAAATATTAGAAAAATTACACGGTAAAGTATATAAAATTGGGAATGGTGATACCAATCTTATGCATAATAAATTTTGCATAATTGACCATACAACAGTAATAACTGGCTCCTATAATTGGAGTTATAAAGCTGAAACAAATCACGAAAACATTGTAGTAAACTCACACAATTCTGCATTAGCACAGCAATTTATTAAAGAGTTTAATTGTATTATAGAAAAAGAATTTCCTGATCAAACAAATGAAGATTTTGATTTCCCATTAGACAAAATAATTAAGCGTTTAGAAGTTTTAAAAAATCTTATTCTTTTGGAAGATATTGATGATTTAGAACTAATCACAAAGAAGCTACTTATTTACAAATTCAACATAGACATCAATACTATCATATCTTTTATTCAAGGAAAAGAATACGTCAAAGCAATAAAATCAATTCACCTTTTTATCTCCAATTATCAGCAACTTTCTATATGGAATGATCCCGAAGTAGCGGGAATTAAACTAGAAATCAAAACGTTAGAAAGCCAAATAAATGCTTTTGATAATGAAAAAATTGAATTAGAGAAAGTACTGTCTGATTTTCAACACAGGCATACAATAGAATTAGGAAAATTAATTTTAGAAATACTCCAATTACGAAAAATCAAGTTTAAAAATCAACCGAGAGAAAAAGAAACGGAAGAAGATTTCAATAATTATCAAGAACAATTTGAAATTGAAAAAGAGAAAATACAATTTGAACTTACTGATGAAGAAAAACTAGATTTAAAGAAAAAATTCAGAAAAGCGACTACTTTTTGCCATCCTGACAAAGTGAATCACGAGCAAAAAGAAGAAGCCGAAAGAATCTTTATCAACTTAAAAAAAGCGTATGACGAACACGACGTTGAAAAAGTAAATCAAATTTTGAAAGATTTAGAATCAGGAAAATTGTTTCAATCCAATTCGGATACCACCTCTGAGAAAGAAAAACTTAAAATAATTTTAGAAAAATTAAAAGCAAACTTAAAACGTATTGAAAAAGAAATTATTGAATTGAAAACCAATGAAACGTTTGAAATAATCAATAACATTACCAATTGGGATAACTACTTTACAGCAACCAAAGAACAACTAAAAGAAGAATTAAACAATTTAACTTTAGAAATTGAACACTAAAATGGAAAACAATTCTAAATTAACCGTTGTATCGCAAAGTTCGCTCCTTAACAAGGTGAATTCAAGTATAGGCATTACAAATAAATTGATTGCTGAAAACAATAAAAAGTTGGTTACTGAAATTTTCGAGAGTAATCCGCAATTTTGTGTTGATTTGATTTCTGGATTCTATCCTTTGACTTCAGATATTTTAGCTTTCGAGAAAATTTTAAATTGGGATCTTATCTCTGAATATAATGAATTATCAAATATAGCTAACGAGCTTTCACCTATAGAGTTTCATAAAATTGAAAGTTTTAACTGGTCATTGTTAAGTAAAAATAGGAATATTATGTGGTCGGATCATGTAATAAATTTACTTGAAAACAATTTAAGATGGGACACATTAAGCTGGAACACTGCAATACCTTGGACTTCTGAACTTATAGAAAAACATATGGATAAAATAGAATGGTTTTCGTTAAGTAGGAACGAAGGGATTTTATTTGACACTGAGATGATTGAAAAATTTTCAAATAAGTTGAAATTTAAGTATTTAAGCGAAAATAAAAGTATACAATGGTCTGAATATCTGCTTAATAAATTTGAAGATAAGTGGGACTGGGATAATCTCGTTGTTTATGGTACTTTTTGGAATGAAAAATACATTACAAAGTACTATGATAAATTGGGCGTGAAACAATGGTGGTATTTAGCTCGTAATGAAATTCCATGGTCTCTTGACTTGATTGAAAAATATGCTGATAAATTCTCTTGGGAGAGTTTAAGCGCTAACACAAAAATTGCATGGAATGAGTACTATATAAGACTTAATGAAGATCGCATTTTTTTTAGAAATCTAAGCTCTAATACAACTATGCAGTGGAGTTGTGAGCTATTAGAACAATATGAAAATAGTTGGAATAGTTGGAGCTGGGTAGGACTAAGTTGTAACAAAAAACTACCATGGAGTGAAGAATTAATTTCTAAATATGAATCAAAATGGACATGGTTTGATTTGTCCTCGAACGAAAACTTGCCTTGGTCTGATAATTTAATTGAAAAATATACTGATAGATGGAATTGGGCGAATTTGATTAAAAATAAAGGAATAAAATGGTCTGTTAAGTTATTACACAAGTATTCTGGTAAGTTAGCCTATCCTCGCTACAGATCTCCTACTGCAATATGGAATGCATTAAGTCCTTTTATTGATGATGATATGATAATAAACTTACTTAAAAAAATAGAAAATGGAGAAATTGAATCTTAAACATGATATGAAAATCGCAGGCAGTTTAACAATTTCAAATTGGGATGAACTATGCAATAATCTCAATTACGAAAAGGATGATAATTGGGGGCTTGCTTTTTATTTTTTTGAAGAAAGAATAAGAACGAGATATATTAATCCTATTAAGTCAATTTTAGCGATAGGTGATGATTTAGGAGAAGGTTTTGCTGTAGTAAACCTACAATGTTCATTAATTGAGACTATTGAATCTTTCATAAATGGTTGGAAATATAATTATAAACCGAAAGGCTGGTTCAAAATAAACGGTCAAAAAGATACTCTAATGAATTCAAATCAAGATATTTTCAAATCATTTTTTAACAAAAGAAAACCTTTCATAGATTACGATAAGAAGATTGATGGTGAAGAGTTTTATCAAAACGTTCGTTGCGGTCTTTTACATGAAACACAAACAAAAAATAATTGGAAAATTAAATGTGATTCTTCTAAATCAGCTTTAGCTTATGATGAAGTTAAAAATGGAAATAAAGTTGAAAAAATAATTTATCGAGAAAATCTCCAACTCGCTTTAGAAGAATTAATTCTTAATTACAAAAAAGCAATAATTAATAGAACTATTTTTGATGAGTTTTCAGCTTGCGAATTAAGAAATAATTTTCGTGACAAATTAAATCACATTTGTAAAGAATCAATACCTAAATAACAATGAAAATAGCAATACTAGGTTGGGGTTCCCTTTTATGGCAACCCAAAGATTTACAATTTAACAAAGAAATAGGCTGGTCACAAAATGGTCCACTGCTACCCATTGAATTTGCAAGAATTTCAAAAGATGGGAGATTAACGCTTGTTATTACACCAAAAGAAACAAAAGAAGTTAAAACTTATTTTGCAATTTCAAGTTATAAAACGCTGGAAGAAGCAAAATTTAATTTAGCAGTTAGAGAAGGCTCTGGCAGAAAGCAAATTGGTAGCTATAAAAAATCAATTGATACTTTTTCGCATGAAAATGTGTTCTTCAAGAATAATATTTTAGAATGGATTAACAACACCGACATTGATGCTGTAATCTGGACACATCTTGGTGAAAAATGGGAAATCAAAAATGAAAAAGGTGAAGTCATTGAAACAATTAAATCTGATAATAGAATTGACTATTTAAAAAACTTAAAAGGAAATAAAAGAGTTTTAGCTGAGGAATATATTCGGAGAACTCCAACACAAATTGAAACCCATTACAGGACTTTAATTGAAAAGGAACTGGATTGGAAACCTATTTTATAATGGACGAATTTAAACATCCATTTATAGTTGGCTCACATAAATTAAAGCTTTCAAATTTAGAACAACTTGCAAAAGATTTAGCTTTAAGTTTAAATGCAGCAATTAAAATTGAGAGTAAGGAAGAATTAATTATTACGTTTGAAACTAAAAAACCCATTTATAAAGGTCGGCTTATCCAGAGAAACTCCAAATTAACTCCTCAATTCAAATATGAATTAATTTTGGAGGAATTAAGATTGAACATTTATGAAGATTTTATAGAAGTACTTTTTCGATTTGATGTTGACTACTTTCACCTTTATGAATTGTCGATAAAAGACGAATTAAAAAAAATTGATACTTTTCATAGATGTTTTGCAATATTAAATATTTTTGGAGTCAAAGAAATCTATATTGGCCATTTCAATGAATTTGGAAATGGAAAAAAAATAAAATATAAATGGAAGAATGTGTTGAAAGAAATAATAACCCTTCGCCATTTTAAGCTTTCTATATGAGATTTTAATCGGAATTTTTATTTTTCTAAAAGCAGAAAACATTCTACAAACTCCAAAACCGCATTAGGGATGGAAGCGGCATCCTTTGATGAAATGAAATGGAATCAAAGATACAGCGTACAGCCCGGGCCGAAGGCAATGCCCTACTTTGACTTCACTCATTGATAAACTAAAATAAATTATTTTATAAACTTTTGTAACTTTTATTCTGATTCCTACGTATAACCATATGTACACTTAAAAGTAGAGGAGACAAACACATGAGACAACTAAAAATTACCAAGCAGGTAACGAATCGTGAAACTGCATCATTAGATAAATATTTACAAGAAATAGGTAAAGTTGACCTTATTACGGCCGATGAAGAAGTAGAATTAGCACAAAAGATTAAGGCTGGAGATCAAAGAGCCTTAGAGAAATTAACAAAAGCGAATTTACGTTTTGTGGTTTCGGTTGCAAAACAATATCAAAATCAAGGATTAACACTTCCCGATTTAATTAACGAAGGTAACCTTGGACTTATAAAAGCAGCTCAACGTTTTGATGAAACACGTGGTTTCAAATTCATTTCGTATGCTGTATGGTGGATTCGCCAATCGATTTTGCAAGCACTTGCTGAACAATCTCGTATTGTACGTTTGCCATTAAACAAAATTGGTTCTATCAATAAAATCAACAAAATGTATGCGTTATTAGAGCAATCTAACGAGCGTCCACCATCTGCTGAAGAAATTGCAAAAGAACTAGACATGACGGTAAATGATGTAAAAGAGTCTATGAAAAACTCTGGTCGTCACTTATCAATGGATGCGCCTCTTGTTGAAGGAGAAGATTCAAACCTTTATGACGTTTTACGTTCAGGTGAGTCTCCTAACCCAGACAGAGAATTAATCCACGAATCACTACGTACTGAAATTGAGCGTTCATTAGAAACATTAACGCCTCGTGAGGCTGATGTTGTTCGTTTGTACTTTGGTCTTGGTGATCAACACCCAATGACTTTAGAAGAAATTGGTGAAACGTTTGACTTAACTCGTGAGCGTGTACGTCAGATCAAGGAAAAAGCAATTCGTAGATTGAAACATACTTCTAGAAGTAAGATTTTAAAGACATATTTAGGTTAATAAACCTAAAGCCAAAAGAGTCAAATATCTTAAAGCCACAGGCTACTAGGATATTTGACTTTTGGCGTACAGCAAACAACAGTCTGATTAACTGTTCGTTTTTTGATTGATGATTGAAACTCCGGCTGATTACCGGAGTTTTACTTTTTAATCTTAATTCTTTTTACTAATTACTAATCACTTTTCACTAATCACTAATCACTAATCACTAATCACCAACAGGGCGTAACCCTCCGTTATTGCTTCGTCGTTCCTCCTCGCGACTTCGGGTCGGGCTTTCGGCTGTATCTCTGCGCTCCGCTACGAGGATGCCGCCTCTATCCCTTACGCAAATAAGAATACAAATCACGAACTGTCTACACAAAAAACTTTCTCCGTTGCTTCAAAAAAACTATTTTTGCACAAACAACTACTAAAGAATCTGACTCAAATTCAGATCAAACAACTACAACATGAAAAATACTCTTATTGCTCCATCCGTACTTGCTGCCGATTTTGGGAACCTGCAACGTGATATCGAAATGATTAATGCTAGCGAAGCCGATTGGTTTCATATCGACATCATGGACGGTGTTTTTGTTCCAAACATTTCATACGGAATGCCTGTATTAGAAGCTATCAACAAGCATGCAACTAAAACGATAGACGTTCATTTAATGATTATTGACCCTGACCGCTACATCAAAACTTTTGCAGCCTTAGGCGCCAATATTCTTAGCGTACACTACGAAGCTTGTACACATTTACACAGAACCTTACAAGCCATTAAAGCAGAGGGTATGCAGGCCGGAGTTGCGTTGAACCCGCACACGAATGTGGATTTACTCGAAGACGTAATTAATGACATTGATTTAGTGTGCCTCATGAGTGTCAACCCTGGATTTGGTGGGCAATCATTCATTGAAAACACCTACGATAAAGTACGAAAACTGAAAGCCTTGATCGAAAGAAAAGGCGCTACAACGCTGATCGAAATTGACGGTGGTGTAACGAATAAAAATGCTAAACAACTAGCAGAAGCTGGAGCGGATGTTTTAGTTGCTGGAAGCTACGTGTTTGGCGCGGCTGATCCAATCGCAACTGTAGCCGACCTAAAAAAACTGACTACAATTTAATCGATACCCAAAAGTAAAAAGTCCTGAAAATTCAGGACTTTTTACTTTTACAGCACTCTCTAACCATTTACTAGTTCATCAGGAATTATTTGCTAATGATCTTTATGATTAATCATTTTTTTAACGATAGTATATAAGTCCGGGAATTCACTTTTGAAACTATGCGGAGTTTCAAAAAAATGCTCCAATACTACAGCAAAAAATTCAGCGTGATTAGTATAAGCGTAAATTCTAAAATAATCAGATTCGGTTAATTTTTGAACAACTTCAGGCTGAACCAAATATTCTTGAAGTTTGCTGTATTCGTCACTGAAAATAGCGCTAGAATGGTCCCTCCCTTTTAAGCCATGAAAATACAAAGCATGAGAAAACTCATGTAGACCCAAATTTAGATTATCATTTGCAAACTGAAATCCCTCTTCAAAATCAGCCCAAGAAAACACGATAATTTTCAATCCAGGATTAAATTCTCCTTTGTGCATTTCACCTGTGATGCGGGATAAATAAGCCTCAGGATAAACGATTATATTTTTAAAGATGGTAATTAAATAACGGCGCATACCAAAGGTCAGCATCACATAAGTCGCTGCGATCAGCACGCGAGATCGATCCGAGAGTTCAAAACCATCCATTCCAATTATTTTGTAATGCCTCAAAAAAGAAGCTACTCGATGCTCAAAATATACTTGGTATTTCTCGGGAAGCTTTGAATAAAAAGTAAATTCTTGACTTAAAACTTTCATCTGACTTGAGCTTAACCTTTTTGGGATAGGATACCAATGAATGTAAAATGGTTTATTGAAAATTAGCACATACAAGGGTTCGACTATCAAACCCATTATATAGATAACGAGCAATGCTGCTAAAATAGTAAAAACAAAAAATTGAAAGACGCTCATTATAGTTAACAGAAAAGAATTAGATAAACGAAGCTACAAAACTGCTTACCCAATTCAAATTAATTGAAAAGATAGTATAAAAAAAGCAAGCTTAAAAGCTTGCTTTTGGTGGCCGAGACAGGGTTCGAACCTGCAACCCTCAGAGTCGAAATCTGATATTCTATCCAGTTGAACTACTCAGCCTTATTAATGATACCGCTCGTTATATCGGTTTTAAATAGTATAATTTAAAACCGATAAACAAATGCTACTTATTTATACTAATAATTTTTTAACGATAGTAGAAATTACTTTTCCTTCTGCCGTTCCTCCTAATTGAGCAGAGGCTAATCCCATTACTTTTCCCATCGATGCAATTCCAGATGCTTCTGTTTCAGCAATAATTTTTGCAATTACAGCTTCTACTTCTGCCTCACTTAATTGTGCTGGCAAAAACTTCTCGATTACAGCAATTTGAGCCAATTCGGGTTCAGCTAAATCCAAACGATTTTGCTCCGTAAAGATTCTAGCACTTTCCTTGCGGGTTTTTACCAATCTCTGTAATAATTTTACCTCTTCGTCCTCTGAGATTTCCTCTTTTGAACCGTTAGCCGTTTGTGCTAAAAGCAATTCTGATTTTATCGCTCGTAATGCTTCTAATGCTACTGTATCTTTTGCTCTCATGGCAGCTTTAAGCTCATCCATGATGTTTGTTGCTAAACTCATATCTATTTATTTAATTAGTGGGGTTGAGAGTACGGGTTTGTTGCCCCTGATGGTAGTGAAAAGCATTTTAAGAGAAAACGGATTTATTTCTTGGATTTGAAAAGCGACCAACGGAAGCTCTTTAAAACCCTTAGAAATAACCGTTTTTCGAAAAAATCTTGTAACGTACAGCAGGAAATTGGCCCATCTCCTTTTTCTCGTAAACCGTGGTGCGAATATAAAAAAAATAACCCGAAAATTAAATGTAATTTTCGGGTTATATCCTTTGTTAATTTCAAAGTTAATCTACATTATCGTGCAAATAAGAATTATTAGAACGCAATTGTAAATCATTATTACTGTCCGTACCTACTGATATTCTAGAGTTGGTATTGTTAGCTTGATTATTAGAAATATCTATTCCTAAACGCTTATAAGCTGGCTCTCTTTCGTATTCATCAATTTTAGATACATTATTGTGAAACTTATAATTAAATTCTTTTAGTTTCTTTCTTCTTTCATCAGCTCTTAAACGCAATGTCTCTTCGATTGTCATTTCCATTGGAGAAATTTCTTCAAACTTCGATGGCGCTTGTTGCGTAGTATCTACTTGTTTCATTGTGATGTTCATTTCCTCAGGAATCACTTCCTCCACTTTTGCAGCTGGTTTTGAGGCAATAAAATCATTTTCAACTTCCATGTATTCTTCAAGAGAATATTTGATAATTCCGTTATCCGAAAGCTCCGTTACAGGAACAAACTGTACCGGTTGATTTACTTTAATTTCACGAGTTTCATTTGTTAATTCAAACAAAATTTTCTCTTCTTTTTCAACTGGTACTTCAACAACTGGCTCTGACTTAAAAAGTGGCAAATCAAAAGAAAAAGTAGTTTGCTCTTCTTTTTCAACAGCTTTAGGCTGCTCCACTTGTTTCGTTTCGGTAGCTCTTGGTGTAGTAAAAGTAAAATCAATATCTTTTAATGGAGAAACGATTTCAAAGGTTACATCTAGATTTTTAATAAATTCAGACATTGCCATCAAATCTTCGTTTCCCGCAACTGGAACAACTGTTTGTTGTACTGTAGGAACGAATCTCTCGTCTTCTTCCTCTTCAACTAAGTCAAAAACTACTCTGTCATTTACATTAGAAGCCGCACTATCTGCATTCAAGTCAAAAGCAGGAACTGCAGTATTTGATAGGTTATGAACACTTCTTTGTTCATCCTCTAATGTATGGATTATTTTTTTTGGCTCCGTGTTTACGATTCCGTTTTGTTGTTCAATATCAAAACCAGTTGCAATAA
The DNA here is from genome assembly GCF_055640565.1 of Flavobacterium sp. KKT103. Lineage (NCBI taxonomy): Bacteria > Pseudomonadati > Bacteroidota > Flavobacteriia > Flavobacteriales > Flavobacteriaceae > Flavobacterium > Flavobacterium sp. KKT103. The sequence continues at coordinate 165,283 of NZ_CM145766.1, forward strand.
TAGTTACTGCAATAGCATCACCAAGAGTCTCGTCCTCACCAACACCCATAATGATGTTTGCATTGAAACCAGCTTCAGTTTGGATGTGGTCATTTATCTCTCCTATTTCATCTAAAGTGATTTCATTAGAGCCAGAAACGATGAGCAACAATACGTTTTTAGCACCTGTAATTTTGTTATCATTTAGTAAAGGGGAATCTAAAGCCGAAACGATTGCTTCCTTAGCTCTATTTTCTCCTGAAGAAACAGAAGATCCCATGATAGCCGTTCCACTATTCGCTAAAACAGTTTTGGCATCACGTAAATCGATATTTTGAGTATAGTGATGTGTAATTACTTCAGCAATTCCTCTTGAGGCTGTTGCCAAAACTTCATCAGCTTTCGAAAACCCAGCTTTGAAACCAAGATTTCCGTATACTTCTCTTAATTTATTGTTGTTGATTACGATTAAGGAATCCACTTGCTTACGCAATTTTTCGATTCCGATAAGCGCTTGTTCTTGACGCACTTTACCTTCAAAAGAAAAAGGAAGTGTTACGATACCTACCGTAAGAATTTCTCTTTCTTTTGCTAATTGCGCAATAACTGGAGCTGCTCCAGTACCTGTACCACCACCCATTCCGGCAGTGATAAAAACCATCTTAGTATTGCGATCTAACATTTTTTCGATGTCAGCGATACTTTCAATAGCAGATTGTTGTCCTACATCAGGGTTTGCTCCTGCACCTAATCCTTCAGTAAGGTTTACACCTAACTGAATTTTATTTGGTACTGAACTATTTTGCAACGCTTGTGAATCTGTGTTACAAACAATAAAATCAACACCTTTGATTCCTTGCTTGAACATGTGATTAATTGCGTTACTTCCGCCTCCTCCTACACCTATTACTTTGATTACATTTGATTGGTTTTTTGGTAAATCAAATGAAATACTTCCAAATTCTGAGTTGCTCATCTTTTATTTGGTTTTTGATATTAATTATTAACTATTGTATTTTTTTTGGCCAAAGCCTATTCTGCATTATCTAAAAAATCCTTAATCTTATCTACATAACGATCAAAAAACGATCTTCTTATTGTCTCTCCGGTAGATTCTTCTTTCTTTTCTGCTTTTTCACTTCCCTCTTGCTGATAAGAATAATTCCTATCATCAGCATATTCTACAACGGGTTCCGAAGGAAAGATTGGTCGCGTATGAATTGGTGGCGGCGCTAACTCCTCTTTTCGAACTGCACTTTGTGATTTATTATCAATACTATTCATCACTAAACCTACAGCGGTTGCATACAATGGGCTTGAAAACTCCTCATCAGAATTACCCGCTAAATGCTCATTAGGATACCCAATTCTAGTATCCATTCCTGTAATGTATTCTACTAATTGCTTGATATGTTTTAATTGTGCTCCTCCACCAGTAAGGACAATTCCCGCAATTAATTTTTTACGTGGATCTTCGTGACCGTATGTTTTAATTTCAGTAAACACTTGCTCAACAATCTCCACAACACGAGCGTGTATGATTTTTGACAAGTTTTTTAATGATATTTCTTTTGGCTCTCTTCCTCTTAAACCTGGGATTGAAACAATTTCATTATCCTTGTTTTCTCCTGGCCAAGCCGAACCGAATTTTACTTTTAGTAATTCTGCTTGTTTTTCTATAATAGAACAACCTTCTTTGATATCGTCCGAAATTACATTTCCTCCAAAAGGAATTACTGCAGTATGACGGATAATCCCATCTTTAAAAATGGCTAAATCAGTAGTTCCACCACCAATATCGATTAAAGCAACACCGGCTTCTTTCTCCTCTTGGCTTAAAACAGCATCTGCTGAAGCTAGAGGTTCTAATGTCAATCCTGACAATTCGATACCTGAACTTTGAATGCATCTGCCCACGTTTCTAATCGAAGCTGCTTGCCCTACTACAACGTGAAAACTAGCTTCTAGTCGACCGCCATACATTCCTATTGGTTCTTTAATCTCTGACTGACCATCGATTTTGAACTCTTGAGGCAGTACATGGATAATCTCTTCTCCGGGAAGCATTGCGAGCTTGTTAACTTGGTCAATTAACAACTGAATATCTGCCACGCTGATTACCTCTTCAGGATTGTTTCTGCTGATGTAATCGGTGTGTTGAATACTACGAATGTGCTGTCCAGCAATCCCTACTACAACATCTTTTATTTTGTAACCTGAGTTATTTTCAGCTTCATGAATAGCTTGTTGGATCGACTGAATGGTTTGCGTTATATTATTAACTACACCTCTAGCAACACCCAAACTTTTGGATTTACCAACACCCAAAATTTCTAACTTATTGTATTCATTTTTCTTGCCTATCATGGCAACAATTTTTGTTGTCCCAATATCTAGACCCACTGCAATATTCTCTTTTTCCATTATCTATTTATTTAGTGCAAACTACTTGACTCGTAAACCGGAGGTCTATCTTTTTATATTTGTACAACGTACTATCTACAACTGCCTTTTGAAAAAAAGCTTTATAATCTTTAAATTTTTGCGACGCATTTGACAATTTTCCAAATTCAATTTGGTAGTTGTAGTTCCTATTGAACATTTTTAAGTCTCCATTAGGCATAATTTGAATCGCAATGATGTTTTTTTTCAAAAAATCATCGTCATAAATATCCCGACACAATTGGGCAAAATCTTCGCTGTTCTTTTTATTTATTTCCCCCGAAACAAGTGGTACTCTTGCTGCGAAATTATTCGACAATGGCATCTCACCTCCCTTGTAATCAATGTAAAAGGATCTATTTCCATTGATTATTCTCGCTACAGGAGTCTTTTGTTTCACCACTGCTTTTAAGACACCATCGATACTTACAAATACATCTGATTTCTCAATCATATCATTTGAATCTAGGTTTCTCTCCAACTTATTCAAATCTAATTTATCTTTTTCAATGCTTGATGCCTTACCACTATTTTCTATTAACAATTTATTAACCGTTTCTTGTTTAATAAACAAAGTATTTTCTCCTACAAAAATAACCTCTGATTTAGTCAATTTTCGATGACCATTTCGTTTTGATGTAAACGAAAACAGAAAAAGAACGACTCCAATCATTAGCACTAACCGCGTGTTGGTCCAATTAAATAGTTTCATACAAAGCTGTTTTAATTGGTTCCACTAACTCTCCAATATCTCCTGCTCCAATAGTTACAATTATCGAAGCGTCACTTTCCAAAATTGCTCTAATCACATTCTCTTTTGTAACTAATTTTTTACTATTATTCTGCACTTTAGACAATAACCATTCCGATGTGATTCCTTCCATTGGAAGCTCTCTAGCGGGGTAAATATCCATCAACAAAAGTTCATCAAAATTAGACAAACTTTTCGCAAAATCATCAGCAAAATCGCTAGTTCTGCTAAATAAATGTGGTTGAAAAATAGCCAAAACTTTTTTACCTGGATACAATTCTCTAACCGCTTGATGCACTGCGTTTATCTCAGTAGGATGATGTGCATAATCATCGATGTACACCAAGTTTTCCTTTTTTATTTGGTATGAAAAACGGCGGCGAACGCCTTTGAATGAAGCTAAGGCTACTGCAATGGCATCGGTTGGGGTGCCGAAGTTAACTGCCATTGCGATAGCCATCAAAGCATTCATTAAATTATGTCGCCCTGGTAAAGCAAACTTAAAATCAGTAAGGATTCCTGCAGGTGTTTCGATATCAAACACATAACTACCATCAGCAATTCGTACATTAAAAGCTTTATAAACAGCAGCTGCGTTTACCGCTACTGTAACACCTTCAAGAGGTAATTCGTTAGTTATAAATAATTTAGTCTTGTCTTTTACTTTATCAGCAAATTCTACAAACGAGGCTTCAATTGCATCACTGCTACCATAAATATCTAAGTGATCGGCATCCATAGAAGTAACACAAGCAATATTAGGATGCAAATGCAGGAAGCTGCGATCAAACTCATCCGCCTCTACCACTGTAACTGTTTTACCGCTTCCTATCAAATTAGAGTTATAGTTTTCAACTATTCCTCCAATAAAAGCAGTAACATCCACGCCACTCTCATACAAAATATGTCCTAAAATACTTGAGGTCGTTGTTTTTCCATGCGTACCTGCAACAGCAAAACAAAACGTATCTTTGGTTATGATCCCCAATACTTCGGCTCTCTTTTTTAATTCATAGTTTTTTTCTAAAAAGTAATTCCATTGCAAATGCGTTTTTGGTACCGCTGGCGTTACAATAACTAACGTATTATCCGCTTTGAAATTTTGAGGTATCCAATCAATTCGATCTTCAAAATGAATGGCAATCCCGTTCTCAATCAATTCTTTAGTTAGCGCAGTTGGCGTTTTATCATAACCAGCAACTTGCTTTCCGATATTTTTGAAATAACGAGCTAACGCACTCATTCCAATGCCACCAATGCCAATAAAAAAGACGTTATGTATTTGGTTTAAGTTCATTTTTAGGTTGTTATTTCTTAATTAATTTTACAATTTCATTTACAATTTCTTGAGTGGCTTGCGGCAATCCTAACTTTTTAATATTTGCGCTTAGCTGCTTTTGCTGGACTTCATCCTTCAATAAGGCTTCAAATACGGTGCTAAACTTAGCATCTAATTCGGACTCCGCTAGCAATATAGCACCATCTTTCTCGACAATTGCCTTTGCATTCTTCGTTTGATGGTCTTCTGCCACATTGGGAGACGGAATAAAAATCACTGGTTTACCCACGATACACAATTCCGAAACTGAAGAAGCACCTGCACGAGAAATAATCACATCTGCAGCAGCATATACTAAGTCCATTCTTTCAATAAAAGCTACAACTTGCACATTGCCATCATTGTATTTTTTATACTCTTCATAGTACAGTTTTCCGCATTGCCAGATCACTTGTACCTCCTGATTCAGTATGTTTTTTAACTCCTTTTCGATTAACTGATTAATTCTTCTAGAACCTAAACTTCCTCCAAGTACTAAAAGCGTTTTTTTATTGGAATCCAAACCATAAAAAGCGTTCGCTTCATCACGCTTGCTTGAAACATCAATTAAATCTTGACGAACCGGATTACCCGTTAACACCATTTTATCCTTCGGGAAAAAACGTTCTAAATTTTCATAAGCAACACATATAACGCTCGCTTTCTTACTCAACAATTTATTGGTAATTCCGGGATAGGAATTTTGTTCTTGCACCAAGGTTGGAATACGCATTGTATTTGCAACTTGTAACAAAGGACCACTAGCAAAACCGCCAGTACCAATGACCGCATCTGGACGAAAATCATTAATAATTTGTCTTGATTTCCACAAACTATCGATCAACTTCATTGGAAACAACGCATTTTTTAAATTAATTTGGCGTTGAAGCCCTGCAATCCACAAACCCTTTATAGCATATCCTGCTTGAGGCACTTTTTGCATTTCCATTTTGTCTTTGGCACCTACAAATAAAAATTCGGCATCAGGAAATCGCAATTTTAATTCATTAGCAATAGCAATAGCCGGGTAGATATGTCCACCTGTTCCTCCGCCGCTTAATATGAATTTATATGGTTTCATTCTTTTTAATATTTGTTTTTAACTGCATTCATAGGATTCGATACTTTATCTTCAATCGAATAACTCAACTCTTTCTCATCATCACTACTTAACTGATCGTCAATTAGCTTTTGTAATGCTTCCTCTCTTCTTGCAGCGTCTTTTTGTTCTTCTTCTATTTCCTCTTCCTTTTTGGTTACACCAATTATAATACCTAAAGCAATACATGTCATCCAAATAGACGTACCTCCACTACTGATCAAAGGAAGGGTTTGCCCTGTCACAGGAAGCAATTCGACTGCAACTGCCATATTAATCATTGCTTGAAATATCATTGGAAAACCTAAACCGACCACCACTAACTTCCCGAATAATGTCGTAGCCTTATGAGAAGCAACTACGAAGCGAAACATCAGTAACAAATACAACGCTAGGACTCCCAAACCACCCATTAATCCGTATTCCTCAACAATGATTGCATATATAAAATCAGAGGAAGATTGGGGAAGGAAATTTTTCTGTACACTTTTCCCTGGACCTAGACCGTAAATTTTTCCTGAAGCGATTGCAATTTTAGCCTTCTCAATTTGGTAGTCATCCTCTTCATTATCTTTGTTCATATAATTTTCGATTCGGCTCTCCCACGTACTGACACGATTGTTAAAAGCACCCGGAAAAGCTTTCGCAATTAAAACGAAAAAGGCTAGCGACAGAATTCCAACTCCTACAATTACGCCGATATATTTCATAGGATACTTACCTATAAATACGAGCATAATAATCATGGCAAATATTAATGCCGTAGTTGAGAAATTGGAAGGCAAAATAAACATCAATGTGATGAATACTGGCAGCCAAAGCTCTTTAAGAGACTCAACAAAAACAATAGGCTCTTCTCTTGTTTTGGATAAATACCTTGCCACAAATACAAATAGAACTAAAGCAGCAAAGGCTGATGGCTGAAATGAAATCCCAACAAAAGGAATTTGCAGCCACCTACTTGCATTAGCACCGGCAATAACTTGCCCTTTTATCATGGTTATGGCCAATATCACCCAAACAACCGGAAGTAGCATCTTAGAGATGGAACGAAAGTAGTTATACGGAATTTTATGAACCGAATATATAATTGCAAAACCACAACAAATATGAATAAAATGCTTCACCAAATACCCCAAGGTATTCCCTGTACCATGTCCTAAATAGGCCAAGTTACTACTCGCACTAAAAACAGGCATAAACGAAAACAGTGCCAATAAGGCCACGAATGACCAAATGCCTTTATCTCCTTTTAAATTGTTTATTAGTTGCTTCATTATTGTTGTTTTACTATTTGTTTATCAGTCTTATAAATTCTGTACTGACTGTTTAAATTGATTTCCTCTATCTTCATAGTTTTCAAACAAATCAAAACTAGCACAAGCTGGAGAAAGCAATACTGTATCCCCTTTCTCAGCGATACGTTTTGCCATTTTAACCGCATCATTCATGGAGGTAACTTCAACCATAATGTCAACTACATTACCAAAAGCATCAATAATTTTTTTATTATCAACACCTAAGCAAATCACTGCTTTTACCTTTTCACGCACTAATGACATTAATTCATTGTAATCATTTCCTTTATCAACACCTCCAACAATCCATACGGTTGGTGTATTCATGCTGTCTAATGCAAAAAATGTAGCATTTACATTTGTAGCTTTAGAATCGTTGATGTATTGTACATTTTGGATTTTCAAAACTTTTTCAAGACGGTGCTCTACACCTTGGAAATTAGATAAACTTTCGCGAATTGTCGCTTTTCTAATTTGCATTAATTTTGCCACAGAGGTTGCTGCCATTGCATTTTTCATATTATGTTTCCCCTCTAAAGCCATAGATTCGGTTTCCATTTTAAATTCTTCTTGATTGATTGATACTTCCATTATGTTATTTTTTATATAAGCTCCCGTTTCGATAATTTGTGTCAATGAAAAAGGAATTAATTGTGCTCTTGTTTTATTGTTGGCTAGCCATGATGCAATTGCTTCGTCATCTGCATCATAAATGAGGTAGTCCTCCTCTGTTTGATTCATCGTAATTCTAAACTTTGAATCAATGTAATTTTCATATTTGTATTCGTATCGATCTAAATGATCAGGACTAATGTTAGTTATTATTGCAATATGTGGCTTGTAGTTTATAATTCCGTCTAATTGAAAACTGCTTAATTCTAGGACGTAAGAATCGTAATTTTCATCGGCAACTTGCCATGCAAAACTTTTTCCTATGTTTCCTCCCAATCCTACATTTAACCCTGCAGACTTTAGCAAATGATAAGTTAGCATTGCAGTAGTAGTTTTGCCATTACTACCTGTAATTCCTATCGTTGTTGCATTGGTAAATGGAGCGGCAAATTCAATTTCAGAAATTACCGGAATTCCTTTTTCCATCAGCTTTTTTACAATCGCAACTTTTTCAGGAATACCCGGGCTTTTCATCACTACATCTGCATTCAAAATGAGTGCTTCCGTATGCTTTTCCTCTTCCCAATCAATACCATTGTTCGTAAGAACCTCTTTGTACTTTTCTTTTATTTTTCCAAAATCAGAAACGAAAACATCGTATCCTTTTTTCTTTCCTAAGATGGCAGTTCCTACGCCACTTTCTCCTCCACCCAAAACTATTAGTCTCATATTATCTCAGTTTTAAGGTAACAATGGATAGAATAGCTAAGAGAATTGCAACAATCCAAAAACGGGTAACAATTTTACTTTCATGGTAGCCCTTTTTCTGGTAATGGTGATGCAATGGAGACATCAAGAAAATTCTGCGGCCTTCGCCAAAACGTTTCTTGGTGTACTTAAAATAACTTACTTGAAGAACAACAGAGAAATTTTCGACTAAAAATATTCCGCATAAAAGTGGAATCAATAATTCCTTTCGTACGGCAATAGCAAGTACTGCAATGATTCCTCCAATGGTTAAACTTCCTGTATCACCCATAAAAACGGATGCTGGATACGAGTTGTACCAAAGAAATCCTATCAACGCACCTACAAAAGCAGCTATAAAAACCGTCATCTCCCCCGAGTTAGGAATGTACATGATGTTTAGATAATTAGAAAATATGATGTTTCCTGAAAGAAAAGTAAAAATACCAAGAGCCAAAACCGAAATGGCCGAGGTTCCTGCTGCAAGTCCATCAATACCATCCGTTAAATTTGCCCCATTAGAAACAGCCGTGATTATAAAAATAACAACGGGAATAAAAATTAACCAAGCCCACTTTTCATATCCTTCACCTGTCCAAGCTAAGACTTCAGCATAATCAAATTCATTATTCTTGAAAAACGGAATCGTAGTAGCTGTAGATTTTTCTTCAACTGCTGTATATTTTCGATCTACCTGCTCCGTTCCTTGTTTAAAAATATCATTCTTTCCGGTATCTGTTCGAACGGTTACACTAGGATTAAAATAAAGAACAGTTCCAACTATAAGACCAAGTCCAACTTGTCCTACCACTTTAAAAATTCCTTTTAGACCTTGTTTGTCTTTTTTAAAGATTTTGATATAGTCATCTACAAAACCAATAGTTCCCATCCAAAGCGTGGTTACAATCAATAGAACGATATAAATATTGTGCAATTTTGAAAACAGTAATACAGGCACAAGAGTTGCAAAAATGATTATTAAACCACCCATGGTTGGTGTTCCCGCTTTTTCATTTTGACCTGCTAGTCCAAGTTCACGTACTGTCTCACCTACCTGCTGGTTTTGTAAAAATCGGATAATTCTTTTTCCATAAATAGTAGATAGCAATAAGGACAAAATAAAAGCCAACGCAGATCTAAATGTGATGTATTGAAAAACACCCGCTCCAGAAACGTGCATTGTTTGGTCTAAATATTGAAATAAATAATACAGCATATTTTTACTATTTATGTAATTGTTCTAATAATTCTTTAACTATTTTCATATCGTCAAAATCATGACGAACGCCATCAATTTCTTGGTAGGTTTCATGACCTTTACCAGCTATCAATATAATGTCGTTTGGTTGCGCTAGTTGACAAGCCGTTTTTATGGCTTGCTTTCTATCCGTGATAGATAGCATTTTTTTAAAATTTTGTGGAGCAACTCCAGCTTCCATTTCAGCTATGATAACCTCTGGATCTTCTTTTCTTGGGTTATCTGATGTAATAACAACTTTATCACTTAGTTCCGTCGCGATAGCTGCCATGATTGGTCGTTTGGTTTTATCACGATTACCACCACAACCCACTACTGTAATTAGCTGCTCATTTTTAGTACGGATATCACTAATGGTTTTTAATACATTCTCTAACGCATCAGGAGTATGTGCATAATCAACAATTGCTGTGATTTTAGCATCAGAAACTATGTATTGAAATCTTCCCGAAACACTTTCTAATTCCGATAGTAATCGAAGCGTATCCAAGCTGTCCATTCCTAGTTCAATAGCTACACCGTAAATCGCTAATAAATTGTAAGCATTAAAAGTTCCGATTAGCTTTACCCAAACTTCATTACCGTCAATTTTAAGCAACAGTCCCGACAATTGACTTTCTAAAATCTGAGCTCTAAAGTCGGCATAGGATTTTAGTGCATACGTACGTTTGGTTGCAACCGTATTTTGAAACATTACAGCGCCATTTTTATCATCAGCATTTGTTAATGCAAAAGCTGTTTTAGGTAAATGGTCAAAGAACGATTTTTTTACATCTCTGTACTCTGCAAAAGTGGGATGATAATCCAAATGGTCATGAGACAAATTCGTAAAGACACCACCGGCAAACTGCAACCCTTCTGTTCTTTTTTGATGAATTCCATGCGAGCTAACTTCCATAAAACAATAATCAACACCTACAGAAACCATTTCAGCTAGGTACTGATTTATAGTAACCGAATCAGGCGTGGTGTGAGTAGCCTTGCACTCTACCTCATCAACCATGATCTTCACCGTCGAAAGCAATCCAACTTTATATCCTGCTTTTTTAAATAACTGGTACAATAGCGACGCAATAGTTGTTTTCCCGTTTGTACCTGTTATACCAACTAGTTTAAGTTTAGAAGAGGGATTGCCGAAATAATTAGCCGCCATAAAAGCTAATGCTTCATTAGTATCTGCAACCTTTACATAGGTAACGCTCTTGTCTAAATTATCAGGTAAAGTATCACAAACAACCGTTTTAGCACCAAGACTAATGGCCGTATCTATAAAATCATGTCCATCAGCAACCGATCCGCGAATGGCAACAAAAACATCTTTAGTTTCTAATTTTCTAGAATCAAATTCAATTTTACCAATAGCGTTATCCGTCGAACCTTGAACTGATTCGATAGCTACTTTATATAATATGTCTTTAAGTATGATCACAGTAATTCTAATGTTATTGTTGTGTTTTTTACTAAATTCTCACCTGCTTGCAACGATTGAGACTTAACTTTTCCCATTCCTACTACTTTCACTTTTACGTCTAAATTTTCGAGTAAAGCAATGGCATCCATCCCAGGCATTCCTTTAACATTAGGCATGGCTTTACGCCCTTTTTGCATTTTAGCGTAATACGTATTGTAATTATCCTCTTGCTTAGGAATCTTGCGGTTTAGATTTTTAATTTCATTGGTAGACGGGATATCTGTAAATATTTTTTGAGCAATTCTTTTAAAAACCGGTCCCGCTACATCCGCTCCATAGTAATTGTTATTAACCGTACTTGGTTTATGAACTACTACAATACAAGAATACTTCGGTTTGTCAGCCGGAAAATACCCAACGAAAGAAGATGCGTAATATTTACCCGATCCACCATCTTTAGAATAATTTACTGCAGCCGTCCCTGTTTTTCCAGCCATCGAAAAGTCTTTCGAGTATAGTTTGGAAGCCGTTCCTCTTTTAACTACATTTTCCAAAACTGCTCGTACCTTAGACAAAGTCTCATTTGAACATATTCTAGGATTGATTACCTCAACACCCATTTTTTTTATGGTTCTGTTCCATTCTTTAATCTCTGAAACAAAACGCGGCTTAATCATCACTCCATTGTTTGCAACAGCATTATACAAGGCTAATGTTTGCATAGGCGTAACAGATACTCCGTAACCAAATGCCATCCACGGAAGTGATATACTCGACCAATTTTTATCCGAAGGTTGTGGGATAAAAGGCCTTCCTTCGCCTTTAAAATCCATATTTAGCTTCTTATTTAATCCATAAGAATTTACATGGTCAACAAATTTTGATGGATTATTTTTATAATTATTATAGACAGCTTGAACAAGGACTGTATTGGATGATAGCTCAAAACCCCTACCTAATGAAATTTTTCCATAACCACCGGTATGCGAATCACGTACAGATCTTCCGTAATACTTTACTACCCCGCCATGAGTATCGTAAACCGTGCTCGTATCTGCTACTTTATCTTCAAGAATGGCCATTAAATCCACTAGCTTAAAGGTCGAACCAGGTTCGTGAGACTCGGTTACAGCATAATTAGTGGTTTCATAATAGGTTCCATCTGAACCTCTACCTAAATTAGAGATTGCCTTAACGTGACCTGTTTTTGTTTCCATTACAACAACACAACCGTGATCTGCTTCGTAATCTTCTAATTGTTTCAATAATGCATGATGCGCAATGTCCTGAATGTACACATCAATAGTTGATATCACATCGTAACCATCTTGCGGATCTACTTCATTTACATCACGAATGGGTTTCCACTGCCCTTTGGCAATTTTCTGTTTGAGGATCTTACCGTCTTTCCCATTAAGGTAGTCTTTGTAAGCCCATTCTATACCTCTACCTTCTTCTTGTCCGCTACTACTAGTTCGCTCATAACCAATGGTTCGCTCGGCAATTTTGCCTATTGGATGTTCCCTTACCGTTTTTTGCTCCACAATAATCCCGCCTTTGTAAGCACCTAATTTAAACAAAGGGAAACCCTTAATTTTCATATAATCCGTATAACTCAAATCGCGAGCCACTAGATAATATCTGTTATTTGTTGCTCTCGCTTTTCTAAGTTCGTTAAGGTACCAGCTTGATGGTTTTCCTAAAACAGTAGCCAAGGAATCCGAAAGCAACTTCACATTATCTTCAAAAACCTCTCTTTTGGGTGCTTTTGCGTCAAAGCGAATGACATAATTTGGAATTGAGGTTGCTAGCAAACTGCCATCAGAAGAATAGACATTTCCTTTATTAGCAGGAATCACAAAGTTTCTAACCGTACGCTCTTTAGCTAATTGACGATAATAAGCTCCTTCGACCCATTGAATATTTGTTAGCTTAAAGGCAATTAAAAACGCCATAAATAAGATCGCAAATGCAACAAGGTAGATTCTATAGGATATATTTTTATCGTCTACTGCCATAATTTTTTTAGAAAACTTTGCTCTTCTACTTTTTTAACTTTGATTTTTATTGGTGGTACTGTCGATGGAAAAATTTCTTTTTCAATCATCTTGTTCGATACGGTCGACTCCATTCGTAACTTCATTAATTGCGAGCGCCTGTCTACAAACTCCGATCGTAGTTCCTTTACATGACTTGTCAGTGCAGCAATTTTAAAAACTTTTTGCTCGTAGCGCTGGGTATTTGCTATCATGATTATCGCCAAAATAATTACAAACACAATAAAACGCCAGTTCTTGGTTGCATCGCCATTAATTAAAAATCTTGCTTTTAATATATTGTAAATACTCGCTTTCATAGTGGCGTTATTTTTTTTCAGCAATTCTTAACTTAGCACTTCTTGCTCTATTGTTTAGTTTGATTTCGGCAGCGTTTGGAATAATTAATTTACCTACACTTTTAAATGGGACCGAAAAATTTCCAAAGAAGTCGCGTTCAGGTTCCCCCTCAAACATTCCGTTTTTTATAAACCTTTTAACTAATCGATCTTCTAGAGAATGGTAAGAGATAACACTTAATCTTCCTTCAGGTTTTAAGATTTCCAAGGACTGCTCCAAAAATTCTTTTAAAACATCCATTTCTTGGTTCACCTCTATTCGTATGGCTTGGTATATTTGCGCAAGCACCTTATTCCGTACTTTTTCGGGTAAATATTTAGCTAAAACTTCTTTTAATTCATCTGTGGTTTTAATAGGATGAGTCTCTCTTGCTTCAACGATTGTTCGCGCTAGCGCTGGAGCATTTTTCAACTCACCATAATCATAAAAAACACGTTTTAGATTCGCATCATCGTATTCATTAACCACCTTGTAGGCATTTAAATCACTTTTTTGATTCATTCGCATATCTAAATCGGCATCGAATCGAGTAGAAAACCCTCTTTCAGGAACATCAAACTGATGAGAAGAAACCCCTAAATCTCCTAAAATCCCGTCTACATTTTTCGCACCATAAAAGCGTAAAAAACGTTTTAGAAATCGGAAATTCTCGTTTATCAAAACAAAACGATCATCATCGATAGCATTCGCCAAAGCATCTTGGTCTTGATCGAAAGCAAATAACTTACCTTCAGGACCTAGCCTACTTAAAATCTCTCTTGAATGCCCACCTCCACCGAAAGTAACATCAACATATATCCCATCAGGCTTAATATTTAAACCATCAACACTTTCTTTCAGCAAAACTGGATTATGATATTCCATTGTCGTCGTCATTTATATTTCCCATTACATCCTCTGCTAAATCTGCAAAATCAATATCCTCTCCGCTTATAGACTGCTCATAAAGGTCTTTGTCCCATATTTCAACAATATTTACCGCCGAAGAGAAAACCACCTCTTTAGAAATATTTGAAAAAGCAACTAAATCCTTTGGCACAAGCAACCTTCCTAAAGCATCAATTTCAACAACCTTTACACCAGCTGTAAACCTGCGGATAAAATCATTGTTTTTCTTTACAAAGCGGTTAAGCTTATTGATTTTTTGCATCATCAAATTCCACTCTTCCATTGGATACAGCTCTAAACATGGCTGGAATACAGAACGCTTCAAGACAAACCCGTCTTGAAGAGAAAGCGTCAATTGCTTCTTCAAAGGAGCGGGTAACAACACCCTCCCTTTCGCATCGACCTTACATTCATATGTTCCAACTATTGTATTCAACAGAATAATTTTAGAATTGATTTAAAGCAAAAATATAAAAAATTCTACCACATTTTACCACAATATACCACTTTGTTAATAAGTTTAACCACTTCTTACCTAAAAACCCTAATTTTACTAGAATCAGATTGTTACCAACTTTAGCAAACTCAAATGAATAATGTGCAGCCATATAAAACAGACAGCTATTTTTCTGTAAAAATTTAACCTAAACGGTTCTTTTTTCTTAGTTCTAAAAAAACCATAAAACCACTTAGCTTTTGACAAAGTCCGCGAATCAAAATGAGATTTATTAAATAATCTTCTTAAAAAAAGAGTGCAAAAATTCTTTTTAATTTTTTAAATCCTATATTTGTGAAAATTGAAAATACGCAGTCAAAAAGATGGACAAAAACTATAAAAAAGAAGGCAGATACAGCTATTATGAAGCAGGAGAAGGCACACCTATTGTGATTCTACACGGCTTAATGGGCGGCCTTAGTAACTTTGATGGTGTGGCAAGTTACTTTTCTGAAAAAGGATATAAAATAGTTATTCCTGACTTACCAATTTATACACAAAGTCTTTTAAAAACGAATGTTAAAAGCTTCGCTAAATACGTCAAAGACTTTATCACTTTTAAAGGCTTTGACCGAGTGATTCTTTTAGGAAATTCATTAGGTGGACATATCGCATTGTACCATACTAAAATGTATCCAGAAAAAGTAGCTGGATTAGTGATTACCGGTAGCTCTGGTCTATACGAGAGCGCAATGGGCGATAGTTACCCAAAAAGAGGTGATTATGAATACATTAAGAAGAAGGCCGAAGATGTATTTTACGATCCAAAAATCGCAACTCCTGACCTAATTGATGAAGTTTACGCAACGGTAAACGATAGAATCAAACTCATCAAGACGTTAACCATTGCTAAGAGTGCTATCCGGCACAACATGGCGAAAGATTTACCAAAAATGCACGTGCAAACGGGTATTATCTGGGGGAAGAACGACAAGGTAACACCACCAGATGTGGCAATCGAGTTTAACAAATTACTTCCTAATTCAACCTTGTATTGGATTGACAAATGTGGTCACGCAGCTATGATGGAACACCCTGATGAATTTAATCGTTTATTAGAAGAGTGGCTTACTAAAACCAATCTGTAGTCGCGCGCTGCAAGGATTAACAAAAATAATATGAAAATAAATACCGCCGAGTTTGTAATTAGCAATTCAGATGTTAGTAAATGCCCCAAGGACTTTTTACCTGAATACGCTTTTATAGGTCGTTCTAATGTTGGGAAATCATCATTGATCAACATGTTGACTAATCACAAAAAATTAGCCAAAACATCAGGTCGTCCCGGAAAAACACAGCTTATCAATCACTTTTTAATAAACTCTAACTGGTTTTTGGTCGATTTACCAGGCTATGGTTATGCTAAAGTATCTAAAAAGACGAAATCAGTTTTTCAACAATTTATTACTGATTATTTTGAAACGAGAGAACAATTAGTTTGTGCTTTTGTTTTGATTGATATCCGCCACGAAGCGCAAGCGATCGATGTGGAATTCATGAGTTATATGGGCGAAAGCGAAATTCCGTTTTGCATTATCTTTACCAAAGCAGATAAGATTAGTAAAGTAAAAATTGATTCTCACATTGCAGCGTATAAGAAAAACATGTTCGCTAATAATTGGGCCGAAATGCCTCATTATTTTGTTACATCTGCTACAGAATCGATAGGAAAAGAAGAGCTTTTAAGCTACATCGACGAAGTAAATCAAGAAGTTTTCAAAAACAATAACCAGTTTTAGAATACTACACTTTTAAATAATAAAAAAACGCAAAGCTTACAGTAAGCTTTGCGTTTTTTTATGACTATACTTTACTGCTTAAGTTCTAATTTCTCAGCAAAGTAATCGCAGAAATCTTTCATGGTGTCGGTCATTTTTTCATCGCCAGTAGCTCTAAAAAAAGTATCAGACATGGCTACTAAGGTTTGATGAAAGAAAATTTTCATTTCGTCAACAGGCATGTCTTTGGTCCATAAATCAATACGCATACTTTCTTTTACTTTGCTGTCCCACACTGAAAGCATAATCGCTTTTGACTCTGCTAATTCAATACCACCATCTTGCGCCGACCACAACAATTTCTCTGGCACTCGGTTCTCATCTAGTTCAACTAAAAACTTAATTTCTGATCTATTATTATCTGACATTACTTTTTGGGTTTATATTTGGATTTCTTAAATATTTCTTGCGCATTCGTTTGCAATAATTGCTGCAAAGATACTTCATTGTTTTTCATATAAGAGTTAACAATTTGCCAACCTATATATGCACCAACTTTTCCCGGCGACTCATTATCGATTTCTAAATAAAACTTAGAGAAAGGAGCTGGGTTAATGAAGCGCGGAATAAGCTTTTGATCATCGCTGTACAATAATTCTTTGTCAATGAAGTAACGCCAAATATAGCTTTCATTTTCCTCGCACCAAGTCAGCTGCTCCGGCGTATAACCTATCAGTTCATTTACAGGTGCCTCAGGCAAAAACAACTCTTTCATATATAGTTCTTTTCCCGCTTCAACCATGCTACCCAATAATTTTTTATCGAGATTAGGGGGACTTACTTTTTTATAGAAACTACTAACAACATCAGGCATTATTTGATTCTCTTCGAAGTTTTGCTTGATATAATTAGGAAACTGATAAAACTTATGCTCTTTCCCTAAGTACATTTCTAGCGACACAATTACTAAGCTATCCGCATAAATAACTTTATTATCATAATCCATTTCAGAGATTACAGTAATTACCTTTGGAGTTTTCGTTTTTGGGAAATAATATTGAATGTGCTTGAAAAGCGATTCAAAATCAGTTTTAAGCTTGTCATTAGTTGGATATTTTTTCTGGACCTCTTGGTATAATTCTCGCCATAGCGGATTTTGAATTTTCTCAATCCATACAGCATCATCATTTCCTTCGGGAAAAAAAAACGGATATTCCATCTTAATTTTCTGCAATTGATCGGGTGGTGTTTCGAAGAAAATTTTATCGAAACGCACTACACCTATCTCTATTGATGCATCAGCAATAGCAGATTCTTGCTTACTTTTTTGATTACATGACAAAAAAAACAAGGGTATAAACAAAATAAGGCACTTTTTCATTATATTTTATTTAAATTTGCACCTACATAACAAGGTGTTAAAGAGAAACTTTAATAAATTTCAGCAAAGATACATTGCAAGTTTCGAAAACTTAAACAATTTATGACTAAAAATAATACTATTCTAATCGAAAAAGTAAATAATCAAATTGTCAATTGGTTAAAAAATTATGCGCAAAACGCAAAAGTTAACGGCTTTGTTGTAGGAATTTCAGGTGGCGTGGATTCAGCCGTTACTTCGACATTATGTGCTCAAACTGGTCTTGATGTATTGTGCGTCGAAATGCCTATTCATCAGCACGCAAGTCATGTTAATAGAGCTAAGGAACACATACAGCAATTAAAAGATCGCTTTCCAAATGTGCGCAGTGTGGAAGCGGACTTAACGACTTTATTCGAAACTTTTAAATCTACTGTTTCCACTGATTACCCTGAAAATAAATTAAGTTTAACACTAGCCAATACTAGAGCTAGACTTAGAATGACTACCTTATATTACTTTGCCGGAGTTAATGGCTTATTAGTAGCCGGAACAGGAAACAAAGTAGAAGATTTTGGCGTAGGCTTTTATACCAAATACGGAGATGGAGGCGTTGACTTAAGTCCTATTGCTGACTTAATGAAATCCGAAGTATTCCTTTTAGCTGCTTACTTAAATGTACCCCAATCCATATTAGAAGCACAGCCATCAGATGGATTATATGGCAATGAAAAAACAGATGAAGACCAATTAGGAGCATCGTATGATGAACTTGAATGGGCCATGCTAGAAGCTGAGGCAGGAAAGTCCTCAAATGACTTTAACGGCAGGCAAAAAGAGGTTTTTGACATCTACAAAAAATTAAATACCACCAACCAACATAAAATGAATGCAATACCCGTTTGTATAATTAATCGTTAATATTTTTATTTGTAAGGAATTTTAGTAATAATTAAAATTTTTTCACTAAATTTATGAATGATTAGTAACAAACAACTTAAAAAAATTAATGATTATGATAAAAGTTTGTTTTGCCGATAATTACCCCGTAGTACATTTTGGCGTTAAATCTTATTTTAAAGAACACGCTGAAATCTCAATTGTTGCCAATGTAGGTAGCTTTTTGATGATCCGCGATATCTTGCTCACTAAAGAAGTTGATGTCTTAGTTTTAGATCTTGAATTAGAAGGTCTTTCTAGTATTTTTGAAGTCAAGTCGATTTTGAAAAACTTCCCAAAAACGAAGATTATTATTTTTAGTGGACTTTCTGAGCAAATATATGCCCCTAACGCCATTAAAGCTGGTGTATCTGGATACGTTCACAAACAGGAAAAACTAGAAACTCTTGGACAGTCTATCATCAAAGTTAATCAAGGTAAGATTATCATGAATGAAACTGTTAAGAAGAACCTAGCTTTAATTGCTAAGCAAAGTAAAAGTGAGCGTTTATATAGAAAACTTTCTAACCGTGAAGTTGAAGTATTACGTTATTTAAGTGGTGGTAAGAAAAACCACGAAATAGCTGATATTTTAGGCTTGAACGAAAAAACGATTAGTACTTATAAACTGCGTTTATTAACGAAGCTTAATGTAACTAACTTGGTTGACTTAGTCAATAAAGCTAAAACACTAGAGATCGTTTAATTAAAAACGAGACATTACTCTACCTAATTTTTTAGAAAAGGCGCGAGTCAATTCATTATAATCTTTTATTAGAGTCATAGGCTCCGTATTATCTGCATCAGGTAATATGGAGCTTTTTAGTTCATCTATAATCTTTCCTACTAAGTACCAACGTAACGTTAAGATGGTTTCAGATACATTTTGACTTATGGTATCGTTTTTAGATTTAGGAAAGATATTTTGACCTTCCCAGTTGTGCATCACTAAGCGCTCCTCTTCCATTAAAATATCGGTTACTTCTTGAGCAAACTCGGGTTGTAATCGCATCAAATAGTGCTCTAAATTAAAGCTATCATTTTGCAGATAAAAATTAATTAGATCATTAAACAATTCCCTAAACAAAGGATTTGCGAGCTCAACCTCATCCTCTTGCAAACTGAGATATATCCTATGGAAAACTTTGTATTCCTTGAATTCAACGACATGTTCAATCTCACCGTCGTCATTAGATTTCATCATCACATCTTCAAACTGTTCTAATTTATCTCCATACAAAAGCAAAATCTCTATAATCTTGCGCTCCAAGCGATACAAAATATCTACCTTTTGCACTTCGGCAGGATTTTGATTTTTTATAACATTGAAAGCTTTTTGCTCGGATTCTTTCTTCTCCGTTTTAACATGCTCGGCACTATCTTTTTGAACTAACTGCGCTAAGGTGCTTTGCAATACTTGTTCAGAAATATCCATTATACGAGAACATTCTTGAATATAGATTTCGCGTTGAATACGATCTGGTATTTTAGAAATACTAACCACCATATCCCGAATCAAATCTGCTTTTTTTATTGGGTCATTCTTAGCTTCCTTCATTAAAAGTGAAGCCTTGAACTGTATAAAATCCTTGGCGTTTTCATCTAAATACGCTACAAGATCATCGTGAGACGTTTTTTTAGCAAAACTATCTGGATCTTCCCCGTCAGGAAACGAACAAACTTTTACGTTCATTCCTTCTTCTAGAATTAAGTCAATACCTCGGATAGACGCTCGCAAACCAGCGGCATCACCATCAAATAGCACGGTAATGTTTTTCGTAAGCCTGTTAATCAATCTGATTTGATCGGGTGTCAAAGCTGTACCTGAGGAAGCAACCACATTTTCGATTCCAGATTGATGAAACTGAATCACATCTGTATAACCTTCCACAAGAAAACAATTGTTTTGCTTGGCAATAGCTTGCTTTGCATGATAGATTCCGTACAGTACTTTACTTTTATGGTAAATGTCGCTCTCGGGAGAGTTCAAGTATTTGGCTGCTTTTTTATCATTGGTTAAAATACGCCCTCCAAAACCTAAGGTGCGTCCTGACATACTTTGAATAGGGAACATAACGCGACCTTTAAATCGGTCAAAGGGACGGTCTTCTCGCGGAATTGTTAAACCCGTACTTTCTAAAAATTCTAATTTATATCCTTTTCCTAAAGCCTCTGTTGTAAAAGCATCCCAAGCTTCGGGAGAATATCCTAAGCTAAATTTCTCTATCGTTTCAGCAGTAAACCCTCGTTCTTTAAAATAAGAGAGTCCAATCGCCTTACCTTCCTCTGATTTTAGAAGTGTTTGATGAAAATAATCTTTGGCGAAGTCCGAAACCAAATACATACTTTCGCGAAGATCCGTATTCGCTTTTTCGGCATCCGTTAATTCCGTTTCCTCAATCTCAATATTGTATTTTTTTGCGAGGTATCGTATCGCTTCCGGATACGTGAAATGCTCGTGCTCCATTAAAAAAGCAACTGAGTTCCCTCCTTTTCCTGAACTAAAATCTTTCCAAATTCCTTTGGCCGGAGAGACCATAAACGAAGGCGAACGTTCATCTGAGAACGGACTCAATCCTTTAAAATTACTTCCTGCTCTTTTCAATTGAACGAAATCGCCAATAACCTCCTCTACTCGAGCAGTTTCAAAAACAGTATCAATAGTCGCTTTAGAAATCAATTTAATTTGGGCTAAAAGTTATAAAAAGTCAAAGTTACAAAGTTTTTAAATAGCAAAACCCTTTCGAGATTTATTATCTGAAAGGGTTTGCCAACTAACTCAAAAATGGTCTAATTAAAATCAAATCGTACTCCAAGTGAAACATTATTCTGCTTCACTACGTTGTCTTTAAACAATGGATTCAAATCGTATTTTAGGTACAAACTTGTAGCTCCATAACCTACATAGGTACTTAAACCGTAAATAAAATCACTGGTATTAAAACCACCTTTGTACTTATCCGTAACATCGTGATTGTCTACTTGATATTGCAGTATTTGTTTCGTTTTTAACCTTGCACCCGCGTATCCTCCAAGACCTATTCTCCAGGATTGATGTGTTTTATAGTAGGTACGATCTTCTTTTACCGTTTTTCCCGAAAAATCAAATTCTAAATGGAGCGGCATCACCAAATATACATTTCGTAAACGCGCATCATCAATTCGAATGCTATTAAACGCAGGGTTTGAGGTATTCGTTTGAAGGATGGTTTGATTGCCGCTCGTTTCAAAAAATCGATTGTTAGTAGGTCTCAAATTATTATACATTAAAGACAAACCATACTTTGCATGCAATAAATTATTATTTTCAACAAGTCGAGTATTGTATGTAACTCCCCATTCGTAAAAATGAGAACCTGCATATCTAAAATCAGATTTATTTACCGAGCCATTAGTTACAAGATTGTTTAATCCCGTTGCTAAAACCAGCTGACTTGTGGTACGTTTAGATTGACGTTCCTCCTTGTCCTCTTGCCCATTATAAACCTTCATTGAGGTAATATTAATTTCAGTTTGTCTCTCCCCAATTTCACCAGTATTATTTCCCATCATGATCATCCTACCACCACTACGGGTATCTTTTTCCTCGGTTACTTTTCCGTTTACTTTATCTTGAACTAATTGATTCAGTTTTTCTTGTTCTAAAGTTACACGTGTTTCGATTGCAGCGGCATGAACTTTTGCTTTCTCTAGTTTGAGTTCGTCTGCATTTGCTTTGGTGATAGCACCATCAGCAAGATCTTTGTCGATTTTTTCAATTTCAGTTTTTAATGCATCCTTCTCGCCTTCGGTTATTTTTTTGATTTCATTGGCGATTGCTTTTGCTCTTTTCTCAAACGAAATGATTTTATGATCTCTTCCTTTGTTGTAACCAGTCTCAGGAATACTATCGTCTACGATTTCTAATTTTACATCTTTAAACCAAATTTGTCCTACACCATCTAACAATACACCATATGAAATAGAAGTTGCTTCTTGAGGCACAAATAAAACGACTTCGTATTTTTCCCAATCTTTAGTTCTTTTAATTCCTCTATTTCGCATGTTATCGAAAGCTAAAACATCGGTACTGTAATAATCAACACGCATCCATAAACCAGCCCAGCTTTTAACATTCTCGCTTTTAATATAGCCCGTCATTTTAACTGTTTTACCTTTATATTCATCTGATTTTACAGTTTTCATTATGGTTCCAAAACCATTTATTTTTTTTTCAATTGAATTGATTCTTAAAACATTTTGGTTCTTGTAAACTGTACTAGTATCCTTGCCCATTTGATAACTCTTTGGTTTGGAACCAGCATAGTACCATTCGGCTTGGTATTTATTATCCACTACTTTTTGCGCACTAAGCTTTGCTACAGCGGAAACTAAAAAAAGGATACTGATTAAAATAATTTTTCTCATGATTTTCGTTTTTTGATTATTGTTCGTTTTTTGATTGATGATTGATTTATGCTTATTCTTCGTAATTTCTATTCACTAAAACTGTTTTAATACTATTAAAATTTTTACTCAACTTTATCAATGCAGTCTCTCTAAAAGTTTGATTTAATTCGGTTTCTGCACTGGAAAGTAAGCTGTTCGGATTGACGGTATAGCTTTGTTTTGGAAAATTAGTAGTTTTTTCAGTTCCTGATTTATCTAACTTTGTGTTAGTAACTGTCGCTAACAATTCATTCGCTGAAATGTATTTATTACTAGTTACAGTTGCGATGTCTTTTGTCACTGGAACCGATACTAAACTCTCTTTCTCCTTAACCATAGTAGAAACTGCTGCCGCTAAAACCTGATCATCTTTACTGTTTGTTGCTTTTTTAGGTTCTACTTTAGCCACGACAACTTGCATTAGCTTACTGTTTTGAGTTCCTACTTTTTCAGCAGCAATTCCTTCTTTTTTCACGATTTCCTCTTTCTCAGGAAGCACTATTGTATTTTGATCTACCACTACAGGCGCACCCTTTTGGATCAGGTTGCTATCAAAATCCAAATTAAAGATCGTTGTTAGTAATAAAAAACCAATAAGGCCAGCTGCGATGAATACCCAAGAACGTCTCGTTTTTTTACTTTTAGAAATTTCGGCAGCATCGAGCATGGAATCCAACTTGCCCCACGTACCAGCCGAGGGAGTAATGCTCCTTGCCTCCATTTTTTTCTTTATACTGTAATCGAATTTATTTGGTTCCATAATCAAACTTATTAGTTGCCTTAATTTGCTGTTGCAAAATTTTCCTAGCGTGTGACAATTGCGACTTAGATGTTCCTTCATTAATCCCTAACATTTCCGCTATTTCTTTATGTTTATATCCCTCGATTGCATACAAGTTAAACACCATTTTGTAGCCTTCCGGCAAATTATCTATCAGTAATTGAATGTCATCTGTGGCTAATTCGCATTCTTCTTCAGCTGTTGTTTCCTCCTTATAAAACCCATCATCGATGAAACTTACTTTTTTGTTTACCCGTAAAAACGAGATACATTCATTAACCACAATTCGTCTTATCCAACCTTCAAAACTGCCACTAAATTGAAATTTTTTCAAATTGGTGAATGCTTTCATGAAAGCGGTTATCATAACATCTTCGGCTTGCTGTACATCTTTGACATACATACGACAGATGCTCAACATTTTTGGAGAAAACTTAGAATAGATTTGTTGCTGTGCTTGCCGATTGTTATCGACAGCCAACTGAATCATTGCTTGTTCCTCTTGATGTAAATGGATTACTTTCAAAGTTGTTGTAAAGGGTTTCTATTACTATAGACGATTCTCGATTTAAAAAGGTTGCATCGAGTGGTAAAAAAAGTATAAAAAAAGAATTAATAGCTGGAATCTTTCCTTGATTAGAAGGACGAATTAGCTTTATTTTTTTCGTTCGATCACGTAATTGACCATTAAAATAAGAGCTTCTTTAAAGTCAGAATTGGGATAATTATCTAATAATAAAAGTGCTTCTTGCTGGAATTGCGCCATTTTATTTTCGGCATAAGCAAGGCCATTATTATCTTTTACAAAAGCAATAACTTCTTTGACTCTTTTTTTGTCCTTATTGTGGTTTTTGATCGAATTAATTAACCATGACTTTTCTTTTGAGGTACACGTATTCAAAACATGAATTAGCGGAAGCGTCATTTTTTGTTCCTTAATATCAATTCCGGTTGGTTTTCCGATAGCTTCATCAGTATAATCGAATAAGTCATCTTTGATTTGAAAAGCCATTCCTATGAGTTCACCAAATTTTCGCATGTTCTCTACTTGACCTGCATCTTCAATTACTGATTTTGCACCTAGTGCACAGCAAGCCGCAATAAGGGTAGCGGTTTTTTTTCGAATGATTTCGTAATAAACATCTTCCGTAATATCGAGTCTTCTGGCTTTTTCTATTTGAAGCAGTTCACCTTCACTCATTTCACGTACTGCTACTGAAATGATTTTTAATAAATCGAAGTCGTCATTGTCTATAGAGAGCAATAATCCTTTGGAAAGTAAATAATCACCAACCAATACTGCAATTTTATTTTTCCACAAGGCATTAATGGAAAAAAATCCGCGTCGTCGATTGCTATCATCTACGACGTCATCATGAACTAAGGTTGCCGTATGAATTAACTCAATTACACAAGCTCCGCGATAGGTTCGCTCATTAAGAGTTCCACCAGACACCATTTTGGCTGTCAGGAAAACAAACATGGGTCGCATTTGCTTTCCTTTGCGATTTACGATGTAGTAGGTAATCCTATTTAGTAAAGCCACTTGGGAAGTCATAGATTCATAGAACTTTTTTTCGAAAAGTTCCATTTCTTTCAAGATGGGCTGTTTTATTTGAGAAGTGACATTCATTGATGCTGCAAAGTTACGCCTTTTACTACTACAAAGAAACTATTAAATAACAGTGAGTACAATTGTCCTTCACCGCGTAATTTTAATGGTAATTTTGTCCTATTGCAAGGTACTATTAAATACACTACCGTAAAACTAAACATTTCATAATACCTTACTAAAAAACAAAAGTGTGGATATGATTTAGCACTAATTTGCTTCTTACTTAGTTCAAATTCACGTTAAAAAAAGACACACTAACCTGCACCATACTGAAGAAATTACACAATTATTTTTACACCGATTTTAAACATTATCTTACTTCAATTTCTCCTCACACTATAATTTCCACAGTAAAACAAAAAACACCTCTTCTTATAAATAATTACTTACTTATTGTTATAAAAATAGTTGCTTTGTCGATAATTTTAACAAAAGGAATGAATTATTTAAAAAATATTTACATTTACATTGATAAATAAACCCAAAAACAACTGCTTGTATACGCCCATCACCCTTTTGATAGTCTAAGCTACACAACCCAAAATTTAATCACTATGAAACCCAAAATTATTTTAGCCAGTGTCTTAATTACAATTGCTTTCTTTGCAAGTTGTAGTTCTAATGAAAGCATACAAGAAACAACGGCAATAACCAACGATGATATTATTGCTGATGCGGATATCGATGGCGCATTTGATGATGTTAGCAATGTTGCCGAAGATCAATACGCCATGCAACAAAGTGTGACTTTAAAAACAACGCAAGCTGTAAAAAGTTTTTTACCTGCATGTGCAACAGTTACGATTGTCCTCACTACTGACAGTTTCACCAGAACAATCGATTTTGGAACAGAAGGCTGTACACTCTCAAACGGAAATGTAGTAAAAGGAAAAATCATTGTTAGTGCTTCAAGAAATTTTTCGGAATTGACAAAAACGATTACTGTATCACTTGTTAATTTCTACCACAACAAAAAATTAATCGAAGGTACACGAACGATTTCTAGCACCGTAAAACCTACTGATTTAGTGGCAACCGCTCATCCGGTTTTCACGAATTCTATTGACATGACAGTTACATATGCTGATGGTAGAAAATACAGCAGAAAAGGTACTCGTGTTAGAGAATTAGTAGAAGGAATTGATACAAAATTTGTTCTTGAAGACAATGTTTATCTTGTATGGGGATACCATATTACAACTTTCACAAACGGAAGTAAATTTACCGCAACGATCAAAACTCCATTGCGTTTTGTTATGGCATGCAAACAACCCTTCCCAGTAAGCGGAACTACAAATTTTTTGAAAACGGATAAAGATGGTATGAACAACCAAGAAAGTCTGATCGACTTTGGAAAAGGAGATTGTGATGATTTAGCAACCATTTCTTTCAACGGGATAACAATAGAAATTCATCTAAAAAAGTAATAACTATTACTCCCAAAAACAAAGAGTGCTATTGTTGTTCGAACCAACAATAGCACTCTTTTTATATTTAAAATAATTATACTTCTTTATTGGCTAATTGGCCGCAGGCAGCATCAATATCCTTACCTCTACTTCTTCGCACTTTAACTACAATTCCGTTCGCTTCTAAGGCTTTTATATAAGCATTAGTAGCTTCTTCGGAGGCTTGTTGAAACTCACCATCATCAATTGGGTTGTATTCGATTAGATTGACTTTACAAGGCACGTATTTGCAAAATTTAACCAAAGCATCAACTGATTCTTTGTTATCGTTTATTCCTTTCCAAACTACATATTCGTACGAAATCTTAGATTTCGTTTTTCTATACCAATACTCTAGTGACTCTCTTAAATCTGCCAATGGAAAATTAGCGCTAAAAGGCATGATTTTCGCTCTAATTTCATCAATCGCAGAGTGTAAAGAGACTGCTAATTTAAATTTGACTTCGTCATCAGCTAACTTCTTAATCATTTTAGGAATTCCCGAAGTAGAAACCATAATGCGTTTGGGTGACATCCCTAATCCTTCCTCAGAAGTAATCATTTCAATGGCCTTTAAAACATTATTGTAATTCATTAAAGGTTCACCCATTCCCATGAAAACAATATTAGAAAGTGGGTGATTGTGATACAAGCGACTTTCTTTATCTATTGCAATAACCTGATCATAGATCTCGGCAGGTTCTAAGTTACGCATGCGTTTAAGTCGGGCAGTAGCGCAAAAATTACAATCCAAACTGCAACCCACTTGACTAGAAACACAAGCTGTAGTTCTCGTATTAGTTGGTATTAAAACTGACTCAACAACAAGACCGTCATGCAATCGAACGGCATTTTTTAAGGTACCATCTTCCGAGCGCTGCATGGTATCTACCTTAATGTGATTGATAACAAAATTATGCTCTAGCATCGCACGCGTACTCTTGGACAAGTTTGTCATGTCCTCAAAACTATGCGCCCCTTTGCTCCATAGCCATTCATATACCTGGTTACCACGGAATGCTTTATCGCCACTGGTTACAAAAAATTCTCGTAAATCTTCTTTAGATACTGCTCGTATGTCTTTTTTCTCCGTTTGCATGCTGCAAATTTAAGGACTATTAATTGATTTGTTGTTTTGAAATTTTAAATATGTTCCTGCAATGCTATTAATAGTTATTGCAAACACAAAAAAGCCACTTCAAAATTGAAGCGGCTTTTTTGTATAAACACGATTTTTAATCATAAATGACTATAAAATAGTATCTGAAATTTTTTATTTGATTACCTCAGGGTTTGTTATTACAAACTCCGTTCTTCTATTCAATTGATGATCAAATTCCGAGCAATTAACACCATTTGAGCACGTATTAACCAACTCTGTTTCTCCATAACCTTTAGCAACAATCCTATTTGGATCAATACCTGCTTTAACTAACCAAGCTTTAGATGCATTTGCTCTTCGGTTTGACAATGCCCAATTGTAAGAATCAGCAGCTCTACTATCAGTATGAGATCCTAGACTAATTTTAATCAAAGGATATTTTTGCATAATACTAGCTACTCTTTCTAATTCTAAAGCAGCATCAGGGCGGATAAATGATCTATCTAAGTCAAAGTAAATAGGATTAATTTTAATCATCAATTTATCTCTTACTAAAACAAATTCATTAGAACCTACCTCTAAACCAATTGATAAGGCAAGGTCCGCTACATTTGAAGTCGTAAACGCTTCTTCATCCATGTTATAGGATTCTTTAGTACCTGTTACTTTGTAACCTGAGTCACAATCAACGTTAAAGGCATAGCTTGCAAACTTGTCAGTTATAACACTTTCCACTTTTTCGCCTTTAGCATTATATAAGGTAACAATTGCTCCAGGAAGTAGCGCGCCAGTTTCTTTTTCTCGAACTACACCTTGAACAAGTTGCTTACATTTTTCAAGTATAGGGTTTACCAACTCTTCGAAATAATAAATATCATCATCTCCTTTTCCTCCATCTCGATTTGATGAAAAATGACCTGTTTTTTTTCCGTTCTGAAAAACTAATGAAAAATCATCCTTCAAACTATTAAGAGGAAGACCTAGGTTAACCGGTTTACCTACTCCTCCATTTTCATCAATTTTAATTGCGTAAATATCCAATCCGCCATTACCATCGATCATCCCATCTGAAGAATAATACAATACATCATTTTTATCGATATGTGGAAACATTTCCTTTCTGGTAGTATTCACATTTGGTCCTAAATTGTATGGCTCGCTGTACGTTCCGTCAGGATTAATATTTACTGCCCAAATATCCGTCAAACCAAGTGAACCGGGTCTGTTAGAAGTGAAATATAATTTAGTATTACTAGCATTTAAAGAAGGATGTCCCGTATCAAATTCATCACTATTAAAAGGTAACTTTATAACATTTGTCCATTTACCTGTTGAATCCACATCGGCTTTATACAATTGGATCAATACCCAACCATCTTTATCAGTGCGATACCTCTTTTTTGTATAATTATCTCTGCAGAAATAAACTGTTTTTAGATCTTTTGTAAAGGTTACATTAGATTCATGCATTTTTGTATTTAGCTCTTTTGAAAAGAAATCAGTATCTACAATTTCACCAGTATTAGTAACTGAACCCTTGTATAACATTAGAAAAGGTTGGTCGTTTAAATACCATTTTTTATTTCTAGACCCTTTTATTTTTTTCGAAGAGGCAAAAACAGCTCCATTGTCACCATAATAGGTCACGCCAAAATCAGAATATTTGGTATTGACATCTATATTTTTGATAGTATAATTTTGGCTTTGCGAAAAAGCAGCAAATCCAAATAAGAACACTAGTAGTATAGTAATTTTTTTCATGTTTAATTTTTTTATTTAGAAAAATCTAGGGCTCTTTATTTTCTTCTTATTCAAGTCAAACAAAATCATAATTTCATGTGATCCCGAATTAAATACACCAAAATTTGAAGTTGTATGATCGTAGGCATAACCAATCCTTAAACCTTGGTTTACTTGAAAACCAACCATACCGCTAACAGAGTCATCTAAACGAACAGATAATCCTAGTTCTACTCTTTCTTGTACCAATAAGTTTAATGATAGATCAACAGAAAGTGGTGCTCCAGGCACAGCTTTTAACATTGCAGATGGTTTTAACTTTAAATTATAGTCGAGATCAAACACATAACCTGATGTCAAAAAGTAATGCATTTTTTCAGAAGCAGTAGAAGCCGTTCCGTTAGTATTATTGAGGTATCTCGTTTCTATAAAATTAGGAACAGACAAACCTGCATAAAAATGTTCATTATAATAGAAGGCACCGACACCAAAATTTGGTGCAACCAGACTTATAGGGATATTCAAAGGATCTTGGTCAATAGTAATCAATTCTCTAACATTTAAGAAGGTAGCTCCCGCCTTTATACCAAAAGCCAACTTATTCTCATCAGACAAATTAAGCGTGTATGAAAAATCAGCATATACATTATCCTCTTTTACAGGGCCAATTTCATCATGAATAATCGAAAATCCTAGACCTACATTTTTTCCAACTGGTCCGTTTAGAGATAAAGTTGCCGTTTGAGGTGCTCCGTCTACTCCAACCCATTGTGTTCTACCCAATATTCCAATACTTGTTACACCCTTTGATCCTGCATAGGCTGGATTCAGGATGTTCATGTTATACATGTACTGAGTGTATTGAGGATCTTGTTGACTGAAAACATTGGTGGATGTGGCAATCAAAACAAAAAACCCAATTATTATTTTAAATTTTCTCATAAAAGTAATTTTAAATTTTAAAAAGGAGAGGTCTTTATAGCGAACCTCTCCCTTTACTTTATTGTTTTATCTTCTTAAATATATCCAACCAGTTTGCGGTTTTCTATCATCATTATTGAAATAAATGGTATAGAAATAAGTTCCCGCTGGAAGCATCTCATTCGATACATTCCATCTTCCTGTTGAATAACCATCCCACCATTTTGGTGTTTTAAATTTATCACCGTTATGTTTGTATTGGTACACAATGTTACCATATCTATTTACGATTTCCATACTAAAGTTTGGATATAAAACTTGTAGATGTTGTACTTCGAAAACATCATTTACACCATCTCCATTTGGAGTAAATCCTTCAGAGAGTACTAATGAAATTTCTGGTTCTAATGTTACAGCATCTTGATCATCCTCTAGCAACTTATTATTGTTTGGAGTTGAATCAACATCAAGTTCATTAGCTGCAATAACTTCAGCAACATTTGTAAAATCTCCAACTGGGAGAACAAGCGCTACTACTTTTAATGTTTCTACAGCTTGAATACCAATTGTACCCACATTCCATATCCCTGTAATCGCATTGTACGTTCCAATACTTGGAGTTGCGCTCACATAGGTCATTCCATTTGGTAGCAAATCTTTTACTTGAACTCCAGTTCCTTTACTAGGACCTTTATTAGTCAAGGTAATCGTAAACTCAACATTAGTCTCCGCAAACGGTTTCAAGATATCAACTTCTTTCGCTAATTCTAAATCTATAATCGCTACTGGGACCGTAGCTACACAACTAGAGTTGTTAGCTGGATTTGTATCCACTTGAGTCAATGATTTAATTTTAGCACAATTCAAGTAATCTCCCGATTCGTTTACGATGACATCAACAATCAATATCTCAGTATCACCGTTTACAATTTTGGAAACTTTCCAATCCCCCGTTTTGTAATCATAAATTCCTTTTGTTGAACTATAATTTACGAATGTATAACCTGATGGTAATAAGTCTGCAACAACTACATTAGTCGCATCGATATTGCCGTTGTTGGTTAATAGGATTTCGAAAGATATTGCACTGTTCACTTTCGGGTTCACCTGACCTTTTAATATTGTTTTCACAACTGCAAGATCTACACTTTGATTAGGCGGAGCAGATGCGCAAGCATAATCATCATCTCCTGCCACATTCCCGTTTCCTGGAGTAGAGTCAACATCTATCTCATTGGCTTTTGTAAT
Organism: Flavobacterium sp. KKT103; assembly: GCF_055640565.1. Taxonomy (NCBI): domain Bacteria; kingdom Pseudomonadati; phylum Bacteroidota; class Flavobacteriia; order Flavobacteriales; family Flavobacteriaceae; genus Flavobacterium; species Flavobacterium sp. KKT103. The sequence continues at coordinate 197,278 of NZ_CM145766.1, forward strand.
TTCGGCACAATTCAAGTAGTTACCTGAATCAAGCACTTTCACATCTACCAATAAGACCGCAGTGTTACCCACCTCAACGAAACCAATATTCCATAGACCTGTTGCAGGAGTATATGTTCCGATAGTCGAGCTATAGTTTACAAATTTATACCCTGACGGTATTAAATCTACCACTTGAACACCTGTCGCTCTTGATGGACCATCATTTAATACTCTAACTTCAAAAGTGATCACTTCACCTACAGCAGGATTGGTCACATTTGCTACCACTTCTTTTGTCAAACTCAAATCAATAAATGCTGTTGGAACGATTGAAACAGAACCAATGTTATTTCCAACATTAGAATCAGCTTGATCTGACGTAACTGCAGACGTTGTATTTGTAATTGTATTTCCAAAAGTACCTCCGTTAACGGTAGCCCTTATAGTAAGTGTTGCAATGGAACCATTTGCTAAATCACCAATAGTCCATAATCCCGAACCATTGTTATATAATCCTTTGGTTACTGCACTACTAACAAAAGTAACTCCAACAGGCAATCTATCGGTTATGCTTACACTTGTAGCGTCGCTAATACCATTATTTGTTACTTTAATGGTATAGGTAATCGTTTCACCAACATTAGGCGTTGCATTACTTACTGTTTTCAAAACTCCTAAATCGAGACCTGTCACAGTCACCGATTCTGAAGGATCGTCTGGAGTTAAATTTGAATCAATCTGATCTTGGGTATTCGATACGGTATTTAACAGAATGTTACCACCTTGATCTAACCCTACAACTGCTTTTATAACAATTGAAGCTTTAGCACCTGGTAACAATGTTCCAACATTCCAATTCGGCTCCGACCAAACTCCTTTCCCTGGAGTCGCAGAAAAGAAGCTTAATCCAGCTGGCAATTTATCTTTAATCACTAAATTGGTAACGTCAATTGGACCGTTATTAGTTACAGTAACGGTATAGGAAATGATGTCTCCAATATTAGGAGCATTATTATCTACCGTTTTAGTTAATACAATATCAGCACTATTTTTAACTACAATTGATTCATTCAAATCATCGCCTAAAGTTGTTGGATCTGATTGATCACCTTTTGCTGCAGTAGTTGTATTTATAATTGTTTTACCTGCAGTACCAAGATTAGGAGTTACATTAATGTTAAGAACTTTGGTAGCTCCAACTGCTATATCTCCTACTGTCCACAGACCTGAACCATAATTGTAATCACCTCCTAGGTTGTTACTAATATAGGTAACTCCAATTGGAAGAATATCTGTAACACGAACAGCTGTTGCTAAATTTGGTCCGTTATTCGTCACTTTTATAGTGTACGTAATGGTTTCCGTTTCACCAGGATTTGAGTTACTTACTGTTTTTTCAGTTACTAAGTCAGCGCTCGTTACCGTAATTGGCTCGGTTAAATCGTCGCCAACAGTAGTTGGATCCAATTCATTCCCCGTCGCAGCAGTTGTCGTATTTACAATTGGTGTTTGAGCAGCTGTACCTGCAGCAGTTACTTTAGCTTCAATAACTAAAGTTGCCGAAGAACCACTATTCATATTTCCAATTGTCCATAGACCTCCTGAATACGTATTCACTGTGCCTCCAGTTGCTACATGCGCAACATAAGCAGTACCTACTGGCAAATTATCCGTCAATCGAACGCCTGTAGCTACACTAGGTCCTTTATTAACAACTGTCAAAGTGTACTTAATTGTATCTCCTTGATTAGGGTTTGATTTATCTACCGTTTTGGTTGTAACCAAATCAACTTTTTCAGCAGGAACAATTGTTACATCGGCTTGATCAATTTCACCAGGTGTATTGTTTCCATGAATGATTCCGTTAGGATCAAGCTGATTTACTTTAGTTACTTCGGCTACGTTAGTATAATTTCCTGTTGCATTAACTTTTGCAATTACGGTTAATGTTGCGCTCGACCTATTAGTTAAGCTTCCTAAATCCCACAATCCATTAGATGAATTATATGTACCAACACTAGGAGTTGCACTTACAAAACTATATCCACTAGGTAACTTATCTACCACGTTTACTCCCGTAGCATCACTTGGTCCATTGTTTATAGCGCTGATCAAGAATGTTAAATTATCCCCTACATAATGAGGAGTAGCGCCTACAATTGTTTTAGTCAAAGCAATTTCGGCCAAAGCATTCATAGTATCAATATCTGTTTGGCTATTATTTGCCAAATTTGGATCTTGAACAGCTGACGTTGCGCTAGCTGTATTTGAAATTTGACCAGTAAAACTACTTGGTACTGCAATTGTTACAGTATACGTTACAGATTCACCAACAGCAATTGTTGCTATCGTAGCATTAGCAGCTGTAATGTCTCCAGTTCCTGTTGCATTTGGCGGTACTGCTCCTCCAGTTCCTACCGCTGACCATGTGGTTACAGCTTCTAGAATTGGACTAGTAATGTCATCTAGCACTACCACATTTGTAGCTACTGCTGGACCATTGTTTTTAACCACAATGGTATAAACACTATTTGTTCCAGGTGTATACTTCTCTTTGTTATCTGTTTTAGTAACTACTAAATCAGCTTGAGGTACCATTTGTATTGTAATCAAACTATTGTTAGATTGATTTCCTTGCCTATCCTCCACATTATAATTAATTGGAGTTGGGTTCGTAATGAAACCAGGATTTGGAGTAAATGTTACTGCTCCAGTCACTAGATCAACGTTCCAAGTTCCTTCACCAGGAATTACAAGACTTGTAATATCACCATTAGCATCTGTCACAATGTTTGTAGCGTTTCCTGGATTCACTAAGCTTACTGTGGTTGGATCAACTAGATCTCCCGTAGTATCATTTGCAATAACATTAACCACAACTGGCGTATTGATAGGGTTTCCGATAGACACATTAGGTCTTGAAATCGGAGCATAATCAATTGTTATTGTTGCAGCATTTGAACTATTTCCTTCGTCATCTTTTACTGTATAAGAGATAACTGGAGGATCTAAGGTATAGCCTGCAACTGGTGTAAAAGTAACATTTCCACTTGCGTCTGCAACCCATTTTCCAACTCCTGCTAAAGAAACCTCATTAGGACTCACTTGAACCCCTCCAACACTTGATGCATTTAACACCACCGTTGAAGCTTTGACTAAATCACCAGTAATATCATTTGTTATAACATTTATTACCACTGGCGAACCAGCCACTCCTGGTACACTATTTTTATCTTTTGTAGCAACTGGTACATAGTCTATTGTTACGGTTGCATTGTTAGACTGATTACCATCGTTATCCTCAACGTTGTATTGAACTGGCGTTGGGTCTTTATGAAAAGTAGTCAATGGTGTAAAAGTGATTAAACCACTTATTGGGTTCACACTCCACTTTCCTTCTCCAGGAACATCGAAACTAGTTACATCACCATTGGCATCAGTAACTACCGATGTCGCACCTGTAGGGACTACTAAACTTACAGTCGATGCAATTATAGATCCATCAGGATCAACATCTACTCCAAATCCATTATTGATTAACGGATTAACCGTAACTGCAGTGTTGATAGGATTTCCGTTGCTAACATCATCAAATGCTTTTGGTACTAAAATATCATAATCTACAGTTACAGTTGCAGTGCTACTTAATCCAGTAGCTGCTTCAGTCAATTTGTAAACTAAGGGAGTAGGGTCAGCTGTAAATCCTGCAATAGGATTAAAGATCAATACACCCGAAGTTGGATCGTAATTCCAAGTACCTTGACCTGGAACAAATAATGAATTATCTGCACCTGGAGTACTAGGATCAAGATCTACTATTGTTTTTGCAGGCGTAGCTTGAGTACCATCTTGCAAAATATCATTTGCAACTATAATAATTGGCTTAGAAGGATTATTTGGTGTATTTCCATTGTTACTGTCATTAGTAGCAACTGGCGGCTTACTTACAACAATCGTCTCTGTAAGATCATCACCTACTGTGCTTGGGTCCGTTTGATCTCCTTTAGCTGCGGTTGTTACATTGGTAATCGTTGTTCCTTTAGTGCCCACATTTACTTTAACAGTAATTTCTAAAGTTGCACTACTATTCACATTTATGTTACCAATAGTCCAAATTCCTGAACCATAATTGTACACTCCTGAAGTTGCATTGTACGAAACAAAAGTTACTCCGGCAGGAAGTAAATCTGTAAGTGATACAGCTGTCGCATTTGTAGGCCCACCATTATTAGTGACTACAAGACGGTACTTGATTGTGTCTCCTTCATTAGGGTTTGATGCCGAAATACCTGCTACATTCACAGCCAAAACCGTTTTTACTGTAACCAAGTTAGCCTCATTAATTGGCGTAACAAAAGCTTGCGCTTGATCATTTTCCCCAGGATTGTTGTTATTAGGAATAGAGTTTGGATCAAATTGATCTGATCCTGTCACTTGAGCAACGTTAGTATACTCTCCAGTGGCTAATACTTTTACTGTCATAGACAAAGTAGCTGTAGCTCCACTTGCTAGTGATCCAACAACCCATGCACCTGATGTACTTGAATATGTTGTTGTACCTGATGCAATTGCACTTACAAATGCATAACCCGATGGTAATTTATCGGTAATAACCACATTTGTTGCTGCGCTTGGACCAGCGTTGGTAATTACTAAGTTAAAAACTGCATTCTGACGTACATTGATGGATTGATTTTGAACCTCTTTAGTCAACCTCAAATCCGCAACAGCTCTTGGTAAGCTAGCAATAGTTGTGCTATTATTTGCAAGATTACTATCTGCTTCAGTACTTGAAGCTTTTGCAGTATTTCCATAATCACCTACTGCATTTACAGTAGCTGTAATCGTTAAAGTTCTAGTTGCACCATTTGCTAATGTTCCAATTGTCCACAATCCAGTCCCAGCACTATAAGCACCAGCTCCCGTGTCACTCGAATAGGTGTATCCTGAAAGCAGTTGATCTGTAACCACTACTGATGTAGCTGCACTTGGTCCATTATTCGTTACGTCTACTGTAAATACAACTGTAGAACCAACATCTGGTCTTGCATTACTAATTCTTTTAGCAACTACTAAATCTACTAAAGCAGATGGTGTAGTATTTATTGTTGACGAATTGTTAGTTGTAACTGGATCTGTTTGATTACTCGCGTTTATTAACGCAGTATTCCCGTAATCTCCGGTCGCCAAAACTTTAGCGGTTATAAGAATCGATTCTGTAGTACCTTGAACTATTGGTCGAGAAACTGTCCATAAACCAGTTGTTCTATTGTACACTCCTGCAGTAGGGGTTGCGCTGACAAATTCATATCCGCTACGCAATACATCTTGGATAACAACTCCGGTAGCGGTACTTGGACCCTCATTTTTTACATTTATAGTAAACACAACATTTGAACCTACCACTGGCGTTTCATTATCGACCGTTTTCATAACTGATACATCAGCCAATTCCATCGGTTTAACAACAACCTCCATTTGGTCATTCTCAGTTGCATCATTATTTCCTGGAGTTGAATTACTATCAACCTCATTAGCTCCAGTAACTTCCGCAATATTGTTATAATTACCTGTTGCTAATACTTTAGCAACAATATCAATTGATGCACTTCCTGCATTTACTACATTCCCAACAGTCCAAGATCCTGATGTGGACACATAAGTACCTTGAGAAGGTGTAGCACTAACAAATTCGTAACCTGTTGGTAATTTATCAGTAACCACTACACCCGTAGCTGTACTTGGTCCTGCATTAGCAACTCTAATTCTAAATGTAACATTTTGACCTACATTTGGAGTTAAACCTCCTAAAATAGCTTTATTTAAACTCAAATCAATTAATGGGATTTGAGAAGTAGTTACCTCATCTTGGTCATCCTCGGCTAATAAATTATTCCCCGGCGTTGAATCTATGTCTGTTTCATTAGCTTTAGTTACTTCGGCAACATTTTTATAGATACCTGAAGCATTTACTTTAGCCGTTATGGTTAAAGTAGCAGAACTACCTTTTGCAATACTTGGAATTGTCCAAATTGTTCCATTGTATGTAGCCGAAGGAGTTGCGCTAACAAATGTATAACCTGATGGCAACACATCTGTAACTTCTATTCCGGTTGCTGTACTTGGTCCAGCATTAGCCACTTTAACAGTAAAAACTACATTCGATCCTACTACAGGAGATACAACATCTACTGATTTAGTTAACGACAAGTCAATTAATGCTGTAGGAACAGTACTTGCTGTTGAAAAATCATCTCCAATACCATCATTAGGGGTCGAATCTGGATCTTTTGTTCCGCTTTCTGCAACTTGAGCATTATTTTTATACTCGTTTGCTGCACCCGTAATTGGATTTACTTTGGCTACTATTTCTAAAAATTCTTTTTTATCTTTTAAAACATTTCCTGATAATGTCCAGTCTCCAGAATCTGCGTCGTAGCTTCCAGAAGTTGTAGTATAACTCACAACTGAATACCCTGCAGGCAACAAGTCATTTACTACAACAGCTGTTGCATCACTTGGCCCTGCATTGTTTAATTCAAGTGTAAATTTCACATTATCTCCCACTCTAGGAGTTGCAATATCTACTTTTTTCAATAATGATAAATCAGCTATTTTCTCTGGAATTACGGTTACCTGACTTTGATCATCTTCTAGTGGATTATTATTACCTGGTATTGAGTTTAAATCATATTCATTTGAAGCAGAAATTTCTGCCACATTAGTATAATTACCAGTCGCTAATACTGTTGCTGTTATACGTATTTTTGCTGTTGCTCCATTTGCTATTGCTCCAATATCCCAAGCACCAGTAGTGCTATTGTATGTCGATGTTCCAGGAGGAGTTGCACTCACATATGTAAATCCTGATGGTAATTTATCAACTACTGCAACGCCTGTAGCATCACTAGGACCAGCATTAGTAACAACTAATTCAAAAATTGCATTGTCACCTATTTTAAGAGGTGCATTTACAATCGCTTTACTTAAGCTTAAACTTGCAACTGGTCTTGGCGTACTTATGACCGTAGACACATTATTAGCAGGTGTGCTTTCAGCTTCAAGACTACTAGCTGTAGCCGTATTTCCATAATCACCTGCTGCATTTACAGTAGCAGAAATATTCAAGGTGGTAGATGACCCACTAGCTAAAGTACCAATTGTCCATACACCAGTTCCTGCATCATAAGCACCTGTACCAGTATGACTTAAGTAAGTATATCCTGATTTTAATTTGTCATTTACAAGTACTGATGTAGCCGTACTTGGTCCATTGTTTGTAACTACTATTGTAAAGGCAATTGTAGCACCTACATTCGGCACGGCATCATTAATTCTTTTAACTACTACCAAATCAACTAGAGCAGTAGGTACTGGAGTCACGGTCGCAAAATCATCTCCAGCTCCGTCATCGGGTGTTGAATCAGGATCTAATTGATCACTATTAGTAACTTGTGCGTCATTTTTATAAACTCCTGTCGCCAATACTTTTGCGGTAATTTGAATCGTTTCTGAAGTCCCTGAAGCAATAGGTCTCGAAAGTGTCCATAGACCATCTGCTACAGTGTACAATCCTGAACTAGGAACTGCACTTACAAACTGATAACCGCTAGCTAATACATCTTTTAAAACAACTCCTGTTGCTGCACTTGGCCCTTCGTTTTTAACGACAACAGTAAAGACCACATTGCTGCCTACTGCTGGAGCTAATGTATTAGCAGTCTTTGCAACCGATAAATCAGCAATAGGTTCCGGTCTAACTGTTACTTGGCTTTGATCATCTTCGATCGGATTATTATTCCCTGGTATTGAGTTAGGATCAAATTGATTGGAAGCACTAATTTCTGCAACGTTCGTATAATTACCAGTAGCTAGTATTTTTGCTGTTATACGTAGTGTTGCTGTTGCTCCATTTGCTATTGCACCAATAGCCCAAGCTCCATTAGCATCATCATAAGTCGACGTCCCTTGAGGTGTTGCACTTACAAATTCGAATCCAGAAGGTAATTTATCTAGTACTGCAACGCCTGTAGCATCACTAGGACCAGCATTAGTAACTACTATTTCAAAAATTGCATTTTCACCTACCTTTAAAGGCCCATTCGTAAGCAGTTTAGTCAAACTCAGTTTAGCAACGGCTCTTGGCGTGCTTGAAATGGTAGTGGTATTATTTGCAGGAGTACTTTCTGCTTCAAAACTACTAGCTGTAGCCGTATTTCCATAATCACCTGCTGCATTTACAGTAGCGGATATAGTTAAGGTTGCTGTTGCTCCACTTGCTAAAGCACCAATTGTCCAATCGCCTGTTCCAGCGTCATAAGAACCACCACTCGTGTCACTTAAATAATTGTATCCTGATTTTAATTTATCATTTACTACTACTGCGGTAGCAGCACTTGGTCCGTTATTAGTTACATCAACCGTAAACGTGACTAAAGCGCCTACATCTGGAGTAGTATTATTTATTCTTTTTACTACTACAAGATCAACTGAAGCAGTTGGCGTTGTCGTTGTAACTGCTGTATTGTTTGTTGAAATAGGATCTGTTTGACCACTTGCATTCACTGAAGCAGTATTCGAATAATTTCCTGTCGCAAGCACTTTGGCCGTGATTTGTATTGACTCAGAAAACCCAGCAACAATTGGTCTAGAAACAGTCCATAAACCAGATGTCGAATTGTACATTCCAATACTTGGAACTGCACTAACAAACTCGTAACCACTAGGTAATTTATCTTCGATTATAACGCCTGTAGCTGTGCTAGGTCCTGCATTAGCTACTGCAATAGTAAACACAACATTTTTACCTACAACTGGATTAGAAATATTAACTGATTTAGTTACTGATAAATCAGCAATTGGTTTAGGAGTAACAAAAGCTTCATCCTGATCCGTCTCCTCAGAATCATTATTTGCGGGAGTAGAATTACTATCTACTTCGTTAGCTCCTGTAACCTCCGCAATATTATTATAATTTCCTTCAGCTAATACTTTTGCTGTTATATTTAATGTAACCACTGCTGTTGTAGAGCTAGGCATAGCACCAATTGTCCAAGATCCTGTTGTAGGCACATAATTACCTTGAGTAGCAGTAAAACTAACATATTGATATCCTGTTGGTAATTTATCCGTAACCACAACTCCAGTTGCAGCACTTGGACCCGTGTTTTTTACAGTAATTGTAAAAACTACATTATCCCCTACGTTTGGTTCAGCAATGTCAACAACCTTTGTTAAACTTAAATCGATTAATGGTACTTGAGAAGTAGTCACTTCGTCTTGGTCATCTTCGGCTAATACATTATTGTTTGGTGTAGAATCAACATCCGTTTCATTAGCAGCGATAATCTGAGCTACGTTTTTAAAGTCTCCTGTAGGATTCACTGTTGCAATAACTGTTAGTACGGCATTTCCTCCGGTTAATTGAGTTGGAATAGACCATAGTAAACCTCCAGCTGTAGGATCGCTACTATCGATTGTTCCAGAGGTTGCGCTAGCGCTTACAAAAGTGTAACCACTACGTATAATATCTTTAACTTGAATTCCGGTAGCAGTGCTAGGTCCAGCATTTGCTACTCTTATAGTAAATGTTACATTCGACCCTACTAAAGGCGATACATTATCAACAGCTTTAGTCAATGACAAATCTATCAAGGGTGTTGGTATCGTACTAGCGAATGAAAAATCATCTCCCGTACCATCATTTGGTGTTGAAGTTGGATCAGTTGTTCCGCTGGCCGTTACTTGCGCCGTATTCCTGTATTGATTTAATGTGTTTGTGGGTGCATTAACTTTGGCAACTATTTCTAAATATTCGGTTTTACCATTTAAAACTTTTCCAGACAACGTCCAGTCTCCAGAACCAGAATTATAGGTTCCAGAAGTCGATGTATAACTTACAAAAGTATAGCCTACTGGTAGTTTATCGTTTACTGTAACTGCAGTCGCATCACTAGGACCTGCATTACTTAACGCAACAATAAACTTCACATTATCTCCTACTCTAGGATTTGCATTATCTACTGTTTTGGATAATGTCAAATCAGCTATTTGTTTAACTGCAATAACAACTTGTTCTTGATCATCTTCGGCAAGAACGTTATTACCTGGCGTTGAGTTATTGTCTATTTGATCAGAATGTACTATTTCAGCAACATTCCTGTAATCACCACTCGCATTAACTTTTGCCACAATTACTAAGGTTGCATTTGACCCATTAGTAATTGTTCCTATTGTCCAAGCACCTGAATTACGATCATAGTTACCCGTTGCAGTATGACTTACATACGTATATCCTGATGGCAAATAATCAACTACTGAAACTGCTGTTGCATTACTTGGTCCGGCATTATTAACATTAACTGTAAAAGTAACCTCAGAACCTACCTCATATTCTACTTTTACAGGACTAATAGCCTTAGTCAAACTTAAATTAGCTACTGCAACAGGAATAGGTGTTACTGAGCTAGTATTATTTGTTGTGTTTGAGTCTGTTTCGGTACTTGTACTTACAACCGAAGCTGAATTTGTATACGTACCTGTAGCTTTTACTATCGCTGTTATAGACATTGTTACAGTAGCATCTTTATCCAGAGCACCAATATTCCAAACAAGACCTGTTGTAGCAGGACTAGTACTATCAATAGTTCCCGTAGTGCTGCTCGATCCATTATACGTATAACCTGATGGTATAATATCAGTCACTGTAACTCCCGTTGCATTACTTGGACCATTGTTTTTAACTTCAAGAGCAAAAGTGATTGTTGATCCAACTTTTGGTGTCGCTGTATTGGCTGTTTTAGTAATAACAATATCTACCGTAGGTGTTGGTGCTAAAGTTACTGAGCTTTGGTCATCTTCTGTAGGTACATCGTTATTTGGCGTAGAATCTGGGTCCACCAAATTACTTGCAGTTATTTGGGCTGTATTTCTATATTCATTTGCAACTCCTGTTGGAGCATTTACTTTCACTTTATAGGTTAAGTTTAGTGTTGCCTTATCAGCAACAGTTAAACCTGCCCAGTTTATCGAATTGTTTCCAACATTGTATGTACCCGCATTAGAGACAGTACCTGCAACTAATGACAAACCAGCTGGCAAAACATCTGATACCGCTATTCCGCTACCGTCTCTATTCCCTTCATTTTTTACCGCAACTGTAAAAGTTACAATATCGCCCACTTTAGGTGCTAAAGAACTAGCTGATTTTGATAAACTTAAATCTGTCTTACCTATTATTGTTATCGATACGGTATCAGATACATTATCGCAAGTATCATTTGAAACTGTAAATCTAAAAACATAAGTACCTGGAATAGTTCCTGCAATTTGAGTAGTAGGACTATTACTATCTAATATTGCCGGCGTATTTGGTCCCGATACAAATGTCCAAGTTCCCGTATTAGGAGTTGGATTAACAGCGGCCATGCTAATAGCTTCAAATTCATTTACTGTTTGATCTGGGCCAGCCTCTACATTGGCTACAACTGGACTGATCGTGATTTTCATCGTATCCTCAAGATTACAACCACCATTTGAACTTGTCCATTTTAAAATGTATTCTCCCGTTGTTAAACCTGAAACTGAAGATTTAGCTTCAAATTTATTTGAAAAAACCACGGTACTTGGTCCTGAAACTTGCGTCCATGTTCCTGTACCAGGATTTACTGGATTAGCATTCATGACTGTACTTGTAACTCCACATAACTTTTGATCTGGACCTGCATTCGCGGGCGTAGGAGGTGCACCTGTGTAGGTAATTATTACTGTATCAGTACTCACAGCACATACAGGACCATTAGAAACAGTCCAAGTGAAAACATAATCCCCAACCGGTAATAAGTATGGATTTGCAATAGTTAATTTAGATTTTGGATCGTTTGGACTATCAATTACAATCCCTCCTGATGAAGGATCAGTAGTTAATGTCCATTTCCCAATTCCTTTTGTAGGAGTAACAGCATCAAGCTGCGTTGCTAGTTGACAAGCTGTTTGGTCAGCGCCAGCATTTGCAGTACTTGGTGGTTCATATGCGTTAATTCGAACTACATCGTTAAAATCATTACAAGTTCCATTACTAGCGGTCCAATTTAGAATATATACACCTTCTGATAAACCAGTAAACGCACTATTATACAAACTAGGAGTGGTGATAGTGGCTCCAGAAGGACCACTCACTATGGACCATTTCCCTGTTCCTGATGTTATTTCATTACCATTTAATGTAATTGAATTTCCACCAGAAAGACAAATTGATTGATCAAGACCTGCATTGGGTGTTGTAGGCAAAGCACTATTAGTAACCGTCATGTTATCAGTCGATTCAGGGCAAACACCATCAGAAATTTCATATTAAAAAGTATACGTACCGCCTGCCTCTATTGTAGCTCTAGCTGTTGAAGAAGAAATAAAAGTTATTGTGCTTGCACCTCCAGCAGTTTTAGTCCATGCACCAGAAGAGCCTTGTGTCCCTTGCAATAAAACCTCTGTCTTATTACATAAATTTTGATCTGGTCCCGCATTTGCAGGTGCAGATACAATTAATGTTAAAGTAGCAGAAGAAGCGGCACAAGCTGGTCCGTTTTTACTAATCCAATTTAAAATATACCTTCCTGTTGTTAAGTTAGAAATCGGACTGTTTCCTGCATTATAATTTGCTATAGTAGGATTATTTGGTCCTGAAACAACTTGCCATGTCCCGATACCAGCTGTAATTGCATTTCCATTAAGTGTAGTTGAAGTACCACAAACCGTTAATTCTGGCGCTAAAACAGTGGCAGCAGTAGGCGGTAAACTAACTTTAAAACTCATTTCGCTTGACGCTTCGTCACAAGTCCCTCTTTTTACTACCCATTTAAATACATAGTTCCCTGGAACTAGATTCGAATAAGTGGCTGTTGGACTATTTACATTATCCACAGTATACGTGCTGCTCCCCGAAACCTGTACCCAAGTACCTACTAATCCCGTGCTTGGAACATTAGCATTCATTTGCACCGAATCACCTGCGCTATTGGCACAAACATTTTGATTAGGTCCTGCGGCTGATGTTGGCACTGCTGCAATAGTAACTGTAACGGTATCCGAAAAAGAAGCGCATAGAGGATCAGATGATGTTGTCCATCTGAACTGATATATTCCATCTGTTAAACCTGAAATTGAAGTCGTAGCACTTTCATCATCAGCAAAAGTCACTGCTGGGTTTGCATCTACCTGAGTCCAAATCCCCTTACCCACTAAGGGCGCCGTAGCTGCTAACAAAGTTGTTGTAGTTCCCGACGGTAAACAAATATCGCTTCCTGCCACTGCTGGCGATGGTGATGAAAATTCAGTTGTATTTACAACAACATCACTAGAACTAGGATTACAACCTGAATTGGCTGCACCATTAACTGTCCATCTAAAATTATATGCACTATTTATTTGAAGTCCTGATGCGTAGGTTGTAGGATCAGTAGCATCTGCGAAGGTAACGGCTGGATTACTATCTATTTGAGTCCATAAGCCGGTTTGACCAGGAACTAGAGCTTGTGCTCCAAATGTATAACTTCCGGCACAAACTAATACTGGAGTCGCACCTCCCACAGATACTGGCGGATCTGAAACTGTGATTGAAGCTTCGCTGAAAGTATTTACTGCATCTGGACCTCCATATAAGTTCCATCTAAAAACATAGATTCCAGAAACTAATCCCGTAATTACAGGATTATTTACATTGTAATCATCAAATGTCGCTGTATTAGGACCACTTACTTGAGACCAAAAACCAGTTAATCCCGGAGGCGAAAGTGTTGCTGGATCATTTCCTGCTAATTGCGTTGTCTTAACACCACATGCTAACGCCACCGAAGTCCCTGCATTTGAAGTTGCTGGACTAAATGAAACTACTACATTGATATCAGCAAATGCTTCAGAACATCCCGTGCCATAACTTCCACCTGTAAATCTTCTAACCCTAAAAGTGTAAGTTCCTGCGGTTGTTAAACCTGAAAAGTTAAAATTATTACCACTGAAAGTTAAGTTAGATTGAGCAGGCGTAATAGGACCGTTTACAAATATCGCCTGATAATTAGTCCCTCCTGAAACAGTGATAGGAACACTTCCTGAGGTGTCATTTACTGGTAAATACACCGTATCTACACCTCCATTTAGAGATATAGTGGTTATCGTAGGCGAATATCTTACCGTAAAATTTCGGGAGTCACTGCAATTTGGATTAACAGCACTATTTCCAAAAATTGTATACGTAAATGTGTAATTAGTTGTGTTAGGAAAGTTAAACCCACTAACTACAGTCGTTGGACTATTAGGAGACTCTATAGTTACTCCGGGTGCATTCGTCGTCCACAGTACCGTTTCACCTGCAAACCTAGGAGTATTTCCTTCTAAAACAGTCGATAGAATACTTGGATCACAAAATCTTTGATTGATATTTGTACCACCGGCAGTAGTAACCTCTTGTGTAGCAGGAGGTACATTTATAGTCACTGTATCGGTTCCCATGGTACATGGTCCTTGAACAGACCATCTAAAAACATAGCTTCCTTCAATTAAGTTACTAACCCCAGTATTCGGATTCGATGGATTAGCAATAGTAGGTACAGCTGGACCAGATACGAACGACCAGGTTCCAACTTGTCCTCCAGTTCCATTCCCACCAATAGATGCATCTAGAACCGTACCTTGTGTAGCAGTATAACATTCAGATAATGTTTGATCAGGACCTGCGTTAGCCGTTTGTTCCCCACCGTAATTAATTACATTTACAGATGATGTCGATGTACATGAATTTGTATTAGGATTCAACGTTGGATGAGAATAGCTAGGCGATGTAATTGTCCAAACCAGCTGTGTAGTTCCTGCAGCTGCACTAGATAAAGTAACTGTTGAGGTAGCTGATGTAGGGTCATTTATAGTCACTCCTCCTCTGTTAGGACCACTCACTGTCCATAACCCCGTTTCTCCAGGATTCGTAGGAGCGTTAGCTGACAAGGCATAAGTACCAGGACAACCTTCGACTTTAGCCCCAGCATTAGCAATAGTTATAGGATCTATAAAAAAAGTTACATCTTGAAATGTAGTGACCCCATCTAAACAAACTGCTGACAAACGAAAAGTATAGGCATTACCGCCTACTGTTCCTAGAACCGCACTATTAACTGAATTAGGATTTTGTATAACAACAGATGGGCCTGCAATTTGCGTCCATTTAAAACTTACTATCTTTCCTTCAGTTACACCATTAAACACAACTGGGCTATTGGCACAAATTGCTCTACTATTTCCTGCATTGACAGAACAATTTTGCGCATACCCTCTATTACCACCTAAGATAAAAGTGATTAGTACTACCCAAAAAAATAACTGATTATTTGAGATCTTGAATTTCTGTAATACAGCAGCGTAATTTTTTCCCATAATTTTTCTAATTGAAATTAAAACGCAGTGTTTACAGATGTTTTATACTCAAATCAACAAAACGAATTTGGTGTAAAAGTAGTAAATTAGAGATAAAAATCAAAAACATCTTAATGAAATCTTAAAATTTTGAAAATATTTTTAAAATTTCATTAAGTTTTTAAAAAACTAATTTATCAATTCAAATTACCCCTCGGTATTGACCAATTTTCGTTTTTATAAATTAGATGATTAAGAATCGATAAACAAAAACACCCAATTAAATCTAGCTTATAAATACAGGTCTTTTAAATAAATAACTGCGCACCAAATTAGCAGTTCAAAAACAATCACAATCTATACAGGAAAGTAAAAAAATGGCATTTTTATTATTTTATAAGACAACATTGCCAATTGGTCACCCAAAATTCAGCACTACAAGTAACCAATAGACTAGGTGTTTCTCCTTCTAAAAAAGCACCACTTACTTGAGCTAACATCATGCTCTGCATTTAATGTGATTTTTAATCCTAAACATCATTATTAAACCCAAAGACAAACCTGATATCCTAATTTAGCTTCATTTTTAGCGCTAATATTATCTAAAACCGCTATCAAAACAAGTTTATATTTTAATAACTTTGCAGGGATTCAAAAATTAATTACAATGCATTTTATTTCCCCAGAATTAGAAGATTACATTGAACAGCACTCAGAAAAAGAACCTGCTTTACTGGCAGCGTTAAATAAGGAAACCTACCAAAAAATTCTTTTACCGCGCATGCTTAGCGGGCACTTTCAAGGCCGAGTTTTAAGCATGTTAGCAAAATTAATTCGTCCTGTAAATATATTAGAAATTGGCACCTACACGGGTTACTCTGCTTTGTGTTTGTGTGAGGGAATGCAAGAAAAGGGACAATTACATACAATTGACATTAAAGAAGAATTAATTGATTTTCAGCGTAAGCATTTTGACAAATCACCTTGGGGAAACCAAATTGTACAACATTTAGGCAACGCCGTGGATATTATTCCAACTTTAGATCTAAAATTTGATTTAGTTTTTATCGATGCTGATAAAGAAAACTACCTCAACTATTGGGAATTAATCGTGCCGAAAATGAATAAGGGCGGCATTATTTTATCTGATAATGTACTATGGAGTGGTAAAGTACTAGAGCCTTTGCAAAAAAATGATGTAAGCACCCAAGTTTTACTGGAATACAATGCGCTACTTAAAAACGACACACGAGTTGAGACGGTTTTACTACCGATTAGAGATGGCTTAACGGTAAGTAGAGTATTGTAAGAACCAGTCAATCCATTCGGAGGAAATTTCCCTAGCCTAGATGGTAATGAAAATCCTTATGAAATAAAATAAATTTTTCTAAACAAAAAAGAGCGACCAACGGAAGCTCCTTTATTGTTTATTTTAGAAAAATTATTTTAGGAAATAAGATTGCAATGACAGCTAGAAAAGCTCCTTAACAATCTATTGTGGGAAATACTTTTTTTGACAATATTGATGTAGTTTATAAAAGGAATAGCCCGACAAAAAGCCGAACATATACCCGCACAAAATATCAATTGGATAATGTAATCCTAAGTATATACGGCTGTAAGCAAAAACCAATGGCCATAAAAATAGCAAGTAAAAGTACTTAAAATGCGATTTCATGAGCAGGTATATGAAAGTTGCTACTGCCATACTGTTCGCTGCATGTCCTGAGAAAAAACTATACGAACCGCTAGTTTTTACTACCCTAATAATCGTATTAATATCGGGACTATTGCATGGTCGCAAACGTTGAAAACTGTTTTTGAATAGGTTGGTTACTTGATCGGTAAAAACCAAGATGAGCGTAATGAAAAGGATCACATATAAAAACTGCTTTGTCCCTATTTTTTTATAAATCGCATACAATAACAATAGAAAAAACGGAGTCCAATATTGCTGTTTTGTAATAAATAACCACAATCCGTCAAAGGTTTCTGAACCCAAACCATTAAGAAATACAAGTAAGCGGCTGTCTAGGGAAAGTAATTGATCTAGCATTACCTACTGCGCTTTACGGGACCAATTGCATCATCAATATCCTCTTTGATTTTAGTGGCTTGAACAACGGAATCACCCATTAAATCCTCTTTGGCTTTAGTAATTTGAGAATTTATATTTCCAGTCATATCCGAAAGGGATTTTGCATCAAGACCGTTCGCCTCTGCTCCTTTTTGGATTTCACTTTTTATATCATTAGTTGCGTTTTTAAGTTGAGCCATTGCTTTACCCATTGTACGAGCCATTTCAGGAACTTTATCAGCACCAAAAAGCATCAATACTATGAACATGATAAAAACTAATTCTCCTCCACCTATGCCGAACATATCTTTTTGTTTTTGTTGCTGCAAATATACCAAATTATAAAAACTTGTCTTTTAAAATTTTCATAAAAAAAGACCCTTATCAAAAGGGTCTTTAGTTCTGTTTTATGCGCTCTAATTATTCGAATTTAGATTTCACTTCTTGCTTAGGCCAAGTATTATTAGTCACATCAATATCAGCTGTTTCTAATTTAGGGTCAATTTGAATTTTCTTGATCGCTTTTTCAGTAGCATATACTTTTCTAGCGGTATCATTCCCTTTTCTCCAAATTTGAGCAGGGTATTTAAAGTTCTCCGTTGTACCATCTTCATACGTCAACTCTACAAGAATAGGCATAATTAAACCTCCTGGCTTATTAAACTCTACTTCATAGAAGTATTTAGGAGATTTTAAGGTTCCTTTTTCTTCAGAAGAAAGGGTATTCATGTAATCAGAAAGCAATTTAACTTCCTCTACTTTCAAACCTTTCTTTTGATTGGCTTTCAAGACTGCATTGTTTTCTTCGATTAAATAAACAAATGGTCCTGGGTCTTGTCCAAAACGGCCACGACGTACTTTAGCATTTTTCAACTCTTCTGAAGGGGTTTCAGAAACATAATATTGCTTAACATTATTGATCCCAATATCTACAAAATCAGTTGAGTAAAACCATCCTCTAAAAAACCAATCTAAATCTACTGCAGACGCATCTTCCATCGTTCTAAAAAAGTCTTCTGGAGTAGGGTGCTTGAATTTCCAACGGTTTGCATATACTTTAAATGCATGGTCAAACAATTCTCTTCCCATTACAGTCTCTCTCAAGATATTTAAAGCGGTTGCTGGCTTACCGTATCCATTATTACCAAACTGCATGATTGTCTCTGAATTAGACATAATAGGCTCTAAGAATTTTTGATCTCCACTCATGTAAGGAACAATGTTCTTAGCTGGTCCACGTCTAGAAGGGAAATTAGTTCCTAATTCTTGCTCAGCCATGTATTCCATGAACGAGTTCAATCCTTCATCCATCCAAGTCCATTGGCGCTCATCAGAATTTACGATCATAGGGAAAAAGTTGTGACCTACTTCGTGAATAACCACACCCATCATTCCATTTTTAGTTTGCTCCGATGTCACACCGTTTTCATCAGGACGCCCAAAGTTCCAGCAAATCATAGGATATTCCATACCTTGGTCTTCAGCTGAAACTGAAACTGCTTTAGGATAAGGATAGTCAAATGTATGCGCTGAGTAGCTTTTTAAAGTATGTGCTACTGTAATCGTAGAAGTTTCTCCCCAAAGTGGGTTTGCTTCTTTAGGATAGATTGAAACAGCCATTGCATTTTTAGTACTTAACTTCACTGCCATTGCATCTAAGATAAATTTTCTTGAAGTTGCAATTCCAAAATCTCTAACGTTTTTAGCCGAGAATTTCCATGTTTTTTTCTTGTTTGAAAATCCTTTTTCAGTTACTTCAGCTTCGGCTTGTGTTACGATAACAACAGGCTTATCAAATGTTTTTTCAGCAAGTTCCCAACGCTTAACTTGTGCAGGAGTAAACACTTCACTCCTATTCATTAAGTCTCCTGTCGCTTCCATAACGTGGTCAGCAGGAACAGTAATATTTACGTCAAAATTACCAAATGGCAAAGCGAACTCTCCGCTTCCCCAAAATTGCATATTTTGCCATCCTTCTACATCATTGTAAACGGCCATTCTTGGATAGAATTGAGCAATTACATAGATTTTGTTACCATCTTTTTCGAACAACTCATATCCTGAGCGCCCACCTTCTTTTTGGTAATTATTGATGTTGTAATTCCATTTGATTGAAAATGACATTGAAGTACCCGGCTTAAGCGGACTTGCCAAATTGATTCGCATCATTGTATGGTTAATCGTGTACGACATCATATTGCCTTTTACATCTTTAACTGACTCGATGTTGAAACCACGTTCTAAATCTTTTTTCAAGAATTTTTCAGCAAAACCTGCTGCTGGAAAAGTTTGTGTGATTCTATCACTTTCTGCCAATGGAGTTTCAGAATCTTTGGCAGCTTGATTTTGATCTAACTGAACCCAAAGATACTCTAGACTATCCGGAGAGTTGTTGTAATAGGTAACTGTTTCAGCTCCTGTTAATTTTGAGTTTTTATCGTCAAGTTCAATATCGATTTTATAATCGGCTTGTTGTTGATAATAAGCTGGTCCTGGCGCTCCCGCTGCATTACGAAACATATTAGGCGTTGCTAATAAATCGTACATTTGGCTGAACTTGTTAGTGTCGTATTTCCCTTGTTGTTTAGGAGCGACTGTGGTAGTTTTTTCTTGTGCGAATAGAAGCGCAGGCAGAAAAAGAAGTATGGATATTTTTTTCATAAATAAAACTATAGTTGTTTCAGTTTGTGAAAATAATAATTTTTAGTAAAACAGCAGTTGTTTGTTAAAATTTTAACACACCGTTTCTTGACGAATCCGTAAAGAGGATGGTCTTTTTAGTTCCAAATGCAGTAACATGTGTAATGTTTTGTTGCTCAGAGCTCCAATCTATTAAAACTGCATTAAAAATTTCGATTGAATTCATTTTAGGAACAGCAACAATTTTAGAATAACAAACCAATACATCGTCCTCGGCTGTTTCTTTGCTCAAAAAAACGATTGGCTTGACTTGGCCGTTAATCTTTACAATAAAATTTTCTGCTAAATACTTTTTAAATAAGGTCACTTCCTCGTCTGTTTCCTCTGCCGTCCCAATATGAAAAGCTTTTCTCTTGTATTTTTTTTCAAGTGCTTTGTTTAGATCGTCAATAAATATTCTCGATGTAATTTCTAGCATCTTTTTTTCAGGAGCATAGTTTACTTGATAAATACCCAAATAAAATTTATGTACTGTAAAAGATGTTAAAAGCAGAAATACCGTTAACAAAAATAGATATGATGTTCCTTTTTTCATTGTATGCGATCAGTTGTTGTTCCTTATAGTGCTGTTTGCACCGCCCTATATTATTTTTTAGTATCTGTAATTTCCTTGTATTCTTTATTTTTAGAAATCAAAAAGTCCATTAACTTAAATTGATCTGTTCGACTCATGACCGCTCTCGAATTAGGATCGTTTTCACAAAAAACTAAAAAGAGTTTTATTTCATCATCCTTTAAGGCGAGCGTGTTAGCAAAAAAAGAATAATTGATCGTAGACAAAGCTAATTCAGAGAAACTCGTATCCTGATAAAAGTCGGTTTTCTTAGGATTGTCTTTTCTCAACACCTTAATAACATCTTTATATATTCTAACAAAATCCGTTCCGTTTTCTAAATCCAACATCGGGAGCATTGTTTTGTTTTTAGGAGAAGACTTTTCATCATCAAAAAACTTCATATCAACATATTTTTGGGTCCCACCTTGAACGGGATTCAGTTGTTTTTTGGCTAAAATCAAAACTTCGGATAGTTCATTCGTAAAAATCTCAAGATTCACCACCAAAACTTTATTGATAAAGTCCTCTTCTTTAAGTATTACTCTTTTTGATTTAAACGTTAAACTCGAGAATACCAGCGTGTCTTGCACTTTAGCATTTAACGTAAAATAGCCATATTGATTTACCACAGTACCATTTTTAGAATTGACATCAAAAACGATGACGTTTTCAATAGTCGCCAAATCATTGCGAACTTGACCTTTCAAAATCCTATTAGCGGTTATTTGACTGTACGAAAATTGAGCTGCAAGTGCTAACAGAAGAAACGTAATTTTAATTTTCATAAACTGTGATTTTATTATATTTTTTTGCAAGCGTAATAATTAAGAACATGCAAAGTGTTTTGTTTTTGGATTCTAAAGCACTAACAAATTCTGCGTCTTCAATACAGTAATACTGAAACCCTTTGATGTACTCTTTATGAATTTTTAAGGTTTCAATATAATATTTGTCTTCAAAAAGATACTCTAGTCGCTCTAGTGCTCTCAAGTTTTTTTCTACTATTACCCCTTTCTTAAGTTCAGCCGTTCTACCAGAAATCCAATTTAAAGGCCGATCTAATAAACCAGATCGTGCGGTATATAATTTTCTTTCGGCAGGAGTATATCTTTTTTGATCAGCAGAAACAATCCCAAGATGGGCTGCGGTAATTTGAGAGTCTTCGTTAATAATAACTTCTTGAAGCGCAATACTATTTGTACTCATCAAAATTAGAGTGCTCCCTGCTTTTACATCCTCCTTTGTAATCCTTTTTTGTAAAGTTACAAGATTTACGGCAGAAAAAACCAAAACATCTCCTTCATTTACCTCTAAAGTAAAAACACCTTTAGCATTGGTTGTTGTTGTTTTATCTTTGCTAACGTTATTGACATTAACTGCTTCTACTGCTATAGCATCGACTGTAACACTACCAGTAATTACAACTGAGGCGCCATTTTGAGCATGGATCAACTGAACAACGAAAAACAAATAAAAGAAGAAAAATTTATGGCTGCTCACTTTTAATAATTTCATTATAACTAACCGCTAGCTCAATTATTAAAAATTTTGCCATGGTTATATTATTACTTTTTAAATAGTCAACAAATGTATTGTTTTCGATGATGTAAAACTTGAATCCTTCGATATAATCAACGGGGATATTTAATTTTTTAGTGTAAAAGTCTTGAACAAAGTATTCGTCTAGCTTCTCGATCATGGCAAGCTTACCTTCAAGTACAACCAATTTCTTTAAGCGCTTCGTTCTTCCGTTTATTTTATTAATCAAAGGATCTAAAGGCATATTTCCTCCTATCAATCCTAACAACATAATAGGTTTCCAATCGCCAGCTGTTTGCAAATGGCGCTCAGCTTGCGTGTATCGCTTTTGACCATAAGGAATAACACCGATACTTTCGGCAGTTATTTTTGATGTTTTTGGAATAACCACCTCTTCGAGTTGAATATTTACATATTGCATTGCAACAGCTATAAATCCCTCTGAGAACATGGTATTGCTAACTATAAGCTCTTTTGCCATCACGTTAACCGCCGAAAAATGCAAAACATCACCCTCTCTAACTTCTAGCTCGAAAAATCCATTTGCATCGGTCGTAGTAACTTGTTTACTACTTTGATTACTAACGTTAGCTGAACTAACAGGTATTGAATTCACAACTACTTTACCACTACATTTTTTTCTATATAGGGTTTGTCCCAAGGTGTATTGAGACAACAAAACAAACAGAACCAAAATAAACGTATTATTTGTTTTCACTACCAATTATCTCTTTATACTTAATTGCTAATTCGCTTAATAAAAACTCGGTTGTGACATAGTTTTTAGTTTCTAAAATCTTAGTAAATCTCTCATTATCCACAGCATAATACTCGAAGCCTTTTATATACTCACTTGGAATTTTAAGTTTATTTACAAAATGATTTTTATCAAACATATCGTCAAGTAGGTTGATGAAAAATAATTTTTTCTCGACTACTAATTCTTTTTTCAACATTGCAGTTCGCCCTGATATAAGATTTAGTACCGGATCAAATCCCATAGGATTTAAGCGCGATGAACTAGCGGTAGCATACCTTCGCTCAGACACCGTATATTTTTTCTGGTTTGCTGGAACGATGCCTAAGGCAACAGAATTTATATTATTATATCTTTTTATAACGACTTCTTGAAGCTCATTCATAGCAGGTTGCATTTTAACAAAAAGAAGCGTAGAATTAAAATCATTCTCTTTAAGGACAATTTTCACACTCTTAAACTGTATAGCCGAAAACAACAAGGTATCGCCCGGCTTCACTTTAGCTTCGAAATAACCATCTGTATCTGTTATGACCGCTTTCTCTGTTCGAAGGTTTATAACATAAATTCCATCAACAGTTGTACCATCTGCATTAACCCTACCTTTTAAATCCTCTAAAATAGCAGATTGACCATAATTCAAAGCTGAAAACAGCATTAATCCTATAAAATAATAATTCTTGCAGTAGCTAACCATCATGCTTTTACATCTTTAATTGTAAAAGTATCCCAAGCCGCTCCAAATTAATTACTAATGCATTCGTAAAAATTTGTTAATAATACCGCTTCATTTTTTAATAAGGATTGCTGATTTTATATCTTAGTACCAAAAATAATTTATGAAAAATATAATTATAGCGAGTACCTCAACCATTCATGGCGGCAGCTACTTAGAATACCTACTAGATGAATTAAAAGTGCATTTTAGAAACTGCGAGACAATTCTATTCATCCCTTACGCTAGACCTAGTGGCATCACCCACGATGAATACACTGCCAAAGCAGCTCAGGCTTTTGCCAAAATAAATATTGCAGTAAAAGGAATACATGAATTTGAAGATGCCGAAGCAGCTATAAAAGATGCCGAAGCAATCTTCACAGGAGGAGGAAACACTTTTTTATTAGTGACACAATTGTACCAGAATAAAATAATGAGTACACTAGCAAATGCTATAAAAAATGGTACCCCTTATTTAGGAACAAGTGCAGGAAGTGTAATATGTGGATTAAGCATGCAAAACACAAATGACATGCCTATTATTTACCCTCCAAGCTTTCAAACATTAGCGGTAATTCCTTTTAATATTAACGCCCATTATCTTGATCCTGACACTAACTCTAAACACATGGGAGAGACGCGTGAAACGAGATTAAAAGAGTTTCATTCGTTTAATACTATTCCGGTATTGGGACTTAGAGAAGGTAGCTGGCTTAAAGTAAGAGACAACACAATTACTTTAAAAGGAGGATTGCAAGCGAGGTTGTTTATTGCTAACGAAGCGCCTCTCGAAATCGAAGACAATACAGACATAAGTGACTTAAAATAAAAAAAGCCGAAATAAATAAATGTTTCGGCTTTTTTAAAAGAGCGAAAGACGAGGCTCGAACTCGCGACAACCAGCTTGGAAGGCTGGAGCTCTACCAACTGAGCTACTTTCGCATTAACAGGGTGCAAATATATTAAATTAATTTAATGCTATCCAAATTTATTTCAAAAAATAAACAACAAGATTAAAAAATATAAAGAACCTAAACTTTTTTCATATCCTCCTTCTGGTAAGAAAGGGTTAGAAAAAAACCGAAACACGTATTGTTTCGGTTTTTTAGAGCGAAAGACGAGGCTCGAACTCGCGACAACCAGCTTGGAAGGCTGGAGCTCTACCAACTGAGCTACTTTCGCATTACGGGTGCAAATATAGAGAATAACTTTTGTTAGAAACAAGTTTTATTTCCAAAAATTTGCGAAAAAATTTCAAACGCTACTTAACCTTTTTAAAATTAAAACGTTAGAAAATAATAATTTTCAAACCATTTGCCGCCTTATAAATGATAAGCTAAAAAACCCTACTTTGAAGCCTGAATTAAAAAGCATTTACACGGTCAGGTACAACCATCCTACTGCCTTTACTTGATTGGGGATTTATGATATAAGTCGAGACGCTACTTTGTAAGTCGAAGACGGATAGTAAATAAACAAACAAGACTTATCTTTGATCGTGCTTATAATTTTCTCAGTTAAAGCCAACGGAATAGCGGGACAACCTAAACTGCGTCCCAATCTTTTATTGTTGTGAATAAACGATTCCGACACATAATCAGCACCATGAATAACTACGGCGCGATCCCTCGCGTTACTGTTAATTCCTTTTTCTAATCCATCTAGCTTAAGAGAGGTTCCGTGCTTGCCCCTGTAAATTTCGCCCGTGGCATAAAAACCAAGACTACTTTTAAATGATTCAGATGCATTAGAAAAACTGGATGCAAACTCATCACCAGTATTACGCCCATGAGCCACTAAAGAATTTATTAAAACTTCATTTGAATCCAAGTCAATAACCCAAAGACGTTTTACATTTGAAGACAAACTAAAATCGATTAGTGTCAAAATATTTTTTTTGATTAATCCTTTTTCTTTGAGTTTCACAAAACCTTTCAGCGCTTCCATGAAACCTTCTCGGCTTGGCATTGCTAAATCATTTGTTTGTAAATTGTTATAAATCGCCTCTTCTGCACTGATCGAGACTTTGTTTTCGTTTTTTGCAAGAAGCTTTGGAGTGGTCGTTTTTGCTTCGGTAGCAGCGAAATCATTAGAGAATAACGAACAAAAGAAAAACAACATAGTAGGTAGTATCGTGTAAGTCATTGATTTTTATTAAATTAAATTTTTATTTGGGGTCGTAAAAATAGTAAAACTGATCAAAGAAAAAAAATAGCAAGCTATTTTATTACACTTTTAACCTTTAGATAGCTTTTTAACTACAAAACTATATGTCACAAATGTTGTATATTCTGTTAATTATCTTATTTTTGCTTGCCATTAACCAACCAATATGACCAAATTTAACCCCATTTATACATTAATTTTATCTTTTTTTTGCACTATTACCTATTGTCAGAAAAAAACCCTAATTGCCCAAGTCACTAAAAACAGCATCAACATTGACGGACGAATTACTGAAGCTGCTTGGGAAAACAACAACAATATCGCAACAGATTTTGTAATGTTTGAACCCGATAATGGAAGACCTATTAGTCAAGAAAAAAGAACTGAGGTCAAAGTACTTTATAATGATGACGCTATCTACATTTCGGCTGTCATGTACGACAATGAACCTAAAAAAATTCAAAAAGAAATAACCCAAAGAGACGTATTTGGAGTATCTGATCATTTTTCTGTTAATATCAATGGATTTAATGATGGTCAGCAAGATTACCGATTTTATGTTAGTG
This sequence comes from Flavobacterium sp. KKT103, assembly GCF_055640565.1. Classification (NCBI taxonomy): domain Bacteria; kingdom Pseudomonadati; phylum Bacteroidota; class Flavobacteriia; order Flavobacteriales; family Flavobacteriaceae; genus Flavobacterium; species Flavobacterium sp. KKT103. The sequence continues at coordinate 223,735 of NZ_CM145766.1, forward strand.
CTGCTGGAGTTCAAATGGACTGTATAGCAACAGAAGATGGTGAAGACTTTTCTTGGGACGCCATTTGGGATAGTGAAGTAACCATTACTGATTTTGGCTGGGTGGTAGAAATGAAAATTCCATACGCTGCCTTACGTTTTTCAAACGCACAGAGCCAAACTTGGGGTCTGAATTTCACTAGAGAAATAAAGAGAGATGTTCAAAAATATACTTGGAATTACGTTGACAATAAAATTGGTGCGGTAATTACACAAGCAGGTATCCTGAAGGGAATCGAAAACATTAAACCTCCTACTCGCCTCTTTTTTATCCCCTATGTTTCCGGTTATTACCAAGAAGATGATTTTGAATCAGACAGAACTTTCAAAGCAGGTTTAGATATTAAGTACGGAATTAATGACTCGTTTACACTCGATGCCATTTTGGTCCCTGATTTTGGCCAAACTAAGTTTGACAATGCCATTTTAAACTTAGAGCCTTTCGAACAACGATTTGATGAGAACCGACCTTTTTTTACTGAGGGAACGAACTTATTTAACATTGGAAACATCTTTTATTCTAGAAGAATTGGTGGCGCACCGAGTTCAGTGCCCGATGTAGGTGCTAATGAAGAAATCTCAAATTATCCTAGTTCAGTAGACTTAATTAATGCAGTAAAAGTTTCCGGACGTACTGAAAAAGGGCTAGGAATTGGCTTTTTAAATGCCGTAACTGAAAAAACATTTGCCACTATAGAGAATTCGATAACTAACGAAAGTCGCAAAGAAGTTATTGAACCTTTGGCTAATTATAATGTACTGGTACTTGACCAACGATTTAGACAAAACTCTTCAGTATCTTTTGTAAATACTAATGTTACTCGTAATGGTAGTTTTAGAGATGCTAATGTATCGGCATTAGTCTTTGACTTAAGTACTAAGGCCAATACTTACAATTTATATGGTGATTTTAAGTACAGTGCAATAAAAGATGTGGAAGATTATGACGGTTACAAAACTTCATTAAATTTTGCCAAAACGAGTGGTCGTTACCGCTATACCTTAACAGGAAGATACACGTCTAAAAGTTATGACAACAATGATTTAGGTATCAATTTTTTAACCAATTTTTATAATCTCTACTCTAATGTGAGTTACCGTATTTTAAAGCCAACTAAAACATTTAATACTTTTAGATTCTTTAATGAATTCAGTGGACTTTTTGATAACACGACCAATAAATTACAAGAAGCCTATTACAAACCTACATTTAAAGCAACCACCAAACGCAATCACTATTACGAATTAAGTTTTAACCTTAGTCCATTTGAAACGTACGATTTCTATGAACCAAGAGTGCCTGGCCGCTATCTTCAAATTCCCCGCAACTTAAGAGGCTATCTAGGGGTAGAATTCAATAGAAACAACGCTTTTACATTTGATTTCACTCCAAATTTTGCAGTTTACGATCAAGAGGGTCGCTCAAATTATGGACTAGCAATAGGTCCAAAATATAGAGTTAATGAACGTTTTTCTATTTCGTATATCATGGACTACAATCATAAACTAAATGACATTGGCTTTGCTGGACTTCAAAATTCAGATGTGATCATTGGCCGAAGAAATAGAGAAATACTACAAAATGATTTAGCAGCCAAATATGCCATTAACAACAAGATGACCTTAAATTTAACGGCAAGGTATTATTGGTCTTATTCTGATGTAAAAGAATTTTACACCTTGCAAAATAACGGTGAGATAATTAGTAACCCAAGCTACACCTTAAATAAAAACAGAAATTTCAACTCGTGGAATTTTGATTTAGCTTACTCTTGGTGGTTTGCTCCCGGTAGTGAAATGTCTGTTTTATACCGTAATTATTCGCAAGAAGGAACCAACGTAGTGGAGCGAAATTTAAAAACAAATCTAAAAAATGTTTTTGATGCTAACTTAACTAATATCATATCGGTACGGTTTCGATATTACTTAGATTACAATATGGTTAAAAATAAATTTTAATTTGGCGCGTTAAACTGTAACATATTGGTTTATTACTAGTCTATTAGAATGCAGGTTTTATTTACAATTAAAACCCATTTCCTAGTATTAATTGAATTGTTTCAGATTGCAAGCTTATGAAGAATTTCTTATTACTTTTTTTCTTATCCCTTTCCTTTTTTGGCTACAGCCAAAAGAAAGTCCTACAAACTAAACTTACGGTAGACAACATCACTATTGATGGGAAAATTGATGAGAAAGCATGGGAAACTGCAGCTGCAGCAACTGATTTTATTATGTTTCAGCCTGATAATGGAACACCAATTCCTGAGGGGCGAAAAACTATCGTCAAAGTACTTTACGACAATGATGCAGTTTATATAGCTGCTTTGCTGTATGACGAAGATCCAAGCAAAATCATGAAAGAAATATCTGCCCGAGATGATTTTGGAGCTTCAGATGTATTTGGGGTTTTTATCAACGGATTTAACGATGGACAACAAGACTTTCAATTTTTTGTAAACGCTGCTGACGGACAAGCTGACTGTATCACTACCGATACTAATGGAGAAGATTACTCTTGGGATGCAGTTTGGAAAAGTAAAGCCATCCTGACCGAATTTGGTTGGGCAGTAGAAATGCGCATTCCATATGCTGCTTTACGATTCTCTGCTGAAAAAAAGCAAACTTGGGGTCTAAATTTTTTTAGAGAAGTAAGGAGAGATCGCTTTAAGTACTCTTGGAATTTTATCGATTCTAAATTAGGAACCTTTACACAACAAACCGGTCAGTTAGTTGGAATTGAAAACATTACAACTCCTACTCGTCTATTCTTACTACCCTACTCTTCTTACTATGTAAATGCAAATAGCCAGCAAAAAACCAATGGAACACTCAAAGGCGGCCTAGATGTTAAATACGGTATTAATGACGCTTTCACCTTAGATGCAATCCTAGTACCTGATTTTGGCCAAACTAAATTTGATGATCAAATACTTAACCTTGGACCATTTGAACAGCAATTCAACGAAAACAGATCTTTTTTTACTGAAGGTACCGACCTCTTTAGTAAAGGAAACTTATTGTACTCTCGAAGAATTGGTGGTAATCCTGTAAACAGGCCCAATCCAAGTGCTAATGAAACCGTGACCGATAACCCATCGACGGTAAATTTAATAAACGCTCTCAAAGTTTCAGGACGCACCAAGGACGGTTTAGGTATTGGTATTTTAAATGCTGTGACTGAACGAACCTATGCAACCATTGAAAACAACAATACGTTAGCAACTAGAAGAGAAGAATTAGAACCCCTTTCTAATTACAGTGTTCTAGTGCTTGACCAACGCTTCAGAAAAAATTCGGCAGTTTCTTTTATCAACACTAATGTGACTCGTAATGGTAGCTTTAGAGATGCCAATGTATCTGCTTTAGTATGGGATTTAAATACTAAAAAAAATACTTACAATTTATCCGGAGACTTTAAGTATAGCTTTGTCAATGATATTGAAAATAAAAAAGGGATTAACTCACAGCTTAATTTCGCTGAAACCTCAGGAAAGTATCGGTACAGTGTAGGTGCTGATATTACAACCAAAGATTATGACAACAATGACTTGGGGATTAACTTTGAAACTAATTATTATAGTTTTTATGGAAACTCTAGTTACCGCATCCTAAACCCTACAAAATTATTCAACTCCTTTAGCACTAATATGAATGTCTATACTCAGTTTCAAAAAGAAACCGGAAAACTACAAGGAAATAGCTTGAATTTTAATGTAAACATGAATACTAAAAAAAATGACTATTTTGGTATTAGTCTTAACGCAAATCCCTTAGAGTCCTACGATTTTTACGAACCAAGAGCCGCAAATAGATATGTAATAAATCCGCGAAGAGTTGGTGGATCAGTGACCTTATCCTCTAATTACAACAAAAAATTTGCTTTGGATGTTAGCCCTAATTTATCCGTATTTGACCAAGCCGGCCGTAACACCTATGGTTTTTATGTAGCTCCAAGATATCGCTTTAACGATAGACTCGCTATTAATTATAGCTTTAATTTTTCAAGAAGAAACAACAATAAAGGCTTCGCTAATAGCATTGACGATGATAACAACAGCGGGACACCCAACACGATCATTTTTGCAAATAGAAACGTAGTCACTTATTCCAATTCTATTTCAGGCAAGTACTCTATCAATAGTCAAATGACGTTCAACTTAACTGTGCGCCAATATTGGTCTTACGCCGAAAACAAAAACTTTGTCTCGCTTGATCAAGATGGTGGTTTTACGGACTTGCCCTTATATAACCAAAATACTAACTCTAGTTTTTACTCCTGGAATACTGATTTATCCTATAATTGGTGGTTTGCGCCTGGTAGTCAAGTTTCGATATTATACCGAAATAATGCTGCTGATTTTGATCGTGACATCAATAAGAATTTAGGTCGAAACATAACAGATTTATTAAATAATGCCGCACTTAACCATACGCTTTCTATTAGTGTGCGCTATTTTATAGATTACAACAGCGTAAAAAACATCTTTTAAATACATTAATTTTAAATTTAGCTCCTCTTTTCGAAACTATTATCATTATATCTTAGGCTTCGTTTAAGATTGGATAATAGTGATTTAGAAACCTTGGGACCTTTTTATAAATACTTTATCTTTGTTTAAAACTAAAACAAATGAACAAAAAAGTAATTTTAATGATACTAGACGGATGGGGGAAATCTCCGGATCCTAAAGTTTCAGCAATAGACAATGCGAATGTCCCTTTTATAAAAAGCCTATACAACAATTATCCTAGTGCACAGTTAAGAACAGATGGATTACATGTAGGATTACCAGAAGGACAAATGGGAAATAGCGAAGTAGGCCACATGAATCTTGGTGCAGGTCGAATCGTTTACCAAGACTTAGCCAAAATTAATTTGGCTGTTGCCAACAACACTTTAGCCCAAGAGCAAGTTTTAAAAGATGCTTTTCAATATGCCAAGGACAATCATAAAAAAGTCCATTTTTTAGGACTAGTTTCTGATGGTGGGGTTCACTCTCACACCTCGCATCTACGAGGATTGATCGATGCTACGCAATCGTATGGTTTAAACGAAGTTTATATTCACGCTTTTACTGATGGACGCGATGTAGACCCAAAATCAGGAAAAAAATACTTGCAAGATTTACAAAATTATATCGGTAATACTTCCGTAAAAATAGCTTCAGTAATTGGACGTTATTATGCAATGGATCGTGACAAACGATGGGAACGCGTAAAGCTTGCCTATGATTTACTCGTAAATGCCCAAGGAACACACAGCACAAATCTTATAGAAAGTGTTGAGCAAAGTTATCTAAATGGTGTTACTGACGAATTTATACATCCCCTACTCGCTGTAGACTCCTTGAATAAACCAGTTGCTACTATTTCAAACGACGATGTTGTCGTTTTCTTTAATTTTAGAACCGATAGAGGACGGGAATTAACTGAGGCGTTGTCACAGCAAGACTTTCACGAGCAAAACATGCACAAACTAAACTTGTATTATGTAACACTCACGAATTATGACGAAACCTATAAAAATGTGAAAGTGGTTTACAACAAAGACAATATCACCGAAACATTAGGAGAAGTTTTAGAAAAAGCAGCTAAAAAGCAAATCCGTATTGCAGAGACAGAAAAGTATCCGCATGTTACTTTTTTCTTTTCGGGAGGACGCGAAGAGCCCTTTATTGGCGAAAGCCGCATTTTAAAAAACTCTCCAAAGGTAGCTACTTATGATTTACAACCAGAGATGAGTGCCTTTGAATTGACTGCTGCTTTATGTCCTGAACTGGAAAAAGGAGACGTTGACTTTGTCTGTCTTAACTTTGCTAACGGTGATATGGTAGGCCATACCGGAATGATGGATGCGGCTATAAAAGCATGTGAGGCTGTAGATACTTGTGTGCAAAAAGTAATTACAACAGCTTTAGCAAATGATTATACAACATTAGTAATTGCTGACCATGGTAATTGTGAAACCATGATAAATCCTGATGGAAGCCCCAATACGGCGCACACAACGAACCCTGTACCTTTTATTTTAGTCGACAAAGATCAAATTCTGGTACATGACGGAGTCCTAGGCGATATCGCACCAACAATTTTACAATTAATGGGTGTAGAAAAACCTACAGTCATGACAGGAAACTCTTTAATCTAACTGGTAAAATTCCGTTTAGAACAAGCGAGAAACAGTAATTGTTTCTCGCTTTTTTTTTATAATTAAAAGTTAAAATTTCAAAACTAATAGCATTACTATTATCTTTGCATTGAACAAGATTAACTAGTGCATTGCTACTTATTCAAAACAACAAATCAAAAGCCCTACAAACAACACTATTACATGAAAAAAATTTCGCTATTCCTAATCCTATTTCTTTTAGTTCTGCCAGCACAAGCTCAAAATAATACAGACAAAATTGGTGCATGGTATATGTACTTTTACAATGCTGAATTTAAAAATAGTCAGTTTGGTATTCAGGGTGATGTTCAATATCGAAATTGGAATACTTTGGGAGATCTAGAACAATTATTAGTACGATCAGGTCTAACTTACAAACCCAATAATACTGATGTCACGCTTACCCTAGGAGTTGCTCATATCACAACAGGTGCTATTGGCGAAAGTAATCAAACAACTGCAGAAACTAGAATTTATCAAGAAGCTTTACTGCCTCTAAAAGTGGGTAAACGACTGTATTTTAACCATCGATTTAGGTATGAGCAACGATTTGTAGAAAATCAAGATTTTAGAACCCGATTTAGATATAATCTTTTTCTAAACATACCTCTTAATAAAACAACTCTCTCGAAGAACGCAGTTTATATTGCATTATACAATGAGATTTTTATCAATGGAGATAAAAATATTGAAGATGGCAGAACCGTAACTGTTTTTGACCGAAATCGTTTTTATACTGGCGTAGGATATGGATTAACAGACAAAGTACGATTGCAAGTGGGATTCATGAATCAATCTACTGAAAATGCTGGTAAAGATCAAATTCAACTGAGCCTACATCACACTTTTTAAAAAACAACTAACTTAAATTCACTCAAAATGAAAAACATATTCCTTCAAAGTTTTATATTTACACTGTTATGTACAGGAAGTATACAAGCACAAATAGATACTGATATTTCTAATCCAGCAGCTGTAAAACGTTTAGATTTAACCAATAACAAAGTTGATATTTCTACAATCGACTTCTCTAAATTTATCAATCTAGAATACCTTAGTTTAAAAAACGATCATTTAACAATGCTCCCAAAAGAGTTGTTTTTACTTAAAAACTTAAAAACTTTGGACTTAAGTGGGAACGACTTGAAAGTCTTACCAAAAGAGTTTTCAAAACTTAAAAACCTTGAAGCGCTATATCTCAATGATGAAAATAGCATGGATTTGCCTGCATCACTTACTGTTCTTGCAAAACTCCCTAAATTGAAATCATTATTTTTAGAGAATGATAATATTACTTTTATTCCAAAAGAAATGTTTAAACTTCAAAATTTAGAATATTTGAGTTTACGCAAAAATGAATTAAAAGAAATCCCGAGAAACATGAATTCACTTTCTCATTTAAAGAGTTTAGATTTGAACGAAAATAATATAACTCCAGATAGTATTGAACTTAAAAACCTTAATTTTGGTTTTAAAATAAATTTCTAAAATGATTGATATTCCAACTAATATAAAAATTCAAATTCCTGAAAAGATTTTTGTTAAAGATCCTGAAACATCCGTTCTAGGAAAAAAAATAATAAAAGAGAGTATTATTTTAATTGACGAAATAGGTTTTGATACTTTTACGTTTAAAAAATTAGGGGAACGTATTGGCTCTAATGAAAGCTCTATTTACCGTTACTTTGAAAACAAACACAAACTACTGGTTTACCTATGTTCTTGGTATTGGAGCTGGATCGAATATAGAATGCTTTTTAAGTTAACAAACATCGAAGATCCAGTAGAACGACTAAAACGCGCCATTACCATCGTCACTGAAAAAATCTTAGATGATGAACGTACGGCGCATGTAAATGAAAAACAATTAAATAAAATTGTAATCATAGAGTTTACCAAAACATTGTATACTAAAGAGGTTGACGAAGAAAATAAAGAAGGTTATTTCATCATTTACAAGCGATTAATTAACCGCATTGTAGCCATCGTACATGAGATTAATCCCAATTATCCTTTTGCCAAAAGTTTAATTTCGACTATTGTGAAAGGATCTTTGCACCAACATTTTTTAAAAGACCACCTCTCGACAATTACTGATTGTGATGACTCCGTTTCTCCTACTGATTTTTTCTTGGAACTCATCGATACAATAGTAGTAAAAAAGGCATAAGGAGTTAGTCACAAAAAACAGCAATAAATAATTAACATACAACATATGAAACCTTTAAAACGATTTTATAATTTGCTAGAATTAGATAAGAAAGACGTGTACCAATTGTTTTTCTATGGAATCTTATCTGGACTTATTAGTTTATCACTACCCTTGGGTATCCAAGCAATTACTAACTTTATTCAATCCGGAAGAGCAAGTGCTTCATGGATTGTTTTGATTGTTTTGGTTGTTTTTGGAGTTGCCCTTGTAGGTGTTCTCGCCTTGATGCAATTGCGTATTATGGAGAACTTACAACAAAAAATATTTATTCGTTCTTCATTTGAATTTGCCGTACGCTTACCAAAGATTAAATTTGAAGAATACTATAATACCTACCCACCGGAATTAGCGAACCGTTTTTTTGATACCCTGATGATTCAAAAAGGAACTGCAAAATTATTAATCGATTTTTCGGCGGCAATCCTTCAAATTATTTTTGGTATTATTTTATTATCGTTATACCACAATTATTTCATCTTTTTTGGAATGTTACTGTTGCTGCTTTTATATTTTATCTTTAGGTTCTCATACAATCCAGGTCTCGAAACTAGTATGAAAGAGTCTAAGTATAAGTACAAAGTTGCTGGCTGGCTACAGGAAATAGCACGAAATAACTTTAGTTTTAGAAATAATTTACATCATGATTACGCTTTAAGTAAAAATGATGCATTAGTGTCTGATTACTTAAGTTATCGAGAACAGCATTTTTCGATTATAAAAAATCAGTTCAGCCAGCTAATCGTCTTTAAAATAATAATTACAGCAAGTTTATTATCTATCGGTGGTTACTTAGTGCTTTCGCAGCAAATGAATATTGGACAATTTGTAGCGGCTGAAATCATCATTTTGTTGGTAATCAATTCTGTTGAGAAAATCGTTATTGGACTTGAAACTTTGTATGATGTCTTGACCTCTGTAGAAAAAATTGGTTTAATAACGGATATGAAATTAGAAGAGGAATTCCCTGTTGATTACGACAACTGTTATACTTCAATAGCCTTAGAAGTAGAGAAAATTAATTTTAAATTCCCCGATTCAAAAACTAAAATCCTAAATAATATCTCTTTACACATTAATCAAGGAGAGCGCATCTTTATTGAAGGACCAAACGGCTCTGGAAAAACTACTTTAATTCGGGTATTATCCGGCTTAATACAACCCCAAAATGGTTCAATTTCTATTAATGATAATAGCTTTCAAAAGATTAATTTGAATCAGTTTCGTTCACAAATAGAAAGTATCATTTATGGAGAAACACCGTTCGAGGGTACGGTTTTAGAGAACATCACCTTTAAAACTAAAGCCGTAAATGACGAAACATTAAAATGGGCGATTGAAGGGATGCAGTTAAAAGAGTTTATCATGGCATTGCCTAAAGGTCTCGAAACCCCTTTATTCCCGGAAGGAAAGCAACTGTCGTCATCTAATGCTCAAAAAATATTATTAGCGAGAAGTATTGTCAGTAAACCTAAAATTTTGTTCTACGAAGATCCTACTGATCATATGGATGATCCAATTGCGAACCAAATCATCGATTTTATTACTGCTAAGGAACACAATTGGACCATTATTGTCTCTTCTAAAAATCCATATTGGAAGACCAAATGCTCTCGACTTATATCTATGCAAAAAGGAGAAATCATTTTAGACCAAAAAATATAATTTATGTTAAATATATCTGACAACAATAAACATGCATCCGCACACTTGGATCGGTTTAAAACAGTAAAAGGCTTAGCATCTAGACCCTATTATAAAATATTAAACCGATTGATAACTATAATAGCGGTCATTGCATTGGTAACATTATTTTTACCTTGGACACAAAACATTAACGGAAAAGGTGCGGTTACGACTATAAAACCCAACCAGCGCCCACAATCCATACAAAGTGTGATTTCCGGCCGAATAGAAAAATGGTATGTACAAGAAGGTGACTATGTAAAAAAAGGAGACACCATCTTATTCATTTCAGAAATAAAGGAGGACTACATGGACCCTAATTTAGTTCAAAATACTAAAAATCAATTAGATGCTAAAAGCCAAGCTTTGAATTCATATAGCTCTAAATATGGCGCTTTAGAGAGTCAAATTGCGTCCATCCAAAGTGAAAAAAGCCTAAAGCTACAGCAAGCTGAAAACAAATTAAAACAAGCTCGCTTCAAAATAAAAAGTGATTCGATTGATTTAGTAGCTGTAAAAACACAACTAAAAATTGCCAATACGCAGTTCAATCGTGCGGTTCAATTGAACAATGAAGGCCTTAAAGCGCTAACGGATGTCGAGGAAAAGCGATTAAAGCAACAAGAAGTTGAAGCTAAAATTATTACACAAGAAAACAAATTATTAACCACTCAAAATGAATTACTTAACGCTAAAGTAGAATTAAACCGCATCGTAGCTGAATATAACGAAAAGGTCGCAAAAGCCGAGAGTGATCAGTTTACCGCATTAAGCAATCAATATGATACGGAAGCGCAAGTAAACAAACTAAAAAATCAATATGCGAATTATAGTATTCGTAACGGGATGTACTACATTAAGGCTGCACAAAATGGCTACATCAACCGTGCACTGCAAGCAGGTATAGGCGAAACAATCAAGGAAGGAACGCCTATTGCGACTATTATGCCATCTGAATACGATATTGCCGTAGAGACTTTTGTCAATCCGTTGGACTTACCATTGATTTCAAAAGGAGCAAAAATGAGAATTTGGTTTGATGGTTGGCCAACGATTGTTTTTTCAGGATGGCCTGATATGTCGTACGGAACCTTTGGAGGCCGAATAATTGCCGTTGAAAAATTCATAAGCGACAATGGAAAATTCAGAGTTTTAATTGCACCCGATCCCGAAGAAGCTCCATGGCCAAAACAATTGAGTATAGGATCAGGAGCGCAAACAATTGCACTGTTAAATACAGTACCAGTTTGGTTTGAAATATGGCGTACCCTTAACGGATTCCCGCCAGATTACTATGAAGTACCTGAAAAAGCACCAAAATCTAAAGAAAAAAAATAATGAAATATTCCATTTTATTTTTACTCTTTTTCGCTTGGCATAGCCAAGGGCAACAAGTAGAGAATGAAACAAAACTTGGACAACAAATGGAATTCACTTTTAATGAATACCTAGGGTATGTCAAAAAGTTTCATCCATTGGTAAAAACCGCTAATCTAGAAATCAATAAAGCGCAAGCCGAATTAATGGCTGCTAGAGGTGCGTTTGATCCTAAAATTGCGGTGGACTTTGATAAAAAGCAATTCAAAGACACTGAATATTATTCGATTTTAAACAGTAGTTTCAAAATCCCTACTTGGTACGGAATCGAAATAAAAGCCGGTTTTGAACAAAATGAAGGATACTACTTAAATCCGCAAAACACCGTTCCTGCCGATGGTTTAGCTGCTGTTGGAATCTCGGTTCCTTTAGGACAAGGTTTGTTTATTAATCAAAGAATGGCTGATTTGCGCAAAGCGAAATTACAAATGACACTAGGGCAAGCGGAGAGAAAACTACTTGCCATTGCGGTTTTGTATGACGCATCAGTTGCTTATTTTAATTGGAAAAAAAATTACGAAGAATTTCAAATGTATTCGCAGTACAATACTAATGCAGAGACACGTTTTAAAGCCATCCAATCCTTAATCAAACAAGGAGATAAAAGGGCTATTGATAGTGTTGAAGCAGGTATTAGTTTAAAAAACCGTCAGCTTAGTTTGGAAAACTCTCGGCTAAAATTACTAAAGTCTAAACTAGAATTATCTAATTTCCTGTGGTTGGACAATTCCATTCCTATGGAACTATCAGATGTATTATTTCCTGAGCAATTAATTGAAAACACCATTCAAGAAACCTTGAAAACAAATGATTTGCTTGCCAACAACTTTTCTATAGATGGACATCCAAAAATTAGCGCTTTAGAAACTAAAATAGATATGTTAGAGGTGGATCGTAAGTTGAAAGCAAACGCATTGTTGCCTAAAATTGACCTCTCCTACTCCTATATTTCTGAGCCGCAGTATATTGATAGCTACAAATTCGAAAATTACAAGCTGGGAATCAACTTTGCCTATCCTATTTTTCTACGAAAAGAACGTGGTAGTTTGAAACTAGCCAAATTCAAAATCCAAGAAACAACCAATAGCTTAAATCTCGAACGTTTACAACTTTCGAATAAAATAAAAGCTCAAAAAGAGGTTATCACATCCTTAAACAAACAACGACTAATGGCTAATGAGTTAGCACGGGATTACAACACTATGCTACAATCAGAGGAGCGCTTGTTTATTTTTGGCGAAAGCTCATTATTTTTGATCAATAGCCGTGAGAGTAGTTTAATTACTGCACAATTAGCTGCCATCGCTTTGCGCAATGAGTATTGTGTGTCGAACTCCGAACTATATAAAATCATGGCAAATCCCGATTAAATAAATTAAAATTGTACTTTTGCACACTCAAAAATTAGAACTATGATTATCGTAAAATCACGTGAAGAAATAGAATTAATGCGCGAAAGTGCTTTGATCGTATCCAAAACATTAGGGATGCTCGCTGCCGAAGTTAAAGAGGGAGTTACCACTTTATACCTTGACAAATTAGCCGAGACCTTCATTCGTGATCATGGTGCTGAACCTTCTTTCCTTGGCTTGTATGGTTTTCCAAATTCGCTTTGTATGAGTCCAAATGCACAGGTGGTTCACGGGATTCCCAACAATACACCTCTTGTAAGCGGAGATATCATTTCTATCGATTGTGGTGCTTATAAAAATGGCTATCATGGTGATCACGCTTATACTTTTGAAGTAGGTGAAGTTGCTCCAGAAACTAAAAAATTATTGCAAGTAACTAAAGAATCTTTGTACGTAGGAATCCGTGAGTTTAAAATTGGAAACCGTGTAGAGGATGTAGGTAATGCAATTCAAAAATATACTGAAAGCCATGGTTACGGGGTCGTTCGTGAACTAGTAGGTCATGGCTTAGGTCAAAAAATGCACGAAGATCCTGAAATGCCAAATTATGGTAAAAAAGGCCGTGGGAAATTATTTGTAGAAGGAATGGTTGTCGCGCTAGAGCCGATGATTAATCAAGGTACACGCAACATCAAACAGCTAAAAGACGGTTGGACAATATTGACTGCCGATGGAAAACCTTCTGCACATTTTGAACACGATATCGCTCTTATTGACGGAAAACCAGAACTGCTTTCAACATTCGCCTATATTTATAAAGCACTAGGAATTGTTAGCAATGAAGAGGATGAGTTCAGAAAAGTGCCGCTAGTAGTATAAACTTTCGCAAAGAGTACCCAAGAAAACACTAAGATTCACAAAGTTTTAAAAACAGTTTAATGGAAGACAGGCCACTAGAATTGAGTGAGGAGTTAAATGCACTTTCCTACAAAGTTATTGGATTGGCTATTGAAGTACATCGCACTTTAGGACCTGGTCTTTTAGAATCAGCCTATCAAGCCTGTTTGATTTATGAGTTACAAAAAGCGGGATTAAAAGTTGAAAAAGAAGTAGGACTTCCTATTAAATACAAAGAAATCAAATTAGATCAAGGTTATAGGATAGACTTGCTAATTGAAAATATCCTAGTAATTGAACTAAAAACAGTGGATGAATTTACATCCGTTCATTTTGCTCAAATACTGACTTATCTAAAATTAGGAAAGTACCCTTTAGGGCTATTGATAAATTTTAATTCTAAAATATTAAAAAACAATATAAAACGGTTTATAAATTCAAACAAGGAAATTTAAGTACTTCGTGAATCTTTGCGTGATCTTTGTAAATCTCTGTGTAACCAATATGAAAAAATTATTTAAACTCGTACTCAATACCATTCCTCGTCCCTTATTAATTAGATTGAGCTATGTGGCGCGTCCTATTATTGCTTTTTCTCTAAAGGGAGATAAATTCACTGATCCTATTGATGGCAAAAGTTTTAAATCGATGCTGCCGTACGGTTATGAAACGCAGCGAAACAATGTGCTTTCACCAAGTACACTTTCGCTGGAAAGACACCGTTTGTTATGGTTGTACCTAAATGATAAAACCGACTTTTTTACAGCACCTAAAAAAGTATTGCATTTTGCACCTGAGCAAGCGTTTTATAAACTGTTTCGCAATCAAAAAAACTTAGATTACACAACAACCGATCTGTTTTCGCCTCTAGCGGATGTGAAAGCGGACATTTGCAATTTGCCTTTTAAAGACAATCAGTATGACGTAATTCTTTGCAACCACGTTTTAGAGCATATTCCGGATGATACAAAAGCCATGCAGGAATTGTATCGTGTCCTGAAACCAGGCGGAATGGCAATTTTACAAATTCCGCAGGATTTAAAACGGGCTACCACTTTTGCAGATGATACGATTACCGATCAAAAAGAACGCGCAAAGATTTTTGGTCAATACGATCACGTACGTATTTATGGTCGTGATTATTTTGATAAATTAAGAAGCATTGGTTTTACGGTAGTAGAAGAAGATTACACTAACACCCTAGCGCCTGAATTAGTAGAAAAATATTGTTTGGCCAAGGGAGAGATAATTCCGGTTTGTTTTAAATAATCTACCTGAGTGAAATCATAAATGGCATAATAATAGCGCTACTTAATTAGTTATATTTACAATTAGGAACTTGAATCATATGCTTAAATCATTTATCAGAATAATAATCGCTCTGCTATTTTCACTACAGCCCGCTTTTTCTCAAGTAGAAAATGAAATAGCGCCGCCTTACAATATTAAGACAGTTAGCTTTTTGCAGGATAATCAAAATGTCGTTCCTATATTTCCCTTAGGTAATGGTTTTCAATTTGTTTTCGATGACTTATTTGGCAACGAAGCGGATTATTACTACGAAATTGTTCATTGCGATTACAATTGGGTACCCACCGCAATTCCTAAAAACGAATACTTACAAGGATTTGACAACCAACGAATCCAAGACTACAGCAACTCATTCAATGCGCTGCAACTTTATTCGCACTATACCTTATCCCTACCCAACAAGTTTACCCAACAACTATTAATTAGCGGTAATTATATTTTAAAGATTTTAAATGAGGACAGAGAAGTCCTATTCTCAAGAAAATTCATCCTTTACGAAGATCTAGCTTCGGTTCCAATTCAAGTAAAACGAAGCAGAACATTAAGCAATATAGAACAGAAACACAACCTGGATTTCAGCATCAGCTCAAGCACAATCAATTTTCAAAATCCATTGAAAAACATAAAAGTGCTACTGATGCAAAACGGAAAAATCAACAATGCTATTAAAACCATTGTACCACAATACACGATTGGCAATCAACTAGTGTACAAATACGACAGAGAAACCCAATTTTGGGCTGGAAACGAATTCCATTATTTTGAAAACAAGGATATAAGAGCCGCTGGTAACAATGTCTCTCGATCGGATTCTAGTACAGCCATTTACAGTTCACTGCTTTATACAAATACAGCAAGAGCTAATTTGCCTTATACTTTTTATCAAGATGTCAATGGTAATTTTGTTGTAAAAAATATTAATGGATTTAACAATGCAATTGAAGCCGATTATGCATGGGTTTACTTCTCACTTTCGGCACCTGCTTTTCAATCAGACAAAGATATTTATGTAGTTGGAATGTTTAATAACTACAGCTTGAATCCCGAGTTCAAAATGGAGTATAACACTAAAAAAGGCCTTTATGAAAAGGCGATTTTAATCAAACAAGGTTTCACCAATTACGAATATACTATTGCTGATGCAAAAGGCAAGATTGATTATGAAGACGCCATTGACGGTAATTTTTATCAAACTGAAAATGAATATACAATTTTAGTTTATTACAAGGAAAGTATTGATCGATACGATCGAGTAATCGGTAAAGGAAATGCTAACTCGATCAATGTTATCAATTAAAAAACAAAAGTAGCAAGACTTATTTAAAATCAATTTACGTATTTTTGATAATCACTCACTTTTAAGTTCGTCATTATGGTATCTCAAATAACAAGCGGCATAAAAATATCTGTACTAACTAGTTTTGAAGGCACCTACTATCAAAACTACAAACTGCAATATGCCTTTAGCTACCACATCACAATAGAAAACCATAGTAAAGACACGGTCCAGCTCATGACTCGTCATTGGGATATTTTTGACTCCTTAAACGATAAAGAAGAAGTTGATGGTGAGGGAGTCATTGGCAAAAAACCAATCTTAAGACCCGGCGAACAACACACTTACAGTTCAGGCTGTTTACTCTCATCGCCTTTTGGAGGCATGAAAGGGTATTTTAATATGGTCAACTTTACGAGTACTCGAAACTTTAAAGTAGCTATCCCTAACTTTAAATTGGCTGCTCCATTTGCACTTAATTAAAAACCCTTTGTAATATTTTCTAGCTTCTTCTGTTTTATTTGACAAGATTGTAATTAATCCTTTGTACTTTTGTTGTATCACGAATTATTCAAACTATTTTTGAGTAGTTTGTTGTTACAATTGTCTAATCTTATCTGTCTCATAACAGATTTAAAAATTACAATATCATGCTAAAAGGATTTTTTCACGTACCAAAAGCGGTAAATGAACCAGTAAAAGGGTACGCACCAAATTCACCTGAAAAAGCAGCCGTACAAGCAGCTTACACAAAAATGTGGAATTCTAAAATTGACGTTCCGTTGTACATCGGAAGCGAAGAAATTAGAACCGGAAATACAAAAAACATGACGGCTCCTCACGATCACAAACATATCGTAGGAACTTATCACCTAGCTGAAAAATCGCATGTTGAAAAAGCTATTGCAAATGCATTAGAATCTAGAACAGCGTGGGCAAACATGGCTTGGGAGCAACGTGCAGCTATCTTTTTGAAAGCAGCAGAGCTAATTGCAGGACCTTACAGAGCTAGAATCAATGCAGCGACAATGATCGCGCAATCTAAAAATATTCACCAAGCAGAGATTGATGCTTCTTGTGAGCTGATTGACTTTTTACGTTTTAACGTAGAATTCATGACTCAAATTTACGCTGACCAACCAGCATCGTCGTCAGACATGTGGAACCGTCTAGAATACCGTCCTCTTGAAGGATTTGTATACGCGATTACACCCTTTAACTTTACAGCAATTGCTGCCAATCTTCCAGCGAGTGCTGCAATGATGGGTAATGTTGTGGTATGGAAACCAAGTGATAGTCAAGTATTCTCAGCTCAAATTATTATCGAAGTTTTCAAAGAAGCGGGAGTTCCTGATGGCGTTATCAACGTAGTTTTTGGAGACGCTTTAATGGTAACCGATACTGTTCTAGCTAGCCGTGACTTCGCAGGATTACACTTTACGGGTTCAACTCATGTATTTAAAGATATTTGGGCAAAAATAGGAACAAACATTCACCACTATAAAACATACCCAAGAATCGTAGGGGAAACTGGAGGAAAAGACTTTATCATCGCTCACTCTAGTGCTAACCCAAAACAAGTTTCTACAGGGATTGTACGTGGAGCTTTTGAATTTCAAGGTCAAAAATGTTCAGCGGCATCGAGAGCTTACGTTCCGCAAAGTATGTGGCCAGCTGTGAAAGAGCAAATTATCACTGATGTAAAATCAATGAAAATGGGTTCACCAGAAGACTTTAGCAATTTTGTTACTGCAGTTATTCACGAAGGTTCTTTTGATAAACTAGCTAGTTTTATTGACCAAGCTAAAAAGGATGCTGACGCTGAAATCATCGTTGGAGGGAACTACGACAAATCAGTTGGATACTTTATTGAGCCAACGGTTATCGTAACTACAAATCCGCATTACTCAACAATGGAAACTGAATTATTCGGACCGGTTATAACGATTTTCGTTTACGAAGATGCTAAATGGGAAGAGACTTTAGAATTAGTTGATTCAACTTCAGAGTACGCCTTAACAGGAGCTGTTTTCAGTACTGATCGTTACGCAATTGAAGTAGCAACTGTAAAATTACAAAATGCTGCTGGTAACTTCTATATCAATGACAAACCAACAGGTGCTGTTGTAGGACAACAACCATTTGGTGGAGCTAGAGCTTCAGGAACAAACGACAAAGCAGGTTCACCTTTGAACTTATTGCGTTGGGTTTCACCAAGAACTATTAAAGAAACATTTGTTACTCCCGTAGATTACAGATACCCATTTTTGGGAGAATAAATAATTGTCTAAAAGTTTAAAAGTCGAAAGTCTTAAATAACTTTTGTTAACACCAAAAAGCCGAATCTAAAATTAGATTCGGCTTTTTTATTGCACTTAGGCTTGATGACTTTCGACCTTACGACTAGACCACAAACTTCAACGGTAAATGCACCACTTTTTTAGTTTCAAAGAATTCATCTTCAAAAAAGTCGGCTAAATTATATTCTGTTGCTTGAGGGAAAGCAGCAAGTTCCTCTGTTAAATCCCCTCCTTTAAGATATAAGATTCCGTTTTTCAATTTATGCTTTTGTTGCTTTTTGATTTTGGTTTTTATCCAAGAAACAAAATCAGGCATATTGGTTACCGCACGACTCACAATGAAATCGAAATCTCCTTTTACGTTCTCGGCGCGTAGTTGTTCTGCTTTTACATTTTTTAATTCAAGACCGTCAACAACACCTTGAACTACTTTTATTTTTTTGGCAATGACATCAATTAAATAAAAACGAGTCTCCGGAAAAAGAATCGCTAACGGAATTCCAGGAAACCCTCCTCCTGTACCCACGTCTAGCACAAAGGTTCCAGGTTCGAACTTCATAACTTTAGCAATTCCTAAAGAATGTAAAATATGTTTAGTGTATAACGAGTCAATATCTTTTCTAGAAATAACATTAATTTTTTCATTCCAATCATGGTATAAAAAATCTAATTTTTGGAACTGCTCTATTTGAATAGCAGTCAAATTAGGAAAATACTTCAATATCTCGTCCATCTCTATTTTTTTTAACAAAAGTAATACTTTACAGTTAAAATATTTATGCCAATTTTGTATATCCAAAAATTTATAATAATTATCTTTGAAACTTATTACTGACTTATGAATAATATCGCACCTACTTTTGCCAAGCAGGATACTCTAAAATTTTTTAGGACGCTTAACTCCCGAGTAAACAACTACTTTAAAGAAAATAACCTGCAAAAAACAGGAAACTGGAAGTTATACTTAAAAACAATCATACTTTTTGCCGTTTTTCTTGCGCCTTACTTTTTAATCCTAACACTAGACTTACCTTTTTGGGGCCATTTACTATTGACGATTGTCATGGGAATAGGTATGGCAGGAGTTGGAATGAATGTGATGCATGATGGGAATCATGGGTCATACTCTACCAAAGGTTGGGTAAATAAATTCATGGGAGGAACCATTTATGTGTTGGCAGGAAACGTATACAACTGGCAGGTCCAACACAATGTATTGCATCATACCTACACCAATATCCCAGGACACGATGAGGATTTAGATGCAGGACGAATTATCCGCTTTACCAAAGATGCAAAATGGCATAATTTTCACCGTTTTCAGCAGTATTATTCTGTGTTTTTATACGGACTATTGACTTTTAATTGGGCAATCACCACCGATTTCAAGCAAATGAAAAGCTACTTAAAAAGAAAGTTATCTTATGGAGAGGCTAAAAGCCCAAAAATTCTTTGGACGACTTTAATCATCACCAAAGTAATTTATGTATCGATTTGGATTGTATTGCCTATCGTTATTGGAATCACTTGGTGGAAAGTGCTTATTGGCTTTTTTGTGATGCACTATACAGCAGGATTGATTTTAAGTGTTGTTTTTCAACTAGCACATGTTGTAGAGGAGACTACTAATCCATCGCCTAACGAATTAGGAGAAATGGATAATACATGGGCTATTCACCAATTGTTTACCACTACTAATTTTGCGCCAAAAAACGCAATCATTAATTGGTACACGGGAGGATTAAACCATCAAATAGAACACCATATATTCCCAAATATCAGTCATATTCACTACGGTAAAATTGCAAAAATTGTCCGCGAAACGGCGCAAGAATGCAACCTACCCTATTATGAATACAAAACAATGCGTGCTGCAGTTGTTGCGCACTTTAAGCATTTAAAAGAACTGGGGATGAAACCGGAGCTGGCATAACTACACGAACTAAAAAAACTAAACAATAACTAACTACCCTAAAAGCTGATAACTAAGTAGGGAATCAACACACAATTAATGAGCAATCCACTTTCAGACAGAATTAACAACCTTGCCACATCACAAACGTTAGCAATGGCAGCTTTGGCAAGAGAGCTTAAAGCACAAGGAAAAGACATCATCAGTTTAAGTTTAGGGGAACCTGACTTTAATACGCCTGACTTCATCAAAGAAGCAGCGAAACAAGCTATCGATGACAATTACAGCACCTATTCTCCAGTAGATGGATATGGCGACTTGAAAGAGGCTATCTGCCGAAAATTTAAAAGAGACAATAATTTAGAGTACAAACCAGCAAACATTGTTGTCTCGACAGGAGCAAAACAATCTCTATACAACATCGCTCAGGTGATGTTAAACGATGGCGACGAGGTTATTTTACCTGCACCGTACTGGGTTTCTTATTTCGAAATTGTAAAATTATCTGGCGGTGTACCCGTAGAAGTTCCTACCTCTATCGAAACCGATTTTAAAATCACACCCGCACAATTAGAAGCAGCAATCACACCAAAAACAAAAATGATGTGGTTCTCTACTCCTTGCAATCCGTCAGGATCGGTATATAGCCGTGAGGAACTTACTGCTCTAGCAGTCGTTTTGGAAAAACATCCACATGTATATGTTGTTGCTGATGAGATCTATGAGCACATTAACTTCTCAGGAACTTTTTGTAGCATAGGATCGATCCCAGGAATGTTTGAAAAAACAATCACGGTGAACGGAGTTGCCAAAGCATTTGCAATGACGGGATACCGCATTGGTTATATTGGAGCACCGGAATTTATTGCTAAAGCCTGCACTAAAATACAAGGTCAAGTAACTTCGGGAGCCAATTCAGTTGCGCAGCGTGCTACTATTACCGCTGTCGATGCTGACCCATCTGTATTAAAACATATGGTTGACGCCTTCCATTCTCGTAGAGACCTAGTGGTAGGTTTGCTTAGAGAAATTCCTGGAGTAAAAATCAATGTTCCTGAGGGCGCATTTTACGTCTTCCCTGATGTGTCTTCTTTCTTCGGAAAAACATTGAGAGGAACTGAAATCAAAAACGCCATGGATTTATCAATGTACTTATTAGCCGAAGCTAATGTAGCCACAGTTACAGGTGACGCATTTGGTAATCCTGACTGTATTCGATTCTCTTACGCAACAAGTGATGCCATTTTAACAGAAGCTTTAAAACGAATTAAAGAGGCTTTAGCAGGATAGTCCAAAGTCATAAAATCTAACTCACACGATACAAACAAAGCCTCAAGATTTTCTTGGGGTTTTGTTGTATTTGGGCGTGCCCAAAGGGTCAGGCTATACGCTCTATCTTTTATATAGTCCCGAAAAAATCGGGACCATATAAAAGGATGCCGCTCCTATCCTTCACGCAAAAAAACAAATTATCTTTCAATCACAATATCACAAAGTCATTGATACCTTCTTACTTGATTAAACATCCTAATACTATTTTTTTAACAGAAAATAATCCATCAATTCCCACTGAAAAAAAAGCAATTCCTTATTTTTACATTCTAATTAAGACTTCAAAAAATGAAAATACTACTGCTAGGTTCCGGTGAATTAGGGAAAGAATTTGTAATTGCGGCACAACGCATCGGGCAAACCGTAATTGCTGTAGACAGTTATGAGAACGCACCAGCCATGCAGGTAGCTCATGGATTTGAAGTCATTAATATGCTGGACGGTGCTGAACTGGATCGCATTGTGACTAAACACCAACCTGATTTTATCGTTCCTGAAATAGAAGCCATTCGAACCGAACGTTTTTATGAATACGAAAAACAAGGCATTACCGTAGTTCCTTCTGCGAAAGCGGCCAACTTTACAATGAATCGAAAAGCCATTCGTGATCTAGCCGCCAAAGAACTAGGATTAAAAACAGCTAATTATCGCTATGCTACAACTGCCGAAGAATTGCAAAAAGGAGTTGAAGCAGTAGGTATGCCCTGCGTTGTAAAACCCTTGATGTCTTCATCAGGAAAAGGACAATCGACGATAAAAACCACTGCCGACATAGAAAAAGCATGGAATTATGCCGTAGAAGGTTCTCGAGGAGATGTTGTCGAAGTTATTGTAGAAGCTTTTGTGAAATTCAACTCAGAGATTACCTTATTAACGGTCACTCAAAACAACAATCCAACCTTATTTTGCGCACCAATTGGTCACCGCCAAGAACGAGGAGACTATCAAGAAAGTTGGCAACCAGCCCGAATTTCGGACAAGGATTTATACGAAGCTCAAGACATGGCCGAAAAAGTAACCGAAGCTCTTGGTGGCGCAGGACTTTTTGGAGTGGAATTTTTCCTAGCTGATGATGGTGTTTACTTTTCGGAACTTTCCCCACGACCCCACGACACAGGTATGGTAACCCTAGCCGGCACACAGAACTTTAATGAATTCGAATTGCATTTACGAGCTATTCTAAGCCTACCTATTTTCGAAATCACCTTGGAAAAAGCGGGAGCGAGTGCTGTAATTTTAGCCTCTGAAAACTCCACTAATCCAACATTTACAGGAATAGAAAAAATTGCTTACTTACCCAAAACAGACTTTAGAATCTTTGGAAAACCAAGTTCAAGACCGTACCGCAGAATGGGAGTTGCCTTGGTAAACGATTCCATAGAAACACCTATAGAAATCATTGTAGACAGCGCAAAAAAAGCGGCTGCATTAATAAATGTACTAGCTTAATATTTTTTTTGTAATCGAAAATTGGTTGGTGTCATACCACAGCTTTTTTTAAATAAGCGAGCAAAATAGGAATAATCGTCGTACCCCAATGCCGAACCTATTTCGTTCACAGCCCAATTTTGATCAAGTAACATTCGTTTTGCTTCAAGGATAATACGATTTACAATTACTTCGGTAGTTGTTTTTTTTAGTATTTCATTACAAATACGATTTAGATGTTTTAAGGTGATATTTAAAGCTGCAGCATAATAAGCTGCTGATTTTTCCTCTCTGAATTTCTTTTCTAAAAGTTGCTCAAAACTCTTAATTTTTAAATTATACGAGTGGGCTTCATGCCAATGAAGCTCACTATACTTTCGAGCTAAATCAATATGAATACTATCTAATAAATTCATAATCTTATCTCGTTTAAATAACTGATTTGTTAACGTTTCACTGATCAACTTCTCAAAATAAGGTAATACAGCAGCTATTTCAGGTTCCTCCAGTATAATTTCAGGGCTATTCTGTACTGACAAATAAAATGGATAGTTGTCTATTGTTTTATTCCCAAAATAGAGATTATAGATTTCAGCGCTATAAAAAACAATAAACCCATCTGTATCCTCAGATAAAATCCAATGATGCATTTGCCCCGGTTGCAATACAAAAACACTACCACGTTGAACCAAAAATCGATCAAAATCGACTTCATGAGATCCACTACCATTTGTAAAAAAAACCAAAACATAAAAATCATGACGATGTGGCTTTTCAATAAAATTATGATTAACCAAATGATCCTTGAAGGTGTTAATGTACAAATCACTTGTAACTGAGTTACAATTAAATTGGTCAATAGAATAAACGGGATATTTGCTCATGATGAAATGTCTTTTTTGTCCTATAATTAGCGAAGATAGAAAATAGCTAGAAACTAGATAACGAATACCTTTGTAAAAAATAAAATTGCCATGCTACACATGCTCGCACACATCCTAAACAACGAATGCCCAAACTGCAAACAAGGCAAGGTATTTAAAGAAAAGAACATCTTCTTTAAATTTAAATTTCCAAAAATGAACGAATACTGCTTAACTTGTAACTATAAATTTGAGAAAGAGCCCGGTTATTTTTTTGGTGCTATGTACGTTAACTATGGTTTATCTGTAGCCCAAGGAATTGCTACTTATATGGTGGCTCATTTATTTTTTGAAGAAACATTCGATTTGAGAATGATACCCATCATTATGACAGTAATGTTAGCTTTTTCAGCATTTAACATCCGCTTTTCAAGATTACTTTGGATTTATATGTTCAAAAATTATTCTAATTAGACGCAGTGTTTTAAAAAAGAACTACCTTAGGCTTTTAAAAAAGTCATCATGAAAAAAATAATCATTGCAGCCCTCTTACTTATTAGTGTATCACTTAGCGCTCAAGAAAAGAAAAAAGCTCCTAAAGCACAAATTGTTGAAGCTTCTTGTGGTCAATGCCAATTTGGGATGAAAGGCGATGCCTGCGACCTTGCTGTGCGTATTGATGGCAAATCGTACTTTGTCGATGGCACTTCTATAGATTCTCATGGAGATGCTCATGCAGCAGATGGTTTTTGTGCAGCAATCCGAAAAGCAGAAGTAGTTGGTGCAGTGGTAAACGACCGTTTCGTGGCGACATCCTTTAAATTAATACCCGAAGAGAAGAAAACAGACCAAAAACAATAACAATTCTAAGCTCAAAAAAAACTAACACTTAGAACCAAACTACTTCTTGGCAAAGACAATTTCACTCTCTACTGGAATTGAGAGGAAACCGTGTGACTACTTGAACGCCCCTTCCTATTAATTCACTTTCAGCTTTTAAAGCATCTAATTCCTTTAGAATACTTTCTAAATCGGCTGTGACTATTATAATTTTGGTTCCAGAAATCCCTCAAGTTTGAGATTTATCATCCTTTTCTATAGGCGACACAGACCTATTTTATACTTGCATACCAATGGGAAAGAGAAGACATTATAACTGGTTACGCGCTACTTTTTTTTGAACTGCTACTTTTAAAGTAGTAACATCTAGCTTTTCCGGTTAAAATCCAACACTCTGTCGATACATTAAAATTTAATTTTTATCCATAACCTTTCTTAACCTAGGTTAAGGGTTCGTTGGGACCAATGTAGGTAACTTTGCATTATACTATTGCAGAATTATATCCAATGGAAAATACCGTTTTACATAAAGCAAATACAAGAGGACATGCTGATCATGGCTGGCTACAAGCTAACTTTAGTTTTAGTTTTGGTAGCTGGTACAACCCAGACCGAATTCAATTTGGAGCCTTACGGGTTCTAAACGATGACATCATTGGTGAAGGAATGGGATTTGGTACACACCCGCACGACAACATGGAAATCATTACAATTCCGTTAGAAGGTGATTTAGCGCACAAAGACAGTATGGGAAATGCTGCGACTATAAAAAACGGGGATATCCAAGTAATGAGTGCAGGAACTGGGATTCAACACAGTGAGTTTAACCCAAATGCCGACCTAAAAACAAAGTCATTACAAATTTGGCTTTTCCCAAATAAAAAAAATGTAACACCACGTTACCAACAAATTTCGCTAGACCCAGCAGACCGAATCAACACTTTACAACAAATCCTATCTCCTAATCCAGAGGATGAAGGAGTATGGATTCATCAAGATGCTTGGTTTCATTTGGGTAAATTTGATAAAAATAGCAGCATTACCTACGATTTAAAAAAAGAAGGCAATGGCGTTTATGCCTTTATATTATCAGGTAATTTAACAATAAACGGTCACGAATTAGATACCCGAGATGCTTTAGGGATACAAGATGTAAACCAATTAGCAATTCATACAAATACAGCAGCCGAAATCCTGCTGATGGAAGTTCCTATGAACTACTAATAACTTTCATCAAAACAATTTTACTAGAATAATACCACAGTCGCGTAACAAGAGGTTACATTTTTAAAAACAAAAAGGCTGAATTCAAACCAATGAATTCAGCCTCTTTTCACTACAAATAATCAACCAAAATTATTTCTTTTTTAAATTGAGGTTTTCAAAAGTCGAAACATCAATCACTTCCTCTGTGTCTACATCGAAAGATATTTTTATCGAATCTCCAATCATAGTTACAGGCAGCTGACTCGAAATTTGAGACGAGCCTACAAAAATATTG
The DNA here is from genome assembly GCF_055640565.1 of Flavobacterium sp. KKT103. Taxonomy (NCBI): domain Bacteria; kingdom Pseudomonadati; phylum Bacteroidota; class Flavobacteriia; order Flavobacteriales; family Flavobacteriaceae; genus Flavobacterium; species Flavobacterium sp. KKT103. The sequence goes on from NZ_CM145766.1 coordinate 250,229, forward strand.
GGGTAATCTTTTATTTTAAAATAGTAAAAACTGTTCCCATTTTTTACATCATTTTGAATTCTGGTTACAACCGAATTCATGATTTTTTTATTCGAAACGCTGTTAGGGTTTATCTTGTTGCCTGACATATTATAGACATTCTTAAACGAAGTCAGGGCTTCTCGCATGGTATTACCAACTCCAACAATAGTATAATCAGATATGGCAACCATAACGAACATTTTTACCAATCCTCCTTTGTCCTTTAAAGTCATAACATAGGTTGGAATGTTGTTGATATTATACGGTATTGGCAAAGAAGCTTCATACCCTTTTTCTTGTACTTTACCCTGTGCAGAGCTTTGTGCAGCATATTCGGTGGCACCACTTTGCTTATAAAAAGTCGCTTCCTTAGTTCTAGTATCTACTAAAACAAAACCTACTGCTGACTCCTCTTTCCCTACCGATGTTAAACCGGTGTACCAGTACGATTTATTATCATCTCCGTATACCAGCGTTAAACCTTCTGTAATTTGCAGTTTATTAGCATTAGAAAAATTCCAGTAACCATGAACGTATTCTCCCCAATCGTTTAGTTGATCTTCGATAAAACTAATGGGTTGAATGCGGTCTACCCATGTTGGGGTTGTTGCGATTGAATATTCTTTAATTGCACCCGTCTGAGCATTTACTAGCACAACTCCAACCGCTTCGTTACCACTAAAACCGATTCTTTTTTCGTATTTTGTAACTACCCAAAAAGGAATACCTTCGTCGTCAATTTCAAAGCTAAAGTCGGTTAAACCAACCGTACTATAGCCACTGAAATATAAAAGTCGTTGAATATTAGATTGAAAATAAGCTTCGGGTTGGTATTTTATCTTAACATCTTTCCCTTCAATATTTTGAACCAACTTCACATCTCGTTCATTGGTTGCTGATACCATCACATAACCTGCTGTTCCTTCTTGATTATTCATCCATTTAAAAAAACCAGAGTGCAATAATGGTGCTACCCAATACAGATCGTTTTTGACTTTTTGAATACAAAATTCTCCAAGCTCCACTTGACTACCCAAGGCCGGTTGCGATCCTAACACTTTTTCACCTAAAAGATGGGCTAAATCCTCGTCGACTACTCTGATTTCGTCGATAGAAATAGGCGCAATATGGTTGGATATCTTTTGGCCACTAGCCACTTTACCTATCAAGGTTTGATAAGAAGCTGCTCGAAACAACGGAAGACTGGTTAATATAGGTGTGACAATCATGTATCCTAATAAAACCGCTATTGTAATAAATAAAAAGCGATTAGGCTTTTTAGCGATTTGCACTTGTTTTTTATCGGCTGACATTTTCAATCCTGTGGAAAGAACGACTGCCAAGACAGTCAAAACTAACAACGTAAAAGGCAACCCTATAAAACCGTAGTTGATTGTTGGCATGCCTACATAAAACAGCAAAAAGCAAACAAACAGGAAAAAAACAATCGAAACACTTTTTTTCATAACACCATATAATTTACTCTATTAGTATTGAATTACCTTTTTTGTTACACTTAAAAGGCGGCATTTCATTAAAAAATAGTACTTCATAAATGAATCGAGAGGTAAAAAACTTCCGTTTTAGAAGCAGTATACGCCAGAAATAGCCCCGATTGAGCTGGCATCCTCGTAACGAAGTGAAGAGATACAAGCGAAAGCGGGAGTAAATGTGTTATGAATGCCAAAAGTGCTGCTCCTATACCTTACTATGGTAGTTCTTAAAAAAATAGTATTTTTGTTGCTGATTTACTCATGAAATTTAAAAATCACTCAATCTATAAAATAAAAATATGAAAGCATATGTATTTCCGGGTCAAGGCGCTCAGTTCACAGGAATGGGAAAAGATTTATATGAAAACTCCGCTTTAGCAAAAGATTTGTTCGAGCAAGCAAACACTATTTTGGGCTTTAGAATTACTGATATTATGTTTGAAGGCACGGCAGAGGAATTGAAAGAGACCAAAGTGACGCAGCCAGCTGTTTTTTTACACTCGGTTATATTAGCCAAAACTTTAGGTGCTGACTTTAAACCCGAAATGGTAGCGGGTCACTCATTAGGCGAATTTTCGGCTTTGGTTGCTAATGGTGCTTTATCGTTTGAAGACGGATTAAAATTAGTGTCACAAAGAGCGTTAGCAATGCAAAAAGCTTGTGAAATCAAACCTTCGACCATGGCAGCTGTTTTAGGACTTGCTGATAATGTGGTAGAAGAAGTGTGCGCCTCAATTGACGGAATTGTTGTTGCTGCCAATTACAATTGCCCAGGACAATTAGTGATTTCAGGCGAAACAACTGCTGTAGAAGCTGCTTGTGTTGCCATGAAAGAAGCGGGAGCAAAACGCGCTTTGTTATTACCCGTAGGTGGTGCTTTCCACTCGCCTATGATGGAACCAGCTAGAGAAGAACTGGCTGCAGCTATTGAAGCAACTACTTTTTCTACACCGATATGCCCAGTGTATCAAAACGTAACAGCAACAGCAGTCTCTGATGCCAATGAAATCAAGAAAAATTTAATCATTCAACTAACTGCTCCCGTAAAATGGACGCAATCAGTTCAGCAAATGATCGCTGATGGAGCAACTTTGTTTACAGAAGTTGGTCCAGGAAAAGTATTAGCAGGCTTAATTGGAAAAATAGATAAAGAAGCTGCTACTGCAAACGCTTAACCGCTTTTTAACCGCTAGATTATAATTATCCTCACAACCTTAGATTGTGGGGATTTTTTATTTATCTTTAAATCTTAGAAAAATCGAATAATTACTATTAAAACGAATAAAAATGAAAAAGACCTTTTTAGGATTAGCGATTGTTGCAGCATTAACAATCGTTTCTTGTAAACAAGAAACCAAAGACAAAGTAGGCGAAGCTACAGATGCCATAGGAAACGAAATGGACCAAGCCGTTGATACCGCAGCTGTAAAAGTAGACGCTGCCATCGATTCTACTAAATCTAAAATTAGCAACAAAATGAAAGAAGGAGCTGCTAAAATGAATGAAAAAGCAGAGGAAATGAAAGAAGAATCTAAGAAGTAAAAAAAAAAAAGACTGTCTATTGACAGTCTTTTTTTTATTCTCTAATTTTTTGTTCCCATTTCCAGGCGCTTGCTAATGCTTCCTCTAAAGTAGATTGGGCGGTCCAACCTAAAATAGTATTTGCTTTGGTGGTATTAGCATACGCTTCGGTGACATCTCCCTCGCGGCGATCCACTAATTTATATGGTAACTTTTTGTCACTTACCTTTTCAAAAGCATATATGACTTCTAATACCGAACTTCCTGTACCTGTACCTAGGTTAAAAGTTTCTACTTTTTCAAGATTCTTTTTATTTAGTAGTCGTTGCAAGGCAATTACATGGGCTTTTGCCAAATCAACAACATGAATATAATCTCGTACAGCGGTTCCATCTGCAGTTGGATAATCAGCGCCATAAACGGCTAGTTCTTTTCTTAACCCCATTCCGGTTTGAGTAATAAACGGAACTAAATTTTGAGGAACTCCTAGCGGCAACTCACCAATCGCTGCCGAAGGGTGTGCTCCAATAGGATTGAAATAACGCAACAAAATGGCGTTAATTCCCGTTACCTTGGCCGTATCTGTAATGATTTCTTCACCAATTTGTTTGGTGTTTCCATAGGGCGACATGGCTACTTGAATTGGCGCATTTTCAGTGATTGGCATGTTTTCGGCTTGACCATAAACGGTACAAGACGAACTAAATATAAAATTAGCTGTTTCTTTTTTCTGTAGTTCTTGTAATAAGTACACTAGAGCATTAACATTATTTTCATAATATAGAAGAGGATTTCCAACACTTTCGCCCACTGCCTTTGAAGCGGCAAAATGAATGACTCCTTCTATATCAGAGTGTCTTTGAAAAAAGTCTTGGACTTTACCTTTCTCACGTAAATCTAATTTTTCAAAAGCAGGAACAATTCCTGAAATTGATTCAATACCATCCATAACCTTTAAAGAAGTATTTGATAAATCGTCAATAATAACGACCTCATATCCTTCTTTTTGCAGTTCCACAACAGTATGTGAACCTATAAATCCTAAACCTCCTGTTACTAGTATCTTCATTTATTTTCTTTTTCTGTAACGACTATTTATTCGTTTGTAATGCAAAAGGCACGAATTACCGTGCCTTTCTATTTTATTTATTTAAAAAGCTCAGAACACAGTCGGTGATAAACTTAATTTGTTCGTCGTCTAATTCGGTATGCATCGGCAACGATAACACTTCTTTAACCAACTGATTCGTTACCGGAAAATCCTCTTCTTTGTATCTCTCATCTTGATACGCCTTTTGAGCATGTAAAGGAATTGGATAGTAAATAGCACATGGAATTCCGTTATCTAATAAATGTTGCATTAAGCCATTGCGGTCAGCATCTATAATACGTAAGGTATATTGATGAAAAACGTGGCAATCGCAGATATCACAAATTTGCGGAGCAATAATATTTTTATGTCCTTCAAATGCAGCAGAATATTTTCTAGCGGCATCTTGTCGCGACTTATTGTACAAGTCTAATAAAGGTAACTTAGCATTCAACACAGCTGCTTGTATGCTATCCAAACGAGAGTTTACACCTACTACATCATGATGGTAACGTTCGTACATTCCGTGATTTACAATTCCGCGTAGCTTATGAGCGAAGGCATCATCATTCGTAAAAATAGCTCCACCATCACCATAACAACCTAAGTTTTTAGATGGAAAAAATGAAGTTGCTCCTACATGTCCTATTGTACCTGCTTTCTTTTTGGTTCCATCAGAGAATTTACAATTGGCTCCAATCGCTTGAGCATTATCTTCAATAACATACAAATTATGTTCTTTAGCTAATGCCATGATTGCCTCCATATTAGCAGCACGTCCAAATAAATGTACCGGAACAATCGCCTTAGTTTTAGGTGTAATTGCCGCTTTAATGCGATCAATAGAAATATTCATGTTGTACAGATCCACATCAACAAGAACCGGTGTTAATTGTAAAAGAGCTATTACCTCCACAGTTGCAGCAAAAGTAAAATCAGCAGTAATCACTTCATCACCCGGCTTTAAATCCAATCCCATCATGGCGATTTGCAAAGCATCGGTTCCGTTAGCACAAGGAATTACATGCTTTACATCAAGATATTCCTCTAATGATTTTTGAAATTGATGTACTTGTGGTCCGTTAATATAAGTATTAGTGTCTAAAACCTCTTGGATTGAATCATTAACAGTGGTAGCAATCTTATCGTATTGACTTTTTAAGTCAACCATTTGTATTTTTTTCATCTCTATTTAAATTTACCAGAAGCAGCTTTTAAAGTTAAAATTAGAAGACTGAGCAAAGCCCGCTGCTACCTCAACCTAGTTGGGAAGAAATTTTAATTGTATTCGAAATCGCCAACTAACGCCTTTTCTACTACTTCTTATTGCAAAAATAGCAATTTAACCGCTAAGATTTAAATGATAAACAAAAGAAACAGTATTTTAGCAAAATAAAACTTTTCATATGCTTTTTCTGTATAATATTTTAACCAATATCGCTAGTTCGCTATTACCTGGGATTGCGCTTTTCGCACCAAAAATCAAACTTTTTGTCGATGGTAGAAAAGAGGTTTTTAAAGAACTTTCCAGCAAAATAAAACCCGAAGACCTTACTATATGGTTCCATGCCGCCTCATTAGGAGAGTACGAACAAGGTCTTCCTGTAATTGAAAGTATAAAAGCCAAATACCCTTCGCACAAAATAATAATCAGTTTTTTTTCGCCTTCAGGTTATGAAGTACGTAAAAACAATATAGTGGCCCACGCTACTGTTTATCTGCCTTTAGATACTAAATCAAATGCAAAGGAATTTATAAAAGCCGTTCATCCTGATATGGTATTTTTTATCAAATACGAATTTTGGCCTAACTACCTCAACGAATTAAAGGAACACCAAATACCGACTTATTTAGTTTCGGGGATTTTTAGAGAAAACCAACTCTTTTTTAAATGGTATGGGGCGTTCTACGTAAAAGCACTAGATGCCTTTACCTACTTTTTTGTTCAAAACGAAAAATCTAAAAACCTACTAGTGCAATTAGGCAAAACAAATGTTGCTGTCTCCGGAGACACGCGCTTTGATCGTGTAGCAACCATTTTAGAAAAAGACAACAGTTTATCGTTTATTGCTGCTTTTAAAAACAACAAAACAACACTAGTTGCGGGAAGTACTTGGCCAAAAGATGAAGCCCTACTGACAAAATACATCAATCAAACAGCGCATAATATAAAAGTAGTAATCGCGCCTCACAACATCAAAAAAGATCAAATTACCAGCTTGAAAAATTCGATCACTAAAAAAACAGTACTCTATTCCGATTACCTTTACAATCCTACTATGCCATTAGCAGAATATGATGTTTTTATCATAGACACCATTGGTATACTAACTAAGATTTATAGTTATGCTGATATCGCTTACGTGGGAGGAGGATTTGGAAATCCCGGAGTGCATAATATATTAGAACCAGCCACCTTTGGAATACCAATCATTATAGGCCCCAATTATTCGCACTTTGCGGAAGCAACTGCCTTAATCAGATTACAAGGTTGTCACGCAATTTCTAATGCGCAACAATTAAAAAACACGATTACTGAATTGAACGCAGATGCAACATACCGAACCGAGAAAGGACATATATGTAGCACATTTGTAACAATGAATAAAGGAGCAACCAACATCATTTTAAATACGATAGCTCCATAACTGGATCACTCTCTTTTTTATGTCTTTAATTTCTTGCTTTCTGTCAAAAAATCAATTTCGATAGCAATAGCACTGCATTTCTATTGGTTGAAGCAGTTAAAACAGTTCGAATTTGCGTTTTTATAAAATTTTGCTTTAGTTTATTTGGATAAATACTTATTCGGCCATCCTATTTTGGCAAAATATAAACTATTCATAATCAAATATTTGCCTACTCACCCACTAAACAACAGCTAAAGAAGAGCCTTAGTGGCTGCTATGAAAAACAAACAGACTCCTTTGTCAAGCAACTAAGCACGTAAACCCCTTTACAGGCAGCAGGTTACGTAAAACAGAATCAAGAAAAAGGGTTGAAAATATTATTTTTAAAAAAAAATTGAAAATTTATTCTACATATCAAAAATTTTATATCTTTGCTCCGAATTAATAATTAACCTTTTATATTAAATTAAGATGAAAAAAGTATTTTTAAGTTTAGCTGTTGTTGCTGTTTTAACTGTTGTATCTTGTAAAAAAGCTGAAGCTCCTGCTGAAGAAGTTGTAGCTGATACTACTGCTGTAGCTGTTGATACTGTAGCTGTTGATACTGTAGCTGTTGATACTGCTGCTGCTGCAACTACTGAAGCTCCTGCTGCTGAATAATTTCAGACACAAGCAAAAAAAAATAAGCCGTTTACTTTAGTAGCGGCTTTTTTTTGTGCCAATATTTTTTTTTTTATAAAGACCGAGATACTTATTTTTAGTGCAGAACGCTACTAATCTGTAAATTCAAAATTGTTGTTTGAAAAATCTAAAATCTCAGCTTTAGACCCGTACTTTACAATTTCATCGATTCCTTTCTGCACCATTAATTCCGTGCTGTATTTACGACTTACCGCCACTACTTGCCCATTAATAACTACACGAAAGAAATACTTTCCTTTAGAAGTCTTAAACTTCACATAAGAGCAAGTTTCAAGTACTGATCGCAAGTACTCTACCGCCGACTCACAATCCATCCTTAACTCATAAGCATTACTTGTAAAAATAGGCTTGCCTTTGCGAGAAGCAAATTCAAACTTATAATCTCCACTAAATCTTTTACTAATTACAAAAGAAGCCATAGTTTTTTTTTAGAACAAACAAGTTAATTACCACTTTAAGCGTGATCACGCAAACATACCACAATCACGACCACTATTACAACTTTAGACCTTGTAATTCGTTGACCAACCCTAATTATTGGGGACAAAAAAAAAGCCTCAAACATAGTTTGAAGCTTTCTTTGTACTCAGAGCGGGACTTGAACCCGCACGAACATTGCTGTTCACTGGATTTTAAGTCCAGCGTGTCTACCAATTTCACCATCCGAGCATTATTTGGTATCGAGCGAAAAACGGGGCTCGAACCCGCGACCTCGACCTTGGCAAGGTCGCGCTCTACCAACTGAGCTATTTTCGCATTTTCAATTTTTAAAAAGAACCGCGATACTTGTTCTGTATTGCGGATGCAAATTTAGCACCTTTTTTGAATTAAACAAGCCTTTTTTAGAAAAAAAATCAATAAAAAAGCTAACGTTTTGATAACCTAAACTTTAAAAATTAAAAAAAAATTACTTTCGAGTCAACATTCTCTTAATTTCGTTTAATTTCATCAAGGCTTCCATTGGTGTAATTGTATTAATATCTAAATTTAGTATTTCCTCCTTGATTTCTTCCAGTAAGGGATCGTCTAAGTTAAAGAAACTCATTTGCATCTCTTCTTTCTCGGATTTAATTCCGTTTAAAGCTTCGCCCGAATGATCTTTCTCTAATTTTTTCAAAAGCTTTTGCGCTTTCAAGATTACAATTTGCGGCATTCCCGCCATTTTAGCAACATGAATTCCAAAACTGTGAGCACTTCCTCCCTTTACTAGTTTTCGAACAAAAAGCACCGTATCTTTTAATTCCTTAACTGCTACATTATAATTCTGAATTCGAGGCAATAGCTCGCTCATTTCGTTTAACTCGTGGTAATGTGTAGCAAATAAGGTTTTAGGCTTTGAAGGATGCTCATGCAAAAACTCGGCAATAGCCCATGCGATCGAAATTCCGTCGTAGGTGCTCGTACCACGCCCAATTTCATCTAGCAGCACTAAACTGCGATCAGAAATATTATTCAAGATGGAAGCTGTTTCATTCATCTCGACCATAAAAGTAGATTCTCCCATCGAAATATTATCACTGGCTCCTACTCTAGTAAAAATTTTATCTACAACTCCCATACGTACATTTTCAGCAGGGACAAAACTTCCCATTTGCGCTAGCAATACGATTAAAGCCGTTTGACGCAAAATAGCGGACTTACCCGACATGTTAGGACCCGTAATCATGATCAGCTGTTGGCTTTCTCTATCTAAAAAAACGTCATTAGCAATATAAGGAATCCCAACAGGAAGCTGCTTTTCGATAACAGGATGTCTACCATTTTTTATTTCCAAATCAAATGATTCATCGAGCTCAGGACAAACGTATTTATTTTCTAAAGCTAATTGGGTAAAGGAACACAAACAATCTAATTGCGCCACTAAATTTGCGTTCAGTTGCACTGGTTTGATATACGTCGCAATCCAATGTACCAATTGCTCAAATAATTCTGATTCAATTTTGTGAATTTTTTCTTCGGCACCTAAAATCTTAGCCTCGTATTCTTTCAACTCTTCGGTAATGTATCGCTCGGCGTTGACTAAAGTCTGCTTTCTTATCCACTCCGCAGGAACCTTATCTTTATGGGTATTTCGTACTTCGATATAGTATCCAAAAACATTATTAAAAGAGATCTTTAATGAAGTAATCCCCGTGCGTTCCGACTCTCTAGCCTCAATACCTTCTAAAAATTCTTTTCCTGAAGTAGAAATCGCTCGCAACTCGTCTAGCTCAGCATTTACGCCTTTGGCAATCGCGTTCCCTTTTGCAACAGCGACAGGCGCATCTTGATTTAAGGTTGTTTTTATTTTTTCACGCAGCAAGTCACAACTGTGCAAGCTATCACCAATTATCTTAACGGCTTCCTGCTTACTTTCTAGCGCTAAAGTTTTGATCGGTATAATCGCGTCCAAGGATTCTTTTAAATAAACCACTTCGCGTGGCGATACCTTTCCGGCAGCAATCTTAGAAATTAAGCGTTCTAAGTCCGATATTTGTTTAATTTGATTTTGCATCTTATGCAAAACCTCTTGGTTTTCCTTCAAATAGGTCACCACTTGATGGCGATTTCTAATTTTGGTTGGATCTTTTAAAGGAAGCGCTAACCACCTTTTTAGCAAACGACCACCCATTGGCGAAAGCGTTTTATCAATTACATCTAATAAAGTAACTGCGTTAGGGTTGTAACTGTGATACAATTCGAGATTACGAATGGTGAAGCGATCCATCCACACATACGCATCCTCAGCAATACGCTGGATTGCCGTAATATGCTGTACTTTATTGTGCTGCGTTTCGGATAAATAATATAAAATTGCTCCTGAAGCGATCACCCCTTCCTTTAACTCCTCAATACCAAACCCTTTTAATGAAATGGTTTGAAAATGTTTCGTCAAGGTCTCAAAGGCGTAATCTTCCTTATAAATCCAATCTTCTAGGTAAAAGCAATGAAAATCATCACCAAAAGTTTCTCGGAACGTGTTTTTATTGTTTTTTTGGATTAAAACCTCAGAGGGATTGAAATTCTGCAATAACTTATCAATGTATTCTGCGTTTCCTTGTGCAGTTAGGAATTCACCAGTAGACACATCTAAAAATGAAACCCCTATGCTTTTATTTGAAAAATAAATCGAAGCTAAGAAATTATTTGTTTTAGACTGCAACACTTCATCATTCATCGAAACACCTGGCGTCACGAGTTCAGTTACACCTCGTTTGACAATAGTTTTCGTCATTTTAGGATCTTCCAGCTGATCGCAAATAGCCACTCGAAGACCCGCCTTCACTAATTTAGGTAAATAAGTATTTATCGAATGGTGCGGAAAACCAGCCAAAGCGGTTTCGGTTTCTGAGCCAGCTCCTCGCTTGGTCAATGTTATTCCTAAAATTTTTGAAGCTCGAACTGCATCTTCGCCAAATGTCTCATAAAAATCTCCCACGCGAAACAACAAACAAGCATCAGGATACTTCCTTTTGATTTCATTGTACTGCTTCATTAATGGAGTTTCTTTAACCGTTTTATCTTTAGATGCCAACTTATTTTGTATTTTAATTAATGAGAAAATAGATCAGCGAATTTAAATATTTTAAGGCGAATAACGCCTAAATCAAAAATTAAAAGCATTTTTAAGGAAAATTTAAGTCATTGGCACGATTTTTTCTTTAAATTTGTTCTAATAATTATAAAGTTGTATTAAAATGAAAAAAATATTTTTACTTGCCTTAGTTGCCGTTTTAGGAATCAATTCTTCTAACGCTCAAGAAACTGCTAAAAAAATCAAAGCAACAGCTGCAAAAACGGTTAAAGTTAATGGTGCAGGAATGGTTTTCGCTTCGGAAACAATCGATTACGGAACAATTGCTCACAATTCAAACGGGAAACGTGAATTTGTTTTCACCAACAATGGAACTAAACCATTAATTATTACTAATACACAAGGATCTTGTGGATGTACTGTTCCAACTTCTCCAAAAGAGCCAATCGCTCCAGGAGCAAAAGGTGTAATTGGTGTACAATATGCTACTGATAGAGTGGGTCCATTTACAAAAACAGTTACTGTAACTTCAAACGCTGAAGGACAAGCAACTAAAATCCTAACAATAAAAGGAGTAGTTTTAGATGACAATGCTTCAAAAAGCTAAATTTCAAATTAAGACATAATAAAAAGCTCCCGCCAAAGCGGGGGCTTTTTTTATTAAAAAAACAATACCTCTTTTAGAATGAGAAAACTGGAAAACAACGAGCTAGAACGTAAATCAATTGAAGATTTTAAAACTTCTGATAAAACTCCCCTTATATTAGTTCTTGATGATATTCGAAGTTTACACAATATTGGCTCTGTTTTTAGAACGGCAGATGCTTTTTTAATAGAAAAGATTTACCTGTGCGGAATAACCGCTACTCCACCTAATAAGGAAATTCACAAAACAGCCTTAGGCGCAACCGAAACAGTTATCTGGGAACACCAAGAAAATGTACTTGAAGTACTTGAAAACTTAAAAAAGGAAAATATTGTTACCTTAGCTATTGAACAAGTGGAAAGTGCAGTTTTTTTGCAAGACTTTACGGTTACTAAAAACACAAAATACGCCTTAGTCTTTGGTAATGAAGTTCATGGTGTATCTCAAGATGCTGTAGCTATGTGTGATGGATGCATCGAAATCCCGCAATTAGGAACTAAGCATTCTCTAAACATATCAGTTAGCGCGGGAATCGTGGTGTGGGATTTGTTTGCTAAGATGCAATATCCTAATTAATTGTTTTACTATTTACCTTTTTGTATCTTCCACCATGAAAAAGTTTGGCCTCCTATTTTTATTCGCACTGCTGTCCTTGAGTTATTCAAATACAGGATTTGCTAATAGCACTGAAAAAACTAAACATCTACTTAAAAAGAACAAAAAAAGCACAATTGCTGCAATTATTCCGCCTACCATAACGGTAACCGGAAACCAAATATATTGTCCCGGTACTCAACAAAAAATTGTAGAGACCGTCATTATAACTAATGACCCCTTAGAACCAACAACCAAATCGGTTACAATACAAATAGCATCAGGATATGTGATTGCGCAAGACCTACTGAGTTTAATTGGGTCTCATCCGAACATTACTAGTAGTTGGTCTTCATTAGAAGGAAAACTCACACTCTCTAACCCAATTGGCATTCCTTATTCTGATTTTGAAGCAGCTATAAAAGATGTGGTCTATTCCAGTTCGTCACTTTCACCAACTGGAAACAGGGCTTTTTCAATAAACTTAGGTTTAAGTAACGTTAGTTATTTACCTAGTAATGGGCATTTTTATGAATACGTATCAGCACTTGGAATTTCGTGGATAGATGCTCGTAATGCTGCTAGTGCTCGAAACTACTACGGTCTACAAGGGTATCTTGCTACTTTAACTGCAGCAGATGAAGCACAGCTCGCTGGTACACAAGCGCCAGGAGCAGGATGGATCGGCGGCAGCGATAGTGAGATTGAAGGTACTTGGAAATGGGTTACTGGACCGGAAGGACTTGCTAATTTAGGGACCGGAATTACTTTTTGGATAGGACAAGCAAACGGAACTACTACTGCACCATTTAACTTCGCTTTTTGGAACAATGGTGAACCAAATCAATCCAATGGCACTAACGAAGATTATGCCCATATTACAGCACCTGGGATTGGAATTCCTGGCTCTTGGAATGATTTAGTATTAACTGGTGATGTTAGCGGAAACTACCAGCCAAAAGGGTACATCGTTGAGTACGGCGGATTACCAGGTGAAACACCTCTTCAAACATCGGCAAGCACGAAAATGACAATGATTAACATTGTTGGAAGTACCGGAAGCACTAGATGTGGGGCAGGAAGCAGCACACTGCAAGCTGTTGCAAATGGTGGTACTGTTCAATGGTACGATAGCCCTACCAATGGTACTTTATTAGCAACTGGTACATCATTTACAACACCCATACTAAATACAACAACTACTTTTTACGCAGCTACCAACGCGAATGGCTGTACAACTGGAGCTAGAACTCCTGTAATCGCGACTATTTCTCCGATACCCACAATTACCACAACTGTTCCTTTTCAAAGATGTGATACGGGTTCCGTTCAATTATCGGCAACTGCTTCAGCTGGAACGATAAATTGGTATGCTGCTTCAACTGGTGGTACGCCACTTGCCTCGGGAAATACGTTCACCACACCTACCCTTTCTAACAGCACTACTTATTACATCGACGCAATTAATAATGGCTGTGTCAGCAGCAGTAGAACTGCCATAACAGCAACAGTAACAGCAACACCTACTATCACCACGACAACACCTGCTACTAGATGCGGTAGCGGTACTGTAACACTGCAAGCAACTGCTTCGGTTGGAACTGTTTCCTGGTATAGTAGTCCGACAGGAGGAACGGCACTTGCTAATGGTACTTCCTTTACGACACCTACACTAACATCAACTACAACCTACTATGCAGAAGGTAACAATGCAAACTGTACTACAGCAACAAGAACTGCGGTTTCCGCTACTATAATTCCAACGCCACTAATTGCAACTACCACTCCTGCGGCACGGTGTCAAGCCGGACCGGTAACACTTATGGCTACGGCTTCTGAAGGCACGATCAATTGGTATACAACTGCAACTGGAGGAACAGCAATAGCGACTGGTAATGCGTTTACTACTCCTAGCTTGACAAGTACAACCACTTACTATGTGGATGCAACGGCAAATAATTGTACCACATTGACCCGAACAGCTGTAACCGCTACCATTGACTCGATTCCAACTATTGTAAGCACAAGTCCCTCTTCAAGTTGTGGCCCTGGAACTGCAACAATCACTGCAACGAGTTCAGTAGGAACAATTAATTGGTATGATGCACCCAATAACGGTAGACTATTAGCAACTGGAAATAGTTTTACAAGTCCGTTTTTAAATCAATCCACAACTTACTACGCAGAAGCTGTCAATAACAGTTGCACGAGCGCCAGCCGAACCGCAGTCGAGGTACGTATCTTTCCTCTTCCATCAACTACGAGTGAAGAAGTTGTAAAATGCCAACAAGATAATTCGTTACTATTAGACGCTGGACTACCCAATTTGTCTTATTTATGGTCGACTGGCGAAACCACCCAAAAAATTACAGTTACTACAATAGGAACGTACACGGTAACAATCACCAATAGCGATAATTGTACTAGTGAAAAAACTATTGTGGTGACTGAACACGAGGTTCCTGTAATAAGTTCCATCGACGTCAATGATTCTACCGTAACAATTAACTTAAGTCAAAGTCAGGATTATTATGAATTTTCTATAAACGGAATTGATTACCAAAAAGCCAATGTGTTTTATAACGCTCCTGGCGGAACCCAAACTGCTTATGTACGAGAAGTAAACCTTTGTAGTAGTGCCAGCGAAACCTTCATTGCTATAGTAGTTCCTAAATATTTCACACCTAACAATGATACTTATAATGATTATTGGCAAGTCGATGGACTACTCGAATTTCCTACTGCCAAGGTGAGTATCTACAATCGCTATGGAAAATTAATAGGCATTCTTACTCCGAAAAATCCAAAATGGAATGGTACTTTCAACGGAAGCCCATTACCCGCAGATGATTACTGGTATGTTTTAAAACTTGATGAGTCCGGGATGGAGAAAAAAGGTCATTTTTCCTTGAAAAGATAATAGAGACTAATTCAACTTCTTTTTAATTTCATCTAGGATAAAAAGATAGTCTTCTTGATTTTTTACAAAATCTTTATCAGAAACATCAATAATAAGTACATTCAAATCCGATTGTGACTTGATATAGTCCAAATAGCCACTATTAATTTTTTCTAGATAACTAGCCGAAATATCTTGTTCGTAACTACGTCCTCTCTTTTTAATGTTTTGGAGCAAGCGCTCTGAATTTTGATATAAATAAACATACAAGTCAGGCTTGGGCATTTCTTTATAAATAATATCAAACAAATTGCGGTACAAACGATATTCATCTTCTGCCAAAGTAATTTTAGCAAAAATTAGTGATTTAAAAATATGATAATCGGCAACTAAAAAATCTTTAAACAAGTCAAATTGTGCTAAATCATCAGATAGTTGTTGATAACGATCTGCAAGAAAAGACATTTCTAATGGAAAGGCATACCTATTTTGATCCTTGTAAAACTTAGGCAAAAAAGGATTGTCAGCAAAACGTTCTAACACCGTTTTAGCATTAAAATCCTCTGCTATTTTAGTAACTAAAGTTGTTTTCCCTGCTCCAATATTCCCTTCAAAAGCAACGTAATTGAATTGGTCGAATGAAATACTACTCAGTGGATTGCTCACTTTTGCAACCACAGTACAAGTACTTGAGTCAGTGGTGGATTCTAGCAATTCTGTAACCGTCTTATGTAAAACGGGATGTTTCCACTGAATCCCTAAATCAAGAAAAGGCATTAAAACAAATTTCCTGTTTTGCATTAAAGGATGTGGCACTTGTAATTTATCAGTATTGATAACCTCTTCATCAAATGCGATTAGGTCAATATCAATAATTCGAGCTTGGTACCCCGCTTGATTATTTCTAATTCTCCCTAATTTTTTTTCAATTTTTAACGCTAAATTTAAGACTTTTTGAGCAGTATGAAAGCTGTGTAAAACCAAGGCGCAATTATAAAAAGCGGCACTTTCAAAACCCCAAGATGGTGTTTCATAGATTTTTGACACCTGTATAACAGTACCTATTTCCTTATGTATTAAAGCAATACACGCCTCGATAGTTTCTAGTTTATTACCTTGATTACTACCCAACGATAAAACGACCTGATGTTGTGATTTCATATTAAGCACAAATTAACTAAAACAATTTTATAATAAGCAATATATTTGCACAAACTGTTGGCACAAAGGGGTGCCTAATAAAATAAAAGAACTGTAACAATTAGTACATAATTGCTACCTATCAATAAAATAAGATTTATGAAGTTTTTAGGAAATGTATTGGCGACCATCATTGGTCTATTTGTTTTTTTTATGCTATTCTTCTTTGGAATACTCTTTATAGGGGCAGTTTTTGGTGGTGATTCTGAAAAAATAGCTGTCAAAAGCAATTCAGTTATCGAATTAAACTTAGAAAATATTCAATACGACTATGCCGGAAAATATAAAGATCCATGGGTTACTATTTTTTCTGAAGGCGAAAATATTGGGTTAATCGACGTAATTAATGCCATCGAAGAAGCTAAAACAGATACTGATATTGAAGGTATTTCGATCTTGAATGGCAACTCACAACTAGGCATGGCTCAAAGTAAAGCGTTACGAGATGCTTTACTTGGTTTTAAGAAATCAGGGAAGTTTATCATGGCGTATTCTAATGCATATTCTCAAAAAGAATATTACTTAAATTCGGTTGCTGACAAAATATACATTAATCCCGTAGGGGAAATGGACTTTAAAGGATTGTCATCGGAAATCCTATTTTACAAAGGGCTGCAAGAAAAAACAGGTGTAAAGATGGAAGTCATTCGCCATGGAAAATACAAAAGTGCAGTGGAACCTTTTTTAGAAAACGAAATGAGCACTGCCAATAGGGAGCAAGTTACTGCCTTACTGAATGCTGTTTGGAACTCAGTCACAGCCGATATTTCCAAGAGCAGAAATATCTCGATCGAAAAATTAAATGAAATTGCTAACGGTTTACTAGCGCGTACACCTGAAATGGCCAAAGAACAAAAATTAGTAGACATCATTGCATACGAAGACATCTACCATGATGACATCAAAAAGAAACTTGATGTAGCCAAAGACGAAGACTACAACACAGTTTCAATTGCTGATTACACTAAAAAAGTCATGACCACCTCAAAAATAAGCGATGCCAAAGACCAAATTGCTATTATTTACGCTCAAGGTGAAATTGAAGGTGGAGAAGGTGACGTAAATACCATCGGTGAAGGTTCCATGCGCCGCTCTTTGCAAGATGCTAGAAAAAATAAAGATGTAAAAGCGATTGTTCTTCGAATAAACAGCCCTGGTGGAAGTGCGCTTACCTCTGATTTGATTTGGAGAGAAATTGAATTAACTAAAAAAGTTAAACCTATCGTTGTATCAATGGGTAATTACGCAGCCTCAGGCGGTTACTATATCGCCTGTAATGCAAACACCATTTTTGCAGAAAACAATACGATAACGGGTTCCATTGGTGTTTTTGGTATTTTACCCAATTTTAGCCAGCTTACAACTAAAATTGGAATCAATGTAGAGCAAGTTAATACGCATGAAAATGCGGCACCATACAGCCCTTTCGTTCCTTTGAATGATAAATTCAAAGCAGTTACTTTAGAAGGAGTAGAATTTATATACAAAACTTTCGTAACGCATGTTGCACAAGGCCGAAAAATGACCTTTGAACAAGTGGATGCTATTGGTCAAGGAAGAGTTTGGTCTGGATCCGAGGCAATAAAAATTGGTTTAGTAGATAAAATTGGTGGTCTTGATGCAGCCATTAAAGAAGCCGCTATGTTAGGAAAAACTAAAAAATACACCACCCAAAATTATCCTGAGTATAAAAAAGACTTTAACGATCTACTTGCAGGATTCCCTTTTGCTCAGTCTAAAGAAAACTTTATAAAAAATGAAATAGGCGCCGAAAATTACGAACTATTACAAGAAGTAAAACACCTACAAATGAAAAAAGGAGTACAAGCGATGCTTCCTTTTCAAATAAATATCAAGTAATACAAATCCGCTTTCCATGATTTACCTTTTAAATCCGTTTCTACTTCAAGAAACGGATTTTTTTATACTTGTAGCCTTGCCAACTGTTTCATAGTGAGAAAACTCATAACATATTTTAACAATATTATAAAGTAACTCTTCTTTAAAATAGTATTTTTGTACTATCGATCTTGCAGAAAGACCGCTGGAAATTTTAAAAATTAAAAATACTCCCTTCAGATGTTAAAGAAACTTTTAAAAATACTCGGAATTGTACTCTTACTACTTGTAGCTTCTTTATTTGCTATACCATTCTTTTTTCATGGTAAAATAAAAGAAAAAATCACCCAGGTTATCAACGATAAAGTGGATGCTAAAGTAAGTTTTGCAGAGGCTGATTTGAGTTTGTTTCGTAATTTCCCTAACGCTACCGTCAACATTCAAAAGCTAGCTATAATCAATAAAGCCCCTTTTGCTGGAGATACCTTAGTTTCGTTAGGAACAGTAGATTTAAAAATGTCGATCAAAGAATTGTTTAAAGGCGACAATGAACCCATTATTATTGACGGAATCTCATCCACTAACGGACTTATAAACATTATTTTTAATAAAGATGGAGTTGGTAATTATGACATTGCAATAAAGGATAATAAAGCAACTGATGATAGCAAAAGTAAACCGCTGGCACTGAACATTCAGAACTACAAGGTCGAAAATTTCACGTTTCGTTATTTTGATCAAGGCTCTAAAATAAAAATGGTCATTGACAGTTTAAACCATGAAGGAACAGGTGATTTTACAGCTTCAAAATTAGATTTAAAGACAAAGTCCACTGCTAAGATTAGCCTAGATATGGATAAGGTGAATTACATGAATAAAGTACCGTTGACATTAGATGCGACTTTAGGTATCGATTTAATCAATAGCAAGTATACTTTTAAAGAGAACAAAGCCCTAGTAAACCAATTACCATTGGAATTTGATGGATTCATACAATTAGTAGAAGCAGGTCAGGAGTATGATTTAAAATTCAAAACACCTACCTCGTCCTTCAAGAATTTCTTGGGTATCATTCCTGCAGCTTATGCAGCTAGTTTAGACAATGTAAAAACTACTGGTGATTTTACAGTGGCAGGCTTTGCTAAAGGATTATACTCTGACACCAGTGTTCCTAAGTTTAATGTGGACATCAAATCCAATAATGCTTCTTTTAAATATCCTAATTTACCTAAATCAGTTCAAAATATTGTCATTGATACTAAAATAATCAACGAAACGGGAATTCTAAATGACACCTATGTGAACCTAGACAAGCTTTCGTTTCAAATTGATCAAGATGTTTTTAGCGCCAAAGCCAATATAAAAAACATAACCCAAAATGCTCTTGTTGACGCTATGCTGAAAGGGACGATAAATTTGGCTAACCTTTCCAAAGCCTATCCAATTAAACTAGACAAACCGTTGTCAGGAATATTAAATGCGAATGTTATTACTAAATTTGACATGGCCTCGGTCGAAAAAAGCGAATATCAAAAAATCGATAACGCAGGTACCATGAGCCTCTCTAATTTTAAGTACGTGGATGAAAACGGCAAAACTTTGAACATAAGTGAAGCTTTAATTCAATTTGATCCTAGTAGAGTTAATTTAAAAGCGTTCAAAGCCACTACAGGAAAAAGTGATATTGGCGTAACAGGAGTGTTAGAAAATTTTTATGGTTTTATTTTTAAGAATCAAAATTTAGAAGGAAACTTTAACCTGACCTCAAATCAGTTAGCGGTGAGTGACTTTATGACCACAGAAACTGCAACCACTAAAACAGAAACAAAGCCAGCCGAGGCTATGAAAATACCTGCTTTCTTAGATTGTACGCTTACCGCAAAAGCAAATACGGTATTGTACGATAATTTAACACTAAAAAATGTGTCCGGAAAACTGATCGTAAAAGACGAAAAATTAACCATGGATAACGTTAAAACAAGTATTTTTGGTGGTACCATAGGACTAAATGGTGCTGTTTCTACCAAAGGTAAAACTCCAACTTTTGCGATGGATTTAGGCTTAAATCAGGTTAATATCGCAGAATCATTTACTCAATTAGACCTACTTAAAAAGTTAGCTCCGCTTGCCGGAATTATCAACGGGAAATTGAACTCAACTATCAAATTGAACGGAAATCTAACCGATTCTATGAGCCCCGATTTAAAAACATTAACAGGAGATTTGTTAGGACAATTGCTGTCAACCACTGTCAACGCTGATAACTCTACTTTACTAACTGCATTGGGTAACAATTTAAAATTTATTGACGTTAGTAAATTAAATTTGAATGATATAAAAGCAGCTATAACTTTTAAAGACGGAAAAGTAAATGTAAAGCCGTTCACTATTAAATACAAAGACATTCAAGCCACAATAGGCGGAACACATGGTTTTGATCAGGTTATGAATTACAATGTGAAATTTGATGTTCCAAGTAAGTATTTGGGAACCGAAGCTAGTGCATTAATTGCCAAACTAACACCTGCGGATGCGGCTAAGTTTGAAAATATTCCGATTAATGCTATTTTAACAGGTAGTTTTTCTAGTCCAAAAATAAGTACGGATATCAAAACTGCTGTTACTAATTTGACCAATCAATTGGTGCAGCAGCAAAAAGAACGCCTAGTGAATAAAGGAACTTCAGCGCTTACAGATTTGATCAATAAAAACAAAAAACCAGGTGACACAACTAAAACTGTTTTACCTACGACCAAAGCAGAAGTACAGGAAAAAGCCAAAGAGGAGGTGAAAGCCAAAGCAACCACTATTATAAACGGCTTGTTTAATAAAAAGAAAAAAGCAGTGGATACTACCAGTGTCAATAAATAGAGACTAGTTTTTACTAGAAAAGAGAAATCAGCAATCTGATTTCTCTTTTTTAATTTATGAATGAGCGTCAATAGGAAACAAAACGTGCTCTCCAGCATTGAGTCGCGTGAGGGATAGAAGCGGCATCCTTTTATAGAGTCCCGTTTTTTGGGACCGTATAAAAGATATAGCGAATAGCCCGACCCATTTTAAAAATATTTTTCTTATTTTTAAAATGGGTCACGCACCAAAAAATGGGCTTAAACTGAAATTCGGACTACGTACCCTTCTGATCCGCGAACGTTAAATACGGTTCCGTCTTCAAAAATCAAGTATTGGCCTTTTATACCTGTTAGCTTGCCCTGAAAACTTGGAGTTTTATCCAAACTTAAGCTTTTGACCTTTGTGGGGTAGTGCAAAACGGGATAATGCATCTCGTACAAATCATGTTTATCATTATAGAAATATTCCTGCACCTCAGCCGGAATTAAGTCCCGTACTTTCAATCGCTCCGCCACTAAATCAGTTGGTTCAATGTCATTTGTCAACATTTTACGCCAGTTGGTTTTATCAGCATAATGGTTTTTTAAGGCTACCTCCGTAATTCCTGCAAGGTATCGATTGGGTACTTCGACGATAGCGATGGCCTCATTAGCCCCTTGATCGATCCATCGGGTTGGGACTTGCGTGCCACGGGTAACCCCCACTTTTACCTCGCTTGACAAGGCTAAATAAACAATATGTGGTTGCAATTGCACCTTTTGCTCATAAACTAAATCACGGTCTTCGATACCTAAATGCGCCGTGCTCAGCTCGGGTTTCATGATCCAATCACCCACTTGTGCGCTGGAGTAAAAACAATCGTAGCAAAATCCTTGACGGAAAATCTTTTTCTTTTTACCGCAATTCAAGCATTGGTAGCCGCTGAATTCAATGGCAATAGTTTTATCCAATAACTGATTCAGGTGTAAAAAACTATCTTCAAAAACCAAATAGTATTGAATAAGGTCTCCAAATTCGGTTTGCATTTTTGTTAGGACTCCTTGGTATTGCATTAAGTTTAAATTTTAAATATGATGTTTAACAAATTTTGCTATTTTTGGTAAAGTTATCATTCCTAAGGTAAATTTCATAACCCTATTCATTATTAAATGCCAACACAACTAATCAATTCGTTTGCATCCTGGGTACTCAAACAGCGTATCCATCAGATCGAACTTTTCTTGAAATACCCTAATGAGGTTCAAGAGGAATTGCTTATGAATTTAGTGCAGGCGTCAAAATATACGGTTGTAGGAAAAAAATATGATTTTGACTCAATGACTTCCTACACTGCTTTTGCTGAGAGAATTCCGATTTCGACCTACGAAGAATTGCAGCCGTTAATAGAGCGTACGCGGCAGGGAGAACAAAATGTTTTTTGGGAAACGCCTATAAAATGGTTTGCCAAATCCAGCGGAACGACCAATGCCAAGAGCAAATTTATCCCGGTGAGTAATGAAGCTTTAGAGGATTGCCACTATAAGGGCAGCAAGGATTTGTTATGTCTTTATTTAAATAATAACGAAAACTCAGAGCTGTTTACTGGCAAAAGTTTGCGCTTAGGTGGAAGTTCTCAAATTTATGAAAACAATAATACTTATTTTGGCGATTTATCAGCAATATTGATCGAAAACATGCCAATTTGGGCAGAGTTTAGCAGCACACCTAGCAACAAAATTTCGTTAATGCACGAATGGGAAACTAAAATGGGTGCCATCATCAACGAAACTAAAAGAGAAAACGTAACTAGTTTAGCCGGTGTTCCTTCTTGGATGTTAGTGTTACTCAATAAAATGCTACTGGAATCAGGTAACAACAACCTCTTTGATATTTGGCCTAATCTAGAAGTTTATTTTCATGGCGGTGTAAATTTTGATCCGTACCGTGACCAATACAAAACGATACTTCCTAAAAAAGACTTTAAATATTACGAGATTTACAATGCCTCCGAAGGCTTTTTTGCGATTCAGGATTCAAACAATTCAAGTGATTTATTGTTGATGTTGGATTACGGAATTTTCTATGAATTTATTCCAATGGATACCTTTGGTACATCCAATCAAAAAGTGATCCGTCTAGCGGATGTCGAATTGAATAAGAATTATGCAATTGTGATAACGACTAACTCTGGATTGTGGCGCTACCTTATAGGCGATACGGTTCGCTTTACTTCCTTAAGCCCTTTTAGAATTAGAGTTACTGGTAGAACGAAACACCATATTAATGTTTTTGGTGAGGAATTAATGGTCGAAAACACCGATCAAGCGATTGCTAAAGCCTGTAGCTTAACAAATGCGGAAGTTATTGACTATACAGTTGCGCCTATTTTTATGATCGACAAAGAAAAAGGAGCCCACGAATGGATGATTGAGTTTAGGAAAAAACCGGAAGATATGGAAGCATTTAGAGCTATTCTTGATGATACACTGCAATCCTTAAACTCTGATTACGAAGCCAAAAGATACAACAACATGACTCTAAATCCATTAGTGATAAATGTCGGGCGTGCCAATTTATTTTATGATTGGTTAAAAGATCACAACAAACTAGGTGGTCAGCATAAAATACCAAGACTGTCTAACCAACGGGATTATTTAGAGCAGTTGAAGAGTATGCAAGTTAAAATCATGGTGTAACAATCGTTATTGCTTGATTTACTGACAAAAAAATAACACCTATTACTTTTACACCATATCAATATGCCTGTCATGGTAACCCAAGAGATACAAAACCCCATCAAGTCCTAAACTCGAAATAGAAGTCTCGGCACTTTCTTTAACTGTTGGTTTAGCATGAAATGCAATTCCTAAGCCTGCTAAATTAAGCATGGGTAAATCATTAGCGCCATCGCCTACTGCAATTGTTTGATTAATGTGAATGCCTTCTTTTTCGGCGATTGCTTTTAGGAATTCGGCTTTCTTTTCTCCGTTAACAATTTCACCAATATACTTACCTGTTAATTTACCATCTACTATTTCTAATTCATTGGCATGAACGTAGTCTATCCCTAACTCTTTTTGCAAATACTTACCAAAATAAGTAAATCCTCCCGATAGAATTGCTGTTTTATAGCCGTAGTATTTTAAGGCACGCATCAAGCGATGTGCTCCCTTAGTTATAGGCAAGTTTATTGCCACATTCTGAAGTACCTCTTCGCTCAAACCTTCTAGTAAGGCCATACGCTGTTTGAAACTTTCATTAAAATCAAGTTCACCATTCATTGCCGCCTCGGTTATGGCACGAACCTGTTCCCCTACTCCTGCTAAGTCCGCCAATTCGTCAATTACCTCAGTTTGGATCAAAGTTGAATCCATATCAAAGCAAACCAGGCGGCGGTTTCGGCGGTAGATATTGTCCTCTTGGAATGAAATATCGACATCTAGCGTTCTTGATATTTCCATGAAGCTAGCGGTCATATTCGCCTTGTCCTCTATAATTCCTGAAACCGATAATTGCACGCAAGAACGAGGATTGTCCTCCTCAATTATTATGGATGCACGACTCGTAAGCCTTTTGATTGAATCAATATTTAAATGCTGGTCTGACATTATTTTCGTTACGGCAGCTAATTGCTTTGCAGCTAATTTTTCGCCTAGAATATTAATAATGTAGCGTTGTTTAGACTGTGTTTGTACCCAACCTTCGTAATCATCAATAGAAATAGGAACAAACTTTACTTTAATTCCTAGTTCATAACCTTTAAACAATAGATCTTTAAGAACGGGAGCGGCATTAGAACCCGCTTCTATTTGGAACAAAATCCCTAAAGAAAGTGTTTCATGAATATCAGCCTGACCAATATCTAAAACAATAGCATTGTAATTGGCTAATACTGCAGTTAGTCCCGCTGTAACACCGGGCTTATCCTGTCCAGAAACTTTTAATAAAATAATCTCTTTGTCTTCTATTGCCATGACCTAATGAATTGATTGTTCAACAAAAATCGGTAATCTAAAGCGCATAAAAAAAAGAACCTCCCACTTTTATTACACAATAACAAATACTGTAATTTACCCATAAAAAAACCTGTCCAAATCAATGAACAGGTTGTTATTTTTGAGAAAAATGCAATGGTTACGATGCTATTTCCAATCTTTTCAATAGATTTTTATTTAAAGTTTCTTGTGCATATTCTGCGTCAATCACTAAAGTTTTATCATCTGAACTAGGTAATTCGTACATGGCATCCGTTAAAATTGCCTCGCATAACGAACGCAATCCACGTGCTCCTAACTTGTATTCTAATGCTTTATCAACAATAAAATCCAAAGCCTCATCTGTAATGGTGAATTCGACTTCGTCCATTAAGAATAATTTTTGGTATTGCTTAATCAAAGCATTCTTTGGAGTAGTCAAGATCGAACGCAATGTTTCTCTGTCTAATGGATCCATATGTGTCAATACTGGCAAACGACCAATAATCTCTGGAATCAATCCAAAATCCTTGATGTCTTTAGGAATAATATACTGTAACAAGTTGTCTTTATCGATATTGTCCGCTGTTTTAGAAGTCGAATATCCAACAGCTTGGCGGTTCAAACGTTTCGAAATGATTCTTTCGATTCCGTCAAAAGCACCACCAGCGATAAACAAGATGTTTTGGGTATTTACTTCAACAAATTTTTGGTCTGGATGCTTACGACCTCCTTTTGGTGGTACGTTTACTACTGTTCCTTCTAGTAGTTTTAGCAATGCTTGTTGCACCCCTTCACCTGATACGTCACGTGTAATCGATGGATTGTCGCTCTTACGAGCAATTTTATCAATTTCGTCGATAAATACGATTCCGCGTTCTGCTTTGGCTACATCATAATCCGCAGCTTGAAGCAAACGAGTTAAAATACTCTCCACATCTTCACCTACGTAACCAGCCTCTGTTAATACCGTAGCATCAACGATAGCCAAGGGAACGTCTAACATTTTAGCAATGGTTTTAGCTACTAATGTTTTTCCGGTTCCGGTTTGACCCACCATGATGATGTTACTTTTTTCAATCTCTACCTCATCGTCTTGCTGCTGTTGCATTAAACGTTTGTAGTGATTGTAAACAGCAACCGACATTACTTTTTTAGTTTGATCTTGACCAATAACGTATTGATCTAGAAAAGCTCTAATTTCTTTTGGCTTTTGCAAAATCAAATCACCTACAAGATTAGCACTACCTGATGATTTTAGTTCTTCTAAAACGATTCCGTGTGCTTGCTCGATACATTTATCACAAATGTGCGCATCGATTCCTGCTATTAATAAATTCGTTTCTGGCTTTTTTCTACCACAAAACGAACATTCTAATTTTTCTTTCGCCATTCTTTATAGTCTAAAGTCATAAAGTCATAAAGTCGAAAGTTCACAGCATTGCTTTTGACCTTCGACCTTCGACTTTCGACTGTATTTTTATCCTCTTCTTAAAACCTCATCAATCATTCCGTACTCTTTCGCTTCATCAGCTTTCATCCAGTAATCGCGCTCACTGTCTTTGTGCACTTTATCAAAAGTTTGTCCTGAGTGGTGTGAAATGATGTTGTATAATTCATCTTTTAATTTCAACATTTCTCTTAAGTTGATTTCCATATCAGTAGCAACACCTTGTGCTCCTCCTGATGGTTGATGAATCATTACTCTTGAGTGTGGCAATGCCGAACGTTTTCCTTCAGCTCCTGCACACAACAATACCGCTCCCATAGAAGCAGCCATTCCTGTACATATTGTAGCCACATCAGGCTTGATGTATTGCATCGTGTCATAAATTCCAAGACCTGCATAAACGCTTCCTCCTGGAGAGTTCAAGTAAATTTGTATGTCCTTAGACGCATCTGCGCTTTCTAGGAATAATAATTGTGCTTGTACGATGTTTGCAATTTGGTCATCGATTCCTGTTCCTAGAAAAATAATTCTATCCATCATTAATCTAGAAAAAACATCTAGTTGAGAAATATTCAACTGGCGTTCTTCAATAATATAAGGAGTCATATTAGTAGGATTCATTGCCGCAACGATTTTATCGTAATACATGGCATTTACTCCTTGGTGCTTTGTAGCAAACTTTTTAAATTCTTTACCGTAGTTCATGTGTATGTGTTCTAAATTACTTTATCTCTAAATTGTTGTATCGGTATTGCAAAGGTCGTTCCCCTTTACAAATCGTGTCATTATGTCTTATTTCTAGCCCAGACAGCAGCGAAAAGCTTTTTGAAATCTTGTCTCATTTTTT
Organism: Flavobacterium sp. KKT103; assembly: GCF_055640565.1. Classification (NCBI taxonomy): domain Bacteria; kingdom Pseudomonadati; phylum Bacteroidota; class Flavobacteriia; order Flavobacteriales; family Flavobacteriaceae; genus Flavobacterium; species Flavobacterium sp. KKT103. Next base: position 277,481 of record NZ_CM145766.1, read on the forward strand.
CTTGCACGAAAAGAGCGACCAGCGGAAGCTCCTTTTCTTGCTTAGAAAAAAGAGAACAAGAGGAGAAAACTTGCAGCGTATGGCTGGATAAGCTCCTGAATTAAAAAAATAAAAGAGCGTCAAAAATAAATTTCTGACGCTCAAATATAACCATTTTTTATTGTTTACTCTTGGTAATCAAATCATAAAATTTTACTAATCTAAGGCCGTTGTGGGACTTTTGACTTTCGAATTTATCAATTGAAAGACTAAATTTATTCTCCGTAAGACGCAGCGATAAATTCGTCGTAAGTAACTTCTTTAGTTGTTGGGTTTGCTTTTTCTTTAAACAATTCCAATAATTTCTCTGCAACTACTTGGTCTGAAAGTCTTTTTACTTCGTCTTGGTTAGACAATACACGAGCTACAATTCCTTGAACTTCTTCGTCCGTAGGATTTGTTTGTCCGAATTGTGCCATTTGCTGACGGATGTTTTTAGTTGTGAATGTTTTTAAGTCTTCGAAAGTGATTTTGATGTCAGACTGAGCCATAGCTCTACCTTCGATCAATTGAAAACGCAATCCTTTTTCAGAACGAGCGTATTCAACTTCAGCTTCCTCAGGAGATAATTTTTTCTCTCCAACAGTTTGCAACCATTTTTTCAAGAACTCAGCTGGCAAATCAAATTTGGTGCTTTCGATCAAGAAATCAGTAACATCAGCTAATAATTTTTGGTCTGCTTGAGCAGCAAATTGAGACTCAGCATCCTCTTTAATTTTTGCTTTCAATTCGTCAAGTGTAGCTACATTTCCTGCACCAAACAATTTATCAAACAATTCTTGGTTCAATTCAGCAGGTTGAGCCGTGTTGATTGCTTCGATTGTAAAAGTAACATCTACTTCTAAACCGTGAACATCATCGTGGGCTACTTTCATAACGTCCATTAATTGGTGGTCGTCTTCGAATAAACCTTTAGTATTTACAGTAACTACATCACCTACTTTTTTACCAATGAATAAATCAAAGGTCGCTTTGTCTTTAAAAAGATCAGCAGCGATAGTAGTTGCGTTGTTAATTCCTTTTTCTTCGTTAGCGAAAGTTCCAGTAACGTCAGAGTCAGCAGCAACAACTTCTTGTGGAATTGCAGTACCAAATTGTTTTTGGATACGTGCTACTTGACCGTCGATTAATTTATCATCAGCAGTAACAACATATTTTACGATATCGTTTTTAGCCTCTAAGTCTAATGTAAAGTCAGGAACTAAACCAATTTCGTACTCAAAAGTCAACTCCTCAGCATCCCAATCAAAGTTTTCGTTTACTTTAGGAAGCGGAGTTCCAAGAAGATTCAATCTTTCAGACTGAATGAAACGCTCTAAAGCCAAATCAACTACTTTTTTAACCTCTTCTTCTTTAATCCCACGACCGTATTGTTTTGCAACAAGATCCTTAGGAACTTGTCCTTTTCTGAATCCTTTTACAGTTGCCAATGGCATTTTTTCGTTTATTCTTTTTGCTACTTGACCTTTGTAATCCATGTGAACCACTGTCATTACAATCGTCTCGTTTACAGCGTCTATTGCTACTCTTTTAATATCCATCTTCTTCTTTAATTTACATTATAATTTCGGATGGCAAAATTATAAAATTTTTCGAAGCCAACCAAGCTTTTTAGCAGCGAACCTTGAGCGGCGTTTTCAACTGATTTTTAACCAAATAAAAGGGAGTTAGTGTGGTTGTTTTTGGGCGTGCCGCACCTCCGCTTCGCTGCAGTGCGTCAGGCTGTTCGTTGCAATCTTTTATTTGCTGCGCTGCATAAAAGGATTTTCACTGCCATCCTTCACGCGGGACTTAAGGTAGAAATGACGAGTAATTATTTCTGACGAATGATTTGTGCTGCTTTTAACTAATCGTTGTGTTTTGCAATTTGAACATGCAAATCAATTTCATGTACTCTCGTACGTAAGATTGCGTCGTTCCTCGCAATGACAACCAACGAAAGTCTTTGCGAGGTACGAAGCAAACCTAAAACACATTCATGATACTACTTAATCGCAAGCTGTAGCACGAATAAAAATCCTATGATTCCCTCATGTACTCCCGTACGTAAGATTGCGTCGTTCCTCGCAATGACCACCAACGAAAGTCTTTGCGAGGAACGAAGCAAACCTAAAACACATTCATGATAAAACCTTATTACAAGCTGATTCATGACAATTGGAAATCCTACGCTGCCTTTGTTTGCTCTCGTGAGTAGGATTGCTTCGTTCCTCGCAATGACAACCAACGAAAGTCTTTGCGAGGTACGAAGCAAACCTAAAACACATTCATGATACTACTTAATCGCAAGCTGTAGCACTAATAAAAATCCTATGATTCCCTCATGTACTCCCGTACGTAAGATTGCGTCGTTCCTCGCAATGACCATTAACAAAAGTCTATTCGAGGAACGAAGCAAACCCAAAACACATTCATGATACTACTTAATCGCAAGCTGAAGCAAGACAAATGGAAATCCTATATCGAACAGAATGAACGTAGGAAATGAATCTGCTATTTCACATGGTTTAAACTGTGAGACGCCATCGTAACAAAACAGGGAACCCTTCTATAAATAAATCTAATTATCGTAAATTGCACCCGATTTAAAAATGCTATCATGACAAACAATTTATTACCCTATATACAAGACGTTTTAAGCAATATGCCAGCTGGATGGTTAAGCACAACAACACATCGCCTAGATATTTATGAAGAGAAATTAGCCAAAACGCAGTTCTTAGATCAATTCGAAGCGTTGTACAACCAAAATAATGCGACGACAGTAGCTTTAGATAATTTATCAACTGCATACGATTACATACGACTGGGACATCCTTTGTCTTGCGTTTTAGAGTGGGCTATCGCTAAACTAAACAACCTAAAAGCGGATAATGTGATTAGTTTTGCATCAAAAACTACTCCTATACTAGCTGTTTTAAGAAAAAACAGTTTAGACAATAAAGCAACCAACATCTATCATATAGGTCCGTTGCCAACTCATTTTGATGCTGAAATTATCAAAAATATTTACGGCTACTCCTTTGACTTGAAGAAAATAACGGATAGTAGCATGATTCCGTCTTCGGATGCTAGTACGATTTTAATCACATCGGAGGAGAATGTGGGCAAAATTGCGATTCCAACCTCTGTTGATTTCCATATTAGTCTTCACGGAGAACTAGGAAGTGTTTTAGTTGTAAATGGAGCTGAAAACGAAAATTATGTTGCAGCAATTCAACACGTTCGACGCAGAGAAACGGTTGCTATGACTCCAGCTGACTCTTTAATTGCCTTACAATCGCTTGTTTCGCAAAAAGAAAGTACTGCAACTAAAAGTACTGTTGCTGCCGATAAAAAAGCCGTTTTAAAAGTTATTCAAAACATAACAAATACGACTATTACGCCACTTGTAGCATCCAGCGGATTATCTATTCAGTACGCTATCATGATGGGATTAGTTCATGATGCTGCTATCAATCACCCTAACAAAGCTATCAAAATTATTGTACCTCCTAATTGTTATGGTGGAACAAACGATCAGGCACGACGTGTTGCTGAATGCTTGTCAAATGTCGAAATTGTAGACCTTCTTGTTGATGGGGATAACGATATGGTGCAAAGTATTGATACCGTACTGGCTCAAATCGCTCTTGAAGATGCGGTTCCTTACATAATTGCTGAGATTCCAACCAACCCAAGAGTTGAAGTTCCTAACCTTATCGATTTAAAAAATGCATTAAGCCAAGAACGTAAAACAGCATCAGGAAGTAGCGCTATTGATGCCGTTTTTATACTAGACCAAACTTTTTGTCCTAATGTTCATTTTCTAGGTGAAGAAGATATCCTTGCCACCGTAAGAACGATTTCCTTTGCTAGCGGGTCTAAATTCCCAAGTGGCGGAAAATGTACCGCTGGTTATTGCGTTGGAAATGAAAAAACAACGGCTTTAATGGATAAAATCGCTTTACACCTAGCAATTTGTGACAACGAAGCGACCGACTTGCAATATGCTATTTTAGCGGAGCAATTACCATCGATGAATCAGAGAATTGCTGACGCGTATGTAAACACACGTGACTTTGTCAATTTTATTACTAAAGAATTGCCTGATGCTAAAATCAACTTTGTATCCGAAGAACCAGCGAGCCAAGGTTTTACTCCTTCTGTTTTTTCATTAGACTTACCAACCAAAGGAAATACTCCTGAAGAAAAAGAAGCGCATAAGCGAGAACTAAACCTAAAGTTGATCAACTTAATGATTACGAAGATACCTAACGAGAGTAAATTTTGCGTAAGCTATGGTCAACTAAAAGGATGTTATTGGACAATTCCAGCAACCTCAACACAAGGAACGACTAAGGAAGGCGACAAAGATTATATTGTACGTGCTTCCCTATCTCCCAACTTGGACTTGGATTTACACAAGCAAGTGTTTTTAGAATTTGTTAAAAGTATCTAAGGCAAGTATTTATTAAATTGTAATTATTGCTTTTTTATTCTGAACATCATAAATACAATAACACCATAATAACTACAATTATTATGGTGTTTTTTATGCTAGGTATTTTGTATTTTGCAACAGCATTATTTTCAATAAACATAAAATGAATTCCAATCACAAGGACGTTATAATTATAGGAGCCGGTTTATCAGGTATCGGTGCTGCTTGCCATTTGTCTCGCAAAAACCCGAATAAAAGTTATTTAATTCTGGAGGCACGAACCGAAGTGGGCGGAACCTGGAGTTTATTTCAATATCCTGGAATTCGATCTGATTCGGATATGTACACCTTTGGTTATTCCTTCAAAACATGGGAAGACAAGAATTCATTTGCTCAGGGCGCAACAATTTTAAATTACATCAACGAAGCTGCTGATGAATATAAAGTTAGAGAACATATTAGGTACCAGCAAAAGGCGGTTACTTTTAATTTTAATACTCATGCAAAACTTTGGACTATCAGCACCATTAACCCGGTTACTAACGAAAAGTCGCTTTATACCTGTCAGTTTCTTTTTAGTTGCAGCGGTTATTATAATTACACTAAAGGCTACACACCCGAATTTAAAGATCAGTCACTATTTAATGGTCATATAATTCATCCGCAGCAATGGCCTAGTGATATGGCTGTAGCCAATAAAAAAATTGTCGTTATTGGTAGTGGTGCTACCGCGGTAACAATTGTTCCGGAACTCGCGGCAGAAGCGGAAAAGGTGACCATGTTGCAACGTTCCCCTACGTATATTGCTGCCTTACCTAATCATGATAAAATGGCGGCTAAACTAAAACGTTGGTTTCCTAAAAAAATGGCTTATAAATTGATTCGCTACAAAAACATTTTGTACACGATCGTTTTTTATAATCTGTGCCAATACTTTCCTGAGAAGATGAAAAATTTCATCATCAACGGAGCTAAAAAAGGTTTGGGTGATTTTCCTGTTGACCCGCATTTTATTCCAAATTACAACCCTTGGGAACAGCGTTTTTGTATTGCTCCCAATGGCGATTTTTTTAGAGCCATCAGAAAAGGAAAAGCAGCTGTGGTTACAAACCACATTGATCGCTTTGTACCCAACGGAATTGTTTTACAATCAGGAGAAACACTTGAAGCAGATATTATCATTACGGCAACAGGACTCGATCTCGTTGCTTTTGGAGGAGTGCAATTTCAAATTGATTCAAAACCCTTTGACGTTTCAAAATCATTTGTGTACAAAGGATTAATGTTAAGCGACTTGCCTAACTTCTTTATTTTTGTTGGTTACACGAATGCATCCTGGACTTTAAAAAGTGACCTGACTAGTGAATATATTTCAAGAGCACTTCATTATTTAGACAAACACAATTACAAAGCCATGAAGGTACAGGTGATTGAAACTAATTTGCAACCTATTCCTTTACTAAACCTCAACTCCGGCTATATTACTAGAGCAGCCAAAACTTTGCCAAGTCAAGGAAACAAAGCACCTTGGCGCATGTATCAAAATTATATTTTAGACTATAAAATGTTGCGTATTGACGCTATTAATGACAAACGAATTACCTTTTCTTAACCATAGGTAACTTCAACTTTAAGTAATTCAAATAGAAAAACACCTTCATGCTTGTCGTAAAAAAACATATTTTACCCCTAATTGTACTCGCTCAGTTTTGCTGTACGTCACTATGGTTTGCCAGTAATGCGGTCATATCTGATCTCGCCCTAAATTTCGATTTGAAAGCGACCGCTGTTGGAAATCTAACTTCGGCAGTACAATTTGGATTTATTTTAGGAACATTGTTGTATGCCCTTTTGGCAATTGCAGATCGGTTCTCGCCTTCTAAAGTCTTTTTCCTAAGCGCTCTTGTAGGAGCAACATTTAATCTTGCTTTGTTATGGGAAGGAAACACGCTTACAACCCTACTTGTCATTCGGTTTTTAACTGGTTTTTTCCTTGCCGGAATCTATCCTGTCGGAATGAAAATTGCAGCTGACTATTTTGAACAAGGACTTGGGAAATCACTAGGTTTTTTAGTAGGCGCCTTAGTCCTTGGGACGGCATTTCCGCATTTTCTAAAGGGAATTGCTGGAAGTTTAGCATGGGAATTTGTAATTATTTGTACAACTGGGCTCGCCATTTCAGGTGGCTTGCTACTCTTGTTGTTAGTCCCAAATGGACCATTTCGAAAACAAAGTCAAGGCGTTACTTTAAAAGCTTTTACAGCCATATTCAAAAATAAAAAGCTACGAACAGCTGCGTTTGGGTACTTTGGACATATGTGGGAACTATATGCTTTTTGGGCTTTTTTACCTTTAATGCTGCACACCTTCATGAAGACACATGCAATACCAGATGTTACTATTCCTATCTTATCCTTTATAATTATTGGAAGTGGTAGTCTCGCTTGTGTACTGAGTGGCTATTTATCTGAAAAATTTGGAGCTAAAAAAATAGCTATTATTGCCTTATCATTGTCCTGCCTATGTTGCCTCGTTAGCCCCTTGTTTTTCGTACAAAACTCAGCTCCACTATTTATAGCCTTCTTAGTATTTTGGGGAATGGTCGTGGTAGCCGACTCTCCACTCCTATCTACCCTGGTAGCTCAAAACGCATCGCCTGAAGTAAAAGCCACCGCCTTAACCATTGTAAACAGTATTGGCTTTGCCATAACCATTATTAGCATTCAATTAATTAGTTGGTTGCAATTATCGACCAATAGCAGTTGGATATACAGTTGTTTAGCGATTGGACCTGTGATTGGTTTATTTGCATTAAGAAAAAAGACTCCCGTTTCTCATACTTCATAAAATTTCTAATGAAAGCATACTAATTTATATTCTGTATAACTTGCAAATAATTTCAGTAGTGGGATTCACAATTAAACACAAAAAAACCCCGAAAATTACTTTCGAGGTTCAGTGGAATTTTTAGTAGCCCGTAGCGGAATCGAACCGCTCTTACATGGATGAAAACCATGCGTCCTAACCGATAGACGAACGGGCCATAGCTTTATTTCGGGTGCAAAAATAAGACTATTTTTTACATTTGCAAAGGCAAAACCAAAAACCTTAGGCGGAACTATTTATTTTATTTCTAAAAAAACGTAAACAGTTCATTCCTAGCGGCAGTAAAATTAAGGGTACTGACTTTTTTTTTAGAAACACCCGTAGTATTCTTACTCTATTATCATTAATAATTAAGATTAATACCAAAACCTACTCCCATATCGCTATCGTAATGCGTGGTAATTCCAATGTTTTTACCAGCGATGTACTTTAAACCAGCCATATACTCCTTGTCGGTATTAACCATAAATGCCCCTCGCACTCGCTTTGAAACAGGAATATCCTCGCGCATTAACTGAAAGCGAACATTACCATCATGATAGACTTCTGCTTGAGCGGTAATCAACAAAGGCAACGTATAACTAAAACCTAGACTCAGTTGAATACGTTTATCTTTCGTGCTCGTCTGTCCAAAAAGATTGTTCTCAACTTCATTCATACCTAACTTTCTGTAACGGGCATCAAAACCTATAAAAGGCATAAACCACTGGTTTCGTCCAATGTATCTCCCAATATGCGTTTCTGATTCGTAACCATGATCGTCATGAAATCCTAAACGCCATTCGGTGCCAAAACTCCAGCGTGCATTTTGCAACATCGCTTGTCCATCATTTCCATTGGTAGCAAAATTATTTTCTGCCATAAAATGCAATCCATTGCTTTCTGATTGTAATTTTTTGTAAGCTGCTGCTTTGTTAGGCAAATAAGGATTAGGAGCTGAGTTTTCATAACTAAAAACGCGATTCATTCCTGCCATCATGTGATACAAAATATGGCAATGAAAAAACCAATCTCCATCGGCATTAGCGTTAAACTCAATCGTATCCGTTTCCATCGGCATGATATCCAACACGTTCTTTAGCGGTGCATAATCGCCTTGACCGTTTAATACTCTAAAGTCATGTCCGTGCAAGTGCATCGGGTGGCGCATCATCGAGTTATTGTGCAGCACAATACGAACGTTTTCTCCTTTTTTAATCAAAATTTTGTCCGTTTCCGAAAGCACTTTATTATCCATACTCCACAAATAGCGATTCATATTTCCCGTTAATTCAAAATGCAATTCACGAACAGGAGCGTCTTTTGGTAAAGTAGTTATTTGAGGTGCTTTTAACATACTGTAATTCAAAGTCTCAATATCTGGCGAATCCATAGCATGAGCCGAATGATCCATTTTATCCATCTGCATTCCATCTGATTTCATATCCATTTTCATTCCGCCTGATTTCCCGTGCATCATCATAGGTGCTTGTCCGCTTATTTCGGGGTACATGACAGTATTCATATCCATTTTTTGAAGACTCATATTCATACCCATGTCATTCATTGTCCCATCAACATTCATCATGTCGTTCATCATTTTCATCCCTTCAAAATACTTCAACTTAGGTAAAGGAGCGATCAATTGCTTGATTCCACCACCAATATATAAGGAAGTTGATTTGGTGCGATCTTCGGCTGTGGCTAAAAATTCGTAGGAAGTATTTTCTGCTGGAATGGTCACAACAACGTCATAGGTTTCTGAAACTCCAATAATTAGTCGGTCTACTTCCACTGGCTCTACGTCATTTCCATCATTGGCTACGACCGTGATTTTGCCTCCAGCATACGTAAGCCAAAAGTAACTCGAAGCGCCTCCGTTAGAAATACGCAATCGCACTTTATCTCCTGCTTTAAATTGGGAAAGCTGACTTTCATTAGCACCATTAATCAAGAACTTATCGTAGTAGATATCGCTCACGTCCATGGCTAGCATGCGCTTCCATTCGTTAGTTAATTTTGTTTTGAAATGCCCCGCATGAATCGCTTCGGCATAACTTTGAGTAGTTCCTTTTTTAATAGCAAACCAGTCCGAAGCATTGTGCAGCATTCTATGGACATTTTCGGGTTTGTAATCCGTCCATTCACTTAGGATGACCGGAATTTGAGGAATGTCATCAATACCTTTTCTAAACGTTGGATCATTCAATCTTTTCTTTAAAATCATAGAGCCATACATCCCTATTTGCTCTTGCAAGCCACTGTGGCTGTGGTACCAATGTGTTCCTGACTGAATGATTGGAAATTTATAAACAAACTCAGCTCCCGGTTCGATAGGCATTTGCGTTAAAAAAGGCACACCATCCTCTTTATTAGGCAAATATAAACCGTGCCAATGCAAGGAGGTAGACTCTTTTAAATGATTGTACACATGTATTTCAGCAGTATCCCCTTCGGTAAAAGTTAAGGTTGGCATAGGGATTTGTCCATTTACTGCAATAGCTCTTTTTTCTTTTCCTGAAAAATTAACAATAGTGTCGCGTACATGCAAGTCGTAACGAACTACTTTTTGACCTATCGACTCATTGGCTACTAGTAAAAGTAAAATGAGAATTATTATATTACTATTTTTCATTTTCTAATCTTTTTAACATCATTTTCATTTCCTCGATTTCTTTCTTTTGTGCTTTAATGATATCATCCGCAAGCTTTTTAACTTCAGGATCTTTGATATCAGCTCTTTCGCTAGTCATAATAGCTATTGAATGATGTGGTATCATTCCTTTTAACCATAAAACATCGCCAATAATTGGTTTTTGCGTTCTAACAAGTAATAAAGCGGCGCTGAACAATAATAAGCTTCCAACTAAAATTGCCTTATTTTTCTTCTTCTCAGTGTACATTCCCCACATAAAAAGCAACATTATCAAAGCCATTGTAGAAATACCTAAACAAGTCATTTAAAACCTAGTAAGGCTAAAATAGACATGATCAATTGCATACGTATTCAAATACATCGTAACATACATCGCTAAAAATGAGGAAGCTAACATTAGGAAAAACTTGGGGTAATTAGCGCTCTTAGTTTCTTCTTTATGATTTTCCATCTCTCTTTATTTTAAAGTTAAATTGTAATTCTTCTTAATCGCAACGCATTGGCAATAACCGAAACCGAGCTAAAGCTCATTGCTAGTGCCGCAATCATAGGCGAAAGCAAAATCCCGAAAAAAGGATACAAAACTCCGGCCGCAATTGGAATTCCCAGTACATTGTAAAAGAAGGCAAAAAACAAGTTTTGATTGATGTTTTTCATCACAGCGTGACTCAATTTTTTGGCCTTTACAATTCCTTGTAAATCGCCTTTAACTAAGGTGATTTTAGCACTTTCAATAGCTACATCTGTACCTGTTCCCATAGCTATGCCTATATCGGCTTGGGCCAAAGCAGGAGCATCATTGATTCCGTCGCCCGCCATCGCTACAATTTTGCCTTGAGCTTGTAATTTTTTAATTTCTTTTAACTTGTCCTCGGGTAAACAACTCGCTTGGTAAGAAGTCAAACCTATTGCATCGGCAACCGCCTTAGCCGTATTTTCATTATCGCCTGTAAGCATAATTACTTCAACACCCTCGCTTAGTAATGTTTGAATCGCTTTTTTACTCGATGCTTTAATCGCATCCGAAATCAAAACAAAACCAACACCAACGCCATCTTCAGCAATATAGGAAACGGTTTTTCCTAGCTTTTGCTCCTCGATAACAGTTGTTTCTAAATCGGCAGGAATGGTCGCTCCCACTTGCTCCATCAATTTTTTATTTCCAAGAGCAACTTTTTTCCCGTTAACAGTTCCGATAACACCTTTTCCCGTGACAGCTTCAAAGTTTTTAGCTTCGACCAAAGATACTTTTTTGGCTTGCGCGAAATTTACCACGGCTTGCGCCAAAGGATGCTCGCTATATTGATTCACAGAAGCAATAAGCTGCAATAGCTCGTCCTCATTATTATGTAACGCAAATACTTTTTCGACTGAAGGTTTTCCCTCTGTTACCGTTCCCGTTTTATCCGTGATTAAAACATTAACCTTATTCATGTTTTCCAAAGCTTCGGCGTTTTTAATCAAAACTCCCGATTGAGCGCCTTTACCAACTCCTACCATCACTGACATAGGTGTTGCTAATCCTAAAGCGCAAGGACAGGCAATGATTAATACGGCAACCGCATTGATAAACCCATAAATCAAAGCATTGGGTTCTGGCCCAAACTTTGCCCAAACAAAAAAGGTAAGTACCGCTACTCCTACTACTATAGGAACAAAATACTTGGCAATTCTATCGGCTAGTTTTTGAATCGGTGCTCGAGAACGACTAGCGTCATTCACCATTTGAACAATTTGCGAAAGCAAGGTTTCTGATCCTATTTTTTCGGCTATCATTACAAACGACTGATTGCCATTGATTGTTCCTGCAACTACGGCATCGTCCTCTTTTTTATCCACAGGAATGGGTTCACCTGTAATCATAGATTCATCGATCGTACTCTGCCCATCAGTTATTTTTCCATCAACTGGGACTTTTTCTCCTGGTTTTACGCGGAGCAAATCTCCTTTATTGATATCATGAATCGAAATTACTTTGTCTTTGCCATCAATAACTAAAGTGGCCTGAGTAGGCGCTAATTTTAATAATTCTTTGATCGCACCGCTGGTTTTGCTGTGCGCTTTGGCTTCTAGTAATTGCCCCAATAAAACCAAGGTTAAAATCACGGTAGTTGCCTCAAAGTACAAATAAACGGTTCCCATATCGGTTTTAAACTCTGTTGGAAAAACGTCTGGGAAAAACAATCCAAAAACACTAAATAAAAAGGCTACTCCAGCTCCTATACCTATTAAAGTAAACATATTTAAGTTCCAACTGATAACTGATTTCCAAGCACGAACAAAAAACATCCAAGCCGCATAAAAAACGACAGGTAGTGATAAAGCAAACTGTACCCAATTCCATTGTGAATGATCCATAACCATCATCAAAGGATTATTAGGAATCATGTCAGACATGGCTATCATAAAAATAGGCAAGGTAAAAAAGGTCGCTATTTTCATTTTGCGTACTAAATCGAGATAAGTTTTGTTATCCTCGGATTCAGTTGGCTGCATCGGTACTAAATCCATCCCACAAGTTGGACAATTGCCCGGTTCATCTTGAACAATTTCAGGATGCATGGGACAAATGTAGGTTGCTTTGGTTGCAACCAAATCAGGTGCTTTTACCAAATCCATTCCGCAAACAGGACAATCTCCTGCTTTTTCATACACTTTATCGCCTTCGCAAAACATAGGGCAGTAGTATTTTCCAGCAGCGTTTTTGGGAGGAGGAGCTACTACTACTTCTTCTTGTGGTAAAAGCTTGTCATTCGGGTTAAAGACTTTTATGGAGTAGTTGCCAACAAGCGAAAGTATTTCCTGAAAAGTCGCAACTGGAATTGGTTTTTGCATTGTAATGGCTGCAATTGGCGGATCTAAAGAAACAGTAGCTTGGACACCATTTATTTCATTAAGTGCTTTCTCGACTTTGGTTCGGCAACCATTGCAACTCATTCCCGTAATTTGGTATTTATGTGTCATTTGTAGGCAGTTTTAATCATCAATTACAAATTTCGGAATAAAAACCAGCTAAAGTGTTACACAATTTTGGAAAGCCTTTACATGATTTATACCTCATCTATTTGCTTGCGCTTCAATTCATTGGATTGTTTGAATTGAGTCGGCGTGATTCCAGTCGTTTTTTTGAACTGATTGCTTAAATGTCCTACCGTGCTATAATGCATTTGATAGGCGATTTCACTCAGAGTCAATTCGTTATACAGCAATAATTCTTTCACCCTTTCAATCTTTTGCGCAATAAAATAATGCTCGATCGTAACTCCTTCATTTTCAGAAAACAGGTTACTCAAGGCGCTATAATCTTGATTTAAATCGGCTGCTAAATAAGTCGATAAATTCACTTTTGACCTTGCCTCTTCATGATGTACTAAGGTCACAATTAGGTTTTTTATCCGCTCTATGGTTTGACTAGTTTTATCATCTAGCAGTTCAAAACCCAGGTTTTTTAGGTTTATAGAAAGTTCTCTTTTTTCCTTTTCCCCTAATGAATGATTGAGCGTAACCTCGCCCAATTGCATATTCAAAAAAGGAATATCCAATTTATCCAGTTCGTTTTTGACCGCCATTTCGCAGCGACCACAGACCATATTTTTAATAACTAACCTCATGAAGAAATGGTATTACAAAAAAATCCTAGCTTGCAATTAAGATAGGATTTTTTGATATTTTAAAAAAAAGGAACATCTTATTGAATTTGTTTGATCATTCCACCACATTCCAACATTTCAGCACCGTAATATGGATTTTTAATTTCTTTCATTTCACTTATCCAATAGCCACTTTTTCCTTCATTGTACATTGGGCAGTAGTCTTGGTATAATTTTTTATTCGTTCCAAAAGTGGCAATCAAATCCGTTACCTCTTTACTTAATGTTGCAAATGCGGTTCTTTGCGCGTCAATTTTTCCTGTATTAGCTGTAATAGTTGCAGATTGCTTACTCGCATTAGTAGCAAAAGCAGTGTATTTGTCTTTTAATTTCACATCAATTTTAGATGCATCAGTAGCAGCAATTGTGCTACTTAATTTTTTTCCTAAACTAGCTGCTTGCGCCGAATCATCTTTTGCCAAAGCATTTTTAACCGCTAAATAATCTGCTACAATAGCATCTGTAGAAAGTGTAGCTTTTACTTCGGCACTAACCGGAACTACTTCTTCAACTTTTTCTTGTTCAACCTCTGCCTTCACTGCTTCTAGCTCCATTCCGCATTCTGTGCAAACGTCTCCTTTTTTTCCTGTAATCTCAGGATGCATGGAGCAAGCATATTTTTCAGAACTTGTTTCAACAGAAGCCTCGTCAGTTTCTTGTTTTGCTTTTTGATTACAACTTGTAAGTGTAAGACTTACTAACAGCATTGAAAGAATTATTTTTTTCATTTTTTAAGTTTTAGATAATTATTATATGATGATTACTTTTATTTCTATTAATTGGTCAAGTTAAAAAAAGTGTATTCTAACTTTACTAAAACACTGTTACTGGCAACGCGATTCATGTCACTATAAATTTGGTGTCGATAGGCTAAATCAATTCTTGCTTGACTATTAATAATAAACTGCAACGAAGGTACGACGTCTAGATAAGATTTCCCATTTTCATTCAATCGCTGACCCAATAATTCGACCATCGCATTAATATTAGTTTGTTTAAAACTGGTATATTTTTTCGGATGAAGCAACTGACCTAATGAAAGTGTATAATTCATGGCGCTATTGCTTTGCAAACTAGGAAATGGATACGTATTATTGTTTAAAGCGCGTTCATAACTAATGGAGCCGCTTATGGCAGTTTTATTAATTAATTTAGTTGCTACAAGTCCTGTTTCATATCCTGAATTCATTCCCATTGTTTCAATTTCATCTTGATCAATCGGGCCATTATTAGTACTTACTCTTCCATAAGCCGCTAGTCTAAAATGACTGTGAAGATCGTCACTAGAAAAAAAACGATATTTAGCATATAAGCTTCCTCCTTGGAACATGATATCTCCTTCTCTGTTGTTCAGAAAAGCAGTTGCATGAATCATCCAATTTTTATCAACTCCCCACATTAGCTCGGGCATATTGTGGTAATTCGTGCCCCCTGCGTTTTTAAAAGTGATCATATTAGTGTTTCGAACACCTATCGATCCCGCGGGCATATTACTGGCGGGCTCAGTCATTACAAATAATTCTTGAGCATTAACTTGTAAAGAAAGTAAGGTCAAAAATAGAACTACACAATATTTCATTTAGATTGATTTTAATAAATAGGTGTTTTCCTGCGCTACCAAATCAGCATATTTAGCTTGTAATTTAGCAGACTTTTTAAATTCTTTTTTGGTCACGAAACCATCATTTAAGACTTGTACTTTAATAGCACCGTCAATTGTTTTATCGCCTCCGTTAACAAAAACATAGGTTCCACTTTGCTTTTTAACCGCTTTACTTTCCTCGATTTTCGTAGTTCCTAAATCGATAGTTAATACCATGGAACCAATAAAAAAACCTGTTTTCTCGATGTTTTCTTTTAAAACATTAGGAGTTAAAGTGTTGTTTTCTTTTAAACTAACGGTAAAAGTATTCGTATTCAAATCAACGGCAACGTTTTCAACTTCGGCCATCGATTTCAACTGCTTATTAATTGCATTAGAACACATTGAGCAGGTTAAACCCGTAGCAATAATTTGTGCTTTTGAAATTTGTGCTTGGGAAGATAGGCTTGCTAGTAAAACGAAAGCCGATACTAGAATCGATTTTAAATTTATATTTTTCATATTATTTTTTATGTATTAGTTGTACAATTTCTTCCTCGGTTGGATTGATAGAGACCAATGTTCCATCCGAGTCAAATAAGTACGAATTTGGTAATTGCTCCACACCAAAAAATACGGCAGACCTGGCATCAAATCCATAAGGATCTACTAGTTGCTCATATTCTAATTTATCTTTGGCAATGGCATTGTTCCATTTTAGTTTATCGGTATCAACGGATATCCCAACGACTTCGAATTGTTCTGATTTGTACTTTTTGTAAAAAGGAGCCATTTTTTTATTAGCTACTCTACAGGGTGCGCACCATGAGGCCCAAAAATCAACAAGCACAATTTTACCTTCAAATGACTGAAGGCCTATTGCTTTGTCTTTGTTATTCTGAAGCGTGATTTCAGGCAATTGGTCTCCGATTTTCAGTTGACCAAAAGTAACTGAACAAAACAACGATAGACAAAGGACTAGAAAAAGATTATGTATTTTAAGCATGAACTAAGATTTTAGCAGTGTGCTGCATTATTTAATAGTTTCAACGGTAGAACCACAAGTTAACATTGATGCACCGTAATATGGATTTTTTACTGCTGCCTCTTTGCTTAACCAATTGGCTTTTACCATAGGACAATATTGGTAATAAGTAGCTGTTTCAGCTTTAGACACTTTCATCAACTCATAAACTGTAGTCGAAACTGTTTTAAAAGCAGCTCTCTGTTGTTTAACATCAGTATTTGAACCTATTTCTTTGGTATCAGTTATTAAACCTTTCATTACTTTCATCCAAACCATATGCACATCCATTGGTAATTTATCCATTTGAACCGCTTCTAGCGCAGCAAGCATTTCATTAGCTTTTGCAGCCGCAGTAGTTGCATCGCTTTTTACTAAAGCATCCTTAAGTGAGAAATAGTTGGTATATACTGCTTCAAACTGGTTTGTTGCTGTTTGCGTTTTTACCATTGTTGTTGGCTCATGATCATGACTCTCCTTATGATCCATTACTGCCTCTTCTTTTACATCGCGGTCGTACTGGCAACAAGCATGCAGTGCTTCGTATGTGTCTTTTGGAGCAAGAAACTTATCGCTATCGTATCCTACCAGAGCAATTCGTTTTAAGATTTCATCAGAGTTTGTTTTGGTAGCATCAAAAGTCAATGTTGCCATGCGGGTATCTTTATCCCAAACCACTTCGGCAGTTTTTTTTACATTTCCAGCCTTTTCTATATTGGCTTTACACATATCGCAGTTTCCGAAAATCGTAACTGTTTCTGTTTTTTTATTTTTTATTTGCGCGTTAATACTTGCTGTTGATAGCAATACTAGAGCTGCTAACAATACTGTTTTTAATGTTTTCATGATTTATTTTTTAAAATTTAAAGAGGGTATAATAAGAGGTGCTAAAAGTTATAAAAAACGATTAGATCTTGTTATTATCCGGAAAAAAATAATGATTGTAAAGCAAATATGCTTTGAATTTGACGCACGAATGGCTGTCAAGAATTTATAACTAGCCTATTTTAGGAATAAGCCAAATAGAAGAATATCCATCCGAAAGGAAAGATAATGTATGATCTATTGTTGCTTTCTTAGAACTAAAGTTAAAAATAGTTCCTTGAATATCAATGGTGGTATTAGTGTATATCGCTGTGTTGACAGACGAATTGGTACTACAAATACCCATTCCGCATTTGCTTGTACAGCCTTTTTCTTTCTTCGATTTAGAATGAGATTCTTTAGAACAACAATCTTTTTTCTTAGTATTCGAAGTCATTTCCATCCCACAAGAGGAAACGGTTTTAGTAGTACCACATGCAATAGCTTGACTTGGCATCAAAAAGATACCAAGTAAGACTACTACTATAAGGTGGATTTTTTTCATTTGTGTACTTAAAAAGACAAAATTACCATAATTGAACCAATTTTATTTTAAAAATATGTTAAATCAGGTTCAAAAGAGGTGATTCTGCAAATAACCTTTTATTTACTCTCTCCTAAAATAGCATACAATATAGATTGCGACAAGGACAATATGATACTGAATAACAACGCAGTTAAGAAAGAACTAACTCCAAAACCACCTACGATAGCATCGCACAATATGATGATAATTGCATTGATTACTAGCAAAAATAAACCTAGTGTAATAAACGTAACCGGCAATGTAAGCAGCACTAAAATAGGCTTGATAAAAATATTAAGCAACCCAAGAACCACCGCAACAATTAACGCAGTTGTAAAGCCCGCTACTTGAACACCCGGCATAAAATTAGAGATTAACAGTACTAAAGCTGCTGTCACAAGAATTCTGATTAATAACTTCATAGTTTTCTGTTTTTAAATTTTACTAAAAGTACTATTATTTTTTAAGAACTGTTTTTATTTTAAAAAAGCGAGTGTCAAATCGTAGAACATTTGAGGATTTTCGGCATGAAGCCAATGGCCTGCATTAGGAATTGTTTCAAACTCTGCTAACGGGAATTGCTTTTTGATAGCATCAAAATCTGTATCTAATATATAATTGGAATTGGCACCGCGAATAAAAAGCGTTGGCTTTTCGAAACTTAAATCTGCTGGTAGCGCAACTCCTATTTCATCTAGTTTTTGATTGAAGGAAGCCAAATTAAATCTAAAAGCCAATTGTCCTGGCTCCTGCCAATACAAACTTTTCATTAAAAATTGACGGGTTCCAAAATCAAGTATATACCTTTCTAGAACAGCTTCCACATCAGATCGGCTTGGCTTTTCAGCAAAATTAACTGCGTTTAATCCTGCCAGAATAGATTGATGGTGTTGCGGATAAAACTTAGGACCAATGTCGGCTATGATTAGTTTACTGATAAGGTCTGGATATTTAGTTGCAAACAGCATCGCCGTTTTTCCTCCCATCGAATGCCCTATCAAATCAACATTTGTTAAATTATGTCCTACACAGTAGTCATAAACATCTTGCGCCAAGAGGGCATAGCTAAAGTCAAGTGATTGCATACTCCGCCCATGATTACGGAGATCTAATAAGTGAACTTCGAAACCAACTTCGGCTAATTTAACTCCAATTGTTTTCCAGTTATCTGACATTCCCAAGAATCCATGCAGAATCAGAAGTGGTTTTCCGGAACCTTCAATTTTTGAATATAACATTTTGTGTGATTTTAGTAGTGCGTAAGGGATAGCAGCGGAAATCCTTTTAGGGGAAGTAGCGATAGCGAAGTCCCTTAAAAGATTGTAGTGCATAGCCCGACCCGCTTTTTCGGCGGGTCACGCCCAAATTATTTTATTTTAATTTTTGCAAATACATATTTACAACGTTTTCTAAACCTAGATACAAAGACTCAGCAATAAGAGCATGACCAATGGAAACCTCAAGAAGACCCGGAATATTTTGTTTAAAAAACTGAATATTATCTAAACTCAAATCGTGTCCAGCGTTTATTCCAAGACCTAAATCATTGGCTAAAACTGCTGCTGATATGTAAGGTTCAATACCTTTTTGATTCCCTAGACCGTATTGATGAGCAAAAGCTTCGGTATACAACTCAATTCGATCAGTTCCTGTTTTTTTTGCGCCTTCAATCATATCTAAGCTCGGATCAACAAAAATAGAAGTTCGGATGCCGTTGCGTTGAAACTCTTGAATCATCTCTGTCAAATAAGCTTGATTATGAACCGTATCCCAACCTGCAGATGACGTTATGGCACCAATAGCATCAGGAACAAGTGTTACTTGCTCGGGTTTACACTCCAGTACTAAATCGATAAAATTGTGCTGCGGATTTCCTTCAATATTAAACTCGGTATAAACAACCGCTTTTAAGTCGCGTGCGTCTTGGTACCTAATATGACGCTCATCAGGACGAGGATGAATAGTGATTCCTTGTCCGCCAAATTTTTGAATATCGGTGGCTACTTTAAGCAAATCAGGCACATTACCGCCACGTGCGTTACGTAAAGTAGCTATTTTATTGATGTTAACACTTAACTTTGTCATTGGAACAATTTTTGATTAGTTGGAACTGTTTTAATAGCACAAAAATACAAAGTAAAAGGTAGGCGGATTTGCCTTTTTTTGATTATTTTGCATAAAAATTGAGGATTTAACGAAGATGGAAATCAAAAATTACATAACAACTGATTACAAAGCCATTGACTGCCAAGAAACTATTACGGCCGTTAAGGATTTTTTTGATGATTTGAACTTTTCGCATTTTCCAGTTGTGGAAGAAGGTGTATATATAGGTAGCATTGTTGCCGAAGACATCGAAACATTTGAAGATTATAAAAAAGTAGCCGATTACAAATACAGTTTAGAGCCATTTTTTACTCGACAAGACGCTATATGGCTGGATGTTTTAGAAGTTTTTGCCAAGAATCATGCTAATGTTGTCCCTGTTCTAGATGAAAACAACGGTTATGTAGGTTATTATGAAATTGATGACATTATGACCTTTTTTCACCAAACTACTTTTTTGAAAGAGCAAGGTAGCATCATTAAAGTCAAGAAAAACATTCAAGACTATAGCATGGGACAAATTGCCCAAATTGTAGAGAGCAATAATGGTAAACTTTTGGGATTATTCATTTCAGAATCAGATATAAATACGGTTGAAGTAACCATTAAAATTAGTACAGGAGCGATTAACGAAATTATTCAAACCTTTAGAAGGTATAATTACGAAATCACCTCAGAGCATCAGGAAGATGATTACATTGCTAATTTAAAAGAACGATCCGATTATTTAGACAAGTACCTTAATATGTAGCGAATACCAAAAGGCTAAACATTTTATCCTTCACGCGAAAGCTTTTATTACAAATTGTAACGATTGAAAAACAACACAATGAAAATAGCCATATACGGTCAATATTATCAAAACAGTACAGAACCTATTATTAAGGACATCTTTGTGTTTTTTAACAAAAACAAGGTAGACTTAGTGATAGAGGCCAATTTTCTAGAGTTACTTTACGAAAAAAAAATTGTTCAAAAAGAATACAATACCTTTTCTTCGCATACGGAGCTCGATAGTAGCTTTGATGTTTTAGTAAGTATTGGTGGTGATGGTACCATATTAAGAGCAGCCACTCTTGTTAGGGATTCAGGCGTGCCAATTTTAGGAATAAATGCGGGGCGACTTGGTTTTTTAGCTACTGTCCAAAAGGAAAACATTGACAGCTTTTTACAAATTGTCATTGACCAAAAATATTCGGTATCGAAGAGAACGTTATTGAGTTTGACCTGCGATCCTCCAAATGAAGCGCTGCAAGACATAAATTTCGCAATGAATGAAGTATCTGTCAGCAGAAAAGATACTACATCGATGATTACAATAGATACCTTTTTAAATAATGAATACTTAAATTCCTATTGGGCCGATGGCTTAATAATATCTACACCAACAGGCTCTACAGGTTATTCTTTAAGTTGTGGCGGTCCTATTTTAACGCCTGATGTAAAAAGTTTAGTCATTACTCCTATAGCTCCTCATAATCTTAATGCGAGACCACTTGTTATCCCCGATGAAACAATTATTCGATTGAAAGTATCTGGACGTGAGGACAATTATTTAGTTTCATTAGACTCGCGCATTACCTCAGTGGCAAATGAATCTATTTTGACAATTAGCAAAACTCCTTTCCAAATCAACATGGTAGAGATACCGGAGGAGACTTTTTTAAAAACCTTACGTACAAAACTACTTTGGGGAGAAGACAAGAGAAATTAATTCTTTTTAAGTAAACATACGATTCTACTGCTTTTTACCGTTTAATTTTTAACATATCAATTTTTACATTAGATTATTGTGCTATTTTTTTAAAAAAAAGCACATTTAATTCAATGAGCATTGATTCGAATCGATAATCATTATATTTGCACGCAATTTAAATTAAAATGAACAAAATATTCAGCTTATTTATATGCCTTTTTCTCACTGTTGGTGCGCATTCACAAATACACGAGCTAGGAGTTTTTTTAGGAGGAAGTAACTATGTAGGTGACGTGGGATCCACGACTTATATAGCCCCAAATGAACCAGCGATAGGTTTGCTTTACAAATGGAACAAAAGCCCAAGGCACTCTTGGCGTGTTTCCTATACGCAAACAAAGCTTGCTGCCGATGACTTCGATTCTGAGGAACCAGGAAGAAATCAAAGAGGCTATCGTTTTGAAAATAATGTAAAAGAAGTATCTTTAGGTCTTGAATTTAACTTTTTTGAATTTAATTTGCATGAATTAGGACATAAGATAACACCTTATGTCTTTGGTGGAATAAGCTATTTTAGGTACGATCAATTGTACGTGCTTTCAGGGTTGACTCAGGAAGATAAAAAAGCGAATGCATTTGCTATTCCTGTAACGTTGGGTATAAAATCATCTATCACACCTAGATTAATTCTAGCAGCAGAAATAGGAGCACGAGCCACACTAACAGATAATATAGACGGAAGTAATCCGACAATAGAAAACAGGAAACCTTTGCGTTTCGGAAATTTAAATAATAATGACTGGTATGTCTTCTCTGGTGTAACATTAACGTATACCTTTGGACAAAAACCTTGCTATTGTGCAGACTAAAAAATGAACTTACTAGATACTATAGATACTACAAACTTACCTACTCATTTGGCCATCATCATGGACGGAAATGGACGTTGGGCGAAGCAACAAGGTTTTTTAAGAGCATTTGGTCATGAAAATGGAACAAAATCAGTAAAAACCATCATTGAAAGCTGCGCTAGGCTAGGTATCAAAAACCTAACACTTTACGCTTTTTCATCAGAAAATTGGAACAGACCTAAATTAGAGGTGGACACCCTAATGAAAATACTAATTAAATCATTAAAGAAAGAATTAGTTACCTTACAAAAGAACCAAATCAAATTAAATGCTATTGGGAATTTATCAAAAATGCCTGAAAAAGCACAAAGTGAGCTGCTGGATGTCATAGAAAAAACGAAAGACAATACGCACATGACCTTAACACTAGCCTTAAGCTACGGGTCGCGAGAGGAATTAGTCAATGCGGTAAAAAACATCAGTGATAAAGTTAAAAATAATATAATTTCAATTGACACTATTGACGATTCAATTATAAATGAGCATCTTTACACGCAAAATTTACCGGATGTAGATTTATTAATACGCACAAGTGGTGAGCATAGAATAAGTAATTTTTTACTTTGGCAGATAGCATACGCAGAATTATATTTTACTGACGTATTATGGCCCGACTTTAAAGAACAAGATTTATATGAGGCTATCATTAGTTATCAAAAAAGAGAACGAAGATTTGGAAAAACAAGTGAACAAATTAAATAATTTTTTAGTGTTGAATAAAACTATAAAAGCAATCCTTTCCCTAGTACTATTAGGAAGTTTTTCTCAAATGAAAGCGCAAGACAGAGTGCCTTTTGACCAAGGAAAAAAATACATCTTAGCCGATGTAAAACTTACTAATAAAATAAGTTTCAACGATCAAACTGTAGTCACATTTGCAGGCCTTGAAAAAGGACAAAAAATCACAATCCCAGGAGAAGAAATAAGTGCTGCCATCAAAAAACTAGGTAAACTAGGGCTTTTTGATGAAATTAGTTTTTACATCAACCATATCCAAAATGATAGTGTTTATCTTGATTTGGAAATCAAAGAATTACCTAAACTAAAAGAGGTGAGATTCGTTGGTGTGAAAAAGGGTAAAATTGAAGGATTAATCAAAGACAATAGCTTAACTAAAGGTAAAGTAGTTAATGAAAATTTAATTACTACTACCAAAAATTACATTGAAAACAAGTACAAAAAAGATGGTTACTACAACACTAAGGTAAATATCAATATTGTAAAAGACACTGCCGCTGTTAATCAAGTTAACATGCTTGTAAATATTGATAAAGGTGATAAAATTAAAATTAGCTCGATTGACTTTGTAGGAAACGAAAAGATATCAGACAAAGCATTGCGTAAGGCAATGAAAGATACCAAGCAAAAAAACCCAATCAGAATCTTAAAGGCTTCGAAATTTATAAAATCTAAATACAAAACAGATTTAGAGAAAGTAATTGCGTCCTACAAAGAAAAGGGATACAGAGATGCGAGAATCGTATCTGATTCTGTTACCTACAATAAAAACAAGAACACTTTAGCTATTAAAATTAATGTTGAAGAAGGAAACAAATATTACTTTGGTAATATCAAATTCCTTGGAAACACAGTCTATCCTGACCAGTTATTAAATAGAATTTTAGGAGTTAAAAAAGGAGAAACCTATAATGGAGTACTTCTTGAAAAACGAATTGCAGATAAATCAAAACCGGATGGAGAAGATATTACTAACTTGTACCAAAATAGTGGATACTTATTTAGTAACATCAATGCTGTGGAAGTAAAAACAGTTAATGACACGATCGATTTTGAAATTAGAGTACTGGAAGGACCTCTTGCCTACTTTAACAAAATTACCGTAACAGGAAATGACAAGACCAATGACCGTGTAATTTATAGAGAATTAAGAACTAAACCAGGAGAAAAATACAGCAAGGACGAATTAGTTCGAACGATCCGTGAAATAGGTCAATTAGGTTTCTTTGATCCTGAGGCTATCAATCCCGCTTTCAAGAATGTGGATGCATCTGCAGGAACGGTTGACATTGAATACCAATTAGTAGAAAAAGGTTCCAGCCAAATTGAACTCCAAGGGGGTTATGGTGGTGGTGGTTTCATTGGAACACTAGGACTTTCGTTCAACAACTTCTCAGCCAGAAACATGTTCAACAAAAGCGCCTACAGACCTCTACCAATGGGTGATGGACAAAAGGTATCTTTACGTTTACAAGGAAGTACTTATTTCCAAACATACAGTGTATCCTTTTCGGAGCCATGGTTTGGTGGAAAAAAACCAGTACAATTTAGTAGCTCTATTTCGTACAGTAAACAATTCTTGAATAACTTCCAAACGCAACGAGTGGATAAAACTAAGAGTTTTAATATCCTAACGGTATCGGTTGGATTGGCAAAAAGATTAACAGTGCCTGATGATTATTTTGTTTTATCACAGTCTTTGAGTTATCAATTTTATGATCTAAACAATTATAATACAGGTTTATTTACCTTTGGGAATGGATCATCTAGAAACTTAGCTTATACAGTAGGATTATCTAGAAGTAATAAAGGAGTAAACCCTATTTTTCCAACTTATGGATCAGAGTTTAGTATTTCAGCTAAATTAACTCCTCCATACTCCTTGCTAAACGGTATAGACTATAATACATTGGGAGACCAAAAGGAAAACAAATTAACAAATACAGTTGACAGAGGAAATCAAGTTGACGCTAATGGAAACATCGTTAGTATTGGAGATTACGTTGATGCTGCCGGGAACAAAGTATTCAATTTTGAAGACGCTGCACCTGATCAAGCCAAAGTAGATCAAAAACGATTCAATTGGTTAGAGTATTATAAGGTTAAATTCAAAGCTGATTGGTACACTAAAGTATACGGTAAGTTTGTTTTGAGAGCTTTAACTGAATTTGGATTCTTAGGTGCCTATAATCAAGATAGAGGTCTAGTGCCTTTTGAACGTTTTTATTTAGGAGGTGACGGTATGGCCAACTTTTCAATGGATGGTCGTGAAACAATACAGTTAAGAGGGTATCCAAACAATTCCTTAACACCTATAAATGCAAACGGAGAACAAATTGGTGCCACTGTATACAATAAATTCTCCCTAGAAATGCGTTATCCAATTACATTAAAGGCATCTGCATCTATTTATGCATTAGCATTCTTAGAAGCTGGTTCGTCTTATGCCGATTTCAAAAGCTACAATCCATTTGCACTTAGTCGTTCTGCAGGAGTTGGTTTGCGTGTGTTTATGCCAGCATTTGGATTACTAGGAATAGATTTTGGTCATGGATTTGATGCTTTACCAGGTACAACAACACCTAATGGATGGGAAACCCATTTTATAATTGGTCAACAATTCTAGAATTGCGATACGATTTTCAAATACTATAATGCTATGAGAAAACATTTTTTATTTATATTTTTGGCTGCGATTACGGCAAACGTATTACATTCACAGGCGCGTGGTTCTCGAGTAGGCTATATTGATATGGAATTCATTTTACAAAATGTACCTAACTATGCTGAAGCAAATACGCAGCTAGAGCTTAAGGCGCAAAAATGGAAACAAGATATTGAAACCAAAAAAGTTGAAATCAACAAAATAAAAGATGCACTAAAAGCCGAAAAAGCATTATTGACAAAAGGATTAATAGAAGAAAGAGAAGCCGAAATAAAATTCTTAGAGGATGAAATGTTGGATTTTCAACAGCAACGTTTTGGAGCTAATGGAGACCTTATCAACCAAAAGGCTTTACTTGTAAAACCTATTCAAGATCAGGTATTCACTATAGTACAAGATATAGCAGAGTCAAAAAAGTATGATTTCATTTTCGATAAATCATCTGATCTAACAATGCTTTTTGCTGCAAAGCAATTTGACATCAGTGATCAAGTACTTCGCGTACTTAATAGAACAGAGAAAAGAGAGCAACTCACAAAGAAGCAACAAGCGGATTTAGATGAAAAAGAAAGAAAAGAAGATGCTTTAGATTCTAATCCACAATTAGCCGAACGACAAAAAGCACTAGAAGAAAAACAGGCAGCAAGAGATAAAATCATTGCTGACAGAAAATTAGAGCAAGAGAACAAGAAAAAAGAGTTTGACGAAAAAAGACAAAAAATACTAGATGATCGTGCTGCTAAAAAAAATGGCACGGTTTCTGCAAATTCATCAAAAGAAAAAACAACTGAAGGATCCAAAGTAGAACCTACAGAAAAAGAAGTAGCAAAAGCAACTGCCGAAGACGCTCAGAAAAAACAAGCCGATCTAAAAGCTAAGATACTCGAAGATAGAAAAAAAGATTTAGAAGCAAGAAGAAAAGCAGTTGAAGACAGACGACTTCAAATTATAAAACAACGCGATTCTATAAAGAAAGCGAAAGAAGAAAAATTAAACCTAAAACAATAAATTAATTACTTAATATTTTAAAAACGATGAAACAGATTAAAACTTTATTAATTGCTGCAATATTCATTTTTGGTGCTACGCAAACAACAAATGCACAAACTAAAACGGCACACGTTGATGTTAGCGAAATTATGTCTAAAATGCCAGCAATGTTGGATGCTCAAAAACAATTAGAAAAATTGCAAGGAACTTACGATACTGATTACAAGAAAATGGTTGAAGAATACCAAGCCAAACTTAAAAAGTACGAAGGTGAAGCTGCAACAGTAACTGATGCAGTAAATGGTGACCGTTCTAAAGAAGTACAGGACATGCAAAAGAGAATTGTTGACTTTAGAGACAATGCTCAAAAAGAATTACAACAAAAAGAATCTGATATCGTCAAACCTTTAATGGAAAAAGTAAGATTGTCAATTCAAAAAGTTGGAAAAGCTAAAGGTTTTCAATATGTATTAGACGGATCTACATTATTATTAGCTGATGGAACTGATTTAACAGCTGACGTAAAAAAAGATTTAGGTTTTTAATAACAACAACCTAAGCAATATAAAAAACCGCTCCCCTACACTAGGATGGAGCGGTTTTTTTTAGCTCTTGTTTTTAGGAAAATCAATTTACAGCACGTAACTTTGTCATAATGGACAACAATCAACCCATAGGTATTTTTGATTCTGGAATAGGTGGTACATCAATTTGGAAAGAGATCCACCACTTACTCCCTAATGAAAAAACAATCTATCTTGCTGATAGCAAGAATGCTCCCTATGGTCAAAAATCTAAGGATGAAATTATTGCATTGAGTATTAAAAACACCGAATTCCTCATAAAACAAAACTGTAAATTAATTGTAGTCGCTTGCAATACTGCTACCACAAATGCTATTACAGAGTTAAGAGAAACCTACAACATACCTTTTATCGGAATTGAACCAGCCATAAAACCTGCTGCCATCCATTCGAAGACGCATACGATTGGTATTTTAGCCACTCAAGGCACTCTAACTAGTGCTTTATTTTATGAAACTGCTAAGAAGTTCAATAACATTACAATAGTGGAACAAGTGGGTAACGGACTTGTACAACTAATTGAAAACGGGAAAATAAATTCAGCAGAAATGTCACAGTTATTAGATTCCTATTTACAACCTATGATTTCCGCTAATATTGACTACCTCGTCCTAGGATGCAGTCATTACCCTTATCTCATTCCTCAAATAAAAAAGATTTTGCCCAATCATATTAAAATTATTGACTCTGGCGAAGCGGTAGCAAAACAAACCAAAAATATACTGGAAAACAAAATCGGTTTTTCAGATGGATTGGATAAAACTCCTGTTTTTTACACCAATACTAATCCAACTGTACTTAAAGAAATTATTGGCAGTGGATATACTGTGATTGAAAAAGAATTTTAGTTACTCGAACTTTCTTTGCACAAACCAAATTCCGTCTAAACTCAAATTTAAAGATATTTTATGAAAATTTTCTTTTATGAGACCACTACTTAAACTCCCTTTCTGTCCATAGGAATAGGTTACGTTTAGAGCAGAAAAAGTTCTACTCTCGAGAGGTAGAGCAACACCCACTGAAACAGAAACATTGTTTATTCGATTATTATCAATCTCTAAGAAACCAGTATCGTAGGTAAAACCTGTTGCGTATTTCAAACGATCAAAATAAGACCTAATATTTTTAGTTTTAAAATAGGAAAAACCTCCAGCCAATCTATCTTGATCAGCATAGCTACCATACAAACTAGATTGATTCGTTCCACTCCAAAGACTTTTGGTGTAGTCTAAAGTAAAACTTAGGTTGTTCTTAAAAACCTTATTAATACCGAATCCTATTTCTAAAGGCAGGTAGTAATCGACAACATCATAAGTTGCATCTGTTTCAATCGTTGCCGAAGTAGTTGTAGCAATATTATAACTACTGACTGATTGACTCTTTGACGCACTAACCCGACTAGGAGAT
The DNA here is from genome assembly GCF_055640565.1 of Flavobacterium sp. KKT103. Taxonomy (NCBI): domain Bacteria; kingdom Pseudomonadati; phylum Bacteroidota; class Flavobacteriia; order Flavobacteriales; family Flavobacteriaceae; genus Flavobacterium; species Flavobacterium sp. KKT103. The sequence goes on from NZ_CM145766.1 coordinate 306,207, forward strand.
TTAAAATTAGTCCCAATGGAAAAAGTGGAATCCACTTTGATTTGGGTCCCTAAGGACAATCTAGTTCCTTTATAGTAGGATGTTTTATCTATTGAGGTATTAGAATTTGCAATGGTGTAGTCTCTATTATCACTTATAGATCCAAAAAGGAAATTAGTAGATAATCCTAACGAAAACTTCTTACCTACCTTATAACCATAGGACAGGCTAAAATCGCTTAATCCTCCCGAGCCTGATGCGTCTAATGTAAAGTTTTCAGTACTATTCTCTATTGGCAGTTGAAGATTTGATATTTTGTATGTGGCACTAGAATACGGTTGTAAAGCGAAACTAACGGCCGACTTTGAAGTTACAGGAAAAGCCAACGCAATATGCGAAAACTGCATATTATTACGGCTTTCTGACGTACTTCCTTTAGAATAAGAGGATTGAATGGCTTGCCCTCCAATATCGAATAAAAAATGATTCGTGTACATAAAGCCTAAGGAAGCCGGATTTAAATTGTTGATCGAGCTACTAGATGGTAAAGCTATTCCACTAGATCCTATTGATGCGTTAGATCCAAAATTAGAATCATACAAACTTCCTAATCCGTAAATTGAATAAGGTGAACTCGATATACTTTGTGAATAACCATTCGTTATCAAAACGATAAGAATAAAAGTAAATGCTATTTTATTTTTCATTTAATAAGAAATGTAATAAATTTTAAGTTGTATTTTATTGTCTTTATTTTTCTGATTGCCTAAGATGACTCGATTAACAGATTTCAAGATATCGGGTATCGTAAGCAAAAGTGACAACTTAGTGTCCGATTTTTTAATCATTTCATTTTGCAAAAAAGCTCCAATAGAAACTTTGTAACCATAATATTCGTTAAATTCATCGTTTTGAGTATTTAGAATTGCATACGTAGCAGTTCCCGTATTGTTTAAAGTACCTGTTATCCTATTTAATTTATCTGCAACAAAAACTCGCAAAGAGTCAGGCAGAGGATAAGAACTATTAGAGAAAGTATTTTTGACCGGTTTTATGATAAGCTCGGCATCGACGATTGCACCATTAGCTGAAATATATTTTAATTGTTTTATGTTAGGGAAATCGATCCGACAAGCAATACCTGTACCTGATTGAACAAAAGCTTTATTACCAGTTTGTATACTCGACAAACTCCCTGTAAATCCAGATAGATTTTTTAATTCCGTAGCTGACCTATCCAAGCTGATATTATTAAATTGATTGGCTTTATTTAAGATATTAAAATCAAGCTGAAACGATTCTTCAGTATCTGCTAAGTATTTGGAGTAATACAATCTGAGAACACTTGAAGTAGAAAAGCCTGCTACACTACTTGAGGTACTCGTGGTAGTTTTTATCACCAACCCTTTAAAATACTCCGTAAATTCATCGAAATTAGTAATTTCTCTCTTTTTAATTTTTTGAAATAAAGCAGTACCAAAAACATCCTTTAAACTTACCACGACTGTGTCTTGTGCGTGTGGCCTTGGCTTATAGGAAATAGAACCTAAACTTTCAGTATCATAGGAGAGACTAGAGTCATTGTAAAAAGAATAATCATCATCCTTTACCTTGACTTTTTCTAATAGACGATGAATACTAATTGTTTGCACTTTAGTGGTATCACCGTAATAATACTTATCAGGTTTCAATATCATTCGAATTGAGTCAAAAACATAGTTAGGAGCATCTAAGTCCGATGTGTTACTATTTAAAGCATAAGAGACCCCTGATAATTGGAAATAACTTTCAGATTTGACTTTTCCAAAATAAGGATCTTCATAATTCCCAACTAAAATCCGCCCTTGATTAGAGGTGATTAATGAGTCTAAATTAATTGTAGAAACATCGACCGTTAAAGTATCGACTAAAACAATTTTATTATTAACTGACAAATAATCAGAACCTACAACAAACTCCCCAGCATCTACATCAGAATCGCAAGAGGTTATAAAAATTGCAAGTAAAAGCACTAACACTACCTTGTACATATAAGTTTTTTAACAAATATAGGAGAGCCTATTTTATACTTCATTACAACATATACCATTCAAAGCTTTTAATCTACAAATAACATCAAACTATCTATAAGCACTGTTACTGATGGCTATTATCCATTCAGCAAGACAAAGAGCTCATTTGTCGATAGAATCCTAGGATACATATATCTTCTTTTTTTTAGCTGGAGATAGCGCCTACTTTTGAAAAAACAAAACCAAAAATGAGATTAAAACTTTACACTATATTAATGCCTCTTTTTTGCATACAAAATATCAAGGGACAAAGCGATTATTCTCTCGAGTTAAACATGAAGTCTGCTACAGCCGATAAACTGACTATTAATGAAACAAGTTTAGGAATATTGCTTTTTAATAAAATCGATACAAAAAACTCCTTTACTAATGCAATACGGTACAAAAAAACAAAAGTAGATTACGACATGGCCACCTATAATTTACAACATGATTTAAATGATTTTAATAGTTTAGAAAATGAGTTCCGATTTAATCATGAGTTCAATGGTAAAACGTCGGCAAACATAAATCTAAAACCTACGATTAATTTTGAAACAACTATTGGCCTATCAGACATTCAGTGGTTGGGTAGTGCATCTATTGAATACCATTTTAACGCTAAAAACAAATTAGCCATAGGAACAACTCGTGATGTCTTTTTTAACCAAGTGAGCATTTTACCAACTGTAAATTACAGCACACTGTTAACAAAGAAAACAATGCTTTCAATTGGATTCCCTAATTCACAACTGACCTATTCTAATAACAAAAAGAACACTTTTACTCTAAAAAACAAAATTCAAGGTGTTGTCTTTACTTTAGATAATCGACACACAAATAGCAATAGTGATGATTTCACATCTATAACCTACTCACAAATGGCTTCTACTCTTGAGTACGTTAGAAATATAGATCAGTACTGGTCCGTCAATTTTCAAGCGGGGTACAACTTCAGTAACAACTATTATTTAAGTAATAATGCAGGCAATTCAGCCTATGATTTCAAAAACACAAATGGATACACTTTAAACGTAGGATTAAAATTTAATATTAATAAACAATAAAAGGATGAATATTTTAGGAAAAGGTAGATTAGTAGTTGCTCTCCTCTCGGGTTTAGTGATGGTTAGCTGTAGTAATGATGACACGGATACGGAATTAGTTGGAAACTGGATAAAAAAATCCTCTTTTGATGGGCCAGCGCGATCAAGCGCAACGAGTTTTGTCATTGGAAGTTTTGCATATGTAGCCACTGGTTACACGGGAGATGAATACTTGAAGGATTTGTGGGCTTACGACTCCGAAGGTGATTATTGGCAACAAAAGGCTGATTTTACTGGAGTAGGCAGAAGTGCTGCTTCGGCATTTGAGCTTAATTCTAAAGGCTACCTAGGCTTGGGCTATGACGGAGTTAATAAGTTAAAAGATTTTTATGAATACGATCCCATTGCTAACACCTGGACACAAAAAGCTGATTTTGCTGGTACAGCTCGTTATTCAGCAGTAGGATTTCAGGCGGCTAACAAAGCCTATTTTGGTACAGGATATGATGGTAATTATTTAAAAGACTTCTACCAATATACACCATCGAATGATACCTGGACATTAGTTAATGGATTTAGCGGAAATAAAAGAAGAGGTGCAAGTACATTTGTCATAGACAATAAAGTATATTTAGGACTAGGAGTAAATAGTGGAACGTATCAAGTAGATTTTTGGATGTTTGATCCAGCCACAGATACATGGACCAGAAAAAATGACATAGACCAAGACACAAGCGATGATTATTCATTCAATGATGAGTATGTGATCGTGCGCTCAAGTGCTTCAGCTTTCTCAATGAATGGATTAGGGTATATTGGCTGTGGTGAAAATACGAGGACGATTTGGGAATATAATCCTAATTCAGATATTTGGGTCCAAAAAACTTCACTTGAAGGATCTGCAAGAACAGATGCAATTGGATTTGCCATTAATCAACGTGGTTTTTTACTGCTTGGACGAACTGGATCAAGCTATTTTGACGATGCCTGGGAATTTAAACCTAATGATACGCAAAGTGATGATGATAATTAATACCACAAAAAGATTCTTCTGGAGTAAAATCCAGGAGAATTTTGTCATAAATAGTAAGCAAACCATTCTACTGTTATTTATTTTTGCTTTATTTACCGCTTGCAACACCAATCAAAAACTAGAAGTTAAAGCAATAAAAGTTAACTCAGGCTGGGGCTATACCATTTCAAATGCCCAGAAAATAATAATCAAACAAACTATAATTCCTGCCATTAGCGAGAATAAAAGCTTCCAAACTGAAGAAGATGCCTTGAAAGTTGGGAAGCTAGTTTTAGAAAAATTGAATAAAAATAGTTCTCCATCAGTTACACAAAAAGATTTAATTTTATTATCGATAAAAACATAAATGACCATAGACCGATTAAAATACAATACGACCAACAAAATACTAATCCATAGTATTATTTGGTGTTTTATCATGGTGACCTCCCTAATTTCTTTTTATGAAAGTTTTTTAGTCATAAACCTTGATTTTTATGTTCAATGGTTTACCGGTATTATGCTATTTTACTTCAACTATTTCTACTTAGTTCCAAAATTATTATTGCAAAAGAAATACTGGACATTTGTTACAATCGTCTTATCTATTATCACCTTTTTTACGGTAATCCGAATTTTATATTTCCTACCTGAATTTAGGCAATTTGAAAATACAAAGATTTTCAATGCAACAGGACAAGAAATCATAAGACCATTGCGTCTGCAGCGAAAAGGCCCTTTTATCATGAGGATCTTCCCATCGATCTTTTACATTTTTATAATTGCTTCTAGCACCGTATTACGAACCTTATCCGGTTTTTACGATAATGAGCAAAACAAGCTAATTGCAGAGGCGAATAGAACAACAACCGAACTCACTTACCTCAGGAAACAAACCAATCCGCATTTTTTATTCAATGCACTCAATAGTATTTATTCTTTAGCTTACAAGAAATCAGATTTGGTGCCCGATGCCATCGTAACTTTATCAGAGATGATGCGCTACATGTTATATGAAACAGATAACATAACGGTTCCATTAGAAAAAGAAATCAACTATATCAAGAACTACATTGAACTTCAAAAGTTACGGTTGAATAATATTGAAAATATCTTCATAAATATTCATGGCGAAACAAGAAATAAACAAATAGAACCACTGCTATTGATATCTTTTATAGAAAATGCCTTTAAATATGGAACAGATTATAAAGGAGTTGCTCATGTCAAAATAAAAATAAATATTACCGATTCTGTTTTAGACTTTTGGATAGAAAATAGAATGGAACACTACGTTAAAGATGTTGAAAATTCAGGTATTGGATTGAATAATATAGAAAGTAGACTAAATTTACTTTATCCAGATACACACAAGCTAACAATAACAGAGACAGAAATCAATTATAGCGTACATTTGAATTTAATTTTAGACGATGCAACAACATCTCGGACCTAAAAAAATTCTTTTAAATCAATACAAAAGCAACCTTATGAAATGTGTTATTATAGATGACGAGCCTTTAGCAGTTGATTTAATTAAGGAGTTTGTTAGCAAAGTAGAAACGCTTGAACTTGTCAACACTTTTAACAATGCTATTGATGCCATTTCCATGATTAATCAAACTAATATAGATTTGGTTTTTTTAGATATCGAAATGCCTCATTTTACTGGGATTGAATTCATCAATGCAATTGATAAAAAACCCTTAATCATATTCACGACTGCCTATTCTGAATACGCGGTAGAAGGATTTAATTTGGGTGCTGTTGATTATTTGGTAAAACCAATACCTTTTCATCGATTTCTTAAATCAGTACTGAGAGCGCAGCAAATCTTTAACCCACAAGCAACTTTAGCTCCCATAGCTAACGCAGCTACAGCTCCTGAAGTTGACCAAGATTTTATGTTTGTTCGTGCCGAATACGAAAATGTAAAGTTGAATTTTGATGATATTTTATATATCGAAGGCCTTAAGGATTATGTTAAAATACACACTACTGACAATAAATACACTCTAACACTTACCAGCTTAATCAAGCTCGAAAACTTATTATCGTCTAAAGGTTTTGCACGCATTCACCGCTCTTACATTATTAATATAAAGCATGTAAAATCAATCCAAAAAAATAAAGTAATAATTAATGAAAAAAGAGTACCTATTAGTGAAAGTTACAAAAATTCATTTTATGAAAGAATAAAAATATAAAAACTACTCCTCCTCTTTAAACCAGCTAGAGTACATTACATAATTATTAGAAATACGTTCGATCTCGCCTGCAAAATTAGATTGATCAATATCCTTGACTTTTTTAGCAGGAACACCAGCCCAAATAGTACCTGATGAAACAGTAGTATTTTGGGTGATTACAGCGCCAGCTGCCACGATAGAATTACTTTCGATGACACAATTATCCATCACGATGGCTCCCATACCTATTAGCACATTGTCATGAATGGTACAACCATGTACGATTGCATTATGACCAATTGATACATTATTACCTATAACCGTTGGGTGTTTTTTATACGTACAATGAATTACAGCTCCGTCTTGAATATTGACTTTATTCCCGATACGAATCGAATTGACATCGCCACGTATCACAGCATTAAACCACACACTACAAGAATCGCCAAAACTAACATCACCCACGATAGTGGCGTTTTCGGCAACATAACAATCGGTTGGAATAGACGGTAAGATACCGTTCACTGCTTTTATTAACATGATGTATTTAGGGTGCTTTAGTTTATAGCTGGACAGTTACACTCGTATTTCTCAGGCTTACAAAATAAGTTAATCCCGATAGTAATTTGGTGAAAGCCACCATTATCAAATTTAACAGGACCTGTCACATGCGAGTACGTATAGGCAAACATAAAGTTATCGACATTAACACCAATAATTGGAGTAATATATTGTAATTTTTGACTGAATACCGCGCCACTGTTATCCGTATAGTTTGCACCATCTAAACTGCGACGGTAAGACAAACCGGCCCAAATAGACCCAAAATCTATATTTTTGTACGCCTTTAAGTTAACATCAATAGCCTTCTCCTTAGTTTTATCGGTATATTGAAACAATAAGGAAGGTTCCCATAATATCCTTTGCTTATCTCCAAACACATAACCTGCACTTAACAAATACTTTCGTAAGTTGTCACTTTCATATTCGGTGTAAATATTTCGTCTTGTTTCGATCGCATTTTTTATAGTTCCATGGACATAAAAATCAAGATAATTATAAGAGGCACCAATATCCATATTAAAATAAGAATCTTTTTGAACTACCGTACCATCAATAATGGGATCGAAATTACCTGAATTCCTAAAACTCGTTTCGTCTAACTGACTTTGAATTAAACCTCCGCTGATACCAAATGACAATTGATTTAAATCGATCTCATCACGAGAGAACATTAAATGATAGGCATAAGTAAATTTCACTCCTTTTTGAGAATGGTAACCGTTTTTATCATTAAAAATAATAATTCCAGCTCCTGCTTTCTCTCCTACTCGCCCATTAAAACTAGCTGTTTGTAGCTCTGGAGCATCTTCTTGACCAAACCATTGCTTTCTACCAGTCACTCTTAATTTTGCACAATTTGCCGCACCAGCCATCGAAGGATGAATCAAATAGTAATTATCAGATAGGTAATCAGAATACACTGCGATGTCTTCTTGTGCGGTACAGGACAGGCTAAAAATAAAAAGTGCAATTAAAATTTTAAAGTTGTTATACATGTAATGCATTAGTCTAAGATGAATAGTAACCAATTAAAAATCAATTTAAAAACGGAACAAACTTTAAAATAAAGTTAATTTCTAAATTAATAAACCAAATATAGGTATTCATAGAAAATAACTTTACTAAATTTGTAAAAATTTACAAAAATCATGACAAAATTAATTATAAAAGAAACTCAGAATCCTACTATATTAAAATTTGAATTTGAAGATTTTATTACTCAAAACGAAAATTTTGAATTTAAAAACATAGATGAGGCAAAAGAGTCACCACTTGCACAACAACTATTTTATTTACCTTTTGTTAAAACGGTATATATCTCAGGAAATTTCATCGCTATCGAAAAATTTAGTATAGTAGAATGGGATGACGTTAAAGATGCAGTTGCAGAACAAATTTCAACATTCGTAGACAACGGCGGTGTGATCATTACGGTTACGGAAAACAAAGTAAAAAAACAGCCAATCACTGTTTATGGTGAATCTACACCTAACCCATCCGCTTTGAAGTTTGTAGTGAGTAGAATGCTTACTAAAAACGCTATCGAGTTTAAAAATATCGACCAAACAGAAGCTTCTCCACTGGCAAAAGAGTTATTTAAATTCCCTTATGTAAAAGAAATATTTATTGATGAAAATTATATTTCTGTTACTAAATACGAAATTATTAGTTGGGATGAAATTACTTTAGAATTACGAACTTTCATTAAACAATACATTGAAAATGGAGGTACGGTTTTAGACGAAACGGTTCTTGTGGCAGCTAAAAAAACAGAGGATAATAAAGAACAAGAATTTGATAAATTAGATGTTACCTCACAACAAATCATCAACATACTTGAAGAATACGTTAAACCAGCGGTAGCTGCTGATGGCGGAAACATTGCCTTTGATTCTTATAATGAAGAAACTAAAGTGGTAAAAGTAATTTTGCAAGGAGCATGTAGCGGCTGTCCTTCTTCTACTTTTACTTTGAAATCAGGAATTGAAAACATGCTAAAAAACATGCTTAACGATGAAAAAATTCAGGTTGAAGCATTAAATGCTTAATTGCATTTTTAAATAATACCAAAAGGCATTTCAGTTTATCGAAATGCCTTTTTTTTTGCTCTTTACTAGAATTATAGTAGACTTGTACGACTCCTTATTAACGTCAAAATTATTTTAATTAAAATGTAGTTCTCTTAGTAAGCAGATCTAAACCCCAATTAGGCTACAAAAGCAATACAGTCCATACCAATCGTGCTCGTTTCTTAGTATTGAATAAAATATATAATCCCGAAGAAAACACTTAAATACCTTAGTTTAAAGACTATTTTAACACAACTACAATCGCCATTAATTTGTATTTTTGCATCTTAGGTTATGTCCTAACACCAAAATATAATTACTTGATCAAAATGACTTTGAACCCCAACTATATCGCAGATTACACCGGAAATCTATTAAAAATTGTAATCGATTATTCGCCTAAACTTATTTCTGCCTTTCTAATTTTATTTTTAGGACTGTATTTAATTCGAATAGTTAACCGTTTGGTACGAAAGATAATGGTAAAGCGGGATTTGGATCCTACCTTATCAAAATTTCTTGCCGATATATTATTGTGGGTATTACGCGTTTTACTATTTGTTACCTTTATTTCTAAACTTGGAATAGAAACTTCTTCATTTGTAGCTATTCTTGGAGCGATGGGACTGGCAGTTGGTTTGTCCTTACAAGGATCGTTATCTAATTTTGCAGGAGGAATGTTAATTATACTTTTTAAACCTTTCAGAGTAGGACATTTGATTGAAGCACAAGGAATAATTGCTACAGTTGACGAAATACAGATTTTTGTTACCAAACTCACAACCGCCAACAACCAGACTGTTTTTGTACCCAATGGTGTTTTATCAAACGGCACCATCATCAATTATTCTATGGAAAAATTCAGAAGAGCTGATTTAGTCTTCTCCATATCCTATGACGCGAATATCAAGACAGCAAAAGACATCATTATACATATACTGGAAAACAATCCAAAGGTATTAAAAACTCCTAAGCCGGAAGTTTTTGTAAAAGCATTAACAGATAGTGCTATTCAACTTGCAGTACGACCTTGGGCTACTAACGAAGACTTTAGTTATGTATTTACTCAAACATTAGAAGATTGTAAAAATGCGTTTGACGCAGCAGGAATTGCAATACAACCTTTTGTAAAGGAAATGTCCCGAACAAATATTGATGAATAATAACCTTTATTTCTTGGAGGTAGTAATCATAAAATCTTTCAGATAAAAAGGTTCAAAATAGGCCACATCTACGATTTCATTATTCTTAAATTTCTCAAAACTTAAGACACTCATCTCTTTAGCAGATGGGTATTTAATCTCTTCTAAAAAGAGAAAATTTGGCTTGGCTAAAACTGATGTACATTTATCAGCGCAATCCCCTACAAAGTACATTTTCTCGTTATAATTTTCAAATGAATCTTCAGTGATGATTTCCGCTAGTGTTTCTCTAACGTTATTTACATCAGAGTCAAAAACCGCACTATACACTTCCATTCTTCTAGCATCGAGCATGGGTACAATATAGCCCGATGGTACCTTTACTTGGCTAGCTAGCACCTGAAGCGTATCGACTGCAAGTAGTGGAATTCCCAATGCATAACATAAACCTTTAGCCGCAGAAACGCCTATTCGAAGACCGGTATAAGACCCTGGCCCTTGACTCACTGCGACTGCACTTAAATCAGCGTACGAAATAGCCGCTTCTTTTAAACTTTTTTCTATAAATACATGTAAGCGTTCAGCATGAGAATAACCTTCCTCAGCTATTTCGTTACAAATAATAGTTACGCCATCTTGAGCTATTGAAACGGAACAATTTTTAGTCGAAGTTTCAATATTGAGTATATAAGTCAAAATATAATAAGATTAAAGTCTATAATAAGACATCAAAAGTAATTATTTATTTTTTATCCTTATCTGTTTTTATAGTTACTTTATCACCTGAGTTTAAATCTTTACTCACGGTAGTATACGGACCTGTAATCACTACATCACCCTTTTGTAAACCACTAATAATTTCAATATTAGCATCATCTTGAATACCCGTTTTTACAATTCTAATTTTAGCCTTATCTCCTACTTTAACAAAAACACACTCAAATTTCTTATCGCTCTTAGGCGCCATTTTCTTCTCGTCTTCCGTAGGAACCATTTTAATATCTTTGGTCGAAGCTGTATCTGATTTTACAACTACAGAGCTAATAGGAACTGCTAAAATATTCTTTTTTGTTTTAGTTATAATATCAACAGTAGCCGTCATCCCTGGTCGGAAAGGAGAATAGGTTGCAGGCTTCCCTACTAGTAGATCTTCATATGACTCTTTTAATATTCTAACTTTAACTTTAAAATTGGTCACTTGATCTGCGGTTAAGGCTGAACTAGCAGAATTAGAAATACTCGTTACCGTCCCTTTAAATTGCTTTTTTAAGTAAGCATCTACTTCCACATTAGCTAAATCGCCTACCTTTATTTTAACAATATCATTTTCGTTAACATCCACTTCAACTTCCATATTGTTCAAGTTAGCTACTCTCAATATTTCAGTACCAGTCATTTGTTGCGTTCCCAAAACTCGTTCCCCTAATTCTACATTAAGCATCGAAATTGTACCATCAGCTGGAGCATAAATAATAGTTCTTCCTAAGTTATCTTTTGCTTCATTAACAGAAGCTGAAGCACTTTGAACACTAAAATAAGCGGATTGTTTCGTAGCTTTTGCTACATCAAAAGATGCCACTGCTTTATCCCAATCTGATTTTGAAATAATTCCTTTTTCAAATAATGTTTTATTACGATCGTAACTTGCCTTTGCTTCTTTATATTGAGCGTCAGCTTGAGTAAGTCCAGCTTTTGAACCAGATAATCCAGCAATGGTACGGTTTAAACTAGATGTATATAAATCAGGATTGATTTTAACTAATAATTCTCCCTTTCTAACTACCTGTCCTTCTTTAACTGGCAAGGCTATGATTTCACCTGATACCATTGACGAAATTTTAACTTCGATCTCAGGCTGAATTTTCCCGGTTGCCGATACCGTTTCTACCACGGTTGTCGTATTTACTTGTGCGGTTTCTATCTCAATTCCTTGGTCTTTTTTACCTATTATTCCTGCTTTTGAAAGCGCAATCAAGGCGATGATTACCACTACTACTCCACCAACGATACTATAAATTGTTTTTTTTGACATGATAAATTAATTTTTGATAATTGGAATTCCGAAGTAAAACTCTAGTATTTTTATTTTAAAAATGTAGTCGTATTTCGTTCTTAAAACTTCTGACTGAGCTGTTGCAAGCAAGGTTTGAGATTGGCTTAAATCAAATGCATTCATTAAACCTACGTTATAGCGCTCCTTAGCATAGTTGTACGATTGCTCTCTTGAGTCTAATGCCGTAAGTGCTGATTCGTATGATTTCAATGCACCTTTAGCATCAACAAATGCGGTGTATACATTACGCTGTAAAGTTAAGCTTTGTTGTTCCAAAGCGATTTTTGACTTTTCTAATGTTACTTTTGATCGTTCCACATTATTACGAGCAGCGAATCCATTAAAAATGGGTACACTAAGCTGTACACCAAATGATTGTCCTTTGTTCGTATTAAATTGATCAAAGAACGGTGCTGGATTCCCTAAAACTCTTGTAAAGTTTGGGCTCAAAACATTTTGATTCGTTCCTTGCACAAATCCAACAACTGAGGTAGGATTTGCAGCATTTGGTATCACGCCAACAACTCTGTCGCTGTAGGATACCCTTGAATTAAAACTGTAAAACCCTTGTAGTGTTGGTTGGTAACCCCCTTTTGCAATAGCAACGTTTTTTTCGGCTATTTCAAGATTTGTTTCCGCTATTTTTAATTCAGTTCTACCTTCTTTTGCTTTTGCATAAATACTTGTTGGCGTTTCCAATAAGATATTATTCTCGTCTTTCGCTGCCGTATCATCCACAACATCAAAGGAATCAAAATCTTCCAACTGAAGCAATTGCGCAAGACTTAATTTGGATATTAATAATGAATTTTCAGCATTTATTACCCTTTGATTGTCAGACGCTAAAGTAGCCTTCACATCAAACAAATCTCCTTTGGGAATCGTACCTGCATTTACTAATTCCTGAGAACGCGCTAATTGCTTTTGGTCAATTCCTAATTGTTCGTTTTGAACTTTTAGATTTTCTTTATTGAATAAGACTTGTAGGAAAGCATTAGCTACATTCAATGCTATATCTTCTTGAATTTTCAGAATTTGATATTTGGCTGCAACAACGGATAAATTGGCACGTCTCAATGTATTTTGATTTTGCAATCCTCTATAAATATCGACACCAACGCTAGCTCCTGCAGAGGTAAATTGAGTAGTTTGATTCTGTAGCAATCCAGTAGTAATATCCTGGTTCAAACCAATATTCCATGAATGTGAAGCATTTGCATTCAAAGAAGGAAGAAAACGTCCTAAAGCGCCTCTCTTGTCAATTAATGCCGTTTCACCATCAAGCTCGGTCTGTTTTATAGAAATATTATGCTCCAAAGCATAATTTACACATTCCTGTAAAGTCCATTTCTTCCCTTGTGCATGCGAAAGCAAACTTCCAGAGAAGAGTAGTATTATAGGTATCCAGCTCGGTTTTCTCATATCTTTATAATCAAGGCGGCGCAATGAAGCACACAAATTTAACATTTATTAAAACCAAAAATAAATCTGACGATCTAAATAGTAGTTACAACTAAAAAATCTTTGCTAATAGGTTCCAATCTTTCATAATGCAGTTCATAGCTTCTATCTTGGCAATTGTTCACTGCCACATTATAGTTGTTCATTTACTACAAAATCGCACTGCTACAAAATCATCGCTTCATCAAATCCTTACATCCAAACCAAGAATTACTCCTATTAATTTTCAGTAATGACAATATTAAAAATGATTTATATACCCATAAGACTTCGGTCCTGTTAAATTGTTACACTTTAATCCTAAAAATTTCGAAACAGCACTTCTCTTAGCAACAAGTTAAACAGATTTAGACAAATTTTGCTGTTTAACAAAAGAGTATCTGCAAGATTACGTCTTTTAAAATTGTTTACTTTTGTAAAAAAAAAAAGAAAAATGCTTCGAAAAATAGCGAGCCTACTTGCCCTTACCGTTTTGTTTTTAGGATGTTCCACTAGTCAAAAGATTAACACCTTACGACCTGAGCCAGATGATGCTTCGCCAGTAGTGTATGACAACAGCCCGTCGTTTATTAATTTACCCATAAGTATTGCATTAAAAGATATTGAAAACCAAACTAACGCTTATTTAAACGGTTTGATTTATGAGGACAATACTATTGAAGATGACAATGTCGAAATCAAAATATGGAAGCTAGCACCAATCACAATAGTAAATGAAAACGCCAAGGGTTCAGAGCGAATTAAAACCATCCTTCCCCTAAAAGCACTAATAAAATACCGCATAGGAACCAAAACTATGGGAGTAGACCTCTATAAAACACAAGAGTTCAATTTAAATGGAATAGTTACGCTTAGTAGCTCAGTGACACTAAATAATTGGAGACTAAAAACAAAAACTGAGTTAAAGTCTCTTGAGTGGAATGAGAGTCCAACAATGACGGTCTTGGGTAAAAACGTCCCTGTAACCTACATCATCAATCCCACTGTTAAACTCTTTCGATCTAAAATAGAAAAAAGCATTGATGACGCCATCGAAAAAGCAATGGATTTTAAACCGAATGTATTAGCAACTTTGGAAACCCTATGCACACCTTTCAAAATGAACGAAGATTACGAAAGTTGGTTGCGAATCGTTCCTATCGAAATTTATTCAACTGCAGCGCATTTAAAAAACGATTCGTTTTTGTTAGACATGGGTATGAAATGCACTATGGAAACGCTGATAGGCCAAAAACCAGAAAAGCAGTTTGATGCCACAAAAATAATCTTGAAACCTGTAGCAAAGATTCCAAATCAAGTTACAACTAATATTGTTGCAGTTTCAACTTACGCCGATGCATCTAAAATTATTCGGAAGAATTTTGCAGGACAAGATTTCACTTCTGGATCAAAAAAAGTGACCGTGAAAGATGTTACTATTTGGCATAAAAACGACAAAATGGTTATTGCGTTAGCACTTCAAGGATCGATTAACGGAACTATTTACTTGACTGGTTTCCCAAAATACAATGACCAAACCAAAGAAATATATTTCGATCAACTAGAATACGTATTGGATACTAAAAGTAAATTAATGCGAACTGCAAACTGGCTTGCCCAAGGAATCATCCTTAAAAAGATCGAAGAAAATTGCCGCTATTCCATCAAACCAAATCTAGAAGAAGGCAAGAAAACCATGCTCAATTATTTAAAAAACTACTCTCCGATGCCAGGAATATATGTAAATGGTAAAATGGAAGATATTCAGTTCAAAAAAATAGAACTAACGAATAATGCTATTTTGGCATTTATAAAAATAAACGGAGAAATTAACGTTAGTGTTAACGGCTTAAAGTAAGCACTTACTTTACTTTCTTTTTTCGCATTCTATAAACTGCGTAACCTATCGCTGCCACTAAAACATAAGGTATTACCATTAAATATACTATTCCATCATTAACTGCTTGCGCCTGCGCTTTATTCGATTCTCCTCCTAATGCAGCACGGCACATGGCACATTGCGCACTAGCAACAGTACTAAACAAAAAAAACAACACCATTAGAAAGCCTAGCTTTATGCTACTTTGCTTGAAATAGGTAGTAACGACTTTTAGTATTGAATATTTATACATAATAAGGTGAAATCATTAGATACACTATTACTCCTGTAACAGCTACATACAACCAAATTGGAAAGGTGATCTTTGCAATTTTCTTGTGCTGATCAAAAAGTTCTGACAAAGCTCTTACATAAGTAACCAACACCAAAGGAATAACTATAACTGATAAGACGATATGAGTAAATAAAATAAAATAATACACATACTTAACAACTCCGTCTCCTCCAAATTTTGTTGAATCAGTAGTCATATGATATGCGACATACATGCCTAAGAAAGCAACAGAACAAGCTATTGCCGACTTCATTAAATTCTCATGTAATCTTCGATTACCATTTTTAATTGCTAATACTGCTGTAACTAATAAAACAGCAGTTAATCCGTTTATTGAGGCATAAATTGGAGGTAAAAAAGTGAGTGGCTCTACATTAAAACCCATCTTTTTTAGGTTTACTGTAAAAAGAAGCACCACTACTAACGGAATAGCAACCGACAAAATGATAATCCAATTTTTATATTTCAACTGCGTATTTTGCTTTTCCATAACTTTATTCTTTTAATAATATACTGATATCTTGTTGAATATTGCGAACCCCCTCCTTTTCTAAACCATCGTAGTATAGTATAGGGTTTCCAAAATTATCTTTCCTACAACGGATATTTCCATTCTTATCAATTAAAGCAAATAAGCCTGAATGCTCAAAACCGCCATTAACCTTACTATTTTCTCCAGCATAAAGGTTAAATCCCTTGTTTGCCAAATCAAAAATGGTTTGTCTATCTCCTGTTAAAAAATTCCAATTTGAAGAAGTTGCACCAAGTAGTTGTGCATGCTCTTTCAAAACTGCTGGTGTATCATGAGCCGGATCAATAGTTATAGATACAATACCGAAATTAGGATTTCCAAAAAACTTTTTCTCTATACTTAACATACTCTGATTCATCTTCGGGCAAATCGTAGGACAGGTCGTAAAGAAAAACTCTAAAACATAAACTTTACCTTTATACGTTTCATTTGAAATTTTTTGGTTGTTTTGATTTACTAATTGAAATTTAGGCGATGGTCCAATCATTTCTAATTTGCCATCAGATGTAGCAACCCCACTTACATGATCCAAACGATCCGCTTTTACAACAGACCCATCTTGAATACGGTTTAAAATTTTAGGTATTGCATAAATCCCAAAAACCAGAATAACAAAAGAAATACCTATGTATGATTTGTTTTTGAACATAATAATAAATTAAAGTTGCTTTGTAGCATTATGATTTTTCTTCAATGCCGCACGGTATTCGTATAAGATAATTTTAAAATCATCTATCATTTCATTACTTAGATCCGAAGGATGAAAAGTATCATAACCCTCTTTATATTCTTTTACTTCTTTACGACCTCTTAAATTCCTCGCTTTATCAACGATATAAACCATTGGTGTTCCCGCATGTTTATCCAATGATCCTTTTAATTTAAGGCTTTTGTAATAGGTATTTATATTTTCAGGAGTTGTGAAAACGAAATGCCATTGCGACACATCAGTAAACTCATCTAAGGCATCTAAAATCTTTTTGATGTCATTTTCAGTTCCAATTGGACATACCATAACAAACTGTAAATCTTTAAAGGCATGGTACCGTTGGTATACCTTCTCGTTAAGATTAAAAAGATTTCCTCTGTTTTTTAAAATATCAGAACCTGAGAAACCTAAAATCGTGATTTTTCCATTTAAAGTAACTTCTTCACCATGTAACGATTCCCACTTCCCTAAATCAGGAACTGAAGGAGAAATAACAGGTAATGTTGTAAAGCCATTTACACCCGATGCAAAGAAAAGATAGGCAACGATAGGAAGTATAAAAAGGACAAAAAGAACAATGTTTTTTTTCATTTGAAAGGGAAATATATAGGATACAAAAATAAAACAAAAAAGGGCATTCGCCTCGACGAATACCCTTTTTTTGAATTAATATAATGTTAAAAATTCCACTTAATTGTTGAATCTTTAAAAACCCCATATATATAATGTCCTTCTGTTAAAAGAATGAAAAGAAGGTATAAAATCAAGAAAATTACTGGTATAACTACCGCTGATCTCAAGCTAGATCTTTCACCTTCCATGTGCATAAATGCCCATACAATGTAATAGGCTTTAAATACAGTTAATCCATAAAAAATCCAATTTAAAAAACTCAAGCCTAAAAAGTGACTAAAGTGTAATGAATCAGGTTTGTAGATACCTAAAATAACTTCTATAATTGTAACCGCAGACAATATTCCGAAAACTTTCCAGATTCTGCTAATATTTGATACATGTTCGTGACCGTGTGACATAATAAAATCTTTTGAAAATTAAACTAGATAGAAAACCGTAAATACGAATACCCAAACTAAATCGACAAAGTGCCAATACAATCCAACCTTCTCTACCATCTCGTAACTTTTTCTTTTCTCGTAGGTTCCTAAAAGAACATTAAAGAAAATAATAATGTTGATGATTACACCTGACAATACGTGGAATCCGTGGAATCCAGTAATGAAGAAGAAGAAATCAGCAAACAATTTACTTCCGTACTCATTTCTTGTCAAATTAGCTCCTTCCACAACGTAAGCTGCTTGAGTTAGCCTCAACTCTGACTCTGCTCTAGAAAGCACCGTTTTCTGCTTTTCTGCAGTAATGGTTTCTGTTCTAATTAAAAGATCAGGATGCGCTTTAAATCCAGCTTGTACTTCGGCAACTGAGTAAGAAGGCAATGATCCTTCTTCCATAAACCACTTCGCTTTATTTCTAGTCAATTGCTCTCTAACTTCGGGTAAAGTAGCAGCAAATTCAGCTAAAGCAACACGTTTACCGTCTTTATCCACAAATTGAAGTAAGCTACCTCCTTTAGTTTCAATAGCACCGTACTCTCCTTTAATGAAGTTTTTCCATTCCCAAGCTTGTGAACCAACAAAGATCCCTCCACCAATGATGGTTAAAAACATATAAAGAACTACTTTATCTTTTTTCATTTGATGTCCAGCATCAACAGCCAAAACCATTGTTACAGATGAAAAAATCAAAATAAATGTCATCAATGCGACATAATACATCGGAGCAGATACCCCATGCATGAACGGAAAGTGTGTAAACACTTCGTCGGCCAATGGCCATGTTTCAATAAATTTAAATCTTGAAAAACCGTAAGCTGCTAAAAATCCAGAGAACGTTAAGGCATCTGATACGATAAAAAACCACATCATCAATTTACCATAACTTGCTCCCATTGGCTGATTTTCGCCGCCTCCCCAAGTTTTTTCTTCACTATTTGCAGTAGTAACTGTCGCTTCCATAAAAGTTATTCGTTAAAAAGTTCCCAAATTTACGTTTTTTTCTTATTTAAAGAAATATAAAAATACAAATAAATAAATCCACAAGAAATCTAAAAAGTGCCAATACATTGCACCTAGTTCTATTCCAAGAGTTTGACTCGAATTGTATTTTTGTTTAAAATGATTATAAATTATAATTAACAATGAAATTAATCCTCCAGCAAGGTGAATCAAGTGCACTACGGTTACAATATACAAAAATGTTGTGGTTATTGAGCTCTCGCTTCCTGTAAAATAATATCCGTTTTCTACAATTTGTCCAAATCCTACAAACTGCAAAATAACAAATAAAATCCCCAATCCCAATGTACTTAAAAGAAATAAAGTAGTCGTACTTTGCTTGTCTTTTTGTATTGCTTTTTTAGCCAAATGAAATGTCACACTACATCCTATTATAGCAATTGTACTATAATAAAAAGCCGTTGGCAATTCAAAATTCTTTAACCAATCTACTCGAGACCTACTCACTACAAATGCACTAGTAAGGCCGGCGAACATCATAGTCATACTGACCATCGCAAACAACAAAATCAACTTGTATGATCGTGCGGTTCTTAACTGATGTTCCTCTGTTGTCATCCTAACTTCCATAACTATCTTAAAAATTTATCAAATATATAAATCAATTGCAACAAAGTGATGTACAAAACACTCACTAACATCAATGTTCTTGCTGATTTTGTAGTTCTTAATTTATACAAGCGAACCGCATAAAACAGCATCCACATTCCTAATAAAAACACTAACACCCCTGCCACTGGCGAAATAAACAACTTACCGGTAAAACCTAATGTAGGAAGCAACGATGCAATTACTAACCATATCGTATACAATATCACTTGCAGCGCGGTACCTCTATCTTTCTTACCCGTAGGTAACATAAAGAAACCGGCTTTTTCATAATCTTCATATAAAAACCAACCTATCGCCCAGAAATGAGGAAATTGCCAAAAAAACTGAATCAAAAACAAAGTACCTGCTTCGATACCAAAACTACCCGTGGCAGCTACCCAACCCAACATAAAAGGAATTGCTCCTGGAAACGCACCCACAAAAACCGACAATGAAGTCATTGTTTTCAAAGGCGTGTAAACACTCGTATATAAAAATATAGATATCGCCCCAAACATTGCAGTTTTAGGATTAATCATATACAACAAGGCCAACCCAACCACAGTCAGCACACTAGCAACTACTAAAGCCACAGTTGAGGACATTCGACCTGAAGGCACTGGTCTGTTTTTAGTACGATCCATTAAACGATCTAAGTCCTTCTCAATAACTTGATTAAATGCGTTGGAAGCACCAACCATACAATACCCACCGATGACAAGCATCACGAGAACCGACCATTGAAAAGGATTGTTTTGATCAAATCCCAATAGATAACCTGCTATGGAAGAAAACAAAACACTAATAGCTAACCCTGCTTTAGTGATTTCTTTGAAATCTAAGAAGATTGCTTTAAAGGAAAACGTATTAGCCGAAGTGTTCAATTCAGATTGCATTATAGATTATAAAACTGCTGCAAAGGTACGAATTAGATAACGAATTTATTAGCTAGATTTTATATTTTTTCAGACTGTAAATCATAAAAAAACATCTGATTTATTTAACAATTGTTTGCTCAATTTTAATAGTCAAAGTACCAATTAAACACATCTGTTCTTAATCCAATGGAAAACCAACTGGTGTTTTCCTTAAAAGCAGCTGGAGTATTTTTAGTAGGATCAAAGTTTCGATAAATATAACTTACAAATAATTTTAAATTTGTTGCCGGGTTTATTAAATACCCAGCCTGTAAATCAGCAATAATAATAGTTGTTTTATTACCCTGACCCACAACAACACCTGAATCAAAAGGACGGTTTACATCATAGTCTTTATAAATATTTCCTCCATAATTAAATTGATTATCCGTAGTATCAAAATCCAATCCACGCGTTCCCGCAGTTAACTTTGCATCAGCATAATACCTGCCTTTATGATACCTTGCAATGGCTATTAATTCACTAAAATTACCGCCCCATTGATGACCAATATTTTGATTATTATGCCCATAATTTGTAATTGGATCACTATGGGAATACACATACGGACGAACATGATTGTATTCGGCCTGAACAAGTAAATTCTTTACTCCAAAAGCATTATAATACTTTGCCCCTATTTGATAACCATACTTGTTTTTCCAGCTATTATCTCTTTTTTTAATATCACCAAGCGAAAACTCGTCTAGTAGAAATTGTCCATAGATATTAATACTGTTATTCCATTTGAACTTAGATGTTAAACCCAGCAAAGCATTTCCTGTTCTAGCAGAAGAAGCAAATTCTACGGCACGATAAAAAATAATAGGATTCACAAAACTCGCATCGAATCCTCTATTATTAGTATTGGTCCAAATTACAGATTCAAAAAGTCCTAAATTTAATCTATTAGAAACGTTCCAACTCAAATAGTGATTTGCCATGAATTTGGTTGCATACGTTCGTTCCAATGTAACTTCCGGTCGCACATCCTTCAACCACATATAGGTATTAGTGTATTTAATTTTCCAAAAAGTGGTGTTTAATTTCACATAGGGATACGGACTCGCACCATCAGTTGCTAATAAAGATCGATAACCATCTCCAATAAAATTTTTACCATATCCAAGCTGCAAATCAAAAAATTTATTTGGCGTAAAGGTAATATTAGCATCCGCCAAAGGAAAGTCGAACGAATCCGTTTTAAAATCCTTAGCTATTCCTACTCCAGGAATAATAGCGGGATTACCGCCTGCAGGACGAATTGACTGTGCATATCTATTAAAATAATCAGCAAAACGACCTTGGCTTTCAAAAACGGTTGTTGAAAAAGTAATTTGACTACCTAATCCTCCTCTAAAATTGATTCCACGTGTATTAACGTATGTATAAGCAGCTTTTCCATCTGAAGACTTACCTAATTGCAAATCAACAATAGGATTTAAAGTGAACCAATATCCTTCACCTTGTATTTCAACTAAATTCTCATTCCACAACTTTTTTGCCCACCAATTGGAAGCTTGTCTGTTTAATTTTTGGTTAGCTGCTTGAATGTCGTAATATTTAGAAACTTCGGCATAACTATACGGCTTGGAAGCGGTATGATTGTTACTACCTACTAGGTTTAACTCCCCATCAAATTGCGCATAGCTACTATGTGAAAAAGGAATTCGCAAACTACTTACCAATTCAGGACTATTGTACTTGGTGTATGCAATACGATCCAACTCTGTACTTTTAATTTTTTCAGGAAGTGCCGCCGTTTTAGATTCAACATTTACAGAAACAATCTCGTCAGGATTTTTTAAAGGTATTGCTATGCTAATAGTATAGGTAGCATAAATGGGTTTCCCGTTGTAGGTTGACGGACTGATTTTAGGAAATTTAGTAAAAACTCTTTTAGCCTCTTGTATTAAATTCTCGTCAACAGCATTTACATAAATTACTTTAAAAGCACCTTTAGTATCGACCTCAAAAAGCACTTTTACCTCTCCTTTAAAATTATTTTTCGCCAGGTTTTCAGGCACTACAAAATTTTGAAAAACAAAACCTTGAACCTTACTATAAAAGCAGCTTTCTAAAGCAAGCCCTTCTAAATTCTCACAGCCTGGAAAAACAGGAAACCGTTCAGCCGATAAACTAGAACCGTTTTCTTGGGCTTGTAACAAAAAAGTGAAAAGGGATAAAAACAAAGCTAAAAAACTCTTTTTCATAATGCTCAATATTTTAATATTCTAATTCTGAATTTTGACCATTTGCAATAGCTTTTGCTCCTGATGTACCAATTCTTTTTACTCCTAAACGTATCATAGCAATTGCCTCTTCATACGTTCGCACTCCACCAGCTGCTTTTATAGGAAGCGGGGAAGCATTCTCTAGCATCATTATTATCGAAGGCACAGTGGCTCCGTTAGGCAAACCTCCCTCTGCACTATAAAAACCCGTTGATGACTTAACAAAAACCGAACAGTATTGTTTTTCTTCAAAATTGGTGATGACACAATTTTTAATTAACGCACTCAGTTGAATAATTTGTTTATCGTTAAGTGCAGCAACTTCAATAATCCATTTTACTATTTTGCCATTTTCTAATCCTAGTTGTGTTCCTTTAATAATTTCATCCTTCACAAGATCAATTTCACCAATCTTAAACGCTTCGTAATTGCATACAAAATCCAATTCATCTGCACCATTATCAATAGCTGATTGAGCTTCAAGAAGCTTGTCTTCAATAGCAGACCTACCTTGTGGAAAATCAATTACAGTTCCTATTTGAACTCCTGAACCTGCCTCGGTAATCATCTGTTTTGCCAGCGTCACTTGATCAGGCCTGATCATAATTAACTTAAAGTTTTCATCAATAGTCTCTTTAATACATTGCTGTACCACAAGGATGTTTTCAGCTTCGGACAGTCCTGCCTGTACAGCTGTTTTCAAATATGTAGAATCAAGGAATTGTCTAATATTCATTTTGAAGGCTTTGATTAACTAAAAATTCAAGTGATTGACAAAAATACATTTTATATTTTAAGCAGCTAGTTAAACTTTTTAGTTTTAAATGTCTCGTCTTAAAATCAAAAATAATGAGCTACTTTGTTGTATTTAAACCAAATAAAATGCCCCAAATAGTAGTGAACTTTTTGGGGCATATTAAAAATCGTAAATTTTTTTATACTACTCTTCTATTGAAAATCTTTTTTCCAATTATAAGAAGTAGAACTCCTATTATGGCGCCAATCAAATTAGCTACTACATCAAGAACATCTGCTGAACGGGTTGTTGTAAAGATCGCTTGCATTATCTCAATTGCTATACCATAAAACACCGATAGCGAAAAGGCAAACACTAAGGCCTTAGTACTATAACTCTTGTTGAAGAGCTCATTAAAATACAAAAACCACAACACCACAAATAGTAGATGAAAAGAGGCATGTACTACTTTATCTAAATTGTTAATTGTTACAGAGGGAAGGTCACTTGATTTTATTAAACACAAAAAAAAGATCACCGAAGTCCATAAAACAGCTGCAAATAAAGCACTATTTTTACGCACCAATTAAGGCTGTATACTCCTCACTTGAAAGCAATGCATCATAATCAGCAGTGTTTGCAACTTTGATTTTAATCATCCATCCCGCACCGTAAGGGTCTGAGTTTACTGTTTCAGGTGTGCTTTCCAAATCTTCATTGAAAGCAATCACTTCACCTGCCATAGGCAAGAATAAATCAGATACCGTTTTTACTGCCTCAACAGTTCCAAAAACCTCATCTTTTTCTAGAGTTTGATCTAAAGTTTCAACCTCAACGTAAACGATATCACCTAATTCTTTTTGTGCGAAATGTGTAATACCTACGGTTGCGATATCTCCCTCGATACTAACCCATTCGTGATCTTTAGTATACTTTAAATTTGATGGAATACTCATATAAATTCTTATTGATAATTAATAATTAATTTTTTACTTCACAAATGTAATAATCTTCTATTCAATTCTAGAGAAGAAACTAAAATTAATTCCCGAAATTGTAACGAAGCGTAAATCCAGAACGAATGTTAGTTAGCGGAAATGAAGTTGAAATTACTGCTTTCGAAAAGGAATGATCGTAATAGAAAATTGCCGTAAGGTTTCTGCTAAACGAATAATCAGCAGTGATTTTCATAGACCATATGTTTTGCCCTCCAGCCAACTGATTGTTGTTATAATCCAAATACCTAACTAAAGTTTGATTATTGCGATAAGACAAATCACCTTTAAGGTTGATATCTCCTTTTATTATTCCTGATGGATTATCCGCTAGTCTTGAATTAAAGATTACATCTTTAAAACGATATCCTAGCCCAACTACATATTCGATACCTTTAACTTCCGTTAGCAAATTATTATCAAAACTCATTGACAGCGCACGGTCTTTCTTTATTTCTGTTAGGACCTTCAAAGAACTTTTTAATTCAAAATCCATACGAACTAATGGACTAAATTGCTCCACTAAGTTAATGTTAGACATGATAATTTTGTTGAAAAAATTACCACTACCATCTACTCCATTTGGCGTCTTATCAAACTCAAAATTAGATCGATATTGATTTACAGTATAGGAAGCTCTGTAATTATGTTGAAGTGAAAAACGTTTGAAATTACGCTTAAACACATCAAAACGCATTAATCCATTGTATTTGATATTCCAGTTAGGAATAGGAACATTTCTAAAAATTCCTAGAGAGACATTATCAGCATTTGCTCCTGAATAAGCTGCTAAAAACGCCGGCAACAATACTGCTTGATTGTTTTTACCGTATCCTATTGGATAACCATCTGCATCGAAATTAGCTGGATTATTGACATCGATACCGCGTGCAGTTGCAAGCCTATTGGCCACTACAAACCTATTTGCTCTGAACGCATCAAATGCAGCTGATGCGACCTCATCACTCCTAGAAAATGATGTTTTAATCAATACGGTTGAGACTGAAAACAATCCGTAGGTATAAGGAGATCGTGAATTATATATACCTCCTGCAGACACATCATATTGCTCTGAATAGTTTTCAGACAGGGATCGATCCGCAGTTAAATCAATTTTAAGGTCTGGAAACAAATCAACATTAGCGGTCGATTTGAAAACCTTGTTGGTAACCTGAGTAAAGTTTTGATTGAAATCTTGATAATCTGTCAACCAACCATTTTTAGCCGCTTCATAACGAACATCGTCCTGACTACCAAAAACGAACCCTAATGAAGGTCGAGACGAACCTAGGAATCCTATACTCGGAGTATAACCTGGTAAAACGGTACCACTATTTTCAGTGTAATTTAATTGTATGTTTTTAACACTGGTCAACACGCCCAATAACCCTTTCATAAACTCATTGCTTTGAGCTGGCGCTTGGTTATTATTGACAATCTTCTCCCCTGGTTTAGGAATAGTTGGTTTTGGTTTTGATACCGTACTTGTTCCTTTTTGGGACAACCCTAAATACTTGTACAGCATTTCCATATTTAAATTGGCATTCAAATTATTGGAACGTGCATTTTGAATCGTGTTTCCTAAATTATAACTAGTGTTATCAATTTCGATTTGAGACAAGGCTGTTGAAGCTCTTTGCCAGCTGTAATCACTCGTGTACGAATAGTTAGCTTTTATAAAACTAAATACCGGAATTTTATTGATTGGAATCTCGTAATTCACAACCAGTTGTTGCATGTGTTGATTTGGAGTACCAATATCCCAATAACTATCCCAGATTGTAAAGCTATCGATTGATTGGTTGTTTTGATCTAAATAATTTCGAACAATATTATTTGACGATGCCGTATAACCTAATTTTAATGATTTAGTCAAATTATAGTTGAAACCATACTGATAATTGAACATGAAATTCCTTCTATACAAAGGCTCTAATCCTAAACCTTCCACTTCTACTTGTCGGAATTGCTGACGGTTGTATTGCCTGTTTATATTGGTATTAAACGAAATATTTGAAGGCAAATAATTGAAATTAAAATCACTCAACAGTTTCCAATAACTGCTTTTCTTGAAGAAGCCCGACTTTTTAAAAGGTTCTACCGGTTTTGGTTGAAAGGTAAAAGCGTAATCCACTGAGGTGCTTGCTTGCTGATCAACATACTGTTCTATTTCGTAATCATGGCGTTCAACTTGGTTAAATGATTGTGAAAATGTAAAATTCTCAGGATCGTAAACATGTTGCTTTTGCTCAGGACTACGTTGTTTCCTTACACCAATAAGATTAATACTAGTACGCTTAGTATAATCAATTGCTCTATTAGTAATATTACTTCTGTCCGCTTCGTTAGTTGTGTTTTCTAACAGTTGCTTCAGTTTAATATCTTGGTTAAATGGGTCGTATTGTGGCGTTATAATCTCTTCGCCTATTCCATAATTGAATGGCAAATTGATTCCCCACTTTTGCGGAAGCAACTTACCTAAGTTTATATTGGTAACGACATTATATTGCTGGATGTCTTCGCGACGTCGTTCATTAGGACCTTGCTCTACCGTTCCAAAACCAATGGTGCTTTTCTTACCGGTGGCAGAAACAGTTGCAAAATCAGCTAAATTAGTATCAACATTCAATACCGCCGCCATACCTCCTTGGTTGTCCATATCAGCCAAACGAAGCTCATTAAACCACACCTCTCCTTTAATATCTTGGATGGTCTCTTTACTTTTAACACCAACCATTAAGGTACGAACAAATCCAAAATTAGGATTCCCTTTAATTCCCAACCTTAATTTATTGATTTTATTTGACAAGGCAGGATCAAGCTGGTCTTCCTCTTGGTAGTAAATTCCGTCAGCAGGTAAGGTGCTCAAATCAATTCCCATTGCCATAATTTTCAACTGGGTTAATAAGGCTAATGAAAGATCAATATTATTATCAGCTGGCCAAACAGCCTCAGCGCTCAAAGGCGAACAATTAGTTTGCGAATTTGACGATGGCGTTGTTACTTTTAACGGTATTTCAATTTGATAAAAATTCTGCGTAAAGTCATTACCAAATCTTATGAATCCAACCATTTGATCATCTCTTAATACAGGTTGGTTAGGTAAAGATTCAGCATGTAAAAACATTTTAAGTTTTTTAAATTGACGCATGTCGATACTCACATTTTTAAATACCGCTCTAGAATCTCCAGGCTCTAATCCGTCACCGGAAACACGCAATGACAACGACTGCTCATTTTGATTGATAAGTGTATTATTATTGTACAATTGCTCTCTTCTCACATCAGGAGGAACAATGTAATTCACTGGACATCTTTCGTTGTTTTCTTGAATATTTACTGCTAATACATCTAGTGTTGTATTGTCATCCGACACATTAGTGTCATTAAAATCTAAGGTATTGGTATACCTTCTCCAATCACCACGAATAAGGTCCAAAGCTCCAAAACGCATGGTTACATTATTAGTAAATCCCGTCATGAACATTCTCATAAAACGGATAGATCTAAAATCAGAAATATTTCCGATTGTATTTTCTGGCTGTGAAACCGGTATTTTAAATTGTATCCATCGTGCATCAGTTACTTCGCCGTTAGCGAGTGTTACCTGTGTATTTCGAATATCAGTAATGTAATTTTGTCCCACTGCCATATTAGGCGCCATTTCAATGCTATATTCATAATAAGCATTGATTGTATTCATGGTATTATCCTTATTCACATCTTCAACATCAGGAACTGTACTGGATGCTCTATTTGGATTATTAATGTCCACATTTGAATTTCCATCAACTCCATTATAGTTTTTGTAACGGTCTACGATTCCTCCCGAAGTATTTAGATAATACGTGTAATCATCCCCAGCAGGATCCGGATCCGATGCGTAATTAGTGTAAACTGCACCTTCTTTTGAATTTGGCAAACCGTCTAAACCTACGTCTTGATTGGCTCTAGTATCAGCATTAGTATCAAAGGCATAGATTAAAGACTGCGAGGCAGGAACATCTCCCCATATAGGTCTTGGATTAACCAAAATTTGATCAGGCCCTAAACCATTTTCATATTGTTTTCTTCCATCCTTAAGTACATCCTCTGCTATTTCACCTAAATTAAAGTAAATTTTACCCACATTACTAGGTGTAGTTTTACCATTACCCACATAAGGATCTAAAATCCAAAGTTGAATATATTCTACATTTCCTTGCTCGAAATTAGTAGAGTTGATTGACCTCATAATACCTCCAAAATTATCTCTTGGGCTTAAAGCAAAATTAGTGCTGTTATTATAAGGACCTCTTTCTGATGGATAATAGGTAAGGTCTAACGTATTGATGACTTGTGACTGCCCTTGCGCGATATCAGTTAATGGGTAGAGTTCCTCACTAAAAATTCGTCTGGTGGAATTAAATGAAAGGTCATCATTAGTAATACCAGCTGGTTTTTGTGCATAAAATATTGGGTCAATAGTGTACCACGCCATTTTTGCTCTCTTGAAACCGTAGCTTAAATCATTTGCCGAAGCATTAAAATCATACGTACTACGTGCATTCCTATCCGGTGTAGAAGCTAAGCTCCACGCAAAAGCTGAACGCATATCTATTGTTGATTGCGAACCTTCGAAATCATCTACATAAATAGTAGATTCTCCCTCAAAACGGTCTGCCTTGGGTGTATCCGGTTGCAAAAATGCAATTTCTCCCCTTACTGATAAATTAGACGGAACATCAGTGTCAATGTTAGGTAATTTATTAACTAGTCGTGTTAAAAAAGGGACCTCAGTAGAAAAGTTAGTGTTAAGTCCAAAAATAGTATTATTCACTGATTCTTGTCCAAAACTAGATTTTTGGGTATAAGGGCGTTCAGACATTTTAATGTAGGTAGCCCCAATCAAGAAGTTATCTGAAATTTTATGTTCGACATTTACTCCTATAAAACGGCGTGTTTGTTGTCCAAAAATAGAGTTATTCTCAACAGAAACGTTGATAGGTGTATTCGAGGCTTGGAGTGAAGGATCTAAAATTTGAACCGTCCCCAATTGATAATTTACGCTGTAATCAATTCCTTCAATTAAAACGCGACCACCGGCAGTTACCACTACTGAACCTTGCGGCACATTGTAGGCTCCAATTGGTATTCCGTCTGTGGCAGAAGATTTATACTTTCCTCTCAAAAGGAATTTGTTTTTTTCACTATCCTGCAACGCACCTGATTGGGTATTGCGATACATGTTTCTAAAAACATATTTACTTTGGTTTGCATTATAAGTCGCTGCATCATTGTAATTTTCAGCCGAACCTGCATTAGATAATTTAGAAAACAGTAATTCTCCAAAAGGTTCCTTTGTGGTAAAAATTATACGACCGTTTTGTGCGTCTATTGTAATACCCGGGATAAAGTCATAAAAACCATCTCCACCGGTTTGACGGTCATTATTATAATTGAGTTTATCTAAGTTAAAAACTTGTAATAAAGGAGTTTGTTCTACTTTGTTATCAGCTGTTGGATTTGCTGGAAAAGGACTACCGTCGACTGCCGATATATAATTTAAAGGCGACGGATCAGTATAAAGAATATTAAATCTTAAATCCTCTTGCTTGATTTGATATGCTCCTTGAATTTGATAAATATTTTTCATCATCAAATTCCAAACTGGGTTCTTTACATTAGTTAAATTACTTTTCAGCATTTTCAAAATCAAACTTTGCGTAATAACCGCTTGGGATGATTGTGGTGTTCCTGTAACCAGAGTCGCATCTACACCATCATTACCAAACTCTCCTACACGGTACACCTTATCGCCTATAGTGTACTCGTACGCAACAGCTAATATCTCATCATTAGTTAAACGCTGTTGCAAGGAGATGTATCCAAGTTGCGCATTATAGGTATATTCGTTTGACGTTAATTTACGTGCGTTTTCAAGTTTTGAATAGTCTTGACCTTCACTAACTGTTGCATTGAAACCAGAACTCGCCGTAGCAATTTCTCTAATATTGTTGTTTAAAAGCCCCGTTCCGAGTTTAATTTGTGCCGGATCATAATCGTTATTAGAGTTATCCGCAGGAGAATCAGTAGGGTTGTTGAAAATTCCTGTAGATGGGTCTAAAACTACGACTTCGTTATCAGCAAGTCCCGTTAATCGGGCTTCACCCAAATCCTGAAGTGCAATAACATTTCTAAGGTTATTAGAAGTAGTGTTTAATCGTGTTTGTTTATTGGTAACCCAAACCTCAATTCTGGTAATTTGAGCTCTACTATCTACAAAAGGGTAATTTTTAAGAGCGGCATCGTATTTATTTCTAAAATACTGCGAAAGAAAAAAGTGCCTGTCGTTGTCGTAATCTAAAGCAAACATTTCAAAATCCTGAAGCGTACCTCCACCTTGTGAAACTACACTTTTGGTTTGCGATTTTTGCTCTGAGAACACACCTGTTACTGTAGTTTTACCAAATTGCAACTGTGTTTTAACTCCAAATAAACTTTGCGCCCCTCTAATTAAAGAACTGTTTAAAGGCATACTTACGTTACCAACTTCAATTTTTTGAATGATATCATCCTCTGAAGGTGCGTATTCTAACTTAAATAAATTTTGAAATGCAAAGGTAGATTGCGTATCGTAATTAGCATTTACATTTAATCTCGTTCCTACCTTCCCTACTAGACTCATGCTGATCCTTTGATCAAAATCAAAAGATAGATTCGAGCGATTTCTTGGTGAAAAAGAGGGGTTATCTTGTTTTGTGTATCGGGCTCCCAAATCCATTTCTACAGATCCTGTAGGCTTTACATCGATGGTATTACTACCAAAAATAGATTCAAAAAGACCTGAATTGACGTAATATTTAGGTAATAAATCTTTTTTAGCTTCCTCACTACCTTCTTTTTTTCCATCGATAGCATCACTCTTTTTCTTGAAATAATTCCGCATGGATTCTTTCAAGACTAATCTTTCGTATTCTTTTGGAGTTAATATTATAGGATAATTAATAGAAAACCCGTCTACTGAATTGGTATAGATATACCTATCCGTAACGGGATCATATTTGTACGCTGATAATACACTTTGTGGGTCTTTCAATTGAACTTTTCCAACCGAAAATCCATTTTTAATTGTATCCTGCGGCTCTTTTTTAACTTGAGCTAGTGATACAAAACCACAAAATAAAACAAGAAAAAAAACAGTAATTTTATGCATACAATTCGAGTTTCTCAATTCCTTTTATAGATTTTTTAATGCTTTTTTAATAATTGATTCCACAGAAGCTTCTGGGTCCTCTTTTACAATCTTTTCAATAATTTTCTCCGAAGTTTTACGAACAAAACCTAAGACTTCTAAAGCAGATAACGCCTCATCTCTGTTTGTATTGCTTTGTACCATCGAAACTTCGTCTAAATCGTACAACTTAAGTACTTTTTCTTTTAAATCGAGAATTACTCTTTGCGCCGTCTTAACTCCAATACCTTTTATGGACTGTACCGTTGAGACATCTCCTGAGCCAATTGCCTCTATAATTTGCCTTGGCTCTAAAGAGGATAACATCGTTCTAGCAATACTAGCACCAATTCCTGAAACAGAAATTAGCAGCTTAAATATTTCTCTTTCCGACTTCTCAAAAAAACCAAATAAAGTATGCGAATCTTCTTTTACTTGCAGATGGGTAAATAATTTAATAAAATCAGCATTTGGCAATAACGAATAGGTATGCAATGAAATATTAACTTGATATCCAACGCCGCCGCAGTCTATTACAACTTCCGTTGGAGTTTTTTCTACTAATTTACCTTGTAAGTGTGCAATCATGTTTACTGTATTAAAGTACTTTAAAATATATCTGCAAGCTAAATGAAATTAAACTTTAACTACTTTCTTTTTTTGCTTTTCTTGCGCATCAATAACAGCTATTGCTGTCATATTAACCATTTCTTCAACACTGGCTCCTAGTTGAAAAATATGAACTGGCTTGCTAAGCCCCAACATAATAGGTCCTATTGAATCTATCTTATTCAATTCCTTTAGTAGTTTATAGGTTATGTTCGCCGAATCTAAATTAGGAAAGATTAAGGTATTTACTTTTTTCCCTGCTAATTTAGAAAAAGGAAACTTCTCTTTTAACATTTCAGGATTTAAAGCAAAATCAGCCTGCACTTCTCCGTCGATAATTAAATCAGGATGGTGCTCATGCAAATAGGCAACTGCTTCTCTAACTTTCGATGCCTTTAAATTTGTCGATGAACCAAAATTAGAAAATGAAACCATTGCTATAACTGGCTCAACACCAAACATTCTTGCTGTTTTTGCCGTCATAATTGCAATTTTCGCCAAATCATCAGCTGATGGGTCGATATTAATTGCTGTATCAGATAAAAACATTGGACCACGAGAAGTCATCATCATGTTAGTGGTTGCGATAATCGATGCTCCACTGGCTTTATCGATAAGTTGCAACATTGGTTTTACTACAGAGGAGTAACTTCTAGAATGCCCTGTAACCAGTCCATCAGCATCACCCTCGTTTACCATCATCGCAGCAAAATAGTTACGTTCCCGCATTAATTTTTGGGCATCATATAACGAAATTCCTTTTCGCTTTCTAGATTCCCAGTAAATCGTGGCAAACTTATTTCGTCTTACATCTTCTTCTTTTATCTTAGGATCTATAATTTCAAGATCGGCATAAAAACCAAGTTCTTCTTTTAGTTCTAAGATGATTTCTTTATTTCCTAATAAAATAGGGTGACAAATTCCATCTTCAAATGCAATTTGTGCTGCTTTCAACACATCTAAGTGATCTGCTTCTGCAAAAACTATTCTTTTAGGTTCGATTTTAGCTCTATTGGTAATCAAGCGAACCATTTTATTGTCATTCCCTAGGCGCCCCAAAAGTTCTTCTTCGTACTTATCCCAATCAGTGATAGGATTTAAAGCAACTCCGGATTCCATAGCTGCTTTTGCCACAGCAGGAGCAACGATACTAATTAATCTTGGGTCAAATGGTTTTGGAATAATATAATCTCTACCAAAATTCAGTTTAGTTTCTCCGTAAGCGATATTAACCTGCTCAGGAACCGACTCTTTTGCCAATAAAGCCAATGCTTTGACAGCAGCCATCTTCATTGCCTCATTAATCTTAGTAGCTCGAACATCCAACGCACCTCTAAATATGTAAGGAAAACCTAAAACATTGTTTACTTGATTTGGATAATCAGATCTTCCCGTTGCCATTATAAGATCACTTCTTGTGGCGATAGCAAGATTGTACTCGATTTCCGGATCAGGATTGGCCATAGCGAAAACGATAGGATCGTTAGCCATTCCCAATAACATATCAGGGGTTAAAATATTCCCAGCAGATAATCCTAGGAAAACATCCGCTCCTTTTAAAGCCTCTTTTAGAGTAATTCCTGCGATTCCTTTAGAATATCTTAGTTGCAAAGGTGATAAATCAGTTCTTTCAGAAGATAGAACGCCATCTTTATCAAACATGATAATATTGTCAGGATTGATTCCTAAAAGCACGTACAAGTTAGCACACGCCAAGGCAGCAGATCCCGCTCCGGACACTACTAGCTTTGTATCAGCCACTTCTTTCCCTGCCAATTCAAGCGCATTTAAAAGTGCTGCTGAGGAGATAATTGCCGTACCATGCTGATCGTCATGCATGACTGGAATATTCAATTCCTCGACTAACCTACGCTCAATTTCAAATGACTCAGGCGCTTTGATATCTTCTAAATTTATTCCACCAAACGTTGGTGCAATATTTTTTACTGTTTGTATAAATTCTTCGATGTCTTTTGTTCCTATTTCGATATCAAAAACATCAATATCTGCAAATATTTTGAACAATAAACCTTTTCCTTCCATTACTGGTTTTGAAGCCTCAGGTCCTATATCACCCAATCCTAAAACGGCAGTACCATTTGTTATTACCGCTACAAGATTTCCCTTGGCGGTATATTTGTATACATTATTTACATCTTTAGCGATTTCTAAGCAAGGCTCAGCAACTCCGGGAGAATAAGCCAAGGATAAATCTCTTTGAGTTGCATATTTCTTAGTAGGCACTACTTGAATCTTTCCTGGTGTAGGTTTAGCATGATATAATAATGCTTCTCTTCTTTTGCTATCTTTATTCATTTTGCATGATTTTATTCTAGCTCACAAAGATATAAGTCTAGACGTAAAAACAGTCTTTTAAAATGGTCTTTTGTAAAAAAAGCCTTTTTCTTTTGTTACATAAAAAAAGCCACAAGAATTCGCAGCTATTTATAAGTTTGATTATGAACTACTTATTTACTGTGAAATATAGGAATCAAGATGTTCAATGGTTGTTTTTTGAATTTCAATAATTGCATTTACGACATCACCCATTGAAATTATACCAACGACCTTTTGATTGTCAACAACTGGCAAATGCCTGATTTTTTTGGTGCTCATCAAAGCCATACAATCATCTATTTTATCAGATGGAGAAATCGTAACTAAGTCGGTATCCATAATTTCATGAACAAAGGTGTCTTTTGAAGCTTTGTCTTTTAAAACTACTTTTCTAGCATAATCTCTTTCGGATAAAATTCCTTTTAAAATAGCATCTTCAATAATTAAAACGACACCGATGTTTTTTTCTCCCATCACTTTTATGGCTTCGTATACCGTGATTGTTGAAGTTACTGAAAAAACCGCATTCCCTTTCTTGCTTAATATTTGATTTACAGTCATATTGATGGATTTTAGTGGACTCTAAAGTTAAATAAAATTGTCTATAAAAAACAAGCAATCGGTAAAAATGCTAAAATATTTCTTCAGGCGGCACTAGTTGATTTAGTTTAGCTTTCAATGATTCATTAATTATTTGCAAACCCATTTGATAGGATGCATTTACCCATCCAAAACCTTCCTTGGCTATATAATCAAATTCTGTCCCCACATTTCCGTATTCAGCGAAAACTTTGTGCGAGCTAATTTCTAAATCAAATTTTTCTGGTATGGTACCGTTATATTCCACTGCATTAGTAGTAATCAACCACAGCCAGCGGTAGGCCATTTCTTGCGCTTTCTCCTTAAAACCATACTGTAACAGCCCTTGCCATAACAGTACTTGATGCGGTGCCCAACCAAAAGGATAGTCCCACTGTCTTTGAGGTGCATCAGGAGGGAAAAGAGCACTACTACCAATCGTACTACCTGTAATACCACCAGCCATTGTAAATTGAGGCAATGCATTTTCTACTAATTTTTTAGCTTGTTGTTCACTACACAAGCCAGCCCAAAGCGGAAAGAAAGTAGTAGCTGCTTCAAATGGCATTTGCTTTTTGTTGATAAAATCATAATCCAAATACATATTGGCGGTTTCATTCCAACATAATTCATCCATTTTGCTTTTTCTAAATTCAGCCTTAGCATCCCATTCAGCAGCAGTATAGATTATATCATTCAATTGTAGTGATCCGCCAAAGAATGCTGCAATTAGATACGATATGTCTTTTTCATATTTATACAAGAAACTATTTACATCAACTGAATTTAAATTAGCGCAAACGCCAATTAATCGATTTGTGGTATCGTGTCCGCTCTCTCTCAAGCTGCGATCATGAACAAAATAGTCGTCTAGTTCAGTATCAATAATCGTTCGATTCAAATAATGTCTTTCGAACTCCCTAATTGGTAAATTGCATTTAAGAGCGAAGGGCGCTAAAATATCATCAAAATGTCCCGGTTCTACCTCAAAAGGCATTCCCTCTCCACCTGACTTATACCTATTTAAACCTGTATTGGTCAATCGTTCTCCAGGCACCATCCAAACAGTGTTGTATTCTAAAATTACTGTTTGTACATGTTCTCGCAGCCAATCAAGATCCGGAATTTTAGTCTGCACAATGTCCACTAATAAAGAGGAATACAAAGGAGGTTGCGTTCTCGTTAAATAATAACTTCTATTTGCATTTAAAATTTTACCGTAATGAAGAATTTGATATTTAAAATTATCGGCAATTGCCATAGCTTTTTCAAGTTGGTTGTCAATTAACAATCCTGCACCTATAAAATAACTATCCCAACCATACATTTCATTAAATCGCCCTCCGGGAATTACAAACGGAATTCCCTGCAAACTGCCCGACTCCTGACGTAAACCCAATGCGAGAATTCCAGGCTTTGTATTTAAAGTGGCCACATACTCCTCAGTATATCCTAACGGTAAGACCTCAACTTTAAAATTTTTGAGCTCTTTTTCTAAAGTTGTAAAATAGTTCACCCCTTGAACATCTTTGGCAGAGATGTACAAAGTAGGGATTTCATTGGTTGTTTTTTCGTCTTTTAGAATTTGCTCTAAGCCTTTTTTATCAATAGTTCTGGTAAGTTCGTTCCAATAATCATCTCTAATTTTTCTCGAAATTCGGTCAACTGGTTTTTCTTGTATTCTTGCCAAATCCAGTGTTGCAATTGCAATTCCATTTTCTTTATGAACGGCGAGCTCTTGCAGCAAATTAGCAAGGAAGTAGGTACCCTCAATAACTGTTTCGACCTTAGTTTTTTGATCTACTAAAGTAAAACGCTTGGGTCCCACGTCATCCTTGGTGATTTTTTTATCGTTATCTGTATCTTCCTGAAGTAAAAGATCGCGAAAAACGGTTGCTATGTCGACTACAATTTTCATATTAGTTATCCTTGTAATTATTACTAGTGACCTTTGTTATTAAAAGCTATAACCTCCAAATTGTTCGCTGTTAATTTTTTTAAGATAAAAAAAGAAACAAGCAATAACGACATCGGAATCAAAGTATAATAAAAAGCATTTTCTGGACCTACATTTTTAAACAAATAGCCAACTATTCGAGATCCCATTGTACCGCCTAAAGCTGAAAAAACTACAATAAGTCCTGTCATAGCGCTGTGCAAACTTTTTGGTAACGCACTAAGCACAACCGAGTTTAGCAAGGGATAAATGGGAGCAATGAATAATCCAACAATTGGAAAAGCAAATCCAATTAAGGGTATATCTCCCAAAGAGTTAATTTCTTTCACATCCAATCCTACTGTTTGTGGCAACACAAAAACTACTAAAAGCATGGCCATAGTTATACAAAAGCTGAGAATCCAAATCCAATTTATTTTTCTAGTTAAAACTCCAGCTAATAAGCGACCTGCTGCTAAAGAAATAGCGAGAATACTAGCCATCATAATACTAATGTTTTCAGGAAGGTGTAGCACTTTACTGTTAAATGTTGGCAACCATGACATAATTCCCTGTTCAATCATCACAAATAAAAAGGCACTAATCACAAAAACGATTGTCAATAATTTTGCAAAAAGTTGGAACATCTGGGCAAAATCATCCATAAAATTCGCGCCCGGAATCGCTACTTCTTTCTCGAATTTCGTAAAAAACAAAAACAGAAATGAAAGAAAAGAAATTGCCGCCAAAAGCCAATAAACGTTCAACCAGGCATCTGGATCTTGAACAGAATTAAAAGCAGGGAATAAAAAATAGGCCAGGGCTATACCAATCATAAAAACCCCTTCGATACTACTCATTAAACTATTATGCTCCTTTTGATTATTGGTAACCGTGCCAATTAGAGAATAAACAGAGACTTTTATCAATGCAAATGAAACGCCAACGGTAGCGAATAAAACCTTAGCCATATCGAACGAATTTCCAAAATACATACCTAAACAAGCCAAAGTTACGAGACCCAAACCAGCCAACATCGCTTTTTTATAACCAATACGTGGTAAAAAAGAAGCAATTAAAAAAGAGACGATAGCAATTGGTAAATCTTTGTAAGCCTCTAATATACTCGCTTGTAGTTCATCGACCCCGTAATTTAATTGTGATTTAAAAATTACAATCCCAACGCTGTTTAATAAAATCGCAAATACAAAGTAGTTGAGATACATGGCTAGTTTAACGGTGTTTTTTTTCATAATTTCTCTAACTACTGCTTGTTACACGATTTATATGCTTTCAAAATATTTCTAAATGTAAGACATTTTTTTTGGCTATTAAAAGCGCAGTATTTTTACTGTTCCATTTTCAATTTGTTCAATGGCAAAACTATAGTTTTTTAGATTTGCCTTCAAATGAATTGCTGTACTATGATTAGTCCATTTGATATCTATACCTTCTGCTAGTGAGTCATCAATAGCAACCGATCCTAAAAATGCTTCGCATGTATTTCGCAATCGAATTATTTCCAGTTGTTTTTGGACAATAGCTTTATGTAATCCTTGATTAACATCGCCCATTGTTAAAGCGGTCCGATTAATTTCTTTATGACCTGCGCTTCCGCTATTATCAGCTGCTTCATAATTGTTTTTACCTGCAAAAACATCCAAATACCAAACCTGAGGTGTTCCCGGCATAAACATTTGAACTGCACGAGCCAAAAGTAATTTTTGATCATCTTCACCTAAAGCACTAAAAAAGGTGGCATTAACTTGATAATAAGAGATCTTTTTACCCGATGGATCATACAGGTTTTTAACTCTCCCGCCTCTTTCCATAATGGTGGTCATGATCGATTCAATCTCATCATCTTCTAACAAACCGTTATAATAAACACCATTTTTTTCCTTCCCTTTCAAGTCTAAAACTGGTATTCCATCATGACAACCCAGCATGTTAACTGTTTTGTAGCCTTTCAAAACTATTTCTTTAGCCCACTGTAATAACGCTTTACTTGAACGAGTTTCAATAGTATGAATCATCAAACCAGGTAAGAA
This sequence comes from Flavobacterium sp. KKT103, assembly GCF_055640565.1. NCBI lineage: Bacteria > Pseudomonadati > Bacteroidota > Flavobacteriia > Flavobacteriales > Flavobacteriaceae > Flavobacterium > Flavobacterium sp. KKT103. The sequence continues at coordinate 345,458 of NZ_CM145766.1, forward strand.
AAAATCATAAATAGTGTACCCTTTATTTGCTACTTCGTCATGCAAATGCAAGCCATATTCAGCATGGATTTCAGGCAACAGCAGTAAGTCGTTTTCTTGCGCTATTTTTTTTATGCGCTCTAAATAGTCCCAGGTTCCTGGTGTATTGAAAAAATTAGTTTCACCAACCATTTTATGCAAATAAGCAAAAGCATCTAAACGAAGGATATTACACCCATAAGCACTTAGCTTTTTGAGTGTTTCTTCGTAGAATTCCCAAACTAATGGTGAGGCTGCATTCACATCCATTTGACCAAGATAGGATCGCTTTTCTTCTACAATTTCCAAAATTACTGACTTAAAAGCATTCAATTCCTGAAAATCTATGGCTTGAAAATCTTGATGTTCAACTATGGCACGATTCACTTTTTCAAGTAAAGCGTTACGTTGTAAATCAGTCAAACCCACAATGCTTTGTATATCATCTAAAGTAAGCGTACTGTATGTGATTTGTTGGTAAAAGGTGTTCCAGTACGGCTGCTCAGTACCATCTGGAAAACGAACTTTTAAAACTGGAAGTCCTGATTTCCTCATGAATAACTTGCTCAGAAATTCTGGTTTAGGAATTACAATTCCATCCTCATTTATTTCTCCATTTCCTTCCCAGAATTCATTCCAATTTATAAAAAAATCTTTGTATTTAGATTGATTTCCATTTAGAATCAGGTCTTTAAATTGCGGTGACGCAACGGAAAGATGGTTTAATACAATATCAAACTTTAGTTTAATATTCAACTTTTCTAATACAACCAAGTCTTGTGTGCTTACTAAATCGTTGTTTAGGTCATAGTCAATGATTGAAAATCCTCTATCTAAATCACTATTAAAAAAGGTTGGCAACACATACAACAAAGAGAAGACATCCTTGAACTCCGGCATTTGAAGCATAGTCACTGTATCACTAAGCTTTTCTCCAATACTATCTGGATACGCATTAAGCATCACACCATGATTGATGTTTTTATCATTTTCCTCCATACTAGTTTATAAAAGTTTAGATAGAATGTTAATATTATCAGGTAATCTACCCACATTTTGCAATTTTAAAGCCGCTAATTTCAAAGCAATATCTAAACATTCATTGATGTTCTTTTCCTTGAGAAAAGCAAATAAAAACCCAGACCAGAAAGCATCACCAGCCCCTGTCGAATCCATTATTTTATCTATTTTTATTGCAGGCATTTGAATTACATCCTTGCCTCTTTGCGCTAATTTGACCCCTTTACCTCCCAAGGTTAGACAGACAACATCCACTCCTTGATCATGAAAAAATTTAAATATTTCGTCATGAGGGAGTTCTTTTTCAAAAAGCCGAATCATATCATCTTCACTAATTTTTATCAGAGGATTGTACTGACAATAGTTTTTGATGACCTTAAAAGCTTTTTTTTGACTTTTCCAAAGCTTGGATGCATAGTTAACATCAATACTTAATTTACAACCTAAAGCATGCGCTTCTTTGGCTTTTGCTAAAATCGTTTTTTGCGCAGGATTTTTGCTCAAGGCAAAACAGGTAGTATGAAATATTTTAGTTCTTGATAATAATTCTTTTGAAATTTGGTCTTCATATATACAACAATCGGCAGCTCGATATGGTATAAAATCAGGAGTGCCTTCGGACCTTGAAACAAAAATAACGCTGGTTGCCTTATTCTCGACTACATTTAAAAAACTTGTATTTATGCCATTAGTAGACAAGCGTTCATTAATATAGGTTCCGAAACCATCATTCCCAACTGTAGCTACCAACAGGGTGTTTAATCCTAATCGGGTGGCATTCATGGCAACATTAGTAGGTGACCCTCCTAAATACCTGTGATAATCTCTAGTTTGATTAATTAATACACCTTCTTGATGACCAATAAAATCGATAAGAACTTCACCTACACAAAGAATATCTATTTCCTCCATTCTATTATCTTTAAAATTATTCAATTATTCTCTGTTTTTTAGTTTTGATAAATAATGTAAATACGGCTGCTAATGCTAATAATATCCCCGCAAACGTAATGGCTAAACGTGAATCATTATTTAAAAAATTCTTAAGGATATAACCAAATGACACGTTTTGAATAATCATTGGTATAACAATCATCATATTAATAATTCCCATATAAACACCATATCTTTCCTTTGGAATAACCGCAACTACCATCAAATAGGGTATTCCCATCATACTAGCCCATGCTATCCCATAACCTATGATGACTGCAAAAAATAAATATTCATTTTGAACCATTGGAAAACATAAAAAGGATACCGCTCCAAAAACTAAACAAACAAAATGAATCATTTTTGCCCCATACTTCTTAGCTAATTTTGCTAGATAGAAGGCAATCGAAAAAGTTACAATAAATCCAAAAGCACCTATTAAACCATTCCATTCTACGGCTTTTTCATAGCCTACTGCATCTTTAGGTGTAACATTCCATACTGACAAGGCAATACTTTTAGAGTTGTTTTGCCAATAACACATCATAGCATACCATTGAAACAAATACACAATAAACAATTGCCACATAACTAAAGGCATTTCAAGAACCGCTTTGTAAATATCAATAAAAGGTGAAAACAACTTTAAGGGCTCTGCTTTTAAAGCTGCGAGTTCCTCTGCTGATGGGGGAATCTCTTTTGTTTTACTCATACTCCAAAAAATGGACGTCACAGATAATACCGCACCTAGAAAAAAGGACGCATAAATCCAGGTTGGTAACGACCCCGTGTAACCTACGAAAACAATTGGAAATAAAAACAGTGAGATGTACGCTAAAAATTGTCCAAAACCAGTAAAAAAACTTTGCGCTTGAAAACCCATTGGCTGTTGTTCTTCGGTAAGTGTATCAGCAATAAAGGCCCTGTACGGTTCCATTGCTGTGTTGTTACCAACATCTAAAATCCACAACAACCCTGCTGCCATCCAAAGCGAGCTGCTAAAAGGAAAAAGAAAAAGCGCTATGCTACAAACGATTGCACCAATAAAAAAATAAGGTTTCCTCCTTCCCCATCTAGGATGCCATGTCTTGTCACTCATTGCACCAATTATGGGTTGAATGAGTAGCCCTGTCAAAGGTCCCGCTAGGTTTAAAAGTGGAATTTGATCTGGGCTTGCATGCAAAAAATCATAGATAGGATTCACAGCACTTTGCTGTAAACCAAAACTGTATTGAATACCAAAAAAACCAACATTCATATTGATTATTTGCCAAAAGCTAAGTTTTATTTTAGGTACATTCATTTGCTGGTTACGTTATTCTTTTTATTAATGTTATTATTTTCTAAATTTAATTTTAAAAACGCCAATATTTTGCGTTTTAAAACAAAAAACGTTTTCGGAATGACCGAAAACGTTTTCGAAAGCGTTAGCAAATACTACAATCTTATTGCACTAAAAACGGAATAATAACCGTCGTTTGCCACTCTAATTCATTCCCTCCATTGAAAGGGTTATTTAAAAAGTGTTCTAAAACTTTATCTTGTAATTGTATATCGTGCCTTTTAGCATAATCCAACATCGTAAACCAAGCTCGATCAGAAGTTCTATAATTACCATAATAAGTAGCTTTTAACCCTTTCATCGCTTTGATTGTTTTAAACTTGATGCGCTTATCCTGAATATACTTGGTGTCTTTGGGTATAGGGAAGCAATAATTAAACGTTACTGTTTCATTTTCCTTATCCCATTCAGTTACCTCTAAGTAAGGGCGATAGCCTAAAATGGGAATTTTATTTCTAGTCAAATAGCCAACAATAACAACGTCATTTGAAAGCATGGTTTGCGCTTTCTCTTGTAAGACACTTTTTAGAGGTATATAGGCAACAAACATTTCCTTAGATTCCCCTTCTCCATCAATTTTAATTTTAAATTTTTTGACATGATCTTCAAGACCTGCTTTAAAATTTTTAATTTTTTCGATTTGTTGTGTTCTAAATTGGGTCGCTGCAAAGGGAACTGTTACCTTATTATAAAGCGAATGTTTTAAATCTTTAATCCCAACAGTAACCTTAGTGATGGAATCATCGACGGGATTTAATTCCCAAACATATTCCATGTCTTCGGTATCATTTTTAAAATTTTGTTTGATAAAATCAAAGTTTCTCTTTTCAATTATCGTGTACAAATCATTTTTATCCTTAAGTTGTGTTTTTGACCATTCAACAATCCCTTGCGAAACAGTACCTGTCGCGGCATTAACTGTAAAGGTTATAGTGTAATCTGATTTTTTTATGAACAAGTACCAAATCAAACCCACTGAAAATAAAACAAGGAAAGCAATTGATAGTATTTTTTTATTTTTCATTATTATTTTGTCATTTTTAATTTTTTAATCAGATAGCCGGCTAGGTCCGTACCTTGTGTCATTCCGTTTTCGATAGACGCTCTGTAATGAATTCCTCCATAAAAACGACTCATAGCTGCCTCTTTTGATGCTGCATTAAAGGAGGTAAACGAGCGACTAGGCAACCCAAAAGGCAACTCAGAATCATCAACGAATGCAAAATTATCCCCAAAAATAGAAGTTAACACTGCAGCTGAAACAGTCGAAACTACTGAATGTCCACTAGTATATTCTGGAAATGGAGGTGTTTGTAAAGCCGGTTTCCAATCCTCATCTATCTCTTGATTAATTACTGTTTCAGGACGGATTACATTACTCCTGAATTTTTCATCCCAGCAACTTATAAACGCCTCAAACATTCCAATCGAGGTTTTGGTGTACACATACACCGTTTTATCAAAATCAGCTTTTGATTTTTTACACGCAATTTTCGCGATACCCATCCAGTGTGCGCCAGGTGTTATTTTTTTCTTCGCAAACATCATATGACCTTGACTAACCGAAACATACGGATTACAATCCCAAAATTGAGCCATCTTAATTTCTTCAGATTCGTCTCCTTTTTTCTTCATTTCTTGGCTTATATCGTACACTTCTTGAACTTCTTTAAAAAATGCCGAATTCCTATTTACAGAAAAAGGAAGTGCAGGTTTAGGTTTAAATTGAGAAGCAGAGTCTAATACAAGCGTTCTAATCGCGTTCCAGTGCGGCTCAATTGCATCCATATACGCTGGAGGCGTAGGTTGCCAACGTCCAGGATCATTTTGAAGAACTGAGAATTTTGGCATGGTACGCGTTTGCTTGTAATTATCCGTATCGATCCATTTCTTTATAAATCCTGCGACTTTTAGACCGTATTCCTTTGAAACTTCAAACTCTTCTTTGTTGGTAGCACTCCATTTTTCGTAAAGGCTATCTCTAAATTTCTCCACTAAATCTTCGGAGAACACCAGTTGTTTACTAATCTCCATATGTGCGACTAGGGCTGCAACTTTAGTATTAACTCCGCTTTTAGGATCTAACTTTGGAATTGCTCCAAGTCCTTTTAATTGATTTTGTAAGCTAGAGTATGTTTTACTATTTTGTGCTATAATTTCATAAGCTGCAATATTAGGATACACAAAAATGCGACTTGCCACTGGAGGCGAAAAAATATCATGAATCATTATTTGAGTCACATTTTCAATGGAAGCATGATATTCATCAGTGGTAACCTCTATAGGTTTCGCTTGGTTACAGGAGACCATGAGAGCTCCAATCAACGCAACAATAACAATTTTATATTTCATTTTTTAGTTCTTTAATTCTGAATTTTCTAGTTAAAAATTAGTAGTGTTATTTATTTACTCATTGGCAACTCATACACCTCTGCTTTGGCATTATTAACAGTGACTAGTAAGTATTTTTTACCATTAAATGAAATTATATTAAGGTGTCGAACTGCCTTTTTGGTTAAATCGATTCCTACTTGATTACCCATTTCAATAGCATTTGGTCCCTTTATTAAAGCACCTTCAAAGCCATCAAATCGGCTATGAAAAGGAGACACACCAAAATAATTTCCTGCTGCAAAAACTTCACTTTTAGCATCACCATCAAAATCCGCTTTTACAAAGCTGGTAATAGGCGCCACCTGCATTTTATTACTAAAGGGCACAAAAGTAAATTTACCTTTATCGTTTCTTAAATAACCTGATTTTAAATTGTGTACTTCGTACATTTTTGCTTTTGATAACAACTTCAAATCAAAAACCTCCTCAACTGTTTTTCCTGCAAATGATTTATAGCTATTGAATTTCTTTTTCAACATTCCACTAAATTCTTCTGCCAATTCATCTAATCCTAAAGTGGTATAATACTGATCATTTTTTTCAATTGCCACGATTGTTTCGAAAGTATCATTGGAATCAAAATCATCAAAATACATTTTCATTGGAAATTCAGCTGAAGCTTTAAACTTTGAATTTAAACCCCAATTTCCTACCAAATAATCTTCATCACCATCATGATCGATATCAAAGGAGCAAATGGATTGCCACAAACCATTTGCTTTTTGAGGAAACACTATACTAGTAACCTCCTTAAATTGTCCTTTATTATTCGCAAAAAAGCTAGGTTTCATCCATTCACCAACTACCACTAAATCTTGCCAGCCATCGTTATTAAAATCGGTTACTATTGCATCCGTTGCCATTCCAATTGCAGAAAAAACATTCTTCTGAACGATTGTAAAAACACCGTTGGAATTATTGAGTAAGTAACAATCAGGCATTTTACCAAATATATTATATCTCGAATTAGCACCAATAAACAAGTCTAAATCCCCATCTTTATCATAATCGATTGCCTTAATAATTGTAGCATTCATGGAATTCGTATCCGGGAAAACATTTTTTATGAAATTATTACCCAAATAAAATCGACTAACTAAATCAGCGGCAAATTGTCCGCTCCCTGTCGCCACAATTAGATCATTTAACTGGTCTCCATTAAAATCTCCAATTATTGCCGAAGCATCTTCGTAAATGGAATCCGCAGCAATTGAACCAACCACTTTTTCAGTAAATCCTTTCGCGTTTTGGAGATAAATTACTGGTGTTTTTCCTTGAGCGCCACCAAAAAACAAATCTTCTTTACCATCATTATTTAAATCTCCAAATGCTACAGCTGGTCCTCTATCTGAACGTTGGTATGGAATTAATTTTTGAGCCGTAAAATCAACAAAGTCATTTTCTTTATGCGTAAAATCAATCCCTAAGTTTCCTTCTATTTTTTTAAAAACTGGAGTAACTTTAGGATGCAATTTTTGGTAATCAAATATTTTTCTGTTTTTTGCAACGGTAACAACAAGCTTTTGATTTACTTTAATGTTTTTTAAAGTTTGAAAAGTTTTATCAGGCCAAATGACTACTAAAGAATCAATGGCGTTTATTTTGCCATAACCAAAATGAACAATCGGGTCGGATGACGATTGGAATCCTCTAGTTGTTTGTAGCTCTTTGAATTGTTTTTGTCCTTTATAATAAGAAATAACTTTAGCGCCAATACCAAAAACATTCCCTCCTTGGTAAACTAGTTTTACCTTTAAATAATTCGAATTTGCATTCGTTTTGTTGTTATAAACCGATGCGACACTATTCAAATTATTGGTAACAATATCTAAATCGCCATCATTATCTAAATCCGCATAGCCACTTCCGTTAGAGATTATAGAATCATTTTCGATCCAGGTACTAGATTTATTGATAAAACGTAAATCTTTGGTTCCTTGAAAAATATAATTTGTTACTTTTCCTGATGGCATTTTATTCAATGCTTGCTTGTCCAGTAGTTTAGTCGTGTTTAATTTACTTTTCACATTATCATTCGAAAAATACTTAATATAGTCAAGGTCATTTGGTCTTTTAGGAATACCATTAGATATAAAAATATCTTGTTCTCCATCTTGATCAAAATCAGCAAACAAGGAACTCCAACTCCAATCCGTAGCTGCTATTCCGCTGAGTAATGCGGTTTCAATAAAGTTTTTACCCGCATTGTTAATTTGCAACATGTTTCGAGAATATTGGTAATGATAACCTAGTTTTTCTGTCCTGAATTTTAGCATTTGCGGATTATCGTCACCGGCAGAAGATTTAAGTACCTTTTCATTCTCTGGAAGCATATCAAGCGTCATTATATCCGGAAAGCCGTCATGATTAATATCAGCTACATCAATCCCCATAGAAAATCGGCTGGTGTGTCCAAAATAATTTTTCATGGATTCACTAAAAGTACCGTCCCCATTATTTAAATAGTAGTAATCATCTTCATGAAAATCATTACACACATAAATATCGGGATAACCATCTAAGTTAAAATCGGAAACTGCTAATCCTAAGCCATAACTATTTGCTCCGCCAAAAATCCCCGCTTGCTCACTTACATCGGTAAATTTTCCATTATCATTTCTAAATAATTTATCTCCGGATTCGTAACTTCTTTTATTCCTTATGTCAGCCTTACCGTAAGAAGCCTCCGTATGAATGGCGTGATTTAGTAAATACATATCTAAATCACCATCTAAGTCAAAATCAAGAAAGGCTACTGAGGAACTATAATTATCAATATCTAGCCCATATTCAGCCGAACTTTCAGTAAAAGTGTTGTTTTTATTATTGATAAATAATTCATTATGTCCTTCAAAACCATTTATTCCAACTACAGCGCAAACATAAATATCTAAATAGCCATCGCCATTTACGTCAGCCATAACCGTTCCTGTGCTCCAATCACTCTGACCCGTTACCCCCGCTTTTGAAGTGATGTCCTCGTATTTATTATTTCCTTTGTTCAGGTACAGTTTATTTTTGCCTTGATTTGAAGTAAAATAAATATCCACTAGACCATCATTATTTATATCTCCTAAAGCTACGCCTCCACCGTTATAATAGTACAGATAGTCTAAGATCGAAATGTTTTTTGAAGGATCTAACTTGTTTTCAAACGTGATGTTTGTTTCTTTTGGATCTAATTTCTCAAACAATTCCTCTTTTTTATTCGTACAACTGACAATCACAATTGAAACGAAAAATATTTTATAAAAATTAGTCATTGCGTACAAATATTTTTGGCTCATTATTATTAACAACAGCTATAAAAGCCGCTCCACCATTTTTAGTTTTAATTACTTTTAAATTTCTAACCTCTCCTTTAATAAAAAAACCGGATCTTTCATTAGGCAGCCAAGAATAAGAACCATTTTTATTACCTAAAACTACACTACCAAAGTTCGCATCAAGTCTTGAAAATTGAGGCTTAAAGTCATATTGATTTCCACCTAGAATCAAATCTACTATACCATCCTTATTGACATCCATAGCAGTTATCGTGTTTACGCTTGAAAACTGAACTTCCTTAGGCAAAGCCGTTATCTTAAATTGACCATTACCTTTATTGATAGCTACACTGCTTTCTTGCATAGTAGCTGTTTTTATAATTGAATTAGAAACAATTTCAGGACTAAAGATTTCTTGAACTGACTTATTTGCGTACGCTTGGTAACTTAAATTTTTCTTTTTAATCGAAGGAATCTGCTTCGCTAATTCACCTTTCATGTGAATGGGCATGTCTTTCCCATCGATGGTTCTAGACATAATTTGTTCAATTGTTCCGTTGTTATCAAAGTCATTAACGAACAATTTCATTGGGTTTGTAGGCGAACATTTATAGGAGGTATTCGTTCCTTTGTTTCCAAAAACCAAGTCTTTCTTACCGTCATTATTCAAATCCACGCATAAAACAGCATTATAGAATCCCTTTTGCTCTTTCAAATTGGTCTTAAATTCTGCAAAACGTCTACCCGTATTCTTAAAAATAGTAGGTGCCATCCACTCCCCAACAATTATTAAATCTTTTTTATTATCTCCATCAATATCTTCCCATACTGCATCGGTAATCATACCGATTTCATTTAATTTGAATAATTTTTTATCCGTTACATTAGTGAAGTTTCCTTTTCCATCATTTTCTAACAATAAATGCTTTGGGTTAATTCCATATACACCCGGCACTGAACGACTACCAATAAAAACATCAACATCACCGTCGTTATCATAATCATAGGGTGCAATGATAGCCACGTTATTATTTGTCGTTGGAAGAATAGAAGTGCTTACTTGAAAACTTCCTTTGCCATTATTTAGGTACAATCGGTTTTTGTAGTTCGCTTGATCTGCTTTTTCATTCCCTCCAGAACCAACAAGCAAATCTAAATCTCCATCATTGTCTGCGTCAAAGAAACTTGCGGCGGTATCTTCAAAATTAAAATCTTTATCTAAAGCTGGTTGTTTTAGTAGAGCGAAGTCATCCTTACCATTGTTCAGGTAAATTTTTCCCGATGATCCCTTAGCCCCACCAATGAATAAGTCATCATTTCCGTCGCCATTAAGATCTCCAACAGCAAGAGCTGGTCCTTCATGTGACAACATTTTAGAGATTAATCCTTCATAATCAAAATCAATATATTCATTTTCCTTGTGCGCTGCTAGCTTAGTTGATTTCTCCTTAAAATAAGTTTGATTCGTTTTTACCTTTGGTACATATATGCTTTTGGCATCAGCCACATTTAAATTAATTGTGGCATCCTTCGCTACATTTTTAATTGTTTGAAACTTTTCATTTGGCCAAATTACCAACAGTGAATCAATTTTTTTTGCTCCAATTCCGAAGGTTAAAACATAATCAGCAGACGATTGAAAACCACGAGAGGGAATTAACTCTTGACGGATAATCTCTTTTCCAGAGTATAACTCTACAACACTTCCCACGGCAAATGTATTTCCGGCTTCTCCTTTAAGCTTTACTTTTACAAAATGATTATTCTTGTTTTTTTCTGCGTTATTTCGATACACAAAAACAGGCATATTGACATTATTTACCACTAAGTCCAAATCTCCATCATTATCTAAATCACCGTAAGCAGCCCCGTTTGAAAAGCTAGGAGTGCTCAACCCCCAACTAGTAGCTTGATTGGTAAACGTTAGGTTTTTATTATTTTTGAAAGCATAGTTGGGTACTGCAGTACTAGGCATTTTATTTATGATATTTTCCATATCTTCCTTTTTGCCAGTTACCGCCATTTTTTGTAGCACTTCATTTGCAAAAAAGTCAACAAAATCTTGATCTGTTAAGTCGTGATAAATACCATTGCTAACATAGATATCCTTAAAACCATCGTTATCCATATCAAACAATAGAGCACCCCAACTCCAGTCAGTTTTAGAAACACCTGCAAAACCAGATATTTCACTAAATTGCCCATTACCATTATTTAACTGCAAGGTGTTTTGCATGTACTGATTAAAGAAATCAAGACTTAATTTCCTGGTAAACAAATCATAGTTGTCAAAACTCGTTGTGGTTTTAGTTCTAAAATCTGATTCAGGAAGCATATCAGTAGTGAAAATATCAGGGAAATTATCATTATTTATATCCGCCATGTCAGCTCCCATAGAGGCTTGACTGATATGTGTGGTATACTTTTCAATTTGTTCAGAGAAGGTACCGTTCTTATTGTTAATGTATAGATAGTCCTTTTCATAAAAATCATTAGAGATATAAATATCCGGATACAAATCGCCGTTGACATCACCTACTGTAACACCCAGACCAAAACCAATTAAACTACCATAAATACCAGCCTCTTTACTTACATCTACAAATTTACCATTATCATTGCGCAACAACCGATCACCCCCGCCTTTTAGTAGCGGATTCACGTCCCAATCGGTATCGCGTAACTCTCTTTTATTAGAATAATTGAGACTACTAACCGGAATAAAACTATTATTAAGAATATAACAGTCAAGATCTCCATCCTTGTCATAATCAAAAAAAGAGGCGTGAGTCGTAATTCCAGTTTCAGCAAGGTTATACTCCTTTGCTCTGTTGGTAAAGGTTAAATTCCCATTATTAATAAACAATTCATTGTCTTGCTGATTACCTTTAGTATTACCGGCATTACAAACATAAATATCTAATAATCCGTCTCCATTTAAATCAACCATTACTACTCCTGTTGACCACGATTTGGTTCCTTCAATTCCTGCTTTTTTCGAAATATCTTCAAACTTAAAATTTCCTTTATTTAAATATAACTTATTAGTTCCTTGGTTTGAGGTGAAATAGATATCAGCCAGACCGTCATTATTGATATCCCCTATGGCGACACCACCACCATTATAAAAATTGCGATAAATAAACAAATTATTATCTTTTTCATTGGTGACGTTATTTACAAAATCAATCCCTGTTTCCGTTGATTCAAGTTGAGAAAAAAGAGTGTTTTGATTTTGTTCTTTGTCTTTAGAACAAGAAAATAACAACGAAACGAAAAATATAAAAAATATTTTTTTTGAGTACATAATGACACTTAATTTTGAAGTAAAAGAAAAGTCTAATTTACTATAATAATCTATTAAAACGCAATTAAATAAAGGTTTTAGCGTATAATTTCTTTTAAAATAAATAGCCTAAATTGGGCTGTAAAAAAGAAGTATTTAGAAAACAAATACAATAAAAAAGAGGACATAATTGCCCCCTTTTAAAAATAACTAATAAAAAAAATTTAATTAATTGTAACCAGGATTTTGTTTAATGTTAGGATTCAATAACGCTGATGTTGGTATTGGTAATAAAACTCTATACGCATCAGTATTTGTCATTGTAGGTCTTGCAGTAGTATATGTACCAAAACGAATCATATCATTTCTTCTCCATCCTTCTTCCCACAACTCTGTTCCTCTTGCTTTATAAATTCCAGTAAGGGTTGTCAAATCGATAACTGTCGTAATACCCATACGGCTTTGTAAACTAGCCTGTATTGGAGCTACAACTCCTGTACCTCCTCTTGCTATTGCTTCAGCTTTCATTAATAAAGCATCGGCATAACGGAATAGTACATAATCATTTTCTGGTTTATCTAAATTTGAAGTATCTGGCAAGTATTTTTGCGGACGAATTCCCCATCGCTCTAGCCACTCTTCATTTACAATTAATCCGTTAGCTGGCAAACCAGCTGGGTCACTTTGAAAATTTAATGGTCTAGAACCATTTTGACCTCTAGTAGTTAAAGCTACAGTTCCTCCCGGTGCATATTGTTGACCAATACGCATTCCCATTGGGCTACCAAAAAATGAAATCACTCCAGCATCTCTATTTAAAATTCGTCTGTCAGTAGGATCATACTGATTGTAATAATCTTGCAATACTGAGAAACCATTCCATCCGCTTGGTACTTGGTTGTAGTGACCTCCCATGTACCATCTTGATCTTACCGCTCCCATTTCAACACCATTAATATTTTTTGATGTAAAAATTAACTCTGGAGACGTGTTATTTGATGGTTTAAAGTTATCCCAATAATCATTTGCTAACGTTGTACCTGCTGAAATCGCATTAACATATTGAATAACTTTATTCATATTGGCAACATTATTTGGATTGAATCCAACGTGTGTTGGTGCATCAAAAACTGCTTTATTTAGGTAAATTTTAGCTAATAAAAAATTAGCCGCGTCCTTACTTGCGATCGATGGATCAGAAGCATTTTTAGCTGGTAAATTAGGCAAAGCCTCTTCTAACAAAGCAATGATTTTAGCAGTTGCTGTAGGTGAGTCCCATACTTTAGGGAAATCATCAGGAGAACTACCTGCTTCTCTGTAAGGCACTTGACCATACATATCGATTGCATTATAGTAGTAATACGCTTTTAAAAACTTTGCCTCAGCCGCTTTTTGAGGGGCAATTCCTGTAATAGCCAAAGCTAAATCACAGTTGTAAACATTGGATAACATTTGTCTCCATGCTGTATTTATCTCTCTACTGTTGGCATCCCATGTATGCTGGTGATCTTGCAACCACGCGCCTCCATCTCCCCAGTCACCTGCTCGAGTTGGTACAATAACAAAATCTGTTGATAATTCTTGTATTGCAAATATACCATCTTGACCTTGAAACTCTCTCAATCCTTTATAGGCTGAGTTAAGTATAGCATCCGGATCGGCATTAGTAATCTCGGTAGCGTCAAGAATTTTTTCATCTAAGTTAGTACAGCTAACTGTGAGAGCAAGTGCGCCCACAAATAAACTGTATTTTAAAAAATTATTTTTTTTCATTTTGATTAAAATTAAAATGTTACGTTTAGTCCTAAAGTAGCCGTTCTGGCTCTTGGATATGATAAATTATCTATACCAGCAGATGGAATCCCGTTTAAAGTTTTATTCGTATCTACCTCTGGATCAAAACCTGAATATTTAGTTAACACGAACAAGTTGGAACCACTTACATAAAAACGCGCTGTACTTAATTTGAAACGCTCTAAAAAGTCTCTCTTAACTGTATAACCAAATGTCAAGTTACCCAATCGTAAGAAATCACCTTTTTCAAGGTATTTTGTAGAAGGCGTGTTAGCATCTGATCTCGATTGAACTGAATTAGCCACTTCTGGCGTAACGTTTTTACCACCTAATTGATTTTGATAAAACAATGCTACGTTAGTGTTATTGAACAAATAGTGACCAAAGTTACCATACATCGAAGTACTTAAATCAAATTCTTTATAGGAAACACTTGTATTGAAACCTACAGTTGTTTTTGGCAATGGTTGCTTGTTTAACAACTTAGGTGCTCCACCATTAGCATATTGAGAAATTCCATTTGCATCGTATCCTGTGAATTCTGGTAAAAAATAAGTATAAATTGGATATCCGTCTTGGATTCTTTGTACATAAGAATCAGTAAGTCCTTGACCATTAATTGCTCCTACATTGTACACATTTGCAGATCCTAAATTATTGATTGTGTTTTTTAAGAATGCCATGTTTCCAGAAACATCCCATTTCCAATCGTCGTTCTCAAGTACATTATAATTCAATGAGAATTCAAAACCTTTATTAATCAAATTAGCAGGTAGGTTTACATATTTAATACCTTGTGCTGATGGTTGTCCTGAAGCTGAAGGAATACCTACAATTAAATCAGTCGTATTTTTATTGAAATAATCTACTGAACCTGTTAACTTATTATTCAACAAGGTAAAATCAGCACCTATACCATAAGAAGTAGAAGTTTCCCACTTTAATTGTGAGTTAGCGTTATTTACAATATTAAATTGATCTGGTCCATTATATTCTATAATACCTACAGCAGAGTTTCTTGGAAATTCAGTGTTACCTGTTTTACCATAGTTCGTTCTAATTTTCAAATCATTCACTAAACCTTCTTTATCTGCAAATACTTTGTAAGCAAGTCCAACAGAAGGGAAATTACCATACTTGTTCCCTGGAGCTGTTTTAGATGAACCATCACGTCTAACAGTTAAGTCTAGATTTAATTTATCATAAAATGCAAAAGAAGCTCTTGCAAAAACTGATTGTAACTCAACCAAAGAGCGATAAGAACCTGTTCTCGTTTCTGTAGGTATACCACCTTCCATATTATCTAACAAGTTCTTTTGGGTTGCAGCAAAACCTTTTGCAGAAGTGAAATTACCATTAGCATTGTAGCTATAAAAAGAATAACCAGCAACCGCATTTAAACTAATGTCTTTAGTAAGATCCTTAGTATAGGTTAAGTTATGTTCAATTGTTTTGTTCACTCTTTGGTCAAGAGATATAGCAGCTTGTCCTCTGTACTCTGTTAAGTTAGCAGGATTAGTTGCTCTCGCAAAATCTTGAATATCTAAATCAGGACCAGCTTGTTGTTTCACTGTTGAAGTTGAAGTTTCGAAACCTATTAAGAAGTTATACTTCAAATTATTCGTTAATTTAACAGTAGCTGATAAACTTCCTAAAAATTTAGCTAAATCACCATTATTTGAAAATGAATTATTTAAATGTACTGGGTTGATGTAATCACCACTAACTCTTGTGTAACCACTTGGTGTTGTTGCATCATATACCGATCTTGTAGGATTCCAGTACAAAGAAGCTGCAAGTAAATTACCAATATAACCAGCATTGTTCGTGATCAAACCTCTTTGATCCTTGATATTAGTGTATGAAATACGTGTTTCTAATTTCAACTTATTGTCAAAAAAATCATTAGAATTATACAAGGTAGCTGTATATTTATCTAAACCTGTGTTTCTAACTATACCCTCTGTATTTGACATACCAAGGGAAATTCTTGTATTTGATTTATCAGTTCCAGAAGAATAAGAAAGGTCATGATTTGTTGACGTTGCTGTACGTAAAATTTCTTTCTCCCAATCAAATGATCCTCCAAAATGGTTTGCATTTTGACCTGGCGTTGCAGCAATAAATTCATCAGCACTTAAAACTCTAAATTTTGAAGCGTAAGACGAAGTAGTTATCGAAGTCGCATACGTTAATTCAGGTTGTTGACTTTTACCTTTTTTAGTTGTAATGATGATTACACCATTTGCTCCTCTAGCTCCATATATTGCAGTAGATGATGCATCTTTCAAGATAGTCATACTTTCGATATCATTTTGATTGATAAAACTTAAAGGGTCTTTTGCAGAACTGCTCCCTAAGTTAAAATCAGCTCCACCCGAAGAAACGTCTCCGCCTCCAAGAGGAACTCCATCAACAACAATAAGAGGTCCGTTTCCTCCACGTAATGAACCGTTACCTCTAATTCGGATTGAATTACTAGCTCCTGGCTCTCCACTTGAAGAAGTAATTTGAACACCCGCTACTTTACCTCTTAAGATTTCAGCTGGATTAATTGCAGCAATATTATCAAATTTCTTTGATCCTAATTGATCAACTGCTCCAGTTGCATCTTTTTTCCTAACTGATCCGTAACCAATAACGACTACTTCCTTTAACTCAGCTGAATCTTCTTTTAGAACAACTGAAATAGATTTTTTTCCTGCTACAGTGATCTCTTGGCTTTTTAAACCAATGTAGCTAAAAACTAAAACAGCGTTTGCACCTACATTGGTAATGGTATACTTACCATCGATATCCGTTTGAGCTCCGTTTGTAGTTCCCTTAACTAAGATTGATGCTCCAGGAAGAGGACCGTTAGCGTCCGATACCGTACCCGAGACCTCTTGTGCATAGGTCAAACTAGTACATAATACCGTTAGAAACACCATCAAGCCTTTGATTAGACTATTTTTCATACGTAATAAATAAGTTGGTTAATAATTTTTGAATTGGTTTTGTTTAATTACTACATCAAACTTATCGAAAATTTAGGAAAATTTTAAGAAACACAGTAACTATAACGTTTTCGATTTACCGAAAACGTTTTCGATTTTAAAATTGATACCGTAAAAATTTAATACTTAAATTATGTAAAACATAAAAATAATAACAATTTTTGATGATTGTATCGATTTTAGACATTTTAGACCTAGTTTTTGTTGCATTTTAGTCAGTAAACCTACTTGTTTCTAAAAAATAATGCTAATTATGCAAAGAATAATGAGTTTAGAACGCTATTCCATAATTTTAACAAAAAGCGTTTCGTGAAGTTGTTTGAAAAATTAAACAGATAAAGTACTGAATACAAAAACGTTGCAAAAGTAAACTTAGACTGTAAAAAGAAACTGAATGAGCGCTTTACTTAATTGTATGGGTTTTGTTCTCTAAGCCCAAACCAACAATTTTTAAAGATTTCCATTTTTTAGGCAACAATCCTTTATGAAAAATCAAACCTTCATCTGTTTGTTCCACACCTCCAAAACCATAAATTACCGCTTGGAGCATGGCACCTGCCCCTGTTGCAAAATAAGGATTGCTGCTGTTGGCTGATTCTGAAAAAACACCAAATGGAGGTCGACTATTGGGTTGGTACGATTTTAAAAAGTAATCGTACGCTTTATCACTATCTCCTAAACGGGCATATAAAACCGATAAAACCCCAGATGCCATTGCTGGTCCATCTTTTGGATCTATTTTTCCTGCATAATAATTTAAGTCTCTTTTGATTTGATCTTCGTCTGTGATGACATGAAGCGGATAAGCTAATAAATTAACATCTGCTTGTTTGATCATTTGTCCGTCATATCCTTTATAATTTTGCGTAATCCCATTTTTAGTGTGTATCAGTAATTGGTCAGCAACTTCAATCCAACGCTGATTGATTGGCTCATTCAAAATTTTTGCCGCCTTTACCGTATTCCGTAACGATTCAATTACGGAGCCATTCGTAAAAGCATTATCATCAACATGCTGCGCATACTCATCAGCACCAACGACATTTAAAATAGAAAAACTTCCATCTTGATTTTGGACTACTCTACTAACCCAAAAATTGGCAGTTTCTTTAAGCACTTCCCACTCAGACTTAAGCCAAGACTTATCTTGTGTTAGCGCATAATAATTCCAAAATGCAATAGAAACATCGGCTGTTATATGTTGTTCAAATATACCGGTTAATGCCCAAGTAGGCGTTGCCTCTTCACCTGTATCATCTGACTCCCAAGGAAACATGGCGCCTTTGTAACCATAAATAGTAGCCTTTTGCTTCGCTTTACTCAACCGATCAGCTCTGTAATCTAAACACGATTTTGCCATTTCAGGCTGCAGCGCCAAAAGTGTTGGATACATCCACAATTCCGAATCCCAAAATATATGACCATTATATCCTTGTGACGAAAGCCCCATTGGAGCAATACTTTGTCTTGTTTCTGGACGTATAAAGGAATACAAATTGTACAATGCAAATCGAACACGCTGTTGCGCATCTAAATCACCTTCAATTTGTATATCGCCTGTATTCCATAAATCAGCCCATGCTTTGGTATGACGGTCTAAAAGTTTGTCTATACCTTCTTGTAGAGCAAAAATCGCTTGGCGTTCGGATTCATTTAAAGGATCAGTCACGTCTTTTGAAGTGCAAATACCTCCTGCAATGGCAAATCGATACTTTTGACCCTTCACTAATTTTTTAGTAAAACCAACCTCTTGTCCAAGTTGATTTAAAACCTCGGGCTTACCATCAAACAAAAAAGTAGTTGATGCAGCGACTTTATATTTTCCCGTAAGTGTATTTGCAACTGTGCCAAAAACGGGCATGGTATATTCATTATCTTTTAAAATTCTAAATTGACTTTTAGGATTTTTTAATTCATCAGGAACTACCATAAAATTACTTGCTTCAATTTCCACGTCTTTATAGGGAGTGATTTCAAGTATAGCCATAGCTGAAAATGGAATTGCTCTATTTGCAAGTATTGTGTATTTGATTAGTGCCATGTCTTTAAAAGTAAAAGCAGTGGTGCTTGTACCTTCTTTCATCGAGATGATCTGACTCCAATTTGCAATATTATCTGATTTAATCTCTTGCTTGTTTATCAAAAGCCTTAAATTCAAAAATTCGATTCCCCTAACAATCCTACTAATTCCGTTTTCAGGACTACCATCATAAACACCATTCAAAATAATTTCTTTTGTTTTTAAAGGAGTATCATCCGTAACAATACCAATTTGGCCATTTGCCATTGCTACACCAAAGTAATTGGCTCTTGAATTCGCAAAAAGATGCCATTCATCTGCTTTAGCTTGTCCAAATAAAGCAATAGGACTGCATACAATAACAATACGAAGGAAATTTACAATTGAATTTTTCATGATAATAGCTTTTTGATGTAAATCAAACTTAGAAAATAAATTCTGTATACCACGCAAGAATTGTAAAAAGCGATCATCGATAACGTTTTCGGAAAATCGATAACGTTTTCGATTCAAACTTATTGAATTATTAAAAATTGTATTCTATTTTTATTTAATTAAAGATTATTTACTGTTAAATTGACTAAAAAATAATTTATCGAGTATCTCATTCGTTCTTATTTTTTTAAGTCTTGAATAATTTTCAGTAACTCATTGCTCTTTAATTACAACAGAATAAATGACTGACTATGAAAACTAATAGTGTTTATTTCAACAAAATTAAAGTGAATTAAACTACTGATTTTCGCACTAATTTATAGGCATGTAAGATTGTAAATTGAAAAGTGTAACACTTCTTTACAGGCACTCACTGCAAAGCTACTCTATCATAAAAACATTAAAAAGATCCATGAATAAATGCATTGCTGAATTTAATATCGTAAGTTTTGGTGAGGTGATTTACGATCTCTTTCCTAACCACCAAAAAATTGGAGGCGCTCCTTTAAATGTAGCGTTGCGCCTTGCCTCATTAGGTTTATCAGCGCATATCATTAGCCGTGTGGGCAACGATGCTCTAGGAAAAAAATTAATTACGTACGCTAACAACCATGGAGTAAATTCAAGTGCAATTCAAATTGACGATGTTTTGCCAACTGGAGAAGTCATTGTTGCATTAAATGCCAGTGGCTCAGCAACCTATTCTATTAGTTATCCTGTGGCTTGGGATAAAATTACTACCGTTTTAGCGAATGATACTCTAGTAAAGAATGCCGATGCTTTCGTTTTTGGAAGCCTCGTTTCGCGAGATGATGTGTCTCGCCAGTCCTTACTTCAATTAATAAAATGCGCCAAGTACGCTGTTTTTGATGTGAATTTACGTGCTCCATTTTACAATCAAAAGGTGTTACAGCAATTAATGGAAAAATCCGACTTCATAAAGTTTAACGACAGTGAATTAGCCGAAATAGGCACATTAATGCATTCTCCCTATCAGACAGTAGAGGAAAACATCCATTTCATTGCAAAAAAAACGAATACAAAACACATTTGTGTAACAAAAGGAGATCAAGGCGCAGTACTATATTACAACGAACAAATATATTATAGCAAAGGGTTTCAGGTTGCTGTAAAAGACACCGTAGGTGCCGGGGATTCTTTTCTTGCCGGTTTGCTGTCCAAACTATTATTCTGTAATAATCCACAAGAAGCAGTTGACTTTGCTTGTGCATTAGGAGCCGCTGTTGCTATGAAAGAAGGAGCTAATCCTACTATTTCTCCGGAGGAAATCAGCATTTTGCTTACAACAAAATCAAATGAATAATTCAACACAACGAAATAAACATTAGAGTAATTAAATTTTAATTAAAACAAATAACATCAAATACTTTAAAAAATTTAAAATGGCAAGGTCCTTCAATTATTTTCCCTTTTTAAGAAATGAAATGTGCCTAGGAGAAGCAATATTAGTAAAGTAAGCTTCAAAACAACTTACTCTATCTAATAAACCTAAAGATACAGACAGAATTATAATTCAGAATATCACAATAAATAAATACTGAAAAACCTTAATTTATGAAACGTTATCAAATACTATTTTTACACCTAATTATTATACTATTACCCTTTATTAAAATGCAAGCACAAGTAAAAAATCAAGCAGCTAAAATAGAAGCAGACAAAAAATGGTGGAAAGAAGCCGTTGTTTACCAAATTTATCCTAGAAGTTTTAAAGACAGTGATGGGGATGGCGTTGGTGACTTGAAAGGAATCATATCTAAACTAGACTATATTAAAAGCTTAGGTATTGAGGCCATTTGGTTAAACCCAATATACCAATCTCCTAATGACGATAACGGCTACGACATTAGTGATTATCGTTCCATTATGAAAGATTTTGGTAACATGGATGACTTTGACACTTTGCTAAAAGGTTTGCATGATCGCGGTATCAAGTTAATAATGGACTTAGTCGTAAATCACAGTAGTGATGAACATGAATGGTTCAAACAAGCACGCAGCTCTCGCGACAATAAATACCGAGATTATTATCATTGGTGGCCTGCTGAAAAAGGAAAACCGACTTACAGGTGGAGTTTTTTTGACGTAAAAAGTGAGGCATGGAAATATGACAAACAAACAGATTCCTACTACTTACATTATTTTTCGCAAAAGCAACCTGACCTAAATTGGGAAAACCCAGCAGTACGACAGGAAGTTTATGATATTATGAGATTCTGGCTAGACAAAGGTATAGATGGCTTTAGGTTAGATGCCTTTCAATATGTATCTAAAGACATATCGTGGCCTGTTTTCCCTGATGGTTACGAAAAAGAAATAAACAAGTATTATGGCGAAGGCCCAAACCTTCATGCCTATATACAAGAGATGAATAGAGAAGTTTTAAGCAAATATCCAAACGCCATGACGGTTTGTGAAGGCGCCGGAAGTTCTCCTGAAGACGCTCTTAAATTTGTAGACCCTGACCGTAAAGAATTAAATGTTGCCTATCATTTTGAAAGCGTAGATATTGGCAAACACGTTTCTGACTTTGGATTAGTAAACTATAAAAAAATATTCTCAAGGTATGACGATGTCTTTAAAGACAAAGGATGGCTATCTATTTTTATGGCGAATCATGATCAACCTCGAATGGTTAGTAAATTTGGAAATGACAGCCCACAATTTAGAGCCATATCCTCAAAAATGCTTTCTACATTCGTAATGACCATGCGAGGTACTAGTTTTTATTATTTTGGTGACGAACTAGGGATGGTTAACATTAGATTAAATGACATTAATGATTATAACGATGTTGATACCCGAAACAAATACGAAGGATTGAAAGAAAAAGGTGGAGATCTAGCCGCTTTTTTAGAATTACAAAAGCAAACATCTAGAGAAAATGGCCGAACGCCAATGCAATGGAATGATGAAAAAAATGCTGGCTTTACAACAGGTAAACCTTGGCTAAAAGTAAATCCTAATTACACTGATGTAAATGTAGCTGAGCAAGAAAAAGATCCACAATCGACATTGAATTATTTTAAAAAATTAGTTCAACTAAGAAAAAAAGAACAAATACTAGTCTATGGAAAATACACATTACTAGACGAAAAAAACCCAAATGTTTTTAGCTATTCTAGAGAATTAAACGGAAAAAAAATAGTGATCCTACTAAATTTTTCCAAAGAAAAATCCACTTATGATTTAGGTTTCAAATTAGACAAAACAAAAATTCTATTAGACAACTATAACGAAAAAACGCTTTCCAGTTCGGCAATTCTATTACCGTACCAAGCTACTATTGTTGAAATCGTAAAGGACTAATCAACCAGTAATTAGTGTTA
Source organism: Flavobacterium sp. KKT103 (assembly GCF_055640565.1). Classification (NCBI taxonomy): domain Bacteria; kingdom Pseudomonadati; phylum Bacteroidota; class Flavobacteriia; order Flavobacteriales; family Flavobacteriaceae; genus Flavobacterium; species Flavobacterium sp. KKT103. Next base: position 368,312 of record NZ_CM145766.1, read on the forward strand.
GATTCTGTAAATCTGCTTCTTATAATATTACTGCTTCAAGCTAGTTTTAAGATAAAAAGCAGATTTTTTTTCTGTAATACTTCGCTATCCAGCTAAAGGTTACTTGGTCACTTTCAAATTATTTTAGAAGTAAGTAACATCGAATTGCATTATATGCCTCAAACACAGAATTTGGATAGTTAAATTTGGCTTACCCTTATCAAAAACTACTAGATATCTAGATAATCCATAATTATCCTGGATTTCGAACGCTTGTTCAAATCATAACAGAAAATTCAATATCTTGTGTTCGTAAAAACAGTTGGTCCGTTTAGAACCGATTTATAATAAAAGGCTACTAAAGCTAGTAAATTAGCGTAGTCTAAAATTTAACCATTAGCCTTGTAATTCATGAAAGATATCACGCTTAAAGAAATAGCATCTAAATTAGGTATTTCTATTACTACTGTATCGAAAGCGTTAAAAAACTACCCTGATGTAAGTTATAAAACTAAAAAAGCAGTTATTGAATTAGCCCAAGAATTACACTACACGCCCAACAGTTTTGCAGTTAACCTACGAACTAAAGAGTCGAAAACTATTGGTTTAATCATTCCAGAGGTAATGCACCATTTCTTTTCGAATATCATCAATGCCATAATTGATGAAGCTGAAAAAAATGGCTATTTAGTAATCATTTTACAATCTAATGAGTCTTTAGCTCTAGAGAAAAAACAAGTGGAACTCTTAATCAATAAAAGAGTGGATGGCATTTTAATTTCTTTGTCTAACGAATCCAACAATGATGATCATATCAAAGAAATCATCAATCGGAACATTCCATTTGTTATGTTTGACAAAATTTCAAAGCTTAGCAAATGCTCTAAAGTAATTATTAATGACCAACATGCTGCTTTTAGTGCAGTACAGCATCTTATCGATAATGGATGTACAAAAATTGCTCATATTAGAGGTCCTCTTAATCCACAAAATTCAGTTGATCGATTCATTGGGTACAAAAAAGCATTAGAAAAAAACAATATTCCGTTCGATCCCGCTCTTGTTTATACGTGCGAAAATGTAACCTTTCAAGAGGGAGTGGACTATACCAAAAGAATTATTGAAGAACATCCTGATGCTGATGGTATTTTTGCCGTTACTGATTTAGTTGCTGTTGGAGTTTTATCCTACCTAAATGACAATCAAATCAAGATACCAGAACAAATTGCAGTGATAGGCTTTAGTAACTGGTTTATTTCTCAGGTGCTAACACCTAAATTAAGCACTATTGATCAACCAAGCCACGAGATGGGAAAAGAATCCTTTAATTTATTATTAGAAGAAATGAATTGTCACAAAGAGGGCATTCCTTTTACTCCCAGAACTATCGAATTAAATACCGCTGTTATTGTTCGTGAATCATCTTTAAAAAAAAAGTAGCACTATTTTAGGAAATCGATATTGCGTTTTACCCCTTTGAACTTCGTTCTTTGTAATGCACTATTTTTATAAACTACCTTAAAAGTTTCTTCGGTGATTTCTTCCCAGTCTTTCTTATTCATTGCTAACATTTCAGGCTTAGGATTAAATAAGGGTTCATTATGACCCTTCGAAAATTTATTCCAAGGGCAGACGTCTTGACATATATCACAACCAAATGCCCAATCGTTAAAAGTCCCTTTCATTGATTCAGGAATACTTTCTTTTAATTCTATTGTAAAATAGGAAATACATTTACTACCATCAACAACATAAGGTGCAACTATGGCATCAGTTGGACAAGCATCTATGCAGGCTGTACAAGAGCCGCAATGGTCAGTTGTAGGATGGTCGTAAGCTAAATCAATGTCGACAATCAGCTCAGCAATAAAATAAAAAGAGCCTACTTTTTGTGTAATCAAATTCGAGTTTTTACCAATCCAACCTAGCCCACTTTTGGCAGCCCATGCTTTGTCTAAAACTGGAGCAGAATCTACGAAAGCTCGACCGGAGACATCACCAATAGTGGATTGCATCGAAAAAAGTAACTCTTTTAATTTATCCTTAATAACAAAATGGTAATCAGTCCCATAAGCATATTTAGCTATTTTATAGGTGTCAGCAATCTGCATTTCATTTGGGTAATAATTTAACAGCAGCGAAATAACACTTTTAGCACCATCAACTAATAAGGTTGGATTTAAACGTAGGTCAAAATGGTTTTCCATATAACTCATTTGACCATTTTGATTTTTGGACAGCCAGCTTTCTAACCTTGGTGCATCAGCTTCTAAAAATTCGGCTTTAGCAATTCCACAAGATAAAAAACCAAGGCGCTTTGCTTCTTCTTTAATAAAATTCGAATAAAAAGTAGCTTTGGAATTAACCATAAAAGTTTCCTCCTTTCCATAGCCCTGATCGCAGCGGCATCATTTTATTTTGGTGTTCAAAATAAAAGATACAGCGTAGAGCAGGAATAAGCTCCTTATTAAAACAAACCACCTTGAACATTAATTTTGAGTTTTCCCAAATGCTTATAGGCCTTATCCGTCACTTCCCTACCTCTAGGTGTGCGCATAATGAAACCCTCTTGAATAAGAAAAGGCTCATAGACTTCTTCAATTGTTTCGCTACTTTCTGAAACAGCAGTAGCTAAGGTAGAGAGCCCAACCGGACCACCTTTGAACTTATCGATAATGGTATTTAATATTTTGTTGTCCATTTCATCCAAACCAAAGGCATCAACATTTAGCGCCTTTAAAGCATATTTGGCGATTTCTATGTCAATGGTACCATTTCCCTTAATTTGTGCAAAATCCCTAACGCGACGTAGTAACGCATTCGCAATTCGAGGTGTTCCCCTGCTTCGGCCCGCTATTTCAAGCGCAGCTTCATATGAAATGGGCATTTTAAGTATGGAAGCACTTCTTTCTACTATAGTTGTAAGTAACTCCGTTGTATAATATTGTAAACGGGATGAAATACCAAAACGGGCACGCATTGGTGCGGTAAGCAATCCCGATCGGGTTGTAGCTCCAATTAGCGTGAAAGGATTCAAATTAATTTGAACGGTCCTTGCATTAGGACCCGATTCAATCATAATATCGATTTTAAAGTCCTCCATTGCTGAATATAAATATTCTTCAACAATAGGACTCAATCTATGAATCTCGTCGATAAAAAGCACGTCACGTTCCTCTAAATTAGTGAGTAGACCTGCCAAGTCCCCTGGTTTGTCCAGTACTGGACCAGAAGTGATTTTTATTCCAACCTCCAACTCATTAGCGAGAATATTAGCTAATGTAGTTTTTCCAAGACCAGGAGGACCATGAAAAAGTGTATGATCTAAAGCTTCATTTCTCTGATTGGCTGCAGCTACGAAAATTTTTAAATTTTCCAGCACCTGGTCCTGACCCGCGAAATCATCAAAAGATAATGGCCTTAACTTTTTTTCTAGATCAAATTCCTCGGAACCGTAGCCGCTTGTTGTTGGGTCTAAATTTTCATTCATCTAACAAAGATATAATAAAGTTTGAACTAAATAAAAATGCCTTTCTATTATAGAAAGGCATTATATAGTTTTATAAGAATATTAATGATGTAATACTTCTTCTCCTGGTTTCATTGGTACCGTTTGTGGTACAAAATCCTCATCATGTCCTGGATTAGAATAATCATAAGGCCATCTGTGAACTTCAGGAATTTCTCCTGGCCAGTTACCGTGGATGTGTTCTACTGGAGTAGTCCATTCTAAAGTATTAGATCTCCATGGGTTTTGAACCGCTTTCTTACCGTAGAAAATACTACTAAAGAAATTGTAAAGGAAAACCAATTGGAATGCACCACCCACTAAAGCAAACATCGTAATAAGAACATTTACATTTTGTAAATCATCAAATAACGGAAAGTTAGTGTTTGTATAGTAACGTCTAGGTAAACCAGCTAATCCAATAAAGTGCATTGGGAAAAATACACCATAAGCACAGATTGCGGTTACCCAAAAGTGAACATAACCTAAGTTTTTGTTTAACATTCTACCAAACATCTTTGGAAACCAGTGGTAAATACCAGCAAACATTCCGTACAATGCAGAGATACCCATCACCAAGTGAAAGTGAGCAACCACGAAATACGTATCGTGAACGTTGATATCAAGTGTACTATCTCCAAGAATAATTCCTGTAAGACCACCTGTGATAAAAGTAGAAACTAAACCAATTGAGAACAACATAGCTGGGTTCAATTGCAAGTTACCTTTCCACAATGTCGTGATATAGTTAAATGCTTTAACTGCAGATGGAATCGCAATCAACAAAGTCGTAAACGTAAATACAGATCCTAAAAATGGATTCATACCTGAAATAAACATGTGGTGACCCCAAACGATAGTTGATAAAAATGCAATTGCAAGAATCGACATAATCATGGCTCTGTATCCAAAGATTGGTTTACGAGAGTTAGTAGCAATTACCTCAGATGTAATACCTAATGCAGGCAATAATACAATATAAACTTCAGGGTGTCCTAAGAACCAAAATAAGTGCTCAAACAATACTGGAGATCCACCTTGGTAATGTAAAACTTCACCAGCAATATAAATATCAGACAAGAAAAATGATGTTCCAAAACTTCTGTCAAAGATCAATAACAAAGCAGCAGACAACAATACTGGAAATGATACTACACCAATAATTGCAGTAACAAAAAATGCCCAAATTGTTAAAGGTAATCTTGTCATAGACATCCCCTTTGTTCTCAAGTTAATTACCGTTACGATATAGTTCAAAGAACCCATCAAAGACGAAGCAATGAATATAGCCATGGAAATTAACCATAATGTCATACCCATTCCTGAACCAGGGATAGCCTGCGGTAATGCACTCAAAGGAGGATAAATAGTCCATCCAGATGAAGCCGGACCTGCCTCAACGAATAACGAGCTTATCATTATAACACTGGATATGAAAAACAACCAATAGGAAATCATGTTCATAAATCCAGAGGCCATATCTCGCGCTCCAATTTGGAGTGGTATAAGCAAGTTGCTGAAAGTTCCACTTAAGGCGGCGGTCAATACAAAGAACACCATTATGGTTCCGTGTATGGTGACTAAGGCTAAATATATATCGTTAGCCATAACTCCTTCAGGAGCAAACTTATCGCCCAACAATACATTAAATATTTTAAAAGATTGCTCTGGCCAAGCCAATTGCATTCTAAAAAGCATAGACAATCCTACACCAATGATTCCCATAAAAATACCTGTAATAAGATATTGTTTCGCAATCATTTTGTGATCAAGACTAAATATGTATTTAGTAATGAATGTGTCTTTATGATGATGTTCGTGTTCGTGATCGTGTCCGTGATCGTGACCTTCTGCTGACATATATGTATACTTTAAATTTTCTTAAATAATTATTTCATAGCCATTTTAGAAACAGCCGCTGTATCGCTAACTTTCGTACTATCACCACCTGTAGTAGCTCCTTCTGCAGCAGGCTCTGTAGCAGCAGTTTTAACTTGAGTGATTAAATTAGTTTGATTTAGCAACCATTTTTTATAATCTTCTGGCGTATCAACTACTATTTTCATTTGCATGTTATAGTGTGATGCTCCACAAATTTTATTACAAAGCAATAAGTAATCAAATGTGTAAGGATCAAGACCTGCCTCACCTTTGGCGATTAGATCAATACTCTTTTTAGCACGCAACTGATTAATGTTAGCCACTTTCTCTACCATATAAGGTAACTCTCTGTACTCATCAGTAGTATAAACTGGAGTAAAAGCAAACTGAGTAACCATTCCAGGAACACAGTTCATTTGTGCTCTAAAATAAGGCATGTAAGCAGAGTGCAGCACATCTTGAGATCTCATCTTGAAAAGTATCTTTTTACCTTTTGGGATGTGTAACTCCGAAACTACAATATCATCTTGAGCATACGGATCAGCTAAATCAACTCCAAGAACGTTAACGCCCTCAATGTATCTTACATTCGCTTTTCCTAAAACATTATCTTCTCCTGCAATTCGAGCAGTCCATTTAAATTGCTGTGCATACAATTCAATTACAACAGTATCTTCATCTTCATCAACGAACATAATGTTAGTCCAAGCGTACAAACCATACAAAATTAGACCCGCCAAAACTACTGCCGGAATTAAACTCCAAATAGCTTCTAATTTATTGTTATCAGCAAAGTAAAGCGCTTTTTGACCTTGTTTACCACGATATTTAAATGCAAAATAATGTAATAAAACCTGAGTGATCGCTTGAACAATAAAGATTAAAACCCAAGTAATGTTCATTAAATTATCAACATCTGAACCATGCTCAGAAGCTGGTGTGTGCAAAACTAGAGGACCCCATGTAAATAAACCATATATAGAAAATATATAGATAAATGCTAGGAAACCAAACATTAAATACCCTTGAACATTATTATCATTATCATTAGCTACTTGCGTGCTATCAGAATTTAATCCTACTTGAGTAAGATCAAATATCTTAGTCAATTGCCACAAAGCAACAGCTAATAAAACTAAAACTATAATTACCAACAAACTTGTCATCTGTTTTTTTCTTTAAATATTAATAATGAAAATGTTTACTCTCTTCAATGTATGGATTTCTTTTCGCTAACAAAGGGTTCTTCGTTAATGCACTAAATACAACATATATAAATAAACCAAGGAAGAAAAGAACTGAAGCAATCTCAGGAACGCCGATAAACCATTGGTCACCTACTGTACCTGGCATAATCATATTGAAGAAATCAATATAATGACCTGCTAAGATAACAACTCCTGCCATCACTAAAACCCAAGTAATTCTTTTAAAATCTGTATTGATAAGGATCAACAATGGGAACACAAAATTCATAACTACCGCTCCAAAGAAAGGCAAATTGTAAACTTCGATTCTTGTGATGAAATAGGTAATCTCTTCAGGAATATTTGCATACCAGATCAACATAAACTGTGAGAACCATAAGTATGTCCAGAAAACAGAGAAACCAAACATGAATTTTGCTAAATCATGAATATGACTTGTATTAACATATTCTAAGAAACCTTTTCCTTTTAGGTATAAAGTAACCAAAGCTATAGTAGTAATAGCACTTACAAAGAAACTTGCAAAAACGTACCATCCAAATAAAGTACTAAACCAGTGTGGATCTACAGACATAATCCAGTCCCAAGACATAATTGATTCCGTAACAATGAAGAATACTAAAAATCCCGCTGTTAATTTAAAGTTCTTTTTATAAAATGAATTATCATTTGACTCATCTTGAGCTAAATCGTTTTGTACTGATTTATAACGGTAGTAATTCCAACCTAATAGAAATACCGCAGCTCTAGCAATCCAAAACGGAAAGTTCAAATATCCTGCTTTAGCCTGTATTAATTTATCTTCAGCAACAACCTCAGGATCTAACCAAACGAAAAGGTGATTAAAATGAAAACCACATAATAATAAAATTATAAAAAATATGATTGAACCTACCGGTAAGTAAGCCGTGATACCTTGCATAACTCTAAATAATACTGGAGACCAACCAGCTTGTGCAACTTGTTGAATACCATAAAAGGCCAAAACACCTAATGAGATCAGCATGAAAAAGATACAAGCAACATACAAAGCAGCCCATGGCTTGTTTTGTAATTGATGTAAAACATGCGTTAAATGCTTCTCATGTTCTTGTACCTCTTTGGCATCATGATGTTCACCAGCTACAGCAGCTTTCTCTGCATGTGCTTCAGTTGTTCCTTCGTGTCCTTTAACTTCCTCGTGAGCTGAAGTTGCTTCGTGCGCAGTGCTTTCGCCGTGGCTTTCCACCGCAGCATGACCACCGTGGCTATCCGCAGCTAAGATTTGCTCCACTGCTTGAATATCTTTAGGAGCAGTTAAAAAACCATAACCTATTCCTAAGACCCCAAGAGCCATTAAGATGAAAGACAAAGTTTTTAATTTACTTGAAAATGTATACATATCTATTACGATCAGTTTGTTCAACAATTATAATTGGCTTTTTAGTTTAAGAACATAGTCCGCAATTAACCAACGTTCGTGAGAACTAACTTGGTTGGCATGAGAACCCATTGAATTTAAACCATAAGTCACAACAAAGTAAATACTACCTTCAGTGATTACTCTATCTTTGTAGCTAGGAACACCTAGGAATTTTTCTCTTTCAACTAACTTCCCTTTACCATTACCAGCAGCACCATGACAGCTAATACAGTAAATTTCATATAGCTCTTTCCCTTTCCCATTATTTCTATCTAATGAATCAATCGGAGATTTCAAATTAGCTTTCGCTAACTCATAACCCGCAGTTGTATTTTCATACTCAAAAGGTTCAAATCCTCTATTGATAGAACCTGCAGCAGGAAGTTGTCCTTCTTTACCATCTTTAAAAGCACTTGACTCTGCATATGTTTCATACCCTACGGATTCATACATATTAGGAAAGTATTGATAATTTGGTGCTTTGTTATTATGACAAGAAGCTGCTAGCAGCGAAATGCCAAATAAAAGTGTTATTTTATATACCCTTTTCATATCTAAATTAATTCTTTTCTATTACTTTAACTTCTACAGCTCCCGTACTTTGGAAAAAAGAAACTAACTCTTCTTCATTATCGTTAACGGCTACTTCCATTAAGAAATGATCATCAGTAGTTCTAACATCAGGATTCTCTGCTTGTTTAAACGGCCATAATTTACTTCTCATATAAAAAGTAATAACCATTAAGTGAGCTGCAAAGAAAACAGTCATTTCAAACATAATTGGCACGAATGCAGGCATGTTTTCAATATAACTAAAACTAGGCTTTCCACCAATATCTTGAGGCCAATCTTGAATCATGATAAAATTCATCATTGTTGTTGCCACAGTGATACCCACACAACCGTATAGAAAAGCACATATCGCTAATCTTGTTGGTGCTAATCCCATTGCTTTATCTAACCCGTGTACTGGGAAAGGTGTAAAAACATCTTCAATATGATGATGAGCTGCTCTGGTTTTTTTTACCGCATCCATCAATATATCATCGTCATTATAAATGGCGTAAATTACTTTATTACTCATGATGTGAATCTTTATTTGCTGCTCTTTCTCTAATAAAATTATCTCCAGTTGCCTTAAGTATTGTCTTAACCTCTGCCTGAGCAATTACAGGGAAAGTTCTAGCATACAATAAGAACAATACAAAGAAGAAACCAATTGTTCCTATGAAAATTCCAATATCTACAAATGTTGGTGAAAACATAGTCCAAGATGACGGAAGGTAATCTCTATGTAACGAAGTAACAATAATTACAAATCTTTCAAACCACATACCAATGTTTACTACAATAGATATGATAAACGAAAACATAATACTTGTTCTCAATTTCTTGAACCACATGAATTGTGGAGAAAATACATTACAAGTCATCATTGACCAATAAGCCCACCAGTAAGGTCCTGTAGCTCTGTTCAAGAAAGCGTATTGCTCATACTCTACACCTGAATACCAAGCGATAAATAACTCAGTGATGTAAGCAACACCTACGATAGAACCCGTAATCATGATTACAATGTTCATTAATTCGATATGCTGTAAAGTAATGTAAGCTTCAAGGTTTGATACTTTTCTCATGATAATAAGCAAGGTATTTACCATCGCAAAACCAGAGAAAACTGCACCAGCAACAAAGTATGGAGGGAAGATGGTAGTATGCCATCCAGGAATAACCGAGGTAGCAAAGTCCATCGATACAATCGTGTGTACGGAAAGTACAAGTGGCGTTGCTAAACCTGCAAGAACCAATGAAACTTCCTCAAAACGTTGCCAATCTTTAGCACGACCACTCCATCCAAAACTTAAGATCGAATATATTCTTTTGTTGAAAGGAGTAATTGCTCTATCTCTTAGCATAGCAAAATCAGGTAATAAACCAGTCCACCAGAAAACAAGCGATACAGAAAGATACGTTGAAATTGCAAATACATCCCATAATAAAGGCGAGTTAAAATTCACCCAAAGAGAACCGAACTGATTTGGTATTGGTAAAACCCAGTACGCTAACCATGGACGTCCCATGTGAATGATTGGAAACAATCCTGCTTGAATTACAGAGAAAATGGTCATCGCCTCCGCAGAACGGTTAATTGCCATTCTCCATCGTTGACGGAACAATAAAAGTACAGCAGAAATCAATGTTCCTGCGTGACCGATACCAACCCACCAAACGAAGTTGGTGATATCCCAAGCCCATCCAACAGTTTTGTTTAATCCCCAAGTTCCAATTCCTGTAGATACAGTGTATACAATACATCCTAATCCCCAAAGGAATGCAGTAAGTGCGATTGAAAATACAATCCACCAATGTTTGTTTGCTTTACCTTCGACAGGCGCAGCCACATCTACTGTTACATCATGATAAGTTTTATCACCTATAACTAAAGGCTTTCTAATACTAGAGTCGTATATATGAGACATATTCCTTTATATTGATTTTAAATTATTTCTTAAGTGTTTCTAACTTTAACATGATAGATCACATTAGGCTTAGTTCCTACGTGCTCTAATAAATGATACATTCTGTCGTCAGCTACTAATTTCGCTATTGGACTTTCTTTCACATTTACATCACCAAAAGTCATTGCTCCATTAGAACAAGCGTTAGAACAAGCAGTTTGAAATTCTCCTTCGATCACTTCTCTTCCTTCTTTCTTAGCGTTTAAGATAGTCGCTTGTGTCATTTGAATACACATTGAACATTTCTCCATAACTCCACGTGAACGAACGTTTACATCTGGATTAAGTACCATACGACCTAAATCATCATTCATGTGATAATCAAACTCGCTATTTTTGTTATACAAGAACCAGTTGAAACGACGTACTTTATAAGGACAGTTGTTTGCACAGTAACGAGTACCAACACATCTATTGTATGCCATTTGATTTTGACCTTGTCTACCATGAGAAGTCGCAGCCACTGGACATACTGTTTCACACGGAGCATGATTACAATGCTGACACATTACTGGTTGGAAAGAAACCTGAGGATTATCTCCTGCTTTCTCCATCTCATTAAATGTAGACAATGAATCACTTAAACCTGCAATATTTTCTTTTCTTTCGTTATCTCCTTCAAAAGTAGATTCAGATGAATAATATCTGTCAATACGCAACCAGTGCATATCGCGGCTTCTTCTAACTTCAGCCTTACCAACAACAGGTACATTATTCTCAGCGTGACAAGCTATTACACATGCACCACATCCTGTACATGCATTCAAATCTATCGAAAGATTAAAATGATGCCCTACAGAACGATCAAATGATTCCCATAAATCAACCTTAGTTGATTCTACTTCAGAATGATCTAAAGATACCATTGGCACTTCATTCCAAACTTTAGCATCTTTGGTATTGAAAATTTCTAATGTAGTTTCTTTAATAATATCACCTCTACCCATCAAAGTCTTTTGACCTTGAACACAAGCAAATTCATGCTCACCACCGGCTTTCTCAATCACAACTGATTGAATATCATTAAATCCTTTATAAAAAGCGTAAGCATTTAAACCTACTTGCATTTCTTCTTTTAAAGCCGCTTTACGACCATAACCTAAAGCCAATCCAACAGTACCTATCGCCTGACCCGGTTGAACAATTACAGGAACATTCTCTAACTTCACTCCATCCTTGCTTGTAACAGTAGCATAACTTCCGTTTAAACCACCATTAGCAACAATTTCATTCGTAATTCCTAGCTCTTTTGCATCAGCATTAGAAATAGTTAAATAGTTATCCCATGATACTCTTGTAATTGGATCTGGAAACTCTTGTAACCATGGGTTATTCGCTTGTTGTCCATCACCCATTCCGGTTTTGGTATACAAAACTAACTCAAAGTTATCCAGTTTCTTAGAACGAGCTAATGTATTAGCTGCAGTTGCATAATCAGCTGAACCGCTTAAAGCACCCGTTTCACTAGTATAAACACCATCATGCAATACTTTATTCCATGATGAACCAGCTATAAATGAAGCAGAAACTGCTTTTAAATAATCGTAATAAGTACCTGTCATACCGTTCAATGACATCAATACATCTTGCAGTTGCTTTGTATCAAACAACGGACGGATTGTAGGCTGAGTTAAGCTGTAGGTACCTTTAGTTAAGGTTAAATCACCCCAAGCTTCTAAATAATGAGGAACTGGAGCTGCAACCGTAGTCAATAAAGCAGTTTCATCTTCTCTCAAAGACATTGCTACCGAAGTTGTAACTTTTTTCAATCCTTCAACAAATGCTGTTGAATCTGCTAAAGTGTAAACAGGGTTAACACCACTCATTAGTAAAGTATGAACAGTACCTGCCTTCATATCAGCTATTAACTGCGCTACTTTTTCGTTAGAACCTTTGCGAATTAATCTAGCTCCAGCAGTAGAATAAGCCTGACTACCTAATGCTTGATTAATGGCAATTACTAATAACTGTGCATTTTTATCTTGTAAACCTGAAACCAAAACACCGTCTGCACCAGCAGCTTTCAATTGCTGAGCCGCTTTAGTTACCTCTGGCTTAAATTTAGCATCTAAACTCACTGCAACTGATGAACCAGTTACAATATTATATATGTGTACTAATGCTTGTTTTTGATCAGCAGTCGACATCGCTACACGCTTATCAGCAGCGGCACCAGACAAAGTCATGTTTGCTTCTAATTGAAAATGACGAGACATTTTTCGGTTTTTAGGAATTCTTCCTTGAGCATAACCGGAGTCATACCCTCCACCTTGCCAATCTCCTAAGAAATCTGCACCAACAGAAACAATCAAAGCAGCTTTAGAGAAATCATAATCAACCAAAGCTCTTTCACCATACACCATCTCAAATGCATCTAAAGCTTCCGAAGAAGAAACAGCGTCATAAACAACGTGCTTAGCATTAGGATTAACACCGATAAAATCAGCAATTAATTTTTCAGTAGATGGACTCGCTAAAGTATTTGTCAACAACACTACTTGCCCACCTTTAGCCTTTGCATCAGCAATACTAGATTTTAATTTAGCATCAACTGAAGCCCATGAAGCCTCTTTACCACCAATTTTAGGTGACTTCAATCTCATGTTGTCATACAATGACAATATCGAAGCATGAACTCTAGCATTTGCTGAAAACTTAGCACCTGCTATTGTATTATTATCTACTTTAATAGGACGCCCTTCACGTGTCTTAATTAAAAGATTTGCAAAATCAAATCCATCAAAAACAGAAGTAGCGTAATAATCAGCTACTCCAGGAATGATTTGTTCTGGTTGCAAAACGTAAGGGATCGACTTGTTTACAGGACCCTCACAAGCCGCAAGCGTTGCCGCAGCTGTACTAAATCCAACGTACTTTAGAAAATCACGTCTTGAAGTTGAAGACATTGAGTCACTATTTCCTAAAAATTCATCAGTAGGAATAGCTTCAACAAACTCGTTATTTCTAAGCGCCTCAACAATAGAACCATTCTCTAGTTCCTCAACACTTTTCCAGTATTTTTTGTTTGATGACATTGTATATAAATATTAAAATCTTAATAATTTGATTAATAGTGGCACTTACCACATTCTAAACCTCCCATTTGAGCAGCAGTCAACTTATCAACTCCATACTTCTTAGAAAGCTCTTCATGAATCTTGGTGTAATACTCATTACCTTCCATCTTCACTTCTGTTTTTCTGTGACAGTTAATACACCATCCCATTGTTAACGGAGCAAATTGTTTTTGGATTTCATAAGTCTCTACTGGTCCATGACAAGTTTGACATTCAATACCTGCAACGGTAACGTGCTGCGCGTGGTTGAAGTAAACAAAATCAGGCAAGTTATGAATACGAACCCATTTCACTGGTTCCGTTTTACCTGTATAAGTTTGCGTAGCTTGATCCCAACCTACCGCTTTGTATAATTTTTGAATTTGCTCATCATAGAAAGCTTTGCTATACTCTGGAGTAGCTGTAGATTCCGCAACCTCTGCAATGTTTTTATGACAGTTCATACAAACGTTTAAAGAAGGTATACCAGAATGCTTACTAACTCTAGCAGAAGAGTGACAATACTTACAGTTGATCTCATTGTCTCCTGCGTGAATTCTGTGCGAATAATGAATTGGCTGTATTGGCTCGTAACCTTCATCAACACCTACTTGCATTAAAAAACCATAAACGAAGTAAGCACTTGCCAATAGCAAGAAAATAACAGTTACTAAAACCAAAAATTGGTTTTTGATAAAAGCTTTCCAAATTGGAGTAGTCGCTGTTTTAGGAGCAACCTCAATACCATTTGCTTTGGCAACTTTTTTCAACACATTATTTACCAAAAACAGCATCACAACTAACATCGCCATTACAAGAACCAAAGCTCCTAATATGATGTTGTTAGACATACCACCATCTTGATTTGCTACAGGAGCACCAGGTACACCCGCAGCAGGAGCAGCAGCCTCCGCTTTTGGCTCAGAAGTATAAGCAATAATATTATCGATATCTCCCTCAGATAATTGAGGAAAAGCCGTCATTACCGCCTTATTGTTTTCTTCGTACACTTTTACAGCAGCAGCATCACCCGATTTGATTAAGGCAGAACTATTATGAATCCATTTGTACAGCCATGGCATATCATGCTTCGCAGCAATACCACGTAACATTGGACCCGTAGCCTTAGCATCAAGCTTATGACACGCAGCACAATTCGCATTGAAAAGTTCTTTACCTTTTACAGGATCCCCACCTTGAGCAACAGCTGGAGCAGCAGCAACAGCAGCTGCGTCTGGAGCAGCTTCTTGTGCAGATGAAGTTAAGGAAAAAGTTAGCATTAATGCTAAGCTTAAGAATAAATTCCTTGAAGTCGATTTATGGTTACCCACCTTTTTCATAATAGTATAATGATTATCTAATAAATATTGGCACAGTATTTTCTATACTTACGTAAAAAAGAGCAGGCCTTTATTTTAAACTCGTACAAAAATACGACTTAAGAACTATTCTGAAAAACCTAAAATAGTCTAATTTCCAATTTATATTAATTCTAAATAATATTTCTATTTCACTTTATTTAATTAAACAGTACTTTTGCTTAAAAACCATTACGTTATGAGAATTTTAACATTTAAAAACAACACCTTTTTTACCATTTTCCTATTTACAATAACTTGCAATTTACAAGCACAAGACACTAAAAATAGCCTTAAACAAAGCCCTGACTTTGAACAGTTACTAAACGAAAAGAGAAAAATAAATACGCTACTAACTGTAAATGAACGATATAAAATTCAAATATTTAGTGGCGATAGTGAAACAGCTAAAAAAGCACTCTATGATTGCAAACAAGAGTTTAATTCATTAGACGGAACCCTTGTTTTTAACACTCCGAACTACAAAGTTTGGGTAGGGAATTTTAGAACTAGAATTGAAGCAGAAAGAAACTTAGTCGAAATTAAAAAACGCTACAACACCGCTTTTTTAATTAAACCAAAAAAATAAGAATTCATTCATTAAATCACATCATCGGAATCCTAAGTTGAGTTCGATTCTTGTGAAAAAAGTCATTTTTTTATCTCACAAAAGCACTTTTCCACGATCTTTAATCGAACCAAATTCCAAATCAATACAACATATATAAAACTAAAAAATCCCGATAAATCGGGATTTTTTGGTTTTACAACTCTATATACTATTTAAGTTTCTTTTTGATAGCAACTTCATGGTACGATTCAATAACATCTCTTTCTTCGATCTCATTAAATCCTTTTATTTGAATACCACAATCGTATCCTTTAGCTACTTCTTTCACATCATCTTTGAAACGTTTCAGAGCGATTAATTCACCTTCGTGAACTACTACACCATCTCTAATAACTCTCATTTTAGCATTTCTGATGATTTTACCATCCATAACCATACAACCTGCAATTGAACCTACTTTAGAGATTTTGAATATCTCTCTAATCTCAGCAGTACCTAATACTTCCTCTTTCATCTCAGGAGCAAGCATCCCTTCCATTGCATCTTTTAAGTCATCGATAGCAGCGTAAATAATACTGTAGTAACGGATATCAATTTCTTCCTTATCAGCTAATTGTCTTGCATTTCCAGCAGGACGAACATTAAATCCAATGATAATCGCATCTGAAGCAGAAGCCAACATAACGTCAGTTTCAGTAATCGCTCCAACTCCTTTATGAATAATATTAATTTGAATTTCCTCAGTAGATAATTTAGAGAACGAATCAGATAATGCTTCCACAGAACCATCAACATCTCCTTTAAGAATTACGTTCAATTCTTTAAATTGACCTAAAGCGATACGACGACCAATTTCATCAAGTGTAATGTGACGTTGTGTACGAACTGATTGCTCACGCATCAATTGAGAACGTTTAGAAGCAATTTGTTTCGCCTCTTTTTCTTCTTCAAATACATTAAACTTATCACCAGCAGTTGCAGCTCCATCCAATCCTAAAACCGAAACCGGAGTAGAAGGTCCAGCAGTTAACACAATGTTACCTCTTTCGTCATGCATGGCTTTAATTTTACCATGATGCTTACCTGCCAACATATAATCTCCAATTCTTAAAGTACCATGTTGTACTAAAATAGTAGATACATATCCTTTACCTTTATCTAAGAATGCCTCAACAACAGTTCCCTGAGCTGCTTTATTTGGATTTGATTTCAAATCTAATAATTCTGCCTCTAACAATACTTTTTCTAATAATTCTTTGACACCAGTACCTTGCTTTGCAGAAATATCATGTGATTGTATTTTACCACCCCAATCTTCTACTAATAAGTTCATTCCCGCTAATCTTTCTTTAATCTTTTCAGGATTAGCATTTGGCTTATCAACCTTATTGATTGCGAAAATAATTGGTACACCTGCTGCTTGAGCATGTGAAATTGCCTCTTTCGTTTGCGGCATGATGTCATCATCTGCAGCAATTACAATAATAGCGATATCAGTAACTTGTGCTCCACGTGCACGCATTGCGGTAAACGCTTCGTGACCAGGAGTATCTAAAAATGCAATTTTTTGACCGTTATCCAAAGTTACTCCATAAGCACCAATGTGCTGTGTAATACCTCCAGATTCACCAGCGATCACATTTTCTTTACGGATGTAATCCAGTAACGATGTTTTACCGTGATCTACGTGACCCATTACGGTTACGATCGGTGCTCTAAATACTAAATCTTCTTCTTTATCTTCAACAACCTCAATTGCTTCTTCAATATCAACAGTTATGAATTCAACTTCATAACCAAACTCATCAGCAACAATTGTTAATGTTTCAGCATCTAAACGCTGATTCATTGTAACCATGATACCAAGTGACATACAAGTTCCAATTACTTTTGTAATCGGCACATCCATCATGATCGCAATTTCACCAACGGTAACGAATTCAGTAACTTTTATAGTTTTACTTCCTTCATCAATCGCTCTTTGCTCTTCGACTGATTTTTGACGGTGCGTATCTCTTTTGTCCCTTCTGTATTTTGCCGCTTTAGATTTACCACCTTTTTTACCTTGTAGTTTTTCTAAAGTTTCACGGATTTGGTTTTTAACTTCCTCCTCTGTAGGCTCAACTTTAGCCACAATCGCAGGTCGGTTACCTTTTACAAATCCAGGTCTTGCGCTTCTATTTGCATTGAAACCACCACCACCAGTATTAGGCGTAATCTTATTAGGATTTGGAACCCCTGGAGGTCTAGGAGTACCTGGTTTAGGCGCAATCCTTTTTCTTTTATTTTTGTTTGCCGCACCTGCCGCACCAGGAGCACCCGGTTTGTTAGGAGTAATTTTCGGCTCTTCTTTTTTCTTTTTCGGTTTGTTAAACTGAGACAAGTCGATAGTTTGACCTGTAAGCTTAGTTCCTGAAAGCTTTTGATATTGAGTCGCAATAGCTTCTTCTGCTGGCGCCTCATCCACTTTTGGAGCAGCTTCCTCTTTAGGAGCTACTTTACTTACTGTCTCTTTTACAACTTCCTTTTTGTCTTCTTTAGCATCAACGATAGGTTTCGCAGTTTTATTTACTGAAGCCGATTTGTCTTGTGCAGGATTTTTAGCTACCACCTTCACTTCTGGAACAGCAGCAGGTTTCACTTCTTCCTTTTTCTCTTCAACAACTGGAGCAGAAGCAACAGTTTTCTTTGGATTAAGATCAATTTTACCCACTTGAACAGGACCTGTAACAACGGCTCTGGCTTTGATCACCTCTTGCTGTTGTTTTTGAACCTCCTCATCATGCTTACGTTTATCCTCAACCTCTTTCTCTCTTTCTACACGTAAAGCTTCTTTCTCTTTTCTTTTCTCCTCTCCCACTTCCTTAGAAGCTTCTTTTTTCCCTCTGTCACCTGCAAATTGACCGCACAAAACATCGTATACATCATTAGAAATTTTTGTGTTTGGATTTGACTCAATAGCAATCCCTTTATCTTTTAGATAATCCACAGCTCTTTCTAAAGAAATATTCAATTCCCTTAAAACTTTGTTTATTCTAATAATTCTCTCTTCAGACATAAAACCTTTTTATTATTACCTTTTTTGTTATTCCTCGGTTTACTTCTACATCGCTATCATTCGAATAAGAGTTAATTGCAAACCGGCATGTTTATCGTTGAAGATCTATTGACTAACTATCAAATTCCTCTTTCAATATTCTCATTACATCTAAAATCGTTTCCTCTTCTAGGTCTGTTCTTCTTACTAAATCCTCTACTTCTTGTTTCAAAATACTTTTTGCAGTATCTAAACCAATTTTAGCAAATTCTTCAATAACCCATTCTTCAATCTCATCTGAAAACTCTGTTAATTCAACATCATCTTCATCTGCAGTAGCACCAGCTACATCACCTTCGCGAATAACATCTAATTCATAGCCCGTTAACAAACCAGCTAATCTAATATTGTGTCCTCCACGACCAATTGCCTTAGAAACTTCTTCTAATTTCAAGTAAACATCAGCTCTCTTAGTCTCTTCGTTGATTTTGATTGAAGAGATTTTAGCAGGGCTTAATGCTCTTGTAATAAACAATTGTATATTACTTGTAAAATTAATTACATCGATATTTTCATTACCTAATTCACGGACAATACCATGAATACGAGATCCTTTCATCCCAACGCAAGCTCCAACAGGATCGATTCTATCATCGTAAGTATCCACAGCAACTTTCGCTTTTTCACCAGGAATCCTTACCACGTTTTTGACCATAATCAAACCGTCGAAAACTTCTGGAATTTCTTGTTCAAACAATTTCTCTAAAAACTTTTCTGAAGTTCTAGACATGATAATTTGAGGCTTATTCCCTTTTAATTCAACACTTTCAATAATTCCACGTACGTTATCTCCTTTACGGAAAAAGTCAGATGGAATTTGTTTTTCTTTCGGCAATACAATCTCATTTCCTTCATCATCTACCAAAATTACAACTCTTGGCCGAACATGATGCACTTCAGCTGTATATATTTCACCAATTAAATCTTTAAATTGCTTGTAAAGATTAGTATTATCGTGCTCGTGTATTTTTGAAATCAAGTTTTGACGTAAAGCTAAAATAGCTCTTCTCCCTAAATCGATTAATTTTACTTCTTCAGATACTTCTTCACCGATTTCAAAATCAGCTTCAATTTTTCTTGCTTCAGTAAGCGTTATTTCTTCGTTTTCAAAATCCAAATCCTCGTCGGCAACAATTACTCGTCTTCTCCAAATCTCCATATCCCCTTTATCAGGATTTATGATGATGTCAAAATTATCATCTGAACCGTATTTTTTTTTCAATGCATTTCTAAATACATCTTCTAAAATTGCCATAAGCGTTACACGATCAATAAGTTTATCATCTTTAAACTCTGAGAATGAATCGATTAATGCTAAATTTTCCATGCGAATTCTTTAATTAAAATGTTACTGTAACAATTGCTTCTTTGATATCTCCATAAGGTAATTGAAGTGTTTTTTGAACAGTTTCTTTCCCTTTGCCAATTTTTTTTGGCTCTCGCGCTTCCCACGACAAAATTACAAAATCATCGTTAGCTTCTACTAACTCTGCCTCTAAATTTTCATTAACTGTTTTCACAATCAGTGTTCTGCCCACGTTTTTTTTGTATTGACGAACCAATTTAAGTGGTGAACCCACTCCAACTGACGCTACCTCAAGAGAGAAATCTTGTTCTTCTCTATCTAAATTAGCTTCGATTGCTCTACTTACATCGATGCAATCCTGCAAGGCAACTCCTTTGTCATCATCTAAGGACACAATTACTTTAAAAGCATCTGTAATCGTAAGATCAATTAAAAAGAGAGTAGGCTTATCTACAAGCGCCTCTACTAACAACTTATTTACTTTTTCTTTAAATGTCATATTTTTATAAAAAGAGGGGACATTTAGTCCCCTCATTATCTAGATTTTAATAAATAACGGTGCAAATATAGTGTTTTTTTTCATAAACAAAAAATGATTGACTGCTCCTGAAAAATTTCTTATCTTTATTAACCAATTTTATACTGATTTTTAACTAAAAGCTCAATTATGAAAACCATCCTAGTTCCAATCGACTTTTCTACATATTCACAAAACGCGCTAAAAGTAGCTGCCAAGATTGCGCAGAAAAACGGTAGCGAAATTCATTTATTACATATGCTTGAACTCCCAAGCCAAATGAATGATGCAGTTTCTAATGGTGCACCCATTCCAGAAATCATGTTGTTTATAAAAAAAGCACAAGAGAAAATTGAGCAAATATTGTCGCAAGATTTCCTAAAAGAGATAATCACCGTGCACCACATCAAATTCGAAAGCGCTTTTAGCGGCATTCTTTCCTATATAAAAGAAAACAAAACTGATCTTATTGTTATGGGATCGCATGGCGTTTCAGGAATGGAGGAATTATTATTGGGCTCCAATACTGAAAAAGTGGTTCGTTTATCCGATGTACCTGTTTTAGTTCTGAAAAAAGAAACTTCGGAATTCAAAGGAGAACACTTTGTCTTCGCTTCTGATTTCTCAGAAGAGATTAAAAAGCCATTTCAAAAAATGCTGAATTTTACTCAAATTTTTAATGCTAAATTATCATTAGTGATGATTTGTACCCCTAACAGTTTCAAGACAACAGCGCTATCTGAGCAAATTATAAATGACTTTGTATCTGATTTTACTATTGACAACTATACGATTACCATTTACAATGATACCAATATCGAAAAGGGTATAATTAATTTCTCCAGAAAAGTGGAAGCGGATTTAATAGGACTTAGTACTCACGGACGAACTGGATTAGCTCATTTTTTCACAGGAAGCATTAGTGAAGACTTGGTTAACCACAGCATTAGACCCATTATCACATTCAAAATTTAGAATTAGGAAAAGACCTTGATTTTATGGCATAAAAAAAGCCTCTCAAAAAATGAGAGGCTTTCTGTTGGTCTACAAGGACTCGAACCTTGAAAGACTGCACCAAAAACAGTTGTGTTACCATTACACCATAGACCATCAATGCTGTTAAGCGAGTGCAAATTTATAATAAATATTAGTTTGCGCAAATTTTTTTCGCATTTTATTTCAAAAAAAATAAAAAAAAAAGAGAACAATCTACATTTAACAATCAAAAATACTAAAAACCAATACATTAAGAAAAACGGTTTGTTTTGCAGAAAATTTTGTTAATGCACCTAACCTTATAAAAAAAAACATTTTCTTTGTGTCATTAAATAAAACTAAATTTTTCTACATGAATAAAGCAACATTCAGTTTCAATAAATGGAATACGATTTTAGGTTGGGTTACCTTTACTATAGCATTACTCACTTATACACTGACCGTAGAACCTACAATGAGCTTTTGGGATTGTGGTGAATATATTGCTACTGCTGCAAAACTAGAAGTAGGTCATCCACCAGGAGCTCCTTTATTTCAAATGATTGGTGCCTTTTTCGCGATGTTTGCTTCAGATAGCCAGCATATCGCTCTAATGGTCAACATGACTTCCGTGTTCTCAAGCGCCTTTACAATTTTGTTTTTATTTTGGTCTTCTTCAATAATTTTAAAAAAATTAGTAAAGAACGATTCCGAAAGCAACGTATATAATGACATCGCCATATTAGGTAGCTCATTTATAGGAGCCCTTGCTTACACCTTCTCTGATAGTTTTTGGTTTAATGCAGTCGAAGCCGAAGTTTATGCGATGGCATCCTTATTAATTTCCCTACTGTTTTGGCTTGGATTAAAATGGGAACAAGAAATGAACACACCAAGAGGTGATAGATGGTTATTGATTATCTCTTTAGTTATCGGACTTTCTTTTGGAGTGCACTTTATGGCTCTATTAACCATTCCTGCTATTGGGTTTTTATACTATTTTAAAAACTATAAAGTTGTAACGTTAAAAAACTTCATCATTGCCAATGTTGTTGTTGTATCAGTATTGCTTTTTATATTTAAGTTACTACTTCCTCTAACGATGGCTTTCTTTGCCAAAACCGAAATCTTCACCGTAAATAGTTTAGGAATGCCTTTCAATTCCGGAACCATCCTAGTTGGAATTCTATTTTGCGTTGGTTTTTATTTTGGACTGAAATACACTAAAGAAAAAGGACATGTATTTTACAATACTATCATTCTTTGCATCCTATTTATTCTAATTGGATTCTCTACTTGGATGATGCTACCTGTACGTGCTAATGCCAATACGGTAATTAATGAAAACAAACCTTCAGATGCTGCCGAAGTTTTAGCGTATTACAACAGAGAGCAATATGGTGTAAATCCTTTGTTCTATGGCTCACAATACACAGAGACCTTTGCAGGACTTGACGAGAAAACACCTTATTTAGACAAAGCTCCTAATTATGAAAGAGATTACACAACAGGAAAATATGTAATCACAAATAATTACAAGAACGCAGAACAAAATAGTGATGACGCTCAAAAAACCATTCTACCTAGAATGTGGAGTACGGATCACATTGAAAATTATATCAATTTTACCAACCCTCCTAAGTTTAAAATTAACCCTGATTATCCTTACGAGGATGACTTGGCAAAATATGGCATCGACGTTAGTAAGATCAGCGAAGAAGACTACAACAAAGCAATCGCTCAGCTTAAAAATGAAGTCGAAAAAACAGTTGTTGAGTTCAGACAAGCGTACGCCCAAAAGCAAATTGATGATAGTGGTTATGTAAAATTCCTAAAAAGCTATGGCGATTATTTAATTATCGAAAAACCAACAACCGTAGACAATTTAAGCTTTATGGTTGAATATCAATTTGGTTACATGTACTGGAGGTATTTAATGTGGAACTTTGTAGGTCGTCAAAACGACAACCAAGGGCGCTACGGTACTCAGGATGGCAACTGGTTGAGTGGAGTTAAATTTATTGACGAGATTCATTTAGGCTCACAAGACAATTTACCGGCAGATGTTTTAAATAATAAAGGCCGAAATGTATATTACTTCCTACCATTTCTATTGGGATTAATAGGATTAATGTTCCATGCTTCGAAAAACAAAAAAAGCTTTTATGTCCTGTTGGCCTTATTTTTATTTACAGGATTTGCGTTAAAAATTTACTTGAACGAAAGACCATTTGAACCTCGTGAACGCGATTATGCACTGGTAGGCTCTTTTTATGTTTTTGCAATTTGGATTGGCTTCGGGGTATATTCCCTCTATGAGAGCATACAAAAATATTTAGCGCCAAAAATAGCAGCTCCATTAATCATCACTGCAAGTTTACTAGCGGCTCCAGTTTTAATGGCATCGCAAAACTGGGATGATCATGATCGTTCTGGAAAATACACAGCACTAGCAATGGCGAAAGCTTATTTGTATTCTTGTGATCCAAATGCTATACTGTTTACCATTGGAGACAATGATACTTTCCCGCTTTGGTATGCGCAGGAGATAGAAAACATTAGAACAGATATCAAAATTGTAAATACTAGCTTATTTATGACCGATTGGTATATTGATCAAATGAAAACGAAAACCTATGAATCAGCTCCTTTACCAATTTCATTTACACATGATCAGTACGTAGGAGACAAGTTAGACTATGTTGTACATATTCCGAAGATTGATAGTCGATGGGACATTAAAGATTTAATGAGTTTTATCAAAAACCCAAAATCAACCGTTGAAATGCAAAACGGACAAACTATACATTTCTTCCCTACAAACAAGGTTAGAATTCCAGTAGACAAAAATACCATAATTAAAAACAGAGTGGTTGCTCCTAAATACTATGATTCTATCGTACCTTATATCGATATTGACATCAAAGGAAAAGCATTGTATAAAAACAGACTGATGATGCTTGATATTGTGGCTAACAACAACTGGAAAAGGCCTATTTATTTTAGTGGTGGTGCTTTTGATCCTGAAGATTATTTATGGATGAAAGACTATCTACAACTAGATGGTTTGGTCTATAAGTTAGTACCCGTTAGAAATCCTGCTTCTGAGGATGGAAATCCACTAGACATGGGACAAATAGATGCTGACAAAATGTATGCAAACATCATGAAATGGGATTGGGGCAATAGCGACGGTGACATTTACCATGATCCTGAAACACGCAGAGAGAGCATCACCTACCGAACAAACCTTGCTCGATTGATGAACCAATTAATTAAAGAAGGTAAAAAAGATAAAGCTAAAACTATCATAGAACTCGCTTTAACAAAAATGCCTTTGGATAAATTTGAATATTACTCTTTAGTTGATCCTTTTGCAGATGGATACTATAAAATTGGCGAGAAGAAAAACGCCCAAGATCTATTGAATAAACTGGTGTCTAAATACAAAGACAACTTAAACTATTACAGTAAAATACCAGCTGACGAACAATCTATATTAGGGGTTGAAATCATCACTGATATCGAGCGTTACAGAAGCTTACTAGAAGTAATGAAAGACAATAACGATCTTCCGTTCTACGAAAAAAACAGAAGCGTTTTTAACACTTACGTTCAAATGTTTGATCGTTTTGGTCGTGATAAGGAATAAATTGAATTTCTAATTGAACACCTACTTAATGCAGCAGTTTTAAAACTGCTGCATTTTTTTTACTTTTATAATAAAAAAACAGCAGCATGAAAGCGTATTGGGTTAAAACGAATTGGCTTATAAAAAAACTATTTTCGGGCTATGTTTGGGCTATTCCTAATTCCGAGAGGAGAATTTACCTGACTTTTGATGATGGACCCACACCTGAAATAACAGATTGGGTACTTGATCAACTCAAAAAGTATGATGCCTGCGCTACATTTTTTTGCATTGGTAAAAACATCCAAGAACAACCTGCTATCTTTAAAAGAGTACTTGCTGAAGGACATCAGGTGGGGAACCACACTTACAATCATTTGAATGGATGGAAGACAACTACTGATAAGTATGTTGAAAATTTTGTTGCTTGTCAGGATAGTATGTCTAAATGGATAACAATTGAAAATCACCCTACTTTATTTAGACCGCCTTACGGCAAAATTAAACACAGTCAAGCTAAGCTGCTTAGAGCAAAAGGGTATAAAATAATAATGTGGGATGTTTTAAGTGCCGACTTTGATCTTACTATAACTCCTGAAGACTGCTTAAACAATGTTATAAGCACTATACAACCGGGAAGCATCATTGTATTTCACGATAGTGCTAAAGCGGCTACTAACCTAAAATACGCCTTGCCTAAAACGTTAGAATTTCTTCAGAAAAACAACTATCAATACGGTAAAATACTGTAAAATACAGGTTATAATTGTTCCTGAACGATCGTTATAATCGAATTAGCATCTAACTCACCAGATTGCCTCCAAATCATTTGTCCTTCTTTGTAAATCATCAAAGTAGGCAATCCTTTAATTCGCAAAGCATCTGCTAGTTCTTTATTTTTATCTACATCAATCCTAATGACTTTAGCTTTGTCACCAAGAGCTGCCGCTACATCTCTAATAACAGGATGCATAGCAACAGATGATTCATTCCAGTCTGTGTAAAAGTCTATTAACACAGGTACTTGTGCGCTTATAAGTTCTCCAAATTTTGACATAAACCAAAAATTTAATATTTAAATCTACTTTTGAGTAGGTATTAATCTACAAATGTAGCATTTTTCACGAATTATGCTACTTTATCCCCTTTTTTTAGCTCAATCACTGTTATTTCAGGCATTATTCCTACTCTTCCAGGGTAAGCATGAAAGCCAAATCCTCTATTTACATACACATATCTTCCAAGATGCTCATACAACCCAGCCCACTGCGCATATACATACTGCGCTAAACTCCACTTGAAATAGCCCGGAATTTCAATTCCAAATTGCATTCCGTGTGTATGACCAGACAATGTAAGATGAAAGTTTTTTGTATGGTTTTTAATTTCATATTCCCAATGACTTGGGTCGTGACTCATCAAAATTTTAAATTCTTCCTTATCAAGCCCTTCGGCGGCTTTATTAATATCTCCTGCCTTTTTAAAATTATGTCCCCAATTTTCGACCCCTACTAAAGCAATGCGATCAGTGCCTTTAGTAATAAATCGATGTTCGTTTAGCAAAAGTCTAAAATCAATTTGACTATATAGTTTTTTAATTGCTTGAAAATTCTCCTCTTTTTCTAGCTCAGTAGGCCAAGTAACGTATTCGCCATAATCATGATTCCCCAAAACCGAATATTTCCCATAAGGATGTTCCTTGATTTTATTAAAAGTTTCAATCCATGGTAGCATTTCCTTAGCATGTGTATTTACAATATCTCCAGTAAACAATATCATATCGGAGTTTTGCTCATTTACTAAATCGATGGCATAACTTATTTTCTCTGGATTATCAAAACTCCCACTATGCACGTCAGATATTTGAGTAATTGTAAAACCATCAAAGGCCTCTGGTAAATCTGGAAAAAAAATGCGCTGCTTGATTACCTTATAATTGTATTTCCCAACTGTTACACCGTATATCAATGAAAGTAATGGAATAGCGGCTAATCCAAGTCCTACTTGACTAACAAATTTCCTTCTGGAATTTAAAAAACCTTCCTCTTTAGTATCTCTATAGTAGTTTACTGCACCCGAACTTATTCTAAATACATCTTCTCCTAACATGGTTAACATCAAAACAATTTTAGGAACGTACACCAATAGCAACAATCCCATCGTAAGCATTGTTTGATGTGTTTGTCCAACCGAGCTATCGAATTTTGTAAAAGAGTAAAGTATAAATAAAAATACGGCAGCACTAAACAGCTGATAGGTAAGCAATCCCCATTTGAATTTCAAAACTGTTTTTATCGCCTGAAAGGCATAAAATTCAATAAGCAAAAGAAAAAGTGCTAGAAATAATATTCTAAAAATCATTATTAATATATTTTGCGACAAAATAACAAATTAACAAAACATCATAGACCCTCTTTCTCAAAATTTAACAAAACTATACAATACGTTTTGCTTTACAAAAAAAGAGATTGCCTCTTGGGGGAAAGACAATCTCTTTTTTCAACAAAACCAAATTAACTAAAACCAAACTATTCTTACTCACTGCATCGATCATTACACTGCAGAAAAGATTTAGTACTAAAACACAAATAAATTTAAAGATGCTATTGTTATCGTCCCACTACCTGCAGTAAAACGTTCTGCATAAACTTCTAGGTAATCGTTAGGTGACATATCTGTCAACACATTTAAAGGAATAGCAAGAAGATCAGAAGTAGAATTGGCCTTGATATATACTTTAGATTTATTTATTACAACACCATTTTTTGCGATATAAAAAATGTAAATAACTCCACTTGCATCCGCTTGAAAAGAAACTGTACCAGTAGCTCTAAAAAACCTCTTTTTATTACCTAGATAAGTAATTCTATTGTCTACTCCTCCTCTTGAAAATCGATATAAATTGTCCGATTGAGATACTCCTGAAAGCTTCGATGGATTTGAATTTAATGAAGAACCAACGCCATTTCCAACTGCATAATTATAATAAAAATCTCCTACTGCTGACGAATCATCTTCCCTTGGAATTCCAGCAGAGTTAACCATCCATTTGTTGTTAAAGCTATAACCTGAATAAGATCCTACAGTATAACCATTTACATATTTACCTGAACTCAAAGTTCCTGTAAAAACTACATCTCGCATTACTGCATCGTTATTGATTGTTGGGTTTGAAGAAACATCAAATCCAATATTCGTACCTGTAACTTCAATGAAACCACCTGTTTTTTGAATTAAATCAAAAGTCCCTTCAATTTTTTCGTAAGTACCAGAGTTGTTTCCAAACCAGCCCATATTACTCAACAACAATTTGCTAATGTTTTTAAAAACAATACCCTTAGTATTTCCAAGATATTGAATAATACTCATAAAAGTCAGCGAAAAATTCTCCAAATTACCCACCTCAGCAGATCCAGAAACGATAGCATCTCTAAAAATAAAAGCTTGGTTAGCTCCTGCTGCAATATTGAATACTTTTCCTGTAGTAGCCGTCAAGGTAAGTACTCTAATGGAACCACCACTTGTTCCTACGAATAAATCGCCTGTGGCTTTTACCAACTTATCTTCTGCAGAATCTAATCCTGCAATGTAAGCGTTGTTAATATCTATAGGTAAATCGACATTGATAGTACCATTAATCTCGTATAGTGTTTGAGAATCTAAAAGATATTTGGTATTTCCTCCTGCTGTTTTTTCAGAAGCTAAAACCGTTGCCAAAACATCTGTCGATTTAATTCTTTTGAATTTTATACGATCTCCAGAACCTCCAGCGATAGTATTCCATCCTGATGAATTTGAATTGTAATACGATAATACTTTTAAGGTCGTGTCATAAACCATTAATCCATCTGCAGGAGACACAATAGCCAATCTTTGAGCTGTAGTCATTCTTGGAGTGAGCATTCCTTGCGTAGTGGATGATACATCCAATACTGAACTTGCATCAGGCGTTACTGTTCCAATTCCTACTTGAGCCGACAAAGTCACTGAAAGTAACATCATGAAAATGAGAGTCAAAACTGGAAACGCATTGTTTAAAAGAGTAGTTTTTTTCATGATCTTGTAATTTAGTATGATTACTATTGTTTGTGTTTATCAAATTTCTTTTTGACTAGACAAACATACCTATTAATCCGACTAAGTGCAAATAATATCGATTAAAAGCATTTATTTTTAACAATTAAGCTCTATTTATTATTTTAATACAGATACTACTTACAATTTACAAGGATTCGCTTTTAAATAAAAAACGGCTTTTTTAAAAAATTTGTAAAACACTCAATTTCAATCCAATCCGGTAAACAAAACAGAAATGCCAAAACTTTACTTTTAAATCTTTTAAGTTTTGTACTTTTGAAAACAATAGAAATACAGTCTTATGTCACAACAAAAACGTCTTTTCCTACTAGATGCCTATGCTTTAATTTTTAGAGGATACTATGCTTTTATAAAAAATCCACGTATAAACTCTAAAGGAATGGACACTTCAGCCATTATGGGTTTTATGAACTCCTTAATGGATGTAATTAAAAGAGAGAAACCTGATCATTTGGCCGTTGCCTTCGACAAAGGCGGTAGTGACTTACGAAACGACATTTTTCCGGCTTACAAAGCAAATCGCGATGCAACGCCAGAAGCCATCAAAATTGCAGTACCTTATATACAGGAATTATTGCGCGCCATGCACATTCCTATTATAGAAGTAAAAGGCTATGAAGCCGATGACTTAATAGGAACCATTGCTAAGCAAGCCGAAAAAGAGAACTATAAAGTGTATATGGTAACTCCGGATAAGGATTTTGCGCAACTTGTCTCAGAGAACATTTTCATGTACAAGCCAGCCCGTATGGGAAATGGTATCGAAATTTGGGGAATTCCTGAAGTTCTTGAAAAATTCGAAATCGAAAGGCCAGAGCAAGTAATTGATTACCTCGGTATGATGGGTGATGCCGCCGATAATATTCCCGGACTACCGGGTGTAGGTGAAAAAACAGCTAAAAAATTCTTAGCTGAATACGGCTCCATGGAAAACCTGCTTGCAAATACACACGAACTTAAAGGGGCCATAAAAACTAAAATTGAAGCCAACAAGGAATTGGGACTTTTATCCAAAAAACTAGCTACCATTTTATTGGACTGCCCAGTAACTTTTGACGAAAAAGATTATGAATTATCAACTCCCGATGTAGAGAAAACCGATGCCTTATTTAACGAATTGGAGTTCCGAAGAATGGCCGAGCAGTTTGACGCTATTTTTAAGAAAGGAACTGCTGACGGAAGTACAACTACAGTTGATGATTCTAAATTATATAAAAAACCACAACCCAAAAACGAAGAGCAGTTTGACCTTTTTGCTAGTGCGACCCAGGATAATGCATCTCCTGCCAGTCACCAACACTATTACAACACTTTAGAAAACACTCCCCACTCCTACCAAATCATTCAAGGGGATCTAGGTATAAAATTGCTGTTGCAAAATTTACTCAAGCAACCATCTGTTTGTTTTGATACCGAAACCACGGGACTGGACGCCTTGCATGCCGAGCTGGTTGGGATTTCCTTTTCATTCGAAAAAGGAAAAGCATTTTACGTTCCCTTTCCAGAAAATCAAGATGAAGCGCAAAAGCAAGCAAACGCATTCCTTCCGTTTTTCGAAAATGAAGCCATTGAAAAAATAGGTCAAAACATTAAATACGATTTGAAAATACTTTCTAATTACGGAATTACCGTAAAAGGCAAATTATTTGATACCATGATTGCACATTATTTGATCAATCCTGACATGCGCCACAACATGGATATTCTGGCAGAGACCTATTTAAAATATTCGCCGCAATCAATTGAAGTACTCATTGGCAAAAAAGGAAAGAATCAAAAGTCGATGCGTGATGTGCCTTTAGAAGAAGTCAAAGAATATGCTGCTGAAGATGCTGATGTTACGTTTCAACTAAAGGAATTATTTGCGGTTGAATTAGAAAAAACACAGACTAATCAATTATTCGAAGACATTGAGATTCCGCTTGTGCCGGTATTAGCCGCTATGGAAACCGAAGGAATCAACCTAGATGTTGCTTTCTTGAAAAGCATGTCGAGCGAGATGCAGAAAGAAATTGACACTTTCGAACAAAAAATATATGAAACTGCCGGAGAGAAATTCAACTTGGCCTCACCAAAGCAATTAGGCGATATCCTATTTGATAAGCTAAAAATTGGCGGAGCAAAGCAAAAGAAAACCAAAACCGGTCAGTACGCAACAGGCGAGGAAGTATTAAGCTATTTAGCCAACGATAACGAAATTGTTCGTGACATTTTAGAATGGCGCCAAATGGTGAAACTACAAAGTACCTATATTGATGCACTACCCAATCAAGTGGATCTAAAATCAGGAAGGGTTCACACGGATTACATGCAAACGGTGGCCGCAACAGGTCGTTTGAGCTCGAATAATCCTAACTTACAAAATATTCCGGTTCGTACCGAAAGAGGTCGTTTGATCAGAAAAGCATTTGTAGCACGTGATGCAAACTACACATTGGTTTCTGCCGATTATTCTCAGATAGAATTGCGTGTCATTGCTGCATTAAGTGGCGAAGAAAATATGATAGCTGCTTTCAAGAACAACGAAGATATTCACAAATCGACTGCAGCCAAAGTATTTAATGTAGCTCTAGAGGATGTTACGAAAGAGCAACGTAGCCATGCCAAAACGGTTAACTTTGGAATTATCTATGGTGTGTCTGCTTTTGGACTATCAAATCAAACCAATCTTTCTCGTTCCGAAAGTGCTGATTTGATCGAAGCCTATTATCAATCGTATCCACAGTTAAAAGCATACATTAGCAGTCAAGTCGAGTTTGCGAGAGATAATGGTTATGTACAAACGGTTTTAGGACGTCGCCGTTATTTAAAAGACATCAATTCTCAAAACGCTATTGTTCGCGGTGGTGCGGAGCGTAATGCCGTAAATGCGCCTATACAAGGAAGCGCAGCGGATATTATCAAAATAGCAATGATCAATATTCACAATAAATTAAGCAATGAAAACTGGAAATCGAAAATGCTGCTTCAGGTTCATGATGAACTCGTTTTTGATGTTCATAATAGCGAATTAGAAAAAATCCAACCGATGATCAAGCACGAAATGGAAAATGCTTTTCAGCTTGATGTTCCTTTAGTGGTTGATCTAGGAATGGGGAAAAACTGGTTAGAAGCGCATTAATAAAATATCTCGTTTTAAATATAAAATCCATCTGATTGCTACAATTAGATGGATTTTTTCATTTGCAATAACACCTAAAAACTAAGAGACCAATTAACTAAAAAATAACGTGGCAACAAATTGCTTCTAAAAATGGTAGTGGAGAAATCATTGGTTTGAATTTGTTCAAAATTCTTTTCGTTAGCAATGTTTGTCATTTTGAAACTAGCACGCCATTTATTTTTTTTAGCCACATATTCTAAACTACTATCAAGAAACAAGAAATTAGTGCTTCTGTTGGACAAATCTGGCACATAATAATCGGCTGCAAAGACATAATTCCACCTTTTAAAGGGTTTGACAATAATCCTAAACTCGTCTTGCATTGCACTATTCGTAAATGTTTGTGGTAATCCCTGACTTTTAGAATTGGAATACCTCCAACTGTACTCGTTTTCAAAATTAATGGGTAAATCAAATGCAGTTTTCCACAAGAATTGCGTTTGAAAAAACCGACTGCTATTCGTTCGTAATTCAGAATCATTGACGATGTTGCTGTAGGTAGACAAAGTAAAATTGGACTTTAGTTTAAGAGTCGATTCTAGAAAAGAAATATATTTAGCTACCATAAAATCAGCTCCTAACTGTTTATTTCCCTGCGGAAGAAAGAAATATTCTACCTGAGTAGCATTTTGAGTTATGTTTGAATTAGAAAAAAAACTCCCTTTATTAAAACTATAATTAAGTCCTGCATTAAGTTCAAATTGGTTAAAAAGATCATTAACATTGTAGTTCAAGCCCAAGTTTTGACTTTTTTGTAAGTTTAACGAGGGGCGATTACTAATACTAGATCGGTTATTGATTAGAATTTGATTTGTAAAAAAGAACTGCTCTCCGGTACTATTTTGTGAATAACTAGCATTGGCACTCAAAGAGGCACTATTCGAAAATCGATACAGCGCATAGAGCCTAGGCTCAACTATAAAATTCTCTTGAACAATTTTTTCGTTCTCAATACGATTATCTACATATTGGGACTGATATGCCAAACTGTAGGAAGGAGACAAGCTAAATTTTCCTATCCTAAAAGTATACTCTCCTTTTTGGTAAATTGATTTTTTAGTGTAGTCAAAATTATTTTCACTGATAGAAGCAGAAATAGTACCGCCATTGTCCTGATTGTACAAGTTTGATCTAAATGGATTAGAATCCAGTAGCGCACCAATTTTAAAATTATATTTGTTTTTATTTACTGCACCAAGTAATTTCGCACTCACTTCTAGATAATTTTTCTTAAAAGCGCTTTCTTGAATATCATTCCTAGCAGCACCATCAAATAAAGAAGGACTGATGGATAATTGCTGTGGCAGGTTGTCAGACGATTGAAAAAGATTAATTTGTACTACTTTCTTGTCCGAAATTTTTTTAGTCCATAATAAATTTTGTCTGTACAGTAGGTCTTTAGAATCTAAAAATGAGGAATACTGGTCCGTATTATTTTGAAGTATTTGCGTAGGCGTTCCTATACGTTCCTCCTTAATTCTAAAATTATATTCCAGTAAGGAAGTTTTTGACATGGTGTACCTCAGCTCTACATCGGCTCTATACTGCTCTGGTTTTTTAGTAATCAACGTATTATCGCTAGTGCTGAAATTTTGATTATTAATTTGATATTGGCTTTCAAAATAATTGTTAGCGATTATTTTATCTTGTAAATAATACAAATTAGTTTTTACGCTCCATTTGTCTCCTATTTTAAAAATGCTACTGTAATTTCCAAACAGCTGATTGTTTACATTGGTGCGCATTGTACCTAAAACATTCGAAAATTGACTTTCAGATATTATTTTTTTACCGGTAACATTGCTTTCCTTCAAATCCTCAACATTTAGGTTAAATCCAACATAATCAAATGGTGAACTATTGACTCCAATATTGTTGTAGTTTAAAGTCCCAAACGATTTAAACTTTTTAGTAATACCTAAAACCGTCACATTATCTTGATGAACTGCCTTTCCTCCATCAAATAAACCGCCACCGTAACTCAAATCGCCCGAAAAATTGACCTTCCCTTTTTTAAGTTTTAAATTCAACGATACTTTACCCTCTTGCTCTATGCCTTTTAACAAAGGATTTTCGCTGTAATTATCAACGGCTTGCACTTGGTCTACCATATCAACATTGATGTTCTTTGTTCCCAAGGTGTAATTAGACCCGAATAAATTATCGCCTTCAAGAGTAACCGTCTCAACAGCCGTACCTTTGTATTTTATTTGGCCTGATTTACTATCGACCTCAATACCAGGAAGCTTTTTTATAATTTCTTCAATTTTACGCTCAGTTCCATTGCTGTAAGCGGCAACGTTGTACTTTACCGTGTCCTCTACAACTTCAAATGGTTTTTTTTTAGCTATAATGACCACTTCTTTAAGTACGATATTTTTATCTTTTTCTAAAACAACATTAAAAACATATGATTTTGAAGAGATTGGTTTTTCTACTGCAATACTTTGAGTGATGTATCCATTTACTTTAACCTCTATAACTAAGGTTTGATACTCTTTTTTTAACGAAAACGAAAATGTGCCATTGCGGCTCATATTGAATTCCTTGATCAAATTTAAATTAGATGCTTCTTTAAATAATAAGGTCGCATTGGCTATTTTTTGGTTGTTGCTATCAGTAATCGTACCGCTAATATTTTGCGAATAGAAATTAGAGAAAACAAATAATAAGGCGCAGGAAAAAATAAATTTCATAAACTTTTAGAAATAGTGCGAATTAATTATTTGCTTTTCTTGCGTTTTCTAAAGCTCTGTCTGCAGTATAATCGTTATCATCTTCCTCAATATAACGTTGTATTTTTACTCGAGGTGCAACTGTAGTGTAAGTCTCTCCTTCTTTTGTACTAAATTTACTGGCTGCTATAGCTTTTTCTTTGTAAAGTGCTTTAAAATCAGACCATGAAAGGGCTTTATCTAACTGAAATGGATTTTCGGGCATTGGAAAATCAGACGATACGTTTTTAATACGTATGCCAACTGCCTCCCAGCTCACATAGCCATCAACTGCTTTTACTGCTAAAATCATCCCCGGTAAATCGCTAAATTTCCATGGACCGCCAATTGGCAGTTGCGAGGTAAACCAAGCTTCATAGGACCTTCCTCTAAATTTTGTAACGGCTAACTGGCAATTATAACCTAAAATAATCTTGGTGTCCTCTTTAATCTCCCATTCAAAGATATTTAAGGAATCCTTTTGCACAAAAAACCTTAAGCTAATTGGTTCCTTTAAAAACATTTCATTTCTGTTATAGTTTTTATAAATTAAATC
Source organism: Flavobacterium sp. KKT103 (assembly GCF_055640565.1). Lineage (NCBI taxonomy): Bacteria > Pseudomonadati > Bacteroidota > Flavobacteriia > Flavobacteriales > Flavobacteriaceae > Flavobacterium > Flavobacterium sp. KKT103. The sequence continues at coordinate 403,851 of NZ_CM145766.1, forward strand.
AAGATTGCTCCCTTTAGGCTTCCACAAGATCAATTGATCATTTTTAAGTTCTTCCTTTTGATCAAAATCAGTAAGCTTAATATCATAAATGGAAACTTGATAATCCGGCAAAACCGTTAAATTGAAATCACCTTTGTAAGTTACTTGTTTTGTGGCATTTCCTTTAACTACATAATTGTAATGTACAACAATTTTGGCTATGGAATCTTGCTGCGCCCATGATGAAGTCAAAAACAATATAAAAACTAGATATGTAAATTTGTTTTTCATAATTTCAAAAAATGAGAGGCTAAAATAAGCCTCTCTATTGTATTAACTTTAGTATTCTAATTTTGTGAAATACTGCTTTCTTGCATTGCAATAAAGTCATTAGCTGCCTTTCGTGCCGCTCCAAGACAATTTAGTTGCGCATCAAAAGAGCTTGTTCCCGTTGCGTATCTGTGAATAGTATGCACAAGTTCTCCTTTATAGTAAATTTCAACATAGCACGATGCGCCATCATATACATAATTAATATCAGCATAATTGACAACTTGTTCAGCATGAGCAGAAAATTTCGCAATTTTTATTTTGTAAGAAAGAACATTCGATTGTTTATCTGATTTTGCAAATGAGCAAAAACTGACTAACGTAAAGGTAAGGCAAAGAAATAAATTTTTCATTTGTTATGGTTTTTTGATTAAAATAATAAGTTCCACTTGCAGACCAGCTGCCACTATTAAGGACGAAAACTTAAGGAACATATTTTTAGTTTATCTATTCCGCCCCATCAACATACTAATTGTTAAAATATCCTTGCAAGGTTAGCTTTTTATATTCGCGACTATTTTAAAACTAATATTCTTCCAATGTTAGGTTGATTGACAAAGTAATTTTTATGGTTATTTTGCTTTTCAAATTTAACAAAAAAAAAAAAAACGATTTACCTTACAATATATTTAATTTAACAAATAATTAACAAGTCAAGGGCTAAACAACATAAGTATGCTGATTACAAATAAACTGATATAACTTTCGATATATACAAAAGTAAATTACAAAAAATAAAACCGATGATTAAGTCCAAAATAGAAATTGCTTTTGAGCTTGATATTCCTTTAGTGGTTGATTATAGGAATGGGAAAAACTAGTTGAAAGCGCATTAAAAAACAATAGAAAATGAAAAACCCACTCCAATTTTATAGCAATTGGAGCGGGTTTTAATCTAGGAAAGAAAAACCCTTAACTTCTTGTTGATTCTCTTTCTTTCAAAATCGTATTAATCACAACCGTTCTATACGGCAACTCTTCTTCTTCCTTACTTTCTAATCGATCGATTAATAACTGAGCGGCTTTTTCACCAATTTCGGGAGCATGCTGACTAACGGTGGTAACACTAGGAGTTAATCGTCTGGATGCTAAAATTCCGTCAGCAAAACCGATAATAGAAAGTTCTTCTGGGATTTTAAATCCATTTTTCAAACCAAATTTCAAGGCCGCAACGGTATCAGTTTCCTCTAAAGCAAAAATAGCGTCAATCATTTGCCCTGAAGGCATGGTCGCAATAGCGTTTCTAAGGTCTTCTTCGGAATCTGTTCTAAGAACAATATTTTCATTAATGGCAATTGCATTATTTTCCAATGCTTTCAAATACCCACTTGTACGCAATTTTCCAACACTTAAATTATCTACAGAGGAAAACAAAGCAATATTTTTACATCCTAAATCAATTAAACGCTGCGTAGCATTCAATGCTGAATTGTAATCATCCACAATTACCTTATCACATTCAACTCCTTCGGCAATGCGATCAAACATAACAATAGGCGTACCATCGTTGATAATTTCAGTAAAATGAGAGTAGTCTTGTAATTTTTGAGCTTCTTCAGATACCGATAATATAAAACCATCAATCGTACCATTGCTCAAAATCTCTAAAGCGCTAATTTCCTTTGTTAGCGACTCATTCGAAATACAAGTGATAACATTATATCCTTTTTGTTCCGCTACTTTTTCGATACCGCTAAACACTTTGGCGAAAAACGAATTTAGGATATTGGGGATGATCACACCAATAGTTTTCGTTTTTCTGTTTTTAAGGTTTAAACCAATGACATTGGGTTTATAGTTCTTAAGCTTCGCATACTCCTTAATTTTTATTTTGGTTACCTCACTTATTTCCGGACTATCGTTTAGCGCCTTCGAAACAGTCGAAACCGATACATTAAGTTCTTTAGCTATTTGTTTAAGAGTTGCTTTGACTTTCATAGTTGTTGTTTTATTGGCTCGATTGCTAGCCTTATACCTGCGCTTCCTTCAAAGTAAATCAAAGATAGATCTACCAAAAATAGATATTTAATAAGCTTTTGCAATCAAGATAAGCATGCAAGATAAAAATTTTATTTCAACCTTCAAAAGTAATATGAAAATAGAATTAAGGCTTAATGGTTTGCCACCTAAATCGACATTACTCTTAGCAAACAAATATACAATTGATAATCAGCACAAAAACATCTAGAAAATAATCTTTTAAGCTATTTGCATTTAAAATAATAAATTGTACTTTTGCAACCCCTTTATTGGGGATGGAATGTTTAATTAAAATATATTATTGTGAACGCATTAAGCTACAAGACAATTTCAACAACAAAAGCTAACTCTGTAAAAGAGTGGATTGTTGTAGATGCAGATGGTCATAACTTAGGACGTCTTGCTTCAAAAGTCGCTATGATTTTGAGAGGTAAGTACAAGCCAAGTTACTCACCACACGTGGACTGTGGAGATAACGTAATCGTTATCAACTCAGAAAAAATCAACCTTACAGGTAACAAAATGGACGAAAAGATTTACATGCGTCATACAGGTTACCCAGGAGGACAAAGAACTTTAACTGCTAAAGTATTGCAATCGAAAAACCCTGCAACTCTAGTAGAAAAAGCGGTAAAAGGAATGTTACCTAAAAACAAATTAGGTGCTGAACTTTTCAGAAATTTAAATGTTGTTGTTGGTTCAGAGCACAAACAAGGTGCACAAAAACCAAGAACAGTTAACCTTAACGATCTTAAGTAATGGGAGTTATTCACAAAATCGGTAGAAGAAAAACCGCTGTTGCACGTGTTTATGTTTCGGAAGGAACAGGAGTAATCACTGTAAACAAAAAAGAATTTGCAACTTATTTCCCTACAGCTACTTTACAATACAAAGTTATGCAACCAATGTCTATGACAGAGAACGCTACTAACTTTGACGTAAAAGTAAACGTATACGGAGGTGGTTCAACTGGTCAAGCAGAAGCTGTAAGAATGGCATTAGCTCGTGCAATGTGCGAAGTAAACGCTGAAAACAGATTAGTATTGAAACCAGAAGGTTTATTGACAAGAGATCCAAGAATGGTTGAACGTAAGAAATTCGGTCAGAAGAAAGCTCGTAAGAAATTTCAATTCTCGAAACGTTAATATTGCCTATCTTGAGTACTTTTATTCAAGACTCAAGGAATTTATTATTGAATTTAAAACAATGTTGTTGTTGCCTACTGAGGTAGGAATTAGTTTAGCATCTAAATAAGTCGAAAGTCTTAAGCCGCAAGTCTTAAAGTCGTACCAAAGAGACCTATTGCTAATCAACAGAACGTAAACTAGTACAAAAAATGTCAAACAAAGTAGAAGTAAAAGAATTACTAGAAGCAGGTGTTCATTTTGGACACATGACTAGAAAATGGGATCCAAACATGGCTCCTTACATTTATATGGAGCGTAATGGTATACACATTATCAATCTTTATAAAACTGCAGCAAAAATTGAAGAAGCTAACGAAGCTTTGAAAAAAATCGCTGCATCAGGTAGAAAAATATTATTTGTTGCTACCAAAAAACAAGCAAAAGACATCGTTGCTGAAAAAGCAAAAGCTGCAAACATGCCTTACATCACTGAAAGATGGCCTGGTGGAATGCTAACTAACTTCGTAACTATCCGTAAAGCTGTTAAAAAAATGGCTACTATTGATAAAATGAAGAAAGATGGTACTTTCATGACCCTTTCTAAGAAAGAGCGTTTACAAGTTGATCGTCTTCGTGCTAAATTAGAGAAAAATTTAGGTTCAATTTCTGATATGTCAAGATTACCAGCTGCATTATTTGTAGTAGATATCAAAGCGGAACACATCGCAATAAAAGAAGCTCAAAAATTAAACATTCCAGTTTTTGCAATGGTTGATACTAACTCTGATCCTCGTGAAGTAGAGTACGTAATTCCATCAAATGATGATGCTTCTAAATCAATCGATAAAATTTTATCTTTAGTAACTGCTGCTGTTATCGAAGGACTTTCTGATAGAGGTTCTGATAAAGAAACAGACGCAACTGAAACTGCAGCTCCAGCAACAGCTGAAGCGGTAGCAACTGAGACTGCAGCTCCTGCTGCTGAAACAGCTGCTCCAGCAACTGAAGAATAAAACAATCTTAATTCCAAATTTTAAAATTCCAAATTCCAAAAATTAACATCAGAAATGATTTAATTAATCAATTGGAATTTGGAATTTGAGATTTGGAATTTTTTATTAAAACTATTTTTTTTTAATTTAAAATATAAATATTATGGCAACAATAACTGCTGCAGACGTAAATAAATTAAGAACAGCTACTGGTGCAGGAATGATGGACTGCAAAAAAGCATTAGTTGAAGCAGAAGGAGATTTTGAATTAGCAATCGAAAACTTACGCAAGAAAGGACAAAAAGTAGCTGCAAACCGTTCTGATAGAGAATCTACAGAAGGAGCTGCAATTGCTGTTGTTAATGCTGAGAAAACGGCTGGTGTTGTAATCACTCTAAACTGTGAAACTGACTTCGTAGGTATGAACGAAAGTTTCGTAACTATGGCTACAGAATTAGCTAACTTAGCATTGAACTACGATTCTAAAGAAGCTTTCCTAGCTGCTGAATACAAAGGAATCACTGTTGCTGAAAAATTAATTGAGCAAACAGGAGTTATCGGAGAAAAATTAGAAATCAGAACTTTTGAGAAATTAGAAGGTGCTTTCGTTGGATCTTACATCCACTCTGGTAACAAAATCGCAACATTAGTAGCTTTATCTGCAAAAGTAGAAGGTGCTGAAGAAGCTTCAAGAAACGTTGCAATGCAAGCTGCTGCAATGTCTCCTATCGCTTTAGACGAAGCTGGTGTTGATGCTGCTACAATCGAAAAAGAAATCGAAATCGCTAAAGACTTACTACGTCAAGAAGGTAAGCCAGAAGCTATGCTAGATAATATCGCTAAAGGTAAACTAGCTCGTTTCTTTAAAGATAATACATTAGTAAACCAAGATTACATCAAAGACAACAAAATGAGCGTTGCTGCTTATGTTAAGTCTTTAGACAAAGATCTTATCGTTACAGGATTTAAAAGAGCTGCTTTAGGTTAATCTTAAAGTTCGTTTTTAAAATATAAGGCTCCCTTTCAAAGCAATTTGAAAGGGAGTTTTTTATAAAGAATAATTAAGGCCCGCAATTACATAACCAGGCATGATCGAAATAATAGACTCCGTAAAAACACTTTGATTGGATGTCGTATTAATAACCGAACTACGATTTAGATTTAAAAGATTATTACTATTCAAGAATAATTTAATATCCTTATTAAGAACATACTGCAAATTAGTATTAAGGAGAAAAAGTCTATTGCTATTAAAACTAGAATTTTGATTATCGATAGTCAAGCCTGCATCCCATTTTAATTTACTACCATATTTTCCACGCAATGAGAGTGTTAATTGATTAATTGTAGTCGCGTTAGAAAAATTAAGCAGCTCTTGTTGTATTGTACGTTCCGTAAAATTATACTCGACTCCCAATTGTACTGGTGATTTTTTGAAGTTAGAATAAACCTTTAATCTGCTGGTAAAGTTATTCGCAGTGTAGTAGTTGTCTATTCCATTAAATTGAGAAATTCCTTTTGAATTAAGATAGAATACCGTACTTTTCAGTGACAAAGGGAATTCTTTAAACTTTAAATCATAGCCAAGTAATCCCTGACTAGTCTCTGAATTACGAACATTAACTGCTTGGTTTTCTATATAATCAGAAGTATAAAATGTATTATTAGAAACTGTATTCTGTTCCTTAGAATAGGTTAACCTACCAAATAACACACTATAATTTTTAGTATTGACATTAAAATAGTGTAAACTGTAACTATTTTTAGGTAAAATCGTAGCATAATTTACAGCACTAGGCCTGGATACTGTTTGAAAATCAGTGATTATACTTGCATCAAGTAAATCAGACATCGAAGCTAAGTGGTGATCTACCTCATAACTCAAAACCAACTTATCGAGTCCCGACAGACTATATATCAAACTTACATTAGGCTCGAAACGTGAGAAACTATTTTCTTTTGATTGAAAAGAAATGGTAGTATTGGTGAATTTTACGCCCGCGACTGATTGTAGTTTGGGCGTCCAATTACGTGACCACGAAAAATTAGATTGTAACGACTTACTATACCAACTAAATTCTCCATCATAATTAGCTGCTTCATGCACGCTACTATCAAAGATCCTCTCCTGAACTAAATAATTTAATTTAGCTGTAAACAGATTGGCTTTTTTAGAATATGAAAAAACATTAGCAACTGTAAAACTCCTGTCCTGATTCTTGCTAACCTGCTCTAAACTACTAGATCCTGTGTCAAATAAATTTCGCGAACCGTTTAAGGCAATACTTTGGTCATCTATAGTGAAGCTTTGCCTTATTGCAGCTTTGAAATTAATCACCTTAAATAACTTAGTTTGCCATTTAAAACTATGAGCAAAACTAAGATTTGTATTGCTCTTTTGATAATTAATTTGGTTAACCGCTCGATATAAATTTTGCGAATCAACATCTCTATTAGGCGTTAGTCCAGCCGTGTACGATAAAAAAGTAGTTGTTGACCTATTGAACTCCCACTTTATAGCTGTATTACTTAAAGAATAGGAACCTTGTTTATTCTCCAAAAAAGAAAACCGACCTACATCTTGCCCAATATTAGTTTGTGTTTTATTATTTTCTTCCCCTATGCTAGCCTTATTAAATACCGAAGAAAATGTAACTTTTGCTCGTGGCGAAATCAAATTACTATAGGTAAGACCAATAAAAGAATTTCTTTTTTCTTTGATATAAATATTTGGACTCAAAAAAGTAGGAACATCTATACTTTGAATTTGTTTATCATCGTTATCACTATCAGAAACAGCACGCATTTCTCTATAATCTTCTAATGAAATCGGTGTTTTTGCGATTGTATTATAATCTGATAAAATGGCAATATTACCCTTTTTAAAAAATTTAAAGGAATTAGAATGCCATCTCAGCGCATTATTACTACCGTATCCTGCCTCAACATCTATTACCCATTTATTTTTATACGAATCTTTGGTTTTTAAATTCAAAGCAACTCCTTTTACACCGCCACTAGAAAGTGCAAAACCGGAGTAGTTAGTCAGTAAATCTATACCCTCTATCATTTCGGCACTAATATTTTGAGTGGCCATTTGATGCTTACTCCCAAAAAACTCATTGCCGTCAATAAGTACGTTATTAATTTGCTGCCCTTTGTACAATACTTTACCATCTTGATCAATATCAAGACCGGGAAGCTTTTTTATAACATCTTCAATTTTGTTTTCAGTACCATCAACGACTGCTTTTAAATTATAGGAAATAGTATCCTCCTTAATTCGCATTAATTTCGGTCGACTCGTGATTACAACATTTTGTAATTGATTGGTTTCAGGAAGCAAAACAAAAGTTAGATTTAAATTTTCTAACACAGAAACTTCTTCGGTAATAGCCGTAAAACCCAGCTTTTTTATATTGAAAACATAAGAACCTGGAGCTAAATCCTTTTCAAAAACACCCTCGTTATTTGTTGTTCCAAATGCTATTTGATTATTGGCTTGAGAAATAATTACAATGGCTCTTGAAATTGCAGTAGCATTTTCATCGACAATTTTTAGTTGTACCTTACCCTGGGCATGCAGCACCAGTGGAAAAAGTAAAAAAATTAAACACCTTAAATTCAAATTAATAGGATTATAAAAATTTAGTAATCAAAGGCTGTTTTAATGCTATTTTTATTGCTGAAGCATCTACGATTCCATAAGTGTATGCTAGCACAACTCCATCTATAAATGGCAAGGTATCCGGACTTCCTTTAGCTCGCAACTGTTTAGTAAAATAGACAGTCAACACCTTGTTATTGAAAGTTGTAACAGCTTCATAACAAGTATAACCCAGTAGTTGCTTTGTTTTTTTTGTTAATTTCCATTTTGCTATTGCAAGCTTTTTTGTAACTAGGCCGGCTGGCTTTCTCTCGGTATAAGTATTATTCTGTGGGTCTTTAATCAATTTTTCTGCAGCATAAGTTACAATAGTTGACATGTCCTTAGCGAGAAGTACTTTTCCCGCAGTCTCATTTGCATCCAGTTTTCCTAACTTAAAATTTTTTATTTCTGCTGGTTGTACTTCAAAATAGACTTTGTCTTCCTGAAGATACATAAACGATTCCTTTTTTATGCTATTGTATTGCTTAACAAAATCAGCTCTAAATTGCGCTGGAATACTTTTTACTGACTCTTCAGTAATCATACGATGTGTTTCAAATACTACTTTAATACCGGTTTGAGAATTACCACCAATAGAATAAAAACACAGTAAAAAAAATAAAATAAATTTTCCCATCTTTAGTTATCTGCTTTAATATGAATAGAATTAGTTTCATGCTTTGCGCCAAACTCATCAGTATAGGATTGTGGTTTAAGTGCGTCCGCCCTCTTTATTTCCAATTGCTCTTTTGTTATAAATTCCGCATTCTTAGGTACCGTATCCAAAACTAGCTTTTTATCAAAAAATTCTATTTTTGTAGCATATACTATTCTATTTTTTGACTCAACACTTAAAATTAATCCTGGAATATCATGCATCGAAAATGGCCCATCGATCACCGGAATATCTTGAGTATACCAATAGCGTATAGTGTCATTTGCAGTGGTCAAGGTGTAGGCCGATTTACACATATAACCATCAATAGCTTTATTTTTTTTATCGTTAACTAAATTCTCCTTGGCGAACGGCATTTGTATGTAGTATTCTTTATCTTTTACTACAGCGCATTCTGTACTAATTTCACTAGAAAAATCTTTTAAAATAAAAACTTTAAATGGTGTGAATATCGTCCCTTGATTTATTGCAGTCTTGGTACTAATCTCAGTGGACGGAATTACTTCTTCTTTAAGATTTATACTTTTAAATAGTGAATAATCACCATTATTTAAAAGTTCAAAATAAGAAGGCTTTGCTAAAATTGTTCTAAATGATTCTCTACTCCCAGCAGGAATTTGATTAAAAAAGGCGTCACTATATATGCTTTTCTGCTCGTAAGTGATCTTAACGCTTATTTGCCCTAGTAAGAAAACAGGACAAACTAAAAGAATGAAAAGTAAGTTCTGTTTCATATAGTATTATTTGGATCGCTATTGCGAAATTTATAAAAGTTCATAAAAGAAATATAAAACTTACTTGCGGCATAGCAAAGCTAAAAAAAAAACGATTTAATCTAATTATTTTACTACAAAAACGAAATTATTTTTACTATTAATCGTACAAGTCAATAAATACAAGGCCTCACAACCCACTGATATAATATTAGTTACCAGATACAAGGCTTAAAACATTAAAACAAGGAATCAAATTAGAATAATTGATCAATTTTAGTATCATCAAAGGTCAAATCCTAAAAACGATACTCCATTTTAAGCAACACATACCTAGGTACTAATCGATACTCTGTTTGTGAAATACTGATATCTGACACACTGTAGTTTTTGAAAGTTTGGGTATTAAAAAGATTATTTCCTGAAAGGAAAAAAGTGAGCTTATTTGATTTTACCACATAGCGAGCCTCGACATCTACAAAATAATATTGATTACTCCCTTTATTTAAATTTCCAAAAAAGTAGCGCTCTCCTTGCACTTGCACATTGAACGTATCATTAAACTGCATCGACAAGTCTAGAAAACTCATATTATCCGTGAAATCGTTTTTTATAGTAGTTTTCACTTGGTTACAATTCCACTTTGAACCCAGGTGATAATTAAAAAAACCTTTAAATCCTGACCGGAGCTCAAAACCATAATCAGCACCTAAATTAGTGACTTCTCTTAAGTTGGTATTGTTTACACTATTCTTAAAGTTACTTTTGTTTGCTCCTAGAGTCAATTTTAAATTAGATTGTATCCGCTTAAAATACCTATCAATACTTGAGGACATAGAGACAAATTCTCTATCCTTGATAATGATTTTTTCAGACTGTGAATAATTTTGAGTTATGATTGAATTCGTACTGTAAAAATCATTGTTCTTAGAATACAACAAAAAGGTATTAGCAAAAAACTTGTCGCCCCAACTACCATAGGTATAATTTAAAATAGCAGAGGAGGAATTTAATTGATTAAAATCGTCCAATCCTTTTGAAAGCGATCGAAAACCGGTTTGCACGAAGCCTGAATAAACATCTAAAACCTCCGCGTTCGTCCTATTCAAGGAGTAGCTCGTCATGATCTTATTCTTTTCATTTATCTTCCAGTCCAACCCTATTTTTGGAATGATAAAAAATGGACTTTCGTTTCTACTAACATCAAAATTATCTATCCGATTAAATAATTGGTGAAAATCAGATTGCGTGAGTATTGAGAAATTGTTGAGCTTAAAACGGTACTTGACTGAGGCATACAAATCTGTGGTGCCATACTTTAAATTATTTTGATAGCCATTAGGCGTCATCGCACTAGATTGGCTATCCACTAATTCAAAACGAGTGGTTAACTTGTCCAATCGGAACTGACTTCCACCCTTTAATTCCAGTAAATCTCCATTTTCTTTTTTGTCTAGCAAATGAGCTTCTATTCCAGCGAACTGCATACTATTCTCAGAAAATTGCTTGGTGCTATTCGCATTAACTGCAAATAAATCTTGAAAAAGAAACTGATTAGCCGAATAATTTTGTGGCGTTTTCTCATTAATATACCTACCTGAAAACACAAAAACTTTTTTGTCTTTAAACTTATTCGTCAATACTATTTTTTGATCAAAAAGTTGGTTGTTTGTATGGAGACGTTCATTCAATACATCAGTATTAAATAGTAAATCACTATTGTTTTTTTCGTTGGTTTTATTAAATTTCCCACTGTATTCGAGTGTTTTATTTTTAGAGATATCATAGGTAAGATCTATTTTTCCAAATCCAGTGATCTTAGTTTTTCTTCCTACAAAATCTTCTGTGTTTAGAAAACGTGTTGTTCCTGCTGCGAAGGTTTCAAAACTATTTCTAAAAAAATCATTTTCATCCGTATTTAAAAACCCCAATGCTTTTACTTTGACTTTATTTGAAAGTGTAAAAATGCTATTGAGTGAAAGCATCTCAGCATTGTTGAAGTTGACTCTCTTTTGCTTTAAGTTAGGCAAGCCAGCACCCATTTCTAATAAACTTGTTGCGCTTTGGTTATCGCCAATACTACCTGGTTCATCAGACCGGAAAGGTCGCACCAACATATCTACATCTCCCACGGCATCAATACCCAGATTATTGAGATTTGTGACAAAATAATACTTATTTTTTTTACCAAAATTCATTAAATTAGCTCTAAGATCATACCTGTTTTCTGAAACTAAGCCATAGCCTCCAACAGCATTTCCAAACCATTGTCGCTTAAAATCTTCTTTCAAAGTAAGGTTCAATGCCACTTTGTTACTGTTTTCAATCCCTTTTAAGTGTTTGTTATTGGAATAGCGTTTGAGCAATTCTATTTTATCAATAGGATTAACGGGCATGTTTTTGGTTAGGATTTTATACCCTTTCTCAAACATATCCTCTCCATCCACCATTACCTTCTCTACCTCTTGATTACCAACTCTAATACTTCCATCAGCACCAACATTTAAACCTGGTATTTTTTTTAATAGATCTTCTACTACTTGCTCGTTTCCTTGAGCAAAAGAATTAGCATCAAAAATGATTTTATCGTCTTCTACAGTTATAGGTCGCACTGTTTTAATTACTATTTCTTTTAAAGAAACAGGGTTTGGAAGAAGTTGTATATTCTTTTCTAAATTCGTATCGTCAGAAGAAACTTGAATATCAAAAACCTGAGATTCGTAATTTAGCGCATTTATCACTAATTGAAAATCTCCTGTTTTGCTCGTTTTCAAAACATAAAAGCCTGAAGTGTTAGAAATAGCATAAGAGATTGTACTTGAAGATTCTTTAAGCAAAACTGATGCAGCAACAGGTTGGTTAGTACCGTTGGTAATTTTGCCTGATATCGTTTTTTGAGCAAAAATAAATACCGTGAAAAAGAAAGAAATAAAAAGACAAAAAAATTTGTTCATGTTATTCCCATTCAAATTTAGTCTCAATACCATTTCTACTCGGACCTATTGTCTTCGTCTCAACACCTCGTGGCAATTGTGACATTACAGTGGATTCCATTTGCTTGTAACGCAAATTCGCATAATCCTTGATCGATATATTTTTAGCACCACTAATTACAGGAAATACAACTTCCGACTTATCACTATAAAGTATGGCGGTCGCTTGCCAATTAAACCTTTTAGTTTCATCGTAAATTTCTAGAATTAAACCAGGTAAGTTATTAAATTTCCATGGTCCGTAATTCAATGGAATTGTAACATCATACCAAGCAATAAAATTCCTTCCTCTAAAAGTCGTAGTTGCTTTATTACAGTTAGACTCCCCTATTTTCTTCACTTCTTTGTGACTAATGTCCCATTTCAATTCCGGAATAGTATCATGAAGTAAGTAGTCTTGATTTTTAAACTTTTCTGTAACTAAAAACTCTTTTTTATCACTTAAGGTTTTTACGTAGCGATTGCTTCCCTTTTCAACTAAACTTATTGTGTTGTCTTTGGCCGTAGAGCCTGCCTGTAAGTCTCCTGCAAGAGTTACAAAAACAGAGGTATTATCATTTAAGTTGATTTCTAAAATAGCATTCCTAGTATTTGGTATTTCCACATTAAAGTAAACATTATACAGCACCTGAGCAAAAGCTTTTTTATCACTTTGCGAATAAATAGTACTACTGGTAAGTGCTAAAAGAACAAAACATATATTTCTCATAATTTTATAGTAATAAAGGGTGGTATTGCAACCACCCTATTAATTTACATTGTTAAAACACCTATTTCATAAAGTGTTTTTATTGACTTAGCTGTCTTCTCGCAATCCGCTTGGCTAGTTGCTGGCAGAGTGTGAATTCTAGTACCTGTCGCTATTCCTTCGCTATTATATTGTGTTACATAAATTGTACATGTACCGTCAAAAATAGTAGAACTAACCATCGTTGAAGAAGATAATACATTTTCTGTCTTACCTTTTGATGCAAACGAAGTTAAAGAAAAAGCAACTAACAGTGTCGCACTTAATAAGAATTTTTTCATAATTTAAAAATAATTTAGTTATTTACTTGTTAAACCATTTAACAAGTGGTTTTAGACGTCCGAGTACAAATCAAAAAAAAAAAAAAACGATTTAACCTAACTATTTTACTACAAAAACGAAATTATTTTTACTATTAATCGTACAAATCAATAAATACAATACATTCACAAAGTACTGAAAAAAAAATATTTACCTAATTAACTAATCAAAAAATAATTCAAATACCCAAAGAAGTTAAAATTGTAAGATGTATTGTTTCAATTTCATTTTACAACTACATATCTGATTCGTTTTCACCATAAATTAGACTACCGTCTTTTGTACATATTTCTTCTTTCTTACCTTATCGAGCTCCCTAGATTGGAACACTACAAGACCCACAAATATTTTATAAAAACAAAATAATACAATATATTTGAGCATAAATAGTCCTTATGCTTCAATCCAAAAAAGAAACCGTATACATCATACTTGCCGGTATATTTATCACCAATGCCGTTGTCGCCGAGTTAATTGGTGGGAAATTAATTCAAGTAGGCCCGTACCTGATGAGCGTGGGGATTTTACCTTGGCCAATCGTATTTGTCACTACTGATTTAATCAATGAATATTTTGGTGAAAAAGGTGTCAAAAAATTATCACTAATAACCGCTTGCCTTATCGCCTACACTTTTGTAATTATCTATATGGCGATGCAAATTCCCGCCGTAGCAGGTGACGGACTCGTGTCTGACAATCAATTCAATGGCGTTTTCGGTCAAAGTTTGTGGATCATTGTTGGGAGTATTACAGCCTTTATGGTTTCACAACTGATTGATGTTACTATTTTTCATTTTCTGAAAAACAAAACGGGTAACAAAATGATCTGGTTGCGCAGTACGGGATCAACCGTTATCTCCCAATTATTTGATAGCTTCATAGTCCTTGGTATCGCCTTTTGGATGACGGGTAAAATGACCACCGAAGTATTCATCGCTTCTGCTTTTACAGGTTATTTTGTAAAGCTTATTATCGCCATTGCCTTGACTCCTTTAATTTATTTGGGGCATTCCATAATCGAAAAATACCTGCACAATGAATAGTATCACCGACGAAAAACCAAGATGTGGTTGGTGTTTGTCCAGCGATTTGTACAAAGAATACCACGATCAAGAATGGGGAACCCCCGTTTATGACGATGCTACATTATTTGAGTTTTTACTATTAGAAATCTTTCAAGCAGGCTTGAGCTGGATTACCATTCTCAACAAAAGAGAAAACTTCCGAGCTGCTTTTGACCAATTCGATTATAAAAAAATAGCAGCATACAACGATGATAAAATCCTCGATTTATTACAAGATGCTGGTATCATCCGCAACAAACTCAAAGTATATTCGGCTGTAACCAATGCCCAAAACTTCATTAAAATCCAGGAAGAATTTGGTTCCTTCTCTAAATATATTTGGGAATTCACAGAAGGAAAACCTCTCATCAGTAACCCAAAAACACTAAAAGACGTGCCTGCTACTACTCCACTTTCGGATAGAATAAGCAAAGATTTAAAAAAAAGAGGTTTTAAATTTGTCGGCTCTACGGTTATGTATGCCTTTATGCAAGCCACAGGAATGGTCAATGACCATGTGGAAAACTGCTGGAAAAAAAGCTGATTTTCAATGGCTATCCTTTATTCAAAATTGGCTGATTTCACAAAAATCACTATTTGCTGACAAAAATTTAACCTAAAAAAATCATCTTCAAACTAAAAAAACCCCTACATTTGTTACACACTTTAGGGGTGTCTACAATTTTGTAGGCTGAGAATTACCCTCTGAACCTGATCTAGTTCATACTAGCGTAGGGAAAAGTAAGATGACTTCTATGGTCCCTTTTTTGGGACAACTTGTAGCCATTCCTAAAGTATAACTATACTAAATTTAAAAGGAATGGAACTTAAAATCAACAATCAAAACAAACATTTTGCCAGCAGTAACTTAACTGTTCAGGCACTTCTTGACTTGGAAATTCCCGAAAAACAAAACGGAATCGCCATAGCCATCAACGACACCGTAATTCCAAAATCCAATTGGAATTCCCATCCCCTTAAAGAAACTGATACCATTTTAATTATTTCTGCAACTCAAGGAGGGTAAATAGTGATTAGTGATTGGTGATTGGTAACTAGTGATTAGTGATTAGTAAGTATCAATTACTGCTTTTTACAAATCTGCAAAAATCCGCTATATCTGCGTGCCAATAAATCAAAACCAAAACAGACTTAAAAACATTTGACTTCATAACTATTTAAAGCTGCGTGCCAATAAATCAAAACCAAAACAGACTTAAAAACATTTGACTTCATAACTATTTAAAGCTGCGTGCCAATAAACTAGAACCAAAACAGAATTGAAAACATGCTATACGAGTAAATCCGGCCATTAAAAGACAATACAATCAAATAAACGTTACAACCTCAATACTCATAAAAATGACAAACGAAGAAAAACTTTCAAGAACACCTTTTCCTAATTCAAGAAAAGTATACATCGACGGTGAAATCCATCCGATCAAAGTTGCCATGCGCGAAATCACACTAGCTGACACCAAAATGTCTAACGGTCGTATCGAAAAAAATCCACCAGTTACTATATACGATACATCAGGACCGTTCACTGATCCCAATATCGAAATTGATATTCGAAAAGGGTTGCCTCGCATTCGTGAGCAGTGGATTTTAGACCGTAATGATGTGGAAGAGCTTACAGAAATTAGCTCGGATTACGGAAAGCAAAGACTACACGATGAAAAATTAAACCACCTTCGGTTCGAGTATTTACACAAACCCATGCGAGCTAAAAAAGGAGCTAACGTTTCCCAACTATACTACGCAAAACAAGGCATTATCACTCCAGAAATGGAATACATTGCGATTCGTGAAAACCAACGTATCGAGCAATTAGACACCCAAACTAAAGCGATGCAGTGTCAACATCCTGGACATAGCTGGGGAGCAAACACCCCTAAAAGTAAAATCACACCCGAATTTGTTCGTAATGAAGTAGCCATTGGTCGCGCTATAATCCCTAACAACATCAACCACCCTGAAAGCGAACCAATGATCGTGGGGCGCAATTTCTTAGTGAAAATAAACGCAAACATTGGAAACAGTGCTGTGACCTCAACCATCGAAGAAGAAGTTGAAAAATCAGTTTGGGCTTGCCGTTGGGGAGCTGATACCATCATGGATTTATCGACTGGAAAAAACATTCATGAAACCAGAGAATGGATCATCCGTAATTCTCCCGTGCCTATTGGAACCGTACCTATCTACCAAGCTTTGGAAAAAGTTAACGGAATTGCTGAGGATTTAACTTGGGAGGTTTTTCGTGACACACTGATCGAACAAGCTGAACAAGGTGTTTCTTATTTCACCATTCACGCGGGCGTACTATTGCGTTACATTCACCTAACCGCGGACCGTGTTACGGGAATTGTATCTCGTGGAGGTTCAATCATGGCAAAATGGTGTTTGTTTCACCACAAAGAAAACTTTTTGTACACCCATTTCGAGGACATTTGCGAAATCATGAAGCAATACGATGTTGCTTTCTCTCTTGGTGATGGTTTGCGTCCGGGCTCAATTGCTGATGCTAATGATGCTGCACAATTTGCCGAATTAGAAACTTTAGGTGAACTATCTAAAATTGCTTTCAAGCACGATGTACAAGTCTTTATCGAAGGTCCCGGTCACGTACCGATGCACATGATTAAGGAAAACATGGAGAAACAATTAGAGCATTGCAACGAAGCGCCTTTTTACACTCTTGGCCCACTAACGACTGATATTGCTCCTGGTTACGATCACATTACATCAGCCATTGGTGCTGCCATGATTGGTTGGTACGGTTGTGCGATGTTGTGTTATGTAACGCCTAAAGAACACCTTGGTTTACCCAATAAAAAAGATGTGAAAGATGGTGTGATCACCTATAAAATTGCTGCCCACGCTGCTGATTTAGCCAAAGGACATCCGGGTTCTCAATACCGTGACAATGCTTTAAGTAAAGCCAGATTTGAATTCCGTTGGGAAGATCAATTCAATTTATCGCTTGATCCTGATACCGCAAGAGAATTTCACGATGAAACTTTACCTGCTGAAGGCGCTAAGATTGCACACTTTTGCTCGATGTGCGGCCCTAAATTCTGCTCCATGAAAATATCACAGGAAATTCGTGACGTTGCCGAAGCTGAAAAAGGAATGGCAGCAAAATCAGAGGAGTTTATTGAGCAAGGAAAAGAGATTTATAGTTAAAGCCTAAAGAAAATAGAATAAAGATCCAAGAGTCAAGATTATGATTGTAATCACAAATCCAATTGCTATAGCAAATGAAACCAACACCATTCACGCTCTTTTTGAGTGTGGATTGGAGTTGGTTCATGTGCGTAAACCTAATTATTCAGTGGAAGAACTAAGGCTGTTTTTATCGAAAGTACATCCTGAATTTCGATCGCGATTGGTTTTACACCAGCAGCATCAAGTGGCAAATGAATTTGGAATTCATCGCATTCATTTTACTGAAAGTGCCAGAGCAGCTTTGGATTTAGAATCAACAAATAATAACGATGGTTATATCAAATCGACTTCGATTCATACAATGGCTGATTTTAACCAACTTGACAGTTGTTTTGAATACGCCTTTTTGAGTCCGATTTATCAAAGTATTTCTAAACCCGATTACAAATCTGATTTAGATGCAGTTAAAGCCATAGCAGAGCGAACCAATTTTATAACTAAACTAGTGGCTTTGGGAGGAATCTCAATTGAGAACATAGAGAAAACCTACCAACTTGGATTTGATGATGTAGCGCTATTAGGAAGTATTTGGAACAGTAATCAACCCATTCAAAATTTTAAAATATGCCAGAAAATCGCCCATTTGTATTAAGTATTGCTGGTTTTGATCCTTCGGGAGGTGCCGGAATATTGGCCGACTGTAAAACATTCGAACAGCATCAAGTATATGGTCTTGCTATCAATACGGCAAACACGATCCAGACAGAAAACAATTTTCATGAAATTGAGTGGACTTCCTTAGAATTCACCATTCGTTCCGTGGAAAGACTTTTCGAAACTTATAAAATTAAGGCTGTTAAAATTGGGATTGTTCCTTCATTATTTTATCTGGGAACCATTGTCACATTGATTAGGCAAATTGCTCCAGCAACTAAAATTATATGGGATACTGTGGTAAAATCCTCGACTACATTTGATTTTTTAGAGATCAAAAACTATGAATCTCTAAAACTCATTTTAAGCGAAATAGATTTAATCACTCCCAATTATAATGAGATTATAAAGCTATCTCAAGAAGAAATTGACCCTGAATCTATAGCCGAAATGCTATCAGAATATTGTACAATTTTACTTAAAGGTGGCCACAATCCTAACGAACTTGGAGTAGATTATCTGTATACTAAAGATCAGTTTTATAGATTAGAACCGCGTCATACTGATGTAAATGAAAAGCATGGTTCGGGTTGTGTATTATCCTCTGCGATTACAGCTAATCTTGCTAAGGGTGAAACGGAATTAAATGCGTGCGAAAACGCTAAAATTTATATCGAAAACTACCTATTGTCTAACCACACAAAACTAGGATATCATAATGTTTAACAAATTACAATACATCTCGCAAGGAAACTCGGTTGAGGAGCAAACTAGAAATATTCATGAAGCACTAAACGGCGGTTGTAAATGGATTCAGCTTCGTTTTAAAAATCATTCCCCTGAAGAAACTTTTGCTTTGGCGGAAGCCGTAAAAATTTTATGCGAAGAGTACTTATCGAATTTTATCATCAACGACAATGTTTATCTCGCGCAGCAAATCGCTGCAGACGGCGTACACCTTGGGTTAACCGATATGTCGATATCCGAAGCGCGCAGCATTCTAGGAGATACAAAAATCATTGGAGCGACTGCAAATACTTTTGAAGATATTCAAAACCACATAAAAAACGGCTGTGATTATATAGGTTTAGGTCCGTTTCGATTTACAACTACAAAAGAAAAATTGAGTCCGATTTTAGGTCTTGACGGCTATAAAAACATCCTGACAGAGATGAAAAACAACGGACTTACTACGCCTGTGTATGCTATAGGCGGCATTACAACGGACGATCTTCCTGCATTAATAGAAACCGGAATTTATGGCATTGCCGTTTCAGGATTAATCACCCAATCAGAACACAAAAAAAAGACAATCAAACTACTTAAAAACGACCTTTATGGAACCATCATTGTTTAAAATAGGGGATAAAATATTGCAATCTCGTTTGTTTTTAGGAACGGGAAAATTTGGTTCGAATGCCCAAATGGAAGAAGCCATTTTAGCTTCAGAAAGTGAGTTGGTTACCGTAGCTTTAAAACGCATTGATCTCGAAACAGAAACAGATGCTATTTTGAAACACCTACAGCATTCACACATCAATCTATTGCCTAATACCTCTGGAGCAAGAAACGCTAAAGAGGCCATTTTTGCCGCTCAACTTGCCAGAGAAGCTCTAGAAACCAACTGGCTAAAGTTAGAAATCCATCCTGACCCTAAATATTTAATGCCAGACGCTATCGAGACTTTGAGGGCCACAGAAGAATTAGCCAAGCTAGGTTTTATTGTATTGCCCTACATTCATGCTGATCCTGTTTTATGCAAGCGATTAGAAGATGTAGGAACCGCGGCCGTGATGCCATTAGGTTCGCCAATAGGGAGCAATAAAGGACTTAAAACAATCGATTTTCTCGAAATTATTATCGAACAATCTAAAGTTCCTGTGATTATTGACGCGGGAATTGGTGCACCATCGGATGCTGCAAAAGCAATGGAATTAGGTGCTGACGCTGTCTTAGTAAATACCGCTATTGCCGTTGCAGGAAATCCGAGACTAATGGCAGAGGCTTTTAAAGAGGCCGTAATTGCTGGTAGGAAAGCGTATGAAGCGAGATTGGGGCAACAATATAAACATGCAATGGCATCGAGTCCGTTGACCGAGTTTTTGTATGAATAGTTTATTGCTCTCAAATGAAGTTAGATTAGGGCGAAAGTATAAACATGCGATGACGTCAAGTCCGTCGATATTTTTTTCACAGATATAGAATAATTTAATTAGCACGCAGATTCAGCAAATTTTCGCAGATGAAAAATATTTTAGCAGATTAGAAAACAATCTACTGATTTGTAACATTTTAAAACATGTAATAAGAATCATTTGGAAGCAAATTATTACTTTTAATAAAATATAAATTCTTAATAATGACTGAAAACGAAATATCATTTGGAATTAGAGGTGCTATTTTCAAAGTTTATAATACACTTGGTTCTGGCTTATTTGAGTCTTTTTATGAAAGTGCATTGTATTATGAATTAACTAAGTTGAAATTAAAAGTTGAAAGACAAGTAGAAATCAATATTCCATACGAGGACATCATTTTAGATGTAGGGTTTAGAATTGATTTATTGGTTGAAGACAAAGTAGTCATTGAAATAAAGTCCGTGACAGATTTAGCTCCTATTCATTATAAACAAATCACAAACTATTTAAAACTAACGAATAAAAAGCTTGGCATACTTGTCAACTTCAACACAGTAACAATTTTAAATGATATTAAACGCGTAGCAAATAACCTGTAAAATATCAGCGCAAATCTGCAAAATCTGCGTGCGTGATCAACATTGTACTTACAATAACCTAAAGCACTAATGACAACATTCAAATCTACTTTCGAACAATACAATTGGGATGAAATCCAATTCAAAATTTACGCTAGTACTGCAAAGCAAGTGGAGCAAGCCTTAGCCAAATCTAAGAGAGACTTAGATGATTTTTTGGTTTTGATTTCCCCAGCTGCGCAACCTTACTTAGAGGAAATGGCGCAAGAATGCCATGAACTAACTAAAAAACGTTTTGGTAAAACCATCCAGATGTATGCTCCCTTATATGTTAGTAACGAATGCCAGAACATTTGTACCTACTGTGGCTTTAGTCTTGACAATAAAATTAAACGAAAGACCTTGCTAGACTCGGAGATTAGGCAAGAAGTAGCAGCATTGAAAGCATTGGGTTTTGACCATGTATTGTTAGTTGCTGGAGAGGCAAATTATACGGTGAATATCAACTACTTTCTAAACGCTGTTGATGTAATCAAGAATGACTTTTCGATTATTTCGATTGAGGTACAACCACTTTCGCAAGAAGAATACGAACGTTTGCATGAAGCTGGTGTGTACTCCGTGTTAGTGTATCAGGAAACCTATCATCAGGAAGTGTATAAAAAGTATCATACTAAAGGGAAGAAATCCAACTTTGATTTTAGACTAGATACTCCAGACCGCATTGGGAAAGCGGGCATACACAAAATAGGATTGGGTGTGTTATTGGGTTTAGAAGATTGGCGAACAGATAGTTTTTTTAATGCCTTGCATCTAGATTACTTACAAAAAACCTATTGGCAAACGAAGTACTCCGTTTCGTTTCCAAGATTACGACCAGCAGAAGGTACTGCTCCACCTAACTTTATTATGGACGATCGAGATTTGACTCAGCTGATTTGCGCTTATCGTTTGTGGAATGAAGACTTGGAGATTTCGATTTCGACTCGAGAGAATGAAAACTTTAGAAACAACATTATCCCTATTGGAACGACCAGCATCAGTGCGGGTTCAAAAACAAATCCTGGTGGTTATGTGGTCGATCCCCAATCGTTAGAGCAATTCGAAATTAGTGACGAGCGCTCTGTAGCAGAGATTGCAGACATTATTAGATCTAAAGGCTACGAGCCCGTCTGGAAAGATTGGGATAAAACTTTTAGTCAAATGTCTTAAAGTCGAATATCAAAAGTCCCTAGAGCGCTTTTTTTTGGAACATAATCACAATGCTATTTTACGTTGACTTTTGACTCTGATACACAAATAAAAATACATTGCGATAAAGAAAGTTCTCGACTTCGCTCGAACTGACAGCTTATTGACTAATTACTTTTAACTAATAACTTTTCACTAGCTACTAATTACTATTCACTTAGGATGAAATGAATTACCGCTTAAAAAAGGTTCTCGACTCCGCTCGAACTGACAGCCGATTTGCTAATTACTATTAACCAATAACTTTTCACTAATTACTAATCACTTATTACTATTCACTTAATATAAAATAAATTACCACTTAAAAAAGGTTCACGACTCCGCTCGAACTGACAGCTAATTTGCTAATTACTAATCACTTTTCACTAGTAGCTAATTACTAATCACTTTTCACTAATTACTAATTACTCAAAAAAATGAGCATTATACAAGATTTTTTACGTTACAACCGCCAAGTGATGTTACCCGAAGTGGGTGACGCTGGGCAAGCAAAAATTAAAAAAGCCAAAGTTTTGGTTATCGGTGCGGGAGGTTTGGGTTGTCCTATTTTACAATATTTGGCTACGGCTGGTGTTGGCACTATTGGTATCGTTGATTTTGATACTATCGAAATTCACAACCTGCACCGTCAAATTTTATATGCTGAAGATCAAGTGGGATTATCAAAAGCTGCAACTGCCAAAGCGACTTTGCAAAAATTAAATCCGTTGATTGAAGTTATTGCTATTCCGGAAAAGGTAACTGCAGTGAATGCGGCTTCTATCTTGAATGACTTTGATATTATCGTCGATGGCTCAGATAATTTTGCTACCCGTTATTTAGTTAACGATACTTGTGTGAGTCTGGCTAAAACATTGATTTATGGTAGTATTTTAGGTTTTGAAGGACAAGTTGCTGTTTTTAACCATCGAAAGAGTAAAAACCTGAGAGACTTGTTTCCAGATTCGCCTGACCCAAAGGATGTGCCTAATTGTAATAGGAATGGTGTGCTAGGTACTTTACCTGGGATGATTGGGACCATGATGGCGCATGAGACATTGAAGGTGATATTGGAATTGCCTTGTTTAAGGAATGAGTTGGTTTTGTTTAATACGTTGAATTGGCAGTTTACGAAGTTAAAGTTTTAGGTTTTTTTTGAGTTACTGAGTTGTGAAGCTGCAAAGTTGAAAAGTCAAAAGTCTTAAAGTTTGAAAGTCGAAAATCATAAAGAAAGCTCGATTGTGGGAAATTAGAACGCGGATGACACGGATTTTTTTATTGAGTTGCAGAGTTACAGAGTTGCAGAGTTGCAAAGTTACAGAGTCGCAAAGTTGAAAATTCAAAAGTCGAAAGTCTTAAAGTTTAAAAGTTAGAAGGGAAGTTCGATTACAGCTTGTGGCACGCAGATTCCGCAGATTCCGCAGATTTTTTTGCCGAGTTGCAAAGTCGAAAGTCTTAATGTGGATGGTAATTACTTGATTTTGATACGCACGTAATTTAGATTCAAGCAGCTTTAAAAATTGTTCTCCTTAGCTTTATTATGTAGTGAACTTCTCAGTGCTTACAATTTTCTTCGTGACAGGGATGTGTTTTGCCCCAGATGGGAGGGGAAAGCCCGGAGGGAAAAAACTATTTTTTCTAGGCGTAAAAGAGCGACCGCAGGAAGCTCCTTTTATGACTTTAGAAAAAAAGGTTTTGACCGAGGACTTGTACCGTACAGCTGGATTAGGCTCTACTTATTATCTTTAAGAATCGAAATGAAATCTTCACGTGGTATTTCGCGGCAGCCCAAGCTTTCTAGATGTTCGTTATAGACTTGGCAGTCTAATAACTTGTAATTTTCTTGTTGTAATTGGCGGATTAAGGTGATAAAGGCGACTTTGCTTGCGTTCGAAACTTTTGAAAACATGCTTTCGCCACAGAAAACATGACCCAAATCGATCCCGTAGAGGCCGCCTACTATCTGGCCATCTTGCCACACCTCAACCGATTTTGCGATTCCTAATTCATGCAAATTGCAATAGGCTTCGATCATGTCATTAGTAATCCAAGTTCCGTTTTGACCGTCGCGTTTTATTTGTTGGCAATTAGAAATTACCTCTCTAAAATTTTGATTAAAAGTAACTGTAAATGTATTGCGGTTAAGGACGTTTCGCATACTTTTAGTCACCACCAACTCGTCTAGAAATAAAACCATACGCGGGTTAGGCGACCACCACGTGATGGGTTCGCCATCTTCAAACCAAGGAAAAATGCCGCTTTTATAGGCCAACTGTAACCGCGCTACTGATAAATCGCCACCCAAGGCAATAATTCCCGAAGAATGCGTTAGTGATACGTCAGGAAAAAACAAATCTTGGGATAAATAATACATATTGTTCTTATTATAATTAGACTATAAAGTTCTATTTTTGATCAAAGCACTATCAAATTAACTACTACAATGAAAAAAACATTTTTTTTACTTTTACTCATTTTGATGAGTCCGTTATTGCAAATGTATGGACAAAATGTGGATTCTTTAAAGGTGCAAAATAAACTATCGTACAAATCATTTATAGCTCCGGCCGCGCTATTGACCACTGGAGCCTTTTTATTAAATTCGGAGTTTAATGGTGATATTCAAACAAAATCAGGTAAAATTTTTGGCTCAACTTTTAGTTCCGGTGCCGATAATATTTTTCCGTTTGTTCCCATTGCTCAAATCTATATGGGGAAATCTTTGGGGTTTGAATCCAAAACAAATTATAGAAATCAAACTGTGAATATTCTTGTAGCCAATACTGCGACTGTGATTGTTACAGAAATTGCTAAACGAATTGCAAAGAGAGAACGTCCCGACTTATCGGACAATTTAAGTTTTCCTTCAGGGCATTCGGCTGTCGCGTTTACAAACGCTACCTTATTGTATTATGAGTATAAGGATTCTAATTTTTGGTACGCCAGTAGTGGCTTTTTATTTGCGGGTGCAACGGCGGCTTTTAGACTTGCTAATAATAAGCATTTTGCATCAGATGTACTTGCTGGAGCAGGAATAGGAATGGCATCAGGAATTATCTTTTCGCATGTGAGTCCGTTGAAAGCCTTTAGAGTTTCTAAGAAAACAAATACAACGGCTTTTGTATATCCTCAAATAGGAAATCAAATAGGTTTGGGCGCCGTGATTAACCCTAATTTTTAAGCATAAAAAAAGCCTTGAAATTACTCTCAAGGCTACTATTTTTATTGCTAATGATTAAAAAGGCAAATCGTCTGGCTCTTCCTCATTAAGGTTCGTAGCTGGTGCAAATGCTTGTGCAGCCGGCATAGGTGGAGCTTGTCCTGCAGCAGGAGCTTCAGCTTGTAGCTTAGCAATTCTCCATCCTTGAATAGTATTGAAGTAAACGGTTTCGCCTTGCGCGTTAGTCCACTCTCTACCTCTTAAATTAATATCGATTTTAACAGCTTCTCCTACTTGAAAACTATTTAGTAAGTCACATTTATCTTGAACAAATTGTACAGAAATATGCTGTGGATACTGCTCATCAGTTGTTACAACAACATCTCTCTTTTTGAAACCTCCAGATCCAACTTCTTTAGTTTGATCGATCATTTTAATTTTTCCTGTAACTTCCATCTTCTATAATTTAATTGTTTTGCTCTAATTATTTTTTTGCCAAAAGCACCTTCCATGCTGATAAAACATCATTCTCATTCAAGTACTTTTTCGCTTCTAAGTACACATTTTCCTGATCATCCGAGCTTAACACTCCTTTAATCGAAAAATTTTCTTTTACAAATATACTAACTTCTTCGGTGCTAGGCAAGGCTTCTATATTCCCTAATTTACCTAAATCATTTCCGTCGAAAACAGGACTTTTTCTAACAGGTTCAGGAATAGCGTCTACACCAACTCCCAGCGTCGTTAATGGCTTAGGCACTTCAAACAAACCTTGGTTCGATCTCCCATACCAATTGCCTCCTAACCTCGATACCAAGTCAATTTTATATTGATCTATTGCTCCGTTTTCGTCCAAAACGGCTTCATGGATGTGTATTTTCACTACCTCGCACAAAACTAAATTTCCAGCTCCACCTTCCTCACCAAGGGCAATAATTTGAGTTACTTTGCATTCAAATTGCACTGGAGATTCTTTCACTCTAAAGGGCTTTACAAGATCAGATGGAACTTGCGTTAATCCTGATTTGATGAATTCGTTCACGCCATCAGCATACTCTGTGCTCGCTAATGAGGTTTGTTGTACCATATCGTAATTAACCACATTAATGACTACTTCTTTAGTCGCTTCGCAGTTGATTAACGTATGTTTTATACTATTATCACGAACTCTACGTGAGGGTGAAAAAACAAGAATTGGCGGGTTTGCACTAAATACATTAAAAAAACTGAAAGGAGATAAATTGGGATTCCCATCACTATCAACGGTACTCGCAAAAGCAATAGGTCTTGGTCCTACTGAACCTTGCAGGTATCCTTGTAGTTTGGCTGTGGTAATACTTTTAGGGTCAATCGTAATCATGCTTTGTTTTTTTAGGTATCTAGTTACAAAAGTAAGGAAATCGTTCTAGTATAAAAAGAGTCGCGATGGATTTATAAATAGAATCGAAAGTGAATACGCTACATTGCAATAAAATCTAAAATATTACGATAGAAATTTCGTTATATTTATAGCTCAAAATCTACTCTATGCAGTTTTCTGAAAGACGAAACACCAGTCGCTGGCTTATTATTTTTACTTCCTTTTTTATCATTACTCTGATACTTTGGAACACCTATACTTTTTTTCAAATTTTTAAAAATGAAGAACGTCTAAAAATGAACCTTTGGGCCAAAGCACAAAAAACGCTTATCAACGCAGGTGAAAACACTGATGTGGAACTTCCCTTGCAGATTTTTAGTAACAATACCACCATTCCGATTATTTTAACGGAAAACGATAGCATTATAAACGCAGTTAATATTGCTGACGAAATTATTAATGATAAAAAAAACGCTGCTCAATTTCTCGCCACTTTAAAAAATGATAATGACCCAATAGTTATTGAATATGTACCTGGCCGCTTCCAGAAATTATATTACGGTAATAGTGAATTATTAAATAAGCTAAAATACTATCCAGTGGCCTTGCTACTTATCATCGTGTTATTTGCTGCCTTGGTCTATTATTTTTACCGCAGTACAAAAATTGCTACGCAAAATAAATTGTGGGCCGGAATGGCCAAAGAAACCGCACACCAAATTGGAACTCCACTTTCCTCATTAATAGGATGGGTCGAAATATTAAAAGCAGATAATGTAGACGAATCGATTACTGCGGAAATTGAAAAAGATATTGATCGCTTGCAAACGATAACCGAACGTTTCTCTAAAATAGGATCCGAGCCTGTTTTAGAACGCAGCGACATTGTTGCCGAAACCATCGCGTCCTACACCTATTTACAATCTCGTTTTTCAAAACAAATTGCGTTTACTTTTGAAGCACCGGACACACCTATTTTTGTAAAACTAAACCCTACACTGCACAGCTGGACGATCGAAAACCTAGTAAAAAATGCGATTGATGCTATGAAAGGGAAAGGAAGTCTCGATTTACGAATTAGCCAGGACCAAGATCAGGTGAGAATTAGCGTTAAAGACAGCGGCAGCGGTATCAGTAAAAATCAATTTAAGACCGTGTTTGAACCTGGGTTTACCACTAAAAAAAGAGGTTGGGGATTGGGATTGTCCTTAACCAAGCGAATTGTAGAGGAATACCATAAAGGAATTATTAAAGTACTGCAGTCCGAAATAGGAAAAGGAACTACTATGCAAATGATTTTTAAAAAAGAAGCATGATGCAAGGGCAACCTATTTAATACACTCTTTTATAAAACATTTTTTCTCGGCTAGTTGGCGATTTTGAAACGTACTGATATACAAAGTTCTTGTGCTCAATTGTCATTTGCAGCGCTGCGCTTAACGACTGTTGCAGTCCGTTTACACTTTGCCTGTTAGCATCACTCAAATGCCCTAGATTGCCTAATGACTTTTGGCACCACAGCAATTTATCATAGGGACTCAGAATCATATTTTTGATCAGATTATCATTTTTTAACGGCTTAAACTGTCTGTTTTTAAAGGAAATGAATTGATTTAATTCCGCTACGCCCTCGTTGTATTTTTTTAAGATAAGATTCAGTTGTTCAAAAGAGCGCTCCTCTTGTATATAAGTTATTTTCTTGTCATTATAGGATAGCATCTCAGCAATCATCGCGTTCGTAATGCCGTTTTCACGAATTCTTTTTGATGATGCTATTAGTTGTTGTTCCTCGTCTTGCATTGCTGCTTTGGCAATTTCTTTTTCAAAATCAACGTACTTTTTTGTTTTAGTAGGCAACAGCTTTCCTGAAGTGAATTCTGCATTGGTAACAGGATAATTTAAAAACTGCCATACATAGTCATAAGGCATGTGAGAGCTAATCATTTCCTGCGGTTGCACTTTGTAATAGGTATCTCGTAGTCGCTTTTTAAACTGACCACCATCAATATAACCTGCCGCCCAGGTAGGATCAAAAAGGTACCATTTGCCACTTAGTTTCGAGGCACACCAAGCATGAGGAATACGACCGACTTCGCCATACTGCTTCGTATAGCCTCTAATAATTACAGTTTCGACTCCTAGTTTATTGGCTAAATCACTAAAAACCTCAGCATAATTTTTACAAACTCCTTTTCGGGATTTTAAGGTTTTTGCAATTCGATCTTCGAGCAATTGGTCTTGTTGCAGCGATTTAATATTAGCCAAATCGTAACTGATGTTAGCGGTTGTCCAATAAAATACGGCTCGTATTCTATCATCAGGAGTAGTGAATTTAGATTGAATGTAATTGGCAATAGCGGCTGTAGAAACGGTTGCGCTGGTGGGGATTTTAGAAATGGGACTGTCTATCCTGCTGTAATCTGCTTTGGCTTGACCAAAACTGAAAGACACATAAAATAAAGTAAAAAATAAACGGAGAGATTTCATTGGTATGGGGAGGCTTTCGTTTAAAATAGAAGGAACTATCTGGCTTTAAACGAAAACCATACCAATTTATTGGGTTGTACTAAAAATTACAGTTTCGAAGCAATGCTGGCTGCTAGTTGTTCGAATTCTTCTTTAGTTAAAGTAACTTTATTTTGAAAGCGAATCTCGTCCATGGCGTTCAACGGGATCAGGTGTACATGTGCATGTGGTACTTCGAGACCAATCACCGACATTCCTACTCGCTTGCAGGGTACTGCTTGCTCAAGAGCGATAGCGATCTTTCTAGAAAAATGCATCAGTCCTAAATAATGTGCCTCGTCCATTTCGAAAATTTTATCAATTTCGAACTTAGGAATACAAAGCGTGTGCCCTTTGGCATTTGGATTTACATCTAAAAAAGCCAAATAATTTTCGTCTTCGGCAATTTTATAGCAAGGGATTTCTCCGTTTACAATTTTGGTGAATATGGAACTCATCGTAAATACAATTTTGGTTTTAAATCAAATTAGCTAGTAAGGTTTACTCTCTTGAGATTTCTAAAATTTCAAATTTCAAGACACCATTAGGCACAGTGATTTCAGCAACATCACCTACTGATTTTCCTAGCAATCCTTTCCCGATAGGGGAAGTAACTGATATTTTTCCGGTTTTCAAGTCGGCTTCACTTTCAGCAACCAAAGTGTATTTCATTTCCATGCCGTTAGTTTGGTTTTTGATCTTTACAATCGAAAGCACCAAAACTTTAGATAGATCTAGATTAGATTCATCTATCAATCTCGCGTTAGAATGAACTTCCTCTAGTTTAGCAATACGCATTTCTAGCATTCCTTGAGCTTCTTTGGCTGCATCGTATTCAGCGTTTTCAGACAAGTCACCTTTATCTCTAGCCTCGGCAATATCAGCAGATGCCTTTGGACGCATTACATTTTTTAAATAATCTAATTCTTCTCTTAATTTCTTTAATCCTTCTGCGGTATAATAAGATATTGCGCTCATAGTTTGGTCGTTTATATAAATAGAAAAAATCCCATCAGGACGGGATTTCTTTCCACAAAGATACTAATAATTTTTAAAGTCTATAATTATATGTTAATCATATCTATTTCAAAGTTAAATAATTTAAATTTGTTTTACTAATAGTTCCAACTTATTTTAAAACATGAAAAAATCACTGCTTCTACTGCTTCTACTTCCTTTGTTTATGGGATGTAGCGATAATGGTTTTAATAATAACAATCCTTTTTTATCTAATTATTCGTTTACCGCTGACTTGAATCTAAACTTACCGGCTTACTCCAATTTAAAATTTGCAAGTAATGCAATTTATTATTCTAGTCCAGCCGTTCCACGTGGTATTTTTATTTTTAATACGGGAAGTGGTTTTAATGCATTCGATGCCGCTTGTCCTAATCAAGCCATCAGTAGCTGCTCGACCATGACACTCAAAGGTATTAATGTAGTTTGTGCTTGCGACAATACAGAATATAGTTTATTTACAGGACAAGGCGGAAAGCAATATCCTTTGAAACAATACCGAGTAGAAGCTAATGGAACAAATCTTCGCGTTTACAATTAAGATTTTACAGTTTATAACTCACTGAAAATAGTAGCACGCGTGGTAAAACATACGTAGTTCGCTCACTAATTAAATAATCAGAGATCGAATAATCATTCTTTACCTTATTATCGAATATATTATTGGCAGTAAGTTCAAACCCAAACGGACTGTTTTTTTTCTGATAACGAAGGGAAGTATTTGCAATATCATAAAAATTAGTTTGCCCGTTGTTATTTGTGTTTTTAAGGTTTTCATAATTTACCTTAACGGTCCAAAATTTAAAAACCGACGCGTCAAAACTCGTACTCAAAGCATCCGTCTTAAAACTAGACTGCGTTAATCCTGACAACTGACTGAAGCCTTTATTGTATCCCACACTAAATCCCGGCCATTTCCTGTAAGCCGTTTTAAACACTACACCAAGATTTTGACTGTTTCGGTCATTGGTGGTGACTACTGAATTAATGTTTTGAGTGTAATTAAACCAACTCAATCGAGAATTGAATCTAAGATTAAAGCGATAGATGCGTTTACTAAAAGACCCGCTTACATTATAATTCGTCTCAGGATTATCGGTTAAAATAGGTGTATTGAACTGATTGATTCCGTCAAGCAGAATCTCGTTTCGTATGGTTTTTACCTTTTTATTAAAGGTAGCATTAGCGTTCCAAGTGATGCCGCGGTATAAATTAGTTTTAGTGTAACGCAAGTTAGCGGTATGGAACTGCTCGTTTTCTAAAAGGGCATTACCTTTATAAACTAAATTATAATTTTGAAGAGTAAAGTTGCTCGCCAACCTACTTACTTCCGGAAAACCATTCTCTAACTTGTAGGTGAAACTTAGCGATTCGGATTTATTGAACTCGTAATCACTATTCCATTGGGGCTGAAAAAGGAACTTAGATAAAGTGGTCGTACTTCCTAATTGAGACGTTCGTAAATCATAATTGTGTAAATACAAACCCGGTTTATTAATCCATTTTCCTATTTGAAACTTATATTCTAAACCTATGTAAACATCATTTAAGCGGTAGTCTACTTCATTGCCAAAGCCTGCTGTCGCAAAATCATTCGTATTACCATTAGTTAGCAGTTGCTTTTCGGAAGTAGAAAAAGTGGAACTACCGAAATTATTCCCCACATTAGTGTACAAATGATTGAAATTATTGATTATCCAATAATGCTTGAACAACGCATCGACACTATTATTAGTCACTTTTTTGATTTGGTTGATGGTGTAGGTTGCATCATTTTGAAGCGGAATCAATCCCGATAAAAAAGGCTGATCTGTAAACCACCGACTCGAAGGCGTGTTTTTTTCGTAGGCTTGGTTGACTACCAAAGTCGTTGTATTGTGCTCATTTATACTCTTATGCCACTCCATATACTGTTTTACAGCGGTATTATCAGCTTTGCTAATGGTTTCAAAAGTACTTGCGTTGGTATTCGTAATCGAATTGATCGTGCTTGCAAAATCGTTGGTGCTTGATTGGTACTGGGCATTATAATACCATTTTTCCTTAGCGGATGGCGAGTAATCAAACTTTAGGTTTCCAATTCCTAAAACGGTGCTATTGGTTCCGTTTTGAAGTTTGTTTTCAAAAGTAATGGCGTTGCTTTGCAAGTAATCGTTTTTAGCTTCAGATTTTGAAGCCATAAATACTTTCGAAAAAATAGCAAATCCCGAAATCGTTAATTTAGACGATGTATCATGACTAAAATTAAAAGCACTCAATTGCGATTTATTCTGGACTACATCTTGATTGTCATTGGTTAGTGAATATAAGTTAGTAAGTGATTTTCTGTTGGACAAAAAACTACTCATTCCGCCGCCAAAGCGCATTAAATCATCAAAAGTAAAAGTACTCTTGCCAATGTTATTGGCATCGCCTATAAAACTCAAATTAGTTTTAGGAGCATAATAAAACAAGGAAGCATGAGCGAGATAAAATCCGTTATCGGCGTTGCCTACTTCAGCGCCAGCTTCGATATCACCAAAAACAAACTTTTTTTTATCTTCTTTCAGTTTTACATTCATGGCCAAGTCATCACTGTCTGACACTTGCTTCATAAAACCTACTTCGTTAAAATTGTCTATTACTTCAATTTTATCTAATGCATCAGCAGGAATGTTCTCTACAGCTAATTTAGAGCCACCACCAAAAAATGACTTTCCTTCTACCAGCATTTTAGTTACCTTTTTTCCTTGTACGGTAACTCCGCCGTTTTTATCCACTTCTACCCCAGGTAGCTTTTCCAAAATTTCTTTCATTTTGCGTTCGTTTCCATTCGCAAAACTCTTAACATCAAAAGTCATGGTGTCTTTCTTGATGATAATCGGCTTGAACTCGTGTTTTATGACGATCTCTTTGAGTTGTTCTCCGCTAGACTTTAGATTAAAATCGTGGGTAGTCACTGCTGAAGTAGCCTCAAGGACAAATACCTCCTCAATAAAGCTAATGTAAGAAACAGTGATTTCGTACTTAACCTCTTTGTCTAGTTCCAAGCGATAGCGTCCTTTATTATCAGCGATAGCAAACTTAAGGCTCGCTTTTTCTTGCAAAGGTTTCGCGATCACATTAGCCGATTCTAATGGTTTATTTGTATCGTCAGAAACCACTCCTGTAATGGTGCGGGATTGCGAGAAGGAAAGAGTGGTGAAAAGAAAGAAAAGAAAGAAACTCTTAATCATTAATGCTTAATTTGAAAGTACTTTTTTAGAATATTGTTCTTCACTTATTATTTTTCCTTTCGGAAAGTCAATTAATACCTCTTCATTAACAACTTTGACTGATGAAGCATAAAACGTGGTCTCCCGATCTATTAATTCTAAAATAAGTCCCGGTAATCCATTAAAATATTTAGGGCCATAAGAGTATGGCAAACTAGGTGCGAACCATGCTATTATTGGAATACTCATATTAACACCTCTCCTATTAATAAATTTCATCTGATAAATTGCTTTATAACATAAATAACCATCTATGTTCTTAGTATCAGTTGTTACCTCCCAATCTAACTTTTCATGATTAATTTTTATTAAATTACCATTATCATCTCTCTTTATTGCCTTGTTGGTACTTTTGTCAAAAAAATAATCGTTCCCATTAGTTACAATAAAAGCCATGGTTCTAGCCATCTTTTTTAACCCGCTATTTTGATCATTAGCAATTAAATATCTATCTAAAACTGAACTTGATTGAAAATTGTTAAAACTGAGTGTACATGTTTGTGAATTTGCAATTTTTACAGTTTCTTCATTTAACTCTTTAAATTCTGGATCTTTACTGTCTACCCCGTAATCTACTAGTTTAATTTTGTATATAACCGTACCTGAAACTGTTTGCCCAAAACATAAGGATGCAAAAAGTAATGGCATAAAAAGCGATAATATTTCTATTTTTCTCATAACTTAAAAATATTAATCACCCAAAACTACTATGAGTTTTGGTTGATTGTAAAAACTAATTAATTAGCGGAAATCGACGCCGTTTTTCCGCCATCATAACATCCTTGTAAATAACCTTGATAAGCAGCTTCACATTCTTGATTAGTCTTAGTACCGTTTGGATCACAAACGTTAGTGATATAATTCATAGCTTTTGTATAGCAATCATCAGCTACAACTTTTGCTTTTTTTACTTCTTTTGTACCTGCCATTGCAGACACACTAAATGCCACCACTGCTAGAGCGGTAAATACTAATTTTTTACTCACCACAACAATTTTTTTGGTGTTCGTGAATCTTCGATTTCATTTTCTAATTCGGTTTAAATTTATATTTTTAGATTTTATTAAGTAGGATATCAAGATATTCATTAAAATGTAATTACTTGAAGAGCAACAAACATTCTTAAGACGGTTTAACGGTCTAAGATTAAGATTTTCTATTGAAATTCTACTATGTGTAATGTATACCTCCCACTTATTTGTTGTGTTTTTTGATATTATGTATTTTACATTCCGATATGACAAGTTAAATTAATTGGAAATATACTTAAATCAAAATAGTTCCTTAGTGATTGCTTTATAAACTGACACCATGAATCATCTAATTGAACCAGTAGTGTTTTCGACAGTTTTCTCAACAATTTTGTAAAATTCAGTTTCTGATATTATTTTACTATTTACCTCTTTAATCATCAACTTCAAATCGGTGCCTAGCTCGATTTTTGAAGCCAAAAATGTAATTTTATCATCTTGTAACTCCAATATCAAGCCCGGTAAGTCTCCAAATTCTTTGGGGCCGTTTTTTATAGGTATTGCAGGACAGTACCATGCTTCAATGACATGAACACGGTTTTTCTGTTTTAGCCTAAGAAACTTATTTCTCACAGCTTTAAAACAAGTATAACCATTGATTATCTTCTGCTCATTTTGCAATTCCCATTGAGAAACTGAATCTACTTTA
The DNA here is from genome assembly GCF_055640565.1 of Flavobacterium sp. KKT103. Lineage (NCBI taxonomy): Bacteria > Pseudomonadati > Bacteroidota > Flavobacteriia > Flavobacteriales > Flavobacteriaceae > Flavobacterium > Flavobacterium sp. KKT103. The sequence goes on from NZ_CM145766.1 coordinate 439,167, forward strand.
ACAAAAAAGATTTCATTTGAAAAATCAACTTTTTTAATAATATGATTCTTAACTTGATCTTTAAAAAAATCATTATTCCCTGCAAAAGCTCTCGCTAATCTTGCAGATCTTTGATTAAAATCTAACATTGATTCTAAATAAAAATTAGATCTTTGATCTTTTACAACAAGAATATAAGTCAATCTTGCTAGTGCTTCATCAACACCAATAAACGAACTCGCAACCTTACTTTTAACTACCTCTTCATTTTTCTCCAAAGATCCTCCTGTAGGTATTACAGAATAACTTATTTTTGCATTAGTTTGAGAAAATAATGTCATACTAGCAAAAAATAAAATAATAGCAAAATACTTCATATTTAAAAAATTAACCCGTGAAAAAACGGGTTATTAAACTAATTTAAGCCTTTACAATCCTTGTAAGCAGCAAAAGCTTCAGCTCCAGCTTCTTCTTCTAGCCCTAGAGCAACAAATTCCTCATAAGTTTCGTGGTATACATCTGAACAATTATCTTCAACAAGAACTTGTTGATTTTCTGCCATAGCAACTCCACTAAATGCTACCACTGCTAGAGCGGTAAATACTAATTTTTTCATTTTTAACTTGGTTTAAATTTATAATTATTTTCTGGTTAACCAAGACAAATATGAAAAAAAAAAAAAAAACTAATTCTTACAAATATTTTTATAAAATTAACTAAATTTTAACAGGTAAATACTATTATTAAAAGCACAAAGCGCTAATTAACAGTATTTAAACAAATCTTAAACTGTAAGATGTGTTATTAAAAGGTTTCGCAATCACATTAGCCGATTCCAATGGTTTATTTGTATCGTCAGAAACCACACCAGTGATAGTACGAGATTGCGAGAAGGAGACTGTGGTGAAAAGAAGAAGTAATAAGATTTTAAACATGTATTTTATTGAAATCGATTTTAATTGCTATTTTTCTCTTCAATCAACCTATTCAACTCTTCATTTTCAATAAATTTATAGTTCTTCAAACTTTCAATTTTGTTTGTAGTAGGACTTAATTCAATTTTTTTTACACCAAACACCCCATTTTTAGTTTGTAATTCTAAAATCAGTCCCGGTAAACCGCCAGTACTTAATGGTCCGTACGGAAAGGGAATTGCGGGACAATACCAAGCCACAATTGGATGTCTAAACGTTTTTTCCTTGGTCACTACCACATTTTCAGAAGTAGCTTTGAAACACTTATATTCTCCTATAAGTTTGGATTCATTTATTAGAGTCCAATTTTTATTCAATTCATTTTTCACAATGAATTCACCTATATCTCGAGATGAAAATTCGCTAAAAACACTATCATTGGTAATCATTGAATTTCCATTAAATCTAATTTTAACGTCCCCCATTGCTGCAGCATTAGCATCAGAATACATTTTGTTTACTTTTACAAAGAGTGCTTTTTCACTATTGAATTTTAGGGTAAATTCAAATTCCTTTATAATCGAGTAGTAATTAGCATTCATAGATAACATCAGCTTGTCTATTTGGCTGTCCTTGTCTTCAGAAACGGTAACTCCATAAGTTACAACGCCTCCTTTTACTTGTCCGTAAGAAAATAGACAGCTTGAAAACAAAACTAGGATAAAGTATTTTTTCATTTTATTTATTTTTTAAAAACAACAATTTTTTTATAGTGTTCATGAATACCTGATTTCATTTTTAACTTAAAAAACTGGATTTACTATTTTTCAATTGGTCTCTTTCTCTTTTTCCCTCTTATTTGATAATATTACAGCACCCATACTCGACTCAAGCATTTTTTCATATGCTTCTCTAGATACTGTTTTTCCTTTAGGTACGTTTATTTTTAGTGCCGTGTCTGAGAATTCTATTTTTGATGCCACGCAGGTTTTTTGACTTTCTGTTAACTCTAAAATCAAACCCGGCAAACCGTAATAACTTTTTGGACCAAAGCTATAAGGCAAACTAGGTGCAAACCAACAGACTACTTCCTTAGTTTTAGATTCACCATATCTGTTTACAAATGGTATTGTTAGCGTTGCTTTGTAACACAAATAGACTCCAATCATTTTAGAATCCGTTCCTATTTGCCAATCTTGCCTGTCTAATTTTTCTTCGATCAAGGTTCCGTCATTCATCGTAATAATTTGCCTACTCGTTTCAAAATCAGTATGCGTTTCATTAGATGCTTGTAAAGCTCTAGCGACTGCGCTTAACTTTTTATCCTTTTCTGACTCAAAATTTAATTTGGTGTTTTGGATGAAGTGTGATTGCTGCTTATTAAAAGTCAACTGAAATTCCACTTGATTAGCTGCACTTAAAATGTTTGTTGCAAAATCTTTGGACTCTTGCGACTTAAGGCCGTCTAGATCCATTGCATAATTGAAATTATAGGTAACACTGCCAGATGTTTGCGCCAAGGCTACTGTGGTAAATAATAGTAAAAAAAGATACTTCATAGGTCTATATGGATAATTAATTCTGTTTTCGAAAAGATAAATTAAACTTTAAAAAATAAAAATATAGAATTTTTCTGATAAAGCAAGCGAAAACAAAAAAATTACCTACAAAAAAACCTGAAAGCCGAAACTTTCAGGTTGTACTACAAGTCAATTTTATTCCTTAAAATTTCAATGTCATTCCCACTAAAAAGTTGATTCCTGCTTGAGGATAATAACCCGCTCCTTCGATGGTTGTCACTGCTGGCGGGTTAGAATAATCATCATCGAACGTATAAAAATATCCATTAGAGATGTATTTGTAATCAAAGATATTATTAACTAAAGCCGAGAAAATAATTGTGACTGTTTATTTCTATTAAAGCAATTTTCTCCATCATAATATTAAAATTTGCAAAAGAAACTCACGGTGACAGTTAATAATTTTGAATAAAACTCGACTTTATTTATTGAATCGAAGATTATCTGTTTTACAATTTACAATTAATATTATCATGTCATTTACTATTTGATTTTCAGAATTCTTTGTGTGTGACATAAATCGAACCACTTGAATTTTGTATCTAATGGTGCTTACACCGTTTACAAAAAACATTACAATGCAATAAGAAATAACTTAAAAAGTAATATTGTATTTATTTTCCTCATAACTTAAGATAGTAATCAACCACAGCTAGCGTGAGTCTTGGTTGATTCAAGCGATCAAGATAATTGTCTTTTTCTAAAAAATGAAAAATATATCATTGGTCCAATAATTGGCAAATATAATTGCAAGAATATTAAATTATTTTTTTGCCTACTACTTAAATTTTTGTCCTTTTTGATGTTAATTATTGTAAAGATAATACCTACAATAATTAATACTATGAATAAAGATATTCCTATTGTTTCGTAATTCATTTGATATTAATTTAATTAGTAGCTGAAATATAGACACAGGCAGCTGTTGTTGAACCCCAACAACTCAACCAACCTGCAACTGGAAAGTCACAAACCCATGATGAAAAACCATCAGCGTCTATTGCATCAGCAACACATTTATAACATTCAGAAAAAGAAACATCACCATTTTTGTTTGCATCACATAAATGTCTCTTTGCAAATATATTTTTTATATTGGGGTTTCTAAATTTCTTATATTTGTTCGACAACTTTTCAGACAAACCTTCACTTTTCCAAGATTTAATTTTGTTTTTTTCTACAACAATAGACGAATGCATATAATTATCAAAATTCAAGTCAACCATTTCAATTTGACCAGTCAAAGTCTTTGAATTAAACTTAGCTAAATTAATAAAATTTAGCGCATAAGTATCTCCATTAGGAAGGTATGATGTATTTTTTAAATCAACTACTTCTAATTTTCCAACTATTTTATTACCATCCTTTACTGGAATACTTAAAACTGTAATTTTTTGATTTTCAATTGAAATTTCTGCCGATTTAATTTCGCCGTAAATAATCGTGCCAAATTTTGCAATATCTTCTTTGTGATTTAAATAAGTTTTAGAACCAAGAAATTTCGTTGCTAAAGGGTCTTGGTTTTTTTCGACTTGGTTTTCATTATTTGTACAAGCAACAAATATTAATGCATTTAACGCAATAAGTAGAATTGCGAAAATTGAAATTTTATTTTTTTTTTGACATTTTGATAGTTTTTGTGAATGTTTTTTCATTCAATTATTTTTTCTTTTAAAATTGCAAATAGGTTATTATTACAAATATTACACTTTAAGTACATATCTTAACATTTAACCATTAGGTTATGTGTATAATTCGGTAATATTTTTTTTCTCTTACCTATACCTCTGTCGTATCAAGTGTTATAACAAATCTCGGACGTAAAATACTAATTTTTCCATTTTTACTTGGTTTAAATTTATAATTATTTTCTGGTTAACCAAGACAAATATGAAAAAAAAAAAAACTAATTTCTACAAATATTATTACAAATTTAACTAAATTTTAACATGTTAATACTTTCATTGAAAACACAAAACCCTGATTGACAATATTTAGATAAAATTAAAAATGTAAGATGTACTGTTAAAAGTTTTAGCAATCCCATTAGCCGATTCTAATGGTTTATTTGTAACGTCAGAAACCACACCAGTGATAGTACTAGATTGCGAGAAGGTAAGAGTGGTGAAAAGAAAGAAAATAAAGAAACTCTTAATCATTAATGCTTAATTTGAAAGTACTTTTTTAGAATATTGTTCTTCACTTATTATTTTTCCTTTCGGAAAGTCAATCTTTATTATCTCATCGCTAAAGTCTACTACTGTAGCAAGATAGGTAGTTCTATTTTCTGTTAGGTCCAAAATAAGCCCGGTAAACCGTAATAACTTTTTGGACCAAAACTGTATGGCAAACTAGGTGCAAACCAACAGACTACTTCCTTAGTTTTAGCTTCACCATATCTGTTTACAAATGGTATTGTTAGCGTTGCTTTGTAACACAAATAGACTCCAATCATTTTAGAATCCGTTCCTATTTGCCAATCTTGCTTGTCTAATTTTTCTTCTATCAAGGTTCTGTCACTCATCGTTATAATTTGCCTACTGGTTTCAAAATCAGTATGCGTTTCATTAGATGCTTGTAAAGCTCTAGCAACTGCGCTTAACTTTTTATCCTTTTCTGACTCAAAATTTAATTTGGTGTTTTGGATGAAGTGTGATTGCTGCTTATTAAAAGTCAACTGAAATTCCAGTTGATTAGCTGCACTTAAAATGTTTGTTGTAAAATCTTTGGATTCTTGCGACTTAAGGCCGTCTAGATCCATTTCGTAATTGAAATTATAGGTAACACCACCTGATGTTTGCGCCAAGGCTACTGTGGTAAATAATAGTAAAAAAAGGTACTTCATCGGTCTATATGGATAATTGATTCAGTTTTCGAAAAGATAAATTAAACTTTAAAAAATAAAAAGATAGAGTTTTTCTGATAAAGCAAGCGAAAACAAAAAAATTACCTACAAAAAAACCTGAAAGCCGAAACTTTCAGGTTGTACTACAAGTCAATTTTATTCCTTAAAATTTCAATGTCATTCCCACTAAAAAGTTAATTCCTGCTTGAGGATAATAACCCGCTCCTTCAATGGTTGTAACTGCTGGCGGGTTAGAATAATCATCATCGAACGTATAAAAATATCCATTAGAGATGTATTTGTAATCAAAGATATTATTAACCAAAGCCGAGAAAATAACCGACTTAAAAATTCCTTTTGGCTTTAACTCATACGACGCATTCAAATCATTTACGAAATACGATCTTAGCTTAGAGCTTGGAGCATCAATATTTCCCATGAATTGATCGCCCACAAATTTAGACAAAAACGTTAATTGCAAATTCTGAATAGGAAGTACTGTAAGCGCATTTCCTGCAATAAAATCAGGAGAGTAAGCAATATTTGTGTTTCCTAAAGCTGTTAACACACCATCACGTTTAAAAAAGAAATCTTTATTTTTATTGGTACTAATCGTTACATTCGGACGCAAAAAAACCTTATCCGACAAAGCAATTGTAGCATCAAGCTCAAGTCCTAAACGGTAACTGTCTCCGCTATTTTCTCTCACTGGCGCACCAACATCATCTAATGCTCCGGTAAGAATCAGTTGGTCTTTATAAGCCATGTAATAAACGTTGGCGTTCAGTTTTACTTTTGCAGTAGCGTGACGCAATCCCAACTCAAAATCATTTAATTTCTCTGGTCGCGGACTTCCGTTTTCGTAATCCGTTCTATTCGGTTCACGATTCGCTCTTGCGTAAGAGAAATACAAAGCATTGTTTACATCAATTTCAAAATTCAAACCTGCTTTTGGATTAAAGAAATTAAAGTTATCGTTAACCAATCCTGTTTCTGCGCCATTCGCTTTGTAATGCACCGAACGTATTTGTAAATCACCAAAAACGCTTAGTTTATCTAAGATTTGGTAATTGGCTTTAGCAAAAAGATTTCCATCAGTTTTTGTCGCAATATCATCATAATAACGATCACCCGGCTCGAATGGTAAAGCGTAACGAGACCACAGTATTTTTCCATAATGAGTTCCTTCGTACTTATTATAGCCTCCACCAAGGATTAAATCAAGCTTTTCAGTTTTATAATTAGCTGAGAACGTGGTTCCGTAGAAATCGTTATCTAACCATTTTTGACGTACTAAATCTACTTTTTTACGTGTCGTTCCATCAACGACTATCGGTGCAAATCCATACTCAACAATTTTCGCATCTTCCTTAAAATTTTCATAGAAACCACTTCCTTTGGTATAATGAAAAGCAAGATTTGTATTCCAGTTATTAGAAAGTTTTTCATTCCAATGCAATTGGTAATTATCTTGTTGGTAATTGTCGGTTTCGTTGTCATAAAAACGAGTGTTACCCAATTCATCGGTATAAATACCTGATACATTGAATGTTCTATCATTTTTTAGCTTGTCCAGATCTTCAAGACCATTCCACGACTGATAGGTTTTTTCTTTTCCACCAAAAGCTAATGCTTTAATCAAGGTCGTTTTTCCAACATAAGTTCCTTGCAAGAAATACGATTTTAAATCAGAAGTCGCACGGTCAATATATCCATCTGAGTTTAAAGCCGAAACTCTCCCTGCTAATTCAAAATGATCATTCAATAATCCCGTACTGAATTTTACCGTGTGTTTACGCGTATTGAAACTACCAAAAGAGTTCGAAATTTCGCCATTGGCAACCTTCGCATAACTATCTGTAAGCATGTTTAGGCTTGCGCCAAAGGCACCCGAACCGTTGGTAGACGTTCCCACACCACGCTGCAATTGTAAACTCTCTAGCGAAGAGGCAAAGTCAGGCATGTTGACCCAAAAAGTACCATGACTTTCAGAATCGTTGTACGGAATTCCGTTTATCGTAACATTCACGCGGGTTGCATCGCTACCACGTACACGAATACCCGTATAACCTACACCATTACCCGCATCCGAAGTAGTCACTACAGAGGGTAAATAATTCATTAAAATAGGAATGTCTTGCCCCAAGTTGCGGGGAGCGATTTCTTTTTTACTGAGGTTACTAAATGGAACTGGTGTTTTGGTAGTCACACGTACCGCTGATACTAGCACCTCATCTAATTTATTAACAGTGGTTGTGTCTTTTACTTGCGCAAAAGAAACCGTACTGCATACAATAGCGAAAAGAGAAAGTGAAACTGTTTTAAGTGCAGAACATTTTTGAATTGATGCAGCTTTACAACTTTGAAATTGTGCACCTTTGAAACTAATAACTGTTTTCATCCGTAAAAAATTCACGAATAAAAGGGGGAATTATTCTTTTTGTTATATTGATATATGATTGTTTCCTATGACTAATAGCAGTGTTTACTACCTATTCTTGTCATTTTTTCCCTTAGCAACATTACTTGCTCAGGTTCGTTGGGTATAATCTCAGCTCGTTATTTAGAGCACCCCTTTGAGACGGTGCAAATGTAAATCTAAAAAGACTAAAAATCAAAATAGAAATTGCACTTTTTTTCGACCTATTCTAAATTGGGTTTCTTCCTGTTTTGTTTCACTTGAGAGACGCTCTTTTTATCTTTAATTCGTTTCCTAATAACTCCCTTGGGCACTTTAGTTGCCTTTCGTTCTTTAGGAACTTCTAATCCTTTTTTTATAATTTGCAAAAATCGCTTGGTAACCAACTCTTTATTTTTTAATTGGCTACGGTCTTCATCGCAATTTAAATTAAGAATTAAATCAGTTGTAAGTCGGCTTTGAATATTTTGTTCTAAAAGTACCTTTTCTTCTTCTGATAAGACCTGCGAATTTTTCAAATCAAAGGACAAAACCACCTTTGAAGACACTTTGTTCACATTTTGACCACCGGCACCACTGCTCCGTACGGCTTTATAGTTTAGTTCTGACACTAGTTTATTCCATTCCATGAAGTCCAATTTAATCTTTTATGCTACAATTGATGTGCCGATTTGAGTAAATCATTCACCGTTTTTACCGGATTAAAAGTCACCAAAGGCACTTCAACAAAAACAGTTAACCAATCAGCCATTGCACCATTCCACAAACCTGGTAACTCATACGATTTGATATTATTTCCTAAAAAACTTTTATGGACAATAAAACCTGCTTCAGGATCAACATATTTAGTAAGATCATAACGTTCTTGCTTATAATTTAAAGTGGAACACACTAAATCTACTGGATTAAAGTGGGTAGCACTTGCTAAAATTTTAACTTGTTTTTTGCTCTCTAAATCAACTTGCGACGACTCTACAATTTGCAAAGAAGTCACGTCATTATCCCCTTTTATCCAAAATGGTCCTCCACCCGGTTCACCCTCATTTTTCACCATTCCGCATACTCTGATCGGACGATTTAAAGCTTTTTTGAGCACTTTAATTTTATTCTCAAAGGTGTACATTTCAAAATCATTGCTTTGAATAGTTACATTAAGGTCTGAGCTCAAAAACTCTTTGATTTCTGAAATCATCGTTTCTGTTACCTCATCAGCATCAATCGCACGCAAGTAAGCAAATACCTTTTGTTGTAATTCTAGTAAAATACCAGCAAGAGCCTTTTTATACAATGCTATTATTTCCTTTTTATGGATGATAATATTATCGATGTTTTTGATAAAAATTATATCAGCATCCAATTGGTTTAAATTTTCGATTAAAGCACCGTGTCCACCGGGACGAAATAATAATTTCCCACTACCGTCTCTTACGGGATTGTTGTTCTCGTCAACTGCAATGGTATCTGTACTTGGTTTTTGATACGAATATTCAACCTCAATTTTAGTATGCAACTTTGCTTCAACCTCTGGCTTTACTTTATTTACGATCTCTTGAAATTGTTCACGATGCGTGTCTGAAACCGTAAAATGCAAGGTCGATTTGTTTTTTGTAGCCGCATAATGGCCGCATTCATAAAGCTGCTCTTCTATAGGAGAGGCTACTGTGGTTTGATAGGCATGAAAAGGAAGTACACCTTTGGGCTTATTAGCAAAATCAAAGTACTCTTTATCTAATATTAGTTTTATGAAGTAATAATTTTTATAATCTCTAGATAATTCATCAAAGTCTTGATAAATCTCTCTCAGCTTTTTGTCGACTTCATCAAAAAATGGCAACTTATCCATTCCTACTATAAAAATAGCAAGGTCCGTATCTCTCGTTCTATTAATATAGGCATTGATAGACTCAGAGCAAGGATCAAATTGATTTAAAAATGAATTTAAAAACTTGAACATTCTACTTGCTGCACCCGAAGCCGGAACAAACTTAAGTAGCTTCAACGATGCTTTATTGGCGTCAAAAAAGTTAGCTTTTTGTTGAAATTCAGATTCCGACAATTTCAAAAGACCATTATCTACCGTGGCAGGAGCTGTTAACCTAATTTTAGGAACACCGCTTTTAAAAATAGCTAACTGCTTTTGCACTTCATTTAAAGCTATTCCATGCTCGTATATTTGTACAAAGTCAATAGCACTAAAACCCATGTCTTTGGCAATGACCAAGTTGTCAATGATAGCGACCGCTAATTTTAACCGACTTGTTTGATCACCAGACAAGGTTATAAAAGGTTTTTTATTTTTGATCAAACTAGCTTTAAAAACCTCAAAAACCGACTTGCGATTGTCAGGACTATCGCGTAAATCATCTTTTTCCCAGGGAACATCGATATCCGTTAAGAAAAACAAATCGTACTGGTGTTTTTTTGCAGCTTTATCCAACAAGGGATCACAATAATTGTAATACACCTCTGAAAACACCTTCGTTACCATTAGATTCGTGTCACAAAAAAGGAATTTGTTGGCCCTTTTTAGTTTTTCATTTTCTAATTTTGTTTGTCCGTAAGCAATGGGCATCATATCATTAACATCGCAAATGCCTTGGCTGTTATCCCATTTTTGCTGCAGGTAATCCCGAGCAAATTCAGGAACCCATTCTGTTTTATAATAATCAGCTAGTTGTATTGACAGCGTTGTTTTACCAGTACTTTCTGGACCAAACATGGCTATTTTTATGATGTCAGCTTTGTGCTGTTTAAGATTTTCTTCCATTCTAAATAAGCTGATATTGCTAATATTGTAAATATTAAATATTGTAAAGACAAAATTCCTAATCCTCGATACGCATATAAAGGCGTCACTATCAAATCACCGATAATCCATAGTGTCCAGTTTTCTATTTTTTTGAGTGCCATATACCACATTCCTGTGAAAAATATTCCTGAAGCAACCATGTCAATGTAATTATCGTTATGAATTTCATAATCGAATAATTTATAGATCCCGTAAACAACAAAAATAGTTACAATAAACAATAAAATTCCTGTTATTTTCTCTTTTTTACTAGTTCTGCTTATAGGTAAATTATCTTCATTTTGCGTTTTTCTAGACCATTTGTACCATCCATAAATACTCATTACACTAAAATACGCATTAATAAGCATATCACCAACATAACCAGCTATAAACAACAGATAAACAGTTATAATTGTGGCAATTAAACCTGTAGGATATACCAAAATATTCTCCTTTTTAGCAAACCACACACTTAGAATACCGCAGATAAAGGCAATGAATTCTAAAATAATTTGAGTCATTGAAGCATTTTTATAGGCATCGACAAAAAATTCAATCATAATTTATAAGGTTTATTAATTTGCATTCTTTTCAAAAAAATGAATATCGTTTTCAAAAGCGGTTCCTATAACCACTAGATCAGCACCAGCTTCGTAAGCAGATTGTATTCCTTTTAAATCTGCAATTCCGCCTCCTACAATTAGTGGAATAGCAATGTTTTGGGCCACTAAATTAATCATTTGTAAAGGAACTGCGAGTTTTGCTCCACTACCCGCTTCGAGATAAATTAATTTGTTCCCTAACATTTCGCCTGCCTGCGCTGTCGCCACAGCATAATCAAAATTGTATCTTGGTAAAGGTTTTGTTTTACTTACTGCTTCTACTGCTGTTGCACTACCACTTTCAATTAGCATATACCCTGTTGAAATGACCTCTAATTTTGTCTTTTTGATTATTGGAGCTGCAGCTACTTGGTGTCCTATCAAAAAATCGGGATTGCGACCGGAGATTAATGATAAAAACAAAATAGCATCTGCTTGATCAGAAATCTGAGACGGGTTTCCCGGGAAAAGTATGAGTGGTAAGCCGCAACTTTCTTTAATTTTCACAATCAAAACCTCTAGAATATTTGTTGTCACTAAGCTCCCGCCAATAAAAATATGAGTTGCTGGAGATTGATTGATTTTTGAAACTAATTCATCAATTGTTTTTAAATCAATTTTATCAGGATCGAGCAAAATGGCTAGTAATTTTATATTCTCCCGTTTTGCTTTTAAAATGTCATTATAGATATGTGTCATAGGTAAAACCGTGAATTCGCAAATTGGTAGTTGGTATTAATGTTCAAAGGCATAAACAAGTCCAAAACCTTCAATTTCTTCGTGAAACAAATCAAACTCTTGCACAATGTTTTGAAAATGAAGTTCAGCCTGTATCTGTTCGTTTGATAAAAGAAATGGTTTCACCTTTATATGATCCTTAAAACTGATTCCTTTTTCGTTTCTAATTTTAAAAATAGCTTCTTTAGCACCCCAAATAACCGTTAGTTTTTTAATGTATTCTTCCTTGTTGTTTTGGTCCAAATACTGAAATTCTTCATCCACAAATTTATCAGCAATACGCATGATTTTGTCGCGCTGCAACTCCATGTCGATGCCCACGAGTTCGTTACTGATAACAATGGCCGAAAACTCATGAGAGTGTGTTATCGAAATATGATTTTCGCCTTTTATGTGTGGCTTTCCAAAAGCATCATAATGCAAATCGAGATCAGTATGACCAATTTCTTGAAACAACCGACGCACACTTAGAAAAGCGCGTTGGTGCAACTCTGATTTCATGTTACCCAACCGAATAAGGTTAGTTGGATTAACAACAACTGACTCAAATAACTCTTGATAGGATTCGGTAATCTTCCAAACTAGGATTTGAGTAGTAGTATTGAATTGTATTGTTTTGTATAACGGCATAGGTTGTATTCCTGTTTGTTTTTAGCCCCGATAGTAGCGGCATCCTTTATGTTCTTTCTTTAAGAACATAAAGATAAAGCGGATAGCGGGAAATAGCTCCTAAAAGCTAGTATTTAACTAACCATCAAAATATTAGACAATTAAACATTTCTTAAATGTTGTGATATGTGCTATAATTATAAAGTTATTACGTAAATTTGCAAAAAATTCATCTTAGCCAAATTTGGCAAACAGACGAACTAATTACAAATATACTATAAATGAGTACATCGACTATGCCTTATGTGGCTTTCAAAGTAAAAGACATTTCTCTAGCGGCTTGGGGAAGAAAAGAAATTGAACTAGCAGAAGCTGAAATGCCAGGTTTAATGGCACTTCGTGCTGAATATAAAGACGAACAACCACTAAAGGGAGCTCGTATTGCTGGATGTTTACACATGACAATCCAAACTGCTGTATTAATCGAAACATTGATCGCTCTTGGAGCTGAGGTAACTTGGTCATCATGTAATATTTTCTCAACTCAAGATCAAGCTGCTGCTGCAATTGCTGCTGCTGGAATCCAAGTATATGCTTGGAAAGGGTTGAACGAAGAAGATTTTGACTGGTGTATCGAGCAAACTTTATTCTTTGGTGAAGACAGACAACCATTGAACATGATCCTTGATGATGGTGGAGATTTAACAAATATGGTTATTGACCGCTACCCAGAATTAATTCCTGGAATCAAAGGTTTATCTGAAGAGACTACAACTGGAGTTCACAGACTATACGAAAGAATGAAAGCGGGAACATTACCAATGCCTGCAATCAACGTTAATGACTCGGTTACTAAATCGAAATTTGACAACAAATACGGTTGTAAAGAATCAGCAGTTGATGCGGTTCGTCGTGCAACTGACATCATGCTTGCTGGTAAAAGAGTAGTAGTATGTGGATACGGTGACGTAGGAAAAGGAACTGCTGCTTCGTTTAGAGGTGCTGGATCTATTGTTACAGTAACTGAAATTGACCCAATTTGTGCTTTACAAGCTGCAATGGACGGTTTTGAAGTTAAAAAATTAGACACTGTTGTTGGTAATGCTGATATTGTAATCACAACTACAGGAAATAAAGATATCGTTCTAGGTTCGCACTTTGAGCAAATGAAAGACAAAACTATCGTTTGTAACATCGGACACTTTGATAACGAAATCGCAGTTGCTTGGTTAAACACGAATCACGGAGCATCTAAAGTGGAGATCAAACCACAAGTTGACAAATATACTATCAACGGTAAAGATATTATCTTACTTGCCGAAGGTCGTTTAGTAAACCTTGGTTGTGCTACAGGTCACCCAAGTTTTGTAATGAGTAACTCATTTACAAACCAAACTTTGGCACAAATCGAATTGTGGAAAAACAGTGCATCGTACAATAACGAAGTTTACATGTTACCAAAACACTTAGATGAAAAAGTAGCTATGTTACACCTTGCTAAATTAGGTGTTGAATTAGAGACTTTACGTGACGATCAAGCGGCTTACATAGGCGTTGAAGTTGCAGGTCCATTCAAACCAGAGTACTACAGATACTAGGGAGTCATTGCGAGGAACGAAGCAATCTCACTATAATTTTCAAAACCCTTGCTGAAAAGTAAGGGTTTTTTGATTTTGGCCGTGTCCCTGTAGTTCCTTCGTCGTTCCTCCTCGCCGCTACGGGCCGTGCTATGCGTTGCAATCTTTACTGCAGTCCGTTTCGTAAAGGATTTTCACTACTATCACTCACGCGAGCGAAAAATTAGTCGAAAATAAATTTATTCACTATTTTTCGTACATTTAATACTATAAAATCGCACAATGAAAAAGCTGTTTCTTATTTATCTCCTTTTATTCTCTCTTGTAGGGATTGCTCAGGATAATGACCGAAACAGATACCAGCAGCTACTATTTGAACAGGGACAAAACCTAGTAAAAAATAAGAACTACCCGCTAGCTATCAAAAAATTCACTGCCACGCACAGCGTAATACCGACCTCTGAAATTGCACAAATTGCTACTCAAAAATCAGATTCATTAAAATCAGTACTCAGGAAAGACAAAATAAATGATTTAGTAGGAAGTTGGAAATGGATTTCTAAAGATCCAAGCTGGGCAATGCCAGAGGACAACCTAGTTGCAAAAATGATTACTATTACAACTACTGAAATTCTGTTTTACGAATTATATCGCAATGCAAAAAAATGGGATTTGGTAAAAACGGAAAAATTCATTTTTTCTGACAATCCAGAATCTTATTTTTTTACTGAACTTCAATACGCTAACAACGAAATTTGGGAATATACTATCAAAGATTCTGGTGAACTAACAGCATTTTATATTGCCGAAAAGGTAGAAAACTATTACACTCAATTAGTTTGTGGCAATCCTGTCTTTTACTATTACAAATTACAATAAATAAGATCCATTAAACTAGATAAACATAATAACATTATGTAGTCTTGATTAAAAACAAAAAAACCCAATCTTTTCAGATTGGGTTTTTTAATAAATTGAGAAAATCAATTATGCTTCAACTTCGAATGGAAGGATTGAAACGTATGATTTGTTATCTCTTTTCTTTTGGAACTTAACAACTCCATCTACTCTTGCGTGTAGCGTGTGATCTTTACTAATGTAAACATTTTCACCTGGATTGTGTTTTGAACCTCTTTGTCTTACGATGATGTTCCCAGCAATAGCAGCTTGTCCACCAAAAATCTTAACGCCTAGACGTTTTGATTCTGATTCTCTACCATTCTTCGAACTACCGACACCTTTCTTGTGAGCCATGACGTATTAGTTTAAATATTGTTATTATTCTTTAGTATCTTCTTTTTTCGCTTTTGGAGCTTTTTTTACTTTAGGAGCTGGTGCTTCTTCAGTACTTGCTTCAACTGCTGCTTTTTTAGTAGTTGCTTTTTTAGCACCTGCTGCAGTAATACCTTCAATTACAATTTGAGTAAGATATTGTCTGTGACCATTTCTCTTTTTGTATCCTTTTCTTCTTTTCTTTTTGAAAACGATAACTTTATCTCCTTTTAAGTGTTGTAACACTTTAGCTTCTACTGAAGCACCTTCTATAGCTGGGGCGCCTAAAGTAATGTTACCATTGTCGTCTAATAAAAGAACTTTGTCAAAAGAAACTTTTGAACCTTCTTCATTAGCTAAACGGTGAACATAAACCTTTAAGTCTTTGCTTACTTTAAATTGTTGCCCTGCTATCTCTACGATTGCATACATACCAAATTGATTTATTGATTTTTAAGGTTGCAAATATACAATTATAAATTTAGTATGCAATCAGTTCCTCCAAAAAAATCTACAAGAATTATTAAAGGTTGATTTTCAATGTTTTTTACCATTTGAAAATCACTTCAGACCAGCATCTAGCTGGCAACAACCTTAAACAAACCATATTACATTTCTGATAAAAAATATCTTTTTTTATGTAACAATAGTAGTAACATCACGACATATAGTCAAACACAAATTCACTAACCAATATGAAAAAATCAATAATGGCTTTAAGCGCCGCACTTTTAATCGGAGGAGCCGCATCTGCTCAAAAAGTAGTTTTTGAAGAGTACACCATGGACAACGGTTTGCATGTAGTACTTCAAAACGACCCTTCGGCACCTGTTGTAATTACTTCAGTAATGTATCACGTAGGTTCTAAAAATGAAAACCCAGAACGTACTGGTTTTGCTCACTTTTTTGAACACTTATTATTTGAAGGTACTGAAAATATTAAAAGAGGCGAGTGGTTTAAAATCGTAACCGGAAACGGAGGTACTAATAATGCGAATACTAGCGATGACCGTACTTACTATTATGAAGTATTCCCATCTAACAACCTGGAATTAGGATTATGGATGGAATCAGAGCGTATGTTACACCCTATCATTAATCAAATAGGTGTTGATACTCAAAACGAAGTGGTAAAGGAAGAAAAAAGACTGCGTTACGACAACTCTCCTTACGGACAAATCATACCAGAAGTAAAGAAAAACATCTTTAAAAACCATCCCTACCGTTGGACTACTATTGGATCTATGGATCATTTAGATGCAGCAACTTTAGAGGAATTCCAAGCGTTCAACAAAAAATTCTACATGCCTAACAACGCAGTTCTTGTTGTAGCTGGTGATTTTAAAACAGACGAAGCTAAACAATGGATTCAAAAATACTTTGGTAAAATCGAGAAAGGACCTGCTATTGAAAGACAAACTTTTGTAGAAGAGCCAATTACTCAAACGATCAAAGCAACATTTGAAGACCCAAACATCCAAATTCCGATGGTGGTGGCTGCTTACAGAACACCGTCAATGAAATCACGTGATGCAAGAGTATTGGACTTCATCTCTACTATACTAAGTGATGGTAAAAGTTCTCGATTATACAAAAACATCGTAGACGATAAAAAAATGGCTTTACAAATAGGTGCTATCAACAATAGTCAAGAAGATTACGGTATGTATATATTGTATGGCTTACCACAAGCTCCTTTTACATCAGAACAAATATTATCAGAAGTTGACGCTGAAATAGTAAAGTTACAAACGGAATTAATACCAGCTAAAGAGTTACAGAAGTTGCAAAACAAATACGAAAATCAATATGTAAACAGCAATGCTAGTATTGAAGGAATTGCTAGTAATCTAGCTACCTTTTACATGTTGTACAAAGACATCAACTTAATCAACACTGAGATTGATATCTACCGTAGTATTACACCTGAAGAAATTAGAACTGTTGCAAAAAAATACCTAAACCCTAACCAGAGATTAGTATTGGATTATTTGCCAAAAACAGAAAAAGCAACTAAATAACATCGAAAAATCATGAAAAAAACAATATATATATTATCCAGTCTATTTTTGACTCTCGTTATGCAAGGACAAGTAATTCCGCAGCCACAATCAACATCAGTCCCTTCTATTAAAATTGGTAAGTCTACTAATTTTGAATTGAAAAACGGACTGAAAGTAATGGTGGTGGAAAACCATAAATTACCACGAGTATCCTACAGCCTTAGCTTAGACAATATGCCATATGCTGAAGGAGACATCAAAGGTGTTGCTGATATCACAAGCCAACTTATTGGTAGTGGAACAGCGACAACATCTAAAAATGCTTTTAATGAAGAGGTTGACTTTTTAGGTGCTAATATCTATTTTAGTTCAAACGGAGCAGCTGCAAGTGGATTATCTAAATACTCAGATAAAATCTTAACCTTAATGGCTGACGGTGCTTTAAACACTGTTTTCACTCAAGCTGAATTTGACAAAATACAAACCAAACTTTTAGAAGGAATCAAATCACAAGAAAAAAGTGTTCCTGCTGTAGCTGGAAGAGTCGTTGACGCCTTAGCTTTTGGTAAAAACCACCCTTCTGGAGAATATTTAACTACGGAAAGTGTTTCTAAAGTGACCTTGCAAGACGCAATCAACAATTACAAAACCAACTTTGTACCAGGTAATGCTTACCTAGTTATTGTAGGTGATGTTAATACAAATGATGTAAAGAAATTAGTAACTAAACTTTTTGGCTCTTGGCAAAAAGCAACGGCTCCACAACCAACGTACCCTGACCCTAAAAATGTACAACAAACGCAAATTAACTTTGTTGATATGCCAAACGCAGTACAGTCAGAAATTGCTCTAGTGAACACCGTTAATTTAAAAATAACAGACAAACAATATTTTGCAACTATACTAGCAAACCAAATTCTTGGTGGTGGTGGTGAAGGACGTTTGTTTTTAAACTTACGTGAAAAACACGGTTGGACATACGGATCGTATTCAGATATCGGATTTGGAAAATACGTGCAAAAATTCAGCTCTACTGCTTCAGTTAGAAATGCAGTAACAGACAGCTCAGTTGTTGAGATATTGAATGAATTGAAAAGAATGCGAAACGATTTTGTTTCAGCAGATGACTTAAAAAATGCAAAAGCGAAATACATTGGAAACTTTGTAATGCAAGTTCAAAAAC
Source organism: Flavobacterium sp. KKT103 (assembly GCF_055640565.1). Lineage (NCBI taxonomy): Bacteria > Pseudomonadati > Bacteroidota > Flavobacteriia > Flavobacteriales > Flavobacteriaceae > Flavobacterium > Flavobacterium sp. KKT103. The sequence goes on from NZ_CM145766.1 coordinate 457,679, forward strand.
CAACTACAATCGCTCGTTATGCTTTAAATACACAAACGCAAAACTTACCATCTGACTTCTACGAAAACTACATTAAAAACATTAATGCAGTAACCGTACAAGATATCAAAGACGTGGCAAATCGTTTTTTCCTAGCTGATAATACTCGTATTGTTATTGCTGGTAAAGGATCAGAAGTAGCGGCAAGTTTAGAAAAATTAAAAATACCGATGTACTACTTTGATAAGTACGGAAATCCAGTAGAAAAACCAGTTTTCAAAAAAGAAGTTCCTGCTGGAGTAACTGCTAAAACAGTTCTAGACAATTACATCACTGTAATTGGAGGATTAAAAGCAGTACAAGCTGTTAAAACCATTGCTATGGTAGGACAAACAGTAATTCCTCAAGCACCAGCCCCTTTAACATATACATCAAAAGCGGATGCCAAAGGAAAAGTATTTGTTGAGTTAGCGATGGGACCAAATAGCATGATGAAACAGGTTATTAACGAAACAAGCGGGTACATTGTTCAACAAGGACAACGTATGGATATTACCGGAGAGCCATTAGCTGAAATGAAAAAAAGTGCCGTTTTATTCGAAGAGACAGCCTTAGCAAGCAAAGCTGGAGTTACTCTTGAAGGAATCGAGACATTCAATGGTAAAGAAGCTTACGTAATTAAAAACGGTACTACTAAGCTGTATTATGATGTAACAACTGGTTTAAAACTTGCTGATGCCAAAACAATGGATCAAGGAGGACGATCAATTACACAAACCAATAGCTACGGTGACTATAGAGCTGTTAAAGGTGTTAAAGTACCTTATAACATTATTCAGAATGTAGGTATCGAGTTAGATATCAAAATCTCTGAAGTAAAAATCAACGAAGGAGTTACAGACGCAGACTTTAAATAGTCTACGATCTAAGCAATAAAAAATGGCTGTCGGTTTATAACTGACAGCCATTTTTATTTATATCAAAATGTAATATGTACTATAAACTATTTTTTTGCCGATAAATACACCCCTACTAAAATAATCAAAGCTCCAAAGAATTGAACAATTGTCAACATTTCGTTATCCAGCAATCCCCAAAAGAAAGCTACTACTGGAATCAAATAAGTCACCGAAGTCGCGAAAACCGGCGACGAAATTTGAATTAATTTAAAGAATAGAATATTAGCAATACCCGTTCCTACCACTCCCAAAATCATTATAAAAAAAATAGATTCTTGCGCTTGTGGTACTTGGATAACAGTAGCAAAACCAGTTGAAAACAGAATCACTAAGGACGGAAACAACAAAAACAAAAAGTTCCCTGTAGAAATACTCAATGGTGATAAGTCATGCAAATAGCGCTTGATAAGGTTCACGTTAACTGCGTAGCAAACAGCCGCAATAATAACCAATATTGCATAGTAATAATTTTGATTTGGATGGTTCATCGCCCCATTAAAAACCAACAGCAAGCTACCACAAAGACCAATTAAAACTCCCCACATTTGCCTGCGCTGAAACTGCACTCCAAAAAAAACAGCTCCTAAAACTAAAGTATTTAGCGGTGTTAAAGAATTTAAGATGGCGGTTACTGAACTATCTAATTCGGTTTCAGCAATTGCAAAAAGAAAAGCAGGTACAAAGGTCCCAAATACTGAAGTCAAAGCAATAAATTTCCATTTGTCCTTTGGGATTTTTGATAAACTTTTGAAACCGATTAGCAGCAAAAAGAAAGCAGCAAATACAATTCGCAAGGAACCCACTTGAATTGCTGATAAGCCTAGTAATCCCTTTTTGATTAAAATAAAAGAACTCCCCCAGATTAAGGAAAGTACTATTAGATAACCCCATTTTATTTGTTTTGATTCCATTAATTCAATTTTTTGTCAAAAATCTAATAATTTTATGGAATACCCCTATTTTTTTGAGAAAAATTAATTCAAGACTACTTCCAATTTAGAGTTTCTAATAAGTGCTGCATGTCATTTTTAATATAACTTGCTGCTGGCATAATCGAATCAAAATTGGGTTTTGCGTAGAAATAAACAGTCCCTTGCACGAAATGCTTCGTACTATCCGTTGCATAAAACTGGGAATTTGTCGCTGCATTACCATCAACTTGGTAAAACATACCATAAACTTTCTTTTGCGGATTTAAGTACGGTTGTTCCAAGATATCATCTGCTTTGATTACGTGCTTGTAAGTAAGCGTTTGAGCATCTTTTAACAAGGCATTAATATCATTCTTTACCGGTTGATAATTCAGGTAAATGGTAGCCTTCATTTTAGGATAGGTAATCGTAAGCCCACAATCTTTCTCGGCCTTTATGATCGCATCAGCGTTCATTTCAAAAGTAAACGGACAATTGTTTTCAAAATTAGCGTAAGCCGCCATCGGGTAATCCAATCGCAAATAACTGGACGGCTTAGGAATTACATCATCTTTACAACTCGTCGCTGAAACTAGCAAAATACATCCCAAAATTGCAATTAAAATACGGCTACTGCTATTTTTAAAACTAAGCATCAATAGTAACTTTTATTTGTTTAATTCGTTTTTTATCTACCACTTCTACAGTGAATAAACAGTTTGCAAAACTGATTTTATGTCCTTTGGCAGGGAAATTTCCGGAGATCTCTAAAATAAATCCGGCTAGCGTCTCCGCTTCTCCTTTTCTTTCTTCAAAAACATCTTCATCAACATCAACGACTCTGTAGAAATCCCTTAAATTGACTTTCCCTTCAAAAAGGAAGTTTCTATCATCGATTTGAGAGAAATTTATATCCTCATCATCAAACTCATCACTAATATCACCCACAATTTCCTCGATAACATCCTCTAATGATACTAGTCCTGAAGTACCGCCATATTCGTCAACCACAACTGCTAAATGACTTTTCATACTTTGAAAGTCCTTCAACAAATTATCTAGTTTCTTATTTTCAGGAACAAAAAAGGGCTCTCTGATTAAAGTTACCCAATCAAAATCGTCTTTGTTCAAATGGGGCAGTAAATCTTTAACAAATAAAATTCCTTCTATTTGATCGATATTGTCGCGGTAAACCGGAATTCTGGAGTATCCTTTTTCAATTATTTTAATGTAGATCTCTGCAAAAGTCTCTGTTATTTCTAATCCAAAAACATCGATTCTAGGACTCATTACCTGCTTGGTATCGGTATTACCAAATGAAACAATTCCTTCTAATATTTTTTGCTCTTCGCTTGAAGTATCATCAGATGACGTTAATTCTAATGCTTGAGACAGTTGGTCTACAGAGAAATTTGTTTTTTGCTTTCCGAGTTTATTGTGCAAATAAACCGTTGAATTTCGCATTGGGATACTAATTGGCGACAAAACACTATCTAAAAACGAAATTGGCAAAGCAACAATACTAGCAAATTTCAAGTTGTTTCTACTGGCATATACTTTGGGCAAAACCTCGCCAAAAAGCAACAATAAAAAAGTCACTACGATAACTTCTAAAATAAATTTTAAAACAGGTGAGGTAACTGCGGCAAAAAGACCGCCTCCAATAAAGGAAAACAAAATTACAACGCCAATATTAATAAAGTTGTTTGCTACTAATAAAGTTGCCAAAAGCTTTTTGGGCTTACTAAGAAGATCCACTAATATTTTCCCTTTGGTAGGATTTGCTTGAACTGATTCATCAAGGTCTTTTTGCGTAAGCGAAAACAAGGCTACTTCGGCACCTGATACTAGGGCCGAGAAAAAAAGCAATACAGCTATTCCGGCAAAACCAAACACTAGATCGAAATCAATAGCGTATGCAAAATTTAAACTGGGCTCTGGGTCCAAATTAAAAAAGATTAGTTAAACAATCAAAACGGCAAATCATTGATAGGTAAGCCGTTATTCTGGGGGTCAAAGTTAGTGTTTTTTGGCGATTCAGTGCCGGGAATTTGTTTGTTGTTTTCATTGCCTTTTTTAGTGGTCAAAAAAGTAAATTCCGTTACTTGTATTTCGCTTGCGTATTTTACGGTACCATCCTCTGTTTGCCATTGACGTGATTTGATACGACCCTCTACATATATCTTATCCCCTTTACTTAAATACTTCTCGCACATCTCGGCTGCTTTATTGCGCACAACCAAATTATGCCACTCCGTGGAAGTAATTTTTTCGTTGGTTGTTTTATTAATATACACTTCATTCGTTGCCAATTGAAAACGACCAATGCAATTTCCTGCATCAAAATAGTGCATTTTAACATCATCACCTAAGTGACCAATAAGCATAACTTTATTTAAGGTTCCGTTCATTATAATAAGTGGTATTTAATCAAAGATACATTTTTTTTGTTTTAAAAAAATAAAAATAAAATTAGGAAAAGTAAGATGTTTTTTTTTATTTGTGAAGCTTTATAAGTCACAATTATTATCTAACAATTATAAATTATTATTATTATTATTATCATGAAAAAACCACTAATTTTAGCAGCAATCGCATTTATTACCTTGAATTCCTTCTCAGTAGTCGAGAAGAAGAAAAATAACATAGAAGAGGACACTAGGCTTGTTACTTGGTACTATTCATGTAACGACGGAACAGGACACACCGGATCATTTTTAGCATCAGAAGGAACAACGAAGGAAGACGCTCAGGTTGTTGCGTCCAGAATTTGCTCTGACAGAAGAGATGCTCACATTTCAGCTGAATAACATTTAAATTTTACCCGCCTTATAAAGCATTTTTTTTTAAATTCTTAACTTACAATAATGAAAATAAAAATTATTTTTTTTCTGCTCTTATTATCCAATATTACTTTTTCTCAAAACAAAGGTCTGGTTAATTACGGTTACATCGAATCCTTACAAGAAGGAAACGCTAAAGGAGCCGACAGCAATGCATACCTTGTATTCAATAAGGAGCAATCGTATTATGTTACCGCAAAAGACAGTTTAGAGAAAGCATCAAAAATCAACTCGATAACAGTTTATAATAAAAAATACGAAGGAAAAAGAGAGTACACTGGAAAACGCAGTGTACAAGGAGATCAAGTGGTTTATAACATCAAGAAAAACACGATTTGGTCAAATTTGTATTATGACGAACACATCTATATGAAAGAAGAGGCAACTGCTTTAAATTGGCAACTTAGTAATGAAACAAAAAAAATTGGTGATTTTTTATGCAAAAAAGCAACTGTTTTTTTTAGAGGCCGTAATTATACTGCCTGGTATACTACTAAAATTGCCATTCCATTCGGACCATGGAAACTTCACGGCTTACCTGGACTCATCGTTGAAGCTTATGATACCGACAAAAAAGTATTTTGGTATTTTAAAAATGCAGAATATCCCTCAGATACGAAACAAAATGTAACTTTTATCATGAAATCAAAAGGAGATAAAGCAATACAATTCGTAGATTATGAAAGTTTTAAAAAATTCAGATTAGATCGTCAAGAGGAAGCAATTGCCGTGAATAGAATGAATCAAAAAAACTTTAAGGGAATTGTATTCGTAGACCCTAAAATCTCTGAAATGTTTGTAGAATTTGAGTAAATGAAAAAAATATTTTTGCTTTTAATTCTGATTCCTGTATGCTCCTTTGGCCAGCTTAATAGCATAGAGGGGAAAATCATAGACCAAAATAATAAAGGAGTGGCAAACGCCTCCGTTATAGTTTCAGATCTATTTGAAAACATTTTAGCATATAAACGGACTGATAATCAAGGACAGGTTGAATTAAATTTCGACAATAAAAACATTACAATTGTCAAAATTGAAATTTCTTGCTTAGGATACGTAAAACAAGAGTTTGAATACAATTTAGTAAACAATAACAATCGAAAATTTTCAATTAAACTGCAGGAAGATAATGAAGTTCTGAAAGAGGTTATTATTCGTACCGATCAAAAAATAAGAATCAATCAGGACACTACTTTTTTAAAAGTATCAAAATTTACAAATAATACCGAACAAACACTAGAAGATGTACTAAAGAAATTACCGAGTATAAAAGTTGAAGCAGATGGTAGTATTAGAGCTCACGGAAAAATAATCAACAAATTACTTTTAGATGGGGATGATCTTTTTGATAAAAATTACAAAATACTATCAAAAAACTTAGACGCCAAAGTCCTAGATGAAGTACAAATTTTAGATAATTTTGAAGAAAATCCGATATTAAAAAAATTGTCGGATTCAGACAAAGTTGCATTAAACATTAAATTTAAAGAAGGTTTTTCAAATATATAGTTTGGTAGCGTTACTGGTGGACTTGGAACAAAAAACAGATTTAAAGAAAGTTTAAATCTGGGCTTGTTACGAAAAAAAATAAAGTTTTTTTACTTCGGAGATTATAATAACATTGGCGAAAAATCAACAAGCTTGATTATCGGTAACCAAGAATCTATAGATTTTTCAGATTTTATGGGTAGAATCGAGAAAAGAGCAAAAGGTTTGTATTCTATTGACAGCAACGATAACAATCAATTTAATACTTCCCAAAGTTTATTTAATAAGGCACTACTTAATTCCTTAAGCGTAAGTACTAAACTAACCGATAAAATCAAATTAAGAGCTGTAGCATATTATTTAAATGATATTCAAAATCAAAATTCTCTAGCATTAACAGAGTTTAACATTGAACCCAACCCTATTTTTCTCTCGGAAAACAATAAGTATAAAAATAGTAAAACTTTAGCTTCAACCGAATTAGAATTAAAATATTTTGCAACCGAAAAAAGCTATTTTACAAATTACTTTTCTTTTCAAAACAACCCCGAAAAGATTTTAAATAATGTGTTGTTTAACGAAAATCAAATTGATCAAAATTTAAATAATAAAAACCAATCATTTTATAATCATCTTCAAAACACTTTTTCATTAACCGAGAATACAATTTTAACCAATTATTTTTATTTTGGCGATAGCCGGATAAACCAAAATGTTATTATTAAATCTGACCCACTAAACGATTTCTTAGCAAGCAATTCGAATCAAAAAATCAGACTAAATACAAGCAATCAACTCACTTATTTTGGTTTCAAAACATCACTGTTGATTAAAAAAAACAACTTGGAAAGCAACTCAACCCTAACAATAGAAAACGAAAACGAAAGATTTATTAGTAATTTATCAAATACTAGCAATACTGAATTCTTAGACAACAATATCCCTTTTGATAAAAAAAACATAAACCTAAATCAAAAATTAAAATTCATAGTTAGTAATCGTTTTCAAATAACATCAAACTTTAATGTAGCACAAACCAACATTAATGAGCAAGATTTTATTTTAATAAATCCTAATTTACAATTTGAATTTTTCTTAAAGCGATTGGGGCGCTTTGGATTTAACATTGACTATAACTCAAAGCTACCGCAGACTAACCTATTGCTCGCTAGCAATCAATTAAATTCTTATCGAAGTTTCATAAAAGGAGAGCAAGAAATACGTCGTATCTATGGAAATACCGTTTCATTAAACTACTCTCTATTCAATACTCCCAAACGCTTTTCAGTAGAAGCCTCTCTTTTGTATTTCAAAACAGCAACAGTTTATAATATAGCGAGCACACTAAACCAAAATATAAACCAATACAACTACTTTATATGCAAAGGAGGAGAAAATACAATGGCAACCATTGGACTTACCAACTATTTCAAAAAATTAAAACTGGCTACGCGACTTGAAACGAATCAAAATTGGGCTGTAACGCCAATAAAAGTAAATTCGGATGCTATCGACTTAATTCAAAATTATTATGCTACATATAAAGTTTCCGGCACTACTTTTTTCAAAAAATTTATTAATTTAGACTTAGGATATAATTTGAATATTTTTGAATCAAATTATAAATCAAACACTAATAGAACTACTACTTCAGATATATACATCAATATCAATCACACCTTTAAAGAAATTTGGGTTACCGAATTAAAATACAGCTTTTATAATCTGGACAATCAAAATTATACGTTCCTAAATACTGCTCTAAATTATAATCCTGTTAAAAGTCCGTTTTCCTATTCAGTTGTGCTAAACAATCTTGCAAATGAAGAAACCTACTCAGCGCAATCTATTAGTTCCTTTGCTTCTTACAAAACCATGATTGATCTTGTTCCCAGATATATTCTATTTTCCACAAAATATAGATTTTAAAAAGCCTCCTTTTCAATAAAATTATGAATTACAATTGGGAAAGGATATGTTTTCAACTCAGCAGCACGAATTGCTCCGTCAATTGCTACCGATAGCTTTACTTTCCAAAATTTGATATACAAATGTTGATGTGATAACTTATGAAGAATACTATTACTGTTACATTCTTCAACACTAATAACATTGGACGCGGTAAAAAGCTCCTTAGTAATTTGGTTTGAAATCGTGTCAAAATCTTCCTCTTTATCGGTTTCTAGTAGTGGAAACTCATATAAATTATGCCAAATACCTTTAGCTGTTCTCTTATTAATAACAATATTATCATCAACATCAGCGACCACAATATAATTAAAGTAGCGATTGCGAACTTTGATCTTCTTTGACTTCACCGGCAAATCACTCACTTTGCCTTTTTGCAAGGCGGCACAACTACTATTAAAAACGCAAACACTGCAGTTAGGGTTTTTAGGAACACATTGCAAGGCTCCAAATTCCATTATAGCCTGATTAAAAGAAGCGGGATCCTTCGCAGGTATTAACGCTAAGGCGAGCGCAGCAAATTCTTTTTTGGCTGAAGCCAAAGCAATATCTGTTTCCACATCAAAATAGCGAGACAACACTCTAAAAACATTTCCGTCTACAACGGGGACTACTTCATTATAGGAGAACGAGGCAATAGCAGCAGCGGTATACTCTCCCACTCCTTTAAGATCGAGAAGGTCTTTGTAAGTTTTTGGGAAAACCCCGTTTAGCTCAAAAGCGATATGTTGTGCGGTTTTATGAAGGTTGCGCGCTCTAGAATAATACCCTAAACCTTGCCATAATTTCAGTACTTGTTCTTCATTGGCTTTAGCCAAATCAAAAACAGTAGGAAAAGCGCTTGTAAAAGATAAAAAATAAGGCGTACCTTGCGCTACTCTCGTCTGTTGTAACATGATTTCTGAGAGCCAAATTGGGTAAGGATCAGTAGTATTACGCCACGGTAAATCGCGTTTATTTTGTAAATACCACTGAATAAGAACATTAGAAAATTTCACAGTTAATTATTTGATTGCAAAAGTAAAAGTTTATGTGATTAAAATTTAATGAATTAGCTTGAATAATTGTTTTTTAAATTCCTATATTTGCAAACTCAAAAAAATTATTACAATATAATAAATAAGGAAGAAAATGACGAAAGCAGATATCGTAGCAAAAATTTCAGAAAAATTAGGTCTTGAAAAGGGTGATGTTCAAGCAACAGTAGAGACTTTTATGAATGAAGTTAAAAATTCATTAGAGACTGGAGACAATGTATATTTAAGAGGTTTTGGAAGTTTCATCGTGAAAACAAGAGCTGAAAAAACAGGTAGAAATATTTCTAAAAATACAACTATCAAAATACCTGCACACAACATTCCTGCATTTAAACCTGCAAAAGTTTTTGTAGAAGGAGTAAAAACAAATAACGAAGCAAAATAATATTATTAATCATAAAATCTAAACGATTATGCCAAGTGGTAAAAAAAGAAAGAGACATAAGGTAGCTACGCACAAAAGAAAAAAAAGAGCGAGAGCTAACCGTCACAAAAAGAAAAAGTAGTTTTTAACTACTTTTTTCTTTTTAAACGTAAACGTTCATTGAAATTGAAAATTAGCACACAGTCAGCCGTTAGTAGTATTCAGCCCGCTGATTATTACTTTTACAAAACTGCCAGCTAGTTTTCCCCGGGTACAATACCTGTTAAATTATTGTTTAATCCATCCCTACAATTAGCTTGTGGCCCAATGCCCAATGCCAAAAAGTTCGGATAAAAATTTACAAATGAATAAAGAATTAATCATTAGATCTAGTTCTGATTTCGTAGATTTTGCCTTATTAAAAGATGGAAAACTAATTGAATTACACAAGGAAGAAGAAAAAAGCAACTTTCAAGTAGGTGATATTTTTATTGCCAAAATACGAAAACCCGTTGCTGGACTTAACGCTGCTTTTGTAAATGTAGGCTTCGAAAAAGATGCCTTTTTACACTATCATGATCTAGGTCCTAATTTAACTTCTCAGTTGAAATTCATAAAACTTGTAAGCGCAGGTAAAATAAAAGATTTCTCCCTAAAAAACTTTCAGTTTGAAAAAGAGATAGACAAAGATGGAACCATTACCGAGGTAATAAACGCCAATCAATCTATCTTAGTACAAGTAGTAAAAGAACCAATATCAACCAAAGGGCCAAGAATTAGCGCTGAGCTTTCTCTTGCCGGTAGGTTTATTGTTTTAGTTCCTTTCTCTGATCGGGTTTCTATTTCTCAAAAAATAGAAGATCGTAAAGAAAAAGACCGACTCAAAAAACTTGTACAATCCATCAAACCAAAAGGATTTGGTGTTATTGTTCGTACAGTAGCCGAAGGCAAAAATACAGCCGAATTAGAAAAAGATTTGCAGAACCTGCTTAGCAGATGGACTGCAATGTGTAAAAAATTACCAACTGCTCATCATCCGTCAAAGGTTCTAGGGGAACTCAATAGAGCATCTTCTATCCTTAGAGACGTGTTTAATGATACTTTTACGAGTATTCAAATTGATGATGAAGAGTTGTACAACCAAACAAAGGATTACTTGCAAGAAATTGCACCATCCAAACAATCAATTGTAAAGTTTTATCAGTCAAATGATACGCCTATTTTTGAGAAATACAACATAGAGAGACAAATCAAAACTTCTTTTGGAAAAACAGTATCCATGAGTAAAGGGGCTTATCTTATTATTGAACATACTGAAGCTTTGCACGTTATAGACGTAAACAGCGGAAACCGTTCAAATAAGGCCTCTAATCAAGAGGACACTGCCATGGAAGTCAATATGATTGCCGCTGCTGAAATCGCTAGACAATTGCGTTTACGAGATATGGGCGGAATAATTGTAGTTGATTTTATCGACTTGTCTAATCCCGAAAACCGCAAAACATTGTTCGAATTCCTACGGGAAGAAATGAGCGACGATAAAGCAAAACACAAAATCTTACCTCCTAGTAAATTTGGATTAGTCCAAATCACACGACAAAGAGTAAGACCCGAAAGAAATATAAAAACTAGAGAAGAAGATCCAAACGATGTAAATGGCGAAATTGAAGCGCCAATAATTATCATCGACAAAATCATATCTGATTTAGAAGGAGTATTAAAAAACCATAAAAAAGTAGTACTTAATGTACACCCTTTTGTGGCCGCATACCTTACCAAAGGTTTTCCATCATTACGTTCAAAATGGTTTCTTGAACATAAAAAATGGGTGAAAATTATACCTCGTGACGCTTACACGTATTTAGAATATCATTTCTTTGATAAACAAGGAAATGCTATAAAAGACTAAACATCAAACCGCTTTTCGCAAGATTAGCGGTTTTTTTGTGTTTTATCGGCAAGAAAAAGTGTCATCCTGAGCGCAGCCGAAGGAAGGAGCTATTTCCCGCTATCCGCTGCAATCTTTTATCCCTAAAAGTGGGATAAAAGGATTTCCACTTCTATCGGGGCTAGGAAATAAAAGTGGGACACCTACTTCCTCTTTTCTGCAAAAAATCGCTTCATTAAACTAGAAGCTTCTTCAGCCATAATTCCAGACACAACAGTAGTTTTAGGATGTAGTTGCGTTCCCATTTTAATAAAACCTCTTTGTTCATCTCGAGCACCAAAAACTATTTTGGTAATTTGACTCCAATACAAGGCTCCAGCACACATTTGGCAAGGTTCCAAAGTCACATATAGCGTACACTCTTTCAAATATTTTCCGCCCAAGTAATTGGCTGCAGCGGTTATGGCTTGCATTTCAGCATGAGCAGTTACATCATTTAATAGCTCCGTTAAATTATGAGACCTTGCAATAACCGTATTGTTGACAACAACAATAGCACCTACTGGAATCTCGCCTTTTTCAAAAGCCATTTCAGCTTCTTGCAAAGCTTTTTTCATAAAGTAATCGTCAGTGAAAATATTTTCCATAGAGCAAAAGTAGCGCTTTACAATTTATTTTTTAGTACTTTTAAATATTGAAATTCAAAAATGAAACGAACATATAAAATCAATATTCCTGAACCTTGCAACGAAGATTGGAACAAAATGACTCCAACTAATAATGGAAAGTTTTGTACTAGCTGCGCTAAGACTGTTGTTGATTTTACTACAATGCTGCCCGATGAAATAGCGCACTATTTTCAAAAAAACACAAACGTTTGTGGAAGATTCAAGAGCTCTCAATTGAATTCAATTACAATTCATATTCCAATACAAACTTTATACAGTCAAACACAGTATAACAAATTGTTCTTATTAGCTCTATTCATTACTATGGGAACTACGCTATTTAGTTGCAAAAACGACGATGGTATAAAGCAAAAGATTGATAAAATCGAAATTACGAACGACATCGTAAGCAGTGAAACCACACCTTCACTTACTCCAAAACCTGCTGATTCGTTGCAAAATAAAACACCGCTCTCAAAAAAAACACCACAAGCAAAGTTCAAAAAACATAGAGCTACAACTTATAACGAACCAGTATCGAAAAAAGAACAATCAACAAATGATAAAAAGGTAATTTACGAAGATAACACTGCTTATGGCGTTATTGGACTTAGCGTCTATCCAGATTACAAGGGAGGTATTGCCAAATTCTATTCCTTTATTAAAGATAATTACAAACAAGTTATCAATAATAAAAGCTTAAAAGGAGAAATTGAAGCTACTTTCGAAATTGACCAAGATGGAACCTTAAATGATGTAACAATTATTAAAGGACTAAATAGCACTATCAACCAAGAATTAAGAAGAGTACTGAAGTCATCACCTGAGTGGTATCCCGGAGAACAAAATGGTAAAAAAAGAAACTGCAAATTTCAATTATCAGTCAGTATTAAACCAGACACTATTAAAAAGTCTTTTTTTAGAACCCAAATTTTAACCCAAATTGACTCTTTAGAAATTAAACAAATTACAAAGTACGAAAACAACATGTTTACACATTAAAAATGTAATTTTGTCTTTTGAAAAACAATGAAGAATAACCTGCTATCTACTATCATCAACCCAACCGATTTACGCCAACTTGACGAAGGGCAACTTCCTCAGTTAGCTAAAGAATTACGTGATTTTATTATTGATATTGTTTCAGCAAAAGAAGGACATCTTGGCGCCAGTCTGGGAGTAGTCGAACTTACCATCGCTTTACATTATGTTTTTAACACTCCTAAAGATCTTTTGATTTGGGATGTGGGCCATCAAGCTTATGGTCATAAAATTTTGACAGGCCGAAGAGAAAATTTTGACACGAACAGGCAGCTCAATGGTATTTCTGGTTTTCCAAAAAGAAGTGAAAGTGAATACGATGCTTTTGGCGTAGGCCACTCTTCTACAGCCATATCAGCAGCACTAGGAATGGCAATTGCTTCTAATTTAAATGGCGATTACGATAAGCAACATATTGCAGTAATTGGAGATGCCTCCATAGCTGCAGGGATGGCATTCGAAGGTCTAAACCATGCTGGAGTTACTGATGCCAATTTACTAGTAATTCTTAACGATAACGCTATAGGAATTGACCCAAGTGTAGGCGCTTTAAAAAATTACTTGACTGCTGTAAAAACGGGTACCAATCCTAGACAAAACAACATGATTAAGTCCTTGAATTTTGATTATTCAGGACCCATAGATGGACATGACATTCATGCTATCATCAAAGAGTTAAAACGATTACAAAAGATCAAAGGACCTAAGTTTCTCCATATTATCACAACCAAAGGGAAAGGCCTAAAACAAGCCGAAGAAGATCAAGTGAAATACCACGCTCCAGGCAAATTTGACCCAATTTCAGGAGAAATTCATTCTAAATCAGAAGAAAACCTTCCACCGAAATACCAAGACGTATTTGGTCTTACCATTTTAGATTTAGCCAAAACGAACAAAAAAATAATTGGAATAACACCAGCAATGCCATCGGGTAGCTCTCTAAAATTCATGATGGAAGCCTTGCCTGAACGCGCTTTTGATGTGGGTATAGCGGAACAGCACGCAGTAACCCTAGCTGCTGGAATGGCCACCCAAGGAATGATCGTTTATTGCAATATTTACTCGACTTTTTTGCAGCGCGCTTATGACCAAGTAATTCATGATGTAGCGATACAAAATTTACCAGTAATTTTTTGCTTGGATCGCGCAGGTCTTGTAGGCGAAGATGGTCCAACGCACCACGGGCTGTATGATATCGCTTATTTACGATGTATTCCTAATTTAATAATCTACTCGCCTCTAAACGAAATAGCACTTCGAAATATTCTATACACGGCCCAGCTAGGTTTAAATCATCCAATCGCAATACGATACCCCCGCGGAAGAGGCGTTACTGTTAATTGGATACAACCTTATGAAATCATTACAATTGGAAAAGCAAATTGCCTAGTTCACGGTACTGAAACAGCCGTGCTGTCCAATGGGCCAATAGGCAATAATGTTTCACTTGCAATAGCTAATTTAGGACATCCAAATACCGTAGCTCATTACGATTTTGCATTCGTAAAACCGCTAGATGAAGAAGAACTACACCGCATTTTCCGTGCTTTTAAAAAAATCATAACGATTGAAGACGGAACCATTATAGGCGGATTTGGTAGCGCTATAGCTGAATTTGCTACTCGATACAATTACAAAGCGCAACTTCTAACATTAGGTGTTCCTGATTCTTATATCGAGCAAGGAACCATATTAGAACAACAACAATTTTGTAAAATCGACGTTAATTCATTAGAATTACTGCTTTCTAACTAAAACAACCAATCACCAAAAGACGTTAAAAAAAGAGTCATAATGAAATTTATACCTATTACTTCCCTACTAATCATATCCCTTTTTTCCACTAATTTATTCTCCCAAAAAATAATCACCACTCTAGAAGGTTCTTTAAAGCAACCAAAAGATACAGTCTCCCATTGGGCAAAAAAAAACACGATTGGATTTGATATAAGCGAAATCGCTTTTGTTAACTGGAATGCAGGGGGTACTAGCTCGGTTTCAGGATTGTTAAAAACAAAATTCAGCCGAATATATACAACAAGCAATTACAATTGGTCAAATGAACTCATAATGCGTTATGGACTTAATAAGCAAGACGGAGTCGAACTTAGAAAAAGTGACGACGTTTTTTTATTTAGTTCTGCTTTTGGGTATAGAAAGGACACCTTGTCAAATTGGTATCATACAGCTAAGTTTAATTTCAACACGCAATTCACTAATGGATACGCTTATCCAAATACGGAAAAAACGATTTCGAGTCCATTTGCTCCAGCTTATGTTTTCATAGGATTAGGAGCTGAGTACGCCTCAAAGAAAAAAGATGAATTATTATATCTATCGCCTTTTACCTCTAAAATGACCTTTGTTCTAGACCAAAGATTAGCCAATCAAGGGGCTTTTGGAGTAACCAAAGCAATTTACAATACCGATGGAAGTTTGAATAAAGAGGGAGAAAAATCAAAAATAGAACTCGGCTTTTTATTAACCGGATATTATAAGAAGCAAGTCGTTAAAAATGTAATTATGGAGAATCGTTTGAGTTTATACTCTGATTACATTAATAATTTTGGTAATATCGATGTGGATTATAATGTGGCCTTTGATTTAGTTGTCAATGAATACATTCGAACAAATATAGGTCTTCATGTTATTTATGATGACGATATTAAATCCAAAAAAAATATCGACGGAGAACAAGTAACCTTAGGCGCTAAAACACAGTTCAAACAAATGTTAGGCGTAGGTGTTGTTTATCAATTTTAAAAAAAAGCCGGTTTTGTAGTAGTACAAAACCGGCCTTTTTATTCTATTTCTAGTTAAGAATAATTTTCTCAACAAAGTTTAATGATTCTCCTGTTACCTTAAGAAGGTAAATTCCTGAAGTGATAGCACTTAAATCAATACTTTTTTGACCATTAAAATCAACATTTTTAGCACTGTAAATCTGTTTTCCAGTAATATCGATTAGCTGAACGTCTACAGTTCCAAAATATTTATTAATTTGAATGTTTACAATTCCATTTGAAGGATTTGGATAAACCTTCATCACGTCCTCGTTATCAAAATCAGTTATTCCAAGAGTCGTACAATTAGCACCAGCAACAGGTCTTGTAAAATCCTCTACTTGATCGTTACCAATGTTTCCATCACCAGCAGATGCATTTACACCTAGTCCTCTGGCAGCAAAAACCTCCCATATCATACAAAAATCTTTACCACCCGTAGTTGCTTGATCAGCAGCAATTAAAGCATTACGTGCTGTAACAAAAGTTGGACTACAAGGCATCATTTTTAAGCCATCTATAACCAATTGCATTATCTTATTATTTCCACCGTTACCCGTATACTTATTGTCATTGTATCCATATTTATTTATGTAAGCCCATGTTAAGTCCCACAACATTGTCGCCCAAACAGACCCTACACCATGAACTGATGTTGATTCTACGCCGTTAGTATCATAGGTGGTAAAACCATTAGTAAAGGCATATGTCATTGGATTCAAAGTTCTATCAGTTGAGTAAACGTAATTTCTAATACCCAAACCATCAGTATCTTGAGAAGATACAAATGTACCTATTCCTCTTTTAGACTTTCCTGAATCTCCTGGTTTTAATTGCATCATTAGCGCAAACCAGTCAGACCAACCCTCGCCCATTTGGTCTTTATTGTTTAAACAGCTGGAGTTACTAGCGCCACCTGCTAATCGAGTTGATATACCATGTCCATACTCGTGAGAAATAATACCATTATCAAAATCCCCATCACTATTTATAAATTGAGCAGTTTGCAATTGTATTTTTACATTTACAGCCCCAATTTTCATCTGATTAATAATATTTTCTCCGATAGTACTAGTTACGCTAATTGCTGGTATTCTAATTACTGCATCTGCCCCAGACATTGCAAGATTCTCGGGTTCACTATTCACAACAATTACAGCGATAGCTCCTGCATTTTGAGCCGATTTTACCTTTTCAACAAAAGAACAATTTCCTCTTCTTAATATAACTATCTTTCCCTGCATTGCTGCGGTATTTCTTGGTAAACCACATGCAAAAGAGGTATCACCAGAACTATCTAAATACAACACTAAATCAGATTGAAGTAAATCAGGTGCCACAGGTAAATTGACACGTCCTGGGTTAAATACATTTTGAGTTGCAACATATGTACCTGCAATGTTTGAAGGCGAAGTAACAATTAATGGTTTAATTTCAGGGCTTCTGTTCCATAAAAACATTTGCATTTTTCCTTTCAATCCATCCCTTGGAGTCGAAAAATTAGCGTTGTTTAAACTAATAGTTTCAGCAAGTGATCCGTCCTGAGCTTCGGCGTTCACATAATCACCTTCTACTCCTCCTTTTTGATAGTTGTTCTCCTGAAAATTACCGTTAACTTCATTAAAACCATATTGATACCATACATCATGCATGATATTGTTCATATAAAATAAATTTGTGTTCGCTGCATTAATGTATGATGATGCCTCTACACTAGTTCCTCCGTAAGGAAAATCAAACACCAATCCTAATCCACCGTCTGGGCTGGAACCATCGTCTTTATTTGTTCCTAAAAAATCATCTTTAGCCCAAACATTATTACCTCTAGTAATATAATATTCAGCCCCAGCAACGCCATTGGTATCATGCCATCCAAAAGGAGAAGCTTTACTATCTGCAGGATCTGTAATTAATTGTCTACTTGTATGGTTAGGACTCTCGTAATTAAACGGAATCACTCGATACGACCCTCCGCCAACAACTGCAGTTGCAGCAGGAGAGAATATTTGCTTGTACGAATTATCAAAATTCAGGAACGACCCGCTTGCAGTTTCGCTAGTTTGACTTAAAGCACCTTCTCTATCAAATTGACATGATATAACTAAATCGTTTTTCTCTAAAAGAGCTCCATTCAATGCGTCAATTCTAACACTCCATAAATGATCATGCTTAGGAGTTTCGATTGTCAAATCCCAAGCTAACATTAATTTACCATCGCCAGCTTGATGGTACACCAAATTCACTTCAATTGGCTCATGATTAGTTACCTTATCATTAATTTTAAACTTATTTTGACTTACTTTTTCAACAGCTGTACTCGTGTTTACCTCAGTAATTCCCAATAGCGAATATGCTTTGGACAATGCGGCCACTGCTGATAGTTTGGGGGTTACCCCGTTTATCTTTCCTGAGACATTCGCAATGAATTTCTTATCCGTATCTACTACTTTCTTGTCCTTTATAGCGAAATTAGTTACCGCCCTAAAAATTTCAATTCCGTTGTATCTTTGAATTACATAATTGCTATTTATGTTGGTACTACTTGATGTCGCTTCACTTTGAATAGACCAATCTTGGACATCATTTTTGGATAGACCAAATTTAGATGTGTTTGAATTTAAATAATTTTGGATTACGTCTTTATTTGACTGCGAAAATGTTAACACAGAAATCAATAAAAAAGCAATAAGAGTAATTTTTCTCATATGATGTATACTAGTTATAGGTAATTATAAAAGCGAAATTACTGATTTTCACTCGATTTAGCAACTATAAAGCGACGCTTTTGTCTATTAAAATATTAAATAGCTACTCTTTCTTTCTTCCTTTGATGGTCTCAAATAATTCTAATGCATTTCCATCTGTTAGTAATGAAATATAATGGCAGATGTGCAAAAGTCTTTCATAAAGATTCTCTTTTTCAAGATGATGCTTTTCAGGTAATAACTTTAAAATTAAAGCATCGTAATTCGAAGCATTGTCGTTGTACTTATTATCGTATGCAGTGATAAATGTATCCAGCAAAGTCTGAATAATTTGATAACCCACAATTTCTTTCTCTACTACCTCTCTACTTTGGTAGATATTATTAACACTAATTTTAATAATATCATCCATTTGTGCTTTGTACTTACTTTTATCCATTAATGCAAAAGGAAATTTCCCTGCTAAAATAGCCTCTTCATTTTCAGTAAAAACCTTTACTGCGTCACTAATTAAACTCCCAATAGCCAGGGCACGTAAGTAACTAATTCGATCCTCCTTTGTCTCTAATGACTTATATTTAGAGGTATCGATGCTATCTTTCACTAGTTTAATCAAATATTCCAAGGCAAAATCCTCAGACACCAATCCTAAATTGATCCCGTCTTCAAAATCAATAATCGTGTAACAAATATCATCGGCGGCTTCTACAAGGTAGGCTAAAGGATGTCTTTCATATCCAATATCATTTCCTGTTTTATTAGGAATCAATCCCATATCATCAGCCACCTCTTGAAAAAACGGTTTGTCAATTTGAAAAAAACCATACTTTTTATCAGCAATGTTTCTCGTTGGCTTCTTTGGTAAACTTTCTTTAGGATACTTCATAAAAGCGCCAAGTGTGGCATATGAAATCCTTAGACCTCCTTCAATTCCTGGTCGGCTTCCCGTTAAAACAGTAAATCCATTCGCATTTCCTTCAAAATCGATTAAGTCTTGCCACTCTTTGCTTGAAAGCTGTTCCTTGTACTTTTTACCCTTACCAATAGAGAAATATTCTCCAATTGCTTTTTCTCCAGAATGGCCAAAAGGAGGATTTCCAATATCATGCGCCAAAGAGGCCGCAGCTACAATAGCGCCAAAATCATTCATTTGGTAACCATGAACTTCTTGTAAATGAGGATATTTTTCAATTATCTTCTTACCTACTAACCTTCCTAGAGAACGACCAACCACAGAAACCTCCAAACTATGCGTCAAACGGGTGTGTACAAAGTCGGTTTTAGAAAGCGGAATCACCTGTGTTTTATCTTGCAAACTTCTAAAAGCTGCCGAGAAAATAATACGGTCGTAATCTACTTCAAATCCTAAACGGGTGTCATCTTGCTCAATACGTAATCGTTTACTTGTGTCGCCTTGGCGTTTTAATGATAAAAGTTGTTCCCAGTTCATGCTGTTGTTTTCGAATTTGAATAATTAGACTATTTTTCAAAGATAAAGAAATAGCCCTAAGATAAAATAGCTTTCACATTATTTATCAAGCGAACAATTACGCCAAAACGACCTATCTTTGTATTTAATAACTGTTACCACTGTTTAAAAAACCGTTCCTTGCAACAAGGGAAAATTCATATTTAACAACCCATTATGCTCTACACAGGTCAACTCAATGAATTTATACGTTTAGCCGAAATTGACAATACCAATTGTGATTTACTCAAAGAAAAAATCACAGATGGCTTGACCGTTATTTGGGCTTTGGATGAATTAAAAATTAAAGTAGACGGTAGCGAGCATACTTTCCCGACCAATACGGTTTTGTTTTTAACTGAGTACCATAAAGTAGAAGTTTTAAGCGTAAACAGTGCGCGATTAATTCGGTTCAATAGAGCTTTTTACTGCATTGCAGATCACGATAGCGAAGTTGGTTGCAAGGGGATTTTGTTTTTTGGAGCGTCACAATTTCCGAAAATTGCTATTCCTGATGCCGAATTAGAAAAATTCGATATTCTTTGGAAAATGTTTGCCATCGAAATGGTTTCTAAAGACGATTTGCAAAACGATATGTTACAAATGATGCTCAAACGCCTACTCATATTATGCACCCGCGTGTTCAAAGAGCAAACGGAGTTAACAACATTTGACAAAAACCAATTGGATATTGTTCGCGAATACAACTACTTAGTCGAAAGCAATTTTAAAACCAAACACCAAGTGGCAGACTACGCCGAAATGCTGAATAAAAGTCCGAAAACCTTATCGAATTTATTCAAAAAATACAACGAAAAGTCACCTTTGCAAATCATTCAAGACCGCACCATCCTTGAAGCACGCCGATTATTGCGCTATTCTGACAAAAGCATCAAAGAAATCGCTTACGAAATAGGCTATGAAGACATTCAGTCCTTCAGCCGCTTTTTCAAGAAAGCAGAAGGCGTTTCTCCATCCGATTTTAAGAAGGCTTTATAAATCTGTTTTTTCAGGAGCTAATCCGGCTATCCGCTCTATCTTTTATACTGAACCCCAGCATAAAAGGATGCCGCTTCTATCCGGGCTAGGACGTTTTTTCTTTCGATCACATCTGCTTTTCATTTCCTAATTTGTCAGATCGAGCAGAGTCGAGATTTGATATTGGTTCTTTACTCCGCTAAAATTTACTTTTGATAATCTAATATCAAAATACCGCGTCTTTGTCATTCCGACGAAGGAGGAATCTCAGCCGTTGCTCACATTATTTGCTATTGTTATATTTTTTCGATCGTCAAAAAGTCAAATCATGTAAAGACAACTAGTAGTCTTTATACCTTCAAATGAGTGTGATTGCTTCGTGCTTGGCACTCACTCCCATTCTGAATTGTAATCGGCAAAGACAAAACGCCGTCACTTAGCCCCGATTGCAGTGGAAATCCTTTTTATTCGCCGCGGCGAATAAAAAGATTGCAACGTAAAGCGGGACGGATTTTCTTGAAAGCACTTCACTTTCTGCTCCTAAAACTATCAAAAAGCTCGTTTTTTACTCATAAAAACACCAAAAGGGAAGAATGAACAACTCAACGGGAAATGCGACCTAACTTAAAGGCCTTCTTTCGTCGCACCTTTGTACCATCAAACTGAAACAACCAATTATGAGAACAATACAAACACTTATTACAGGATTTAAAAACGCTTTTAACCTGAACCAAACAAAAAAATCACCGCAATTGATTGCAGTAACTCAAGCAGATTTTTGTCAGAATATGGCAATCACCGATTACTACTGTAACGAAAGCAACTTATTTATATAAATATTAATTCACAAAAAAATAAAAAATTATGTCAAATTTCAACGTACCAACAAGAGAAGAAGTATCATCAAACAATCAAGCAATTTTTGATAACCTAGAAAAAGGGTTAGGTTTTGTTCCTAATTTATATGCTTATTTCGCCAAAAGCGAAACGGCTCTAGGTGACTATTTAGCACTTCAAAACAGAAAAAGTAGCTTAAAAGCTAAAGAAAGAGAAGTAGTAAACTTGATCACTAGCCAAATAAATGGTTGTAATTATTGCCAGTCGGCTCATACTGTTTTAGGAAAAATGAATGGCTTTACGGATGACCAAGTACTAGAATTACGCAGAGGATCTGCTGCATTTGATAGTAAACTAGACGCTTTAGTAAAATTCACAGCGTCAGTGGTTGAAAACAGAGGGAAAGCAACTGCAGCATCTAAAACAGCATTTTTTGAAGCTGGTTATACTGAAGTAAACATGATTGACGTAGTGGTAGTAGTAGGTGACAAAATCATTAGCAATTACATTCACAATCTAGCTGATTTTGCAATTGATTTTCCACTTGCACCAGCACTATAATTTTTAATTAATCCTAAAAACCATTAAAATGATACAACATTTAAACAAAAACAATTTTGAAGCAACCATTAATAGTAACGATGTCGTACTAGTAGACTTTTTCGCAGACTGGTGCGGACCATGCAAGGCTTTGCATCCTGCTCTTGAAGCATTAGCAACTGATTTTGATGGTAAAGCGGTTATTTCGAAAATCAATGTTGACGAACAACCAGAGCTTGCAGCACAATTTAAAGTAAGAAGCATTCCTGCTTTATTCTACTTTAAAAATGGAGAAATTGTAGGTACTCAAAACGGTGTACAAAGCAAGTCTATAATGACAAGTCACCTTCAAAACATTATAAAAAGCTAAGAAAATGGGAAAAAAAATAAACATCAAAAACCTACCTACGGGATACCAATCTCTGATTACAAACGGTAGACATGCGATTGTGGGTGACGAGCCTACAAATAGCAAAGGAACTGATTTAGGGTTCTCACCTGAGGATTTAATCTTATCCAGTATTGCAATGTGCAAAGTGGCAACGGTGCGATACATTGCTCGAAAAAACAACTGGACAATAGGCGAAGTAGACGGCGAATTCGAACTTAATGTGAAACGTGGCGAAGGAGGAAAACTGACCTCAAACGTTACTGCAAAAATTAAAATTGAAGGTGACCTAACTGCTGAACAAAAAGCAGAATTGTTAAAACAAGCCGACGCTTGCTATGTACACCGCATGATTGAAGGCGAGTGGAATATTGAAAATGCTCAAGAGCTAATTACCGAAGCGGTTACAGCTTAACATACAACAGAAATACAAACTTACACATAGAAATAATTAAAATCAAAAACATGAAAAATTTAAAATCAACATTAGTAGTAGCATTTATTGCTTTATTTTCAAACGGAGTATTTGCACAAGTGGATGCTATTGACAAAACAGGTTTAGCAATAGGTGGTTACGATGTAGTTGCATACCAAAAAGACCACAAAGCAATGAAAGGAAGCGCTAAATTTGCAGAACAAAACGAAAAGGTTACTTATTACTTTGCATCTAAAGAAAATGCAAAAGCTTTTAAAGCAAACCCTAAAAAATACGTACCACAAGTAAACGGTTACTGCGCTTGGGGTGTAGCTGAAAAAGATTCTAAATTCTCTATCAATCCTGAAACTTTTAAAATTGTAAATAACAAATTGTATTTATTTTTTAATGGCGATTTTAATGGAACACAAGTCAATACGCTTGATATCTGGAATAAAGACGAAGCCAAATACTTAGGGATGATCGACAAAAAATGGGATACGATCAAATAATAAATACCACAATTATATACCACCACAAAATTGGACACAAAGGGTTTGGCTTTAATGAGCTAAACCCTTTGTTGTATGGGAATAAAGCAGAGAATACTTTCTGAAAATGCTGTTTTTTTGGTACTTTTGACAAACTGATAGTAAATAAATCGTTTTTGTAATGAAAAAATTCTTCAAAATAACTGCTTCCATTATTGTAGTTCTTGCCATTGTTTTAGCAGTCTTTTTATATTTCACGAGTAAACCGCTGCCAAAAGGAGATGCGGGAAGCAAAGCCGAAATACTTACTGATAAAATTCAAGAAGCAATCAATCAAAAAGCTTGGGAGTCGACCGCCGCGGTTGCTTTCACTTTTAGAGGAAGTCATCATTATCTTTGGGATAAAAAGAACAACTTGGTTCAAGTAAAATGGGGTGAAACTAAAGTGATTTACAATACAAAAACATTGCAAGGTCTAGCTTATAAAAATGACAAACCTCTAACTGAATCTGATAAAATAGACGCTATAAAAAAGGGAAATGATTATTTTAATAATGATTCATTTTGGCTAATCGCACCCTTTAAACTACGTGACGCAGGAACCACTCGAAGCCTTGTCATGCAGGACAATCAAGAAGCCTTGATGATTACTTATGCCTCTGGCGGCAGTACTCCCGGAGATTCGTATGTTTGGCTTGTAGATAAAAATTATGTTCCAAAAGCATGGAGAATGTGGGTAAGTATTATTCCCGTTGGTGGCATAGAAACGAGTTGGGAGGACTATATCACATTTTCTAATGGAGTTAAAATCGCTACATTGCACAGAGGCTTGTTGGACCTAAAATTAGAAAATATACAAATCGGACAATCGATAGAAGAGATTAATAAAGGCATTAATCCGTTTATAGCTTTACTGAATAACTAGTATTAGGTGCGTATTAATTGAATATTCATTCATGAGAATAGCCAATTAATGATTAAGCATTGTTTCCTCGTTATATTGATTAGCATACGCATTGTTATTAAAGAATAATTCAGCAGCGGCATTTTTAATTTCTAACCAATTAACTTGAGCCAAACTTAAATTCAAACGATAAGAGATCACTAATTTTTCTAAAACGTGCTTTTGAACGGTGTTCATAAAAACGGTATCTGCAATAAAAAGTCGGTTGAACTCTATAAAAAAAGCAAGAATAAATAATTCGATATTACTTGCTTGCTTCGAATAAATAATTACATCATTCATGCAAGTTGCACAAACTAAATGAATACTTTTTTTAATTATTTGTTTGATATAGTGGACTGCTTTCATAATACTGCTTTTTGATTTAACAAATATACATAGCAGTAAGACGCTAACTTTTATAGGATTTTTAGAAAGTGTTATGAGATTGTTGTAAAATGCTCTTGTGACGTTTACAATTCATATTATTGCGTTCATTTACTCTCCGACATCAAATCAAATTCGGGATCACTAGCCCTGATTGCAGTGGAAATCCTTTTTTAAAATTTGTACTTCGACATGCTCAGTATGACAAATTTTAAAAAAGATTGAAACGTAAAGCAGGAAATAGCTCCTAAAAACAAAACAGCTACCAAAATAAATTGATAGCTGTTTTTTATATTTAAGTTGGATTGGTAATTAAGACCCACACATTTCACATTCATCAGGACCAGCATTTTTTGCTAATTCGATCATGGCTTTGTATTCATCTGCAGTCATCTCTACTCCTACAGCCACTGGCTCATTCAAAGTTGCAATCGACTCTAATCTTGCAGAGGCTTGTACTTGTACTTGCTCTTTTACTTCGATAGGCGCTGCCGCTTTATCATTGTTTAAGGTAAACTTAATCGCATCAACAGCTGCTTTTGTTCTCAAGTAATACATTCCCGTTTTCAAACCTGACTGCCATGCATAAAAGTGCATTGAGGTTAGTTTAGAGTAGTTAGCATTTTGCATGAACAAGTTCAATGATTGCGATTGATCTACGAAATACCCACGCTGACGTGACATATCAATAATATCTTTCATAGACATTTCCCAAACTGTTTTGTACAATTCTTTCAAGTCTTGCGGGATATTTAAATCTTGAACCGATCCGTTGTTACGCATCAATTCTTGTTTCAATGTTTCATTCCACAATCCTAGCTCTACTAAATCGTTCAATAAGTGTTTGTTTACCACGATAAACTCACCTGAAAGCACACGACGTGTATAGATATTAGACGTGTATGGCTCAAACGCTTCGTTGTTTCCTAGAATTTGAGAAGTCGATGCAGTTGGCATAGGTGCTACTAATAAAGAGTTACGAACACCATGCTCCATTACCTCTTTACGCAACGATGCCCAATCCCAACGACCTGATAATTCTTCGTCTTTCATTCCCCACATGTTAAACTGGAATTCTCCTTTTGACATTGGCGAACCTTCAAAACTAGAATATGGTCCTTCTACTTTTGCCATCTCCATAGAGGCGGTTACAGCAGCAAAGTATAAAGTTTCAAAAATT
The DNA here is from genome assembly GCF_055640565.1 of Flavobacterium sp. KKT103. Lineage (NCBI taxonomy): Bacteria > Pseudomonadati > Bacteroidota > Flavobacteriia > Flavobacteriales > Flavobacteriaceae > Flavobacterium > Flavobacterium sp. KKT103. The sequence continues at coordinate 483,940 of NZ_CM145766.1, forward strand.
TCTTGATTTAGTTTTTTAGCCTCGTCAGAGGTAAATGGTAAACGCAACATGATAAAAGCATCTGCTAATCCTTGTACCCCAAGACCTACTGGTCTGTGACGTTTGTTAGAATTTTCAGCCTCTTTAACTGGATAGTAATTTCTATCAATTACTTTGTTCAAGTTTTTAGTCACACGCTTTGTAACCGTGTAAAAAGTATCGTGATCAAATTTCCCGTTTTCAACAAACATTGGTAACGAAAGTGACGCTAAATTACAAACCGCAACTTCATCAGGAGAAGTGTACTCCATGATCTCCGTACATAAATTAGAAGAACGAATTGTTCCTAAATTCTTTTGGTTTGATTTACGGTTAGCCGCATCTTTATATAACATGTATGGTGTTCCAGTCTCGATTTGAGATTCTAGAATTTTCTCCCACAATTCATGTGCTTTTATTGTTTTTCTACCTTTACCCGCTTTTTCATAGCTTTCGTATAATGCTTCAAATTCATCTCCATAAACATCGTACAATCCAGGACATTCGTTAGGACACATTAAAGTCCAGTTTCCGTCCTCTTGCACACGTTTCATGAATAAATCAGAAGTCCACATTGCAAAGAATAAATCTCTTGCACGCATTTCCTCTTTTCCTGTGTTCTTTTTCAAGTCTAAGAAATCAAAGATATCCGCATGCCAAGTTTCGATATAAATAGCAAAACTACCTTTACGTTTTCCTCCACCTTGATCTACGTAACGCGCCGTATCATTAAACACACGTAACATAGGAACGATTCCGTTAGAAGTTCCGTTTGTACCACGAATATACGATCCTGTAGCACGCACGTTGTGAATTGCTAAACCAATTCCGCCTGCTGATTGCGAAATTTTTGCCGTTTGTTTCAACGTATCATAAATTCCGTCAATACTATCGTCTTGCATTGATAAAAGGAAGCAAGATGACATTTGAGGTTTTGGAGTTCCTGCGTTGAATAAGGTTGGCGTTGCGTGTGTAAAGAACTTTTTAGACATTAAGTCGTAGGTTTCTAAAACAGCATCAAGATCATCTAAGTGAATCCCTACTGATACACGCATTAACATATGTTGTGGTCGCTCAACAATTTTCCCGTTTATCTTAAGCAAATAAGAACGTTCTAATGTTTTGAAACCGAAATAGTCGTAATTAAAATCTCTATTGTAAATGATATGTGAGTCTAAAAACTCTGCATTATCAACAATTACTTTGTAAACCTCATCCGAGATTAACGGAGCGTATTGACCGTTTCTTGGGTTTACATAGTTAAACATTTCAGTCATCGTCTCTGAGAACGACTTTGTTGTATTCGAGTGCAAGTTCGAAATCGCGATTCTTGCTGCTAATTGTGCATAATCAGGATGCGCAATCGTCATCGACGCTGCTGTCTCTGCAGCTAAATTATCTAATTCTGACGTAGAAACCCCATCATAAAGCCCTTCAATTACTCGCATTGCTACCTTAACTGCATCTACCAAATCATTCAAACCATAGCATAGTTTTTTAATTCTATCTGTGATTTTGTCAAACATTACAGGTTCTTTGCGGCCATCTCTTTTTACTACGTACATACTTTTTTGTTTTTTTTTTTAAACAGAAAATCCCTTCGCTGTTTTTATTTATTTGTAATTTTTTTTGGAGCTGTTTCCAGCTATCCGTTGCAATCTTTTTTAAAATTTGTACTTCGACAAGCTCAGTATGACAAATTTTAAAAAAGGATTTCCACTACTATCTGGGCTAAAAACTCAGTAGGCGAATAAAAATAATTTAATTAAAAATCAGCGTCAAATGAAATTTTCTGTGCTTCACCATCCGTGTTCATAACACCTGATTTTTGGTATTCGGCCACTTTTTTCTCAAAGAAGTTTGTTTTTCCTTGTAGCGAAATCATGTCCATAAAATCAAATGGGTTAGAAGTATTGTACTCTCTATCACATCCTAATTCCACTAACAATCTATCAGCTACAAATTCTAGGTACTGTGTCATTAACGAAGCGTTCATCCCTATTAAACTTACTGGCAATGACTCCGTAATAAATTCTCTTTCGATATTTAAGGCATCAACAATAATGCTTCTAATTCTTTCTTTTGGCACTTTGTTAATCAAGTGGTGGTTGTGCAAGTGTACTGCAAAATCACAGTGAACCCCTTCGTCACGAGAGATTAACTCGTTAGAAAATGTTAATCCTGGCATTAAACCACGTTTTTTCAACCAGTAAATCGAGCAAAACGCTCCCGAAAAGAAAATTCCTTCTACTGCTGCAAATGCAATTAAACGTTCTGCAAACGAATCAGATTCGATCCATTTCAATGCCCAGTCTGCTTTTTTCTTGATTGCAGGAAAAACTTCTAATGCATTGAACAATTCATCTTTTTCAGCCTCGTCCTTAACGTAAGTATCGATAAGTAAAGAGTACGTCTCGCTATGAATGTTCTCCATCATGATTTGAAAACCATAAAAGAATTTAGCTTCCGCATATTGTACTTCATTTACAAAGTTCTCAGCTAAGTTCTCATTCACGATTCCGTCAGAGGCAGCAAAAAACGCTAAAATGTGTTTTATGAAATATTTCTCTTCATCGTTCAGCTTATTATTCCAATCGTTTAGATCTTGTGAAAGGTCAATTTCTTCGGCAGTCCAAAAACTAGCCTCCATTTTCTTGTACCACTCCCAAATATCATGGTGTTTGATTGGAAAAATAACAAAACGGTTCTTATTTTCTTGTAAAATTGGTTCTATTTGCGACATTGTATTGTTGTTTTTTTATTATGAAAATCCAGCAAAATAAGGTTCATTCTGCGAATTACAAAGATTGTGAAATATTGCCGGAATTGAAAGTCAAACTTATCCACAATATGCCCTAGTTTTTAACAAAGGTTAAAAAACAGCAGATTTACAACCAAAAATACAAAATATTAAAAATCAACGTTTTAAAAGAACAAAAAGAACGGGAAGTGCCGTAAAATATAGGAAATATTAAATAGGAAGCAAGTAAAAAATACTTATTTTTTTATTTATTTTTTCAGCTCTTCAGCAACCTTTTCCAGCTCTAAATACCAGTCTTCGCCAAACCTTCTAATCAATGCTTCTTTGACAAATTTATACACTGGAACTTCTAGTTCTTGACCTAGAGAGCAGGCCGCATCGCAAATGTCCCATTTATCATAATTCACGGCTGCAAACTCGGTATAATCTTTTACACGAATAGGATAAAGATGACAAGAAACAGGTTTTTTCCAATCAACTATCCCTTGATTGTACGCTTGTTCAATACCGCAAAGAGCCGTTTTTCCGTCAAAAATGACATACGCACAATCCTTATTATCGATTAATGGCGTTTCTAAATCACCATCAGTTCCGTTAGTCCAAGTTCCTTGTGCTTCAATAGCTGCTATACCTTCTTTACGTAAAAAAGGTTTAACCTTAGGATATATGTCTTCTAAAATTTTAGTTTCTTCTAAAGTCAAAGGCGCTCCTGCATCGCCATCTACACAACATGCGCCATGGCAGGCTGATAAATTGCAAACAAAATCCTTACTTAAAATATCTTCTGAAACTATGGTTTTTCCTAACTGAAACATGCTATTGAGGTACTAAATTATTTTAGGCAAAGATAGCGAAACAAAGCCACAACTAGAAAACAAAAGGAGCTTCAACTCCTGATCCTTTACTCTAAACAACCACATTTACTATTACCACGAGCATTTAGCTCAATTTCTACGCTTTTACCTTACCTTTGCGGCTAAATTTTTGGCTATGGAATTAGATTTTAGAGAAATAATCACAGTAGGAATGGTACTTTTTGCAGTAATCGATATCATTGGCTCTATTCCAATCATTATCGATTTACGATCAAAATTCGGACATTTAGAGTCGGGCAAGGCCTCAATAACTTCTGGAGCCATTATGATCGTGTTTTTGTTTGTAGGAGAGGAAATCCTTAAACTTATCGGAATCGACGTAGCCTCTTTTGCTGTAGCGGGAGCTTTTGTACTTTTCTTTCTAGCCCTCGAAATGATTTTAGGAATCCGTATTTACAAAGATGAAGAAGCCAGTTCGGCCTCGATCGTTCCGCTTGCATTTCCTTTAATTGCCGGAGCAGGAACAATGACTACCCTACTATCTTTAAAATCACAATTTCACACTATCAACATCATTATTGCTATTGTACTTAATATCGTATTGGTTTATATCGTATTGAAATCTTCGTCAAAAATCGAGCGAATGTTGGGAGAAAACGGCTTAGGCGTTATTAGAAAAACATTTGGAGTGGTATTATTGGCCATTGCTGTTAAATTATTTGCAGCTAATGTTAAAGGTTTGTTTGTATAATAAAAATTTTTATAAATTTACGCAGTAATTAAATCTGAGGCCACAACAAGGTTCGACTACTTGTCTAAACATTTTTGTCCAAAAAACCGTAAGCAGCCAACAGATAAAAAAATCTATTATGAAAATCTTTACTAACGTATTAGTGGTTCTTGCAGTAGCCCTTATTATCTTCAACATCAGTTTACTTGATTTCAAACATCCTTTCCAGGGAGATAGCGTAGTTGCTTTTATTGGAATCTTCGCTTCTTTCTGCGCTGTTTTAATTCTGTTGATTTTTAAAACATCTAAAAAGATAGAAGAGAGAATGAATAACAAATTGTAATATCAATTTGCTTTTCCTTTTAATTCCATTACCCTAACCGTAGCAGTAAACAGGCCACGAGAGTGCTTTTAAATTACGCACTGAATACAGTACATTGTATTGAAGACGGTTTTTAACCCAGTATTTCCATCTCAACCTTTATTTGAGAGTTATTCTCCTTACTTAAGGATCGCTTTAATCATAGCATCTTCTTTTAACACGATTTGGTAATAGGCTTGCTCCCCAAACAATTGTCGAGCAAATTCAGCAGTAAGGTACCGCTTCACAATTTCTTTGTTATTTAATAGTTTAGGATCCAAACCATTTTTAGTTAGAAACGTTTTAAAGTTTTTATAGTACAACTCTGTATTATTCATTTTTGTCAAAAAGGCATCAAAAGTAATTCCTTTAAGAACGGTTCGGTCTTGGTCTAATTGTTCAAAAACAAAATTCCCAACCAATCCTGATTGCATCAAATACAAAGTATTTTCATTCCCCTGCTCTAGTTGCAACGGAATAAATACGTCAGGCACGATTCCGCCGCCACCATATACTATTTTCCCTTTAGGTGTTTTAAACTTTAAACTATCTACAACCTTAATACTATCTTTTTCATACAACTCACCATTGGTTAATCGATCTTCTGAATCTTTAAAGTAAGCTTCGGCATCTCCTTTTATATAGGGTTTTTGAATAGATCTTCCCGTAGGTGTGTAGTATCTTGCAACTGTTAATCGGACAGCTGATCCGTCTTCAAAATTCATTTCGCGTTGCACCAAGCCTTTCCCAAAAGAGCGACGACCCACAATTGTTCCTCGGTCATTGTCCTGAATTGCACCCGCTAGAATTTCACTAGCAGACGCACTATTTTCATTTATTAGTACAAAAACTTTTCCGTTTTGGAAATCTCCCTTTGCAGTAGCAAACGTTTTTTGAGTACTCCCTTTTTTATTTTTCGTAAAAACAATTAATTGTTTGTCTCTCAATAATTCGTCAGCAATGGCAATGGCCTCTTCCATATAACCACCTCCATTATCTCTTAAATCAATCACAATTGCAGTTGCTCCTTGCTTTTTTAGCTTAAGCAATGCTTTATGAAACTCCTCATAGGTTGTATCTGCAAAACGATTGATTTTTATGTAGGCAGTGTTTTTTGTAAGCATTAAGGAAGCGTCAACACTATTTAAAGGAATGACATCTCGTTTCACTTTAAGGGTTAGCTTTCTGTTCTCTGATTTTCTATAAACAACCAATTTTACTTCGGAACCTTTTTCTCCTTTTAGTTTTGAAAACAAGCTATCAGAAGGTAGTTTTCTACCGTATAGCTTGGTTTGATCTGCGTACAAAATACGATCCCCAGCTTTAATTCCTGCTTTGGCCGAAGGACCATTAGCTACAGGTTTAATAATCGCTACCGAATCTTTATACATATAAAAGCTAACTCCAATACCTACGAAATCACCTCTCATGCTTTCGGCAACCTCTGCCTGCTCAGTAGGAGGAACATAGACAGAATGTGGATCCAATTGCCCAAGAATTTTATCAACGGTAAGATTCACAATTGAGTCTGCATTGACATTATCAACATACTCATTATTAATAAAGTCTATTAGTTTATTTAGTTTAACCTTAGAACTGTTGTTGACTAGCAATTTGCTATCAGTAGGAGTACTTAACCATCCACCCACAATTATTCCTAATGCAAGGGTTGCACCAAAAAGCATTGGAAGATATTTTGGGTTTGGTTTCATTATTAGTTTAGTTCTGGAATATGCTCTACTTCGACTCCTGCTTTCAATAAAAACTGAATCCCTGAGTCATCGCGATATCCATTGTGATACACCACTCTTTTTATTCCAGATTGATGAATTAATTTACTGCACTCTTTGCAAGGCGAAAGCGTGATATACAACGTAGCACCTTCACATGACTGCGTAGAGCGAGCCACTTTTAGAATAGCATTTGCTTCAGCATGTAAAACATCCCATTTAGTCAATCCTTCCTGATCTTCGCAGCAGTTTTCAAAACCGGATGGCGTACCATTGTAACCATCAGATATTATCATGCGGTCTTTTACAATAATAGCACCTACTTTTTTACGCTCACAATAGGACAATGCACCCCACTCAGTTGCGATTCTTAGATAGGCTTTGTCGTATTTATTTAATTTTTTCGCTTCCATATTATCTTCCCCAAATTTCACTTGCTATTATTAATGGTATCACTACTCCTATTATAAACGCCGACATTACTAAAGTCCAATCTCTTTTAGAAAACCTAAAGACCGTTTGCACAATGTAGGACAATACTAATACTACGAATACCACAACTATTTGTGCTGCCTCAATCCCTAAAGCAAACTCCCCTAAAGGCAATAGCTTAGATGATGGTGATCCTCCTAGTATGGTTTTAAAGTAGTTAGAAAAGCCTAATCCATGGATAATTCCAAAAAACAAAGTGATAAAAAACACCAAGTTTATACTCTCTTTTTTACTTGACTTACCTGCCGTAAACAAGTTAAAAAGAGCCGTAAGTAGTATTGTTATTGGTATCAACAACTCTACCACATTTACTTTTACTGCAATAATTCCAAAAACAGATAGAACTAACGCTACCGTATGACCAATTGTAAAAAGGGACACTAAAAGCACAATACGCTTCCAATCTTTAAACGAAAACGGAATTGACAACGCAATTAAAAACAAAACATGATCGTAAGCGTAAATATCTAAAACGTGTTTTAATCCTATTTGAAAGTAAATCCAAAACTCTGACATGGGTACAAAAATTAGTTGATAATTGGTTTGTAAACTTACGATTAATTTTGAAAATGCTGTAGTACTCGCCTTAAATCCTGCTTTAAAAAATCGATCCTAAAATATCGAACTAAATAAAAAGAAAATTAAAATTATAAATTTAAAAATTGAATTATCTTTGCGAGATAAAATAAAAACAATAACTATGTCATTTTCAGATTTATTTGATAGCGAATTCAAACAAAGAAACAAAGGTCATTTCTCTTCTATTGTTAGATTAGCACTTGCAGACGGAGTTTTTGCACCCGAAGAGCGCGCTTTTTTAGACAAACTAGCAATTAGACTTGAGATCTCGGCTGCGGAATACGAAGAAATTTTAGAGAACCCAACCAAATATCCAATCAACCCTCCTTATTTAAATGCACAAAGAATTGAGCGTTTATATGACTTGGCCAGAATGGTAAATATTGATCATCATTTAGGAGATAATCAAGAAGTGATGTTGCACAAACTAAGTTTAGGAATTGGTTTCACACCTGAAAATGTTCATGCTGTGGTTACCAAAGCACTTGAATTAGCAGATAAAAAAGCAGACCTTGATACTTTTCTTGAAGAAATTGAAAAAGTTGAGAAATTAAATTCATAATAACAAAAAGCTTCCTAGTGTAAAAATTAGGAAGCTTTTTTTATTTTATCTAAGTCGCAGATACTAGTATTTACTTAGTTTTGCTTCAAGCATGAATGCTTCAGCCTTTTCAACCATATTATAGCTTCCGCAGAAAAACGGTACTCTTTCGTGCAGTTCTTTAGGTTCAATTTCCATAATTCTACCAAAACCATCTGAAGCTTTACCACCAGCTTGCTCTACAATAAAAGCCATTGGATTACATTCATACAATAATCTCAATTTACCTTTGGGCGCCTTTGAGCTTGTAGGGTAAATGTAAATTCCACCTTTAATCATGTTTCTATGAATATCCGACACTAGACTTCCTATATATCGAGAAGTGTATGGTCGATCTCCTTCTTCGGATTGGCAATACTTTATATAATTTTTTACGCCTTGCGGAAAGTGAACATAGTTACCCTCGTTAATAGAGTAAATATTTCCGTCTTTTGAAAACTGCATATCAGGATGCGATAAATAAAATGTTCCAATAGCAGGGTTCAAAGTAAACCCATTCACTCCATGACCAGTCGTATACACGATCATGGTAGAAGTTCCATAAATAACATATCCAGCAGCTACTTGATTAATACCCGGTTGTAAAAAATCTTCAATCGTTACTGGCGTTCCAATTGGGGTAATCCTTCTATACACTGAAAAAATAGTTCCTACAGATACATTTACATCAATATTTGAGGAGCCATCAAGCGGATCCATTAAAACAACATATTTATTATTGTGGCTGTTGTCGCTACCTTCAACTGTAATGAATTCATCATTTTCTTCAGAAGCAATTCCGCATACAATTTCTCGATTGATTAACGTTTGGATAAAAACCTCATTAGCATAAACATCTAATTTTTGTTGGTCTTCCCCTTGTATGTTTTGCTCACCTGCTGCCCCTACAATATCAACTAGCCCAGCTTTATTCACTTTGTAGTTCACAACTTTGGCTGCTAATCGTATCGAGTTGATGATTCTAGATAATTCTCCTGACGAGTATTGAAAGGCATTTTGGTTTTCAATAATAAATTCCCCAAGGGTTTTGTTGCGTTCTTCCATTCCGATATCGTTGTAGTTTAGTTAGTTTGAAGTCACAAATATCGTGTTTTTTGTGAAATTGGTTTCAATAAAATTTACTTAGTTTATCACTATTGTATATTTGTTCCTAAAAAAGGTTTTATTTTATGTAAAATCTTTAATTTAAGTTATCAATTGTTAAAAAAGGAAAAAATGAATATTCGTAAGGGACAACCGGAGGACATGGGTGCTGTTTTAGGTCTGATACAAGAATTAGCGATTTTTGAGAAAGAACCTGATGCGGTTTTAGTTACTGTAGAAGACTTGGTTCGCGATGGTTTTGGACCCAAACCATTATTTAATGTTTTTGTTGCTGAAATAGATTCAGAAAATAGCCCCTACAATAAGGAAATTGTTGGAATTGCATTGTATTACTACCGTTTTTCGACTTGGAAAGGCAAAACGATTCACTTAGAGGACTTGGTCGTAAAAGAAAGTATGCGTGGCACAGGATTGGGCTATGCGTTGTACTCTGAAATCATAAAGCAAGGTAAAAAAGACCAAGTGCGTAGGGTAGAATGGAATGTCCTTGACTGGAATACACCTGCCATTGACTTTTATGAAAAATCAGGTGCTAAGGTACTCAGAGATTGGTATGTTGTACAAATGGACGAAGCAGGTATTGCCGACTTTGTTGCTAATAAATTAAAATAGAATTACAATTTTTGTTAGATAGATATGAGAGTATTCAAATTTGGAGGTGCATCAGTAAAAGATGCCGCAGGAATTAAAAACGTGTACGACGTTTTAGAAAAAGTAGGATATGAGGATGTGCTGCTTGTTGTTTCAGCCATGGGTAAAACAACCAATGCGCTCGAAGTAGTTATTAAAGATTACTTTGATAATTCAGCAGCCTTACAATCATCAGTACAAGAGATAAAAAAATACCACAATCAAATTTTGATGGATCTTTTCGAGGACGAAAATCATGCTGTTTTTACTGCAGTGAAAGCTCAGTTTGCAGATTTAGAGTATTTCCTGGCACACAACAAATCTCCTAACTACAACTTTGTTTACGATCAAGTCGTAAGTTATGGTGAGTTAATTTCGACAACTATTTTAAGTCATTATATGGATTACCGCGGAATCCAAACACAGTGGCTTGATGTTAGAAACTTCATTAAAACCAACTCTAACTACAGAGATGCTGAAGTAAATTGGGAATTGACACAGCAAAATATTGCTAAAAATGTCAAACGAAAAATGCTTAATGTTACTCAAGGATTTTTAGGATCTGACTATAATAATTTCACAACAACCTTAGGTCGTGAAGGATCGGATTATACTGCTGCCATTTTTGCATACTGCTTAAATGCCGAAAGTGTTACAATATGGAAAGACGTACCAGGGGTTATGAATGCCGATCCAAGATATTTTGAAAACGCAAGTTTATTGAACCAGATTTCATATCGTGAAGCCATCGAATTAGCTTTTTATGGCGCCACTGTTATCCACCCAAAAACGTTACAACCTTTGCAGAAAAAGGAAATTCCTTTGTATGTAAAATCATTTATCAATCCGTTGTTAAAAGGTACCAGTGTTTCTAAAGGAGTAGCTCTAGAGCCTTTTATGCCTTGTTTTATTGTAAAAAGAAACCAACTTTTGATTTCGTTATCATCGATTGACTTCTCTTTTATAATGGAAGAAAACATAAGCGAGATTTTTGCTTTGTTTCACCAATTCAAATTAAAGGTAAATTTAATTCAAAATTCGGCAATTAGTTTTTCTGTTTGTGTGGAAGACAAGTTTGATAATTTCACAGATTTAAATGCCATTTTATCAAAGAAATTCAAGGTTGATTTTAGCGAAAATGTAACGTTGTACACAATACGCCATTTTACAGATGCTGCAGCACAAACGGTTGAAGAAGGAAAGAATGTTCTTTTAAAACAAATAAGTACCGAAACGATGCAAATCGTGACGCTAGAAAATTAAAATTAGTTCTCAAAGCCACACGCACCTTTTCAGTATAATTCTTTAGAATACACTACTTTTGACATCTAGACGTTATCCTTTGTATGTTGAAAAAAGTATTGCTATTAGCGTTGCTATTTTATTTTTCTGGGCTTCATGCCCAGGAAAATAACACGCTATACAAGACCAAAAAAATAAAAGTCAGTGCAGACACTATCCATCTAGAAAAAGAAAGTTTAAATAACTCTTTTTTTAAAATTCTCAATAGTAAAGGCGCTGCTCTTGCCGAAAATTTATACCAAATTAACTTCGAAAAAGGCTATCTCATCCTCGATTCCAATTTATTTACAACCACTGATTCCTTAACTGTTAATTACTTAAAGTTTCCAGATATTTTAACGAAAGTATACCGTAATGACAACATTACCGTGGTAAGTAGTGACATTAATACAGATCGAATTTATAAAATAGAGACTAAATCTGCCGAAAAAAACGTCCCTTTTGACGGTTTAAGTACCTCTGGTAGCATTACCCGTGGAGTGACGGTAGGAAACAATCAAAACAGTGTTTTAAATTCCAATCTCGATCTTCAAATCACAGGAAAACTATCGGATAAGGTTAGCATTCGGGCTTCTTTACAGGATAGTAATATTCCGCTTCAAGATGGAGGTTATTCGCAAAAATTAGATCAGTTTGACAATATTTTCATGGAACTATTTAGTGATCGCTGGAACATTCGCGGCGGTGATCTATTTTTAGAAAACCGAAACTCCAAATTCCTCAACTTCAGCAAAAAAGTGCAAGGTATTAGCACCTCATTCGATTTTGGAACAACTGACAATAAAACGAATGTTTTTACCTCGGCAGCCTTAGTGCGCGGACAATATGCGAAAAGTAGTTTTACAGGAGTCGAAGGCAATCAAGGTCCTTATAAATTAAAAGGTCAAAATGGTGAGTTGTATGTTCTTGTAATCTCGGGCTCAGAACGAGTTTACGTTAACGGTATTTTATTAAAAAGAGGCGAAAACAACGACTACACGATTGACTACAATGCAGGCGAAATTGTATTTACACCACTTTTTACTATAACATCCGAAATGCGAATTGCAATTGAATATCAATACACTGATCGCAATTACAGTCGGTTTGTAACCTATGCAGGCGTAACTCATGAGAATAAAAAATGGAAATTTGGCAGTTACGTTTATTCGGAAAATGATATCAAAAACCAACCGCTTCAGCAAAATCTTTCGACTGATCAAGCTTTAATCTTAGCGAATGCTGGTGACGACACTAGTTTAATGATAGCACCTTCTGCTTTTAGCGACAGTTATTCTGATAATAAAATCTTGTATCAAAAAGTGCAACTCAACGGAATTACCTTTTTTGAATACACTAATAATCCGCAAGCTGAATTGTTCAATGTTCGTTTCACCGCGGTAGGCACTAACAAGGGAGATTACAGGATTAAAAACGAAAACAGTATTACACGAATCTATGAGTATGTTCCTCCAATAAATGGAATTCCGCAAGGAAGTTTCGCTCCCATTATCCAACTCATTGCTCCTGATAAAATTCAAATCGCCACTTTTATGGGTAAGTATGCCTCCACAGATAAAACGGTGGTTGACCTAGAAATCGCGGCAAGTAACAACGACAAAAACTTGTTTTCGACACTTGATGACGCCAACAATACCGGTGTTAGTGCAAAATTAAATGCAAAACAACGCTTGTTTACCAAAAGTTGGAACCTAGACGCCATCACTAACTATCAATTTATCCAGCAGTCCTTCAGATCTGTCGAACGGATTTTTAATATTGAATTTGACCGGGATTGGAATTTAAATACGATAGTAACCGGAAATCAAAGTTTATTGACAACAGGACTAGTTTTACAAATGAATCCCAAGTCAACTAATACAAACCGCGGACTCATAGCCTATCAATTTGAGAAATTAGATTTTACTGATTCCTTTTCAGGAAACCGACATGTCATAAACGGTAAGTTCACCACTAAAAATTGGACTGTCGCTAATCAAGGTAGTTACTTAAACAGCAGTGATCCAGTCGCTAGTTCGACTTTTATTAGAAACCAAGCGCAAGTAAAATATAATTTTAACAGCAACTGGATTAGCACAAGTCAAAGAATAGAGGACAATCAGAAAAAAAGTAAAAGCACCAACCAATTGCTGGATATAAGCCAACGATTTTCGGAATATGGGCTCGCAATTGGGCGTGGAGACAGCACGCGAGTGTATATGGAAGTAGGACTATTAAAACGTACAAATGACAGTATCCAAAACGGGCAACTACAAAGGGTAAACCAATCGCAAACCTTTTATTTAAAATCAAAGTTAATACAAACAGACAAAAGTGATCTATCGGTCTATGCCAATTACAGGGTATTGGATTTTGAAAACAGTACTAAAAGAAAAGAACCCTCCTTCAACTCAAGAATACTATATAATGACCGCTTTTTTAATCAATTGGTACAAAGTAACAGTGCTTACGAAACCAATTCAGGATCAATTGCGCAGCAAGAATTCACCTATCTAGAAGTGCCAATAGGCCAAGGTGTGTATACTTGGAATGACTACAACAACAATGGTATTCAAGAATTGCAAGAATTTGAAGTAGCTCCATTTATTGATCAAGCGAAATACATTAGGGTATTTTTGCCCAATCGGATTTTTGTAAAAACACATCAAACTAAATTTTCGCAATCGATCATTTTAAATCCTGTTCAATGGCAAAATGAAATCGGATTAAGAAAGTTGTTATCTTATTTCTACAATCAAACCGCTTACTTAATCGATAGAAAAACCAAGAACGACGGAAGTAATTTTGAACTGAATCCGTTTAGTCCCTCGCAAACTGATGTTTTAGGACTAACCTCAAGTTTTAGAAACAGTCTGTTTTACAACCGCGGCAAACAATCCCATTCGGTAACCTACACTTACATTCAAAACCAAGTAAAAAGCTTACTATCGGTAGGTTCGCAAGAATCTAAAAACAATTCGCATCAATTGCAATACGCGCATTTGTATCAAAAAAGTTGGCTTTTTGGTTTTTTGACTAAAACGATTCAAACCGCCATTAGCTCTGAAAATTACCCCGAAAAAAATTATGCAATCTCAGGTTATCAAATCGCGCCAAAGATTAGTTACTTATTTTCAAAAAGTACAAGCTGGGATTTGTTTTATGAACTACAAAACAAAGAAAACAAAACAGGGAGCGCTGAAACACTATCTCAAAACAGATTTGGCACCTCCTTTTCCTATGCAGGGGAGAAAAAAATAACGGTAAATGGAGAAATCTCTTTTTATCAAAACAAATTTAATGGCGATCCGTTTTCCTCAGTAGGCTTTCAAATGCTCGAAGGACTGCAGCAAGGGCAAAATTTAACATGGAGATTACTTTTGCAAAAAAACATCACCCAATTCATGGACATCAACCTCAATTATCAGGGTCGAAAAAGTGAATTATCGCAAACGATTCACACCGGAAACATTCAACTTAGAGCCTACTTTTAAATAAGTTAATAGTTTGATAATATCGATCTTTAAGTAGCTGAAAACACTTTATGTATCTTGCTTATTCAAACGGTAGATAAAACAATGAATTCGAACCAAAGCCCCAAAAATATTTTAATAGCTCCCTTGAATTGGGGACTTGGTCACGCAACTCGATGCATTCCTATAATAAGAGCTTTACAAGAAAACAATTATATTCCCATCATCGCCTCAGATGGAATCGCATTAGACTTACTTCGAAAAGAGTTTCCGTATATCAAAGCATTAGCTTTGCCTTCATACCAAATTGAATATGCTAAAAATGGCAAGCATTTTAAATGGAAGCTTTTAAAAAGTTTGCCTAAAATGATCCGCGCTATCGTAAGAGAGAAAAAAATGGTACAGCAGTGGATTGTCGATCACGATATTGATGGCATCATTTCTGACAACAGACTTGGTGTCATTAGTAAAAAAGTGCCTTCTGTTTTTATCACGCATCAGTTGAATGTTATGACAGGTAACACCACTTGGCTCACAAGCAAAATGCACCAATACATCATCAATAAATTTGATAGCTGCTGGATTCCAGACTTTGAAGGAACGCCCAATTTAGCAGGCGAATTAAGTCATAGTAAGACAAAGAAATTAAATTTAAAATACATTGGGCCTTTGAGCCGCATGCACAAAAAAGAAGCTAACATTGCGTATGACTTGATGATTATTCTTTCGGGGCCAGAGCCACAACGAACTTTGCTGGAAGAACGATTAAAAACCGAACTAGATAATTACCCTGACAACGTGATATTCATACGAGGAATTGTCGAAAAAGAACAGAAAAAAGAGCAACTAGGCAAGATTACGTATTACAATTACATGAATAGCAAACAGCTAGAGCTAGCATTTAATGAAAGTGCATTAGTACTGTGCCGCTCCGGTTATACAACCATAATGGACTTAGCACAATTGGAGAAAAAAGCTTTTTTTATACCAACTCCAGGACAATACGAACAGCTTTATCTTGCTGAAAAACTACAAAAAGAAGGCATAGCACCTTTCTCATTGCAAGAGGAATTTACCATCTCTGACCTCAATAGAACCGTTAATTACAAAACGATAACTAGTCAAAAAACCAGCATAAACTGGAAGGAACTATTTGAACTATTCGAATAAAGAGTGAAATCTATTTTAAACTAATTTTTAAATATTTAAAAACCAACCATTTATCATGCAATCACCTTATCTACTTTTACCGCTTTTTCTATGGTAAATGAAAACTCAGAGCCGATTCCAAATTCGCTTTCGACGTAGATTTTTTCTTTATGCGCTTCGATAATATGTTTTACGATTGCAAGACCCAATCCAGAGCCACCCTCTGAACGCGAACCACTCTTATTGACGCGATAAAAACGCTCAAAAAGACGCGGAATATTTTGTTGTTCAATTCCTTCCCCATTATCACTAATACGGACTAAAACTTTCTCTTTGGTCAAGTTGATAACAGCAACCTCCGTTAACCCTTTTTCGCGGCCGTACTTGATAGAATTCACCAATAGATTTTCAACAATTTGCTGAATCCTATCTTTATCACCTCTAACGTAGTTAGGATGAACAGGGCTGTTTTCGAATGCCAAAGTAATTTTCTTTTTATCCGCTTTCATTTCTAGCAAATCGAACACATTTTGGATCAATTCAACAATATCAAAATTGGTGTACTCTAAATTTAAATCACCCGATTCTAATTTAGTGATCATATCTAAATCCTCTACGATATAAATAAGTCGCTCCACTCCTTTCTCTGCCCGTTTTAGGTATTTTTTACGGATAGTTTTGTCTTCCATCGCACCGTCCAGTAGAGTAGAAATGTATCCTTGAACCGTAAATAAAGGGGTTTTTAACTCATGAGAAACATTCCCTAGAAATTCCCTACGGTATTCCTCACGCACTTGTAGCATCTCAATTTCTAGCTTTTTATCAGTAGCAAATTTCTTCACTTCTCTGGTCAGCGTTTCCATATCTGTGGTTATGGGTTGATTTAGAAGCGAACTTGATTCTAGAAGAGAAACGTCGTCATAGATTTTTTTTACCCGACGGTAAATAAACCGTTCGACACGGTATTGAAGCACCAAGAAGGAAAAAGCATAGATTCCAACTAAGAAAATAATTTCAAAAAACAGTAAACTTTTAAAAGTGTAATGAAACAAGGACATTAAAAGCAATACTACAAAAGCGGTAGAAAAAACACTAATGTACAAAGACGATTTTACTGCGAACTTATATGTTTTTTTAAAATTGATTTTCATTTATATGTATGATAACGCAAGAGACTGCCGATATTACTATTAAAATACCGTACTGCCATTTAAATTCTAATTAAACTTCAAATTTGTAGCCTACTCCTTTTATCGTTTTAAAAAGGTCCTCGCCTATTTTTTCTCGAAGTTTTCTAATATGTACGTCAATTGTACGACCTCCAACAACTACTTCATTACCCCAAACTTTATCTAATATCTCATCCCGTTTAAAAACCTTTCCAGGTTTTGAAGCTAACAAATAAAACAGCTCGAATTCTTTTCTAGGCAATGCAATTTCTATATCGTCTTTTACAATTTTATACTCTTCGCGATTAATCTCAATACCGCCTACATTCAAAGTTTCGCTATTGTGTTCCTTCTCCTTCAGTCTTCGCAGTAATGCTTTGACTTTACTTACCAATAATTTTGGTTTTATTGGTTTGGTGATATAATCGTCAGCGCCTGCATCAAAACCAGCAACCTGAGAGTAATCTTCGCTTCTTGCTGTTAAAAACGTAATCAATACATTATTAAGTTCTGGGATTTTTCTAATGTTTTCACAAGCTTCCATTCCATCCATTTCTGGCATCATTACATCCATAATGATTAAGTCAGGAATCTCTTTTTTGGCTTTGGCAATCGCCTCTTTACCATTAGTAGCAGTGAAAATTTGATACCCTTCTTGCGTCAAGTTGTAGCCAACAATTTCTAAAATATCCGGCTCATCATCTACTAGTAAAATCTTTGTGTTTTTCTTTTTCATAAGAAGCAAATTTACGTTTGCAATTGTAAATGTAGCAATAAATGAATTGTTAAAATAACGTATTTACCATAATTTAATTTCATAACATTTTCATAATATTAAATACACGCAATGATAACCTCTCGATAACTTCTGTTTAACAATATCACCTTTACTTTGCAAAAAATTTAAACACACATGAAACTTAAATTATTTATTTTGACACTTTTTATCAGTACACTTTCATTTGCTCAAAGCAAAGGAACGATAACTGGAATATTGACAGATAAAGATTCAAACAACGAAACGCTTCCTTTTGCGAATGTAAATTTAAAAGGAACAGTTATAAACGCTACAACGGATATTGACGGTAAATACACGCTTTCGGTTCCAGCAGGTAGCTATACCATTCAGTTTAGTTTTATAGGATACGAAACAATCGAAGTTCCTGTTACTGTAGTAAACGGTCAAACAATTACATTGAGCAAAGCTTTAGGCTCATCTAGTTATAAATTAGATGATGTAATTATCAAAACAACCTCTAATAAACAAAAAGAATCGGCTTTATTATTGGAACAAAAAAATGCAGTAGACATCAAACAAAGCATTGGAACCCAAGAATTAGCCCGTAAAGGAGTAAGTGACGTAGCAACGGCGGTTACCAAAACTACAGGAATCACAAAGCAAGAAGGTTCAGGAAATATCTTTGTGAGAGGTCTTGGAGATCGTTACAACTCTACAACCATGAACGGCTTACCCATTCCTTCTAATGATCCCGAAAAGAAAAACATGAATCTTGATATCTTTTCAACTGACATTGTTGAGTACATCTCTATCGACAAGGTATTTAACGGAAAATTCTACGGTGATTTTGCTGGAGGAAATGTTGATATCATCTCTAAAGACTATAAAGGTCAAGGGTTCTTGAAGATTCAATTAGGATCAAAAGTAAACACAAACGCTTTAGCAGTTGACAATTTTAGTTTGCTAAAAGGTTTTGGGAATTCAGGATTTACAAACCGTTCAATTCCCAATAACCCATTGATCGAGTACAATTTTAAAACAAATCAATTGGAAAATAAAAACCCAATTGCCGCCTCCTTTAACGTATCGGCTGGAAAATCTTTTGATGTAGGTGCCGAAGGAAAAATTAGCTTATTTGCTACTGCTTCATTTGATAATGAATTCAATTCTAAAAGCAACGGATCAGCAAGAGGTTCAGTAACAGGAGCAGGTGTAAAAAACAAAGATTTTAATCTGTATACTGATGAAAGCTACAACACCAATGCTACTGGTATGTTTAATTTAGGCTACAAAATCAACACCAACAATAAGATTAACTTTAATACGCTATACATCAACACTACTTCACTTTCCAAAAAAGAATACAGTGGTTATTTTGTAGATGGTGGCGATGACGGTAACGGTTTTATCAGAAGAAATGAATACGTTAAAAATGATTTATGGGTAAATCAATTGTTAGGAGAACACACTTTGAATGACCGTTCAAAATTCAATTGGGGCCTATCTTACAACATCGTAAACAGTGACATCCCTGATAGAACGACGAACACACTGAATAAAGTTGCAGGAGGCTATACCCTTTTATCTCGAAGTGCAGGTAATAACAACCGGTATTTCCAAAACTTAAAGGAAGATGAAGCAGCTACTAACTTAAGTTATGACTACAAATTCAACAAGAATGAAGAGGGTGACTTTCAAGGAAAATTAACAGCAGGATATAGCGGAAGAATAAAAAGTAGAGCGTTCAAGGCTACTCAATTTAACTTTAGACTTGATAACGCCCATTTATCAGACATAGTTGACCCAAACAATCTTGATTTGTTTTTTAACCAAGCTAATTTAGATAATAATTTCTTCAAGACGATTACTTTTAGAGGAGATGCATCGCTTTCTAACGCATTAGACCCTCAGGTATATGGCGGTGACCAATACATCAATGCGGCTTTTGTTAATACAGAATATAAATTCAAAAAATTAACAGCAGTTGTTAGTTTGAGAGGAGAAAAGATTACTCAAAAAATTATTTGGAATACGCAGTTAGAACCACGCGGAGACAAAAACCAATTGGACAAAACCGCATTTTTACCAAGTATTGTTGCCAAATATGAATTATCAGAAAATCAAAATTTACGTTTTGGATTAAGCAAGACCTATACTTTACCACAGTTTAAAGAAAAAGCGCCTTTTTTATATGAAGACATTACTACTGTGAAATTTGGAAACAAAGACTTGTACGCTTCTGATGATTATAACCTTGACATAAAATGGGAAATGTTTCCTAAAAGTGATGAGTTGATTTCGGTTACCGCTTTTGGTAAGTACATTTTAAATCCAATGAACGAAATTACGATTAACTCCTCTACTAATGATATCTCGTTCGTAAACACAGGGGATTATGGTTATGTTACTGGAGCAGAATTAGAATACAGGAAAAATATTTTTGCTATTGATGCTGAAAATTCTAAAAAACTAACAACGGGAGTCAACATATCATACTTGTACTCTAACCAAGAACTAAATGCTGATAAAGTAAAAAGAGAAACTGAATTTGAAGCTGACTTTACCAATAAAAAAGGAAAATTTACTGGAGCATCAGACCTTTTACTAAATGCCGATCTAAGTTTCTTTAATGAGTGGAATGACAAAAACAGCAACCTAACCTCAACATTGGCTTACAGTTACTTCTCAGATCGTGTATTTGCTTTAGGAACACAAACCAGAGGAGACATTATTGACAAAGCTTTTGGTACCCTAGATTACATTGCCAAGTTACAGTTGAATAAAAAAATAGGATTTAACTTTATTGCAAAAAACCTTTTAAATCCAACCATTAATCAAGTGCAAGAAAACGCAACTGGAGATGTGAACTTATTGACTTACAAAAAAGGAGTTACCTTAAGTTTAAGTGTTAATTACCAGTTTTAATTCTAAAACAACAAAATAAATTATAGGGAATAGCGTACTGTTATTCCCTATTCTCTTTATAATCACAGCTGTGCTTTAGGCATTATCTTAGAAACATTTACTTAACATAAAAGTAGCCGTTTTTTAAAACAAGGTTCATCTTTAGATAACACAAAAAGAAAAGGTTTATCCCATCTTTGTATCAACAAAATGATTAAAAAATATCAAAAAACCATGAAAAAATTAACTGTAAAATTATTTAGTCTGATGGCTGTTACGGCCGCCCTAATGACAAGTTGTTCATCTAACGACATAACAATTGACCCAACAAATCCAAACTTTGTCGCAAATCCAAATGATTTTCAAGGTGAAATTAACAGTGGCGAAATCACTCTTGATGCAACTAAAACGTATAAACTTACTGGAAAACTTCAAGTAAATAATGGTGCAACTTTAACCATTCCTGCAGGAACTGTTATACAAGGTACAGGTGGAACAGCTTCTTACATTGCTATCGCCCAAGGTGGAAAAATCAATGTAAATGGAACTGCAACTAAGCCAGTAGTTATGACAAGTGGTCAAGCAACTAAAAACGGTGGTGACTGGGGTGGATTAGTAATATGTGGAAAAGCGCCTATCAACCGTATCTCAGGCGGTGCTAGTACTGCTCAATCTGAAGTAGGTGGATTAACCTATGGAGGAACCGTATCAAATGACAATTCAGGTTCTATTAAATACTTGCGTATTGAATTTGCAGGAGCCCTTTTTAATGCTGATAAAGAGTTCAACGGACTTTCACTTTTTGGTGTAGGTTCAGGAACAACTATTAGTTACGTAGAATTATTACACGGTTCAGATGACGGTGTTGAATTCTTTGGAGGAACAGTTAATACAGATCACATTATCTCTATAGGTAACGAAGATGATCAATTTGACTGGACTGAAGGATGGTCTGGAACAAACACAGAATGGTACGGACGATTAGACTTCGGAAAAGGAAATAGAGGAATTGAAGCAGATAACTTTGAAGGTGGTTTTGGATTTACTCCAATTGCAAATCCAACTATTACAAACTTGACACTAGTAGGACCTGGAAGTACTGCAAATACAACTGCATTTGCTGAAAACCAAGCCATGAAACTAAGACGTGGTACTAAAGGTATTTTCAATAATGTTTTCATTCAAGGATGGGCAACTGGTTTTGATATCGAAAATGACGAAACTTTAGCCTTTGTAGGAACCGCTTTAAAAGTAAACGGACTAACTGTTGGGTCTGATGTTCCAACACTTACAAAAGGGAAAACTACTGCTGGAGCTAGCGCAACAATTAATGCTTCTTTTTACACAACAGTTACCAATACTGGAGCTGGAAACGGAGCTGGAATGCCAGCATGGGCAGCCGGTTGGTCTGCAGGATTCGCACTTTAATATTATAATTTATAGCTTAAAAATGCCTTTCAAACCGAAAGGCATTTTTTTTTGGTACACTATTTGAATTTAATTTCTTATATTTACGAAACCAAACAATGTCAATGAAAAAAAATTACTTTTATATTACAATTTTACTGGCGCTTTTATTTTCCTTGAATCTTCAGGCTCAGGACGCTAAGCCCGCAACTAAACAACAAGAGTCCGCTATTATTGAGGGCTTAAGTATGTACCCAAACCCCGTGAGTAACGGTAAAGTATATATTTCTACCAAAAATGATTCCGACAAAGAAGTTATTATATTTGATCTTTTAGGTAAAAAAGTACTTCAAACCATGCTAAGTACGCGAGAATTAAACATTTCAAATCTTATTCCAGGTGTTTATATCATTAAAATAAATGAAGATAACGCAACTGCTACTCGAAAATTAATAGTAAGATAAGTAAACAATCATATCAATTTTAAAAGCTCCATTGTAACCAATGGAGCTTTTTTGTTCCCGATATCTTTGACGCTAAAAAATCTTATTATCTTACTAAATTTATACCTTTGCCCTAAAAAATAGTTTTGATTACAGCTACTGATATATTTACCATTTCGAATCAAAAACAATTTGAAAAAATTGCCCTTAAAACATTTCGTTTTCAATACGAAAACAACTTAGTGTATAAGGAATTTTGCGATTTACTTCAAACGAATGTCTCCAAAGTCAAATCAATAGCTCAGATTCCGTTTTTGCCTATTCAGTTTTTTAAAAGTCATGAAGTCGTTTCTAATACCAATGCTATACAACAGACATTTACCAGCAGCGGAACCACCGGAATGATTACGAGTAAACACCTTGTTACCGATACTTCACTTTATGAAGAAAGTTACCAAAAAGGTTTCTCACAGTTTTATGGAAACATCGAAGACTATGTAGTACTGGCCTTATTGCCTTCTTACCTAGAAAGAGAAGGATCTTCATTAATTTATATGGTCGAGGATTTGATTAAAAGCTCCAATCGTCCTGAAAGCGGCTTCTATTTACACAATCATGATGAATTAATAAAAAACCTTACCGCACTGGATGCCGCTGGACAAAATGTGATTTTAATTGGAGTAACTTATGCTTTACTTGATGTAATCGAAAAGCACCAATTCCAACTACAAAACACCATTATCATGGAAACAGGCGGAATGAAGGGCAAACGAAAAGAGATGATTCGCGAAGAGTTACACCAACAGCTCTGCGCTGGATTTGGAGTGTCTGCAATCCATTCTGAATACGGAATGACGGAGTTGCTATCGCAAGCCTACTCGCTTGGACAAGGTGTGTTTGAGTGCCCTACTTGGATGCAAATCCTAGTACGCGATACTGAAGATGCGTTAACATATATTCCGCATGGTAAAACTGGCGGTATTAACGTAATTGATCTCGCTAACCTCAACTCCTGCTCTTTTATTGCTACTCAGGATTTAGGAAAAAAAATCACCAATAACTCTTTCGAAATTCTGGGTCGTTTTGACAATTCAGATATTCGCGGATGCAATTTAATGGTACTTTAGAAATGAATGTACGCCTTTTAAGCATTGCTTTATTCTTATTTTCTTTTTGTCTTCAAGCGCAAGCTGAAGAAATAGAACTTGTTTTAGACTCTATTCAATCCAAAGACCCAAGTGCTAATTCCCGCGTTTTTACTATTCATTATCGAATAAAAAATAAAACCGCAGCGCCAATTTCTTTTATTCTCAACCCTAATGCAATTCGATCAAATGTATCTAGTGCATTGGCATGGATGCCTTCCTACCGTTTGTACCAAGATACTATTCGCATTGACGCTGAGAGTATATCGAGTCCTCTAACCAACGACAAAAAGAATAAAGAATTTATCGACAAAATGCAGCAAGAACTCAGAGATAATAAAGGTAATTTAGAAGCCTATCTCCTTAAAAAACAAAAAGGAAACCGGGAGACAACTAGTAAAAACATATTGAACAGCATATTAACTTTTCAACCTCACGAAAGTAGGTCGTATGCCGTAACCTTCAACTGGGATAAAAACCGATACGTTACCCATTATGAAAACGAATACTACCTTGACGAAAAAACGTCGCACTACATGGACCTTGTTGTGATTTTACTAAAGGACGAACTGTATACTCGATTACTTCCTGAGGATAAACTTAAAATTGAAGCGAACACAACTATACTAAGAGGCTGGTTTCAATCGAATAAAGTTGAGATCAATTTAAAAGAATAAGTTCCTTTTTAAACAAAAAAAATCCCAACACTTTTTCACAGTATTGGGATATTCTATTCTTAATAGAACCTATTACACAATTCGAACTACAAAATAATTTTTCTTACCGCTTTGTAAAAGCACAAATTGGTTGTTGATTAAATCTTTTTCCGAAAGGACAAAATCTTCTTTTACTTTTTCTTTATTTACAGCAATTGAATTAGCTGTTAATGCTCTTCTTGCCTCTCCATTAGACTTAAAGAATCCTGTTTTTTCGTTCAGAACCGAGATTATTTCGATTCCTGCTAGGATATCGGCTCTTGCTATTTCGGCTTGCGGAACACCGTCAAAAACTTCTAGAAAAGTAGCTTCATCCAATTCTTTTAAATCATCAGCCGTTGCATTTCCAAACAAAATATTAGACGCTTTAATGGCTTTTTCTAATTCTTCTTTAGAATGTACAAAAACAGTTAATTCTTCGGCTAATTTGCGTTGTAGTGCTCTTTGATGCGGCGCTTCTTTATGGCTTTCAATTAAGCTTTCAATCGTTTCTTGATCTAAAAAGGTGAAAATTTTAATGTATTTCTCCGCGTCAACATCTGTTGTGTTCAACCAAAATTGGTAAAATTTATAAACCGAGGTTTTATCGGCTGTTAACCATACATTACCGCCTTCTGATTTACCAAACTTAGAACCATCAGCCTTTGTAATCAAAGGGCAAGTCATGGCATAAGCCTTAGCTTCTTCACCAACATTCATACGGCGTACTAATTCCGTTCCAGTGGTAATATTTCCCCATTGGTCTGAACCACCCATTTGAAGCAAGCAATTGTATTCTTTATGCAAATGATAGAAGTCATACCCTTGAATTAACTGGTAGGTGAACTCCGTAAAGGACATTCCTTCGCCTTCGCCAGACAATCTTTTCTTAACAGAATCCTTAGCCATCATATAATTTACTGTGATGCGTTTACCTACATCACGAGCAAAATTGATAAAAGAAAGCTCCTTCATCCAGTCGTAATTATTTACCAGCACCGCTCCATTAGCTTCGGTAGCGTTAAAATCTAAAAAGCGGGATAATACCCCTTTTATTCCTTCTACATTATGATTTAGCGTAGCTTCGTCTAGTAGGTTTCTTTCATCTGATTTTCCTGAAGGATCACCAATCATACCCGTGGCACCGCCTACTAAAGCAATAGGTTTGTGTCCAAAGTTTTTTAAATGTACCAAAAGAATAATAGGAACTAAACTACCAATATGTAAAGAATCAGATGTAGGATCAAAACCAATATAAGTAGCGGTCATTTCTTTTAAAAGTTGTTCTTCGGTTCCAGGCATAATGTCGTGAACTAATCCGCGCCATTGTAATTCAGTTATAATATTTTTCATTCTAGTACATATAATTTTATGCAAATATAAAATATAATGTGGATTAGGATATTTGTTTAGTACTATATTCAAAAAAATACAGTCATAAGCTCGAGCTACAAACCTAAAATTAATAGGACAACGTTTAAACATAAAGATTGTATTAAAGACAAATTCCTAATAATAATACCATTTTGCAAAAACAAACATTCCTTTTAATAATGTAGGAATTATTAAAACATAAAAACTAGGCTAAATCGAGAAGAACTTTACTGACACAGGGAGGATCAATAATATACTTTGTGTTAAAAACATCATTACCAGCATATTAATTTTTTATGAATAATCCATAACTTATTAAATTTTTGTTAATTAAATATTCGATTCGCTATAATTCTTTTTTTTTTTTTTCATATTTGTAAGGATTAATCAAAAGAAAACAACTCCTAATAGAGAAAGCATTAGTTTTTCTATCATTTTACAATAATGCGTATAACTAAGTAATGACCGAAGTACAGGACATATTTTATTCAGAAAATAAAAGGCTGAAATGTATTAGCAAATCAAGATCATAATTAAGTAGCACTCTTGAGCGAACATTTACCTACTATCTTATTTGTTGGTAAATAATAGTAAGAAAATCAAAAGTATCTGCGCCTATGGCCCAGATACTTTTAAATAATCAGTAATATGAGAATAAAAATAATAATAGCATTTTTAATATTTGGCAGTCATGCCTTTGTGAACGCACAAGTTAGTATTAAAGTAACCTATGAGCAGCAAAATATTTATCCCGAAAATTATTGGGATAAATTCCCAGAAGAACTTAGAGAAAAAACCAAAAAACTATTGACTACACCAACAACTTTGCACTTGATCAACAACGGTGATACATCTCTAATTGTTAGTAAAACTGAAGAACTAAATTTTCCAAGTACGCAAGAAAACAAACCAAATGAAAAGAACTTTGGAGAAACAATAAAACTAGCAGAAACTTGGGTTTACAAAGATTTCAATACGAATACAACCACCAACAAGATAGAATTAAACCAGAAAAACTATTACAAGCAAAATCCTTTTGACAAGACTATCTATGAATTTGAACCAACAGCTACAAAAAAAATAGATGATTACGATTGTAATTTGGCTTACTACATTAGTAAAAAATCTAACGACACCATTAAATATTGGTATGCCAAAGAAATTGCTATCGCAGATGGTCCTTTTGAAACAACTAATATTCCGGGACTTATTTTACGATATGAAAATAAATACCGCGTAGTCTACGCTACAAAAATTGAATTTATTGCTTCCAAGATAAATATTGAACCACTTGACCCAAAAATACCAGTTATCTCAAACGAAGAATACCTAAAGCTAAAAGCCGAATCATTAAAACCAAAAGAATACGTAGATGAAAAAGGCAAAAATGTCAAAACAACTAGCCTTATAATTAAATGATATGACTGCAATAAAAAATTTATTTTTCTCGATACTTTGTTGTGGATTTCTTAGTGCACAATCAAATGTGAAAATCACATTTTCTAACGCTGTTAATCCCACTATTTCACAAATAAAAAGCAAATCTCCCGAAAAAGTCCAAAATCATGCATTAAGACGTATTCGAAGTACTCAGTTCCTAAGTTACATGAGTATAGAAAAGGAATTTGTTTATTATGAAACAAAAGCGATAATAATAGACAACAAACAATCAGAGAAAATAGTAACGAGCGCGACAAAATATTATGAAATCCCGTCTGTTCAAATTACTATACCCGCAAAAAAATACCTGAAAAATAGTAAACAAAATTCGATAGCAACTTATGTCGATAAAAAATTAATACGTGAGAAGTTACCAGCTATTAATTGGAAAAAAACTTCTAGACAGAAAGAAATACTTGGATATAATTGCTCAGAAGCAAAAGGTGTTTTAAAAAATAAACCAGTCACAATATGGTATACAACCGAAATAAAAGGAATCGGTTCACCCGAAAAAATACCTTTTATTAAAGGTGTAGTACTTGAATACACTGCCGAAAACCGCTCGGCAGTTGCTACAAAAATTGAATTTGACCAACCTGCAATTAAAAATTTCTTCAAATAATAGACTAGTGAATATAAAAATTCTTGCATTATTATTTTTTCCGTTTTTACTCTTTTCACAAAATAAAATTACCCTAGAAGTAAAAGATAATAATACCAATCCAATACAGCGAGCTATAGTAATCGTTTCTCAAGATAATAAGCAAATCAATTCCGGCACTACTGATGCCTCTGGAACATTAAACCTACTCCTCCCTGATGGGGATTTTATATTGACAATAAACAAATTAGGATATGAAACAAGTATCACTAATATAGTCGTTGACAAATCCCAGACTATCACTGTTACTTTAAGCGACAAAATAAACAAACTCGACGATGTTGTCATAAAAAGCCGTCCCAAAATAATGAAAATTAAAACGGACACGATAACCTACAATTTAAAAGCAATTGTAGACGGAACAGAGAAGAAAGTAGAGGACATTATTAAAAAATTACCCGGATTTGATGTAGATCAAACAGGTAAAGTCTCGTTTAAAGGGAAGGAAATAGGCAACATCCTAATAGATGGAAATGAATTTTTTAACAATAAACATCAAATGGCCACGCAAAATATTGATGCAGATCTGATTGATGGCATTGACTTATTGACCAATTATAGTGGTTTTTCAGGAGAGTATAGTGGCGGTTCAAATGGTACTGCCCTCAATCTAAAAACGAAGGAAGGGTACAAAAATAAGTGGATGGGAGATCTAGAATCTAAAGTAGGTTTGAACAACTCGCTCTTGTTCCATAACAATTTATTTAAATTTTCTTCAAAAGGAAATATTGCAGTAATTCTTGATTACAATACAGTAGCTAAAAACCCCATAACTATCGATGATTATATTGACATGCAAAACATTGGCACTATTAAATCATCTGAAAGTACTTTTAGCAACTTTGAAATCCCTACATTTTTAAATTCTAACTCCTATTTTACAGCGCGAAAAAACAGTTTTATGGCTGCAAATTATACCTACTTAGTGAATCCAAAACTAAAAATTACAGCTAGTACCATTTTGAATAATGCCAATAGTATACAGGCACAAAATAAAAACCAAACGAATTTAAATGATGCAAATAACAGCTTCAGTTTTAGTGATTACAAGGACGCCGATTATTTTTTAAGTAACACTAATTTCAAATTAGAATATAAAAAAAGCAAAAAAACATTTATCTCTTACATAATGGGTTTAACACCTGATTCAAATAAAGAAAAAAATGATATTCAATCTCTAAATACCATTCATTCACGAGCAGCAAATAACAATTTGAATTTTGGTCACCAATTCCAAGCACTTACTAGCTTAGGTTCAAAAATAAAGTACACTTTTAGTTTGGTAAATAAATTTAGTACGATTGACAAATCACTAATGCTAAATACAACTAGCAGTTTTTTTGATACTAACCGTGCTCAATTGAATCAAAATATCAAACAGAAAAATAGTTCCTACGCGATTAATAATACTTTCTCAGTACCTTCTAAAAAAGGAACATACACTGTGAAGTTAAATCTACTGCATGATAAAAATATTTTTGACTCACAAGTAGATCAACTTTCAACCTATACTAACAATTTAGAATTAACAACCCAAAAAGTAGAGGTAATCCCTTCATGGAAAAGACAGTGGAACAATAAATGGAACTCAACTTTAGCAGCTAAATTAACTTATAACAACGTTCAATTAGAACCTAAACGGTCTTCATTTTATAGAATAGAACCATTGCTGCGTATTGGGTATGCAATTAGCAGTTATAACAACCTATCCTTTAATTATACCATCAATCACAAATTACCTATAATAGACGAGTTAAAATCCAACAACACTATTCTTGACTTTCAAACTATAAAAGGAAATAGTTTAATTAATTACAATCAAATCAGCCCTTCCAATGAATTCTCTATAGAATATCAAAACATCAACAGCAGAAATCAGAGTGTTTTATTTACAACTATAAACTACAGCACAAATACTCAAGTATTTACTACTAATACAAATTATGAACCTTCGTCAATAACTATTCAACCTATTTTAGCTAATATAAACAACTTAATAAATGGGTTAGCATTGTATCACCTAAAGTTTTCAAAAATACCACTGTCATTAAAAAACACAATTTTATATAGACACACCTCGGGTGATTCACAAATAAACGCTGTTGAGAATACTTTGATTACAAAACTACTATCGACAACGACTACATTACAATCCAATTTTAAAAAGACAATAATGCAATTCGATTTAGGATTTAATTACAGGAAATCCTCGTTTGAGCAATCCATAAATTCATTTGCTAATGTAACCTCTTCATTTGAATTTTCATTCCTTCTAAAAGGACAGATTGAAAATAAATTTAAATGGGATCTTGGAATCAATAGGAATTATCAAAACTCCAACTACTCTACTAACACTATTAATTTTTTAAACACAAATCTAGAATACAACTTAAATAAAAAAGTTAAAATCAAGTGCAATGGCTTCAACCTTTTAAACTTGAATAACAGCAAAATAATTAAAACCAATCTAGACACTGCTTTTTTCACTGAGACAATTACTCAAATTATGCCCGGCTATGTTTTACTTGGACTAAATTATTCCTATTAATCTCAATCTTCTAGGTTTTAAAACCCAACAAACTCATTATCTTTACACAATGATTTTAGTAACAGGAGGAACAGGTTTAGTAGGCGCACACATATTGCTACATATTGTATCGCAGGCTAGCGCGGCTCAGTCGCAGCTGCGTGCTACCTATCGCTCGCAGGCCTCTATAAAAAAAACAAAATCCTTATTTGACCGCTACAATAAAGCAAGCCTTTTTGATCGTATCGAATGGGTACAAGCCGATATTCTTGATATTCCGGCTTTAGAAATCGCTTTTGAAGGCATAAGTATGGTTTACCATTGTGCTGCTTTTATTTCTTTCGACCCACGAGACGAGGATATCCTACGAAAAACCAATATTGAAGGAACTGCTAATATTGTCAATTTTGCTTTAGCAAAAGGAATCAAAAAACTGTGTCATATAAGTTCTATTGCCGCTCTAGGAGATGTTATAGGTTCCCAAACAGTTATTAATGAGGAAGCCGAATGGAATCCTGAAAAACAACATAGCGACTATGCCATCTCTAAATATGGCGCTGAAATGGAAGTGTGGCGCGCCCAACAAGAGGGATTAGATGTAATTATTGTAAATCCAGGAGTTATATTAGGTCCAGGATTTCCCGACCAAGGTAGTGGTGAACTTATTACAAAAGTAGCCCATGGAATGCCGTATTATACTTTAGGCACAACTGGTTTTATTGCTGTTACCGATGTTGCTACTATAGCTTATCAATTAATGAACAGCTCTATTACCAATAAACGCTACACTCTAATTGCAGAAAACATATCTTTCAAAGACTTTTTTGATACTGTAGCCACTGCCTTAAAAGTAAAAAAACCAACAAAGCACGCAACTCCTTTCATGATCGAAATTGCTTGGAGAATAGATGCTGTAATGGCGCGTATTTTCAAAAGGAAACGAAAATTCACTCAAGCCGCTGCAGTAGCTTCTATTGCAATGAATACCTATTCGAATGATAAAATCAAAGCCGACTTAGATTTTGAATTTACCGATGTACGGCACTACATCCAAGAAAATTTCAGTTGAAATTAAAAGAATCTTTATTTCGTTTTAAGAATTACTCCCTTTGTTATATTTTCGTTGATAGGCGCTACTTTAATCTTTGCCAATGAATCTTTTTTAAGAGCTGCCTTCGCCTTTTTCGCTTTTATAGCCTCCCTTTTACTTTTCAATTTCTTATCCTTTTGGATAATGGAGTCAAGATCTGCTTTTTTTCGGTCGATTCTTTTAACTAAGGTATCGTACATGTTTTTATACTCCACATAGTCGGTGGCATAATACACATTACTTTGCGCAAGCTGCAAACTATCGATGTTGTACTTTTTATAGATATAAGAAGCTGAATTGATTTGGTTACTATCGAGTGAAGTAGGATTTTGATATTTTATTCCTTCAAGAACAGCAATATCGTACATGATGTCAATCATCTTATCCTTGGCAATTAGCCGATCTGGTTTTGCGACCACATCCTCTTTGCAACTTACCAATAAAACGAACACCACAATAACCGATAGTATCTTTTTCATCTCTATTTTTTAACGATCAAACAACAGTCTTTTTCCAGCACGGATATTTTTAACTTTAAAGGCATTATACACTAATTTACCATTTACAAAAGTATGCGTAATTCTGGACTTAAAGGTAAAGCCTTCAAAAGGAGACCAACCACATTTAGCAAAAATATTTTCTTTTTTTACGCTCCATGGTAAGCCTGCATTTACAATCACTAAATCTGCGAAGTAGCCTTCTTTGATAAAGCCACGCTTTTCTATTTTAAAAATCTTAGCTGGATTGTGGCACATTTTCTCCACAATTTTCTCTACGCTTATTTTACCTTGATGATGCGCTTCAAACATTGCTACAACTGCATGCTGCACTAACGGCCCACCTGATGGCGCTTTTGAATAAGGCTGTAGTTTTTCCTCTAAGGTGTGAGGAGCGTGATCAGTCGCAACAACATCAATTCGGCCATCTAGCAATGCTTCCCACAATGCGTCTCTATCTTTGGCTGTTTTTACCGCTGGATTCCACTTAATCAAATTCCCTTTGGTTGCATAATCGTCATTAGTAAACCATAAATGATGGATACACACCTCAGCTGTGATTTGCTTTTTCTCTAACGGAATTTTATTGGTAAATAAACTCATCTCCTTAGCTGTGGAAAGATGAAATATATGCAAACGAGCACCGGTTTTTTTAGCAAGGGCTACTGCCTTTGATGATGAAATATAACAAGCCTCCTCAGATCGAATTAAGTGATGCGCCGTTACAGGAATTGCTTCACCATACTCTTCAGTGTATTTAGCTAAATTATTTTTAATAGTCGTTTCGTCTTCACAATGTACGGCAATTAATAACGGCGTACTTGAAAATATTTTTTCTAATACCGCTTCATTATCCACCAACATATTACCTGTCGAAGAACCTAAGAATATCTTAACTCCTGCAACATTTTTAGGATTTGTTTTAAGTACCTCCTCAAGATTGTCATTAGTCGCACCCATCATAAACGAATAATTCGCGTAGGAGTTATTAGCGGCTAATTGGTATTTTTCTTCTAGGATTTCTTGAGTAACTGCGTTAGGTACAGTGTTAGGCTGTTCGATGAACGAAGTAATTCCGCCTGCAACAGCGGCTCTCGATTCCGACTCGATATCACCTTTATGGGTCAAGCCTGGCTCTCTAAAATGAACCTGATCATCTATGGCACCTGGCATTAGGTAGTTTCCTTCGGCGTCAACAATAACGCAATCAGAGGACTTAGCACTAATGCTTTCTGATATTTCAACAATTATGTCATTTTCAATTAAAACATCGCCCTCAAAAATTACTCCTTCATTTACTATTTTGGCATTCTTAATTAAAACCTTGTTCATTGTTATTTTATTATAGACTATTAACTAATTTTTTTAATCGTAATGAAATCACTCCAAAAACGGCTTCAACAATAATCGAATTACTCATTTTTGATTCGCCCTTGGTTCGATCCGTAAAGATAATGGGAACTTCGACAATGTTGAATTTTTTACAAAATGTTCGGTACTTCATCTCAATTTGAAATGCATAACCCACAAATTTTATTTTATTGATTCCGATATTTTCTAGCACTTGTCTTTTGTAGCAAACAAATCCTGCGGTAGCATCGTGAATTTTCATACCCGTAATGATTCGCACATAAACCGAAGCAAAATAGGACAACAACACTCTATTCAATGGCCAATTGACCACGTTCACTCCAGTTACATACCTCGAGCCAATCGCTAAATCAGCATTCCCAAAATGGCAGGCATTGTATAATTTTTCAAGATCGTTAGGGTTGTGTGAAAAATCAGCATCCATTTCAAAAATAAAATCATATTTATTTTCCAATGCCCATTTGAAACCATGCACATAAGCGGTACCCAAACCAGCTTTTTTCTTTCTGTTTTCTAAAAATAACCGACCTTCGAATTCCGTTTGCAACACTTTTACCTTGTCTGCAGTACGGTCAGGAGAATTATCATCAACAATAAGGATATGAAAGGGCTTATGCTGAGAAAGCACAGTTCGAATAATGCTTTCTATATTTTCTATTTCGTTATAGGTAGGAATTATAACAATACAATCGCTCATTTTCTAGTAATTTCACGGCAAAAGTAACCATTTTATAGCAATCGATTCATAATAAAATTATAATAAAAAGATTGATATAAAAAATTACT
This sequence comes from Flavobacterium sp. KKT103, assembly GCF_055640565.1. Lineage (NCBI taxonomy): Bacteria > Pseudomonadati > Bacteroidota > Flavobacteriia > Flavobacteriales > Flavobacteriaceae > Flavobacterium > Flavobacterium sp. KKT103. Next base: position 517,912 of record NZ_CM145766.1, read on the forward strand.
AATTTTGTACTCCTATGATTGAACATGTACTGCATCCTCGACTAACTGAAAATAAAGATTGGGCAACCATTCTATTTGTCCTTGCCTTTGCAATTATTGCAATCACTAAATCCGTTTATGAAAACCGATTTGGAGATTTTATGAATTTAATTTTCTCCGACAAATATTCTAAGGTTTACCGTGACAGCAGTCAGTTAAAAAGCACTTTTACGATAGCACTATTCATCGTGCAAATAATTTCAGTTGCCTTTTTTATCCAATTAACGCTTAGTATTTTTGGATACGCCAACAAAACCGATGGAATTTTATACATTCAAATATTTACACTTCTTATTTTCTTCGTTTTAGCCAAGTTTTTAATTGAAAAAATTATAGGAACCGCATTTAATATTGAGGAATTTGTAGAACAATTTAACCTTCAAAAAGTAATCTATAGAACTTACATTAGTTTATTTATACTCCCAGTGAATGTTATCTTGTTCTATTACGACAGTATTTCTGAAAATATTCCAATCGTATTCCTATCTATAATACTACTAATCAGCATACTGATCTATTTGGTTTCAATAAAAAATTATCAAAATTTAATATTCAGTAAGTTGTTTTATTTTATTTTATATCTTTGCACTCTCGAAATAGCACCTTACTTTTTTATGTACTATTTGTTTACAAATAGGAGTGCTTAGAAAAAATTAAAATATGAAAGTGAAAACAATTTTGGTGTCACAGCCTGAGCCTAAGGTAGAGAATTCTCCTTACTTTGAGCTACAACAAAAGCATAAAGTGAAAATTGATTTCAGGCCTTTTATTCATATAGAAGGAGTTAATGCCAAAGAGATTCGATTGCAAAAAATCGATCTTAATCATTATACCGCTATTATTTTAACAAGCAGAAATGCTGTAGACCATTTTTTTAGAGTAGCCGAAGAAATGCGTTTCAAAGTTCCTGAAGGATTAAAATATTTTTGCCAATCAGAAGCAGTTGCATTTTATTTACAAAAATATGTTGTTTACAGAAAACGTAAAATCTACGTAGGACCTAAAGATTTTGCTGATTTATCGCCACTGATTAAAAAGTATAAAGACGAAAAATTCTTATTACCAGCCTCGGATCAATTAAATGCAGATGCACCTATTGTGCTAAACAATTTAAAAGTAGACTGGACTCAAGCCGTTTTTTACAAAACAGTTATGAGTGATTTGTCTGATCTAGCAGATGTTTATTATGACATTCTAGCTTTCTTTAGCCCAACGGGAATCAAATCATTGTACAAGAATTTTCCGGATTTCGAACAAAACAATACGAGAATAGCTGTTTTTGGAAGTACTACTCAAAAAGAAGCTTTAGATCACGGACTAAGAGTAGATATTCTTGCTCCAACACCTAATACACCTTCTATGACAATGGCACTTGAGAAATACATTGCTGAAGCAAATAAAGGAAAGTAAAAAAAACACTCCTTCATCATACAAAAATCATCTGTTCGCAGGTGATTTTTTTTTGCTTGACTTTTAGTTGATTTAAAAAGCAAAACTTAAACCTCTGTTATCACTACTTTTTACTTGATTTTATTTACATTTGATTTCAATTTGAAACTGAATACTCAATTACAGTTATAAACAATAAGACATGAAGATTAATTCCTTAGTTGTTGAAATAGACGGAATCGATAAAGAAATTTTAAGAGACCTCATGGATGATGCTCGAAAACCTATTTTGCAAATCGCTAATAAAATAGGCATATCAGGTGCTGCAATACACCAAAGGCTGCGCAAACTCGAACAGTCTGGCGTGATTTCGGGCTCTAAATTCACAGTTAACAACAAGATACTAGGATACAACACCATGGCTTTTGTAGGCGTATATCTAGACAAAGCCGCACGAAACCCTGAGGCTGTAAAAGAGCTAAAAAAAATACCCGAAGTACTCGAATGCCACTACACCACTGGAAACTGGTCGATATTGATAAAAATAATTTGCAGAGATAACGAACATTTAATGCAACTATTAAACACTAAAATACAAGCGATCGAAGGCGTATCAAGAACCGAAACTTTCATTTCCTTAGACCAGCAAATAGACCGTCAAATCCAGCTATAAAAAAACCGTCTCATTAGTTAAATGAGACGGCTACAATTATAACATGTGAATTTTAGAAAATACTTTAATCTCTTCGACTTCCCGCTCCCATGTAAAGCGAAACATAGTAGAGTAACGTAGCAATAGATCCTAATGCTGCAACTACGTAAGTTCTAGCAGCCCATTTCAATGCGTCCTTTGCTCCTGCTTGCTCTTGTTGTGTTAGCATTCGTTTGTTCTCTAACCAAGCTAAGGCACGATTACTCGCATCATATTCTACCGGCAAAGTCACTATCGAAAAAAGTGTTGTTGCCGCAAAAAGTACAATCCCGCCCAACAATAAAGCCGGAAAAGTATTGATTAACAAAATTCCACCCAACAAAACCCATTGCATGTACTTTGAAGCTACATTAACAAAAGGAACTAGATTAGAGCGCATCGTTAACCATTGATACCCTATTGCATGTTGCACTGCATGACCACATTCGTGTGCCGCTACTGCAGCAGCTGCCGCATTACGCTGATTGTATACTGATTCACTAAGATTTACTGTTTTGTCCACTGGATTGTAATGATCAGTAAGTTGACCTGGTGTCGAAATAACACGAACATCACGAATACCATTATCCGCTAACATTTTCTCAGCGATTTCAGCACCCGACATTCCGTTTTGCAAATGCAGTTTAGAATACTGTTCAAATTTACTTTTGAGCCTAGAGCTTACTAACCAGCTAAAAAGCATGATAGCACCTGCTAGAATTAAATATCCTGATCCCATATCTTTATTTTTTAGTTTTGTTTGTTTGAATATAAATAGCAAAATCTGAACCAAATATAAAAAATGTCAGTTTGGCATCAGTTAAATATTTCTAAATAAAAAATCCCAATTGCACGAGTTGCAATTGGGATTTAGATTTTAGGATCAAAAAAATTAACCTACTAAATTGATAATTTTTCCGGGAACAATAATCACTTTGTTAGGCGCTTTACCATCTAGTTGTTTTATAGTTCGTTCGTCTTTCATTACGATTTCTTCAATTTGTTCTTTGGTTAAATCCAAAGGCAACGTAATTGTAAAACGCATTTTTCCGTTGAAGGAAACTGGGTATTCTTTTTCGCTTTCGACCAAATGTTTTGGTTCAAATGCTGGAAAAGGAACTAAGGCAATCGACCCTTCGTGACCTAACAGCGACCATAATTCCTCAGCAATGTGCGGCGCATAAGGCGAAATCACAATTGCTAAAGGTTCTAGTATCGCTCTTGAATGGCAGTTTTGAGTCGATAGTTCATTCACACAAATCATAAATTGCGAAACCGAAGTATTAAAAGAGAAATTCTCAATATCATCAGCTACTTTCTTAATGGTTTTGTGTAACGATTTTAGATTGTCTTTGGTAGGTACGTCATCAGTAACGATCATGCCATGCTCGTCAAAATACAAACGACATAATTTTTTCAAGAAACCAAATACACCCGAAATTCCGGCTGTATTCCATGGCTTCGCTTGCTCTAATGGTCCCAAAAACATTTCGTACAAACGCAAAGTATCAGCACCGTATTCCGCACAAATATTATCCGGCGTCACTACGTTGTATTTCGACTTAGACATTTTCTCTACTTCGCGACCTACAATATATTTTCCGTTTTCATCCAAAAGGAATTCGGCGTCTTTATAATCTTCTCTCCATCTTTTGAAAGCTTCAACATCTAACTCATCAGATGAATTAACCATTGAAACATCGGCATGGATTGGTTGAACATTTTGACCCTCAATCTTATTTTTAGAAACAAATGTATTCGTTCCTTCTAATCGGTACACAAAAGCACTAGTTCCCAAAATCATACCTTGGTTGATCAATTTCTTGAACGGCTCTTCGGTTGGTGCAAAACCTTTGTCTTTTAAAAATTTGTTCCAAAAACGAGAATACAATAAATGTCCCGTAGCGTGTTCGTTTCCTCCAATATACAAATCGACACTTTCCCAATACGCTAGTGCTTCTTGGCTTGCAAATTCGTTTTCGTTTTTTGGATCCATATAACGCATCCAGTAAAAAGAACTTCCTGCCCAACCTGGCATGGTGTTTAATTCTAAAGGATACACTCCGTTATGATTTGCTTCGACAGGCTCAGCATGACAAAGTTCATTAGAAACTACTTTATTATTTACACTATCCCAAGCCCAAACTGTCGCATTTCCTAATGGAGGCAAACCGTCTTCGGTAGGTAAGTATTTCTCCACTTCTGGCAAAATGATTGGCAAATATTTTGCATCAATCATTTGCGGCAAACCATTGACATAATACACTGGAAAAGGTTCTCCCCAATAGCGTTGACGAGAAAAAACAGCATCACGCAAGCGGTAGTTTGTCTTCCCTTTTCCTTGATTTATTTTCTCTAAAGCTTCAATAGCCTTGTACGTTCCATCCTTGTAGCCTAAACCGTTTAGGAAATCAGAATCCACTAATTTAAAACCTTCTTTAGCTCCAAAAGCAGCTTCAGAAATATCTTTATCGAAAATATTTTTGATAGCAGGCATTCCCGCTTGCCCTTTAAAGAAATTAGCAAAAGCATAGTCACGCTCATCTCCGCAAGGAACCGCCATTACAGCACCTGTTCCATATCCTGCTAAGACATAATCACCAATCCAAACTGGAACTAGCTCCTTGGTAAAAGGATGCTCGGCATAAGCGCCTGTAAAAACACCTGAAATTGTTTTCACATCGGCCATACGCTCTCTTTCGGAACGTTTTGAAGATGCCACTATGTATTCGTTTATTTTATCCAAATATTCAGGAGTAGTAATTTCTTGAACTAAAGGATGCTCAGGAGCCAAGGTCATGAACGTTACACCAAAAATAGTATCAGGGCGTGTTGTGAACACCGAAATTTCAGCATCTGAATTTTGAACTTTAAAAGACACCATCGCACCAACGCTTTTTCCAATCCAGTTGCGTTGACTTTCTTTAATGCTTTCACTCCAATCAATATCATTTAATCCTTGTAACAAACGCTCCGCATAAGCCGATATACGCATGCTCCATTGTGTCATTTTTTTACGAACTACGGTAAATCCACCACGCTCTGAAACGCCATTTACGATTTCGTCATTAGCCAAGACCGTTCCTAATCCAGGACACCAGTTTACTTCGCTTTCTGCTAAATAGGTTAATCTGTATTGCAACAAAATCTTTTCTTGTTGCTCTTTTGCAAAAGCATTCCACTCTTCTGCTGTAAAAACAGCAATATTATCATCACAAACGGCTTTTACATTCGCATTTCCTTCTTTTTCAAAAATAGCGGTTAGTGTGCTAATGTCTTCAGCTTTATCTGACTCTTTGTTGTACCACGAATTAAATAACTGAATAAAAATCCATTGTGTATGTTTGTAATAATCCGGATTTGAAGTACGAACTTCTCTGTCCCAATCAAATGAAAAACCTATTTGATCTAACTGTTTTCTATAGCCGGCAATTTTATTTCCTTCTTTATCAACTCCACCGTCGATATTAACTCGAGTGGTATCCTCTGGACGTTGTCCAGTTTGAATAGCGTATTGCTCCGCTGGAAGACCAAAACTGTCGTACCCCATTGGATGAAGCACATTATATCCTTGATGTCTTTTGTACCTTGAATATACATCCGAAGCAATGTAACCTAGTGGATGTCCTACGTGCAAGCCTGCTCCTGATGGATAAGGAAACATGTCAAGAACATAGTGTTTTGGTTTTTGTACTTCGCCAGCCTCAGCATGACTGTAGTTTGTAGCTGCAAATGTTTTATTGTCTGCCCAGTATTTTTGCCATTTGGCTTCAATTTCGTTCGGATTGTATTTCATTATCTAGTTTCAAAGTTGCAAAGCTGCAAAGTTTCTATACTTTTTATTTATTATCGTGCTGGCAAATTTACGTTTATTGTACGAAAGTTAAAACTTTGGCCGTTATTAACTTCAAATAAAGAAATACTTTATTATTTTTACCCCATAATTAAAATAAACTATGAGTTCTTCATTTGATAAGTTTCAAAAACGCAGGTTAATTTCCTCTTATTTTTCGGTTGTACTAAGTGTATTCTTGGTGTTATTCCTTTTAGGTGTATTAGGATTATTCATCATCAATTCCCAAAAGTTAGCGAATGATTTTAAAGAAAAAATAGCCATGACGGTCTTCTTTAAAAACGAAGCTAATGACACTATCTTGAAGGCTTTTGGAACCGAATTAAAAAGAGCAGCCTATGCTAAAAGCACTGTTTACGTGACTAAAGAGCAAGCAGCCAAGCAACATACGGATATTATAGGCGAAGACTTCATGACGTTCTTGGGCGAAAACCCATTGCAAAACTCCTACGACATTCACTTGAAAGCGGACTATGTTGAAAAAGATAGTATTGCTAAAATTGAAAGTAAATTAAGAGCGAACCCAATGATATCAGACATTGTCTACGATAAGCAATTGGTCAATTTAGTGAATGACAATATCAAGAAAGTGAGCATGTGGATTTTAATCATTAGTGGCTTCTTGACCTTTATAGCGGTTTTACTAATTAATAGTTCGCTGCGTTTGTCTATTCACTCTAATCGATTTATCATAAAAACCATGCAAATGGTGGGCGCGACAAAATCATTCATTAGAAAACCATTCGTAATGCGAAGCGTAAAACTAGGAATGATTGGAGCTTTACTGGCTATTTTTGCGCTGGTAGGTGTTCTTTTATATGTAGAAACAAGCTTCCCTGATTTGGGAATTTTAGACAATCCGTTATTGACTGGTATGGTACTAATTGCCGTATTTGGTATTGGAATATTAATCACTTGGATTAGTACGCATTTCGCGACACAACGATTCCTGAATTTAAGAACAGACGATTTATACTAAACTATAAATAGGAGTGCTATGCATTCCTTGCAAAGACATTATGAAAAACAACGAGCAAAAACAAGAATTTCTTTTCGGAAAAAATAACTACACTATTCTTCTTATCGGAATAGGAGTAATTTTACTTGGATTTATATTAATGTCAGGTGGAGGTAGCGATGATCCAGCTGTTTTTAGCGAGGATATTTTTAACTTTAGAAGAATTCGTTTGGCTCCAACTACTGTTTTGATTGGTTTTGGAATTACCATTTACGCTATTTTAAAGAGTCCAAAAAAGTAGTCATTACCGTTTGGAAAAAACTACAACTTATTACTTTTTCCAAACTTAGCATCCTAACATCCTTATTTTCATGAATACACTACAGGCTATAATTCTGGCGATTATTGAAGGGCTTACGGAATTTTTACCTATTTCTTCTACCGCTCACATGGGTTTCACCGCGGCTTTATTGGGAATGGAAGAAACAGAATTCTTAAAAATGTTTCAAGTTTCGATTCAGTTTGGAGCTATTTTGGCCATCGTTGTTTTGTACTGGAAAAAATTCTTTGATTTTAAAAACTTCAATATTTACATCAAACTAGCTCTTGCAGTTGTTCCTGCGCTTGTACTAGGTTACTTATTTGATGATAAAATTGAAGCTGTTTTAGGGAACCAAATTGCGATATCAGCTGTATTGGTTTTAGGAGGTGTAGTCCTTTTATTTGTGGACAAATGGTTTAAAAACCCAACTATTCAAGACGAAAAAGATATTTCTATCAAAACAGCGGTTACTATTGGATTTTGGCAATGTTTAGCCATGATGCCAGGAACTTCCCGATCAGCAGCTTCCATCATTGGTGGAATGACACAAGGTTTAAGCCGAAAAGCGGCAGCCGAATTCTCTTTTTTCCTAGCGGTACCTACTATGTTAGCGGTAACGGTTTACTCCGTTTTTGTAAAAACATGGGGAAAAGGAACAGCTACTGAAATGAAGGGATACGAAATGATTTTTCAAGATGAAAATCATATTCAATTATTTATACTAGGTAATATTGTTGCTTTTGTAGTGGCGCTATTGGCAGTAAAAACTTTTATAAGCGTATTGACAAAATACGGTTTTAAATTTTGGGGATGGTACCGAATCATTATTGGAATTGCCCTACTCATTTATTTTTACCAAACTAAATAATGGAGAAAATAACACCCGAAGCTTATCTAGAAGGACAAATTTTATTGATTGACAAACCCTTAAAATGGAGTTCGTTTCAAGCAGTGAATAAGTTAAAATACGCGCTAATTAACAAAGTAGGACTTCCTAAAAAATTCAAGATAGGACATGCAGGGACTCTAGATCCATTAGCAACGGGATTACTTTTAATATGTACGGGGAAATTCACCAAAAGAATCTCTGAGTTGCAAGGTCAAGCCAAAGAATATACGGGAACTTTTTTTATAGGTGCTACTACACCTTCCTATGATTTAGAAACCGAAGTTGACCAAACCTTTCCGACGGAACATATTAACGAGGCACTGATTCACCAAACAGTACAACAGTTTCTTGGAGAAATAGATCAAAAACCACCCATTTTCTCGGCAATTAAAAAAGATGGTGTTCGCTTGTATGAGCATGCTCGCGCTGGAGAAACTGTTGAAATAGCTTTTAGAAAAACGACGATTCATGAGTTTGAAATTACTAGAATTGATTTGCCAGAAATCGACTTTAGAGTAGTTTGCAGTAAAGGAACGTATATTCGTTCCCTTGCTTACGATTTTGGTCAAGCTATGAACTCTGGTTCCCATTTAACTGCTTTACGCAGAACAAAAATTGGCGATTACAATGTGATAGACGCCACTGATGTGACTTTATTTGAAGATCAACTATAATGCTATTGAATTATAGAATACAGAACCTTTTGTTATTCTTGTTCTTATCAACGTTGGCTTTTAGCCAAAATAAAAAATTCACTTACACCCAATTTGATGTTACGGTTGCCTTGACAGGAAATCCTAACCGTGACGAAATTGATCCTTACACTAACAAAAAACAATCCTTTTTTATACCAGATGGCATTGGATCAAAATTTGGTTATGGTGTTCACTACCATAAGTGGATTGCAATAGGCGTTCACAGCGGCTTGAGCTGGGAATGGTCAAGCAAATTAGTCGTTGTTCCCATTTTTGCTAATTTAAGATTGAGTCCGAAAATCAGTGATGAAACTCGAATAACCCTTCAAGCTGGATTGGGAAAAGCAATTGCCTTGGGTCGTGGTAACTTGATAGGAGACTATAAAAAAATAAGCTTAGGAATACAAACAGATGATGATTTAGTGCTTTTTATTGAAGTCAATCACTATACAATCCCTATAAACAGACGAGGAGACTCTGGCAATATAAGTTTAGGTCTTGCCTTAATTAGTTTCTAGCACTACTACCCTGCCCCTGATAGCAGCGGCAGCCCCGACTGAAAAACCCTTTTTTTACGGAAGTTACAGAGCGACCAGCGGAAGCTCCTGTAATGACTTTGTAAAAAAAGGGTTATGAGGAAGGGCTAGAGCGAATAGCAGGAATTGGCTCTACTGTTTATACTATTAATCATCAGCAACTGAGTCGAGATCAAGCATCATGTCAATTAATTCGGACTGTGTAGACAATCCTTTGTCATGTAGGTACCACATTTGTAGATCGGTTTTGATGGTTTCATCGATCACCCCGTGCTCTTTTTTATAATTTGCTACAAGTTCTACAGCGGCATAAGGCCTTGGTCCCCAATGCGCGAGTGCACCACTGGTTGCTTTATTAATCACGATTAATTTAGGAATGGATTTGGCTTTGTTTGTCAAAAAATGATTCATTAACTCCTCATTATCGTCTCGTAAAACGATTCGAAGTTCAATTTTACCCTCAGATTGCTCGGCCATTTTATCAAAAATAGGCAATAACTGTGCGGCATCACCACACCAACCTTCGGAAATTACGAGCCAAATATACTCGTTTTGCAAGGCTTGTAAATTAGTAGCTACTTCAGGCAAAACTTTCATGGTTTTGTCCAAGCGGTTCATTCTCGTTTCGTTTAAACTGCTGTAATGCGTTAACGCTTCGGATTGTTCGTGACCAGTTGATTTGTTTTCACGCAGCAAGTCGGTGACTATTTTTCGGTATTCGATGTAAGAGTGACTATTAAAAAGTGCTTTACCTATTGTTTTGTCCATGATTGTATATGTTTTTGTAAAGTTACCTAAAAATAATTAGTTAAAAAATGACAAAAATCAGTCAATCAATAATTGAAAAGTGTAATTTTATGATATGGCATCTTACAAGGATATTATCAATTCAAAATCAGTAGGAATTGCCCTTTCGGGAGGTGGTTCTAAAGGTTTAGCACATGCGGGCGTACTGCAATTTTTAGAGGAAAAAAACATCAAACCCAATGCGATCTCAGGAACTAGCGCTGGTAGTATCGTAGGAGCCTTGTACGCTTGGGGCAAAAGTCCTCAGGAGATTTTAGCTTTTTTTAAATCGATTTACTTTTTTCACTGGAGGCATTTTACGTTTAAAAAAGCAGGATTGATCGACTCCGAATCCTTTAAAGCTTATTTCATCAATATATTCGAAGATGCTCAAGTAGGCGACTTAAAAATTCCTATGAAAATTACGGCTACTGATATGGTCAAAGGTCGTTTGAAAATATTTGATCCCGAAACCAAAATAGTCGATGCTCTTTTAGCATCATCAGCCTTTCCAGGAATTATTTCGCCTTATGAAATTAATAAGGAACCTTTTAGTGATGGTGGAATTTTAAATCACTTTCCCACTGACTTATTACAAGGACATTGTGAGACTATTATAGGTGTTTATGTGAGTCCGATTCAGAAAATAGAAGCCGAAGATTTGAACTCGATTCGATCCGTAACAACCCGCGCTTTCGATATTTTTTCAGCGAATTCTAACCTGCAGAAATTCAATATTTGCGATTGGATTATTGAACCCAAAGAGCTGAGTGCATATAGTACATTTGAAACCAATAAAACAAAAATGGATGCGATATTCAACATTGGCTATCAAGCTGCTAAGGAGTCGTACGAAAAACAAAATCCTTAAAATATGGAGTGTGCTATTTCATAAAAAAAGAATATGACTATATTTGCACTAAACAACGCAACACAGACATGAAATACAAAAGAATTCTTCTAAAATTAAGCGGCGAAGCTTTAATGGGTGAAAGACAATACGGTATAGATCCTACGAGATTAGCTGAATATGCTGCAGAAATTAAAAAAATTCACGATCAAGGAGTTGAAATTGCCATTGTTATAGGTGGTGGAAACATTTTTAGAGGTGTGGCCGGAGCAAGTAACGGGATGGATCGCGTTCAAGGGGATTATATGGGTATGCTCGCTACTATAATTAACGGAATGGCGCTACAAGGAGCTCTTGAAGACAAAGGAATGTTGACTCGATTACAAACAGCTTTAAAAATTGAAGCGATTGCCGAGCCTTACATCAAGAGAAGAGCAGTGCGTCACTTAGAGAAAGGCAGAATTGTAATTTTTGGAGCAGGGACAGGAAATCCTTATTTTACTACTGATACTGCCGCTGTACTGCGTGGAGTAGAAATTCATGCTGATGTTATCCTTAAAGGAACTCGTGTTGATGGAGTTTATGACTCAGACCCTGAAAAAAACCCTGAAGCCATAAAATTTGATACTATTTCATTTGAAGATGTCTTGAAAAAAGGATTAAATGTAATGGATACCACAGCTTTTACTTTAAGTCAAGAAAACCAATTACCGATTGTTATTTTTGATATGAATAAAATTGGTAATCTAGAGAAAATTTGTGCTGGAGAAAACATTGGAACAGTAGTAAATATATAATAAACCGGAGACCACTGATTATCTAGCGAAAGAGTGGAAAACGGAATACTAAATTAAAATAAAATGACTGAAGAAATTGAATTTATATTAGATAGCACTAAGGAATCTATGACTGGTTCTATTGCTCACTTAGAAAAAGAATTTTTAAATATTAGAGCAGGAAAAGCGTCACCAGCAATGCTTGGAAGTGTTTTTGTAGATTATTACGGTTCAGCAACACCACTTTCTCAAGTATCTAAAATTAGTGTTCCTGATGCCCGCACGATTACTTTACAACCTTTTGAAAAAAACATGTTGCAAGTAATTGAAAAAGCAATCATGGTGGCTAACATAGGATTTAACCCTATGAATAATGGTGATGTTATTATTATTAGTGTTCCGCCATTGACAGAAGACCGCAGACGTGAGCTGGCTAAACAAGCCAAAGTGGAGGCAGAAGATGCTAAAATAGGAGTTAGAAATGCGCGAAAAGATGCCAACACTGAAATCAAAAAATTAGAAAAAGAAGGCACCTCAGAAGACATTTGTAAAAGTGCCGAAGAAGAAGTTCAAAACCTTACCAACAGTTTCATCAGAAAAGTAGATGAATTACTTGTGGTGAAAGAAGCAGAGATCATGAAGGTGTAAACTTTTACTAAATCTAAAAATAGAATCCGTTTTGTTAACGCTAACAAAACGGATTTTTTATTATTATTTTTGCCATAACAAAACGCTTTTATTTTCGTTTTTTAAATAAACCTTTTCATGAAGCATATTTGTTTCCTTTTTTTTCTATTCTCGCTTACGCTTCAAGCGCAATTTCAAGTGAATGGGCTCGTAACAGCTGCATCGACTAGGCAACCGCTAGCATTTGCATCAGTAGTTGCTGATAATGGCACTAAAACCGTCACTGATGTCGATGGAAAATTTACCTTAAACACCAAAAAAAAGATTAGCTCTTTTACCGTTTCCTATATCGGATTTGTTAAATCTATCATTACTATTACTACCAATAAAAGCTCCTACTACATTTCCCTTGATGAAAAAAGTGATGATCTTAGAGAAGTCATAATCTCTAATGAAAATCCTGCACTTGCCATTATTAAAAAAACAATCGCCAAAAAAACAACCAATAATCCAGCAACTCGTTTGCAAAGTTTTGATTTTAAGTCTTACACTAAACTAGTAGTTACTGCCAATCCTGAAACTTTTGAAGGCACCATAGATTCTGTTTTCATCAAAAAGAAAGAACGCGAAATTTTCTCTAAAGTAGATTCTACTAATTACAAATTCAAAGAAACCATCCTCAAAAGGCATTTGTTTCAAACAGAAAAAGTATCACAATATCAATTTGATGGCGCCAAATTAAAAGAAACAATATTAGGGACTAAAATGGCTGGTTTTAAACAACCAGTATATGAAATTTTGAGTTTTAATCTACAATCCTTTTCTGTTTACGATAGAAATTATGAATTATTCGAAACGAAATACAAAAGTCCCATCGCTGACGACGCTCCTACTGACTACAATTACAAGCTCCTAGACACGGTACCTATAAATGGTCGCGCTGCCTACATGATTTATTTTAAAAACAAAAAGGTTAGTAATGCCGCTGGACTAGAAGGCATCCTTTATATCGATGGAAAAAATTACGCTATTGCAAAAGCGATAATGCGCATAAAAGGGGTTTTAGATATTAGTGGGACACACGATTTTGAATACATTGCCTCTCAAGATCTTTGGTTCCCGAAGCGAAAAACATTCAAAATTGTAAAAGGAAAAAATGATGATGATATCAAAATATTAGGCGGAACGGTCCAATTTGATGGTGACATGGACAAGGATTTTCAAACGAGAAAAAGACAACCTTCTGATTTTGTTTATTTATTATCTGAATCCAATAACTTTGACGTTACCTATAATTCACCCATTGCACTTGATCGCAAGTTTATTGCTGTAGAACTTAAAAAGGAAGCTATCGACCGACCCGAGAGTTTTTGGGATCAGTATAGAAAAGACAGTATCGATATTCGCAATAGCAATACCTATAAAACATTGGACAGTATTGGAAGACAAAAACGTATTGTAAATCGCATTCGTTTGGGTCGAAAAATCATTAATGGTTACCTACCAGTATCCATTTTTGACATTGATCTGCGCCATTTATTTTCCTATAACAACTATGAAGGGTTTCGCATAGGGTTTGGCGGCGTGACTAATGATCGCCTTTCTAAACACCTAAAAATAAGCGGGTATACAGCCTATGGAACTAAAGATGGCACCTTTAAATACAGTGTAGGAACGGCAGTAAATCTCGACACCTATTCTAACACATGGCTAAATGTTTCCTATGCAGATGATGTACGAGAGATAGGTACGACCCTATTTTCAGTAGATAGTCGCCGCTATAAAATTTATGATCCTAGACCTATCAATATCAGTACTTTTTATAATTATCGAACATGGAGAACCTTTCTTGAGACGAAAGTTATTCCTAAAACGGATAGCTTTATCGAGATTGCGCATGCTGAAATCGCCCCTAAATTCAATTATGTGTACAACCTGGACGATAAACTTTATTCAAGATACACCATGACCACCGCAATAATTTCATTGCAATGGAATCCTTTTAGTGATTATATGCAAACACCAACTGGAAGAGTTGAAGTTGAAAAACGATTTCCAAAATTTACCTTGCAGTACACCCAATCTTTACCTAAAGTATGGGCGAATGATTTTACCTTTAGCAAAATCGACTTCAAAACTGAATATGAAAAAAAATACCTAAATGGCCAAAAAACAAATCTATTATTCCAAGCTGGCTATGCCACGGGTGACATTCCATTAACGCATTTATACAATACTTCACCTAACAACATCACCAAGGAAACTGTGATGCAAAGAATTACATTTGCCAGTAAAAACAGTTTTGAAACGATGTTTTTTAACGAGTTTTTCTCAAATGAATTTGTTTACTTCCAGTTCAAACATGGTTTTAAGAGAGTAACCATCTTCCCTAAAGTTAAACCCACCCTTGTGCTTGTTTCGAGAATGGGATGGGGAGATATTCAAAATCAACAGCAACATGTAGGTTTGGATTACAAACGACTAAATAAAGGCTACTTTGAATCCGGAATAGAGCTGAATCAAATTTTCAATGCGTTTGGACTAGTCGCTTTTTATCGATACGGACCCAATCAGTTGCCTAAATTCGCCGATAATATTGCCATTAAACTCAGCTTCATATTCAACCTAGGAATTTAATATCTGTAAACAAATTCCAATTTTCAACAATAAAAGCAGTTGTGTTATTAAGATTTCATTATCAAAACAGACGATAGTTCATCAACCCATGTGGTATCCGAATCAATACTTACTTTCCAACTTTCTAAACTAATTAATGTTAAATCTTGCTCCTTAAAAAAAGCGTGATCTAGATTACTTTCCGTTACTACCACAATATTATTGGGGAACTTTTGCGTAAGCGTCGCAATCGCACTTTGCATTACAAAATTATTTTTAATGAAGCCATTGGTGTCTAAAAAACTAATTATTGAATTATTATTATAAATCATTTTTTGTACATAATCAATCAAAACAACATCCTCTGACTTAATAATTGGGACAAATATGTGGTCTAACTTTTCAAAATCATGATCAATTAATATTCCCAAAGGCGTTTTAGTTCTCGTAACAATTTGTCGTGTTCTTTCATCAAAAGGGGAATTTTCAAACAAACCTTCTTTTCCTTTAAACTTATCAATTAAACGATCCGGATTAATTATTCTTGTGGTAAAACCAATTACTTTACCTAATAAACTTCCCTCAAAAATCGACTTTCCAAGACCTACAAGAAGTAAATCATAGTCGCCATTATTGGCAACATCAGCAATCTCCGCCTCGATATCGTTAGTAACTTTAAATATCGAAAGTAGCTTTACTCCAAGTTGTTCTGATTCATCAAAAATAGGATCAAAACTTTCTTTCTCAATTTCCTCTAAATTAAAAGCATGTAATTCATCACTTTTAGATAGATGCATCGCAGTAATCACGGAATTTGTTGCTTGCTTTTTAGTCAAGCTATTGGCTAAACGCAACAATGACTTTCCTTTTTCATTATTACCAAACGAAATCAAGATCCGGAATTTACTCTCGTCTTGCGTCTCTACCAACTCTACCTCTCGCTTATTCTTGAAAATAAAACCGATTAAATTTAAAGCCGGACCGGTCATAAAAGTGGTTACCAAAGCCATAATAACCATCATGGTGAATACTTCGGGAGTTAACACTTTTAATTCTAGACCAATGTTTAACACAATCAGCTCCATTAAACCACGGGTATTCATTAATGCGCCAATAGTTAAACTATCGTGCCAATTTTGCCCTACAAATTTAGCAGCTAACGCACTACCAACAAATTTACCAATCACAGCCACTGCAATAATTGCCCCAGTTACCTTCCATAGATAAGGGTCATTAATCAATCCTACTTGAGTATGCAAACCTGTAAAAACAAAAAACAATGGCAATAATAAGATAACAGAAACATCCTCGACTTTTTCTATAAATATCATTCGGAATTTAGCGATATCAGGCATAATTGCACCCATCATAAAACCACCAAATAAAGCATGAATACCAATAACCTCAGTTGCATAAGACGAAATAATAAGTAATAAGAAGAAAATAGCCATCACTGGTTTTCCTATATTATCTTTCTCACCATACAAATCACCTATACGTTTTAAGAACGGCTTAACGATAAACAGCATCGCTAACACATACACCAATGCTAATGAAATCACATACAAAGAACCTACAAAATCACCCGCCTTTACGATGGCAATAACCACCGCAAGTAAACACCATGCCGTAATATCATCGGCTGCAGCACACGTAATAACGATGGCTCCTAGACGAGTTTTGTGAATACCCCTTTCTTGAACGATACGCGCCAAAACAGGAAAAGCAGTAATACTCATGGCGATTCCCATAAAAAGGCTAAACGATAAAAACTCTACACCCGCTGGAGCAAATTGATTGTAAACATAATAAGACAAGCCAATTCCCATAGCAAACGGAAAAATGATACTGGCATGACTAATTACAATTGCTTCACTGGCTTTGTTCTTGAGGACTTTTACATCGAGTTCCATACCAATAACGAACATAAATAAGATCAATCCTATTTGACTTAAAAATTTTAAGTTTCCTAATGACTCTTCTGGAAATAGCGCTGATGAGAATTCGGGAAAATACATTCCTACAAGCGAAGGCCCCAAAACAATTCCTGCTATAATCTCGCCAATAACTGTAGGTTGCCCTATTTTTTGGAAAAACCAACCAAAAACCCTTGCCGTAAGGATGATCATGACAATTTGTGCCAAAAGAATCGCTAAGGGATCATTAAAGTTGTGTAACATCGAATTGATAAAATCTGTCCAAGAGTCATTACCGCTGGTTGCAGCCACATTTGCTTCTTGTAATTCGAGTAATTTTCCTCGTTTAATTATCCAAAAAATCAATACCGAAAAGAGACCAGTAACTCCGAAATAGAACAAAGTGTTCTTATATTTTTTCAAAACCATATTGCTTCAATAAGTCAATTAAATCAAAAACAAAGATGGTAAATTCTTCAATACAATTTACATGGATAAATCGAACAATTTTAACAAATAAAACGTCCCATAAGAGACCTTGAACTAGCGTTAAATATTCCTAATAAATTACAGCTTTACTTTGGTTTTCACTACATTTGCTGCCATTTTACTATTTCTATGAAAAACAAATTAAAAGTAGGGTTTTGGGAGCTCGTTGCTCGAATCGTACTTAAGAACCGTATATTTATTCTTGGTGTTATTTTACTGATCACTTTATTCCTTAGTACGCAATGGAAAAACATTCGTTTTTCGTTTACTGAAGCTAATTTATTACCCGAGACAAGCAGTATCACTAAAGGCTATAATACTTTTTTGTCAAAATTTGGCGAGGAAGGAAATCTAATCATCGTAGGCGTAAAAGACGATCGTTTTTTTACTCCCAAAACTTTTGCGGCTTGGACGACCTTAATGACCGAATTAAAAGCACAAAAAGAAGTTGATCTCGTCGTTTCTATCAACGATTTAAAAAAATTAGAAAAAAACGAATCTGTACAAAAATTTGAGTTGGTTCCTTTTGTAGATCAAAGCAAAACAAATAACCAAGCTTACCTTAACGAGATTAAGAAAAATTTATTTACTAAAATGCCTTTTTATGAAGGCTTACTTTTCAATAAAAAAGGTTCCATCCGCTCCGCAATCTATCTCGATAAAAAAATAGTGAATACTCCACAGCGAAAGGAGTACATCATGAATCATTTTATCCCAAAAATAGTGGCTTTTGAGAAAAAAACTGGAATCGACCTTAAGGTTTCAGGAATGCCTTATATCAGAACCTTAAACGCAAATAGCATCACCGGAGAAATCAGTCTTTTTATTGGGGCTTCCTTATTGATTACTTCTTTAATCTTCTTTTTCTTTTTTCGCTCTTTTAGAGCCACCCTTATTTCTATATTAATAGTTATTGTTGGGGTGATGTGGACATTTGGACTTCTAGGATTATTGCATTTTGAAATAACTGTTCTAACTGCCATTGTTCCTACTTTAGTCATTGTCATAGGGATTCCTAATTGTATTTTCCTTACCAACAAATACCAACAAGAATACAGCGCTCACGGAAATAAAGCTAAGGCACTGCAAAGGGTTATCACCAAGGTAGGAACAGCAACTTTAATGACCAACTTGACTACAGCAGCTGGTTTTGCCACCTTTATTATTACTAGTAGTGATATTTTAAAGGAATTTGGAATCATATCCTCCTTAAGTATCGTTGCGCTTTTCTTTTTATGTTTGATCGTAATTCCTATTTATTACAGTTACCAACCTGTGCCTAAGGCGAAACATTTAGAGCACCTTAACCGTAACTATACTAAAACGTTCATTAAGTGGATTGAAAAAACAGTAAAATACAACCGCCGATATGTTTATGTTGTTGCCATATTTTTATTTTTAGTAAGTACTATTGGTGCTTTTAAAATCAAGACTTCTGGAAATTTAATTGAGGATATGCCTAAGAATACCGGCTTTTACAGAGATATTCTTTTTTTCGAAAATGAATTCAATGGGGTAATGCCACTTGAAATCATGGTAGATACACAAAGAAAAAAAGGAGTGATGAAATTATCTACTTTACGAAAAATGGATGATTTGCAAAATACAATTGAAGCAATTCCGGAATTATCCAAGCCTATTTCCATCCTGAATATTGTGAAATATTCGAAACAAGCGTATTACAATGGCAATCCAGAATATTATGCACTTCCCACATCTCAGGAGCAGAGTTTTATCCTTGGCTATGCCAAAAATGCGACAAAGGATAATAAAAACAACATCATGAAAAGCTATGTGGATAGTACGGGTCAAGTAGCGCGTATAACCACTTTCATGAAAGATATTGGAACTGGGAATATGGCCAAAATTGAAAACCGCCTAAGTTCTAAAATAGACTCTATCTTCCCTAAAGATCGCTATAAAGTAGTGTTAACGGGTAAAGCTTTAATTTTTGAAAAAGGGACACAATATTTACTAGACAATTTGGTAAGCTCCTTACTTTTTGCAGTACTGCTAATTTCACTTTTAATGGTTTTTATGTTCCGATCCTTTAAAATGGTGGTCGTTTCGCTTATCCCTAATTTACTACCGCTGATGATAACTGCTGGTCTCATGGGTTATTTTGGCATTCCTTTAAAACCGTCAACAATCTTAGTTTTTAGTATTGCCTTTGGACTTTCTGTAGATGATACCATTCACTTTTTAGCACAATACCGTCAAGAATTAACACGCAATGACTGGAAAATCAAACGATCTGTTTTTGCTACAATAAAAGAATCAGGTATTAGTATGTTTTATACTTCGGTAGTTTTATTTACTGGATTCTCTGTTTTTATGCTTTCTGATTTTGGAGGAACAGTAGCTTTGGGAGGATTAATTGCAATTACCCTTGCCTTTGGAATGTTATCTAATTTAATGTTATTGCCTTGTCTTGTTTTGACTTTAAACAAATCTCTTGCGAACAAGCAAGAGTTTAAAGAACCAACAGTTGATATCCTAAATAAGCCCGAAGAATCAAGCGAGCAAACCGAATCAGATAAATAGTGAATTTTTCATATTTTCTGAAATAAATCATATCAAATCCCGTCTTTTTAGGCGGGATTTGTGTTAGTAGGAGTGCCTTATTTCGCATTGTGTTTTTATTTTCTTATATTTGAGAAAATGGCCTGCTTGTCATTATCATACTAAAAAATATCAGTTTTAATAGGGTTTGCAGCAAAGCCATTAACAAGATGGAGTCCAGCCACCATTATAAAAACGGGGCGAAATCGAAAAGCCTAATGAGTAGAAAAAAAAGAAGTATTAAATGGCATTAGACCAACAAGTCACAGTAGTAAACAAGTATTTTGATAAAATTATCGATTTTGGGTTTGAATATGTACCCAAGCTAATAGGAGGACTTATCGTTCTGATTATTGGGTTATGGATAACTAAATTAATCACAAAAGCAGTAGGTAGATCTCTCGTAAAATCAAATATTGACCAATCCCTCGTTCCTTTCTTAAAAAGCCTAACTAATATTATTTTAAAGGCTTTGGTTGCCATAACGGTTATGGGAATGATTGGCATTCAAATGACATCGTTTGTAGCAATCTTAGGAGCTGCAGGACTAGCAGTTGGATTGGCTTTATCAGGTACTTTACAAAATTTTGCAGGAGGCGTTATCATTTTGATAATAAAACCATTTAAAATTGGTGATTTTATTGAAGCACAAGGATATACGGGTACTGTAAAAGAAATTACCATTTTCTCCACCATGTTAAATACAGCGGATAAAAAACTGGTAATTATTCCAAACGGCCCCTTGTCGACTGGTGCTTTGACTAATTTTTCAGCAGAACCTTTACGTCGTGTAGATTGGACTTTTGGTATTGCTTACGGAGATGATGTTGAGGATTTTAAAAGAGCCATGAATGATTTCATAGCTGCTGATGCACGCATACTGAAAGATCCAGCTCCTTTTATTGGATTATCCGAATTAGCAGATAGTTCCGTAAATTTTGCTGTACGTGTATGGGTAGACGGTCCTGACTATTGGAATGTGTTTTTCGAAATGAACGAAAAAGTATATACCCAGTTTGCAAATTATAAATTGAATATCCCGTTTCCACAAATGGATATTCATGTCCAAAAAAACAGTTAGAATTATTAAATTTACAGCATAGATTCCAATTGGGCTTTCGTCATATAAGCGAAAGCCCTTTTTGTAAAATCATTACAATGGAGCTAACAGTTTGTCAAAGAATGCAACTGTTTTTTAGGAATTTGAGTGCCTAAATTACCTATATCTATAATTAAGCAATAGTAAAGCAGGACTTTTTAAGTTCTAAAAATAAAGCTTATTTTTACGCGCGAACTTCCTATGACTAGCGTAGTTCGAAAAACAAATTAGTTCCTGTTTTATAGGTAGCTAATCAGAAATACAAATAAAATTACACCATCATATATGAATCAGAATAGCTCTGAAACAGAAAAATTAGCAGTTGCTGATAATTATAGAAATTGGAAAAAATGGGGGCCTTATTTAGCCGAAAGGCAATGGGGAACTGTTAGAGAAGATTATAGTTCCAACGGAGACGCATGGGGCTACATTAACCACGATAAAGCGCGTAGTAATGCCTATCGTTGGGGAGAAGAAGGTATCGGTGGCTTTTGTGATTCAAGAGAAATATTATGCCTTGCTCCTGCTTTTTGGAATGGAAAAGATCCTATTCTAAAAGAACGACTCTTTGGCCTAACCAATAATCAGGGAAACCATGGGGAAGATGTCAAAGAACTGTACTTTCATCAAGTTTCTACTCCAACTCATTCCTACAACAAATACCTGTATAAATACCCGCAAACTGAGTTCCCTTATGCAGAATTAGAATATAAAAATAAACGCAGTCGAGAAGATACCGAATATGAAATATTAGACACCAAAGCGTTTGAGCAAAATGCCTATTTTGATTGTTTCATAGAATATGCAAAAGCAGGTCCTGATGATATTTTAATGAAAGTGACTGTTGTAAATCGTGGTAACAACCCAGCCGAAATCCATATTCTACCCCATCTATGGTTTCGTAATTTTTGGAAACACAATGACAGACATCCTAGACCTACTATGTCGTCTATTGATGATCATGTCCTACATTCCCAAAGTTCAAGAAACGGAGACTACTACTTATACCATGAAGATGGCCAACAATTATTTTGTGAAAACGAAACAAACAACGAGCGCCTATACCATGTTCCAAACGAAACGGTTTACGTAAAAGACGGAATCAACAATCACATAATTAATAAACAAGCTACTGTGAATCCAGAGAAATTTGGAACCAAAGCAGCTATTTGGCATCATTTTGAACTGCAACCTGGTCAAGAAAAAAGTGTAAAAATACGCTTGAGCAATGTCAAAATTGAGCACCCTTGGCACGATTATGACACGATATTTGACCGATGCAAGCAGGAATGTGAAACTTTTTATAATGGCATTATAAGCGATACAATTCCAAAGGAACACCAATCAATTGCCAAAAGCGCCTTTTCAGGCTTATTATGGACCAAGCAATTTTATTACTATGACGTTCATAAATGGTTGTTTGGAGGCACAAATGAAACCCCACCCAATCGGTCCGATCGACGTAATTACAGTTGGCAGCATCTTAACAATCGTCATGTAATCTCTATGCCTGATAAATGGGAATACCCATGGTATGCAGCTTGGGACTTGGCTTTTCATATGGCTTCGTTTGTAGAAATTGATCCGTATTTTGCCAAGCAGCAACTACTACTCGTTTTACAAGAGAACTACATGCATCCTAACGGACAGATTCCTGCTTACGAGTGGAATTTTAACGATGTCAACCCGCCTGTTCACTCGTGGGCAGTTTGGACCATCTATGAAAAAGATAAAAAACGAACAGGAACAGCGGACACACCCTTTTTAGAAAAAGCATTCCAAAAACTACTAATTAATTTTACTTGGTGGGTCAACCAAAAAGACAAAAGTGGAACTGATTTATTTGAAGGAGGTTTTTTAGGACTTGATAATATTGGTGTTTTCGACAGAAACCATATGCCCAAAGGCATAAAAAAAATGCAACAAGCTGATGCTACCAGTTGGATGGCAATGTTCTCCTTAAATATGTTGCGAATGGCATTAGAATTAGCCAAGACTAATGAAATTTATGAAGACATATCAGTAAAATTCTTTAAGCATTTTATCAATATCGCTTGGGCCATGCACCATATTGGTAAAAAAGATCTTTCGCTTTGGGATGATAAAGACAATTTTTATTACGATGTCGTGGAGATGTCAGACGGAAGTACGGAGCGATTAAAAGTACGTTCCTTAGTTGGCGTAATTCCGATGTTTGCTGTCGAAATCATGAATGTAGAATTATTCCAAGAATTAAAAGAATTCCAAAAACAAACCAACGAAATCATCCGAACGCGCCCTGATCTCGCTTCCTTAATATCGAATATCGAAAAAAGTAATAGTGATGGGAATTTTCTTTTTTCTATTATGCGAGGATTTAGGCTTGAGCATCTTTTGATACGATTATTAGACGAAAATGAATTCCTATCGGATTACGGAATACGTTCCCTTTCTAAATACCATAAAGAACACCCTTACGTATTTGGTACTGAAGGCCATCATCAAATTCAGTATGAGCCGGGCGAAAGTCGCTCTGGCATGTTTGGAGGAAACTCGAACTGGCGTGGTCCAATTTGGATGCCTTTGAACTACATGATTATTCAGTCGCTACGAAAATACTATACTTTTTATGGAGACACCTATCTGTATGAATTCCCAACAGGCTCCGGCAATAAAATGAACTTAAAGCAAATTGCGAATGAGTTAACCAAACGATTAATTGCTCTTTTTGAACCCGACGAAAATGGCAAATATGCCTACCATTCTGAGGATCCAAATGATGTTTTTACAAAAGAGGAGCACTTCAAAAAGCAGCATTTCTTTTATGAATTTTTTGATGGAGATACTGGAAAAGGACTCGGAGCCTCCCATCAAACCGGATGGACAGCACTAATCGCTAATTTGATTCTGGAACTAGAAGAAAACCAATAAAAGTAGCCTTATTGTAAATTAAAGATCCCACTCGTATTGGGATTTTTACTTTATTTTTCAGAGCTAACTTGCTGCAAAGCGACCGCTAAATCATGGTAATTGGAAGTAACCTTCTCGATAATTCCTTCCTTGTTCACTATAAAATGAGTTGGAAAACCATTAATTTGAAGCGTTTCATTCATATATAATTTCAAGTTAGGCACTACAGAATAGGATAAAGGTCTTTTAGCTAAAAAAGTCTGTAGCTGCTCGGGAGTATCTTCTGCCAAGCTAATAAAAACGATATCTTTTCTGTTTTTATATTTTGCAGCCATAGCGTTTACTTCCGGAAATTCTTCAATGCACGCAACACAATGAATGAACCAGCACTTAACCACTACTATTTTTCCTTTGAGATTGTCATTAGTAATTAAATTACCATCAAGGTCTTTAAAAGAAAAATTAGGAAAAGCTGTTCCTTCTTTTTTATAATTATGGAGTGTACTAAAAGCCTCTTCCGCAATAGTCGCTTGAATACTCGTATCTGAACTCGGTTCAATTTTAAAGAGTTGGTAGTGAAAATTTTCTTCATTGCTAGAGTTTAAGCGAATCGGAATAAAACCTCCGTCTCTTAACGCTATCAAGAACTCCTCTTTACTAATTTCTTTTGCATTGGCATCTAAACCAACAAAATCTCGAGAAAGCATTACGTTATTATAGTGGTAAGTCCACCAATCCATGAAGTTTTTCTGAATTTCTAGCGGATTAACTTCTGGTGGTCCATAATGCGTAGCATTTGAACAAGAAACAAGCAGTAAAAAAAAAGTAAAACGGTAAAAAATGTTTTTCATCATTCTGGTTTAAGGAACTAATGTAACCGATTTAAACCATACAAAACCAATTAATCAAATCTTTTTAGTAGCACAAAGTCCAACTAACCAAAGTAAGAATAATCAAATCACTTTTTTATGACCTCGGTTTGTTTAAACCTCTATCATAGAGAACGATGCTTCCTGCAACAGAAACGTTCAAACTTTTTTCAGATTTGAACTTAACCAAATGATGGCATTTTTCGATGGCTTTCTTGGATAATCCATTATCCTCAGCGCCCAACAAATACACACAACGACGAGGGTGCTCAAAAGTTTCTAAATCTACCGCTGCATCATCAAGCTCAACACCTACTAGGCGAGCGCCTTTAGGCAGGTTTTTATAGAAATCTTCAAAAGTGTCGTAGTGAAAATACGGAATCGATTTTACGGCATTGTGGGTATCACTCGACTGTTTAGCATAGCGGTTCCCAATCGTAAAAATATAGCTAGCTCCTAAATTTTGAGCCGTACGCCATAATACGCCCAAGTTCTCAGGCGTTTTTCCGTTTTGTATGCCTATCCCAAAATACTCAGTTATAAAATTGTCGTTCATGCCGCAAAAGTACAAACTGTTAGGCGGTTTGTCCAAATATAAGCGGTAATTTAAGACCGCCAAGCGTTGCCGAACGTTTGACAAATTACTCCTTTTGAACTGCCTATTTATAAGTTTGGAATGCGGCTTACTACTTGTTTTCAAAATTTAAGATCACGTACTACTTCAAGAGTTGTAAGAATTTATTTTATTAGATAAAAATTTGTTAAAAAAAACCAAATTAAATACGGTTTTTAAACAGCAATTACACTGTTTTCAAAGCGATGTAAATCAAGTACTTAAATTATAAAATCTAAAAAATAAGATTGCATTATCCTCAAAATTTTATACTTATAATAACAATATGTTTTGTAAAAAACATAAATAGCTATACTATTGCATCTGTTTTCAAAGAAACAATGAATTAAAGTAGTATTCAAAACCAAAAACAAATCCATTATGAAAAAATTAGTATTAGCAGCTAGTGTTGTATTTATTATGTTTTCTTGTCAGAATGACCAAAAAGAATTAGACTCAGTTCAATCTCTTCAATCTGTAGTTTCTAAAAGATCTTGCGCCACACAAGACATGTTAGATGCACAACTAAAAAAAGACCCGAGTTTAGCTAAAAAATTAGCAGATATGGAAATATCAACTGCAAAAGCTATGGCAACAGGAAAAATAGTAAATGGCGTTTTGGAAATCCCAGTTGTTTTTAATGTATTGTACAGAACTGCTGCTGAAAATGTTTCTCTGAGCCAATTACAATCTCAAATTGACGTTTTAAATAAAGATTTCCAAGGTACAAATACAGATTACAATTCAAGCAATCCATACAATAGCGTAAGAGGTGCCTTGAACGTAAGATTTGTACTTGATCAAGTTATTCGTAAGGCAACTACAAGAACAGTTTGGTATTCTGAAGACGAATTTATGAAAGATGCTACAAACGGAATTACGGCTACTTCTCCAACCACAAAATTAAACTATTGGGTAGTTTCTAACTTAAGAAGAAAATCAGATAATGGCCAATTATTAGGGTATGGTAAATTCCCAGGTACAACAAGTGCTTCTTTAGATGGAATTGTATGCGGTAACTACTGTACAGGTACAAACGGTTTAGCTGCAGCTCCTTACAACTTAGGAAGAACAGCAACACACGAAGTAGGTCACTGGATGAACTTACGTCACATTTGGGGTGATGCTAATTGTGGTTCGGATTTAGTAAATGACACACCTTCTCATGATGGACCTAACTATGGTGTTCCAGCTGCAGGTCTTAGAAGTTCATGTGCAGGAGCTCCACTTGAAATGTTTATGAATTACATGGATTATACTGATGATAGAGGAATGTACATGTTCTCAAGCGGTCAAGCGAGTAGAATGGCAGCTACTTTTGCTTCAACTGGACCAAGAGCGTCTTTTAGATAATTGATAAGATTTTAATATAATTAAACCCGCTCTTGTAGCGGGTTTTTTATTGAACTAATGTTTGAAAAAGAAAATCAATACCCAATACTACAAGTATAGATCGTTGTTAGTCTCCACTAATTTTATGTGTATCCTGCCGTTTAGTGTATTTTGAACTTGTTGAAAAGAGAAAAAGGATGCTTTGTTATTAAGCAGAACAAGTTAAACGCATAGTACATTTTAAATCACCTCAACTTTGTCATTCTGCCGAAGGAAGAATCTAAACTAGTTGCTCAATAAATAGAAATGTCTCTTTATTCAGCAGGACAATATAAACGCAAAGTACAATAATAAACCTCTGAACTTTGTCTTTCTGACGAAGGATGAATCCAAACTAGTTGCTCAATTAACGGAGGTGCTTCGTTCCTCAGCAGGACAAAATAAACGCGGACTACAATATAAAACACCCCAAACCTGTCATTCTGACGAAGGAAGAATCCAATCAAGTTGCTCAATAAACAGAGATGCTTCGTTCCTCAGCAGGACAAAATTGGAGCAGAGTGAAAGCTTATAAAGCCTCAACTTTGTCATTCTGACGAAGGAAGAATCCAATCAAGTTGCTCAATAAACAGAGATGCTTCGTTCCTCAGCAGGACAAAATTGGAGCAGAGTGAAAGCTTATAAAGCCTCAACTTTGTCATTCTGACGAAGGAAGAATCTCAACAACTTACTCAACTAACGGAGATGCTTCGTCCCTCAGCAGGACAAAATAAACGCGGACTACAATAATAAACGTCTGAACTTTGTCATTCTGACGAAGGAAGAATCCAAACTAGTTGCTCAATAAACAGAGGTGCTTCGTTCCTCAGCAGGACAAAATTGGAGCAGAGTGAAAGCTTATAAAGCCTCAACTTTGTCTTTCTGACAAAGGAAGAATCTCAACAACTTGCTCAATAAACAGAGATGCTTCGTTACTCAGCAGGACAAAATTGGAGCAGAGTGAAAGCTTATAAAGCCTCAACTTTGTCTTTCTGACCAAGGAAGAATCCAATTAAGTTGCTCAACTAACGGAGATGCTTCGTCCCTCAGCAGGACAAAATTGGAGCAGATTGAAAGCTTATAAAACCTCAACTTTGTCTTTCTGACCAAGGAAGAATCTCAACAACTTGCTCAATTAACAAAGATGCCTCGTTCCTCAGCAGGACAATATAAACGTGGAGGACAATAATAAACTTCTGAACTTTGTCATTCTGACGAAAGAAGAATCTCAACAACTTGCTCCACTAACGGAGATGCTTCGTTCCTCAACAGGACAATGTAAGCGTAAAATGCAATAAAAAACACCTCAACTTTGTCATTCTGACGAAGGAAGAATCCAATTAAGTTGCTCAACTAACGGAGATGCTTCGTTCCTCAGCAGGACAAAATTGGAGCAGAGTGAAAGCTTATAAGCACACATTTGTCATTCTGACGAAGGAAGAATCTCAACAACTTGCTCAACTAACAGAGACGCTTCGTTCCTCAGACGGTCAAACAAAGAGCAAAACATCCTACCAAATACTACTCTCTAGCCCCGATAGGAGCGGCATCCTTTTACTTTTTTTCTTTAAAAAAGTAAAAGATAAAGCGGATAGCGGGAAATAGCTCCAAAAAAACAACTTTATAGGACTTGATTGCGTCCTTACTCCTTCGACATTTGAAACAAATGAATTATATTTGCAGTTAGAACTTAAGACAATTATAAAATCAACGATACACATAAAATGAGACATACAAAAGTTAAAGACTTACTAAACAGTACCAAGACGCTTCATGAAGTAAATGCAAAAGGATGGGTGAGAACTTTTAGAAACAATCAGTTTATTGCTTTGAACGATGGTTCTACGATTGACAACATTCAGTGTGTGGTGGATTTTGAGAATACTCCTGACGAAACTTTGAAAAGAATTACCACTGGAGCTGCGATATCTGTTACTGGTACTCTTGTAGAGAGCAAAGGTGCGGGACAAAAATTTGAGATTCAAGTTGCCAAATTAGAAATCCTTGGAGACTCGGATGCGGAGAAATTCCCAATACAGCCTAAGAACAAACCAAGTCTTGACTTCTTGCGTGAGAATGCTCACTTACGTGTGCGTACGAATATGTTTGGAGCGATTATGAGAGTGCGTTCGGTACTGTCATACGCGGTGCACAGTTATTTTCAGGAGAAAGGTTTTGTGTATGTAAACACACCTATTATCACGGGATCTGACGCTGAGGGTGCTGGTGAAATGTTTAAGGTTACGGCTTTACCATTTGACGGAACACCGAGAAAAGAAGACGGAAAAGTAGATTATAGAGAAGATTTCTTTGGTAAGGAGACGAATTTAACGGTTTCTGGACAACTGGAAGGAGAGACTTTTGCGATGGCTTTAGGTCAGATATATACGTTTGGACCTACGTTTAGAGCTGAGAATTCCAATACTTCGCGTCACCTGGCAGAATTCTGGATGATTGAACCTGAGGTTGCTTTTAATGATTTGAATGACAATATGGATCTGGCTGAAGATTTTATTCAGTATGTGATTAAATATACGCTTGACAAATGTCCTGAGGATTTAAAATTCTTAGAAGGAAGATTGCTTGACGAAGAAAAATCAAAACCACAAGCGGAAAGAAGCGAAATGGCTTTGCTTGACAAATTGAATTTTGTTTTAGATAACAACTTTAAACGTGTTTCATACACGGAGGCAATCGACATTTTGAGAGAGTGTACACCAAATAAAAAGAAAAAATTCAACTACATTATAAACGAATGGGGAGCTGACTTACAATCAGAGCACGAGCGTTACTTGGTAGAGAAACACTTTAAATGTCCGGTGATCTTGTTTGATTACCCTGCAAATATCAAAGCGTTTTACATGCGTTTGAACGAAGACGGAAAAACAGTTCGTGCAATGGATATCCTTTTCCCTGGAATTGGAGAAATTGTGGGAGGTTCTCAAAGAGAGGAACGTTTTGATGTTTTAGTCGAAAAAATGAAAGCCTTAGGAATTGACGAAGAAGAATTGTGGTGGTACTTAGATACCCGTAGATTTGGATCGGCAGTACACTCTGGTTTTGGACTAGGATTCGAAAGATTGGTACTTTTTGTAACTGGAATGACAAACATTCGTGACGTAATTCCTTTTCCAAGAACACCAATGAATGCGGAGTTTTAGGGAAAAGTTTCTGGGATGCAAAGTCACAAAGTCACAAAGTTTCTAAGATGCTAAGTTACTAGGGTTTTACATTTTAGAAATTTGCTTTAAGTTGTTCAAAACACGAGCAACTTTAAACTTAAACTTTTTAAACAAATTTTCTAGTTAATAATTATAATTGGTCAACATACGTTACTTAGTCGCTTTGAAACTAAGTAACTCACTAACTTTTTCTATGCTAAAGCAATTCTTAAATTTAAAATTATCACAGAAATTATCTCCACAGCAAATCCAGCTGATGAAGTTAATTCAATTGCCTACGCAAGCTTTTGAGCAACGTTTGTTGGAAGAAATGAACGAAAATCCGGCTCTTGAAGCTGGAAAAGAAGAGGACGAATACGAAAAAGATGAGTTTGAAAATGATGACTATGACGACTACGATGATGCAGAAGCGGATCGCATGGAGTCAGACGACATTAATATCGATGAGTATTTAAACAGTGACGATACTCCTGATTATAAAACCCAAACCAATAATTACAGTGATGATGATGAGGAACGAGAGTCACCATTGGCTTCACCAATTAGTTTTCATCAGGATTTAATTAATCAATTGAATACTTTTATCCTTGATGACGGAGAGCGCGATATAGCCGAATTTCTTGTGGGTAGTATTGATGATATGGGTTACATCCGTCGCAGTATTCCTGACATTGTAGATGATATGGCTTTTACACAGGCCATTTATACGGACGAAGAAACTGTAGAACGAATTTTGCATGTTATTCATGAACTGGAACCATCGGGTGTGGGTGCTCGCGATTTACAGGAGTGCTTAATGCTACAACTAAAACACAAGACGCCAACCGAATCCGTTGACTTAGCTACCGACATCATCGAAAATCAATTTGATGCTTTTACCAAAAAGCATTATGATAAATTGATTCAAAAGTATGGCGTTTCTAATGAGCAATTAAAGAAAGCAATTCACGAAATAGAAAAACTAAATCCTAAACCAGGTGGTGCTTTTACTGGAAACAATAAAGTAACTGAAAACGTAGTTCCTGATTTTGCTATTCGAATAGTTGAAGGAGAGTTAGAACTTACCTTAAACGGGCGTAATGCACCAAGCTTGCACGTCTCAAAAGACTACCAAGAAATGATGCAAACATACAAGGCATCATCAGACAAATCAGGTGCTCAAAAGGATGCAGTACAATTTATTAAGCAAAAACTAGATTCGGCTAAATGGTTTATCGATGCCATTCGTCAGCGACAAGAGACTTTATTTGTCACTATGAATTCTATCATGCATTATCAAGAAGAATATTTCTTAGAGGGTGATGAAACCAAGCTAAAACCAATGATCTTAAAAGATATCGCGGATATAGTAGGTTTAGATATTTCGACTGTTTCTCGTGTTGCCAACAGCAAGTATGTAGAAACACCTTACGGCACCAAGTTGATCAAAGAATTTTTCTCTGAAGCCATGAAAAACGACCAAGGAGAAGATGTATCCACTTTAGAAATCAAAAAAATATTGCAAAATATAATTGAAGAAGAGGACAAGAAAAAACCACTTCCTGACGATCAACTAGCTGATTTACTCAAAGAAAAAGGCTATCCAATAGCAAGAAGAACCATCGCTAAATACAGAGAGCAACTCGATATTCCCGTTGCTAGAATGAGAAAGAAAATATAAGACTAGTTCATATATTTACAGAACCATTAAAAGTTTAAGAAAAAGTAAAGTCAAACTTAACCCACTTAAATTTTTAATGGTTTTTTTATTGGCGTGAAAGAAAAATCTTTACCTTTATTCGTAGGCAGCAATACCTATCTAAAGTGTACTGATTGATGTTAAACAATTTACTATGAAACTACTTTTCTCTTTTCTGCTCGTTGCAATCCTTTGTGGTTGTGCAACCAATAAAAATACTATTGACAAGAAATCATGGGAGACTGTAAATCTTGATGCTTATTCAGCTGGAGCAAATGAAAAAAGTGTAATCCGATCGATGCTGAATTCAGATACTTACAAGCAAACAATCGTTGAACTAGACAAAGTAAAATACAAACTGGCCCAATTCAATTCTATTACCGATACGCTAAAAGGTAAGTATGATTTGCAAATTGAAAAAAAAGAGAATTCCCAAACGATAAAAATTATTCGTTTGTAACCAGGACATTATTCCCCATAAAAAAGGCTGTTTCAAATTAATGAAACAGCCTTTGCTTTTTATAAAAAGGATTTATTTAGTTCTTTTTCCCATCGATAATCGCTCCTGTACCTGCACCTACGCCTGCACCAGCTAATCCACCAATGATTGCTCCAGTTCCTTTTTTCTTGCTTATAATAGCTCCAGTTGCAGCACCCACTCCAGCACCAATTACGGCACCTTTAGCAGTACTACTCCATTTTTTTCTAGCAGGTGCCGGAGCAGTCTGATTCACAACAATTACTTCTTTTGAGCTTGCTGCTTGCACTTCTTGTTGCTTAGCTAACTCTATTTTCATAGAATCAATTGTTTTTTGTTTCACCATCTCCATTTTCATCGAATCGATAACAACTTGTTTATCATCAATAAATCCTGCTTGATCAGCCTTTTTTTGACAAGAAACGATTGCCAAAGATGCTAGTAACACATAAATATATTTCATCTTCTTTAATTTTAAATTAATTATATGGCAAATATACGTTGGAGCGCCACTTTTAGTTTTATGATATTTTGGCTATCTTTTATACAATTAACGTATTGCTTTACATAATAACTCTATACCTTAGGAAGTACTGCTATCTAATTTAAAACTTGAACTTAATTTACTTTATAGCTAACAATTAAAGGGAAATCATTGACCGATGAAAAGCCTAGTCTGAATTTTTTTCGTCTTGGTTTTTTTTCATGGCATGAAAGTAAGCTGCCCGGCTTAAAGGCTCATATTCTTCCGTTTCTCCTAGCATAACTAGTTTATCGCTGTCGGTTTTTCTAAAACTATAATTAGCTAGATTTCCAGTACGTGTACATACCGCATGAACCTTAGTAACATACTCAGCCGTTGCCATGAGTGCCGGCATGGGACCAAAAGGATTTCCTTTAAAATCCATGTCTAATCCTGCCACAATCACACGGATGCCTTGATTGGCTAGGTCATTACATATTTTAACTATTTCATCATCAAAAAACTGAGCCTCATCAATTCCAACTACATCGCAACCTTGAGCAAGTATAGCGATATTTGCCGCTGCTGGAACGGGTGTAGATCTAATTTCGTTTGAATCATGTGATACGACCATTTCATCATCGTATCGGGTATCAATGGCCGGTTTAAAGATTTCCACTTTTTGTTTAGCAAATTGTGCCCGCTTTAAACGACGAATCAGCTCCTCTGTTTTGCCCGAAAACATAGAGCCGCAGATAACTTCGATCCAACCAAATTGTTCTTTGTGATTTACTGTATTTTCGAGAAACATTTTGTATTTTTCTAACTTAAAAAATGAATAGTTTTTATTACTTTGTACTGTAATAAATCAGAGTATAGTTTTATACTTTTTATATGGTCTCAAAAGTAGAAAAATTTTATCAATTGAAAGATTTAGGAACATTTATTTCAATTTAAATATTGTCTCCTTTCCTACTCAGACCTTATTTGAAAAATAAATAGGACACGAACACAAGAAACACATACGCCACACTTACGATATCAACTGTTATGAAAAAAAGATTAGAAGCCGACTTGGTTAGCATCGCACATAGAATTTTACAACTTAAGAATAAGTCTGACATCAATGTTCTTTATGCTGAAACACAAAAGTTATATGAAAAACTGGCTGTTCTAAAATTTGTAGAAGAACAATACGGTACAACAAAACCAACAATTTTACAGACTGAAATTGAAAAGGATATTGAAGCGTTCTACGACAAAGAAGAATCTCTTCCTGTTGAAACGGTAATCGAAATGACAGAAGAAATTCCTGCTCCAGCAAAAGAAGAGCCTTCAAATGCAATTGAAGAAACTATTGAAATTCCGGTAGCAGAAACTACAGCAGAATTTTCAACAGATGAAAAAATTGAAGTCCCTGCGGTAGATAAAGACCCCGAATTAGGTGAATTTGAAGCAGACATTAGAGAAGAAAGCGTAGCTGTTATCGAAGAAGAGCATGAAGAGGAAGTAACAGCAGATAACGAAGAGGCAGAAGAAGAAATTGCGACTTTATTGGAAGAAGAAAAAAGTACTACAGAGTTTGAACCTGCTTTTACAGCTGCTTTTGAACTTACCGAGGAAGAAACAGAAGAAGAAGAAATTGAGGCTCCTAAGCCAGCTGCGGTACAAATTTCCTTCGCTGATTTACTTGGCGGTAATTATAACGAGCCGCAATTTGTAAAAGTTGATGATGTTGCGCCTTTACCAGTAGAAACCGTTTTTGAACCGGTAATCAACGAACCTATTGCCATAGACCGAACCGTTACCGAAGTAGAGAAACCGGCAAGCCCTAATCCTCCCAAAATTGTTTCTCTAAATGATAAATTATCAAAAGGACTTGACATCGACCTGAACGATCGCATTGCTTTTGTAAAACATCTTTTTGGCAACAATGACGAAGACTACAATAGAGTTTTAAACCAACTTATCACTTTTGATAATTTTTACGAAACCAAGAACTTCATTGACGAAATGGTTAAGCCTGACTACAATAATTGGGAAGGAAAAGAGAATTATGAAGAGCGATTTATGGATATTATCGAGAAGAAGTTTTTGTAAAACAACCACTAGAAATTGCCTTTTGACTCTTTCTAACACCTAATACACTGTTGTAAAACATGTCAAAATTATATATTGTTCCCACACCCATAGGCAATCTCGAGGATATGACTTTCAGAGCCATTCGGATTCTAAAAGAAGTAGATTTGATTTTGGCCGAAGACACGCGCACCAGCGGCAAGCTCTTGAAGCATTTTGAGATTGGGACACATATGCACAGTCACCACATGCATAACGAACACAAAACCGTTGAAAATTTAATTTCAAGGTTAAAAGCTGGCGAAACGATTGCTTTAATTTCGGATGCAGGAACTCCTGCTATTTCTGATCCTGGTTTTCTACTAACTAGAGCTTGCGTCGAAAACGGAATCACAGTCGAATGTTTACCTGGCGCAACAGCTTTTGTTCCCGCTTTAGTCAACAGCGGACTACCAAATGACAAATTCATATTCGAAGGCTTTCTTCCAGAAAAAAAAGGACGTCAAACGCGCTATTTAGAACTTGCCGAAGAAACACGAACAATGATTCTTTATGTTTCTCCACATAAACTAGTAAAAACATTGGCGGAGTTCGTTACCTATTTTGGTGAAGACCGTCAAATTTGTGTTTCAAGAGAATTATCAAAGCTTCATGAAGAAAACCGAAGAGGCACCGCAAAAGAAGTGCTAGCGCATTTTGAAAAAACAGCACCTAGAGGAGAAATAGTGGTGGTTGTAGCTGGAAAAACAATAGTTAAAGAAGCTAAGAAAAGTAAATTCCAAAAAGAGGAAGAATAAAAAATGAACGATCAAAAGGTTATTATAATTGGCGCTGGACTATCTGGTTTAATGCTTGCCTATTTGTTAAAGCAAAAAGGAATTCAAGCCTTAGTTCTGGAAGCCAATGAACGCATTGGCGGCCGAATCAACACAATAACAGGAACAAGCGGTGTAACTATAGAAATGGGAGCGACTTGGTTTAGCAAGCAACATCCCACCTTACTTTCATTGCTAGACAAATTAGAAATACCTTATTTTAAGCAACATACTAAAGGGATTTCGCTTTTTGAAACGATGTCTTTCGTACCACCACAAAAATTTGAAATTCCAGATTCTGAAGAACCTTCGTATAGAATTCAAGGCGGAACCCAAACCCTAATTAACAAATTAGTTACCGAAATTGGTAGTGAAACTATTCAAACCAATACTAAAGTAACGGCGATAAAAGAACTCGGCAATCAGCTAGAAGTAACTGATTCCAACGGAAAACAATTTCTTGCTGAGAAAGTGATAGCAACCTTACCACCTCATCTACTTATCAAAACAGTTAAGTTCGAACCTGCTTTAGCAGATGACATTGTAGAACTAGCTAAAAAAACGCACACCTGGATGGGTGAATCAATCAAGTTTGCTGTAGAGTACACTAGTCCGTTTTGGAAAGAGAAAAACTTTTCAGGTACCTTATTTAGTCACGCTAGTATTGCACAGGAAATGTACGATCATACCACATTTGATGGTACGGGCTTTGCACTTAAAGGTTTTTTAAACGGTGGATCGCATACTTTGACCTTAGCAGCGCGTCAAGAAAAAGTGATTAAGCAACTAACTTCCTTATTTGGTCCAGAGGCCGAGAACTACCTAGCCTATCATGAAAAAGTATGGCGCGAGGAAGAACTCACTTTTTTGCCGTACGAAGACTTGGTTATGGCGCATCAAAATAATGGTCATGCAGCTTACAAAAAACCATTATACAACAATAAATTTTATTTTTCAGGGGCTGAAACGGCCTCCATAAATCCAGGTTATATGGATGGTGCCATCAATGCAGCAATCCACATTGCCTCTCAATTTTAAAAACTATCCCTATGAATATTGATTCTTTTTTAGAAAAATTAAATAAAACTCCTCAAGATATAACTTTTGCAGAAACCATTGCAGTAATTGAGGACAACTACGACTTCTCTCCTACCGCTTTCGAAAACGGTTTGCTACACAATGCCGCAGGTGAAAACTCTGGTTCGTGCAAGATATTTGCTTTCGCAGAGTTACAAAAATTGTCTGAAGAGTCTACCTTGTCTTGCTTTGGAGCGTATTATCGCGAAGAGGTTTTAGGAGATCCAGAAGGAACAAACCATCAAAACATTCGTAATTTCATGAAATCCGGCTGGGACGGAATTGCGTTTTACGGTGAAGCTTTAGCATTGAAATAGAAATTTATTTTCATTTTTTTATAGTTCTAAATTTAAATTTAGCTTTTTTTGATTTCTTTTGATACTTTATTAAATCTCCAATAGTCATTCTTGGATATATCTTTTTCAGAGTATATATTGTGATTAATTTTAGGATGTTATTGCAAAAACATAGTGATAAAGACATTAGAAATAGATTTCCCATCATACATAAGTTTAAAAATATTTGGTAAACTTATTGTTTTCAGAAAAAATAAAATAGGACACGAATTTCACTTAAAAATCAACTGTTTACGCTTTTTTTAAATATGAAATCTCATATTTTACTAGTGTACAAATACGACAGTTTTGTAAAAATAAAAATAATATGCGCTGGACAATCAAACCGAAACCTTCCGAAGACAAGATCAAACATTTGGCGCAAGCCTTACAAGTCGAAGATTTTGTGGCGCAATTGTTGGTGCAGCGCGGTATTGAAACTTTTGAGGATGCCAAACTGTTTTTTCGTCCTTCACTAGAGCACTTGCATGATCCGTACTTGATGAAAGACATGGACAAAGCAGTGGCTAGAATCGAACAAGCGATTGAAAATCAGGAACGCATATTGGTTTTTGGAGATTATGATGTAGACGGAACCACCGCGGTTTCTCTTGTCTCCTCCTACTTAAAATCGTACTATCCTGAAGTAGCGACCTATATACCGGATCGCTATGATGAAGGCTATGGTGTTTCCTTTAAAGGTATTGATTTTGCTGACGACAATGGTTTTACATTAATCATAGCGCTAGATTGCGGAATAAAATCAATCGATCATGTCGCTTACGCAAAAGAGCGAAACATCGACTTTATTATTTGTGATCACCATAGGCCGGGCAACACACTGCCTGATGCAGTCGCTATTTTAGACCCGAAAAGAGATGATTGCACTTATCCGTATGATGAGTTGTGTGGTTGCGGGATCGGTTTTAAACTGATTCAGGCTTTAGGTTCAAATAGACAGCAGACTATCGATGATTTGGTTCCTTACTTGGATTTAGTTGCAGCCGCAATTGCAGCAGATATTGTTCCTATGACGGGTGAAAACCGAGTATTAGCTTATTTTGGACTGCAGGTTATCAATGCAAATCCTAGACCGGGAATCAAAGCATTGGTGCATCAAGTCAAAAAGCAAACCCTAGATATTACCGATGTTGTTTTTATCATTGCTCCCAGAATTAATGCTGCAGGACGCATCAAACATGGTAACCATGCCGTGGAACTTTTAACCGAATTTAATTTCGAGCAAGCCCAACAATTTGCATCTGAAATTGAGCAATACAACTCCGATCGTAAAGATCTAGACAAACAAATTACTAAAGAAGCCTTCAATCAAATAGAAGAAAATCAAGAACAAGACCGCTATACCTCTGTCGTTTTCCAAGAGAACTGGCACAAAGGCGTTATTGGAATTGTTGCTTCAAGATTGATAGAAACGTATTATCGCCCTACTTTAGTTTTTACCCAAAGTGGTGACAAATATGCCGCATCGGCACGATCTGTAAAAGGATTTGATGTGTATAATGCACTTGAAGCTTGCTCCGAACATTTAGAACAATTTGGTGGACATATGTATGCTGCGGGCATGACGATAAAACCCGAAAACTATCCAGCTTTTAAAGAAGCGTTCGAAAAGCAAGTACAAGATACTATTCCAGAGAATTTACGTGTTCCAGAAATAGAAATCGATGCTGAAATTAACTTTACCGATATTACCCCAAAGCTCATTCGGCTTTTGAAACAATTCGAGCCTTTTGGGCCACTAAACATGACACCTGTTTTTTTAACTAAGAATATAACGGATACCGGTTATGCTAAAACTTTGGGTGCTGACGATGAACATTTAAAATTATTTGTCAAACAAAATAACTCAGAAGGCATCACGGCTATTGGTTTTGGATTAGGCGACAAAATAGGATTAACAAAAAACCACCAACCTTTTCAGGCAGTATATTGCATTGATGAAAATGAGTGGAAAGGAACAACAACAGTACAATTACGACTAAAAAATATCAAATAATGAGCAACGATATCACGAAGAAAAAAGATCCCTATGCTGCCTTACGCTATAGAGAATTCAATATTTT
Source organism: Flavobacterium sp. KKT103 (assembly GCF_055640565.1). Lineage (NCBI taxonomy): Bacteria > Pseudomonadati > Bacteroidota > Flavobacteriia > Flavobacteriales > Flavobacteriaceae > Flavobacterium > Flavobacterium sp. KKT103. The sequence continues at coordinate 556,938 of NZ_CM145766.1, forward strand.
TTTAATCCTTCGTTTTGCCATGGTTTTCGCTTGGTCGATGCAATTTATTGTAATCGAATGGCAAGTGTATAGTATCACTAAAGATCCTCTTTCACTTGGGATTATTGGTCTAATGGAGGTAATTCCAGCTGTTTCCCTGGCCTTATTTGCGGGTCATATTGTAGATCAAAAAGAAAAAAAGGGCTTGCTTATCAAATGCATTTTAGCCTTCTCCGTAATCAGTTTTGGGTTGTTCTTATTGACTTGGCCGTCCGTAGTTAGTTCGTATGCTACTCAAACACTATTGTATGCGATTTACTTTTTGGTTTTTCTAGGCGGATTGGTACGTGCTTTTTTAGGGCCTACCATATTTTCGCTTTTATCATTATTGGTTCCTAAAAAAGTATATCCTAATGCCGCTACTTGGAGTAGTTCGGTTTGGCAAATTGCTTCAGTGGTTGGGCCAGCAGTAGCCGGTTTTTCAATCACATTAATTGGAGTGCATTGGTCGATGTGTACCGTGTTTGCTTGTTCCGTATTTGCCTTGATCGCTTTATCACAAATCGAAAAGAAGCCTATTTTGAATCCTAAAATTGGCGAACCGGTGATGCAAAGTTTAACGGAAGGAATCAAATTCGTATTCAATAACAAAACCGTTTTAGGAGCCATCACCTTAGATATGGTTGCTGTTTTATTTGGTGGAGCCGTAGCTTTGTTACCCGTTTTTTCTCAAGATATTTTAAAAGTGGGTTCAGAAGGATTTGGATTCTTAAGAGCGGCACCCGCTATTGGCTCTTTCTTGACGATGCTAATTACAGCTTACGTTCCCTTGAGTAAAAATGCCGGAATGAAACTGTTAACTGCCATATTCGGCTTTGGTATTTGCATCATTGTTTTTGGACTGTCAACTATTTTTTGGGTTTCTCTAGCAGCTTTGTTCTTGAGTGGCGTTTTTGATGGTATATCCGTTGTGATTCGCCAAACGATTTTGCAGTTAAAAACTCCTGATCACATGCGTGGTCGTGTAGCTTCAGTAAATTCAATGTTTGTAGGTTCGTCTAACGAATTGGGTGCGTTTGAAAGTGGTTTAACCGCTAAACTCATGGGGACAGTGACGGCAGTAGTTTTTGGAGGAAGTATGACGTTACTAATAGTGGCTACCACTGCAATCATCTCTCCTACTTTTAGAAAACTAGATTTACAAAAAGATATTGATGACCACGAAAACCAAGAGTAATTAGTGTTTTATTTATTTAGAATAATTATAAATAATACCTATATTTGCTAAAAACTGTTAGCAGATGAAAGCCGTAAAACCAATTTACCACAACGAGTCAGGTACCTCTTTCTTTTGGAAAAAGGAGAATGATATTGTTACCGATAAAGTCCAATTGATTTTTAGAGAGACCGGATTTTACTTTAGTCGACCGGAACTAAAACAGTTCAAGAATTGCATCGATGAAAGTTATCGAACTAATCACTCCTGTGATAATTGTGATTTGAAAAATAGTTGCCACAAGTTTTTATTACGAACACCATGTTCCCAAATTGATCTTGCTGTCACAATGAATGAGTTAACAGCCGTAAAAGATTTAGTAGAAGGCACGCTATTCAACATCTCCATGATAGACTATTTACACGGAGAAGGGATGAATTAGAAAACCTATTCGTATTTTTTTATTTCAAAAGTATCGCCGTCAAAAACAGCATAAGTAAAATAAGTAATCCAATCTCCTAGGTTTACATATTCGGCATTTTCACCTACGCTTACTTTCATTGGTAAATGGCGGTGACCAAAAATGAGGTAATTATAATGTTTCGTTTCTAACTTTCGTTTCGAATATAGAATCAGCCATTCGTTATCTTCTCCTAGAAAGGTAACATCTTCGTCACCAGAAATAAGTTTGTTTTTAACTGATAAATATTGCGCTAACCGAACCCCAATGTCAGGGTGCAACCATCTAAAAAGCCATTTGAAAAAAGGATTCGTAAACACTTTTTTCATGCGTTTATATCCTTTGTCGCCTGGTCCTTTGCCATCTCCATGCCCAATCAAAAAAGTTTTATCGCCAAAGGTGAACTCTTTGTTATCATGAAATACAGGAATATTCAATTCTTTTTGAAAGTAATCCTCCATCCATAAATCATGGTTGCCCACAAAAAAGTAAATTGGAATTCCACTATCGCGAATCTCGGCTAATTTACCCAATACACGAACAAATCCTTTAGGAACTACTGTTTTGTACTCGAACCAAAAATCAAATAAATCACCTAATAAAAAAATAGCTTCGGCATCTTGTTTTACTTCGTCAAGCCAAGCGACAAACTTTTGTTCTCTTGGAAAACTAAGTTCGGGCGTAGGCGCTCCAAAATGTTGGTCTGAGGCGAAATATACTTTTTTATTGTTGGCTAATTGCATTTAGTCAGGAGTTGGTGTAGAGTTACAAATTATCGCTTGCAAACCATTCAGCAAATGAAGATTCTGTTTCTTGTAGTTTTAAGGAAAACAAGGCGATATCTGCTGGTAATCTACTTTTAATTTTTTCAGCAAAATCAATCACCATATTTTCACTTGTAGGTTGGTAATCTACCAAAATAACGTGATGACCGCGATTTTTGAGTTCGTGTGCCAACTCTACATGCGGAGTGGTTTGATTAAAAACGGTAGCATGATCAAATTCATCTACGATTTCCTCTTTTACAATTTTTTTCAAATCGGTAAAATCGATTACCATTCCGAACTTAACATTTGTACGATCCGTAATGGGCTTACCAATAACCGTTACTGACAATTTGTAGCTGTGACCATGTACATTTTTACATTTCCCATCATAGCCGTAAAGGGCGTGACCGGTTTCGAAACTAAATTGTTTTGTGATTCTGATATTGCTCATTGTAATGTTATTTTGGCTGCAAATTTAGTAAATTGAGTCGAGAAATGAAGTAGAAATAGCGTGAATGGAATTCGGATCGTTTTTAGCCCCGGTAGTAGCGGCATCTCCCGCCTTTTTTTGGCGGGAATACAGCGGATGACGGGAAATAGCTCCCAGAAAAACTATTTCTTTTTGAACTGCTCTAAAGCATTTTTGGCATAATCAGATAACACTAATTTCCCCGTAATGGCCGCTCTTTCTAGTAAAAGCGTTTCCCAGTGCTGGGTTCCTTCCCAGATAATTTTTTTCATTTCTAGAAGTGAATCAGGATTGTAGGTAGCCAATCGCTGGGTGAAATGAGCTAGTTCGATGTCAAGTTCAGTGGTGTTTTCAAGGACTTTAGCATAGAGTCCGTTTTCATACGCCCAAGATGCTGTTTTCCATTCGTGCGCTTCTAAAGTCATGGTGCTCATGGCCACTTTACCAATTTTACGACTAACGGCGGGCTCAATAACAAAGGGTCCGATACCAATTGCTAGTTCAGACAGTTTAATACTCGCATCAACTGTTGCAAAAGCATAGTCGCAAGCAGAGGCAATTCCTACACCTCCACCCACAGCTTTACCATGAATGCGACCAACGATTAACTTGGCACAACGGCGCATGGCGTTGATTAGGTGTGCAAAACCCGAAAAGAATTCGGTTCCTTCCTCTAAATTAGAAACAGCTAAAAGTTCGTCGAAAGAAGCACCCGCACAAAAGGCTCCTGTTCCTTCACTTTTAAGAATGATGATCGAAACTTGGTCATTATTGCTCAATTTATCGAGTTCATTAGTTACCGCATTTAATAATTGACGGGGAAAAGAATTACTTGCGGGATGGCCAAATTGTAGTGTTGCAATCTTATTTTCGATAGTAGTGGTTAGGGTTCCTTGGATGGTTTCTTGTAACATTATGCTATTTTTTAGGTAAAGTTAAAAATATAAAATGAAACCGATTCTTTTTTTAAAAATTGTTATTTGGAATACTAATTATATTATATTTGCGCTAATATGGGGGATTAGCTCATTTGGCTAGAGTATCCTGAAAGCTTTCTGGAAGGTTACCGTTTAAATTATTATATTGGGGGATTAGCTCATTTGGCTAGAGTACTTGCCTGGCAGGCAAGGGGTGACCGGTTCGAATCCGGTATTCTCCACAAAACCAAGTCAAAAGGCTTGGTTTTTTTATTATAGAGCTATGTTCTACACTTATATTATTTTTTCTAAAACTTTAGACAAATACTACACTGGTTCGTGTGAAAGCATTGAAAACAGGCTAAATGATCATTTAAATAGTAGAAGTAAATATACTAAAGCCGCCAAAGATTGGATACTTGTATATTTTGAAACTTTTGATTCTAGGTCCTTAGCTGTACAAAGAGAAATGGAAATCAAAAAAAAGAAAAGTAGAAAATATATCGAATTTTTAATATCCCTGAACTCAATTAACTAGAGTGTCCCGAAAGCGTTCGGGAGGGTGACCGGTTCGAATCCGATATTCTCCACAAAACCAAGTCATAAGGCTTGGTTTTTTTATTTTAGGGCTATGTTCTACACTTATATTATTTTTTCTAAAACTTTAGACAAATACTACACTGGTTCGTGTGAAAGCATTGAAAACAGGCTAAATGATCATTTAAACAGTAGAAGTAAATATACTAAAGCCGCAAAAGATTGGATACTTGTATATTTTGAAACTTTTGATTCTAGGTCCTTAGCTGTACAAAGAGAAATGGAAATCAAAAAAAAGAAAAGTAGAAAATATATCGAATTTTTAATATCCCTGAACTCAATTAACTAGAGTGTCCCGAAAGCGTTCGGGAGGGTGACCGGTTCGAATCCGGTATTCTCCACAAAAAGCAAAAACCGTAAACCTTTCACAAGATTTACGGTTTTTAGTTTTTTTATACTTTATTTCAACAGATATGAAACTCCAATTGATCCATAAAAATAACCCGAAATCGTCTTACTGTATAATTCTTTACCGCGGTAATTAAAAACATACGATAAATTGAGATTGTTTTTGCGGTATTTAAATCCCGCTTCACCATTGAAACGAAATGGAACTAAACTAAAAGTAATGGGACTGGCATTGCTAAACCTACTTCCTTGAATCGTGGCGTCATATAACTGATAATTAATACTCGGTGCTATATAAAAATAGAATTCAGTGGCATTGCTTCCAATTGCTCCATTGTATAGATTAGAATCGTTCACGGGAACCAATTTTTTAATTGCGATTCGGCTTAAAAGTCCTGTAGATGCTCCTGTTAAAACAGTACCTATATTAAATTCCGAACGCCAATGTAAATCTATTGTGCTACTAGGATTAGCAGGAAACATTTTTTTAGAAAAAGCAAAGCGAGCTTGTATCGCCAAGGCATTTTTTATTTGATTTTCCCAGCCAAGGACTTCTTTGTATCCTATTAATCTATGTAAGTTTTTTTGAACTTGCTCACCAAAAGCATTTGGACCTACATAACCAAGCTGAAAGCTAACCTTTGCTACATTTTCATTTTTGTAAAAAAAACTTTTGCCAAATTCCCCAAAAAGATAGCCTGCGTAAGGACGATCAACGAGAGCCTTGTTAGGTGAATCAATAAACCTAGGAGTATAGATATACTGGCCTATTTTGAATTCTGTTATTTCCTTAGCAATTGATTCGGTATTATTCTTAGTCTTGAAACGATAATATAGCTCTAGACCATTAGTGTAATACATATCATATCTAGAGGAAGTATACAAATCGTTATCGGTGAGTAATCCTATTTCGGACTCGCGATTTTGACCCCATGATTGTATAATAAAGCAAAGGAAAAAAGCACAGGCAATATTTTTAAAACCCATTTAATATTTGATTTTACCCACTGTTCGCATGACTTTCATAATTTTAGTTTTGCGTCTATTGATGTAAGAAGATGAACTCGTTGCAGTAAATTTTCGTGGATTAGGAAGTATCGCTGCAATCCCTGCAGCTTGAATGGGAGTAAGAATTGCGGCGTCTTTGCGATACCAATATTGAGATGCAGCTTGGGCTCCATAAACCCCATTCCCCATTTCGATACTATTTAAATACACCTCCATAATACGTTCTTTTCCCCAAATAAGTTCGATCAAAACCGTAAAATACGCTTCCAATCCTTTTCGTATATAGCTACGTCCTTGCCAAAGAAATACGTTCTTAGCTGTTTGCTGCGAAATGGTGCTTCCGCCTTTTATCCTACGACCGCGTTCATTGTTTTTGTAGGCTTTTTGCATGGCATTAAAATCAAAACCACTATGTTCTAAAAAAGAGCCATCTTCGCTAGCAATAACCGCTTTTTGAAGATTAATAGATATATTTTCAAGCGGTTCCCAATCGTGACTTAAAATAGCGTCTTTGCCCGAAGTTTTGTTTTCTATTGCTCGTATCGCCATTAAAGGCGTAAAAGGAACGGGAACAAATTTAAAAAGTACCACTAAAAATATAGAAACACCAAAAAACCACAGGAGTAGTTTACCAATGATTCGAGATGCTTTAGAAGTAAAGCTAGCTTCGTCTTTTTTACTAGGTTTTCTTGTCGGTTTTTTTGCTGTTATTTTTGTTGCCATTATATTAGATCTGCTAATTCTGTTCCTATTACACTTCCTATCGCCACTCCCATACCTCCTAATCGTACGCCACAATAAACGTGATTTGATAATTGAGAAACTATAGGTTGCTTGCTATTTCCAACGCCCATGATTCCGCTCCAACGGTGCGCAATTTTAAAATCATGGTTGGGCAAAATTACTTCTTTTAATAATTGTTCCAATTTATTTTGGATAATTTCTGTCTGGGCAAAATCGGTCGTAGTTTCCGTTTCAAAATCAAGATTTCTCCCTCCTCCTAATAAAATTCTATCGCCAATATTTCTGAAATAATAGTAACCACAATCTAAATGAAAAGTTCCCTTAAGATCGAGATTTGCAATCGGTTCCGTTATTACAACTTGAGCTCTAGCAGGTTTTACCGCACCGGCAGTTAATTCATTTGCAAAACCATTCGTAGCGAACAACAGTTTCTTAGACTTAAAAGTAAAATCACCCAAAGCTACTTGAACAAAATCACCCGTTTCCTCATAACCACTGACCGTTTGTTGGTTTAGTATTAAAATATTTTCAGCATACGCATTTTTCAGCAAGGCTTGCATCATGTTTCCAGTATCAATTTGTCCCTCAAAAGGATTGTAAATTAAATACTCCTTCGTGCCTTGAAAACCAAAACGATCCACCTGCTTCACAAAAACATCTGCTTTAAATTGTGAACGTAACATTTCATTAATAAAAGGCAGTTTATTGATGCAACTGGAATAAGTAGACTCCTCTTCGTTTAGGAAAACTTCATAACCACCATATGGCTTAAAATCAATAACTGCATCTCCCAACCTTTTTCGTAACAGTTGCAACCCGCGCCAGCGTTTTTCGATCAGTTGCACCACCTCTTCCACAGAATGCGAATTTAAGTCATCAATGATTTCTGAAATACTGCCAAAACAGGCAAAACCTGCATTTTTAGTGCTTGCGCCATGAGGTAACATTCCTTTTTCGAGAATCAAGATCTTACTATCAGGAAATCTTTCACGCAAGCGCAAAGCAGCGTGTAAACCCACGATTCCACTCCCTACAATAGTATAATCAACATTCGAAAACCAGTTTTTTAATTCCCAATAACTAAGCTGCATCTTTGTTTTTTTTATAAAATTACTATTTTAAGTAATAAAAAGCCCCATTGTTTTCTTTTATCTGACCAAACATTTTAAAAGAGTTAACAAAATCCATGTTCCTATTTTACAATAAAATTGTACTTTTAAGAACCAAAAATAATTTAATTTAATATGAAAAAAATACTTTTTACAACCCTAACAATGATGAGTTTAAGCGCCATTGGTCAAAATGTAATGACCCCCGAAATGCTTTGGAAACTAGGTCGGGTTTCCGTTTTAGGAATTTCTACTGATAACAAAAATATCGTCTACAAAGTCAGTACACCTTCTATCGAGGAAAACAAGTCCACTTCTAAAACATATACAATTCCTGTTATAGGAGGAAATCCAGTTGAGATAACAAACTACAAAACACTACTTGCTGATAAAAATATCTCGCCTGATGGAAAATACCTCGTTTATAATGAAGAGGTAAAATTGGCTAACGTTCATGGAAAAGATTTTTATCCAAATCTTGATAAATCAGATGTTCAAATCTATGATGGATTGGATTACCGTCATTGGGACAGTTGGAACGAAGGAAAGTTCAACCATGTTTTTTACAAAGAAAACAAAGACAACGCCATTGGGATTGACCTTCTAAAAGGAGAACCATTTGATAGCCCACAAAAGCCTTTTGGAGGAGATGAAGATTACATTTGGTCACCGGATAGCAAAAGCATCTTTTATGTTGCTAAGAAAAAAGCGGGTACTCAATACGCCATTTCTACGAACACTAATATCTACCAATACGATCTTGCTACGGGAAAAACAGTTAACAAAACGGAGGAAAATTTAGGTTACGATGTAGCGCCTCAGTTTTCACCAATGGGTAACCTTACGTATTTACAAATGAAGCGTGATGGTTACGAAGCTGATAAAAACGACATTATTGTTGATTACAATGGAGCTAAAATGAACCTTACAGCAAATTGGGACGGAACTGTAGATAGTTTTAAATGGAGTACTGATGGAAAAAAAATCTATTTTATAGCCGCTATAGATGGAACTAAACAAGTATTTGAAGTAAACTTCCCAGCAAACACTAAAATTGCTATCCGTGTCAACCAAATCACAAACGGTGATTTTGATGTAAATGAAATTGTAGCTGTAGTTGGTACAAGCATGATTGTAACGCGAGGCGATATGAATCATGCGGCTGAAATTTTCTCTTATGACTTAAAGAAGAAAAGTTGGAAACAATTAACGAATGTAAATTCCGCGGTGTACGATACCTTAGCGTTGAGCAAAACCGAAAAGCGATATGTAACGACAACTGACGGAAAAAAAATGCTGGTTTGGGTAATTTTACCTCCTAATTTTGATGCATCAAAAAAATACCCAACCTTGTTATATTGCCAAGGAGGACCTCAAAGTGCATTGACACAGTTTTATTCTTTCCGATGGAATTTTCAATTGATGGCTGCGAATGGCTACATCGTTGTTGCACCTAACCGCCGCGGAATGCCCGGACACGGAGTAGAATGGAATGAAAAAATAAGTAAAGATTGGGGCGGACAAGTGATGGATGATTACCTTTCGGCCATTGATGACGTTGCCAAAGAAAGTTATGTTGACAAAAATCGTTTAGGATGTGTAGGTGCTAGTTATGGCGGGTATTCTGCGTTTTACTTAGCAGGTATTCACAACAATCGCTTCAAGACATTCATTGCCCATGACGGAGTTTTTAATACCCAAAGTATGTTTGGTACTACTGAGGAAGTTTTCTTTGCCAACTGGGATTTTGGTGGAGCGTATTGGGAAAAAGACAATGCAGCGGCTCAAAAAACCTACACTACATTTAATCCTGCTACTTTGGTAGAAAAATGGAATGCTCCAATCCTAATTTTTCAAGGTGGAAAAGATTTCCGTGTACCAATTGGGCAAGGACAAGAAGCTTTTCAAGCTGCACAGTTACGAGGGATTAAAAGTCGTTTCGTTTATTTTCCAGAGGAAAACCATTGGGTCTTAAAACCTCAAAATGCACAAGTTTGGCAAAAAGAATTCTTTAAATGGCTTAAAGAAACCTTATAATTACCTGCTTAAAACAAAAAAACTCGCTTCGCAGCGAGTTTTTTTTTATTTGATAAATAAAATACTATTTTAGATTTCATCCATTTTAAAAGTATCCATAAAAGCAGTAGTATAATCTCCCGCAATATAACGAGGATCATCCATTAACTGTCTATGAAATGGAATTGTAGTTTTGATACCTTCGATTACGAATTCATCTAAAGCTCTTCTCATTTTGCTAATCGCCTCTGCTCTTGTTTGTGCAGTTGTGATTAATTTAGCAATCATAGAATCGTAATTAGGCGGAATCGTATATCCTGAATACACATGCGTATCTAAACGAACACCGTGTCCTCCTGGCATATGAAGTGTTGTGATTTTTCCTGGTGAAGGTCTAAAATCATTATAAGGATCTTCAGCATTGATACGACATTCGATAGCGTGCAATTGTGGTAAATAGTTTTTACCCGAAATTGGCACACCTGCAGCAACTAATATCTGCTCTCTAATTAAATCATAATCAATTACTTGCTCCGTAATAGGGTGCTCTACCTGAATACGTGTATTCATTTCCATGAAGTAGAAGTTACGGTGCTTATCAACCAAGAATTCAACTGTACCTGCTCCTTCATACTTAATGTATTCAGCGGCTTTAACAGCAGCGTCTCCCATTGCTAATCGCAATTCATCAGTCATGAATGGTGATGGAGTTTCCTCAGTTAATTTTTGGTGACGTCTTTGTACAGAACAGTCTCTTTCAGATAGGTGACATGCTTTTCCGTATGAATCTCCAATTACTTGGATTTCGATATGGCGTGGCTCTTCGATTAATTTTTCAAGATACATTCCGTCATTACCAAAAGCGGCAGCAGACTCTTGACGAGCTCCTTCCCAAGCTTTTAATAAATCTTCTTCTTTCCAAACGGCACGCATTCCTTTTCCACCACCTCCAGCAGTTGCTTTTAGCATCACTGGAAAACCAAACTCTCTTGACAATTTTAACGCTTGTTCGTAAGACTCTAAAATCCCAACTGATCCTGGAACACAAGGCACGCCTGCTTCAATCATGGTAGATTTAGCCGAAGCTTTATCTCCCATTCTATCGATCATTTCAGGTGAAGCACCAATAAATTTGATACCGTGTTCTTGACAAATTTTAGAAAATTTAGAATTTTCTGAAAGGAAACCATATCCTGGATGAATTGCATCCGCATTTGTAATCTCAGCAGCAGCAATTATATTCGACATTTTTAAATACGATAAATTACTTGGCGCTGGTCCAATGCAAACTGCTTCATCAGCAAACTTTACATGAAGACTTTCTGCGTCGGCGGTAGAATAAACAGCAACCGTTTTTATTCCCATTTCCTTGCAAGTTCTGATCACACGTAGTGCAATCTCTCCTCTGTTTGCAATTAATATTTTTTTAAACATCTTGTAGTAAATTTAAATTATGAGTTTTAAATTTTAAATTATTTCAATAAAAGTTATCTTTTTTTGAAACTTATAATTTAAAAATTAATTAAGATGGATCAACTAAAAATAAAGGTTGGTCAAATTCTACTGGTGACATGTCATCAACTAATATTTTCACGATTTTACCTGAAATTTCAGATTCGATTTCGTTGAATAATTTCATTGCTTCAATTACACATAAAACATCTCCTTTTGCGATAGTGTTACCAACTTCTACAAACATAGGTTTGTCTGGAGATGGTTTTCTATAGAAAGTTCCAATAATTGGAGACTTTATAGTAATATATTTAGATTCTTCCGCTACAGGAGCTTCAACAACTGCTGCTACAGGCGCAGCTGCTTGCGGAGCTATTGCTTGTTGCAATGGATTATGACTCGGCATTTGTTGTACGTAAGTAGTTTCAGTAACATTGCCTTCTAAAGTAGTTCTAATGGTGATTTTTACATCATCCATTTCTAATTTAACTTCTGCAACTCCCGAATTTGCTACAAATTTGATTAGGTTTTGAATTTCTTTTAAATCCATAATTATTTGTTTTTAGTTTAAATTTATTTTTTGTCGTATGCCCATTTTAAATAAATAGAACCCCATGTAAATCCACCACCAAATGCGGCAAAGATAACACTATCGCCTTTTTTTAGTAAATGTTCAAAATCATTAAGCACTAATGGAAGCGTGGCAGATGTGGTATTGCCATACTTTTCTATATTCATTAAAACTTTGGATTCTTCTAAATTCATTCTGCTTGCAGTAGCATCAATAATTCTTCTGTTGGCTTGATGTGGTACCAACCAATCAACATCTTCATTGGTTAGGTTGTTTCTTTTCAGAATCAAATCACTAGCATCTGCCATATTGGTTACAGCGTACTTAAATACTGTTTTACCGTCTTGAACAATGTTATGTCTTTTTTCGTTAAGAGTATCAATTGAGGTTGGGTTAAGTGAACCTCCTGCATCGATTTTTAAGAAGTCACGACCAACACCATCGCTTCTTAAATACTCATCTTGTAAACCTAAACCTTCATGATTTGGTTCAAACAAAACTGCTCCTGCTCCGTCACCAAAAATGATACAAGTAGATCGATCTGTATAATCTATTATTGAAGACATTTTATCAGCACCAATCAAAAGTACTTTTTTGTACCTACCTGACTGAATATACGCTGCTGCAGTTGACATACCGTACAAAAAACTAGAACAAGCTGCTTGTAAGTCATATGCAAAAGCATTAGTTGCACCAATTGCTGTGGCTACAAAAACTCCTGTTGATGCCACAGGCATATCAGGTGTTGCAGTTGCCATAATCACCATATCAATATCTAAAGGGTCAACATTTGATTTAGCTAATAAATCTTGTGCTGCTTGTATTGCTAGGTAAGATGTACCTTTATCTTCGTCCTTTAGTATTCTTCTTTCTTTAATTCCTGTTCGGGCTGTGATCCATTCATCGTTGGTATCTACCATCGTTTCAAGCACTTTGTTTGAAAGTACGAAGTCAGGAACATACCCCCCAACAGCTGTAATTGCGGCCGTAATTGTATTCATTGTATTCAAATATTTTTTGACAAATATACTATTTGACAAAACGTTTAGAAGAGGGGGAAATTACAAAAAAAAATCCACACCCTTTGTTTTAGAACTTCTTAATTTGACGCAAATTATAAACAACAAAAAAACTCTCACGATGTGAGAGTTCGAATATTATTTACGAAAACGTATTAAGCAACAGCTACAGATTTATCTATAACAACTTGCCCTCTGTAATACATTTTACCTTCATGCCAGTAAGCTCTGTGGTATAAATGTGCTTCACCTGTAATAGGACAAGTAGCGATTTGAGCTACAGTAGCTTTGTAATGAGTTCTTCTTTTATCTCTTCTTGTTTTCGAGATTTTTCTTTTAGGATGTGCCATTTTACTATATTATTTATCCGTTAATAGTTGCTTTAATTTGTCCCAACGTGGGTCAATATTTTCTTCTTTATTATCTTTATTATCTTCTTGTTTTAGCTCCGTCACTGCTAATTCATTCAGTTTGTCAAGCGCTTTAGTCTTTAAACTTCCGTCTTGAACTCCTGGATGTACGCGTCTTAGAGGCACCGAAAGTACAATCATTTCATATATGTACTGTGAAACGTTTATCTCAAACTCACCAAAGGGGAGAATTAGTAATTCCTCATTATCATTATTAAACTCTTCACCAAAACGAACGATTACTTTCATTTTACCTTTTATTGGTAAATCAAAATCCTCACCCGTCATATCACATGGAACGTTAATTATTCCTTTGTGACTGAAACTCAATTCGAGCATGGTGCTTTTCTTCTCTAAAACTACATTTACTTTGATGTCTGAATTTTCATATTCATTATAATCAAAGATTTCAAAGAACGCATTATTTATTTGATACTCAAAATGATGTTTTCCTAGCTTTAATCCTATAAAAGGAATTAAATAATCTTTTACGTTACTCATTTCAATACATTTTGCCCTAAACTTCGGGAGTGCAAAGATATAAAATTATTACAAATCTAATAATCTTATTTATCTTTTTTTATGAACTACTATTTTTCTCTAACTCGCAGTGGTTTTTGACTAATTTCTTGGTGCTGAATTCTACTACTAAAAACATCAATAGCCAAATATACCGCTTCTTTAAATGAATTATAATCAGCCTCACCTTTACCTGCAATATCAAAGGCAGTACCGTGATCTGGCGAAGTCCTTATTTTGCTTAAGCCTGCCGTAAAATTAACACCACCACCAAATGATAAAGTTTTAAAAGGCACTAAACCTTGGTCGTGATAGGTCGCAATAACCGCATCGTATTTCTCATATTGTCCACTACCAAAAAACCCATCAGCTGGAAAAGGCCCAAAAACAAGGGTTCCTTTTTCGAATATTTTTTTTATGACGGGTTTTAAGAGCACGTCTTCTTCATTACCAATTACTCCGCCATCACCACAATGAGGATTCAATCCCAATACAGCAATTTTTGGCTTGTTGATACTAAAATCCTGAACCAGTGATTTTCTAACAGTCTCTATTTTTTTAACAATCAATTCCTCTGTTAAATGAGCGGCGACCTCACTAATTGGAATATGATCCGTAAGCAACCCTACTCGTAAATTATCATTTACCATTAACATTAAAGCATCACCTTCTAACTCCTGATTTAAATAATCAGTATGGCCTGGGAATTTAAAATCGTCTGATTGAATGTTGTATTTATTGATAGGCGCAGTTACTAAAACATCAATATCTCCTTCTTTTAATGCTGTGGTTGCAGCTACAAATGATTTAACTGCATATTCACCTATTTTTTGATCATTTTCTCCATAATTTATATCAACACCCTCTTTCCAAAGGTTGAACACGTTAATTTTACCGAGCACTACTTGATCCAATTTATCGATACCGTGTAATGACAATGTTAAGTTCAGATTTCTTTTAACAAAAGACAACAGTTTCACATTGGCAAAAATAACCGGCGTACACAACTCTAACATTCGAGCATCCTCGAAAGTTTTTAAAATAATTTCGCTTCCAATACCGTTTAAATCTCCAATCGAAATCCCAACGACTATATTTTCTGCTTTTTTCATCATGACCACGGCTTTTTATTACTAATTTTGAGGTACAAATTTAGTAAAATAAAACAAGAATGTTTACAGGAATCATAGAAACCCTTGGAACCATCCAAGAAATAGAACGAGAACAGAATAATTTACACATCACCGTTGAGACTTCCATAACAAGCGAACTGCAAATAGATCAAAGTGTCGCTCATAACGGAATATGTTTAACCGTTGTAGCCATTAACAACAACTCCTATACAGTCACTGCGATTGAAGAAACTGTTTTAAAAACAAACATTGGAAATTGGTCCAAAGGTGACCAAGTAAACATCGAAAGAGCCATGAAGCTGGGTGACCGCCTTGACGGCCATATTGTTCAAGGTCATGTTGATCAAGTTGGACATTGTATTGAAGCTAAAGAAACTAACGGAAGTTGGTCCTACACCTTTGAATACGATGCATCTCTCAACAATCTAACTATAGAGAAAGGATCAATTACAGTAAACGGAGTAAGTTTAACCGTTGTAAATTCTAAAAAAAATCAATTTAGCGTTGCTATCATACCTTACACTTACGAACACACTAATTTTCAGTCCTTTAAGATAGGAACTAAAGTTAATTTAGAATTTGATGTCATCGGAAAATATGTAGCTAGACTGCATGCAAATAAATAAATTCTCTATATGTAAAAAAACAAAACTCTCAATCTACATTGAGGGTTTCATTTTTTATACGTTTACTTTCAGTTACATAATATCCAAAAATAACAGCTATTATAACCAATAAAACAATGTAATCATCGATAGGCAATCCAGGAGGTGGAGGCGGCACTTTGCCTGTTGGAGCTGGCGGCCCTGAAGCTGGTACAGTACCAGCAAATGCGCCCATCATTCCAAAAAGAAAAATGACTGTTATATAAAATTTGTTTGTAAAAACCTTCATCGAATTCAAAAATAGTAAATTAACGCAAAAAAAGAAATCTAATTTAAGATAATCGTTGAAAAACAATATCCTTCTACTAAAAATACGACTTTTTGTACGTTTTGGTTTTACTGTAAAGCAAAAAAACCCTTTAAAAAAAAATTTAAAGGGTTTATCTCTGTGGTCCCACCTGGGCTCGAACCAGGGACCACCTGATTATGAGTCAGGTGCTCTAACCAGCTGAGCTATAGGACCGGTTAAGAGTTTGCAATATTACCACTATTTTTCGTTTGCTCCAAATATTTTAATAATAGTTTTGTCTCAAAACAGCTAATTAAATCTAACCCAATACAAACCTACTGATTATTAGATTTATAAAAATGTGGTGCGTGACAATTATTTTATCTCTTGACACAACTCGATCAAAACACCATTCGTGCTCTTTGGGTGTAAAAAAGCCACCAACTTATTGTCAGCCCCCTTTTTAGGGGTTTCATTTAGCACTACGAAACCTTCGCCTTTCAACCTTTGAATCTCTGCTTCAATATCTTCTACATCAAATGCGATGTGATGAATCCCCTCTCCCTTTTTTTCTAAAAATTTCGCAATAGGACTATCCGGATTGGTAGCAGCAAGCAGTTCAATTTTGTTAGGACCATTTTCAAAAAATGAAGTCATTACACCTTCACTAATTACTTCTTCTTGCTTGTATGAAGGTTGACCAAAAAGCTTTTCAAATAACAAATTGGAAGCCTCTAAATCTTTTACTGCAATACCTATGTGTTCTATTTTTCTCATCATGTCAACTATCTTATTCGAATGTAAATTATTTCTACCACAAAATTACATATTAAAAACTAAAGATTGAATTTATCTCGTAACTCAGCCTGTTTAAAGGCATCTTAATAAATCGCCAAAAAGTTTCCATTCCAATAAATATAATCGTTATTTTGTGCATTATAAATTCTGAATTTCATGTTGCGAAACTATATCAAATATTTTTTATTGCTCCTTCTGATAGGCCTAGCTAGTTGTGCTAAAAGGGGAACCATTACCGGTGGCTTCAAAGATTCAATTGCGCCAACTTTAAAAATAAGTTTCCCAGCTAATTATAGTACGAATTTTAAAAGCAAAGAGGTCAAATTAGTTTTTGATGAATACATCAAACTTAAAAATCTAAACAAACAGCTGGTAATCTCCCCTCCTTTAAAATACGAGCCGTTGATTACTCCGCTAAATGCTAGTAAAACTATTTCTATAAAAATAAAAGATACTTTAGCCCCTAACACTACCTACAGTTTTAATTTTGGCCAAAGCATTGCCGATAACAATGAGGGTAATCCGTTAAATCAATTTAAATATGTTTTCTCCACCGGAAATTATATCGACTCACTTTCACTAAAAGGACGAATTAAAGATGCCATTGAAAAAGAAGCAGATGCTTTTGTATCCGTTCATTTATACGAAGTGAATGATACCTTTAACGATTCCATCATTTATAAAAAACCGCCAAGCTACATAACCAATACACTCGACAGCTTAAAAACCTTTAAACTAGAAAACCTAAAGGCAGGAAAATATCTTTTAGTAGCATTAAAGGATTATAACGGAAACAATATATTTGATTTATCAAAAGAGAAAATAGGGTATATCAAAAATTATATTACGATACCTAATGACACCGTGTACGAACTCGAGTTATTTAAAGAAACGCTTCCATTCAGAGCTTTTAAACCAACACAGGCATCCGGCAACAAACTACTTTTGGGATATGAAGGTGATCTATCGAAAATAGCTAGCCGACCTAAGGTTGTAGTGAAAAATAAAAACCAAATAGTAGAAAGTCTGACAACCCAATATCCTAAAAAAGATTCATTAAACGTATGGTTTAAACCTTTAAAGACTGATTCATTAAGTGTCTCGATAAGCGAACAGAATTACATCAAGAATTTTGTTGTAAAAATAAAAGACCAAAAAAAAGACACGCTAACCTTGACTCCAAAATACAATGGTGTCTTGCATTTTAGAGATCGTTATCTAGTAACTAGTGGTACACCGTTAGTAAAATTTGACACTAGTAAAATCAAGTTAGTTAATAAAGATTCTGTTGCCGTAGATTTCACAACTGTATATGACGACTTTCTGCAAGAGTGGTACTTTGATTTCAAAAAAGAACCTTCGGAAAAATACACCCTCTCGCTACTCCCTGGCGCAGCCACTGACTTTTTTGGTATTAGCAATGATAGTTTAAGTTTCAAAACGACTACCCAACAAACCGAGGAATATGGCAATTTAATTGTAAATCTCCAAAATGTAAAACGTTTTCCAGTACTCATTGAGCTAACCGATGAAAAAGGCGAACTCATCGCCAGTGAATACAGCAACAGTGAAACTAAAATTGAATTCAATTTATTGCAGCCCAACACATTTAACCTCCGTGTTATTTACGATGACAACAAAAATAAAAAATGGGATTCAGGGAATTACATAGAAAAAATTCAGCCTGAAGAAGTCATTTATTTTTCAAAAACAATTAGAGATGTACGCGCCAATTGGGACGATGTAGAATTTTTTGATTTGAGTATTCCGTATACACCTGAACCAAAAAAGAAAGCAGATCCTAACAACAGCAGAAGATCTAGTTTTTAATTTCAAAAGCATCTTGGTCGTTCAAGAAATTTAGTTTTAGTCGTGTTTCAATTAGTTTTTCGCGATCAAGTGTAGCATAATAAATTCCCTCCAACTCTGATGGCTCTACAAGCTGCTCCCCAAGCATATCTATGACTTGCGAATGACCTACGTATTGGTAATCGTTAGCGTCCTGACCAATTCTATTAACCGCAATTACATAACTCATGTTTTCAATAGCTCGCGCTGCTAGTAGTGTATCCCACGCTTTAATTCGTGTTTTGGGCCAGCTCGCTACATAAAGCAACAAATCGTATTCTTGATTGACATTACGGGAAAATACAGGAAAACGTAAATCATAGCAAACAAAGGGACAGATTTTCCAACCCATATAATCTACAATTAACTTAGCATCGCCCGCGGTGTATTCCTTGCCTTCTCCTGCCAAGGTAAATAAATGCCGCTTATCATAAAACTGTAGTTCTCCTGAAGGAAATACGAACAACATTCGATTGTAAAAACTGCTATTGTCCTTGATTACCACACTTCCTGTTATTGCTGTGTTTTTGGCTTTCGCCAAAGTTTGCATCCACGATACCGTTTTTCCTGTCATAGTTTCTGCAACTGCGCTGGGATTCATGGTGAAACCAGTCGTAAACATTTCAGGCAGTACGATTAAATCAACATTGTCATTAATACCGTTTATTTTATCTTCAAAATAGTTTCTGTTAGCATCGGGATTTTCCCAAATTAGCGATGCTTGGATTAAGGCTATATTCATTTTATTAGAATGTTTTAGAATTATAAAGTGACAATCAACAAGTTTGCAATAGGTTTATTTGATTGTAATTTCATCAATAAAAATAAAGGCGTCTCCTCCATACCCTTGATGCCAGGCTGGTAGTTTACCAAAATTTTTAGCAAAAACTTTCACGTATCTCACTTTCGGCACTTTCAGATTAATTGTAAAAGGCATAATTCGGGTTGTATCGTCTTTTGGGTCCACCGAATGCAAAATTGGGGAATCTACGATTTTGTAATTTACATTATCCTCCGAAGTGTAAAACTGTACATAAGCAGGCATTAAAATCCAAGATCGAGAATCTTGTAAAAATGAAGCACTTATGGAAGAAATAGCCCGAGCTTCTTTCAAGTCGATCACTGCTTCAAAATCTTGATCTTGATAGCCTTGCCATTCTCCCTTGCGCCAATTTTCATCTCCGTGTATACCATCAATTAAGCCCTCAATACCTCCCGCGGTATATTGTGAATTGTATTTAGATTTGATGTCAACACTATAATTATTTGGTTTTTTAAAGTAGTTGGCTGTTGCAACAGTACTTTCCTTTCCGCTGTTATTTATTTTTGTCTTAATTTCAGTAGTTTCGTTAATCACTAATGGCTCTGTGTATTCTTTCCAATTTGTATCTTTTAGCAAATCATTTTTTCCATTTAACAGGTAGTAGATCTTATCCTTAGGATTTTGAGAACTAATTTCAATTATCATTTTATCTTGAAACGATTTACTTTTTGATTGTATAACTGGTACTGGAATAATAGGTTCAAAAGGAATTTCATCAACAGTTTCCCTGCCTTCTTGTGCAAGAAAACCAGTTCTTTCAAATTCTGAACTAACTGTAATCAGACCATTTTCTGTATCAACTTGGGCTTTTTTAAAGTAAGTTGGAAAATTCGTTTCCCAATAGTTTTTCCCGGGTGTAACTTGATAAATACCCATCGAACTCAACACATACCAAGCACTCATTTGGCCGCAGTCTTCGTTTCCTATTAGGCCGTCAGGTGCATTTTTATAGAAATTATCTAAAATATAGTGTACTTTCTCCGTGGTTTTCTCTGGCTTGTCTACATAATTGTACAAATAGGCCATGTGATGACTCGGTTCGTTACCGTGGGCATACTGCCCTATTAAGCCAGTAACATCTACTTGCTCGCGCCCAGTTGTTTTACTCTCGCTGTTGAACATTTCGTCCAGCTTCGCCTCAAATTTTTCTTTCCCGCCATAAGCTTCGATCATTTCACGAATATCTTGCGGAACAAAAAAAGTATATTGCCAAGCATTACCCTCAGTAAAATTATTGTTCACCTCTCTAGGATCAAAAGGCATATCCCAACCACCATTTTTCTTGGGGCGAATAAAGCCCGATTTCCAATCGAATAGGTTTTTCCAGTTTTGGGATCTTTTCATAAAATAGTCAAAATCCTTTTTTTTATTTAGTATTTGCGCCATTTGAGCGATGCACCAATCATCATAAGCATATTCTAAGTTTTTAGAAACGCTTTCGTGATCATCGTCGATCGCTATAAATCCATTTTGTTTGTAGGCTTTCAATCCTAATTCGTCGCGCATAGCCGAATGCTTAGCCGCCTCGAAAGCCTTTTCGTAATCAAAACCCGTTATGCCTTTGGCCATAGCATCAGCCATAACAGAAACCGAATGGTAACCAATCATACAATCGGTTTCATTAGAGGCCAACTCCCAAACGGGTAATCGATCTCCTTGCTCGTATTGTTTCAGAAAGGTATTTATAAAATCAGCGGTACGCTTTTTTTCGATCAAAGTGTATAAAGGATGCGCGGCTCGAAAGGTGTCCCAAAGTGAGAAAACCGAATAATAATCAAAGCCTTCGCCTTCGTGTACCTTGTTATCTCTGCCGCGGTACTTACCATCAATATCTTGAGCAATATTTGGTTGCACCATGGTATGATATAGGGCAGTGTAAAAAATAGCTTTCTTATCGGGATTCGACTCTGTGATTTCAATTTTAGACAATTGTTTGTTCCAGAGGGCTTCGGCTTGTTTTTTGACTTGATTAAAGTTCCAACCTTTAATTTCAGAACTATTTAGTTTAGCGCCTTCATAACTTGTTGGTGAGAGCGCTACTTTTACAAGAATTTTTTCTCCTTTTTTAACGTCTTTTGAAAAAGCTATTTTAAGTTCCGTTCCTGAATAGAAATCAGATTTATTCTCTTGATTCGCTTTTACCTTCGAGACTTTCATAGGAACGTTAAATTCAATTTGCGCATAAACATATTGATCTCTTGCCCAAGCTTCACTCCTACGCAGAATTTGGATTGTTTTGTTGTCAATGATTTTTATTTCGCCTTGCACTAATTTATCTCGATGATTCAGATCAATTATTATATTAGCTTGACCAGTTGCATTAAAGGTATATTGATGAAAACCAACACGTGTTGAAGTGGTTAAACTAACATCGATATTGTGCTTATCTAACTTCACGGAGTAGAAACCTGCAGTTGCTTTTTCGTTAGTATGTGAAAAAGTAGAAGAATACTCCTTATTATCAAAGGAAACTTCACCCAGCGTAGGCATCATCATAATGTCTCCAAAATCAGAAACTCCTGTTCCGTTTAAGTGCGTATGCGAAAAGCCATAAATTACGGAATCAGAGTAATGATACCCTGAGCATCCATCCCAACTACCGTCGATTCGTGTATCAGGCGAAAGTTGCACCATCCCGAACGGTACAGTTGCACCTGGATAGGTATGTCCATGACCACCGGTGCCTATAAACGGATTTACGTATTGTTGGTTGTTTTGAGCGAAACCGAAAACGGATAATAGTAAAAGTAGTGACGCAAGAAAGTTTTTCATTGTAGCAAAGGGTTTCTCAAATATACATCTTTTGCGTTAGGGATAAAAGTGGAAATCCTTTATGAAAATGGAATGCTAATGGAATTTTTATAAAGATTGGAACGTATAGCCCGACCTGAAAGGGAACGCCATAAAAAAAACGCATTCAAATGAATGAATGCGTTTTACTCTTCGACAAGCTCAGAGTGACTCTTTTTATCCTTTTAGGCTTGCAGCCAAATATTCTCTGTTCATACGAGCGATGTTCTCTAAAGAGATTCCTTTAGGACATTCTACTTCGCAAGCTCCAGTGTTGGTACAGTTACCAAAACCTTCGTCATCCATTTGTCTAACCATGTTTAAAACACGATCCGTAGCTTCTACTCTACCTTGTGGCAACAAAGCAAATTGTGAAACCTTAGCTGAAACGAATAACATAGCTGATGAGTTTTTACAAGACGCTACACAAGCTCCACAACCAATACAAGCTGCTGCCATGAATGATTCATCAGCGTCATTTTTATCAATTGGAATTGTGTTCGCATCGATGGTATTTCCTGAAGTGTTTACCGATATAAATCCACCTGCATGCTGAATTCTATCGAAAGCGCTACGGTCAACTACTAAATCTTTTACTACTGGAAAAGCAGCGGCACGGAAAGGCTCAATTGTGATGGTGTCACCATCCTTGAACATACGCATGTGCAATTGACAAGTCGTCACACCACGATCAGGACCGTGTGCTTCTCCGTTAATAAACAAAGAACACATTCCGCAAATTCCTTCGCGACAATCGTGATCAAATGATACTGGCTCGCCACCTTTACTCATTAGGTCTTCATTGAAAACGTCTAACATTTCAAGGAATGACATATCTGGCTCAATTCCGTCGATTTGATAATCAACCATTGCTCCTTTATCTTTGGCGCTTTTTTGACGCCATATTTTTAATGTAAGTTTCATACTAATTAAGTTTGAAAGTCATAAAGTTGAAAGTCAAAACTCGCGTGGTGTGTAGCCATTTGAATTTAAGACTTTGGACTTTGGACCAATTTCTATTTGTAATTTCTTTGAACTAGTTTAACGGTGTCAAATACCAAGTCTTCTTTGTGTAAAACGGCATCACTTGGTTTTCCTTTGTATTCCCAAGCGGCAACGTATGCGAAGTTTTCGTCATCACGCATTGCTTCACCATCTTCAGTTTGGTATTCTTCTCTAAAGTGACCTCCACAAGATTCATTACGGTGTAATGCATCTTTAGCGAAAAGCTCTCCTAGTTCAAGGAAATCGGCAACACGAGTTGCTTTTTCCAATTCTTGATTAAATCCTTTATCAGTTCCTGGAACTTTAACATCTTTATAGAACTCTTCACGTAGTGCAGCAATTTCTTCGATAGCCTCAGTTAAACCTTTAGCGTTACGAGCCATTCCTACTTTGTCCCACATGATTTTTCCTAATTTTCTATGGAAATAATCTACAGAGTGTGTACCATTATTGTTCATGAATCTTTCAATCTGCTCTTTCACTCCTTTTTCTGCTTCAGCAAATTCAGGTAAGTCAGTAGAGATAGGTCCCATTTTAATATCTGGAGATAAATAATCACCTATTGTATAAGGCAATACGAAATATCCATCAGCTAAACCTTGCATTAGAGCAGATGCTCCTAACCTGTTTGCACCGTGCTCAGAGAAGTTTGATTCTCCAATAGAGAAACATCCTGGGATTGTCGTCATTAAGTTATAATCTACCCAAGTACCACCCATTGTGTAGTGAACTGCTGGATAAATCATCATAGGAGAAGTATAAGGATCCTCATCTACGATCTTATAGTACATTTGGAATAAGTTTCCGTATTTACTTTTAACCGCTTCAGTACCTAATTTTGTTACTACTGCCTTATCATTTTCATCAAGTCCTTTTACATAAGCCGCTTCTTTTCCGTAACGTTGAATTGCTGCAGCAAAATCTAGGTAAACTGCTTCACCTGTTTTGTTTACTCCAAAACCAGCATCACATCTTTCTTTAGCCGCACGAGACGCAACGTCACGTGGTACTAAGTTACCAAAAGCAGGATATCTTCTTTCTAGGAAATAATCTCTATCTGCTTCAGGAATATCTGTTCCTTTTTTCTTTCCTTCACGGATTGCTTTAGCATCTTCTGCTTTAGCAGGAACCCAAATACGTCCATCATTACGCAATGACTCTGACATCAAAGTTAATTTAGACTGGTGGTCTCCTGAAACTGGGATACAAGTAGGGTGAATTTGTGTGTAACAAGGATTTGCGAAAAACGCTCCTTTTTTATGAATTTTCCATGCTGCAGTAGCATTAGAACCCATTGCATTTGTTGATAAGAAGAATACGTTACCGTAACCTCCAGAAGCGATTACAACTGCGTGAGCTGAATGTCTTTCGATTTCACCAGTAATTAAATTACGAGCAATAATTCCTCTTGCTTTTCCGTCTACTATTACTAAATCTAGCATTTCGTGACGGTGGTGCATTTTTACTTTACCACGACCAATTTGACGGTTCATAGCAGAGTAAGCTCCCAATAATAATTGTTGTCCAGTTTGTCCTTGCGCATAAAATGTACGAGAAACTAATGTACCTCCAAAAGAACGGTTGTCCAATAATCCACCATATTCACGTGCCAATGGTACTCCTTGAGCCACACATTGATCGATGATATTAGCGGACACTTCAGCTAGACGGTATACGTTAGCCTCTCGAGCACGATAATCTCCTCCTTTTACAGTGTCATAAAATAAACGGAAAACAGAATCCCCGTCTCCTTTATAATTTTTTGCAGCGTTAATACCCCCTTGTGCAGCAATAGAGTGCGCACGACGAGGTGAATCTTGAAAACAAAACGCTTTTACGTTGTAACCTAATTCAGCTAAAGTTGCAGCAGCAGAGCTACCTGCTAATCCTGTTCCAACAACAATAATATCTAAATTACGCTTGTTAGCAGGGTTTACTAAATTAATGTGATCTTTATAATTTGTCCATTTGTCCGCGATAGGACCATTTGGAATTTTTGAATCTAATGCCATAATAAGTGAATATTAATGATTGAAATGATGAAATAATGCAATGAAAACGAAACCAAAAGGAATCAAGATTGCAAAACCTAATCCGAAATTTTTTAAACCTTTAGAGTACTTGTTGTTGAACCCAACTGATTGAAACGAAGAACTAAAACCATGTTGCAAGTGTAAAGACAACAACACAAAAGAAATACAGTACAATGCAGTACGTACTGGGCTCTCGAATTTATGAACTAGCTCTGGGAAATATCTTGTTTCGTCTAGCGGACTAAACTCTACATATTTGTAAACCATCTCTGGAACCCAGAAATCATAAAAATGCAAAATTAAAAAAGCTAATACTACTAATCCTGTGATGATCATATTTCTAGACGTCCACGAAGCAGCAGCCCCACCGTTATAGTTCACATATGAAATAGGTCTTGCTTTTCTATTTTTAAAATCCAAAACAAATCCCATGATGAAGTGAAAAATTACTCCAACGATCAATATCGGCTGAATAACAAATTGAACTAAAGGATTGTTACCCATGAAATGGGAGATAGAATTGAAAGTATCGGCGCTAAAAACCGAAGTCATATTGATAAAAAAATGCTGTGCTAAAAACAACATCAAAAAAAGTCCTGAAAGAGCCATTGCAACTTTTTTTGCTATTGACGATTTCAATAATTCAGATTTTGCCATAAGATTTTGTAGTTTGTTTTAAAAAATAATACAAAAATAAAGCAATTAGATTTGAACTACAACCTTTTCGCTCTTATTTATAATCATTTTAAAGTGTTCAAATTAATAGAAATTTAAAGCGATGCTTAACAGTAAATTAGAAATTAATCCTGTTCAAAACACTAAACAAAATACAAGCAATGCCTTTTTTAAAAACTGAAGAAATAATGCCGAAAAATCACAAATACAACACGGTTGTACGAACTGTAGATAAAAATCAAAGATTTAAAATTAAATAAACCAAAATTTGCAATAGAGTATTAAAGTCCTAATAAAAGAAATCTATAATCGGTTCGGACACAATTACAAAATGTATTTAATTAAAAACCAATACGTTGTCAAAAACAGAATTAACTAAATTTCTCCATGTACTTTTGAACAATCAAATCAGTATTTTCGTTTCTCTTTTTTTTCTCCAGATGAATTGGAGGCGTTGCTCGAACCTCGCAGTCCTTCACAGCACAAGTTTCACAAGTTACCCCTACTAATTCCTTTTTTACGATTCCGCTTTCAATGAACTTGAACTTCTTTTTCATTGTTGCATTCATCAATATACCAACTGAGATACTGCGTAGATGGTCTTTTTTGAAAGGGTCTTCTGTAGCTGATGAAAACACAAAGTATTCATTATTACTATTGTCATATCTCGAAATTTGAGCACTAAAAAAGTGGTCTTTCTTTTGGGCAATGGCGGCCTCAATAGTGCGAATCGAAACCCATCGACGGCAATAATGCTCATTCATTTCGTTAGCGCGAGGTTCTTGCTGGTGCGTAATATGTAATTCTTTTTTTATTTGATAGGAATCCGAACCTATTTTATGAGACAAGCGGAGAAAAAACAGGTTTTTCAACTGAAAATCCTTTGGTAATATATTTGTCAATCGTTGATAAAAAGACTCTGGCGAAACATTAAACTGATTCATCAAAGCTATCATTTCATCTGCTGTGGGGTGCGTTTTTGAAAGAAAAGCATTCAGGGCTTCGATTAGTTTTTTTCGAGGTAGCAATAAAGCTCCGGCAAAATAAGAAGCATAAAAGTTATTTAATACCTGATCAAAATTGTCAAATTTTATCCAACTAAAAGTATACAATCGGTCTTTGATTCCTAAATAATTATACGCAATTTCTTTGGCTAAAATAAACGCTTTTTGCTGTGCATCAATATCTAAGGACAACAGTAACGTCTTGCTTTTGGGTACAAAAATTGAACGCAAATCGCCCAACTCTTCTTGCTCTGAAAAAACAAGTTCTTCAATCGTATATCCGTATTCCTCTTTTAAGATTGCAGTTAATTCTTCTAGCGAAATTTTAGTATTGATATCAATATGGAACGCTTTCGAAAAATCAAGCACCTTATCTTCTAAATCTTCAAAGTAGTTATTGTGCGCCTCCTGATACGAGCGCAAAGCGGCTAGAAAAAAACTTTCTCTACTCAGGTTGTAATGCTGTGCAATTTCAATAATTGTGCTGATAAATGCATTTACCTTTGCCGGTGCATTGGCAATAATATCAATTAAATCATTCTCTTGTATTCCAAAAATATCAAGCGGAATCTCTTTTAAAATTCCCGATTTCAATATTTCACCAATAGGCGCTAAATTGTTATCTAGTTTTAACGAAACCATATGATCGTAGGAAACATCTAGTTTCTCAGCCAAAAGAATTATTTTATCCGTCTTAGGGTATTTTTTTCCTTTTTCGATTTCATTCAAATACGACTTAGATAATTCGGTGATTTTGGCTAAGCCAAATAAAGAAAGATCCTTGTTCGTGCGCGCTTGCTTGAGCTTGAGCCCAAAAATTAACTTGATATATTCCTTTTCCATATTCATGATTCAAATATACGTTAAAAATCAAAATGACTAAAAAAAAGAACGTTCGCTAGATTACATCCTTCTTTAAAAATATTTTAACTCTTTCAATCTCCTTTTCGACTTGCAAAGCCAATTCCTGTTTTAAAGATTTATTATAAAATTATGCGATTCCCAGCCAGAAACAATTTAATCTTAGTATTTTTGAGTAATTAAAAGTAAAAACTATAGTATTATGAAATACCATCAAATTGAGCGCAACCTATTTATAAAAAATCGCGCCAAGTTCATGGCTCAAATGAAGCCTAAAAGTGTTGCCGTTTTCAACTCTAACGATATATACCCAATTAGTGCCGATAGTACTATGCCATTTGCACAACATCGTGATATTTTTTACCTATCAGGTGTGGACCAAGAGGAGAGTATCCTTTTGCTTTTCCCAGATGCTCCTTACGAGCACCAAAGAGAAATCTTGTTTTTAAAAGAAACCAACGAACATATCGCAGTTTGGGAAGGTGAAAAACTAACCAAAGAGCGCGCTTTGGCCGTTTCAGGTATCAAAACCGTCTATTGGTTGCAGGAATTTGAGAAAGTTTTGTTTGAACTAATGACACATTCTGAGACGATCTACATTAACACTAACGAACACTATCGTGCGTCAGTAGAGACCGAAACGCGTGAAGCTCGTTTTGTAAAATGGTGGAAAGACAAATATCCAGCACATGCTGTTGCCAAAAGCAATCCTATTTTGCAACGCATTCGTTCGATCAAAGAGAGTGAAGAAATCGACTTAATTCAAAAAGCGTGTGACATCACTGAGAAAGGATTTAGACGCATCCTATCTTTCGTGAAACCTAATGTAATGGAATACGAAATCGAAGCCGAATTTATTCATGAATTCCTTCGCAATCGTTCTAAAGGTTTTGCCTATACGCCAATCATTGGTTCAGGAAATAATGCTAACGTTTTGCATTACATCGAGAACAACCAACAATGTCGCGAAGGCGATTTGATCCTATTAGATGTTGGTGCTGAGTATGCGAATTACTCTAGCGACATGACGCGTACAATTCCGGTTTCAGGAAAATATTCTGACAGACAAAAAGCGGTTTACAACGCTGTTTTAAATGTAAAAAACGAAGCTACAAAAATGCTTGTTCCAGGGACATTATGGAAACAGTACCATATCGAAGTTGGTAAATTAATGACTTCAGAATTGCTTGGCCTTGGTCTAATCGATAAAGCCGATGTGCAAAACGAAAACCCAGACTGGCCCGCTTACAAAAAATATTTCATGCACGGAACCTCACACCACATGGGATTGGACACGCATGATTACGGAATTTTAACTGAGCCAATGCAAGCCAATATGGTATTTACTGTAGAGCCTGGAATTTACATTCCTGCAGAAGGTTTCGGAATCCGTCTTGAGGATGATGTCGTGATTCAAGAGTCAGGCGAACCATTTAACTTGATGCGCAACATCCCGATCGAAATCGATGAAATCGAGAGTTTAATGAATAAATAATCATATCCAACTTTTTAAAAGCAACAGTCTAGCGCAAGCTAGGCTGTTTTTTTTTTGGAGCAGCTATTTCCGTTTTATGCAAACGCTCTCACCTGCTGTTCGTTATATCTCTTGTTCCGTTGCCACTACACAAGAGGATGCCACTGCCATCAGGGCTAGAATTCACTATTAATTTTCAAAACACGATTGTTAAAACAGTGATAAAAAACAAAAATAGTTGTAACATTTCGCCCTACAAATCAACTTATTATTTCAATCAAAAAAACTTAAATCATGCAAGCACACGAAATCGATTACGAGATATTTGGCGAGGAAATGCAATACGTCGAAATAGAATTAGATCCACAAGAAATTGTAATTGCCGAGGCAGGCAGTTTCATGATGATGGACAATAACATCCAAATGGAAACCATTTTTGGCGATGGATCAGAGCAGCAATCTGGTTTGTTCGGCAAATTGTTAAGCGCGGGAAAAAGAGTCCTAACCGGCGAAAGCTTATTCATGACCGCGTTCATCAATCAAGCCCATACCAAAGGTAAGGTGTCTTTTGCCTCTCCTTATCCTGGAAAAATCCTTCCTATTGACTTAACCGAATTTCAAGGGAAATTCATTTGTCAAAAAAGCTCTTTTTTATGCGCTGCCAAAGGTGTATCGGTAGGAATTGAGTTTTCTAAAAAACTAGGTCGCGGCCTGTTTGGTGGTGAAGGTTTCATCATGCAAAAAATTGAAGGTGACGGACTGGCTTTTGTACACTCCGGCGGAACCATGGCTAAAAAAGAACTTAAAGCAGGCGATGTTTTAAAAGTAGACACGGGATGCATTATCGGTTTTACTAAAGATGTTGATTATGATATCGAATTCATTGGCGGTATCAAAAACTCCATCTTTGGAGGCGAGGGATTGTTCTACGCAACCTTACGCGGTCCAGGAACAGTTTACATACAATCGCTACCGTTTAGCAGACTAGCTGATAGAATCATTGCATCAGCACCAAGAGCCGGCGGAGACAGCCGAGGCGAAGGAAGCTTATTAGGTGGATTAGGTAATTTATTAGATGGCGATAATCGTTTTTAAAGTATCATTGCCAACTTGACTTTCACTCTAAACTTGTAATCCTGATGACTGAAGGATTTCAAAATAATAACTAACGGCTTCCAGAAATGGAAGCCGTTTTGTATTTAAAACTGCTCTTCAACTATTTGTCATTATGATAAATCTATTTACATCACAGAATTGTACTGACAACTTTGTCATTCTGACGAACGAAGAATCTAATCAACACGATCACAACAACACACTAAAAACGGTCCGATATCCACAAAATAAAAAAATGATTTTTTTACAAAATAGAAAGTAATCGCTGCAGAGATTCTTCCTTCGTCAGAATGACAAATAAGTATAATGCTCATTCTGAAAATACTTAACAATCATTGTAGAGATTCTTCCTTCGTCAGAATGACAAATAAGGGTGGTGCACTTTAGTTAGAAAAGACAATTCCCTTGTTATTCTTAGTAACCCAGTAAAACAAAAAAACTAGCAACTTTGTCATTCTAACAAATTATGGTAGTACATACTATCTGAAATTTCAATAGGATTGATTCTATATCATCAAGCCTCTTAAAAGCAATTAACGTCTAAACTAGCCCCGATTGCAGCGGTATCCTTTTATGTTTTTTTTCAAAACATAAAAGATAAAGCGAAAAGCGGGAGGAATCAGGAACAATACCGCATTAGTCTGCTCCTTAAAAAATAAATAATCCTACTTTTGTAATCTAAAATTTGGCTTTGAAAACTACACAATTTAAAAATACAAGCATCGCATACGCTGATACTGGCAAAGGAACTGCGGTTGTGCTACTCCATGGTTTTTTGGAAAATCAAAAAATGTGGGAACAGTACATCGCTCCTCTTTCTAAAAAAAACAGAGTCATCACAATTGACTTATTGGGTCATGGCGCAACGGAATGCTTGGGTTATGTGCACAGTATGGAGGATAATGCCGATGCAGTGCATGCGGTTTTAGCGGAATTGCGGATTAGAAAAGCAGTTTTTATAGGACACTCGATGGGGGGTTACGTAGCCTTGGCTTTTGCGGACTTGTACCCTGATTTTGTGAAAGGTTTGGTTTTATTGAACTCCACTGCAAATGCCGACAGCGAGGAAAGAAAAACAAACCGAGACCGCGCGATTAAGGCGGTGAAGCAAAATTACAAAGGCTTTGTAAGTTTAGCAATTGCTAATTTATTCAGTGAAAACAACCGCGAAAGACTACGCGTTGAAATTGAAAATGTAAAAACCGAAGCGCTAAAAACGCCACTTCAAGCCATCGTTGCCTCACTAGAAGGAATGAAAATAAGGTTAGATCGAGAGGTTTTGCTACACTTAACTCCTTATCCTAAATTACTAATATTGGGACAAAAAGATCCTGTTTTAGAGTACGAGGATACTAAAAAGCAAATTGTAAATACGGATGTAGCTTTAGTTACTTTTCCTGACGGACATATGTCACATATCGAAAATCAAGAAGAACTTACAACCGTTTTATTACAGTTTTTAAAAAAGATTTAAAACATTCAAAACAAAGAATATGATTCATTTAATAATAGGAAATACGGGTTCTGGTAAAACGACCTATTCTAACCAATTAAAAGTTGAAGTAAACGGTGTGATTTTCTCTATTGACAAATGGAACAATACCTTATTTTTGACTGACAAAAAGCCAACGGACGGCTTAGAATGGTTTCTGGAACGAATAGAAAGAGCCGAAACCATAATATTAGATGTAGTAATGCAATTAGAAAATTCAAGAACAGATTCTATTTTAGATCTTGGACTTTCTAAACTAGAGCATCGCGCAAAATTTAGAAAATTTGCTGTAGAAAATGGATATCTAACGAAATCTCATCTTTTAGATATCTCCAAAGAAACGAGGTGGCAAAGAGTGATGGAAAGAAATAATGAAAAGGGAGTCACATTCGAATTTGAAGTATCGAAAGAAAACTTTGACTTTATGGAAACTTGGTTTGAAAAACCTAGCGAAACAGAAATGATTGATGGAATAATTATAACAGAATAAACCACTCTTACTTTTAAAATTTCTGATTAGATAGTCTATTTACTAAACAACTTTTTCCTCAAACGGAATTTTCTGATCTAAAATTTCTTGAAGTAACAAGACAATCTGCTCGAGATAATTGTTCATTATTGCATCGTTGATAATGAATTCACTGTCTTTTTCCTCTTTAAAATTAAAAGGTAAAAATCCCGACTTTAAATTCTTAAACGAGATAATTCCCGCCTCAATTGGCTTTCCATTAACTTCATTCTCGTACATAAAAGCATAGGCTAAAACCTGAATAATTTTATCGTTTTTAATCTCCTCCGTAAGTCCTTTCCACGTTTTAAGAGTTACGCTCGCTTTTTCAACTTTTCCTGTTTTGTAATCTATAATTCGAATAGTACCATTTCGTTCTTCTATTCGGTCCACATTCCCTTTTATCAATACCGGAAAAGGTAAACTAGGATGCGTTAACGTTCTTTGAAATGTTTGTTCTAAAGCGATAATCTTGATTGCATCGCCTGCCTTAATGCTTTCTAGTTCTACTTTCAGGAAATTAGACACATTCCGTTTAGCCACTTCAAAAGCTAGGAGGTTGCGTCCTTTTTTAATTTCGCCTTCTTTATAAACCACTTTAAACTGCTTGAGCACCTCGGCGTCAATTAATTTAAAACAATTTTCGATAGCCGCCTCAGATATAAACTTTCCAATAAACGGTTCATACAATACTTTTAATGTTTCGTGAATAATGGTTCCCAAAGTATTCAAAGCTATATTTTCTTCGACTTCTTCGACTTCGCGAATACGTAGAATTTTTTGAAAATAAAACTGAATTGGATTCCGAATATAACTCGTCAATGCAGATGGTGAAAAACCAACGGTAGCGATCTCTTTCAAGCGGTCCATCACACTATCCGATTTTTCAATAACCATAGGCATGTAAGCCGTCTCGGGTAAAACGGCATTATAAATCTCATGTGATAAATTGTGATTGGGTTGTTTCTCTACTTCTAACTGCGTTATAAACCTACTTTTCTCACCAGCATCTAGACCGTCACTTTCGGTATTGTACAGCAAATAAATATTTTTAGCACGCTGTAATAAATGATAAAAGTGATAGGTATAAATAGCATCTTTCTCTTTAAAAGTTGGCAATCCTAACTCACGTTTCACATCATACGGAATGAAGGAATTCTGAGATTTACCTGCTGGAAACTTCCCTTCATTCATGGAGGTTACAATAACCGTGTCAAAATCAAGAACACGACTCTCTAAGACTCCCATAATTTGTAAGCCATTCAGTGGTTCACCCTCAAAAGAAACTTCAGCGAGATCAATAACCTGTTTGTATATGGCGTAGAGTGTGTCAATTTTATCTATGTGTTCATGTTGCGAATAATAATTAATCAGCTTATTAATTACTTTAAAAATAGCAAATACAAATGCCTTAGTTATTTTCTCCTCTTCACTATCGTTGCTCAAATTATTTTTGATCGTTAATAATAAATTGGAAAGCATTTGTAATACAGCCATAGAACCATTGTTCCATTTAGTAAACAGCAAGGAGAATAATTCTGTTGGTTCCTGATGTAGATCAAGTACCTTTTGATGTGTAATAAAGGTATAATTATTTTGATTGATTGTGTTTATTAAAACAGACGTTTTAGCATAAGGCTCTACTAAAGGATGCGTTAAAATATCCAATACATCTTTGTAATACAGCACATAACTTTTTGCGTTTCGAGACAAAGCGTTAGTATGCATTTTAAACAGTTTGGCAATCAATATTTGTGCAGGATTGTTTTTGCTCGAATAACCCATGGTGATATTTAAAGCACCTACCGTAGATGGTAAGGAATATAATAATGGTACGAGAACATTTTCCTCACCTAGAACAACCGCCACTTTATCCAGTGAAGCTGTTGGGTTTTCGTTGATGATTTTTTCTATTATAGTTCCAGTAATTTTAGCTTGGCCAATAGTTTTGGGTGTGCCAATAACTTGAATATTCTTGGCTTCAGCAAAATCATTCACGATCCATTCAAAGGGGTTGGATTTATAATGCTTCCAATTCGCCTTAAAACGTCTTAAAAACAATCCCGCATCATGATACGGATCGTTTAAGAAGGTTTGATCAGCGTCCCAATATATTTTGGCTTGATCGGAAGCAATGAGATGTTGAATTATTTTTTCTTCAGAGGCATTTAGAGCATTAAAGCCCGCAAATACATATTTTTTATCTGAAATTGTTTTTGAAAACGGAATAAGATTAGTGACAGCCTGACGATAAATTAATCCTTGATATCCAATCCCCTTTTTTAAAAGATGGGTATAGAGCGATTGATAGTAATTAGGTAATAATTTCCAGAAATCAATATAGTTTTCGAGCAGTTGTGTTTTATTCTCTACTTCGATTCCCCACTTTTTGATATCTTCAATGTCCTTTAGGTAGGACAACACATAATTAGGGTCTAATAGGTAGCGGTCGATTTCGTTAAAATCTTGCAATAGCATTTTTGCCCAATTAGCAAATAACTCGAAGGATTGTTGGCTTGATTTTTCAGTGACTGACAAGTACACTTCATAGAATTCAAATAACAACTCTATAGGATCGACAGTACGAATGGCAGCAATATCTTGAATAAAATCTTCAATACTAATAATTTCAGGAGAAAGTATATTAGCACTCACTTGTTTCTTTAAAGCTTCGATTAAGAATATCTTAGCTCTCTTATTGGGTAAGACTACAATAGTATCCGATAATATATCAGAGTAATCTTGAATTAAAACCTGTGCAATTTTTTCTAGAAACGAATTATTTATCATTTCATAAAAATAAAAAAAACGCCCCGATAAATCGAGGCGTTTTCTTAAAATATTTTGAAAGAAATTATTTTACTAATTTCACTTCAGTTCTTCTGTTTAATGCTTTACCAGCAGCAGTTTTGTTAGTAGCAACTGGAGTAGTTTCTCCAAATCCAACTGTACTAATTTTACTAGCGTTGATACCTCTTTGAACTAAAGCTTCTTTAACAGCAGCAGCTCTATCATCAGAAAGACCTTGGTTGTATTCATTACTTCCATCAGAATCTGTGTGACCTTCAATTAAGAAGTTAGAGTTAGGATAGTTTTTAAGAACATTAGCCATTGCGTCTAATCTCTGTGGAACATCTTTTTCTTTGAAAGTTGCTTTTCCACTGTTGAAGTAGATGAATCTAGCTTGCATTTTAAGAGCATCCATTGCTTCAGCAGTTACTTCAGGACAACCTTTGTTACTTGCTGGACCTGCAACTGTAGGACACATATCATCTTTGTCATAAACACCATCTTTGTCAGTATCTGGCCAAGGACAACCTGCGTTATCTTTAGGACCTGCAACTGTAGGACATTTATCATCTTTATCAGCTACTCCATCTCCGTCAGCATCTGGACAACCTTTCAATGCTACTAAACCAGCAACATCTGGACAAGCATCATCTTTGTCAGCTACTCCATCTCCATCAGTATCAGGACAACCATTGAATGCAGCTAAACCAGCAACTTCTGGACAAGCATCTTCACTATCTTGGATTCCATCTCCGTCAGTATCAGGACAACCTTTAAATTGAGCTAAACCAGCAACTTCTGGACAAGCATCATCTTTATCGTAGATTCCATCTCCGTCAGTATCTTTACCTCCAAATTTGAAAACGATACCAGCAGTGTGTTGAAAGTAAGAAGGTGCAATTGGGAAACCAACTGTTGACATTCTTTGTCCAAAAGATTTTTTATAAGTAGTTCCAAATTCTAAACCAACATTCTCTGACAACCAAAATGTAAGACCTACACCTCCATTAACAGTACCATAGCTTGATTTTCCTAGGAAAGTATAACCTCCACCTAAGTTTACACTTGGATCAATTACTTTTGATTTAATTAGATTAGCAAAACTATATCTAACTGCTCCATCTACTCCGTAATACATCAAGTCTCCTGGATTAGTAACTAATACTGGATTAACATCAACGACGAATTTGCTCATTTTATTTACTGACCCTTGAAGAGATACTGAAAAATTACTTCCAACAAATTTCGACAATTTCAAATAAGATACAGAAGGAAGAATATTCCAATTGTCTTTGATATTGTACATTTGATCAAAATGGTGGAAATCTTGTTGACCTGCGCTAGTTCTAGTGTCTATCGCATTAGCTCCAAAAGCAAGAGCCCATGGGTTGTTACTGTCTTGTGCGTGAGATGTTAATCCCATCACCATCATTACAGCAACTAAGAGTTTGTTAAGATGTTTCATACTTAAAAATTTTAATTACAATTTAGTTAATTATTAGCAAAAGTAATGCGTAAATCTTTAACTACAAAATAGAATGTTAAAAAAAAAACAAAATGTGAGCGAAAAATGGCAATTTTATAATTTCGAAACAAAATTATATAACTTTTAAGTCTATACCAACCGCAACAAAAGCAGCAATAGCTTGGTCTAGCTGCTCTTTTGTATGTGCTGCACTAAGCTGTACTCTTATTCTTGCTTTATCTTTTGGAACAACAGGAAAAAAGAATCCGATTACATAAATACCTTTTTTCAGTAACTCATCAGCCATAGTTTGTGATAATTTCGCATCATAAAGCATTACAGGAACTATTGCAGAGTCACCATCAACGATATCAAATCCTGCTTTTTTCATGCCCGCCTTGAAATAGTTTGTATTCCATTCTAATTGATCTCTTAATGTAGTGTCTTTCTCTAACAACTCAAACACCTTAATAGAGGCTCCAACGATTGCTGGCGCTAGAGAATTTGAAAATAAATACGGTCTTGAACGCTGGCGTAATAATTCTATTACTTCTTTCTTAGCGGTAGTATATCCTCCCATAGCTCCACCTAAAGCCTTACCAAGTGTTCCTGTAATTATATCAACTCTACCCATTACGCCTTTTGCTTCTAGCGTACCTTTACCTGTAGCCCCAATAAATCCTGCCGCGTGGCATTCATCAACCATAACCATCGCATCGTACTTATCAGCTAAATCACAAATTTTATCTAAAGAGGCTACTATACCGTCCATAGAGAAAACACCGTCAGTAACAATTATTTTAAAACGACTTCCCGCTTCATTCGCTTTTATCAACTGCTGTTCTAAATCGGCCATATCATTATTGGCGTAACGATAACGGGCCGCTTTACACAAGCGAACTCCATCAATAATAGAAGCATGATTTAAACTATCTGAAATAATAGCATCCTCCTCACCAAACAAGGGTTCAAAAACTCCTCCGTTTGCATCAAAAGCGGCAGCGTATAAAATCGTATCTTCAGTTCCGTAGAATTCAGAAATTTTTCTTTCTAGTGTTTTGTGAATATCTTGTGTCCCACAAATAAAACGTACCGACGACATTCCGAAACCGTGCGTGTCCATAGCCTCTTTTGCAGCCTGAACAACTTCTGGATGTGACGACAATCCTAAGTAATTGTTGGCACAAAAATTCAGAACTTTTTCACCAGTCGAAATGGTAATCTCCGCATCTTGAGCAGAGGTGATGATTCTTTCCTTTTTAAAGATTCCGTTATCTTCTATTGTTTGCAATTCTTTTTGCAAATGCTCTTTTAATTTTCCGTACATAACTTATCGTGTATTTTGTTTAAAGTTTTTCTTAAGGCTACCGTTAATCGAATGACCTCAATAATTCAAGTATTCGTATCGTACTAAACTCTCTTTCATATAGAGTAGACTTTTACGAATAATTCATTTTTGCGCTACAAATTTACTACATCGATTTCTTTTCCGATGTAAATCAGCGCTTTTTTTACGACTTTATAACCCATAAGTTCAATCGCATATTGGTAATCCTCCAATTGCTTTTGATATTTTGCATTATGCGCTCCTGTCTTATAGTCCAATAAATAAACCTCCTTAGCTTGGTTCACAACCATTCTATCTGGCTTGATGGTGTTTCCTTCTTTTTGAATGATGGTTTGCTCATTCAATACAATATTCCCCGGCACGAAGCATATTTCTAACTCCTTATGATTCACAATATCCAAAATCGTTTGGCGGACCAATTCTTTCTGTCCCACATTAATTAAGCCATTTTCTATCGCTTTCTCGACAGCTAGCGCTACATCGTCTTTTGTTTTCACAAAAGATAAAATTTCGTGTACCACATTACCATATTCGATGGATTCCTGCTGATGCGTTCCCCACATCAAAGCTTCGCGTTGGGCGATTTTTATATTCTTAGGATTCAATGTTTCTGCCACTTGTTCTATCTTTTTTGAAGTGTCAATATGTTTTGAACCTTTGGATAATTTTATATCACTTCCAAATTCATATTCCAATTGCTCTGGATCAAAACCATCTTTACTGTCTAAATAATTGATAAAGAAAGTAGACATGTCATTCGTTTTCACCTCTCCTTTGCTGGTTAAATTCATATTTGAAATAACGTACAACTGCTCCTCTGCTCGTGTTAATGCTACATATAAAACATTGATATTATCGAGTAATTCTTCTTGCTTTTTTAAATCAAAAACGGCTTTAGCTTCTTCACCAAATCCTTCAACAGCACTACTATTATCGATTAGCACTTTTGGTAATCCAAAATCCATTCCCTCTCCAGCTAACCATAATTTATCTTTTGGCTTCCTACTATAATCTTCCTCGGCAAAAGGCATGATGACAACTGGAAATTCCAAACCTTTTGATTTATGAATAGTCATGATGCGTACTGCGTTATTTCCTTCGGGAGACGGAATACTAAATTTACTAGAATTCTTATCCCAAAAATTTAAGAAATCAGCGATTCCAGCTTGGTTGCGCACATCACGTTCCAATACAATATCTAGGAAATACTGTACATATGCTCCACCGCCTTTGGCAAGTTTGGGAGATAAAAACTTAGCAATCACAATTTCTACTGCCTCATAAAGCGATTTTTTTCTAATGTTTTGAAAAGAAAGTGAAATATCAAAACTCATTAACCAATGTTCAAAATCGGCTTCATTTTTATATTCCATTCCTTGTGCGATGAAATCATGGACAGCTAACCGATCCTGAATATGTTCCCCGATATAATGCAGAAAGTAGGCTTTTGCCTCCAAGTCGGCGTTGTTTTTAAGGTATTTCAATAGGTGAATGATCAAACGAACTTCAGTTGCATTTTGAATCATCAAAGTCTCGGAAGACAAAAGCGGTATGTTTTGCTCAGTCAAGTAATTAGCAATAGCTACTCCTTGATCTCTTTTACGGGTCAAAATCACAATGTCTTTGTACTCAAACCCTTTTGACAAGACTTTTTTTATGGTGGTTAGTGTAGCTAAAACATATAATTCTGTTTTGTCTAACGCTTCATCATCATCTTCGACGGTATCAACTTTTGGAATAAATGAAATATTGACATAGCCACCTATTTTACTATTCGCTTTTTGATGGCTATGATTTTCATACAAATCCTTGTAATCAGGATGCTTAAATTCGGCCGAAAGCAGTTTGAAAAATTCGTTATTAAAATCAATGATTTGTGAATACGAGCGGTAGTTTTTATCCAGGTGTTCTAGCTTTTTATCAGGATTGCTAAATGGATTCGCCTCTTTGCTTAAGTCTATAAACTGCTCCGCTTTCCCCCCGCGCCAACGATAAATGGATTGTTTGGGATCACCCACAATCATTAAAGTTCCTTTTTCGCCATATTCATCTTGTCCCGCAAGTGCATTATCAATTAACGGAATCAGATTTTGCCATTGCATCTCAGATGTGTCCTGAAACTCATCGATAAAAAAGTGACGGTAGCGCTCGCCCAGTCGCTCATATATAAAAGGAGCAGGTTGATTTTGAATTTCCCTATGAATCAGCGAGTTAAATTCGGTTATGGATAGCACATTTTGCTCCTCTTGAATTTTAGCTAATTCATTACTTACGGTATTCAATAAAGAGAGCGGCGTAATATTTTTTAAGAACGCTGTATAAAAATCTCTTTTCTCGAAATTTTTATAAATCACAGCTAATAGTTGCATTAGCTCTGGAATTAAATTCTCAATTAGCGCTCGGTCTTTTGCTGCTTTATTGATTGCAATATCTTCTGCAATTTTAAAAGTTTTATTTTTTGGATTGTATTTCTCGTCCCGAATGCTAATTAAATGATTTGGGAATGTACCTCTAGAAAACGACTTTAAATCGATACCATTATTTTCAATCAGCGTTAAAGCCGCTTGCGCAAATTCGGCGTTGTCTTTAACGAGCACTTTACAACTTTCAACTAGCTTCATTTTTATCGCTACAAAGTCGGCTATGGATTTATCGCTAAAATTATTGATTTCAGAGCGGTGATTTTCATTAAGTACTAGCTTTCCAGTTTCTAAAATTTCACGTGAAATGTCCCAAGATTTATCATCATCGGTTTTTTCCATGGTAAAATCAACTAGCAGTTTTGTTAACGTTTCGTCCTCACCTGCTTGCGCGATAATGGCATCTACTGCTTCGATCAATAAATTATCAGTATCTAAGGTGACTTCAAAAGTCATGGGTAAATTTAGATCATGAGCAAATGCACGAATTACTTTGTGCGTGAATTTATCGATGGTCGAAATATCAAAAGCCGCATAATTATGAATAATATGCTTGATGATTTGTTGTGATTTCGTTTTGATTTCGATAATTGAAAGCGCGGTATCTGCAGC
Source organism: Flavobacterium sp. KKT103 (assembly GCF_055640565.1). Classification (NCBI taxonomy): domain Bacteria; kingdom Pseudomonadati; phylum Bacteroidota; class Flavobacteriia; order Flavobacteriales; family Flavobacteriaceae; genus Flavobacterium; species Flavobacterium sp. KKT103. The sequence goes on from NZ_CM145766.1 coordinate 597,628, forward strand.
TACATCTTGCATTAAGTCGGCTGCTTTTTGAGAAGGTTCTTCTTTGGCAAACTCAGACAAACTGCCTACAATTCGGCTTTTCATTTCATGTACCGCTTTATTGGTAAAGGTTATAGCCAAGATATTGCGATAGGCATCATTTTTAGGTGCTTTAAGAATAATTTTTAGATATTCTTTTACGAGTGCGTATGTTTTACCTGAGCCAGCTGATGCATCGTATATGGAGAAGGAAGGTCTTTGCATTGTGTTGTTGTTGTACAATTTTTTGATTTAATCCTCATGTTTCTGTAGCACTTTATGCCCTAGCCCTGATGGGAACGGCATCCTTTCCAGTCCGGCGTAGCGGACGGGAAAGATATAGTGGACAGCAGGAAATAGCTCCAAAAAACAGCCTAACTACTAGGTTGCTTTCAAAAATTGTTTGTTTAATGTTTAAAAGTAGTATTTTTGCACTATGGAAACAAATAGACAGAAAAAAATAGGTGGGGTTATCCAAAAAGATTTGGTTGACATTCTGCAAGGTGAAGTGAGAAAAAATGGCGTATCTAATTTGATTATTTCGGTATCTAAAGTTAGTGTGACTACAGACTTGTCTGTAGCAACAGTATATTTAAGTGTATTTCCTCAGGATAAAGCGCCTGAAATTTTAGAAGCGGTAAAATCAAATGCTAAAAATATCAAGCATGATTTATCGCAAAGGGTGCGTTTGCAATTACGAAAAGTACCTAACTTGGTGTTTTTTATTGATGACTCATTAGATTATATTGAAAAAATAAACAATGCACTTTCTAACAGAGACAATCCTATTGAAAACAGGGATTTACTAGAAAAACGCAAGCAAATCTAATTTGAATTTCCCTCTTTACATAGCCAAACGGTACCTACGCACGAACAGTAAAAACAATGCCATTAATATTATCAATCGTATTGCTAGTATGGGGATTATTGTGGGTGCTATGGCATTATTTGTCGTGTTATCTGTTTTTAGTGGCTTAAAAGTGTTTAGCCTTTCGTTTACGAACGATATCGATCCCGACTTAAAAATTAGCAGTGTTTTAGGAAAATCTTTTTTGGTTTCTCCGGAACAAGAGGCTGCTATTAATAAAATTGAAGGTCTTGCTTCGTACTCCAAAATCATTGAAGAACGTGTTTTGTTCACTTTTGATGACAAACAAGAAGTTACTTATCTAAAGGGAGTTGATACTAACTTTGGTAAAGTTAACGACATTAAAAAAATAATGTACACTGGACAATGGATTGAACCAAACACCTATCAAGTAGTGGTAGGATACGGACTTACTCAGAAATTTTCTCTAGGATTACTTGATTTCAATAAGCAACTTGAGGTTTTAGTGCCTAAACCCGGAAAAGGAAACATTGAAAATGCCGACCAAGCATTTAATAAAAGTACCATCATACCTGTTGGTATATATGCCATTAGTGAAGACCTGGATTCCAAGTATGTTTTTGCTGATTTAGGCCTTGCCCAAGAATTACTAGAGTACCAACCCAATCAGGTTTCAGGAATCGAGCTTAAGGAAAAAGTAGGAGCTGATGAAAATGCAATCATTAGCAAATTGCAAACTATTTTTAAAAATAAAGTCACGGTTAAGAATAGAGCCCAACTCAATGAGTCTCTTTATAAAATGCTCAATACCGAAAATATTGTTGTTTATTTAATTTTTACCTTAGTCATCGTTGTTGCCTTATTTAACTTAATTGGCGCTTTGATTATGATGATTTTAGATAAAAAAGGGAATTTAAAAACACTTTTTAATCTAGGAGTTGAGATTCCTAGTCTGCGTAAAATATTTTTGCTTCAGGGTACTTTGCTCAGTGTTATTGGCGGACTCATAGGCTTAACCCTAGGTATTGCCATTGTAGTTGTCCAGCAACACTTTGAATTGATAATGCTTACACCAACTTTGGCTTATCCGGTAGTTTTTTCTTTGGAAAACGTGGCCATTGTTATGGGTACCATTGTTTCCCTTGGATTTATCGCTTCGTTGATCGCTAGTAGTCGCGTGAGTAAGAAGTTATTGGAATAAGTTTTTATCATAAAAACAAAAAATGCTACTAATTATCTAGTAGCATTTTTTGTTTAATACGGTGTCTAAACAACCTCATATCCGGCGTAGGCGTCTTGAATTTCGTTTAAAATAGAAAATAATTCAAGAGGATTATCTTCGGTAACTAGTTTTTGCTTGAAGGGCTTAAACGAATGAATCCCTTTAAAGTAATTGGTATAATGCGGACGCGTTTCTACAATTCCTAATCGTTCTCCTTTCCATTCCATTGCCCACGTGAGGTGATTTCTCACGGCTTCAACTCTGTCAATAACCGTTGGCTTAGCCAAATGCTCCCCAGTTTCAAAGAAATGCTTTATTTCGTTAAAAATCCAAGGATAACCTATAGCAGCACGACCAATCATGATTCCGTCGATGCCGTATTCGTTTTTATATTGTAAAGCTTTTTCAGGGCTATCGATATCTCCGTTACCAAAAATAGGCATCGTAATTCTAGGGTTGTTCTTTACACGCGCAATGTGTGACCAGTCTGAATGCCCTTTGTACATTTGTGCTCTTGTACGAGCGTGAATACTCAAAGCCGCCACACCAATATCTTGCAAACGCTCCGCAACCTCATCAATATTAATCGAACTATCGTCCCAACCCAAACGCGTTTTTACTGTCACCGGCAAATGCGTACTATCGATAACCGCCTGCGTTAAGCGAATCATCAAATCAACATCTTTCAATACTCCTGCTCCAGCTCCTTTACACACTACTTTTTTTACTGGACAACCAAAGTTAATATCAATAATATCAGGATTAACAGTAGAAACAATTTTAGAAGAAAGCGCCATCGCTTCTTCATCACCACCAAAAATTTGGATTCCAACCGGTCGCTCGTAATCGAAGATATCTAACTTCATCCGACTTTTGATGGCATCCCGAATTAAACCTTCAGAAGAAATAAACTCAGAATACATCATATCAGCCCCATGCATTTTGCACAATCTACGAAAAGGTGGATCGCTCACATCCTCCATAGGAGCAAGTAGTAAAGGAAAATCTGGTAGTTCTATGTTGCCTATTTTAATCATCTGCTTAATTTTATGCAAAATTACAACATTTTAAATAAACTAAAACGCAATTCTAAAGTTGAGTAGTTCGACCTCAATTTTACAAAAAAAGGAAATAATTCTGTAATTTTTTCAAAGCAGAAAGCTTTAGCTTTGTGACTTAACATAAATAACATGATTACCAAAATAAATTTTAAAGCAGCATATCATATTCTAAGAGATACTTTTCAAGGTTTTCTAGACAACAGAGCCTTAAAGTTAAGCGCTTCACTTTCCTACTATACCGTATTTTCACTAGCACCTCTTTTACTCTTAATGATTTCTTTGGCTAGCGTGTTTTTAGGCCGTGAAGCCATTCAAGGTCAGGTTTTTGGCGAAATCAATGGTTTGATTGGTTACGAAGCAGCAGCTCAAATACAAGATGTCATAAAAAATACCGCGTTATCCGGTAAAACCACATTATCTATAATTGTTGGTAGTATCACCCTTCTTATTGGGGCTACCACCGTTTTTGGCGAAATTCAAGATTCTATTAATATCATTTGGAACCTAAAAGCAAAACCAAAACGAGGCTGGCTTAAATGGATAAAAGACCGTTTACTATCTTCCTCGCTGATAGCAGGATTGAGTTTTTTATTAATCGTTTCCTTCATGGTTAATGGCGTTTTATTAGCCATTAACGACTGGTTGAAACATTATTTCCCTAATGTGATCCTAATCGTTTTTGAAGCCATCAATATATGTATAAGTTTTACGGTTATTACTATATTGTTTGCGGTTATCTTTAAGGTTCTTCCCGATGCTAAAATAGCGTGGAAAGATGTTAAAATTGGAGCATTTTTTACGGCCTGTCTGTTTATGCTTGGTCGCTTTTTAATTGGGCTGTATATTGATGTAAGTGGCACTGGCTCCGCTTATGGCCCAGCTGGTTCCCTAATTGTAATTCTAGTTTGGGTGTACTATACTGCAGCTATATTATATTTTGGTGCACAATTCACTAAAACGTATACTGAATATACTGGTGCTCAAATCGAACCTGCAGATTATGCCGTTTACGTAGAACAATTTGAAAAAGAAAGAGTAGTAAAAGTGTTGCCTAATACTGAAACCCCGAATCCTGAAGTAGTTTTTGAATCGGAAAAAGGGGAAACTAAAAATCCTCTTTAAAAACAGCAAAAAATAAAGAAATTTCCCTTTTAACAGAATTTATGCTGGCTCCCTTATAAATCAAAACTTTGCCTTATCTTTGCCTACTAAATGCGCTAGCATTTTGCTTGAAAATTACAGATGGAAAAGATGAAAAAAATAAGGAATTTTTGCATAATTGCACACATTGATCACGGGAAAAGCACACTTGCTGACCGTTTACTTGGTGCTACACAAACGGTGACTGCTCGTCAAGAAAAAGCGCAGTTACTTGATAATATGGATCTTGAAAGAGAACGCGGAATTACGATTAAGAGCCACGCCATTCAAATGGAATACACTTATAAAGGCGAAGAATATATACTGAACCTAATCGATACTCCGGGACACGTAGATTTTTCATATGAAGTTTCTCGATCTATTGCTGCTTGTGAAGGAGCACTTTTGATCGTTGATGCCGCACAAAGTATTCAAGCGCAAACTATTTCGAACTTATATTTAGCTTTAGAGAATGACTTGGAAATTATTCCAGTTTTAAATAAAGTAGACTTGCCATCAGCCAATCCTGAAGAAGTAAGTGATGATATTATTGATTTACTAGGATGTAAATTAGAGGATATTATTCATGCTTCTGGAAAAACAGGTTTTGGTGTAGAGAATATATTAGCTGCCATTATCGAAAAAATTCCTGCTCCAACAGGAAATGTTGATGAGCCACTACAAGCCTTAATATTTGACTCTCATTACAATCCTTTTAGAGGTATTGAGGTTATTTTTCGTGTAAAAAACGGACAGATAAAAAAAGGGCAAAAAATCAAATTCATGGCTACTGGCAATGAATATTTTGCTGACGAAATTGGAACCTTAAAATTAGATCAAGTACCGAAACAGGTAATCTCAGCAGGTGATGTTGGGTATTTAATTTCAGGGATCAAAGAGGCCAAAGAAGTAAAAGTGGGAGATACCTTGACTGATGCTAAGGTACCAACCACCAATATGATTACTGGTTTTGAGGACGTAAAACCAATGGTTTTTGCTGGAATATATCCTGTAGATACTGAAGATTATGAAGACTTGCGTGCTTCAATGGAAAAACTACAATTAAACGATGCATCGTTAGTATTTTTACCTGAAAGTTCCGCTGCTTTAGGTTTTGGTTTCCGTTGTGGATTTTTAGGAATGCTACACATGGAGATTATCCAAGAGCGATTGGAACGTGAGTTTGACATGACTGTAATTACTACAGTTCCCAACGTTTCTTATTTGGCTTACACCAAAAAAGATCCTGAAACTCCTTTCATTATAAATAATCCATCTGATTTACCAGAACCTTCAAAATTAGATCGCGTAGAGGAGCCTTTTATTAAAGCAACTATCATTACTAAAGCAGATTTCGTTGGAAACGTTATGAGTTTGTGTATTGAAAAACGTGGTATCATAACTAATCAAACGTACTTGACTACAGAACGTGTTGAGTTGAACTTTGATATGCCATTAGCCGAGATTGTATTTGACTTTTACGATCGTTTAAAAACGGTTTCTAAAGGATATGCTTCTTTTGATTACTCACCAATTGGAATGAGAACTTCAAAATTAGTGCGTTTAGATGTCTTACTTAATGCTCAATCAGTAGATGCTTTGTCTGCTTTGATTCATGAAAGTAACGCTTACAACATTGGTAAAAAAATGTGTGAGAAATTGCGCGAATTGATTCCAAGACAACAGTTTGATATTCCGATTCAAGCCGCAATTGGAGCTAAAATTATTGCTCGTGAAACCATTAAAGCTTTACGTAAAGATGTTACAGCAAAATGTTACGGTGGAGATATTTCTCGTAAACGTAAGCTTTTGGAAAAACAGAAAAAAGGTAAAAAACGTATGAGATTGGTTGGAAATGTTGAGATTCCGCAAGAAGCGTTTATGGCTGTTTTGAAATTGAATGATTAAGCTTTTCTAGAGAATAGAACCAAGAATAAAAAGGACACCTGATAATGTAAAAATTATCAGGTTTTTTTATGGAGCGGGCTGTTCCAGTGACCAACCGGCAAGTACTAAATCACGTACGATCTCATTAGTCTCGGCACCATCCTTAAGCGCATAGATGTCATTACTTACAGCAAACCTATCCTTCAATTGTTGTGAACCATAAATACCAATAAAAATCGCTGCAATAAACCCTAAAGCGAGGACAATTCCTCCCACCGCTACCATATTATAAAATAATAGTGCTACAAGAGCAATTGCTGTTCCCCAAGATAACATTGCTGCTTTATAACTTGCGTTTTCATGAATTTTTTTACAATTGGAGCATCTTGGAATACCAATTAAAATTTTGGCAAACTTAACGGATCGATATACAACTAAATTTGTACTATCCTTAGTCATAAATAAAGGAATGTAATAGCATTCATCAATATTTTGCACTTCTTCTCGTCCGCAATAAGTACACTTATTTTCTTGAGGTTCAAATCGTTTATACAATTCATTGTAGTTATAATTGTCAATCATATTTATCTAAATTTAATTAATCATTAAGGTCATTATAAAAATATCTTGAGATAAGATACTTTATTAGCAAGCCAGGTCCAAAGGATAAGGCCATAGGTATAATCATTTCTAAGGTAAAAAAAGAACTTCGTCCACTTAAATAAAAACCAACTACAACGGGCATCAATATAGCTCCTGTAACGAAACCTACTATTGCGGCAATTGGCTTATCAGGAAAACCGATATATCCTGCTCCAACAGCCACTACTATGGAAAACAAAAGTAATAGAACGTTGTTTTGACCCATAACAGCAACTAATAAAGAAGATACTACAGCTACAGTTGTAGCAATATTTCCTTTTTCTTCTTTCTCTTTTTCTTCCTTCAAATTGAAATACAGCTCTTGTTTGTACTCTTTTATTAGGGTAGTTAAAAGATTTACTGCCATAGTTTCGTCATGGCCTAATTGCATTATTTTAGATATCTCGTCAACTTCTGAAAAAGTTCCTTCTTGTAATCGTTTTTTAATGTCCTCTTTATGATGATATGGTAATTGTTCCATCTTATCTTGCTCTTTTTTTTAATTATTGAACTTCAAAGCGCTACAACTAACTCTTTTGTAACCAATCGTATAAACGCTTTGCATCTTCGAATTTAAACAATTGCGTTCCTTCATTCATAGTTGCTGCCGATCCACAAGCAACTCCCCAACGGATTACTTCTTTCAAGCTTTTATTTTGCGAAAGCGCCCACACCATTCCGCCTACCATACTATCGCCAGCACCAACGGTACTTTTTTTGACCACATTGGGAGCAGGGACGTAGTCATAGGAATCTTTAGTCACTAAAACAGCTCCTTGTGGTCCAAGGGAAACAACAACAATTTCAGCGCCACCACTCGAAATGATCTTTTTTGCAGCTTCATCTACTTCTTCCATCTCTAAACTTGGAACACCTACCAATTTGGCTAACTCGCCTACATTAGGTTTGATTAGATAAACACCTGTTTCTAAAATTTTGTGCAGGGATTCACCTGACGTATCTGCAATAACTTTAATACCTAATTGCTTAGCAACAAGAGCAATTTGGCTATAAAAATCAACAGGAAGTCCTTCACTAATACTACCACTGAGTACTAAAAAATCACAGGATATGGATTGCATTTTTAACAAAATTGTGTCTTTTTCAGAGGTGCTCATAGCAGCACCCGGAAAACCAAATCGATACTGCGAATTAGTATTATCGTCAACAGCCACAAAGCTTTCTCTTGTCCAATTAGTAACTTCAATAGGTGCTATAGCGATACCTTCTTGTGTTAGCAAGTCCTTTATTGTTTCACCTGTAGGACCGCCAGCGGTGAATATTGCAAGCGACTCACCTCCCAAACGAAAAATTGCTTTAGAAACATTTATCCCACCGCCTCCAGCATCAAATCGAGGGGCATCGCATCGTATCTTTTGTTCAGGAACCAAACCTTTAAAATGGGCGCTTTTATCTAGAGCTGGATTTACTGTTAGTGTAATAATTTTATTTTTTTTCATTTGATAAATTTAATAAGAATTGCAGCAGCTTCAAAAATTTAAATCAATAATAGGGGAATAAAAAGGGTGAAAATCAAAATTTTCACCCTAGTTTATCTCTGCCAAATTACAGCTTTCTTCGGTTATCGTTAGAATTTGTATCTATTAATTTATTGTAAGGATCGACACCAACTTCTGTTGGTTTTTTATCTACAACGATCGATAACTTATTATCTATTTTATCAATCTTATATTTCTTTAAATGCAGTTCCTTTTCTGTTTTTTTGTCTTTAATAGTCTCCTCCGTAAAAACACCAATTTCAATATAGTCACGTAAGGGTAATGAAGTTGTAGCAATAATGTCTCCCTTTTTCTTGTAGGTCAACGTTTTGCCAGCTTCATCTTTAAAAATACGTTTGCCTTGGTCATCCGCCTTGTATTTTGACACATCAAACGCGATATCCACTTGGTATTTACCATTGGGCAGTTTTTTTGAAGTAGCTTTTTTAATGCGGTTATCGTACAGTGTAATGTTTTCAAACATATCCTTAACAACGTATTGCAGTGAGTCAGGTGTGGCTTGCTTTAACAAACTAACTAATTCTAGCGATGTTGTATAAGGTGGCTCTTGATAGCCTACCTTAGCGATATACGATTTCAAAACGCTATTTAGTTTTTTCTCGCCAATGAAATCACTCAATGCATAAAACACTAAAGATCCTTTCTCGTAGTGAATGTATTGCTGATTTTCGTTGTACATCAATGGTTTTTCTTTTTTACTCTCCACCGCTCTTCCCATTAAGTACCTGTCAAGAGAGGTTTTAAGAAACTTACGCATTTGAGACTTGCCATATTGATGCTCTAAAACCTTTAAAGAGCTGTATTCGGATAGACTTTCAGACAACATCGTTGCACCTTGTACATTTGCACCTATTACTTGATGCGCCCACCACTGGTGCGCTACCTCGTGCGAGGTAATAGCAAAAGGATAATCTACCGCATCAGTTGCTTTATCATCGACCGCTGCAATAAAACCAATTGCTTCTGAAAACGGAATCGTATTCGCAAATGATTGCGCAAATTCGCCCTGTGTTCTTGGATATTCCATTACACGCACTTGCTTATGTTGATACGGACTAAAGTTCATCGTGTAATAATCTAGTGATTTCTTTACACCTGCAATCATTCTGTTCAAATTATACTCGTGTCCTTTATGGTAGTAAATTTCGATATTTATGTTTTTCCATTTATCGCGCTTCACTTCATATTGAGCTGAATTGTATGCATAAAAATTCAGCATTTTTTGATCCATTTTATAGTGAAAATAGTTCCTGCCGTCCTTTTTCCATTGCTTTTGCAAGTAGCCTGGTGCAATTGCGGTTTGATCTCCCGAGGTGCTAACAGTAGTCTCAAACGTAACCCAGTCAGCATCGTTGCTTATGTAATTATTCTTTTTCGCAATCGAATCGGTAGGGCTTGCCATTCTTTCTTTAGGCTTCAATCCGTATTTTTTTCTAACATCGTCATCATTCAATTCCCCGTTTTCAGTATATCCAATAGTTGGAAAAGAACTATTATTTATAAAGGTTCCGTTGTAGATTACTGGTGAATTATCTTTGAATAAACTATTGGGTTTATTCTTAACTTCAAATGACATTACAATAGAAGCACCTGGTAGCAAAGTTTTCGCCAACTTGTAAATGTTGAAATTGAATATTGTGTCTTGTGAAACGAGTTTCGCTTCTTTTGCAAAAGCAATTTTAGTTTTATAGCTGTTGTAATTAATAAAAATGGAATCAATACCTATTTTAGTTTTATTCTTTAGTACATAAGTTCCCTTAGCTACAAAATTGCGCTCCTGCGGAAATAAATCTAAGTCAACCTTGATATCTGTAATTCTAGGCTGTGCATATTTTTGGTACTTTTTATATTTTTTTTCCCATTCTACTCGCGATTTTTCACCTTCTTGTTGTGATCTGTATTCATTAACAACATTATCCTGATAGTAAATAGTACTACCTACGGCTAGGAAGCTAATAAAAGACGCGCTAATTAATAAAGCCGTTTTACTACTAAACCTTTTTTTAGCATCAACAAATCTAGCACGTACTGATTGACCAACTCCTCTAGTCCAAAACAAAAGAGTAAGACCAAAAATACCTAGTCCAAATAGAAACCAATATCCTTTGTATAAATAGTACAATGGCAAAGTATTACCGTACCCGTTCATGTCAGAATATTGAAAACCTGTATCACTATTAAATCTAAAAATATCTTGTTCTACTCCAATCTCTGGAATAAAAACTAATCCGATGGAAAGAATCAGTAAAACAAAAAATCCAAGTAAATAATTCTTAAACAACGTTTGAATGAATAGCGCTAGAAATGCCCAAATGACAAAATGCACTAATTTTATCGCATACAACTCAAACAGATAATGTCCGATTTCAAAATCAAAAAATCCATTATAAGACTGGATTGCAATACCGCCAATCATAATAACTGCTAACAGCGCTATTTGCATTTGCAGTAAGGCTAGAAATTTTGAAAACAGCAACACCCAATTGGGAATAGGAGTTACATCTATTAAATGATTCATTCGAGTTGTAAACCCTCTATGCACTAATATTCCAGCAAAAAGAAAAGTCAACACATTAATAAAAAGACTAAAAGCGCTACCCGGTAATGCTAACATTTGCCATGTGACTGGATACGTTTTTGTTCCAAAAATTTCCCCGGCAGTTAAAGACGTTAGTAAAATAAAAAGCAATCCTACAATAACGATACTGATGAAAATCCAATTTTTAACAATAAACTTAAAATCTGCTTTTGATAAATTCCATGCAGTCTTAAGGTATTGTTTGACCGAAAAGTCAAATTGAATTGCTGGTAAATTGATTCTCGTAATTCCGCCAAAATTATTTTTAGTAACTCGTTCTTCTTTTTTGCTTTTTCCAAAAGTTAAAGCAGTTTGAGTAAAAGAAAAATAGCGATAAAGTGCTACTAAAACTAAAAGTGAGATACCCAACCACAATAATCTATTGTAAATGATTACTCCTTCAAAAGGCAGCAAGTTTGTGTTTTTTTCTGAAACAGTCCAGTATTTGGTATAATATGACAAGGCCTCACTCCCAAAAGGATCTAGCAAACCTGCTACATATTGATTATCGACGTCATTGGTAAAACTACTCACCATACTTTGAACAAATAACAGTAAAATCACTGTAATAAATCCCACCGAAATGTTTCTAGTAATGGTTACCACTGCAAATACGATGGCTCCATAAAAAAACAAGTTGGGTATTACCCATATAAAATAAATTTGTAGATAAGCTACTATCGAAACCGGACCTAATAAACTTTGATTGGTACCTGGTAAAAAACTAGCACAAAAGGCTCCAAATCCAATAGCTAGAACAACTAAAATAACAACTACTAAAGAACTGAAAAACTTTCCAAGTAGATAATCAGCTTTAGTAAATGGATAACTAAATAGTATCGTGTGCATATTGTACTTAAAATCTCTGTAGATCGAAGCCCCAATTATGGAGGGCAACAAGAAATAAGTTAATACCGACAAGGTGTTGATCAAATCGTTTAAAGCAATTGGTGAATTTGCTAAAGCATTAGAGGCAGTTGTTGTAGAGAAACTATCAAAAATCCCTAGACTACTCGCCATAATAAGCATCGAAAGAAAAAAGAAAATAGCTGTATAAATATAAAATGAAGGGTTTCTCAACCACCTTTTCAACTCAAAATTAAATATAGTTCCTAACATAGTACGGCGTCTTTTTTAAGTGCTACAAAATACACATCTTCAAGTTGAGGAGTTGCTGCAACAAAACTTTCATTTGGTTTATCCGCACTATGTACTCTAATGTTTAAAGTATTGTCCTGATTGTAATTAGATGAAATCACATTAAATTCCTTTTCGTTTTCCTCTAAAGCTTCTCTTTCAATTATTTTGGTCCAAATAGATCCGCTTAAAGTCTCAACTACTGCTGTTGGTGTCCCTTGTGTTAAAATTTTACCCCCGTTTAAAATAGCAATTTCATTACAAAGCTCCTTAACATCATCTACGATATGTGTCGAAAAAATCACCGTATGATTGGTTCCTATTTCACGCAAGACATTAAGAAAACGATGTCTTTCGGCAGGATCCAATCCAGCAGTTGGCTCATCAACAATAATTAGTTTTGGGTTGTTTAGTAATAATTGAGCTATCCCAAAACGCTGTTTCATCCCTCCTGAATATCCATTTACATCTTTTAATCGCACTTCATATAAATTGGTAACCTCCAAGACCTGCTTTACTATTGTAGCCCTTTCTGATTTTGAAGCAATTCCTTTTAACTGTGCGAAGTAGTCTAATAATTTCTCTGCTGACATGTTAGGATATACTCCAAATTCTTGTGGCAAATAACCTAAAATTTTGCGCAACCCCATTTGATCTTCTAAGACATTAATACCATCAAATTCGATGCTGCCTGAATCTGGCTTTTGCAAAGTCGAAATAGTACGCATTAATGACGATTTCCCTGCTCCGTTAGGACCTAAAAGACCAAACATTCCAGTTCCAATTTCTAGATTTAAGTCATCTAATGCTTTTACGCCGTTTTTGTAAGTCTTACTGAGGTTATTTATTTTAAGTTTCATTATGGATAAATTAATTAGTTATCTAGTAAGTAGAGGATTTGCCTTGTTTGTTACATAGTTTTTAACATTCTATAAAATGAATTCTTACAAAAGTAAAAATCATTAGCAGTCAAAATTTACAATCTGCTTTATCTTCGTACCTTTGCTACTTTATAATTAAAAAGGATGATTGAAGATAAAAACCCACAGCGTACGAGTATAGGTCAATTAGGCGAATTTGGACTAATAGACCATTTGACAAAAAATTTCGAAGTAAACCAGCCTTCCACTTTAAAAAGTATTGGTGATGATGCTGCCATCCTTGATTTCAAGGATAAAAAAGTAGTGATATCAACTGACTTGTTGATTGAAGGAGTTCATTTTGACTTAGCCTATATGCCCTTAAAACATTTAGGATACAAAGCAGTAGTTGTGAACGTATCGGATATTTGTGCCATGAATGCCAAGGCAACTCAAATCACAGTATCAGTAGCTGTTTCAAATCGATTTCCACTTGAAGCACTTGAAGAATTATTTGACGGAATTGCACATGCTGCTGCCGAATATAAAGTAGACGTTATAGGCGGTGATACCACCTCATCACAAAAAGGATTGATTATCAGCATCACCGCAATTGGTGAGGCAGATGAAGAAGAAATAGTTTATCGAAATGGTGCTAAAGAAACTGATTTGTTAGTGGTAACTGGTGACATTGGAGCGGCCTATATGGGACTTCAGGTACTAGAAAGAGAGAAACAGGTTTTTCAAGTTAATCCTAACTCACAGCCCGACTTAGACGCTTACACCTATTTAATTGAGCGCCAATTAAAACCAGAGGCTCGAAAAGATGTTCGCACGCTTTTACACGCTTTAGAAATTAAACCAACTTCGATGATCGATATATCAGATGGATTATCGTCAGAAATCATGCATTTGTGTAAACAATCAGGAGTAGGTTGTAATCTTTACGAGGATAAATTACCGTTAGATCCACAATTAATCAGTGTTTGCGAAGAATTCAATATCGATAGCACCACTGTTGCGATTAATGGCGGCGAAGATTACGAATTACTTTTTACTATCGCAATGGAAGATTTTGAAAAAATTAAAGCAAATCCCAACTTCTCTATAATTGGACATATGACCCAAGAAAGCGAAGGAATACACCTAGTAACAAGAGCTAATACTAAAATAGCATTAAAAGCGCGTGGTTGGAACGCATTAGCGGAATAAAAAAACAACCCATTGCAAGTAAAAAAACACCCCTGAAAGAGAATCTTTTAGGGGTGTTTTTTTATGATTTATTAAAACAAAAGTCCTATTTTCCTGGCTTCCCGAACTAAATCAAGGTCGGTGCCCTCTGTTAGTTTTAACAATTCTTTTAAGTTTAACTTTCTAGCCTCGATTGCATTTAACGAAATAGGAATGTATTTTGGAATGTCAATTGCTTTGGTCCCCTTAGACAAATGAAATAAAATTTGCTTGTCAAATAAGTCGATTTCAATACTGTGATCCTGTGATTCCAACATTTGCAAAACGGATTGACTATAATAAACAGTGTCTTTAATGACTTTATCAAATGCAAAAAGTAATTCATCAAAAGTCAAATCATTTTTAATAACAAGACCATGTGGATTTATGTTTTTAATGATCGTTTTAATCTTTAAAAACTCCGTAAACATGGTTAGCAAAATTATTTTACAATTGGGCATGTGCTCTAGAATCAACTTAGCGACATCTTCACCGGAATAAATACTTTTAGCCTCATAGCTAGGCATGCTAATATCTAAAAAAGCTATATCAAAAGCGGGTGTATTGGGATCTACAATTAAAGCATAAGCCGACTCACAGTCTTTGGCCTCGCTAATAGTAAACTCGTACTTCTCGGGTTTGTATCTTGTTATCGCGTTTTTATACCCTTGAATTATAAAAGGGTGGTCGTCAACAATTAATATTTTTTTATTAAGACGCGTTAAAGAACCGGGTTCAACTGTCATTTTTATGATGGTATTTGTTTTTGTTCTGTTGGAATAGTGACCATAATTGTGCTTCCTTGTCCTTTAATTGAGGAAACATCAAACTGTCCGTCACATTCATTTGTTCTGGAAATCATATTATTTAATCCAATTCCTTTCTTCTTTGTCTTAATGTCGAACCCAATACCGTCGTCCTTTACTAAAAGTACAATAGTATCGTCTTTCTTTTTCAATTCAACTTTAATAACATTGGCATTTGCGTATTTATTGCAATTTTGAAGTGACTCTTGAATAATTCGATATAAATTAATCTTTACTGAGTTCTTTACTTTATCCCATTTAATAGAAGAATCAATTGTAGATATTATTTTAGCGGGAAAGGTTTTTCTTTGCTCTTCCAGCATATTATCCACAATTGTGACGAAGTTATTAATTAATTCTGATTTTTCTCTATTCAGGTCATGCGAAATTTCACGAATATCTTGTTCGATATTTTTTAATTCAGATAAATAGCTGTCTCTTTGCTGTATAGCCATATCATCTTGAATTTTATTAAGACTATCTAAATTCATCCTAACGCCAAACATCCTACCCAAAACACCGTCATGGAGCTCTTGTGCTACCCGTTTTTTCTCTTGTACCCTACTTGTCTCGATAGTGTTTTGCTGAGAAATCATTAAATTATAGATATCCTCATTCGCTTGTTGTTGTTGTTGCTTGTATAAAAGCACCCTGTTTTTAGTTTTTTGGGTCTTAATAATATAAATAAATAACCCTACAATGGTTAAAATACTCAAAGCATATAACAAATTCCTGTTTTGAACTTCTAGATAGGAATTCTCATCTTTAATTTGATCCGTTTCATACTCTATACGGGAGAATTTTTCTCCCATACTACGCTCCGCTTTTTGCAATTTTTCGTTTATTTGAATGTATTCCTTATTAAAAAAAGCAGCATTTTGTGGCTGAGCAAGAGACATTTGCTTTAAGGCTACTAGAATATCGTGCGGATTGTTAGTTGTCCTAGATAAAGAAAGGGCTTCTTTTGCATATTTGATTGATTTAATTTTATCACCATATAAAGCATAATATTCTGACAAGTGAATTTTATTGATAAAAACACCTGTAGTTAAGTTAAGTTCCTCTCTCAATAAAAGGGATTTATAAAAAAGTTCCAAAACCCCTTCCTTTTCGTTTAATTTAAACTTAGAATATGCCAAATTATCTAAAAGCATAGCATAAACAAAAGGTTTTTGAATCTCTATATTTTTTTGGGAGAGTCCTTTTTGAAAATAATTTTTGGCAACTGAATATCGTCGTGAATTTAAGTACAAAAAACCTAAATTATTATAAGAAGTTGCTCTAGATTGATATTCGGGAGGAATAATATTTTCATCGATTACTCCCAAAGCCTTGTTATGATAGGTAATCGCATTATCGTACTCGCCAAGTTCGACATAAGTTATACCTAAAAGATTATAGGCATCATAGTAAATATTATTAATCTGTTTTTCATCTTTAATTATTCGCAATATGTTATAAACAGATTTTTCCGCACCTAAAAAATCACCTGCCTTATACTGCAAGTTAGCTTTGTTAATTAATATTTTACCTAAACTTTTGTTGTCACCTAATTTACCATACAACTTTTCAGCTTTATAATAAAAGAGAAACGCACTATCTGAAACAGCTTGTGATTCATAATAATCACCAAGATAAGAGTAGGCTTTGGCAATATTAATTGTATCTCGCTCTTTTTCAGATTTTTCTAAAACTACATTAACTACTTTATTAAAGTTTTTCCAATTAGCAATATTATAGTATCTATTTGCTACCTTGAATAAATTAACCCTATTCATAGAATCATTTTCTTGCTCCAAGACAATTGCCTCTGCCTTCTGAATATTAGCTATTCTTTTTTTTATTGTCAGATCTGGGTCATTAGCTAAACTAAAATAATCAGTTAAACTATCTTTAGATGAGCTATCTGTCTTAATTTTATTTGTAGTTCTTGTACAATTTATTGTTAAAAGGACTGCTAAAAATATCCCAATAGAGTAAAAATTTTTCAATGGTTTGGTGTCTAGTTTTATCAAAAATACTAAAATAAAACTATTGACATAAAAAAAGGCTATCAATTTTGATAGCCTTTAAATTTTATTATGTGATGGTAAAATCAGTCTAATTTCATGTTCCCACCAGTTGCTTGACCTCCAACGATATCTAATTTCATATTTCCACCAGTTGCTTGACCACCAACTATATCTAATTTCATGTTGCCACCAGTAGCTTGTCCACCAACTATATCTAACTTCATGTTACCGCCGGTAGCTTGTCCACCAACTATATCTAATTTCATGTTACCACCGGTAGCTTGTCCACCCACGATATTAGTTTCAGAAACAGTGAAAGAAGTTAAGATCATTACTAAAGATAAAAGTCCGATTGTTAAAATTGATTTTTTCATAAAAAGGGGATTTGTTATGTTTTTGTTTGGTTTTATTTTTGGTTAAATCACGTATTTTTACGTGGTTATCATGTGGTAAAACTACATAGTCATCCTCAATTATAATCTGTTTTTAGGGCGTTTATGGTAGATTGTCGCCATTTGATAGTGAATGACATTCAAATCTTGGTGAATGGTATCTTTATTAAATTTCAAGGTAATTACCATTTGAAATCTCAGCGATAATAAGGTCAATATTTACCTTGTAAGACTTACTAAAAGGCAATTTCGTTGCGGTATTTTTAATGTAACAAACTGCATTCCCGGTATGAATGCGTGATATATAGCTCGTATTTACAATATAACTATTGTGGATGCGAACGAAAGGAAATGATAAAGCGCCTTCGAAATGCTTTAATGTTTTGAATGCGGTAACCATCTCTCCACTGTTTAAATGAATATCAGTCGAATTGTTGTCTGCTTGTAAATAACAGATATCCCGCGCATCGATATACCTGTAATCCCCATAGGACTTGATGCAAAGGATTAAGGGTTGGTCTCCTGATTCGATTCTATTGGGAACAGCTACTAAGGGACGCTCTTCCTCCGGCTGGACTGACAGCACTAATTCTTTTGATGACTCCTCAGGGATTGCTTTTTTAAGCTTAAGCAAAGACTTTACAAAATCAATACGAGCCAACGGTTTCAGTATATAGCCTGCTACGTCATATTGAAGTGCATCAAAAGCCAATTCTTTCTTGGAAGTGGTAATGATGATTTTTGGAATCACCTTTAAATAACGATGAAGCTCATTAATTAGCAATAACGATAAATTACTCTTTTTATCAGAAGGATCTATTTCTAGAAAAATTAATTGCGGTGTATGCTCTAAGATAAGGTTCAAGCCTGCTTCGTATGTATTTGCAGATGCGAGAAAGTGAAGCTCTGAAAA
The DNA here is from genome assembly GCF_055640565.1 of Flavobacterium sp. KKT103. Taxonomy (NCBI): domain Bacteria; kingdom Pseudomonadati; phylum Bacteroidota; class Flavobacteriia; order Flavobacteriales; family Flavobacteriaceae; genus Flavobacterium; species Flavobacterium sp. KKT103. The sequence continues at coordinate 615,875 of NZ_CM145766.1, forward strand.
ACTTTCAGCTATAGCTTTAGTTTTCAAAACACTTTCTTGATTGTCGTCAATAATAATGTACGAATGATTCATCTACTATGCTTCCCAAATTTTTAGGCATACACTAGATACTAAAGCTTTTCTTTGCTTTATAAATTAAATAAATGGTAGTTTTGGGGCAAACTAGTTAAATACTCTGTTGTCTTTTTAACACATAACAGAATTTTAACGTTTTAAAAATAGGTATTTAGCTCGCTATCTAAAGCGCTTGTTAATAGAATTTTAATAAATGTTAATAGATTTTGACCAAGTGCAAATAAATCCGATAAAGAACATTTTTTATCTATTTTAAGTCCCTTTAAAAACATCTTAACCAACAATCTTACCTCTTTGTAAAGCACATCAATCACAATTCGCAGTGCTTTAAATAGTATCTGATATTTTTTTTATAAAAGCCTCTTAATAGTATTGCTCATTTTTACATGACAGAAATAAATAATAAATTTGTTTTTTACAAAATTATCTTACTTTTGCGTCATAAAACCAAAACTATGAAAAAATCAATAGCTCTTTTATTATTCTTCTCTACTGTAATGACATACAGTCAAGAGAAAACCGCACCCGATTTTAAAAAAAATGAATTAAAAGGAAATGCCTTATTTTTAGTATTAGGCGCGGTAGAAGTTACTTATGAACGTATTTTAAACGAAGATACAGGACTTGGAGTTTCTGTTTTTTTCGTAAACCAAGATGATTTCGATAGTAACTTTATGCTTACTCCCTATTATAGAGCTTATTTTGGCAAAAAACCTGCAGCTGGATTTTTCGTCGAAGGCTTTAGCATGTTTAATACGGGTGTAGCAAGCTCCACTTATTACTATGACAACAATAATAATATTAGCCGAATCGAAAGAGACCGTTATTCTGATTTTGCTTTAGGATTTGGGTTGGGTTCAAAATGGGTCCACAAGAAAGGATATGTTTTTGAAATTAATGCCGGAATAGGTCGTAATCTATTAAGCAAAGAGAGTCCTGAAGTAGTTGGACGCGGCGGAATAACAATAGGATACCGCTTTTAAAAAACACAAAAGGCTTCTCAATTGAGAAGCCTTTTATTATTTGAATAAGTTCATTCGAACTACATTTTCATTAACCAATTTTTCATCGAAACTTCATTTTCGATAATTGATTTTAAATCTGCTATCGCAACACGATCTTGTTTCATCGTATCTCTATGTCTGATAGTCACTGTTTGATCTTCGATTGTTTGATGATCTACCGTAATACAAAAAGGCGTTCCTAAAGCATCCGCCCTTCTATAACGACGACCCACAGCATCTTTTTCATCATAAGCAACACTAAAGTCCCACTTTAAATCTGCTATAATTTGATGTGCAATTTCAGGCAATCCATCTTTTTTCACTAATGGTAAAACAGCAGCTTTAGTAGGAGCTAATACTGATGGTAATTGCAATACCGTTCTAGTTGATCCATCTTCTAACGTTTCTTCTTTTAGAGAAGTCGCAAAAACGGCCAAAAACATTCTGTCCAATCCTACAGATGTTTCTACAACATAAGGCACATAGTTTTTATTTAACTCAGCATCAAAATACTGTAGTTTTCTACCTGAGAATTGTTCGTGTGCTTTTAAGTCAAAGTCGGTACGGGAGTGAATTCCTTCTAATTCTTTAAATCCAAAAGGGAAATTAAACTCGATATCTGCGGCAGCATTAGCATAATGAGCTAATTTTTCATGGTCGTGAAAACGATAGTTTTCTTTTCCTAGTCCTAAAGATAAGTGCCATTTCAATCGTGCTTCTTTCCAAAACTCGTAGTGCTTCATTTCCTCGCCTGGACGTACAAAAAATTGCATCTCCATTTGTTCAAATTCACGCATACGGAAAATGAACTGTCTTGCAACAATCTCGTTTCTGAATGCTTTCCCTGTTTGAGCGATACCAAAAGGAACTTTCATTCTTCCTGATTTTTGAACATTCAAGAAGTTAACGAATATCCCTTGTGCTGTTTCTGGACGTAAATACAAGTCCATTGCAGTATCTGCAGAAGCTCCTAATTTAGTACCAAACATCAAGTTAAATTGACGTACTTCGGTCCAATTTCTTGAGCCCGATTCCGGACAAGCGATTTCTAACTCTTCGATTAAAGCCTTAACATCTTCCAGATCTTCATTACCTAATGAGCGTCCTAAACGTTCTAAAATTTCTCTTTCGCGTGTTTTGTATTCAACAACTCTTGGGTTTGTTGACACAAATTCAGCCTCATTGAAAGCATCTCCAAAACGAACCTTAGCTTTCTCGATTTCTTTGATTGCTTTTACGTTAAGCTTTTCAGCATAATCTTCAATCAAAACATCCGCTCTATATCTTCTTTTTGAATCTTTATTATCAATTAAGGGATCGTTAAAAGCATCTACGTGACCTGACGCTTTCCAGGTAGTTGGGTGCATCAATATCGAAGCATCCAAGCCAACAATGTTTTCGTTCATTTGAACCATTGCTTTCCACCAATATTCCCTTATGTTCTTTTTTAACTCTACTCCGTTTTGTGCATAGTCATAGACTGCACTCAAACCATCATAAATTTCGCTTGACGGAAAAATAAATCCATACTCTTTTGCATGCGAAACTACGTTCTTAAATATATCTTCTTGTTTTGCCATACTGCAAAAATATAAAAAGTGAACTTAAAAAAAAGGAAATAGTACAAGATTGAAGCCTTGATTTTCATATTTTTATCAAATAATCTCCTAATTGTATGCTGAAACACCTTATTAATTTATTCTTTCCAAGAATATGTGCAGGTTGCACCGCAATTTTGCTAACTAATGAATTGGTTATTTGTACTCCTTGTCGACACAATCTTCCTTTAACGAATCACCATTTAGCTATTGAAAATGAAGCTTACAAAAAATTCTATGGTAGGATTCCGGTAGAAACTGCTTCAGCGTTTCTCTATTTTCATAAAAAAGGAATAGTACAAGAGCTAATTCACAACCTAAAATACAAAGGACATGAAGAGATTGGCACTTTACTAGGCCATTGGTACGGCGATGAACTAAAACAGCTTATGCATACTAGTAAACCCGACCAAATCATACCCGTTCCGCTGCACCGAAAAAAATATAAAGAACGAGGTTACAACCAAGTCACTACTTTTGGTCTTGCACTTTCAGAGGAATTAGATATTGCTTATACTACGGATTTATTGGTCCGAACCGTCTATTCTAAAACACAATCAAAGAAAAATTTGCTAGGCAGATCCGAAGGAATTGAAAACCTATTTGATGTTGTGTTTACAGAAAAAGATCATGGCAAACATTTTTTACTAATTGATGATGTTATTACAACTGGCTCAACATTAGAGGCTTGTTCCCGCGCTTTATTAAAAATTCCTGATGCTAAAATTAGTATTGTATGTATGGCAATGGCGCAATCCTAAACTTAAATCAAGACGAATAACGGTTCCTATTTATCACCAAAGAACCAAACATTGCAATAGTGCTTTTGCAACTTTAATGAAATTATAACAATCGACTATTTCCTTTTCCGAAGTTAAATGTTTAAATTTGAATAAATTTTTATAAATATCTAAACAAACATATTATGGCTTTTGAATTACCTCAGTTACCTTATGCTTACGATGCATTAGAACCAAACATTGATGCTCGCACAATGGAAATTCACCACTCAAAGCATCATAATGCTTACACTACCAACCTTAATGCTGCCGTTGCTGGTACAGATATGGAAGGAAAAACAATCGAAAATATTTTATTAAACTTGGATATGAAAAATGCTGCTGTTCGCAATAACGGTGGTGGTTTTTACAATCATAATCTTTTTTGGGAAGTAATGTCACCTAACGGTGGTGGACTTCCATCAGGAGATTTACTTGCTGCTATTGAAAGTAGTTTTGGAAGTTTTGATGAGTTCAAAGCTAAATTTAGCAAAGCGGGAGCAACACAATTTGGTTCAGGATGGGCTTGGTTATGTGTGCAAAAAGACGGTAAATTAGACGTTTGTGGGACTCCAAACCAAGACAATCCATTAATGCCTGGTGTAGGTTGTGGTGGAACTCCAATTTTAGGAATGGATGTTTGGGAACATGCTTACTACTTGCATTACCAAAACAGAAGACCTGACTATATTGACGCTTTCTTTAACGTGATCAATTGGACTGAAGTTGCAAGAAGATTTGCTTCAGAGAAATAAGAAAAATTAAAGCATAAAAAAATAGACGCTTAGCTTTTAGCTAGTGCGTCTATTTTTTTATGCTTATTTTTTTGACTTTATTCCAATAAAAAAGGCGGAATTGCTTCCACCCTTTTTGCCCCAAATCTACCATAAACTTAACCTACTAATGTTATGGTAAACCAAAACTATGTATCTAAGTTAGTTACACCAAATTTAATAGGTGAATAACCTAAAAAATCGATAAACCACCTCTTTATTACAACCTTAGTATGCTCTAGCGTCTTTTCCTTCATAAAAATTCATAAAAGCACGATTTACAACTCTGTTCCCTCCAGCTGTTGGATAGTCTCCAGTAAAGTACCAATCTCCTAAATTTTTAGGGCAAGCAATGTGTAAATCTTCTACTGTTTGAAAGATGATTTTAACCTCAGCTTTAATTTCAGGAGAACTTAACATTTCTGCAATCTTATCGGATACTTCTTGAGGTGTGAATGGCTCATATATCGCCGTCACATAATTGATCACGTCTCGATCTAAATAATTTTCTTGTGCCTTACATTTGGCATAAACCTCATCAACGATATGATATAAATTGCGCTCTTTTAAAAGTTCTAACGCAGCTCTAAAGGCAACCAATCCTTCAAGCTTTGCCATATCAATACCATAACAATCTGGATAGCGAATTTGTGGCGCTGAGGACACCACAACTATTCGTTTTGGATTCAATCGATCCATCATTTTAATGATACTCATTTTTAATGTTGTACCACGCACAATACTATCATCGATGATAACAAGGTTGTCCGTAGGTTTGATAACACCATAAGTCACATCATATACGTGAGCTACTAAATCGTCACGACTGCTGTCCTCAGTGATAAAGGTTCTAAGTTTCGCATCTTTTATAGCTACTTTTTCGGTGCGAATCTTTACTGATAGTAATTCTTTTAAGCTCTCTGCAGTAAGCGTATCTCTATTTTTTAGAATAAAGTTATTTTTCCTTTGGTTTAAGAAATCCTGCGCTTCTTCAACCAAACCATAAAATGAGGTTTCAGCTGTATTAGGTATATAAGAGAAAACCGTATTATCAGTATCTTGATCAATTGCATTTAAAACAGCTGGTAAAATTAGCTTACCTAATTTTTTTCTTTCTTGGTATATTTCGGCATCACTACCTCTAGAAAAATAAATACGCTCAAAGGAACATGCTTTTTTAACCGTAGGAGGCAAAATCTCCTTCATGGAAACCATTCCGTTTTTCTTGATAATTAACGCTTTTCCTGGGTCTATTTCATGAACAGTTTCAAAAGAAACATTAAAAACAGTTTGAATTACAGGACGCTCCGAAGCCACAACTACAATCTCATCATCTTGATAATAGTAAGCGGGTCTAATTCCTGCTGGATCTCTAAAAACAAAAGCGTCTCCATGACCTAAAAGTCCTGCCATGGCATACCCACCGTCTAGATTTTTTGAAGCACGAGTCAGTATTTTTGCCACATCTAACCGCTCAGCAATTACGGGTGAAGCCTGAAGCTTACTCAGCCCTTCATTTTTACAATCTTGGTATAAATCAGTAACAGCGTCATCAAGGAAGTGTCCGATTTTTTCCATAACCGTAACCGTATCTGCCATTTCTTTAGGATGTTGACCCAATTCAACAAGACTCTGAAAAAGCTCCTTTACATTGGTCATATTAAAGTTACCTGCTAGAATCAGGTTTCTATGCATCCAATTGTTCTGACGTAAAAATGGGTGTACACTTTCGATACTGTTTTTTCCAAAAGTTCCGTAACGTACGTGACCTAAAAACAACTCGCCAATGTACGGAATATTTGCTTTTTGTGCTGGAACATCGTCTGCATATTCAGGATGTGCAGCCATCTCATCATTAATTCGGTCATTAATTTGAGCGAAAACATCTTGTATGGGCTGAGCATGGTTCGAACGCACACGACTGATGTATCGTTCGCCTGGCTCAACATCCAATTTTATACTAGCAAATCCAGCACCATCTTGTCCGCGGTTGTGCTGCTTCTCCATAAGGAGATACATTTTTTGTATTCCATAAAAAGCTGAACCGTATTTCTCTTTGTAAAATTCAAGCGGTTTAAGTAGTCTAACTAAAGCTATACCACACTCGTGTTTTAAAGCGTCGCTCATTGTGTATTTTTTTGTTGTGTTGTTGTTTTATTCTCCGCTTTATTGCGTGTAACAAAGCGCTTTATGCTGTCAATCATTAAAAATCAAAAAAGCCCCGTTTCCGAGGCTTTAAGGCATTATAATTCTATATCAAACTGAGTCAAAGATTTAAATTGCTTCAATCTCGACACGACTTCGTCTTTTTCTAAACCAACCATACGTTCCGTTCCAAATTTCTCTACACAAAAGGAAGCCAAATTTGATCCGTAAATAATTGCATTTTTCATGTTCTCAAATGACACGTTTTCGCTTTGCGTAATAAAACCTGCAAAACCTCCCGCAAAAGTATCACCTGCTCCTGTTGGATCAAATACTTCTTCTAGCGGTAATGCTGGTGCAAAAAACACTTGCTCATTGTGAAACAATAACGCACCGTGCTCTCCTTTTTTGATTACAACATATTTAGGACCCATCTTTTGAATTTTGGCAGCAGCCTTAACAAGAGAATATTCTCCTGATAATTGTCTAGCCTCTTCATCATTGATAGTAATAACGTCAACTCTTTTAATCACCTCTAATAATTCAGGTAAAGCGCAGTCCATCCAAAAATTCATAGTATCTAAAACAACTAATTTTGGTTTGGTTGTCATTTGATCTAGCACTCCACTTTGTACCAATGGATGCAAGTTTCCTAACATTACTACATCGGCATTTTTATAATTTTCGGGAACTTTAGGTTGAAAATCAGCCAATACATTCAATTGTGTATCTAAAGTATCTCTTGAATTTAAGTCATTATGGTAGCGTCCGCTCCAAAAGAAGGTTTTACCGCCTTTAACTACTTCAAGTCCTGAAATATCAATATTTCTATCGGTTAATAAATCTAAATATTCTTGAGGAAAATCGTCACCTACAACAGATACGATGGCAGATTGCAAGTTAAAAAACGAAGCAGATAGACCAATATAGGTTCCTGCTCCACCTAATATTTTATCTGTTTTTCCAAAAGGAGTCTCAATTGCGTCGAAAGCAACTGTCCCAACAATCAATAATTTATTCATTTATGTGATTTTCAAATTAAAGTGCAAAGATAGCTTATATGTTTCAGAGTTGCAAAAGATGAAACTCGCAAAATTATCACAATATTTTGCCTTCCTCTCTTTCATAAAACGCATCTACAGACAACTCTTTCTGCATGGATGCCATAACAGCTAATTCATCGCATCGTTCGTTTTGAGGGTGATTATTGTGTCCTTTTATCCATTTAAAATCTACTGAATGTTTGCGATAAACTACTAAAAGGCGTTTCCACAAATCAGCATTTTTTCTATTCACAAAATTTTTTTTCTCCCAGCCCAGTACCCATTTCTTCACAACCGAGTCAACAACATATTTGGAATCTGATACGACCAATGCTTTTGTGCCTGGCTTTTTCAATTTTTCGAGCCCAACGATAACGGCTAACAATTCCATTCTATTATTGGTGGTCATTCTGAAACCCTCATAAAACTCTTTTCTGTATGTTGTTCCTGCTACGTTGGTTTCCATCACAACGCCATAACCACCGCGACCAGGATTACCCTTGGCAGCACCATCCGTATAAATATGTACTTCGTGACTCATTCTATCCCTAATTATGATGTAAATTCAACTTGCTATACAAGACTTGCTACTATTTCCGGAAAAAAGCGTTGTTCTAAATCATGAATTTTAGCCGCAACAACTTCTGCAGTATCAGTTCCTAATACAACTACCTTTTTTTGAGCTATTATAGCTCCTTCATCATACTGCTCGTTTACATAATGAACGGTGATTCCGGTCTCTTTTTCTTTATTTGCAACAACGGCTTGATGCACATGCATCCCGTACATCCCTTTTCCACCGTATTTAGGCAATAATGCGGGATGTATATTGATCACTTTATTCGGATATCCTTGTAGTATAGATTGCGGAAACTTAAGTAAAAAACCAGCTAAAACGATCAAGTCTGGCTGAATTTCATTAATTATTTTCAGTATTTTACCTTCAATTAGTTCCGATTTTGAAAAAATTACGGTTTCAACACCTAATTTTTCAGCTTTCTCAATAGCAAGTGCCAAAGGATTATTGGTCAAAACCATTACTACGGTAGCAGTACGTCTCTCAGTAAAGTACTTTATAATATTTTCAGCATTAGTCCCCGAACCCGACGCAAAAACGACAATTTTTTTCATGATAAACCCACTTAATGTTAAGCAAAAAACGGAATAATATTTGAAAATAAATAGCAATACAAAGTCTTTGTTAAAATATATTTTATAATTTAGTTGTCACATTTATTAACTTATTGGTTGTTTTAAAATAAAGTTTTTTATTTTTGCCAACAAATTAAATTCTAAAATTAAAGATTATGTCAGACATTGCATCAAGAGTAAAAGCGATTATCGTAGACAAATTAGGCGTTGACGAAAACGAAGTTGTAACAGAAGCAAGCTTCACTAATGATTTAGGAGCTGACTCATTAGACACTGTTGAGCTTATCATGGAGTTCGAAAAAGAATTTGATATCCAAATTCCAGATGATCAAGCAGAAAACATTGCTACTGTTGGTCAAGCTATTTCTTACATCGAGGAAGCTAAAAAATAATACACATACACCCGCATGCTTAACCGTATGCGGGTGTTGTTATTTTTTAAAATTATGGATTCGAGATTGAAATTCAATCAAAAAGATATTTACAATGTACTACCCACTGCTTTTTTGTAATAATACAGTAAAGAAAGCGTGGGTTTTATTTGTTTTAAGATAAAAATATAGATTAGATATGGTATTAAAGCGCGTTGTTGTTACAGGTTTAGGTGCTCTTACTCCTATAGGAAATAATATTCAAGAATACTGGAACGCTCTTGTAAACGGAGTAAGCGGAGCTGCTCCCATTACTTATTTTGACGCTTCCAAATTTAAAACACAATTTGCATGTGAGTTGAAAAACTTTAATGTAGAGGATTTTATTGATCGAAAAGAAGCTAGAAAAATGGATCGATACGCACAGTATGCGATGGTTTCTAGTGATGAAGCTATAAAAGACGCCAATTTTAACTTTGACAAAATTGACAAAGATCGCGCAGGAGTTATTTGGGGTTCTGGAATTGGAGGTTTAGAAACTTTTCAAATCGAAGTCCTTAATTTTGCTGCTGGTGATGGAACACCACGTTTCAACCCATTTTTTATCCCAAAAATGATCGCTGATATTGCTGGTGGACATATATCAATAAAATACGGATTTAGAGGACCTAATTTCACAACAGTTTCTGCTTGTGCTTCTTCTACAAACGCTATGATTGATGCTTTTAACTATATACGTTTGGGTCATGCTGATGTTATGGTTACAGGTGGATCAGAGGCTGCAGTTACGATAGCTGGAATGGGTGGATTTAATGCCATGCATGCGCTATCGACTAGAAATGATGATCCAAAAACAGCATCAAGACCGATGGACAAAGACCGTGACGGATTTGTTTTAGGAGAAGGTGCCGGCGCATTAGTATTAGAAGAATACGAACACGCAGTTGCCCGTGGAGCAAAAATCTATTGCGAAATTGGCGGAGGCGGAATGTCTGCAGATGCACACCATATTACAGCGCCACATCCTGAAGGTTTAGGTGCTAAAAATGTAATGCTAAACTGTCTAAGAGATGCCGGTTTAAAACCAACAGATGTAGATGGAGTGAACATGCACGGGACATCAACTCCACTGGGAGATTTAGCTGAATCAAAAGCAATCGAACATGTATTTGGAGAACATGCTTATAGCATGAACCTCAATTCTACTAAATCAATGACAGGCCACTTGCTAGGAGCCGCAGGAGCTGTTGAAACAATATCAACTATCTTGTCTATGCAACATGGTATCGTACCTCCAACCATCAATCACTTTACTGATGACGAGGGAATAGACTCTAAATTAAACTTCACTTTCAACGTTGCTCAAAAAAGAGAAATGAATGTAGTGATGAGTAATACTTTTGGATTTGGTGGACACAATGCTTGTGTGCTAGTAAAAAAATTAGATTTGTAGTTTAATGAATATCATCAAAAAAATATTTAAGAAATCCCGTTCTCAAGAGGACGGGATTTTTTTTAATGCGATGGAAAAAATACTTGGATTTGCGCCCTTAGATCTAAATTTTTACAGGAAGGCATTTACTCATCGCTCTTCAAATAAATTCAGTTTAGATGGCACTCCAATGAACTATGAACGTTTAGAGTTTTTAGGAGACGCAATGCTAAGCGCTGTCATCGCAGCACATTTATACAATAAATCACCCAATGGTGATGAAGGCTATCTAACCAAAATGCGCTCAAAAATTGTAAGTAGAGAACATTTAAACGAACTTGGAAAGGATTATAAATTAATTCAGTTCATAGAAAGCAAAGTCCCAGTCAATCATTTTGGCGAAAACATTCATGGTAATATCTTCGAATCCTTAATCGGAGCTATTTATCTAGATAGAGGCTACACCTATTGCGAAAACTTTATTCAAAAAAAGGTTATCCTTCCCTACGTAGATATTTCTAGATTAGAAGGAAAAGTAATTAGTTACAAAAGTCTGGTTATCGAATGGTGTCAAAAAGAGAAAAAATCATTTCATTATGACATTTTTGATGACAACGCTATTGATGGGCAACGTCTTTTTGGTGTAAAATTAAGCATCGAAGACAAAGTAATTGCCAAAGCTAGAGCAACCTCAAAAAAGAAAGCAGAGGAAAAAGCATCCCAAAGAGCTTATTTTGCATTTCAAGAAAAAATGGATAAAAAATAATGCTAAATTACTGAAAACTATAACGTTTTCGTTAGTAATTTTATCAAAACAACAAGAATATGTGCATTATTACTTCAATAGATGCACTATCTTTACGACTTATTTTATCATGAAATGGCAACTCATAAACTTGATCTTGGTGATTTTGACGAAATAGATTATTATCTAATTGCGATTCATACTTCATTAGAAGATTATAGATTAGCCTACTACATCAACCAGCGACTTCCTGTCAACTTGAGCAAAAGTAAAGACGAAGTACAGATTAGTGTAAAAGAAGGAGAAACTAATTTTTCCCGTTTTTACTACTATGATAACGAAAATGCTGTTTCTTGGAATTTAATCAAAAATAAATCAGAGGTCCTGAAACAAAACCAGGGTAGCGCTCAAAATTTATTTTCGGAAATTTCAATGGAAATTTCAACAAAAGTGTACTTACTTCCTGAATTTAAAAAAGCAGACTATTTTTTAAAAATCGAGAATACACAAGATTGTATGAACGCATTAAATATAAAAAAGCATCTTACTGAAATTGAAAGTGTATCTACCGTATACAGCGTGGATACCAATAAAATAAAATCAAAAAACAATTTAATTTTTTAAAACATATGAGTACAAACAAAAAAACTAAAATTGTAGCAACACTTGGACCTGCATGTAGTACTAAAGCAATCATTAAAGACATGATTGATGCTGGTGTAAATGTATTTAGAATTAACTTTTCGCATGCTGATTACGAAGGTGTAAAGGAAAAAATAAACATCATCAGAGATCTGAATGCTGAATTTGGATACACAACTGCAATATTAGCCGATTTACAAGGGCCAAAGCTACGTGTTGGAGTAATGAATGAAGGTGTCGTAGTTAATGACGGTGACCTAATAACTTTTACTACAGCCGAAGACATCATTGGTACAGCTGAAAAAGTTTTCATGAAATATCAAAACTTCCCAAATGATGTAAATCCTGGCGAGCGTATCTTATTGGATGATGGAAAACTTATTTTTGAAATCGTTTCTACAGATAAAAACACAGAGGTGGTTGCAAAAGTTATCCAAGGAGGTGAATTAAAATCTAAGAAAGGGGTTAATTTACCAAACACAAAAATATCACTACCTGCAATGACCGAAAAAGATATTGCTGATGCTATTTTTGCTATAGGACAAAAAGTAGACTGGATCGCTTTATCATTTGTGAAAACACCACAAGATTTAAAAGACCTTCAAGACTTAATTGCCGAGCATGCCGAATATAAAATTCCGATTGTTGCCAAAATCGAAATGCCTGAAGCATTAGAGAACATGGACAAGATCGTCGCTTATTGCGATGCCTTAATGGTAGCTCGTGGAGATCTTGGGGTAGAATTACCAGCTCACGAAGTACCTTTAGTTCAAAAAGAATTGATTCGTAAAGCTAAAATGGCTAGAATTCCTGTTATCGTTGCCACTCAAATGATGGAAACAATGATTACAAGTTTAACTCCTACTAGAGCAGAGGTTAACGACGTAGCCAATTCTGTAATGGATGGAGCCGATGCGGTAATGCTTTCTGGAGAAACAGCAGCAGGAAACTATCCGGTTCAAGTTATTCAAAAAATGACTCAAATTATTGAAGCTGTAGAAAACTCTCCATTAATTCAAGTACCACAAAATACACCACAAATAAAAACAAAGCGTTTTATTACTAAAACTATTTGTCGTCATGCAGCTGTTATGGCTAACGCTATCGAAGCCAAAGCTATTTCTACAATGACAAACAGTGGTTATACTGCTTTTCAATTGTCTGCATGGAGACCATCAACAGCACACATTCTTGTATTTACATCCAATAGAAGAATACTAACGCAACTTAGTTTGCTTTGGGGAGTAAAATCTTATTTCTACGACAAAGACGAAAGTACGGATAGAACGGTTACTGATATTAATGAAATCGCAAAAGAAAAAGGACATGTTGACACTGGTGATTACATCATCAATTTGGCCTCAATGCCTATTACTGAGAAAGGAATGGTCAACACCATGCGAGTATCTGAAATAGAATAATTCTTTTTACAATAAAAACAAACCGTCTCTTATCATAATTTTAACGAGACGGTTTTTTTATGCTTGCTAATTTTCGATTATCTTTGATAAAAACTAAATCATATTTCGATGGAATTTAAATCTAAAAATCCTTTTTTAAATAACAAATCTTTTTCTGCTACTTCAAAAGCAGACCAAGTGCATCGCGCAACCGTTATTGACTATAACGACGAGATGACACTAGCGGGAACAATCAATAAAACTTTATTACTATTCTTATTACTTACTGCTTCAGCAATAGTGATTTGGTGGATGGCATTTAATGGCTACAATCCAATTGTACCTGCGATAGGCGGTGCCATAATAGGATTAATACTTGTAGTAATAGCAGCATTTAAACCGCAGTACTCACCCTACTTAGCCCCTGGATACGCCTTGTTTGAAGGGCTGTTTATAGGAGGAATTTCGGCTATTTTCGAAGCGAGATACCCTGGAATAGTAATCCAAGCTGTGGGAGCGACTTTTGTCACCTTTGCTGTATGTTTGGGTTTATATAAATTCAAGATCGTAAAAGTAACAGAACAATTCAAATCAGTTGTTGTGGCTGCCACCCTAGCTATTGCAACCTACTATTTGATTTCATGGGTTGTTTCCATGTTTACAAGCTTCCAGCCCGTGCATTATGGTAATTCCATGATGAGTATTGGTATCAGCGTTTTTGTAATTATTATTGCAGCTCTAAACTTGTTTTTAGACTTTGATCGTATTGAAAAGGGCGTTGAACAAAAAATGCCAAAGTTCATGGAATGGTTTGGCGCTATGGGTTTAATGATTACTCTAGTATGGTTGTATATCGAGTTCCTAAGATTATTATCTAAATTATCTAGTAAAGATTAATTCTTTCAAGAAATTCAATCCAAAAAAAAATGCCCTTTCTACAATTAGAAAGGGCATTTTATATTTTTAGTTAGGCTACTTTTTCAAAAGCTATAAAATGAGAGACATCTCCTTTACTATTAAAAACGGGATAGCCTTTTATCAGACATTGATAAGTCTCGCCATTCTTCTTGTAATTTAAAACCTTTTTTTCAAATGCCTGCTTGTTTTGAATGGCAAGCCTAATTTCGTTTGACACTTGTAAATCTGTTTCCTCTCCATGAAACATTTTTGGGCTTTGTCCAAGTACCTCTTCTCTACTGTAACCATTCATTTGAACAATATTCTTAGAGGCAAATACGATCCTCAATTTAGCATCAGTGACAATGACCACTTCTTCTTTTAATTTGCTTTCAAAATCCCATTCTTTCTGACTCCATTTGTATGCAACAGAAAGTTGAAACAATTTATTCACATCATCATAAACAGCCTTTAAACTATTTAAAAATTCAAAATGAAAAGGCCAAGCATGTACTGGCATTCCCTTTATATCAAGAGTGTCATAATATTTAACAACTGCATCTTCGTACTGACAAAAGCTCATTTTTTCAACTATTTTTATCAAATGTAAGTTTAAAATCAAAACAACAATAACTTCTTGACAAGTTTAACGCTTGTTCAACGACTTCAAAATTAAAAATCAAATCGCAATTGGACGGAAACAACTGCCTTTTTACGCTCGGTATTGAGGTTACTTAACGAAATTCCAAGTAATCTTACTGAGTCCTTCATTCGCTCTTGGAACAGTAACTCTTTAACAACTTCTAAAATCAAGCCTTTATCAGCAATAAAATACGGAACCGTTTTACTCCGCGTTTGTTGTGAAAAGTCACTGTATTTAATTTTTAGTGTTATAGTTTTACCTGAAATAGCATGCTTTCGCAAACGTCGTTCTAATTCAGCCGCAATGGATTCTAAATGTTCCAACATAAAAATCTCTGAGGACAAATTACTATCAAAAGTATGCTCGGCAGCTACTGATTTAGTAATTCTATTGGACTTCACTTCGCTGTTGTGTATACCTCTTACCACATCATAATAAAAAGCACCCGCCTTCCCAAAATGCTTTTCCAAAAACTCCACTGATTTACTCTTTAGATCAATTCCATTAAAAATACCCAATTGATACATCTTATCAGTAGTTACCTTTCCCACACCATAGAACTTTTTAATGGGTAAAGTTTCTAAAAAAGAAAGGACTTCATCAGGATTAACCGTCTTCTGACCATTTGGTTTGTTGATGTCACTTGCAATCTTAGCAACAAATTTATTGACCGAAATTCCAGCAGAGGCGGTCAAACCAACCTCATTAAAAATACGATTCCTAATTTCTTGGGCTAGTAAGCTTGCACTCGAATTTCCTTTTTTATTTACGGTAACATCTAAGTACGCTTCATCAAGTGACAAAGGTTCTATCAAATCTGTATACTCTTTAAAAATAGCATGGATTTTAGTAGATATTTCTTTGTACCGATCAAAACGAGGTTTCACAAAAATTATTTGAGGACAATATTTTTTAGCTAATGCACCACTTAAAGCAGAACGCACACCATATTTTCTTGCTTCATAACTGGCAGCAGCAACTACACCGCGATTCTCAGAACCACCAACGGCAATAGGCTTACCTAGTAATTCAGGATTATCTAATTGCTCTACAGATGCATAGAAAGCATCCATATCAATATGAATTATTTTCCGAATAAGAGACCGATCCTGCATAGTACAAATTTACAGCGCTTTTATTTTAATTTAGTAACCTACCCAAAAATATTTGATACATTTGATATCCCTATCAAACGTTACCTACTTCCTTGCAACCGATTTACTTCGATGAAAAGAAATAAAAAGTCTTGGTAGGAAACCAAATTTTAAAAAATGATCGAAATAGAAAGAAAATTTTTAGTCAAATCTGACGCCTATAAACAAGAAGCACAAAGCCAGAAAGTAATCGTGCAAGGCTACCTAAGCTCTAATCCTGAACGCACCGTACGTGTTAGGATAAAAGGAGATCAGGGCTATATAACTATTAAAGGGAAATCTAATGAAAGTGGACTTTCACGCTATGAATGGGAAAAAGAAATCCCATTGGAAGAGGCGGAGCAACTCCTACTTTTATGCGAAAAAGGAATAATCAGTAAAACAAGATTTGAAATAAAAATTGGAACGCACACCTACGAGGTAGATGAGTTTTATGACGACAACGAAGGATTAGTCATAGCCGAAATTGAGCTATCAAACGAACAAGAAACTTTTGCTAAACCCGATTGGCTTGCTGAAGAAGTGACCAACGATAAAAGATACTACAACTCGCATTTGAGTCTACATCCTTTTAAAGAATGGTTCTAGTTATTTAACTAAAACTTCAATAGTAACCAACATATAACCCGCGCCTTTATTACTAACAATATCCATAAATGCTTTTTTTGAAAGATCAATTTCGCGGGACCTCACAAAGGGACCTCTATCCGTAATTTCAACGACAACAAATTTACCATTAGCCTCGTTTGTAACCTTTACTTTTGTTCCAAAAGGTAATTTTTTATGAGCAGCGGTTAACTTATTTTTATCGAATATGGCTCCACTAGCCGTTCGCTTACCATGAAACTTATCAGCATAATAGGAAGCGTGTGCATTTTTTTTATAGAATTTGAACTTTCCAATTTCCTGCAATACGGAGTCCTTGCTGGTCTCTTGTAGCACCATTCCTTGTTTATTTCTCTTGAGTGTATCTCTTTGAATCCCAACTTTTGGTTTGTCTACAAATCCATTGGATCGAATGGCAACCATAGTAAAAGCAAAAAACAATAATAGTAATGTAATTGATTTTTTCATTAATAACGTATTAGTTTGACTTAATAGAAACAAAAACCATACCTCGATAAAAAAAGTCCTCAATAAGGACTTTTAAAAAGTTTTTATAACCACATGGACCAAGGTATTCTACTTAAAATAAGCACTAATCCCAATCCGTAAAAAATAGAGAAAGTTTTAAATTTACTACTACTTGCTTCTATTTTTTTATGTTTTGACCAACCAATAGTAATAAGTGCGATAGCAATAACATTTATTAAAGGGTGCTCTAACGATGTTAAACGTAATGCCTTGTCCGCCATTCGTCCAAATGAAGCAAGACCAAGAGGAGATACAAAATATAAAATGATTCCAACTAAGAGCTGTATGTGCATCCCTATTAAACCAAAAAGGGCAATCTTACGATCTTTAGCAGTAAACTCTTTTTTAGATACTAGTCCGATTAAGGCATTAACTACTGCAACTAGTAATAAAAGTAAAGCGATATAAGCCCATCCTGAATGGAATTTTTGAATAAATTGGTACATAGAATTTGTTTTTTGAATAACAAATATAAACAAAAAAGGATCAAAAAAAAACCACTCTAACTTAAAAGCTAGAGCGGTTTTATAATATAGAATTATTCTATAATGCGGTAATTAGAAACTTATAAGAAAGGTTGCAAAACCTTATCAATTACTTGAACTACACCGTTGGTTCCTTGAATATTTGTTATTTTAATATTTGCATTTGTTGTACCAACTACATCTTTGATTTTAACTGTACCCAACAAGATTGTAAATTTAGTGTCTGCAGGAGCTTTATACAATGTAGTCACTGAAACATCAGCAGTTGCAGAAGATGAAGTGAATGAAGTCGCTGAACTTGACAATCTATTGCTCTTTTCTAAATGATATCTCAAGATATTAGTTACTTGAGCATCAGTCCTTCCTGTTAAGTATGTAGATGCAGCGGTAAATGCGTCATTGTTAGGAGCATATACGGTAACCGGAACAGAACCTGTAGCAGCAGTTAAATCAGTTAAAACACCAGCCTGTGCAGAACTTGTAACCACTCCTAATAATGAAGACAAACTTGGATTAGCTTTGATATGGTCTACAATTGTAGGCAATTTCAAAACACCATCAATAACGTGTAAAATACCGTTGCTAGCTTGAATATCAGCTGTTACAACTTTAGCACCACCATTAGCAGTACCTCCGTTTAATAATACATTTCCACCAACTGTGTTAGCAAAAACACTTAAGTTAGCCCCTGATGTAGCCGTAGAAGTAGCACGTAAAAACCCAAAAGTTTTTGTATAACCTGCAGTTAATAAATCATTAGCTCTTGTACCAACACCAATTACGTGGTTTTGTAAAGTTACTTTCAAATCAGCAACTTGAGCAGGAGTCATCAAAGCAATTGAAGCACTTGTAATACCTGCTGCAGTAAAAGCAGCATTAGTTGGAGCAAAAACAGTATAAGAACCTGCATTCCCTAAAGAAGCATCTAGACTTGTTTTTTTCAATGCATCTACCAATATACTAAAGTTAGCAGGATCAGCTTGAGCGATTGCTATAATTGATTTCAAAGGAGTAACCTCTTTTGGAGAATCACTTGTACAAGAAAAAGTCGTAAGAGCAACAGCTAAGATTGCAATGAAAGACAGAATTTGATTTTTTATTTTCATGACGTTTTATTTTATGTTTTTTGAACTTTTTATTTTTAATACTAATTAATTTCCGAAAGTATATCTAAGTGTGAATTGCGCTTGCCAAACATCAAATGTTGAAGCATTTTTCTGAACACTGTCCTTAACCAAAGTTCTTACTCCTGCATTGTCTGTTTGATATGCTAAAGTATATCCTGGGATAAAGTTGTTAGAACTACTTGGTGCTTGTGATACATTTAAAATACTTGCAGCAGTTGCTCTTTGTGAAATTCCCCAAGAACGGTTAAGTAAATTTGTGAAGTTTAAGATATCAGCTCTAAATTGAAAACTGTTCTTTTTTCCACCAATTTTAAGGAAAAAATCTTGAGTAACCGATAAATCCACTCTGTGTAACATTGGTAATAGATTTTGGTTTCTATCCACATACTGACCTCTTTTTGTAGAAAGGTAAGGATCTTGGTCAATAAACTTATCAAAAGCTTCTTGCTGTTGTGCTTCAGTATACAATACGATTGATGAACCACCAAAGTTTTGTGAAATTGGAACAAAACGAAGATCACTAGCTTTCATAGGTACAAATAATAAATCGTTACCATTGATTAGGTCACCATTTAAATCACCACCATAAACATAGGTAAATGAACTTCCTTGCTCACCAATATACCCTAAGTTAATTGATGTTGCTGCTCCGGTTTTATCACCATAAGTGATTTTATACCCAACGATACCTACCATTCTGTGTGGTGTATTGTTGTTTGACAAACTTAATTTTTGATCGTTATTTCCGTTAACTGAACGTACACCTGTCCAGCTTCCTGAAGCAGTTGATCCTGGAGACAATAAGTCATTAGCTTGTGAATGCGTGTAAGCAAATGAACCCCATAATCCTTTTTTGTATGGGTACTCTAATTTAAATGTAGTAGAGTAAAAATAACCTTGGTCAGTATTAGTTAACAAGATGTTGTTAATCACATTATTATTGATACGTGTAATGTTTGCACTTGCACCAAAATAAGGTCTGTTATCCGGTCCATTAATTGTCCCTACTGGATTTTCAAAATTGGCATTTGAGTAAGCTGTTTCATTGATGTTCTTACTGAAAATCCCTTCAATTGTACCTGTGAATCCAAATGGAAGTTTTTGATCTAAAGCGATTGTTGTTTTCCAAGTTTGTGGAAACTTATAGTTTTTATCCGTAACCGCTAAATCAATTGTTGATGGTAACGTAGGCGTAGAAGGAGTAAAATACTTGTTTGGGTCAGATGTAAATCCGTATCGTCCTAAACCAGAGTCAGCATCAGATGCATCAATAAACCCTGTTAAAACTCCGTTGTTACCAATTGCGTTAGATAAAAATACTAATGGTGGTCTTCCAGAGAATATACCTGAACCCCCTCTAACGATTGTTTTTCCGTCACCAGCAACATCTAAATTGAAACCAAATCTTGGCTCAAAAAGATACTGTGTATTTGGCATATCACCTGTGTTAAATTTTTGCCCATTAGCAAAAGTCAATCCATTTACTACTGGGTTCTCCAAAGCAGTATCTACGAATGAAATTCTAGAACCTCTTAAACCGTAAGTAATTTTTAAATTATCATTGACCTTGAACTCATCTTGAAAATAAAGGTCAATTTTATCTGATTTTAATTCTTGTAATGGCTCAACAGCACCTGGCAAAGCAGAATATCTAAATTGCGATCTAACCGGTAAATTAGTTACTGATGGCGCACCATTTAATGCTATAGACTCATTAGCAGCATTATAAAACTCTTGTAATGAGTTAAAGATAAACACCCCATTAGAACCTGAGAAGAATAAGTTACTAGATTCAAAATGCTCATAATTTGCACCAAAAACCAAAGTATGGTTACCAATAGTTTTAGTAACATTATCTGTAAAGTGTAATGTCGAATAGCTTAATTTATTTCCTTGTGTAAAAGGATCTAAACCAACTGAAATAAAGTTCAAGTTACCTGTTGTAAATCCAGGACCAGAAGCGTTAGGCTGACCATTTTTAATATCAATAGTAGGGAATAATCCACCACCTTGTAAACCTCTATCTTCGATTTGCTTGTCATAACCTGCAATAAAGTTATTACTCCATGAATTAGATAATTTACTATCTAATTGCAATACAATCGATCTTGTATTATCAAGGATTGTATACCCACTGTTTTTGTATGACATTGAGTTTACGTTTGCTCTTCTGTTTCCAAATCCTAATGAATTTGAATTAGAAATTATCTCATCAGAAGATGAATCATGGTGAACGTAACGAATCGATAATTTGTTATTATCATTAATGTTCCAATCTATTTTACCAAGGTACTTTTTAGAAAGTTTTTTAGCATCATAATTTTCCCATGGACCTGTTGTATATCCAAACTTATCTTGCATAAAAGTAGAAAGATCTTGCATTTGTTGGAATGTAGGTGCTGAAACCTGACCACTTGGTGTAGGTGAACCTGTAGAGGTCCATGTTGTAGCAGGGCTTGTGTTATCTACTGATTCAATATTTCCAAAGAAAAACACTTTGTTTTTGATGATTGGAAATCCTATTCTACCACCGTATATTTTTTCTTCGAAAGTAGCTGGCGCAATAACTGTTTGACCTGCTTTAGTTCCAATGAATTCTTTTTTGTTACTTCTCATTGAAGTATAAAGAGAACCTTCAACTTCGTTTGTACCACTTCTAGTAACACCGTTGATACCTGTACCAGTAAATCCTGATTGACGCACATCAAAAGGAGCAATACTGATTTGTAATTGTTCGATTGCATCTAGAGATATAGCTGTTGAACCTGTACGTCCTCCTGCTTGCGCATCTGAACCTAATCCAAAACCATTATTAAACACAGAACCATCAATTGTAAAGTTGTTTAATCTTGAATCTTGACCACCAAAAGAACCACCACCACCTGCATTAGCATTGTATTTAGTGATTGAGTTTATAGAACGTGCTCCAGTAATAGGAATAGCCGTCAATTCTCTATTCGAAAACTGTTGAGAAGCACCTGTTTTACCTTTATTGAACGCTCCATTAGATTTTGTAGAAACCACAACAACCTCTTTCAAAGTATTTGCTTCTTCTTTTACAACTACATTCACAGACAAATTACTTCCAAGAGGAGCATTGATTTCTGTAATTTCAGTAGTTTGAAATCCTACATAAGTTACCTTAACCGTGTAAGGCCCACCTGGTCTAAGACCCTGAACAGCATAGTTACCTTTGCCATCAGTTGTAGAATAATACTTCGTTCCCGTAGGCTTGTGAAGAACTTCTACCGTAGCTCCAGGCAAAAATTCACCTGTACTCGATTTGACAGTTCCAGACATTGCAGAACTCGTAACCTGAGCATGACCTACAACGGATAAAAACGTAATCAAAATAAAAATAATTCTTTTCATTTCTGTGTTTAGTTTAGTTTAAAAAATTTTTGGCAAAAATCTAACATTTTTAGCAATTCAATGTTAATTCTTTGTTAAGAAAAACAATTGAATTTGTCTATTTTAACATAGTTTCCCATTTTGGGGATTAAATAAGTCATTCTTAGAGATTATATCAAAATTATTCATAAATTATGTTAAAAAATAATGATTTTGACCATATAATAAATTTGTTAAATTTTAACAGCGCTTATTTGATCCCGGACTAGCTTGTTTTTCAAAGATTTAGTACCAATGGAGTAAGTAGATGTAAGATCATCGAAACAAAAGATCCGTCAATAATGCTACAAACAAAAAAAGCAGATGACGAGTCATCTGCTTTTTTTCTTCTATTAATAGGAAGACTGAAATCAACCTTTGGTAATGAATCATTATATTAAGTAGCACTTTAATTACTTCTCGATCATAATGCCCTATCCTTCACCACTACCACTTGTTTAAAAATTATAACGAACACTAAAGTTCCAAGTTCTACCAAAACCGAAGTATACTTGATTTCCAGTTGCTATACCGTCATAAACCATATTATTTGAAGCATAAGTCCCTTTTGATGGGTCTCTTGAATCGATATTATCAGTTACAAATCGGTTAGTTGTTGAATCAGAAATATATGTTTCATCTAAAACATTATTCATATTGAATCTAAAGCTTACTGAATTTTTTGAAGAATTACCTACTAATATCTTGTATGAGATACCCGCATCCATTAAACCATAAGAAGGCAATTGTAATGCTCCATTATTATTCGCTGATCCAAAAGCGTCTGGCGAAATCGCAGCAAACAATCTATTCGCTACTCTATAATTAGCATCTACATTAAATCTTTCAAAAACTTCATATTTAGCTCCTAAACTAGCAGTAGTTTGCGCTGCATCACCTACATTCACTTTATCAAGGTACAATACTTGATCAGATCCACCTGCTACAGGATTATTATCTTGATCGTATTTATTACTTAATGCATTTCCTTTATACTTCCAATCACCAACTGAAATCATAGCATTTAAACTTAATTTAGGCAATGGTTTTGCCGTCATCTCTAGTTCTACACCTGAGTGAATTTCAGTAATTCCCACAAAATCAAAATACCCACCAACATTATCAGCTGAACGATCTGATCTTCTTAAATTTTGATCTTTCCATGACGTATAGTACACATTTAAATTAGCTGTAAATTTAGAAGAACGAAAACCGTAACCCGCTTCAAAACCTAATACTTTTTCATTAACTAAGTTCTCAGCTACAATGGAAGCATTGTTTGGGTAAACTGCATTAAAGAAAGGTTGTTTTGAATAAAATCCTGAATTAACAAAAACATTGTTTTGCTCATCAATATTGTAATTAGCTCCTCCTTTAATATTACCACCCAATCTATTTTCGAATCCAGTTTTATACAATGGATCTGATTTCAAATAAGTAAATGGGTCTTCTCTTTTATACCCTTGTTGAGAAACTGCTCCTTGGAAGAAAACAGAAAGATTGTCTTTTGAATACTCTAACTGTGTAAAAGCTCCTATCCAGTTTACATATCCTGTGTTGTTAAAAACAATTTTTTCTTGATCTTTTACATTTGTAAAAGGATTCAAACTTGGACTAGAAGAATACGTTTGAAACAAAGTTCTACTTGGATTATTAATATCCCTAGTATCAAGATATCCATCAGCACCTAACAAATCACTAAGATTTCTAAAATGAAATCCTGTATAAGTTCTAGCATCAACACCAAAATCAAGTGTTAACTCTTCTGTTAGTTTGTTATTTAAATTAATTACCGCTCCGTACCAGTTGTGAGAGTTTACGCCAGACCTTCTGATGAAACCATCTCCACTGTTTGCAATAAAATTACCATCAGAATTTGCAGTTAATGGGGTTCCTATAGTATTAGGTTGCCCGGTATTATATTTAATAAACTCATCAATAGGAAGTAATCCATCAGCCGTTTTATAAGCAGAAGAATATGGATTCTTACCAACATTTCCAGTTCCACCACCACGTCCCCATGAACCGTAAACTACAGATGTCAAAGTGGTTTTATCATTGATTTTAAAATCCCAATTAATAGAAGCTACTGGCTTGTGATAGAAGTTTCTTGCGAAAGAATACTCTTCTCCATTTCTATAACCCCAACCTGAATTATATTTGGTATTCGGCTTTCCATCTGAACCGTATTTTAAATAATCCGATAATGGATTAGCAAAACTTCTTTGGTGATGCCATTGCGGAGCTCCAGTAAACGTAAATTGAAAATCATGTTTCTCATTTGGTTTATAACCAAATGCAATAAAATAATTTTTCCCCTCAAATTTTGTTCCGTCAACATACCCACTTCCTGTTGTAGAGCTCAATAATACCGATGCCGATAAGCCGTTATCCATTAAACCTGTCGAATAAGATGCCTGTGCTTTAAAGTAATCATCGTTACCCGATGTTGTTGAAACATTACCACCTTCTTTCATATCAGAAGTTCTAGTAATTACATTTATTGTTCCCCCTACAGATGATATCGCTAATTTCGAAGACCCTAAACCTCTTTGTACTTGCATAGCAGAGGTTACATCCGAAAGTCCAGCCCAGTTGCTCCAGTAAACAGAACCGTTTTCCATATCATTTACAGGTACACCGTTGATCATTACAGCAACATTTCTTTGGTCAAAACCACGAATGTTAATTCTCGCATCCCCAAAACCACCACCTTGCTTGGTAACGTAAACAGAAGGTGTATTGGCTAAGATTTCAGGAAATTCCTGAGAACCTAACTTCTCTACAATTTCAGCTGCTTTTATAGTTGAGACAGCAACAGGTGTTTTCCTATCTTTAGCATAATCCATGATACTCGTTGTTACAACGATTTCATCTAATTCATTTGAATTTGAGGCTAGAATAATGGTACCTACATTTTTTGTAGTTCCTTTTGCTACTGTAAATCTTACTGTTTTGGATACAAAACCAATGTAAGAAATAACTAATTCTCCTGCTTCACCTACTGTGTTGATAGAGAACTTACCGTCAATATCGGTCGAAACGTTAATTTTCGCTCCTTTGATGGCAACATTAGCACCTGGTAATGATCCTTGTCCGTCGCTAATAGTTCCTACAATTTTCCCTTGCGAAAATACTGTTGCAACCATTAAAAAAAGTACTCCAGAGAATAACCAATTTTTCATTGTCTTCATTTTTTGTTTTTTATTGTTTTTTGCCAAAATTATAACAATATCGACCAAGGATGTTAAGGCAATGTTAAGAAACCCTCACGCTCCTAGAATCGAATTTTGAATAATTAATAATATTTCCTTAAAAAAAAGCATATTATCAGCCGTTTTTACTGCTAAATGTTAATTTTTATTAATAAATACAAAAAAAATCAGAATCTCCAAAAAGTGACCTCCTAACCAATCTATGATCAAGCAAGAAGCTGATCTTTTACAAAAAACGTCTTTTTTGACATAAACGGGACATTTTAAGCTATTATTGTCAGCAAAAAGAACGGTTTTAATGGATGGAAAAAGAGCCTAAAACAACCCCTAATTACCTAAAAAAGATCCATTTTTTAAAACACAAACTTCTTACAAATTGACTATTGTAGCGATCGAAAAAACAGTTCGCTTCTTTGATTAATTATCCATTAAAATTGAGCATTGGGTTAGGGATAAAACAGTGTTGTAAAAAATAAGCCCTTGCTTTACAGCAAGGGCTTATTCTGAAATAATTAAGAAAGTAAAAAAGGGGTTTTTCTAACTTTCAGTAATGGATTTATTTTTTATTCAAATAATACTCTAAAAGAAATGAGGTAGAACTATCGTGCTGATTGATCTCTTTAGAATCTATTTCATCTAAAATTGAATTAGCCAATTGCTTGCCTAGCTCCACTCCCCATTGATCAAAGCTAAAAATGTTCCAAATAATTCCTTGAACAAAAATCTTGTGTTCGTATAAAGCAATTAAGGATCCTAAAGCACTTGGAGTTAACTTGTCGATCAAAATGGTATTTGTTGGTTTGTTTCCCGAAAAAACTTTAAAAGGTAGCAGTTGCTTCGCCTTTTGAGCATCTACCCCTTGCTTTTCAAATTCCGCTGCTACTTTCTCTTCTGATTTACCATGCAAAAGTGCTTCGGTTTGAGCAAAAAAGTTAGACATAAGCTTATTGTGCTGTTCTATGTTGCCATGTAGTGGCTTAACAAACCCAATGAAATCAGTAGGAATCAACTTAGTTCCTTGATGAATCAATTGAAAAAAGGCATGCTGCGCATTAGTTCCAGGTTCTCCCCAAATAATAGTTCCGGTTTCATAATTTACAGGTTTTCCATCTCGACCAACGCTTTTCCCGTTGCTCTCCATAGTTCCTTGTTGCAAATAGGGAGCTAATTTTTGCAAGTACTGTGTATATGGTATCAAGGCTTCGCTTTCGGCTCCAAAGAAATTATTATACCAAACACTTAATAAAGCCAATATAACAGGCATATTTTTATCAAAATCAGTCGCTTTGAAATGTTCATCCATTTCATTTGCACCAGCTAACAACTCTTCGAACTTGTCATAGCCAACCGCTAAGCTGATGGTAAGACCTACGGCGCTCCAAAGAGAAAATCGTCCGCCTACCCAATCCCACATTGGGAAAATAGTTGAAGGATCAATTCCAAAAGCAGTTACTTTTTCGATATTAGTAGAAACAGCAACAAAATGATTAGCAATATCTTGCTGCGTTGCCGTTTGTAAAAACCATTTTTTGATGGTCTCTGAATTGCTTAAGGTTTCTTGGGTTGTAAATGTTTTAGATACAATCACGAATAATGTCGTCTCTGGATCTAATTTTTTAATTACTTCATTTACATGGTCACCATCAACATTGGATACAAAATGTACTTGTAAATGGTTACTATAATACTGCAAAGCTTCTACTGCCATTGCTGGCCCTAAATCGGATCCACCAATACCAATATTTACAACATCCGTAAAGGGCTTGCCTGTGTATCCTTTTTTACTTCCTGAAATAATTGCTGATGAAAATGCTTTCATCTTTTCTTTCACAGCATAGATTTCAGGAATAACGTTTTGACCATTTACAGCTATCACCGCATCGGCTTTCGCTCTTAAGGCCGTATGAAGCACTGCTCTATTTTCGGTTTGGTTAATTATCCCACCTTCAAAATAGTCTTTAATAGCTGCTTCTAGTCCCATTTCGTTTGCTAGTTCAACTAAAATAGCAATCGTTTCTTGACTTATTATATTTTTAGAATAATCTATTAAAAAATCATTCCATTTTAAATTAAAGTTGTCCGTCCTATTTGTGTCATTACTAAACATTTCTTGCATAGATGCATTTTTCATTGAAGCGAAATGTTCTTCTAATTTTTTCCAGGCAATAGTCGCTGTTGGATTGTTTGTATTTAAACTCATTATTTCTAATTCTTTGTTTTAGTTTTGTTCGTCACAAAAATACTCAAATTACTTTTAAATGTTAAATGGATTGTGTAGATATACTATGTGGAGATTTATTTGCTGCAAAATAAAAAGGAGTTACTACTTTATAAGCAGTAACTCCTTTATTGAAGATCGTATTAAACTAATTAGCTGATCGGGAGGATTTACAAATTCCCTATGCTGTCAAGCTCTCTTTTTAAAGGAGCTGTTGCTGTTAAAAATCGCTGTTTGTCTTTTCCTTGCATCGCCTCACCCGTAGGTAAATTTAACCGCAGTGCATCTACTTGAACACCATTTTTCCAAAAACGATAGCAAACATGTGGCCCTGTTGCTAATCCTGTACTTCCTACTCTACCAATTACATCCCCTTGATTCACACGTTGTCCTTGACGCACTAAAATTTTAGACATATGAAGGTACTGAGTTGAGTAGGTGCCATTGTGTTTTACCTTAACATAATTCCCGTTTCCAGCAGTGTAGCCTGTTCTTTCTACGACTCCTGAAGCTGTAGTGGTTATAGGAGTTCCTGTTGGCGCTGCATAATCAGTTCCTTTATGTGCTTTCCATCTGTGTTGTACGGGATGAAAACGCTGCATGGTAAATCGAGAGGTTATTCTACTAAACTTAATAGGTGTTTTGAGAAAGAAGTTTTTAAGTGTTTTCCCTTCTTCATCATAATACTCTACTTTTCCTGATGAAGGATTTTTAGAAAAAGGAAAAGCGTAGATGATTTTACCTTTGTATTCAAAAAAGGAAGCTTCCAAATCCTCAACCCCATCATAGATAGAGTCATTTATATAACGCTCCGTAAAAACAAGACCAAAACGGTCTCCTTTTTTTAGTTTAAAAAAGTCAATGGACCAGGAATACACTTTAGTCATCTTACTTGCCAAAGCAGCTTGAACACCCGCATTCACAAGAGTTTCAGACAAAGATCCTTTTAAAACACCACCAATCATTCGGCGTCGAATAGTTACCGGACGTACTTTTGCGTGAGCGGTTGCAACCGAGTCTCTAAAATCAATTACATAATAACTCAAAGAATTGGGTTGATAAATCAAATACTGTAATTTGTTTTTTTTATCCTTAGAGCGCAACATGGTAAACGCCTTGTTTGGGCGGATTGATCGTACATTAAAAGTATCCTTTATTTGCTCGACAATATCGTATACTCTTTTGTCGCCAATATTTTGTTTGCTGATTATAGTACCAAAGGTATCTCCGTTTTGAATAGTATCTTGAACCACATTAAAATTGGTGAAATTAAAACCAAAATCAGAGTCCTTAGCTATTTTTTTAACCGCTTTTACTGCAACCTTTTTTTCAGAATCCTCTTTAGATTTATTACAAGATACTATAGTAAAAAAGATAATGATGATTATAAATAATTGTTTCAAACCTTAGCTGTTTTTTTTCGAATTTTACTTTGTTTTATTTTCCCCAATTTGCCAGTTCTTCCTCAGTCCATAGGTCAGGAAAAAAAATACGTCGTTGGTATTTAGGATGCATGTATTTTTTCCAATCACTACCGCCAGTTGCCTCGCCATCGCCCATACCACTTTGATCTATATATTTAAAAGCAACGTTTAGATGTTGCATGACCCAAGTTATATTGATGGTATGATCTAAATGACGCATAGCAGTACGCAAGGATTCATTTTGTTGCTCATTAAGCGGGAGCTGCTTGAATTTTTGCCAAATATTAATTGTATTGTACTCCTTCATATGTCGCAAAAAAAGGTCTTTGTATTTTAGCTCAAATTGCGCTAGCAAATAGGATTTTTTTCCTGTCGTATAATCTTTGCCCGCTGCTTGCCAATATAGGTGTTCGAAAGCATGTTCGTATGGAGTAGTTCGATCGATGGTGGCTCTAAAACGGTGATCAATTAGATTGATTAAATCAGTACAACAAAACTCAATTAGTCTGTATTGCGCACTTTGAAAACCACTTGCGGGCGTCAAAGTATTCCTAAATTTCATGTACTGCTCTACTTCCATGCCGTTCTCCATAATACTAAAGGAGGTGGTAAGCATATCGAAATAGCGACTAATGCGCATTAACCTTTCGGTAAAAAAATCCGCTTTTAATTCTGCAGCGTGTGAAATTTGATTGATTTCCCAAAGAATCATTTTAAAAATCAACTCATTAACCTGATGGTACATGATAAAAACCATTTCGTCAGGTAAGGTCGTTCTTTGGGTTTGTAAACTCAAGAGGGCGTCAGTTTGGATATAGTCCCAATACGTGATTGGTTTGGACCAAAGCAACCCTTCTAACTGTGTGTCCGTTTTTTGGTTTATTGCCTCGTATTTTTGTTCTATTTCTTTTAAAATAGCCGCTCCATTTTCGGTAATGTTCATTATTTTTTTATTTTAAACGGATGTTTCAATCCTTTAAAGCCATCTAAATCTGCTTTGATCGATCCAACTGCCAGCTCTGCTTTGATTCGAATAGGCAACCTATTGTCATCATCTGAAACCCAAACGGTTAAACTCTCTTGCTCTTTAAAAACACGACCTGATTGCACTAGTGGTCGGAATACCATAGCAGATACAACTCCAAATTTAGTTGTAATATTCTCTCTACCTATAAACTTTAACTTAAATTTTGTGGTTTCATCATCAAAAAACATATCGATGACAATAGACTCTCCAGGATTAATTTTATCGATGGTAGGATAATTCCTGAGGTAATAAAATGCCGATAAAATATCTTGGGTGTCTTTAGGGATAACGAATGCTTTCTCAGAGTTGTTTTTATAATCCTTTACTACAATCTTATTAGCTGACTGGTTAAAAAAACCTTCTTGATTTTTAGTATAACCACCTTCATTTATTTTTCGGACAAATTGAGCTGGGTTCCCTGATTCTTTCTCGATATAACTTTCATAGAGATCATCTACTTTAAAGAAAAAACGAGACATACCCGTAGTGTATCCTTTACCAATAACGTGAAAAGCTTTTTTATTATTTACAACCGCATCCTTAACTTCAAGGGTGGCATAGCCTGCATTTACAAAGCCATAATGGATTCTAAATTTAAACCACTCACCTGTGTCGTATGCATCATCATTTTGAGAGTCAAAACTAACGGTTACTATCAATAACAAGAACAGTATTATCTTTTTCATAACTTACTTTTTCTATTTATTGATGGAAGTTGCAAATTTTGTTCCAAATATATTAAAACAAAAAAACTCAGTCAAATAATGACTGAGTTTTTATGCTATTAACTAACCAAAAAACTATAAATTATGAAATTTATATCAAATCGGAAGGAAACCACCCCTTCCATTTTGCGAGTGCAAAGGTAGCTAACAAATCAAGATTTAAAAACTAAAAAAAAAGTTTAACAAATCATTGATAAATTCCGAACTAATTGAATGGTTATTTTTTCACATAATGTAAAAAAAAGCGTCTTTTATAGCGTTCCTCGCAATTCCTGTTCTCTCTCAATAGATTCAAAAAGAGCTTTAAAATTACCGGCACCAAAGCCTTTAGCACCCATTCTTTGGATTATTTCAAAAAATAAGGTTGGTCTATCTTGTACTGGTTTAGTGAATATTTGCAATAAATACCCATCTTCATCAGCATCTACCATGATGGCTAATTTTTCTATTTCGTTAATATCTTCTTTCATCATACCCATGTGCGCTCCCAATCGTTCTGGAATAGCTTGGTAGTAGGTATGTGGCGGTGCTGATAAAAACTCCACACCTCTTGCTCTTAACTGACTTACGGTTTTTATAATGTCATCTGTAGCAATAGCGATGTGTTGTATTCCTGGACCTCCGTAAAAGTCTAAATATTCTTCGATTTGTGATTTTTTCTTTCCTTCGGCTGGCTCGTTGATTGGGAATTTAATTCTTCCGTTTCCGTTAGACATTACTTTACTCATCAAGGCAGAATACTCCGTCGTGATTTGCTTGTCATCAAAAGACAGGAAGTTTACAAACCCCATAACCTCTTCATAGAACTTTACCCAAGTATTCATCTCGTTCCAACCTACATTTCCAACCATGTGGTCTATGTATTTTAAACCTGTTGCTTCAGGATTGTAATCAGATTTCCACTCTTTATAACCCGGTAAAAAGATTCCATTGTAGTTTTTACGCTCTACAAAAATATGTACTGTTTCTCCATAGGTATAGATTCCAGAACGAACTACTTCGCCGTGTTCGTCTTTCTCAACTGTTGGTTCCATGAACGAGCGTGCGCCACGTTTCATAGTCTCTTCGTACGCTGATGTTGCATCTTCAACCCATAAAGCGGCTACTTTAACTCCGTCACCGTGTTTTTTAAGATGTTCGTGAATTGGAGAATCTTGCGTTAAGGGTGTGGTTAAAACAATACGAATTTTATCTTGCTTCAATACATAGGATGTTCTGTCCTTTACTCCTGTTTCTAATCCGGCATACGCCAAAGATTGGTAACCAAAAGCCGTTTTGTAATAATGAGCGGACTGTTTTGCGTTTCCTACGTAGAATTCTACGTAGTCTGTTCCTAATAACGGAAGGAAATCTTGTGCTCCTTCAAATATTTTTTCTAATCCGTATTCTACTGATTTTACTTCTTTTGCCATGATATTTATTTGTTTAATCGTTGCATCGTTTAATCGTTGCAACCGAATTGATTTTTTGAAATTTGATTTTTAGCCCTGATGGTAGCGGCATCCTTTATGTTTTTTCTTTAAAAACATAAAGATATAGCGAACAGCGGGAAATAGCTCCCACTGCAAATTCGCTCAGAAGGAAATTACTCCACCCAAGATTTATAGTACTGCCCATCGTCCAATCCCATGGCTTCCTCAGTAACCATTAGCGGGCGGAAGGTATCGACCATAACAGCCAATTCCTCAGTACCTGTGTGACCTATACTGCGTTCCATTGCTCCTGGTGCTGGTCCGTGTGGAATTCCTTTTGGGTGTAAAGTGATGTGTCCTTGCTCGATATTGTTGCGGCTCATAAAATCACCATCGACATAATACAACACTTCGTCGCTGTCAATATTACTGTGATTATACGGCGCAGGAACTGATTTTGGGTGGTAGTCGTACAACCTTGGCACAAACGAACAAACAACAAAAGTCGCCGTTTCAAATGTTTGATGCACCGGTGGCGGTTGGTGTACGCGCCCTGTTATTGGTTCGAAATTGTGAATGCTAAATCCGTAGGGGAAATTATAGCCATCCCAACCAATCACGTCAAAAGGATGCGTGGCATAAACTACTTCATGCATCATGCCTTCTTTTTTGATTTTGATTAGAAAGTCTCCTTTTTCGTCATGTGTTTCTAACTCTGTAGGTAAAATAAAATCGCGTTCGCAAAAAGGGGAATGTTCTAAATGCTGTCCCGACTCATTTTTATAGCGTTTTGGAGTATAAAAAGGTGCAAACGACTCGACGTAAAATAAGCGATTATCCTCAGTATCAAACTGAATTTGGTAAATGATTCCGCGTGGAATAATCAGGTAATCTCCGTACTCGAAAGGAATATTCCCTAGCATGGTACGCAATTTCCCTTTTCCTTTGTGAATGAAAATCATTTCATCAGCATCGGCATTTTTATAAAAATATTCGGTTAGTGATTTTCGTGGTGCTGCAAGTCCTATTGTACAGTCTTTATTGACTAACATGGGTTTGCGACTTTCCAGGAAATCGTCGGCTGGTTTTAATTCAAATCCTTTTAATAACAAAGACTTGATGTTTTTACCAATAGCTATTTTAGGCTCGACTGAATAGGAATTTAAAATTTCTTTGACCTGAGTGGGTCTATGAACGTGGTACGATAGCGAGGCATGTCCGTGGAAACCTTCAGTACCAAACAGTTGTTCGTAGTAAAAACCCCCATTGGGCTTTTCAAACTGTGTATGTCTTTTTTGAGGGAATGTCCCTAGTTTATGATATAATGGCATGTTTTTTTTTGTTTTAAGTGTAACTAAATCAAGCAAGATTGCTTTGTACTTTGCTATTCTAAATCAAAAAAAAGTAACCTATTCAGGATTTCTCTTGATAAGGAATTGCAGATATTCTAATAAACCGGTCCATTTCGTTTTCATTATAACAAATATCGGAATTTTTATTTATAAAAAATAAATTTAAAATATAAATCCTATACTAAACCAAGTGTAACCTTTAGAATTTTCAGGCGACCAACTGTGCTTAATTTCAATAGGACCAATAGCGGTTTCTAACCCGTACCCCAACGCATAGCCCGAGTATTTAGGGATTGAAATCCAATCAACGCTTTCAAATATACGATCTCCTATGTTGGCAAAATTTGCCGTAACATTTAAATGATTCTTTTTGAATATTTCATAATCAAAGCTCAAAGAAGATTTGATATAACTATTTCCGGCTAAGCTTAAAAAATCATACCCATAAAAATGCCTGAAATTATTGATCGTATTAAAGCCATAGCCTCCTAAAACAAAATTAAGATAAGGCACACTATCACTTCCAAAAGAAAAACCTCCCTCAGTTTCTACCTTAATAGTGGCATGGTGAAATACGGTCGCCGCAATTCCAAAATTAGCTTTAGCTATAGTAAAAGGGCTGAAGTTTTTAGTGTAATTAGAGGAAAGCAAGTACGATTGTATATCGCCAGAGAAAGACCAGCCTTTGGTTGGAAAGTATTTATCATCAAAGGAGTCGTACTTTAGATAACCAAATACACTACCGTAGCTACTTTTTTCAATAAATTGATTAGAGTTATCGAGTGTTGGTGATTTGATTCTTAAATTTTTATATTCTATTCCCGCACCTAATAAAAATTTTTGCACGAATAAGGATTGAAAATACAACTGATTGGTAAGGTCAGAGTAATCCATATTGATAGACGTAACCCCAAGATCAACTAAATTCAATCCACTTAATTCCGCAGCTACATTACGGTTAAACTGGTTGAATTGTGATTTAAATCCTAAACTTAAGTTATAACCGTTTTCAACATAATAATCAAAATTATACCTGAAATTATCCCCTAAAACAATGTCTAATGATGCAATATCATTTTTAAACAATGTTTTTTTGCGTGTTAAATTAACTAACACCCCACTTTTAAATAAGCCATCGTAATGTAAACCAAACTTCAAGTACGTTTGAGTAGGGTTTTCAACTAAGTTTAAGTTTAGATTGTCTTTACCGTCGTTTCCTTTATCCAAGGAATAATCAATGGCACTAAAATTTTGAGTAGCATTCAGATTATTTATACCCTTAATTAGCTGTGTATAGGCTATTTTTGTCCCGGGCTTAAATCGCAATTTACCTGTTACATATTCTTTAGTATAGTTCGTAAGTGATCCAAGATTAATTTTATCAATTTGCAAACTATCAATCGGTAGTTTTAATTTAGGCTTTTCATACTTATTGGCTCCTTCTCCAAGCACTTTTATTTTTTCAAATACTGCAAATGTTGCTTCCTCTCCCTTCTTGATGATTTCTTTTCCTTTATCAAAGGAAATCACTCCGTAATCTCTAATATCAGGCTTAATGTAAATATCGGTTTTTTTAATATTTTCCTTCATCTTTTCGATGGTATGAAGGTTATTAATTTGAACCAAAATCTTAGTAGCATCCTTCAAAGACGTTCTTTTTAATAGATCATCTTGAACATCGACACCTATTATAATATCAGCGCCTAACATTTTAACCTCATCAATAGGGTAGTTGTTCGTCACTCCACCGTCGACTATCAGCTTTCCGTCAATTTGCACAGGAGAAAAAAGAGAAGGAAAAGCGGAACTCGCTATAATGGCTTGTGCTAAATTCCCTTTATTGAAAATCACTTGTTTACCCGTCTCAATATCCGTTCCTATGCATAAAAAAGGGGTTGGTAATTGCAGGAAATCGCGCTGGTATCGCACGCTTCTCGTTACACTACTTAGCAAGTTAAAATTGTACATTCCTTTAGAAAGCGCTTCAGGAATACCTACCCTGAATTTATTAAAAGGTAGCACTAAAGCATATAGTTCATCATTTCTTTTTTCGTAGAAATTCTTAGAGGATCTTGGGATAAAATCTGTGATCAGCTCATTAAAATTAGTGGACTGAAAGATAGAATCAATTTGAGCTGCATTGTAACCGGTTGCATACAGCCCTCCAATTACGGATCCCATACTTGTTCCTCCAATATAATCAATTTTAACACCTGCTTCTTCTAATACTTTTAAAACACCAATATGTGCAAATCCTTTAGCACCTCCACCACTTAGGACCAAACCTACCTTGGGTCTGTTTTGTTCTTGAGCAAAAGAACTACAACAAACAAAAAAAGTGAATAGTAACAGGATATATTTTTTCATAAATAGTGATTGCTTTCTAAAAGTTCAAGCATTAAAAAAAATACGAATTAGTGTTATTTAGGCAATGCATTGTAAAAGTCGACAATTTTTTTCGCTTTTGACAGTCCAATGACCTCCGTTATTTCTTTTTCGGAAGCTAACTTCAATCTTTTAACACTTTTGAAATGCTGAATTAACGTTAGCATTGTTTTTTCACCAATACCTGGGATAGATTCTATTGAGGAATTCAAAGCTGCTTTACTGCGTTTGTCTCTGTGATGTGTTATACCAAATCGATGGGCTTCGTTTCGTAATTGCTGAATTACTTTTAAAGTCTCCGACTTCTTATCCAGATATAACGGCACCGAATCTCCGGGATAAAAAAGTTCTTCCAATCGTTTTGCAATTCCAATAATCGCAATTTTCCCTCTTAAATCAAGTGCATCTAAACTTTTTAGTGCAGAGGACAATTGTCCTTTACCACCATCGATAATAATTAAATTAGGCAATGGTTCTTTTTCATCTAAAAGACGCTTGTAACGGCGGTATACAACTTCTTCCATCGAAGCAAAATCATCAGGTCCTTCAACGGTTTTAATATTAAAATGTCGGTAATCTTTTTTACTTGGTTTACCATCTTTAAACACTACACAAGCGGCAACTGGATTCGTTCCCTGAATATTCGAGTTATCAAAACATTCGATATGTCTTGGCTCTACCGGCAGACGCAAATCTTTTTGCATTTGTGCCATAATTCGGTTTGTGTGTCTATCTGGATCAACAATTTGCAATTGCTTGAGTTGTTCGATACGGTAAAACTTTGCATTGCGAATAGATAAATCTAAGATTTGCTTTTTATCCCCTAATTGAGGCACGGTTACTTTAATCGTCTCGCCAAGGTCAACTGCAAAAGGAACGATAATTTCTCTGGACAATAATTGAAATCGTTCTCTAAGTTCAATAATAGCCAGTTCCAGCAACTCTTCGTCAGTCTCCTCTAGTTTTTTCTTGATTTCCATGGTATGCGAACGAATAATCGAACCATGCGAAATTTGTAAAAAATTGATATACGCTGCGCTTTCATCTGAAACAATCGAGAAAACATCAATATTAGTAATCTTTGGGTTTACAATAGTCGAACGTGACTGATAGTTTTCTAAAACCTCTATTTTTTCTTTAATTTTTTGGGCTTCCTCAAAATGCATGTCTTGCGCTAATTCGATCATAACGCGTTTAAAGTCTTTCATGCTTTCTTTGAAATTTCCTTTTAAAATTTCTCGAATTGCATCTACTTGCTTTTGATAATTCTCGAGCGATTCATGACCTTCACACGGACCTTTGCAATTGCCTATGTGGTATTCTAAACACACCTTAAATTTTCCGCTGTTGATATTGGATTGGCTCAAATCATAGTTACACGTTCGTAACGGATATAACTCCTTGATCAATTCTAAAATAGTATTAACTGTTTTAAAACTAGTGTACGGCCCAAAATATTCAGACCCATCTTTTACCATTCTGCGTGTTGCAAAAATTCGTGAAAAAGGCTCCTTCTTAATACACAGCCACGGATAGCTTTTATCATCACGCAAGAGTACATTGTACCGCGGCTGAAGTGTTTTTATTAAATTATTCTCTAACAATAAAGCATCTGTTTCAGTAGGGACAACAATATGCTTAATGGTTACAATTTTCTTGACCAATACATTTGTTTTGGCAGCATCATGAATTTTATTAAAATAAGAGGAAACTCGCTTTTTTAGATTCTTTGCTTTTCCCACATATAAAATCTTCCCGTCCTTATCATAATACTGATAAACACCGGGACCATCTGGTAAAGTTTGTATTTGAAGCTCTAGAGTTGGGTTTTGCATTGTAGTATTGTGTCGCTCAGTTTCAGTGCTCTGATGCGATTAAATTTTAATGAGGTTATTTCTTGAAATCATTCCAAATTTACGAATTCCAAATAATAATCTTTACATTTAGCCTTTTAATTACCTATGAAAAATACGAAAGCAATTAGCATACTTGGAGAATCGATCCTACCCGGAGAAAGCAAAACCATTGACATGGAGATTGCAAAATTACATAATACTGCCAAACTAAAAATCCCGATAATCGTATCGCGCTCTAAAATTGAAGGACCTGTAGTTTTATTTTCGGCAGGAATTCATGGAGATGAAATTAATGGTATAGAAATCGTTCGCCAACTGATAGCTAAAAAAATCAACAAGCCTAAAAGAGGAACAATAATATGTATTCCGATCATTAATATGTTTGGTTTTATCAATATGTCACGCCAATTTCCTGATGGAAGAGACTTAAACCGTGTATTTCCTGGATCTAAAAAAGGTTCACTAGCGGGTCGATTTGCCTATCATATTTTAACTGAAATCATGCCACATGTTGATTATGCCGTAGATTTTCATGCCGGTGGCGCGAGCCGTTTTAATGCTCCGCAAATTCGGTTGGCACCCAATAGTCCTGAATTAAAGCAGTTAGCTGATGTTTTTAATGCACCTTATACCTTGTTTTCTAAAAATATTGCCGGTTCGTTTAGAAATGCTAGTCAAAAACTTGGTGTAAAAATGCTGCTTTTTGAAGGTGGTAAATCACTCGATATTAATGAGTCGGTTGCTAATGCAGGCGTAGCGGGAACCAAGCGTTTTTTATCTCATTTGAACATGTTAGAAACAAGACATATTGTAGAACATCCTGCAAATGAAACTATTTATATCGAAAAATCATCTTGGATCAGAGCCAAATATTCAGGATTACTTCATGACCATAATACTATTGGTGCTTTTGTCAAAAAAGGCAGTGTTTTAGCAACAATCACAGATCCTTTTGGGAAATTTGAACATATTGTTAAAGCACCCAATGACGGATACATTATTAACGCCAACCATTCGCCAATAATCTATCAGGGAGATGCTATTTTTCATATTTCTAAAACACTGATGAATGCAAAACAGTAAGAGCACATTACGAAAAAAGTATAAATCACTCAGGCAATCCCTTACTGAAGTTGAACTCGAAGAAATGAATTTGGCTATTGCCAATAAGGTGCTGCAACTCCCTATTTGGGACAAGACCTACTTTCACGTTTTTTTACCGATAACGGAGCAAAAAGAAGTGGACACCGAATTGATTTTGCATCTTCTCTCTGGAAAAGACAAGGAGATTTTAATTTCGAAATCTAACTTTGAAACCCGCGAGATGACTCATTTTTTATTGACTGACAATACAAAAATCAAGAAAAACGAGTACAATATTCCTGAGCCAGTTGACGGTATCGAAGTACCTACCAAAAAAATAGAAGTCGTTTTTGTTCCGCTTCTCGCCTATGACAAAAAAGGAAACCGAGTGGGCTACGGAAAAGGATTTTATGACAAGTTTTTATTAGACTGCCAACCTGATATCATTAAAATTGGACTTTCGTTTTTTGATCCCGAAGAAGAGATATCCGATATTTTTGAAGGCGATGTACAACTCGATTACTGTGTAACACCTAATGGCATTCAATCGTTTTAAATACTATTTTTTCACAATACAAAAGGCCTGTTTCAAAATTGAAACAGGCCTTTTGTATTCGTTTATTTTTCGACTTTATGAAGCCGTTTGATGAAAAGCTTTTTTATTAAAAAAGATTAATATCCCCACTCCTGTTGAAATTGCCATATCAGCAATATTGAAAATAGCATTAAAAAAAGTGAAATCTCTACCTCCCCAAACTGGCAACCATTCGGGTAAACTTCCATGCCAAATAGGGAAATAAAACATATCTACCACCTGACCATGAAACCAAGTGCCATACGGCTGATCAGAAAACAATGTAGCCAATTGTCCTTGACTTCCGTCAAAGATTACTCCGTAAAAAACAGAATCAATAATATTTCCAACGGCTCCCGCAAATATTAAAGCAATAGAAACAATCAGGAAATTAGAGCTCTTTTTTCGTTCTGTAGCATCCCAAAGCCAGTAGCCAATTCCTCCTACTGCAAACAATCGGAACAAAGTCAGGATTAATTTACCGTACGCTCCAGGTATTTTTGTACCCCATGCCATTCCTTCGTTTTCGATAAAAAGTATTTTAAACCATCGAAAGACCTCAACTTCTTCTCCTAATATAAAATTAGTTTTTACATATAATTTAGAAACTTGATCCACTAATAAGATAATGAAGATAAGTAGATACGCTTTTCGTAATGACATTTTTTAAATTTTAAGTGCGTAAAAGTAATAATTTTATCAAAAAAAACGCCCCGAAAGGAGCGTTAATATTTTTCTAACTAATTGCCGTTTATCGTTGCAAGTTTTTAGCTTCGATACTCATAGTAGCATGAGGTACAATTTTCAATCTTTCTTTGCTAATTAACTTACCCGTTACTTTACAAAGTCCGTAGGTTTTATTTTCAACACGGAAAAGTGCGTTCTTCAAATCACGTATGAATTTTTCTTGGCGAATCGCCAATTGTGAGTTTGCTTCTTTAGACATGGTTTCGCTACCTTCTTCAAATGCTTTGAATGTAGGAGAGGTATCATCCGTCCCGTTATTCAAATCATTCATATAGGCGCTTTTTATCAAATCTAAATCTGATTGCGCTTTCTCTATTTTTTTTTGAATTATTTCTTTGAACTCAGCTAAGTCAGCGTCAGAGTATCTTGTAGCTTCATCTACCATCTTTAAATTATTTTGAAATTAAAATCATTGTTTTTATGTCATCAAATTCAATTTCCGTACCATTATTTACTTCATCCATAAAAACCAATTCGCTGGTCAATGTTTCTGACTTAATATAGTCTTCGTTTTTAAGAATTGCCTCTTCTAAAAGCCCGTCTCTTTGTAATTGAACTTTAATCTTATCTGTAACTTCGAATCCTGAATCTTTACGGATATTCTGAATTCTGTTTACTAATTCTCTTGCAATCCCTTCTTGTTTCAATTCTTCTGAGATTGTAATGTCTAGCGCAACCGTAATTCCGTTAGCATTTGCAACCAACCAGCCTTCAATATCTTGTGATGTAATCTCTACATCTTCTATTGATAAAGTTACGGTATTTCCTGCAATAACAATTTCTAGACTTCCATCCTTATCCAAAGCATTAATTTGGTCTGCTGTAAAACCTTGTATCTCTTTAGAAATCAAGCCCATATCTTTTCCAAAGCGAGGTCCAAGTGCTTTGAAATTAGGTTTTATTTGCTTCACTAAAACTCCAGATGCATCATCTAAAAGAACGATTTCTTTAACGTTTACCTCTGCTTTTATCAGGTCAGAAACTGCCTCAATTTGCGCTCTTTGCGCCTCGTCAAGTACCGGAATCATTACCTTTTGCAAGGGTTGACGTACCTTGATCATTTCCTTCTTTCTTAGTGATAAAACCAATGATGAGATCGTCTGTGCTTTCTGCATTTTGCTCTCTAACATTTTATTAACATAGTTTTCAACCGAAATTGGGAACTGTGCCAAATGTACACTCTCGAATTCTTCTGTCTGTGTTGCTACCGTTAAGTCTCTGTAAAGTTTATCCATGAAGAAAGGTGCGATAGGCGCTCCCAACTTACTGATGGTTAATAAACAGGTATAAAGTGTTTGGTAAGCAGCAATTTTATCTTGTGCATATTCCCCTTTCCAGAAGCGTCTTCTGCACAAACGTACGTACCAATTACTCAAGTTTTCTTGAACAAATTCAGAGATGGCACGAGCCGCTTTTGTAGGTTCATAATCAGCATAAAAAGTATCCACTTCCTTAACCAAAGTATTCAACTCCGAGATGATCCATTGATCAATTTCAGGTCTTTCGTTTACCGGAATCTCCGCTTCTTCGTATTTGAACCCATCGATATTCGCATACAAACTAAAGAACGAATAAGTGTTGTATAATGTTCCAAAGAACTTACGACGTACCTCAGCAATTCCTTCTAAGTCAAACTTAAGGTTGTCCCATGGGTTTGCGTTCGAAATCATGTACCAGCGCGTAGCATCAGGTCCATACTCGGAAAGTGTTTCAAAAGGGTCCGCTGCATTACCAAGACGTTTAGACATTTTTTGTCCGTTTTTGTCTAATACTAAACCATTCGAAACAACATTTTTATAGGCTACTTTATCAAAAACCAAAGTTCCAATTGCGTGTAAGGTATAAAACCACCCACGTGTTTGATCGACACCCTCAGCGATGAAATCAGCCGGGAAATCTTTGTTCTGGTCGATTTTGTCTTTGTTTTCAAATGGATAATGCCACTGCGCATAAGGCATTGAACCAGAGTCAAACCATACATCGATCAAATCAGCTTCACGTACCATTGGTTTTCCTGAGGCAGAAACTAAGGTAATTTCATCCACCACATTTTTATGCAGGTCAATTAAATCGTAGTTACTATCCGCCATGTTTCCAATTTCAAACCCTTTAAAAGGATTTTCTTTTTGAACACCTGCTGCAATCGATTTTTCGATTTCATTGTACAATTCTTCAACAGAGCCAATCAGAATTTCTTCTTGCTTATCTTCAGTTCTCCAAATTGGCAATGGGATTCCCCAATATCTTGAA
The DNA here is from genome assembly GCF_055640565.1 of Flavobacterium sp. KKT103. Lineage (NCBI taxonomy): Bacteria > Pseudomonadati > Bacteroidota > Flavobacteriia > Flavobacteriales > Flavobacteriaceae > Flavobacterium > Flavobacterium sp. KKT103. Next base: position 658,132 of record NZ_CM145766.1, read on the forward strand.
CGTGATAAGTTCCAGTCATTGGCATTTTTTATCCAGTTACCAAAACGTCCTTCACCAGTTGATTTTGGTTTCCAATTGATCGTTTCGTTCAAGTCGAACATTCTGTCTCTAACTTCCGTGATTTTGATAAACCAAGAATCTAGAGGATAATACAAAATAGGCTTATCTGTTCTCCAACAATGTGGGTAACTGTGCACGTATTTCTCTACCTTGAATGCTTTATTTTCTTCTTTAAGTCTGATGGCAATTTCAACATCTACAGAGCGTTCTGGAGCTTCACCATCATTATAATATTCGTTTTTAACATATTTACCCGACAAATCTCCAAGTCCGTGAACAAATTTTCCTTGTAAATCAACTAAAGGCACTGGAGTACCATTTTCGTCTAACACTAACATTGGCGGTACTTCTGGCGTAGCTTCTTTCGCCACTTTTGCATCATCAGCACCAAAAGTTGGTGATGTGTGTACAATTCCAGTTCCGTCTTCTGTCGTTACAAAATCACCAGATATTACCCTAAACGCATTTTCAGCATTTTGATATGGTACTACTAATGGCATTAATTGTTCGTACTTGATACCAACTAAATCTGCTCCTTTTGCTTCAGCAATTACTTGAAACGGAATCTTTTTATCTCCTTCTTTGAAATTCGCAAAATCGGCAGGGTCTTCAGTTGCAAAAAATCCTTTTGAAAATTGCTTTCCTACTAAGTTTTTAGCTAAAACTACATTAGATGGTAAAAAGGTATATTGATTGAATGTTTTTACTAAAGCATAATCAATTTTTGGCCCTACCGTAAGTGCTGTATTTGATGGTAAAGTCCAAGGTGTTGTGGTCCAAGCTAGGATGTCTACTGCACCAAACCCTTTAAAGGCAGCTGGTAAAGTAGCTTCAATCGCTTTAAATTGAGCTACCACCGTAGTATCCGTAACATCACGATACGAACCCGGTTGATTCACTTCGTGAGACGATAATCCTGTTCCTGCTTTTGGAGAATATGGCTGAATAGTGTAGCCTTTGTACATCAAATTTTTGTTATAGATTTGTTTCAAAATCCACCAAACCGTTTCCATATATTTAGGTTTGTAGGTAACATATGGATCTTCCATATCTACCCAATACCCCATTTTTTCAGTCAAATCATTCCATACATCCGTATAACGCATCACTGTTTTTTTACAGGCTTCGTTATATTCTTCAATAGAAATCTTTGTACCAATATCTTCTTTGGTGATTCCAAGTTCCTTCTCAGTACCTAATTCTACTGGCAAACCGTGTGTATCCCAACCGGCTTTACGTTTAACTTGAAATCCTTTTTGAGTTTTATATCTACAAAAAATATCTTTAATAGCACGAGCCATTACGTGGTGAATTCCTGGTAATCCATTTGCTGAAGGAGGGCCTTCAAAAAACACAAACGGTTGGTTGCCTTCGCGAGTGGTTACACTCTTCTCAAATATATTTTCTTTCTTCCAAAAATCCAGTACTTCTGACGCCACTGTAGGCAAGTCAAGTCCTTTGTATTCAGTAAATTTTGTGCTCATTTTATCCTTTTCTTTAATCGATTTGCGAAAGTAATAAAATTATGTCACAAGTCGAAAGTTGAAAGTCGAAAGTTACATAACGAGTCTAATCTGAATTTGAACTTCGCTTTAATGGATAGCTATATTTATTGTTGTGGGAACGGATTACAAATCTGCGCTTTCAGATTAATGATTACAGCGAAAAATGGTTTTTTAGCCGAACATCAAGAAAATGTTATTCATCTCCTTCTAACTCGAAAAACTCATTTACAGGTTTTCCAAATAATTTAGAAAGCTTTAAAGCTAAAACGGTTGAAGGCACAAAACGATTCGTTTCGATAGAGTTAATGGTTTGTCTAGAAACGCCTATTTTCTCTGACAATTCCTCTTGCGTTAAATTTAAAATGGCTCGTTCTACTTTTAGTCTATTCTTCATAATAAGCCGTCTTTAATTTTTTGAAAATGATAACTTTAATTAATAACAAATACAATAATACAGAAACATCTATGCTCTTTGTAATTTTCAAAGTTTCAGCAGGGAATGGAAAAACAAAAATAAAAGGAAAAAACGAGATAAAGAACTGCACAATTACTGTACCAATTACCGCATAGTGATACGACTGCATTCTAATTTTAGAAATCAATTCGTCTTCTGTTTTTTCCTTAGAAATGGCCACCAAAAGCAAACCAACAATAGCAATTGTTTCTGCTAAATTTAGAGATAAAGCATAATACAAAATGTTTTCAACGAAAAAGACAGCAGTAAAATATGAAATACATGCAAGTAAAAAAAGTACCAACCCAATTCTTTTAAATTTGTAAGGGATCAGAAAATTTGTGTATTTATCAATTTTTCTAATAATTCCTTCTTGTTTCATTTTTGATTCCATAAAGTTTAGCGGTTACAGTTTGTTTTCCATAAAGAACAACATACTTGATTAAAAGACAAATATACTTTACTTTTAAAAATAAAAAAATAAATTTTAAATTATTTTAAAAATAAAATACTTGGAAAAGCAATACCGTTATTCCACCTGCAAATCTATCCAAGCTTAAATGTAAATTGAAAATTTAAGTTTGATTATATTTATTCTTTTAAAACCTAATCCAATGAATTTTTGGACACGAAATCAAGGAAATTGCTTTTGTATTGATCTGAAACAGTAATGCGTTGCTTATTGATCACGATTTGACTACGTTCTATCACATCAATATTGTTTAAGGAAACGATAAAAGAACGGTGTACCCGCATAAATTGATCTCCAGCAAGTTCTTCCTCAAGGGTTTTCAAACTCATTAAAGTCAAAATGGGCTTAGGATTATTCTTAATCCAAATTTTGACATAATCCTTTAGACTTTCAAAATACAAAACCTCTTTAAGATTGATCTTTAATTGTTTGTATTCTGATTTCACAAAAAGAAAATCAGTCGTTTCTGGACTCTTTTTTTCTTGGTTTTTAACCAATTCAAACCATTCTTTGGCTTTAGTGACTGCCATTAAAAACTCTGAATAATCGAATGGTTTTAGCAAATAATCCAATGCTTCGGCTTTGAAACCTTCAATGGCGTATTGATCAAAAGCGGTAGTAAATATTATTCTTGTTGATTTTGGAAGTACTTTGGCCAATTGCAAACCCGTTAAATCTGGCATTTGTATGTCTAGAAAAATCAAATCTACTTTTTCTTCGTCTAAGTAAGAAAGAGCTTGTATCCCGCTGCTGCATTTTTTTACTAAGTGTAAAAAGGGAGTTTTGAGTACATAACTTTCGACCAAATTTAGCGCCATTGGTTCATCATCAACAATCAAACAAGATATTTTATCGGCCATTTTATGCGTACTTTTTATTTGTCTTTACTCAAAATCAAACATTTGGAATGAGCATACTTTTATATTTCGATTTGTAAATTTACCGAAAAGGTATCATTTTCTACTTTTTCTGTAAAAGAATGTTTTTCTGGATAAAGTAAAGACAGGCGTTTCTCCAAATTATCTAATCCTATTCCAGATCCGCTTTTGTCGGTTTCTGTTTTTGGAAAGTTATGATTCTCAGAATAAAAGGATAATTGCTTCCCTTCTATTTTCATTTTAAAAATAATATCTGATGTCTTATCGGCCGAAACTCCGTGTTTAAAGGCATTTTCGATTAAGGAAATAAACAGTAACGGCGAAATTTGTAAATCTTGTTTTAGATCTGGAAACTCATACTGCACTTTGGTAGCGTCGTGTAATCTCAACTTCATTAACTCAATATAATTAGTCATAAAGTTGATTTCTTTTATCAAACTCACTTTTTCATTGTTGGTTTCATACAATAAATAACGCATCAGTTTTCCCAAACTATGGATGGTTTGTTTTGCCATTTCTGGCGCTATATCTACTAGCGAATAAATATTATTCAATGAATTAAAGAAAAAATGAGGTTGCAACTGGTATTTTAAATGCTGTAACTCTGATTCTAGCCTAATATTTGAAGCTTCCGCACGTTCAGCTTCCGTTTTCATCCATTTTTCGATTACTTTTAATGCCAATGAAAAAATTACAGGTACCGCAAAAGAAATGAAATCAACGTAAATGAAAAAATTTCTTGGCGGTCGCTTTAAAGCAACTTTATTTTTAGAAAAATAATTATCTAAAAAATATTGCCTGATAGTCGTATTTACACCCACAAAAAACGAAACCAATGCCACGTTAATCAGGATGTAAACCCACTCCTTTTTGGTAAAAAAGAAATGATCAATTACGATAAAGAAATTTAAATAAAAAAGAGTTGCATAAAAAAATAGTGGAATCCAAGAATTCACGACCACTTTGGTAATCTCTTGATTTTGCCCGTATGACAACAAATAAGGCAGGCTAAACAACACAAGCCAAACCATTATATGGAAAAATACTGTCGCCGATTTACTTTTTGTAATATTCATTTTCTAAAGGTATTATTCGTAACGAAGTGCTGTTATAGGATCTAAACTTGATGCTTTTTTAGCTGGATACCAACCAAAAAATATTCCTGTGATAGCACATACAACAAACGAAATCACAATGGAAGAACTAGTCACTGACACTGGCCAATGCAACACATTTTCTATAAAATAAGTAGCTCCAAGTCCCAAAGATACACCAATTATACCACCAGTAATACTGATCAACATGGCTTCGATAAGAAATTGCATCAAAATATCAGATCCTCTACCTCCTACTGCCATACGCAAACCAATTTCTCGGGTACGCTCTTTTACCGAAACATACATGATGTTCATAATCCCAATTCCACCCACTAATAATGAAATACTCGCAATTGCTACTAACAAAACCGTTAGCATCTCACTGGTAGAACTAAATGTTTTGATCATTTCTTCCATTGAAATAACATAAAAATCGTCTGCTTGATTTGTCGTTAAACTATGATTTTTTCTCAATAAAGCATTAATTTCAAGTACTGCATTTGGCACATCTTCCTCACTTATAGACGAAACCACGATAGATTGTAAATGCGTGATTGCCAAAATTCTTTTTTGTACTGTTGTGTAAGGCGCAAGGATAACATCATCTTGGTCTTGACCACCAGTACTTTCCCCTTTACTTTCTAGAACTCCAATAATTTTAAGCGGAATACTATTAAAGCGGATCATTTTACCAATAGGACTTACACCTTCTTCAAATAAATTTTCAGCAACTGTTTGCCCAATAACTGCCACTTTTGCTGCTGAACTTACTTCTTTTTCCGTAAAGTTACTTCCTTCGGCTACATCCCATATTTTAATTTTCAAATAATCTGGCGCCACTCCATAAATTGAAGTTGGCCAGTTATTCGCTCCATAAATGGATTGACCTCCACTATTTACCAATGGCGAAAAAGAGGTTAGCAAGGTGGTTTCCTTCTTAATGGCTTCATAGTCGTTTAAAGTCAAGGTTTCCATGGCGCTACTTCCTTGGCTTACGCCACCACGCACATCACTACCCGGTTTTATAGTAATCATATTGGAACCCATACTCGAAATTTGTGTTTTAATACTCTCTTTCGATCCTTCCCCAATGGCCAGCATGGCAATTACAGAGGCTACCCCAATAATAATTCCGAGCATGGTAAGAAAGGTGCGCATCTTGTTAAGCACAATTGCTTTCCAGGATATTTTTAATAAATTTTGCGTTCTCATATTAGTCTTCTTCTACTGGCAAAGCTAAAAGTGCTTCAGCTGCCGATTGAACATTGTTGTTAATGTAATCTTGGATGATATGCCCGTCTTTCAACACGATAGTTCTCCCTGTAAATGTGGCAATATCTGGCTCGTGGGTTACAAACAGAATGGTTTTTCCTTGCTTGTTCAATTCTTGAAACAAAGCCATGATTTCGTATGAAGTTCTCGTATCTAGATTTCCTGTAGCTTCATCAGCAAGAATCACTACCGGCTCATTTACAAGAGATCTTGCAATCGCCACTCTTTGTTGTTGCCCTCCTGAAAGCTGCGAAGGCGTATGATCAAGTCTTGCTGATAGATTCACTTGTTCCAAAGCTTTGAATGCCTTATCATGAATTTCCTCTGGCGATAGTTTTTTAGTACTATAAAGCAAAGGCAACTCCACATTTTCTATTGCGGTAGTTCTAGCTAATAAATTATAAGATTGAAAAATAAAACCAATTTTCTCGTTTCTAATTCGAGCCAACTCGTTTTTAGTCAATTCTTTTATCGAAACACCATCTATTTGATACAAACCAGAATTGGGTTGGTCTAAACATCCCAAAACATTCAGGAGCGTACTTTTTCCAGACCCACTCGTTCCCATAATGGTTACAAATTCTCCTTCTTGAATACTGAACGAAATTCCTTTTAAAGCATGAACCGTCTCTTCACCCATGGTAAAAGAGCGTTTCAAATCTTCTATTTTAATGATTGTTTTTGACATAATTCTTATTTTTTCCCACGTGGTTTTGTCATGAACGGACTCTCATTGTCTCCATGTTCCGATCTCACTTCGGTTTTTGTCAAAGCTTTTAGATTATAAACCACTTCTTCACCCGCTGACAATCCGCTAAGAATTTCAACATTTACACCGTCACTAATACCCGTTTTAATAGATTTGGATGCGATTCCTTTGCTTGTCATCACCCAAATTGTAGCTGTTTCTGATTTAGCAACCTCAGCAACTGATGAAAATCCATTCGCTTTTTGATAGTTGTTCAAAACTTTCATGTCTGGTTCAAACTTCACTCCTTTTGCTTCAAGCGTTAACACATTTTTTAATTCTAACGTATAAATTGTAATTGTTGCCGTTAATCCTGGTTTTAATTTCAAATCTGGATTTTCTGCCTTTATAACCACTGTATAAGTCACAACATTTGAAGTTGTTGTCGGGTTTAATCTCACTTGGGTAATTACCCCAGCAAACTCTTCTCCTTGATACGCATCTACTGTAAAAGAGACTCTTTGTCCTTGTTTTACTTGACCTATATCTGCTTCATCCACGTTAGCTTCTACTTGCATTTCGCTCAAATCTTTGGCAATGGTAAACAAAGTTGGCGTACTTAAACTAGCCGCTACAGTTTGCCCTTCGTCTACCGCTCTTGATAAAACCACACCATCAATAGGAGAGTAAATATTAGCATAACTCAAATTTGTTTTGGCTTTCGCTAAATCTGATTGTCTTTGAGAAACAACGCTTTTCGCATTATTTAATTTATATAAAGACTCATCATAATCCGACTTACTGATTACTTTGTTTTCAAACAATGTCTTTTGGCGATCAAAAACCGTTTGTAAATAACGCTGTTCGTTGGTTGCACCATTATAGGCTGCTTGTGCCAAAACTACTGCCGAATTTAAAGTCGTTTTATCCAATTCTGCCAATAACTGTCCTTGCTTTACAACCGAATTGTAATCAACATAAATTTTTTCTACCACACCCGAAACTTGCGTTCCCACACTAACCTCAGTAATTGGCTGTAGCGTTCCCGTTGCAGTAACTGTTGTCACTACATCGCCAGATTTAGCTTTTATTGTCTCTACTTTTATAGCAGCCGTTTCTGGAGCCGAAACAAAGTTATATCCTAGATAGGCAATGGCTACAATCGCTATAATAATGGACGCTTTGATTATTTTATTCTTGTTCATGTTCTTAAAGTTTAATTTCGTTTCCTTGATAAAATTGTAATAATTGAAAGTATAGTATGTTTAAATACTTGGCTTGAATGTAATTTTGTTGCGCATTGGTATAAATGTTTTGACTAACCACTAAATCCGTTGTACTTAAATCGTTCAGCTCGTATTTTTTCTGAGCCAATTTGTACGATTCAGCTGTCGCATCGGTTGCCATTTTTGAAGCTTCTAATTGCTCTACCGAAGCAGTAGCATTTTGCCAAGAGGTTTCAATTTTTCTGTACAATTCTTTTTGAGATGCTTGTGCTTCGATATCTGCTTTTTCTATTTCAATTTTTGCTAATTGAACCTGTGCTTTGGTTTGATTTTTATTAAAAATCGGAATCGATAATGACAATCCTACTCTTTGATTAAAGTTTAGGTTTAACTGATCGGTAAAATTGGCCTCTTGAACACTCGTATAACCCGACCCTAAACTTCCTGAAAGTGATAACGTAGGCAAATAAGCTCCTTTGGCAATATCCAAACCTGTCTCTGAAACAGATTTACTTAATGCAGCCGCTTTTATCTCTGGTAAATTACTCAGGGCTTGATTGTAAACAGTTATCTTATTTGGTATCGCTCCAATTAGCGTATTTTGAGTTTCTAGGTTCGCAATTTCAAAACTGTCTTCAGGACCTAGCTCTAATAATTGTTTTAAAATAATAAGCTGTTGTGCATAACCGTTCTTGGCAGCAACAAGCGTGTATTTATTGGTAGCCGCCTGCGAAATCGCATCTGTATAATCTTTTGTAGCAATTGTTCCAGCATCTAGTCTAGCTTTGGATCTAGCTACTTCCTTTTCTGAAGATGTTAAATTGTTTTGCGCAATACTTATTGCCTCTTTATTGTACAAAGCTTGCAGATAAGCTTCGGTAATACTCAGTGCCACATTATTCTTAGCTTCTTCTAAATAAAGAGAATTTTGTTCTACCAACAATTGGTTTTTCTTAATCTGATTACTTAATTGATTCCCTTGAAATAATGTAACAGACGATGTTAAAACCGGACTAGTCGAATTTATTTGCTGTGACACATAACTACTAGTAATAGGGTCAATTGTCGTTCCACTAGAAAAGTTTTGAGAAATGTTCCCAAATAAATTAGGCAGACGCATTGATTTTGACTTATCGTAATTTACCTCTGCTGATTGAAGTGTTAGTGCTACTGACTTTACTGTAATACTGTTTTCCTTAGCGTAGATTATACAATCTTCTAAAGTCCATAATTTATCATCATTTGCCGTTTGCGCAAAAGAAAAAATGGAAAAAAGAAGCATCCCGATGATTTGATATAGTTTCATTTGATATTAATTTTTATCAAACTTCCTTATAATACATCATCTAGTAAAGAGCAATAGATAAATGAGTCGATTTTAAGGCTAGAAAGCCTCATTCTATAGATGGGAAATAGTAGAAAAGAGGAAAAATAATCTAGCAGAACGACAAATTACATGTTTGCTTATGAAAAAACCTCTTTTAAAACATCCAATGATTTTGGTTTTCTAAAACCGTCAAGATGGTAGCTGTAGTAATCGATCAAAATTTTCAACAGCAATTGTCTTTCAATCACATGAAACACTTTTTGGTCGTTGTCTAATTTTAAATCTAGGAGCTTTTTGAACAAACCGGTCTCATGAGCACTAAGGGAACTCATGGCACTAAAGGGAGTGAAAACACCTTCGGTCATTTCAAAAAAAGGCATGTCAATATCCGACGTATCAGGATAAAAACCCAAATATTTTGAGACTTCTAATAGCAGAATTAAGTGAAAATTAGCGATTTCGTCATGCGCATCGAGCCAAAATAAAGCGACTTCTAAAAAACTAAATAGCGCTTCATTTTCTTCTTCCTCATGAATGGAATGGTGTAATATCTCGGATACAAACATCACGATGGTACTTTTATAGATATCCGAGTGAATAGACTGAAAGGGCGTACTAATTTTAATCTCCTTGAAATGCTCTAAAGTACCTTTGTTTTTATGGACTGCTTCGATTTCTAAAATGGTAAGCGGCTGGAAATAGGCGATTTTTTGGTTTGATTTCCGCCCTGCAAAAGCATTCCGTACAAAATAGGATTTTACACCATGAGACAACGTAAAACACTTTACAATCAAGCTTTTTTCTTGGTATTTAATAGATGAAATAACGATTGCTTTGGTTTTAACTTGCACGATTTTAATTTAAATATTGAGAAATTTAAAGCTTGAAAAATAGAATCTCACCCTTTAATTTATCTTATTATCATTACTTTTTTGACTGTAGTTTCGATGCCGTCTTGAGCGGATATAAAGATCATATACACTCCTGATGCTACTTTGTATTTGCCAAAAGCGGTGGTATCCCACTCGATTGTACCTCCTTCGGAAGTAGTTTCAAAGACAAGGTTCCCTTGGATATCTGTGATTTTTATTGTTGCCTTATCAATCAAGCCCGCAATTTTTACTGTTCCTACATAACCCGGTCGCACGGGATTGGGATAAGCGTACACATTGGATAAATCATCATTAGCCTTAGTCGCAACCCCTTTAAAAGAAACTAACCCTTTGGCAGTAGCGATAAAAACTTCGCCCGTAATACCATTAATATCAATATCATTAATGACATTACTTGGCAAAGGAGAATTATTTGTTGTAAAATGATAGATGGTTTCTTGCCCGTTAGGCGACACCATAAAAACCCCTGAATCCGCAGTGCCTATCCATTTATTATTGGCGCCATCTACAACAATATCAGTTATAAACTGTTCAAACAACAACTCTTGCGCTAGACCATCATCCTCGATAATAATCGCTCTTGTAGCGGGTTGCTCATCAGTTTGAAAGCTTCCTACATTAATTAAAACACGTAAACCCTTCGTAGTTCCTATCCAAAGCTGGTTTTTAGTATCTATTGCTAAGGCTCGCACATCCGAAATGGGTAAATTTCCCGTATCAGGTCCGGCTGTAATTTTTTTGAAAACTAAGCCGTTGTCATTGAATCCTAAGAGTCCATCGCGATTCGTTCCCATCCATTTTACACCGTTTCTATCAATAACCATTCGTGAAAAGCTATTGTCTTCACTTGCGGACAAAATTTTATCAGTGGCGTATTTTTGCCATTGCCCATTGGCGCGAAGCACTTTTATTCCGTTATTAACACGACTGTTAGTGACCCATAAATCACCTGATTTATCGAAGGCAGCGCCGTTTATTCTTACGTCAAAATAATTAGGACCTAAATACGTTATGGTTTCTAATCCGCTATTATTTTGATTGTATAAAAGAGTAGGAACATCATTTACGATCTTCAGCAAACCGGAAAAAAAAGAACTTGCATATACTTCATTTTCATCTGCAGGATTGATGGTAAGTCGCACCATTGACTTTGCACCTAGTACTTTGTCATAAGGAATAGTAAGCCAACCCTCCTTAGCATATTTACTAATGCCATAACTGTCAAGGTCGTACGGATTATACCGTACATCATAGTCCCCAAAAACAGTCCAAAGAGAGGTCGACGTAGTTTGCAATGCAAAAACAGCATTTCGCAAAGGACCTGCCGGCGATAAATTTTCGAATACGGTACTAGCAATTAAGGCCGTAGCAAAAAGTCCATTTTCTTTGGTACCCAAATAAACCACATCATTTATGATGGTGGCGCACGAAAATAGTAAGCCGTTTACCCCTATTTGACTACTAGCAATTTGCCGTACTAAACTGAGTTGATCATTGTAGATATAAACGCTATTTGCCGTCGTAACTACTAAATTAAGCCCTACAATTCGAGCGTTTAACGGCTGTTGTGGTAAAGTTATAAAACCTGAAAACGAGTTAGTAGTAGCATTGTACCTATGAATGACGCCGTCACTATTAACAGCGACTAAAAAGGAGTCAAACGCAGCAACACCTACCCAATTGCCGGTTGTTATTACTTCCCATTGTCTAAAATCATTTAAATTGGCGTTTGTTATAGCTGCTCTACGAATACCCGCATTTGTGGCAGCGTAAATAAAGCCATTAAAAAGTGTGGTTTGGTTTACGATTATCTCTGCTCCATTATCTCCTATAAAATAGGTGTCACCAAAAAGTAGGGTTTGCAAATTAAATTGTACGATTCCGAAATCACAGGACACATAAACAAATCCTTCAAACTCCGTAAAATGGTTGATTTTTTTAATGCGTGGCGATAATTGTTTATTGATGATATCCACGACAGGAGTTATTTTGCCTGAGGCGGCATCCACGACGATCAATAATCCGTTTTCGTATCCAATCAACGTTTTCTTAGCTGTGGTACTATAATATAAAGAGCTGATCGTTTCCCCTGAAAGACCGTCTATAGTAGTAGTAGTTTTTACCTGATTGTCTAGTATGTTCTTTGAAAACAAAGCGTTCTCGGAGGCTCCAAAAACAGCAGTAGGAGAGCTTGAAATAGCCTTAATTTCATTGTAAGAGAAATAGCCTTGCCACGACAAATTGTTTTGTGAAAAACTCATCTGAAAGACAACTACTAATATGAAACTAAAAAATCCTTTTTTCATTGGTGATAAAGCTATAGAAAAACAAAGATACTACAATCGAAAGTATTGGTTTTTGGTTGTTACCAAAATAAAAAAAGCCTTCTATCCGTAAACGGCAGAAGGCTCTTTAAAGTATTTAAAAAAAGAAGATTAAACCACTCCTTGCGCTAGCATAGCATCAGCTACTTTAACGAATCCAGCGATGTTAGCTCCTTTTACGTAGTCAACATATCCTGAAGCATCCTTACCATACTCCACACATGAAGCGTGAATAGCAAGCATAATTCCTTTTAATTTTTCATCAACTTCTTCAGCTGACCAGCTTAATCTCAAAGAGTTTTGAGACATTTCAAGACCTGAAGTTGCTACTCCACCAGCATTAGATGCTTTTCCTGGAGCGAATAATAATTTAGCGTTTTGGAAAACAATAACTGCTTCTGGAGTTGTTGGCATGTTAGCTCCTTCAGCAACACAGATACATCCATTAGCTACAAGTGCTTTAGCTTCGTCTTCGTTTAACTCATTTTGAGTTGCGCAAGGCAATGCAATATCACATTTTACTTCCCAAGGACGTTTTCCTTCAAAATATTTAGCATTAGGATATTTTTCAACATACTCGCTAATTCTTCCTCTTAATTCGTTTTTAAGCTCCATTACGAAAGCTAATTTGTCAGCATCAATTCCATCAGCATCGTAGATGTATCCAGCAGAATCCGACATAGTCACCACTTTACCACCTAATTGAGTTGCTTTTTCAGTAGCATATTGTGCAACGTTTCCTGATCCAGAAACCACAACTGTTTTACCTTTGAAAGAATCTCCTTTAGTCTCCAACATACTTTGTGCAAAATAAACTGCTCCGTATCCTGTTGCTTCTGGTCTGATTAATGAACCTCCAAAAGAAATTCCTTTACCAGTTAAAACTCCAGTAAATTCGTTTCTTAATCTTTTGTATTGACCAAACATGTATCCAACTTCTCTTCCTCCAACTCCGATATCTCCTGCAGGAACGTCAGTGTTAGCACCAATGTGTTTAGACAATTCAGTCATGAAGCTTTGGCAAAAACGCATTACTTCATTATCTGATTTTCCTTTAGGGTCAAAATCAGCTCCACCTTTACCACCACCCATTGGCAATGTAGTCAAACTGTTTTTGAACGTTTGCTCAAAAGCAAGAAATTTCAAAATACTTAAGTTTACAGATGGGTGAAAACGAAGTCCTCCTTTGTAAGGTCCGATAGCCGAGTTCATTTGAATACGGTATCCTCTATTTACTTGTGTTTGTCCTTTGTCATCAATCCAAGCTACTCTAAACATGATAATACGGTCAGATTCAACCATACGCTCTAAAAGCATTTTGTTTTGGTATTTTTTATTTTCTTCTATAAAAGGAATTACAGTTTCAGCAACTTCTAGTACTGCCTGTAAAAATTCTGGCTCATTTGGGTTTTTCTTAGTAACCTCTGCGATGAAAGCGTTTATACTTTGTGACATGATTAATAGATTATTAACGTTTAAGAAAACGTTTTCGTTATTCACCACAAAGATACATCTTAAAAAATATTTTTTGATAATTATTTGATTATACTCAATAGAATTACCTTTTCGCTAAGTATTCCTTGGTAAGTACGCTTTTAAAATGACCGTTTAGAGAAATTCCTTGCTGTTTTCTTAAGTAAATATGTATTTAATTAGTTATTTTTAATTTTTCTTTTTAAGCAGGAATGACACCTTTTTTATATATTTGTCCAGATAAGAAACCTCAAATCTTGATGCGAAAATTAATCTACCTCACTTTAGTGCTTAGCATGGGACTCTTCCACGGCTCGTACGCACAGTTTGGTTTCTCTCATGAGGTTGGAATAATAGCAGGTCCAGTGGCCTTTCAGTCAGATTATGGAGAGCGTTACAACTTATCAACTAATGCCGGAAATACGGGTTTAGGAATTGGTATAATTCATTATTTAAACTTTTCGTACACTGCTGAATGTAACTGTTACACACCGGATACTTACTTTAATGATCACTTTAAACTTAGAAGTGAATTATCCTATAACACAACCAACTTAAGACAATTTGGTCAATATACGGAAGGCAAACCTTCCTTGGGTAAGGAGCAACTAAAGGCAATGAGAGGAAGTACTGCAGTTACCAATATTGGAATGCAACTCGAATATTTTCCTTTAAGTATTAGGAGGTTTACGGCAACGATGGGAAGTCTTGGGCCATTCGTAAGTTTAGGTGGCCAATTTAGCTATTACAATGCCAAAGCATCTTCGACTTTAGGACCATTAGGAACTCCTTTGACTACGTTTCCAAAATATTTAACTCCTAGCGAGGGACGCCCTTATGGTTTTTCTACTGAATCGGGTACCGTTTGGTCTATTGTGTCGAGTGTAGGAACGCGCTACAAATTAAGTCCACTTAGTGATTTAATGGTAGACCTTCGATTTCAATATTACTTCTCTAACTGGGTGGATGGTTTAAGCCCCAATCCCGATATTTATAAAGAAAACAAAGCCAATGATTGGTTAGTATGGTTTAATGTAGGATACATTTACTACTTACAATAGCCCTAACATACTAGTGTAAAAAAGCCCAATTTCTAATCAATTAGAAATTGGGCTTTTTTATGTTTGAAGCAAACAACCTTAACTTATGCTAAAGCTTGCGCCAAATCTTCAAGTAAATCCTCAATATCCTCCACACCAACGCTTAAGCGAACTAAATCATCCGTAATTCCTACGGCCAATCTTTTATGCTCGGGAATGGAAGCGTGCGTCATCAATGCCGGATGATTGGCTAAGGATTCGACTCCACCCAAGGATTCTGCTAAAGTGAAGAGCTGTAATTTTTCTAGAAAACGGATCGCGTCTTGCTTAGCTCCTGAAACAAAATTAAAAGAGACCATTCCGCCAAAAGCACTCATTTGCTTTTTAGCAATTTCGTGAAACGGATGTGTAGCTAAACCCGGGAAATAGACTGTTTTTACTTTAGGATGCTCGTTCAAGTAAGCAGCTACTTTTTCGCCATTTTCGCAATGCCTTTGCATTCGCAAATGCAGGGTTTTGATTCCGCGTAGTACTAAAAAACTATCCATTGGTCCCAATGTAGCTCCGGTAGCAAATTGCTGAAAATGCAGTTGCTTGCCTAGCTCCGCTGATTTAGTGATCAATGCTCCTGCAATAACATCCGAATGTCCTGCAAGGTATTTAGTGGCAGAGTGCATAACTACATCAGCACCTAAATCCAGTGGTCTTTGTAAATAAGGCGAAGCGAAGGTATTATCGACCGCCAAGAGTATAGTATTGGCAGTCGTAATTTTTGCAATTGCTGCAATATCGGCTAATTTCATTAACGGATTGGTGGGTGTTTCGACCCAAATCATTTTAGTGTTTTCGTTTAATACCGCTGTGATATTGTCCAAATTATCCATATCGACATAGTGAAACTTAATCCCTGAATTGTGATAGATTTGGGTAAACATGCGGTAGGTTCCTCCGTATAAATCATCCATGGTTATAATTTCGTCACCTGCTTTAAACGAACGCATCAAGCAATCAGTAGCGGCTAATCCCGACGAAAAAGCCAGACCTCTTGCTCCGTTTTCAATGCTTGCTAGTGCTTCCTCGAGCGCTGATCTAGTGGGATTCGCGGACCTGCTGTACCCATAATCTCCTACGGGTTGCCCTGGACTGGTTTGTGCATAAGTGGTTGTTTGAAAAACAGGAGGCATTACAGCACCAGTTGAAGGATCGTGCTTTTGGCCACCGTGAATTGCTTTAGTATTGAATTTCATAGCTATGAATATATTGTAGTATTAGATCTATTTTTTTATTGGATTTCTAATGCCCGATTTAAAGGGTTTATTCCTCTTATAAGGATCAAAAGAAAAACAATTCGTGTTTATCATCGCTAATCCTAGCCCTGATTGTCGTGGAAACCCACTGAGTTAAAGGCTATTTTTTTCTAGTAGGTTAGAGCGACCAGCGGAAGCTCCTAAGCTGCTATTGAAAAAAAAGCATTTAGCGAAAGTGGTTGTAACAAAAGCAGGAAATGGCTCCTAAAAAAGATTACACTAATTTACGAAGTGCTAAGATTACTCCCAAGTGAATTCCCTCATGGAAATTATTGAAGGTCATCGCGTCCTGAGCGCTCGTGAGAACGTAACCTGCAGAAGTAGGATATTCGGTGAAATTTTGGAATACGTTATTTTGGATATCTTTCTCTGTTTGCTCGATAGTTTTTATCAAAAGTGATAGCACTTCATCGACTTCGTCTTGGCTCGCAAAATGTTCGGTTTTAGTGCCTTTTCTATATTTGGTAACCATCTCATCTGAGACTAACATGTGCAATCCTGATAAATTATACACTAATAATTGTTGGGTAACCACAACATGTGCGATATTCCAAATGATATTGTTATTGAAACCAGCTGGTACTTTATTTAATTGTTCTAAGTTGTAACCGTCGATCAATTTAGAAACCATATTTCGGCTTGCTTTAGTAAGGGTTAGAATTTCTTGCATAGGACTGATTTTGTAATTTTTGCCTAAAATTAAGCATTTTCCGTTGGAAATGATTTTTCTTTGCATAAAGAAAACACAACTTATGATTGATACTATATTTTACCTTGCCTCTTGCGATACGTGCCGAAAAATCATTAAAACGTTACCCAAAGGCTTGAATCTTGCTTATCACGATATCAAACAAGATCCTATTACACTAGAGCAATTAGAGGAAATGCATGCAATGGCGGGCAGTTACGAAGCACTGTTTAGCAAAAAAGCCCAATTGTACAAATCGATGGGATTGAAAGATAAAAACCTAGGCGAAGAAGACTATAAAAAATACATTTTAGAACATTACACCTTTTTGAGTCGTCCTGTTTTTGTGATCGATAACAAAATTTACATAGGCAACACACAGCAAAACATGCTGCAAGTAATGAAAGCCATAGGATAATGTCAAAACGGAATTTGGCTCTAGTAGGCGCTACCCTTGTCTCCATAATTTACGGACTCACTTTTACGATCGCTAAGGATGTTATGCCGGCATATATCGATGCTTACGGTTTTATCTTTTTGCGTGTGGGAGGTTCGACTATTTTGTTTTGGCTGGCGTGGTTGTTTATGCCCAAAGAAAAAATAGATCTTGGTGATTTTCCTAGAATTATCGCTGCTGCATTTTTTGGAGTAGCTTTTAACATGCTTACCTTTTTTAAGGGATTGAGTCTTACTTCGCCCATTTCGGCTTCCGTACTTATGGTCTCTACGCCCATGATCGTCTTGGTACTCTCAGCGATCATCATGAAAGAGCGGATGAAAAAAAGAATGGTCAGTGGTATACTACTTGGGCTCATAGGAACAGGATTTTTAATACTGTATGGTAAATCAATTGCTAATGCTCCACAAGCTGGGTTGGGTAACTTTTTAGTATTACTGAATGCGATTTCCTACGGTTTCTATTTGATTATTGTTAAGAAATTGATGAATCAATACAATGCTTTTACTTTTGTAAAATGGATTTATTTGTTTGGATTTTTGATGGTAATTCCCTTTGGATGGAGCGAATTCAGTACCGTAACCTGGACCGCAGTTCCTATTGACATCCTCTGGAAAATAGGATTTGTAGTGGTGTTTTCTACATTTTTGACCTACTTATTGAATTTACTTTCAATGAGAGAACTCAAACCAACTACAGTAGCTGTTTTTATTTATTTACAACCCGTTTTCGCAACCGTATTTGCTATTGGTTTGGGTAAAGACGAACTGAACCTAGTTAAAATCGTTTCGGCTGTTTTAATCTTTAGCGGCGTGTACCTCGTTACAATGCCTAGCAAAAATGATGCATCCAAGTCAATGGAGGAAGCAAAAACCGAATAAAACGACCGCTTCACTCCTTTTTCTTATCTTTGAACACTTTTAGAAAATAATATGATACAATCAATGACTGGTTTTGGTAAAGCTACTTTGCAATTACCAACCAAAAAAATAACAGTAGAGGTAAAATCTTTAAACAGTAAAGGTTTAGACCTAAACGTAAGAATGCCTTCACTGTACCGCGAAATGGAACTAGGCTTGCGTACGCAAATCGCTTCCAGATTAGAAAGAGGGAAAGTAGATTTTTCTATTTATATCGAAAGCACCGCTGAGCAAACATCGACTAAGGTGAATGCACCTATTGTTAGAGCTTACATCAAGCAATTAAGAGAAGTTTATGCTGAGGCTGATGAAACTGAGTTGATGAAAATGGCGATCCGCATGCCTGATACTATGAAAGTAGAGCGTGAGGAAATTGACGCTACCGAATGGGACAAAATCAAAGAGGTTATCGAAGAAAGCTTAACCAATATCCTAACTTTTAGGAGAGATGAAGGAATGTCACTTGAAAAAGAATTTCAGTTGCGCATAGGTAATATTCGTCAATACATGAATGCCGCACTAGCACTTGATCCGGAACGCGTGCAAGCAATCAAAGACCGTTTACAAACTGCTATCGAAGAATTGAAAGTGAATGTAGATGAAAACCGTTTTGAACAAGAATTGATTTACTACCTAGAAAAACTAGATATCACTGAAGAGAAAGTTCGTTTAACGAATCACCTTGATTATTTCTTGGAAACGATTAATGGAACGGAAGCTAATGGTAGAAAATTAGGTTTCATCACCCAAGAAATGGGAAGAGAAATCAATACTATGGGCTCTAAATCCAATCATGCACAAATGCAGAAATTAGTCGTTCAAATGAAAGACGAACTAGAGAAAATTAAGGAGCAAGTTTTGAATGTTTTATAAAGTAATTAGTAACTAGTGAATAGTAATTAGATCCTAACAAACTACTCACTAATTACTATTCACTAATCACTTATATAGATGAAAAAAGGAAAATTAATCGTATTCTCGGCACCATCAGGATCGGGGAAAACAACCATAGTTAGGCATTTACTTAAACAAGCAGATTTAGATCTAGAGTTTTCAATCTCAGCAGCTACTCGCGAAGCTCGTGGAGAGGAAGTTAGCGGTAAAGACTATTATTTTATGTCCTTGAAAGACTTTAAAGGCCACATCAAAAATGAAGATTTTGTGGAGTGGGAAGAGGTCTATCGTGATAACTTTTACGGAACACTTAAAAGCGAAGTCGAACGCATTTGGGCTCTAGGCAAAAATGTGATCTTTGATATTGACGTTGCCGGAGGATTGCGTATCAAATCGAAATTCCCTGAGGAAACCTTGGCCGTTTTTGTAAAACCTCCTAGCGTGGACGAACTTAAAAGACGCTTGAAAGAACGCTCCACTGAAAGCGAGGACAAAATCAATATGCGCATTGCCAAAGCTTCTGTTGAGCTGGCTACTGCGCCTCAATTTGACGTGATTATTAAAAATTATGATTTACCGGTGGCACTTGAAGAAGCGTATCAGTTGGTGAAGGATTTTGTTAGTCAGTGATTAGTAACTAGTGATTAGTAACTAGTGATTAGTGAATAGTGATTGGTAAATAGTGATTGGTAAATAGTGATTTGTGACTAGTGATTTGTGACTAGTAAATAGTAATTAGCGGCTGGTTAGCAGCTAAAGTAACTTTTAATTAGATTAGAAATGGGAGAGATAAAATCGTATAAAGATTTATTGATTTGGCAAAAAGGAATTAAAATTGTTACTTTAGTTTATAAATTAGTTCAACTATTCCCTAAAGAGGAGCTTTACGCTCTTACAAGTCAATTAAAAAGAGCTTCAGTGTCTATTCCTTCTAATATTGCCGAAGGCTATGGAAGAAATACTAAAAAATCATTTAGTCACTTTCTGGATATTTCCCGAGGTTCTTTACTCGAAATTGAAACACAGCTTATTATTGCAAACGAACTTGGTTTTATCACAGATTACTCCTTGTACAATGAAATATTATCACAAATTCTAGAAGAATCAAAAATGATTAATGCATTTTCAAAAACGCTCCAAAACTAATTACTTTTCACCCATACCTAAAAGCTTATCGATGGTTACTAATCAATATTTAATGCATCCTATCTATTAATCACTAGTTACTATTTACTAGTCACTAATTACTAGTCACTAAAGAAATGAAAATCGGACTTTACTTCGGAACTTTTAATCCCATACATGTTGGGCACTTAATCATTGCCAATCACATGGCGGAACATTCTGATTTGGATCAGATTTGGATGGTAGTTACGCCCCATAATCCGCATAAAAAGAAAAGTACTTTACTCGATGACCACCATCGCTTACAGATGGTCCATTTAGCCACCGAAGCGTTTCCTAAAATCAAACCATCCGATATTGAATTTAAATTAGCGCAGCCTAATTATACCGTAAATACGTTGGTGCATTTAGAAGAAAAATATCCCCAACATGAATTTTCATTGATTATGGGAGAAGATAACTTGAAATCTTTGCACAAATGGAAGAACTACGAAGTCCTTTTGCAAAATTATGACATCTATGTTTATCCAAGAATATCATCTGAAGCTGAAAATTTAGAACTTAAAAACCATCCTCGCATTCATATTATTGATGCTCCGGTAGTAGAAATTTCATCAACTTTTATTCGGAACAATATTAAGGAAGGTAAAAATATTCAGCCATTACTTTCCGCAAAAGTTTGGGAGTACATCGACCATAATTTATTTTACAAGAAGTAATTACCTAAAAACGGCTGTTAATGCTGCTTCAACATCTTGAGCAATAGTATTAAAATTAGTATTTTTAGCTGAAAGTAGATACACTGCCGTACTTGGCATTTCAGCGCTTTTCCATAGCAACTGCAACCTGTTTTCAGCAATAAAATGTTTTGCATTTATATCCCAACTAATGCCAATCCCTTCATTTTGGGTCAGTACCTCTAGCATCTCATATTCAGAAGGAATGATGTAATTAGGCACCATCGACGGACGCTTTTTATTAAAAACATGCAACCAAAATAATTTTATATGCGGAATTCCGGAGTCATGGCTATACCATTTTTGCCCGTTTAACCAATCCTCAATGGCATCTGCATTGTTATTTTTGATTTGAAATTGTAATTCGCTAGCATCAATTTTTGGTGAACCCACCACTATTTGTACCATTTCGCCAATTTGTTTTTGAATCGTATCAAAAGTATCGTACTTAACAGTGACAATAGCAAAATCAATTTTCTTGGTATTCACTAAATCAAATAAAGTATCGTTTTCATGGAAACTAAAATCAATGTAATCGAAAGCAGCAATCAACTTGCTCGCTAAGCTAGTGAACAAATGCTGTGAAACTCCAATAGTAATTAATCGATTAGCATCTAAGGCTTTGGACCTGAAACCGCTTTCAACATTTTCTAGACGGTCAAGGGCTTCAATGATTAAATTATTAAGTAACTTAGCATATTCTGTTGGTTCTACACCTTTGGATTTCCTGTTAAACAACTTATATCCTACATGTGCCTCGAGCATGGACATTTGCTGACTCACTGCTGGCTGGCTTATAAAAAGCTCCTTTGCCGCCAGCGAAAAGTTTCCGTTTTTATAAACCGATTTAAATGTTCGATACCATTCTAAGTTGACCATGTTATAAATATATTTATCACAAACATAATTTAAATTATTTTTACTGATAGCATAATAGCCGTAAATTTGTATCATAAAATAACAAAATGAAAAAAGTAGCATTATTTGCAATAGTATTATTAACTGTGGGTAGCTTTTCGGCTGCTGCACAAAAATCAAAAAAAACTGAGATGAAAAAAGTATTATTCGTTTTAACTAGTCATTCAGAATTAGGAAACACAGGAGAAAAAACAGGATTTTGGGTAGAAGAATTTGCAGCACCTTATTATGAGTTAGCAGACAAAGGAGTGCAAATTGATATTGCAACTCCACTAGGGGGACAGCCACCAATTGATCCAAAAAGTGCTGATGCATCATTTGCAACAGAAGACACGAAACGTTTTGACAAAGACACCGAGCTTAAAACTAAATTAAGCAAAACACATAAATTAGCTGATGTAAAAGAAGCTGATTATGATGCAGTATTTTACCCAGGAGGTCACGGACCATTATGGGATTTAGCATCAAGTGAAGATTCTAGTAAATTAATTACTTCTTTTTATGCTAATAACAAACCAGTAGCTTTTGTATGTCACTCACCAGCAGTGTTGAAAAACGTAAAAGTAAATGGAGAATTTTTAGTTAAAGGAAAAAAAGTAACTGGTTTTTCTAATACAGAAGAAGCAGCAGTAGGCTTAACTGATGTTGTTCCCTTTTTATTAGAAGATGCTTTACAAGCAAACGGAGCCACCTATTCTAAAGGAGCAGACTGGAATCCATACGCAGTTGAAGATGGTTTATTGATCACAGGTCAAAACCCAGCATCATCTAAATTAGTAGCAGAAAAATTGTTAGGTCAATTGAACGCTAAAAAATAAGTTACCCTTTTTACAGGCTCTTAGTTGCAATAATTCGGTTTAGGAAATTGTTGTAATTAAGAGCCTTTTTAAATTTTAAAAAATAGAACATTATGTTAAACTTCGAATTATATAATCCTACCAATTTAGTTTTTGGTAAAGGACAAATGGAAAAATTAGGAACTCTTGTACCTGCTGGAGCTAAAATATTATTGGCTTACGGTGGTGGAAGTATCTTTAAAAACGGAATCCACGAACAAGTAATCAACAACTTGAAAGGACACGAAATCGTGGAGTTTTCAGGTATTGAGCCTAATCCACATTTTGAAACTTTGATGAAAGCGGTTGCGATTGTTAAAGAACAAAAAATCGACTTTATTTTAGCAGTTGGTGGTGGATCCGTAATTGACGGAGTAAAATTCATCTCGGGAGCGGTTAACTATAAAGGAGATCCGATTGAAATTTTACAAAAAAGAATCTTAATCAAAGAAAACGCTATTCCGTTTGGAACGGTGTTGACGTTACCTGCAACTGGAAGCGAAATGAACTCTGGAGCGGTGGTTACGATTGAATCAACTAAAGAGAAATTAGCTTTTGGTGGTTCGGCCTTGTTTCCTAAATTCTCAATAACTGATCCTACGGTTATTCAGTCATTACCTAAAAGACAATTACAAAACGGTGTTGTAGATGCGTACACACACGTTATGGAGCAGTATTTAACCTATCCGCACGAAGGACATTTACAAGATCGTATTGCCGAAGGAATTTTGCATACCTTGATTGAAGTAGGTCCTAAAGTAGTTGAAAATCCAGCTAACTACGAATTAGCTTCTAACTTTATGTGGTCTTGTACTATGGCGCTTAATGGTTTAATCCAAAAAGGAGTTCCAAGTGACTGGGCAACGCACATGATAGGTCATGAATTAACAGCTATGTACGGAATTGATCATGCGAGAACTTTGGCAATTATAGGGCCAAGTTTATATAAAGTTATGTTCGAAACTAAAAAAGCCAAATTAGCACAATACGGAAAACG
This sequence comes from Flavobacterium sp. KKT103, assembly GCF_055640565.1. Taxonomy (NCBI): domain Bacteria; kingdom Pseudomonadati; phylum Bacteroidota; class Flavobacteriia; order Flavobacteriales; family Flavobacteriaceae; genus Flavobacterium; species Flavobacterium sp. KKT103. Next base: position 681,720 of record NZ_CM145766.1, read on the forward strand.
CATCTTTAATTTAGAAGGAACGGAAGATGAAGTGGCTAATGAAGCAATCAATAAGACAGTAGAATTTTTCCACAAAATGGGAATGGATACTAAATTATCAGACTACACAAAAGAATACAGTCACACAGCTGACTTTATTGTAAAACGTTTTGACGAAAGAGGCTGGAAAGGCTTGGGAGAAAAGCAAAATATCACCTTAGATAAAGTAAAAGCTATAGTTGAAATGAGCTACTAGTTTACAGCAATAGCAACTAGTTAAAAAAGAAAAAGGCGTTCTTGAATTCGATTCATGGACGCCTTTCTCATAACTCTAAAACAAAACTAACTAATTCAACTTTTATCAAATTCATAAAAGATTAATTTATAATAGGTTAGAACGTTAAAATTATATTTTTATTGTGTCTTTTTATAAAAAAAACTACTTTAGCTCCGTTAAATTTCACAATAAGTCCGTAAACACTAGGCTTTGCAATGATTCTTTTCTTATTTACTTATTACATTTTTAAGTACTTTTGACTAAACTTAATATAAAAATGACTGAAAATATAAAATTCGCAGTGATTGGCGGCGGAAGTTGGGCGACGGCAATTACTAAAATGTTGTGCGTTAATCTTTCTGAAGTTTCTTGGTACATGCGTAACGAGTCTGCTATTGAGCACATTAAAACACATAAGCACAATCCTAATTATTTAAGTGCAGTAGAATTTGATACTAAAAAACTACTACTAACCGCTGACATCAACGAAGCAGTTGCTTATGCTGATTATATTATTTTCGCCATTCCATCTGCATTTTTACATGATGAATTAGCGAAACTCACCGTTTCCTTACAAGATAAAATTATTTTTTCGGCAATTAAAGGAATTGTTCCTGAAACGAGTTTAATCGTAGGTGAACATTTTCATTTTCAATATGATATTCCGTATTACAACATTGGTGTTGTTACGGGACCATGCCATGCTGAGGAGGTTGCTCTTGAACGCTTATCCTACTTAACGATAGCTTGTGGTGATGCCGATAAAGCTAAAGTAGTAGCCAAACACCTATCAGGAAATTACATCAAAACTAAGATCACAGATGATATAATAGGTACAGAATACGCTGCCATGCTTAAAAATATCTATGCTATCGCAGCCGGTATTGCTCATGGTTTAGGTTATGGCGACAACTTCCAGTCGGTTTTGATGAGTAATGGTATTCGCGAGATGAAAAAATTCATCAAAAAAGTGCATAAGATGAAACGTAACATAAATGACTCTGCCTACCTGGGGGATTTATTGGTTACGGGCTATTCTATTTTTTCAAGAAATAGAATGTTCGGAAACATGATTGGAAAAGGCTACACCGTAAAAAGTGCCATGATGGAAATGAGTATGGTATCCGAAGGGTATTATGCCACTAAAAGTGCTTACAAACTCAATCAAGGATATGGTGCTAAAACGCCTATTATCGATGCCGTTCATGAAATTTTATATGAAGGAAAAGATGCTAAAACTGTCTTTAAAAAACTTACTGACAAATTAGATTAAAGCCACTTCATTCTATCCTTATTAAACTAACAAAGATGTCCCTATTAAAAGCTTTAGCATACAAAAAGGTTACTATTAACTTATCGCTGCTTTGTCTATTCCTTTGTGGAATGCAAAGCTATGCACAAGAATTATCAGGGCCAGAATTACTAAAAAAAGCAATTGCCTATCACGATCCATCAGATCAATGGAGTCAATTTAAAGGGCAATTAGCGATTGAGATGGTAAGTCCGGATGGCGGCCAACGCCTTAGTGAGGTGACTATTAATTTACCGGATCAATACTTTAAACTGACATCGGTACGAAATAATACGGCCGTCACTCATATTGTTTCAAAGGACAGTGCTAGTTTTGGTTTAAATGACAAAAGTACTTTTACAGCAGAAGAGATTAAGAAATACAGCTTGACGGAAACTCGAGCCAAATTCATGAAAAACTACTACACTTATTTGTACGGTTTACCCATGAAGCTAAGCGATGCTGGGACTATTATAAACCCAACTGTAACTCGTAAAGAGTTTATGGGGAAAGAATACTTGGTTTTACAAGTGAAATACGAAGAAGGAATAGGGAAAGATGTGTGGTATTTTTACTTTGATCCAAAAACCTATGCCATGGAAATTTACCAGTTTTACCACGACGAGGCAAAAAATGATGGCGAATACATTTTACTAACTGAAGAAGAAACTTTCTCAGGAATTAAATTCCCAAAAAACAGAGCTTGGTATCAAAACACGGATAAAAAATTCCTAGCTACTGATAAGCTGACAAAGGTTAGTGAGCTCAAATAAAGCTAAAATCAAAGCATTATGACTGACAGGTGGAAATATCAGATTAAAACAGGAGGATTGTGGGGAATTGCAACAGCAACACTAATTTCTCTTTTTAATTTAATCGACAATAGTTTTGAAGAAGAGTTTTTGTCCAAAAAATTTATTGTTAAACTAGTATTTTTTCTAATAACGGGAATTTTTATAGTTGGTTATTTCAGCTGGAAGAAAAAACTTAAAGAGGAAAATAAAGCATAGTTATCGCACGATAACGCCTTCAATAAATAAAATAGGCACTTCTTCTGTGTCGGTTTCGTTGATGCTATTAGCTTTAAAAATAAATTTCTTGTCGTACAGTTTATTTCCCATAAAAAAGGTAACCATGAACTCATTGTTGAGTGCAAGCACACTTTTTTCGACCATTTCGACTTTTACTACAGAAACTGAAGGTACTTCGACAAAAGCATGACGCAACAGTGAGGTTTTTTTCATTTCTCCATCGATGGTTCCAAAGGCTTTTGAAACCACTAACACATTTTCGATTAGAAAGTCACTATCGTTAACAAGATAGACGTACCACACTTTTTCCATGAAATCATCGCTCCATTCTTGAACGGCTGCAACAAATACATTTTCTACTTCGGGGATGATGATGTCTTTTCTCATGTTATTGCAAAGAATGAAGTGATCTCTTCATTCAGTATTAATTAATGTTTAATATTCAAAAAACTTAAGCTTCTTGTGAACCGAAATGCCCTAGCCCAGATGGGAACGGCATCCTATTGCCCCGGGTTTCGGGGCGATAGATAGAGTGTACAGCTGGAATAGCTCCTAAAGAAACTACTGTTTAATTATTAGATTATGGATTTGAATTGCTCCAAGAAGCGAACGTCGTTTTCATAAAACATACGGATATCACCAATTTGGTACAATAGCATCGCGATGCGCTCTACTCCCATTCCAAAGGCAAAACCGTTGTACTCGTCAGGGTTGATGCCACAGTTTTTAAGAACATTAGGATCTACCATTCCGCAACCACCAATTTCTAACCAACCGGTTCCTTTTGTGATTCGGTAATCGGTTTCGGTTTTTAAACCCCAGTAAATATCGATCTCAGCACTAGGCTCCGTAAACGGAAAATAAGACGGACGCAAACGAATTTTTGATTTCCCAAACATCTCTTTGGTAAAGTACAGTAGGGTTTGTTTTAAATCAGCAAATGAAACATCCTTATCAACGTACAATCCTTCAACTTGATGAAAGATGCAGTGTGAACGGGATGACACCGCCTCATTACGAAAAACTCTCCCAGGAGAAATTGTTCGAATAGGTGGTTTATTGTTTTCCATGTAGCGCACTTGCACAGATGATGTGTGGGTACGCAACAAAATATCAGGATTAGTTTGAATGAAAAAGGTATCCTGCATGTCACGCGCCGGATGGTATTCAGGCAGGTTTAATGCGGTGAAATTGTGCCAGTCGTCTTCGATTTCTGGACCTTCGGATACGTTGAAACCAATAGTTGAAAAGATATCGATAATTTGGTTTTTTACGATCGAAATTGGGTGTCGAGAACCAATTAAAACAGGTTCAGCAGCACGGGTTAAGTCGCCATAAATCCCTTTGCTCTCCTCTTTACTTTCCAAAGCTTCTTGGATTGCTTTTACCTTTTCCTCAGCAGATGTTTTTAGCAAATTAACTACTTGTCCAAACTCCTTTTTTTGGTCGTTAGGAACATTTTTAAACTCCGCAAAAACAGCTTTTAAAAGTCCTTTACTTCCAAGAAATTTGATTCTGAACGCTTCTAATTCACCTGCATCCTGAGTGGAAAAAGCTTGTGCTTCACCAATATATTCTTTTATCTTATCTATCATTTTCATTCCGTAATTGAGTGCGCAAATTTACAAAATTTGTTTTAGGTTTAAAGTCTAAAATTTAAAGTTTAGCTCCTAAAATCAAAAACGCACGATTTAATAACTTTGTTCTGCCCGAAATTGATTAATCAATCAGTTCTCTTTCGATAAAGTAGTTCACAATGGCTTCCTTCATTAACACCGATTGCTCTCCTGCTTTTAACGGCGGTAGCTCCTCCTTGACTTTATAATGAGGCCAGCGTTCATCATCAAAATAATCGAATTCATAAAAACCGTAAGGCTCCAATAATCGACAAATGGCGATGTGCATTAAATTTAATTTTTCATCCTTTTTAAATTCCCGGTGAATTTGACCTAGTTCCTGTACTCCTATCAAGTAAATTATGGCATCAAGATCTAAATCTTCACCTTGCGAAAATTGATCTGATAGTATGGTAACGAGCTTTTCCCATCGCTCTTTTAGTTGTGTATCTCTTGACATTTTTATGTATTGTGATTGAGGCCTACGGACTTACTCCTGCTCTATATGAAATTAATTTTGGCAAAGATAAGCAGTACTTTTTTGACTTTGAGATATTCTTTTATCTTTGTTCTTTTCTTGTTATTACTTACTTATGGGGTTTTTAGATATTGTTTTGGGCGTTTTACTAGTGTATTCTTTGTACAAAGGAGTGATGAATGGCCTATTTGTGGAAATCGCCTCTTTGATTTCACTGCTACTTGGAATTTACTTTGCGATAAAATTTTCGTTTTTAATGCGAGATTCATTAGCTGGATTCCTGCATTGGAAGCCCAACACCATCCAAACTATCGCTTTTATCCTGACTTTTATTCTCGTTGTAATTGGAGTAACGCTGCTGGCCAAAATATTAACTGGCATCGCTGATTTAGCCTTTTTGGGATGGATCAATAAATTAGGTGGTGGCTTTTTTAGAGTTTTGAAAACGGTTTTGATTTTGGGTATTCTTTTTACCGTATTCGAAAAAATGAATTACAATAATATCCTTGCTAAGAAAGAAACGCTTGACCAATCATTATTTTACCATCCTATCCAAAAGACCGCTCAGTTTTTTTATCCTTCTTTAGAAAAATGGTACGGTGAATTTAAAAGTAAAGCTAGCGATAAAAAAGAAGCCGAAAATAAGCACTAACGGAGCATTTACTTCACTTCACGAATCGCTTCACTTTCGATCCAACCTATGGTTCCGTCCGTTAGTTGTATCTTTTTCCAGCGACCTTCTACTTTTTTAACATAGACTTTAGTTCCTTCGTGAAGGTCAATTACTTTAGTTCCTCTGTTTTTTGCTTCACTTTTAACCTCTGTTTTGTCAGCAAAAACAATGGCTGGTCTTTCGTTTACCGCATAATTTTTTTCGAACATCGCTGCTGAAACGCTTATTAGTACAAAAATTAACATCAGAAACATACTTACAAAAAAGACTCTTTTTAGCACAGATGCTGCTGAAAAATAATACCCAATAAAACCTACCAAAAATAATGCAGAGAACACAATCGCCAACCAAGCCCATTTATCGTAATCATAAATAGCTGTAAAATCGCGTAACAGTTTTTCAAAACCCACTTTAGGAATCACTTTTACCTCATCAACCGTGCGTTTTTGAGCAAATTTTAAATTATTAAGTACATCCTGATTGTTAGGACTTAGCACCAAGGCTTTCTCGTAATTATAAATCGCTGGCGCCACTTTGTTTAGTTTGTAGTAGCAATTACCAATATTAAAATACAATTCAGCCGATTGCTTTTTGCTTGCCAAAACAGCATCGTAAGCATCGATAGCTTGCTGGTATTGTCCTTTTTTGTACAAACTATTCCCGGCTTCAAAACCACTTTGGGCAAAGAACGCTTGGGTTATTAATAAAAATAAGTAGACTAGTTTTTTCATTTTCTAATTTTCAATTGCAAATTAGCAAGAATCAATTGTTATATCTGTTTTTCGAGGTCAGAGATGATAGAGACCGCTTTATCATAATCATTTTGAATAGTTGCGGTTGTCGAAGGCGCATACCTTGCAATCTCGCAGTTTTCTGTCAGGGCAATAAAATCATTTACTTGCTCGATATTCGCATTTCTAGACAGCAAAAGATCTTGGATATTGGCCTTACTCATTTCGGTAGTTTCAATATTTAGTTTTGCTTTCAAGAAATTATGCATTGCTTTTTCCAGAGCGATATAAAACAGTTCTTTATTATTGATTTGTTTTTTGGCTTGCGATAAGTATTTCTTCGCTAATCTATTGTTTCTTCTTATGCGGTTTCCAACAATATCGCCGTCCATGGCGTCCTTCTTGTTTTTACCCAATATAATTACTGGCACCATTAAAACTGGCAATAACAGCAGCAGGTAAAACAATCGTGACCCAAAGAAATCTTCTTTAGAAGTCGCTACTAAATTGGTCTTTGTCTTAACTGATTTAAATTGTTGACGTACTTCTACCGTACCTCCGTTTTTCCCTGCCGTACTAGTCGAGTCAGCAGGCGTAGGACCTTCTAAAACATTGACTACAATTTGAGGCGAACTTATGGTTTTATACGTACCACTGCTAAGGTCAAAATAGGAGAATTTGAGTGGTTTTATTGGGTAGTTCCCACGGTATTGCGGTATAATCGTGTAGCTATCGCTTATTTTTCCTGACATACCTGCAAGTGATGTATTGACAGCCTCATTGTGAACAGGGTCGTACATTTCTAGCGCATTTGGAACTATTGGCTTAGGCAAAGAAAATAATTTCATATTCCCTTTTCCAACCACACTAACTACTAAATCCAAGCTTTCGCCGTTCTTTAAATTGTTTTTAGACGGTGTTACTTTAAAATCGAAAGTACCCACTGCTCCCGAAAAGTTATCCGGTTTTCCTGCTTCTGGCAACGCTTTTACTGCAATGGTTTTAGCTCCGGCAGAGACACGCTTGCTTTCTTCGGTTATCAATGGACGTCCAAAAATATCTCTACGATTAGACGGTAGTTGAACATCAATATCTAAAGCCAAAGGTTCGATACTTAGTTTACCCGACTTTTGAGGATACAAAACCACTTTTTTAAGCACAATATAGCGGTATCGTTCTCCTTTATAAGTACCTTCCTCCACCATTAATTGTTTAATATCAATGTTTTGGCTCCAAAAATCATTGTACTTTGGTTTTCCAAATTCTCTAAAATTACCTATTCCAATATTATTGCTAAAATACAATTTGTACACTACCGTAATGGGCTCGTTTACATACGGATTGGTTTTAGAAACTTCGGCAATTAAATGCAAATTATCTTCCGCTGAAATACTTGCATCGCTTGGGTCTTTGGGTATCTCAATAGCATTGGTTACCGTAATTTTGACAGGACTAGTTTTAAAAACTTGTCCGTTGTATTCAATAGTAGCCGATTTAATGGTTAGGGTTCCTTTTTGATTTGGAATCAAATAATAAGAGTAGATTTTCTCAAAAGAGCTTCTACCATTAATCCAAGACTGACTTACCTGCTGGCTTGGTCCTGCAATCACTCTAAATCCATCAAAAGAAGGCTCATTAAAATTGTCGCCGTCAATATTCATAGCAAAATCAACTCGAAGTCTTTCATTAAGGCCAAGTGTTGTTTTACTGACTTTGGTCTCAAATTGTACTTGAGCTAAAAGTCCTTGAAAACTTAATAGAACTAAAAATAAATATTTTTTCATTGCTTTATTCAATCCCTGTATTCATTATGGATGTACCGTCTTTTTGTCGACTTGTTTACTTCATTTTTTTGACTACCAATCTTTCTCGGTCTTGGTCGGTTGCCCTTTTACTTTTTTGGCATTTACCTTGTCTTGTACTTTTTTCTCTTCGTTATTTACAGCATCAAGAAGATTGTTTAATCTGTCTTTAGAAATCCCGCCCGGTTTAGGTTGTGGTTTTTTGTCTTCTTTATTTTTGCCGTCTTTGTTTTTATCGTCTTTTTTATCTTTGTCTTGATCCTTTTTATCTTGGTCTTTCTTGTCCTGATCTTTTTTATCTTGATCCTTCTTGTCTTTGTCTTTGTCCTTGTCTTTTTTATCCTTGTCCTTGTTTTGTTTTGGCGGATTTTCTTTTAGCATTTTCTTCGCTAAAGCAAAATTGTACCTTGTTTCCTCATCAGAAGGACCGTTACGTAAAGCATTTTTATAGGCTTCAACCGCTTCGGTATAATTTTTCTCTTTCATGAAAGCATTTCCAAGGTTATGGAAAGCCTTGTGTTTTTGCAGTCTGGATTTTGCGTTCTTTAGTGCTTTTGCGTAAGCGTACTTTGCCTCCGATGCTTGATTTTGCTTGTAAATTGCATTTCCTAAATTAAAAGGTGCTACGGAACGATTAGGAAATTTTGAATTCGAAATTCGGTAATCAGCTTCCGCATCCGCAAAATTTTTGGCAACGTATTCCTCATTTGCTGCAGGCAAACTTTTATCTTTTTCTTGCGCCAAAAGCGGCGCCGCTCCTATGAAGAACAGTGCAAAAAAAGTAAATAAGTAGGTTTTAAAATCTTTCATTTTTATTTTGTTATCTTACTCCTAATCAGTTGGTATACTGACGGACTTGACATTTATTTTTCTTCGTTAAATAGGTCTAACTTTTTAACCCAGCTTGTTTTTTTCTCTAATAAGAAAAGATCTAACAGCAACAATACAAAACCAAAACCGATGAACCACTGAAACTGCGATTGAAAATCGGCCATTTGAGTCGATTCAAATTCTGTTTTTTGAATGGTATCTAAGGTCTTTTTGACATATTCCAAAACTTCCTTCGTATTATTTCCGCTTACATAACCTCCTTTGGTTACTTTGGCGATAAGCTCTAAACCGGGTTTGTTTAATTTGGTAACAACGACCTCATCGTTTTGATCCCGTTGGTAGCCTTGAACAATTCCGTTTACTTTTAAAGGTATCGTACCTCCTTTTTCAGTACCCACACCAACCGTTATAATTCGCATGCCCAACTTATTGGCTTCCTCGGCTGCGGCTTGTGCTCCTTCTGAATGGTCTTCACCATCCGAAATTAAGATCAAGAGTTTGCTTGTTTTACTTTTTTCATCAAAATAAGTAGCTGACAATTTGATAGCCTCATCAAGAGAAGTTCCTCTTGAAGAAACGATGTCCGTATTCATACTTTGCAAGAACATCTTAGCAACACTATAGTCGCTTGTAATTGGTAAAACCGGAAAAGCATTTCCTGCATAAGCAACAATTCCTATTCGGTCATTTCCTAATTGATTGATGATTTGAGACACAATTTGCTTGCTTTTATCCAAACGGTTGGGTGCAACGTCTTCGGCTAGCATACTTTTAGAAACGTCCATTGCAAATACAATGTCTATTCCTTCACGCTTCACGGTTTCCATCTTAGTACCAATCTTTGGATTCACTAAACCTATTATCAAGGCAGCCAACGCTACTAAAACCACAACAATCTTCAAAACCGGTTTAAAAACCGATCGATCAGGGCTTAATAACTTAATCGCTTCTAAATCACCAAACTCGCGTTGCTTTTTTCGTTTCCAATACATATTGAAAAGAAATAATGCTACGATCAGCGGTAGTAAAAAAAGTAAGTATAAATATTTTATTTCGTCTAATTCCATATAATTAATAAACACTAAGGGCACTAAGGCTTAGCACAAAGTACACTAAATTATTTTACGTTACAGAGAGCCATTTATAACTCTCTTTACTCCATTTTTAAATAAAACTTTTATAAACCGTATTTCTTAATCCAATTTCAAGCAATAATAAAAGGCCTGCAATCCACACAAATGCTCTGTACTTTTCGTCATAATCGTAGAACTTTAATTCTTCGATCTCGGTTGTTTCTAATTTATTAATCTCATTATATATTTCGGCCAATTTATCATTGCTGGTTGCTCTAAAATATTTTCCATCGGTTTTACGAGCAATGTTTTTCATCAACTGTTCGTCTATTTCTACTTTCATCATCTGGAAAAGCAATTGACCGTTCGGTCCTACTGCATAAGGTGATTCGGCCATACCGTTACTACCTAAACCTATTGTGTATACTTTAATACCATATTGCTTAGCGATATCAGCAGCTGTTTCAGGCTCAATAAATCCGGCGTTGTTAACTCCATCCGTTAGCAAAATGACGATTTTACTCTTGGCTTTACTATCCTTCAATCGGTTTACGGCAGTTGCTAAACCCATTCCAATTCCTGTTCCGTCTTGCAAAACATTATCGTATTTAATGCTTTTTATGGCTTCTTCAACTACCGCTTTATCACTTGTAACCGGAGTCTTCGTGTAGGCTTCAGACGCATAAACAACCAGTCCAATGCGGTCGTTAGGTCGTTCTTGGACGAAATCAGCAGCTACTCTTTTTAAGGCTTCCATTCGGTTAGGCTTTAAATCTTTCGCCAACATACTTCCTGAAACGTCAACTGCCATCACGATATCGATCCCTTTAGTCGTTTTAGTTTTATTACTAATATCAACTGTTCTTGGTCGTGCCAAAGCAATAATTAATGAACTCAAAGCAACTAATCGCAATACGCTTAGATACGGCTTTAACTTTACTAATAGTGAAGTGTTTCCTTGAAATCCTTTAATTGAACTAATTTTTAGTGTAGCTACTTGCTGGTTTCTTTTATAAAAAAGCCAAAATACGGCCAGTGGTATCAATAGAAACAACCAGAAAAACTCAGGATTTAAAAATGTTAATTTTCCCATTATTTAGTTGCTATTTTTAATTCGACAGAGCTTAAAACGCGTTCTGCAATTTGATCTGCATAGGTATCTCCCTGCTCATGGAAAATTAGAATTTGTTGCAAGCCACCGTTTTGACTAAATAAAACAATTTCATAATACAAATCTTCTCTACTATTCGTTTCGTCATTCACTCTTGAAAACGTTCCGTATGATTTAAGTCCGCTAATACCTTCAGCAGTTTGGAAATCTTCCTGTTTCACGATCATATTTTTCGCTCCTTGCGATTCTAGCGTTTGCAGTGTAACCTCCATTGACTTTTTTAGATCAATTTGTGACTCCTGCTTGTAATTAACGGTAGAAACCATCAAGTAGAAATTGTCGACAAAGCTTCCGTACACAAAAGACTGCATATCCTTGATGAGTGCCAAACCTTCTTTAGGTAGCGACTTAGTCAAATCGATTCGTTTAAGAACCTTAGGCGTTTCGATCAAAACACTTGGATTTCCATACTCACTTTTTACCCATTCTGATTCGAGTAATTCCTTAGTAGGATGCCCAATAATATTGTCTTTTACATAGGTAAACCCTTTAGTCGCTATAAAGTAAGCCGCAACCAATGTCAGTAAAACCACAACTGCCGCTATACTTAAAACAATTCGCTTGTTTCGCTTTTTCTTGAGCTGAATTTGTACTTGTTTTTGACGTTGCGCTTCGTTTAATAAAGTATCCTCTTCCTCAGGAACCTCGACAGGAATAGCATTGTCTAAAGTCAAAATTGCCTTTTGAATTTTGTTTTTATCTTCCGTAATTTCAAAGTCAAGTGGTTTCGATTTGGCAAACTTCACTAAATCGGCTTGTTTTAATACACGCTCTAAATTTTCGATGGTTTCTTGCGAAACACTCATTTTCTTTTTTAGGGAAGCCGCTCTTAATGCTACAATTAATTCAGAAGTGGTGCTTTCCATTGCCGGAATCTCAATCGCTTCTTCGATATAATTACGAGCAATATCCGTCAGTTCACTGTAATATTCTTTTACTTCTCCTTTTTGCCAAAGTTCTTTTTGTTCCAGAACATTAAGTAAACTTGTCGCTTTTTCAATTGGTGTTTTATAGACTTCAGCTTCTATTTTTTTCTTTTGGTATTTTTTGATGTACCAATAAATCGCGGCTCCAATACCTGCAATTAGTGCCAATACTAAAAGATACTTCCACCAATTTCCAATTTCATCAGCTGCAGGTTGAATGTCCTTGATGTCATACATTTTTTGCTTTAATGTATCTACCTGCACATTCGCTACCTCTACCGCGATAGAATCAGTCATGTAGGATTTGCTATTGATCAAAATCTTTATACTTGGAATCGTGTACTTCCCGGAGTCGAATTGTGTTAAACCATACTTTTTGATTAACTCATAACGGTCGTTATTTTTAACCGTATCTACAGGATAGGATTGAATAACCTCCAGCGCACCGATATTTTTTAAATTAGGAAACACCACTTTAGATAAGGTATCTACTGAAGTTTTGACTGTTAGTTTAAACTCGGCGCCTATTTTATTTCTTGTAGTATCTATGCTAGTTACTACTCGTTTTTGTTGTGCAAAAACGGTAGAACATAGTAGTAGTATAAGTAGGTATTTATTTTTTTTCATGTTGTTTGAAACAGTTGTTTTCAACACCTCTATCAGGAGGATTTGGGAAAATGCTTTATCTCGATTTAAAATAACCTAATAGCTTGGTTACATAGCTTTCATCAACTCTTGTATTTACAACTCCTGAACCTGATTTACTAAACGTTTCTTTAAAATAGTTTAGCTGTTCATTATAATACTTTTCGTAATTAAAGCGAACGGATTTTGATCCTGTATCAACTAATTGGACCGTGCCCGTTTCAGCGTCAAGCATAGGCACCATTCCTAGGTTAGGCATACTTTGTTCTCTACTATCGTACACTCTAATACCCGTGATATCATGCTTCTTGGCAGCAATTTTTAAAGTTTGGTCGTATCCATCACACATGAAATCAGAAATCACAAATACAATGGCTTTCTTTTTTTGTGTGCTGGACAAAAACTTTAACGCTTGCGATAGATCCGTTTTGTTGCTTTGCGGATGGAATTCAATCAATTCTCGAATAATACGCAGTACATGCGAACGGCCTTTTTTAGGAGGGATATACAATTCAATTTGGTCTGAAAACAAAATCAGTCCTATCTTATCATTATTCTGCGTTGCCGAAAAAGCCATTGTTGCTGCTATCTCGGTAACAATATCTTTCTTGAATTGATTTTTAGATCCAAAACTTTCTGAACCCGAAATATCAACCATTAGCATCATGGTTAACTCCCGCTCTTCCTCAAAAACTTTTACGTGTGCTTCGTTGTAACGTGCGGTAACATTCCAATCAATATTTCGAATATCATCTCCGTATTGATATTGGCGTACTTCACTAAATGTCATTCCGCGGCCTTTGAACGACGTATGGTATTCCCCCGAAAAGATGTGATCACTCAATCTTCGGGTTTTGATTTCTATTTTACGTACTTTTTTTAAAAGGTCTTTTGTATCCATTTTTTTAGTAATTAGTAATTAGTGAATAGTGAATAGTAACAAGCCAAGGCTCCGTACGATTCACTTATTACTATGCACTTTATGGAACTTCTACTTCGTTTACGATTTTATTAATGATATCTATTGACGTAATATTTTCTGCTTCTGCCTCATACGTAATTCCAATTCTATGACGCAATACATCATGCACTACGGCACGTACATCCTCAGGAATAACATACCCACGACGTTTGATAAAAGCATAACATTTCGCCGCTACAGCTAAATTGATACTTCCACGCGGAGACGAACCAAAACTAATCAAAGGCTTCAATTCAGCTAGTTTGTATTTCTCAGGGTAACGCGTTGCAAAAACAATATCTAGAATGTATTTTTCTATTTTCTCATCCATGTAAACCTCACGAACTGCCTCTTGAGCACGTAAAATTTGCTCTACTGAAACGACTTGGTTTACTTTCGAGTAGCTTCCTTTTAAATTCTGACGAATTACTAAGCGTTCTTCATCCATTTTAGGATAATCAATAACTGTTTTTAGCATAAAACGATCCACTTGCGCTTCTGGCAATTGGTACGTTCCTTCTTGCTCCACAGGGTTTTGAGTTGCTAGTACTAGGAACGGTCTGTCTAGTTTAAAAGTAGTATCACCAATAGTTACTTGCTTTTCTTGCATCGCTTCAAGCAAAGCTGATTGTACCTTGGCAGGCGCACGGTTAATCTCATCGGCAAGGACAAAATTGGCAAAAATAGGTCCCTTTTTGATCGAGAATTCATTTGCTTTAATATTGTAAATCATTGTACCTACAACATCGGCAGGTAATAAATCTGGTGTAAACTGAATACGACTAAAAGAGCCATGAATTGCTTGCGACAAAGTGTTTATTGCTAAAGTCTTCGCTAATCCAGGTACTCCTTCTAATAAAATGTGCCCTTGTCCTAGTAATCCAATCAATAATCGTTCAACCATGTGCTTTTGACCCACAATCACTTTGTTCATTTCCATTGATAGAAGGTCAATAAATGCGCTCTCTCTCTCTATCTTTTCATTGATTGCTCTAATGTCTAAAGTCGATGTATTCTCTTCCATATTATTATTTTTAAAACCTTGAATTTAATGCCTTATATTTGAGAGTGCAAATTGAATTTTTTTTTAGAGGTAAGATGTTAAAAAATGGTTAAAACTTCCGTCAACCCCTTAATTTTAAGGACGAATTATGATACAATTTTTATATTTTTAAGAACTTTAAAAAATATACCTAGAAATCCGATTATTAGTGATTTCGAATAAAAATAAAAGCCATGACTAAAACAACATTATCACCTATTATTGCTGGAACCATGAACTGGGGTGTTTGGGATAAAAACCTGACCATAAATGAAATGGAAAGCATGATTCAAATTTGCTTAGAAAACAAAATTACCACTTTCGATCATGCCGATATTTACGGTTCCTACACGACCGAAGAAGCCTTTGGAAAAGCTTTTGCAGCCAGCCAAATTGCACGAGATAAAATGCAGTTAATTTCGAAATGTGGAATTCAGATGATTGCCGAAAACCGCAATAACAAAATCAAACATTACGATTACTCTAAAGAACATATAATTGCATCAGCTGAACGCTCTTTAACTAATTTACAAACAGACTATTTAGACGTTTTTTTATTGCACAGACCGAGCCCTTTGATGCGATCAGATGAAATTGCCGAAGCAATTGAAAAGCTAAAATCAGATGGTAAAATTATCGATTTTGGATTGTCTAATTTTACGACTTCTCAAACCGATTTAATTCGTCAAAAAACAGCCGTAAATTACAACCAAATCCAATTTTCAGCTACTAATTACGAACCGATGCTTGATGGCAGTTTGGATTATATGCAAATCCACAATATTCGTCCCATGTCATGGAATCCATTAGGATCTGTTTTTAGAACTGATTTGCCGCAAACCCACCGCTTGAAAAAATTATTAGCAACACTCGTCTCTAAATATGGTTTAGGATCCGACACACTTTTATTATCGTGGGTTTTAAAACATCCTGCTAAAGTAATACCGATAGCGGGTACCGTGAATGTCGCGCGTATCCAAGCATTACACAAAGCCGTAGCCTTAGAATTAGAAAAAGAAGATTGGTTCGCCATTTGGTCTGAAAGCATGGGAGAAGATGTACCTTGATTTAAAAATTGACCATTAAACGAGAAATACCATAAATAAATAAAAATGAATAAAACAGCCTTAATAACTGGTGCTACCAGTGGCATTGGTAAAGCAACAGCCCAAATTTTAGCCAAAAATAATTACCGCGTTATTTTATGCGGCAGACGGGAAGATCGTTTACTAGAACTCAAACAAGAATTAAGTGCTTTTACCGAGGTGCACTGCCTGCAGTTTGATGTAAGGAACAAAAATAGTGTGTTCGAATCGATACATAATTTGCCTGAAAATTTCTCAACTATCGATGTATTGATAAACAACGCTGGAAATGCGCATGGTCTAGATCCTATTCAAACAGGAGACATTGACGACTGGGACGCGATGATTGATATCAACGTAAAAGGGCTTTTATATGTTTCTAAAGCGGTGATCCCGCAAATGATCGAAAGAAAATCAGGCCATATTATCAATATTGGATCTACGGCTGCCAAAGAAGTGTACCCAAATGGAAACGTATATTGTGCTTCTAAACACGCCGTTGATGCCTTAAATCAGGGAATGCGTATTGACTTAAATCCGTTTGGAATTCGCGTAGGCGCCATTCATCCAGGTATGGTTGAAACCGAGTTTAGTGAAGTACGATTTAAAGGCGACTCCAACCGCGCTGAAAATGTATATAAAGGATTCACGCCCCTGCAAGCAGCGGATATAGCCGATATTATACACTTTGTAGTCTCAAGACCCTATCATGTTAATATCGCTGACTTGATCGTGATGAGTACCGCACAAGCTTCATCAACTATTGTGAAAAGAGATTAAAAAAAAAAGCGCTATGATCAATAAACGCCTTTTAATCAAAAATTTACTTGCTCATAATGACGAGAGCAGTTTTTACGATAAAAAGCGCCAATTGAACTTACATACTAGAGAAGGTAAGGCCAAATTCCTAAAACACATTTGCGCCTTATCCAACTCTAATCCGGCCAACAATTCCTATATTGTAGTGGGCGTTGAGGACCAAGACAATGAAATAATTGGGGACGATTTTTTTGACGATAGTCGGATTCAGAATTTAGTGAATGCTTATCTAGAAAACCCTCCCAAAATTCAATACGAAAACGTTCCTTTTCCTAATTTACCCAAAGACAAGGTTGTAGGACTGGTGACCATTAAACCTAAAAACAAACCTTCGCATTTTAAAAAAGGAATTCATACCATTATTGCAAATAGTACCTTTATACGACGCGGAAGCAACACTACTCCTACTATAGAACCTATTGAAAAAAATTACCTAAATACGGAAACAGTCATTGATATTGAAAATAATTCACGAAACAATATACAATATACTTTAGATGGTGTTTTTGATTTCATGAATTTTAGACACAAAGACATGTCGCCTAAGTACAAAGTATTTAAGGAGTTATTCGTTATTTGTTGGGCCGGTATTCCAAAAAAAATTAGAGACAAGACTTTTTTGTCAAGAGTGGATATTGAGCTAATCAATGAGCAAATTAAACTGTTTTATTCCGCTCAAGATGTGGTCACCATCAATTATGACGAAGATAGTTTTACAATTGTTGAATACATCCCGTTAGGGTTAAATGATAAAACAACTTATTATCCGCTAGAGAAAAAAACGATTTATTTTTATGAAAATGGCTATTATAAAATAGAAAGCGAAATGCTTTTTCAGCCACCTGAATACAATAAAAAAGTACTTTATCATATTTACAACGCCAACTTGGCCTTGCTGCTTACCCTAAAAAAAGGTTTTCAATTAAATGAGAAAGCCCTTAAGGATTTAGAAAACTTACCCTCAGCACTACTTATTTGTTATTTAAATGGATTTGCGGAAGCTAGAGAAAAACTAATAGACGCTAAAACACTCCTTAAGGTATATCCTACTGTTTATTCTTCCTTCAAGGAAGCTATGAGAGTAGTCAGGAAAATGAAGTACGATACTAAAGGTGAAGGTTAAAAAAAGATAACACATCATTAAGTAAACTTAGTATCGTTCTGATAATCAATATCGACAAAGTAATAAGTGTGTTCATCTGTTTCGTGTTTGTATGTTTTTGTAAAGTTACAAAAAATAATTAACACTAAACAATCACTAAATTTAGTGATATTTCATCTCTTTTAAATTAAGTAAAACACCTTTATTAACTGGTATTAAAAATAAAAACCGTTAAAAATTATCGCTTCCTAACTCTTTTGTTTATTTTTATCTTTTTAGAAAAAACAACCCTTACGTTGTTTGTATAATCCCGATTGACCACATATAAAATGAGAACACTTGTTATAGGTGATATACATGGCGGTTTACGCGCCCTACACCAAATTATAGAAAGAGCCCAGGTTACATCAAAAGACCGTCTAATTTTTTTAGGAGATTATGTCGACGGATGGAGCCAATCGCCTCAGGTACTTGATTATTTAATGGAGTTAAATACTACTAATGATTGTATTTTTATAAGAGGAAATCACGACGAACTCTTATTGCATTGGCTTCAAGACAGCAAGGACAATTTATTATGGTACAACCATGGTGGAGAAGCGACTGTTAATGCTTACGCCAAAGTGCAAGCAGAGACTAAGGAACGACATATTCAATTCTTAACCTCGTTAGACGACTATCACCTGGACGAAAAAAACCGATTATTTGTTCATGCAGGATTCACCAATATGAATGGTGTTAAATATGAGTTCTATCCTAAATTATTTTATTGGGATCGTACCCTATGGGAAACGGCGCTATCACTTGACCCTAGTATCAAGCCAAATGATTTATTGTATCCAAAAAGATTGACATTATACGATGAAGTGTATCTAGGACATACTCCGGTTACCCGAATTGGAATGACAGTACCTGTACAAAAAGCGTGTATTTGGAATGTAGATACAGGAGCAGCCTTCAAAGGACCACTTACAATTATGGATGTGGACACAAAAGAGTTTTGGCAAAGCGAACCCTTACATCAGCTGTATTTTGATGAAAAGGGCCGAAATTAGCCTAAAAATAGCTACATTTACAGCCTACAAATTTTAAATAAAAATCATGAAAAAAGTACTGACTGTCTTAGTTCTTTTTACTGCTTGCTTGATACAAGCACAAGCCTTTAAAGGAAAAGGAGACGTTAAAGGACAAATAGGAACAAACCTGCAAGATGGTGGAACAGGAATTTACCTCTCTACAGATTTTGGACTAGGCGAAAATATTTCGGTGGGATTTACTGGTAATTATTTACTTTCTGTTCGGTCAAACGCCTTGGGTGAAATTCCAGTTTTCCAAGATCGTATTGATATAAAAGCACGTTTTAATGCCAACTTGGGAGATGTATTTGAACTTGGATCAAAAATGGATCTATATCCTGGAATTGATTTAGGATTGAAAAATTTTGGTGGCCATTTAGGATTTCGTTATTTCTTGTCAGATGGTTTTGGTTTATTTACTGAGGCCAGTGTACCAATTGCGAAATATGACAAAACTGTAACCGGTTTTGGACGATTAAACAATCAATTTGCATTAAATATAGGCGCTTCTTTTAATTTATAGCATTCCGATAATAAGCATAAAAAAAGGCAATTTTGATTCACTCAAAATTGCCTTTTTTTTATCGTGTGTTCCTACTACAAATCAAATTTGATTCCTTGTGCCAAAGGCAAACTAGTAGTATAATTAATGGTATTTGTTTGACGACGCATGTACACTTTCCAAGCATCCGATCCTGATTCTCTTCCGCCACCCGTTTCTTTTTCTCCACCAAAAGCACCACCTATTTCTGCTCCCGAAGTACCAATGTTTACATTTGCAATTCCGCAATCAGATCCTACAACAGATAAGAACAACTCAGCTTCACGTAAATTATTAGTCATAATCGCTGATGATAAACCTTGCGCCACACCGTTTTGAATCGCTAAAGCATCTTCAACCGTTCCGGAGTATTTAAGCAAGTACAATACGGGTGCAAAAGTTTCGTGTTGAACGATTTCAAATGAGTTATCCGCCTCAGCGATCGCTGGCTTAACATAACAACCACTTTCATACCCTTCTCCCGTGAGTACGCCACCTTCAACTAAAATTTTACCACCTTCAGCCACAACTTTAGCAAGTGCATGGTTGTACATTTGTACCGCATGCGTATCAATAACTGGACCTACGTGATTGTTTTCGTCTAATGGGTTTCCTATGCGCAATTGACCGTAAGCCGAAACCACAGCATCCTTAACCGTTTCATAGATACTTTCATGAATTATTAAACGACGTGTTGAAGTACAACGTTGTCCCGCCGTACCAACTGCTCCAAATACCGCTCCAATAACAGTCATCTTAATATCAGCATCGGGTGTTACAATAATTGCATTGTTTCCACCTAATTCTAATAATGATTTCCCTAATCGTCCCGCCACAGTTTGTGCTACAATTTTTCCCATGCGAGTAGAACCCGTAGCTGAAATTAATGGTACGCGTTTATCGCTTGTCATCATTTCACCCACTTTGTAATCACCGTTGATCAAACACGAGATCCCTTCAGGTAAATTATTTTCTTTGATAACCTCAGCTATAATATTTTGACAGGCTATTCCACACAATGGCGTTTTCTCAGATGGTTTCCAAACGCACACATCGCCACAAATCCAAGCTAGTGCGGTATTCCACGCCCAAACGGCTACTGGAAAGTTAAATGCTGAAATGATTCCAACCACTCCCATTGGGTGGTATTGCTCATACATACGGTGTCCTGGACGCTCCGAGTGCATGGTCAATCCATGTAGCTGGCGAGAAAGTCCTACTGCGAAATCGCAGATATCAATCATTTCTTGGACTTCACCGTATCCTTCTTGCAAGGATTTACCCATTTCATAAGAAACGAGCTTACCTAATGCTTCTTTATTTTTACGTAATTTTTCTCCAAACTGACGTACAATTTCTCCACGTTGCGGTGCTGGCATTGTTCTAAAAGATTTAAAAGCAGCAGTTGCTGACTCCATTACTTTTTCATAATCAGCAGCGGTGGTGGTTTTAACTTTGGCAATCAATTGACCATCTACAGGTGAAAAACTTTCGAGTAGATCTCCATTTGAAAAGTGATTTAATCCTGTTGAAGTTCCTTCATTTATGTCCTTTATACCCAATTGAGTCAAAGCCTCTTTCATTCCGAATTGATTTGCTATTGTTATCATTGTAACTTTTTTGGTTAAAATTGTTATATTCTTATTACAAATATACTATTTCAAGTTGGATTTACAGAATCAAACTATAAAATAACATCTTAGAGTAAAGTTAAAATAAATATGAAGCAAGTAAATACTATCGACAATAAATTAGATTTAAATAAAGAACCTTAAATTTACTTTTTTAAATAAGACTTAAAATCATCCTATGCGCGCCATCCTCTATTTTACACTTTTGTTATTTGGTACTACCTATTGCGGTTTTGCTCAAAAGGCAAGTCTGTCCCGTTTTCAAGTGGTGCCTTTGGGAGTTAAAGGTGGTAGTGACGAAACCAATTTATCAGCTTATCTACTCGCGCCAACAAACAGTCAGGACTACATCTGTTTAGATGCAGGAACGATCAATGCGGGAATAGAAAAAGCAATTGCAAATACTACTTTCACGGTATCCGCTAACACTGTTTTACAGGAGTACATTAAAGGCTATTTTATTTCCCACGCTCACCTAGATCATGTATCAGGATTAATTATCAATTCACCTGCAGATGCTGCGAAGACAGTTTATGCCACGAATCAATGCATGCAACTGATGCAAAAACACTATTTTAATGGTGAAACTTGGGCTAATTTTGGTGATGAAGGTCTGGGGTTTCCGCTTAAGAAATACCATTTTCAAACACTGCAACCACTTACATCAACTGCTATTAACAATACTACAATGACGGTAAAGGCTTTCCCTTTAAGTCATGTAAATCCATATGAAAGCACTGCTTTTTTAATAAAAGACAAGGACGCTTATGCGCTATACTTAGGCGATACGGGAGCCGATCGTATAGAAAAAAGCACCCACTTATTTTCCTTATGGGAAGCCATTGCACCTTTAATAAAAAACAAACAACTCAAAGGATTATTTATTGAAGTATCGTTTCCAAACGAGCAGGCTGAAGGTTCTTTATACGGTCACTTAACACCAAAACTCTTACTGGAAGAGTTACAGGTTTTAGCCAACTTAACAGGAGAAAAAGACTTGCGAAGTTGTAAAATTGTTATAACGCACCTTAAGCCTCCTACTAGCGCTATGCTAAAAATTAAGGAGCAGCTCATTCAAGAAAACAATCTAGGATTGGATCTTTATTTTCCAGAGCAGGGTGTTCGATTTGAGTTATAGCGCCTAGCCCTGATGGAAGTGGCATCCTATTCCTTCTTTCTTTAAGAAGGAATAGATAGAACGGACAGCAGGAAATAGCTCCTAAAACTACTTATTTTTGAGCCACAAATCGGGGGTCGGCCTCCATAACGGTTCCGCATGAAGTGCACGTACGTAAATCCTCTGAATTATAGAAATGTTCGAAATGAGGCAAAAAATCTTTTTCGATATCCGTTAACTCAAAATAGACTTCGTGCAGTTTATGATTGCAGTTATCACAAAACCAAAGCAGTCCATCGACAAAACCTTGACCGGCACGTTTGCGCTCGATAACCAGCCCGATAGAACCCTCAGAGCGAACAGGAGAATGCGGAGTTTCGGCGGGATGCAAATACATATCGCCAGCATTCAGCTCCATTTCTTTACGGACACCATCCTCTTGAATGATCACTTTTATACTGCCTTCAAGTTGGTAAAAAAGCTCTTCGGTTTCGTTATAATGATAATCTTTACGCGCATTTGGGCCTGCCACGACCATCACGATGTAATCACCAGATTCAATGTACAAATTCTTGTTCCCCACCGGTGGTTTTAATAATTGGCGGTTGTCCTCGATCCATTTAGTCAGGTTGAACGGTTTAGCTATTGCCATATTTTTTTGAATTATATATTGAGTGCTAATTTACTAAAAAGCTTTGTGATGCTGGCTTTACAAATTCACAAAGTGTTCGCTTATTTTACTTCTTTAATCAAGTAAATGTAAACGGGGAAATGGTCGCTGAAACCCACTTCGGTTGGTGAATGTCGCTTGGGATAGCCTTTATATTGCCCCGATGTTTGGATTAAAAAAGGCTTATTATAGATTCCCGCTTTCCAATATTGGTAGGTCGAAAAATCACTGCTTATCAAAGATTGTGATACCATAATTTGATCAAAAATATCCCAAGAATCTCTATAAGCAATTGTTCCTAACCCTTTTTTGGCCATTTCTTCAAAGGGATTGTAGATACCTAAGGGTGGCACCTCTGCTTTTTTAGCTTTGGCACCCAATGCTTTTTTAACACTATTGTTAAAAGGTCCATCGTTTAAATCACCTAAGGTTATTACTTTGGCATTAGGATTAAGGCGTTGCAAGGAATCAATGATTTTACGGTTTAAGGCACCTGCGGCTTCTCGAAACGGACTCGATTTTTTTTCGCCGCCAGACCGCGAAGGCCAATGATTTACAATGATATGAATCTCTTCGTCGTCGAGAAAACCAGTTACTAAAAGTTGGTCTCTGGTAAAAACACGGTTGTTTTGGTCGTTGATTTCTAAGGCATCATCTGCTTTTTCAGTTGGTTCAATGGTAACCGCTTGCTGATTAGGCAGCTCCTTTTTATAGACGTAAAGCGGAATATTAGTGTACGATGTAGGTCGGAAGTAGTTGCGCTGATACAATAAAGCGACATCAATTCCTCTTTTATCAGGGGAGTCAAAATGTATAATTCCGTATTCTTTGGAAATCAGTTTAGGCTGTTTGATTAAATCTTCTAAAACACCTCGGTTTTCGATTTCAGAACAAGCGATAAAAGTGGGTGAATTGGTGTTTGCCCCGGATCCAATTTCGAGCAACACTCTAGATAAGTTTTCTAGTTTTTGATGGTATTTTTTAGAAGTCCAATGCTGTGCTCCCCTTGGTGTCCATTCATCATCTTTCGTTTTTGGATCATTAATAGTATCAAAAAGATTTTCAAAGTTATAAAAAGCAACGGTATGAATGCGGTAGTTTTTTTGCTGACCAAAACCACTGGACAGCATAAATAAGAGCAATAAAACCAGTATTATGTTGTGTTTTATCATTTGGACCGCATTTAATTCCTTCTTTTGAAGTAAAAATACTTCATTTAACGCAGAAAGCTTCAATTATTTTTCAAATTAGTTATCTTTGTTTTATTGGCTGTATAGCCCATAAAATCATTTAAACAAGTAGCATGATCTTTAAAAAACTCTATTATTTCTATTTATCACAGCGTTTTAGTCTTGCTACATTATTTGTTTTAATTCTAGTCTTATTTTCCACAAACAGTCAATCCCAAACACACATGATCACACCTGCTACTTTACAAAAAGGAGATACTATTGCCATTCTAGCCACAGCCAGAAAAAACATCGACGATAATTTAAAACCCGCAATTGACTTGGCGCACAGCTGGGGATTAGAGATTGTAATAGGTAGCACTATTGGCCTGGATAACAACCAACTGGCAGGAACGGATGAACAACGTGCTGCCGATTTTCAAAAACAATTAGACAATCCAAATATAAAAGCGATTTGGTGTGTAAAAGGCGGTTACGGTACGGTTCGTATCATTGACTTGCTTGATTTTACTGCTTTCAAAAAGCATCCTAAATGGATTATTGGTTTTAGCGATATTACTGTTTTACACAATCACCTCAACACCATGGGGTTTAAAACCCTACACGCTGTTATGCCTATAACGGTTCCAAGAGCGACTAAAGAAGCGATTGAAAGTTTGCGCCAGTCTCTTTTTGGAACGGGATTGCGTTACGAAATTACCACTGCACCTATGAACAAAATGGGGAAAGCGACCGGAGAATTAGTTGGTGGAAATCTTTCTATTTTATACAGCTTGCTTGGTTCTCCTTCGGCTATTGATTGTAAAGATAAAATTCTTTTCATTGAAGATTTAGACGAGTACTTGTATCACATTGATCGCATGATGATGAACTTAAAACGCAACGGCTGCCTTGAAAGCATTAAAGGAATTGTGGTTGGTTCTATGACCAAAATGAAAGACAACGATATCCCGTGGGGGAAAAATGCACTACAAATCGTGGAAGAAGTCACTAAAAACTACAACATCCCGATGATCTATAATTTTCCAGCAGGACACATACAAGACAATAGAGCATTGATTTTAGGAAGTACGGTGACAATTGAGGTAACTCCCACAAAAAGTAGCTTATCATTTAACGATTAGTTGCGTGTTAGAAACGTTCCATTACAAATTAGCTAACCCTTACTTTTATGGCTGAACATAACGACTTAGGTAAATTAGGCGAAGAATTGGCGGTCGAATTTCTAGAAAAAGACGGCTATACTATCTTAGCTACGAATTGGATTTTTCAAAAAGCCGAAGTAGATATTGTTGCTCAAAAAGAAAATACCCTAGCGGTAATCGAAGTCAAAACAAGATCATCACTGGAATTTGGTTTGCCGCAAGACTTTGTAAAACCAAAGAAAATTCAACTTCTCACTAAGGCAATTGATGCTTATGTCAACCAAGAAAATCTTGATCTCGACGTGCGATTTGACATTATCGCCATCCATAAAGAGGGCAAATCTTTTGTAATTGAACACCTTACCGATGCTTTTTATCACTTTTAAAGGCTTTTTTTAATTGTTATATTTGTAACAAATTGTTTTTTTATCTATCTTTGACCCATAATTTAAAACAAAAGTAAAGGAGAACAACCACTACAAAACACCACAAATAACAAAAGTATCATGAAAACTGTTTCATCAATCGTCGAAAATTACATTAAAACCAAACCCTTTTTATTAAATGCTTTATCCTTAGGCATTATTAATTTGACCTCTCTATCTCGGAATATTATGTCAGAGCTAGAAAGTGAATTTGGTAAAGAAGTGAAACAAGGTGCAGTAGTAATGGCGCTTAAGAGACTAACCGAAGAATTAGATTTTAGGCTGAATCATAAAATAAACAAGGTCATAAAAAATATTGGTGAGATAACGGTGCGTTCCGCATTGACTGATTACACCTTTGCCGTATCCGAAACGGTACTAAACAAACAAGCAGAATTAATTGCAGACATTAATGGTTTTCCAGATGTGTTTTATACCTCATCAAGAGGAGTTAATGAAATCAATATCGTTTTGAGCAATAGCGTGAATGCCTTAGTTGAAAAATATTTTACAAACGAAAAACTAATTCAAAAACTAGAAAATTTAGCTTCGATCACCGTTAAGTTACCTCAAGAAAATATTGTTGTTCCAGGGATTTATTACTTTATTTTTCAACGCTTAGCATGGGAAGGAATTATCATCAACGAAGTGATTTCGACTTCAAATGAATTTACTATTCTTGTAAGTGAAGAACAAGTTGATGTTGCTTTTAAAGTAATCAAGGATTTGAAGAATTAGAAAATAAAATTGGTTAACAAGAAAGCCGTTAGTTTAGAACTAACGGCTTTCTTGTTAATAAATCTAACGTTTCGCGGCTTCATGAAGTGGCGAAATTCGTGACCGATTATTTGCGGCTAAAATAAAATTTATTGCGAACGATAAACGTGAATTTACCACATATCTCGCCATTTTTGCAAATCTCTGTTATCGGTTCGGTTTTATATTTCTAAGATTTTAGTTTCAGTATTTTTATATCTTGATTTTAACTTTTTAATTTTTTGCTCAAATTCTTCGTATATTTCCTCAAGTTTTCCTGGACTAACATCCATCCAACGGCTATGATTTTTATAAATTTCTTGTCCTTCAGCAAGCCATTTATTTCTTTTGGTTTGATTCGGCACTAAAATTTTATCAATATTCATTTTTTTCAGCTTAAGCATTTCATCGATTTTGTGGAAATCAGGAATGCTAAAATTTGTGTCACAAATTAGAATATTAGTTTTGGAATGCAGAATTCTGTCAAATATATATTCAATTCTCTTAAAATTTGAATCTTTCAATAAATCATAATTATATTCATCAAGAACTTCAATACAATTTATAATTTCAAAGTTTTCAAATTCAGAAATAATTAAATCTAATTTACAAATTTGTAGTGTTAAAATTACCTTTCTTGTGTTTTCTGATTTAAAAAAATATTTTTTTATAAAATTCATTTCTTCTTTTTTACGCGGTTCAGTAAACTGACGCACAACTACACAATAACACCAAATTTAGATACTGAAATGTAGAAAAATCACCACTATTGCATATTATTGGATACTTTTATTTAGAATCTAATTTGGGTGCGGATCTAAAATACTGCGTATAATCCGTCCAAAATTCAATCATTTTCTGAACCTCTAGCGGACTCTCTTTTTCGACATTATTAATATCTGTAGAGAGATCCATTTGAAACACATCATTCTCTTTATTCGAAGGCGCATTGGCTTCGACTTCTTTCAAAATAAAACGTTTTACTTTATTAAGAAATTCAATATCGGTGCTGTTCTGAAGCAAGTCAATCAAAAACGATTTTTCGGCTGTAATATTCATGTCCAGTGTTTTTTTTATCAAATATAATAAAATTGAAAGACCCAAACCTACTCGTGTCTAATGTTTTAACTTGATTTTATCAGTTTTGACTTATGCTTCGTGAACAATTGTTGTTTTTAAACTGAAATATTATTCCCCACCTAACATCTGCATCTTTTCTAATGCTTTTCTAGTTGTTTTTGCATCGTCAAAAGTGAGCAACAAGCGCAATCCATTCGGCGTTTGTTTCTCTTTCATTTTACAAATATCTGTATGTTTTTGTACAAAATCCAATACCTTTCTAAAACGTTTGGACTGGTAATAATCAGATTGTTGATCCGAAACAAAATAACAAATCATCTTGCCTTGTTTCATCACTAGCTTCTCGATTCCGATTCCCGTAGCGATCCATTTAATTCGAATGCTGTTCATCAAAGCAATAGCGCGCGGTGGCATAGGTCCAAAACGGTCAATTAATTTATTTTGGAAAACAATTAATTCTTCTTCGTTTTTAACAGCGCCTAATTCATTGTACAAACTCAATCGCTCGCTGATATTGTTGATGTACTCATCAGAAAATAACAACTCGAAATCGGTGTCAATTTGCAAGTCTTTTACATATTCCTTAGTCTCAATATTATTCTCTTCGGGATATAAATCTTTGAATTCGTTCTCTTTTAATTCTTCAATGGCTTCGTTCATGATTTTTTGATAGGTATCAAAACCAATCTCGTTGATAAACCCTGATTGCTCACCACCTAATAAATCTCCTGCACCACGAATCTCCAAATCCTTCATCGCGATGTTAAAGCCACTTCCTAATTCACTAAACTGCTCCAGGGCTTGAATTCGTTTTCTAGCATCCTCGGTCATCGCAGAATAGGGCGGACAAATGAAATAACAAAATGCTTTTTTGTTGCTTCGACCTACACGTCCTCGCATCTGATGCAAATCAGACAATCCGAAATTATTCGCATTGTTGATGAAAATAGTATTCGCATTGGGTACATCCAATCCACTTTCGATAATTGTGGTAGCAATTAAAACATCAAATTCGCCGTTCATGAAAGCCAACATTAATTCCTCTAGTTTCTTTCCGTCCATTTGACCGTGACCAATACCTACGCGTGCATTAGGAACCAAACGTTGAATCATTCCCGCGATTTCCTTAATATTTTCGATACGGTTGTTGATGAAAAACACTTGTCCGTTACGCTGAATCTCATACGAAATCGCATCGCGAATTAGCTCTTCACTAAAACCTACCACATTCGTCTCAATAGGATAACGATTGGGCGGAGGTGTTGTAATTACTGACAAATCACGTGCCGCCATCAACGAAAACTGTAATGTTCTTGGAATAGGCGTTGCAGTCAATGTCAAAGTATCTACATTGGCAGCGATCGTTTTTAATTTATCCTTTACGTTCACACCAAATTTTTGCTCCTCGTCCACAATTAGCAATCCTAGGTCCTTAAAAACTACATTTTTATTCACTAACTGGTGTGTACCAATTACAATATCTAATTTCCCTTCGGCTAATAGTTTAAGTGTTTCTGCTTTTTGTTTGGCTGTTCTAAAACGGTTCAAATACCCAATAGAAACCGGCATGTCTTTTAAACGCTCTGTGAAAGTGCGGTAATGCTGGTAAGCTAAAATCGTAGTAGGCACTAATATTGCTACCTGTTTACTGTTATCTACCGCTTTGAAGGCTGCACGAATGGCTACTTCGGTTTTTCCAAAACCTACATCACCACAAACCAATCGATCCATTGGTCGGTCGCTTTCCATATCGGCTTTAACCTCCGCTGTCGATTTCATTTGGTCCGGTGTGTCTTCGTATATAAACGAACTTTCTAATTCATTTTGTAAGTAACTGTCAGGTGCAAATTGGAAGCCCTTGTCTAATCGTCGCTTGGCGTACAACTGAATCAAGTTGAAGGCAATGTGCTTGACTCTCGCTTTGGTCTTTTGCTTTAAAACCTTCCAAGCATTCGATCCTAACTTATATATTTTAGGCGGTGTGCCGTCTTTACCGTTGTATTTAGAGATTTTATGTAGCGAATGAATGCTTACGTACACAATATCATTATCAGCGTAAACCAACTTAATGGCTTCTTGCGTTTTGTTTTCGACTTGGATTTTTTGCAATCCACCAAAACGACCAATACCGTGATCGATATGCGTTACATAATCGCCTACAGAGAGAGTAGTTAGCTCTTTTAAAGTAATATTCTGTTTTTTAGAATAGCCATTTTTAATGTTGAACTTATGGTAACGCTCAAAAATTTGATGATCGGTGTAGCAAATAACTTGATTTTCCTCATCGATAAAACCTTGGTACAAAGGCATAACAATGGTATGGTATTGTTTGCGGACATTCTCAGAATTAGCTTCGTCTAAAGTTTCGAAAATATCGTGAAAACGCTTTGCTTGTGCCTCATTCGAGCAAAATATGTAGTTTTTGTACCCATTAAAATGATTTTCACTTAAATTATTCAATAACAAATCAAATTGCTTGTTGAAAGACGGCTGCGGCTGAATATGAAATTCAAACTTTTTCGTAGTTCTAAAAATGGCTTTCGAACTCAATTCGACGATTGAGAAATCCAAAGCTCGCTTGATAAAACTCGCTTGGTTTAAGAACAATTGCTCAGGTGTAGCGTGCTTGATATCTTTAGACAGTTTCTCAAAAGCTTCTTCGGCCTTGACAAATTGTTTGTCGAGTTGTCCTAAAAAATCCTCGGTATTTTGAATAAACAAAACCGTTTTTTCAGAAATATAATCCAAGAAAGACTCTCTGTTTTCCTGAAAAATTTTGTTTTCTACATTTGGTATAATGGTAATCTTCTTTTGCTTTTCGATTGATAATTGTGTTGCCACATCAAATGAACGAATGCTTTCGACCTCATCACCAAAAAACTCGATTCGGTAGGGATTATCATTCGAAAACGAAAAAACATCTACGATTCCGCCTCGAACCGAAAACTCTCCTGGCTCGGTAATAAAATCAACGCGCTTAAATTCGTATTCAAACAACACCTCGTTGATAAAGTCAATCGACACTTTATCACCCACCGCGACTTTAAGTGTATTTTTATCTAAGTCTTTTCGCGTTACCACTTTTTCAAATAGGGCTTCAGGATAACTTACAATTACGGCTGGTTTTTTGCGCGAATTGATGCGATTGAGTACTTCGGCACGTAATAAAACATTAGCGTTATCCGTTTCTTCTATTTGGTAAGGACGACGAAAGGATCCAGGATAAAACAACACGTCTTGTTCCCCAATCAATTGTTCCAGATCATTGAGGTAATAAGCCGCTTCCTCTTTGTTGTTCAAAACAATCAAAAAGGGATGTTCGGCTTTTTTAAAAAGCGATTGAAGTACAATTGAAATCGACGAACCAATCAAGCCGTCCAAATGTAATTTAACCGGATTCGTTTCCTGCAAACGGTCTGCAATTTGCTGGATTTTAGGGGAACTCTCAAATATTTTAAAAAGGGCAGCTTTACTCAACTCTTGGAATGTTTGGGTCTAATGCTGGATTCGAAGGAATTGCTCTTGCGGGATCTAGCATTTTTATTAATTCAGATTCTCCCTGTTCTACAGGAATTTTACTTTTCTCTACTATCTTATCCATTTGCCTTTGTAAGGAGGCTAATTCTTTATTGATTTCAGTGATCGAAAATACTACTTTATCATCCGGAATTTTATCGAGATGCATGTATAAATCTAGCATTCGCACTTTAGTAATCAATACGGATATTCTACTTTTAATGGGAGGCACATCAAATTGTACTGGAATATTATCTTTAAGAGCCATTGCCTTTTTAGAAATTGCAGTCGACTTTTGCTGAAAAGCACCAATGGTTTTTTTAGGTTTTTGAGCCAATTCAGCAATAAACAAACGCAGTTGTGACCAGGTGGCCACACTCGATTCGGCTACCTCGTTTATAGGTGTGTCATAAAAAACCCAACCTTTATTGATGTTCGAAAATATAACCTCTTTCTTTTTGGCGTCTTTGGCATTTTCGGCATCTCGTTTAAGATTATCGTCCTTACAAGAAGCCAGAATAACAAAAAGTAAAAAGAGGTAGGAGAATTTAAATTTCATTGTGTTTTCGTTAAAGTACAAAGTTACGAAGTAAATTTATAATTATAGATTGGAAGGCAGTAATTACCATTTCCTTCTAATCCATGCGTATTTTGCAGTTGAAAAGTAAAAAAAGCAAAATAAACCACTGTTTTTAAGTCTTTGATTGTACAATTAACAAACTCCAGACCGAGTGCTTTAGATAAATACGAAAACGTTATCTTAGCTCCTTAAAAATCAATCTAAAAATGAGTACAAAAATCCTAATTATTGGTGCTTGTGGACAAATAGGCACCGAGTTAACACAGTCCTTAAGAAAAATTTACGGAACTGAAAATGTCATTGCTTCTGATATTCGCAAATTAAATATTGACGTGGTTAATGCCGGACCTTTTGAAGTCATCAATGCTTTAGATTTCAATCAAATTGAGCATTTGGTAGAAGTACATCAAATTACCGATGTGTATTTAATGGCTGCATTATTATCAGCAACTGCCGAGAAAAACCCTGCTTTTGCTTGGGATTTAAATATGAATTCGTTGTTTCACGTTCTGAATTTGGCGAAAGCCGGAAAGATCAAAAAAATATTCTGGCCCTCAAGCATCGCTGTTTTTGGACCTACAACTCCTAAAGAAAACACCCAACAATATACCATCATGGAACCGTCTACGGTTTATGGAATCAGTAAGCAAGCGGGTGAAAGATGGTGTGAGTACTACCATAATATATTTGGAGTTGATGTGCGCAGCATTAGATATCCTGGTTTAATTAGCTGGTCGTCGCCTCCTGGTGGTGGAACCACAGATTATGCCGTGGATATTTTTCACAAAGCCTTGGCTGATAAAAAATACGAATGCTTCTTGTCATCCGAGACTAAAATGCCAATGATGTATATGGACGATGCTATTGCGGCGACCATAAAAATTATGCAGGCGCCAGTTGAAGATATCAAAATTCACTCGTCCTACAACCTGGCGGCAATGAGTTTTACCCCAACGGAGATTGCTGCCGAAATCAAAAAACACATTCCTGAATTTACGATTACTTACGAGCCTGACTTCCGTCAAAAAATAGCTGATAGCTGGCCTGCAAGTATTGATGATAGCAACGCCAGAGCTGATTGGGGATGGAAACATCAATTTGATCTCGAATCGATGACTAAAGATATGTTGGAGAATTTGAGTAAAAGTATTTAAAATTCAAAATGCCGCAAAATTTAGGTTTTGCGGCGTTTTATTTTTAGGAATTCCTTTTTTAAACAATGTGACTTTTAACCACATTGCCTCATTTCTTTTTTATTTTAATTTTCGTTTAGGAGATTTAAAAGTAGATCCACGAACGATAAGGTTTGTTTTTATTTCAATTGTTTTGTAGTTAATAACGGTATCACTATTTATTTCATCTATTAAATATTTGATAGCTACTTCTCCAATCCTATTTCCAGGTTGATCGATCGTTGTCAGCTTAGGACTTATTATTGTGGAATAGACCGAATTACTAAATCCCACAACTGCAATGTCCTCTGGGATTTTTATTTTATTTTTCTTTAATACTTGCATCGCACCTATTCCCGCTTCATCAGTGATAGCAAATATTCCGTCGGGTTTGTGCTGTAACCCTACTAACACTTTCGCAAGTTTTTTACCTTCTTCGATAGTGACACTGTCGCAACTCATAATTAAACTTTCATCTAGTTCTATTTGATGCTTTTTTAAAGCCTTCAGGTATCCTGCAAATCGTTTTTCGGACAAAATAGAACTTTCGGTTTCCTTAATAATGGCAATTCTTTTTTTACCAATATTAATTAAATGGTCCACCGCTTTAAAGGCGGCTTCTTCATCATCAATAACAATTTGCGTACAAGGTACTTTTGCCGATACTCTATCAAATAATATTAACGGAATATGCTGCATCATCTCCAAAATATCGTCAACATTGGTGTTTTTTTTGACTAGTGACAATAGAACGCCATCAACACCAAACTGTACCATCGTTTCTAACAGAGCTGTTTGTTTTTGTTCATTATTAAAAGACTCACAAATAATAACTTTATATCCGTTTAAATCAGCATTGTAAATAATTCCTTTTAATAAAGTTGCCGTAAATTGATGCTCAATATTGGGAATAATTACACCTATTATATTTGACTTATGGGAGCGAAAACCTTTTGCAAATAAATTAGGAGCATATTTTACTTTTGTAGCATGCGCTTTTACTCGCTCCTTAGTCTCTTCGCTAATATCGATGTGATCATTC
This sequence comes from Flavobacterium sp. KKT103, assembly GCF_055640565.1. NCBI lineage: Bacteria > Pseudomonadati > Bacteroidota > Flavobacteriia > Flavobacteriales > Flavobacteriaceae > Flavobacterium > Flavobacterium sp. KKT103. The sequence goes on from NZ_CM145766.1 coordinate 715,194, forward strand.
AGCGCCCTAGAAACCGTTGAAATAGACAATCCTAAGTCAAAAGCCATTTTTTTTAAAGTAACAATATTTTTCTTTCTCATTTTTTAGCAATATAATAACAAATATATTAAATTTATTTTCCATTGCAAACGTTACCGCAAACGTTTGCGGTAAGTTTCGGTACTTTTTCAGTATTTAAATCATTGAAAACGATATAGCTTAGCAAAAAAAAACCAGTTATAAAATTTAACACCAACCAAAATGAAAAAATTTATAAAAATTTTCTTGTTGTTAATAGGGACGATATCCTATTCTCAAACCACTGTAAAAGGAACAGTAAAAGATGAAAAAAATAATCCAATTCCGATGGCTAATGTTGTCGTTGTAGGCGCCGCAGTTGGCACAACAACTGACATGGATGGGAATTACACCTTTACTACTAAATTAACTGGAGAGCAAAAATTAAAAATAGCTTACATTGGCTACTTTCCACAAATTAAATCAGCCAATTTCAATGGAGATACAACTGTTGATTTTATACTCAAAGAAAGTATTGAATCATTAGATGAAGTTGTTTTGACAGCAACATCAGTTAAGCGCTCTCAAAAAGAAACTCCAGTTTCGATTACTTCTTTTAGTGCTAAAGATTTAACAAAATTAAATACAAGTAGCCAAGCTAATATTTTGCGAAGCGTACCTGGTATTACTACTGAAAATGGTGGTGGTGAGGTAGCATCCAATGTTTTTGTTAGAGGTTTACCTTCTGGAGGACAATTTCAATTCAATCCTTTGCAAATAGATGGAATGCCAGTTTTGGCGACTTTTGGACTAAATTCATCGGCTCATGATGTTTATTTTAGAACAGACATTGGTATGAAAAGCCTAGAATTTATTCGTGGTGGTTCATCTGTATTATATGGAGCAGGATCTGTAGCGGGTATTATTAACTATACAAGTGAAACAGGTTCAGCTACTCCAAAAAATATTTTGAAAACCGAAATAGGGACAAATTCTAGATACAAAGCAGATTTCTTGTCTAGCGGTCAATTAGGCGGGAAAGATTCTAATTTATTCTATGCCGTAACAGGGTTTTATCGTTATGATGAAGGACCAATCAAAACAGGATTGCCAACTGAAGGATACCAAATACGTGCTAATGTAAAAAAGGTAACTGACAAAAGTACAATTACATTTTCTGGACAAGTAATTGATGACAAAGTACAATTCTTCTTGCCTTACCCATTACAAGGAGGAAGCAGAACAAGACCTATTGGAAATGATGGAAAAGAGATCTTGACCTTGCAAACAGCTGCTGTTTCTGATATTTCCTATGCTACTCCAAACGGAATGTTTACCTCAAATATAAAAGATGGTGTTGCTACAAAAGGCGGCTATTTCATGACCAATTTTGTACATGATTTTTCAGATACTTTTAGCATTGATGCAAAAATTAGAAAATCTCAATATCAGAATCAATTTAACTTTTTCACCGATGGTAGCGGTATTACGGGTGCAAAAGTGGTTGAAACGCAAGATCAATACAAAGCAACTAGAGGTTTAACTACAGGGAATTTCACCACTATAAATGGTGTTGCTTTACCAGCTTCTGCGCTTTTATTCGAAAACAGAATTGTAGATAGAGTTCGTCCGTTAGACGAATTAGTATCTGAGATTAAAGTAATCAACAAAATGGGAATTCATACTGTTACAGCGGGAACATTTATGTCTCGATCATCAGCAGGCGATTTGAATATCACTACTAGTTATTTAAGTGAATACAGCAACCGTCCAGGATTAGTAAACCTTTCTGGTTATACAGTAAACGGAGTAACAAACACTGCGACATCTTATTCTAATAAAAACATTACAAGTAATAAATTGGCTTTTTTCTTAACAGATCAAATCAAATTAGAGAAATGGAATTTCGATATCGGATTCAGACACGAAACAGCTTCGGGTACTATTGAAAATGAAAAAACCAAAGAATACAATATGGCTGGTTCTCCAACGGCTACTGGAATTGCCGGAATTGACAAAGTAATTTGGGGAAGTGGAGCATACCAACGTGCGCATGTTTCTACAAGTGATTATGCAGTTTCATTAGCAGCATTGTACAAAATAAGTACAAGTACTAGCGTTTATGGTAACTTTTCTAAAGGGTATTTCTTCCCAGAATTACGTTCAGTGAAATTTGATGCTCTAGGTAATCCAAATACATACTCTCCTGAGAAAATCATTCAAGCCGAAGCAGGATTGAAATATGGTAAAGGAACTTTGTCTGGTACTGTAGCATTATACTCAGCCAATTTATCTGATAGAAGAAATGTTCAATTTATCAATGACCCAAACAATGCAGGTGGATTTATTGAAAAGGTAGATTTACAAGACACCAAATCATACGGTGTCGAAAGTACCTGGAACTGGAGATTTGCCCAAGGATTCGCTTTCAACGGAACCTTAACTTACCAAAAACACGAATTAACAAAATCTGAAAACAATCCAACATTCGTAGGAAACAAATTGGCTAGACAACCTAATGTAATGACAAAACTAGGATTGTCATATGATAAATCAAACTTTGACGCAAATCTTGATTATAACTATGCTGGTGATAAATTCACAAATGATGCAAACACAATCAAATTGCAAGGTTTTGGAATCGTTGATTTAAGTTTAGGCTATACTTTCAATGTTGGATCGGATAACGAAACGCTTAGAATAGGAGTTCAATCTTTCAACTTATTTAATTCTGCTGGAATTACAGAAGGTTCTCCAAGACTTGGAGACAACCAAACAGATGAGCAATTTTTTGTAGGAAGACCTATTATTCCTAGAACTGCTTTGATGAACTTGACATTTACTTTCTAAAACAATAGTATCTAGAATGCCTTGGTATTCATTCATCAAGGCATTCTTATTTTAATAAAAAATATGGAAAAGGATTTAATTAAAGAAGCCAAAAATATATTAAATGAGAATTTTCAAGAAATAGGATATTCAATTCCTTGCAAAGGATTGTATCCATTTCAATGGAAATGGGATTCAGGCTTTATAGCCATCGGTTTTGCACATTATGATATGGCTAAAGCCAAAAAAGAAATGAAAACGCTTCTAGATTCTCAATGGGGAAATGGATTTATCCCGCATATTGTTTTTCATGTTGAAACCGATAGTTACTTTCCAGGACGTGATTTTCATTTATCAAAATTACATCCAGAGTCCAATGACGCCTATCCTTCGACAGGAATGACACAACCACCCGTTCTAGGTTTTACATTAGAAAAAATGTACGAAATTGGGACAGACAAAGCAGACGTATTAAGCTTCATCAAAGAAAATATTGATAAAGTTTACGACAATCATCATTATTTTTATACCAAAAGAGATCCTCAAAACGAAGGTTTAGTATACATCTACCACAATTGGGAATCAGGAACCGATAATTCTCCAATCTGGGATGATATTTGGTTGACTATGAACCCACCAGAATATACTTTTGAACGTAGAGACACCACACATGTTGATGCATCACAAAGACCTTCAAAAAGAGAATACGATCATTATTTGCACATTATCGAAATTGCAAAAGAGCATAATTATGACGATGCCAAAATTGCCGAATTATCTCCGTTTTTGGTTCAAGATCCCTTATTTAATGCCATGTTAATTAAATCTAATGATGCTTTGATTAACTTATATCAATTAATAGGTGGGAACGACGATAAAGTTGCACAACTAAAAAAATGGCAAGAAAAAAGTATTCGTACTTTTAATGAAAAACTATACGATGCCGAATTAGGTGCTTATATTCATTATGATTTAAGAAACGAAAAACCAATCCGTTTTGTAAGTTCGTCATCATTTTCGCCTTTGTTTGCTGGAATTCCAAGCAAGGAACAGGCGGCAACAATAATTAATACGATGATGACTAAATTTGGTGGTGACGACATGTACTTATGTGCTTCATTCGACCCAACAAGTGAGCGTTTTAATCCAAAAAAATATTGGAGAGGCCCCGTTTGGATTAACTTAAACTGGATTTTATACAATGGTTTAAAGGATTACGGCTATGATGAAATTGCCGCTAGAGTAAAAGCAGATAGTATTGAAATACTAACAAAAGTAGGTTTCTACGAGTATTTTGACGCTAGAAAATCAGAATATACAGAAGGAGCAAAAGGTTACGGAGGAGGGAATTTCTCTTGGAGCGCTGCCTTGTTTCTAGATATACTGAATAATTAATTAATAAAACAATCATTATGAACTGGTTAGACTACACTGTTATTATTGTTTACTTAGTTGCTTTTTTAGGATTAGGATTTTTGTTTAAAGAGAACAAAGATGCAAAGGATTATTTCCTTGGAGGAAAAAGCATGGGGTGGTTTCCGTTGAGTTTATCCGCAATGGCAACCCAACTTTCGGCCATTAGTTTTATTTCGGCTCCAGCGTTTGTTGGTTTAGCGCAAGGAGGCGGAATGAAATGGTTGACCTTTGAGTTGGCGGTGCCATTGGCGATGATTGGAATTATTTTGATTATAGTTCCACCACTTTATCGCTCAAATATTGTAAGTATTTATGAATTTGTCGAAAGACGATTCTCAACCTCTACTCGTATTATACTCAGTATTGTTTTTCAAATAAGTAGGTCATTATCAACGGGAGTTGGAGTGTATACCATTGCCATTATTTTGCAATCGGTATTGAACATTAGTTTCCACTACACCATTATTTTAATAACCATTATTACTATTGTGTATTCCTATATGGGCGGTATGAAAGCAGTCGTTTGGGGTGACGCCATTCAAATGGTAATCCTTTTTGGCGGGTTGCTTATTTGTATCTATTTCGGATGGGATTTATTAAAAGCAAACCCAAATTTCACAGGTTTTGATAGTGAAAGATTGCAAGTAATTGATATTCCTAATCTAGGATTTGATGGAGGTACTTACGGGCTATTGCCAATGGTACTAGGAGGTTTGTTTTTATACATGTCATACTATGGAACAGACCAAACTCAGGCACAACGATTAATATCCGCCAAAGATGAAAATTCGTCAAAGAAAATATTACTGACAAATGGATTATTGCGTTTTCCGGTGGTGTTGACTTATTGTATCATGGGATTAATCATTGGGGCATTAGTACATTTAACACCTGATTTCATGAGCGAAATTGCTGTGGTAACCAAACAACATTATCCTGAGGAATTCTTAAAAAACGGAATCAAACCAGATTTAATGCTGCCCGTGTTTATCATGAAATATTTACCACACGGTTTGATTGGAATTTTGATTGTTGGAATTTTATCGGCTGCGATGTCTTCAGTGAGTGCTACGATTCATTCTCTAGGAGCGGTAACGGTAGAAGATCTATTTAACAGAGGTAAAGTAAAATTAAGCCAAGTTAAGTACATGAAATTCTCCAAGATTGCCATCGTATTTTGGGGTTTTGTTTGCATTGCTTCGGCCTATCTTTTTGGAAATAATGGAGGCACTGTGATCGAATTGATTAATATGATTTCATCCCAATTTTACGGACCTATTTTGGCTACTTTCATTATCGCTATTTTGGTTAAAAGAGTGAATTATATTGGAATGAATGTGGGAATCGTAGGAGGTGTGTTAATCAACGTTACAATCAAATACTTTTTTGATGATATTTTCTGGATTTGGTTTAACCTGACCGGTTTTGTTATCACTTTCGCCTTAGCTTTAGTAACAAGTGCCATCTATAAAACAGAAAAAAATACGGATTCTAATATAGTCTTTACCGTACGCAAAGAAGATTTATTCACCAAAGAGATACTACTATTAACAATATTTTTCTTTGCAATTCTTGCTTTGTCTTTTGCTTTACCAGATATATTAGCATCTATAAAATAGATTGAAATTAAAGTATTTCAATTCATAAAATACATTGAGTGGTTAATGGTGCAGCATGAGGAGGAAACAAATTGTGCTGCTTTTTTTAATCTTATTTACTGCTACATACACGAATTAAAAAAATTACAAAATGAGAGTTTTAATCGCACCCGATAAATTCAAAGGCTCATTGTCTGCTATGGAGGTTTGTAACGCTATAGAAGATGGAATTAAAAAAGCGAATCCACTAATTGAAACTATAAAACATCCACTGGCTGACGGTGGCGAGGGAACATTAGATATATTGCAGAATTATTTCAAACTAGAAACCAATTCCGTATTTGTAATGAATCCTTTGTTTAAGAAAATTCAAGCTACTTATAAAGTATCTGCAAACACTGCTTATATTGAAATGGCAAATGCTTCCGGACTACAACTATTGGAAGAAAATGAAAAAAACTGCTACTACACTTCTACTTTTGGTACTGGACAACTCATCCTTGATGCTGTTCAAAAAGGATATAAAAATATTGTTTTATTCATTGGCGGAAGCGCAACAAATGATGCAGGAATAGGGATGGCGACCGCTTTGGGTTATCAGCTTTATAACTCAAAAAATGAGTTGGTTCATCCTATTGGCAAGGAACTATTGAATATTGATACTATTGCGGACAGTCATTTATTATTTGATCCAAAAGAAATCAACTGCACCGTAGTATGTGATGTCAAAAACCCATTGTTCGGTAAAAATGGTGCTGCTTATGTTTACGGGAGTCAAAAAGGCGCATCAGAAGAAGAAATTCAATTATTAGATAGCGGACTTCGACATTTTAGCACTCAAGTTCTAAAACACCTCAACAAATCAGTTGCAACAATTGAAGGAGCTGGAGCTGCTGGTGGTTTAGGCGCAGGAGCAGTTTGTTTTTTGGATGCCAAAATAAAATCCGGAATTGATTTTGTAATGGAGCAAACTGGTTTTGATGCGCTATTAAAAGACACTATTGACTTAATTATTACCGGCGAAGGTTCTGTTGACAAACAAACAATTGAAGGCAAAGTAATCAAAGGAATTAGCGAACGAGCACTTAAAAATAAAATTCCCTTTTCAATTATATCAGGAATTGTAAAAGATGAAAAACTTATCCAAGAAAATCTACATCCTAGCAGTATTCATTCTATTATGGAAACGGGAGTGACCACGGAGGATGCCATGCAAAATGCCGCGACACACTTAACTGCATTAGGATATCGACTAATAAAAGAGCATACTAAAATTTAAAATACAACTAAAATGAATTTCAACTTAGACGGTTCTATGGATAAAAACGCAATCTTTGAAAAAGTTGCTGCCATTATAAAATCAGAAAACTTCACGATTGTTCAACAAGACGTGACAAGGCCTTGGGGAGGATTTTTTGTAATAGAAGAAGAGCAAGCGAGTGCTTTTGCTACATTATTTTTTCCGAATCTTGAAATGTCAGAAATACAAATCACCAATAAACTGAGTCCAAAAATTTTAGTGGTGGCACCCAATAAAAGATTGTCTTGGCAATACCATTATAGAAGATCTGAAATTTGGAAAATCATTGGAGGAAAAGTAGGCGTAAAAACCAGCTTGACTGATGAAGAAGGCGAAATCCAAGAACTTAGTTCAGGTGCATTTATACAAATGGATATAGGAGAAAGACATCGATTAATTGGACTAGAGTCTTGGGGAGTTGTAGCAGAAATATGGCAACATACTGACCCAAACAATCCCTCAGATGAAGAGGATATTGTACGTCTCCAAGATGACTTTGGGAGGTAGTTCAAGTGTTAGTTAGTCGAGTAATTACTTCCTTACTCGCTATATGATCAATATAGCGAGTTTTTATTGATTAATTATTTTAATGTGAAGTCTAATTCAGTATTTAAGTCCACACATTTTATTCTTTTTTGCTTTCTGTAAATATCAAATCAGCCAATAAACGTCCTGACTTCATAGCAGCGTTAATCGAACCATTCATTAAATGATCGCCACAACAGTATAAAGTATCAATTTGATTTCGAATCGATGACTACTGATATGTTGGAGAATTTGATTAAAAATATCTAATAACACAAAATGCCGCAAAATTTAGTTTTTGCGGGATTTTGCATACTCAGTGGAAAATTTTTAATTTTGATTAGATTAACTTATAAAGTCAGGATTACCGATATGAGTCAGAATCCATTTTCCGTTGTATTTCTTATAAATAATTAGATTTGTAGTTAAGCTAGTTATAGTCCTCACAAAACCATGATCGAATGAAAAGATAAGATAAGTATTATTTTTATAAAAAATAGGTTCCGAAAAACTATAATACTCATAGTCTTCAGTTTGAATCATGTATTTTTTCATGTATTCAATTGAATTAGTACTTAACTCTTCAAAAATTAGATTTTTATATTTAAAATTTTCTGGCAACCAACAACAAGAGCCAATATTATATTTTTTGGTTTTTATATCGTTTGCTGTAAAATTTTTGCTGTATTTCTTTCGTGCCGTTTCCCAATCAAAATCATTAAAAATTTCTACATCTCTATTTTTAAACTGAAAATTTTCGGAAGAGACTGCATATATATCATTATGGAACAACCATTTTAAAGTGGTATTAGTGTTAATTTTTTCACTAAAAATGATGACAGCTTTTGACTTGTTTTTAATTCTTTTAGTCAAAAAGTCATTCAAAACCTCGTATTTATCATTTAAAGTATCATTACTTACAACACTGTTTGCGACAATTGCTGAACTTTTTCTATTACTTTTCACATTGCAGTTCAATGTTAGCAGGAAAATAAAACCTATGATGTAGTAGGTGTCTTTCATAACTGTACCGTTTATTTACATGGTTTACCAACAGTAATTGAAGAGTATACTCCAATTGTCTCTGCGAATAGTCTGCTCGTTATACGTTTCCTGTCTGCACTATCTTCACATTTGTATTTCACTTTTGGCAATTGAGTTTAATCCTAATTAAAAATTTTTGATTCATTAAGTACTACTTTGCTCCTTTACAATCAAATCAGCCAATAAACGTCCTGACTTCATAGCAGCGTTAATGGAGCCATTCATTAAATGATCACCACAACAGTATAAAGTATCGCTGATTTTCATATCGGTTGCTGTTAAATCGTCTTTTAAAACCGCTAAATTAGGTAAGGCATAGTTCACCTTATACGTCTTTAAATGTGACCAATTTGCAACTTGATTTCCAAACCAAGGTTGTAATTCGGTTTTAATATTTTGCGCTAGTTCTTCATCACTAAGATCCAGAATTCCATTGCAAGAAACCGAAATCAGTACTTTGCCAGCGGGAGCATAGGCTTGGCTTACATTTGTCATTACCGTTACATTGTTAACGATTTTATCTTTTGCGGAAGCGTTCAAAATAACCACCGCTTTGTTGGTAGGTGCTACTGTTGCTTCAAAATAAACATTGGTAACCGAATGGTGTTTGGTTTCTACACTGCTTTTAAATTTTGAAATCAACTCAGTAGCTTCGGTAGCAATAATAATGATGTCTGATTGTATTTCGGCACCTGAGATTGTGTAAATAGTATTCCCTTTTATATCTTCTACTTTAGTGTTAAACGTAAAACAAGCTGCAGGCAATTGACTTGCTAGTTGTTTTGGAATTTCTTCCATACCCAAAGCGGGAATTGCAGCATCGCCTTCAGAAAACATTTTCATCACAAAATCAAACATCCGGTTAGGTGTCGACAAATTGTTTTCGAGAAAAATACCCGAGAAAAAAGGTTTGAAAAATCGATTGATCATCTTGCTGCTAAAACCATAGTCTTTTAACTGCTCCACAGTCGATTTTTGAGGTTGTGCAAAGATTCCTTCTATGGATTTAGCGATTAATTTATTCTTTAAAATGAACGTATTGAATTTGTCCTTGAGCGAACCCACGGGTGCAAAAGCGGTGGCTAATAAAGCCGAAGGTCTCCTAAAGGGATCGGCAATTTCAAACTGTCCGCCATCATACAATACGGTTGCTCCGGGTAAAAAAGTTTTAAGCTGTAAGGCATCGTAATCCAACAATTGTTTCGCTTCGGGGTAAGCCGTAAGCAAAACCTGAAACCCTCGATCGAGTCTATAGCCATTAACGATATCTGTTTTGATTCGGCCTCCTACTCTATCGCTAGCTTCAATAATATTTACATTAAAACCTTTGCGGTGCAAATGCAAACCTGCAGATAGTCCCGAAATTCCTGCGCCAATAATCGTTATCGTTGGATTCATATTTTAAGTCTAAAATCGTTTGTTACAAATTTAGTGTTTCCTATTGTTATGACAATAGGCTCTTTTTTAAATCATAAAAAAAGGCTGCAAAAAATTGCAGCCTTTTCGTTTTTATGTTGGTAATCCGTTTTTCGTGAACAGCTTTCGAACTTGTGCCATTTCAGCATCTGATTTTACAGCTAGCAAATCGCGTTGTTTTCCGTTTTGCAATACGATAAAGTATTTTTTACGTCCTAAGAAAACACTTTCGCTTAGCCCTTTAATTTGATCAGCGGGTATTTTCTCGCTACCGGTTTTTTTGAAAATATATTTATGAAGAATCACTACTGCAAACATTCCTAGAACTAGCCACAATACTTTCATGAAACCAAACGCAATTTTATCATTTGACAAATTTAAGATTGCATTTATAAGGAGAATTATCATTAAAACCTTCATTAAAAATTGATGACTCTTTAATCCGTCTTTTATCTCAATAGCTTTAGCAGCTTCGTTGTAGGTAACACTCATTTTTATACTTTACTTTAAAAAACGCTTATTGTTTAAAAACGTTGTTGTCTTGTTTCACATCAGCCATTAAACCGCTTGGATCAATAGTGATTTTTTTGATTGTCCCTTTTGCTTTAGCGATAGTAAAATCATAATTCGAGTGCGCCCAAGTCCAGTCATTCAAAACAGTGCGTTTTACCGCAGGATTAGGATTCGCTTTCTCATAATTCATCATTCGCAATGGCACATAAAAACTCTCCATCGTTCCATCAGTATATTCTACTAATAAATCAATAGGCATTGGCATTCTACCAATTCTCTCTAGGCTTACCGTTGTTTGGTTTCCGTTTTCAGTCACGGCTTTGATACCGTAATCAATCGTATTAGTTGTTTCGGTCCAATCTACTAAATACCAATCTAAGTTTGCGCCAGATACACGCTCTGCCGATCTTTTGATATCGTTAGGTGTTGGGTGTTTGAATTTAAAATCATGGAAATATCGTTTTACCGTTTCTTGTAATTTATCTTCGCCAATCACGTAGATTAATTGAGACAAAAATATACTTCCTTTTGTATACGATGAAATACTGTACGGTCTGTTTTCATCATAACGATCACCATGCGTTGATTGTGATTGCTCTTTTCCTGAGTTTACTAAGCTATAATAAGCTCTGTAATTACCCGCAAAAGGATTTGCTACTTTTTTATCCGATAATTCATTTTCGGCCAAATCAGAAATGTAAGTAGTAAAACCTTCATCCATCCAAGGGTGCTTAGACTCGTTTGAAGCTAAAACATGCTGAAACCAAGAGTGTCCTAACTCATGTGTTGCAGTACCAAAAATTCCTTCAAGCGTTCCATTTCCTAACATTAAGGTACACATGGCATACTCCATACCACCATCACCACCTTGTATAAAGGAGTATTGTTTGTACGGATAATTTCCAACGTTTTTATTGAAATAATCCATTACTTTCACCATCATTGGCTGTAGTTTTTTCCAGTTTTCGACTGTTTTTGGATAGTTTTTATATAGGAAGTGAATCGCTACATCGTTAGGTCCTTTTACTACATCGTGCATGTAATTTTTATCAGCAGCCCAAGCAAAATCGTGTACCATAGGCGCCACAAAATGCCAAGTTAGTGTTTTTGTCTTTTTTGGAGTGTTTATGACTACACCTTCTTCTTGGTAGCCATGTCCAATTTCGTTTGGATTTTGTAAGTAACCCGTACCACCTAAAACATAGTCTTTATCGATAGTAATATTTACATCAAAACTACCCCAAACACCGTGAAATTCTCTTGCGATATACGGATCAGCGTGCCATCCTTCAAAATCAAATTCAGCTAATTTAGGATACCATTGTGTCATTGATAACTCTACTCCTTCAGAATTGTTTCGCCCTGAACGACGAATTTGAACTGGCACTTGACCGTCAAAATTCAAGGTGAAAGTCGATTTTGTGTTGGGTAAAATTGGCTTAGCCAAAGTCACTTCTAGAATCGTACCTACCGTTTTAGCTTCGGCAACAAGACCGTCTTGTTTGAAGTTAGCGATTTTTAAGAAACCAATTTCATTTGGCTTCAAGCCTTCGATTCGGCTTACCTTAGCATCTTTACCATCAACGGTAACTTTATTTACCATTCGAGCATCAGGATCTTTGATGGTATGCAATCGTGCATCCATTTCGCTACCCGGTTGGAATGCATTGTTGAATAAATGGTAATATACTTTACGCAAAGTATCACTAGAATTATTCGTGTACACTAATTCTTGTGTTCCTTTGTATTGATAATTTTTGACATCCATAACGACGTCCATCTTATAATCGACATGTTGTTGCCAATAAGTAGTACTTTGGGCCATTATTGAACCAAAATTTAAAGTAACGAGGGTAAGTAATAGTATTTTCTTCATTGGTTTAAAATAAAAAATGGAAGAGCCGCGGCCCTCCCATTAAATTAATAGTCTTGGATTTATTTTGCTGACATTTTATCTGCCATCAAGATTGCATTGTAAGCATTTACAATTTTACCTGATTGCGATAAAGTAGAAAAAGAACGGCTGTCTTTAGGGTTACCACCAACAACGACATCAGTTGTAATTGCCACACCTGAATCCATCAAAATGTGTTTTACTTGTGAAGCTGTTAATTTAGGATAGTATGAACGAATTAAAGCCGCTACACCAGCAACATTAGGCGCTGCCATAGAAGTTCCTGCTAAATATTGGTATTTATTATTTGGTGTCGTTGCATAGATTTGAACTCCAGGAGCAAAAACATCTACATTTACTTTCCCGATGTTTGAGAAACGAGCAACTACTTTATCACTGTATTCAAAATTCAGAGCTCCAATAGTAATCATGTTATCGGCAAATTCCGTTTTCTTGTCTTCTGAATCATTAGGGAAGTTTTCAGCATAATCGATGTCTTTTGCGTCATTACCTGCTGCATGAACAATCAAAACATCTTTTTTCTCAGCATATTTAATTGCATCATAAACCCATTGTCTGTGTGGGGAAAAACTTTTTCCAAAACTTCCGTTGATTACTTTAGCACCGTTGTCTACTGCGTAACGAATTCCAAGAGCAATATCTTTATCGTACTCATCACCATCTGGCACAGCACGAACCGTTAAAATCTGCACATTATTAGCAACACCATCGCCACCTATATTGTTTCCTCTTACCTGAGCCACGATTCCTGCTACGTGCGTACCATGAAGGATTTCCTCCTTGTCTGGACCCATTACGTTTGCATTCCCGTATTTAGTATCGGTAATATCATTTGGGTTATCACCTACAACTTTTCTGTAGTCTGTTTTTAGGTTGTCTCCATTTACTAGAGCAATTTGACCATCTAATTGTTTTTGAACTGCCTCTTTTAAATCTGCTACTGGTAAACCATAAGAAAGCATTTGTTGCATTACTTTTTTACTTTCCTTGATCGTTTCATCTTCAGAAGTAATCGCATTTACATCAGCAAGTGTGTAAACTGGTTTCCCTAAAAACTTCACCAAAATGGCGTCATTTTTTGTTAAGGAAGCAATCATGTTTTCTGAACGTGTTTTAACGGCAACTGCATCAGCAACTTTTTTATCATTTAATGCTTTTGCTGCCTGATATGTAGCTTCGTCTACAAGATTTTTATCTTTAATAATTCTTTCGTATTCTAAATTTTCTTTAGTGATATCACCAAGAAAGTTCCAACCATGAATATCATCAACGTATCCGTTTTTGTCATCATCAATTCCGTTTCCAGGAATTTCCTTTGTATTAGTCCAAAGCACCGATTTTAGATCTTCATGCTCAATATCTACACCTGAATCAACGATTCCTACAATTACAGGAACGCCTTTTTTATCTTTCAATAATTCAGCGTAGGCTTTGTCAACGCTCATTCCTGGGATAGTATCATTTACGATATCTAAATGACTCCAACGTTTTAACTCAATTTCTTTTAGTGGGCTTTTCTTTTTAACATTTAATGGTGCCGAAACAGCAGTCATAGCAGTGTAGCTCGCCACTTGTTTTTGTGTTCCGCAACCTGCTAAAACGACAAGTGCAATAGCCGAAAGGCAAATAGGCTTAATGGTATTCATTATTTATAGTATTAATAAGATTTAAAATATTGGTCTAAAATAAGTGATTTTGTTACAATCACAGCACGATTAACACTAAGTTAAGATTTGTTCGCAAGAGTAAACATCCTTCAATCGAACACCTTTCTCAGTATGTTGTACTGTAATAATCTGGTTGTGGGCATCGTGCTCCAAAAATAAATAATGGTTATTATCTGCGGCAGCGTTCAAAAATTTAATTTTTTCAGGCATGGTTAACAAAGGTCTCGTATCATAACCCATCACGTACGCCACGGGAATGTGTCCGGCTGTAGCCAATAAATCAGCGCAAAAAACAATTGTTTTGTCCTTGTATTTGATGTGCGGAATCATTTGCTTCTCAGTATGACCATCGGCAAAGAAAATCCCAAAACCTAATTCCGATTCTTCCAAGTAGTCACCATCAGGTCTTTTGATAAAATTCAACTGTCCACTTTCCTGCATTGGCAAAATATTTTCGGATAGGAACGATGCTTTTTCTCTGGGATTAGGTTTTGTAGCCCATTCCCAATGATTTTCGTTACTCCAAAATTTGGCGTTTTTAAAAGCAGGTTCGTAACCCGTTTTGTCTTTATTCCATTGCACACTTCCACCGCAATGATCAAAATGCAGATGCGTCATAAAAACATCAGTGATATCGTCACGGTGAAAACCATGCTCTGCCAAAGATTTATCCAATGAATGCGATCCCCAAAGAGAATAGTAACCATAAAATTTTTCCGATTGTTTATTTCCCATTCCAGTGTCAATTAATATTAGGCGTTTATCGTCCTCAATTAATAAACAGCGTGCAGCGATATCAATTAAATTATTGGCGTCAGCGGGATTGGTTTTATTCCAAATGGTTTTTGGCACTACGCCAAACATGGCACCACCATCTAGCTTAAAGTTTCCGGTTTCGATAGGATATAGTTTCATTTTTTTGAATTGAAAGATTAAAATTTGAGAATGAAACAAGAAACTGATTTTCTTGCCTTTTTGTTAAAAAATAATGCTCCGGCAGGCCAAAACCTTATTTTCTCAAATCGAATGCAATTTATAAAAATTGAGTTGCTTTAGATTGATTTAGATAGACTTTTTCTATTTGTACATTAGTTATAAAAATGTTATCTATTATGGAAAAAGGTTTTTATATAGTATCTTTGCAGTTAATTTAGACAAAATCAATTTATCAATGATACAAGTTTCTGATACTGCCAAAAAGAAAATTATCGACTTGATGCAAGAAGATGGTTTTGATGCTGCCACAGACTACGTACGCGTAGGTGTGAAAAGTGGCGGATGCTCTGGTTTGTCCTATGATTTAAAATTTGACAAAACCAAAGACGAAAACGATAAAATATTTATAGACAACGAGATAACTATTGCTGTAGAAAAAAAATCATTCCTTTATTTAGCTGGAACTATTTTAGAATTCTCAGGTGGAATAAACGGAAAAGGATTTGTTTTTAACAATCCAAATGCAACAAGAACATGTGGTTGTGGCGAGAGTTTCTCTCTTTAATTTTTTACACAAATAATAAAGTTTAATGTTCAAATTTTGAATCTTTAAATCTTTAAATCTTTAAATCAGAATGAGCAAATACACAGAAGACGACTTAAAAATCGAACTCGAAAACAAGGAATACGAGTACGGATTTTACACCGAATTAGAATCGGACACTTTTCCTATTGGATTAAATGAAGACATTGTTCGCGCTATTTCATTACGAAAAGAGGAGCCGCAATGGATGACCGATTGGCGTATTGAAGCTTTTCGTGCGTGGCAAGAAATGACAGAGCCTGAATGGGCAAATGTACATTATGCCAAACCTGATTTTCAAGCTATTTCTTATTACTCAGCTCCAAAAGCAGTTGACCCAAACAAGACGCTAGACGATGTAGATCCTGAACTTTTAGAGATGTACAAAAAGTTAGGTATCTCAGTAGATGAGCAAAAAATGATGAATAATGTTGCTATGGATATCGTTGTTGATTCGGTTTCAGTAGCGACTACTTTTAAGAAAACATTAGGCGAAAAAGGAATCATTTTTATGAGTATTTCGGAGGCTATCAAAGAGCATCCTGAATTAGTTCGTAAATATCTAGGAACTGTTGTACCTCAAAAAGATAACTTTTATGCTGCATTAAATTCGGCGGTATTCTCTGATGGATCTTTTTGTTATATACCAAAAGGAGTACGTTGCCCAATGGAACTTTCGACTTACTTTAGGATAAATCAAGCAGGAACGGGTCAGTTTGAAAGAACTTTACTTGTTGCTGATGCAGGAAGTTATGTAAGTTACCTTGAAGGCTGTACTGCACCAAGCCGTGACGAAAACCAATTGCATGCTGCAGTTGTGGAATTAATCGCGCTAGAAGATGCTGAAATTAAATACTCTACCGTTCAAAACTGGTACCCTGGAAATAAAGAAGGAAAAGGTGGGGTTTATAATTTTGTTACCAAACGAGGAATTTGCGAGAACAACGCAAAAATCTCTTGGACACAAGTAGAAACCGGTTCAGCAGTAACATGGAAATACCCGTCGGTTATCCTAAAAGGAGACAACTCAGTTGGGGAATTTTATTCGATTGCAGTAACCAATAATTTCCAACAAGCAGATACAGGGACTAAAATGATCCATTTAGGTAAAAACACTAAATCGACTATTATCTCTAAAGGAATCTCAGCAGGTAAATCACAAAATAGCTATAGAGGTTTAGTACAAATAAGTCCGCGTGCTGAAAACGCACGTAACTTTTCACAGTGTGATTCGTTGTTAATGGGTAATAATTGTGGTGCACATACATTCCCTTATATCGAAAGCAAAAACCCTTCGGCAAAAATTGAACACGAGGCAACAACTAGTAAAATTGGTGAAGACCAAGTTTTCTATTGCAACCAACGTGGAATTCCTACCGAAAAAGCAATTGCGCTTATCGTAAATGGTTTCAGCAAAGAGGTTTTAAATAAATTACCCATGGAGTTTGCTGTTGAAGCACAAAAACTATTGGAAATTTCTCTTGAAGGAAGTGTAGGATAAGAATTAGTTTAAAGTTTAGTGCTATGGATATTATTTTAAAAAACGTAAAGAAAAAAGATTTTCCAGTATTGAAATCATTGGCGAAATCACTTGGCTTTGAAATTATTGAGAAAAAAGAAAAACCTTATAACCCAGACTTTGTACAAGAGATTTTGGAAGCAGAACAAAGTATCAAGGACGGAAAAGGGATTGCCATTAGAACGGAAGATTTATGGAAGTAATTTATTCTCATAAAGCTCAAAAAGATAGAGAATTTTGGAAAAAGTCAGGTAATAAAGCAATAATGAATAAGATTACTGCACTAATTAAAGACATTCAACTTCATCCTTTTGAGGGAATCGGAAAACCAGAACAGTTGAAACATCAACTTATTGGCAAATGGTCCAGAAGAATAAATAAAGAACATCGCATTATATATCAAGTTACCGAAGAAAATACAATTGAAATTTTAGACATTTTATCATTAAAAGGTCATTACGAATAAACAAAAACTAACAGATGTTAAGTATAAAAAATTTACACGCCTCAATTGGGGACAAAGAAATTCTAAAAGGAATCAACCTTGAAGTAAAAGCAGGAGAAGTTCATGCTATAATGGGACCTAACGGTGCCGGAAAAAGTACTTTAGCTTCAATCGTAGCAGGAAACGAAAACTATGAAGTAACAAGTGGTGAGATTATTTTGGATGGTGAAGACCTTTCAGAATTAGCTCCCGAAGAAAGAGCGCACCAAGGTGTTTTCCTTTCTTTTCAGTACCCTGTTGAAATCCCGGGAGTATCGGTGACGAACTTCATTAGAACAGCGATCAACGAAACTCGTAAAGCAAAAGGGCAAGACGAAATGCCAGCTAACGAAATGTTGAAATTAATCCGTGAAAAATCAGAATTACTAGAGATCGACCGTAAATTTTTATCACGTTCTTTAAACGAAGGATTTTCTGGTGGAGAGAAAAAACGTAATGAGATTTTTCAAATGGCAATGCTAGAACCTAAAATCGCTATCCTTGATGAAACCGATTCTGGACTAGATATCGATGCACTTCGAATTGTTGCCAATGGAGTTAACAAACTAAAAAGCGATAAAAATGCCGTAGTCGTAATCACGCACTACCAACGTTTATTAGACTATATCGTTCCTGACTTTGTACACGTTTTATTAAACGGTAAAATTGTAAAATCTGGTGATGCCTCTTTAGCTTTAGAGCTTGAAGAAAAAGGATACGACTGGATCAAACAGGAACAAGAAGCATAAAAAAATAGTCAAAAGTCGAAAGTTAAATATCTGAAAGCTTCAATGCATTCGACTTTACGACTTTCAACTTTACGACTTTAAGACTTACACAAAAATGGAATTGAAAGAAAAATTAATATCGTCTTTTATGGCATTCGAAGAGCGCATCGATGTTCACGCTGAACTTCATGATGTACGCACCGCTGCCCTAAAAAACTTTGAAAATAAAGGTTTCCCAAGCAAAAAAGAGGAAGCATGGAAATATACTTCGTTAAATAGCATCCTAAAAAATGACTTTACCGTTTTTCCAAAAACCGAAAATAACATCCAATATTCCGATGTAAAAAAATATTTTTTACATGAAATAGATACCTATAAAGTAGTTTTTATCGATGGCGTTTTTAGTTCCCATTTGTCGGCAACAACCCACGAAGGAATCGACGTATGTTTAATGGCTTCGGTTTTAAACAAACCAAAATACAAAGAAGTAATTGATACCTATTTCAACCAAATTGCGAATAAAGAGGAAAGTTTGACTTCTCTAAATACCGCTTTTGCCAATGAAGGAGCGTACATCAATATTCCAAAAAGCAAAGTAGCTGACAAACCTATCGAAATCATGTATTTCTCAACAGGTAGCGAAGCCGCTTTAATGACACAACCTCGTAATTTAGTAATTGTTGGCGAAAATGCACAAGTACAAATTATTGAGCGTCACCAAAGTTTGAACGACAACCCGGTACTGACCAATTCAGTGACCGAGATTTTTGCTGAAAAACATGCCATCGTCGATTTTTACAAAATCCAAAATGACAACCTTACCGCTAACTTAATCGATAACACCTACGTTTCTCAGCAGCAAGAAAGCAGCGTTGCCGTAAACACTTTTAGTTTTGGTGGAAACCTAACGAGAAACAATTTGAATTTTTACCATTTTGGTGAGCACATCGTAAGTTACTTAAACGGAATCACAATTATTGGCGAAAAGCAACACGTAGACCACTACACACTTGTGCAACACGCTACGCCTAACTGCGAAAGTCACCAAGATTACAAAGGAATTTTCTCAGATCGCTCCAATGGAGTTTTCAACGGAAAAATATTTGTTGAGCGCGAAGCTCAAAAAACAAATGCATTCCAAAAAAGCAATAACATCCTTTTAAGCGACAAAGCAACCATCAACGCTAAACCACAGTTGGAGATTTTTGCTGATGATGTTAAATGTTCACATGGTTGTACGATTGGTCAACTCGATGAAACTGCTATGTTTTACATGCAACAACGCGGAATCCCGCAAAAAGAAGCCAAAGCATTATTAATGTACGCCTTCTCGAATGCCGTAATCGAAAGCATCAAAATACCAGAATTAAAACAACGAATCACTAAGATCATCGCCAACAAATTAGGCGTGAAAATAGGATTCGATTTGTAATAATCACGTTTATAAAACACCTAACCCTTTCCGAGTTTTAACTTAGAAAGGGTTATTTTTTTTAGGAGCTAATCCCGCTATTCGTTTTAATCTTTTATTGTTTTAAAGGAAAACAATAAAAGGATTTCCACTGCTATCGGGGCTAGAAAAAATAAGATTACCAGTTCTAGCAAAGTCCAGAACGACTACTCAATCTCGACTCCGCTCGATTTGACATAAAGTAGTTTTCACAAAAACACTATTTCCCTTTAACGTGGTAATAGCGGAAAATTTTTCCTGAATCTCTAATAAACCTTCGGACTCTACTGTCAGTTCGAGCGGAGTCGAGAACCATTTCTGAAATTGACAACAATCACCAATACCTGGTTAATCTCGACTCCGCTCGATTTGACAAATGGTTGTTTACAAACTAATTTTTTTCCTGATACTCAGTTTACCAATTGTAACCTGGTTTACGCTACGTTATCCTTTGAGTCTTCGTGGTTAAAAACTACTTTTTAAAACTCCCCAAAATACCTTCCAACACTTCGTTTATATCAAATTGGCTTTCATCAGTTAACCCAAGCCTTACGATCACTAAATCTTTAGACGGAATTATAAAAACTTTCTGCCCCTGAAAACCATTAGCAGAGTACATGTCTTTAGGTGCATCCGGATAACGACCTCCTGCATTCAACCAAAAGTGGGCACCATAGCCACCATTGGAATCATTTGTAGGCGTTGCAACATATTTCGCCCAACTCTCATTAAATAACTGTTCTCCATTCCAATTCCCTTTGTGTAAATAGAGTAAACCAAATTTTCCCCAATCACGCGTAGTTGCCCATCCGTAGGACGAACCCACAAAATTACCCGCCATATCCGTTTCCACAAGCATGGACTTCATCCCTATTTTATCAATCAATTCCGCATACCAAAAATCCAAATACTCTTGATGCGTCTTAAACTGATTACGTAAAATGTACGACAATAAATTAGTAGTACCGGAGGAGTAATTCCAATGCGTGTTCGGTTCATAAGCCACGTCCTTTTCCAATTGAACCCGACCCATATTAGCGGATTGAAACAGCATTTGCGTAGCATCACATATTTTATCATAACTCTCCTCCCAGGCTAAGCCCGAGTTCATGTGTAATAAATCACTAGTCGTGATTTTTTTGCGAGCATCGTTTTTCCACTCTGGAATTGGAGCTGGTTTACTAACATCAAACTTCCCTTGTTTCTCTAGGATCCCAAAAATAGTTGCCGTAATACTTTTGGTCATAGACCAACCAAGTAACTTGCTGTCTTTGTTAAAACCGGTATCGTATTTTTCAGCAATGATTTTATCTTTATAAATTACTAGTAAGGAACGAGTTCTTTTTTTAATGACACCTTTTGCATCAAAAGCATTTTCAACGGCTGCATTTAATTTAGTATAATCAACATTGGTGAAAACCGTATCTTTTGGCTCTACATCGCCATATGGATAGGTTAAATTGTTGGCGATTTTACTTCGCTTAGGCACATTGTACGGCTTGCTAGCGTCAAAACTGTCATCAATCAAAGTTGCTCCTAAACCTTCACGATAAATTGCTTTGCGCTCCTTCAATCCATAAACAGATGCAGTTGTAAATTTTCCTGCCTCATCAATGGTGTTAGTCGCTAAATCAATTAGGTTAATGTCATTATCACCTTTCTCAATCATGTCCTTAGAGCGATTATCAATAAAATGTCCCGATGCTACACTTTTGGCTGAAAAGCCCGAGATTAAATCTAATTTTGGATAGGTCGTAAAACCTAGATAGAAAAGGGCAATAAGTAGAACCACACCAATAATCTTCACACTTTTTTTCATCTCACTAATTTTTAAGCAATTTATTAAAAACTTCTCAGCTGTAAGCATTCTATTGCTAGAAGTTGTATCTAAATTTAGCTATTGCTATATCATAAGAATCTATTAAAAACTTGGCTTTCGTAATTTCAAAATGGTATATATTCCGTACTTTTGTGATCAGAATTTATTCTAAATAATTATGCTAGATATCCAAAAAATAAGAACCGATTTCCCAATCCTTTCTCAAAAAGTAAACGGAAAACCATTAGTGTATTTTGACAACGGAGCTACTTCTCAAAAGCCACAAGTAGTCATTGATGCCATCTCTAAATATTACCAAGAAATCAATGCCAATATCCATCGAGGCGTTCATACGCTGAGCCAACTCGCTACGGATGCTTATGAAATTTCTCGTGGTAAAATTAAAAATCATCTTAATGCTAAGCATTTACACGAAGTGCTTTTTACATCGGGCACTACCTTTGGAATAAACCTAGTAGCTAACGGATTTACGGCTATTTTAAAACCAGGAGATGAAATTTTAGTTTCGGCTTTAGAACACCATAGCAATATTGTACCATGGCAAATGCTTTGTGAAAGAACAGGAGCAATATTAAAAGTAATCCCTATGAACGATAAGGGAGAACTAATCATGTCAGAATATGACAAATTACTGTCAGACAAAACCAAACTAGTTACGGTAAACCATATTTCGAATGCTTTAGGAACGGTGAACCCAATAAAATACATAATTGATAAAGCACACGAAGTAGGTGCTGCCGTTTTAATTGATGGTGCGCAAGCAGTTCCGCATTTAAAACCAAATGTACAGGAATTGGATTGTGATTTTTACGTTTTTTCTGGACATAAAATATGTGGACCAACAGGAATCGGAATTCTGTATGGTAAAGAAGAATGGCTTAACAAGCTACCTCCTTACCAAGGTGGTGGTGAAATGATTAAAGAAGTCTCTTTCGAAAAAACAACTTATGCTGAACTGCCTCATAAATTTGAAGCAGGAACACCCAATATTGCAGGTGGAATTGTTTTAGGAACCGCTATAGATTACATGAACGAGGTTGGTTTTGACAACATACAACAACAAGAACTGGAGTTGCTAGAATATGGAACCAAACGCTTGCTAGAAATCGAAGGCCTAAAAATCTTTGGTACTGCCAAAGAAAAAACGTCGGTAATCTCTTTTAACATCGAAGGAATTCACCCGTATGACATTGGTACGATAATTGACAAATTAGGAATAGCTGTTCGTACAGGACACCACTGTGCACAGCCTATTATGACCTATTTTAACATTCCGGGAACAATTCGTGCTTCTTTTTCTTTTTACAACACCAAAGAAGAAATTGACGCTTTAGTTGAAGCCTTGAAAAAAGCACAAATGATGCTATCCTAAACAACAAATTATGAAACTACTTTCTTTATTATTTCTTACTCTTTTCTTAGGTAAAGGTTGCGATAGTGCTGACAAGCAAGATATCAATACCGCAGTGATTGAATACACTGCTAATACAAGAGGTTTTTACCAGAAAGTAACCATTGAAAAACAAATGGTCACTGTATCAAAAGATAGAAGTGGAAAAGAGAAAGTGGCTCCCGCAAAAATCTCAAATGCCGATTGGAAAACCTTGATTAAGCTATTTGATGACATCAATTTAGAGGAAATTAAAGATCTAAAATCTCCTACTGAAAAACGATTTTATGACGGCGCTGCTATTGCCAATTTAAAAATAACATATAAAGATGTTGTTTATGAGACTAAAGGTTTTGATCATGGATTTCCACCAGTAGAAATAAAAAAATTAGTAACAAAGATTAACACATTTGTAAAGCAAGACGATGAAGATTAAAGATATACAAGACGAAATAGTTGAAGAATTTTCCATGTTTGACGACTGGATGCAACGCTATGAATACATTATAGACCTAGGTAAAAATTTACCTTTGATCAAAGAAGAATTCAAAACAGATAACAATTTAATCAAAGGGTGTCAGTCGAAAGTGTGGCTACAAGGAGAGCAAAATAGCGATACTGTAGTTTTTACTGCCGATAGTGATGCCATTTTGACCAAAGGAATAATTGCAATATTGATCCGCGTTTTTTCAAACCAAAATCCTAAAGACATCATTGCAGCCGACATGGAATTTATTGATCAAATAGGCCTTAAAGAACATTTATCTCCTACTCGCGCCAACGGATTGGTATCGATGATTAAGAATATAAAAATGTATGCTTTGGCATTTGATGCTAAAAACTAATTTTTGGTTTAAACATATAAGTCATATAAGTTTTTAATCAAATTATACTAACTTTATAAGAATAAATAAATCTTACTAAAGTGCATATAACCAGAAGTTATCTAACAGACTTAGTTTACCAAGTTAACGGTGCTGCTATTGAAGTTCATAAAAATATTGGCCCAGGTCTTTTGGAAAGTATTTACCATCAATGCCTCAGGAAGGAATTAGAACTGCGGAACATAAGTTTTGTTTCTGAATTACAGGTTCCTATAAACTACAAAGGTCATGAATTAGATTCTAAACTAAGATGTGATTTATTTGTAGAAAATATTTTAGTTGTTGAATTGAAAGCGGTAGCTGAAATACATCCCATATTTGATGCTCAACTACTGACCTATATGAATTTACTAAAGGCACCAATCGGATTGATGATCAATTTTAATGTAAAAAACATATTTTATGAAGGTCAAAAAACTCTGGTGAATGCATTATACAATAAACTAGAAGAATAAACATCAACAGAACAATACAACTTATATTCCATCACATTTACCTTAAAACAGTAACTTAAATGACTTATACAGCTCAAAAAACAATACAAAGCATAACTCATATTCACTTATATTTTCCTTAAAAAGAAACTTATATGACTTATATGGTTTAAAAAAATATGACAAAAAAAACTTATATGCTCTAATATTTTCCTCAAAAAGGAGCTTATGTGACTTATATGTTTTAAAAAAATAACCAAAAGCAGAACTCCTATTCATTAATATTTCCCTAAAAAGAAACTTAAATGACTTATATAGTTCTAAAAATAAATATAAAGCAAAGCTTATATTGACTTATATTTTTCCTAAAAAGAAACTTATATGCCTTATATGTTTTAAAATTATAAATAAAAAATAAAATGGAACAAGAAATAGACACTAACGCATTAGGCGAAGCAATTGTAAAAACATTAAAAACGATATACGATCCAGAGATTCCAGTAGACATCTACGAATTAGGATTGATTTACGATGTGATGGTAAATACGGATTATGAAGTTAAAATTTTAATGACATTGACTTCTCCTAACTGCCCAGTAGCCGAGAGTTTACCACGTGAAGTGGAAGACAAAGTGAAATCAATCAAAAACGTGAAAGATGCAGAAGTAGAAATTACTTTTGATCCGCCATGGAGTAAAGACCTAATGAGTGAAGAAGCAAAACTAGAATTAGGAATGCTATAAACTAGTCATAAAGTCAAAGGTCATAAAGTCGCTATCCAGTTACTTTATGACTTTCGTCTTTCAGACTTTCAGACTTAAAAAAATGGAAGAAATAATAAATAAAGTGGCGGCGAGTGCTTTGGAGGTATTTGATCTTGAAGATTATTATCCTGCAGGCGTTCGAACACAAATTGATATTGCGCAATGGCTGGTTGAAGGATTTCTTTTAAGAGAAAAAGACTTTAGAGAGCACCTTAAAAACCATGATTGGTCGCAATACCAAGATCATTATGTGGCTATTAATTGCAGTACTGATGCTATTGTTCCTGCTTGGGCATCCATACTAGTTGCTGTACAATTGGCACCATATGCCAAAAAAATAGTGAATGGCACCATCGAAGATTTAAATGCTTCGTTATATGAAGCTATACTTCCTGCTGTAGATTTTTCTCAATATCAAAATAAAGCAACTATTATTAAAGGTTGCTCTAAAAAACCAGTACCTACAAGGGCGTACATCCTAGCGGCGCACCACCTACAACCTTTTGCCCGAAGCATTATGTATGGTGAAGCTTGCTCTGCAGTACCATTGTATAAAGCTTCAAAAAAATAAAATATACAAAGCGTGACTCTTTTAGAGTTGCGCTTTTTTAGTTTAAAAAAGGAAAAAAACACTTTTCTAGGGTTGATTATCGATATTATTAACCATTGGTCTAAAAACTGCACAGCCTAGCAACTGGTTTGAGTCCTACCTACTTTACTAGGACAATAAATCTTAGTTCGGATGCAAATACGAGATAATACTTTACGTTATTTTTCAAACAATTATTTGATATTCAATTATTTATAAGCTATCTTAAGATAGTTCCACTAAAAGGATTTCATAGATATATTAAGAAAAAATAGGGAAGAAAATCGCTTAGTACTATTTTACAAACAGCTGTATATCAACACACAATGACTTTACTTCATCTAATTATTTTTATTATATTCGCGGTTCAAAACAATTTATATGAAAAAATTACTACTAACTTTTGTGTTACTTTTTACCATAGCATCGGTTACGGCACAAGAAGTTGCGAAGGACTCAACAAAATTATGGACAGCGAAAGGAACTATTTCATTACTTTTTAACCAGTCTAGCTACAACAAGCAATGGCTAGGTGGTGGAACCTCAAATATTGCAGGGAATTTTGGTCTGAATTATGATTTGAATTATAAGAAAGACGATGTGGTTTGGGACAACAAATTTATCTTGGCCTACGGTTTAAGTAAGATCAAAGGAGATGAGAAAACAGCTAAAACGGATGACCGTTTAGAATTAAACTCTATTTGGGGGAAAAAATCTAAGGCTCCTAATTGGTATTATTCAGCTTACTTTAACTTTAAAAGTCAGATGGATACTGGGTTGGATAATAATGAGATGCGCATTTCGCACTTTTTCTCACCTGCCTATTTTCAAATGGGACCGGGTATGTTGTGGAAAAAAAGCGATAATTTGAGCGTTAATTTCGCACCAGCAGCGGCTAAAGCTATTTTTGTACACCGCCATTTTACAGAATTCGGACCTTCGTTTGGTGTATTGCAAGGAGATAGTTC
Source organism: Flavobacterium sp. KKT103 (assembly GCF_055640565.1). Taxonomy (NCBI): domain Bacteria; kingdom Pseudomonadati; phylum Bacteroidota; class Flavobacteriia; order Flavobacteriales; family Flavobacteriaceae; genus Flavobacterium; species Flavobacterium sp. KKT103. Next base: position 741,983 of record NZ_CM145766.1, read on the forward strand.
GCGATTTGAATTTGGAGCTAGTATCACTGCCTACTACAAATTTAATTTAATGACGAATGTATCTATTGAGAATAGATTAAACATGTATTCCAACTATTTAGATAATCCGCAAAACGTAGATATCGATTACCAAATGAATGTGGTGATGAAAATCAATAAATACCTAAGCGCTAACGTAGCACTGCAAGCGATATATGATGACAACTCCGTGAAAGCAGTTCAAGTACGCGAATTATTTGGTTTAGGAGTAAACTACGGTTTTTAATCCTTAGCCCTACTTATTTAAAATGCCCTTTTGATAAAATCAAAAGGGCATTTTTTTATCCGTTTATTAAAGTAAGATTGTTATTGTATTTTAACAACTGTTCTTCCCTTTAATTTACCTTCAAGCATAAGTACGATTTTTTCGTTTAATTCGTCCAACGCTATTTCATTACAAGTTGCTGCGAAAGCAGCTGTTTTCCATTCATTTGCTAATTTATTCCACACTTGTTCTCTATACTTCATAGGGTAATTTTGAGAATCAATACCAACAAGTGCTATTCCTCTTAGAATAAAGGGAAAAACGGTGAGATCAAGTTTTGGCGAAGCGACATTTCCGCAGCAGGTAATCACTCCCATTGGATAGACCGATTTTATCATGTTTTCAAGAATAACCCCTCCTACGGTGTCAATTGCTCCAGCAAAAGCGGGTTTCAAAAGTGGTTTTTTGTCTAATTCTTCAAAATCTTTTCGGGTAACAATCGTATCAGCACCTAACTTTTTTAAATAATCAGTTTCTGATTCTTTGCCTGTTATCGCAGTAATTTGATACCCTAGTTTTTTTAAAATCGCGATACTTAAAGAACCTACTCCACCACTTGCGCCCGAAACAACAATAGTACCATCATTAGGTTTTACCATCTCACTCAGTTTGTAAACTGACATTCCAGCGGTTAATCCTGCTGTACCTATAATCATGGCTTCTTTCATCGAAAGATTTTCGGGTAATGCAACAGCCCAATCAGCTGGTACTTGTATGTACTCAGCAAAACCTCCATTGGTATTCATACCGAGATCGTAACTTGTTACAATTACCTTTTCATCGACTTTGAACTTGGATGAATTTGATGTTACAACTACACCCACTGCATCAATTCCTGGAGTATGCGGATAATTTCTTGTTACTCCTTTATTGCCGCTTGCAGATAAGGCGTCCTTGTAATTCAAGGAGCTATACGCTACTTTTATCAATAATTCGTTGGGTGCTAGAGTCTCAAAAGCGAGTTCTTGGATTGCTGACACAAACTTTCCGTCTTGTTCTTCGACTCTAAATGCTTTATATGTTGTTGTTGAATTCATGGTAGTTATTTTAAATGATTGTATTACATTTATAACAAAGTTCGAACAAAAAGCAGTCGCAAACAATAGCTTACAAAGTATGCACCTACGAACATTTTGTTCTGATTTGCATTTTTACTGCCTTTTTAAACCCAAAAAAAATGAAAAAAAGTTATTGCCCTATAGATACTTTTATAAATTCGATTAAAGGAAAAAGAAAGGGTACGATTATATTATATCTTTTTCAGGGGGATAAAAGATATAGCGAACTCGTACGCTTAATGCCTGATATTAGCGAGCGCATGATGTCGAAACAACTTAAGGAATTGGAGAGCGATTGTTTAATTCACCGTACGGTTTTTCCAGAAGTTCCCCCTCGAGTGGAATACAGCTTGACTCAATTAGGAAAAGACATACACCCTGTTTTGAAAGGTATGTACAAAGGCGGATTACTTTTTGAGAATCTTATTGAAAATCCTGATAGTTAAATTTTATTACATCCTTTTTTTTAGCAATTTTTGGTTTCTGTGATCTCGCATGAGGGATGGCAGTGAAAATCCTTTTATGGAGCGTAGCGCAATAAAAGATTGTAACGTACAGCCCGACCCAACTGTAACGGAGTGGAAGTTGGGGCATGCCCAAAAAAAATCCCTAATGATGAATCAAAAGGGATTTCTAGCTTTTATATTTTAGGAACCATTTTATTCCTCTTCATTGTCTTCATCGACTTCTTTCTCGACAGCATCTTTGTAATCAGGATACAAGAATTTGTTGTACGGGAAGCGTGTGATGTGGATGTGTCTTACGGCTTCGTAAACGCGTTCTCTAAACTCTTCGAAGTTCTCTTTGTTCGTAGCCGAAATAAACAGAGCATTTTCCTCGCCTACGCGACTCATCCAAGTGGTTTCCCACTCTTTTAATGTGTAGTGCTTGGTAGTTTTCTCTGTCATCAAATCATCTTCATCGATGGTTAGATGTTTGTAGGCATCGATCTTGTTAAAGACCATAATAACCGGTTTATCGTTAGCTTTAATGTCTAACAACGTTTGATTTACTGAGGCAATATGATCCTCAAAATCAGGATGCGAGATATCAACCACATGCAATAGCAAATCAGCTTCACGAACCTCATCTAGTGTGCTTTTGAAAGAATCAACTAACTGCGTAGGCAATTTACGAATGAATCCAACGGTGTCTGAAAGTAAGAAAGGTAGGTTTTTAATCACTACTTTTCGAACCGTGGTGTCTAGTGTAGCAAACAATTTATTCTCTACAAAAACATCACTTTTTCCAACGGCGTTCATCAAAGTAGATTTCCCCACATTGGTATATCCTACTAAAGCGACACGCACCATGGATCCACGGTTTCCGCGTTGGGTGCCCATTTGTTTATCGATTGCTTTGATTTTATCTTTCAATAAAGCAATACGGTCTCTTACAATACGACGGTCAGTTTCAATCTCAGTTTCTCCTGGTCCACGCATTCCAATTCCTCCCTTTTGGCGTTCCAAGTGCGTCCAAAGTCCAGATAATCTTGGCAACATATAAATACATTGCGCAAGCTCAACTTGCGTTCTTGCGTACGAAGTTTCGGCGCGTTGTGCAAAAATATCTAGGATAAGGTGTGTTCTATCTAGAATCTTACATTCTACAATTATTTTTGAAATATTTTTTTGTTGTGAAGGCGATAGTTCGTCATCAAAAATTAAAGTAGAGATTCCGTTTTCCTTCACATAATGATGAATCTCTTCTATTTTTCCAGTTCCAACGAAGGTCTTAGGGTTTGGTCGTTCCATTTTTTGAGAAAAACGCTTTACAACTTCCCCACCAGCAGTGTACGTCAAAAACTCTAGTTCGTCAAGATACTCGTTGAGTTTCTCTTCGCTTTGATTTTGAGTTACAATACCTACAATGGCTGTTTTTTCGAAATTTATTACTTCTTTTTCTAACATAGTATTGAATAAGCTACAAATTTAATGATTTGTAGGCGACTTAAATAATTTATGCGTTTTTATTAACAAATAGCATACCATAAGCATCACTCATAACTTAGTCCTGATTCCTATCAAGACAATTTAAATCCTGCTCGCAATTCCCTAATCGCTAGTATATCTGTACCGGTTTGACACCAAAGAGCACAATCAAAACTAACCATTAGGATAATTTGTATATTTTTACGGGAATAAAAGTCTGCTGAAATGCTTCGCATCCTATTGTTGTTGCTGTTTTTTTTACCAAAAATTGTTTTCTCCCAAGAAAGCACAGCTCGCTTATTGAAACAACTGGATCAAGTACTTGACCAACAAGAGTACCATTCGAATCAAAAAGAATCAAAAATACATTCTCTAAGAAACCAAATTACTCCTACTTTGTCTCAACTGCAAAAAGAAGCTATTTATCATCAGTTATTTGATGAATACCGTGTTTATAAATCAGATTCGGCCTTGGTATACGCCCGAAAAAAGGTCGCCATTGCGAACAAGTTGAATAATTTACAAAAAGTACAAGAAGCTAATTTAGACCTTACCTCCATCATGGGAACTTTAGGCATGTACAAGGAAGCTATGGATGTGCTTTCAACTATTAAATTAGAAAACAAGTCTGCTTTAAAAGGAATCTACTACAACAACAACCGGAGCATTTACAGCTATATGGCAGACTATGCCAGCTCAGATTACGAAAAAAAACAGTACCTCGATTGGGTTCAAAAATACCGTGACTCCGCATTAGTGTATATCAAAAAGCCCTCTTCAGACTACACTATTAATTTAGCTGAATCCTTAATTGAGAAAAGAAAATACGAACAAGCCCTGAAGGAGTTAACGATTCCGTATAAAAATTTAAAAGCAAGCGATCCCAACCGTGCGGTTTTTGCCTACATCATCTCGACAATTTATCAAAAACAAGGTAAAGTCGAGGAACAAAAAAAATGGCTTATTCTTTCGGCCATATCTGATTTGGAACTTTCTAAGAAAGAAAATATTTCTTTGCGTAATTTGGCTTTTCTACTCTATGAACAAGGCGATATCGATCGTTCCTATCGCTACATTCAACGCTCTCTTGAGGATGCGTTGTTTTGTAATGCTAGACTACGAACCTACGAAATTTCGAAAATGCTTCCCATTATTAGTGGTGCGTATCAACATCAAAACAAAGCCAATCAAAAACAGTTACTGCTTTTTTTAGGTAGTATTAGTGTTCTGACTCTTGGCCTACTCTTTGTTCTTTTCCAGCTTTTCAAGCAAATGAAAAAATTAAAAACAGCTCAAAAAGAATTGAACGACGCCAATGTTCAGTTGATCAATTTAAATACGGCTTTGCAATCAGCTAACGCCGCATTAAATGAAACCAACAACAGCCTAGCCGAAACTAATTTGGTCAAAGAAATATACATTGGTCGCTATATGGATCAATGCTCGGATTATATTGGAAAACTGGAAGGCTATCGCAAAAAATTGAACGTGATGGCAACAGCAGGAAAAATGAATCAACTACTAGATGCTATTAAATCCGAACAGTTCATTGAAGCAGAATTAAAGGAATTTTACCAGAATTTTGATCAAACCTTTTTACAATTATTTCCAGATTTCATTCCGCAATTTGAAGCACTTCTCATCGATACCGAATTAACACAACTAAAAGATGAGGAGTTGCTAAATACCGAAATGAGGATTTTTGCTTTAATTCGATTAGGAATAAAAGACAGTGCTAAAATTGCTGTTTTTTTGAGGTATTCCATTTCTACAATTTATAATTATCGCTCTCAACTTAAAAATAAAGCAGCTGGTCCACGAGAGGAATTTGAGGCTAAAGTAATGCGCATTGGCACAAATTTCAAAACCTAGATTGAAGTAAAAATGATTATTTCGCAATAAATTTGATGCAAATCAGGTTTTTTGCTTTTTAAAGTCGCCACTTTTTTCTATTTACTATTTTTTATAACTATTTGATTGTTTGGTATTTACTTTTATAAATCTGGATTATTATCTACTTTTTTAAATTGGAGAAAATCTTACTGCCGTAAAGCGCCTATTTTTAATGTTCGAAAACTCGATGATCAAATTCATTGCTTTGTACTTAATTGCGATAAAGTCTAGGGTCTACCGTTTTGAGTTTTTCATGATTATCATACCAATAAAATAACTAGTAATTTACCTTTAAGAAAATGAAAAAGTATCTTTTATCAGTTCTGATCACGGTCGCATTCTTTGGCAACGCATCAGCTCAAGAGTTAAAATCGCCCAACCAACAATTCCAAATGGAGTTTAAATTGCTCGCTGACGGTACTCCTACCTACAGTTTAAATTACAAAGGCAAAGCCGTAATAAAACAAAGTAAATTGGGTCTCGAGCTAAAAAGTGATAAAAAAACATTGGAGTATGATTTAAAGTACAGTACTGCTGAAACGGAGAAAAAATTACTCTTCGACAAAAACTCTTTGCTAAATAATTTCACTATCGTCAATACTCAAAATAGTACATTCGACGAAAACTGGAAACCTGTTTGGGGAGAAGTAGCTGAGATTAGAAACCATTATAATGAAATGGCTGTTACTTTGAATCAAAACGAAACCGACCGACAAATTGTGATTCGTTTTCGTTTATTTGACGACGGTCTTGGTTTTAGATACGAATTTCCAACTCAAAAAAATCTAATTTACTTTGTAATCAAAGAAGAAAGAACACAATTTGCAATGGCTGGAGATCATACTGCGTATTGGATTTCTGGGGACTACGATACTCAGGAATACGATTACACAACCTCTAAATTATCTGAAATCAGAAACTTATCTAGACAAGCAAGAAGTGACAACGCTTCACAAACTTGGTTTTCGGATACAGGAGTGCAAACAGCTCTAATGATGAAAACTGCTGACGGACTTTACATCAATTTACATGAAGCAGCCTTGATCGATTATTCCTGCATGAGTTTAAATTTAGATGATAAAACCATGATTTTCGAGTCGCATTTGACCCCGGATGCGCAAGGAGACAAAGGATATATGCAAGCTCCGTCACACTCACCATGGAGAACAATTATTGTTAGTGATGATGCCAGAGAAATTTTAGCATCCAAAATGACATTAAACTTAAATGATCCTTGTAAAATAGAAGACACTTCGTGGATTAAACCAGTGAAATATGTTGGTGTTTGGTGGGAAATGATCACTGGTAAAAGCTCATGGTCGTACACTAATGATTTTCCATCGATACAACTTGGGATTACTGATTATTCAGAGGCAAAACCAAATGGTACGCATGGAGCTACAACCAAGCACGTTAAAGAATATATTGACTTTGCAGCGGCTAATGGTTTTGATGGCGTGCTAGTAGAAGGCTGGAACGAAGGTTGGGAAGATTGGTTTGGCCATGCCAAAGACTATGTTTTTGATTTCGTAACGCCATACCCTGATTTTGATGTTAAGGGAATTCACGAATATGCCAAATCCAAAGGTGTCAAAATGATTATGCACCACGAAACCTCAGGATCTACCCGAAACTACGAACGCCATTTAGACAAAGCGTTTCAATTCATGAATGACAATGGATATGAAGCGGTGAAAAGTGGTTATGTAGGACCTATTTTACCAATAGGTGAGCATCACTACAGTCAATCTACCATTAATCATTACCAATATGTAGTTGAAAAAGCTGCCGACTATAAAATTATGATTAATGCACATGAAGCGGTGCGTCCTACTGGAATTTATAGAACCTATCCTAATATGATTGGTAACGAATCAGCTAGAGGAACCGAATTTCAAGCCTTTGGTGGATCAAAACCCAACCATGTTACCATCTTACCTTTTACACGATTAATTGGCGGACCAATGGATTATACCCCAGGAATTTTTGAAATGGATATTAAAAAATTCAGCCCAAATAATGATTCTCATGTTAACAGCACACTTGCTAACCAACTCGCGTTATATGTAACCATGTACAGTCCTTTGCAAATGGCAGCTGATTTAATTGAGCATTACAACCAATTTCCTGATGCTTTTCAATTTATCAAAGATGTGGCTATTGATTGGTCGGACAGTAAATATCTTGAAGCAGAGCCAGGACAATACATCACTGTGGCTAGAAAAGCAAAAGGAACCAACAGTTGGTTTATTGGAAATGTAAATGGGGAAACGCCTCGTACCTCAACTATAACTTTAGATTTCCTTGACAAAGGAAAAAAATATACTGCTACCATTTATGCTGACGCAAAAGAGGCGCATTACAAAACGAATCCGCAAGCCTATACCATTCGAAAAATGACGGTAACTAGCAAATCTAAAATAGCGCAGTTATCGGCTCCCGGTGGAGGATATGCCATTAGTGTAATGGAAATAAAGTAAAAAAAATAGGCTGTCACCAATGTGACAGCCTATTTTTTTTTAATATAGATGAGAAAATATTAATTAACCTTAATTAATTTAATATCAAAGATAAGTACGGATCCACCTGGAATTGGTCCTCTAGTACTGCTTCCATAACCTAAAGACGAAGGGATTAATAAAACACCGCTTCCGCCTTCTTTAAAATAAGGAATACCTTCAGTCCATCCTTGAATTACTTGTTGTAAACCAAAAGAAATTCCAGCCTCAGTACTTTGATCAAATACTTTATCATTTGTAAAATAACCTTTGTAAGCAACTGTAACATTAGAGCTAGCCGTTGGTTGTTTTCCAGTCCCCGGCTCGTTGATGATGTAGTATAAACCGGTATCGCTTTTTACAGCAATTAACTTTTTGGCGGTAAGGTAGTCTTTAATCTCTTTTTCGTTTTGAACGGTATAATCAACTTGATCAGTTGTAGGGTCAGAAAAACAAGAAACAAATAATAAAGAAACGAGCGCTAATACTGTAGATTTCATAAGATGGTATTTTGTATGTCTACAAATATATAAATTAGCCTCAACATACCATTAGTTTTTAAAGTGCCTTTTTAGCTTTTTAATCTCCAAACAGCTGAACGTCATCAACCTGAAAAGCACCGTCTAGAGCCGTATTTTTCCCTGAACCCGTATATTTAAAAGCAATATTAATTTGACCACTAAACTTTGACAAATCAATTCCTCCTGAACCCACGAACTGGTACCAGGGTGTTGCTTGTGTAGGCAGGATCGCTTTTAGGGATACCCAGGTTGCTTTAGTCACATTTAAACCGTCAAAATTAGTTGAAACCAAAACTTCCAATGCGTTTAGCGGCGAATCAATATCGAGGTGGTGTTGTGCTGCACGAAAAGTTAGAATTTCGTTTTTATGTGCATCCATATCGATCTTTGGTGAAATTAACCAAGCAATATTTGAATTTACCTTGGTGCCGCTAATCACAAATTCGGCATAACCATTACCCGAGTACACTCCCCCTTTCCAAACAGGTGTGCCACTTACGGCAATATTCGTCCAACCGGGTAAACTCAAATTAGACTTGTCGACTACCGTTTGAAAGTTTTGAATAAAAAAAGGAGTTGCTTTGGTACCTGTCATCACCACATCTTTTTCGGAACGAGCCACTAATTGATAATCAGTACCGAATTTAGTTAGTACGCCTCTCACTTTTCCGCTGCCACTTGGAACTACACTTTTGGAAAAATCAGCATAGCTACTGGTTCTAAAAATAAGTTGATTTCCATTTTTATCTATTAGACTCCAGTTGGTTGCACCCCCAATATTATTCGCTTCTTCAAAATAGTGTCTGCCTACTGCCGCCTCTGTAAATTGCACTCCACTCACTTCAACTAAAGTATTTAAATTACTGTCCTTAACTAATTCACCTATAGACAGCGACCGAACTAGAACTTCTTCTTTTACATTGGTACACGAAGCATTCAGTACTTTTTTGTAATCGTTTTGAGTTAGCCTTCCCACGGCGCCTTCATTATAGGAGTTTACATAAATACTGCCTATGCGCAAACTACCATAATTAATGTCAGTGTATTGATTGAGCAATTTCAGGTAAACCTTATTCCCTACTCTAAAATCCACATACAAATTAGTAGCATCTACAGGAACGCTAAAACCCATTGCTGGTTTACTGGCTGTGGCCAAAGTTTGAAGGGAAATCGTCTTGAAAAAATTGCCATTTTCATCACTCGAAACAACATAGGCTTCGATAATATCATCATAGGCATATTTAGTAACAATCGCTCCAGCGGTAGCTTGAATTGCCTCTACTGATTTATTGACAACAAAATCAGGTTGGGAACAGACTAATTTAGGAATCGCGGTTTCGTCACTTGCACAATTAGTAAAAAAACTAGCAACAACTACCAACACATAAAAGGCACACTTTGTATTTTTCATAACACTTGCTTTTAAATTTAAAAACTGAAATAGAGATTAACAAAATAGGTTCGTCCATACCCATAAAAATATTTATTACCAAAAGAGGGTGTTCCGCTAGAGACATCCTGATTTAATTGTCTGAAATTTGCATTTCGAGCTTGCTCATAACCACCTGTTTTGTATTTGGTATCAAGTACGTTATTCACACTTGCAAAAAGTCCCAACGTCTTGGTTTTAATGCGCCAGGATTTACCACCAATAAGATTGACTAATAGTATAGGGTCAAATTTTTCTTGTTTCAACAACGTGGCTGCGCGTTCCTCGGTGGCTTCTGGAAAAGTAAAACCGCTCGCTGGATTGGTATAAAAACTATTTGTTCTCGTTATAGGAGAAACATCAATATAGGTGTCCGCTAAATAATTGGCATTAGTCCCAATCCACCAATAAGTAGGATCGCGATACTCTAAACCAAGGCTATACGCTTGCTGTGGCGCACCGGCTTGTTTGTAGTTTTTTAATAATGCCGTACCAAAATCAAAGTAGGGTTTGGTGTTATCAACTGTGGCTAGCGCATCATTGCTAATGGTCACATTCGGATTATTATCATAAGTAAATTTACCATAAGCAGCAGAGAAGGTGGTTTTTAAAGTAGTTGTCAATTGGTACTCAAAACTCAACTCAGCACCTATATTTTTTCGATCTAAATGCGTCAAGGTCTGACTTACAAATCCGTTGGTATTCGTATAGCCTGCACCGTTGTCAAATATCCCTTCGGCATAATAAAAAGCAGTTCGCGTGGCATTTTTTATAGTCGAATAGTAGGCCGTTATTCTTGATTTTAGCTTTGGTGAACGATATACATAAGTTGCATCAAGGCTATTGATCGCTTCACTTTGTAACCCATCGACAATAGCGTTGTTTAAGCGGGCATTGGGAAATGTGTTGCGAATTGTAGGGGCTCGAGTACTGTGAGCGGCATTGAAATTCAAAGATTTTTTACCCGAAATTTTAAAGGTAATACCCGCTTTAAATCCAAAGTTTTCAAAATTAATCGCCTCACTTTTACCAAATGAAATTGTTTCATAAATTCCGTTTTTATACAAGCCGTCACGTTGGTAGGTCGTATTGCTGTACGACTGCGCCACATAAAAATCGACTTTATTGTAGCTGAACTTAAATTGCATAAAAGCGTCCAAAGTTTGGGCTGCATATTTATAATTGTAACCATAAGCATCGCCCACTACCACTTGCCTGTTGGGGTTATTTAAATCCGATTGGGACTGATTTCCCGTATAAAAACCATCGATATCCTCAAAGAAAGTTCCACCTAGTAAGTCTACTACTTTTTGATAATTGTGCGATTTAAAATCTCTAAAGGAAGCACCTGCATTGATAATAAGGTTGTCGCTAAATTGTGTGTTGAAATTTGAATTTGCTACTAGCGTTTGGTCATCGGTTCGGTCTTCGTACAAAACATAGCGACTTTGAGCCGGCTCGTAACCGGTTATTTGACCATTGGTTCCCAGGACAGGATTTTGATTGGCACGGTACATTGCCTCCCAATCTATTTGCGGATTGGCTAAAAATGCTAATCGACTTTTCTCTGCATTTTCAAAATCAGGTACAAAAGCTCCTGAGAATTCTCCCTTATCGCGTTCAAAAAGCGAACTGTAATAGCTTGGCAAATTCCTAAAGTAGGTTGGATCCGGACTATTGGCGTTTTGGTAATCGATATTGGTGTTTCCTACTTTACCAAATTGATACATCACACTTGAGTTCAGGTTGGTGCGGTCATTAATTTTATAATAATGATTGAGCATTACAATAGGCTCCGCGATTGTTTTTTCTCTTGCATTTCGTTTTTTACCATTTTGAAATCCCCAGTAAGAGTTATAGGTTTCCGATGTTAATTGCGTAACCTCATCCGTGTTTGGTGAATTTTTGCCTCGAGTATTAGGCGTATAAAATCCGCTGATATTGATGGCGTGTTTGTCATTTAGCTTCTTCTCGATACTCGCAAAAACCGAATTCCCATCGTAATTTGTTCCTTCAAAATAGCCTTCTTGCGCATAGCGCTTTCCAGCTGATAACACATAGGACCAGCCACTGTTACTCGTGCCTGAGGCATAGGTCGCCATTATGCGAAAGGTATAATTAGTATTGGTTCCCGAGAAAGTGATGCGGGCTCCAGGTCTATAAATTGAAGCTCTTGTGTTGATTTCTTGGGTTCCTAAGATACCTCCAAAAGCATAATCAGATGGCGCCGTACCCACAGAAAATTCCTGATTGCGAGTCGCATCATTGAGTCCGCCCCAATTGCCCCATTGTGGCCTACCATCAAAAAGTTTGTTCATGGTAACGCCATTAATCATTGTAGTTGCGTTTTCACTATCTAATCCCCGCATTCGAAAACGGGCTTGTCCCCAATTAAATGCAGCGGCTTGCTGAAAAGCATCTCGGGAGGATTGCAGTAAGCCCGAAGTACTTTCGGATCCGCTATTGTCATCGGTTAGGTCGTTTTCGAATAGGCGCACTACAGTATTTTGTTGGTCGTTAAACTGATCCTCTTCAAGCAAAATTATGCCTAAGTCTATCGTTTCATTTAATGCAATCGTTACGGGATATAAAGCTTCCTTGTAGCTTTGATTTTTAAAAAGTAGTAGTTGTTCACCTGCGGGAATAGCTGTAAAATTAAAACTTCCATCTGTTTCGGTAATTTGGGTAAAACTTGTGTTTTGGATACTCACCACCACAAAAGCAAGGGGTTGCATTGTTTTGGAATCCAATACCTTTCCCGAAATGGTTGCGATAGATTGCGACAAGAGTGGACTAAAATGCAAAACAAAAAAGAGTGCAAAAATACCTTTTCTCATAAAAACCATTTATAAATTGTTTTTAGGTTTCGAACTTCGCATACTTTTTTTGTAGGGCAACAAAAGAGTATGATTTCTCAATATTACTACTGAGATTATTAGCTGTTCTTTAGGAAAAGGTGTTTTTAGGAAATGCATTCAAAAGCGGAAGCGGCTTTACATACAATTAATTATACAGTGGTATTTTTAGTATAACTAGTTTTTAATCTTGTACTTAGCAATGCTAAAGTAAGAAAAAAACTATTTGAAAAACATTTTGGTAAAAAAATATTTCAAAAACGTGGGGAGGATTGAAAAACGGGAGTAATAGCCCCGATAGGAGCGTGTATCCTTTTTATTTTGAGCTGTTTTTTAGCTCAAAATAAAAAGATACTGCGTATAGCGGGTGTAAATGTGTCCTGGAAAAAGAAACGATCTGCTCCTAAAAATTATCGAAAGGCCTTGATTCTGGAAACTAAAATTGCAATTACAAGTCCGAATATTCCAATAAAAGCAAACGAAAAACGCAGTCCAAAAAGTTCGGCTATGTATCCAATTACCGGTGGTCCCATTAAAAAACCAAGGAAGCTAACGCTCGAAACAGCTGTAAGTGCCTCGCCTGGCGGGATTGTTGGGTGCTTACCCGCAAGACTATATAAAGTAGGAACGATAGTCGATACGCCCAATCCTACGATCATAAATCCTATGGTTGACGGAACCAAATAAGGGAAAAATACAGCGGTAAAAAGTCCGGTTGAAATAAGGATACCTCCTCCTTGTATTACTGCTTTTCGACCAAATTTATTGATCATACCGTCACCTAAGAAACGTCCGGTTGCCATCATTATCATGAATGAGATATACCCTAAAACAATAAGTTCACCTGGTGCTTTAACGACATCCTTGAAATAAACACCGCTCCAGTCAAACATGATTCCTTCGCTGGCCATACAACCAAATCCTATGACTCCAAGCCACAACAAAGCGGCATCAGGTTTAGAAAATAATTTTGTTTTTTGGGTTGCTTTAGGAAGTTCCTTGGCTTTGATTAAATATTGGTAATTGAGCACTACCAAAAGGATTACAACGGTCCCTACGATTAAAAAGTGCTCGTGAGGCGTTAACTCTAAATACAACATTCCCAAACCTATTAGTGCTCCCGTAAAACCGGCAAAACTCCATACCCCATGAAAGGAGGCCATGATCGTTTTATTAAAAAGTTTCTCAGTATAAACACCTTGGGTATTGACTGCGATGTTGTTCATATTGCCAAAGATTCCAAAGAGAAAAAGGCCAAAGGCCAGTTGCCAAGCCGAAGTTGCAAGTCCTAAATTAGACAAGCAAATGGCATACATTATAACCGAAAAAACCACTAAACGATGACTGCCATAGCGAGTAACTAATTTTCCGGAGAATGGCATCATGACCAATTGTCCAACCGGAAGTGCAAATAAAATACTCCCTAGATCCGCATCGCTAAGCGCTAATGTCATTTTGATATCTGGAATTCTGCTGGCCCAAGTGGCAAAACACAATCCCATCCCAAAATAGAAAGCTGAGACCGCAAGGCGTATCCGATTGAGATACGACTGCTTCGCTTTTCTAAAACTTTTTTTGATTTTTCCTTGAGCGGTAAAGCTTCCTATAAAATTTAAACGTAACAAAGGCTGTGATTATATATTGTGAAGGGCAAAAGTACAAAAACCATTAGGGAAGTATGTTATACCTTGTTTAACTCCATGTACATACATCGTTATCGCTCTTGGTTTTGTACGAAAAAAGCCCGTTGTCTAATCCGAAAACAGGCTTTGCAGTTGTGAGTTAATTGTATGTATTACAAATCGATACCTTTTTTATGCAAGCTACTTTGAATAGCGGCTTCGATTACGCGCATGACTTGTACGCCTTCTAGCGCGGTCACAGGTTCTATGCTATCGTTAACGATTGCCTGATGCATGCCGTCAAAAAAGCCGTAATAATTCCCTTGAAGCGTCCGTATGTTGTTGCGTACAACTTCGCCATCTATGATCGTGTGCAATAGTCCCTCTTTGGCTATTGGCTCCGTTCCCCAATCGTCTAAATTTGGTTTTTTACCTGCTTTTAATTCGTCTTCTTGTACATCGCCACGGTGCTTTAAAAAAGAACCTTTTTTTCCGTGTACAACATACGCTGGATTGGCTTCGCGTATAAAAAAACCTGCTTTAAGGCGCACTCTAAAGTCAGGATAGTACAAAATAATATCGATCCAATCATCTACTACCGAACCTGTTCTTGTAGTTCGAATATCGGCATAAACCGTTGTGGGGAATCCAAATAAGTAGAGCGCTTGATCGATGAGATGCGGACCCAAATCTTTTAGAATTCCGGCGCCATCATTGGCGGATTCTTTGTGTTGCTTAGGACTCAAGCTAGGATTGTAACGGTCAAAATGAAACTCGGCTTCTACAATTTCTCCTAAAAGACCATCCGCCAAGACTTGCTGGACCGTTTTAAGATCGCTGTCCCACCTGCGATTTTGAAACACGGCGAGCTTCACCCCTTTGGCCTTAGCGATATCGGCTAGTTCTTGAGCTTCTGCAACAGTGGTCGTAAATGCTTTTTCAACAATGGCATGTTTGCCTGCTTGCAGCACTTGCTTGGCATATTCGTAATGAGTAGCGACAGGCGTATTGATTATCACTAAATCAGCACCTGAATCCAGGATGGCCTCTAGT
The DNA here is from genome assembly GCF_055640565.1 of Flavobacterium sp. KKT103. Lineage (NCBI taxonomy): Bacteria > Pseudomonadati > Bacteroidota > Flavobacteriia > Flavobacteriales > Flavobacteriaceae > Flavobacterium > Flavobacterium sp. KKT103. The sequence continues at coordinate 757,147 of NZ_CM145766.1, forward strand.
GTAGGATAGCTTGTAACAGTTGGGTAATCCAGTTGAATTAGTTTTTTAGACCGCTCCCACGAACCCATAAGTTCAAAACCAGGATGTAGTTCTAAAAAAGGCGCGTGAAAAACCTTGCCTGACATTCCGTAGGACAAAAGTGCTGTTTTTATTTTTTGCATATGAGGTTGTTTAGTGCGTGCGAAGTTGTTGCTGTACATGAAATTTCAACATATAGGTTATATAAGTTTTCTTGCCAGTGTTGTTGTATTTAAATTTTAAAACATATAAGTAATATAAGTTTTCTTGCTAGTGTTTCTGTACTTAAAATTTAAACATATAAGTCATATAAGTGTTGCTGTATTTAAATCTTAAAACATATAAGCCATATAAGTTTTCTAATTCAGTTATTGTGATCGTGTTACTATATTTAAATCTAAAACATATAAGTGTTGCTGTATTTAAATCTTAAAACATATAAGTCATATAAGCTATTTGTGATAGATTTCTTGGGTGTATTAAAAACCGGTATAAATAGAAACTTAAGTGATTTATATGGTTCAAAAACAACATACACCATAAAACTTAAATGACCTATATGTTAAAAAACAACTTACACCATAAAACTTAAGTGATATATATGGTTCAAAACAGCTTACACCATAAGACTTAAATGACTTACATGGTTCAAAAACAACTTACACAAGAGAACTTAAATGACTTATATGTTAAAAAAAATCTTTTAGAACCTACTTTTTAGCGCGTTCGTATTGCTTTGGCCAAGTAATTTCAGCTTCTAAATCATGTGCAAAAGTCAGGGCTAAATTAGGATCGCGCAATGATTCTCTGGCAAACAAAACCATATCGGCTTTGCCTGACGCAACTATTTCTTCGGCTTGTTTGGCTTCGGTGATTAAACCAACAGCTCCCGTTAAAATTCCGGCTTCTGTTTTTATTTGATCTGCAAAAGGAACTTGGTAGTTTGGTCCAACAGGTATTTTTTGGTGTGAAACCAACGCACCTGAAGAAACATCAATTAAATCCACCCCTATCTCTTTTAGAATTTTAGAAAGTGCTACCGATTCTTCGGCGTTCCAGCCACCTTCAGCCCAATCCGTTGCCGATATACGTACGAATAAAGGTAAGTTAGACGGCCATTCCGTTTGTACCGCTTCTACTACTTCTAGCGTAAGGCGAATGCGGTTTTCAAAACTCCCTCCGTAGTTGTCTGTGCGTACATTCGATAAAGGCGACAAAAATTGGTGCAGTAAATAACCGTGTGCGGCATGAATTTCTACCACTTTATAACCCGCTTGTACTGCTCTTTTGGTCGCGGTTGTAAAATCGGTTATCACTTTTTGAATCGCTTCGCTATCCATGGCAACTGGCATTGCTTCGTTATCATGGTACCCAATCGCTGATGGGGCCACCGTTTGCCATCCACCTTGAGTGGCATCTAATTTTTTATTGCCATTCCACGGAGCCGAAACACTCGCCTTACGACCAGCATGCGCTAGTTGTATTCCGGGAATCGAGTTTTGACCACTAATAAACTGATTGATTTGTTGCAGCTTTTCAATATGTTCGTCTTTCCATATCCCCAAATCTTCTGGCGAAATACGACCTTCTGGCGAAACCGCTGTTGCTTCTTGAATAATTAAACTTACACCTCCAATAGCGCGACTTCCAAGGTGAACAAGGTGCCAATCATTGGCAAAACCATCTATGGCCGAATATTGGCACATGGGTGCAATAGCGATGCGGTTTTTAAAAGTAATGTCTTTTATTTGAAGGGAAGTAAATAATGTAGTACTCATATTGTATTGTGATTAATAGCGTGAGGCACGACCTGGCTTAAACAAAAAGCTTTATACCATTTTAAACAAACGCGTTCGTGCTTTAAAAATTTAAAAAGTAAAGTTAGTAGACAATCCGCAAAGGATCATTCAAAATTCATTAATTAACAAACATTTAAACTCTTGTGGAATAATTATTGCAAAATAAACAAATAGAAAACCTTACTTTTGTGAGTTGTATAAGAATTAAAATTAAAAAATGGATCTATTTATCAAGCTTTCTCAATTTTTATTGAGCTTATCATTACTTATTATCTTGCACGAATTAGGACATTTTATTCCTGCTAAATTGTTTAAAACTAGAGTCGAAAAATTTTACCTGTTTTTTGACGTTAAATATTCCCTACTAAAAAAGAAAATTGGAGAAACTGAATACGGTATTGGATGGTTACCACTGGGTGGTTACGTAAAAATATCAGGTATGATCGACGAGAGTATGGACAAAGAGCAAATGGCTTTGCCTCCACAACCGTGGGAGTTCCGCTCTAAACCAGCGTACCAGCGTTTGATTATCATGCTTGGTGGTGTTACGGTTAACTTTATCTTGGCTTTTATTATCTACATCGGAATGGCTTTTGCCTACGGCGATACCTATGTGGCTAGTACCGATTTTAAAGACGGGATGTTAATCGAAAATCCAGTAATGCTTAAAGCAGGTTTTAAAACCGGTGACAAATTTCTTGCTGCTGATGGCAAACCAATCGAACGATTTGATAATGACATCAACATGACCATCATCATGGCTAAACAAGTGTTGGTGGAACGCAACGGAATCCAACAAGAAATTACGATGCCTATTGATTTAGTAGATCAATTGTCTCAATATGAAAAAGGTTCCTTGATTGCTACTCGTACGCCTTTTGTAGTTGGTGCTGTTGCTGAAAACTCTCCCAACACTAATTTACTACCTAAAGACATCATTACTTCTTTAAACGGTAAATCTACTCGCTACTTTGATCAAGCTGCTGCCATTTTAGAGAGTAACAAAGGTAAAACCATTCCGGCAACAATTATTCGAAATCAAAAAACAGAAAACATAACGCTAACAGTTACTAAAGAAGGTAAATTAGAGGTTCAGCCAGGAGGGGTAAGTCTAGAATCACTAGAGAAATTAGGCTATTATAAAGTAAGTACTAAGGAGTACAGCTTTGCCGAAGCGATTCCCGTAGGACTTATCAAAGGTAAAGACCAACTGATAGGATACGGAAAACAATTAAAAATGATTTTTAGTCCAAGCACCGGTGCGTACAAACAAGTGGGTGGATTCAAAGCGATTTTCGACATCTTTCCGGAGACTTGGAGTTGGGAAACTTTCTGGAGAATCACGGCTTTGCTATCGATTATGCTAGGAGTTATGAACTTATTACCTATTCCGGCACTTGATGGTGGTCACGTAATGTTTTTATTATACGAAATATTTTCAGGTAAAAAACCATCTGATAAATTCCTAGAGAACGCACAAATGGTTGGTTTTGTTTTACTTATCACACTGTTACTATTTGCCAACGGAAACGATATTTACAAATCGATTATCGGGAAGTAAAAAAAATAAAAAAAAGTTGAATTTTTATTTGCACAAATCAAATGATAGCCTATCTTTGCACCGCTTTACAACTGAAACGAATATCAGAATAAAGCAACAACAAAGATTTAAAAGTTCATACAAATAACAATATACAGTTTCCTTCTTAGCTCAGTTGGTTAGAGCATCTGACTGTTAATCAGAGGGTCCTTGGTTCGAGCCCAAGAGAGGGAGCTTTTTAAAACCTGATACGAAAGTATCGGGTTTTTTTGTGGCCTATTGTGGCGAGAAGTTTATCCCGAATTTATTTCGGATCAGGAACAAAACCTGGGGAGGGATTTAATAAAAATATAGATATTTGCAGAGTAAAACAATAACAAATGGATTCTGTCGAACTTTTAAAATTTGTTCTTCCCGATTTTCTAGTAGATAACTTTGAAATAGTTTCTGCTCTCAATTCTGAGGAAAACCTACATCTCTATTTTGAAGAAAAATCAAAACCTCCCAAAGAGTTTGATTCTTTAGAATTAGTATCCAAAGGGTTTTTGGATGAAATTACAATTCAAGATTTTCCGCTAAGGGGTAAATTTGTTTTCTTACACATTAAACGACGTCGTTGGACAAATAAAACCAATGGCGAGATTGTTAAAAGAGATTGGCAGTTAGTTGCCAAGGGAACACGTATGACGCAAGAGTTTGCGGCTTTTTTAAAAGAAATTAATAGATAATACCGCTATTAACTGTAACACCATTGGAGGGTTCTTTGGCGTTGACGGTAAAAAACTCCAAAGGCAGTATAAAAATCACTTAAGTTCTTTTAAAACTTGGGAACCTAGAAAACATGCTCATAACTGGATTATTTACCCTGAAAATATTGGTACTCATCTCGCCATTGACGAAGTTGCCTTATCCCACGGAGAACTTTATACTATTGTCACCAATAAAGAAGCCAAAGGCAAAAAAGGATCATTAGTGGCTATTGTTGCTGGCACTAAAACAGAACAGGTTATCGAACAAGTCAGTAAAATCGACTTAAAAAAAAGACAAGAAGTTGTAGAAATCACTCTTGATATGGCAAATTCCATGAAGTTGATAGCTAAGAAATGTTTTCCAAAAGCCATACAAGTAACGGATCGCTTTCATGTACAGAAATTAGCATTAGAGGCTTTACAAGAAATCAGAATCAAGTACCGTTGGGAAGCAATGGATAGAGAGAATCAGGCAATACTAAATGCTAAATCCCAAAACAAAACACACACTCCACAACTCTTAAACAATGGTGATACCGTAAAACAGTTATTAGCCAGAAGTCGCTATTTACTATATAAATCAAAAGAAAAGTGGACGCACAACCAAGTAGAAAGAGCACAGCTTCTTTTTGAAATCTATCCTGATTTAAAAACAGCATATATTTTGTCTCAGCAACTAAGAGCCATATACAACAGTAACAACGATAAAAATGTTGCTATGCTAAAATTAGCGCATTGGTATAGAAAAGTAGAAGAATCGGGATTTAAAAACTTCAATATTGTACTTAATACGATAACAATTAACTATCAATCAATTTTAAATTACTTTGACAATCGTAGTACAAATGCTTCAGCAGAATCCTTCAATGCAAAAATAAAGGCATTTAGATCGCAATTTAGAGGCGTAAGAAAAATTGATTTTTTCCTATTTAGATTGTCTAATCTTTTTGCTTAATCCCCAGGTTTTGTTCCTGATCCGCTACTTCCTGCCTTTCATTCCATTCTTATTTATAGTCCTTGCTTTTCTAAGGCATACAAGGAGCTTCTTTTAGTCGCTCTTGTATACCGCGAAAAACAGCGGCCTCTTGCATAAGGAATTTCATTGCAGTCAGGGCTAGGGAATCTCGGTTTAAAAGAAGTTTTTACTGCAAAAAGTCGGAGCGATTTTTAATAGCTTATCAGCAATGTAAGGTCTTTTTTGTTTTATATCGAATCATAATCTAATTTCTAGGAGCCCATTCCTGCCTTTCATTACATTCTTATTTATAGTCCTTGCTTTTCTAAGGCATACAAGGAGCTTCTTTTAGTCGCTCTTGTATACCGCGAAAAACAGCGGCCTATTGCATAAGGAATTCCATTACAGTCAGGGCTAGGTAATCGCAATTTTAAAAGAAGTTTTATTTACTCTAGGCTAATTAATTTTTCAAAATACTACTTCTGCTTTTACAGCCACTCTGCTACAATAGCACAATAAAAGTTTATCTTTGAGTTACTATGAATCCTCTAACGGTTTCATTATTTTTAACAACAACTAAAGGCTAGTGCTTTTGCTCGTACTAAATGAATTTGCTTTCATTTCTATAAAAAATAGCTAACCGCTTTGATTAAATTAGCTTCGTTGTAGTACTTATTGTAAAAACGAACCCGAACTAAAGCAAAAACAACCAAACTATAATTCTAACATTTAAATCCTATGAAGAAAATTCTTTTCCTCTCCCTATTTTTTATATTGGCTTGTAAGCCAACTCAAAAAACGGTTATTCCAGCTTGGACTCCGTATGACGAAACCGAAGAGCTTGCTAAAAGCGCCACCCACGCATCCACGAGAATGCAATACAAGTTGATCCAATCTAAAATTTTGGATAAAAATGCAATTTGGAAAAACATAGCACAACAACTAGGTTCTTTTTCGGAAGCCGATTATCAAAGGCTAAAACCACTTATTTTAGAACAAAACATTCCTACCATTCAATCCCATATTCAATCAGGCAGTTTGAGCTACGAACAATTAACACAATGGTATTTATACCGAATCGTGAAATTTGAGAATGACAAAGACAAAATGCTCAACGCCATCATTGCCATTAACCCAAATGCCGTTCAGGAAGCACGAAAAAGAGATAAAAGCAAATCCAATACAAACCATCCCATATACGGTATTCCCATACTCGTAAAAGATAATGTAAACGTCGCAGGCATGCCTACCACCGCTGGCACACACTTGCTGCGCAACAACATCGCTGCTGATGCCTTCATCATTACGCAACTAAAAAGTCAAGGCGCTATTATTTTAGGAAAAACAAACCTGAGCGAATGGGCCAATTTCCTTCACCTTTCGGGCCCTAATGGCTATAGCGCCGTAGGAGGACAAACACTCAATCCCTATGGACGTAAACTATTCGATACCGGTGGTTCAAGCGCAGGAAGTGGTGTAGCTGTAGCTGCTAATTATGCCGCAGCCGCTGTGGGAACTGAGACTTCGGGCTCTATTATTTCTCCTTCTTGGCAAAATTCAGTTATTGGTCTAAAACCAACTACGGGTTTACTAAGTCGAACCGGTATTATTCCCATATCGAGCACACTGGATACGCCAGGACCCATGACAAAAAACACAACGGATAGCACCATCCTTCTTTCGGCCATGAGTGGGCAAGACCTGAATGATTCTGCTAGCAAGAACAATCCAAAAAACACAAACTACCTCGAGAGTTTAAAGAAGGGTTCGCTCGAAGGAATGCGATTTGGCGCCATTAAAAACTTTTTAAGCGATTCTATCTACAAGCAAAGCATCAATACCATAATCAAGTTGGGCGGTATAGTGGTTGAGTATGAACCTGAACCTATGAATTTTGACGGATTTGGTACCATCCTTACTGCCGACATGAAAGTAGATCTCCCTGCTTACCTCAATAAATATGCAGCTGCAGACATCACTAGCAAATCGATTGCTGCAATCATCGCCTACAATAACAGCGATCCAGCACTGAAAATTCCTTATGGTCAAGGTCGTTTTGATGGCATGTTAACAGACACCACTTCTGCCGAAGAATTAGTACTTATCAAAGCCAAAGTCAGAAAAGAAGGCGTTACATTTTTTGAAACACCCATGGTAAAATACCAGCTCGATGCCATCTTATCCATAAACAATAACAACGCAGGTCAAGCCGCAGCGGCCAATTACCCTTGCTTAACTATTCCTATGGGATACAAAACTACGGGTGAACCTTGGGGACTTACCTTTATAACTAAACCCTACCAGGAAGAGCGCCTTTTACAAATGGGAATTGCCTTTGAAAAAGCAACCAAAATCCGAAAGGCACCTCAAGCTTACAATTAGGTTTGCATTTGTCTCAACTATAAAACTGTTAGCTAATAGATCCTACTTGTAGTAATTACAGCTCCGCTCGAAAGCAGGAAAAAGCAAGTTACATTGCTGCCTAAAAACTACTGCATCATCCCGCATCGACTTACAATGACTAAAAAAACAGAAAGTGGAGCATCGCACCACAACTACCAATAATCAGGATTCGCTTAAATTAAAAAAGACTTTACAGCTGTGTAAAGTCTTTTTTGCTTTTAAATACTTCAGGTAAAAAATTAGCCATAATGAGAATCATTGCTGCTTTGGATTCTAAAAATCCACTAAACCAATGGCATCAATGTACTTCTATATAATCCGACTCTATAAACCACTTATCCACAAAACCGGCAAAGCTAGCCCTAGACAATCCGTTTGCGATTATAGGTAAAATAAAAAACGGCTCCACCCTAAAGCACAACCGTTTTACAAACAAATCAATAAACTAAAACTATGCAGTGCCCAAAGCACAATCTAATTTTATATTTTTAAAAAACAGAACGCTCCTCAGCTTTCAAATGAATCCATTTTTTATCACTATTCAGTTTAAAAGTACCTATGTGTTCGCGGTTCCATTCTTGGGGCGAAATCAAGGATAAAAAGTTCACACCCGCCGCATCGCGGTACAAATGATAAATCTCGCCTATGACCGGCTCAAACGAAAACTTAGCGCTGTACACCAACTCATTCCATTCGTACTCCTCCATCAGCTGCTGGTATTGCAACTTCAGCTCGTTAAATTTCAACTCCAGTTCCTTATTCACCGTAGTAATCCCTCTACTCTTCCACGACACTAAATCATCCACCCTAATCACAGGCGCACCCACCGTTGTAGCATAAGGCAATACATTAGCATTGTATCCCTCCTCTGCAGAGTACACAATGTTATCTGGTTTTTTATTTTCCATTTTGTTTATCATTTACATTGCAAAGTTAAACAAAAAATTAAAACCGAAACCCAATCTTACCATTTTCAGTACCTAAAATATAATTTTGGTGTTACTCTCTAAAACCAAAAACAGTTAAAAGCCGTGATATTCAACAAAGTCGCATATTTTAGTATCAAAAAATAGCATATTATCATTTATTTAGCCTAAATTTTACTACTTTTGCACCTATCTTAAAATTTTAATAGCCGTAAAAAACCTTTTGGTGTTTACAAATAATCCTATAATAAGGCAAATCGGCTCACTGCAGCAGTAGTTGAAATAAAATACAATACCAAAACCGCAATTTAGTTAATGCATTTGCAGTTAAGACCATCCTTCACCGGGTGGTCTTTTTTTATGCTCAACATTTTAGTTTTTAGGAGCAATTCCCGCCCTCCGCTCCACTCTGTTTTGTACCGCTTTGTTTTTTAAGGACCGCAAGGAGCTTCTTACAGTCGCTCTTGCAGCCCAAAAAAACTACAGCCGCCCTGCAACAGGAGTTTCGCTAGGGTCGGGGCTAGGGGAATTTATCTTTCAAAACGCACTTCTATTCCTAGAGTAACTGTATACAACTAAATCATAAAACAGACTATATTTAACTTTATAAATACTAATCGAAAATTATTCAAAAAAAAGAACTGTACACAGAAAATCAGATAAAATTGAGAATAAACTTATATATTTGTGAAAATCGAATTCTAATTTGATTAAATACACAACTGATTAAAAAACATGGATATTTCAAAAAGGTTAATTCTAGACGCTATCGATGAAATCGATACAAATCCAGCACTACTTGCGGGAAGAACATCATCAACTTACGACTTAATTTACAATAATAAAAAGTACCCTCCAATTTTAGTTTTGTCAGTTGCAAATCAATTAAAAGGGGATAAAGAATTACTATTGTCAGACTTTAATAATAATATTGATATTCCTTTTAAAATCTTAAGAGATCATGGCTTTGAAATTTCAAAAAAAAATAATTCTTTAAAACAAGAATTTGAAGATTGGCTAATTAAAATTTTACAAGAAAAATCAGGTGCAATTTCATCTTACATAAGATCGCTGGAACTACTTTCAGAAAGTTTTAAGGATAATGGGAAAATTTTTGTGAATTCAATTTTTGAAATAAGAGACATTGTATTAATAGAAAAGCTATACAACGAAGCTATATTATTACAGAGAGATAAAAGCTCTTATTTGTACCGTGCACAAACACCCTCTTACGGTGACAAAGGTTTTTTTTCAGCTAGTCTAAAAAAATATAAAGAATTTTTAAGTTTTGTAAAATTGGATAACCAATCCCATGAAGCTCACATAGAATTAAACACAAAATTTAATTGTAAACAATTTGAAGAAAGTATACGTAAATCATATTTAAACTTTAATAAGACATTAATACTTCGTTTCATAGCATCACTTACTGCAAAGCCTTTTCTAATTCTAAGCGGATTATCCGGTTCAGGAAAAACTAAAATTGCACAAAGCTTCGTACAATGGATTTGTGAAAGTGAGACACAGTATAAAATTGTTCCTGTTGGTGCTGATTGGACTAACCGTGAACCTTTAGTAGGTTATCCAAACGGTTTAGATGCAAAACAATACATAACACCTGATAGTGGCGTAATTCATTTACTACTTGACGCTGTAAAAGAAGAAAACGTAAAAAAACCATTCTTTTTAATCTTAGACGAAATGAACCTGAGCCATGTAGAGCGCTATTTTGCTGACTTTTTGAGCATAATGGAATCTAACGATACTATAAAACTCTACACAGGATCTAAAAGAACAAGTTTAGACGGTTTAGAAATTCCGCCAATAATTAGTTGGCCAAAAAATGTGTTCATCATTGGTACGGTAAACATTGACGAAACAACTTATATGTTTAGTCCAAAAGTATTAGACAGATCCAATGTTATTGAATTCAGAATAACAAACGATGAAATCCAATCTTTTTTAGAAAACCCAGGCATTCCAGATTTAGACAAACTAAAAAGACAAGGAGTAGCAATGGCAGAAAGTTTCTTAACTATTTCTTCACAAAAAAACAGTGTAAAAAATGATTATGTAGCAAAAGAATTGAGCTCGTTTTTTAGCCAATTACAACTGGTCGGCGCCGAATTTGGTTATCGTTCCGCATCAGAAATTATACAACTAGCAACGAAGCTAAAAATGCTCGAACCTTCAATCACAGATAATGAATGTTTGGATATTGCCATTATGCAAAAGTTGTTACCAAAATTGCATGGTAGTAGAAGTAAGCTAGTAAAAGTATTAATTGCTTTATCAAGTTTGTGTGTGGAAGGTCTGACCACAGAAGAGTTTGAAAAGAAGTTTGATGAATATTATAAAAACAATTTTGACGGTATTTCTATTAAATATCCTATTTCATTTGAAAAGCTAATCAGAATGTATAAAAATGTATTAGCTAATGGTTTTACTAGTTATGCTGAAGCATAAAGAAATATGGAGCTAATCAATCAGCCTATTGCAATACCATTACCATTTTTCAACGCAACCGATGTTTTAGAAATGTATCCTGAAAACAGCGCAAGACTTTTTGAAATAGAAGAAGACGAAGCAAATGAAAACGGTGAAAGTATCTTTCAAATTTTGGAAGGAAATAGTTATGAATATGCTTTTTCGAATCAAAACCACCGTTTAAGTTGCAATATTAAAGGGATTGTTACCGCATCAAAACGGGATCCATCTCTAGGAAGGATTGTACCTAATATTTACGTTGGTACACTTACACTATTTGTTACTGATACTAATCAAGAAAATAAAGAATTTGCAATAACTATTGAAGTTTTAGCGACAAAATTTAATACCGAAGTCGATAAAAGTTACCGTGAAAACTACCGTTTCATGTTAAAAGACATAACAGATAAGTGTACCGAACTTTTAATGCAAATCAATTCTCCAGTAGGGCAAAATTTTGAAACAGATTTTTCGAGAGACAATGAAACTATTTATCAACGCTTTAGTTTCATTCAGTCGATTATTCAAAATAAAGATTTTGAAGAAGCAGTACATAAAATAATAGCTTCACCAAAGACAAATTGGGATACTGAAGAAGAAATAGTTGATATTCGTAAAATTAATAGATTTAATAATGCAGCAACTAAACAAATAACATCTGGTTCAAATAGAATCCCTTTACCTTCATCACATTCTTTATACAAAGCAGGCATCAAATCTATCCCAAACAAAATAAATAGTTTTAGAAAGATTGAACATACAGATACGCCAGAAAATCGATTTGTAAAACATGCATTAGAAATTTTTTTAAGATTTGCTGAAGATTGTCAGGAACATTTTAAAAAGAATAAAGGGTATGCGCGACCCCTAATTGAAGCTACAAATTTGGCTACAATTTTAGATGGCTATTTGAGTCAATCTTTTTTTAAGGGAATTTCAAGACCTGTTTCCTTAAAACTAAATAGTCCCGTTTTACAACGTAAAAGTGGCTATCGAGAAGTTTTAAGCGCTTGGTTACAATTTGATCTGGCTGCCAAATTAGTTTGGAAAGGTGGTGACGATGTTTACAAAGCAGGAAAAAGAGATATTGCTACGTTATATGAGTATTGGTTATTTTTCACCTTATATGATCTATTCAAATCAAAATTCAAAATAAATAATTTAGAGCATGAAGAACAGTCCTATAACCATCTGTTTCAACCAACTAAAGATGGATTGAATATCATGGTCAAACAGGGAAAGCATACTGCATTGTATGGTGATTTCTTCACAGAAAACAGAACATTAAAAGTGAAGTTCTCATACAATCGTTCTTTCCAAGGAGGGACCAACTATATTGATAATAAAGCAGGTAGTTATACGACAACACTTCGTCCTGATTACACACTTTCAGTTTGGCCTGCAATGCTGAAAGAAAAAGAGGCTGAACAACAAGAACTTATTGTACATATCCATTTTGATGCAAAATATAAAGTAACACAGTTTGCAATTGAAACTAAACTCGATCCAGATTTATTAGAAGAAGAAGAAAATAATGAACGAAAAGGAATCTATAAAAATGTAGATTTATTAAAAATGCACGCATATAAAGATGCAATCAGGAGATCTGCTGGTGCTTATGTTCTATATCCCGGTACCGAAAAAAAAGAAGTGCGCGGTTTTCATGAAATCATTCCAGGTCTAGGAGCGTTTTCAATTAACCCTTCAGAGCATAATAATGACGTTTCTGCATTATCTAAATTTATAGACTTAGTCATTGACCACTTGCTAGACCGAGCATCTCAAAGAGAAAATGTGAATTATAAGACGCATCAAATATATAAACTCAATAAAAGTGATAATGAATTATTGCATGAGCCTTTACCGGAATATATTAATAATATAAAACTTATTCCTGCGGAAGAATATGTACTTATTGGCTACTATAAAACTACTGAACAATTAAAATGGATTTTAGAGAAAGGTCTTTATAATTTCAGAACAGGAACAAATAATGGTTCGTTAGCATTGGGACCACAAGAAATGGGTGCTACTTTTTTAGTCTTACATGGTCCAAAAGAATCAATTACGGACAAAATCTATAAACTTAAAAATAAAGGTCCAAAAATCTATTCACAACAAAATCTAATCGATCAGAAATATCCAACTATCCCTAGCGGAGAATTATATATAATGTTTGAAATTGAGAAAGAAATGAGTAAAGAGTTTGCAAATCAAAAATGGGATTTAAGAAAATTAAATAATTATGGTAGTTTCCGCAATTCCGCGAAGCCAATTACTGTATCGCTAAAACAACTAATGGAAGCTAAAGAAGTTGCTAAATAGTCCAAATGTTCTGACCCACAACTATTTTACCTTTCTACAAATACTCTTACTAAATGAAGTTTAACTCATATCACCTAAACCACTCCCCCATCATAAGGCAAAGTAAAGCTAAAGACGCTTCCTTTATTGAGCTCACTGCTAACGGTAATGGTGCCACCTAGTTTTTGCACAAAATCCTTGCAAAGTACTAAGCCTAGGCCTGTACCCTCTTCGTTGCTGGTGCCAAGTCTTGATTTCTTATAGTCAACGATAAAAAGGTTGTGCATTTCCTCAGTCGTCATTCCAATTCCTTGGTCACTAACACTGATTTTAATAAATTTCTTTTCTACAGCGGCACTTATGGTTATCGCGCCTTTGGTGTACGAGAACTTAATGGCATTCGAAATTAAATTTCGCAGTACCGTCGCGACTTTGTTTTTATCGGTTACAACATCTAGGTCAGCAGCTATAGTGTTGTGAATGCTGATCTCTTTTTGCGAAGCTTGAATCTCCAGTAGTTTCAGCTCCTCATTGATTAAGGTCTTGATTGATAATTTTTTGTTTTCAACCGGTTTCTCTTGGTCCAAAGCCCAAATAAGCACATCATTCAAGATTTCAGAAGCCTTAGTCGCGGATTCTTTGATAAGGTTTAAAAAGAGTACCTTCTCTTCCTCATCAGCTCCTCCTTGATCTTGTAACATCAAATCAGACAAGGCTTCAATCGAACTCAACGGATTCTTTAAATCATGAGCGATGATCTTGAATAGTTTGTTTTTAGTGTTATTGATGTCGTTTAGGTGGTCATTTTGCACCTGAACATTGTCTTTCAAATTACTAATTTGCTGCGTTTGAAATTGGAGCTCGGCATTGATTTTGTTTTTGGCTTTTTTCTGCAAGAACAAGATTACCACTATAGCTACAAGCACCAGTGTCAAAAAAATAAAAAAATAAGTTTGATTGTTTTTAGACTGTAATTTCAAGTCCGCATTTTCATTTTCAATCTTCAACTTCTGTAGCTCATATTGCGACCGGTCTAACTCATTCAAACTTTGGTACAGCTGTACTTTTTTCTGGTCTTTGTATTTTAAGGCCCTGTCACGAGCAGCGATATATTCATTCTTATATTCTAACGCTTTCTTAATATCTGATTGCTCTTCGTAAATGGTGGAGAGTGCTAAAATATTAGCGGCCTGAAGCTCAACATCCCCTTTTTTAGTAGCAAAGTCTAAACTCAGATTCGAATAATAAATGGCGTCATCATACAACTTCTGCTTTAACTTTACTTCTGCAATATTTAGGTAAAGTAGCGCATGCAATGGTTTTGCATCCATTTGTTCAGAAATAGCTAACCCCTTTTGAAAATAGGCAATCGCTCTGTCAAACTCTTCTAAATGTATATAGCTATCCCCTAAGTTATTATAATTTACGGCAAGGGTATAATTGTCATTTTGCAATTTTAAAACAGCGATAGACTTATTGTATAGTACAACACTTTCCTCTGTTTTTTCTGTTGCGTTTGCAATGTTAATGTAACAGGTCGCAATTCCTTTGTAATAATTATTTTTTTTAAATAGTGCTAATGATTTATTTAAATAGTTCAAAGCCACTTTGTGATTCGTATTGCTATAAATAGTTCCAATACCATTGTAGCAGTAAGCCACTCCAATTTCGTTTTGGTTCTTCTTGTATAAATTCAAAGCCTTGAGATAATACTTAAAAGAAATATCTTCGGAATACACAAAAAAATAGGATTGCCCTAAGAAAAAATACAACTTGCTTAAAAGCTTGGATTCTTTTGTGTTTTCAAAATAAGGAAGCGCTTTATTAAAACTTTTAATCGATTCAAAATAATTGAAATTTTCTCTGTAGTAAAGCCCTTTTTCTAAAAACACTTTGGCAATTTGTTCTTGCGAACTCAGGTTATACGCTAGATCAAGCGCTTTCTGATAATAAAATTTAGCCTCTTTTTCTTCACTAAACGGAAGTTGAATTGCTTTTTTAATGTAGGCATCTATTTTTAAAGTGTCTTTAATAAATGCTTTGGTAATTTTAATTTGATCATAAGGTAAAGCCTTTATATGCTGACCAAACGTTACATAAGGAAAAATAAGAAGTAAGAGAATACAGAGTATTTTTTTCATTAAATCGTATTAATATCTTGAAAATCAGAATGCGAATATAAAACTAATAATCATAAATTTAAAATGATTTGGCTAGAGATTTTAAAAATAATTGTAAGAAATTTAAATAGGCTTCTCAAACGCCTCAAAAGGGCAACAACAGCAATTAGATTATAATTAGTCCGAATCATTTTTTTCTAAATCCTCACTCTTCGCAATAAAAGGCCTGTACGGCTTTCTACCCTAATTTGATCCTTTTTTACTATCTTTAAACCTCGTTAAAAATTAAAAACATGAAAAATATAATTCTTAGCTTCTTTACCTGCTGCGTTCTTGGTTGTACTGCTCAAGTAAAACTAAATGATATTCCGCTTACCACAGCGCCTTTAAATTATACACTGGAAACGGTTGTCGATGGGATTCCGATTCCGTGGGGAATGGCTTTTTTACCCGATGGCTCTTTTTTAGTAACTGAAAAAAGCGGTGTTTTGTACCATGTAACTAATGGCAAAAAAACCGAGGTTAAAAATGTACCGGAAGTCTACAATCGTGGACAAGGTGGTTTATTGGATATTGTTTTACATCCTGATTACACTAAAAACGGATGGATTTACATTAGCTACGCTTCTACAGAAGGAGAAGGCACGGGTGGAAACACCAAAATTATTCGCGCCAAGCTCGAAAATGAAAGTTTAACGTCAATCGAGTCTATCTACAAATGTGGTCCTAACACCACCAAAGGGCAACATTTTGGATCCCGAATTGTTTTTGACAATGCCGGTTATTTATTTTTCTCAGCAGGAGAGCGTGGTGCTCACTTTGTGAACCCGCAGGACCTTAGCCGCGACAACGGAAAAATTTACCGCCTCAACGCTGATGGCAGCATCCCAAAAGACAATCCCTTTGTAGGTATGGCTAATGCCAAAGAAGCAATTTACACCTATGGAAATCGAAATCCACAAGGAATGACGAAGCATCCTATAACAGGAGCCATCTGGGAACACGAACACGGACCGCAAGGGGGTGACGAAATCAATATTGTTAAAAAAGGAGCCAATTACGGCTGGCCAGTGGTTACTTACGGCATCGATTACGACAATACCATCATTAGTAGTATCCAACAAAAAGAGGGAATTCAAGATCCTGAATACTACTGGGCGCCTTCTATCGCTCCAAGCGGAATGGCTTTTATAAGCAGTGACATTTACCCTAAGTGGAAAGGAAATTTACTCGTAGGTTCTTTGAAATTTCAATATGTAGAAATGCTGACTTTTACGGATGATAAAATTACTGGACGCCAAAAAATCGCTACTGATGTAGGACGCTTACGTAACATTATGCAAGGACCGGACGGCTACATATATTTGGGTGTGGAAGGAAAAGGAATTCTAAAAATAATACCAAACTAAAATGATACTATCAAAAACGACACTAGCGCTATTGGTTATGGCTTCCACTGCTTTTACTTTCGTTAGCCGTCACACTACT
Organism: Flavobacterium sp. KKT103; assembly: GCF_055640565.1. Taxonomy (NCBI): domain Bacteria; kingdom Pseudomonadati; phylum Bacteroidota; class Flavobacteriia; order Flavobacteriales; family Flavobacteriaceae; genus Flavobacterium; species Flavobacterium sp. KKT103. Next base: position 773,936 of record NZ_CM145766.1, read on the forward strand.
ACTACCGTTACTACCGATTATATCCCTTTTTTGGTGAAAACCGACCAACAAACCGACTTGCAAAAAAGCATTGCTGCCGGTAAAGAGGTCTATGCCGATTTTTGCATGCAGTGCCATCAAGCAACTGGAAAAGGCAGTGGCTCTAGTTTTCCGCCTCTTGACGGATCCGATTGGCTAAAAAACAAACGAACGGAAAGCATTCATGCTGTCAAATACGGTCAAAAAGGAGCGATTACAGTTAACGGAAAAAAATTCAACAGCATGATGCCCGCCATGGGATTAAGTGACGAAGAAGTCGCTGATGTGATGAATTACATTATGAATAGCTGGACCAACAAACAGTCTAAAATGGTTACTGCAACAGAGGTAGCCTCAGTCAAAAAATAAAACAAAACACCTATCAAAAAAGATAATTAACAGCGAAACCTCCGTAGTAATTGCGGGGGTTTCCTGGATAATAGGCTCGCGGTTGCGCGGTTCCAAAACCTACCGCATTAGGTACAATACTCGCAGCATAACGGGCATCCGTCAGGTTGTTAACTCCTGCGCTTAGCGTCGCTTTTATGCTTTTTAAAATAGTAAAAGCGTAGCTTGTTTTACAATCAAGTAGCTTATAAGCCGAAGTGAATTTTGAGTTTTGATCGTTGATCGGGATTTTACCGATACCTAAATAGGATGTACTAAAACTAAAACCTGAGTTTGAAACGGCATCTAGTGCAAAATTCCATTGTGTATTAGGCACTCCCGTTAATTTATTTCCAGAATAATCCTTTGCATCATCTACAAAATCCTTGAATCTAAAATGGTTTATTGCTGCCGAAAAATTCGTGCTTAGCTCCCAATTATTGCTTTTAATCCATTGGTAATTGAGTTGTGCTTCGAGTCCTACATGGGAACTTGAGCCGGCGTTAATACCAATATATTGATCCTCGGCCGTTCGTCTAGCGACCAATAAATTCGTGATTTGCGTACTAAAAAAACTAATCTCGGTATGCAGCTTGTTGCCTAAAGTAGTTCCTTTCCAGCCCAATTCATAATTCCACCCAATCTCTGGTTGCAAGTTCGTATTAATTTGTCCTGTTGGCGTTAGTGTTTCGGCCACTGTTGGCGTCGAAAACCCTTTGCTTACCGCTGCAAAAAGAGTTTGATTTTTGGTAAAACTATAGGAAAGCCCTACACGCGGTGACAAAATGGTTCCAAAACTATATTGTAACGCAGGTGCTGTACCACTGCCAAAAAGATTCTCCCAGGCATAATGCGTCGTGTTCAAAGCCAATCCGGCTTCCAAATGCCAGTTGGTCGAAAGCGAAAAATCCATTTGAGCAAAGTAATTCTGGTAGTTGTTATTTTGTTTTTTAGTGCTAAACTCGGCTCCTTGCACGCTGCCTTGATTGGGTTGCGTGAGGTATAGGTTTCTAAATAGTGAAAAGCGATAGGTGTCAAATGCCATTTCAGTCCCGACACTCATCTCAAACGGAACCGCTAAAAAAGTATTTTTATAATTCAAACTAGAACGAATCCCCACCGAAGCCGATTGATCGTCAAGAATATCGAAAGGTCGTGGTTCAAATGCTTTTTTATAATTACCAAAGACCGCAGCTTTCAATGTCCAATGATTTCCTAATTCCTGATCGTATCCAACTCCTACCAGTACTTTGTCGTAGGATTCAAAGCCTTGGGCCGCTAACCAATTAGCTGCTGCTTTTTGTGGATTGGTTGTAAAATCCGTTTCGTTGATTGAACTTGGAATAAACGCTTTGAGTTGAGTGTAAACTGCTAAAAAACTTAAGCTCGCGCTTGTTGTAATTTGCTTTTTGGCCTGCAAATGCAGTGATTTTCGGTCGTAAGAAGAATTTTGGCGAAAGCCGTCACTTTGCAAATGGCTGTAATTAGCATATCCATTGGCGCCTTCTTGAGCGTACCCGCCCGAGAAACTTTGCTTCAAAAGTCCGAAACTTCCATACGTACTGTTGGATTTTACAAACGATTTTTGATTACCTCCCGGATTGGTTAAAAGGTGGATAATTCCGCCTAATCCCGCACCAAAGCTAGTCGCATTAGGACCTTTTATAATTTGGATGGAACCAATGGATTCTAGATCGATATCTTCGATGGTCGATTCCCCTTCGGCAGTAGTTAGCGGAATGTTATCTAAATAGGTTTTGATTCGGGTGGTACCAAAAGGCGTTCGTGCCCCCATACCACGAATGGTTATTCGGTTGGTGTTTAGCGCACCCTGTTGCATGTACACGCCGGGAATTTTATTTAAAACTGGTGTAAGAATGGCGCCGTCATTAGTATTGATGGCGACTTTATCGATAACCGCTATGGCTGCTGCAGCCACTTGCAATCGCGTAGCAATAGGTGCCGCACTAATTTTTATTTCTGATAAGGCCGTGGTGTCTTTTTGGGCTTGACCCATACTGGAACAAGTGCAAAGGAGCAAGGTAAAAAGGGTAACATATTTAAGTAAAAACACAGTCTTATTTTTATCGCGATTAAAGGATTAAAAATAGGCTTTTAATCTGTATTTATCAACTCGAAAACAGACATCCTTCGGACTCCTTTCAAGCTATTAGAAAACCATTTGTCTTAAAAAAAACAGCAAAAAAAAGCGAATCAACTAAAGGATTCGCTTTCTATATACTCTTTCTACTGTTTTATTTTGGTGACAACCAAGGTTGCGGATTGGTGTACACTGTGTTTTGAGACAATAAGAATTTGATCACTGTTTTACCAGTATCTCCATTGGTTCGAACTCTACCTATCGTTTGCTTACCACTCACTTTTTCTCCTTGACTAACCGATACCGAGCTAAGGTTTTGGTAGACCGTAAAGAAATCTCCGTGTTGTATGACTACCGCTTTGTTTATTGGTGACAACACGATTACACTCGCTACTTCACCGCTAAAAACGGCTCTAGCGCTTGCACCTTCATTAGTTGTGATTTCGACTCCACTGTTGTGAATAACAAGTGTACTATAAATTGGATGCGCTTGGTCTCCATACCCTAGGGAAATAAACCCTTTTTCAACGGGCCATGGCAAACTTCCTCTATTGGCTCTAAAATTATCAGCTACAATTTTTGACTCCGGTGTTAACTCGATTCTAGAAGACGAAACAGGTGCTTTGGCGGCTTTGGCAGCGACTTCCTTAGGTGTGTCATTGGATTTAGAAGCAAGGGCTTGTGCTTTGGCTCTTTCTAAAGCGGCTTTTCTGTTCGCTTCGGCAATTGCCTCTCTAATTAAACGGTCAATTTGTTTGTCGATCGATTTGGATTCTCTTTGCTTTTTGCGAATGTCAGATACGATTCGGTTTTTATCCTTTTTAATCGAATTTACCAATTGTTCTTGAATTTCCTTCTCTTTGACAAGAGCAACACGTTCTTTCTCATTCTCAACCAATAGTTTTTTCTTTGCTACTTTTTGAACGTTCAATTTGGCATTGAAGTCAACAAGTTCTACTGATTTCGCATTAATTTCAATACCTTGGTTTTTTCTAAAACTGGTATATTGTTTTAAATATTGCGCGCGCTTGTAAGCCTGCAAGAAATTTTCAGACGATAAAATAAACATGGCCCTACTTTGTTCTGATCGGCTTTTATACGATTTCACGATCATCTTAGCGTAATCTTCTTTCAGGATTTTTAGTTCCTTGTTGAGTTTATTAATCTTCATTTGATTAATATACATATCATTGGCCAAAAGCTTCATTTGCTTTTCGGTTGTATTGATCAAGGTTTCTTTAAGGCGTATTTTATTTTTTTGGATCAAGAAAACGTTCATTGCTGATTTCTCCTTCGACTTTACGTTAAGCAGCATCTTTTCGTTTTCTCTAATCTCTTTTTGTATTTCAGCTTTACGTTGTTCTAACTTTTCTTGTTGCGACTGGCTCCATGACAGGGAAGTCAGACAGATAAATAGTAGGCTTAGGAGAAATTTTTGCATCTTAAAAAAATATTTTCGCGAATTTACTTAATTATAATTCGATTATAACCATTTGGAACACTATAAGGAAAAGAAAGTTCTTCATTAAAGGTAATGGTAGTGTACTCTAAATTAATTTCAGACTTTCCTTTGGGCTGAAATGTTTTGATATTCACATTAGCAGGCATTGTAGCTTCTGGAAACACTTTGGTATCAGCGTAAGCGACTTGAATCATGCGAGACTCCGCAGTTTGCGTGATTTCTTGCTTGTTTACCGTAAAGTCAGCTCCATTAAGGTAAAATGTTTTCTTGGTATTTCCTGTTTTTGCATCGTCTAAGCGGTACAATTGATCAACCAATGCTTCTGTGTATTTTCCTTTTTTCAAATCGTCAAGTGCTTCCCCTACTAAAAGATTTTGGATCTTATTGTAATCCAAGTCGGTTCCTAACCACTGACTTAATGCACTAAAATCGCCTTCGAAATAGGTTCCTTTTATTTTTTCGTAATAGCTTACTGAAGTTGGAGTAATCGAAGCTTTTGCCATGGTAATCCCTAGAAAACGGATACTCACTAAAATTTGCTCGTCTTTTTTGATCTTGATTTCAGCCGTTACGTTTTGTGTTTGCTTATCATCTGCATACTTGGCATTTGCTCTAATATATACCGATGAATAATTGCTTTTGATATTGTAATGGTTGGCTATAATTTTAGAAGCTTTCATTTCGTCTATTGGCTCGGTAGCGACAGCTGTGGGAATTGCTTTGGCCTTAGCTTTACAAGACACCAGCGAAACGGAGCTAATACCCGCAATACAAAGCATCACTATAGTTCTTGAAAATAGATTCATTTTAATTTTTTTGTTTTAATAATTGATTGGCTTTGCCGAAATAAAATTCTTTTTTCTTTACATCGCCGAGTCCATTATAGGCTTCTCCTAACTGAATATAAAAATTGGCCTCTAATGGTATATCCTCTACTACATAATCCATGCCCATTTCTAAAACGTCTTTTCCTTTTTTAAATTGCTTTAGCTGATTAAATCCTAAACCTGCATAAAAATAAAACTGTGGTTGCGCCGGAAACAACTCTAAAAGTTCATTCGATTTTTTCACTACAGCGTCAAATTGACCTAGCTCTGTTTGCGCTTGAAGCAAAAGCAAATTGGTTTCGATATCGACTGTTTTGCTTTTTTCATTGGCCAAGTCATAAAACCGAATCGCTTCTTTATAATTCTTTTTATTTTGGTGGTACTTCCCTATTTCCTTAGCCACATTTACATTGGGGTCAGAGTCAAAATAACGCACGGCCTTTTCGACATCGGGCATGTATTGCGGATTGGCATACGCATAAATCAAGAATTCATTTAAAATCCTGTGCTTGATTTTATTGTCGATTTTGGGACTTGCCAAAACTGTGTTCATTGCCGTTACTGCCTTTGCACCGTCATTTTTGTCTAAATAAAACTTGAACAAACTCACCTGCGCCCAGACCGAAGTGGGAATGGCTTTTTCTAGTTTTTGTGCTGTTTCCAACACTTTATCTATCGCGTCATTTTTTGAGTAATAATAAATCAGCGAAATGTAGTTCGACTCCTCTTGCGGGAATTTACTAATTTGCTGTAGCAAATTGGCAATTTCAGCATTCTGATATTTTCCTTGAGAGAGGATTTGTAGCTTGTAGGATTCCCTACGATCTGATTTCCCTACGGTTTCATTGAGCTCATTAATTAAATCTAGCGCCGCATCAAACTGTCCCGTGTTCATGTAGAGTGATGTTAAATCCTCTTTGAATTTAGGGTCAAATGTAATGAGTTTATCGATGGTTTTTATAGCACCTTGGTAGTCCTTAGTAGCATAATTAACATCGTACATGCCAATCCAAAACCATTTGTTGGTAGGATCAATTTCACTTGCTTTTTGAAAAGAAGTAAATGCATTGCGGTAGTCCTTTTGAGCCAGATAGTTTTTACCTAATTCAAAATAAAGCACGGCGTTTTGCGGTTCTAATTTTAAGCATTGCTGCAATGAAACGATCGCTTTATCGTAGTTTTCAATTCCTTTTTGCTTGAGTGCTTCATAAAAATAATCTTGAAATTTGTCGGCATTGGTTTTCGTCTCTACTGCCTCTGGTTGCGCCCATAGCGCAGCAGCATTGCATAGCAAAACAAAAAGTAAAACAATAAGCGATCTTTTTTTCATCCTATTTTTATAAATTTATTGGCAGCCAATTTATGGAAGAGTAACGCTACTCTAAAACCGAATAATCACCAATATTAACGCTAGTAAACGCGCCATCAAAACGAGCATGATTCCCGATCATGGCGTTGTCTAAAGTCGCATTTTTTATAACTGAATTCGTCTGAATCAAACTGTTCTTTACTGTAGCATTTTCGACACGACATCCTTTTCCTAACGATACGTTAGGTCCCACTGTTGCATTTACTAAAACTACATTTTCACCAATATAACAAGGTGGAATAATCGTTGCGTTTTCTAGTTGAACCGAATCAGCAACTAGTGGCGCTCCATCTTGATGTAAAAACCCAAGCATTCTGCTATTGGTCTCCACGGTTACCTCTTTGTTACCGCAATCCATCCATTCATCTACGCTACCGGTTTTAAAAACTTTACCGTTAGCCATCATCGCTTTGATACCATCATTAATTTGGTATTCGCCACCATTTTGAATGTTGTTATCCAATACTTTTTGCAACTCCGTTTTTAAATCTCCTACTTCCTTGAAATAATAAATCCCGATAACAGCTAGGTCACTAACGAAAGTCGTTGGTTTTTCGACTAATTCAATAATGTCATTAGTAGCGTTCAATTTTACCACACCAAAAGCTTCCGGTTTGTCTACTTGTTTTACCCAAATCACAGCATCGGCTTGTGGATCTAATTCAAAATCAGCTCTAATCAAAGTATCTGCGTAAGCGATAACTGCCGGACCCGATAAAGAATCTTGTGCACACATGATAGCGTGACCCGTTCCAAGAGGTTGGTCTTGTCTATAAATAGATGCTTTTGCACCCAAGCTTTTAGCCAAAGTCTCTAAATCAGCGACAACTTGCTCTCCAAAAAAAGCTTCGTCACCAAGAATAAAAGCCACTTCGGTTACGGGCTCTTTTAAGATTTTAGCAATATCCTCAACCAAACGGTGTACGATTGATTTACCGGCAATAGGAATTAATGGTTTTGGTATTGTTAAGGTATGTGGGCGAAGGCGAGAACCACGTCCTGCCATAGGTACTATTATTTTCATTTTTATATGATTGAAAGGAACGAAGCAATCTCATTCCGTGTTGTTAGATTATTATATTTTTTATTAGGCCACAGATTAAACGGATTTAACTGATTTCTAGAACTTTGTATTTTGCATTTTTTTATTTGCTTTCCACAAAAGAATCCTGTTTACTACTCACTAATTACTATTCAATATTTACTAATTACCATTCACTATTTACTAGTTACCATTCACTACTTACTAATCACTACTTAATTAACCCCCGTACTACCAAATCCCCCTTCACCTCTAGCGGTTTCGGATAGTTCTTGTACTTCGATCCACTCAGCGCGATCGTGTTTAGCAATGATAAGTTGCGCTATTCGTTCTCCGTTTTGGATTTCGAAAGCTTGATTGGATAAATTTACTAAAATCACACCAATTTCCCCACGATAATCAGCATCAATAGTTCCTGGTGAATTAAGCACTGTGATTCCGTTTTTGAAAGCCAGGCCACTACGTGGTCGTACTTGTGCTTCGTATCCGATAGGTAATTCGATAAAAAGACCGGTTTTAATTATGGTTCTTTCTAGGGGTTGTAAGCTGATGCTCTCCGTAAGGTTAGCTCTTAAATCCATTCCTGCTGATGCTATGGTTTCATAGTGTGGCAAGGCATGTTGCGATTTATTGATAATATTTACTTTCATAATAATGTGTTTGTTTTAAAGTACAATTTATCAATGGTACTTCTGTTTTATTTTAGCCCTGATAGTAGCGGCATCCTTTTTATTCGCCGCGGCGAATAAAAAGATACAGCGGATAGCAGGAACTAGCTCCTGAAAAACTATTTTTTTATAATTTTTAATAAAGTTTCTTTTTCGTTGTGATAAATAAAATAGAGGAAAACGATCAAAAGTCCGATTCCTACAAAATAATTTTCGCGAAATCCATAAAAGGATATTGCTGAGAAAAACACTGATAAAGAGAGGTAGCCTCCAATTTTTTTCATATCATACGGAATAGGATAGTATTTATTTCCTAGGTAATACGAAATGAACATCATGCTACCGTAGGCAGCCAACGTCGCTATCGCTGCGCCATAATAACTCATGTTTGGGATTAATAAAAAGTTTAAAACCAAGGTAATTACAGCTCCCGCGATTGAAATATAGGCGCCAATATAGGTTTTGTCGATTAGTTTGTACCAAACCGATAAATTGGTATAAATTCCCAGGAAGAAGTTCGCCAGAATAATTAAAGGAACTACTTTCATGGCGACCCAATAAGAGTCGTTAGGAATCATTAGCATTTTAAACAAATCAGCAAAAACAATTACCGATAACAATATAAACGAACCAAAAATGACAAAATACTTGGTGATCATGGCATAGGTTTGCGGTGCATTTTTATCAGAAGCATGGCTAAAGAAAAAAGGCTCGATCCCCAAGGTGTAGGCGGTGCGGTACAAAACCATGAACAGTCCTAGTTTGTAACAAGCAGAATAAACTCCTACTTCGGCTTCGGCAATGTTAGCGGGTAGCAAGCGTCCTAAAAGGATTTTGTCAAACTGTTCGTTAATAGCAAAAGCAATACCGGCAATCATAATGGGCAAACCGTAGCGCATCATGCTTTTCCACAAAGCAAAATTAAATTTCCATTTAAGAAACAAATAGTTGTTGGATAGAGCCACAAAAGTCAAGAAACTAGCAATGATATTTCCCATGAATATATAGCCGATTTGATAGTCAGGCACATAGTTTGTTCCTAAAAAACTATCCGGGTAATACTTGGCAATTTTGGGGAAATACAATAGAAAAAAGACATTGAGCAGCAGAAATACGAGTACATTTCCTATCTTGATTATAGCGTATTTAATGGGTCTTTGGGTTGCTCGTAATTTAGAAAACGGAATAATAACCAAGGCATCAAATACTAAAATCCATATCGCATAGGTAACGTATTGCACATCTATTTGGAGGAACAACGCTAACTGGTTTCGAAATAATAGGGCAATGAATAAAAAACTTATGGAGGTCCAAAATAGCGATACTGTCGCAGTCTCAATGACATTGTTTTTATCGGTTTCCTTGTTATAGAACCTAAAAAAAGTAGTTTCCATTCCGTAGGCAAGCACTACATTGAAAAAAATCATCCACGCGAAAATGATAGATACTTTTCCGTATTCTACTTCTGGAAGTAAATCAGTGTAGAGACGCACCAAAATAAAACTAAACATTCGCGGTAAAACCGTAGCTAGTCCGTAAATGGCTGTTTGTTTAAAAAGGCTTTTGTATAATCCCAAAATAAGAGGTGTGATTTATATTAAAAACAAAAATAACTAATTCTTTGGTTTAATAGATGGATAGATCGATCGTTTACCAATAGTGTTGGTTTAAAACACAAAAAAGGGGGTGTTAAGACAATCCTTCTTCGTTTAAGATTTTCAAAAAGTGAAACCCTTTAGGCACAAAACCTTGATTGTAATAAAAGCGATGCGCCGTAAAATTACCTGTGTAAGCATCTAGAACAGTCATAGTACAACCCAATTCTACAGCTTTAGCATCTATATAATCCGTTAGCATTTTACCTAAACCTTTAGAGCGATGATTAGGGTCGACAATAAAATTATCAATTTCAATATATTTTCCAGACCATAGCTTTACTCCTGTCCAAAAACCGGTTAGAGCGACACAAACACCGTTCTCATAAATAGCCAATTGCTTGTAATTATGAGGAACCATTTCTTCAAGATAGGATTGGTATTTTTCGATAGTGAAGGTTGGATACAAATGCTTAAGGATTTCAATTTCCCCCAGCATTTCGTCTATTCTAGTGAGTTCTTTTAGTAACAAGATGTATATTTTTAAATTATTATAGAAGCATAAAATTAATCAAAAAAAAGAGTCTCGCATTGCGAGACTCTAAATATATTGTAAAGAATTTTTCTTATCCTTTCAAAGCTTCTGCTCCACCAACGATCTCTAGGATTTCGTTCGTAATAGCAGCTTGACGTGCTTTGTTGTATGTTAACTTCAATTGATTTCTCAATTCTGTTGCGTTATCTGTTGCTTTGTGCATTGCCGTCATACGTGCTCCATGCTCAGAAGCAAATGAATCACGAATTCCTTTGTACAATTGCGTTTTCAATGATTTAGGAATCAAAGTCAATACAATCTCTTCTTTTGATGGCTCAAAGATGTAGTCTCCTGCAGTAACTGGAACATCAGACTTGATTGGTGCTAATGGTAAAAACTGTTCGGTTTGAACAATTTGAGTAGCAGCATTTTTAAATTGATTGTAGATCAATTCGATTTTGTCGTACTCACCACTAACAAATTTAGCAGTCAATGTGTCCGCAATTGCAGCAACATTATCGAAAGTAAGGTTGTCAAAAACACCACTTTGATTTTCGATAACTTTACTTGTCTTTGTTAAAATATCATTTCCTTTTTTACCAATAGCGAAAATATCCACTTGTTTACCAGCATAAAAAGAAACACGATTTTTAGCTTCCTTAATTACATTACTATTAAAAGCACCACACAAACCTCTGTTAGAAGTGATGGCAACAACTAATACTTTTTTTACTTCACGTTGTGTCGTAAATTCTCCACCTGCATCACCTTCAAGTGTAGCAGAAAGATTTTGTAATAATTCAGTTAACTTTTCGGCATAAGGGCGCATTGCTGTAATTGCATCTTGTGCTTTTTTCAGCTTTGCAGCAGAAACCATTTTCATTGCCGATGTAATTTGCATCGTAGATGAAACGGAAGTAATTCTATTACGGATTTCCTTTAAATTTGCCATTGTATTTTTAGTAATTAGTAAATAGTGATTAGTAACTAGCTCTTCACTAGTTACTAATCACTTATCACTTCTATTAGTTATATTTCGCTGAAACTTCTTTTGCTACAGTTTGGATTACATCAGTAATTTCATCTGTTAACTTACCTGCTTTTAAAGCATCCAATGTTGGTCTGTGTTTAGCATTTAAGAATTCTAAGAAATCTTTCTCAAATTCTTTTACTTTGTTCACAGGAACATTTTTCAACAAGTTTTTAGAACCTGCATAGATAATTGCTACTTGATCTTCAACAGTATAAGGATCATTTAAACCTTGTTTCAAGATCTCAACGTTTCTTTTTCCTTTTTCAATTACGTTCAAAGTAACCGCATCAAGATCAGAACCAAATTTTGCAAACGCTTCCAATTCACGGAATTGTGCTTGATCTAACTTTAAAGTTCCAGATACTTTTTTCATTGATTTAATTTGTGCATTTCCTCCAACACGAGATACCGAGATACCTACGTTAATTGCTGGACGAACTCCTGAGTTAAACAAATCTCCATCAAGGAAAATTTGACCATCTGTAATCGAAATTACGTTTGTTGGGATGTATGCCGAAACGTCACCTGCTTGTGTTTCGATAATTGGTAAAGCTGTTAATGAACCACCACCTTTAACGATTCCTTTAAGAGAATCTGGTAAATCATTCATATTTCTTGCAATTCCATCATCAGCAATCACTTTACAAGCACGCTCTAATAAACGAGAGTGTAAGTAGAAAACGTCTCCAGGATATGCCTCACGTCCCGGTGGTCTTCTTAATAAAAGAGAAACCTCACGGTAAGCAACAGCTTGCTTAGATAAATCATCATAAACAATTAAAGCTGGACGACCTGAATCTCTAAAGTACTCACCAATTGCAGCACCTGCGAAAGGAGCATACACTTGCATTGGAGCCGGATCAGAAGCATTAGCAGCAACAATAATGGTGTAAGCCATTGCTCCTTTTTCTTCTAACATTTTAGCGATTCCTGCTACAGTAGACGCTTTTTGTCCAATTGCAACATATATACAGTAAACAGGTTTCCCTGCATCGTAAAATTCTTTTTGATTTAAGATAGTATCGATACAAACAGTTGATTTACCTGTTTGACGGTCACCAATAACTAGCTCACGTTGTCCTCTACCAACTGGGATCATAGCATCAACTGCTTTTACTCCTGTTTGTAATGGCTCAGTAACGGGCTGACGGAAGATAACTCCAGGAGCTTTTCTTTCTAATGGCATTTCGTATAAGTCACCTCCAATTGGTCCTTTTCCGTCGATAGGAAAACCAAGTGTGTTTACTACACGTCCAACCATTTGTTCTCCTGCTTTAAGAGAAGCGATACGTTGTGTTCTTTTTGCAGTAGATCCTTCTTTGATTCCTGTTGATGGTCCTAAAAGTACCACACCAACATTGTCTTCTTCAAGATTCAAAACAATAGCCTCAAGACCATTTTCGAATTCTACTAACTCTCCGTATTGTACATTAGATAACCCGTAGATACGAGCAATACCATCTCCAACTTGAAGTACTGTTCCTACTTCCTCTAGCGTAGCACCAGATTCAAAACCTTCTACTTGCTTTCTTAATATTGCTGAAATTTCAGCTGGTTTAATTTCTGCCATCTTAATTTATAATTTAGACACTAATGTGTGATAAAACTAATTACTTAACTCTTTTTTTAATACTTGTAATCTGTTAGCAACAGAAGCATTGTATTGCTTGTCACCTATTCTTAAGATAAAACCTCCAATGATTGAAGGATCTATATGCTTTTCAATTGTGATTTTCTTATCTGACAACTTTGCTATCGAAGCTAAAACTTGTGCTTCTAAAGCTGCATCCATTGGAAACGCTGTAGTTACTTTAGCTACTTCAATACCATTGCTTTCATCAAATAATTTTACATACTCTGATGCCACTGCTTCTAGGATTTCAAAACGCTTGTTTTCAAATAATAAATGAAACAAACCTTTAGTAACTCCATTAACGCTAGCAAAAACTTCAAGAAGTGCTTTTTCCTTAACTTCAACTCTAGTCGTTGGGTTTTGGATAAAAGTATTTAATTCCTCATTTGAACTAATTGTCAAAGCAATTGATTTCATGTCTGTATCAACAGCTTCAGCAACTCCTTTTGAGTTTGCTAAGTCTAGAATTGCTTTTGCATAACGAATTGCCGCTCTTGTACCTGCCATAATTGCTTAGTTTAACTTTACATCCCCTAACAATTTCTCTACTAATTTAGTTTGAGACTCTTTGTTAGATAATTCTTCTTTCAATAATTTCTCTGCAATACTCAAAGATAAAGTAGCCACTTGCGCTTTTAATTCAGCAACAGCTCCATTTTTTTCACTCTCGATAGCTGCTTTCGCTTGCTCGATCATTTTAGCTCCTTGAACTTGTGCTTCGTTTTTAGCATCAGCAACCATTTTCTCTTTCATTTCACGCGCTTCTTTAAGCATAGTGTCACGCTCTAATCTTGCTTCTTGCAAAATACGTTGGTTGTCAGCTTGAAGGTCTAACATTTCTTTCTTTGCATTTTCAGCAGAAAGCAATGCATTTTTGATTCCGTCTTCTCTTTCGTTTACCGCGTCAAGAATTGGTTTCCAAGCAAATTTTTTCAATAATAAAATTAATCCAACAAATATTAAAATCTGCCAAAAAAACAAACCAAACTCAAACTGATTTATTAACTTTTCCATTATATATGATTATAAATTTTATACTCTAATTTTGATTGTATTGCTACAATAGTAATGTTTTAATTTTAAAAACAATAGTTACAACCAACCGTTGCAACTATTGTCTTTGTGTTTTTAATTAAGCTGCGAATAACGCTGCAAAACCAATACCTTCAATAAGTGCAGCTGCGATAAGCATAGCTGTTTGGATCTTTCCTGAAGCTTCTGGCTGACGAGCAATTGCGTCCATTGCTGAACTACCAATTTTTCCAATACCGAAACCTGCTCCAATAACGATTAATCCTGCTCCTACGAAATTTAAACCTTCCATGATATATATATTAAAAATTAAACATTCAATTTAAGTGTCTAAAAGTTAAAGGTCAAAAATCGTATGTGACTTTATTGCTTTTCGTTTTAGAAAATTTGACTTAGTGCGCCTCGTCGTGGTGGTGTTCTTGAACAGCCGAACCAAAATAAAGTGCTGATAACATTGTAAAAATATAAGCTTGTAAAAACGCTACTAAGATTTCTAACATAGAAAGCATGAATGACAAACCGAATGATAAACTACTTCCGATCCAACTTTTGAAGATGAACATTAAACCAATGATACTCATTAATACAATGTGTCCTGCAAAAATATTAGCATACAAACGAATCATCAAAGAGAATGGTTTAATAAAAACCCCTAACAATTCAATTGGTGCTAAGATAATACGCATTGGTTTTGGTACACCTGGCATCCAGAAAATGTGTCCCCAATAATGTCTATTAGCAGTAAGGTTTGTAATTAAAAATGTAATTAAAGCTAAAGCAAAAGTAATAGTTAAGTTACCTGTTGCATTAATTCCTAGCGGTGTTAATCCGAAGATGTTTAAGAACAATACAAAGAAGAATATCGTTAACAAATAACTCATGTATCGTTTGTAGTTTTTCTCTCCAATATTAGGAATAGCAATTTCGTCACGAATGTAAACTACTAATGGTTCGAAGATACGTCCTGGTCCTTTAGCAATTCCTCCGTTTTTAGCATATGATCTAGCTAAAGAACTAAATAATAAAACCATTAAGAAAGCAGCGATTAAAATAGAAACTACTGTTTTAGTAATAGAAAAATCTATTGGTCTTATGTTAGAAGGAAAACCTGTTTCTTCGTTTTCAGTAATTGTTCCCGCAGCATCGGTTCTATAAATTTTACCATCATGATGATTGATTGCATAAAATTTTCCGTCAGATTCTGCTACCTCTTTACCGTGGTGAAATTTAGCCGAAGAGAAAGTATGTAAACCTTCATCCCATAAAATAACTGGTAAGGCAACGCTCCAAGCTTCTCCAGTCACATCATCTTGTGTGAATGAAAAATCGTGAGAATCTAAAACGTGGTGGTTGATAAACGCTTTTATTTTAGATTTTACGTCTGTTGGTTCCGCATGAGCTCCCTCATGATGTCCTTCAGCAACTTGCTCATGACTTGCTTCTACCTGCACTTGCGTAGAGTCAACTTCTTGATTAGCAAAACTCATCAATGGAAGACAAGCAACAAAAGTTGCAATTATAAATCTAAGCGGTTTTTTTGAAATTACCATATCTATTAAATATCTTAATTTTTTAACGTTTCTAAAATTTGGTGCAAAGGTACATTTTTTATTTATACGCAAAAGCATATGAAAAATTATTTTCATTTGTTTTGAGTACGAATGGCCTTTTATTGCTTTTCATTTAATAAACGGATTGTTAAAATCGTCTCAATTGCTAAAAATAGCATAAAAATCACAAAAAAATTCATTTTCTCCAATGTATTTTCGGGCGATGCGTATTTTAATATTGGTTTCAAAAGTAAAAAACAGAAAATCATTTTTACACTTGTACTTAACAAAAAAGACATTCCTACATTATCAAAACTTTTCTCTTTTACCTTTAATAAGATTATGAATACAATTAAAGACAATACATAGAAAACTGCATAGAGTGTTTCTAGCGCATAATAAAAATCTTGGTCGTCAATGACTAAAAAATGAAAAACTATTTTGTGTACTACATAAAAAAAGGTCGCTAAACCTGTTAAATAAAGTAGTGACCTAGAACTTTGTTTCAGCATGGGAATTTTAAATAATGAACGTCCTAAAAACGTAATTACTTTATTTTATTAATTTCGTTAACTTGCCTGTACACATTATATAAAGCGAGAGCAACTCCCACCATTACTAAAATCTTACTATAATATACTTTAGGACTAGGGTGATTTTCGTCGAGCCAAGTTCCGAGATAGGCAAAAAGAAAAATAATAACTCCCATTTGAATGGGAATATTAATTAGCGCCAACCACTTACTAGCTTGTTTTTTGTTGGGCTTGTTTTCCATCAGTTAGCATGAGTTTTTTGATAATCGGTTTCATGATACAAGTTGCACTAAAATCAGCACCCGGCTCCACAGCCAGTTTACCAACGGTAACTTCTCCGTGAATACTTGCCTTTGCTTTTACGTTTAATACTTCTACCACCTGAATAGTTCCACTAAACTTTCCTTCGATATCTGCATTGTTACAAATCACATCTCCAACCACACTGCCGGATGGACCAATAACTAATTTACCCTCAGATTGAAAATTGCCAATCAACTCACCATCTAATCTAAAATCAGCTTGAGAAATGATATCGCCTTTTATCACTGTTCCTTCCACAATTCGGTTGGTTTTACCCAATAAATCCGTGTATGGTTTTTTCTGTTTATTAAACATCATCTTATTTTTTTAATGCTAAATAATCGCTTAAATTTTTCTTGATTTGCACCACTTTATAATCCTCATTTGAAATTATAATTGCAGGCTCCGCTATTTTAAAATCCTTGTTTTCTTGCAGTGTAATTGCAATATCAGTAGCGTATTGTTTTGACTTGATTCCTTGTAAAATGATAAACACCTCATTGTTAGCGTAATTATCATATGAAATAGTCAACCTTTGAAAGTTTTCGGCTGCTAAAAATTTCTTCAATTTTTCTTCAATCGCTTTAGCTGCCCCACTGTCACGAGAGTTCAACTGGTACAAAATTTTATAATTTTGACTTTCGGCTGTGCTGAATTCCATTTTTTCAAGTGTCGGAATTTGATCTGTTAAAATCGCTAATGCTTGCTTCCCTTCCTCCGTATTCGAATAACTATCGGCAACAAATTGGAGTGCATTTTTATAGGCAGCTAATCCTTTTAGTTTTCCAAGCGTATTGGCTTTTAGCAACTCAAATTTAGCCACAATCTCCTCTCCAGACAGTTGATTGATTAATGGATCAATCTGCTCTAGAACAGTGGTAAACTTTTCATCACTATACAATTTATACAGTTTATTGTACAAGTTATCAGGACTATCAGCCAATGCTTTGTCATCTAAATTATTATTGTTTATGATCACTGCATAGCGCGAATTAGGATATTGGCTATTGATCCTTTCCTTAATGGCTATCGCCTTAGCAGCATCCGTAATTTGGTAAATTTTATACAAGTTATATAAGGTTGGCAACACTAATTTCTCCTCTGGTTTGTTTTCCAAAAGTTTTTCTAGCTTCGTAGTAGCCAATGCATACTCTTTAAATTTTTCCTTATAAATTAAACCCAATTGGTAATAAGCCGTGTTGCGTTCCTTGTTTATACTATCAATAGCAGTAGTAATTGTTGGTAATTGCTTTATATAAAAATCGGCGGTATACTCCGCGATACTTGATGGATCAATGCTGCTATTAGTATCTCCCTTGGTGGCAGTATCAGTTTCAGCACCGTCATTACCATCAAAATTAGTATTGGCCGTAGCTGATAATCTCCAATTGCCCACTGGACTGCGGTTTCCCCAATTTTTCTTGAATTCTACTTTACCAAAAGCTACTGTAGTTGGATTGTAAAAATAAAATAAATTATCTCCTGCATTTACCCCTGCCATTGAAGGTGGTGCTAGTGGTGGTTTTTTAGAAGATCCTCCTGGACTTTGAGGCGCAACAGCAATATTAGTATTTGCAGCTTGATTGTTGCGATCAATGTTAGCTTGCTTTTCCATTAGCTTTTCCTCAGCGGCTTTTTTAATCGCATCAGCGGCTTTGAGTTTTTCGATATAGTTTTCGAAATAAGCAACGCGGCCTGAAGTAGACATACCTACCACATTGAGAATACTATCGTTACGATTAGCTAAGGCTTCATAGATAATAACATCATCTAAATCCTTTCGTACTTTTTGAATGTGTATGAATTCCCTAGTCTTGGGATTCATTTTAACCAAGGTGCTGTCATAGTATTGGGCCGCAACAGGATACTTTGCGTTTTTAAAATACATGTTTCCTATATTTCTATAGTTCGATGCTACCAAGTAATCGTCAGTAGTTGCCTTGTTCAGAGAGGTATTGTAGTAGGCTAAGGCCTGTTTTTGCTTGTTTTGGGTGTCATAAAAAACACCCATTTGGTAATTTAAAAGATCAAGGAAAGGTCGGTTTTCGCGGTCCGCTAGCAATTTTTTGAATTTTTTTACAAAAGCTAAGGTATCGTCTTTTTGATAATCAAATAATTGTGCTTTTCGAAACTGTGATTGAATTACGTATTTCCTATCGGATTTTCTATTCATTTTTATGACTTGCTCATAGCTGTAACGCGCACTATCTTTTTTTCCTAACTCTTCGTACAGTTGTCCAAGTATGAATTTATAACGCGCTCGCTCCTTGTTGTGCTTTGTGAACTCGGCGGCTACTTTTAATTTAGCTACGGCGCTATCCTTTTCCTCCAAGTTTAAAAAAGCTTCAGACAATAGCGCATGCGCATCTGCATTGACTTGATTGCTCAAAGCTCTTTGTTTTAATAATCTTGAAATATTGGTTATCACTAAGCCGTCATTACCAAGGCGCATATTTGTTTTTTCTCGCCAAATTTTGGCCTCATAAATAGTACTACTATTGGGGTACTTGTATAAAATGTAATTGAAGGCATCAAGAGCGGGAATAAAACGCTGGTCGTAATATCGTGCTTTACCTAATAAAAGGTACGATTCATCAATTTGATAATTTTTCTCGCGACCGTCAATATTCATGGAATGTTTTTGAATGGCTTTGGTTGCTTTGGTCTCTGCCAATTCAAAATCAGGGTTTTTAGTTTTTTGGGCTCCTGCTACTTCCTCATTGATTACCATACTCTCGACAGGAAGCCGGTGCCAAAAATCGTCTTTATCAGCTGATTCTATAGACTTAATGCCTTTGTCAAGGCCAATTTGACCATTATATAGAATATTATATTTGGTGCTTAAGGCGTGTGAGTTTCTCGACAAAAAAGTATTGTTCTTGGTAGAACAAGCCACCAAAAGAAGCAGTCCTACACATGGAATTGAGAATTTAAATCTATTGGTTTTCAATGATAAACGTTTTTAACATTAAACTTTTAAAAAAGCTTTTTAGTATACTAACGGGTAAAAATACGTTTCTTTTTGAGAAAGTGAAAATTATATGAAGTTATTTGAATGCGGCTACTCGCATGAGGGATGTAATGGAAATCCTTTTTTATTTTTTTTCAAAATAAAAAAGATTGGGAATGAAAGCCCGACCGCGCTTTTTTGGCGCGGTCATGCCCTAAAAAATAAAATTAAACTGCAAAAAATTGCTCTAGTTCTTGTAGTGTTTCTGGTGAAGTTTGGATGTCCTTAACCACTTCGCCTTTGTGCATAGCAACAATACGGTCGCTTACCTCAACGGTGTGCAATAAATCATGGCTCGAAACTAAAATAGTCACGTTAGGATCAGCCGCTAGTTCCTTGATGATTTTTTTAAGGCGGAACTGCGTAGTTGGGTCTAAATTAGCAAAAGGCTCATCGAGAATAATCACCTCAGGATTACCAATAAGAGTGGCGATGATCCCTACTTTCTTTTGGTTTCCCTTAGATAAATCACGTAAATATTTTTTGTTTTTTAGAATTTCGCCATTAAAAAATTCTTCGTGTTTGGCTAATAATGCATCCACATCGGCTTTGTTTTGACCGCGTAAATCGCCTATGAAATAAAAATATTCCTCAGGAGTTAGGTAACCAATAAGGAAACTCTCGTCTAGGAAAGAAGCCGTGAATGGTTTCCAGGCCTCGCTGGTATTTACTTGTACACTATTGTTGGCGATAGTACCGGTTGTAGGCTGGATTAAATCCAAAAGCAAACTGAAGAAGGTTGTTTTTCCCGCTCCGTTGTTTCCTACTAAACCAAAGCTTTCGCCTTTTTTAATTTCTAATGAATCGATTTTTAATACGGTGGTACCGTTGTATTTTTTTGAAAGATTGTTTACTTTAATCATCTTTATAAGTTTTATCGTTGGATTGATTTTTTAGTGTGACTGGATGCTTCTTAGCTTTTTTGTTTGTAAGCCGCTATGGTCGCGTATTTCTCTGATTTGTAGATTTTTTCTATTTGTGAAAACGCCTTGCCTTTTAAGGCTAGACCTAACACACCTACTGCCGCAACTAGTGCTAAACCGATGTTCGCTCCGCCATAAGTAGACCCTATCCAATATAAAAATACGGGTAAGCCCAATTGCGGAATAGAGATGATCATGGTTTTGAAGTTAAATGCTTTTTTGTCTCCAAAGGCACCTTTACCTGAACTTAAATCGATTGGGGTTTTAGTGTACGCACCGCCTAAAAGAACGAGTTGGGAGTTGACACCAATGTTATAAATTCCGCCAACGACAATTGTTAAATAGGTTTGCCATCCAAAATAAAGGTAGAACGATGCTACTAATGTGGTTACAATAGTTGCAATGACCATTAAATACCATTTAGAACTTAAATAGCCTTTGTAGGGAATGTTTTGTGTCATCATTAATTGATAATAAGCACTATCCCAACTAGGAACGAATTGCCCAAAAGTGATTAAGAAACCTCCTGAAACGAAGATTCCAGCAAAAATATGCATGATTGGATTATTGTACGCCTCGATACTGTTGGTAAAGAATAAAAAACCGTAAAACAGAAACATTACACTTAGTCCAACTGTAGTTTTAGAACGCTTGTTTCTCTTGATTAATTTGATATCGTTTTTTAAGAAAGTCCCAATGGTTCCAAACTGGTTTAACCATACAAGATCCTCGGTTTTAGCCACATCCTGTTTTTGAGAAAGTCCTGCATCGAGGTATAAATTCTTTTTGAAAAACTGAAACGTTAGAAAATACATTGTTCCTAATGCCGCTACTGGAATAGCTGCTGCCCAATAGGTATTGAAAAGCGCATCGAAAAATGGTGCTGTATAATCCGTTACATTAAAATAACCATAGTAATGCAAGGCGGCAAGCGAAACCGCTACTGCGCCAAAAATAGCAAACAAGTTATCCTTATTGCTTAATATAATATTGATGAAATTATTCAGGTACACTAATGATAGAATCGAGATAAACCACAATACCACTGCAATTGGATCATACCCTTGAACAATAAGCACAACACTAAACGGAATCAGGAAAAAAGCATGAATGATATTGAAAAATGACAAGGCTGTTTTTCCTAAGGAGAAATGGACAATTGTCGATTTCTTGATTGGAAAAATCAATAACGGTCGAATGTTCATCACAGGGATTTTTTGAAGAAGCAACCTGAAAATTAAATCGATAATTAAGTAATAGATCATGAATTTATTGACCGTTGCTACAGGATCCAGGTTTGCTTTCTTTAAAATAAAAAACACACCTATTCCCAATGCTAGGAATATTACAATAAAATAAGCGGCTACAAAACCCATAAGGATTTTTAATGCCAAGTTGGTTGCGAAGGAAGCCGACCTAAAAAAAGCTTTCCACTCGAGGTAGAGAAATTTTTTAATCATGGTTTGATTGTTTTGGTTGTAGGGTAAGTATACTAAAGTAAGAAAACGTTACAGCTTTTCTAGTTTATATTCAGGATAAGTGGCTAATAAATAACTCTCGGCCTTAGACGGAATGATCTTGAAAATGATATAAAAGAATAAACTGAGTGATACTAAAAAGAAACTTAAACCCATTGTCCAATATGAATTCCCTAGTAATCTCTCGTGATCATTAAAAATTCGTGTCATCATATTAAAAGGCAAAATTATAATTCCAGCAAAATTCCCATAATGACTAATTATTTCCTCAAATAGCCAGCGCTTTTCTCCGCTTTGTTTTTTGTTTTTCCTTGTTTGATACCCTTTAAAGATTTCGTAAAACATGCCTACTATCAATACAATATAAACCCCAAAGAAAATATATTCCCTAGCAGCACTCCATTGTAAAATAGTAAACAAAGCCAATGTCAATGCTACGGTCAAAATAATTTTAGGAATACTAAAAAAGTCTTTGAAATGCTGCCAAACGATATGATTGTACTTTTTACTCAAAGCAGCTTGTCGTTTTTCGACCACATCCATAAAACCAAAGACACCAAATTTCTTGAATTCTTTTTGCAGAGCATCTTCAAAGGAAAGGGTTGGGTTTTGTTCCCAATCTGTTTCTATCGCGTTCGCTAAATGATCCACAAGCTCTGATTGCAAGTCGTACCATTCGACATAATGCTGACGGGTAAAAAGGAATAATTGGTCTATTTGTTCAGTGGTTAGTTTCATGTTTGAATATTATGAAAAGTGGTTATTTTTATTTATATTTTTCTCTATTTTGTCATGCTGAGGAACAAAGCATACCTGCTTGTTGCTCCTTTTAGTTACTTCAATTTAGTCAACTTATAATTACGCTATTCCTTTATTTATTTGCCCAATTTGAGGAGATGCTTCGTGCCTCAGCAAGACAAATTTGTGTGATGACGGTGTTATGTTAGTTGGTATTGTTTTTTGATATTCTTAATTGTCTTTTTACTAAGATAAATTGCAGTAATAGAGAACAAAATTGTAAATACCCAAATACAACAAAATAGTAAAACCAACCACTGATACCGGAGTAATTCGTTTCTTAAATAGCTCGAAGAACTCATCCCTAAATTTGAAAAAGATATAATCAATCCACTATAAGTTAATCTATTTACCATTAAAAACTTCTTGCCATCAATTTCCTTATTTTTCCACCAATAAAAACAAAGAGGTAAAGTAATAATCAATGAACTACAAAATAGCACTGCTATGTATTTTTGTGGACTAACAAAGTATGCTGAAATGGTATATACAAAATAAACGAGCACAAGACTACCAACGATTTTTGGAAACGTTAAATATTCAGCAATCATTTTTCTGTGTTCTTTAGCTAGTTCTTTACTTAAAATTTTGGCGCGTTCTTTTTCAATCGCTTTTAATTCTGGCTTTGTGAATTTTTTAAACGTGTTTTCTTTTACTTGCTCAAAAGATAAGTTTGGATTCTGTTCCCAAAATTCCTCCATACTCAAAACCATGTGATCGGTGAGTTCTAATTGTAACTCATACCATTTGATATCTTTGGATTCAATATAATTTGAGACGTATTGTATTTGTTCGTTGGTTAGTTTCATATTTAGATATTATGAAAGGTGGTTATTTTGTATTTATATTTTTCCTCTATTTTGTCATACTGAGGAACGAAGCATCCCTGCTTGTTGCTCCACTTAATTATTGCAATTTAGTCAACTTATAATTATGCTATCCCTTTATTTATTTGCCTAATTTGAGGAGATGCTTCGTACCTCAGCAAGACAAATTTGTGTGATGGCGCTATTATTCAAACAAACAATCAAGAAAATTCAGATCCGGATTAATGGTTTTTATAAGTGTGATTTTCTTGTCTCTTTTCCATCCTTTGATTTCTTTTTCTCTAGCAATTGCAAGTTGTATCCAAGTGAATTTTTCGTAATACAGTAAATAATGAACATTATATTTGGTTGTAAACGACTCCGGATTCAGGGACTCTTTGTGTTGTTGTAACCTAATTTTCAAATTATTGGTAACACCGGTATACAAAACTGATTTCGCTTTATTAGTTAAAATGTAAACGTAATACGTATGATACCCTTCTTGAAATTCTATCATAACTGTTTTTAATTTTGTTTACTTTTTATCTTTCTTCTTGCTTTTGTCATGCTGAGGAACGAAGCATCCCTGCTTGCTGCTACTTTTAGTTACTTCAATTTAGTCAATTTATAATTACGCTATCCCTTTATTTTTTTGCCTACTTTGATGAGATGCTTCGTTCCTCAGCAAGACAGATTTG
The DNA here is from genome assembly GCF_055640565.1 of Flavobacterium sp. KKT103. Classification (NCBI taxonomy): domain Bacteria; kingdom Pseudomonadati; phylum Bacteroidota; class Flavobacteriia; order Flavobacteriales; family Flavobacteriaceae; genus Flavobacterium; species Flavobacterium sp. KKT103. Next base: position 797,737 of record NZ_CM145766.1, read on the forward strand.
TGGTTAACTAATAGTTCATTTAATTGTTTTGATTCGAGTTTATGTTGTAATTGAGGTTCAATCCTTTGTGCTTGTTTTGTCATGCTGAGGAACGAAGCATCCCTGCTTGTTGTTCCTTTTAATTATTGCAATTAAGTCAACTAATAAGTCTTACTTCCCTTTATTTATTAGCCCGATTTGAGGAGATGCTTCGTACCTCAGCAAGACAAATTTGTGGTTAAGTAATGTTGCATTTAATTGTTTTGATTTGAGTTTATGTTCTAATTGAGGTTCAATCCTTTGTGCTTGTTTTGTCATGCTGAGGAACGAAGCATCCCTGCTTGTTGTTCCTTTTAATTATTGCAATTAAGTCAACTTATAAGTCTTACTTCCCTTTATTTTTTTGCCCAATTTGAGGAGATGCTTCGCACCTCAGCAAGACAAATTGTTTGTTACACTTAGGAGTTTAACTCAGCATATGAATTACTGAAATGATAGTTTTTTTTCGAATTGAAAATGCTTAAAGACCAATTGTAACACTAAAAACATACTGAATAGCATCCAAAAAGAAGATATAACAAGTAGTATTTGATTTCGTAATTCGTTAGGTGTTGGAGAAAAGCAAATTGGATAAACAAACATCAAAAAAGCGATTTGTCGCTCTTTAAAATTATGTTGAAATGAAGTTTTGTGCTTTGCCTTTAAAAATTTAATGTTACTTGCAACAAGGAGTAAGCCACCAAGAAGGTATAAAAAACGAGTTCCAACTTGAACATTCTGTGTGATTGCTTTAGCGTCAAAAAATGAAGCCAAACCATAGAAAACGATCAAAACAACTACCGATGATAGTAATCCAATCCATATCTGTTTTTTTACAAGAACTAGTTTTTTTTCTAAGACAATCTTTGGATATTTCACGCTTAGTCCAGTAAGAAATGAACTGGTTGGTTGTAATTCTTCCGACCATTTATCAAGTACTATTTTAAAATTGTCATCAAATGAAAGCTTATTTTCATCCATTTTAACTTCTACTTCAGTAGCAATATGGTCCATGATTTCCAGTTTAGTGTCGTCGAACTTAAGTCCGTTTAAAACTAAAATTGAATCTATAAAGTCAATTTGTTCGGTTGTTAATTGCATGGTTTATTGAATTTTTAATTTTTTTTCAAATTGAAAATGTTTGACCGCAAGCATCCCATAAAATCCTGATGCAAGTATCATTACAACAGGCAAAAAAATAGTCATAAAATTAAAATTAGATAATTCCTCATTTGCCTTAAATTGTAATATGCCAGCAGCAATAGCAATAAGATTAAATATTTGGATCAAACCATTTCGATCAAATAAATAGCGGAAGGATGAATATTGTTTTGATTTCAATAGTTTATACTTGGCCAATAGCAGAAAAACAATAGCCGTAATTGCACAACCTTTTAAAACGGTGTTTAGGTTCTCAATAATTTCGTTATTGGCTGCATTTTTAATAAGTAATGTAGCTATAAGTGCAAAAACTAAACCTAAACTTAAAGACATCTTAAAAACGTCAAGCATCATTTTATTGCATTTTAGAATGACCATTTTAGGAATAGGATTTGTCCCCCATATCCACATAGAAGTACTCGGTCTTAATTGTTCCTGCCAATCTGTAAATACGGCAACTAAAGCTTCATCAAATGACGTATTATTTTTATTTAGTAGTACTTCAATTTCTGTAGCAATATGATCTAAAACTTCAAGTTTTAAATCATCATAAATAAAACCGTTTAAAACTAAAGTTTTTTCGATAAGATCAATTTGTTCGATTGTTAATTTCATCTTCAAAAAATTAAAATTCTAAACTCAGCTTTGGGTTCACTAAACTCTGCATGTTTTTAATAAAATCTTCCAGCTCAGCTAGTCGGTTTACCGTTTCTTTCGTGCCTGCCTCAGTGAGTTTGTAATATTTACGCATTCGGTTATCAACCTTAGCGATTTCAACATCTAGAATTCCTTCGGCTTCCAGTTTATGCAAAGCTGGATACAAAGCACCCTCAGTAATATTAAGTTCGCCTTGCGTAATCGCCTTTACTTTTTGAGTGATTTCATAACCGTACATCTTACCGTTTTCTTCCAGTAATTTCATGATAATGGTGTTTAAACTCCCCTTATATAATTGTGAATTTTTCATTTCGATTTCATTTTGAATTACAAATATACATAAGATTCTTATACATAACAGTTTTAGGTATGTAAATTTTTCAAAGTCTTTGATTTAAGAAACCTAATCTCTTTAGTATATTTGTACAAAAAATAAAATATGGCTTCATTTTTAAAATTAATTATAAAAGAAGTAAAAAGAGAAACCAAAGACGCAATCTCTATACTTTTTAATGTACCCGAAGAATTAAAACCCAACTATACCTTCATTGCTGGACAATACGTAAACATAAAATTAACGCTTGATGGCCAAGAGATTCGTCGTGCGTATTCTATTTGTTCTTCGCCTGAAAGTGGTGAATTACGCATTGCAGTAAAGGCTGTGAAAAATGGTGTTTTCTCTCAATTTGCTAACTCAAAACTAAAAGCAGGCGATGTCCTTGAAGTAGGAACGCCGGAAGGAAAGTTCACTTTTACAGCAGATGCCGACCGTCAAAAAAACTATGCAGCCTTCGTTTCTGGAAGCGGAATCACTCCTGTATTGTCAATCTTAAAGTCGGTTTTGAAAAGCGAACCGAAAAGCACTTTTGTTTTGGTTTACGGAAACAAGTCACCCGAAGACACTATCTTTCATCAACAGCTTCATGACTTACATTTAGAATATGTGAATCGTCTGTTTGTACATTATGTGTACAGCCAAGTAAAAGTTGATGAAGCACTTTTTGGTCGTATCGACAAATCAGTGGTGAACTTTGTGGTAGGCAACAAACACAAGGAATTAGAATTTGATAAATTCTACTTGTGTGGTCCTGAGGACATGATCAATACGGTTTCGGCTACTTTAAAAGAGAAAAATGTAAAAGAATCTGCTATCAAGTTTGAGCTTTTTACTAGTTCAACTCAAGTTGCTGAGATTAAAGACTTAGGCGGACACTCCAAAATCACGATTATGGTCGATGATGAGGAAACTACTTTTGAAATGTCTCAAAAACAAACCATTCTAGATGCAGCTTTAAAACAAGGAATCGATGCTCCCTATTCCTGCCAAGGCGGAATATGTAGTAGTTGCTTGTGTAGAGTAACATCAGGAACGGCTGAAATGAAGAAAAATTCAATTTTGACCGATAAAGAAATCGCCGATGGTTTAATACTAAGCTGTCAAGCGCACCCAACATCCGAATCAATTTATGTGGATTTTGATGATGTTTAAAATCATCTCAATTATAAAGCAAACTTCTCTGAAAAGGGAAGTTTTTTTTTGGCCTGAAAAGTCTTTTTTTCAGTACCTTAGTGAAAGAATTCCACTTTTACCTATGCTATTTCCTTATCATTGATTTGTCGCTTTCATCACCTTGTTGTTAATCTGAATTAAAACATTATTTATTATGACAATCTTCACTAAAATACATCCGGTACATTTAACTTTTTTTATCATTTTTGGAATTACTGCTTCGCTCTGTGCACTGATTATTATACTAAAGATGTCCAGAAAAAAAAGGCCAAAACAGCTTGAAAAAGAAAAATTCGACGCTACCCTTAGTCCGGTGGTGAAAGAAATAGCAACCACAGACGATGCTATTTTTAATTTTTGGCCATACGTTAGCGAACTAAAATCGGCCAAAATACTTTCGAATAAAATCAAAGAAAATGAATTGGTCTATAAAGTATATCGCTACGCTAACGAACAATTTGAGCATATCCTGCTAGCGACTGAAAACGAAAATAGCTATGTATCGTTAATTGTAAATAGAAATAAGAAAAAAATAATAGGTTATGCAGTCGTAGATTCGCAAGGAAACTACATTTTAACTTAGAAATACTAGATCAATAAAATTATTTGAATTGGTTGCATTAATTGTTAAGTGACTGTTGAACCATTTTAAAGCTGATAAAAAATCACAATACTAGTTAGTAAACACTAAATTTTAAAACATATTAAGCTAACTAGAAACTACTATTTACCCTTTTTACAATTGAGTCAACGGTAATCGTTCGCATGGCATCTTCATAACCAGCTACTTTCTTATTGCCGTAGACTGAAGTGGGTAATAAAGGATACTTTTCTCTATCCGAAACTAAAGAGTTGCTGATTGGTTGGTTAAAAGGTACAAAACCCGCATACGGATGCGTCGCGCCCCAAAGCGTAATAACCTTTACGCCTAACATCGCCGCAATATGTGCGTTACCTGAGTCCATAGACAGCATAAGGTTTAGGTTGCTAATGAGTGCTAACTCTTGCTGAAACTTGATTTTGCCAGCCATGTTAACCACATTCGGTTTCCCTTTTGCGAATGCATTCAATAGTTCTCCTTCTTTTTTTCCACCACCAAAAAGTAAGATGGTAGCATCCGCTTTCATGGCTAATTGATCAATTACCTCTTGCATTAAATCAAGTGGATACACCTTAGAATCATACTGTGCGAACGGTGCTATTCCTATTAATTTGGTCTTTGGAGTTCCAATAATCTGAAGAATTTCTTGACTTAAAGACGCTTTTTGAGGAAACTGAGGATGCGCTAAATCGATAGGGAATCCTAACTGTTTCAACACCGCTGCATGCCTGTCGAACATACTAGGCAAAGGTTTAAAAACTTTATTATCTGCTCTTGTCAATGCCTTTTTTTCTGCTCTTCCTTTATCCGTAAAAGCTACTTTTTTTCCGCTCAAGGCAAAAAGAGATCGCACAACCTTAGATCGTAGTACATTATGAAAATCCGCAAAAAGGTCAATATCAAGCTTTTTCACATCTTTAAATAACCGAACTAAGCCTAAAAAACCCTTATGCCTTTCTTTTTCATCGAAAGCAAAAAAGGTAAGATTAGGGATTCCATCAAAAAAAGGTTTGAAAAAAGGTCGCGAGATAACCGTGAGTTTTACCTCTGGATACTGCTGCACTAAGGCGCGTAAAACAGGAACCGTCATGGCAACATCGCCCATGGCAGATAATCGCATGACGGCTATATGTGTAGATTTTGTTGGCAAACTACTTCTTTTTAGCATTTGCGTTTTCTAAAGCTCTTCTATCTCTGTTCTTTCTTAAAGCAATTCTTAAAAAAAAGAAACCAAATAAAGCCACCAAGTAAATAGCGATTCCCGAATGCTGCTTTTCATCAACAAACAGAATTTCATAAAAAACGTACAGCGTTCCTATGAAAGAGAGCACATAAATAATCTTGAACAAAAGGGGTTCAGTAGAAAAAAAAGAAGGCTTGGCCATATTACTTTTTGTTTTGGTACAGTACAGGATTTAAATCATCATCATTGTACATTTTCATTTGCTTGTACACCTTCATGAATTTTTCTCCGTTTTCGATTGCAAACAATAAATCATCAATAGCTGTTGATAAATCGGTTCTTTGCTCTAGCAAAATATTTAGTTTTTCCTGACATTTATCTCTGTGTTCAACTGAAGCTTCTGCACGAGTTGCTTCTTCGTTCATGTGATAAATTTTTAAAGCTAAAATAGACAATCTATCAAAAGCCCAAGCAGGACTTTCGGAATTGATTTTAGCATCGGCACTAACTTTAACATCGCTAAATTTTTGTAAAAAATAACTATCGATGTATTCGACCATATCGGTACGCTCTTGATTAGAAGCATCGATTCTTCTTTTTAAAGTCAATGCAGCCACAGGATCAATATTAGGATCCCGAATAATATCTTCAAAATGCCATTGTACGGTATCGATCCAATTCTTAACATATAACAAGTGTTCGAATTTATCTTTAGGAAAAGGATTGTTTATCGGTTGATCTACATTATCAAACTGATGATAATCTTTGATACTTTGCTCGAAAACAGAATAGGCTAATTTTGAAAACATCTTTTATATTTTTATAGATACAAAGATACTTTTTATACTTTTATAAAAAAATTACACCTATAAAATCTACTTTAGTGCTTGATAATCAACTACTAAAATAAAAATAACAACAAATACCATCATGCAAATCCATCATTTATCTGAAAACAACAGTGTGCTTAATCATTTTTTAGGTCAAATACGCAATGTAAACGTCCATAAAGACAGCATGCGTTTTAGACGTAATATTGAACGCATTGGCGAAATCATGGCGTATGAAATGAGCAAGGAATTGCATTATAAAGCAGTATCAATTGAAACGCCACTTGGAGTCAAAAACACTACTGAAATTTCAGATCAGCTGGTTATTAGTTCGGTTTTACGCGCAGGGTTGCCCTTGCATATGGGTTTCTTAAATTATTTTGATCAAGCCGAAAATGGTTTTGTATCGGCTTTTCGATACCATCCTAACAATGATGATTATTTTGAAATAAAGGTAGACTACCAAGCCATTGCTGACTTTAACGATAAGTACTTACTAATTGTAGATCCAATGCTTGCTACAGGACAATCGATAGTAGCTGTTTTTAATCAATTGATGGAACGAGGAACGCCTAAAGCAATTCATATTGCCGTAGTAATTGCTGCGCCTGAAGGCATAGCCTACCTTGAAGAAAATTTACCCGATCACTGCCATTTATGGATTGCTGATTTAGATGAAAAATTGAATGAACACAGTTATATTGTCCCAGGACTAGGTGATGCAGGTGATTTAGCTTACGGAACTAAACTATAATTGCGAGAAAAAAGCAAAGAAACTACAAGCAATGAGTACGAAAAGCACCATTTCTTGCTTTAATTTCACCTGTGGGATTTCGATATGACTCGTAGCCATAATAGCTAAAGGAGCAACGGTAAAAAGGAGCAAATCATTGCTCTTGTTAGCCGAAACAACAAATAGCACTACGCCTATAAAAAAAGCAGCTACCACCTTTTTGAATGAGCTATGTAAAACTTGAGGCCTGTTAGACAAACTTAGGACCATAGAACTAACAAAAAATAATGCTACTGTAGCATAAATTGATAAAGCACCATTTTGATAATTATTGGTAAAATAATTGATTTCGAAATTAGTACTTACGGCTTGCTCTAGGTATTCAATTATACTAAAATGAAACAACAGAGACGCTAGTAAGAACAAAGTAGCTACCGCAAAAAAGGCGATAAATGGTAAAAACCAATTGCGATAATCTCTCGAAACGTGAAAAATAATAGAGATAAACACTAAAACAAGATACAGTATACACCAAAACTGAAACAAAGCAGCTACAAATATCCAAAACGAAGCATCAAAAATCTTCTCTTTGGACGATTTGAGAGATTGGAGAGATAACAGCCTACGAAGGGCTAACAAAATAAAAAAGTTAGCCAAAATTAAATTGACATTGTCTAGGACCGATGGAAAGAAAATCAATAACAAAAAGTAGAAAAAAACCGTAAATCCGCTGTCTTTACTTAAGCCATTTTTTTTCGAAATAAAATTTGTCATAAATACAGAGCCGAGTAAAACAGCTAGTAATCCCAACTTTTGTCCAAGTAAAACAAGTGAATTCGTCCAACTTGAATCTTGCATTTGAAAGACAAAGAAGAAAACTAATATCAAAAATACTACTAAAGAGAAATTTAACGGTGTAGATTTTTTAAAAACACTTGTAATCATAAGGATATTTTATACTTTTGTGACTGTAAATATAATACTTGTTTAAAAAGTAAACCCTCAAGTTGAAAAGATTCTCAATAAAAGAGTTTTATAGGTTTTGAGGAATAAACACAACAAACTAATTTTTAGCGATATGAAAGCATTTTTTGAAGGAATTCAATACCTATTTGTAAACATTTTATTTGCTCCTCTTGATTTTTTACGTTCTTTAGAACTTTCATCTTGGTTTGTGGCAAATACAATTAACTGGATTTTCATGATCATTTGCACTGCCGCAATGGTTTATTGGATCAAACAACTTAGAATTTTTGATGATGCAGGTACAGAAAATCAAGATACTACTGCTCATTCATTTTTAAAATAATAGCATAAAAAGTATTGGGAACTATTTTAAGTCGTTCCCAATATCTTTTCTATAATTCATCTTATCAAAATTTAGCTTTGCTATGTTTTGGTAAGATTTTTTTATGGCTTGTTCAAAATTATCTCCGTAGGAAGTAACCATTACAACACGTCCGCCATTAGAAACTATTTGTCCGTTTTCTAGTTTTGTTCCCGCGTGAAAAACAATAGAATCAGTGATGTTTTCTAAACCTGTAATGACTTTCCCTTTTTCAAAAGCTTCAGGATAACCTCCTGAAACAACAACAACTGTAGTTGCGCTGCGTTCATCCACCTCAAGTATAATCGTATCTAGTTTTTCATTGGCTACAGCCAAAAACAATTCGACTAAATCATTTTTTAATCTCGGGATCACTACTTCGGTCTCAGGATCACCCATTCGCACGTTGTACTCGATTACGATTGGCTCGTTATTTACGTTAATTAGTCCAATAAACACAAATCCTTTGTATGGAATTCCGTCTTTTTGAAACCCTTCGATCGTAGGTTTTACAATACGCGTTTCGATTTTTTGCATCAACACATCATCAACATACGGTACCGGAGAAACCGCTCCCATTCCGCCTGTATTCAATCCAGTATCACCCTCGCCTATGCGCTTGTAATCTTTGGCCGTTGGTAAAATTTTATAATTCTTACCGTCAGTTAATACAAAACAGCTAAGTTCAATTCCGTCTAAAAATTCTTCGATTACTACTTTTGAACTAGCTGCTCCAAATTTTTGCCCTACTAACATATTTCGTAATTCTTCTTTGGCTTCCGCCAAATCATGAATGATCAATACGCCTTTTCCAGCAGCTAATCCATCTGCTTTAAGCACAAATGGAGGTTGTAAGGTTTCTAAAAAGTCACAACCTTGCTCTACAGTTTCGGCCGTGAAACTATCGTAAGCAGCTGTTGGAATGTTGTGTTTTACCAGAAATTCTTTGGCAAACTCTTTACTTCCTTCTAGCTGTGCACCTAATTTTGAAGGTCCAATAACTGGAACAGCATTCAATTGGGCGTCATTCAAGAAAAAATCATAAATCCCGTTTACTAAAGGATCTTCTGGACCTACGACCACCAACTCGATGTTTTTTTCGATTACTAACGCTTTTATCGCTTCAAAATCAGTAACTCCAATAGCAACATTGGTTGCAATCTCTGCCGTTCCTGCATTTCCTGGAGCCATAAAAAGGGTATCGCAAAGCGGACTTTGAACCATTTTCCATGCAAAAGCATGTTCTCTTCCTCCTGATCCTAATAGTAAAATATTCATCTGTAGTGTGTGTTTAGTTGTGTGTCCTTTGGTAAGGAATGCTGCAAAAATAATTGCTTTTGGACGTAAAAAATAATTAATTTTTAAAAAGTTGTCCAACCCTTTCCATTCGACCCCGATATACGCTATTTTTGAAGAAACATAACTTTAGATGCTTTCTCTATTTGATTTAACCTTGCGGCTCAATGGCTTCCCTATAAAAAAGGCGAAGACACAGTTGCATTCTATAATCAACCTTTCTGAGACTGACTGTATCACTTTTGTAGCAAATCAAAAAAGAGAAATTCTCGATTTTCATTTGAATCACAATTCATTTTACCGTGATTTTGCCAAAGAACAATCCTTTGAAAACTGGAGTGATGTACCTGTTTTGACCAAGAAGGACCTCCAAATACCACTAACTGATAGGCTTTCAGAAGGATTTACAAAAACCAATTGTTATACCAATAAAACTTCAGGTTCAAGCGGAACACCCTTTAGTTTTGCCAAAGATAAGTATTCCCATGCCCTTACTTGGGCTTCAAACATGTACCGTTTTGGTTGGTTTGGTATCGATTTCAATACTTCCTATCAAGCACGTTTTTATGGCATTCCACTGGATTTTATTGGGTATAAGAAAGAACGATTCAAAGATTTTTTAGGCAAGCGCTATCGGTTTCCGATTTTTGATTTATCCGATGCTGTTTTAGAAACTATTGTTGAAAAATTTCGAACAGAAAAATTCGATTACATCAATGGCTACACGAGTTCGATTGTGCTTTTTGCTAAATATTTGAGAAAACGAAACCTTGTTTTAAAAACAATTTGTCCGAGCTTAAAAGTAGTTATGGTAACCTCCGAAATGCTTTTTGAAGAGGATAAATTACTTTTAGAAACGCAATTCGGGATCCCGGTTGTTAATGAATATGGCGCCTCAGAGCTGGATTTAATAGCTTTTCAAAACCCAAAAGGCGAATGGCAAGTGAATGCTGAAACGCTTTATATAGAAATTTTAGACGACAACAATACTATTTTGCCCCACGGCCAAGAAGGACGTATTGTAATCACCTCATTGTTTAATAAAGCGCATCCGTTTATACGTTATGATATTGGCGATATTGGTATTTTAGACGAAAATAGCACAGTACAAAAACCCATTCTGAAAAAATTAATTGGTCGAACAAATGATGTTGCTTTGCTGCCTAGCGGAAAAAAATCGCCTGGACTGACTTTTTATTATGTGACCAAAAGTATTATTGAAGATGATGGCAACGTTCAAGAATTTGTGATCATACAAACTAAACTGGACAGTTTTGAGATTGATTACGTTAGTACAACCGAAATAACTTTCGAACAAATTGAGAAAATTGAAAAAGCCATTGCCTTGTATTTAGAACCGGGCTTGCATTTTACTTTTACTAAAAAAGATTTCCTAAAACGATCCAATCGAGGCAAACTCAAACAATTTAGCTCGTTACTTTAGTCGGTTTAACATACTTGGGTTTAACTACTAATTGCTTCCACAAAAACAGGAGCATACATAGTGAAGCCTTTATACTAGTCAAGCCATGATGCTTCCTGTAAATGGCGTAATTGTGCTTAAGCAAATTGACTTTAGCAGTTGAAATAGAATTGGATCTAATGCGATAATAAGCCAAGCTTTCAGGCACTGGTTGGGATGTTCTAATCCTTTTTAAAATCGTAAGCCATAGCATCCAATCTTGTCTTTTTCTATTGGGCGAAATCGGAATTTTTCCAAAAAAAGCCACATCATAGATACCGGTTAGGTTACCGATATAATTGCAAAAAAATAGTTGGTTGTATGTCAAGTTTTTTGGTGCTTGAATTTCTCTCCCCAAGGGTTGTCCATTTTCATCCATGCAGTCATAAAACGAAAAAGTAAAAGGCAATTGATGTATGTGCATCCATTGCAGCTGCTTCTCTAATTTATGCGGTTTCCATAAATCATCCGAATCTAAAAAGGCTAAATACTTCCCTTTGGCTTTTTCTACACCTAAATTTCGGGCTATACCCGTACCGGAATTTTGAGCTAATTGGTACAGCTGAATTCTGGCATCTGCTTTTATCAGTTCTGATACGATCGCAACTGTGGTATCCTGAGAAGCATCATCAACTACAATAATCTCCCAATTCGCATAGGATTGCAATTGTACAGACTGAATCGCCTCAGCTATAAACGGAGCTGAATTGAATGTAGGAATGATAACGGATACTAATGCTGACTCCATGTTAATAGGCTTTATCTTCTCCTTTATAAATGTTCACGAGTGTTTGATAAATAATTTTTAAATCTAAAATCAAAGACCAATTTTCGATATAAAAAACATCGAGTTTTATTCTGTTAATCATGTCTGTATCTTTTAGAATCTCGCCTCTATAACCACTTACTTGCGCTAGCCCTGTGATGCCTGGTTTTACAAAATGGCGCTTCATGTATTTTTTAATTTTATTCCCGTACGTAATATTTTGTGACCATAAATGCGGTCTTGGACCAACAACTGACATGTCTCCAATTAAAACATTTAAAAACTGAGGTAGCTCGTCCATACTGGTTTTGCGCATAAAACGGCCTATAACTGTTACTCGAGGATCATTTTTATAGGTCTCAGTTTCAGTTGATTCATTCAATCGCATCGATCTGAATTTATAACAATTGAATTCATTTTCATTAATCCCTGGACGTCCTTGCTTAAAAAACACAGCTCCTTTTGACTCTAACTTAATTAAAATAGCCAAAATTGGGGTTAACCATGATAAGATGCCGATAATTACAACCAAAGAAAAAACAATGTCAAAAGTGCGCTTAAAAAATTTAATTACGGGCTCGTCTAAGACTGTCTTTGGCAAGGATAATACAGGGAAAAAATCGTAATAATCAACTTTTAAATTTTTGGTAAAAACCTCTTTTGTATCCGGAATAAACTTAATAGTTTTAAAATTTTCGTCAGCAAAATCGATTAAATCTTTTAACTGTTCGTTCGAGACCTCATTCAAGGAACAATAGATTTCGTCTATTTTTTTTTCGACTACAAATGTTTTAACGCTATTGATATTCCCTTTTATATTTTGATTTACCACTTTATTTGAAAAGAAGCCCGAAAAAACATAACCGTATTCCCTCCTACTTTCAAAAACCTCTTTAAGCCGAATCGCCTCAGCAGTGTAACCAATAATAATTGCACTTCTAAAATTATTCCCTGTTATGATACGGTATTGCTTTAAGCAATAAAATAAGAAAAATTTTGACAGCGTAATTAATATAAAAACGCTTAAGCAAAACTGTAATACTACCTCAACATCAAACATGAAATTATCCAGAAAAGGAAAATAGGCAACCACCAACAGCAAGAAAAGAAATCCTTGCTTTACGATTTTAGAAATGATTTCAATGGGAGTAGTAAAACGATATACTTTATAAAAACCTAGTATAAAGGCTAATACAAACCACCCTGCTAGTAAGTATCCAAAGTAATACACATTGTCCAATCCGAATTGATTGAACCAGAAAAAACAATTTACGGCAATGATTAACACATCTGTAAAAACAGCTATGGGGCGTATAAATTTTGAATATCTTCCTATTTGGTTTGCAGTCATGTAGTAGGTACAATTCTTGAATTATGGGCAGCATTTTGGGTTTTAGTAGTTGGCAAATTACATGACTTATATCGATCTATTTGTCAAGTTCGCTCACCTACCGTTTGACTATGCAAGGTATAAAAAAACAAGCAACCCATAGGCATATAAGCCATAACTATTTGCGCTTAATAGAAGAAAATGTACAATCTCAACTAATCAATTTTGTGTATTTTTACAAAAATTATAATTATTCATGTTAAAAGTAGTTCATGTTGTTGAGGCTTTAGCTGGGGGAGTCAATTCGTACTTCAAGGACCTTTCCTGCTATTTTGGTGCGGAACAAACAGCACTTGGAATCAACACTACAATTATTTATAGCGCCAACCGTAAGGAGGTTGATGGTGCTCAAATAAAAGCTTCTTTCTCGGATACCGTGCCCTTAATTGAGTTGAGTATGCAGCGTGAATTTTCGCTGATAAAAGATCTCAAAGCCACTAGAGAACTCCTGAAATTAGTTCGAAAACTCGATCCTGATGTAGTACACTTACATTCCTCTAAAGCAGGCGTTCTTGGCAGGATTGCATGTTTTTTTCTATTTAAGAAAGTAAAGGTCTTTTACACACCACATGGCTACGCTTTTCTTAGAACTGATATTTCAGCTTTCAAAAAAGTAACATACCGAGCAATCGAGCTTGTTTTTCAAAAGTTATTCAAAAATACCACTATTGCCTGCGGTGACGCAGAATATACAATTGCAAAAAAAATAGGACCTTCTTACCTAGTTCGCAACGGCATTAATGTTGATGAAATTCAAACGTATTGTACTGCACATACTAATTCGGTTTTAACCATCGGTATCGTAGGAAGAATTACAGCTGCAAGAAACCCTGAATTATTCAATAAAATTGCTTTAGAAAATCCACAGTATCAATTTGTTTGGATAGGTGATGGAGAACTAAGACCAACACTTACCGCCACCAACATTCGTATTAGCGGTTGGTTTTTAAACCATCCCAACGTACTTCAAGAACTGGATAAAATTGATGTTTACATCCAAACTTCGCTTTGGGAAGGTTTACCCATTGCGGTTTTAGAAGCTATGGCGATGCAAAAACCAGTTATCGCGACAAACATTCCAGGAAATAGAGATGTGGTTGTGCCAAATGAAAGCGGCTTTCTCTTTGACTCTATCGCTGAAGTAAAGGATTACCTAGACCTTCTCAAGGATAAAAATACCCGAGCACAAATGGGGAAAAACGGATACGTTCGCTGCCAAAAACTTTTTAGCAATGACCGTAAATTTAAAGAACTTGTTGCACTTTATCGGCAATAGCCTTTTGCTGAAGCCAATAACTGCCAAATACAGCAAACCAAAAGCTACTAAACACGATTCCATCAAAACGGATTAAAAAATCATCGATACAGTTAGAGGTAAAAAAAGAAACGAAGAAAAACAATACCACCGGCTGCTTCAAATCGAGTCCCAAATAAGCAATTCCTAATAAATAAATCAAAACAACGATAGGACCCAAAAAACCGTATTTGAGGAAGTAATCTAGAAACTGGTTATGGGTAGGAAACTCATACTTAGCTAAAAATTGTTGATTTGTTTGTTTGTAATAAGCAATCAAAGCTGTTTTGGATTGAGAAGCTCCTGTCCCAAAAGGTAGATTTTGAAGTGATAACTCCCAAGCTGATTTCCAAATTGATAGCCGTGTAACCATAGAATTAAAAATCTTTGCCTCTGGATTTTTAATCTCGTCCAATTTACCCACTTTGTCCATATAAGCAAAGGTTACCACTTGGTATTTATAGGTCATATAATTGTTGTTTTTGACAAAGACAATTAAAACAACTACTGAAATTATAATAGAAATTAAACTTACTTTAATCGTTTTCTTTACATTAACCTGCTCTTTTAAGGCATAGAAAAAAACAATCAAAATTCCTAAAAACACATTAACCAAGGCCATTCGGGTGTTGATAAACAATACCATAAAAAATGAAATCACAAAACCACTAATTCGGAAAATATGATTTTTAAGTCCCCTGCGTTTTTGGAACGATTGTAAGATCAAATAGAGAAAAATAACTGTAACAAAAGCCATGTGCATGTTTAATGCTGGTGCGTGCAAACCCATACTTTGTGAAAACACATAACCCATTTCCCATAAATCAATGCCACTTTGATATTTAGCTATTAAAATGGGATTGGTACCTATAAAAAGAAACCAATAAAAAAGAACTATCAGTAAGGTTAAATAGGCATAACTAGTTAGCAATTTATAGAAATGAACTCTGTGGTAATTGCCAATTATAAACCAGGCAAATACGGGCAAGGCAGCATACTTTTCTAAAATTTTCACTTCATTATAGTAGGAGTCTGTGTTAAAAAAAAACAGTAATTCTAACAGTAAAGGCAAGGCAATAAATAGCCGTAAGCCATTAGCCTTTTTAATTGTTTTCATCTTTTTTAAGAAAAACAGATTGAAAGCTGCAAAAACAAGCAGCAGCCAGGTACAAGGAATTCTAAAAATAATTCCTGCACCAATTAGCAGTAAAAACAAATTGAATATGCTATCGAAGTTTTTCTCGGAAATTGTCATAGTATAACGCGAAATAAATTAAAGGAAAAACCCCTATTTTATGCCTAATGGCAGTTCCTAAATCAGGTTCAAAAACACCTTGAACAATGAAGTAAGAGAACAATATAAGCAATAACCACAACTCATAATTCTCTTTTCGTCTACTTTTTAAACAATTTGAAAACCGAACTAAAAGTAGAGAGAACAAAAGAAGTTGCCAAATTACAAAAGCTAAAATTTGAGGAGATAATACATGTTTTAAGCCATTTACTGGAACGTTAACCGTAAAAAAACCGTAAGCGATTCCAATAGCTTCGCCATACCAAGTATCAGGCTTAATTGGAGATACAATAATAGAGTTGGCATCCTGCGAATTCAATCGGTCTAAATTGACTACTTCCCTACTGCTTTCTGATAGGTATTGCCCCTTGACAAGGCCGTAACTCAATGAAAGAAAAAAGGCTATACATAGTCCGTAAAACAAAGTCATCATTGTTTTATTTTTGAATTGTACATAGCGCAATCCATACATTCCTATCGAAATAATGGGAATTAATAAAAAGTAGGGGCGGTAAAAAGCACCAAATAGTAACAGTAAAAGCATCGAATAAACAACCGATTTTTTAAAACTAAATCGATCACTTTTGTAAATAAAAACAATCAAAGCAAGATACAAGTACGTAATGAATTCCTTAGAAGGCATAGACATAAATACAGCTATCATAAAAAAGCCTAAGTAAACTAACAGGTTTTTGATTGTAAGTAGGTTAAAGTTTTTAGGAATCCCTACTTTATATAACACATAAATCAAAATCGGATACTGAATTAAAGCTACAATTGGAAAAGACAAATACCGTAAGTAAGTAATTTTGTAAAATAAAATCGTAAGCGGGTAACTACCTAAAAACCCAATTTCGTTGCCCTTATCATAAGCAATAAGCATCGCATCGTAAAAAAACTTTTTAGGTAAAACATAAAATGCCAGTAGCGCAACAATTAGATTGCAGAGAAACAACAGCAAAAAAGTAGCTTTATTTTTAGATAATTTTTGATTAATCATTTACAATTTTTTATACAATTCAATCTGTTTATCTACCATACTATCAATGTCATACTGCTTTGCTCTTAAACTACATTTTTTAGCGATAGCTTGGTAATACATTTCATTGTCCACAAGCTTTATTACCTCAGCCGCCAATTGTTCAGCATCGCCTTCTTTAAATAAAATTCCTGCTCCATCAACCAAGGTATTTACGGCAGCCACATTAGTTGCGATTACCGGTTTACCAGCAGCCATACCTTCTACCGCAGCAAGGGAAAACCCTTCGTATTTTGACGATATGATTACAATGTCGGCCATTTTTATCAATTCGGGTACATCCAAGCGTATTCCTAAAAATACAACCCTTTGGGCCAATTTCAATTCATTGACTAATTTAATACAATCATTCTTCAATTCTCCGTCTCCAACTAACACTAATTGCACTTTAGTAGGTAAATACAAGAGCGATTTAATGACCGTTTTTTGATCTTTGGGTTCCTTAAAACTAGCAATTTGAATGATGGTTTTTAAAGAAGAATCGCTACCAGGGAACAAAGTTGACCGATGAGTGGGTTTACTGTTCCTAAACGTCTCCAAAAGTACGCCATTAGGTATTAATTCAACAGCGTGGCCCAAGCCAGTATGCTTGTGAATAACTGTTGCTACTGCTTCTGAAATTGCAATTATCTTGTTGTAACGTTTGTAAAAATAGGGATCTAATCTTTGAAAAAAACGGCTATTGATTCTTCTTCCAGAGGTACTGTGTTCCGTATAAACTAGCTTAATTTTTGAACCCGAAAGCAGTTTAGCAATCACTACCCAATATTGAGTAGGAAATAAATGCACATGTGCAATATCATATTTCTTTAAAAAAGGAATAATCTTTAGTATAGCAAGAGGATTGTATGCTGAACCCAAATTTAAAGAATAAATAGAACAGCAATTTAAAGATCGTAGTGCTTTCATAAAGGAATAATTAAATCCATTTAGCACAAGCAAATCTACAGTTACCTTTTTTTTCTTGTATAACGGTAAGGTGTCAAGCAATAGCTTCTCAGCACCGCCTGATTCTAAACTGTTTATTATGTGTACTATCCTCATTTATACTTTTTACCGCTTGCTTTCGAAAAATGAAATCAATTTAAAAAAACAACAATCTTATCTCTTTTATAAATTACAATTGCAGAGCATAAGTTCCAAAAAAGTGAACTAATCACAAAAGCACTAGCAGCACCTGTCATGCCGTAGATAGGTATCAACCACCTATTAAAACCCAAATTAAGTAAAACTGCTACAACCACTATCCTTTGAAATATATGCTGCCTACCTGTCATATTTAAATAAACGGGCGCAGAACCAAAGGCGGAACAAATTACTTGACCAATTGTTAAAATAAGTAGGGCATCTTTAGCCAAAACATATTCTTTCCCAAAAAAACCTAAAATAGGGTCCGCAAATAAACATAAGAATAAAGCGGCTGGAAGTGTTAAAACTAAAATTAATCGGGAGCTGTTTTTGATAACTCCTTTAAGTTGTTCTAGGTTTCCGGCAGAATGAAATTCGGCTATTTTTGTAGAGACTGTAATGTTAACTGTCACGATTATCATCGATAAAATTGTCATTAATTTTACTGCCAAAGCATAAAAGGCAACTGTTGCATCTCCCCTATATTTTTTTAAAAACATGATGTCAAAACTAATTAGTAAAAACAACGCCATTCCGCTAACTGCAATAGGATAGGACTTAGTAATAATCTCTTTATATGAAGTAATACTACTACTAGCATCCACTTTGTTTTTTGAAAAATAGTACCATACAATCACTGTCGTTACCAACGCAAGCAATATAAATCCTCCCAAAAAAACATCTGGTAAATAGGATTCATTATCGGTATACTTTAGGATAACAGCGCCAACTATCACAGGAACGTACTTAATAGAATTTCTAAATAACTCTGCGACATATAAATGATCTAAAGCCCTAATCACTTCAATGTTTAGTGTTGTCAGAGCGTAAAAAATCAATAATAATGTGGCCTGATAAAGTAGTTTGTATACTCCCTGATCGCTAAAAAAAGAGTCAATAAAGGGTTCATTAATGACTGAAACGAGCAAACATAACAGAATGGACATTACTAGTAGGATGCCCACCATTTTTACATAAATACCCTTTAAGCCAATCAAGGAATAAGTTCCTTTAAGTTGGCCTCGAAAGTAAAGAATCGACTGATCGCACCCTAGCAAACAAATACTACCGATGACAAATAAATAGGATCGTACAAAATCGTATTGACCTACAATTTTTGGTGAGAAATTTTTAGTGAGAAATAAAGTAAAACCAAACAAAATTAGCACTCCAAAAACTCTCAAAATTAACGTTATTATACTTTGATGAATAAACGAATTTTGTTTGATTTTTTGAAAATAGTAGCCAATTGTTTTTAACATATCTACGTTTATTAATCTGTATTACTAGGCCCTACACGAATCAATTAGTTTTAGGCGTATTTGGCTGATTGACTTTTATAAAAAGATAAAAAGAGTCTCAATACTATAAATAGTCCTATAAACAACAAGGGTAGCAAAAATTTGAATTTTCCGTTAGTGAATTTGTCGTTTTTGACGTTTAAAACTGTCGAACTATCGTTGATAATTTTCTTGGAATTGAATAATTCAATTTTTAAAGCCGCCATTGTGCTCGCGAGCGTATCCTTAGTTTTAATGATATTGTCTAGCTGATTATTATCGTTGTAATAAATCATCTTATCATTTTTACTGACCACGGCCTTATTTGTAGAATAGGAATTAATTATTTCATCAATTTGTACAATGATGTTCTCTTTTACTTTAATTTTTTCCTGAATGTTTCCAATGGCAATTTTTTGGATATCCTTATAGTAGGCGGTTGTATTTAAATAAACTAATAAAGGATCTATTAGCTGTTTTTGACTGGTTTTCCCATTAGTTGAGACGATTATCGTATGAAAATTGTAGTTTTTGCTAGTAGTGGTCTCTTTAACAACTGATTTTAAATCTCCGTTTTGCGCTAGTAATGCAAGTAATTCAAAATTTTGCTCATTACTACTAATGAGTTTATAAATATCTACAACAGGTTCAATTTTAATTCGCAGTAAATTTTGGTAGTTATAAATTCCCATTCCTTTAAAAAAAACGGAATCTTTTTCAGCAATCTTGGTCGCTAACAAATCGATTTTGGCATAAAGATAATCCGTCGATTTAAAATTAGGTGCGACTATGATTTGGTGATCATACAATTGTTTGGTTTTGTCTAAATACAATCCCACCCCAAAACCTAGCAAAATCAAAACAATGACAACGATGATGTTTTTTACAAAAAAATGAATTGCAAGAAACAACATCCGATTGATCCATTGAAAAAAATCACCCACTTTAGTAAAAAGCGTGAATAAATCAATCTCTTGATTGTCTTGGTTTTGGGGTTCGTTTGTACTCATTCTTTAGTTATTTAGAATTGAAAATTTGTTCCAATATTTTAATGGTAATCAAATAAGTAGGTTTTACTCCTGTCGTTCCTAAACCTCCTGAAGCCAATGTACTTCCCGTTTCTAAAGGATTATCTGATGCATAATAGGCATATCGAACCTTAATATCTTGAGGAACACTTTTTCTGATTTTCGAAGCCGACTGAATTGCTTTTTGGTAATAAGATCCTTCCATCTCTAATCCAATAACACCCCAAGTTGACTCGTGAAAGAATTTAAGTAAATCTCTATTTTGTAATGAAGTTCCCAAAACCGTAACCATCGGACCCGCGAAAACCGCAATGTCATTGCCTTCGAACATCTCTGCACTTAATTCATTTTCGAAGCAATAATTATCAGCTGTTCCTTCGTTGATGTGGGCATTAGGAATCATGATATCCCCTTTTCCACCTTCTAGAATTCCGGCTTTACCCATGATCGATACTGATTCGACATTCAACAAGATGTTTTTCTTGAATGGTTTAAGCAGCTCATCAATGGTTTCATAAGCTTGCTCACCAAAGGCATAATCCATTACAATTAACACTGGTTCTTGTCCTTCGAATTTTGCATTAGGAAACGACGACTTCGCCCAGTTAATCTTAGCAGTGTCAAAAATTTGCACATCAATATTGGTTCCTGACGCATCGGGTATGGAGATCATACCGTGTTTCAGCGCTACTTCTTCTACTTTGTTTCGCACCTCATGCGCGCCTGACTTACTTAACTCTTCGTAAATAAAGAAATCAGGCTTGTCCTTGAACTGCGTTTTTAGTACCGTAGTAGCAAAAATAGAGTTCATAACGGAGTGCATGTTGGCACTAATAACATGTATAGGTCGCTCTAATAAACCGTTTTCTTTTAAAACTTCTTTGATATTGGTAGCCCAAATCTCTCCGTGAATGTGGTGTCCCAAACGTTCTCTTAAAATAGGACTAAAAGTAATTGTACGCTTGTTGTTATCTACAATCTCATCAATCGCTAATTTCCCTAACCAATAAATAACGTGTAAAAAACGATCAGGAGCAGCCTCTGACCCAAAAGCGTCATAAATGTTTAAAACCTCTTCAAAAGTTCTACCTAAAATATTTGCTGCATGAGAAATTGCTTTCTCTTTTTCGATTAAAGGCAGTTTTTTGGTTTGAGCGACAGCCTGCTCTAGTTTCATCCAATCACGAGAAACTTCGCCTGCATCATCTAACAAAACTCTGTTTCGTATTTTGTGAGACTCAATAAAGATAAATGTTAAATGCGTTAAAATATCGTAAATGTCTGATCGACCACGAGTAATTTCAACATTCATTTGCTCCTCGTCAATTCTATAGCAATTACGTCTTCTCTTAGGAGGGACAATCGCTTTAAAGTGCGATCTAGAATACCCTTCATCAGAAGTTAAATTGATAAAACGACATTCTTCAATTCCTACCGGTAGTCTTTCTATAACGTATAATAATCCGTTTAATTCTACTTTTTCTTCGGCTATATTCCCGTAAATTTCAGGGCGTAACGCTAATAATGCTTCGCGCAAAGTTTCACCCGAGATTCCCATTGGTTTATAAAATCCACGGTTAAATAAATGACGCATGGTAATGTATAATTTCTCAATTGCTGCTGATGATTCTTGCGCTCTAGAGCGTGATATGTTTTTAGTTTCTTTCATTTCTTATAATTTTCTAACCTGCAAAGGTAGGTGTTTTATTTCAAGTTTAATAAATCTACGATTTTCCTATTGTCTGACAGTCTTGGAATCTTATTTTGTCCGCCAAGTTTACCAATTGATTTCATGTAATCCTGAAAACCATTTTTGGCCACAGCCGTAATAACCACTTTTTTCAGAATGTTACCTACAATCAGGTCGTAGTAGTAGATGTTTTGTTTGCGCATGGCAGTATCTATCGCTTCTGCAAAAGCAGATATGTTCTCCGGTTCCTGCTCAAATTCTATAAACCACTCGTGGTAAGGCAAGCCGCTAGCTGGATTTATTTGCGGTGCCACCGTAAATTCGTTCACACGAACAGTAGTTCCCTCCATGGCTTCTTGCAAAGCACTTTCGACTTCTTTACCAATCACATGCTCGCCAAAGGCTGATATGTAATGCTTAATTCTTCCGGATACGATAATGCGGTAGGGCTTTAATGAGGTAAACTGAACCGTGTCTCCGATGTTATAACCCCAAAGTCCTGCATTTGTCGAGATGATTAAAACATAATTAACGCCAAGCTCTACCTCGCCAATGGTGTACCGTCTAGGGTTATCTGTGAAAAAAGAATCGCTTTTGATAAATTCATAAAAAATACCGCCATCCAATAGCAACAGCATTCCTTTTTCCTGCTGTGAATCTTGATAGGCAAAAAATCCTTCCGAAGCAGGAAATAATTCGATGCTGTCCACTTTTCGTCCAATAAGATTTTCAAACTTGGCGCGATACGGCTCATAATTGACACCACCATAGATAAACAAGTTGAAATTTTTGAAAATCTCACCTACAGGCTTCCCTCCTTTTTGTTCTAAGCGCTCAAAATACATTTGTACCCAAGACGGAATTCCTGAAATTACGGTCATGTTTTCATTGAAAGTTTCGCCTACAATTGCATCTACTTTAGCTTCCCAATCGTCAATACAGTTGGTTTCTAAAGAAGGCATCCTGTTTTTTTGCAAATATTTAGGAACAAAATGCGCCACAATACCCGATAAGCGGCCAAACTGAATTCCGTTTTTTTCTTCTAAAATGGGGCTTCCCTGAAGGAAAATCATTTTGCCATCTACAAAATCTGCCTTTCCGGTTTCATGGATATAATGTAAGATTGCATTTCGAGCGGCTTGAATATGATAGGGCATCGATTCCTTAGTAAGCGGAATGTATTTTGCTCCTGAGGTTGTTCCTGAGGTTTTAGCAAAATAAAGTGGTTTGCCTTTCCATAACACATTTTCATGCCCGGCAACCACCTTTTCAACATATGGTTTTAGATCTTCATAATCTCTAATAGGAACTTGATTTGCAAAATCAGCATAGGTTGTAATAGTACCAAAATTATGATCCTTACCAAATTCAGTTTCCTTAGCTTCTTTAATCAACTGATTAAAAACAGCCTGCTGCGTAGCTACAGGATTATTGGCCCAGGATTGTGTTTTTTTGTAAATATGATTAGCAAAGAGTTTTGCTGCTATTGCTTTTATAGACATGATGGTTGTTGATTTGTAACGTGCGTAACACAAAATAAGGTTTAATCAATGGGAGCGCTAGCGCTATTTTTTACGTCAAAAATTATTTAGTGTTTTTCTTTTTGCTTTTAGTGGTAAGTGCTTTCTTTTCCTCTATTTCCACTTCTTTTCTTAATTGTAATTCTTCCTCAGATGCGGTCAATTTCAATGGTGGTACCGGTTCTTCAGAAGCAGCTAAAATCGAATCTTTATTGAATTTAGCATACTCCAACTGTCCGTTTAATACTTTTTGAATAGATTGAATATAGGCTTCGTTTTTCTTTAAGGCGTTCGTTAAAGAGTCGGATTTTAAT
This sequence comes from Flavobacterium sp. KKT103, assembly GCF_055640565.1. NCBI lineage: Bacteria > Pseudomonadati > Bacteroidota > Flavobacteriia > Flavobacteriales > Flavobacteriaceae > Flavobacterium > Flavobacterium sp. KKT103. The sequence goes on from NZ_CM145766.1 coordinate 821,258, forward strand.
GCTAAAATAGTGGCATCCTTTTTTAGTTTGGTAGAGGAATATCCAGGAATATATTCCCGTAAAGGAGTAAAGGCAATAATAAAAATAGTGATCGAAATAAGTAAAATTGCTCCTAGAGTAGCGACTACAAAAACATTCATCAAGGTCAACTTTAAAGAAAAGGTTTCCTCAAAAGTGTCTTCATTCAAGATAACCAAGCGGTTTTTAGTGAATAATTTACTGTGAAGTTTCTTTCTTTTTAATCGTTTCTTGGACATAATTTTTCTTTATATGACAAATATAATAATTTAAGTCAAGCGTAGTACTTTAGTACCATAGTTTGCCTAGGAGCAGCGATAATAAGTTGTTTTTAATATATTTTTAACTTTACACGCTTTAAATATTTACGGTTAAATGAATGCAGGTATCGTTATTCTATTTACCTTTGTCCCTACATTAATTACAAATTTGCTTCGGCAATAAATTATTCAATCATGGGAAGATTTGGTGTTACAGAAATCCTAGTTATTTTGGCAGTGGTTTTATTACTTTTTGGAGGTAAAAAAATTCCAGAATTGATGAAAGGCTTAGGAAGCGGAATTAAAGAATTCAAAAATGCCGCAAAGGAAGATCAGCCTGCTGATAAAAAAGAAGATACTAAAGAGTAAAATCTAACGATTCTATTTAAACACATTTAACGGTTTAAGTAAGTTAATCCCAAATCCCAAATACTGGTGTTTGGGATTTTTTTGTGCCCAATTTTTAGCTTCTAAAAAATAATAATATCAAAAAAGGCAAAAAAACACGAATAAAAGAAAATTATATTTAACTTTGTTTAAAATAATTTTAACTTTATTAAAATGAAACTACCAATTGTTTGTCCCAGCTGCGAGAATTCATTGCGTGTAAGCCAAATGAAATGTGACCAATGCGAAACCGAAGTTAACGGAAATTACGATTTACCCTTGTATTTAAAATTAAAGCGAGAGGAGCAAGATTTTGTCCTAGAATTTTTTCTAAGCAGTGGTAGTATTAAGGAAATGGCCAAGCAAGCGGGCAACTCCTACCCCACAATACGAAATAAAATGGACGACCTTATTGAAAAAATAAAAAATTTAAAATCGTAATCATGACTTGGCAAACCGTTTTTAATCCGTTTTCAAAATTTTCCGAAAAGCAATTACTCGCAATTGGAATCCTGTCTTTTATTGTTAATTCAGTAGTCTGTTTTTATACTTCCACAAAAATGGATAGTATTTTTCATTTTTCTCCGCAACCAGATCTTTTGTTGGCAAATGCATTTATCTATGTGACCATTAGCATGGCAACCACAACTTTATTTCTTTTTTTACTAGCGCTACTCTTTAATAAAAAAACGCGTTTTGTAGATATCGTTAACACCGTTTTATTGTCGCAAGCACCTAACTTTTTAGTGTTGCTGTGCATCAAATTTAGCGGACTTGAAACAATGGCCAAAACCGTTAATACCAGCAATGAAGCGGTTCCCTCTTTAGATTTTAATACAATTGCCATCGTTCCTTTTTTAATTGGAATCATTTTAATGCTTACCCTAATAGTATATGGTTTTGTGCTGATCTACAATGGTTTTAAAACAGCGACCAACTTAAAAAAGGGGCTTCATATTGGCTTGTTTATCCTATTTCTGTTCTTATTTACTTTATTTCACCAGATATATATTCACTATTTAAATCTTTAATTCAGCCGCCTTAACAAACAAAAACTATCATTATGAAAACAAAACTATTAATTATCGCGCTCCTAAGTATGCAAATCCTTTTTGCTCAAGAAATAACCGGTTCGTGGTCAGGAGAACTTAGCGTTCAAGGAATGACGTTACCACTTAGCTTTCATATTAAAAAAGATTCAAACGGACTAGTGTCTACAATGGATAGCCCAAAACAAGGGGCGAAAAACATACCACTCGGTACTACAACATTTGTCGATAATTTAGTAACAATAAATGCACCCGCACTGGGTTTGAGTTATTCAGGAAAATTGAATGCTACTATTATCGAAGGAACCTTCAAACAAGGTGGAATGGAATTTCCAATGACTTTAACTCGACAAAGTGAAAATGTTCCTACCGTTATGAGGCCGCAAACTCCAAAAGCACCTTTTAATTACCAAACTGAGGAAGTTAGTTTTGTAAATTCAACTGACAAAAACAGTCTAGCTGGAACACTTTCAACACCAAAAAATTTTAGTAAATCAAATCCAGTTGTAATTATGATAACGGGTTCTGGAAGTCAAAATCGCGATGAAGAACTTTTTGACCACAAACCATTTGCGGTAATAGCTGATGATTTTGCAAAAAAAGGAATTGCTACACTACGTCTTGATGATCGCGGTATTGGTGGTTCTAGCAAAGGAACTAAGAATGATACCTCGGCTAATTTTGCCACTGATATTACAGCTGCAGTACATTTTTTAACAGATAAGGGCTTTACTAATATTGGTTTATTAGGTCACAGTGAAGGCGGCATGATTGCACCCATGGTTGCTCTTAATTCTAAAGAGGTAAAGTTTTTGGTTTTAATGGCTGGTCCAGGCGCAGCTGTTGATGAATTGTTGTTGCAGCAAAATTATTTAGCGGGGAAATTAGCCGGTATGAACGAAGCTGATTTACAAGAAAATAAAAAAACGAACGCTACAATTTATAATTTTATAAAAAATTACAAAGGAACTACTTATGAAGAAGACTTACGATCGTTTTTAAAAAGTGACGGTCAAAAAGCAAACGAAGATTTAGTTAATCAATTGAAAAATTCTTGGTTCCGATACTTTATAAGTTTTAACCCTGATACGTACTTATCAAAAATTAAAATACCTGTATTAGCAATTAACGGAAGTTTGGATTTTCAAGTACCAGCTAAAGAAAACTTAGCTGCCATTAAAAATTCACTAACTAAAGCTAAAAATAAAAACTTTGAAACCTACGAATTCGAGGGTATGAACCATCTGTTTCAAGAATCTAAAACGGGTGCATTCTCTGAATATGGAGAAATAGAACAAACCATTTCACCTAAAGTACTTGATAAAATGAGTAACTGGATTTTGAAATTATAACCTAAAGGTCTCGAGCAAATCGAGACTTTTTTATTTTTAATCGCATGGTAATTCGAAAAAGGACTCTAAAAAAACCACGAATCATATTCTTAATTTAATGGTCATTAAAAAAATTAAACATTGCTCAAAAAAATTACAAAACTCTTATTTAGAATTAATCTTAATTATGTATGTTTGCACTTCAAAAAAGCAAAATAATACTTAAAATTGTAGCAGCCATGACAAAAAAGAAGAAATCAAGTAATTTAATGCGCATCATACACCGATATTTGGGCTTTTTTCTTGCGGGAATAATGGCCGTTTATGCCTTAAGTGGGATTATCTTAATTTTTAGAGATACCGATTTTCTAAAACAAGAAAAGAATATTGTAAAAACCATAGCTCCCAATTTGAATGAGGAAGATTTAGGAAAAGAATTGCATCTTAAAAAATTAAAAGCAGAACGTGAAGAAGGAGATATCGTCTTTTTCAAAGAAGGAACGTACAATAAAAAAACAGGAGCTACCGATTACAAAACCACAAGCCAACCTTTTATAATCGAAAAAATGAACCATTTGCACAAAGCAAAAACTGGTGAACCGCTTTTCTTTTTGAACGTATTTTTTGGCTTGTCGCTATTTTTCTTTGTGATTTCAACCTTCTGGATGTTTACACCAAAAACGACCATTTTCAAAAAAGGAATGTATTTTACAGCCGCTGGAATTGTGTTGACATTGATTATGTTGTTTTTGTAAATAGATTTCTAATACTGATATAGAACAAAAAAACCATCTTTACTAAAGATGGTTTTTTTTATACTTGTAGTGACTCAATTATTAAATCACCATCGTCAATTGAATTCTTTTTCTGTCCTCATCGACTTCGGTTACTTTTACGGTTACATGTTGGTGTAACTTCACTACTTCGTTAACATCGCTTACAAAGCCTGCTTTGAGTGATCAAAACAGTCGAGAGCTCTTACCTAGTCAAGTAACTAGAGCTAATTAATGAAACAATAAAAATACGCTTTGCATTCTCAAAAAATACAGTATTTTAGTACCCAAAATATTTTTGCTGTTATAACTTTATAAATGAATCAAATTCCGTATTCTCCTGGTTTACACAAATTGGTTACCCTCGAGGTAACAAAGTTGGATACCCTTACTTCGAGCCAAAAATTTATAGCTTTTTCTGAAGGTTTGTTGTTGAAATACGAACTGGAAAAAGTAGGCATCAGTGTGCATGATTTTGATAATGATAGTTTTACCATTGCCATTTGCTTGAAGGAATCTCATATTTGCATTCATACTTGGCCTGAGTTTGGACAACTGACTTTGGATGTGTATTTGTGCAATTATTTGCAGGACAACACACAAAAAGTAAAGGATATTACGGCAGATTATATTGCTTATTTTGAAGCAGTGGTACTTAAAGATTTCGAAATTAATAGATAGGGTATGAAAGTAACTTGCTTTAATTGCAATAACACAACAACATTAGAGGTTCTTTTTGAGGTCGAATCTTTCGCATGTCCGCATTGCGTGTACACGTATAAGAACACCCGCAGCGAAGGATTAAAATACTTTAACAAATCAAAACCTTACTACTATGAATACCAATTTAAAGTAGGTTCAAAGGCAAATTTTGATGGTATCGAATATCAAGTTACTGGTCTACTAATAAAATCAAGCAACGGATACGAGTGGACGGAATACATTCTTGAAAGTAAAAAAGGAGAGTACTTGTACCTATCGGAATCAAACGGACATTGGGTACTTTTAAACCAAATTGATTTTGATAAAAAAGTTGGCAATCACCCGAAAACAGTGGAATATCAAGATATAATTTATGACCGCTACAATTATTGTTACCCAACACTAGTTGCCGCTCAAGGATTTTTTGACTTTGATATTTACTCGAAATTCGAAATTATCGAATATATAAATCCACCCTTAATGCTTTCTTTCGAAAAATTAGGCAAAGAGCAAACCTGCTTTTATGGAAAACATATCTCTAGAAGCGCGATCAAAAAAGCATTTAATACAACTGATCTAGATAAAAAAACGGGTATTGGTCAAGTACAGCCTTTTATATTCAATATTCGCAATTTGGGATTGATCTGCGCCTCGGTTGCAATGGTGATTTTAGTGAGCCATTGGTACATGAATTTGGGTCGTGTAGAACAAAATGTTTTGAATACTGAAATGTCCTTTGACCAATACACCAACAAAGAATATGTAACGCCAGCCTTTAATTTAAAAGGAAGTTCAGCACCTTTGTCTGTAAGAGTTCATACCAATGTTAATAATTCGTGGGCTAATGTTCAACTAGCTTTGATTAATGAAAATACGGGCGAAGAAACTTATGCCAACAAGGATATTGAGTATTATCACGGTTATACCGATGGTGAAAACTGGACTGAAGGAAGTGAAACAAATGAGTTTAATATTTGTGGTGTAGCCGCAGGAAAGTACCATTTGACCATTACACCTATGAAGGCGCCAGAAGATGTGCAAAATCAATCCTTACAAATAAGCGCATCATGGTCTAAACCATCGTATAGAAATGTCTATATGACCTTTATTTTTATGATTGTATTTGTTATTGGAATGTATTACCTCAACCAAAATTTTGAAAACAAACGATGGGAAGAATAACCGATTTTATCAAAACAAATTACCTTTCGCTACTTATTGGCTTGTGCTTTTATGGTATTTACATGTACTATAATACAAACGGAAACCAAATATGCGATTGCGAAACAACCGAAAATTATAGACCTACTCAAGGAAACCGTAGTTCTATCAACCATTTTTATCATAAATAATTAAAACCGCAACATCATGGAAATATTGACAATGAAACCCGTTTTAGCTTCTATTGTTTTCTCACTTTTAGGAATCGTAATTCTTTTGATTGCGTATTTTATTATCGAAAAACTTACTCCAGAGAATACTTGGAACGAAATTTCAAAAAACAATAATGTGGCACTAGCAATTGTTTTTGCTGCCTTTATCATTGGAATTTCAATGATTATTAGTGCCGCGATTCATGGGTAAAAATTTTCTGAAATTCGAATATTTACTGCTATTTGCCGTATTTACCATTGCCACCTGCGGACTTGTGTATGAACTTGTTGCGGGTACTTTGGCGAGTTATTTATTGGGCGATTCGGTCAAGCAATTTTCATTTATCATTGGTGTTTATCTATTTTCGATGGGCGTGGGTTCTTATTTTTCGAAATTCCTGACCAAGAACTTACTCAATACTTTTGTCGAAATCGAAATACTAGTCGGACTGATTGGTGGACTAAGTTCGGTAGTTTTATTTTTATTGTTTGAAAGTGTGTATTCGTTTCAGCTCCTGCTCTATTTCTTGGTTTTCGTAACCGGTTGTTTGGTAGGATTAGAGATTCCGTTGTTGATGAATATTCTCAAGGACAAAGTCGAATTTAGAGATTTGGTTTCGAATGTTTTTACCTTCGATTACATTGGTGCTTTGTTGGCATCAGTTCTTTTTCCATTGTTTTTGGTGCCCAAATTAGGTATTATGGGTACGTCCCTATTCTTCGGAATGATCAATATTTCTATCGCCATTGCCTTATGTTTCTTATTGAAAAAAGAACTGAAAAAAGTTTATTTCTTAAAGAGTAAAGCAATTGTATCGTTCTTGATTTTATTAACGGTTTTTATATTCTCAGATAAAATATTGGCCTATTCTGAAGGCAAATTGTACGGCGAAAACATCATTTATACCAACACTACGGCATACCAACGCATTGTTTTGACGCACAACAAAAGCGATTATCGCTTGTATTTGAACAACAATTTACAATTTAGTTCTGCTGACGAATACCGCTATCACGAAGCTTTGGTACATCCTGCTATGTCGATGGCCAAAAAAGTAGATAACGTACTAATTCTAGGCGGTGGCGACGGTCTTGCTGCTAGAGAAATTTTAAAATACAAAGAGGTTAAAAAAATAACCCTAGTCGATTTGGACGAAGGCATGACCAGAATGTTCAAAACCAACGCAATTTTGAAAGGTTTTAATCAAAATTCCTTGAACAATCCTAAGGTTACCGTTTACAACAAAGACGCCTACATCTGGTCAAAAAATTGCACCGAAAAATTTGATGTAGTGATTATCGATTTTCCAGACCCGTCTAATTATAGTTTGGGAAAGTTGTACTCACTCAACTTTTATGCAACCGTTCAAAAATCATTGAATCCAGATGCTGTTGTCGTTATACAAACGACTTCACCTTACTTTGCCCCTAAATCGTTTTGGTGTATCAACAAAACTGTGATGCAGGTTTTTCCACAGGTTGATGCGTATCATGCCTATGTACCTTCGTTTGGAGAATGGGGATATACCATAGCTATCAACGGTTTTGGCAGTACCTTTAACACTGTGAATCGAAAGGTAGATAGCCTTCGATTTTACAATTATCAGTTCGAAAAATTCAACTATTTCTCCGAAGATATGCTTTCGAAAAATATCGAAATCAACCGATTAGACAACCAAATCCTAGTACGCTATTTTGATGAAGAATGGGGAAAATTACAATAATTCGAGAAGAACGTTCTTCAAATCGATAGCCGCTTCTTTGCTTATTATTCCGTTTTTGGATGCGTGCAAAGAAAAAGCCATCACTTTGTTGATTCGTTTATCGGGTACCAATCATATTTTGGGACATAAATTGAGAGTTCAAAATTTCCCGAAACCAACCAAGGAAATTTCGATTCCGTATTTGATTGTAGGTGGCGGAATATCGGGTTTAAGCGCTGCCAGACAATTGACAAAAAAAGGAATAACCGATTTTTTGATGGTCGAATTGGAAGACCATTTAGGAGGAAATTCGTCTCATGGCGAAAATAAATACTCCAAATATCCCTTGGGCGCGCACTATTTACCATTGCCAAATTTGGAGGACAAAGAATTATTACAATTTCTTGCCGAAGAGAAAATTATTTTGGGCTATGATGCCAACGGTTACCCTGAATTTGATGAAACCCAACTCACTTTCGCTCCCGATGAACGACTATTTTATAAAAATAATTGGCAAGAAGGTTTGGTTCCAAAACAAGGAAATTCAGTTCTAGAAGATGAAGAACTCATTCGTTTTTTCAAATTAATGGATGATTTTCGAACAAAAAAAGACCCCAACGGAAAGTTTTGGTTTATGATTCCGCTTTCGCAATCGGCAACAAATGAAACAGTAAAAGCATTGGATTCGGTTACAATGCAACAATGGTTTGTCTCGAATAATTTTACTTCAAAACCGCTATTTGATTATATCGATTACTGCTGCAAAGACGATTTTGGATTGGGAATTGACTATGTTTCTGCCTACGCCGGAATCCATTATTTTGCAGGTCGAAAGCAAAATGCAAGTCCAAACAAAGGCGATACCGTACTTACTTGGCCCGAAGGAAATGCGAGATTGGCACAGCATTTACAGAAGTATGTGGTTGCAAAATCGTTGAAAAATCATTTGGTGTACAACATCAAAATTGACGGAAAAAAAGCCGTAGCCACTGTTTTTGACAATAAAACCAAAACATCAACTACCATTACTGCAGATAAAATTGTGCTGGCAACTCCACAATTTGTCAATCAATACCTTTTAGAAAACAGAAAAAATTTAGCCGCACAGTTTAATTACACGCCTTGGATGTTGGCGACTCTGGTTGTGTCTGATCTTATTGATAATAATAGCTTTCCGCTTTGTTGGGACAATGTGATTTATGGTTCAAAAGGCTTGGGCTATGTGTATGACCAACACCAGTCCTTGCAGCAAATTCAGGATAAAAAAGTGATTACGTATTATTATAGTTTTTCGTCCTCTGATTTAAAAAAGACAAGACGAGACTTGTACAAAAAACCAAAAGAATATTGGAAACAAGTGGTCTTTAATGATCTAAAAATTGCCCATCCAACTATCGAAGAAAACACAGAAAGCATCGAAATTCACCTTTTAGGTCACGGAATGGTAAGTCCTGTTCCTGGTTTTATTTATGGTCAAGCCAAAAAAGAAGCAGCCAAACCCATCGACAATAAAATCTACTTTGCTCATACCGACTTGGCCGGAATTTCAGTTTTTGAAGAAGCTTTTCACCAAGGAATTAACGCCGTAAACCAAATGATTGATGGAACAACCATGGATTCATAAAGCCAAAACTGATAGCGTTTTTATCTTGCTTCCCTCCTTTTTGGTGGTAGCAATAGTGTTTTTGTTTCAAAATCAACTCAAGGTTATTGAAGAACACTATTCTTTTTATACGTGGCTTTTTCTAATTGTTTTTATTGATGTCGCACATGTATATGCAACCTTGTTTAAAACCTATTTCGTAGCATCAGAATTCCAAAAAAGAAGAAAACTTTTAATAGGACTGCCTATAATTTGTTTTGTTATTGGTATGCTTTTGTTCTCATTTGGCAGTGCGGTTTTCTGGTCTGTTTTAGCGTATATCGCCGTATTCCATTTCATTCGACAACAATATGGCTTCATGCGATTGTATGCTCGCAACGAGCCGAAAAAATGGGCTTGGATCGATAATTTAATTATTTATACCGCGACGATCTATCCCATGTTGTTTTGGTTTTTGTCGCCTACGCGAAAATTCAACTGGTTTGTAGCAAATGAATTTTTCCAATTTGAAAATCCCTTTTTGCTTGAAATCCTAGCATGGATTTATGGTGGAATCCTGTTATTTTATATTCTTCGAACAATTTATTTAACCCTAAAAACCAAATCGTTCAACATACCAAAAAACGCTATTATCTTAGGTACAATACTGTCCTGGTATTTTGGAATTGTATATTTTAATAACGATTTGGTTTTTACACTACTCAACGTTGTTTCTCACGGAATTCCGTATATCGCATTGATCTACCTTAGCGAAATTGAGAAAAAACCAACCTCAGATTTGGGCTGGATGCATTTTTTGAAGAACTTTCAAGGTGTTTTTATTTTTCTATTCATTCTAGCTGTTATAGCTTTTTCCGAAGAATATCTATGGGAATTCATGGTCTGGAATGAACAATTTTCGGGAACAAAACATAACTTTTCAAATTGGTATTTCTTGATTGTTCCTTTGCTTACGGTGCCTCAATTTACGCATTACCTTTTAGACGGTTTTATTTGGAAAAGTAAGAAAGCTTAAATTATTCAAAAACATATGCCTTTTTTAAGTGATCCAATCCCAATCTTGTCACTCTGAAAGAGTCTCTACGCTTACTATTCACAATTGCTGAGACGCTTTCAGCGAGACAAACTGCAGAGAGTTTTATTGTGGCTTAACTTTATCAAGTACTTTTCTTAAATCACCATCGTCAATTGAATTCTTTTTCTGTCCTCATCGACTTCGGTTACTTTTACGGTTACATGTTGGTGTAACTTCACTACTTCGTTAACATCGCTTACAAAGCCTGCTTTGAGTTGAGAGATGTGAACCAAACCACTTTCTTTGACTCCAATATCTACAAAACAACCAAAATTGGTGATGTTGTTCACAATTCCAGGCAAAATCATTCCTGATTTTACGTCTTTTATGGTTTTTACATTCGGGTCAAATTCGAAAACTTTAGCTGCTTTTCTCGGGTCTAATCCGGGTTTTTCTAATTCTTTAATAATGTCTTTTAGCGTCAGTAAACCTATTTCTGGAGTGATGTACTTCTCGGGTTTGATTAAGGCCGTTTTCTCTTTATTAGCAATTAAATCATTAACAGTTAGTTTCAAATCTTTTGCCATTTTTTCAACAATTGGATAGGCTTCCGGATGCACTGCTGAGTTGTCCAACGGATTTTTAGCATTCGAAATTCGGATAAAAGCGACTCCTTGTTGATAGGCTTTCTCGCCCAAGCGAGGCACTTTCTTCAATTGTTTTCTATTTTCGAAAGGACCGTTTTCAGAACGATAGTTCACAATATTTTCGGCCAGTTTCTCTCCTATTCCACTCACGTAGCTTAGTAAATGTTTACTTGCTGTGTTAATATTGATTCCAACGGAATTCACGCAACGAATTACGGTGTTATCCAATTCTTCTTTTAGTTTATTTTGGTCCACATCGTGCTGGTACTGCCCTACTCCAATGGCTTTTGGGTCAATTTTTACCAACTCTGCCAATGGATCTGAAAGCCTTCTTCCTATCGAAACCGAGCCACGTACGGTTACATCATAATCCGGAAATTCTTCACGAGCAATTTTAGAAGCTGAATATACCGAAGCTCCAGCCTCTGAAACGATAAAAACTTGTACTGGCTTATCAAAAGCAATTTTCTTGATGAAGAATTCGGTTTCACGAGATGCGGTTCCGTTTCCTATTGATATGGCGTCAATTTTATAGGCATTGACCATCGATTTTATCTTTTTCATCGCCATGGCTGTTTCATTCTGTGGCGCGTGCGGATAGATATTTTCGTTGTACAATAAATCTCCCTTTTCGTCCAAACAAACCACTTTACAACCGCTTCTAAATCCTGGATCGATAGCCAAAATACGTTTTTCTCCCAAGGGTGGCGCCAAAAGTAACTGCCCTAAATTATTAGCAAATACCTGAATCGAATTAGCATCGGCCTTAGCTTTTGCTTCTTGCAAGGCTTCGTTGGATATTGCTGGATTTAGTAGACGTTTATAACTGTCTTCAATGGCTAATTGTACATGTGGCGTACTCGCGCTTTGACCTTTTAAAATCACTTCATCAATAATATTATAGGCATCATCAATGTCTACTTCGACCTTAAACTTGATGAATCCCTCATTTTCGGCACGTAACATGGCCATTAAGCGGTGCGAAGGCGCTTTGGTCAACGGTTCTGACCACTCAAAATATTGATTGAATTTTTGGGCTGCTTCGTCGTCTTTTTTGGTTTTAACAACCTTGGTTGTAATCGTTGCTTTACGCTCGTATAAGCGACGCAATTGCTTCCGAACATAAATATTTTCATTGATCCATTCGGCTACAATATCACGTGCTCCTTGCAAAGCAGCATCTTCGTTGATCACATTTTCGTTTAGATATTTAGTCGAAAGAAAATCAACATCATCGTTGTTTTGCGCCATGATGAGTTTAGCCAAAGGTTCTAATCCGTTTTCACGAGCGACATCGGCTTTGGTTTTCTTCTTCTTTTTATAAGGTAAATAGAAATCTTCTAGCTCTTGTAAATCAAAACTTTTATCAATTTTTGCAAACAAAGTTTCATTCATCGCGCCTTGCTCCATGATGGATTTCAAAATCGCCTCTTTACGTTTCACGACTACTTCGTACTCTTTTTGAAGCTTGGCTATGTTTTCAATTTGCACTTCGTCCAAATTTCCGGTAGTATCTTTTCGATACCTAGAAATAAATGGAACTGTACAATCTTCTTGTAATAATTGAACGGTTTTTTGAATATTGATTGCCGCTGTAGCAACCGACTTGGATATGTATTGTATGTTGGTCATTTTAGTTTTTTTCGAACAGCTAAAATAATATCTTTGAAACTTAAATTAAGTTAAATGACATTTTTATTCTACCTATTTTTAATTATTAATGCAATTGCTTTTATACTAATTGGCTACGATAAAAACTTAGCCAAAAACCAAAAAAGTCGCATTCCTGAACGTACACTTTTAGGTTTTGTATTGATTGGAGGTACAATTGGTTCTGGAGTAGCGATGCAAATTTTTAGACATAAAACAGCAAAGAGGAGTTATTTACTAAAGTTTTTGGGAATAGTTATTTTGCAAATGCTACTATTATATGCCTTTTATCATTTTGATTTAAGAAGATAATTATAGAATAAAATCCAAATAATTAGACTTATTAATTACTTCAAATCCTGCCTCTGGATACGCTTTTGCGAAAGCGGTAGGAACTTTAACTTTCTTGTTTTCATTCCACTTAAACTCAAAACCGGTGAGCATATCTCCCCTTTCTTCCAACCAATCAAGTTCTTGTTGATCGTAGGTACGCCAGAAATAATTATTGGTTTGAATTTTAAGATAATGCTGTTTTTTAATTCGTTCTACGGCTAAATAATTTTCCCATAAATCACCAACATCATTTCGAGCATCCAATCGATTAAAATTATTAATTATTCCGTTTCGAATGCCATTATCATAAAAGTACCATCTACTTGATTTTACAATTTCTTTTCTCAAATTTCGGCTGAAACCCTCCACTTTAAATAAAATGAAAACTTTAGACAAAAGATCTAGATAATTTGCCACCGTATTTTTTGAAATTTGCAATTGATTACCCAATTCTTGCACTGAAACTTCTTTACCTACTTGATAAGCAATCAATCGCAAGAGATTATATATTTTATCCGCTTGCTTAATGCCTTCAAAAGCTAAAATATCTTTGAGTAAATACGAGTTAATAATTTCGAATAAGTACTCTTTCTTCTCCTCCCAGTCTTGATATTGCATTAATTCAGGATAACCTCCAAAAAGTAAACGCTCTTCTAAATTTTCAGTGGTTTTTTTGAAATTTTCGTGAGTCGAAAATTCCATTTGTGCCAACGGAAAAAGATACATTGTGTTTTTTCGACCTACCAATGGTTCACCTAAATTATTGTTTAAATCAAATATGGAAGATCCTGTTGCAATAATTTTAATACCCTCAATGGAATCTACTATCAATTTCAATATCAAACCGATTTCAGGAATGGTTTGTGCTTCGTCAATTACTAATAAATCAATATTAGTTAATAGACGTTTATAATTAGCTACAGAACGCTCTTGTAATAAATTAGCATCTTGAATATCTTCACCATTCAATTGCAGATAACTTCCCTCGCGTACCGTTTTGAGATAATTTTTAATCAATTCTGTTTTACCAACACGCCTTGCGCCCAACAAAATCAATACTTTATTAGGTAAAACTTTTTTACTAAAATTGTCAAAAATGGCTCTCGTTAAGTAACTTTTCATCACATTCTAATTAAAATATAGATCAAATATACTTTAAAAAATGTAAATACCGTCAGTCAACTGACTCAATTTACATTAATACCGTCAGTTGACTGACTAAATTAACGTTAATTCAGTCAATAGAAAATAAAAAAACCGCAAATACATTTTTATAATTCATGTATTTGCGGTTCAATTTATTTATGAAACCAAGTTATTCAATTGTTTTATAGCTTCTGGTTTAGAATTGAAATAACCAACTTTTAAAAAACTTAGAAACTCAGCGACTTATAATCTTTATAAAAAAACTACTTATTGACAAGCAATTTTATTCACTCTGTTTTGATGTCTTCCACCTTCAAAAGCGGTGTTCAAGAACGTATCTACAATTTCAAGAGCTTGCTCTATTGACGTAAAACGTGCTGGAATACTCACCACATTGGCATCGTTATGCAATCGTGTTAGATAAGCAATTTCTTTAGTCCAACACAAACCAGCTCGTACTCCGGCATGTTTGTTAACCGTCATTGCAATTCCGTTTCCGCTTCCGCAAATAACAATTCCAAAATCAGCTTTACCTGTTTCAACATCTGTAGCTACAGGATGCCCAAAATCAGGATAATCTACTGAATCTACTGAGTCAGTACCGTAATTAGTAACTACGTATCCTTTTGCTTCAAGCATTTTAACAATTGCTTTTTTATACTCTGGACCAGCGTGATCGTTTCCTATTGAAATTTTCATTTTTTATTATGTTAAGTTGTGTTTTGCAAATTTACCAAAAGATAACTACATATTATAGGTCTGCTTTTTGTTTGTTTTTTAAATTATATGCATTCTCTTTTTTTAACCTCTTAAGTACCACTAATACAGAAATTTATGAGGTTATTAACAAATATGATAAATATATAAAGCCTTGTAAATCAGTATATAATTCGAATATAAAATGTTAATATTTTGCATTGTTAATAGCAAAACGCAAATGCTTGATATTCAGTTAACTTTAAATTAACATACAGTGTTAATAAGTTCGGATAGAATATTAGAAGTATTTTTTGGTTCTTAACTTAAAAAGAGTAATCCAAAACCCACTTTTAAAAACCTAATTTAGTTTGGCTAATTTTTAGAAAAGTTATCAATACTAGAAAGTAGTTTGTCAACATTTTTTAAAAAAATACTTATTTACATTTTCTATTAATTTTAGTTTATCAACCATTGTTAATTAAAATTGAATATCGTTTGAAAATAAGAACTTTAAGAATAAACAACTATGTTAATAACTCGATATAAAAGAGCATAACTTCTATTCAAACCTTTTTCTACTAAATTTATAGTAACTATTAACAGACTATAATAACCATTAAAAAGGATTTTAAATTTAATTTTTCTTTTTGTTTATTTAAATATATGTTGACAACTTTCAAAAAATTAAACGATTTTCAATTTGTTATCGTATTTCATTTCTTGTAGAATTGTTTTAACGGTTTCAAAATCGTTAGGATGAATTTTAAGTTTGATTCCTCCCAGTGCATTCGAATACATTGGAGCAAAAGAAGACATGATTTCGTTTTCAAAAAAATACTGTAATTCTTCTTGATCTAATCTATGTTTTAAAATTTGTATTTCATGGACGTAGTCGAAGACTGCTATTGTAATAAATTTTTCCATATTTTGTTTCTTTGCATAAATATACAACTTACTATTGAAAGTTATATTTTCTTTAAAACTGCCTGCTATTTTCTTATAACTGTTAACTATTTTGTAATTTTCGGCTTTTAAGAAACGATTTATGGGAAAAAGATTAAGAAAGCCGATCAAGAAAGAGAAAGATTTCTCTGAAAAAATTATAAAAATATTATCGAAAAGTGCCAATAAAGCATTCAATTTTAAACAAATAGGTGCTAAACTAGAACTTGATGATACCGAAAGTAGAAATCAAATTATAAAAGATCTCAAAATATTAGCTGCTCAAAACAAAATTATTGAGAGTGAACCAGGGAAATATTTAATAAAAGCTGCAAGTCAAGATTACTACGAAGGAAAAATAGATATGACAGGTCGTAAGACTGCTTTTTTTGTTTGTCCTGACTTAGACGATGATGTTTTTATACCAACAGCTAATTTAAACCGAGCGCTGGATAAAGATATTGTAAAGGTTTATGTGTACAATAGACGAAAAGGTAAACGTCCAGAAGGAGAAGTTATTAATGTTGTAGAAAGACATAAAACCGACTTTGTTGGTGTAATTGACATTCAAAAGAACTTTGCTTTTGTCTCTACAGCCAATCCAAAAATGTATACCGATATTTTTATTCCAAAGGATAAATTAGGAGAAGCGGAGCAAGGTGATGTTGTTTTAGTTCATATCGAAGATTGGCCAAAAAGAGCCGATAGTCCATTTGGATCAGTTATAAAAGTGTTAGGTAAACCAGGACAACACGATACAGAGATTCATGCTATTTTAGCTGAATATGGTTTGCCATCCGAGTTTCCGATAGAGGTGGAGACGTTTGCACAAAAAATAGATACATCAATTACTCCAGAAGAAATAGCTAATCGTAGAGACATGCGTGATACGTTAACGTTTACGATTGACCCTAAAGATGCTAAAGATTTTGATGATGCGTTGTCATTCAAAAAATTAGAAAATGGAAATTACGAAATTGGTATTCACATTGCTGATGTTTCGTATTACCTGGAAGAAGGAACTATTTTAGATGACGAAGCGTATCAAAGAGCTACCTCTGTTTATTTAGTAGATAGAGTAGTACCCATGTTACCCGAAGTACTTTCTAATTTTGCGTGTTCTTTGCGTCCACAGGAGGAAAAATATACCTTTTCTGCTGTTTTTGAAATTTCAGAAAAAGCCGAGGTTATTAACCAATGGTTTGGTAGAACTGTTATTTTCTCGGATCAACGTTTTGCATACGAAGAAGCACAATACATCATAGAGACTAAAGACGATACGATTCCGGTAGAAACTTCTATAACGGGTAGTTCTTATAAAGTTGCTCCAGAAATTGTCGCAGCGACGCTTAAATTGGATGAATTAGCTAAAATTTTACGTAGAAAGAGGATGAACGATGGAGCGATCTCTTTTGATAAAGTAGAAGTGAAGTTTAACTTGAGTGAAGCAGGGGAACCCGAAGGCGTTTACTTTAAAGTTTCTAAAGATGCCAACCATCTTATTGAAGAGTTCATGCTATTAGCCAATAGAAAAGTTGCAGAGTTCATTGGTAAACAAAAGAAAACTTTTATCTATAGAATTCACGATGAACCTAACGAAGATAAACTGTTTGCCATGCAAGCTTTGATTTCTAAGTTTGGGTATAAAATCGATTTTAGACAAGGGGATGTTTCTAAAGCTTTAAACCAATTAATGGCTGATGTAAACGGAACTAAGGAACAAAATTTAATAGATACTCTTGCAATTCGTTCGATGAGTAAAGCTAAGTATTCGACTGATAATATTGGTCATTACGGACTAGCATTTGATTATTACTCTCATTTTACTTCGCCAATTCGTCGTTATCCGGACGTTATGGTACACCGTTTGCTACAACATTACTTAGACGGAGGTAAATCTGCTGATGAGGAATTGTATGAAACAAAGTGTTTACATAGTTCAACCATGGAAGGACTTGCTACAAATGCCGAAAGAGATTCGATCAAATACATGCAAGTAAAATACATGCAAGATCACCAAGATCAAGAGTTCTTGGGCGTTATTTCTGGTGTTACAGAGTGGGGAATTTTTGTTGAAATTATCGAAAACAAGTGCGAAGGAATGGTACGAATTCGTGATATAAAAGACGATTATTACACTTTCGATGAAAAACAATATGCTTTAGTTGGTGCAACCTCACATCAATTATTACAATTAGGAGATGAAATTTACGTTAAAGTTAAAAATGCCGATCTAGTTAAAAAACAATTAGATTTTAATTTTTTAAGAAGAGTAAATGAACCAATAAATTAAAGAAAATGAAAAAAGTATTTATTATCGCAATAGCATTTGCAATGCAATCTGCTGTTGCACAAGTATCTAAAAACTTAGGTGATTTTAATACTGTAAAAGTGTATGATAAGCTAAATGTAAAATTAATCGCTAGTTCAGAAAACAAAATTATCATTACAGGTTCTAGAGAAAAAGAAGTAGAGGTTGTTAACAATAATGGGGAATTGAAGTTAAGAATGCCTTTTCCTAAGTTACTATCCGGGAATGATATTACTATTCAATTATTTTATAAAAATATTGATGGAGTAGATGCTAATGAGGGCGCTTATGTTTCAAGTGAAGAAACTTTTGATGCTACCATTATGGATATTAGTGCACGTGAAGGAGCTGAAGTTCACCTGAATTTAGATGTAAACAAAGTGAATGTAAAAGCAGTTACGGGCGGTATCATTGTGCTTGAAGGTAAAGCAACCAATCAAGATATTACGATAATGACTGGTGGTGAGCTAGAAGCCAAAGATTTAATAACCAATCAAACTACGGTAAGTGTATCTGCAGGTGGAAATGCCGAAGTTAATGCAACTGTTTTAGTGGATGCAAAAGTAAAGGCTGGAGGTTCAGTTTGGGTTTATGGAAAGCCGAAACAAATCAATAAAAAGACGGTTCTAGGAGGTACAATCGAAGAAAAAAATTAACTTGTGCTTTTATTCGGTATCTAAATTGTAATTTTTGATGATAAACGATATTTTATCAGGTATTCCTTGGGGAATTTTTTTAAGTTTTATGATTGGTCCTGTATTTTTTATTTTACTAGAAACTAGTATTATAAAAGGTTTTAGGGCTGCATTAGTATTTGACTTAGGTGTTGTTTTAGGAGACGTTTTTTTTATCGCAGTAGCCTATTTGGGAAGTTACAGATTAATTCAAAGTTTACAAGATAAGCCAGCTCTTTTTATATTTGGTGGAATTATAATGCTAGCCTATGGTGTTATTTCTTTTTTAAGTTTAAGAAAGGAAAAGAAAGTAAATACAACCGAGATTGATAAGGAAATCATCAAGAAAAACTATTTTAGTTTATTTATTAAAGGTTTTTTATTAAACGTTATAAACATAGGAGTTTTGGGTTTTTGGATGGCTGTTATTATATCAGTTGGACCCAAATTAGAAATGCAAAATAGCAGAATGTTAACCTTTTTTGCTGCCGTAATTATTACATATTTGTTAGTTGATTGTATCAAAATACTTTTAGCAAAGCAATTAAAATCTAAGATGACTCCAACCAATATTTTAAAGATTAAAAAAGGAATAAGTATTGTTCTAATGGTTTTTGGGTTAGTGTTAATTACTCAAGGTTGGTTTCCAAAAGAGAAGGAAATGGTTAAAAATGCCTTTCAAAAAATAGAAAATAAAGAATAAATTTTTTCAAAAAATAGAAGTAAACCACTCTAATCGAGTGGTTTTTTTTGTGTTCCTATTTTAAAAACAGTGCTAATTATGTAGTTATCGTTTTGAAAAATGCGGGATTGCCATCACTTTTAATTAGCGTCTAGTAGCTTTTATATCCATCGTCGAAAATACAATTATAGGTGGGTTTGACATAAAAAAATCTTTCAAATTACTTTTAAGGTATACTATATTAAACTCTGATTCACTATTACTTTGTCATTCCGACAGAGGAGGAATCTCCTTTACGATTCATTAACAATTGATATAATTACTAGAGTTTTCTCCTTCGTCGAATTGACAATTATAGGTGGGTTTGACATAAAAAAAACTTAAAAGCAATTTGGAGACATACTATATTAAACTCTTGTTTTCTTTCATTTTGTCATTCCGACAAAGGAGGAATCTCCATTACGATACACTAACAATTGATATAATTACTAGAGTTTTCTCCTTCGTCGAATTGACAAATTTGGGTTAGTTTGGTAAATAAAAAATCTTTCAAATTACTTTTAAGGTATACTATATTAAACTCTGATTCACTATTACTTTGTCATTCCGACAGAGGAGGAATCTCTTTTACGATTCACTAACAATTGATATAATTACTAGAGTTTTCTCCTTCGTCGAAATGTCAATTTTGGGTTAGTTTGGTATATAAAAAAACCTCCAAATTGCTTTCAAGGTTTACTATATAAAAATCTGATTTTCCACTACTTTGTCATTCCGACAGAGCAGGAATCTCTATTACGATACACTTACAATTAATATAATTACTAGAGTTTTCTCCTTCGTCGAAATGACAAATTTGGGTTAGCATATTAAAAAACCTTCAAGTTGTATTAAGTATTTTTATAGTAGAGTAATTCCATTTTAACATAGTTTGTCATTCCGACAGAGGAGGAATCTCTATTACGATACACTAACAATTGATATAATTACTAGAGTTTTCTCCTTCGTCGAAATGTCAATTTTGGGTTAGTTTGGTAAATAAAAAAACCTCTAAGTTTCTTTGAAGGTTTCAGGCTTTCTTGCATATTCGAACCGCAGTTGTGTTTACTTAATTTTTCTTAAAAATTAGACATAAAAAAAACCTCCAAATTGCTTTGAAGGTTTCAGGCTTTCTTGCAGATTCGAACCGCAGTTGTATTTACTTAATTTTTCTTAAAAATTAGACATAAAAAAAACCTCCAAATTGCTTTGAAGGTTTCAGGCTTTCTTGCAGATTCGAACCGCAGTTGTATTTACTTAATTTTTCTTAAAAATTAGACATAAAAAAAACCTCCAAATTGCTTTGAAGGTCTTAGAGGCATCGTGCGGATTCGAACCGCAGTAGGAGCTTTTGCAGAGCCCAGCCTAGCCACTCGGCCACGACGCCATAATTGAATGGACGGCAAAAGTACTTAAAAAGTTGGTAGATTAAAAGTTTAAACCTGAAAATTTAAAAAAATATTTAATTTATAGATGCTTTTGTAATCAGTAAACCTACTACTTGATGAAAGTATTAACTTCTGTACTCTTCTAGTTCAATCGTAACTGATTCTACATCACCACCAATAGGAGGATTCAGTTTAGAAACACCTAACAAAATTCTAGAAACCTCAGGTGCTTCATTGAAAATCCTAGCGATAATGCGATGTCCCACATGTTCCAGCAGTTGGGATCTAATATCCATCTCTTCGACTACAATTTTGTTTAAAAGTACGTAATCGACCGTGTCATTTAGGTCATCAGACAGACAGGATTTTCGTAAATCAGTCTTTATTTCTAAGTCTACAGCGTAATCTGATCCAATTTTTCCTTCCTCAATCAAACAACCGTGATAGGAAAAAGTGCGTATGTTTTTTAGTTTTATTGTTCCCATAGTTTCTTTTTGTTCAAAGTTATGAGTTTAAGTTTTCTTGTGTTAACTTTAAACGTTAAACCTTAAACTTTTTTTTACCTTTGCTAAAATAAATTATCATAATGTCAACTGAAGAAAAGTCACTCCATTTTATAGAACAAATTATTGAAGATAGCCTAGCGAACGGTTTTGAACAGGATAAATTACGTTTTCGTTTTCCTCCTGAGCCTAATGGATATTTACATATTGGGCATGCAAAATCTATTTGTTTACAGTTTGGTTTAGGATTGAAATACAATGCGCCGGTTAACCTTCGTTTTGATGATACTAATCCTGCCAAAGAAGAGCAAGAATATGTAGATGCTATCAAAGAAGACCTACAATGGTTGGGTTTTCAATGGGCCGAAGAACGGTATGCTTCAGACTATTTTCAGCAATTGTACGAGTGGGCTGTGAAGATGATCAAGGACGGAAAAGCGTATGTTGATAGTCAATCTTCAGAGGATATGGCTACCCAAAAAGGTACGCCAACACAACCAGGAGTAGATGGTCCGTATAGAAATCGTTCCATTGACGAAAATTTAGCTTTATTCGAAGGAATGAAGAATGGAGATTATCCAGAAGGAAGTCATGTTTTACGTGCTAAAATTGATATGGCTTCGACTAATATGTTAATGCGTGATCCTTTAATTTATAGAGTTTTACACCGTCATCATCATCGTACTGGTAACGATTGGAAAATTTATCCAATGTATGATTTCGCGCATGGAGAGAGCGATTATATTGAGCAAATATCACATTCGATTTGTACACTTGAATTTGTGATGCATAGAGAATTATACAATTGGTTCCTGGACCAAATTTATGACGATTCAAAAGTTAGACCGCATCAATATGAATTTGCGCGTTTGAATTTGAACTATACTGTGATGAGTAAACGTAAGTTGCTACAGTTGGTTCAAGAAAATATAGTTAACGGTTGGGATGACCCGAGAATGCCTACTATTTCTGGATTAAGAAGAAGAGGGTATACTCCAAATTCAATTCGTAAATTTTGCGAAAGCATAGGAGTAGCTAAGCGTGAAAATATTATTGATTTTTCATTATTGGAGTTCTGCTTACGTGATGATTTAAATAAATCTGCTGCAAGAGTAATGGCAGTTTTAGATCCTGTTAAAGTCGTTATTACGAATTATCCTGTTGATAAAGTAGAGTTATTGGATGCTGAAAATAATCAAGAAGATGAGTCTGCTGGTTTCAGAAAAGTACCTTTTTCGAGAGAACTTTATATTGAGAGAGAAGATTTTCTAGAAGTAGCACCACCAAAGTTTTTTAGAT
Organism: Flavobacterium sp. KKT103; assembly: GCF_055640565.1. Lineage (NCBI taxonomy): Bacteria > Pseudomonadati > Bacteroidota > Flavobacteriia > Flavobacteriales > Flavobacteriaceae > Flavobacterium > Flavobacterium sp. KKT103. The sequence goes on from NZ_CM145766.1 coordinate 843,785, forward strand.
TAAGTATTGGTAATGAAGTGCGTTTAAAGAACGGTTATATTATTAAAGGAGAGTCAGTTACTAAGGATAATGACGGAAACATAACTGAAATTCAAGTTAGTTATGATCCCGATAGCCGTAGCGGAAGTGGGAGTGAAGCATCACAGCGTAAGGTAGCAGGTACCTTACATTGGGTTTCTATTGCACAAGCTATTCCGGCAGAAGTACGTTTGTATGACCGTTTGTTTATTGATGAAGCTCCAGACTCTCATAAAGAGAAAAATTTCTTGGATTTCATGAATCCTAATTCATTACAAGTGATTACTGCCTATGTAGAACCAAGTCTTGCAACAGTAAGTATTGGTGATCAATTTCAGTTTCAACGTTTGGGGTATTTTGCCGTAGATAAAGATTCAACTACTTCAAAATTAGTCTTTAACAAAACAGTAGGACTAAAAGATGCTTGGGAAGAAAAAGGTAAAAAAGACACGAATGCTATCAATAATGCGTTGAAAGACATCAATAAGTTTTTTAAGGTAGCTACGGATGAGGAACGAACTACGATTCGCGAAGCAATAGGAGGAACCCTAAAAGAGATTGTTAACTATAGCTTGCTGTTGAGTTCTTTTAAAAAGAATATCAACAACAACAAAAGCTCATTATTGTTTGCAAATTATATTTTGAAATATAGCTCTTTAGTTTTTGCAGATTTTGATAAAGAAGAATTATCTAAATTAGTGATGATGTCACTTAGAAGTGAATCAACATTTGTTAGAGTTCAAATTATTGCAAACTTATTGGATGGTGGATTCGAGGCTAGCTTCGTAAATACCTTTAAAGATGAAATTGTAAAACTACAAGCTAATCCTCCTAAAAGTGTAACTGAGGAAGAAAGTAAAATTATAGAAAAAATAGTAAATCAATTTTAATTATCAAAAAGCGCTGTAACAAGTGCTTTTTCTTATTATATATAAATAGTATTATAAATATTTTTTTAATAGATTTTTATTATTAAAAATGACATTTTTTCAGCTATTTTAAAGCATTTTTTTTAAAAGTTGGATTAAGTATATGTTTTTATTATTTACAGTTAATAACAACGCTTAAAATAAGTTTTTTGGTTTTTTTGGCACTGTTTAACGATTTGTTAATAGGTAAAGTCGAAAAATTGTCGTATTATTGTATAAATGAATTATTTCAGTCATTTTCTATCTAATTCAAATTAGTAAGTACTAAATAAATTTTTTGACTAAAGGTTTTTTAAAAATAGTCAAGTAGAATTAAATTTTAATAGAATTGTGATTTAAGCACAAATTCAATTTCAATACTTTTCTTTAAACATTTTTTACTCTTATTATGAAAAATATATTTTTAGCAACTTTTTTATTTTTTGGAATTGTAGCATCAGCACAAACACATCAGTTGGTGCTTCATAACGGAATCGTTCAGAATGTGAATTTTATTAAACAAAATGACAGTCTTTTATTTTATTCAGATTCTGATAGTCAAGAACAAAAACTAATTAGTGCTCATGCAGTTGCTTATTTAAAAAATCTAAAAACTGAGGAACAAATTGATATTACTAGTAAAACGGTAATCAATGATAAAAAAGAATATTTGAAAGTTACTCTTGTCGATCATGAAGACCAAGTCCAAGGTTTGAAAGAAGTTGATTCATTTAATGGCTATTTAAATAAAGCCAAAGGAATTTCGAAATGGGAACAGTTTGAAAATACCGAGAGAGCTGTTCGTTATCGCGCTGCCGCAAAAGGGTATCCTTTTGTTTTTATAATTAAAAATGCCAATGGTAGCTTCAAGGCAATCGCTTACAACTACTAGCTTTACTATTTGAGAAGGGTAGGTTACTACTACAATATTATAAATGAAAAAGATAATATTGTAAATATTTAATAGTAAATAGTTTATATCTTTATATTAATATTAAAACAAACAAAATTATGTCAAATAACACAGGAACAACATTATTAGCTTTATTAACTGGAGCTGCAATTGGAGCAGGAGTAGGAATATTATTTGCACCAGACAAAGGATCAAAAACTAGAGGAAAAATCAAAGAAGGGTACAATGATGCTCAAAAAGATTTAGTTAAGAAATACGAGAAACTTTCTGAGGAAGTAAAATCGAGATTATCAACAGCTAAAATTGATTTTGAAGGAAGTTACGATGATTTATTAGACAACATGAGTCATAAAACTGAAGACGTTATTCTATTTCTTGAAGATAAATTAGCGGAATTGAAAGCTAAAAATGCTAAACTTCAAAAATAGATTTTATAATTATAACCAAGTAATATATGGCTTTTGAAGATTTAAAAGAAAGTACGGAAGGAATTCGGGAACAAGCTCAGGCAATTATTGAAAGCAATGTAGCCTATTATAGGTTGCGAGTTTTTAAGGTGGCTATGAAGTCAACAACCATGGTTTTGAAATTAGCATTAATCGCCATGTGTGTTTTAATGGTATTACTTTTCCTATCCATAGCACTGGCTTTTTACATTGGTAGCTATCTGTCAAATTATGCTCTTGGTTTTCTATGTGTTGGAGGATTGTATGTACTTGTAACTATAGTCTTAGTTATAGTAAGAGATAAGATTATTGAAGGTCCTTTATTAAACAAATTTTCCAAACTATTTTTTAACAACTAAACTATGGAGCAAAAAAAATATTCTTCATTCGCCGAAATTGATAGAGAATTGGAAATTTTAAAAATTGAAAAGGACATTCACTACCAAAGACTAATCTATAACGTTCAAAAGACCAAAGAAGGTTTGGAACCAATGACACTCATAAAGGGATTTGTTAGTTCCACTTTGAGCAATTTTCCAAGCTCTTTAGGAACGATATTTAACTTGGCGTTACCTTTTATTATAAAAAGGTTTTTTAATAAAAAAAGAGGCAATTAAGCCTCTTTTTTTATTGGTTTATAACCTATTCCGTATCTTCTTCTTCGTCTACTGGAGGAGCAATAGGAGTGGGGTTGGACATTTTATTCGCTGTGGTTGATCGGCCTTGTTTCATCGATTCACCTACCATGTTGCTAGCAGTAAAGCTTGCCACCATGTTGTTTAGCATGTCACTTCCTGCTTGTGGAGAATTAGGAAGTAAGATTAAATTAGAGTTTGTGTCTGCTCCAATGGCTTGTAAAGTATCATAATGTTGTGTAACCACAATTAACGCCGATGCTTCTTGTGAATTAATACCCACTCTGTTCAGTACATCTACACTTTCTACTAAACCTCTTGCAATCTCTCTTCTTTGGTCTGCAATACCCTGTCCTTGCAAGCGTTTGCTTTCTGCTTCTGCTTTTGCTTTAGCGACAATTCTAATTCTAGACGCTTCTGCTTCAAATTCAGCAACTGTTTTTTCTCTATCTGCGGCATTGATTCTATTCATGGCATTTTTTACTTGAATATCAGGATCGATATCAGTAACTAAGGTGTTGATAATCGTATAACCATAAGTTGTCATTGCTTCATTTAATTCTCTTTTTACAGCAATGGCAATATCGTCTTTTCTTTCAAATACATCATCAAGTTTCAGTTTTGGTACTTCGGCACGTACCACGTCAAATACGTAAGATGTAATTTGGTCATGCGCATATTCTAATTTGTAAAAGGCATCGTATACAGTATCTTTTACCACCATAAATTGAACAGATACTTTCAGTTTCACAAACACGTTGTCCTTAGTTTTTGTTTCAATGATAACGTCTAGTTGTTGTATTTTTAAATTGACACGCCCTGCAATTCGATCTATTAAGGGAATTTTTAAGTGTAATCCAGACTGTCTTACGCTATGAAATTTACCAAATCGCTCTACGATAACCGAAGATTGTTGTTTGACCGTGAAAAAGGACGACATTAAGATAAAAAGTCCTAACACAAGAATGATAATTAATGCAATGTTCATGATATTATATATTTAGTTAAATAATTAGGGTTAAATTACAAAAAAACTTTAGGTTTGTCGTTGTTTAAATCAACTATATGAAAAAGCTAGTCTTGTTACTGATGTTTGTTTGGAGCTATACTAGCAGTTCCGCTCAATATGGGTATAGAGATTCTAACCGAATTGGAATTACTTTAGGCGCTAATCAATTCACTTTAAACACTTCTAATTTTAGTTCTAAACCTGATTTAGGTTGGAATGCTGGTTTATCAGTTAGAGGTAATTTTTATGATAATTGGGATATGGTTTATGCCTTACAGTTTAGTGAAAACAATTTTTCAGTTGCTACGACTAGTTTAATTAGTGGTAAAGAAGACGTGAATTATAAGCTATCATCTGCTCAAATTTCTTTATCTCTTAGCTACATTTTGGTCGAGAATCATCTTAGTATTGAAATTGGTCCGTTACTGCAAGTAAATGGTAAACTTCAAATCGATAAGTCGAATGAAAATAATACGATATCTGGAACAACTCTTTTAGCTAAAGACATTGTAGACATTTCTAAATTTAACTTTTATCCAACGGTTGGCTTAACAGCTGGACTCAAACATTTTAGATTAAATGTATCATATCAATATGGTATCAATAACATGTTAGGGAATCTAAATAAAAATAGTTCTGGAGTTAATTTTAAAGGAAATGCAGGAATAGTAAATGGTAATGTTATTTTGTATTTATAAAAAAAGCCTCCAATTCTAATGGAGGCTTTTCTGTTTTTATAAAGTAGCTATTGCTTTTTCGATTCTTGCAATCGTTTCTTTTTTCCCAATGAGTTCCACGATATCAAATAGATGAGGACCTTTTAAAGCACCAACCAAACTCAAACGGAAAGGTTGCATTACTTTACCCATTCCTATTTCGTTTGTCGTCATCCAATCCTTAACTATGGTTTCGATGTTTATGGAACTAAAGTCATCGATTGAATCTAAAACAGTAACTAATTGTTGCATTAAGGCTGGTGTTTCTTCTTTCCAGTTTTTGCTCGCTTTGGCATCATATTCTGATGGTGCAACAAAAAAGAAATCACTTAATTCCCAAAATTCTGAAACGAAATTAGCGCGTTCTTTTATTAGTGAAACAATCTTTGTTAGATTGAATTGTGCTGCCTCTATGTTTTTATCTGATAGGGTAGAAGAGAAGGTTTTTGCTAAATCTTCATCCTTTTGAAGCATTAAATAATGGTGGTTGAACCATTTATTTTTTTCAGGATCAAATTTTGCTCCTGATTTGTGTACTCTATTCAAATCAAATGAAGCAGCTAATTCTTCAAGTGAAAACAACTCCTTTTCAGTACCGTCATTCCAGCCTAGTAGGGCTAGAAAGTTTACTACTGCTTCTGGAAAAAATCCCTTTTCTCTGTAACCGGATGATTTTGTCATGTTGGAAGCATCTGTCCATTCTAATGGAAATACAGGGAAGCCTAATTTATCTCCATCGCGTTTAGATAATTTTCCGTTTCCTACCGGTTTTAATATTAAAGGTAAATGAGCGAATTGAGGTGCATCCCATCCAAAAGCTCTGTACAATAAAACGTGTAAAGGCATAGATGGTAGCCATTCTTCACCACGGATCACGTGTGAGGTTTCCATTAAATGGTCATCAACGATATTGGCTAAGTGATAGGTTGGCATTCCGTCACTCTTGAATAAAACTTTATCATCTAATAAACTAGTCTCAAACTTGACATCGCCTCTTATGATGTCTTTGAGATGTAATGTTTCGTTAACCGGTGTCTTAAATCGGATTACGTATTGATCTCCCTTTGCAATTCTTGCGGCAGTTTGTTCTGCAGTTAATGAAAGTGAGGTGTCTAAGGTTTCGCGGTTCGTATGGTTGTAGATGAAGGTTTTTCCTTGTTCTTCCTGTGTTTTTCTGGCTAGTTCCAATGCTTCAGTAGTGTCAAAAGCATAGTATGCCCAATCACTATCTATTAATTGTTTAGCATAATCAGCGTAGATGTGTTTTCGTTCACTTTGGCGGTAAGGTCCAAGTTTTTCGTTTTTGCCTATTGTTTCATCAGGTGCAATTCCTAACCACTCTAATGCTTCCATAATGTATTCTTCTGCACCAGGTACAAATCTATTTTGATCTGTATCTTCAATACGAAGGAAAAAAGTTCCTTGGTGTTTTTTTGCAAATAAATAATTAAATAAAGCGGTTCTAACACCTCCAATATGTAATGGTCCAGTAGGACTTGGTGCAAATCGCACGCGTACTTTTTGTGACATTCTATTAATTTTGGTGCAAAGATACAATTTCAATTGTGGAAATGTTGAATATAGAAATCAGTTATTTAGGTGGTTATGGCCTTTATTTAATTTTAGGAAGTATACAAACATTAAAATTTGTACTTTTATTGGTTATTAAACAAGCTAAATGTAGTGAAGGGATCCAATTTGATTTTTAGAAAGTTAGAAGATTTTATCAGGAAGTATTATGTAAATGAGCTTATAAGAGGCGTTCTGCTTTTTATTGGTTTAGGTTTACTGTATTTCTTGTTCATTATAGTCGTGGAACATTTTCTTTGGCTTAAGCCGAAAGGCAGAACCGTTTTATTTTGGTTATTTGTTGTGATTGAAGGTTATTTACTGGCCCGTTTTATCGTTTTCCCAATTTTTAAATTATTGAAACTTAAAAAAGGTATAGATTACAATACTGCCGCGGGTATCATAGGAAGTCACTTTACTGAAGTGAAAGATAAATTATTGAATTTTATCCAGCTAAATCAGGATGTTGAAGAAGGCTCAAATTCGGATCTTTTAGTGGCATCAATCGAGCAGAAGGCCGTAGCACTAAAGCCTATTGTTTTTTCTAATGCGGTCGATTTTAAAGCCAATAAGAAGTGGATACCTTTAGCAGCGCTTCCATTAATTGTTATTGGGTTATTTTATATTTCAGATGATAATAAGTTTATTGCTCAAAGTTTTAATCGGGTGGTGCATTTTAATACCGAATATTTACCGCCGGCTCCTTTTAAGTTTGAAGTGCTTAATGCAAAGTTAGTGGTGGAGGAGAACGATGATTTTGTGTTGCGTGTGCGTACCGTAGGAACAGTGGTGCCTGAAAAGGTTGTTATTGTTATGGATGGAGAAAGTTATTTCTTGGAGCAGACTAAGGTTGGAGAATTTGCCTACCGCTTTTCAAATGTTAAGGAAGACATTCCTTTTAATTTGAAGGCAAATGAGGTTACTTCTGGAGATTTAAATTTGAACGTTTTAGCTGTTCCCTCCATTAAAAACTTTGAAATGCAGTTGGTTTTTCCATCGTTCTTAGGTAGGAAAAGTGAAATTGTTAAGGGTGCTGGAAATGCTATTGTTCCAGAGGGAACAATTATTAAATGGGTGCTTACGGCCGCTGCAACATCGTCAGTCGATTTGGAGGCAGGAGGCAAGGTTCAGTCATTTAATAAAATTGATAATCAATTTATTCTCAAGAAAAGCATTAGTCAAAACACAGATTATCAAATTGTTACTAGTAATTACAACGCAAAGCGATATGAAAAACTTAAATATCAAATTACCGTTATAAAAGATCAGTTTCCTACAATTGAGGTTGCTAAAAGTCCTGATAGTTTAAAGGTTAGCAGTAATTATGTGGTTGGTCAAGTTGGTGATGATTATGGTTTATCACGATTACAAATCGTATATTATGATGTTAAGAATCCCACAATCGGTCAACGTGTTGCTTTACCTATTAAAAATGGTGTTTTTGATCAATTTGTTTTTGCTTTTCCAGGGAACCTACCAGTTAAGGAAGGTGTTGTTTACAATTATTATTTTGAAGTTTTTGACAATGATTTATTGCATGGTTTAAAGAGTGCGCGATCGTCTGTGTTTAGTTCCCGTATTAGTACGGAAGAGGAAGTACAAGATCAGATCTTTGACCAGCAGTCTGATAATATTAAAGGCTTGCAACAGTCATTAACGAAGCAAGAAAAACAATTATCACAGTTGGGTAAGCTGCAAAAACTTGGAAAGGAAAAAGAAAATTTTAGTTATGCAGAGCAGCAAAATGTCAAAGATTTTATTCAACAGCAAAAGAAGCAAGATCAAATGATGCGGGATTTTGCCAACAAGTTAAAAGAGAATTTAGGTAAGGAAGCTGCAGGTAAAAAGGACGAGTTCAAGGAAGCTTTGGAGAAGAAGGTTGATAATGCTAACGAAGACTTGGATAAAAACAAGAAGTTGTTAGACGAATTACAAGCGTTAAATGACAAAATTAAAAGTGAAGAACTTACTGAAAAAATTGAAAAGTTTAAGCAAAACGGTAAGAATCAGGTTAAGAATTTGCAGCAGTTAGTTGAACTGACTAAACAATTTTATGTAAAGAAAAAGGCAGAGCAAATTGCTGATAAGTTAGACAAGCTGAGTAAAAAACAAGAAGAGTTAGCGAATTCAGATAAAGCAAATTCGAGTGAAAAGCAGAAGGATATTAATGATGCTTTCAAAAATATTGAAGAAGAGTTAGCGAGTTTAAAGAAGGATAATGCCGATTTAAAAAAGCCGCTTGACATTGGTGACGATGCAGCTGCGACCAAATCTATCGATAATGATTTGAATAAAGCCGCTGAGGAATTAAAAAAGGGTAATGAAAGTAAGGCTAAACCCAATCAAAAGAGTGCAGCGAGCAAGATGAAGTCTTTATCAAGAAGGATGTCAGATAGTTTGTCTAGTTCTGAGTCGGAACAAATGCAAGAGGATGTAAAGATGCTGAGGCAAATTTTGGACAATGTTCTCGCTTTTTCTTTGGCTGAAGAAGTAGTTATGTTGGATGTCAGAACGCTTAATTCTAGTTCGCTTTCCTATAATAAAAACATTAAAAAGCAACAGGATTTAAGGTTGCAGTTTAAGCATATTGATGATAGTATTTTTGCAATGTCTATACGTAATCCCAAGTTTACTGACGAGGTTACAAAAGAAATTGGTAATACGCAGTATAATTTGGACAAGGCCTTAGAGAGTCTTGTTGAGTCAAGAATTGCTAAAGGGGTATCTCATCAACAGTATGCTATAGCTGCTTCTAACAAATTGGGTGATTTCTTGAGTAGTATTTTAAGTAATATGCAAAACGAATTAAGCGGAATGGGTTCGGGTAAACCTCAAAAGGGAGAAGGTCATGGAATGCAATTACCTGACATTATTTCTAAGCAGCAAGGGTTGGGCGATAAAATGAAAGAAGGTGGTAAGAAGGACGGTAAAGCTGGCGGTAAGAAGGACGGTGGAGACAAAGAGGGTGGCGAAGGAAGTGATGGTGAAGGCGAAGCTAAGGATATCCTAGAAATCTACAAGGAACAAAAGGCATTAAGGGAGGCGCTCGAGGGAGAGTTGAAACGCCAAGGTGTAGATGGTCAAGGGAAAAGTGCAATTGATAAGATGAAGCAAATCGAGAAAGAATTGTTAAATAAAGGATTTAATAAAGAAACGCTTCAAAAGGTTTTAGAAGTTAAGCAAGAATTATTAAAACTTAAATCAGCACTTCAAACTCAGGGAGAGGACAGCGCAAGGCAGTCTGAGGTTGGTAGTAAGCGTACTTCTAGTACGAATAAGCCCTTGCCAGATGCTTTAATAGATTATTTAAATAGCATAGAGATATTAAACAGACAATCATTACCTTTGCGCTCCAATTTAAACCGTAAGGTTCAAGAATATTTTAGCAAATAATGATCAATTTTAATTACGAGAGCGATTTTAATTTAGCCGACGAAAACAGCATATCTGAATGGCTATCGAATGTATTAGTATCTGAAGGCAAGTCAGAGGGGGAGATTAATTACATCTTTTGCGATGACGACTATTTACACAAACTAAATGTCGAATATTTAGACCATGATACGCTTACAGATGTTATCAGTTTTGATTACACTATGGGTAATGAAATTAGCGGTGATTGCTTTATATCTGTGGAGCGTGTTGCTGACAATGCTAATGATTTTAACGTAAGTTTTGATGAAGAGTTGAAGCGTGTTATTGTTCATGGTTTATTGCACTACTGCGGTTACAAAGATAAGGACGAAATGGATGAGGCTTTAATGCGTTCAAAAGAGGATGAAAAATTAGCTATGTTCCACGTGAAACAGTAGTTTAAACATCTTTCAATTTGTGTTCCACGTGAAACATTTTTTGTTTGTCTTTGCTGTTTTTTGATTTTTGTTTCACGTGGAACAACACATCAGTAGTTCTTTAAATTGTTTAGCTGTTCCACGTGAAACAACTGCTGTTTAGTTTTTAATTTTTTCAGTTTGTTGTTTGTTTTTTAGGTTTAATACTATTCCCAACTGTGTTGGGTTAATTTTTATAAAAATGTTTCAAGAAGAGTACGATGTTGTAGTTGTTGGTGCGGGGCACGCAGGTTCAGAGGCTGCAGCGGCAGCAGCTAATTTGGGTTCCAAAACTTTATTGATTACAATGAGTTTGCAAAATATTGCGCAAATGTCATGTAATCCGGCAATGGGCGGAATAGCCAAGGGTCAAATAGTACGTGAAATTGATGCGCTGGGTGGGTATTCAGGTATCATATCGGATAGAACTGCTATTCAATTCAAGATGTTGAATAAGTCCAAAGGTCCTGCGATGTGGTCACCACGAGTGCAATCAGATCGTATGCGTTTTGCCGAAGAATGGCGGATGATGTTAGAGGGTACTCCAAATCTTGATTTTTATCAAGAAATGGTGAGTGGTTTGATAATTGAGAATGGAGAGATCAAAGGGGTGAAGACTTCTTTGGGTGTTGAAATTCGTTCTAAATCCGTTGTGCTAACGAATGGAACTTTTTTGAATGGTTTGATTCATATTGGTGAAAAACAATTTGGCGGTGGTAGAGCAGGGGAGAGTGCTGCTTACGGAATTACCGAGGATTTAATTAAAGTTGGTTTCGAGGCTGGAAGAATGAAGACAGGTACGCCTCCACGTGTTGATGGTCGTTCTTTAGATTATTCTAAAATGAATGAAGAAAAGGGAGATGCTCGCCCAGATAAATTTTCCTATTCTGATGTTACTTCTCCGTTAGTGCATCAAAGGTCATGTCATATGACTTATACTTCGTTAGATGTCCATGATATTTTAAGAGAAGGTTTTGATCGCTCTCCAATGTTTAATGGACGTATTAAAAGTCTTGGCCCAAGATATTGTCCATCGATAGAAGATAAGATAAATCGTTTTGCTGATAAAGAAAGACATCAGTTATTTATTGAGCCCGAAGGTTGGAAAACATGTGAGGTATATGTTAATGGTTTTTCTACATCCTTGCCAGAGGATATTCAATTTAAAGCATTGCGTTCGGTTGTTGGATTTGAGAATGTGAAATTCTTCCGTCCAGGATATGCAATCGAATATGATTATTTTCCGCCAACACAATTAAAGCATACTTTAGAAACTAAGTTAGTAGAAGGGTTGTATTTTGCTGGACAAATTAATGGTACGACAGGATATGAAGAAGCCGCTTCTCAAGGATTGATGGCTGGTATTAATGCACACTTGAAGGTAAATGAGAAAGCGCCTTTAATTTTGAAAAGAGATGAAGCGTACATTGGAGTCCTTATTGATGATTTAATTACCAAAGGAACTGAAGAGCCTTATCGTATGTTTACCTCTCGTGCTGAATACCGAACATTACTACGTCAAGATAACGCTGATTTTAGATTGACTCCTATGGGTTATGAAATTGGTTTAGCTTCGGAAAAGCGGTTACGCCGAATGGAGCATAAATTAAATGAATCTGAAAAAATGGTTGCTTTTTTCAAAGAAACAAGTGTTTCGGTTGCTGAAGCAAATCCTATCCTCGAATCTAAAGGAACTGCTACAATTTCGCAAGGTGATAAAATGTTTAAGGTATTTTCTCGTCCGCAAATTGATTTAGAAGATATTTTAAAATTTGATAAGGTTAAGGATTACGTGTCTGAAAACAATTTAGATCAAGAAATTTTAGAACAAGCCGAAATTCAGGTGAAATATTCTGGATATATTGAGAAGGAAAGAAATAATGCTGATAAATTGACGCGTTTGGAAGATGTAAAGATTCCGGTTGATTTTGATTACGATAAAATAAAGTCGATGTCAATTGAAGCGAAACAAAAGTTAACCAAAATTCGCCCAGTGACGATTTCGCAAGCTTCTAGAATAAGTGGAGTTTCACCAAGTGATATTTCAGTGCTGCTTATTTATATGGGCAGATAACTAATTGTTGCGGACGTGGCTTCGTTAATTTGAGAACAAAAGTGCTAGTAAATAGTATTTAATAAAGTTTGTTCCACGTGAAACTAGGTTGCTAAGGCCTATTATCATTGGATTTTTTATAAAATATAAAAAGAAGGAGTAATGGCTATTAATGTCTTTTGCTCCTTTTAAAAGTTAAAAGGGCCAGCATTGCTGAATAGTAATTGCGGCTATCAGTTAAAATCAGGTTATTTAAAAATACTTATAAATGAATATTTCAAATAAAAAACATTTTCTTACGGTTAAAGATCATTCTGTTTCAAAAGAAACTTTTGAATTGTATCATGATGCTGATTTAGATATGTTAATTACGTCACCACAACCCAGTTTGGATACTTTGGGTAAGTACTATGAAAGTGAAGACTATATTTCACATACGGACAGTAAAAGATCCTTATTTGAAAAAGCATATCATTTTGTTAAAAATATTGCACTCAAAAATAAATTACAACTAATAAACAGTGAGCAAGTATCCAAGGGCAGGCTATTGGATATTGGGGCAGGTACGGGTGATTTTTTGACGGTAGCTAAGGAAAATGGTTGGAAAACAGTGGGAATTGAACCAAGTGATAGAGCTAAAGCCATTGCAGTAAGCAAAGGCATCTCTTTTGTAGAAAGTACAAAAGAGTTGGCCGATGCCTCTTTTGATGTTATTAGTATGTGGCACGTATTAGAACATGTTCCTGATTTAGATTACCAAATAAAAGAATTGAAACGTTTGTTGAAACCAACAGGTACTTTGATTGTGGCGGTTCCAAATTTCAAATCTTTTGACGCAAAACATTATGGAGCTTTTTGGGCAGCGTATGATGTGCCTATCCATTTTTGGCATTTCTCTAAAAAAGCAATTAAAGTGTTATTCGAAAAAGAAAATATGAAATTGGAAAAAGTGCTTCCTATGAAGTTCGATTCGTTTTATGTTAGTTTATTATCTGAAAAATACAAAAACGGAAAAATGAATTTTATCAGTGCTTTTTTGGTAGGATTGAAATCTAATCTAAAAGCAAAGCACAATTTCGAATATTCATCACATATTTATGTTCTGAAACAAAGCTAAACCGAATTTTAAGCCCTTTTTAAGTTGTTTTTACCCTTTTGGCATATAAATTCATTGCTAATTTTTATTTAAGCCTTAAAACGCAATTAAAAGAGGTGGTTTTAATAATTATTTCTTATTGATTTTTTGAATTGAATAATATTAGCTTATAGTGTTAAAAATAGCTGTTTTTTAAAGTTTTTTAGGTTACTACCTATTTTTTCATATTTTTGCTTACACACTTAAATTACAAATAAACCAAAATGAAAAAAGTATTATTATTTATCGCAATTTCTATTTCAGTAGTTGCTTGTAACAAGCCATCAGAAGTTAAAGAGGTAAAAACTGCTTATGTAGATACTTCGGTATTAATGAAAGAATATACAGAGGCAAAGGATCTTGAAGCGAAATACAAAGCACAATCGAGCGAAAAAGGAAGACAATTAGAAGCTGAAATCAACCGATTCAAGCAAGATGCCTCTAACTTTCAAGCACAGGCACAAGCAAATGGTCAAGAATGGGCACAAAAACGTGGAGCTGAATTGCAAAAAAGAGAGCAAGAATTAGGCTATGCACAACAAGCATTAGCACAACAATTGCAGCAAGAAGGTGGAGCTGAAATGGATTCATTAGTTTCAGGAGTAAAGAAATTCATAAAAGCATACGGAAAAGAAAAAGGATACTCATACATATACGGTACAGGTGATGCAGCGACTGTATTATATGCTGAAGAGAAGTATGATATCACTAAAGAGGTGATAAAAGCATTGAATGACAAGTACAAATCTGCAGCTAAATCAGATGATAAAGAGGAAGTTAAAGCAGATGAAAAGAAATGATTTTCTTTTAATATAAAAGGTAGAGCCTTCATTTCTAGTTTAGAAATGAAGGCTTTTTTTATTGCTATAGTCTTTTGGTCGGATCTCCAGGAAAAAAGAGGAGCCTAAAGGGGCGTATGATATAGTATAGGAAATACAGATTCTTAGGTAAGGTAATCGACATGCAATCCTCAGGTTGTGGGTGCATTATATTTAGAAAACTTTTACTTAAATATTTTAGCCGATCTATTGTTTTTGCATAAAAACAAGTACTATACTTAAGGTGCGTATACGTAAAAGTAATAGTATCAAAAAATGGTGACTTATTTTCTCTTACCTTTCTATAAGAGCCACTTAAAATCCTGTTAATGATTCCGTTAGTTTTTTTTGTTCTTGGCTGCAAAACTGTAATACCTAATAATTTGCTCATGGTGTTGTGCACCAGCGGTAAGTTATAGCTTTCTGCTACCGTTTGTAGTACGTTTATTTCTGCAGTGCTTAATTCATTTTTGCTTTGTGCTTCTTCTATTGTAAGCCACATTTGAGCAAGATCAACCACTGTCTTCATGTAGCCCATAGTGTCCATAAGCATATGGTGTAAGGCAACCGCTCTAAAATGTTCCACGGGAAGCAAACAGTCAACTTGCTTTTGAAATAACTGATAATTAGTCGTTTGCTGTGTTGCAAATGTATTTCGGTGATCCGGTAAGTAGGTTGTTTTGCTTATAATATTAAAATGTAATTCTACATGATGCAATCTTTTCGAGCCCACGTGTTTGTCAAAGCTAAAATCTTTATGAAACTGAACAAAATTTTCATGACCCACCCAATCATAATACTCTTTACTATAGGGAGAATACCCGTCATTTTCTAGTAAAATAATAGCTTTAGGAATGTCCTGTGGAGCTATAATAAGATCAATATCACTGGACTCCCTCATACCAATATTACCAAAAAACTGCTTTGAAAATGCAGTTCCTTTGTAGGGAATCAAATTAACATTATGCTCTTTAAACAAAAAGATAATGCGTTCTGTTTCTTTTGCTTGTTCAAAACTTTGCAAGGTTAGCTTGTTTAGCTCGCTAGTAAGTTTAATTTTTACACTTTCAGGTATTTCGATTTTTAATAGTATTCGATAAACAATAGGCCTAACCTTTTGTTTAAGGTTACTTTTGTAAAAGACCGACCAATCTACCTCGTTTGTGTTTATAAAGGTCCGTAAATCATCTAAATTCGATGATTTAAAGTGTATTCTACAGCATAAGACAATTAAGGCTATAGAAGAGTCGTATTCTTTGTTAATATCTGATATAACGAGCATTTATAGAAATTGGATTAAATAGTATTTAGAGGACTAAAATAACAACTTATTTTAAAATTATTTTGTTGGTAAGTTTAATTCTATCAAATAATCGATTTCCTTAAGTTGATTTAATCGTCTCATTTTCATGAATTCGTTTTCAGCTTCTTTAAGTTGGTATTCTTCCAGTGATATTAATAAACCAGTGCTGTTGCTAAGTTTGTAATCTTTTAATTCTTCAGCTTTATTATAGATCCAATAGTCCGCAAAAGCTAGTGTTTTTGCGCCATTGCTTTTAGTTTGTAACCGCACCTTGTCAGGTAAAATTCCTTTACAAATATTCCTAAATAAGGCTCTAGAATACGGGATTGGTTTGAATAATTTGGTAGGTAAGCTGTACATGATTGTTAAAAGTCTGATGTCTGCCAAAGGATATACGGTCTCCAAATCATATTGGTTAGCATATGTTCCTTCTGACTCTGCTCTTAATGTAGTATGTGCTCTACAAATTTGTTCTTTTTGCCAGCTTTTAAAGCTAGGATTAAATGTAAAAGAAGTATCTTGTAGTTCTGTATAAAATTTTGATTTCTTGTTCAGTAGATTTCTTTTTTCTTGTATTTCCGTAAAGCCGAAATAGGTTGTGTTTTCTTTTTTTTGTTTGTAATACTTAATAATCTTCTTTATTGCAGCTCTTCTAAAACTAGTAATTAAATCAAATAATCCGGTTACATTAAATTCATTTAAATAATCATAGAAATAATTGCTTCCAGTTTGTGAAATTCCTTCATCACCAGGAAACCCACTGAATAAAACATCAACTTGATTCTTTGAAGAAAATTTGTAAATGGTGTCCTGCCAAATGGCATCACTATTAGCAATACCACCCATAACTTTATTTCTTATCTCCAACTCTTCAAAAGTATCTTGAAAATAAAAAGAAGTAATAGGATGGTGATTTTCTCTCTTTAAATTGGCATACCTAATAATTTCTTCCTGTGTATCTTGCTCATCTATTCCGTTATCAGAATAGGCTATGGTCTTTTCATTAAGTACAAAGGAATAGGTGTGTAAGTCATCCTTGTCCATTTCACGAGATAAGATTACAGCGATAGCTGATGAATCCATGCCGCCAGAGAGTTGGCACCCTACTTTTTTCTTGCCTTTAATTCTACACCGAACAGCTTCAATAAAACAAGTTCGCAATAGAGTAATATAGTCATCGTTACTTTTACATTGGATCAAATCAATTTTTGTGAGTTCCCAGTATTTTTTTTCTTCTATTTTTTTTCCTTTTCCTACTGAAACATAATGTGCAGGTTTTAACCTTTTAATATCCTTGAAAAAAGTATCCTCAACATTCTGTGGAAAATTTCGTAATTCCTTGGCAATGTATTCTTCGCTTAATTGTGGAGATTCTAACAATGCTGATTTTATTTCAGATATAGTTGTCCCAAAGTAAAATAATCCATTTTGCTCCATGTAAAAGAGTGGACGTATACCCATTTGATCTTTGGCAAGAAAAAGCGTTTTTTGATCATTACTCCAAATAGCAAAACTAAAATCACCTATAAAATGATCTACACATCTTTCTCCCCATTTTGCGTAAGATGCTATAATTACTTCTTTTTCTATGGTAGTAGTTTTAAGATTTAAAAGCTTTTGCAATTCGGTAATGTTATCTAGCCTGCACCAGCCAGTGTAATGTAAATTTTTAAATTCAGTATTATTTTCAAAAGAAGAATTAAAATCAGTCAGTAAAATTTCATCTGTATCAAGATGAAAAAGTTCCTTTGTTTTTAATTTATTATGAATATATTTTTGCTTTGCTTCGGTAAAAGCAGCTTCTTTTAAGTTTAAAATTCCAAAAAACCCTTTCATTTCGTTGTATTTTTTTACATTTGCTAAGTTAATAAAATATCAAAATAAAGCGCGCTAATGCAATACTATTACAAGGTTTTTAATCTAATATGTTCTTCTTCAATACAACTACCCTCTTTTACAGTAGTTGAGGAGGAGATTAAGCCTGATTTTGAAGTGACTATAGGCGTAGTAGGGCCAGATTTTAAAGTAGAACCGACTATTAAAAAACCATTTACTCACTTTAACGAGAATGAATTTTTTTATCAAATTCCTAATGTTGCCAAATATTTTGTTTCTGACGGAAAAAAAGTAGTTATTGAGCCGCTTTGTGAGGATTGGGACACAATTTTATTGTTTTTTTATTCTAACTGTATTGCGGCTGTACTTTTTCAAAATAATTTAATGCCATTTCATGTTTCAGGAGTTATGGATGCTAGTGGAGGACTTTGGTTATTTGCGGCACCTTCAAGAACCGGAAAATCCACCACAGCTTTAAAATTAAAAGAAAAGGGCTACACCTTGTTTACAGATGATACTGCCTTAATAAAAGTTGAAAATAATTCATGTGTAGCTATAGCCTCTTATCCCGTTCTAAGAGCATGGGAAAACACCTTGGATAATCAACAAGTTTATTCTTACTCAGATGCAAAACAATTGCGTGCCGAAATTAATAAGTTTGGAATTGCATTTCACGATGACTTTGTTTCTACTGCCCAACAAGTAAGAGGAATTGTTTTTTTAGAAATGAAAGGTGATTGCGTTTATATTGAAAAAATGAAAGCTATTGAAGGCATGAAATTGCTTGGAGATAATATTTACCGAAATAGGTGGGTAGAAGGCATGAATAAACAGTTATTACAATTTAAAACCATTAGTGCTATTTCACAACAAGTTCCTTTTTGGAAAGCAATACGGCCAAAAAATAAACTTAGTTTTGATAGTTTTGCGGATGCTATAATCGAACAAATTATAGAATCGAATGGAAAATAATATTATATGGTTAGCTTCTTACCCTAAATCAGGAAACACTTGGTTTCGTAGTTTTTTAACAGCTCTTCAAAACGATGGAAAAGTTGATATTAATACTATGCAAACCGACGGTATATTTTCGTCTAAATCATTTGTAGAGAATATTTTAGATTTATCATGCGATGATTTAAGACCAAGGGAGTTTGAATTGTTTAGAAATATTGCATATAATTACACTGCAAATGAAATTAAAATAGAAACTTATATAAAAATTCATGACGCATACACTTTTACTAATTGGACTGGTTTACCATTGATTTCAGGAATGGGTAGTAGACTAGCCCTCTATTTCGTAAGAAACCCTCTTGATGTAGTTCTTTCTTTAGCCAACCATACTGGTTTAAATGTCGAAGAAACTATAAATAACTATATAAATAATGAAGGAGCAGCATTTGTGAAAAAGGGTAAATCATATGGGCAATATTATCAGTTGTTGGGCACATGGGAAATGCATGCTTTAAGTTGGATTAATCAAGAAAATATACCAGTGCATGTTGTTCGTTATGAAGATATGAAAGAAAATCCTTTTGCAACTTTTAAAGAAGCAGTTGTGCAAATGCAATTGAAATATAGTGATAATGAAATACAAGAAGCAATCAATTCCTGTGATTTTAATAAATTAAAGGAACAAGAAGTTAATAAAGGATTTAAAGAAAAGCAAATAACTGCGTCAAGTTTCTTTTACAAAGGAGAATCAGGACGCTGGAAAAAAGAGTTAACTAATGAACAAATAGAAATTATAATGACCGTAAACGAATCAATGATGAAGCGTTTTGGTTATTGGGAAGAAGCAATAAAGCAAATAAATAAAAATGGAAAACAGAAAATATAGATTAAATACGGATAAAGTAGTATTTACACCTTTGGAAGAAGAAGGGGTTTTGTATGCTTTAGAAGAGAACAAGTACATTAGTTTAAATGAAACTTATACCTCAATTTTGAAATTCATTGCTGAAGGCCTTACATTTAAAACTATTGTGGAGCGGCTAATGATGGAATATGATGTAGAAGAAAAGGAATGTTCTCTTCAATTAAAGAGGACTATTGCAGATCTGATAGAAAAAAAATATATAAATGAAGAGGTTGCTTAGAAATGTTTTCGTTTTAACTAGGCGGCAAAAAAAATTAGTATTACTAGTTTTTCTATTGTCAATTCATAGAAATTTACTTTTACTAATAAGTTCAAAACGTGCTTTTGCTGAACAGATTATCAATAATTCACTAGTTAAGGAGAATTTAACAGCTGAAAAAACAGCTATAGCAAAGGATATTGCTTTGGCAATTGCTATTTGCAACAAATATATTTTTTGGAAGAATGTTTGCCGCCACCAATCTTGGCAGGCAGTCTACTTACTTATTAAATATCAAATACCTTTTCAATACTTTATAGGTGTGAAAAAGGTAGATAATGGTAGAGAAGGACATTCTTGGGTCAAAGTACAGAATAAATTTATTTGTGGCAGATACAATATAAAAGACTATATTGTGTTAAAGCATAAAACAAACATATAAAAAAAGCTCACTGAACAGTGAGCTTTTTTTATATGTTTGTGTCAAAAATGATTACTCAACTAAGAATCCCCATCGGTTGCAACATACACTTCATCAGCACCAGCCTGAGGACCATTATTTATTGCTATTTCAGTAGCTACAGGAGCCATCCATTGTTTTTTTGCTATGTTCATAATCTTGTTTTTTTAGTTGTTTACAAATAATACTACAAAAGTATTCTTTTTTTCTGTTAAAAAAAATTTCTGTTAAAAAAAAATGTAAAAGTTTTTAAAATTTCTTTCTTCTTCAAAGAAAATGCTTGTTTTTTTACCAATTAAGTTCAAAAGACTAAATTTGGACTCAAAACAATAGTTACCGTATGAAAGATCAGGCCAATTTATTCCAACAAAACTATTCCGTATCTAGAAAAGAGCGCGAAGAATTGAATGGCCACACTGCTTTCACCATTTGGCTAACCGGTTTCTCGGGTTCTGGGAAATCAACTTTAGCAGCAGCTTTAGACCAATGGTTCCATGAGCGTCAAATTCGCTCGTACATTACTGATGGCGACAATACGCGCATGCATTTAAACAGTGATTTGGATTTTAGCAGAGAGGGACGTAAAGAAAACATCCGCAGAGTAGCTGAGGTTGCGAGACTTTTTAATGATGCTGGGATTATTGTTATTAGTTCTTTTATATCCCCATTTGAAGAAGACCGAACCGCTGCAAAAGCTATAGTTGGTGCTGACAATTATATCGAGTTATACCTTTCTACTCCCATAGAAAAATGTGTCGCTCGCGATACCAAAGGGTTATACGAAAAAGCGATTAAAGGTGAAATAAAAGACTTTACCGGTATTAACAGTCCTTACGAACCGCCTACCAATCCTCATATAACCGTAGACACCTCTTCGGATTCTATTGATGGCTCTTTGAAGCTTATTACAGATTGGCTTTTGCAAAATAAATTACAAGTTAATAAACCCTTAACCTTGTAACGGATCGTGAAAAAGCAATTGCAAATAAAAAAAATTCTAAAGGATTACATCCAGATTTTAAAAGTAATATACGAGGCTTCGCCAGCGAATGCGGTAGTTTATTTTGTATTGGTTTTGTTGCAATCCGTTGTTCCGGTCTTGTCCTTGTACATTACCAAGGAGATAATTGACATTATTACAAGCCCCAAAGGACATGATTTCCAGGAAGTGATTCTGCTCGTACTTGGATTTTGTGTATTACAACTTATTGCTTCTGTATGTGCCCAAATGGCAACCTATGTCAATTCACTTTACCAGCAAAAAGTAGGAGATCACCTTTCCAAGCAAGTGCTAGAAAAAGCCATTACGGTTGATTTCGCTTATTACGAAAACCCTATTTACCACGATACACTACACTTAGCACAACAACAAGCAGTATTCAAAGCAGCACAATTACTCAATAGTTTCAGTACTTTGTTAATGCAGTTTAGTAGTGTGATCATGATTGCCATCATGCTAGCTTATTATTATTGGCAGTATGCCGTAATCATCGTTTTGCTATCGTTGCCCTTATTTGCAGTCAAATGGTTTTTTTCTAGAAAGAGTTTCAGTGAGGAGAAAAATTTAGCGACTGCTGAGAGAGAGTCTAATTATTTGCAGCAAGTTTTAACTGGATTAAGCTATGCTAAAGAGGTACGTCTGTTTGGATACGGAAAAGAATTTATTGAGAGGTATAGTGCTTTAAGGGAGTATCTGTTTAAAAAACGAAAAAGTATTCAAAACAAGCAAAATTTCTACAGTGTTATCATCGAGGCTGGCGAAATTATTTTAGTAGGTTTCATCTTTTTATCCTTGGCGAAAAACACCTGGGAACAATTAATAACACCTGGACTTTTTGTGATTTACCTTCAAGGTTTCCAAAAGTTACAGTCAGGTACTAAAAGTTTTTTGACTGCTTTGGTGCAGTTATTCCAACACCGCATGTTTATCAATCACTTATTTCTGTTTTTAGATATTCCAGAGAGTAATGCGAGTAAGACTACAGTGCCTTTTCCTGCAAAGCCTTCCAAACTAGAGATAAAGGAGTTAAATTTTACGTATCCGGATACCGATAGAGAGGTTTTACATGACATATCTTTGTCTTGTGACAAAGGTCAAATCATTGCTATCGTTGGTGCAAATGGATCAGGCAAATCAACCTTAGTCAAACTTTTAGGAAAATTGTACACTTACCAGCAAGGATCAATTACCATTGATTCCATCCCGTTGAATACAATCGATAATGAAGAATTCAGAACGAAAAGCGTTTTTCTTTTTCAAGATTTCGAAAAATATTTTTTAAGCGTTGGAGAAAGCATTAGTTTAGGATCTAAGGAAAGTATTGATTTAGATAAATTACAAAAAGCAGTGGTCAACAGTGGCGCATCGACATTTATCGATAAAATGAAAGATGGATTTGACTCTAAATTAGGCCGCACTTTTTGGATGGGAGAGCAACTAAGTGGCGGTGAATGGCAAAAATTAGCCTTAGCTCGTTTGTTTTATCGCGATGCGGATTTGGTGGTAATGGACGAACCTACGAGTGCCTTAGATGCTTTTTCCGAAAGCGAACTGTACAATTCCTTGCGTGTTTGGGGTAAAGAAAAAATGATTATTTTAGTTTCCCATCGTTTGTCCCAACTCAAGAAAGCCGATGTTATTTACGTCATGAAAAACGGACGTATCGTTGAGACAGGAGATTTTGATACTTTACTAAATCAGAAAAGCTATTTTTGTGATATGTTCGAGGATCAATTGTAAATCGGTATTAGATTTACATTCAATGCAATTTATAACCTACACGCCTAATGCAAACTATTTCTGAAGCTGCTGCTTACACCTTACAATTCATCAATCAAACGCAACGATCGGTTTTTTTAACGGGTAAGGCGGGAACCGGAAAGACTACGTTGCTGAAAGAAATTATTGCAACAACCCACAAAAATACCGTTGTTGTAGCACCAACTGGAATAGCTGCCTTGAACGCAGGAGGTGTCACGATTCATTCTATGTTTCAATTGCCATTTGGAGGATTTATTCCGTCGTTCAATGTGGATTCTCAGTTTACAGAAACGGTAAAGTTCGAGTCTAAAGATACTTTGCGCAGGCATTTCAAAATGAACGGTCTTAAAAAGGCGGTTATTCGTAATATGGAGCTGCTCGTGATCGACGAGGTTAGTATGTTGCGTGCGGATTTGCTTGATGCCATGGATTATATGATGCAAACGGTACGAAAAAAAACTACACCTTTTGGAGGTGTGCAAGTGCTTTATATAGGCGATTTGTTACAACTTCCACCGGTCATTAGAGACGAGGAATGGCGAACATTGCGCAATTATTACAAAGGGAAATTCTTTTTTCATTCGCATGTGGTACAGCAAAGCCCACCTTTGTACATTGAGTTATCTACAATTTTCCGTCAAACGGATACCGAATTCATTTCGGTACTTAATAATTTACGAGACAATAAAATCACAGCGGCTGATGTGGCGGCTCTTAATAAATACGTCAAACCTGATTTTGACTTAAAAGCCAACAAAGGGTACATCACACTTACCACGCACAACAACAAAGCCGATGCAATGAATGCACAAGCTTTAGAAGATTTGAAAGGGGAATTAATTACGTATTCTCCTGAAATTGTGGGTGATTTTCCAGATAAAATTTTCCCGGTCGAAGAAAAACTACAACTCAAAGTTGGAGCCCAAGTCATGTTTGTAAAAAACGATTTATCTTTCGAAAAAAATTATTTCAACGGTAAAATGGGTGTAATCAAATCCCTCTCTAGCCAAGAAATCCTAGTTCATTTCCCTGAGGAAAATAAAACCATTGAAGTCGATAAATATGAGTGGCAAAATATTCGCTATAAAGTGGATGCGTTTACAAAGGAAGTAGAGGAGGAGGTGCTAGGTACTTTTGTCCATTATCCCATCAAATTAGCTTGGGCAATCACCGTGCACAAAAGCCAAGGATTAACTTTTGACAAAGCTGCGATTGATGTTTCGCAGGTTTTTATGCCTGGACAAGCCTATGTTGCTTTATCACGTTTGCGTTCGCTAGAAGGTCTTATTTTGCTTTCTCCGTTGCGTATGAACGGAATCTCGAATGATCAAGATGTGATGGATTATGCGCTCAACAAAGCAACTGACGAACTATTAAAAAACTCCTTACATTTTGAAACTAAGAATTTTATTCATAACTATCTTATTAACAGTTTTGACTGGTATGATTTAGCCCAAGAGTGGCGCAATCATAAATTCAGTTATGGGGATAAGTCGGAAAACACTACCAAAGCCAATCATGCGAATTGGGCAGCCAAGCAATTGGATGCAATCGAAGGCGGTTTGGACCCATCCAAAAAATTCATACACCAATTAAACAAAATATTCGCCAGCGAAACAGTGGACTTAATGCATGTTTCGGACCGCATTCAAGCGGCTTATGATTACTTTTTTAAACCCATGGACGAGCTCGTTTTTGAGACCATTTGGAAAATTGAAGAGGTCAAACGCATCAAAAAAGGGAAAGCCTACTTTGATGAGCTAAGTATTCTCGAGGAGATGCAATCCAAAGCCGTTTTACGATTGATGAAAGCCAAGCTGCTAATCGAAACCGTAGTGGCAGGTGAAACCATTTCTAAGGAAAAACTAACCTCAGATGAAATCAAAAAATACCTCAGTCGCAAAACCGAATCGATTCAAAATCAATTCAAAGAGACACACGTTACCCTAATCGAGGACGAAGCCGATGCGGAACGCTACACCAAGAAAACTAAGGATAAAAAAGCGCCTAAGAAATCTACGGTTGAGGAAACATACGAGCTTTGGGTTGCCAAAAATTCTATTCAAGACATTGCCACCATTCGTAAGTTGACTACAGCCACCATCGAAGGGCATTTAGTGAAACTGATTCAGTCTAAAAAAGTCAAAGTACAGGATATTTTACCAAACGATAAAATTACCGAACTTAGTGAAGCCTTCAAACACTACAAAGAAGAATCGCTAAACGGAATGAAAGAGCAATTTGGCGAAAAATACAGCTGGGACGAGTTACGCATGTTCAAAGCGAGCTTGAACTAGTTTTGTTTTTAGGAGCAGTACGAGAGTAGTTTTCAAGAACGAATCCTCCCGCAACACATTGAAGATTTTAATAATTTTTTGTGAGATAAGGAATAACGATTAGATAATTAGTAAATTATAAGACTTATTTTTTATAATAATAATTAAAAGATAATCAATTACTTTTGTTCAAAAAATGTTCTTAAACATACCCTTACATTGTAAAATCAAAACGTTAAACATTGTTAATTGTTTTTTTATTTCAAAGCATCTGCTTAGTTTTGTACCGTATTAAAATAGTAATGGCCAGAAGTAAACAATATAACGAACATGAAGTACTAGAAAAAGCAATGGCTGCATTCTGGCGCAATGGGTATGAAAACACCTCTGTTCGTATGTTAGAGAAGGAAATGGGAATCAATCAGTTCTCTATTTACTCTAGTTTTGGAAGCAAACAAGAATTGTTCTTGCAAAGTTTACAATGTTACAAAAGCAAGATTAGTGGCATGTTTGAAAAATTCAAAAATTCAAATAATGGCGTCCAAGACATCAAAGAATTTTTCTATGATTCTGTTCAAATTCCTATCGAAGTAGGCAATTATAAAGGATGTTTTTTAACCAATACCTACAATGAATTTGCCGAAGCCGAGGATCAAGTTATTAATACACAAATGGGCGATTTTATGAATGGTGTAAAAGAGTTATTTATAGAAAAGCTACAACAAGATAAAACAAAAGATGCTGCTACGGTAACCAAACAAGCCAATTATTTATTGCTTGCCAAACATGGTTTAGCTGCTGCATCTCGAGTAAATAGTAAACAAGAAATCGAAGATTATATCGAACTTACCTTCAATAACCTCTAGCTTTTTTTTGTCCTATTTCTAAGCGAATGCTTAGAAATCTAGTATTAAAATAATAAAAATAAAAATTTACAATTATGACAACTTTAAAAATTCACTCTATCGAGTCTGCTCCAGAAGAAAGCAAAGCATTATTACAAGATTCTCAAAAAGCATACGGAATGATTCCAGGATTGCACGGTGTACTAGCTGCATCTCCAAGCGCTTTAAAAGGATACCAAGTTTTACATGAATTATTTGTTGCTTCGTCTTTTAACAACGATGAGTTAACTGTAGTTTGGCAAGCAATCAACGTAGAGCACGCTTGTCATTACTGCGTTCCCGCACACACAGGAATCGCTCATATGATGAAAGTAAACAACGATATTATCGAATCATTACGTAACGAAACTCCATTAGCTGATGCGAAGTTAGAAGCTTTACGTACTTTTACATTAAGCATGGTTCGCAACCGTGGAAACGTTTCTGAAGAAGAATTAAATGCATTTTATGCTGCAGGATACGGGGAACAACAAGTACTAGATATCATCTTAGGTTTATCTCAAAAAGTGATTAGTAACTACACCAATCACATTGCAAATACACCTGTTGACGCAGCATTCCAAAAATTTGCTTGGTCAAAAAAATAATCCATCACTAGATAGATTCCATACAACCTTATTTTAATTATTTGGGCAGCTATTCCGCCTTCCGTTCCCGCTTTTTTTACTGCGCTACGCTACATAAAAAAGAGCTCCACTTAAGTCGGGCTGCGGGAATACGTAACAGGCGAAAGTTCTAGTAATTAAAATAAGGTTTGTATTTTTAAACAAAATTTCAAAAAAATCAGATCATGATAAAAGTAAGCGTAATGTACCCTAATAGTGCCGACATTCAATTTGATGTCGATTACTACAAAAACAGTCACCTTCCTATGATTGCAAAAGCACTAGGTGATGCTTTAAAAGGATTGGAGTTTTCAGTAGGAATAGCTGGTCGCATTCCAGGCGAACCCGCTCCATATTTCGCTGTAGTCGATTTAAAATTCGATAGTGTTGCTAGTTTTCAAGCCTCTTTTGGTCCGCATGCTGAAGCCTTCGCTGCTGATGTACCCAATTACACCAACACAAAAGGCGAACTGCAAATTAGCGAGATCATTTAAGGTCTAAAAGTTAAACACAGTACACGATTGAAATCGCAAAACGGTTATAAGCAAAAAGCAACTCCAAAAAGAGTTGCTTTTTTTATGCTTTTACAGCAGTTTCTTCTCTTTACATTGTCATTTCATTTGTCATTCCTTTCCTGTGTCATTCCGACGAAGGAGGAATCTCCACAAGTTGCTCCATAATCACGCTCAGTATTTTGTCATTCCCTTTTTTTTGTCATTCCGCCAAAGGAGGAATCTCCCCAAGTTGCTCAGTAGTTTTTTCATTTCCACGTAAATTGCTCAATCAGCAGAGATGCTTCGTTCCTCAGCAGGACAAAATAGGCGTATGACTTTATGGTTTAAAATAGTAATTTCGTTTTCATTCGCCAAACCCATTATTTCGTCATTCCTTTCCTTTGTCATTCCGACGAAGGAGGAATCCCCACAAGTTGCTCCATAATCACGCTCAGTATTTTGTCATCCCCTTCTTTTTGTCATTCCGACGAAGGAGGAATCTTCACAAGTTGCTCCACAAACACGCTCAGTATTTTGTCATTCCCTTTTTTTTGTCATTCCGCCAAAGGAGGAATCCCCCCAAGTTGCTCCATAATCACGCTCAGTATTTTGTCATTCCGTTTTATTTTGTCATTCCGACGAAGGAGGAACCTCCCCAAGTTGCTCCACAAACACAATCAGTATTTTGTCATTTCCACTTAAATTCCTCAATTATCAGAGATGCTTCGTTCCTCAGCAGGACAAAATAGGCGTATGACTTTATGGTTTAAAATAATAATTTCGTTTTCATTTGTCCTCCCGTTTTCATTCGTTATACCCATTATTTCGTCATACCCTTCGTTTTGTTATTCCATTCCTTTGTCATTCCGACGAAGGAGGAACCTCCACAAGTTGCTCCACAAATACGCTCAGTATTTTGTTATTCCCACGTAAATTGCTCAATCAGCAGAGATGCTTCGTTCCTCAGCAAGACAAAGTAGGCGTATGACTTTATGGTTTAAAATAGTAATTTCGTTTTCATTTGTCCTTCCGTTTTTATTCGCCAAACCCATTATTTTGTCATCCTCTTCGTTTTGTCATTCCGTCTTATTTTGTCATTCCGACGAAGGAGGAATCTCCACAAGTTGCTCCATAATCACGCTCAGTATTTTGTAATCCCCTTCTTTTTGTCATTCCGACAAAGGAGGAATCTCCCCAAGTTGCTCGACAAACACACTCTGTATTTTATCAATAGACAAAATGTATCATTCCGACGTAAATTGCTCAATTAGCAGAGATGCTTCGTTCCTCAGCAAGACAAAATAAGCGTATAAATTTCCCTTTTAAGCAGTTATTAAACAACAATTTAAACCAATGTAGTATTTTTATTTTTCGTCGCAAAACGACGCTAAAAAAGGCCCGATTTAAAAGGTATAGCCGTCGCTACTTCATTTTTTAGCCCAGATAGCAGCGGCATCCTCTTGTGGTCTCCTTTTTTTGAGACCACAAGAGATAAAGCGGATAGCTGGAAAAAGCTCCAAAAAAAAACACCTCCAAGAAGACTGATGCTCTTTGGAGGTATTTGTAACTAAATTTTTAAACTTTTATAATGATTCAATCAAAATCCAAGCTTGTGGATTATCATTTTTCTGAATTTCTTTTTGAGCTTTTTCTGCCTCGGCATAAGTCGCGTAGCTACCATATAAAACAGGATAGAGTCCGTGCTTGTTTATGGCAATACGTTTGGCTTTGTAGCCTTGCTCCGTCAAGCGTTTGTAAATTTTGTCGGCATTTGCCTCTTCTCTAAACGCGCCTGCCATGATGTGGTACGGCTTCGTGTTTTCTTTAACGGCTAAGGTAACTGCTGGTATTGGGCTTTTAATAAAAAAAGTAGCTTCTTGAATTTTAGCATTCACTTTTTTCTGAACGGCAGTTTCAACAAGAACCGTTTGTGATTCTATTTGGTTTTGATAAACTGGATACCCTATAGCGCCAGTAATTCCTAGTCCAAGAGCAAGTACTGCTGCATATTTTAGGTAGGCAGGAGTTGTTCTTTCCTCAGTTTCTAGAGTGATTGTTTCTGTTTCTACTTTTGTAACCTTGGTTTCTTCAACTACAGTTCTTTTAACCATAGGTGAAACGAACGATGCTAAACCAAAAGAGGTTGTCAAATAATTTGTTTGATCACTTGGTTTAAATACAATGTAACTATCGCTATTCAAACTAAGTTCACCAATGTTTTTAAGTTGTACAACACCATTTTCTTCTAAGCTTTTTTTCCACTGTACTACTTCGTACTGAATAGCGCTTACGGCGTACTCGTACGATGTTTTTTCAGCTCTAGCGATGTGATTCGCTAGTAAACCATCGTTGTTTTTTAAATGGGCATTGAACGAAACTTGTTTTTTTGGTGGAAAAAAGGAGTTTGCGTTCTCATTCCACTGTGCTGATTTGATTTCAGTCAAAAAAGCACCAAAACCAGGAACAGTAACACACTGATAACGATATAATAATTGCGAGATGTAGCTTTCGATGTTCATGTTGACAAAGTTATACAATGAAAATAGTTATCAAAATTTTATTCACAATTTTTATTAACAATTCAAAATAAAAAACCATATATTTCACTTACAAATATTTAGCATGACAAATCAAGATTTATTCTACCTTTTAGCCTTGCAACGCGTAGAAGGTGTGGGCGATATTATGGCCAAAAAATTACTCACGCATTGCGGGTCGGCAGAGGCGGTTTTTAAAACCAAAACGCAACAATTAGCCGCAATTGATGGAGTAGGGACTCATTTACTTAAAAATTTAAAGGACCAATCGGTTTTTGATAAGGCGAATAGGGAACTGGAGTTTATTAAATCGAATGCGATCAAAGTAGCCCATTTTCAAGATGATGAATATCCAAAACGTTTGAAGCATTGTATTGATGGTCCCGTATTACTGTTTTCTTCTGGGAATATCGATCTCAAAAACCGCAAAATAATAAGTATCGTGGGTACGCGTCAAATCACATCCTACGGAACCGAATTCTGTCGCAAGCTAATCGAGGATCTAGCACCATTGGATCCGGTTATCGTTAGCGGATTTGCTTATGGTGTCGATATTGTCGCGCACCAACTGGCCATGGAATATAATTTACAAACGATAGGCGTTGTGGCACATGGTCTGAACCAAATTTATCCTAAACCCCATAAAAAGTACGTTGCCAAAATGGAGGAGAATGGTGGTTTCATGACCGAGTTTTGGAGTGCATCTAATCCGGATAAAGAAAATTTTGTTCGCCGGAACCGCATTGTAGCCGGAATGACCGAGGCAACGATTGTTATAGAATCTGCGGATCGTGGAGGTTCCTTAATCACCGCAAACTTGGCTAATGATTACAACCGAGATGTGTTTGCGGTTCCCGGTCGCGTGACCGATAAGTACTCGCAAGGCTGCAACAACTTGATAAAAACTCAAAAAGCTAATGTGCTCAGTAGCGCTGCTGATTTGGTTTACATTCTCAATTGGGATATTCAAAAAGAAGCTAAGCCTGTGCAAAAACAACTCTTTGTGACTCTCGACGACGAGGAGCAAAAAGTATATGACTTCCTCCTAAAAACGGGCAAGGAATTAATGGATATCATTGCCTTGCGCTGCGATTTCCCTATTTACAGAATCTCAGGAATATTACTCAATATGGAATTGAAAGGCGTAGTACGGCCATTACCGGGTAAGTT
Source organism: Flavobacterium sp. KKT103 (assembly GCF_055640565.1). NCBI lineage: Bacteria > Pseudomonadati > Bacteroidota > Flavobacteriia > Flavobacteriales > Flavobacteriaceae > Flavobacterium > Flavobacterium sp. KKT103. The sequence goes on from NZ_CM145766.1 coordinate 874,263, forward strand.
GTTTGAGGCGATATGATATTGTCGTTATTTATTTCGTACTGTAGGAGTAATTATTATTGGTAGCAGCAGCTCGTTGCCAAGCACACGACTTGTCCCGCTATTCGTTCCAATCTTTTGAGGTAGTCCCAAGCTTCAAGGGACTACCTCAAAAGGATTTTCACTGCTTTCGGGGCTAGGAGAGGCGTTTAATTTTCAGTTGATAAGGGTAAAAAACGGATTGTTTTCTAGTTGAGGTTTTATAGTTTGCTGACCTGATTTTGATTATTTTGCTCTATTTTGTGGGCAGTGATTGCAAATACGCGCTATCGTTTGTAGTGAAATATTCGCATGATCAAGTGACGAGCGAGACGCTCGCGCTAGCTTGGATAACTACTTAACTCTTTACTGAGCGGAATTTCAAAAAAAATCCTTTTCTAGTATCTAAACTAAAAAAGGATTATTGCAATATCATTTATTTGTAATCGAGATGTTTACGAATGGTGTAAAACTTAAATGACTTATATGTTTAAAAAAAAAAATTACACCTCAAAGCCTAATTTCTCTCTCACTCTTGCTAGCACACTATTGGCTACAGCCGTAGCTTTCTCAGCGCCAAGTTTTAGTAAAGCATCTACCTCAGGAAGGTTATTGATATAGTAATTGTATTTTTCTCTTTCGTTTTTGAAAGTATCACAAATTAACTCAAACAACGCTTGCTTCGCATGCCCGTAGCCGTAATTTCCTCCTAGATAATTTGCACGCATTGTTGCCAACTGCTCTTCAGTAGCTAATAAAGAATAGATAGCAAAAGCATTACAGGTATCGGGATTTTTAGGCTCTTCAAGAGGTGTGCTGTCGGTTTCGATGCTCATGATTTGCTTGCGCAGCGCTTTGTCATCAAGGAATATGTTGATAATATTATTGGCTGATTTACTCATTTTTCCACCATTGGTACCGGGAATCAACATGCTATCTTCTTGTATTTTAGCTTCAGGAATTACAAAAGTTTCGCCCATTTGGTGGTTGAAACGTGAGGCAACATCACGAGTGATTTCTAAATGCTGTAACTGGTCTTTTCCAACAGGAACCAACTGGGCATCATACAATAAAATATCAGCAGCCATTAACATTGGGTAACTAAATAATCCAGCATTTACATCATCGAGACGGTCAGATTTGTCCTTGAACGAGTGCGCTAATGTTAACCGTTGAAACGGAAAAAAGCAGCTTAAATACCAAGACAATTCTGCTGTTTGTGGAACATCTGATTGTCTGTAAAAAACAACTTTATTAATATCAAGTCCACAAGCGAGCCATGCAGCTGCTGTGCTGTAGGTATTTGTTCTTAAAGTTTCACCGTTCTTTATTTGGGTAACCGAGTGTAAATCAGCAATAAAAAGAAACGATTCATTTTCGGGTTTGTTAGACAATGCGATTGCGGGCATGATTGCTCCTAAAAGATTTCCAAGATGAGGTGTTCCTGTACTTTGAACACCCGTTAGTATTTTTGCCATTGTATGTTAGTGCGAGGAACGAAGCAATCGCATCCTCTATATTAAGTTGTTTTTATTTTTTAAAGTTTTCAAATTTAATGCTTTTATAAATAATAGCATAGTTTTACTTACTTTTGGCGCCATGAGAGCAGTAAAACTTATTTTTTGGATCGTTTGGCGCGTTTGGTTTTATGTATTAATGACTATTCCTATAGTGATTATGTTTCCGTTTTTAGTGCTTTCTATATTTTCAGAGAAAGGATATCCTTATTTCTTTAAAATGGCTCGGATATGGTCTAAATTCATTCTTTTTGGGATGGGTTTTTATTATAAAGTAAAAAGAGAACAGCTTTTAGACAACCACAAAAGTTATATGATTGTTGCCAATCATACCTCGATGGCTGATATTATGTTGATGCTTGTTATTATTAAAAATCCTTTTGTATTCGTAGGCAAGCAGGAACTCGCTAAGATTCCGCTTTTTGGTTTTTTCTACAAACGAACTTGCATTTTAGTCGATCGTGGGAATTCTAAAAGCCGAATGGAGGTTTTTAACGAAGCTCAAAAAAGAATTAAACGCGGTTTAAGTGTTTGTATTTTCCCCGAAGGTGGCGTTCCTGATGACGAATCGATACTTTTAGATACTTTTAAAGACGGTGCTTTTAGATTAGCAATTGAACATCAAATTCCGATCGTACCCATTACCTTTGGGGATAATAAAAAAAGGCTTTCGTACACGTTCTTCAGCGGAAGTCCTGGCTTGATGCGCGCTAAGGTGCATTCCGAAATTAGTACTACAGGTTTGACTCTATTGGATAGAAAACCTTTGAGAGAAAAGGTGCGTGAAGTGATTCATACACAATTGTTACAGTATGAAAATAAGGATGCTAAAAAGCGATTTGGCTTCTTAACCAAATAAAAAAAAGAGTTGACGTTAGTCAACTCTTTTAAGTTTTATGCTTCTGCTAATTCTTTAATTTTCTCTTTAATTTTAACTTCCAATTCATCAGCTAGTTCTGGATTGTCTTTTATTAAAGATTTAACTGCGTCACGTCCTTGACCTAATTTGGTTTCGCCATAACTAAACCAAGATCCTGATTTTTTGATAATTTCAAATTCTACCGCTAGATCTAAGATTTCTCCAGTTTTAGAAACTCCTTCGCCATACATGATGTCAAATTCAGCTACTTTAAACGGTGGCGCTACTTTGTTCTTAACAATTTTTACTTTAGTTCGGTTTCCAATTACGTTGTCTCCATCTTTAATTTGAGTAGAACGACGAATATCTAAACGTACCGAAGCGTAAAACTTCAATGCATTTCCTCCTGTAGTTGTCTCTGGATTTCCAAACATAACTCCAATTTTTTCTCTTAACTGGTTGATGAAGAAAACGGTACAATTAGTTTTGCTAATCGTTCCAGTTAATTTTCTTAATGCTTGTGACATCAATCGAGCGTGAAGACCCATTTTAGAATCTCCCATTTCTCCTTCGATTTCACTTTTTGGCGTTAAAGCCGCTACCGAGTCAATTACAACAATATCAATTGCTCCTGAACGAATTAAGTTCTCAGCGATTTCAAGTGCTTGCTCTCCATTATCTGGTTGAGAGATGATTAGGTTTTCGATATCTACACCTAATTTTTCTGCATAGTTTCTGTCAAAAGCATGCTCTGCATCAATAAAAGCTGCAATTCCACCTGCTTTTTGAGCTTCGGCGATAGCGTGTAATGTTAAAGTGGTCTTTCCTGATGATTCTGGACCGTAAATTTCGATTATTCTTCCTTTTGGGTAACCGTTTACACCTAATGCTAAATCGATTCCTAAAGACCCTGATGAAATAGTTTCTACTTCAACAATGGCTTTGTCCCCCATTTTCATTACTGTTCCTTTACCGTAGGTTTTATCTAGTTTGTCTAGCGTTAATTGTAACGCTTTTAATTTTGCTTCTTTTTCTGTACTCATCTTCTCTTTTACCTTTTCTTTCATTTGTATTGTTTTATGGCTTTCAGGAGTTTAGGTGTTTAAATGATCGTTGCCTAATTCCTATTGTATCAAATTGTAGTGCTTGTAAAAATACTTTATTTTGACGTAATTTTTAAAGTTCAAAATAAAATAGTTTTTAACAATGTGTTTTAAAGGAACAAAGCTTTTAGCTCTGTTGCTTCTTCTGGTTTTATTTTGCCAGCAAGAAGTAAACTCAATTGTTTACGTCGCAAGGCAGCGTCAAATCGCTGAATCTCCAATTCGGTTTCAGGTATGATTTGGGGAACTTCAACAGGTCTTCCGGTATCGTCAACAGCTACAAAGGTATAAATGGCTTCGTTTGCTTTGGTCTTGTTTCCCGATTCTCTGTCTTCTACCCAAATATCAATGAAAATTTCCATCGAACTTTTGAAGGATCTGGAAACTTTAGCTTCAACCGTTACCACACTTCCTAGTGGAATAGCGCGATTAAAAGCTACATGATTCACTGATGCTGTTACTACTATTCGACGTGAATGTCTTCTGGCTGCAATACTGGCTGCACGGTCCATTCGAGCTAATAATTCACCCCCAAAAAGATTGTTCAAGGGATTGGTTTCGCTGGGTAAAACGAGGTCTGTTAGTGTAGTTAAAGATTCTGATGGATGTTTAGCTCTCATAAAGGGAAAGAATATTTTTTAGTTTAATAACTTTAATTTTTAATTTAACCAATAAACCGCCATTACTGCGGGTATAAAATAGATGACAATTGTTCTAGCGCCGTCATAATCCTTGGCTAACCGTTGTCCAAATAGTAACATTAGCAAGGTAATACAAGAAAAAACAGCTCCGTAAAATCCAAATAACCTACCGTTGTTTATGATTAATTGTATAGCGCCAACCACACACAAAATACCTGAGATTAATTCGAGCACCAAAATATTCATTAAAGCGAGTGGTACATGGTTTTTCAACTGTGTTTTAGCAAAATGTCCTTTTAGCCAATCTAAATTGTCCTTCCAATAAAAAATTTTATCATATCCAGATTGAATGAAAGAAATGGCTAAAAAAGCCAAAATTAAAATAGAAGCAACGTTGTTCATAGTGGTTATTTTTTATGGATTAATCGGGTGAGCTTAATAGAGAGATCGGTTAAGATTATTTTAGCATTTCCGTTGCGTTCCACATGGTACATCGCATCTGATAGCTCTTTGAAAATGTCATTGATATTATTGCCGTTTACAAAAGGAGCAAAATTCTCTAATTTAAACTTATCTACTTTGGGTTCAAAATAAACCAAGCTTGGCGCTTCATAATTAAGAAGCAAAGCTTGACGGAACATTTCCATACAAAACTGTAAAAATTTCTTTTGCGCTTCGCGACCTAGACTGGCAATTTTTTCGCTCCACAAAATCAAATCTTGAATGGCAGCGGCATTTCCTTTGGCCTTAAAAGCGGCTCTTACCCAAGTCACGAACCATTCTTCAAAAGGATATTCATCACTGTCGTCGTGTATTAAGTGCAAAGCAGCATTGTAATTACCTTGCGATTGATGCGCGATTTTTGCAGCCAGTTTAGGATCAATTTGATCGCGATTAACCAAAGCGTCTGCAATAGCAGCCTCACTTAAGCCATTAAAGTGCAGAATTTGACAGCGAGAACGTATGGTTTGAATAATATCTTCTTCGTTTTCAGAAATCAGAATGAAAACTGTTTTTTCAGGCGGTTCTTCCAACAGTTTTAAAAGCTTGTTAGAAGCGGCAATGTTCAATTTATCGGCCATCCAAACAATCATAATCTTATAACCACCTTCATAGGATTTTAGCGATAGCGATTTTAAAATTTCGGTAGCGTCATCAACTCTAATTTCCCCTTGCTTGTTTTGAACACCAAGAATAGCATACCAATCAAATAACCCTCCGTATGGATTTTGCGTAAAAAAAGCGCGCCATTCTGTAATGAAATCAATGCTTTTGGGTTTGGTTTTTACACTATCTGTGGACACAGTAGGATAAGCAAAATGCAAGTCAGGATGAGATAGTTTTTGAAATTTTAAGTTGCAAGCTTGGTTTTCGCCATTGTTTTCCCCTGCTTGGTTTCCGCATAAAATGTATTGTGCGTAAGCAATTGCCATGGGTAACGTACCACTACCCTCAGGACCTACAAATAATTGTGCGTGAGGAATCCTGCCTAAACTAGCACTTTGGGTCAGGTGATTTTTGATGTGTTCTTGCCCTAAAATTTCAGAAAATTGCATAAAGCAAAGATAACAGAAAATGACGTAGTGTGAAATTTTGAGCCGTAAATTTCAATTGCGAGCATACGAAAAGTAAGCTGAGGCTGAAAGAGTTGTTTTTGTACTTAAATTAGCAATTAGTAGTTGTAAAAGTTAAAATAACAATAGTTAGCACGATTTACATCGATTTCGCTGTGTTTTCCGTTTTTTTAATGCTTTTTGCAAATTTAATACTAGTACAAAAGTTCTATATTTGTTGTTCTTTTACAACAAACTAACTTAAAATAAGGATTAGATGAAGACTTTAAACGACTTTGATTTTAAAAATAAAAAAGCAATCATACGTGTTGATTTTAATGTACCTCTTGACGAAAACTTAATGGTAACTGATGCGACGCGTATCGAGGCTGCGAAACCTACTATTGATGCCATTCTTGCTCAAGGTGGTAGCGTAATTTTAATGTCACATTTGGGGAGACCTAAAGGAGTAGAGGAGAAGTATTCCCTTAGACCAATTGTAGCAACAACGGCGCAAATTTTAGGAGTACCGGTTCAGTTTGCTTCTGATTGTATTGGTGAAGAAGCGAAAACAGCGGCAGCCAATTTAAAGGCAGGAGAGGTCTTACTACTTGAAAATTTACGTTTTTATCCTGAAGAAGAAGCGGGCGATGTTGCTTTTGCAAAAAAACTAGCGGAATTAGGAGATATTTATGTGAATGATGCTTTTGGTACAGCTCACAGAGCGCATGCCTCGACAACAATTATTGCGCAATTTTTCCCAACTGAAAAGTGTTTTGGAACCTTATTGGCTAAAGAAATAGAAAGTTTAAATAAAGTACTTAAAAATAGTGAAAAACCAGTTACTGCAGTTTTAGGTGGATCAAAAGTGTCTTCTAAAATTACGGTTATTGAGAACATTCTTGATAAAGTAGACCACATGATCATTGGTGGTGGAATGACTTTTACTTTTGTGAAAGCGTTAGGTGGAAAAATTGGAGATTCTATTTGTGAAGATGATAAAATGGAGTTGGCTTTAGAGATTTTAAAATTAGCGAAAGAAAAAGGGGTTCAAATTCATATACCTGTGGATGTTATTGCAGCAGATGCTTTTTCGAACACGGCTAATACTAAAATCGTAGATGTAAATGAAATTCCTGATGGATGGCAAGGTCTTGACGCTGGTCCTAAATCATTAGAAAATTTTGAAAAGGTAATTATGGAGTCTAAAACCATTTTATGGAACGGTCCACTTGGTGTTTTCGAAATGGAATCTTTTGCTAAGGGTACTATTGCTTTAGGGAACTTTATAGCGGCATCTACTGAGCAAGGGGCTTTTTCTCTTGTAGGCGGAGGTGATTCAGTTGCTGCCGTAAAACAATTTAATCTTGAAGATAAAATGAGTTATGTTTCTACTGGAGGTGGCGCGATGTTAGAAATGTTAGAAGGTAGAACTTTACCCGGTATTGCTGCAATTTTAGATTAAATATTGCATTTTTAACAATATTTATTGATTTTTTCAGTTGTAACCTATTAAGTTTGTAAAAAATGATTTTTTAATCATTTATAATTAAGTAAGTTGACTGTGAAAATGAGCGTAAAAAATACCATCGTAACTGCACTATTATTAATAACAATTCCTTTGTTTTCGCAACAGAATAGCGAGAGCAAAGGAATTTTTATTAAAGAAAAAAGCCAATCCTATCTTGATTCTATCAAAAAAAGTTTTGTTAAAGACGCCATGGCTTCCTGCGTTGATAGCCTCTGGATGAAGGAATTGACTGATTTAGACTTGTATAATGACATCACTAGCGATATAACAAATATCAATACCGATGTGAAAGTAGATTATGAATTGTCTACGGATTTATTAAAAGCAAGACTCGAGGCAATGAACGCGAAATCTCCTTTTAGGATTGAGTACAATCAGAGCTTAGAAAACGTTATTAAGTCTTTTTTAAAAAATAGAAAAAAAGCGTTTGGCCGATTAATGGCTATTTCAGAATATTATTTTCCACTTTTCGAAGAAGAGTTCGCTAAGCAGAATGTTCCTCTAGAAATAAAATATTTGGCGGTTGTGGAATCGGCTTTAAACCCGAAAGCAGTTTCTAGAATGGGCGCTACCGGACTTTGGCAATTTATGTATCAAACCGGAAAGCAATACAATCTAAAAATCGATTCATACATAGACGAACGCAGTGATCCGCTCAAGGCTACTGCTGCTGCTGCAAAATACATGTCGAATATGTATGGTATTTTTGGTGATTGGGAGCTCGTTTTGGCTTCATACAATTCAGGACCAGGTAACGTATCTAAAGCGATAAGACGCTCTGGTGGAAAGCAAGATTATTGGAGTATTAGGAACAATCTACCCAAAGAAACGCAGGGTTATGTTCCCGCTTTTTTAGCTACAATGTATTTGTATGAGTATCGTAAAGAACACGGAATAATTCCTGATCGTGCTGTTGTGCAACATTTTGCTACTGATACAGTAATGATCAAAAAAGAAATGTCGTTTAAACAAATCTCGGATTTGCTAGATGTTCCGGTTGCACAATTACAATTACTTAATCCATCGTATAAGCTTAATATCGTTCCGGCCTACCGTGATGAGAAACATTTTTTGCGTTTGCCAAATGATAAAATAGCACTATTTACATCTAATGAGGATAAATTGTATGCCTACGTTCAATATCAATTGGACGAAAAAGAAGCTCCTTTTAGAAACAACACCGCTATTGCATCAACAACAAATAGCAAAACCATTGAGCGCGAAAGCCGAGTAAAAACGAAATATTATAAGGTAAAAAAGGGAGACAATCTAGGTAGTATTGCCACTGAAAATGAAGTTTCTGTAGCAGACTTGAAAAAATGGAATGGACTTCGAAGCAATACCATAGCCTACGGTCAAAACCTAAAAATTGTTAGTGACGAGACGGTTGTTCAAAAGACTAGTGCTGCAACTGCAACCGCTGTAGCTGCAAATAATAGAGCACCAAAAGAAGAAAAGAATAAAAAAGAAAATCTAAAGGATAGTTTGGTTGGCAATCAAGCGGGAGTTTATGTAGTGCAAAATGGGGATACGTTTAACACCATAGCCGAAAAATACCAAGTAACAGTAGCTCAAATAAAAGAGTGGAATAACCTGACTGATTCTAACCTTCGCCAAGGTCTGGCTTTACAAATCACAAATGGCGGAAAAGAGGCCATCAAGATGGAAGTAGCACAATCACCAGAACTTAAAGAGATTTTTTATACCGTTCAAAAAGGAGATAATCTTTCTAATATTGCGAAAAAATTTGGTGCCTCAGTTGAAAGTTTGAAGGAGTGGAACGATTTACCAACAGCCGCTATTAATTTAGGGAGCCAATTGATAGTTGCCAAAGATGAGATTGCCATAACCACCAATGCGGTAGCAGTAAGTGCTTTTAAGGTCAAAAACACATCTAAAACAACGGTTAAAGAAGCAGCTGATTATTACGTTAAAAAAGGAGATTCTCTTTTTAGCATAGCCAAGAAATACCCAGGAATCTCGGTATCTGATATTATAAAATGGAATGGTATTAAAGGAGAAAACATTAAGCCAGGTATGAAGCTTAAAATTAACGGATAACATTGGTAAGCATAATGACTTAAATGGGGTTTGTTCCAAAAGGGACAAACCCTATTTTTTTACAATTGGAACAGTTTTTTATCAATTTTTAAAAAGTGGAACGATATTCGTGGTTAATTGCCCAAGCAACACTATCTTGATAAATGAACGATTTTAGTCATTATTTCTTTAAATTTAGTGCTTATTTAACTGTACCAAAATGAATAAAAAGATTTTTATAGCACTTATAGCTAGCTTTTTTTTGCTTTTTTCTTGTAAAAAAGAGGAGCTTAGTCTGCCTAGAATTGCAAACGGAAAAATTAACAATATTGCCATAATAGTCGATGATGCGCTATGGAATGGAGAGGTGGGAGACAGTGTCAGAAATAAGTTTGCTGCCCCAGTATTAGGATTGCCACAAGAGGAACCACTTTTTAATATCAATCAATATCCAATCAAGTTAATGGAAGGCTTTATGACCGATAGTCGTAATGTTATCGTAATTAAAAAAGGTGATGTTGATCAATTTAACGTAAAAAAAGATGAATATGCCTCGCCTCAAAATGTCTTTCATATCACAGGAAAATCAGTACATTCTATTTTGGATTTAATTGAGAAAAGAGCACCCCAAATCATTAAAACAATTCATCAAAATGAAATCGATGAAAGCCAAAGATTAGCAAAGAAATCACTTTTAAAGAAAGATTTTTTTGAGAATAAATTCAAAATTTCGCTTCAAATACCTTCTAGCTATGAATTAATGGTTCAAGATGCTAATTTTGTTTGGCTTAAAAAAGAAATTATTAGTGGCAACACCAGCGTTTTAATATACCAAGTTCCGCTTTCAGTCATAAACAACGAAAATAGTATTGTTGCCAATATCATTACCATGCGAGATTCTATAGGGAGCTTGTATATTCATGGAAAAGAACCCAATACTGATATGATTACTGAGGAGGCGTATGCACCCTATTTTTTTGTAGTTAATTTAGATGGTAAGTTAACCTATGAGACCAAAGGAACATGGGAACTGCGTGATGATTTCATGTCGGGACCTTTTATAAATTATGCCATAATTGATAAAGCAAACGATCGGGTTTTAGTACTGGAAGGTTTTTGCTATTCGCCCTCCAAGGAAAAGCGTGATTTGATGCTAGAGTTAGAAGCAATTATCAGGTCAGTAGCGGTAATTAAGGGATAATTAGCTAAATTCGCTCTCGATAATCAAACAATATATTTTGAGATGGGTTTACAGTGGAAAATAAAGGCTTTTGATGCACTATCTGTTCATGAGTTATATGATTTGTTGCGTTTGCGAAGCGAGATCTTTGTAGTCGAACAAAACTGCGTTTATCTTGATTTAGACGGTAAGGATAAAGTAGCCTTACACCTAATAGGAGAGTTCGAGGGTAAAACAGTAGCACATGCACGCCTTTTTAAACCCGGAATTAGTTTTGACAATGCATCCATAGGCCGAGTAGTGGTTGACGCAAATTACCGTTCTAAAAAATGGGGACACGATTTAATGCGTGAGGCGATTGCCGCAGTAGCTGCACATTACAACGAAACTGCTATCACTATTGGAGCTCAATTGTACTTGAAAAAATTCTATGAAAGTCATGGTTTTGTGCAAACGAGTGAAATGTACCTTGAAGATGATATTCCGCACATTGAGATGACTAAGGAGTAAGTTATTTTTTAGTTATTAAAAACTCTACTCTGCGGTCAAAATCTTCTCCTTTCCCTAGTGGGAATCGATTTCCTACACCTTTATAAGACATTCGTAAACTGTTAATTTGCTTATTAATCAAGTATCTAAACACGGTTTTAGCTCTGTTGACAGACAGTTTTCGTTCATTAGTTGCACGATCAATAGCATCACGATAGTAGTTTGGAGTACAGCAAACATGACCAATAATTTCGAATTCAATGGTTTTGTTTTTTTCTAACAATTTAGCAATCTTGTCTAGCTCTTGTTGGGAGGCTGGAGTTAGTTGACTACTTCCTAAATTAAAAAGAATGTTTTCAAGAAAGATGCGATCTCCTACTTCATGTTTGTCTTGAAAGGAGGTATAAATTCCTTTTCCAAAACTGTTTTTTCGGACAATTAAAATATCTACACGTCTGTTTTTTGAGCGAATCTCGGTTAGATTTTCAAATGGATTATTTGTTAAAAGCACCCTTCCTTTGCCTTCAATAATCACTATTTTGTTTTTATTAAAACCATTTGCCATCAATATCTGTTGGACGGTATTAACCCGTTTCTCAGATAATTTATAGTTGTAATCATTGTCTCCACGATCATCGCAATAGCCATAAATTTGTATGGATTCGATACGAGTAGTGTCTGATTGTATCACAAAATCCCATATTAATTTTTCTTGATCAGCATCTAATGAATATTTATCAAATTCAAAATAGACCGTCTCTATTTTTTTGTCCTGAGCGTTTAAGCCCAAAAAGAAGAAGAGAAATAATATGTAGCAGTGCTTGCACATTAATTTTTTAGAATCGTTTTATATTCTGTAGGGTTGTTTAAAATGCTTACTGATTTTTTAATCTCTGAATTGGTTTTCAGATAATATTGATAAAAACCTTCCTCGTATTGGAACCGTTTTATAATTGCATCTACAATGATGTTTTTAATTTCTTGCTGGTTTTTATCGAGTTGAGTAGCTTCACTTTTTTGCAAAGCAGTAAGCAACTGCTGATATTCTGCAGTAATACTTTCGTCTAATTTTTCTTTTTTGGCAACAGCCAAAGTGTTTTTTAAGGCGAGTTCTGTTTCGGTTTCAAAGGCGTATTTAGGAGCTTTAATGAATTGCTTGAAGTCTTGATAGTCAGCAGCCGAAAAATTGGGTATTTGATTGCCCAAGCTTGCGTTTTTGTAATAGTAATTAGTAACATAGTCAAAAATCGCATCATTTTTTTCTAACGCATTGGCAATAACACTTGATTTAGTTTCATCTAGCTGCACATCAGGTAAAATTCCACCACCGTCATAAACGGTTCTTCCTTTTCGGGTTTTATAGGCATTATAATTTTTTTCTTGCGTGCGTGTGGCAACTCCATTTTTATCTTTTTTAGCATAATCTAATGCTTGTATGCAACGTCCCGAAGGAGTATAGTAACGAGAAATCGTGACTTTTAATTGGGTGCTGTATGTTAAGTCTATTGGTTTTTGAACCAAACCTTTACCAAAACTGCGACTTCCTACAATCACCGCTCTATCCAAATCCTGTAATGCGCCCGATACAATTTCCGAAGCCGATGCGCTTCTATCATTTACAATAATAACTAACGGAATTTGAGTGTCAACAGGTTCGTTTTGAGTTTTATAAGTGTTATTGTATTTTTCGTGTTGGGACTTGGTCGTTACTATAATTTCGTTTTTTGGAACAAATAAATTACAAATATTCACCGCTTCGTTTAATAAACCACCTGGATTGTCACGTAAATCTAGAACAATACGCTCCGCTCCTTGGTTTTTTAAGTCCTCCAATGCTTGCTTCATTTCATTTGATGCTTTTTGATTGAATCGAGCAAGGACGATATAGCCTGTTTTATCATCGATTTTAGCGTAAAAAGGAACCGATTTAATACCTACTTCATCAAGGATAATCTCGGCTGTTTTTTGCTTGCCTTGGCGAATAAATTGAAGTGCGATTTTAGTATTTTTAACTCCTTTAAGTAATTGAGAGGCATCTTCTTTTAAATCAGTGATAGGAACATCCCCAATTTGCGTAATTAAATCACCCGGTTTTAATCCCGCTTTATCAGCAGGGAAGTTCTTATAAACTTCACGAATGAGTAGTTGTCCGTCTTTTTGTGAAATCAATGCTCCTACTCCTGTATATTCTCCAGTATTATTAATTTTAAAACGCAGCACATCCTGTTCATTAAAGTACACCGTGTAAGGATCAAGGCTAGCAAGCATGCCTTTGATGGCTTTGTCCATTAATTCTCCGGGGTTGGATTCATCGACATAGTTGTTGTTTACTTCTTTGAATAAGGTCGTGAAAATCTCTATTTGCTTGGCTATTTCAAAAAAGTCATTTTTAAAACTAGCACCTACAAATAGAAATGCAGAAGCAGCAACGGGGATGAGGTATTTTTTTTTGAGGAAGGAACGCATTAGTTTTTATTTTTTTGTTTTATTTTTTTTCTGATGAAATAAATAATAGTAGTTAAAATGATTAAGAATGGCCAAATTGATAATAAAGCGATTAAAAAGCTAGATAAGGAATTGAAACCTGATGTTATGGCATTCCATATTTTAGAGCCATAAGAATTTGTTACACCGCCATCAGCAGCTACATTTTTATAAAAATAGATGGTTATTGTACTTTCTGATATTCTGCTTTGTAAGTAGTTCAATTCTCCTTGCTTCGCCTCAATTTCTTCTCTAATTGTAGCCAGTTCTTTTTCGATTTCTAGCATTTCTGATACTTTGTTTGCTTTATTTAAGAGCTCAATGTATCTATTTTCAAGTGATTTTTTAGCTTTAATTCGAGCATCAATATCAATGTATTCTGCTGTGACGTCTTGAGCCGTTATCTCTTTGTTTTCGAAGTATGCGACTCCTTTAGAGATATTTTTTATAAAGACATCAAAGTTTTGGTTGGGAACGCGAATTATTAATTTTTTGTAGATGGAACCGTAGTCTTTTCCTTCTGAATCATTTTGAATTGTGCCGCCTGCTTCTTTGGTATTAGTTACAATTTGGTTGTAAGTGCTTTCTAGTTCTGAGGTTTCAAAACGCAAGTTGGCCTCTTTGATTATCTTTTGTTCAATGGATTGGCTCCCGTCGGTTTTAGACGGATCCACTTTTATTTTTGCAGGTAGTACAATGGATTGAGTTTTAGAATCTAGACTTTCATCAGCTTTTTTACAGCTAATGCAGCAAGATAGAAAAATTATTAAAAGGACTTTTAGCTTCATCGAACTGTTTTTTACCTGCTAAAAATACAAAAAATTGGTTTGCTACTCTTCTTTTTTTGTGGTTTGAGCAATAAACTTCTCGAAGAGTTGGATTGTTTTTGTATTGATTTCCTCGTACGATAAACGGTCTTTGGTTTGATAGAACAACATGAAGCAATACGGTTTGTCAATTACGTCGAGTAGTAGGTGTTTGTTGAGTCGGTACGTTTCGCGCAATACGCGTTTGAAATAGTTGCGATCGACCGCTTTTTTGAAGTTTTTTTTAGAAACAGAAACGCCCATTTTTATTTTCTCGCCCTCATTATCGGAACTGCAATGGTAAACGAGTCGCAAGGGGTATTTAGAAACTGACTTACCCTCGGTGAATAATAATCCAATGCTGATTTTACTTTTGAGTTTTTCGTTTTTTGGATAAGTGAAATTCATTTGATGAGGTAGTGAACAATGATTAAGGGGGACAAAGGTACAATTAAACGATAAATCTATTATTATTTGCCAATTAATTAGCACTAAAAAATTATTTGTTACTTTTGGGGCTAATTTTTTAAAGAATGCAAAAACTAATTTCGTATCCTATTTCCATTATCTACTATTTGTGTTTTGGACTTACGCTAGTGATTTTTCACCCAATTCAGTGGGTGTGTTTTAGGTTTTTTGGGTATCAAGCACATAAAAAAAGTGTTGATTATTTGAATTTTTTCTTAGTGCGATGTACTAATATTGTGGGAACCACTTATAAATTTAGCAACGTAGAGGCTATTCCTAAAGGGGTTCCAATCATTTTTGTTAGTAATCATCAAAGCATGTATGATATTATTGCCATGATTTGGTTTTTACGCGATTTTCATTGTAAATTTGTTAGTAAGAAGGAGTTAGGTGAAGGAATACCAAGTGTTTCGTATAATTTGCGTCATGGAGGTTCCGCATTAATTGATAGAAAAGACCCTAAACAAGCCATTCCTGAGATTAAAAAGTTGGGTGATTATATTGAGGCTAACAATCGTTCGGCTGTAATTTTTCCGGAAGGAACGAGAAGTAAAACGGGTCAACCAAAGGCATTTTCTCAAACTGGATTAAAGATTTTATGCAAGGCAGCACCCTCGGCTTATGTCGTTCCTGTAAGCATAAACAATAGTTGGAAAATGGTTAAATTTGGTTTTTTTCCACTTGGTTTAGGAAATCGGCTTACCTTTGTAATGCACAAGCCTTTAAAGGTGAGTGAATATGATTTTGAGGATTTAATTGAAAAGGCTGAAAAGGCCGTTGTAGAAGGAATAAAATTTTAATATATATAAAATGTCAATAAAAAACATTCGTTTAGAAGTAATGCAGTTTTTGGAAAAAAACGTATCAAGCTATGTGGATCAGTATCTAATACCTGTTGAAGAAATATGGCAGCCATCTGATTTTTTACCTAATTCTGAAAGTGATAACTTTTTAGAAGAAGTTAAAGAATTACGTGAAATATCTAAAGACTTACCTTATGATTTTTGGGTAGCTATGGTAGGTGATATGATTACTGAGGAAGCGTTGCCAACCTATGAGAACTGGTTGATGGAGGTTGAAGGTGTCGATAATTTGGAACGCAACGGTTGGGCACAATGGGTGCGCCAATGGACAGGTGAAGAAAATCGTCATGGTGATCTTTTAAATAAGTACTTGTATTTGTCAGGTCGTGTGAATATGCGTGAAGTCGAAATGACGACACAACACTTAATCAATGATGGTTTCGATATTGGTACCGGTAGAGATCCTTACAAGAACTTTGTGTACACTAGTTTTCAAGAATTAGCTACTTATGTTTCTCATAACAGAGTTTCGCAATTAGCTAAAAGTTATGGTGATAAAAAATTAGCTAAAATGTGTAAAATGATTGCTGGCGACGAGATGCGTCATCATCATGCTTACAGTGAATTTGTTAACCAAATTTTCAAAATTGATCCAAGCGAAATGATGCTAGCTTTCCAGTACATGATGAAAGCTAAAATTGTGATGCCAGCACACTTCTTGAGAGAGTCAGGAGCTAAAATTAGTTCGGCTTTTGAGTTGTTTTCTGATTCTGCACAACGTATTGGGGTGTATACTGCCAATGATTATGTGGAGATTATGCAAAAGCTAATCAGTAAATGGGAAATTGATAAGATTGGAGGATTAACAGATGAAGCTGAGAAAGCGCGTGATTACTTGATGAAGTTACCAGGAAGAATGGCTAGAATCTCTGAAAGAATCGTTATACCGCAGGAAACTCATATTTTCAAATGGGTAGAGCCAGCAAGATTGTAAGTTTCTACCAATTCAAATAATATAGATGTTGATTTTTAAAGTGAAAGCTTTGAGAATCAACATTTTTTTTAAAGTATATAAAAATGCAACAGACAGATAGTATCGTAAAAACAATTGCTTTTGTAAAAGAACAATTAGCGGGAGCAGAGGGTGGACATGACTGGTTTCATATAGAACGCGTGTATAGAAACGCTATGTTAATTGGTGCCGAAGAGCAGTGCGACACAACTGTAGTACAATTAGCGGCATTACTTCATGATATTGCTGATAGTAAATTTCATAACGGAGATGAAACCATTGGCCCTAAAACCGCTAGAACCTTTTTAGAATCGATTGCTATCGATAAGGGAGCAATTGATCACGTGATTAAAATTATTGAAAACATCTCTTTCAAAGGCGGGAAGGTAGCGCGTGATTTTAGTTCAATAGAATTAGATATTGTGCAAGATGCGGACCGTTTAGATGCCATAGGAGCCATTGGTATCGCTAGAGCGTTTAATTATGGCGGTTTTAAAAATAGAGCGCTGTATGACCCTAATATTGCGCCTAACACGTCAATGACTAAGGAGGAATATAAAACTAACAATGCACCAACAATTAATCACTTTTACGAAAAACTATTGTTGTTAAAAGAGAAAATGAATACGGATACGGGAAAAAAAATCGCACAAGAGCGACACCGCTACATGGAAGGCTTTCTCTCGCAATTTTATGCCGAATGGGAGGGTGAAAAATAGAAGTTACAATGCCGTTTTCACGAAGTTAACAGCACTTTTTAAACCTTTTTTAGTTGTAAATGCCTTTTTCTTGCATTTCAATAATCACATCTGATGCGCTTTTAAACGTTGGCGCTTGTTCGATAATGGTGCCTACTCTTTTTTTATTGAGTTTAAAAGTAATATCGTTTTCAGTAGTAAACAGCAAAGCGGTTAAAAACGGATTATTCATGTACGAGGCCAAGATAGGGTAGGCATCGTCGATCGTATGAAAACTTTCTACTTCTTCCGTTTTGTATTTAGTGCTTAAGGAGAGCATGAATACATCATCTTCTAAAAGAACGGGACGTACGTAGATATTTTTAATTTCGGTATCGCCTATGGTCTTTGCCAAAGTTAATTTAGAGTAGGTTTTATCGATAATACTTTGTTTTACTCTTTCCCAAAAAAGGGCAAATATAGGTTCGTATGACATTGTGTTCGTTTTTTTGAAGATCTCTAACTGCAAAATTAGCTTTTGTTAATGGTATTTAGGGATTAATTAGATAAAATTTAGTGTAGAAAACAAAAACCACAGTGCAATTAGTAAAGGTAATTAACACTGTGGTTGTAAATAATCCAAGCTATTGTTTCTTTATTTCCCTGGGAAAACGGCTTTTCTTTTCTCTAAAAATGCGGTTGTACCTTCTTTAAAATCTTCAGTACCAAAGCATTTTCCAAACGATTTTATTTCGGTTTCATAACCATTTTCACCATCTTTAAAATTGGCATTTACTGCTTTAATGGCTTTAGTTATTGCTACGGGTGAGTTTTTCATGATTTTAGTTGCGATACCGTTGCAAAAATCTAAAAGTTCTGCTTGAGGTACCACATGATTCGCTAAACCGTTACGGTAGGCTTCGTCAGCTCCAATCATACCCGCAGTCATAATCATTTCCATGGCACGACCTTTACCAATTAATTGTGGTAAGCGTTGTGTTCCTCCGTAACCTGGGATGACTCCTAATGAAACTTCTGGAAGTCCCATTTTGGCATTGTCCGAAGCTACTCTAATATGGCAAGACATTGCCAATTCTAATCCACCTCCTAATGCAAATCCGTTAACGGCAGCTATTACAGGTATTTTTAAGTTCTCAACAAAGTTAAAAAGGATGTCTTGTCCTTGTGCTGCTAATTGGGCACCTTCTTCAACTGAAAACTGTGCAAACTCAGCGATATCGGCTCCTGCTACAAATGCTTTTTCACCGCTTCCCGTTAATATAATAACACGAGTATCGTAGTTTTTTTCTAAACTTTCAAAGGCATGATGTAGCTCTTTAATCGTCTTCGTGTTTAATGCGTTTAATTTTGTTGGGCGGTTTATGGTAATAGTTGCAATGCTGTTTTCTGAGGCAACTAGAATGTTTTCGTAAGTCATAATGCTTGTTTAAGAGTTAATTATTGGAAGCGAAACGATAAAACGAGTTCCTTTTCCGTATTCTGTTTCAAAGGTAATTGTTCCTTTGTAATTTTCAATAATGTTTTTAATAATACCTAGTCCAAGGCCCATTCCACTATTTTTAGTGGTAAATTTGGGTTGAAATATTCTATTGATATCAATTGGATTAATTCCAACGCCATTGTCCTCTACAGTAATTAAAACGTTGTTCAAAACCTTTTTCACCACTACTTTTATTTGCTTGTGCTCTTGCAATTCTGGAATGGATTGAATCGCGTTTTTAACTAAATTGGTGATGATGCGAACCAATTGTGTTCGGTCTATTTTAGAGATAATTTCTGGGAATTCGGGCTCGAAGATGATATTATTTTCTTTGAAGATATCTAAAGCTAATTCAACCACTTCTACCACATTTAAAGTTTCGTTTTGTTGGGCAGGCATGGATGCAAAATTTGAAAATGCCGAGGCAACTGCGCTCATCGTATCAATTTGCTGAATCAAAGTTTCTGAGTAATCCTTCATTTTTTGATTAACGTTAGGATCGTCAGGACTAAACCTTCTTTGAAAACTTTGAACCGTTAATCGCATAGGCGTCAACGGATTTTTAATTTCGTGAGCGACTTGCTTTGCCATTTCGCGCCAAGCTTCTTCTCGTTCGCTTTGAGCTAGTTTTAGGGCGCTTTTCTCTAGTTCATCAACCATTTGATTGTAGGCTTTTATCAGTAAATTAATTTCTTTACTGTTGGCCTCTAAATGTATTTTTTCGTTTTTCTGATTTAAACTCGTCTCATTTAGTTTGTCAGAGATCGTTTTTAGGGACTTAGTAATATAAGAGGATAGGAAATAAGCTAAGGCAAATGCCACCAAAAGCATAAACGAATATACTTGCCCTAGCCTGATCAAGAAACTACTCAATTCCTTCTGATAAAAGCCATCATCTTCTAAATAGGGTAAATTTAAAACACCTAATGGTTTGAAGCGATCATCTTTAATTTGGGTAAAAGAAGATCTATTTTTGACCCCATCGATCGTTTTGATGTCAACGTAGCGCTTTTCGATGGAGGAGCGTACGAGCTTCAATATATATTTTGGAATTGGAGGCGAAACTTTATCTACGGAAAAGGATTCCTTTGATGATTTTAAGAGTTTACCATCCAGATCGTATATGTTGATTTCGATGTTGTGAATTTGAGCTAATTCATGAATTTTATCTTTAAAAATCAGGTCTAAATTCTCGGTTGTTAAAGGGTAAGTTGTAGTCGAAAGAACATAGTTAATGTGTTCTTTGACCGCATTTTCTTTACGCTCTAAACGTTCTTGATGGTATTCTTTGGCTTCATTTTTAAATTGGATAATCGAAATGGAAGCTAATAATATGGATGCAACAATTATCAAAACGATCATCGAAAGGAAGATTCGAACTCGTAACGAAAGCATTGATAATTTGAAGTTTTTTAGCATATTTTAAGATTGATTTTTCTCTCTTATTCGTTTGTAAAATTTAAATCCTAACATAATTATTATGGAAAACATAAAAATCCCCACGACTCCATA
This sequence comes from Flavobacterium sp. KKT103, assembly GCF_055640565.1. Lineage (NCBI taxonomy): Bacteria > Pseudomonadati > Bacteroidota > Flavobacteriia > Flavobacteriales > Flavobacteriaceae > Flavobacterium > Flavobacterium sp. KKT103. The sequence goes on from NZ_CM145766.1 coordinate 894,454, forward strand.
AATCCAATTTACAGCATTTTTTAAAATAACTAAAAACACTACCGCAAAAAGAATCAATGTAGCACCTTCATTCCACAGCCTCATGTAGTTCGTAGTGTATTTTACTTCATCCCGTTGTAATTGATTAAAAATTTGTTGGCATTTAGCATGGTACAAGTACAGCACAAAAACAAAGCCAAGTTTTACGTGCATCCACGGCATTTGCAGCCATGCTTGTCCCATTGGAGTAAAGAACAACATCCAAAAAGCAAAAAAGCTAGCTAAAACTGCTGATGGCCAAGTAATGATGTACCATAATCGATAGGTCATTATTTTGTATTGCTTTTGTAAAATTTCTTTTTCTGGTGAAGGCTTGTCTGCTGCTTCAATTTGGTAAACAAAAAGGCGTACAATGTAAAACAAACCTGCAAACCAAGTGATTACGAAAATAAGGTGTAGTGACTTGAGGTAGTTATAATAGTCCATCAGTTGATTGAATTAGTGTTGTATTCATTTCCCTTTTCAGAAAAAAGGCAGTAAGTAAAGTTGATAGTACATCAGAAATTGGAAAAGCAACCCACACACCAAAAATACCAAAAAAATTAGGTAAAATAAGTACAAGCGGAATTAAGAAAAATCCTTGCTTGCTCAAAGTAAGCAAAAGTGCCTTTTTCGCCTTTCCAACCGCTTGAAAATAGGCTGACCCGATGAGTTGTACTGCAATAATAGGTGAGGCTGCAAAAACCCAACGTAGCGCATTAGGAGTTTCGTCTAAAACCGTTTGATCATCAGTGAAAATTGCTACAATGGGTGTAGCAAAAAGTAAAATGAGTATAAATATGATACTAGCTAAAAGTGCTGCATATTTTATCGAGATGCCAATACTTTCTTTGACTCTGTCATAGTTATGGGCACCGTAATTATAACCCGCAATGGGCAAGAAACCTTGAGTGATGCCTAGAATTGGGAAGAGCGCAAACATCAACATTCTGCTAATGATTCCATAAACGGTTATAGAATGTTCACCGCCATAAGTGTACAGCGTGTGATTTAAAATAATAGATAATATCGCGATGACGCCTTGTCTCGAGAAAGTAACAAAACTAAGTGTGCTAATTTCCTTTAAGATGTCATAGTTGAATTTAAAATGAATTGCTTTTGGTTTAATTTCGCTTTTAAAAAGAAAAAACCACAGTACAAATACAAAACACATGAAATAGGATATGGATGTTGCATAAGCCGCACCTGTCATACCCAGATTCATAATTTTAATAAACACAATATCTAAGGCAATGTTGAAGAAAGCAGGGACAATCATTGCAATCATCGCAAATTTAGGTTTGCCTTCGGCTCGGATAATATTGTTCCCCATCATGCAAAGAGCCAGAAAGGGAACGGATAATATAATCGGTTTAAAGAATTCGGTTGCGGGCTGAATTATAGCTCCTTTGGCTCCAAAAAGCAGAAGCATTTCTTCGCTAAAAAAAATTCCTAGAAGGCAAAAAACAGAAGACAATGCAAGCGTCATCATGATTTGATTCGCAAAAGTGCTCTTTGCTTTGTCATGGTCTTTTGCTCCTAAAGCTCTGGATAAAACGGAACCTCCGCCTACGCCAATGGCCATACCCAGCGATGAAATCAAGAAAGTTATAGGTAACACAACAGTGACAGCTGCAATAGCTAACGAGCCTATCCACTGGCCTACGAATATAGTGTCAATTAAGATGTTAACCGATAGGAATAAAATCCCAATCGAGGCAGGTACCGCCTGCTTAACCAGCAGCTTTTTAATATCTTGTGTTCCTAATTCTTCCGAAGAAACCGCCATTTAAACTACTGGTTTTTCTACCGTTGCCCATTCGTTAACCCAATTACCTACTGTTTGACACCATTGGTCACCATCATTCAAGCAAGGGATAGCCATGAATTCTTCACCGCCATGCTCTTTGAATTCGTGATTGGCTTCCATTGCGATTTCTTCCAAGGTTTCTAAGCAGTCAGAAACGAAGGCTGGAGTTACAACGGCTAATTTTTTAATTCCTTTTTCAGGCATTTTATTAACTTCAACATCGGTGTAAGGAGTTAACCATTTATCACCCGCTAAGCGCGATTGGAATGTTTGGCTGTATTTCCCTTCTGGAATACCCAATAATTTCACTACTTGTTTCGTGGTTTCGTAACATTGGTGACGATAGCAAAATTCATGTGCTGGTGATGGCGTATTACAACATGAACCGTCAATTTTACAGTGCGATTTAGTAATATCTGTTTTACGAATGTGTCGTTCCGGAATTCCGTGGTACGAGAATAAAAGGTGGTCGTAATCAAATCCTTCTAAATGACCTTTTATAGAGTCGGCAAGATTTTTTAAATAGTCTGGTTTATTGTAAAAAGCAGGGACGATAGTAAATTTCATATTCGGGAAATACTTTTGTCTGTGTTCCTCGGCCAATTCTAAAATTGTCGTGGTTGAAGCCATCGCGTGTTGCGGATACAAAGGGAAAAGCATTACTTCGGTCACGCCTTTATCGTGTAGTTCTTGCAAACCAGAAAGTAAAGATGGATTCCCGTAACGCATCGCTAATGAAACCGGTACATCCACGAGTTTTTGTACTTTTTCGTGCATTCTTCTTGAGATAACAACAAGCGGCGAACCTTCGTCCCACCATATTTTTGCGTAAGCAGCAGCTGATTTTTTAGGTCTGGTTTGTAAAATGATTCCGCGTACAAGCAATGCTCGTAATAAAAACGGAACGTCAATTACATATTTATCCATCAAAAATTCATCTAAATACGGTTTTACATCTTTGGGAGTAGGACTTTCAGGAGAACCTAAATTAACTAATAATACACCTTTCATCTTGCTTGTTTTTATTTTGTAAAAGTACTTAAAGATGGTTTTCTCTAAATTACGATTAACTATTTTTTATTTATTGTTTAATATGTAAAATCAATTACTGTTATGCATTAGGATTGATTGACATCAAATATTTTTTAGGAGTGGTTGCAAATTTCTTTTTGAATGCAGCTATAAAATGACTTCCGGTGCTGTATCCTATTTTTAAACCTACTTCGTTGACATTATAAGAGCCGCTATCGAGTAATTTGCGAGCAAAGTCCATTTTGTAATCAAACAAAAATCCGTAAACGGTATCGCCATAAATTTGTTTGAAACCCATTTTAAGTTTCTTTAAATTTAGGCCAATTTCATCAGCGAGTTCTTGTAATCCGGGTGGTTCGGCCATGTTGGCAATAATAATTTCCTTTGCTTTTCTGATTTTCATGACGTTGTCCTCATCAATCAAGAACGGACATTGCTCTGCATTGGGATCTTCTGTACGGTTAAAATACAAACTTAGTAATTCGTAACCTTTACCTTTATAATAGAGGTTTTTTATAGAAGGATGTAAGTTGTAATGAAACAATTGGCTCAAAACAATAGCCATAGACGGACTAATATTCCCCTCATTGTAGTACTTTTTGTCCTTGTTTTCGCCACTTAAAAAAGTAATATAATCAGCTTCGGTTGAAAATAAAGCATGGAATTTTTTTATGGAGATGATAACAGAAATCACCCAAGAGCTAGGCGCTAACTCTAAATTTAAAGGAAGTTCTTTTTGAGGGTTGTACAATAATAATGATTTCTCCTCTTTAAGCTCTAAGGCGTAATTCCCTTGATTGAAAATGAATTTAGCACTTCCTTTCAAGCCAAAATGAAACTGAATCAGTCCACTACTGACTTCCCGTTGTGCATTGAACACCTCAGAACTATCGTTTTGAAACCGAATTAAGGTAAAATCGTCTTCTATCTTTATAATTTCTTGTGAACTCATAGCGATATTTTTTTAATGGCAAAGGTTTATAAAATATTCTCTTTAATTTAGAACGGTTCTAATTTAAGGAGTACAAATCCCTCGCTTGCTCCACAAAAATAGCGTTTTTTAGCTATTTTTCATCTTTTAGAATCAAAAAAACATCCAGCGACACAAATAGTACTTCTAGCGTTACTTTTAAAGGTATGTTAGTAATAATTTTGTACCACTTTCTTGAAAAGTAATACTATGGAAAATAATACCCAGTCTAAACACCACTATTTTTATTCAGTAGGACTCAGCTATAAAAAAGCAGATGCCGAAATGAGAGGTAAGTTTAGCTTAGATACTTTAGCAAAAACACGTTTGCTGGAACAAGCAAAAACCGAGGGAATCGAGAGTTTAATCGTTACATCTACTTGTAATCGTACGGAGATTTATGGATTCGCTGAACATCCTTTTCAATTGATCAAATTGATTTGTGAGAACAGTAATGGTAGTGTTGAAGAATTTCAAAAAGTTGGTTTTGTTTATAAAAATCAAGAAGCAATCACACATATTTTTAGAGTAGGAACTGGTCTAGATAGTCAGATTCTGGGCGATTTTGAAATCATATCTCAAATCCGTTCTAGTTTCACTCAGTCTAAAGCTATGGGATTAGCAAATAATTTCATGGAAAGGCTAGTGAATGCTGTGATTCAAGCCAGTAAAAAGATAAAAAACGATACAGAGATAAGCTCAGGCGCCACTTCAGTTTCTTTTGCAGCCGTACAATACATCATGAAGAACGTTGAGGATGTTGGTAATAAAAACATTCTTTTGTTCGGTACGGGTAAAATAGGTCGTAATACGTGTGAGAATTTAGTAAAACATACTAAGAACGAACACATCACACTTATCAATAGAACCAAAGATAAGGCAGAGAAATTAGCTGGAAAATTGAATCTAATTGTAAAAGACTACTCGGAACTGCATTTAGAATTACAAAAAGCGGATGTCGTTGTGGTGGCTACGGGTGCTCAAAATCCTACTGTAGACAAAGCAATATTGAATCTTAAGAAACCCTTACTGATTTTAGATTTGTCGATTCCTAAAAATGTACACGCTGACGTTGAAGAGTTAGAAGGAGTAACTCTAATTCATATGGATTACCTGTCTCAGTTAACCGATGAAACTTTAGAGAATCGAAAAAATCATATTCCAGCTGCCGAAGCGATCATCGAAGAAATCAAAGAAGAATTTAATGTTTGGACAAAAGGACGCAAATTTGCTCCAACTATTCACGCTTTAAAGGAAAAACTGAATGCAATGAAAGTATCAGAATTAAACTTTCAAAGCAAAAAAATAGCTGATTTTAACGAAGAACAAGCCGAAATCATCAGTGCTAGAATCATTCAAAAAATCACAACTCAATTTGCGAACCATTTAAAAGATGATGACACTATGGTAGATGAAAGCATTGAATGGATTGAGAAGGTTTTTAAAATAGGACTGGCGGCGAAGTAAACCCTGATAAAATGTAACTTTTTTTAAACCATTAAGAAATTAAGGAGCATTAAGAGTTTATATTTGAAGAGTAATACTAAATTTAGTTGCTAACTGATATAAACTAGCGTTTAATGACACAAAAAGAGGTTACTAACTTATCGTATCAAATTACTGGTTTGGCAATAAAAGTTCATAAAGCTTTAGGGCCAGGACTTCTAGAAAGTGTCTATGAGCAGTGTTTGAAATATGAATTAGAGAAGAATGGATTTGATGTCAAACAACAATTAGTAGTTAAAATTGAATACGACGGTCTAGAATTAGAGTCAGATTTAAGAATAGACCTTTTGGTAAATGATTGTGTGGTAATAGAATTGAAGGCAATTGAAAATATTTTGCCAATACACGAAGCACAATTATTAACTTATATGAAGTTGCTAGAGAAACCGCAAGGTTTGCTAATTAATTTCAACACAACAAATATTACAAAGACAATGAAACCTTTTGTAAATGAGTATTTTAGAAGGCTGGCGATGGTGTGATATTTAATGCATTTAAATTTCTTACTAGTGAAGAAGTTTGTGTTTTTGGTTTATAGATTAAAATAGAAGAAAGTCAAGGATGAAGCCTTGCAAATTGAATATTTTGGATGTTACGTAAAAATTAAACTTAATGCATCTTAATTTCTTAATGGTGAAGAACTTTGTGTTTTTGGTTACTAGATTAAAATACAAGAATATTCAAGGATGAAGCCTTGCAAATTGAATATTTAGGATGTTACGTAAAAATTAAACTTAATGCATTTAAATTTCTTACTAGTGAAGAAGTTTGTGTTTTTGGTTTATAGATTAAAATAGTAGAAAGTCAAGGATGAAGCCTTAGAAGTTGAATATTTAGAATGTTGCGTATAATTTAAACTTAATGCATCTTAATTTCTTAATGGTTCAAGAGAGAAAACAATAAATTGTTAAAAAATCAAATGCTTTAGATCATTTGTGAAAAATAAAAATGGCTGAAAAAACAATACGAATTGGTACCAGAGACAGTGAATTAGCACTTTGGCAAGCGCATACCGTCGAAAAAAAGTTGAACGATTTGGGTTATAAAACCAAGATTGTTGCTGTAAAATCAACTGGTGATGTGATTTTGGACAAGCCACTTTACGAATTAGGCATCACAGGAATTTTTACTAAAACACTAGATGTTGCCATGATAAACGGTGATGTGGATATAGCGGTGCATTCCATGAAAGATGTTCCAACAGCGCTACCAAAGGGAATTGTGCAAGCAGCCGTTCTTGAAAGAGCCAATACCCTAGATATTTTAGTACACAAAGGAAATCTGGATTTTCTAAATGCATCTGGAACTATTGCAACCGGAAGTTTGCGTCGTCAAGCACAATGGTTGAACAAATATCCTACTCACAATGTAGTTGATTTACGCGGAAATGTAAATTTGCGCATGAAAAAGCTCAATGAAGGCGACTGGAACGGAGCTGTATTTGCAGCAGCAGGACTGGAAAGAATCAATTTGAAACCAGAGAATTACATTAACTTAGATTGGATGATTCCTGCTCCAGCTCAAGGCGCTATGCTTGTGGTGGCAATGCAAGAGGATGCGTTTACACAAGATGCACTTTCACATTTAAATGATATCGAAACAGAAATTTGTACTTATATCGAACGTCAATTTCTAAAAACATTGGAAGGTGGTTGCACGGCGCCAATTGGTGCTTTGGCTAAATACGATGAACAAGAAGATACCATCCATTTTCAAGGAGTTTTATTTTCGCTTGACGGAAAAGAAAAGATAGAAGTTGACAAAATTGTTCCTATTGAAGAATGGAAGAAATTGGGGTTCTTTTCGGCTCAAGAAGTGTTGAATAATGGAGGAACAAAACTGATGGCAGAAATCAAAAACAAATTGAAAAAATAATGACTCAAATAAGTATTTTATCCACCAAGACACTTTCTGTAGAACAAAGACAAGTATTTATCGATGCCGACTTTGATTTGTTAGAACAAGACTTTATCGAGATTAAAAACAACCTTTTTGATTTAGATAAAATTAATAATAATCTTATTTTCAGTAGTCAGAATGCAGTTTTGAGTTTAATGGAACAAAACGGTTGGGAAGCTTTAAAAACCAAGCCTGTTTTTTGCGTGGGTATCAAAACCAAAGAATTACTAGAGGCAAATGGTTTTACTGTAGATGTTTACCTAGACTACGCATCCGAATTAGCGGAGATCATTACGCTTATTTATAACAAGGAAAGCTATACTTTTTTTAGCGGAAACCTGAGAAAAGAGACGTTGCCACAAGCTTTAAAAGAAGCTGGAATTACGTTTAACGAAATCGAGGTGTACCAAACAAAATTGGCTCCTTTTAAAATTTCAGATCAAGAGAATTTTGACGGAATTATGTTCTTCAGCCCTTCGGCGGTGGAGAGTTATTTATCGAATAACAAAATCAAAAAAGAGTTCTGTTTCTGTATCGGCAGCACAACCGCTGCGGCTTTAGAAGAAAAGAAAATTAAAAACATAGTAATTCCTGAAATACCTACTATCGAAGAAGTAATTATAGAGGTAATTCAGCATTACACGCCAATGCCTGAAGAAGGTAATTAGAACAAACAAAACAAGATAAACCATAAGCTAATAGCCAAAAGCGACTAGCCAATAGCAAGAAAATGATAAAAAACGACTTATTTTTAAGAGCATTAAAAGGAGAAACAGTACAGCGTCCGCCGGTATGGATGATGCGTCAAGCCGGTAGGTATTTACCAGAATTTATCGCTTTGCGTGATAAATATGATTTTTTTACCCGTTGTCAAACTCCAGAGTTGGCTGCCGAAATTACGGTACAACCCATTCGTAGAATCGCTCCTGATGCTGCGATTTTGTTCTCAGATATTTTAGTGATTCCACAAGCAATGGGAATTGATGTAGAGATGAAACCTAATTTTGGTCCGTATTTGCCACATCCTATTCGTACGATTCAAGATGTTGAGAACGTAATTGTTCCTGATGTTCATGAAACGTTAGGTTATGTTTTTGATGCTATCAAATTGACTAAGGAAATGTTGAATGATGAGGTGCCATTAATTGGTTTCGCAGGTTCGCCTTGGACAATTATGTGCTACGCAGTAGAAGGGCAAGGATCAAAAAGCTTTGATAAAGCTAAAGGATTCTGTTTTCAATACCCAGAAGCAGCGCATGTTTTATTACAAAAAATTACCGATACTACTATTTTATACCTAAAAGAAAAAGTAAAAGCGGGAGTAAATGCCGTTCAAATCTTTGACTCATGGGGTGGAATGTTATCACCTGTAGACTATCAAGAATTTTCATGGAAATACATCAACCAAATCGTTGAAGCACTTGCTGATGATGCTCCGGTTATTGTTTTCGGAAAAGGATGTTGGTTCGCGCTTGGCGAAATGGGAAAAAGCCGTGCTTCTGCATTAGGAGTAGACTGGACTTGCTCGCCTAGAAACGCAAGATACCTTTCAGGTGGAAACATCACTTTGCAAGGAAATTTTGATCCATCACGATTGTTATCGCCAATTCCAGTGATCAAGAAAATGGTTCATGAAATGATTGACGAATTCGGAAAAGACAAATACATCGTGAACTTAGGTCACGGTATTTTACCAAATATTCCTGTAGATCACGCAAAAGCGTTCATTGACGCAGTGAAGGAATACAATCAATAATAGTAAATGCTAAATAAAGGATTAAGAGACGAGAAGAAAGTAAAGATCGACAACATGTTGACCACTTTACTTTCTTTGGTTTTTGTACCCAAATTTTGGAATAGAGAAGACACGAATTTAATCGACGATCAGTTGACTGAAATACAATTAAGTTCTACTATTCTACAAGAAATCTCAGAAAAAGACTTAATCACACTACTTAGTGGATACGGCTTTGATTGGGAAGACAAAGAAAGATTTGCTGATTTTTTAGTAGACTATTCTAAAGGTAATTCGGTCGATTTTATAGCAAAAGCGATTGCTATTTATGTTCATATCCAGGCAGAAAGTAAAGCCTTTTCGTTTGGAATTAGCAATAAAATAGCTGTTGCGAAATCAAATAAGTAATGAAAGAACAATTCTACGCATACATACAAAACTTACAAGATACAATCGTTGCAGGATTAGAAGCTGTTGACGGTCAAGCCAAATTTAAAGAAGACCTGTGGGATCGCCCTGAAGGTGGTGGCGGACGCACCCGCGTTATCGAGAACGGACAAGTTTTTGAAAAAGGAGGTGTTAATATCTCAGCAGTACATGGCAAATTACCTGAAGCCATGCAAAAAATGTTTGGCGTAGGAGAAGCTGATTTCTTTGCCTGCGGACTAAGTTTGGTCTTACATCCAAAGAGTCCGATGGTGCCTACGGTGCACGCGAACTGGCGCTATTTCGAAATGTATGATGAGAACGGAAGTGTAATCCAACAGTGGTTTGGTGGTGGACAAGATTTAACACCTTATTATTTGTTTGAAGAAGATGCAATTCATTTTCATGAAACGTGTAAAACGGCTTGTGATAAACACAATCCAGATTTTTATCCAAAATATAAAAAACAATGTGATGCTTATTTCTGGAATGCACACAGAAACGAAGCACGTGGAATTGGAGGCTTGTTCTTCGATTATTGTAAAGCGACTGATGACATGAGCATGGAGAATTGGTTTGACTTTGTTTCTGAAGTCGGAAATAGTTTCTTGCAAGCTTATGTTCCAATTGTAGAAAAAAGAAAAGATTTGGAGTATTCTGCTGCCCAAAAAACATGGCAAGAAATTCGTCGTGGTCGTTATGTGGAGTTTAATTTGGTTCATGATAAAGGAACCTTATTTGGTCTAAAAACCAATGGAAGAATTGAATCAATTTTGATGAGTTTGCCACCGCATGTGCAATGGGTGTACGATCATCATCCGGAAGCAGGCAGTGAGGAAGAGAAATTAATTCAAGTGTTAGAAAACCCAAGGGATTGGCTATAAAAGCTCCAAGGGAGCGACATATTTGTAGACAATATTCAATGCGTTTTTTATTGAATCCCATAGGGATGACATATTTGTAGACAATATTCAATGCGATTTTATTAAATCCCGTAGGGATGACATATTTATAGGCAAAATATTCAATGCGTTTTTTATTGAATCCCATAGGGATGAAATATTTATAGACAATATTCAATGCGGTTTTATTAAATCCCATAGGGATGAAATATTTTAAATAATATCAATTTCAAATGGCAAATACCTATACGCAATTATATATCCAAATTGTTTTTGCCGTTAAAGGCAGGCAAAATCTAGTTTCCACAATTTGGAAGGATGAATTATATAAATACATCACAGGAATTGTCACTAACGAAGGTCAAAAATTAATTGCTATTAATGGAATGCCAGACCATATTCATATTTTGATTGGATTAAAACCTGACAAATCATTGTCTGATTTGGTTAGAGCAATCAAAGCTAATTCCTCACGTTTTATAAAAGAGAAAAGATGGATTAACGGAAAATTTGAATGGCAAACTGGATTTGGTGCTTTTTCGTATAGCCATTCTCAACTGACAAATGTTATAAATTATATCCAAAAACAAGAAGAGCATCATAAAAAGAAAACCTTCAAAGAAGAATATGTTGATTTTTTGAAAGCATTCAATGTTGATTTTAAAAATGAATTTATCTTTGATGATGTTTAAAATAATATGCCACCCCGCTGGGGTTTGGTTTTTGTAAATTGACACACATTTCTATAATTATACCGCTCCCATGGAGCTAAAAGCTTAAAACATATGTTCCCATTACAAAGAGGTAGAAGATTAAGAACCAACGAATCTATTCGTTCATTAGTTCGCGAGACGACATTAAGTCCGTCAGATTTTATGTTTCCCATGTTTATTGCAGAGGGAGAAAACGTACAAGTAGAAATTGCTTCTATGCCCGGAATCTTTCGTCGTTCGATAGATTTAACGGTAAAAGAGGTTAAAGAATTATTTGATTTGGGCATTCGCGCTGTAAACATTTATGTAAAGGTCAGCGAAGACTTAAAAGACAATACAGGAAAAGAAGCGTGGAATGATAACGGATTGATGCAAAACGCTATTCGTGCCATTAAAACTGCTTGTCCAGAGATGATCGTGATGCCTGATGTAGCTTTAGACCCCTATTCTATTTACGGGCATGACGGAATCATAGCTAATGGTGACGTGGAGAACGAAGCAACAAACGAAGCCTTAGTAAAAATGGCAGTTTCACATGCGCAAGCAGGAGCCGATTTTGTAGCGCCAAGCGATATGATGGACGGACGCGTATTGCGTTTGCGCCAAGGTCTTGATGCTGCAGGTTTCCATAATGTGGGGATCATGAGCTATTCAGCAAAGTACGCTTCGGCATTTTACGGGCCTTTTCGTGATGCATTAGATAGTGCACCAAGGGAAGCTGATGTTGTCGTACCAAAAGATAAGAAAACCTACCAAATGGATTATGCCAACCGCATTGAAGCGATCAAAGAAGCACTTTGGGATGTTGAAGAAGGTGCCGATATGGTCATGGTAAAACCCGGAATTGCCTATTTAGACATCGTTCGCGAAGTGAGGAACGCAGTAAATGTTCCGGTAACGGTTTACCATGTTTCGGGTGAATATGCTATGATCAAAGCGGCAGCCGAAAAAGGGTGGTTGGATCACGACAAGATTATGATGGAGCAACTAATGTGCATCAAGAGAGCAGGAGCAAGTTTAATTTCAACTTATTTTGCCAAAGAAGCTGCTATTTTGTTAAACGCAAAATAATATTGTTTTTAAAAGACAATTTGATGGTTCAGTGCTACTTTATCTACTGATAATTTCGTAAATTTGAGTAGATCAAAAACAACAAAACGATGAAAAAATTTATAGTTATAGCCTTAGCAATAGGTGCTTTAAGTTCATGCAAGGACAAGGATGATAAAGCATCAGAGAAAGTAGAAGTAAAGAAAGAAGTCGCTTCCGCAGATGATTTTACTCCAGCTGAAGTTGGGAAAATTATCTTCGAGGGAAAAGGAAAATGTGTTACTTGTCACAACGTCGATTCAAAGTTAATCGGACCTAGTTTGCAAGATATCGCCAAGATATACAAAGAGAAAAACGGAAACATTATTTCGTTTTTAAAAGGCGAAAGCGAAGCGATTGTAGATCCATCGCAGTACGAGGTTATGGCGGCTAATTTGGCCCTCACTAAAACCTTTACCGATACCGAGCTACAAGCAATTGAGGCATATACATATTCGACTTTAAAATAAGGAGCTATTCTCGCTATCCGCTATATCTCTTGTGGTGAACACCACCACAAGAGGATGCCGCTACTATCAAGGCTAAAAAACAAGAACCATTCGTATTGCGAGTGGTTTTTATTTTTAATGCACATTTTAAAATTTTGAGTACTTTGCAACTCTTAATCTGATTTTATGGAAACAGTTCACATCAAAACACCATTAGGAATTGCAACAATTGTGGGTAATCACGATGGGGTTTCATTTGTTTCCGTTAGTGATGAAGGAGTTGTTAGTGATGTAATACCAGAAAGTTTACAAGAAGCGGTTACACAACTAACAGACTATTTTAATCATAAACGAACCGATTTCGATTTCAAACTAAATCCTCAAGGAACTGCTTTTCAACAAAGGGTGTGGTTGTCTTTACAAGATATTCCTTTTGGTAAAACAAGAACCTATCTCGAGCAAGCCAAGGTTCTAGGAGACGTCAAGGCGATTCGGGCGGTGGCTACAGCCAATGGTAAAAACCCATTGTGGATTGTGCTTCCTTGCCATCGCGTTATAGGGTCAGATGGTTCGCTTACAGGTTATGCTGGTGGGTTGTGGCGCAAAAAGTGGTTGCTGGAACACGAAAGTCCTAGCAGTCAACAAAGTTTATTCTAGAGTAGATACTAAAATCAGTAATATTCTTTACATTCGTATCTAAGTATTTTGTTTTAAAAAATCTGTTTTAATGGGTAAGACCCATAAAATCCGTGTGCCATAATTTATGATAGAAAAAATAAACCTCAATAATATTCTTTTCTTAGATATAGAGACCGTTCCTGAAGCCGCTAATTACAGCGAATTAGATGCGGATATGCAAGGGTTGTACGAGCAAAAAACACAGTACCAACGCAAAGACGAGTTCACTGCGGCGGAGTTTTACGATCGTGCCGGCATTTGGGCCGAGTTTGGAAAAATTATTTGTATCTCAGTCGGTTACTTTGTGATCAAAGGCGATGTTCGTAATTTTCGCGTTACTTCGTTCTTTGGCGAAGAGCCTAAACTTCTAAAAGATTTTAATAACCTACTTACCAATCATTTTAGTGGTCCTCAATATGTTTTGTGCGGACATAATGCGAAGGAATTCGATATTCCGTTTCTAGCGCGTCGCATGATCATCAACCAAATTCCGATTCCGGATAAGCTGAATTTATTTGGCAAAAAGCCATGGGAGATTCCGCATTTAGATACTTTGGAACTCTGGAAATTTGGCGACTACAAACATTATACCTCCTTAAAGTTAATGTGTAAAGTGTTAGGAATCCCCTCTCCAAAAGGTGATATCGATGGCACCCAAGTAGGACATGTGTATTATGTTGATAAGGATATTGACCGTATTGTAACCTATTGCGAAAAAGACACCATTGCCGTAGCGCAAATATTTTTGCGTTTACGCCGTGAAGACTTGCTTATTGAGGATGAAATAATTCATGTGTGATAGAGGTGTTAATCGCTAGCTAGAAAATGCTTTTTGTACTTTACACATTACGCTGTTTACTTTATGGTTAAAATTTTTACATTTACAAAAAATATAAATTATGGTTTTAAGTAGATTTTGGTTGGTTATTTTTATTTCATCTATCATTTTTATAGTTGTGAGTTTGTTCACCGCCAATACGTATACCATTGATTTTGTTTTGAATGGAGTTAAAGGTGATCCAGTGCTTGTTTCTGAAAAATATTTAGAGCAGCTTCCTGTTTTTATAAAAGACAGTATCAACGCATCGCCCGAAAAGACATTTGTAATGAACCGCGACCTTACCAATGCGGATACTACCTATGTTTACTCTAATAAAACAGTAAAAATTTTTAGCGGAATCCAAAAGTCTGATGGTTTGCTACCTACTTGTAAAAGTACATTGGTAGATTTGATTTTGCCTCTTATCGCGTATTTAGCCTTTTTCTGTGGATTGATGGAGTTGTTAATTATCTCTGGAGCTTCCGGAAAATTAGCTACTGTTTTGAGTCCGGTGTTTGTAAAAGTGTTTCCAAGTATTCCAAAAAACCATCCTTCGATATCGTACATGACCTTGAATTTCGCTGCTAATTTCTTAGGATTGGATTCGGCTGCAACACCCTTTGGACTAAAAGCAATGGAGAGTTTACAAGAACTCAATCCAGATAAAGACCGAGCCAGTGATGCCCAAATTATGTTCATGTGTTTGCACGCCTCGGGCTTAACTTTGATTGCTACCTCAATTATCGGTTATCGTGCCGCTGCTGGTGCTGCAAACCCAGCCGATGTGATGTTGCCTTGTATAATCACTTCGTTTATTGGAACAATTGCTGCGTTTTTAATTGTAGGAGTAAAACAGAAAATTAACTTTAAAAGTGCCTCTTTAGTTGCTGCTTTAATGGGATTAATTGGAGCTATCGTAGGTTTGTTGATGTATGTGAATCAATTGGACTTGATTGGTAAAAACTATTTTACGAATAACCTTTCGGGATTAATTTTGATTGGAATTGTTGCATTTACATTAATCTTCTCTTTCAGAAAAGAGAAAAAATTCAGTGAGGCTAATACCACCGTTTTTGATTCTTTTGTAAAAGGAGCCAATAATGGAGTAAAAACAGGAGTAGTTATTTTTCCTTATGTTTTAGGAATGTTAGTGGCGATATCCTTGTTTAGAAACAGTGGCTTATTCGAAATTATAAGTAACGGTCTAGGGTTTGTATTTTCAAATATGGGTGTCAATAAAGAAATTGTCGATGCTTTGCCAGTTGCTTTATTGCGACCTTTTAGCTCTGCGGGATCACGTGGTTTCTTAATCGATTCGATGAATACCTTCGGCGCCGATTCTCTAACAGGGCGTTTGAGTAGTATTTTCCAATGTAGCGCCGAGAGTACTTTTTACGTGATCGCCGTTTATTTTGGATCGGTGAATATTAAAAACACCCGTTATGCTTTAACGACCATGCTGTTAGTAGACGTAATTTGTGTGATCACTGCCATTTTTGTGGCAAGCTGGTTTTTTTAAGGAAGTATATTTAGGAAGAGTTAAATCAATAAATTAGTATATAATCAATAAGTAAAAAATTAAAAAATGTCAAAATACGCTAAATACATCGCAATTGCTTTTGTTATTTTATTTTTAGTAACGAGTTTAATGGGTTAGTAGCCTGCTAGTCTTTTAATCGCTTCAACGTTGTTTCCTACTGTGAAACAACGTTTTTTATTTAGGTATAACTCGTTTGTGGTTTTGTGCTTTTCAAAACATTGCTTTTGCATCACAGCGTTTTCGGACTCAGATTCAAAAGGGAAGGGTTGTTATTTTTACTTCTAATTTGTTTTTGCATCTTTCAATCCTCTAACTTTTAGAGGAGATTAACGGAATTATAATTCAAAATTCCTTCTACAATTCTTATATTTGAGGTTCTAAATCAAACTTCTAAATATGGACTTTATATACCAGGATCCTTATCCTATTTTAAAAGACGATACCCAATATCGCAAAATATCATCTGATTTTGTAAAAGTAGAAAAACTAGGCGACCGTGAAATCTTGACGGTTGACCCAAGGGGACTCGAATTGCTTTCACAAGAGGCGATGAGAGATGTGTCGTTTATGTTACGTACTTCGCATTTGGAAAAATTAAGAGCGATTCTTGATGATCCTGAAGCGACGGATAACGATCGATTTGTGGCTTATAATCTATTGCAAAATGCAGCTGTAGCCATCGAAGGACAGTTGCCGTCATGCCAAGACACCGGAACAGCGATTGTAATGGCTAAAAAAGGCGAAAATGTATATACAGGTGTCGATGATGCCCAATGGCTTTCTAAGGGGATTTTTAATACCTACCAAGAGCGCAACCTTCGTTATTCTCAAATTGTACCCATCAGTATGTTTGAAGAAAAAAATTCGGGATCTAATTTACCTGCTCAAATCGATATTTATTCTAAAACTGGAGCTACTTACGAATTTTTGTTTTTAGCCAAAGGTGGAGGATCTGCTAACAAAACCTATTTGTACCAACAAACGAAGTCTTTATTGAACGAGAAATCAATGGATGCTTTTGTTCGTGCTAAAATCATGGATTTAGGAACTTCTGCTTGTCCACCTTACCATTTAGCTTTTGTAATTGGAGGAACTTCTGCGGAAGCGAATCTAGCAGCAGTTAAAAAAGCATCGGCAGGTTATTTTGATAACTTACCCACAACAGGTAACATGGCAGGTCAGGCGTTTCGAGATTTAGAGTGGGAGAAAAGAGTACAGCTTATTTGCCAAGAAAGTGCCATTGGAGCACAGTTTGGAGGGAAGTATTTTACCCATGATGTGCGTGTGATTCGTTTGCCACGTCATGCGGCTTCTTGTCCAGTAGGATTAGGAGTTTCTTGCTCAGCTGATAGAAACATTAAAGGTAAAATTACCAAAGACGGCATATTCGTGGAGCAATTAGAGGTGAATCCTGGACGTTTATTGCCAGAGACAGCTCCTCATTTAGAACCAGCAGTTGATGTTGATTTGAACCGTCCGATGGCAGATATTTTGGCTGAATTATCGAAGTATCCAATCAAAACGCGATTAAAATTAAACGGAACCTTGATCGTAGCTCGTGATATTGCACATGCTAAAATCAAAGAGTTGTTAGATGCTGGAAAACCAATGCCAGAATACTTTAAAAATCATCCGGTTTATTATGCAGGTCCTGCTAAAACGCCAGAAGGAATGCCATCAGGTAGTTTTGGACCAACAACCGCTGGTCGTATGGATGTATATGTAGAGGAATTTCAAAAGCAAGGTGGAAGTATGATTATGCTTGCCAAAGGAAATAGAACAAAACAAGTAACGAATGCTTGTAAAACCTACGGTGGTTTCTACCTAGGTTCCATTGGAGGTCCTGCTGCGATTTTGGCGCAAGACAATATCTTAAAAGTGGAAGTTGTAGATTTTGAAGAATTAGGAATGGAAGCCGTTCGTAAAATCACGATTAAAGATTTCCCAGCTTTCATCATTACCGATGATAAAGGGAATGACTTTTTCGAGAATTTATAAAAGACATTCTATTGTAGACTACCATTTTAGTTGGGACGGTAGATTTATTACAAAAAGGATCGCAATGTATGTTGCGGTCTTTTTTTGCGTTATTGCTTTTGTAAAAAAGACCATTATTTAGTTCACAAAGGCTATAAGTTCATTATTTGTTATCGTTTTAATAGATCAAAAAAAAAAAGGCCTCACAATCGTGAGGCCTTTTCAATTAATCTAAACAGTATTAGTTTTTAACAAATTTCTTTGATGAGGTTTTTTGACCATCACTTACTTCGATGATATACACTCCAGTTCCTAATTTACTAACGTTTATTCCGCTTTCAGTAAGTGTACCAGCATCAACTTGTTGACCAAGGAAATTAATTAACCTGTAGGTTCCTTCTCTGTTATCTACCATTCTAACATGTAAAATGTTATCAGTTGGATTTGGGTACATCACGATATCTGAAATTGAAGCTTCATCACCAAGAGAATTACCAGGTTTGATTGCTGCAAATTCTGCAATTGCCGCATTTCCAATATTAACCGTATAATCTTCCACTTCGCCATAAGCAAAAGCTTCACAAGCCGTTTGAGCTGCGTTGTATTTCATAGAAACTCTCATACGAGTTAAACCTGATAATGCAGTAGTTGGTACTGTTAACGTACTTGATAAGTTAGCACTGCTTGAAGACGATCCTGATACTACTTGTTCATTAGTTTCAAAAACACCATTTTTATTGAAGTCAATCCAAACTTTCCAATATTCCGTGTAAGCCGTTCCTGTAAACCCAGCACTAAAAATGATGGTGTTAGAACCATAAGGAACATTAGCAGTTAAATTAGTAAAATTACCATAACCAGCATTTGCGCCCGATGTATTTGATACTCCACCAATGCTCACGTAGTCAATGAACTCTGAGGCTGCATTATTTCCTTTTGATGTACAGTATGTAACGGTGTTTCCAGTTGTCGTTACATTGACCGTGTTACTTGATGCAGATAAATTTCCAGCAGCATCTTTTGCTTTTACAGAGAATGTGTAAGCCGTTGCAGCTGTTAATCCAGTTACTGCGAAAGTTGTTCCGGTAGCAGTACCTTTTAAAGTAGTTCCTTGGTACACATTATAACCAGTAACGCCTACGTTATCTGTTGAAGCAGTCCATGCCAAGTTAGTTGTTGTAGATGTTGTTCCAGATGCAGCCAAAGAAGTTGGTGTAGTTGGCGCAGTTGTGTCAGCAGTTCCTGCGTAAGCAGCTCCAATACCAACAGCATAAAAAGCATTAGTAGTTGCTATCACTTCAGCTGAACCCGCTCCGTACAAGTCTACTGCTGATTGAATACCATAAGTTCTTGCATTAGCATAAGTAGAACTTGCTGATAGATAAACGCTTTCTAGGCGGTATGCTATTTTTTCTGCTTTGGCAATAGTAATTCCTGTAACATTATAAACGCTTCCTATGTCGTTTGTTCCTGATTTACCTACGGATAAAATGTAGAACCAGTGATTTAAAACCCCACTGTTGGTATGCACACCTCCTGAGTCTGCCGTTCCACTGTACCAGTACGTTCCTTTATAAGTATCGGGCTGTCCTTCGGCATTAGGATCACTCATAGAACGTAAAGAGGTATGACCTGCTCTTTTTTCAATGTCTTCTCCAATTAACCAAGTTGCTTTAGTAGGTGCTGCAGCAAATTCAATACAAGCTCCCCATATGTCTGAGAAACCTTCATTCATCGCTCCCGACTCGTTTAAGTAGGTTAAATTCGCTGTATTACTACAAACGGCATGTCCAATTTCGTGACCAGCAACATCCAAGGCTGTTAATACATCAAATCCTCCAGTTCCGCTTCCGTCGCCGTAAGTCATTACTGAACCATTCCAAAATGCATTATTGTTATCAGGATATCCTGCTGCTATTAGGTTATAATGTACATAACTTTTAATTTTTGCTCCTGCATTATCATAACTGTTTCTACCGTGTTTAGTACTAAAGTAGTCGTATGTTTTTTCAGCTCCCCAGTGTGCATCTAAGGCACCGTTGTCTTTATTAGTATTGTTAAATTCAGCTGCGGTCCAGTTATTATCTGCATCCGTGAAATTAGTAGTTGGATAGGTAGCTGTTCGCGCTGAATTGTAAGTTTGAACTCCTGAACCACGTGTATTATCAGACAAAATATAAGTTGAACCACTTAAAAGAGTTTGAATCGATTGCGTACCACTGTAGCGTGTTGCAGCATTAGCAGCGACAACTACTGGAGCCAAAGCTGCACTTTTAGTCTCAACAGTTGTTTTAGCGTGTCCTCCATGGCTGTATTCACCAAGGTGTTTGATGGTAGCATTGTAAAGTAATACTTCGCCAGTAATTGCATCAATATATACATCGCCACGACTTAATGGGTAAGTGGCGTAAATGTCAAATTTATAAGCTAAGTGTAATTTATTGTCTTTTTGTTTTGAAGTTGCGCCTTGTACTGTAGGAAGTAAAACTAATTCACCCGTAGGTTTTTCATAGTTCATTTCTTGAGCATCTTGTGGTGCGTCCCAAAGGTATTTCTTAGCACCTATTGACTTTATTGCAGCCTTAAATGCTTGTTCTTTGCTTAATGTTGGTGTTGTTTTAGTGTCTTCCAATGAGTAGAAATCTCCAGTCATCGATTCTAATTTACCTTCTTTAGAGTGCAGCGTGTAAGTAGAAAATTCTACTTTTAGCCCTTCATGGTACAATTGGAATTTGTCATGTGAAAATCCTAATTTGTCTGTCTCGGATTTGGTTTTAGAGTAGTTTGAGGTCTTTTTTAAACCCAATTGTTCTGTGAATACTTTTTGAGAATCAGTGGATTTGTAAGTTGATTGCTCATTAAAAGAGATAAGAGAGGGTGCTCCGTTATCATTAACAATTTTTTGCTTTACATTTTTTGCAGCATCTTGGGCATTTCCTGTAAGTGTAAATAATGAGACAGTCGCAATGACACCCATTTTTCCGAGTAATTTTTTTTGCATAAAAAGGTTTGTTTTTGGTTAATGAAAAGTTAAATTTCCACGATCAAATGTAATATTATTTATGATATCTGTTAAAAATTTAGAAAAATATTTTGGCTATTGTTGTTTTTTTACATTATAGCCAACAATAAAACAATATAATTTTAACATTTACTGGATTATACGGGCTATAAGGGCTTTTTTTTCAAAAGGGTAAAAGGACACCAATTTTTTCCTAGAATCGGTAAGTAAGAAAAAAAAGTCAAATTTTAAAACTGGACAAAAAAAATCGGACTAGAAAATGGTCTAGTCCGATTGGGATGATTTATTTTTAGCTTTAAATCGTTTAAATGTTATGCAAACGACTCGCTTTTTTAAATGATATATAGTGGTGCTTAATCTATAATCATTTCAGGAATATCTCCTTCAATGATTAAGGTAGCTTCAGTGGAAGCTATAATATGTTCTACTGATACTCCAGGAGCTCTTTCTAGTAGTTTAAAACCTTTCGAAGTCACTTCTATAACGGCAAGTTCAGTAACTACTTTTTTAACGCATCCTACACCTGTTAAAGGCAAGCTACATTTTTTTAGAATTTTTGATTCTCCAGCTTTATTAACGTGCATCATTGCAACGATAATGTTCTCAGCAGAGGCAACCAAGTCCATTGCGCCACCCATTCCTTTTACCATTTTCCCTGGTATCTTCCAGTTGGCAATATCACCATTCTCGGCTACTTCCATAGCACCAAGAATAGTTAAGTCTACTTTTTGAGAACGAATCATTCCAAAACTCAAAGCCGAGTCGAAAAACGAAGCGCCTGGTAAAGTGGTAATCGTTTGTTTTCCTGCGTTGATAATATCAGCATCTTCTTCTCCTTCAAAAGGAAAAGGACCCATGCCTAAAACACCGTTCTCACTTTGAAACTCCACAGCGATATCAGTTCGAACATAGTTTGCTACTAATGTGGGAATACCAATTCCTAAGTTTACGTAATACCCATCTTGTACTTCCTTGGCAATTCGTTTTGCAATTTCTTCTTTTCCTAACATAAATTTTATATTTAGACCAGCAAGTGGTTAAGGATAATTAAGTGTTGTATTGAATTATGATTCAATTATTTTTTTCTAACTGTTCGTTGCTCGATTCTTTTTTCAAACTTTTCTCCTTGAAAAATGCGTTGTACCATGATTCCCGGAATATGAATTTGGTTAGGATCTAGCGCGCCTACCGGCAAAAGTTCTTCTACTTCGGCAATGGTGATTTTAGCAGCACCGGCCATACAGGCATTGAAGTTACGAGCGGTTCCTTTAAAAATTAAATTTCCGGCTTCGTCACCTTTCCAAGCTTTTACAATGGCAAAATCAGCTTTGTAAGCCAGTTCCATGATATGCATTTTTCCGTTGAATTCGCGTACTTCTTTTCCTTCGGCTACTTCTGTACCATATCCGGCAGGAGTAAAGAAAGCAGGAATTCCGGCTTGCGCAGCACGACATTTTTCGGCTAAGGTTCCTTGTGGCGTTAATTCGACATCCAGTTCTCCTGAAAGCATTTGGCGTTCAAATTCGGCATTTTCCCCCACGTAAGATGAGATCATTTTTTTGATTTGGCGCTTTTGCAAAAGCAATCCAAGTCCAAAATCATCTACTCCTGCATTATTTGAAATACAAGTTAGGTTGGTCGTTCCTTTAGTTACTAGTTCGGCAATGGAGTTTTCAGGAATTCCTGATAAACCAAAACCGCCTAACATGATGGTCATTCCGTCTTGTACACCTTCTAATGCTTTTTGTACCGTATTTACTTTTTTATTAATCATAATTTTATATCTAAAATAATGTAATGAATGATTGTGTTTTAGCCCAGACCGAAGCGGCATCCTTTATAGCTGGTGTTCAGCTATAAAGATAAAGCGTAGTGCTGGAAAAAGCTCCTAGAAACTAGTATTAAAATTCAAACTCATCTGTATTTTGAACTTCGGTAGTGTCTTTTACTTTAGGCGCAGTATAGCAGTCTACTTTAATAGATAGATTTGCGGGTCTTTCGAAATTCTCCTTTGAAACTTTTAATTCAGAGTCTGCGTAACACAACTTCATGAAATAACCCCAAATAGGTAAGGCTGCAGTTGCTCCTTGTCCGTAGGTAATTGTTTTAAATCGTGCGGAACGATCCTCACAACCTACCCAAACACCTGTAACTAGATTTGGGACCATTCCCATAAACCAACCATCGGACTGGTTTTGAGTTGTACCCGTTTTACCTGCAATTGGGTTTTTGAACATATACGGGTAACCGGTCCATCTATTATCACCGCTTCCACCATATTCAGTTCGTAGCCTTGAACCCGAACCTCCTTCAGTAACTCCTTCAAGTAATTTGATGACTGCAAAGGCGATATCTTTATTTAAAACATCATGCGATTCTGGAATTGGCTCGTAAATTACCACACCGCTTTTATCTTCGATTCTGTTTAAAAATTGAGGTTTAGTGTACACTCCTTGATTGGCAAAAGTGCTGTAAGCAGCAACCATATCTTCAACTGTAATATCTACTGCTCCAAGTGCTATCGAGGCTTGAAGAGGTATATCAGATTTTATTCCTAGTTTATTGGTCAGTTTTACTACGGCTTCAGGTCCTACTTTATCCATTAGTTTGGCCGAAACGGTATTGATTGAGTTCGCCAATGCTTTTTTTAAAGTCACCATTCCGCGGTATTGGTTGTCAGAGTTTCTTGGTGTCCAAGCCTCAGTGGCGTGGTGACGTCCTGCTGGCATGGTAAATGGCGCATCAATGATGGAGTCACAAGGCGACATGTTCAACTGCTCAATAGCAGTTGCGTAAACAAAGGGCTTGAAAGTAGATCCTACTTGTCTCGCTCCTTGTCCTACGTGGTCGTATTGAAAGTATTTGTAGTTGATTCCACCAACCCATGCTTTGATATTCCCAGTTTGTGGTTCCATGGCCATTAAACCTGATTGTAAAAAGGATTTGTAATAGCGAATGGAATCCATTGGAGTCATAGTCGTATCTTTTTCACCTTTCCAGGTAAAAACGGTCATTTTTACTTTTTGGTTGAATGAAGCTATGATTTCTTCATCTGTTTTGTCCATGCCTTTCATTACGTTCCAACGATTCGAGGATTTCATGGCTTGTTTCAAAATGCGTTGGGTTTCAGCATCTGAAATATTAACAAAAGGAGCATTTTTATTGGTTTTAGATTGAATAAAAAACTCTTCTTGCAAGTTGGCAATGTGTGCTTTTACCGCTTCCTCAGCATGCAACTGCATTCTAGAGTCGATCGTAGTGTAGATTTTTAAACCATCCTTGTAAATATCGTAATCAGAGCCATCTGGTTTTTTATTTTCTTCGGCCCATTTTTTCATATAGTCACGCAGGTATTCTCTAAAGTAAGTTGCGGTACCTTCACGGTGGCTTTCTAGCTTGAATTTTAAGGCAATTGGTAAGGCTTGTAATTTTAATTTTTGCTCTTCGCTGATCATTTTAGATTTTTGCATTTGCGCTAAAACGACATTTCGACGATTTTTAACTCCTTGCGGATTACGAACAGGATTGTATAAACCGGAGTTCTTAAACATACCTACCAAAATAGCTGATTCATCAACCGTTAGTTCCTTAGGTGTTTTAGAAAAATAAGTTTGTGCCGCAGAGCTAACACCAACTGAATAGTTTCCAAAGTCGTATACGTTGCAGTACATCGCAAGGATTTCATTTTTAGTGTATTGTCTTTCTAGTCGAATAGCAATAATCCATTCTTTGGCTTTTTGAATAATTCTAAAGGGTAAGAACTTAGAACCTTCACCGTGAAACAATTGCTTGGCTAATTGTTGCGTTAACGTACTTGCTCCTCCACTTGTTCCAAGGCTAGCGATCGCTCTTAGCGTTCCGCGACCATCAATACCTGAATGCTCGTAAAATCTTTCGTCCTCAGTAGCCACTAAAGCATCGACTAAGTTTTTAGGGAGATCCGAGTATTTTAGTTGAGACCTGTTTTCTCTAAAGAATTTCCCAATAACTACGTTATCAGATGATATTACCTCTGTCGCTAAGTTAGAATCTGGATTTTCTAGGTCTTCAAAAGAAGGCATAGATCCTAAAAGTCCCCATGAGGCAAATAGGAAAAAAACGATGATACCCCCCATACCATAGGAGAAAAATTTCCAAAAAGTCTTGGTGTAATGTGCAAAATCTTTTTGGGTATTGCCTTGATTGTTATTTTTTTTCGTAGCCATATTTTATTCTAGTCTTTTTTTTCAATTCGTAAACCTACATCCGTAATACCTTCTAAGCTAGTAACGCCGGGAACTTTGCCGCTTTCTCTTACTGCCTGCTTGATGTTTACTTTGTATTTTCCTCTAAATCGTACATTTTCTTTATAAAACAATTTACTTTCTTTTATGTCAGAGAATCCATCACCTAGGAGGTTGCCATCAGGGTCGGCCATTTGGTATTCTAAAGTGTCTACTTTGGTAAAACCGTTGGGTAATTCTAAGGAAACAATCAAGAATAAGTTGTTATAAGGATAGTTGTTATTGTCTCTAACGTTTATAAAAAGATCGTAACGTTTTGTAGAATCTAAATCGGGCAAGTTGAAGCTTACCACACTGTCTTTGTGCCAAGCATCGCCCACTGATTTGTATTCATCAAAAACTCTTTTTTTATCACATGAAAAAAGAGTAATCGCTATCAAAAAAACTAAAACACTATTTTTTAGTCTCATTTTTTTTAATAATTATAGGTTTTCTTACTGCTGCAGGCTCTGTAGCAGCTGGTTTTTTATCGTTTGGGTTGTTAGGTTTTCTGTTCCCTGATTTTTTATTATTAGGAACAATTTTGTTAACTGAAGGTTTTTTAGCGTTGGCTACAATAACATTTTCGCCAGACTTTTTAGGTTTTTTATTGTTTCGTTTGCTTTTCTTAGGTTGGTCAAAACGAGTCAAACTTTCTTGTCCCATTGCATTATTAAAGTCTTTTTCGACCTCTTGAATGATTTCAATAGCGTAATCCTCCAGTGCAGATACCTTTTTCTTTAACTTATTCTCGGCAATGATTTCTTGTACTTTGTCGATTTTAAGCACATGCCAGTTAGCAAAATTATTAGTGTAAGCGAACCACATTAATCCTTTAAAAATATCTTGTTTTTGACAAATAGCATCTCCTTTTTCGGTCACTAATTTAGTTTCAAAATCAGGAAAACCTTTCAACGCATCTAAGTAAGTATCTAGTTCATAGTTCAAACAACATTTTAGTTTACCACATTGTCCCGCTAACTTTTGAGGGTTTAAAGACAATTGTTGGTAACGCGCTGCAGAGGTGTTTACACTTCTGAAATCAGTTAACCAAGTAGAACAACATAATTCGCGACCGCAAGATCCAATTCCGCCTAAACGAGCTGCTTCCTGACGGAAACCTACTTGTTTCATCTCTACTCTTGTGCTGAATTCCTTAGCAAAATCTTTAATTAACATTCTAAAATCGACACGATCATTAGCGGTGTAGTAAAAAGTAGCTTTCGATCCATCACCTTGAAATTCAATATCAGATATCTTCATTTCCAGTTTGTGTGCGATTGCTAATTCACGAGCACGCACTTTCATTGGCTCTTCTTTCTCTCTCGCTGCTGACCAAATGTCAATGTCTTTTTGGGATGCTTTTCGGTAAATTTTTGCTACTTCATTGCTTGTCGGATTCACTCCTTTTTTCTTCATTTGGATGCGAACTAACTCTCCGGTTAGGGTTACAATTCCAATGTCATGTCCAGGTGAAGCGACTGTCGCAACAATATCTCCCATGGATAACGTAAGCTTTTCGGAATTTCGGTAAAATTCTTTTCTTCCGTTTTTAAAACGAACTTCAACACAGTCAAACGGAGCTTCGCCGTTAGGTAAACTCATATTCGAAAGCCAATCAAAAACCGTTAATTTATTGCAGCTATCGGTGCCGCAAGTCCCATTATTTTTACAACCCTTAGGTGCGCCACCATCAGAAGTTGAACAACTTGTACATGCCATAATTTTATATATAGTGTTGTGACTAGCACAACTTATGTTCTTAAAACGTTTAATCCGTAAAGATAGTATTTTTTAACCGAAAGTTGCAAAACTTAGGATGGCCTCATATTTAAACTTTTAAATAAAAAATGCCTATTACAATGAATTGAAATAGGCATTTTACATCTTAAGATTTTAAATTTAATCTAAAACTTTATATAACTTATCTGATAACCGAATTCTAAATGGTAATTGAAACGTACAAACATCTCCTGCAACTGCCTTATCAGCCTTTACGTCATTTACTTGCATTTCAGTAATGACTAATTGTTGTTCACCAGTAGTCATTCCTTTAATCATAATCGTGTCTCCTACTTTGATTTCGTTTTCTTCGATAGAGAACTGACCAATGCTTGGTTTTGGATAAAAATGAGTACCACTACCAATGTACTGTTTTTTGATTTTTGGTGCTTTTTTAGCCAAAGCTTTCGATTTGGTTAAGTCCACCAAATTAGGAACTGATGCTAACGGATCAAGGTTGGCTTCTCTATTTTTAAAAGTCAACACATCTGATTTTCCTTTTTTGAAGATTTTATTCCCGTTTTTCACGCCACGACGAATCGCTTTTTGCTCCTCTTCTGGTAAGTGAATCACGTCTACGCAGTCTTGTGAACAGCATCCTTGCATCGCTTGAGCGCAGTCTTCACACTGAATAAACAATAAATGACAGCCTTCGTTAATGCAATTGGTATGTACATCACAAGGTTTACCACATTGGTGGCATTGGGATACGATATCGTCCGTGATTCTTTCGCCTAAGCGGTGGTCAAACACAAAGTTTTTACCAATAAACTTACTCTCTAAATTCTCCTCCTTGATTTGTTTGGCGTAATTAATAATTCCGCCTTCCAGTTGGTATACATTTTTAAAACCTTGGTGTTTAAAATAAGCCGAAGCCTTTTCACAACGAATTCCTCCGGTGCAATACATAACCAAGTTTTTGTCTTCTTTAAAATCTTTTAGTTGTTCGTTGATAATTGGCAATGATTCTCTAAAAGTATCCACATCAGGAGTGATAGCCCCTTTAAAATAGCCTATTTCACTCTCGTAGTGATTTCTAAAATCAACTACAATCGTATTGGGGTCGTCTAGAATAGTGTTGAATTCCTTCGCTTTCAAGTGCACGCCAATGTTGGTCACATCAAAAGTATCGTCATTCAAACCATCGGCAACAATTTTGTCACGTACTTTAATCGTCAGTTTCAAGAACGAGTGATCGTCATGTTCCACCGCAATATTCAGTCGAATATCTTTCATAAAATCGTAGGCTTCGATTGTATCTTTAAAAGCATAGAAATTATCTGCCGGAAGTGATAACTGAGCGTTAATTCCCTCTTTGGCTACATAAATTCGACCAAGAACCACTAGCGGGTCCCAAGCGCGGAATAAATCGTTACGAAATTGTGTTGGATCTTGAATTTGCGCATAAGCATAGAACGACAAAGTAAGTCTCTGTTTTCCCGCATCATCAATCATGATGGCTCTTTCTTCTGCGCTTAAAGTGTTATACAGTTGCATGCTATAAACGGTTTAAGTGTAAAAAATTATTTTTGCAAAAGTAGGGAAAAGTAGCAGAGTTTCAAAGTAGCAGAGTTTCAAAGTAAAGTAATTCCTTAAAGATTTTTAATTTGCGAATTTGCGGTATTTTTCAGGAGCTTCTTTTAGTTTTCCTTGTTCGTATAAAGCTGGTAAGTCTTTTTTGGGAGCGTCAGAGTTTCAGAGCGTCAGAGTTTCAGAGTAAAGTAATTCCTTAAAGATTTTTAATTTGCGAATTTGCGGTATTTTTCAGGAGCTACTTCCAGCTATCCGCTCTATCTCTTGTGTTCGCTATCGCTACCACAAGAGGATGCCGCTGCTATCTGGGCTACTTTCGACGACTACTGCTAATAAGCTATTTTTTTAGTTTTTAATTACGAACCACGTTTTCAGTCAGGATTTTAGAAGCTTCTTTTAGTTTTCCATGTTCGTATAAAGCTGCTAAATCTTTTAAAGGAGTTTTTAGTGGAGCTTCATAATTGATGTAATCTTGAAAAGTTACTCCATCAACTACTCGGGTGTTGAATGCCGCTCTAAATCGGGCGCCACCACCATTAACTTGGTAGTTATAAGCTAAATAATCAATTTTATGAGTGGCTTTATTGATCCAATAGTGGTACTCGTCATCAAAATCTTTTCCACCGCCGTTTTGACCAAAGGTTACTTTAATCACATCATAACTCATCCCTTTTATTGTCGTTTCCTCAATAAACTCTTTGTTTACAGATGCATCCTGTAATTTGTAAGGTAGTGTAGCAAAATAAATAACGGAGTTTAACGATTCGCCGTATTTTGCAGCCTCTTCTCGACTTAAATTCAGCTTCTTTGAGTTGATAAAACGACTAAAATCATTGTTGATCAGTACATCTTTTACTAGTGAATCCCCTTTTTGTACTTCAGATGAATATTCGTAATTGTTGGCGTCATTTTTAAAACGGTATTTTTTATCTCTAAAAGTAAATGAATAATCGGCTTTAGCGTATAAATCACCACCATGCGCTTCAATCGCAAGATTTACAATCGAATCTGCTTTTGAGAGCGGTTTAGCCATTTCGGTAGTTTCTTTTTTAACAATGTCGTCCTGATTTTCTTTTTTAGAATTACAAGAAATAATAACGGCCGCTAAAACGCAAAGTGTAAGTATCGATTTTTTCATTTTATAAAAATATTGTTTTTTGTAGGGAACCAAAAACAGATGCTGATTTTTGTGTAAAGTTTAACTTTGGAGAAGTTGATAGATTGCCAATTCTGTTTTTTAAAAAAAATGAGGAGATAGGATTCGAACGGTAACAGGGAAATAGTAGTTATAATTCGTCTATTTCATTCATTTTATAGAGTTTGAATTCGACGTCCATCTCCTTAGCATATTCCTCGATTGTTTGTTTGAAACCTGCTTTTTGCCTTCTGATATTTACAGATTCAGCATTTTTAATTGGCCATATAAAATAAATCCACTTACCTTCTTTATTTGCCATACCCTTTATTTGGGTTCCGTATTTCTGCTCAATTCCTTTATACATCATGTTTCGATCTTCCATAAGAGCTAATGAAACGGCGGTTAAGTCACCGTTTTTAACAGCTTTTCTAATCAGTGGAAGATATTGATCTACTTTTTGTGAATGTTGTAGGACATAAAAGACCGCTTTGTTGGCCTTTTCGCCATTAATTAGTTTGCTTGGATACCCATTTGCAGCAATAATAGATTCTACAGTTTTTAAATTGGTACTATCAATTTGCTTCATTAAATTGAACCTTTTATTGCCTTCTAAATCATTTGCTGTGATTTTCATTTCGGCAATTAATTGTGCTTTTCTTTCTGGAGTTATACTATTGTTTAGAAGTTCACGTATTCCTTGATCTTTAACTAAAATTGATTCTAGTTCCATTGTAATTTTATGTTCTAGTTCGTTTTTATTCAAATCATTGGAATTGTTTTTGTTAATCACACAAGAAAAACTAACGGTTGCTAAAACAGAAAGGATAAGGATCTTTTTTTTCATTTTATAAAATTATTAGTTTTTAAAACAAGTCCAAGCGAATTGCGGTAGTTTATAAAATAATTAACGCAGTTTAGGGCAACCGGCATCAGTAGCCTGTCTGTTTTGGGTTAGAAATGAATGTGTAAATGCTTTATGGTGCGTGTTTTATCATAGTGGCGCTTAATCAATCTAAAACCCTATTAGTTTGAGAAGTATTTTATACTTTTGCACTTTAATTCCAATAATTAGGGAATTGAAGAACTTTGAATATGAAAAAGAAAGTAGAAATTCTTGCTCCCGCTAAAAATTTAGTACAAGGAATTGCCGCGATCAACGCTGGTGCGGATGCGGTTTATATTGGAGCACCTTTGTTTGGTGCTCGTACTAATGCTACAAACTCTGTTGAGGATATTGCCGAAATGGTAAAATATGCTCACTTGTTTAAAGCACAGGTTTTCGTTGTAATCAACACCATTTTGTATGACAATGAATTGGAGCCTTGCCGAAAATTAATTCATCAATTGTATGCCATTGGAGTCGATGCACTAATAGTGCAAGATATGGCAATTATGGAAATGGATTTACCACCAATTGTTATTCATGCGAGTACCCAGGCGAATAATCGTGAACCAAATCACGTCAAGTTTTTAAAGGATATTGGAATGCAGCGTGTAGTACTTGCAAGAGAGCTAAACCTTGACCAAGTAAGAGATATCGCCGCTGCTACTGATGTAGAATTAGAGTTTTTTGTTTCTGGAGCACTATGTGTTTCCTTTAGCGGGAACTGCTACATGAGTATTGCAGGTGGAGAACGCAGTGCCAACCGTGGATCATGTGCTCAAAACTGCCGTTTACCTTATAATTTGATTGATGGAAACGGAACCACTTTGTTGACCGAAAGCCACTTACTTTCCATAAAAGATTTAGATTTAAGTAATCAACTGCCTAGTTTAATCGAAGCAGGAATTACTTCTTTTAAAATCGAAGGACGCTTAAAAGACATTGTTTACGTAAAAAACAACACTTCGTTTCTACGTAAAAAATTAGATGCTTTTCTAGAAAACAATGATAGTTTCCAAAAAGCATCTTCAGGAAGAACCTTTTATAACTTTGAACCTGAAATGGACCGAAGTTTTAACCGCGGATACACCGATTATTTCGTTAATCAACGAAAAGAAAAAATAGGGAATTGGGAAAGCCCAAAGTCACAAGGACAATATATTGGTGCCGTTACGGAGATAAAAGCGAATGGATACGTGATCGAAAATCATGAGCTTTTGAACAACGGTGACGGATTGTATTTTATAAACGAGGAAGGTGTTGCTGATGGAGTACAAATAAATATTATTGTTAATGATATTGTCGTTCCTAATTCGTTTAAAAATATTGCTGTTGGAACGGTGATTTATCGTAATTCTGATGCCGAGTTCAATCGCATTGTTGAAAAAGAAAATGCAGCAGTTCGTAAAATTGGAGTTAGTCTTCGTTTTTCGGAAACACCAACCGGATTTGAGCTTACCGTAGTTGATGAAGACGGACATAAGAGCGTTGCTTCGTTAGTCACTGAAAAAGAAGTTGCGAAAAGTGAAGAATCAGTTATTCCTAATATCAGTAAAAATTTAGCTAAAGTAGGTAACACGCCTTTTATTGTAGATGATATTCAAGTTGAATTCGAAAGCAACTGGTTCTTACCGATCTCGAAAGTAAATGAGGTTCGAAGAACTGCACTAGAGCAATTGATAGATATTCGAATAAAAGACTACCATAGAGAGGAGTTTCAAATCACCAAATCAGATATTCCGTATCCAACTGAAAAATTAGATTTCACCTTTAACGTTTCTAATAAATTAGCTCGTGCTTTTTATAAAAGACATGGTGTAACCGAGATTGAAAAAGCATTCGAATTGCAATGGGATCCTGGAAAAGCTCGTGTCATGACTACCAAGTACTGCGTGAAGTACGAATTAGGAAAATGTGCTCGTTTTCAAAGAGCAACAATGGGAGAAAAGGTTGTAGAGCCGTTGACTTTAAAGCATGGCGATAACGAGTATAAGTTAAAATTCAATTGCAAGCCTTGTGAAATGGAAATTTGGGAAAAAGATGCCGAATTTGAAATTGTAGATCAGGATGAACAATTGGATTATGTGAAGAAACGGTAGTTGATAGCGTTTTTGAACTATAAAATGATTTGAAAACAAGTATATTATAGGCAAACCACAGCAGCAATGTTGTGGTTTTTTTGTTTTTATGAGGATGGAGCAATCTCTTTTTGTTGCTTCTGTTGTTTGGATTCTTACTTCGTCAGAATGACAAATATCAAGGTAGTGTTTTGGTTGCGCTTTTATGCGTTTAGTTTGTTTTTCTGGGGGCGAAAACCCGAGCGCTAGTGATTTGGCGCAGCAATCTCTTTTTGTTGCTTCTGTTGTTTGGATTCTTCCTTAGTCAGAATGATAATTTTTAGTTTTGATGGTTAGACTATACCAGATAGAATTTTAAAATTTATTATTTATTTTAACTCTGTTTTTCAAGTAAACGGCATTGTATAAGCTCCAAGGAATTACAACAATAAGAAGTTTAAAACTTGTTAAATGTATTTTTCCACTTATGAAATAACTAATGCTACTAAATAGTATTGGGAGCACGATGGATACAATCAAAATTGCAGCATATATATTCAGGAACGATTTTAATTCTTTTTCAGTCTTGTTTGAATATAGTTTTTCTAACATGTTTTTATTTTGTGGTTTGATTTGCTATGGTGCAGGATGAATTAAACTAGTTTGTACCATTTTTCGTTACTCACTGATTACTTATTCAGTCTTTTATTTTTAGTTATTTCTAGAGATTTTATTGATCCTACAGGAGATATTGTTATATTTTTATTTCCTTTTTCTACATAAAAATAATTAGAGCTGTTTGAGCCAATTAAATATATTTCTTTTGTTTGGTCATCGCCAAAGGTCATTTTATAATTATACGTTAATTCATTGTTGGAAATTTTTTTTGCCACTTTACTACCTTCTCCCCAGCCTATTCCTACAAAAAAGCATAACAAATTAACTGCGATCATTCCAATAAAAACCTTGCTGTAATATGTTTTTACTTCTTCTTCGGTTATATCAGCTAAAGGTTTTTTAGAATTCACTTTTGCTTTGATACTATCTTTATGAAAGTTTTTGGAAATATATAAACCTATTAATAAAAATAAAGAAATAAGTATTATGACCGCTATAAGAAGAAGTGGTGTTGAAGTCAGATCAGCAATTGGACTGATTAAAATATCCATGATGTTTGAATATTTCAAAATATTTATTCCCACTTGGTAATAGTAAATGCTCTCTTTCATTATTCCAAGAACTACTAAGTATGTATACCCAAATGGAATAATTTTTTGTATGATGTCGCTAAGTTTCATTTTTATTTACTGATAGGTATATTGTTAGTAATGTAAATCAAATATACTTATTTTTCCTATATGTAGTATCCTTAGCCCAGATAGCAGTGAAAATCCTTTTTAGGAGCGTTTTTTAGCGACTAAAAAGATTGTAACGAATAGCTGGAAATAGCTCCAAAAAAACCGCAAACTCACAGGGATAATCTGCGAATTTGCGGTAAATAAATTTTGTGTTCTTTACTTTTAAATAAAAGTTTTAACAGTGCTCGTTGTAAGCGTCTTGTAGGTTCTCAGCGATCATTTCAGCTGGACGACCTTCAATGTGGTGACGCTCTAACATGTGTACTAATTCTCCGTTTTTGAACAACGCCATAGATGGTGATGATGGAGGAAAAGGGAACATTTGTTGTCTTGCTGCATCAACCGCTTCTTTATCAACTCCTGCAAAAACAGTAATTAAATGATCTGGTTTTTTAGCACCATCTAAACTCATTTTAGCTCCTGGACGTGCGTTTCTTGCTGCACAACCACAAACCGAGTTTACTACTACTAATGTTGTTCCTTCTGCTTTTATTGCGTTTTCTACTTCTTGAGCAGTATGTAAATCTTGAAACCCTGCAGTTGTTAATTCAGCTTGCATTGGGAGTACCATGTCTTGTGGATACATATCGTTATATTTTAAATATTAATTTTGAAAGGACAAAGTTACAAAGAATCTACTCAATTACTTATTTTGGATTATAAAGTTTTGTTATAGTTCGATAACTGCTGTACTGTTTAAAAGTACCGTTTAGAATGAAACAATGCCTTTATAAAAAGCCATTTTGGACAGCGTATAATTACGTTTAGGTCTTCTAAAAATGATGTTTCTTCATCTAAAAACTTAAAAATTACCGCCGGACCTCCTTTTTTAAACATTGCCGAGAAGATACTAGAACCCAATTCGTTTTTTCGATCAAGGATATCTAAAAGTAACAAATCATAAAACCAAAACTTTGTTTTGCGATGAAACTGTTGCACGTTTTTACCTTGTTCTAGGAATGCCACCAATCGCGTTGAGTATTTGTCGGAGTTTTTAAAAGTGTAGCCTGTGCTTGCTTTGGTCCAACCTCCAGCGGTTCCAATATTCAATACTTTTTGCGTGTTTTTTTTCCAAAAAGGGTAGCAGGTCATGGGGATACTTCCTTGCTCTTTTTCGATGATTTCATAGTTAGTAACTCCTAATTTCTCGAGGTATTCTTTGATGGCATTTTCATATTCGGCTTTCGCCAAAAGGTCATGTGAAAACAAGGTGTACTCGAGTAACGCTTCGGTTGGGGAAGTAGGTAGTACATACATAAAGCGTGTGTTCCCTTTTTGGGCAACCGAGAAATCCATGAATGTAGCCTGGGCTGGATTAAAAACGGCTTCCTCTGTTTTTACAAACCACCCAATGAAGTGTTGTTGTAAAACGGGAAACTTAGTTTGTGTTTCGGCGGCAGCCTTGCTGTAAATACTATTAAAAACGGTGGAACAGGTGAATTCTGCTTTGTTCGTTGCAACATACACATGGTTTTCTAGCTCGTTAATGTCGGTTACTTTTTCGTTTAAAAAAGTAATGTTGTTTTCTTTTGATAAGGTATTAAACACATAATTGTAAAAATCCAATCCTAAAACGCGGTTGTATTGGTAGGGTTGTAGCGTCAAATCACGACGATAGTTTTCATCAGCGAACAAAGCCGAATCCCATTTTTTAGAGATGATTGGTTCCCAAATGGATTTTTCTTTCGACCAAAAACACCAGGTACGATCATTCGTTTTTTTACTGTTTTCATCCAATAGCAAAATAGTTTTGTTTTTGAATTTTCCTGACAGCACCATTTTGTAGGTTGTCATCAAAGCGGCTAAACCGGAGCCAGTAAAAATGTAATCGTAGTGTTTCATTGTTGTTGTTTCCAATCAAAGATACTTTTATTTGTGTTTTGGTTCATATATCAATCGTAAAAACGTACTAAATCTTTCGGTCTCACGACTTATAGGGATTCCGGTGACGATGCCTATTAGTACATTTTCAGTCACACCAACTCTCATTTGAGGCCTTATGGTCATTTCAAAATTAGAGTGGCTAAGCTCCTTGTTAAATTCGATACCAATAAAATCGCGTGTCCCGCTGATCATGTAATGAAAATTGGAGTTTATCTGCCACGAAGTGCTTCTAAAATTATCCTTAAAATGATGCTCAATTAAGGGTCCTGAATACAATAAGGTATGGAAATTTTGCCCCCATCGTTTGGCCGCTACAAAAAACGGATTATATACATTCCCTCTGAAAATAGTCTCGGTACTAAAATTTTTGGGTGTATTTAATTCAAATTCGTGTATATAGCCAAGCGCTAGAGATATTTTAGATTTTTCAGCCACTAAAAAAGTATACTGCCCCGCCAGTTTTAAACTGTTTAATTGACTTCTGGGTGCTTGGGTATCTTTTTCAATTGGATAGTAAAATGAAAAAGGTAGCTCAATTTCAAAACCTAATCTATCAACTGGTGCAAATTCGTATTCAACTAAAGCGTTGTAACTATCGAAGTTTTTATTGTCCGTGATTCCAAATCCAATGTTCCATTCCTGTTCCCCTTTTCGAGCACCTAGATCTCTAATTAAATCTATAAATAATGGTTCAGCATGTAAGTTTTTAGTTGGTATTATTTTTTGTTCTGTTTCCGCGATGTAAAGGCTATCTTTTTCTTGATTATCTTGCGCATTAGAGCATACAAAAACAAGCATGAAAAAGAAAACCATGTAAATTGTTTTTTTCATTGTTGTAATTTTTGTTAGTGATTAAATTTCTTTGTTGGTATACAAAGACTTAAAATAATTAAAATTACAATTCCGGTGGTGGGTAGGTTATGCCTATAAATGTCTCTTTAATATTCGAGCTAAGAAACTTATGATGCTTTTGAGAAGAAATTGTAGATAAAAATGAAGTAGATGAATCTTGAGGATTATTTACAATAAACTCGAGAGATTTGAATTTTTTTAATGTAAAGCCTTTTTCAGTATCAGGACTGTCTTTTTCAGTGATTGCATTTTCATATCCAAGTACCTTTTCAACTAATATCTCGATGATGCTTTCCTGATTATTTAGAGCTATCCTTTCTGTTTTATTAATACAAAAGTTATCTGTAACATCTACAGATATGTTCAATATATATATTCCAATTACTGTCCAAAAATAACGTACGTATGTACTTTTTCTAATCAAGGCAATCATTTCAGTTTTTCTTATGAAATTTGAATACTGCAACAAAAATAACAGAAATATAAGAGCAGATATTTAAAGGAAAGTTAAAAATACAATTTGTTGTAATCGTTTTAATTAAATTATTTTTTTACCGATAGTGCCGTATTCTGCATTAGAAAAGGGTGTTAGGCTCTTATAATTTGTTGTTTATAGTGTCTCAATAGTATTGATGATGATTTTTATAATGTGAAACCTAAGGTATTTTAAAAACAAGTAATTATTTAAGCTTTTGAAGTATCGGTAGCATTTCCTGAGCGCGAATAACCGAATGCTGCTGAAATAGTATCGATTGATCTGTTCCTAAAATGGTTAAAGTTGGGTAAACAACTTGATTATCTATGGTAGCCAGTGCTGTTGCCAACTCATGAATTCCGGTATTGGTTCCGTTAGGCTTAAAGTAAAAGCTGTGGCCTTGATAGGTAATTGGCTCCTTAGTCTCGGCGTCAAAGGACACGAAGTAAAAATTAGTATTCAAGGCCGCAACGACCTCTTTGTTTTTAAACGTACTGTTTTCCATAAGCTTGCAATAGGTACACCATGAGGTATGGACGAAAACCGCAATAGGTTTTGGGTTCTGTTTTGATAATTGCTCTGCTTCCGCAAAAGTATACCTCTTTAATTGCGCAAAACCAGAAGTGATAACGGTCAACAGAAACAAAAATGTAAGCGCAGTTTTTTTAGTATAGAAGTAAAGCATATGCGATCTGATGTTTTTATAAACGGTTAATTTTAAGTACGATCCCTTCAATTGTGCATCAAATAAGTAAACTTAAATGACTTATATGTTTTAAAAATTATTGAACTAGATAAGTAAACAATTATTTCAAAGTATAACGCAATCCAAAAAATCCACGTATGCCTTGATTGGGTCCATACACATAAGAGGGATCAAAGCTTAAAGCATAAGGGTTATCTGGCGTAGCTTGGACATTTCCATTTCCGTCAAATTGTACATTTCGGTCAAATGGATCGTTTGCTCTTGCGATAATAAATGGATTCCCTCTGTTAGGTGTCCAGTTCAATAGGTTTTTTACACCGCCGTAAATTTCAATATTTTTGAGTTTGTTAAAGGTAAACTGAATATTTTGAATACTCCATGTAGGCGAATATTCCCGTCTTGGATCTAAGTCTCCCAATAATGGCAAACGCATTGGGCCGTAGATATTTCCGGTATAATCAACATCAAGAAATATTGTATTGATGCGGTACGAAATCGCCCAAGTAGCCGAGAATTTTTCGGTTAGTATTTGGTTAGTAGTGATGCCATTTTCTGTTTTGGAAACATCCATATAAGTAGCACCCAGAATCATTTTTAATCCATTATTAAAAACAAAGTCAATATTAGTGCTAATTCCTTTAGTGACTGCTTTTCCGTCTAAATTCCGATAGATAATTTGGTTTGGATTGGTATCATAATCGGGGATGATCGAATTACTAAAACGAGTGTACCAGGCTGAGGTTTCTAGACCAATGAAGTTTCCGTTGCTAGTGTAAATCTTTTTTAGATAATTAATATTGGCGTTAATAGAACGTTCTGGTTTTAAGGTTTCAAGAACAATAACGTCTCTCGACCCTGTTAGTGCGGCGTGTTCTTCGGTAAAAAGATTCACGATTCTAAAACCTGTTCCGGTATTGAAGCGCAATATATTGTTATCATTGATTTTCCATTTATAAGCAAACCTAGGAGTAAATATACTTCCATGATTGTCGTTGTAATCGTAACGGGCACCTAGCAATATTTTATGGTTGTCGTTAAAAGCAATTTCGTCTTGAACAAACAAACTCGGAATCCAGTTTACATCTTCGGTTATTGTTGCAGGGGTATTATCATTGTAGTATTGGTAGCGTAAAGCAGTTCCAAAAAGCAAATCGTGATTACTTATTTTTTTATCCCAAGTCAATTGTCCAAAACCAATGCGCTGTTGGGCTAGATACGGAATGTCTCCGTAAACCGAGTTTTGGTCGTGATCCGTATAAGAGAACGAAAACAACATTTTTTCTACTGTTGGTAATTCGTAGGCACCTAATAACTCCCATCGTTTGGTATAAATACTTTCTCCATATACTTGGTCGCCTCCTCGAAAGCTTTTATTCCACTGCAATTCACCACCCCAGCGGTCTTCATAAAAAAAGCGTCCGGCTACTGATAGTTGCTTGTTACTCTTTCGATTAAAATTCCACTTTTGAAAAACCGAAATGCGGTCTTGTAAAGTCAAATCCGTAAAATTATCGTTGTTGTTGTCAACAGGATTGCTGTAATTAAAATAATTCACACCTGTTAACACTGATGCAGTCTTGCCTATATTTCCTTTAAAACCTAGATCTAAATTGAGTTCGCCATAATCTGTTATAAACGAATCGGCTGAAAACACGGGAGCATTAGTTGGATTTTTGGTAATAATATTGATCAATCCACCTACCGCTTCACTACCGTAAAGCGATGAGGCCGGACCTTTCACAATCTCGATGCGTTCTAAAAGTGAATTCGGTATTCCTGACAGTCCGTACACGGTTGACAATCCACTTACAATTGGCATTCCGTCAATCAACACCAGGGTATACGGACCTTCAAGACCGTTAATGTGAATGTCTCCCGTATTACAAACATTACAGTTGAGTTGCGGACGCACACCATTTACATTTTGCAAAGCCTCAAATATATTGGACGTTGGGTTTTTCTTGAAAAACGTTGGTTTGTATACTTCAACAGGCGCAGGGCTTTCTAAGCGACTAACCGGTTTTAATGTTCCAGTGATTACGATCTCGTCTAGCGTGTTGTTCTCCCGCAACGTAAAATCAAGGGTGGTTTCCGTGCTATCAATAAGCGTAATGCTCCTTTTCTCGGTTCTAAAACCCGTGTAGGAAACTGCAATTTCATAATCTCCGGCCGTTACGTTTTTTAATAAATAGTTGCCTTCATCATCTGTAACTATTGATTTATTGGCTTTTTTAATCAAAATATTGGCTTGTGCCAACGGTAAGCCCTCAGCAGATACTTTTCCTTTTAAAGTCGCTTGTCCAAAACAAAAGGTCGTGCTAATAAGGATAATACCAAGTATAATTTTTTTCACAAGGAAGTGTTTAGTTATTGTTTAAATATAAATTTAGACAAATCTAAAAATTTTATTTTAGATAACAAAAAAATATAATTATATTTGGCTCAAATAGTTAGCATATCGTAATGGGAAAATCATTAGAAGAAGTACATGAGTCGGTTTCGACAGAGAATAAAAAGTCGATATTTAAAAAGATATTAGCCTTTTTTGGTCCCGCTTACTTAATTAGTGTGGGTTATATGGATCCCGGAAACTGGGCTACTGATTTAGCCGGTGGAAGCCAGTTTGGGTATTCCTTATTATGGGTTTTATTAATGAGTAATTTAATGGCGTTGCTATTGCAAAGTTTAAGCGCTCGTTTGGGAATTGTAACCCAGCGTGATTTAGCGCAAGCTTCTCGTGAAACCTATTCGCCTTTTATTAATTATATTTTGTATTTCCTAGCCGAGATTGCCATCGCCGCTTGTGACCTTGCCGAAGTGCTAGGTATGGCAATAGGACTTAACCTGCTGTTTGGGATTTCACTGATTGACGGGGTTATAATAACCGTACTAGATACCTTTTTGCTTCTATTTTTAATTAATAAGGGAATCCGAAAAATGGAAGCCTTTATCATTGCTTTGGTCCTAGTAATAGGTGTTTCCTTTATTTTCGAAATGATATTTGCACAACCTGAAATCGATCAGGTGCTAACGGGACTTATTCCAACGA
Organism: Flavobacterium sp. KKT103; assembly: GCF_055640565.1. NCBI lineage: Bacteria > Pseudomonadati > Bacteroidota > Flavobacteriia > Flavobacteriales > Flavobacteriaceae > Flavobacterium > Flavobacterium sp. KKT103. The sequence continues at coordinate 935,019 of NZ_CM145766.1, forward strand.
TGCCTAACCAAGCTGCATTGTACATCGCCATTGGTATTATAGGTGCGACGGTTATGCCGCACAATTTATACCTGCACTCTTCATTAGTACAAACACGAAAATTCGATCGTACCAAAGAAGGAATCAAACAAGCCTTAAAGTACAATTTCATCGACTCTACAATTGCTTTAAACCTAGCTTTCTTTGTGAATGCCGCCATTCTTATTTTGGCCGCAGCTACATTTTATAAAGTTGGGATGCATGAGGTAGCCGAAATTCAAGATGCGCATAAGTTTTTACAACCACTGCTTGGCACTAAATGGGCACCTATTTTATTTGCAGTTGCCTTGATCGCTGCCGGTCAAAGTTCTACCATAACGGGAACATTGGCAGGCCAAATTATAATGGAAGGCTATTTGAATCTCAGAATTCAGCCTTGGGTACGTCGTATCATAACGAGATTAATTGCAATCGTGCCTGCCGTCATCGTAATTACTATTTTTGGTGAAGGCGTGACTGGAAAATTATTGATTTTTAGCCAAGTAGTATTGAGTTTACAGTTAGGATTCGCTATCATTCCGCTAATACATTTCGTTAGCGATAAAACTAAAATGAACGGTTTTCAGATTGGTAAAATCACACAAATAGCGTCCTGGATTGTCGCTTTAGTTATCGTAGTGCTAAACGGGAAATTAGTGTATGACGAAATTCAAGGTTGGTTAGAAAATTCAGAAAATCCACTTGTTTTATGGCTCACGGTTGTGCCATTGGCGTTTAGTTTCTTGGTTTTACTACTGTATATCGTTTTTAAACCCTTTATAACTAAATCCCGAGATGCTTTTCACAATCATTCGCCACACAGCTTACAGCTTCGTTTCTCTCAATCCGAAAGTTATTCCAAGAAAAACATCGCCGTTTCTGTTGATTTCTCACATGCTGATGAGGTTGCATTAAACAGTGCCTTTGAACTTGGAGGTACGGATGCGAAGTACACCTTAATTCACGTTGTAGAAACCGTTGGTGCCATGATGTACGGCGAAAACATTGATGATCACGAAACCTTAGTCGATGAGAAGTTATTAAAAGAATACCAAGTAATGTTAACTGAGAAAGGCTTTCAAGTCGAAATTCAATTGGGGTTTGGCCGTCCGGATAAAGTGATTCCGGAGCTTGTTAATAAAGGGAATTTTGATATCTTAGTCATGGGAACACATGGTCACACCGGTTTCAAAGACTTGCTTTTTGGTACCACCGTAGATAAATTAAGACATAAAATTTCGATTCCACTGTTAATCGTTAAAGACTAATAATTAGGAGCTATTTCCCGCTATTCGCTATATTCCCGCTTTGTAAAACTGCGGTTAAAAAACCTTGTTTTACAGCGGGAGATGCCGCTACTATCGGGGCTAAAAAAAACAACATGACACTTTCAGAAGAAAATTATTTAAAAGGCATATACCATCTCACTGTAGTTTCTAATGCAGATGTAAGTACGAACGCCATTGCCGAAATGATGGAAACCAAAGCTTCGTCAGTCACCGACATGCTTAAAAAATTGGCCGAAAAGGACTTAGTAAATTATGTAAAATACCAAGGAGTTTCCCTCACTGATGCAGGAAAGTTAGCTGCCAAAATGATTGTTAGAAAACACCGACTTTGGGAAGTGTTCTTGGTCGAAAAATTAGATTTCTCTTGGGATGAGGTACACGATATCGCAGAGCAGTTAGAACACATCAAATCAGAAAAGCTAATTAACAAACTAGATGATTTTTTAGGAAATCCAACCGAAGATCCGCACGGAGACCCAATACCCAATGCTAAAGGTGAGATTTTTAAAATCGACAAGCAATTGCTATCGGAACTCACAATTAATCAAAAAGGTATTTGCGTGGGCGTAAAGGACACCTCTTCAGACTTTTTGAAGTATCTAGACAAACAAGGTATTTCGCTTGGGTCAGCCATTAGTATTGTTAGTAAGGAAAGCTTTGATTTATCCTTGAAGATTAAGGTAGGCGCTACTGAAATTACTATTTCTAATAAAATCGCAAGCAATCTCTTTGTCAAGACGAGTTAATAACTTACTATCTTTAGCCTTGAATCAAAATCAGATCAACATGAAAAATAGCATATTAGCTTTTGTACTTATTTGTAGTTGGAGCTGCGCAGCGCAGGTTGAAAATCTAAAAAGTTATTCTGTAACTCAAAAAGAGTGCTTGAATAAGTCAGGATATACCTTAGTTTTAAAAAAGGTAACTACTGATTCGCGCTGTCCTCAAGGGTTGAATTGCATCTGGATGGGAGAAGCCCAAGCTTTAGTAGCGGTTTATAGCGATAAAAAGTTGGTCGAGGAGGTTGTAATAACTTTTGCGCCAAAAAACACCATAGAAAACAATGCGTTTTTTGCGAAATACGGCAAGGAAAAGTACAAAAAGGTGCAAAATGTTTCGCTAGTTCCATATCCTAAAAAGGATGTCAAAATAAAACCCAAAGAGTACACTATAAAAATAGAATATAGGAAGTAATTTAGTGACAGCCACAGTCATCAGTACCGCAATTTCCAGCTGCTTTTTTCTTCTTAAAAAAGTATTTTCTAAGGAGATAAGCCACTGCTAATGCGAGAATTACGAAGGCGATAATTTCTTGAATATCCATAGTGCAAAAATAAGAAAAAGCAACCGTTAGTGGTTGCTTTTTTCAGTTAAACTAATTACAATTTTTTATAGTTGAGCCATTATCCCAAAGTTAATCCCAAAAGGTTGTCCTGGTCTTAAACCTGCTGGAACTCTCGATACAGCGTATTCTTTATCAAATAAGTTCACAATGTTACCCATTAAACTAATGTGTTGGTTGAGGTGGTATCTTGCTGAGAAGTCCACAATAAAATTTGAGTTTACTTTATTGCTTGCTGCGATTGTACCTGAGCCTGCTAATGTTCTAAAAGCATCAACATATTTTCCGCTCAAGGCCATGCTCAATCTTGCTGTTTCAAATGCAGTTGTAAGTGCAAATTGATTTTTTGCGATATACGGTATTTCATCTCCGCTTTTTACGGTTCCCCAAATACTACTATTGAAGTTGCTTTTTAATTCGGTATCCGTCAAGGTATACGATAAAGTTACTGGTAGTTTAAACCCTTTTTCTCTGTTATCGATCACATCATAAGTAGCGAGTAACTCAATACCTTTTACAATTGCAGCTCCGGCATTAAATAAGTCTCCTGTACCTGTTCCTCCACCAGACATTGAATCGGACCCTTGCAAGTTTGAGAAGTCATTGTAATATCCAATAATTTCTCCTTGTAAGGCATTTTTGCGGAAGCGGAAACCTAACTCGGTGTTTAAACTGTTCTCAGCATCTTCGCCTACTTTGGCACCTGGAGGTGAAAACCCTTTGTGGATACTGGTAAATACGTTATAATCATCATTGATTTTATATAGAATTCCCATTCCTGGAATCCAAACATTTGTTTTGTTAACCGCTTGAACTAGGTTAGTTCCTGCTCTGTTTAAGTCAGCAGTGCCGTAATTTAAGGAGCTTACTTTAATATCTTCATAGCGAAGACCTGGTGTAAACGTAAAGTTGTCAACTTGTAAATTGTACAGAATGTGTGCTGCAACAGCCTCGGCTTTCACAATAGCGTTCGCATCAGTTCCAGGAGTTCCGTTGCTCGTTCTATTCATGACACCATTTTGAATTTTGTAACCGTCAACCCATTGGAAACGATCTTCATAATCTTCGTGGTAGCGAATTCCAAAATCAATATCGTGTTTTAGTTTACCGCTTTCAAAACGGTAGTTAGCCACGGATTGAATCCCTTTTGCTCCGTACACACGGTTATTCGCCTTTACCAATAAAGCATTGTCTACGGTATTGTCTTGCCCTGTTACGGCACGATATTCTGCATTGAAAGTCGTAGGATTTGTAAGGATGTTATTAATGCTCACCCTATTAGCACCTAATTTTAGGGCATCTAGTTTGTACCAGTTTCTACTAAAATCGTTTTTATAGGCTTTGGTCGTGATGGTAAAGTTCGCAGTAGGCTTAATTAAGTGGGTTAGCATAATTTGTTTGTGCTCACTTTCTATATAATCTTCATTTGAACCTACGTACCTTCTATATGCATTAGCAGCGTAGTCAGCATCAGTTAAACCCAAATAAGTTTCGTTAGCTAAATCTTCGCTAAACTGCACTTTTGCCATTAAGGATTGGTATACTTTTGCGTCAGCGTTCGTATTAATTCTAAATTTAGCAACATAATCGTTACCTTCAAAACCCGTATTTTTAGAGCTGTTATCAATTGTCTTGAACCCGTCTGAGTTTCGGTTGTTGTATTCTAGAACGTAACCATAGTTTTTATGATCGTCACCAAGATTTACATAGGTTTTCTTGGTATTGAAACTTCCTATACTTGCAATTACGCGTCCTGAAAAGCTATTTGGAATTTGAGTTGAAACCATATTAATTGCTCCTCCAGTGGTGTAGGGGCCATACTGTATTTGACTACCTCCTTTTAAGATTTCGAATGATTGCATGCGGTTTACTGTAGGAAAGTAGTAAGCTGCGGGTGCTGCATAAGGGGCTGGAGCAATAAGAACACCATCTTCCATCAAGGTGATTTTTTCACTTCTGTTTGGACTTGTTCCTCGCATTCCAATGTTTGGACGTAGACCAAAACCATCTTCCTCCTGAATTGTAATTCCAGGTACGGTCCTAAGTATCCTAGAAACGTCATCGTAATTGAATGCCTTTAATTCTTTTGGAGAAATGAAATAAGTAGATCCTGCTTTGTTTTTGGCCTTGAATTTACTACCCACAATGGCATCAGTAGTAATTACGATTTCATTAAGGTTGTTAAGGCTGTCTTTCTCTGTTTGAGAAATTGGTTTGTTTTGTGCTGATACTGCTGCCGTAATTAAAATTGCCGTTGCAACTAAACTATTTTTCATTTTTATTTAGATTAATTCTACGATGCAAAAGTAGAACACAATCCTTATTTAGACAAATTAAAAATAGAATTATTGATAAAATTAACGCTTGTTTAGTGTTTATTGTGCAACAAAAAGTATCTTATTTCAAAATTTGGTACGCAAGTAGCGCTACAATATAGGCAAAACCGCTCATGAAGATTAGTTGACCTATAGGCCATTTCCATGTGTTAGTCTCTTTGCGTGTGATGGCAAGTGTACTTGCACATTGTAAGGCGAAGGCATAGAAAAGCAGTAAGGAGATACCAGAAGCAAAATTAAACACTTTTTCGCCTGTTTCAGGGTTAATTTCGGCTGCCATTTTGCTTTTGATGGTATTGTCATTATCGCTTCCACCTACGCTATAAATTGTTGCTAAGGTTCCCACAAATACTTCGCGAGCGGCAAACGAACTGATAATCGCAATTCCTATTTTCCAATCATAACCTAAAGGTGAAATTGCAGGTTCAATAGTTTTTCCCATAATCCCGATATATGAATTCTCTAGTTTATAGGCTGCAATTTTATTGTTGATTTCGTTTTCGGTCATAGGCGTTGTAACAACCTCAGAGCGCACAATTGTTTCTGCATTTTTGAATTTTTTCCCCGGTCCGTACGAAGCTAAAAACCATAAAACTATGGATATTGCCAAGATGACTTTCCCCGCACCAGCTACGAAGGCCTTCGTTTTTTCGATTACATTGATTGCTACATTCTTGAACAGAGGCAACTTATAATTTGGCATTTCGACTACAAAAAATGTTTTTCCTTTGATCTTCAAAATTTTGTTTAAAACGTAAGCCGAAAATATTGCCATTCCAAAACCTAGCAAATACAACAGCATCAAGGTAAGCCCTTGTAAATTAAGAATGCCTAGCACTCGGGTATCAGGGATTACAAGTGCAATGATGATTGCATAAACAGGGAGTCTTGCGGAACAAGTCGTAAAAGGTGTTACTAAAATTGTGATGATGCGTTCCTTCCAGTTTTCGATATTTCGAGTGGCCATAATTGCTGGAATCGCACAAGCCGTTCCTGAAATTAAAGGCACTACGCTTTTTCCTGATAGTCCAAACTTGCGCATGATTTTATCCATCAAAAAAACGACGCGGCTCATATAACCACTTTCTTCTAATATCGAAATAAACAAAAACAAGAAAGCAATTTGAGGTATAAAGATTAATATTCCACCAATTCCGGGTATAATTCCTTGGGAAATCAAGTCAGTTAAAACTCCAGCTGGAAGAGTGTCGCTAGCGAATGCGCTTAATGACGCAAAACTGCTATCAATAAAATCCATAGGTACTTCAGACCAGTTGAATATCGATTGAAAAATGATAAACAAAATCGCGAAGAAGATAACGTAACCCCATACTTTATGGGTTAATACACGATCCAGCTTGCTTCTGAAATCCTTGGCAATGGTTGTATCTACTTTTAAACCTACTTTTAAAACGTCGTTAATAAACTGATACCTTTTAATGGTTTCTTTTTGCTGTAAGCGCTTTAAGTCGGAATGTGATTTAGTGAAAGAACCATAGATTTCGTTTCTTTCTAAATTCAAAAAGTTAACGTCTTGCGTAATAACCAACCACAATTTGTACAGTAATTGGTTCGGAAATGCTTTGCGTAAGCTATTAAAATAATCAGGGTCAATGCTCGATGCATTTAAGCAAGGCTCTGATGAAATGGTTTTGTAAGTAACAATTAGTTTTTTCAACTCTTCGATTCCAAAACCTTTCCTAGAACTGATTAAAGCTATTTTAGTTTTTAGGTGTTCCTCTAAATAGGGGATGTCTAGTGAAATTCCTTTGTGCTCCATTCTATCAGCCATGTTAATGACTAAAATGGTCGGAATTTCTAAGTCTTTTATTTGTGTAAAAAGCAGTAAATTTCTTTTTAAGTTTTCCACATCGGTTACAACTAGTGCCACATCAGGGTACAACTTATCGTTTTTGTTCAGTAATAATTCAATTACCACATTTTCATCAATCGAGCTCGCATTTAAGCTGTAGGTCCCAGGAAGGTCTAGAATATTTGCTTTTACGTTATTAGGCAGTTTGCAAAAACCAATTTTCTTTTCAACTGTGATTCCGGGATAATTTCCAACCTGCTGGTTTAAACCAGTTAGCTGGTTAAATACCGAAGTTTTACCAGTGTTAGGATTTCCTATTAAAGCGACGTTGATGTTTTGATTAATCATTAAAGTGTAATTTTAATTAATTCCACTTCAATTTCTCGAGCGGTTTCTACCCGAATTGCGAGGTGTGAACCATTAACATTTAAATACAAAGGATCTCCAAAAGGAGCTATCTGCAATAATTCAACGGTGTTTCCTGGCAAACATCCCATTTCCAATAATTTTAACGGAACAATGTCGATATCAAAATCTTTGATGATCGCTTTTTCGCCTTTTTTCAGAGAATTTATAGTGGTTCGCAAGTCTTATTTAGATTGAATTAAGATTGCAAAAATACAGATTTAAATAGTAAATAGAATGATAATTGTCAATTTTATGACTTTTTTAGAGAAAGTTCAAGCCTGATTTTTGGGGACTAATCAATTATTTCGCTAGTTAAAAAAATGAAAGCTTTAAAAACTTAGATATATCTTACTTTTTTCTGCCAACATAAAAATCACGAAGTCGTTTTTAATATCCCTTTTGGGAATCAAATTTTATCTCCGCAAAGTAAAGGTGAAATCATATAACACATGAGTCGTGCTACCTTGGCTTAAGGTACCATTGATGTAATTGTAAGTTGTCTTTTCATTATTACTGGAATCGATAAAGAGGTACTTATTAGTATCTACGATTGTAATAGGACTAAAAACGGCTTCTAGGACATCAAAATAAGGTTCGCTTACAACTGGTTTCTCAAAGTACAGCATGCAAGTCACATACTTAATAGGTTTATTGATGGTGGATTTTTTTCCTTTTCTATTAATTGTGTAGATGCCATTGTTCTCTGTCAGGGTGCAATTGTCGTAGGGTTTGTTGTTTTTTTGTGAGTTGTAAGTGCTAGATTCCAAAATACTGTTTTTGAATACACCCACAAATGAGGTTGTTATAGTCGTTTTTCCTAGTAGAGTAATTACAGATCTGCTATTGAGCTTATAGGTTGTTTTAGTTCCTTCCACAAGTTTCGAAACAGTTAGTTCGCCAACAGTAGTACCATTAACCGAAATATCATAGACGTGTTCTTGGCTTTGTGCATTGATTAACAAACTTAGTAGCGAAAGCACCAATGTGTAAATTTTCTTCATGAAATAGTAACTGTTAATTCGTAAGTGTGGATAGTAAAGCAATAGTAGCGCAGAAACTCATTCCGTTCCTCCAATAATTTTCTCGATAGCTTACTTTAGGCAACAATTGTGTATTGTGAAGGTAGCAAACAGAACTTACTCTTTAGATAAAAAAGTAATGTCTTCAATCAACTTTTTAATATCCTCTTTTTTAGTTCCATCATAAAAACCGCGCACTCTTTTTTTAGCATCAACTAAAACAAAATTTTCAGTGTGAACCATGTCATACAATTGATCTGGTTTTCCCATTTTTACTGCTAGGTACGATTTTCTAGCCATGGCATAAATTTCTTTCTTGTCACCGGTCACTAAGTTCCATTTTTTATCATCCACTCCTTTTTCAACAGCATACGCTTTTAAGGCAGCAACATTGTCAACTTCGGGGAAAACGGTATGCGAAAGTAACAGTACATCAGGCATAGTACGAATGGCTTTTTGAACCTCCACTAAGTTGCTTGTCATTTTTGGACAGATAGAAGTGCAAGTAGTGAAAAAGAAATCGGCCACATAAATCTTTCCTTCGTAATCCTTTTGGGTAATGGTTTTCCCATTTTGGTTGGTAAACGAAAAATCAGCAATGGTATGGTACTTACTAATATATTGTACAGTACTATCCACTAATTCTGGATTTACATCAGATGGGTTGTAGATAGGTAGTGATTTCGTAGGTTTTAAAGCACTATAAAAAAGATACAGGGTGACACAGGAAAATATAATAAAAATACCAAGAAAAACGCGGTATTTGTAGAGCACAGATTTCATAAGAAAAATATTTTTGCAAAAATACAAAAAAGATAAATGAGACATTAAAACTTTAACAATCTATTGGAAGTAGGACATGTGAATGGTATCATATTTATCGATAAATTTGTGTAGCTAACTAAAATCTCAGAATAATGAAATTAAATTTAAATAAACGCATTTTATTTGCGGTTCCTGCAATAATGGGTTTGACAGCAATGCAGGCCCAAACTAAAGTCGCTCCAAAAGAACCGGGTATCAATGTTGCCTTTTTTGATACCAAAACGAAACCTCAAGATGACTTTTTTAGGTTTGTCAACGGAAGTTGGTTAGACCAGACTCAAATTCCAACAGATCGTACTTCGTGGGGAAGTTTCAACGAATTACTGAAGAAAACCGACAAGGATGCCTTAGATATTTTAAAAGAAGCAGCCAAAAATCCGGTTTATAAATCTAATACGGATCAAGGTAAAGCGGTAAACCTATACAAAACAATTCTGGATACCGTTGCTAGATACAAGATGGGAATCAAACCATTGCTTCCGTATTTGGCCAAAATTGACAAAGTAAAAACAATCAAGGACGTACAGCAGTTATTGATTGAGATGGAACCAATCGGAGGTATTGGTTTTATTAATGTTGGAGTAGGAGCCGATGATAAAAATAGTTCTAAAAACTCTTTGAATCTTGGAGTAGGTAGTTTAGGATTGCCGGATCAAGATTATTACCTGTCTGAAGAAAAAGATACCAAAGAAAAAAGAGAGCAGTACGAAAAGCATATCGCTAGAATGCTTCAGTTTATTGGCGAAACCCCAGCGCAAGCTAAGGTAAGCGCTAGTAAAATCTTGGCTTTAGAAATCGAATTATCAAAACCGAGATTAAATAGAGTTGACCAGCGTGATGGAAGATTACAATACAATCCAATGACAATTGCCGAATTACAAAAAGTAACTCCTGCAATAAACTGGAGAGCGTATTTTGATGGTTTAGGTTATACCAAGTTAAACGAGGTGATTGTATCACAACCTAAATACATGGCTGCCTTGCAAACGATATTCGCTAAAAATGATGTTAGCTCTTGGAAAGAATATCTAAAATGGAGTTTATTAAACGGCGCTACTAGTTTACTTTCTACGCCTATTGAAGCAGCTAGTTTTGACTTTTATGGTAAAACCTTAACCGGAGCTATCAAACAAAGACCTAGAGAGGATAGAGCTTTGCAAACGATTAACGGTGCTATTGGAGAAGCATTAGGGAAATTGTACGTAGAAAAGAAATTCCCTGCTGAAGCAAAAGAAAAAGCAGAGAAGATGATTCAGAATATTATTTTGGCGTACCAAAATCGCATTTCTAATTTAACATGGATGTCGGCAGAAACAAAAACGAAAGCCATCGAAAAGTTAAATAAAATCACCATTAAAATAGGTTATCCTGATGAATGGAAAGATTATTCTAAGCTAGAAATAAAAAGCGTTGCTGAAGGTGGAAGCTATTTTGAAAACGTCAAAAATCTATCAAGATGGAGTTTTCAAAAAGACATAGATAAGCTAGAGAAACCGGTGGATAAAACCGAATGGTACATGTCACCACAAACCGTAAATGCGTATTACAACCCATCATACAACGAGATTGTATTTCCAGCAGCGATATTACAACCACCTTTTTACAATTACCAAGCCGATGAAGCGGTAAATTATGGCGGAATCGGAGCGGTGATAGGTCACGAAATATCACACGGTTTTGATGACTCTGGAGCGCGCTACAATGCCGATGGGAATTTAATTGATTGGTGGACCGCTACTGATCTTGAGCAATTCACTACTTTGGGTACTGCACTAGCGGATCAGTATAGTGCATTAGAGCCATTGCCTGGCGTGCATGTTGATGGTAAATTTACGCTTGGTGAAAACATTGGGGATTTAGGTGGCGTTAATGCCGCTTACGAAGGATTGCAATTGTATTTAAAAAACAATCCACGACCAGAACTAATTGACGGTTTCACGCCTGAACAACGTTTCTTCATTTCTTGGACAACCGTTTGGAGAACGAAATCACGTGACGAGGCAATCAAAAATCAAGTAAAAACGGATCCGCATTCGCCAGGAATGTATAGAGCGTATGTTCCAATTCAGAATGTAGATGCGTTCTACGATGCATTTTCAATTAAAAAAGGCGACGGAATGTACATTGAACCTTCCAAAAGAGTAAAAATCTGGTAAAAAGAGTAGTACAAATAGTTCAAGAAGTAATTCTTAGGCTATTTTGCTGTTAAATTATGTAACAGATTCTACAATAAAATTACTAATCTAGACCTGCTACTTTCAATACTATTTTTAGAAAAAGGATAAGAAGTGCAAAAGTAGATTCGAATAATAACTAAACCGAAATAAAGATGAATATGAATTTAAAAAAACCGCTACTGTTAGTACTACCTGCACTTTTTGCAGTTACAGCAGCTCAAGCACAAGATGCGAAGCCAGCTAAAGAGCCTGGAATCAATATCCAGTATTTGGATAAATCAGTAAAACCTAGTGATGACTTTTTTCGCTATGTAAATGGAACTTGGTTAAATACAACCGAAATCCCGGGTGATAGAACCCGTTGGGGAAGTTTTGATGAATTAAGACAACGCACAGATGCAGATGCATTAGCAATCTTAAAAGAAGCTGTAAACAATCCAAAATACAAATCGAATACAGATCAAGGTAAAGCGATCAACATGTACAAGTCTATTTTAGACACGGTAGGTCGTAACAAAATGGGAATTGCACCCATCAAACCGTACTTAAAAAAAATTGATGCGGTAAAAAATGCCAAAGATTTACAAGCCTTATTAATCGAGATGGAGCCATTAGGCGGAATCGGTTTTTTTGGAGCGAACGTAGGTCCAGATGCTAAAAACAGTAACAGAAACGTTTTGAGCGTAGGTCCCGGTGGAGTAGGTTTGCCTGACAGAGACTATTATGTGTCTGACGATGCTGACTCAAAAGAAAAAAGAGAAAAATACGTTCTTCACGTTGCAAAAATGCTAGGTTTTATTGGTGAAAAACCAGCAGAAGCTAAGATGCATGCAGAAAAAATCTTGGCTCTTGAAATTGCAATGTCAAAACCGAGATTTGACCGTGTAGAAAGAAGAGACAGAAGAAAATCGTACAACCCAATGACGGTAGCTGATTTGCAAAAATTGACACCATCAGTAGATTGGAAAAATTATTTTACTAAAGTAGGTTTCACTAATGCCGATTCTTTAATCGTTTCGCAGCCTAAATATATGACGTATTTAGAGTCGATGATAAAAGAGAATAAAGTAGACGACTGGAAAGCGTATATGCGTTGGTCATTATTAAACAGAGCTTCAGGTCAATTATCTACGGATATTGAGAATGCTAACTTTGATTTCTACGGAAAAACATTAACAGGAGCAATCAAACAACGTCCTAGTGACGAGCGTGCGTTGCAAGTAATTAATGGTCGTATTGGAGAAGCTTTGGGTAAATTATATGTAGAGAAAAAATTCCCAGCTGAAGCAAAAGTAAAAGCGGAGAAAATGATCAAAAACATTTTTATTGCTTTTGAAAACCGCATCAACAACTTGCCTTGGATGTCAGCAGAAACCAAAGTAAGTGCAGTAGAGAAGTTACACAAATCTCAAATTAAAATTGGATATCCTGACAAGTGGAAAGATTATTCGGCTTTAGTGATTAAGAGTCCAGAAGAAGGTGGAACGTATTTTGATAACACCTTGAATATGGCCAAATGGCGTTTTCAAGAAGATTTGGCTGATTTGAATAAACCAGTTGATAAAACAAGATGGGGAATGTCTCCACAAACGGTAAATGCGTATTACAACCCGTCTTATAACGAGATTGTTTTCCCAGCAGCGATCCTACAACCTCCTTTTTACAACTACCAAGCAGATGAAGCGGTGAATTACGGTGGAATTGGTGGTGTTATTGGACATGAAATCTCTCACGGTTTTGATGATTCAGGATCACGTTACAATGCAGATGGTAACCTAGTAGACTGGTGGACCGCTGATGATTTAAAACAATTCTCAGCCTTGACAGGTGCTTTAGCCGCACAGTATAGTGCACTTGAGCCTTTACCAGGAACGTTTGTAGATGGTAAATTTACATTAGGAGAAAACATCGGTGATTTAGGTGGTATTAATGCCGCTTACGACGGATTACAATTGTATTTGAAAGAAAACGGAAACCCAGGTTTAATCGATGGTTACACACCAGAGCAACGTTTCTTTATGTCTTGGGCTACAATTTGGAGGTCTAAAGCACGTGATGCAGCGATTAAAAACCAAGTAAAAACAGACCCACACTCTCCAGGAATGTACCGTGCGTATGTACCATTGCAGAATGTGGATACGTTCTACCAAGCGTTTGATATTAAAAAAGGCGATGGTATGTACATCGCTCCAGAAAACAGAGTTAAAATCTGGTAGTCAACTAAATAATATACTATAGAAAATCCCAAGTGAAAGCTTGGGATTTTTTTATGTATACGAATTACTAGTTTCTTGATTTGTCCCTCTGACGCAGGAAGAATCCAAACAAGTTGCTCAATAAACAGAGGTTCTTCTTTCCTCAGAATGACAAACTAACCGCGTATAATTGTATTAAAATCATCTTTAATAACCTCTTAACTTTGTCATTCTGACGCAGGAAGAATCCATACAAGTTGCTAACGAAACATAGATTACTACGCCAATTCGATATCACTCGGGTCTTCGTTCCTCAGAAAGACAATCTAATTCCAACCTCTATGAACCTGCGCTAGCATTTTGCTTTTATCAACATCGACAGTTATTTATTTAACTATAATTAAAATTATTACCTAACTCATTTTCTTGTTACAGTTTTTTAATTTTAGTCTTTACGTGCGAGAAGGTAGCGTTTACAATAGCTACAATTACTGGTTGTTTCTGGGTTTTAGCATTTTCTACCTTGGTTCAGCTCATGTAGAGATTTAAAAGCAGTTTTAGAATATTTCCAAAACTGCTTTTAATTTTATTCTCCTATTATAAATGAACTAAATTTTGAAACCTCATAAATTGGGATAAGTCTGTTTTTGCATTCCGATTTGTCAATAATGTAAATTACTTTACATTTTTCAAAAGCCTCAAATGTACTTCTATAAATACCATATTTTTTGAAAAAATCAATTGAAATAATCTTCTTTTTATGTTTTTTTAAGTATGCTTTTCTTACCAATCGGAAATCTGATTTTATATCCATCTTTCTTCTCAAAGATGAAGGATAGATGGTATAATCGAATTGTAAACTTACACTAGTGTTGTTTTTATTTGCCGAATCTTCAAAATTAATTGTAAAGCATCTATCATAGAAATCAAAATTATTTTTTGGAAGCTCTATTTTAGTATGGAACTTATCTACTTTAAAACTCACAAAAATGGTATCTAGTGTTTTGATATATGAAATATCTTGACAATATACACTAGTTGTAAATATTAGTAAAAAAAAATGTAATTTTTTCATAACTTTATGGTTCTAATTCTCTTTGTCCTGCCGTAATATATTGAACAAACAAGGAAAGCGTGTCTGATCCGGTCGGAAAATCTTGTTTAAAACAGCTTGTCTTGTCTAATCCACTTAAACTTAAATTCTTATAAAAATCATTCCAATTAAAAGCAGTAGACGTCAGAGGAATTCTCGTGGGATACATTGTGTATTCCTCTATAATTGTTCTTTGTGTCGCGGTTGTTACTAAATCTCTGATTTCAGAAAGTACCTTTTGCATCGTAGGTATCATATGATCATACATGAAATCGTGTTGCTCTTTAGCGTTTGGATACATACTGTTTAAAATCTTAACAAAATCGACTCCTGTAGCGGGATAATTGGCTTTGACAAAAAGATAGGCATGAATACACTCATGCAAAATGGTTTTGGCATTTTCGATCTTTGTTTGGCTCAGAGTTGTTCCTGATATCAAAATTTGTTTGCTTATTTTTATAATAATACTTTTTGTCCCTTGGTCAAAGCTTGTAGTTGCGTTAACTTCCTCTTTTGCTGGATCATTGTCTTCAAAAACATGGTCGTCTATTTCAAATTTAACATTATCTCTTGTGCTAACTTTAAAAATATCCAAAAATAATTTTTTAAACTCAGGTGATTTTGTCAATGCATTGTAAACTTCATTAAATTTTGCTCCCTCAGTAGTTTCATCGTTTATTGCAGATAGATCTATATTAAAGGGAGATTTAGCTGAGGCCTCTAAATCAAAGTTTAAATTTGGATTTTCAAACTTAGCAGTTCTTAATGAGTTAGCGATTAATGCACTTTCACTTGACCAATTATTATTAATTTGATATTGAATGGTTTCGTTAACGAATTCAATATTTTCAAAATTAGTACAAATTCGTAAAATATTCTGTTGAGTTTGCAAATCTTGTTGAGCTAACTTTTCGCCATGTTTAAGTAAAAATTGATAAGCAGTTAGTTTGAATGCAGCCAGACTTTCAAGAGTGTAAGTAGTTGGTATAAATTGATCAACTACTATAGGTAATTTTGTTAAGGCGTACGTTAAAGCGTTTTTATTTGCGGTGATTAACCCTCCGTTTGAAGCGATCCAATAGTTTGTGTATCCGATAAGCCATTCTGTCGTGTCAATTATGTTTTTAGTACTGCTATTTGCTATATACAAGTCATTAATAAATTGGTTAATTTGGAGTCTGTTTTGAACTGCAGGGTCACTCAAATCATAACTTACAAAATAGTTAGGAACAAAGATGTTTAGATTATTACTTTCTTCACCTATGCTAACACCATCGCTGTTCCCAATGGCCTCGGGGTTAGTAGAATTGCCTGCGGGGCTATTATTACTCCATTGACCTCCTATTGGGGTGAAGCCAGAACTTCCTGCAGTTGAACAACTCGCGGCTACAATTTTATATACTTGAATTTTTTTGGGTGTCTTACCATCTTTTTCATAGCAACTAGGGTCATTGGCCCGGCCATTTTCACCTTCACAAAAATCTACATCATGATCATAAACTTCGACTGTTAAACAACCACCCGTATCATTTTTACTAGTTTTTAAAATGTTGTCTATTTTTACGACTTTACTATTTTTAATAGATTGTGCAAAATCGATATTGTTGTTAATTTGATTTAGTGGTTTGTTCAGATAATAGGTTATTAAGTAGGTTTGCGGGGTTTTGTTTACTTTGCAGTCTACAACAATATTTTGTTGAAATGTTGCTGTTGCATCTTGATAAATTCTAAAAGAAAATGTTTCGTCTTGATTATCTCGTATGGTATGTTGAATATTTTGTAAATCTAGATCATAATTATTATTGGTTAGAATAGATTTGCTTCTAGTATTACTGACTTTTTGGAGTTTTATAGATGCTGTAAACGCATCAGTATTTATTTGCTGCAACTCCATTAGATCAATTTTTTTAAACGAGTAATCAGGTCTTTTGGTAGTAATAATTTCTGGATGTAAATCTTCAGTGCAACCACTAATAAAAAAGACATAAATACTTAAAAGTAGTATTTTACTAATTAAGCTTGAAATTTTGCTGGTTTGCTGGTTTGCTTGATAATTTAAGTGTTAAAGATAGCACTATTTTTTGTATTAGTGTTTGTCAAATTTATACTTTTAAAATGAAGTAAGAAATACCCACTTTTAGTGATTTTTCGATAGAATTAATGAAAATCAAGTAGTTAAAATAAATAGCGGTTAAATTTGATTAGTATTAAAATGACACTCTATTTATGAAGATTGTTTCGCCAATTCGCTATCGCTCGGGTCTTCGTTCCTCAGAATGACAAACTGGCCGTATATGAATCACCCCAAAATTGTCCTTCTGACGCAGGAAGAATCCAAACAAGTTGCTCACGAAACAGAGATTGCTGCGCCAATTCGCTATTGCTCGGGCCTTCATTACTCAGAAGAACAAACTATTCGCGTATAATTGTATTAAAAGTATCTTTAACCACCTCTCAATTTTGTCCTTCTGACGAAGGAAGAATCTAAACAAGTTGCTCACGAAACAGAGGTTCTTCGTTCCTCAGAAAGACAAACTATTCGCGTATAATTGTATTAAAAGTATCTTTAACCACCTCTCAATTTTGTCCTTCTGACGCAGGAAGAATCCAAACAAGTTGCTCACGAAACAGAGATTGCTGCGCCAATTCGCTATTGCTCGGGCCTTCATTACTCAGAAGAACAAACTATTCGCGTATAATTGTATTAAAATTATCTTGAACAACCTCTTAACTGTGTCCTTCTGACGAAGGAAGAATCTAAACAAGTTGCTCACGAAACAGAGGTTCTTCGTTCCTCAGAAAGACAAACTATTCGCGTATAATTGTATTAAAAGTATCTTTAACCACCTCTCAATTTTGTCCTTCTGACGAAGGAAGAATCTAAACAAGTTGCTCACGAAACAGAGGTTCTTCGTTCCTCAGAAAGACAAACTATTCGCGTATAATTGTATTAAAATTATCTTCAACAACATCTCAACTTTGTCCTTCTGACGAAGGAAGAACCCAAATAAGTTGCTCACGAAACAGAGATTCTTCGTTCCTCAGAATGACAAACAAACCGTATACGAATCACCCCAAAATTGTCCTTCTGACGCAGGAAGAATCCAAACAAGTTGCTCACGAAACAGAGGTTCTTCGTTCCTCAGAATGACAAACAAACCGTATACGAATCACCCCAAAATTGTCATTCTGACACAGGAAGAATCCAAACAAGTTGCTCAATAAACGAAGATTGCTAAGCCAATTCGCTACGCTCGGGTGTTCGTTCCTTAGAATGACAAACTAACCGCGTATAATTGTTTTAAAATTATCTTCAACAACCTCTCAACTTTGTCATTCTGACGGAGGAAGAACCTCCACAAGTTTCTCAATAAAACCAAAGTTCTTTGTGTCGCAAAATAATAGGTAATCTCCGATGCGTTCAATTTATAAAAGAGTTTAACTTTTGAATATAAATTATTCTAAAACTACCCAAGAAAGCTAAATTATAGTGCAAACTGGAATTAATCAGTTCTTAAGATTTATCATCACATACAAGTTAACGTGAATAAAGGGAGGATTTTATATTAATCTTCATAATTACATATTGCCCAAGGGTAAACTTCGTAAATTGGTGTTTTCCCATCCTTGCACTCGGTGTAATCAATCACATAAATTATTTTATTAGGATTTAAGATTTTAAGATATATTTCGCATGCCTGATACTGTTTGATAAAAAGTGAGTTTATAGTTTTATTACTATTTTTATTTAAAAAGTCTTTCTTAACAAAAAAGTGCTTGAATTCATTATTTAATTTTTCATTTCCCTTAGCTCTTGGTGTACCATGCTGAAAAGTAATTTTAATTTTTGCGTTATCTTTACTACCTTCATATATATAGTTTCTAACTATGAGTCCATTTTCATCTTGGGGGAATATTATTCTACTTTTAGTATCTTTTTTTTCATATTTAATATATATAGTATCTAGTTTTTTTAATTTTTCAAAGTCTTGCGCATTAGTTACATTTGTTAAAAAGAGTAACGTTAGTAAGTAGATCGTTTTCATAATTTTTTTATTTCTTGTTTAGATACTCATGACCGTATGTATTATATTGGGTATAAAAATTATAAGAATCAGAATCTTGTGGAAAATCATTTGTAAAAAAAGTTGTTTCGTCTAGACCGTTAATACTTATGAATTTATAATAATTGGTCCATAACCACTTTTCTCTTGTAAGTGGGGTTTTGGTGGGGATCATTATTAATGATTCAACTTCGGTTCTACCTGCTTGATATGTTACTAAATCTCTTATTTCGGCCAATATTTTTGACATAATTGGTAGCATATGTTTGTACATAAAATCGTGTTGTCCATTTTTGGTATTGTATTCAAAATTGATGACTCCTGCAATGTCCATACCAGCATTAATGTGCCCTCCCTTGATCGAAAGATACGCATGAATGCATTCATGTATAATCGTTTTCGCAATTTCAATATCAACTTTTGGAATACTTCCAGTTGAGGATAATATTTGTTTATTAATTTTAATTATTAAGTTTGGCGTACCGTCAAAATAAGTTTTTCCATTTACTTCTTTTTTGGTGGGATCATTATCTTTATATAGGTGTTCAGCTATCTCAAACTTTACATTAAATCGCTTGTTGTTATTATCAAATAAATCCAAAAATAATTTTTTAAACTCAGGTGATTTTGTCAATGCATTGTAAACTTCATTAAATTTTGCTCCCTCAGTAGTTTCATCTTTTATTGATGATCGATCAATATTAAAAGGAGATTTAATTGAGGCCTCTACATCAAAGTTTAAATTTGGATTTTCAAACTTTGCTGTTCTTAATGAGTTAGCGATTATTGCACTTTCACTTGACCAATTATTATTAATTTGATATTGAATGGTTTCGTTAACGAATTCAATATTTTCAAAATTAGTACAAATTCGTAAAATATTCTGTTGAGTTTGCAAATCTTGTTGAGCTAACTTTTCGCCATGTTTAAGTAAAAATTGATAAGCAGTTAGTTTGAATGCAGCCAGACTTTCAAGAGTGTAAGTAGTTGGTATAAATTGATCAACTACTATAGGTAATTTTGTTAAGGCGTACGTTAAAGCGTTTTTATTAGCGGTGATTAACCCTCCGTTTGAAGCGATCCAATAGTTTGTGTAACCGATAAGCCATTCTGTCGTGTCAATTATGTTTTTAGTACTGCTATTTGCTATATACAAGTCATTAATAAATTGGTTAATTTGAAGTCTGTTTTGAACTGCAGGGTCACTCAAATCATAACTTACAAAATAGTTAGGAACAAAGATGTTTAGATTATTACTTTCTTCACCTATGCTAACACCATCGCTGTTCCCAATGGCCTCGGGGTTAGTAGAATTGCCTGCGGGGCTATTATTACTCCATTGACCTCCTATTGGGGTGAAGCCAGAACTTCCTGCAGTTGAACAACTCGCGGCTACAATTTTATATACTTGATTTTTTTTAGGTGTCTTACCATCTTTTTCATAGCAACTAGGGTCATTGGCCCGGCCATTTTCACCTTCACAAAAATCTACATCATGATCATAAACTTCGACTGTTAAACAACCACCCGTATCATTTTTACTAGTTTTTAAAATGTTGTCTATTTTTACGACTTTACTATTTTTAATAGATTGTGCAAAATCGATATTGTTGTTAATTTGATTTAGTGGTTTGTTCAGATAATAGGTTATTAAGTAGGTTTGCGGGGTTTTGTTTACTTTGCAGTCTACAACAATATTTTGTTGAAATGTTGCTGTTGCATCTTGATAAATTCTAAATGAAAAAGTTTCATCTTGGTTGTCTCGTATCGTGTATTGAATATTTTGTAAGTCTAGATCATAATTATTATTCGAACCTATGGACTTGTTTTTACTATTAGTAATTTTTTGGAGTTTTGTGGATTCAGTAAATGCTTTACTGTTAATTTTTTGCAGCTCCATTAGATTAATTTTTTTAAACGAGTAATCCATCGTTCCAATATTTGTAAGTTCTGGATGTAGTTCGTCGCTGCAGCCATTTAAAGACATCATAAAAATGGCAAAAATAATTATCTTACAAATTAAGGTTTGTGGTTTGTGGTTTGTGGTTTGTGGTTTTTTTCATAAATTTAAATGATAAAGTTAGTGCTATTCTCTGATTATTAGCTTATCAAAAATATAAAATTTGCACGATCGAAGAAATACCCACTTTTAGTGATTTTGCACGATTACCTATGAAAATTATTTATTACCAATTTACACCATAAAAATAGTCAGACTCATGGTTACAAAAATTACTGTTTTTAGTAATAATTACGCCTTATTTCCAGCGAGAATACGCTTGTTTTTCTTGAAGGCAAAGTAGCTACATATCATTAACCGTAAATTTGTCATTGTGACAAAGGAAGAATCTCCGAAATTTGCTAAATAAGTAGAGATTCTTCGTTCCTCAGAATGACAAATATTTTCATAATGTGAACCCAAAATTGTCCTTGTAACGAAGGAAGAATCCAAATAAGTTACTCACGAAACAAAGGTTATTCGTTCCTCAGAAAGACAAACTAGCCACTTACGAACCAACCTCAACTTTGTCATTCTGACGCAGGAAGAATCTAAACAAGTTGCTCCTCAAACAAAGGTTAATAGTCACTCAGAAGGACAAACTAACCGTATACGAATCACCCCCAAAATTGTCATTCTGACGAAGGAAGAATCAAATCAAGTTGCTCAATAAACGTACTCAGTAAGTTCTCCAGAACCAAAAATTAATCTATTACACCTTATTCCCAGCAAGGATGCGCTTGTTTTTCTTAATCGAGTGATTCACCATATACAAACCGCTCAAAGTGATCAAACCGCCTATTCCGATGGCTAAGGTTAACGATTCACCAAAAATAATAGCACCTAGTAATACAGCTACAATAGGATTGACATAGGCATAAATACTATTAATTTCTGGAGGAAGTTTTTGCAGCATATAGATATAAGCAATAAAGGAAATGATGGACCCAATAATTACTAAGTAGGCAATGGCCCACCACGAAATGGCAGGAACGGTGCTTAGAGGTACCGCCATACCTGTAGTTTCTGTAATAGTCAATAAAAAGATACTCGAGATTACCATTTGAATTCCCAAACTAAAATAAGGGTTAAACGTAGCTGCTTTTTTCTTGGTGTACAAACTGCCAAAAGCCCAACTAATCGTAGAAAGCGTAAGTAATATTATCCCAAAACGGAAATCAGGAATCAATAAATCATTTAAGTGCTCATAAAAAATGACGCACACTCCTGAGAAAGCGATGAATAATCCTGCTATGGCCAGCTTGGCTAATTTTTCGCCTCTAAAAAAGGTGATAATCACGATCCAAATAGGGAAAATCGCATTGATAATCGCACCTAGTCCGCTACTGATATATTTTACACCCCAAGTACTTAAACCGTTGCTCAAGGCAAAATTTAAAATACTCAAGATAATAATGGTTTTCCACTGTTTGCCTTTGGGTAATGGTTCTTTTTTAAGGAGAAAGTAAACTACATAAAGCGATCCACCTATTAACTGACGGATTCCTGCCAACTGCAACGCTGGCATGTGGCGAACACCTTCCTTAGAGGCTATCCAAGTCGTTCCCCAAAAAAAACAAACAAAACACAAGGCTACGATTGCTAAACCGTTGGCGTTTTTTGGCGATGCCAATGCACTTACTATTTTTGATTTCAATTTAAAGAGGTATTATTTGAAAGGTGTACTCGAGTGTATTTTCTATTTTATCAACAACAATGGTCTTCTCAATCGAAGGTTTAGTGTGGTCAAATGTTGGAGCAGTTAATCCTAGTTCCACAGCTTTTTGTGTGTAGTAGGTTTCGCGTGAAGGATGGTAAGGTGTAGCAGCATTAAAACTAGTGTCCCAAGCATTTTTAGCGATGATTTGCTTAATGATACCAATACAATCGGCTTGATGAATCAAGTTAATTGGAGCATTAGGATTATCTAGGTTTTCTTTTCCTGCCAGGAATCGCACCGGATTACGATCTTCGCCAATCAAGCCGCCAAATCGTAAAATGGTAGTTTTGAACTGCGAATTATTCTGCAAAAGGGCTTCTACAATTTGGAGTTGTCGACCGCCTTCGGTATCGGGATTCAGTGTTGTTTCCTCGTTCACTTGATCATTATCATCTCCATAAACCGAAGTTGAACTGATAAAAAGGACGTTTTCTACAGTCGATTTTTCAATAAACGGAAGTATTGTTTTTATTTTGCCTACAAAATCTCCTGATTGATTGCCTCTCAACTTGGGTGGAATATCAATTACTAAAATGCTACTTCCTGTCAATAATTCTGCTAAAGGTCCTGACACGTTATCACTTTCCACTACAACTTGGTGCGGAATAATTCCAGCACTTTCTAAAACAGCTAGTTTCTCTGTTGAAGTGGTAGAGCCTTTTACCGATAAGCCGTCTTGAAGTAAGGCTTTCGCCAACGGCAAACCCAGCCAGCCGCAACCCAGAATACTAATTTGTTTCATTGCAATGATCGTTTTAACTGCTGGCAAATTTCGGGATAATTATTCGACTTTTAAGCTATCTACTTTAATAATTCTGCTTGCTTTTTTTGACTGTTGCACGGGCACTATTTGTGGTTCTGCCGCAATTGGTGGCGTTGGTTTAATGCGTTGTTTGATAACCACGGCATCGTTTAGGATAAACGGTGTTGGCATCATCCAATCGGCTCTTTTTTGCATTGAAAACAATGGGTTTTGCATCAAATCAAAGGAGCTTTCCAGTAATTGCATATCAAAAACATCAGAACGATTGATGCTAAAATCCAAAAGAAGTGGCTCATTATCAACCACATAATAACTCACTATTTTTGAACCACGACGAGGCAACAAAGCTCCTTTTTGCTCTAAATTTTGAGCACCATTGGCTTTAAAATTGGAAATAGCCATTTTTTCATTTGCAAAAATATCATAACGGTTTACCTTCCTGTTAGGACTAATTTTGATTTTCAAATAACGTTGGTTTCCAGCGATACTATCGCGTAAAAACTGAATGGTAGGCAAAGCAACTGCTTTAGGAGTAGTAGCTGTAGCGTATGTGAATTTAGAATTGTACTTGCTAAATAACGGCGTCGCGTTAAGTGCCTGTGGTGCTTTTGGGTTTTCGCCTAAATAAGCCTTAGTCCAAGAGTCTAAATTGGTGTCATAGGTTACCCAGTATGCTAATTTGCTTTCCGCATCGTAGAGATACAAAAGGCTGTTGGATTTAGCTTTCCCTTTTTCATAACCTGATTCGTAATGTGCTTGCGCAAAAAAGCCAATGGAAGCCAAAAGAAATACGAAGCCCCATTTTCCTTTTTTAGCAAAGCTGCCAAAAGTAGGTAACAGTAGTGCAAAGGTTAAAACTGTTAATACGGCACTACCGTATAGCATTTTTAGGCCTAAACCAATAGGGAACATTTGAATAAAAGGCGCAATAATAATGAAAGCGGGAATGCTTAGCAGTAGGTTAAGAAACTTATTTGATTTTTGAGTGATGACAAAAACTCCCAATGCAAGTAAACCGCAATAAACGGGTATGATTAAGAAACCTGCTCCCGGCAAATGTATCGCTATCAAGGCGTTAATCACAATCCATAAAAATAGAGGAGCGATATAGTGGTTCATCGCTAATTTTTTAATAGAAAACAGCTGGTAAAACCCAAAGCTTATTGCTAACGCTAAAAGTACAAAAGCAGCTATATAAGCGTGACCGTTGTAAGTGAAACCATTGAGCAAATCATTGTATTGTGGGTATATAAGCAATACTAATTTCCAACCTAGAAAACAAATTACACCTGTGGTTAATAAAGAACCTAACAAAGGAACGAAACCTTTGAAGATTTCAGGCAGGCACAGAATGCGTTTTCCTATACCAATAAAAACTAAAAGTAAAAATACTAAACCTGCTATGATTACCATAGGAACTACCCAACTAAACGGATAGTTTATAAAAGTAAATGGAGCATTAAAATAAACATAATCTTCGGTTGCTTCGGTTGCGTTTAAATCGGTATTAGAAAAGTATTTCAACAAAGGCATCAAATAAATTCCTTGATGTTCCAAGGTGTTTTTAGCTAGATGCGCTGGAGTATCTTGTTCGGTGTGGTAATTGTAATGGCTATCGATAAAAGCAAAATTGTACCCTTGGATCGCTCCTTTTTCTCTAAATACCGTTAAATCGGTGTCATTGGGAAGCATTTTATAAATGCTGTACATTAAGGAGTTGGAAACTGGGAAAGTCGCTTTTGCAGCAGCAAACTCTTTTACAAGAGCAGCATTTCCTTTAGTAGTCTCCATTAACATATAGCTAGGTCCTGATGAACCTCTTGCCTCAAAATTAAGGACTAGTCCAATATCTTTAGCCCACTGATGTTGCGTTACAAACAAAGCAGCACCGTTTAAACCTAATTCTTCTGCATCTGAGAAAAGAATAATAATGTCATTTTTATGTTTTTGCTTGTCATAAATAAAAGCACGGACGCTTTCTAGTATCGTTGCAACTCCTGATCCTGCATCACTAGCACCTGGCGAAAAGGAGTGCGGTGCGCTATCGTAATGAGATAATAAAAGGAGTGCTTTAGAGTTGGAAGTCCCTTTGATTCGGGCCATAATGTTTTTAGACTTGACCAAGTTTCCCCAATCTGTCAAGGTATAGCCTTCTTGAATGCTAGTCTCTAATCCTAGTTTTTGCAGTTCTCCTTGCAAATAGTTCCCTACTTGGTCGTGGTTTTTAGAACCCACATAATGGGGTTGCCTTGCAATATTTTCTACTTGTTTAAAGGCTCTAGCAGTTGAGAATTCAGATAGTGGTCCTTCGTCTTCTGATGTCATTTGTGGCATCATGGTGAAATAAATAAATCCTGTGGTTAATAGGAAAAACAAAACTGCAAAGAGGGATGAGTAGTCTTTTTTCATTCGGGGATGGTTGGTTTTTGGATAGTTGGTGGTGGTATTGTTAGATATCTTTTTTTACAAGCATATAAAAATCGTTGTCTAAAAGCAGGTACCCTTGGTCATAAAGGAAGTAATAGGTGTTACCTGTTTTGGTTTGTAAAATATTGGTAAAAAACTCAAAATCAAATCCCTTGCTTAAAAGTTTAGCGCGGGTGGTTTTTGATTTGCCTTCGGTATTTAAAGAGGTTAGAATGCGGTAATTTTTGCGCAACTTATTGTTAATGTTGCGCATAAAATTAGTACTGTCTTTGTTGATTTTGTTGTTATAGGCATTGCGACAGCCGTCGCTGCAAAACTTTTTGTCTTCACGTCCTATAATTTTCTCTTCGCATTCTAAACAACTTTTCATTATTTAAGACGGGTTAAATTATATAAATCGTGTCTTCTGTCCTTCATGGTGTTCACGCTTCCATGCTCGTGTAACTCTTTTAGCAAGTTCATATCGACATCAACAATTAAGGTCATCTCTGTATTGGGTGTAGCTTCAGCTTTGATTCCGTTACTTGGGAAAGCAAAATCAGAAGGCGTAAAAACAGCTGCTTGTGCATACTGGATATCCATATTGTTTACCTTAGGTAAGTTTCCAACACAACCTGCAATCGCAACATAACACTCGTTTTCGATCGCTCTTGCTTGTGCACAATGCTTCACACGTGTGTAACCGTTTTGTGTATCGGTCAGGAAAGGGACAAATAAAATATTCATTCCTTCATCCGCCATTAATCGAGAAAGTTCCGGGAATTCGACATCATAACATATTACAATTCCAATTTTCCCACAGTCGGTATCAAAAGTTTGAATTACGTCTCCGCCCGTGATTCCCCAGTGGAACACTTCGTTTGGAGTGATGTGAATTTTGCGATACATTTCGTTTGTACCGTCTCTTTTGCATAGGAAACCAACATTATATACATGTCCGTTTTCTATAAAAGGCATACTTCCCGTGATGATATTGATGTTATACGAAATTGCAAATTCTTGGAAACGCAATTTCACCGCTTCGGTATGACGTGCCAATTCTCTAATGGCTTCGGCCTCTGATAAATGGTTGTAATCGGCCATTAAAGGTGCCGTAAAAAACTCAGGAAACAAGGCGAAATCACTACCATAGCCTGAAACAGCGTCTATAAAAAATTCGGCTTGTTCAAAAAGTGCATCTAAATTTCCTAACGAACGCATTTGCCATTGGATCAATCCCAATCGAACCACACTTTTGGTTGTGTTGATTAATTTAGGACTATCGTCGTAGTAAATATTATTCCATTCGAGTAAAACGGCAAACTCTTGCGATTCGACATCACCCAATAAATAATTTTTGAGTACGCGTAATTCGTGAAAGTCATTGCTTAACTGAAACGATAAAACGGGATCATAAATTTCTTTTTTCTTTACTTTTTCAATATATACTTTAGGAGTGATTTCGTCTTTAAATTTGGCGTAATTCGGAATCCTACCAGCAAAAATGATGGACTTTAAGTTCAGTTGCTCACACAGTTCTTTTCGAACATCATACAAACGGCGACCTAATCGTAAACCACGGTATTGCGGGTTAATAAAAACATCTATTCCGTATAAAACTTCTCCATCAGGATTGTGAGTCGAGAAGGTAAAATTGCCAGTAATGGCTTTGTAAGTACGGGTTTTAAAGGCGAAATCTTCGGTAACTAATAAGGATAATGCGGAGCCAACAACAATTCCATCTACAACAATTACTAATTGTCCTGCGGGGAATTTTTTCAGTAAAAGTTCGATTTGATCTTCTTTCCAAAAGGAATCGGCCATTTCTGGATAGGATTCCACCATTGATTTTTTTAATTCTTTGTAATCTTCAATTTGTAAGTTGCGTAACTCAATTGTCTTAATATTTGCTGGCATAAATGATTTTTATTTTTGGCAAGATACGAAAAATAATAGCCGTTTACAAACGTTTACAATTATTTACAACCGAAAGTAATTGAACGTTAACCGAATAAGTTCTTGCTCCTGTCTAATCTTTGCAATGTCGAAATCAAACAACAAGAAACCGACACGATTATAAACCATAACAAAGTCTGATACGAAATCAGATACTAACAATTAAATTTATACGCCATGAAAAACACAGTACAATTAATCGGACATGTAGGACAAGATCCAGAAGTAAAAAACTTAGAAGGTGGAAAAAAATTAGCGAACCTTTCTATCGCCACAAATGAAGTGTATTACAAAGAAAACGGAGATAAAGTAGAAAAAACCGAATGGCACCGCGTAACAGCCTGGGGAAAAACGGCCGAAATCATTGAGAAATACGTAACCAAAGGAAGAGAAGTTGCTATAGAAGGCAAATTGACACATCGCAGCTATGATGATAAAGACGGAGTGAAACGATTCATAACTGAAGTCGTTGCTAATGAGTTGCTTTTATTAGGAAAAGCACAATAAAGAAATAATCAATTATGAATTGCACGAATTGCTATTGAAGCAGTTCGTGCTTTTTTTTAGAAAATATTTTTGGCTGCACGGTAGGTATTAGCATGTGATTCAATAATGGTTTTAATATCGGGAGAATAACCACCACCCATAGAAACCTGGACTGGAATTTGGTATTTTGAGCATAATTCAAAAACCAGTTCATCTCTTTTTTTACAGCCGTTGACTGTGCAACCTAATTTTCCTAATTTATCGGTAGCTAGAATATCTACTCCAGCCAAGTAGAAAATGAAATCTGGTTTTTGGGTTTCAATCAATTGCGGAATCACTGTCGCAATAGTGCTTAAAAATTCAGAATCTGAAGTGCCATCATCAAAAGCAATATCTAAATCAGAGGTTTCTTTTTTGAAAGGATAATTCGTTTTCCCATGCGTTGAAAAGGTAAAAACAGAACTATTGTTTTGGAAAATTTCGGCTGTTCCATTGCCTTGATGTACATCGAGGTCGATGATTAAAATCTTCTTAGCTAATTTTTGATTTAATAAAAATTGCGCTGCAATAGCCTGATCGTTCAATAAACAAAAGGCTTCTCCGTGAGTAGAATAGGCATGATGGGTTCCTCCAGCAATGTTAAAAGATACTTGAGCTTCAAAAGCTTTT
Source organism: Flavobacterium sp. KKT103 (assembly GCF_055640565.1). Taxonomy (NCBI): domain Bacteria; kingdom Pseudomonadati; phylum Bacteroidota; class Flavobacteriia; order Flavobacteriales; family Flavobacteriaceae; genus Flavobacterium; species Flavobacterium sp. KKT103. Next base: position 963,597 of record NZ_CM145766.1, read on the forward strand.
TGAGCGCCTGTGATCGTTCCTTGCGCAATTATCAATTCGCGTTGCACTAATTCACGAGACAATGGGAATCCAATTTTTCTAGCCGCTTTGGCATTCAAGGTGAGTTGCAATAAATCATTTACGTACTCTTGGGTATGAATGGCTAGGACTGGAGCTAAATCAGCTATGGTAGGTTCAAAGAAATCAGTTGCTGTTGCCGTTCCTTCATAAAGTAGCTGTTGTGGTAGCAATTCATATTTCAGCATAGGAAACCGATGTCCCTCGGGTAAAGGATGCTGGTATATAGGATGAAATGCTATCGGGAACATAAAAAATAATCGAATTTATTTATTCATAATCTCTTGAAAATAATCGACAAATTGACCGAGCTGTAATCCATCGATTAAACCATGATGTACATGAATTGACATAGCCATTGTTTTTATTCCTTCTTCAGTGGTTATCATTTTTCCAAAAGAGATTTTAGGACAACTATCCGGGAAAGTATAGCTTCTTGCATGAGAAAGCGAGGTGAAATTAAGCCAAGGTATGGCCGAGAAATGAATCAAATTATCGTCACTAAATTCACGAGTAAAAAGGCCAGTTGTCGTTTGAATTCGGGCCGCTTCAGCAGTAGCTTTTGTTTCAAAAACTAGATAGTCAGGATTGTATTCGATTAAAGAAAAACCAAAAGTACCATCCTCTCTACCAATAGTAGCAGAGGCATTAATTTGATCGTAAATATAAACCGAATCGTCAGCAATGCGGTATTTAAAACATTCGATATGATTAACAGCGACTAATGTTTTATGCAAGTAATAGGTAAAAAAAGATGTCTTTCTCTCTTTTGCAGCAGCATAAGCCTTAGTACAATCGATAGTGACTGTAGCACCAAAAAACGGTTCTTCAAATTGTTTGAAAAACATAAAATGTTCCTTTCGGTTCCAATTGGCTATGTCTAATTTTTGTTTCATTGGATTGTTAGACTAGTTTTTTCAATACTTCGACAATGTTTTCATGCGTGCTAAAGTTTTCATGTACCACTTTATGATCAATTTTTTCATGTGCCCAGGTCGTGTGAAACGGAATATGAACGGCGTGTCCGCCAATAGCTAAAACAGGTAATACATCTGATTTTAAGGAATTTCCAATCATGAAAAACTCCGAAGGTTCAATTTCGAGTCTTTTGATTAAATCCGTATAATCTTTTTCTTGTTTGTCAGACATCACCTCGATATGGTGAAAATAATGTCCTAAACCAGAATTGTGCAATTTGCGTCTTTGGTCAAGTAAATCCCCTTTGGTGGCAACCACTAATTTGTATTTGCCATACAAGGCATCTAAAGTTTCTTCGACGCCGTCGAGTAAAACAATTGGTTTTTGAAGTAGCTCTTTGCCATACTGAATAATTTTTTCGACAATTTCAATTGGAATGGTGTTATTCGAAATGGTCATCGCAGCTTCAATCATTGACAGGATATAGCCTTTAATACCGTAACCGTATAATTTCAAATTGTCGATTTCGACTTTAAATAGTTCTTGTGAAATCCCTTGTTTGGACAGGTAATCTTGCATTAATCCACAAAATTTTTGCTCTGTCTCATCGAAATACGTTTCGTTGATAAATAGCGTATCATCTGCGTCGAAGGCAATTACTTTTATGTTTTTCATCTTATTTTTTTAGTTCTAAAGAAGCCGCTTCTTTAGGTGTTTTTGACCAAAGTGTACTGGTGTAAAATGTGATTCGGATTCCTAAAAGAAGAATCAAACCACCAATAATCATGTTAATTGTAATTTTTTCATCTAAAAATAGCCAAGCGAGAATAGCAGTCAAAACGGCTTGACTCAATAAACTTAATGAAACTCGTGTGGCGCGCATGTGCTGCGTTGCGTAACTGATAGACAACCAAGCCATCAACTGGCAAACTACGGCTTGAAGAAATAGGACAAACCAACCCATATTAGAAAAACCTGTAAATGGTTCGTTTACTATAACGCAAGCTATCGCTAAGTATAGGGAAGAAGCCAGTAAGCTAATAGTCATAAACGAGAGTACATCAATTTGTCCAAGTGCTTTTTTACTCACTAATAAATAGATAGAATAGAATATTCCGGATAGTACCGCTAGGATAAAAGCGTGATCGAAATTGAGCTCTAAGAAAAACTGGAATCCTACTAGCATCGCCATTCCAAATAAGGCGACAGCTGTTCCTATCCAGAAGTTAGTTGCGGGTTTAATATTCAAAAAAACATAGGATATAATTCCCACCCAAAGCGGCGATAAATTGGTAAGTAAGGATGCTTGAGTAGCACTTGATTCTTGAATCGCAATATTCCAAACTGCAACATCCGAGGCAAATAATACACCACATAAAACGGCTAATAATAAGTATTTTTTCTCAGGAAGCTTAAATTTTTTAGAGAAAATCATGTACGGTAATAGTACTGCAATGGCAAATGCCATGCGGTAAAATGCCGAAATCAATCCTGGAGTCAATCTGAGTTTTACTAATATAGGAAAAACCGAAATACATAGTATTCCAAAAAAGAGCGCCAATCTAGGTTTTGCATTCGTCATCCTCAATTTTATTCAGCATAAATTATTACTAACGATTTGGTGCTAATGTAACAGTATCATTGTGTCACCGCAAATTCGCAAATTTTAATTCTAAAAAGTAAAATAATTCACGATTTGGCGGTTGCTTAGTATTTTATTCAGCATAAATTACTATTAACGTTTTGATGCTAATTTAACGGTACCATTGGTCACCGCAAATTCGCAAATTTTAATTCTAAATAGTAAATTAATTCGCGAATTGGCGGTTACCTATTATTTTATTCAGCATAAATTATTACTAACGTTTTGATGCTAATTTAACAGCATCATTGGTCACCGCTAACTCGCAAATTTTAATTCTAAATAGCAAGTTAATTCGCGAATTGGCGGTTACCTATTATTTTATTCAGCATAAATTATTACTAACGTTTTGATGCTAATTTAACAGCATCATTGGTCACCGCTAACTCGCAAATTTTAATTCTAAATAGGAAGTTAATTCGCGAATTTGCGGCTACCTATTATTTTATTCAGCATAAATTACTGTTAACGTTTTGATGCTAATTTAACGGTACCATTGGTCACCGCAAATTCGCAAATTTTAATTCTAAATAGGAAGTTAATTCGCGAATTTGCGGTTACCTATTATTTTATTCAGCATAAATTATTACTAACGATTTGGTGATAATTTAACAGTATCATTGATCACCGCTAATACGTAAATTTTAATTCTAAAAAGTAAAATAATTCGCGAATTTGCGGTTGCCTATTTTTAATTTATAGTCTCGCCATTCGAAACACCATCAGAACCTGTACTAAGCGAAGTCGAAGTATCTGGATTTACAAATACTAATTTCCCATCGGCATTCGTGGTCATTAAAATCATTCCTTGACTTTCTACACCACGTAAGTTTCTGGGAGCTAGGTTGACTAAAACAGTTACTCGTTTTCCAATAATATCTTCAGGTTTAAAACTCTCTGCAATTCCCGAAACAATGGTTCGAACATCAATACCTGTGTCTACTTTTAATATCAAAAGCTTGTTTGCTTTTGGCATTTTCTCAGCTTCAAGAATTGTTCCTACTCGAATATCCATCTTGGCGAAATCATCAAATTGAATCGCTTCTTTTTGTGGTTCAATTGTTGCTTGGGCCGAAGCAATCTCTTCTTTATTAGCTGTTTTCGTAGCTTCTAACTTGTCAATTTGTTTCTGAATTTCTTCATCTTCAATTTTGGCAAACAATAACTCCGCTTCTCCTATTTGGTGACCTGCTGGCAATAAATCCGAAGTTTCTGAAATCGTGTTCCAATTTAATGGACTCTCGATTTTTAATATTCGAGATAATTTAGTTGCTGTGAATGGTAGGAACGGCTCGCAAAGTGAACTCAAAGCAGCAGCAATTTGTAATGCTACATACATTTGTGTTTGCACGCGTGCTTCATCCGTTTTTATCATTTTCCAAGGCTCTTCATCAGCCAAGTATTTATTTCCAAGTCGAGCTACATTCATCAATTCCCCTAAAGCTTCTCTAAATCTATATCTTTCAACAGAGCTTGAAATAACTGCAGGATAGGCTTTTAATTCAGTTAAAGTCGCTTCGTCAACTTCTGATAATTCGTTTGGAGCAGGAACAATTCCGTTGTAATATTTGTTAGTTAAAACTACTACACGATTAATGAAATTCCCGTAAATAGCCACTAATTCATTGTTGTTTCTAGCTTGAAAATCTTTCCAAGTAAAATCGTTATCCTTTGTTTCAGGTGCGTTTGATGTCAATGCATAACGCAAAACATCTTGTTGGCCTGGAAATTCTTCTAAATATTCGTGCAACCAAACTGCCCAGTTTTTAGACGTTGATAATTTATTTCCTTCTAAGTTCAGGAACTCATTTGCAGGCACGTTGTCTGGCAAAATATAGCTTCCTTCGGCTTTTAGCATCGCTGGAAAAATCACACAGTGAAAAACAATATTGTCTTTTCCTATAAAGTGAACCAACTTAGTGTCTTGATCTTTCCAGTACGGCTCCCATTCTTTTCCTTCGCGAGCAGCCCATTCTTTAGATGCTGAGATGTACCCAATAGGCGCATCAAACCACACATATAATTTTTTTCCATCGGCACCAGGAACAGGAACGTCAATTCCCCAATCCAGGTCACGTGTTACTGCACGAGGCTCTAGTCCGCCGTCGATCCATGATTTTACTTGACCGTAAACATTGGGTTTCCAGTCGCTTTTATGTCCAACAAGGATCCACTCTTTCAAGAAATCTTCGTAACGATCCAAAGGTAAAAACCAGTGTTTCGTTGATTTCATAATTGGCGTTTCACCTGTAATTGTCGATTTTGGATTAATTAAATCGGTAGCGTTCAAGGTTGATCCACATTTTTCACATTGATCACCATATGCTTCTTCGTTGCCACATTTAGGGCAAGTTCCAGTTACAAAACGGTCAGCCAAAAACTGATCTGCTTTTGCATCATACAATTGTTCGGTTACTTGCTCTATAAAGTCACCTTGTTCGTATAATTTTTTGAAAAAATCTTGGGCAGTATCATGATGAATTTTAGCCGAAGTTCTCGAGTAATTATCAAATGAGATTCCGAAATCAATAAACGATTTACGAATAATACCATCGTATTTATCAATTACTTCTTGCGGACTAATCCCTTCTTTCTTGGCTTTCATAGAAATCGCCACACCGTGCTCGTCGCTTCCGCAAACAAACAAAACGTCTCTACCTTGCAATCGCAGGTAACGAGAATAAATATCAGAAGGAACATAAACACCCGCCAAATGGCCAATGTGAATAGGTCCGTTAGTATAAGGCAAAGCCGCCGTAATCGTATATCTTTTTGGATTCTGTATCATAAAATTATTTTTAGATTCTGAAATTAATTCAGAACGCGGTGCAAAAATAAGGAATAGAATTTTTATTTGAAGCTATTTCCCGCTATACGTTTCAATCTTTTACTTTTTAAAGAAAAAAGTAAAAGGATTTCCACTGCTATCGGGGCTAGGGATTTCGTTTAATAGGTCATTGCGAGGGACGAAGCAATCGCATCTAGTAATTCCATCTAGATTAGTACTCCTGTTAATGGGTTTGCTTCGTTCCTCGAAAAGATAAATGGAGAAAGAATGGTTTTTGTAAGAGAAAAATGCTGTTTGCAGAACTAGAATAAGTCCATAAGTCCATATCTGTTAGGTTTTGTCTTTCTCGACTAATCTTATATTGAAATTGGTGGCTATCTTAAAAAAAGCGGATAAAAGTCTAATTAAATCTATGATGAAAAATTTTATTGCTACTTCTTCAAAAAATACGAATTGCGGATATGCAATAATTGATCTTTTGGTTGCAGTTTGCGTAAATAGTGAATACAAATAAATGCACATTTTATACGTATCTTTACAGCCTATTTCAATCCATCTCCCATGCCTAAAGGACCCGAAAAAAATACCAAAAACAAAGCCTTACACACCAAATTATTAAATCGTAAAAAGGCTAAAGTACAGGAAGAGAAAAAGGAAAAAGCCTTGCGCTTAAAAGCTTTGGTTACGAAAATGAACCAACAAAAGAAGAGCGAGGAATTTTAAAAAAAGCTATGAAACTGTGGCAAATACTATTCGTCGATAAGATTAGCTGTAATTAATTTGTGTTTAAAAATAGGCGCAACTCAATTATTTCCCCGAAATTTGCCATAAACTCCTTAAAAATAAACTTCATGGAATTCGGTAAAATAATTATTTCAGAAACAGCGGCCGCTAGCGAAAACCCACAAGATATTATCAACTCAAATATATCAGTAATCAACTTAATGCGTGAGGAAAAAATCGATGATGATTTGATTCACGAAGATGCGTTAATGAGTTACTACCTTGACTACTATACTTCACAATACACTGAGGGTAATTTTGCACAATTTGTCTACAATTCACGTTGGAATAAAGAACTTAATGAACTAATTGAAGAGGGTTTGCAATTATTAGGCGCCGAAAAACACTTGGCATTATTTAAAGAGCAGTGCAAAAAAGTGAGTTTAATGAGTTCAGTTAAGCGTGATAAGTTTTTTAAAGGGAAACTAGAAGGCGTAAACCCCGTTAGAGACTTGATGAATAGTGATACCTTTTACGAAATCGAAGAAAATTTAGTACACCTAAATGCCGCTTTCTTACAATCGCATCCTGATACCGAGGTACTTTCGGTAGATGAGATGTTTGCTGCTTTGGAAGAGTTCGTGGGTCATGAAATCAAAAGAGCTTAGTTATTGGCTGCGAATCCTTTGCGAAACAATTATTTAATCTATTACGCAGAGATACGCTAAGAAAAAAACACAGAGATACTCAAAGAGGACCTTTATTTTACGACGCTCTGAGAATTCTTTTTGGTTCTCTGCGAGATAACTATTTTTAATTTTTACGCAGAGATACGCTAAGAAAAAAACACAGAGATACTCAAAGAGGATATTGATTTTGCGACGCTCTGAGAATTCTTTTTGGTTCTCTGCGAAACAACTATTTTTAATCTATTACGAGGAGATACGCTAAGAAATACCCACAGAGATGCGCAAAGAGGACCTTTATTTTGTGACGCTCTGCGAAACCTTTGTGGTGCTTTGCGAGACAACTGCTTTCAACCTATTGCGCGGAGATGCGCTAAGAAAAATTAAATAAGTTTTTGATTTTGCGACGCTCTGAGAATCCTTTGTGGTGCTTTGCGAAACAATTATTTGCAATTTTTACGCGGAGATACGCTAAGAAAAATCAAAAAAGTTTTTGTTTTTGCGACGCTTTGCGAATCCTTTGTGGTTCTCTGCGAAACAATTATTTGCAATTTTTACGCGGAGATACGTTAAGAAAATTAAGTCGTTGTGCAAATTGGTTAACCACTTAACTGTATATTTGTACTTCACAAAATATCCAAACAGCTATGAGTCAATTATCAGATGCAACCAGAGAAAAACTAAAAAAGGTAAGTACACCTACAATAGCTAGTTGTCTTTTTAAACGAGGATTGAAAAACCAGTTTATTCAAGATGTAAAACCATTGCAGTTGGGAAAACCAACGATGGTGGGTGAGGCTTTTACTTTACGATATATTCCTGCTCGCGAGGATTTGAATCCGATGGACGTGTTTAGAGATCCCAAACATCCACAACGTGTTGCTATAGAGCAATGCCCTGTAGGAGCTGTTTTGGTTATAGATAGTCGTAAAGACGCTAGAGCTGCCTCAGCTGGTGATATTTTGGTGACCAGACTTATGGTTCGTGGTGGTGCTGGTATTGTAACCGATGGTGGTTTTAGAGATTCGGCAGGAATTGCAAAGCTAGCCATGCCTGCTTACCATCAACGCCCTTCGGCACCAACTAATTTAACTTTAAATCAAGCAATAGATATCAATGTCCCTATTGGTTGCGGCGATGTAGCTGTTTTTCCGGGAGATGTAATCGTAGGAGATGACGATGGTGTAATGGTGATTCCTGCCGCAATTGCTGATGAGGTAGCCGATGAATGTATCAAAATGACACTGTACGAAGATTTTGTTTTAGAACAAGTCAATAAAGGAAAGTCAATCATAGGGTTGTATCCCGCAACCGATGAGCAAAACCTTGTATTATTTGAAGCTTGGAAAAAAGAGCAAGAATAAGTGAGTACTTAATTTTTAAAACACAAAAAAAATCACCCTAAAGCAAACTGTTTTAGGGTGATTTTTTGCGTTGATGAAAGTATTATTTGGTAAACGCTCCGTTTACTAATCTCCATAGATCTAATGGATTATCATTTTGTAATGCCTCAGGAAGTAAAGCTTCTGGATAATCTTGAAAGCAAATAGGTCTCACAAAGCGCTTAATGGCGTTTGTCCCTACGGATGTTGATTGCGATGCAGTTGTAGCAGGAAACGGTCCGCCGTGCACCATTGATGGACAAACTTCGACTCCTGTTGGGTAACCATTAAGGATGATTCGGCCAACTTTTTTCTCAAGTATAGCAAATAAATCGGAGTATTCTTCAAAATCAGCATCGGTGCCAAAAACCGTCGCAGTTAAATGTCCTTTTAGGCTATTAGCAGCAGCTAGGATTTCTGATTTAGAAGTAGCTTCCACCACAATGTTAGAGGGTCCAAAGTTTTCCTCTTCTAAGGCTTTTTCTGATAGGTATTCAACTACAGTTGTTGTAAAGATATGAGCAGTGGCCTGATTGGGCGATGTGCTTTCTTGACCTTGTGCAATAGACTGCAACTTTTGTGTTTGCTTTGTGTCGTTTATTCTATTCAGATAGGCTTTATGTATTCCCTCCGTTAACATGGTTGTAGCCGGAATCGCTGCAATCGCTTTAACTAAATCAGTTGTAAATGCTGTGGCAAACGTCGATTGTGGAATGAAAGTCAGACCAGGTGTGGTACAAAATTGTCCAGCGTTCATTGTAATTGAATTCGCTAAGCCAGTTGCTATAGTTGAAGCTTTTTGTTCTAAAATAGTAGGTAATATAAAAACGGGATTAGTACTTCCCATTTCTGCAAATACAGGAATAGGTTCCGGTCTTGCGTTAGCCAAATCAAACAACGCTTTACCTCCGTTAAATGAACCCGTAAACCCTACGGCTTTGATGTCAGGATGTTGTACCAAAGTAGCGCCTACCTCATTGGTGTTTCCTTGTATCATGGCAAATACACCCTTTGGCATCTTTGTCAGTTCGATTGCTTTTTCAATTGCTGATGCAATTAGTTGTGATGTACCGGGATGTGCAGGATGTGCCTTTACTATTACTGGACAGCCAGCTGCTAAGGCCGATGCTGTATCGCCACCTGCTACCGAAAAAGCTAACGGAAAATTACTAGCGCCAAATACTGCTACAGGCCCTAACGGAATCAACATATGTCTAATGTCTGGTTTTGGTACAGGTAAACGGTCAGCTATTGCGGTGTCTATGCGAGCATCAACCCACGAGCCCTCGCGAACAGTTGTGGCAAATAATTTTAGCTGATTCATTGTTCTTCCTCTTTCGCCTTGTAATCGTGCTAGCGGTAAGGCAGTCTCTTGGTGGCATCTTTCAAGTAAGGCATCACCTAGATTTAATATTTCGTCAGCGATTGTGTCTAAAAAAGTAGCGATTTCAGCAGAATTTTTTTTGCGATATTCATCAAAAGCCTGTGCGGCAGTTTGTACGATGAAGTCAATTTCATTTTTAGTCGTCGTCGTAAATTCACCAATTATTGCGGTGTTAGTAGCTGGATTTATGGCTTGAAATGTAGTTAGGTTAGTCATTGTTTTTCGATTGTAAAGGGTTTACGCTGCCTATTGCTGAAAATAAAACAGTAAAAGAGTACGTTAGATTTATATTTGTTTAAAAAAATAGATATATTTGGCAAACCAAATTGGTTAACCAAATATAGAATTAATAAGTTTACCATCCAACTAATTCAATATTTATAGCTATTTGGGCTGATAATTGCCTTAAAAGTAGTAGTATAAGTGTTGTGTTAACCGATATAAAAGGATAGGATTGGGATGGTTTTTTATTTTGTAAGATAGTATAATTCGATTTTGAGCTAAAATTTAAAGTAGAGCAAATGAATAAGATTAAAAATAGTTGGATGCACACCATCCTTTTTGGGTTGTTGTTATTGATTAGTTTCAACACAGCAGCACAAACACACCCTAGCTTGGTGCTGACCAAGAAAGGCGTTCAGGAAATTAAATCCCATTTAGGAAAAGTGCCACTCTTTGATGCTTCGGTTTTAGAAGTAAAAAAGGAAGTGGAAGCCGAAATGACTTTGGGTATTGATGTTCCCGTTCCAAAGGATTTTTCAGGTGGTTACACGCACGAACGTCATAAAAAGAACTTTTTGATTGCCCAAAAAGCGGCTGTTTTATATCAAATTTTAGGAGATAAAAAGTACGCGATTTATGTCAAAGATATGCTGATGGCGTATGCTAAATTGTATCCTACTTTGCCTTTACATCCGCAAGAGCGGTCTTATGCCAGAGGGAAATTGTTTTGGCAAGCGCTTAACGATTCGAATTGGCTAGTATACATGAGTCAGGCTTATGATTGTGTATATGATTTTATTGGACCTAAAGACCGAGGGATTTTAGAAAAAGATCTTTTCAAGCCTTTTGCTGATTTTATATCTATAGGTTCTCCGCAATTTTTCAATAGAGTACACAATCATAGTACTTGGGGTAATGTAGGAGTAGGTATGATTGCTTTAGTTATGAACGATGCGGAATTGCTAGATCGTGCGTTGAACGGATTGAAGGATGATGGACTTGCCGTAGGATTAAAAGATAATGACGGTGGTTTGATTAAAAAAGAAGGTCAGAAAACAGGTTTTTTAGCTAATGTAGACGAACCTTTTTCGCCTGATGGATACTACAATGAAGGACCCTATTACCAACGATACGCTATGTACCCTTTTATGGTTTTTGCGGAAGCGCTTCAAAACACAAAACCCGACTTAAAAATATTTGATTACAAGAATGGGATTCTTATCAAATCGGTTTACGCATTATTGAATTTGACCAATACAGCAGGAGAGTTTTTCCCTTTAAATGATGGTCAAAAAGGGATGTCCTATTACTCAAGAGAATTAGTTTCGGCGGTAGATATTGCCTATTTATATGGAGGTAGAGATGCTTCGTTACTTTCGATTGCTGAGAAACAAGGGCGAGTGCAACTTGATAATTCAGGAATGGCGGTAGCTCTTGGGATTAAAAATAAATTAGCAAAGCCATTTGTTAAAAAATCAATTGATTTAGCTGATGGTTCCAATGGTGATGAAGGTGGTGTAGCGATTATACGAACTAATAAAAATGACAAAGAACTTACCCTAGTGCTTAAATACGCTGCTCAAGGTTCTAGCCACGGACATTTTGATAAATTGTCTTTCTCGTTTTACAATAATAGTGTTGAGGTTTTACAAGATTATGGATTAGCGCGGTTTGTGAATATTGAACAAAAAGGAGGTGGGAATTATTTGAAAGAAAATGGTAGTTGGGCGAAGCAAACGCTCGCACACAATACGTTGGTGCAGAATGAAAGATCCCATTTTGACGGGGATTTTGAAAAGGGTAGTTTGTATTCCTCTCACAAGTATTTGTATGATGTTACAGATCCTAAAGTACAAGTCATTAGCGCGACCGATGAAAATGCCTATCCAGGAACCAAAATGCACCGAACCATGGCTGTATGGGATGTCGAGGGATTTGAAAATCCATTACTACTCGATATTTTACAAGTAGCTTCAAAAACAGCCAATCAATATGATCTTCCCTTTTATTATTTAGGGCAAATGATGTCCGCTAGTTTTAAATATGAAACGCCGAAAACACTGGAGCCACTAGGCAAAGATTTTGGATATGAGCACCTATGGAAGGAAGGTAGTGGAAAAGCGGGTAGTACAAACATACAGTTCTCTTGGTTGTCAGCGGGTAGTTTTTATACTTTAACAGCTGTAACAGCTGTCGATGATGAAGTGGTACTTGCTCGTTTAGGAGCTAATGACCCTAACTTTAATTTACGTCGAGATGCTGGGATCATCCTTCGAAAGAAAAATAGTCAAGATGCTACTTTTGTGAATGTAATTGAAACGCATGGTAGTTATAGTCCCGTAACTGAAAATGCAATTAATGCCAGCAGTTCCATAAAAAAAATTGCAATTGCCTATGAGGATCAAGAGTATATAGCGGTGTCTATCGTTACTAAAAAGGATAGCGAAAGTCTCTTTATTATGGCAACAAAGGATAGTGCTAAAGATAAAAAACACAGTTTAAATATAAACGGAAAAAATTATTCCTGGACAGGAGCGAAATATAGTATTAATAGTAAATAAATAAATCAATATGGAAAGTTTTGGAGCTAGTGCAGCGTTTTTAATAGGAGATGAAATAGAGTGGCAAGTAGTTGGTGAAGGTGTAAAGCGTAAAATAATGGGTTACGATGACACAATCATGTTAGTTAATGTCGATTTTAAAAAAGGAAGTATCGGACCGATGCATGAACACTATCACGCACAAGTAACCTATGTTGTAAGTGGTGAGTTCGAGGTAACTATTGGGGATGATAAAAAAGTGTTGAAAGGTGGTGATTGCTTTTATATAGCGCCTCACGTACTTCACGGTGCAATCTGCTTGGCTGATGGAGTTTTAATTGACGTTTTTAGCCCAATTCGAGAAGATTTTATGAAAGCCTAAGATTCTCTGTTCTATAAATAGGAATCCTATTCAAGTAGTTCTAGTAAAAGTTGTTGACAACTATCGGCATTACCAAGCATATAGTTGTCAATACTTTTATGTTAAATCGCTCGAATTAGGTAAGTTGAAGGTGTTTTTAGGTGGTTTGTTAAAATAAACTTGCATTTAATTTTTTTAATTAAAATTAGTTTCTATATTTGGTTTTCCAAATTGGTTTACCAAATTGGTATTCATTCAAAAAAGACCTTGGTTTTTGTTATTAATAGTGCTCAAATAAAAATTTTATATGGCTAATACTTTTTGCAAAATTCTACTTTTTACAGCTATCGCAACGGTGGCTACTACCTACGGTCAGGATACTAAGGCCAAGAAAAAGGGAGCGAAAATTGATTTATCACATTGGACAGTGACGACGCCTGCCGTTGATCCAGACAAAGCGGGTAAAACGTTGGATTTAGATTATCCTGAAATTTTAGACTTCGCCTCTAACGAAGCAGTTAAAAAGTACATGTACGAAGATCCTAAAGACAGATCAATTGTTTTTTACGCCTTTCCTTCTGGTACTTCAACAGCCAATAGTCATTTTTCTCGATCTGAATTAAGAGAGACTATGGTAGTAGGTGATAAAAACGCAAATTGGACTTTCGCTCAAGGCGGAACCATGAGAGGTACCTATGCTATTGACAAGGTTTCCAAAGAGCCAGACGGGAAATACAGCCGTATTATAATTGCGCAAATTCACGGTAGGTTGTCAAATGAACAACGTGACTTAATAGGTCAAAAAGATAATAATGCTGCTCCAATATTAAAAATATATTGGGACAACGGGAAAATTAGAGTAAAAACAAAAGTATTGAAAAACCCAAAAGCGAGTCTTGCTGAATTGCTCCCAGCAGAAGCTTGGATTGATGATGAGGGTCGAAATTTTAAGGAAAAAGTAGATTTTAACCGTTTTACATTAGAAGTTAAAGTTTCTGATGGTCGTTTAGAAGTGATCTTAAATGACGGGGAATCATTTGTTTATAATGATATCAATATAAAGAAATGGGGCGTTTTTGAAAATTATTTCAAAGCAGGAAATTATTTTCAGTCAAAAAATCCTGAATCATTTGGGGCGGTAAAGATTTATTCGCTTGAAGTGACTCACTAGCAGAATTGTAGGAATGATAGATCGAATTTTCTTTTAAATTCCGTTATTGTTTTTTTTCGTAATTTTACCAACCAATCTGGTAAACCAGAGTTTTCAATTTTAATGTAAGTAGTATGAAATTAGAAGTAATCGCTAGAAAAGATAATAAGGATTCATTAAATGCAATTATTGCAAAGATTAGGGATTATATCAATTATAAAAATTTAGAACCACAAGATAAATTGCCTTCAGAACGCATGCTATCTGAAAAGTTCGAAGCCAGTAGGAGTAGTGTACGTGAGGCAATTCAAAAATTAGAATTTTACGGAATTTTAAAATCGATTCCTCAAAGCGGAACTTTTGTTGCTGATATTGGTAAAATTGCTATCAACGGAATAATAGATGATATCCTTAGATTAGGATCTTCTGATTTTAAATCGTTGGTGGAAACCAGAATTTTAATTGAGTTAAAAACGGTTCGCTTAGCAGCAACTAGGAGAACAGAAGACGATATTGCACAAATTAAAGCTGCTTTAGATGCCTATTCTGAAAAGGTACATAAAGGTGAAGACGCTGTTCAGGAGGATTTAATATTTCATTTGGCTATAGCCAAAGCCAGCGGAAATAGTACGATTAACAACTTAATGCTACTAATTACGCCTGAAATTTTGACCAATTTTGAAAAATACCATGTTTGTGATAAATCTGAAAATGAAGGATTGAAATTAATTAAGGAGCATACCGAGGTTTTTGATGCAATTGTAGCCCAGAATCCCCAATTAGCAAAACAGAAAATGAAGGAACATTTTAAAGCTTTATACGAGTATTGTTATAATATTTAAATTGATTTACTACTCGAGCTCGGTAGTATTGAACAGGATCTATTTGCCGCAGGATTAAAAAATAACAGACACTTTTTTAAGTTAAATTATAATTTGTACTTCTTCTAAAAAAAGAGGTCTAGGGATGGTGTTGCCTTAACATAACGGCACTAAATCACTAAAATAAAAGCTAAAAACATGAAAATAAATGGATTAAGGTGGTGGGTGGTAACGTTGATTGCGCTGGCGACTATTATAAATTATATAGACCGCCAATCACTAAGTGTGTTGTGGCCAGATATAGCTAAGGAATTGTATCCAGGACATTCGCCTGACGAAACTAAGGAAATTTATGCCTTCATTTCTATCATTTTTGTGTTTTCCTATGCTTTTGGACAAGCTATTTTTGGAAAAATATTTGATTGGGTGGGTACCCGATTTGGTTTTGTACTTTCAATTGGAGTTTGGTCAATTGCGACAGCTTTGCATGCCATTGCACAAGGGGTGTTAAGTTTTGGAATCTTTCGAGCTATACTAGGTGTATCTGAAGCAGGTAACTGGCCTGGAGCAACTAAAGGGAATGCTGAATGGTTTCCTACCAAGGAAAGAGCGCTTGCGCAAGGAATTTTTAATTCAGGTGCTGCCATAGGTGGAATTATTTCGATTCCGCTAATTGCTTTTCTTACCGTCTATTTTAGTTGGAAATCAATTTTTATTATAATTGGTATTACGGGCTTACTTTGGTTAATACCTTGGTGGATATTAGTAAAAGCACCACCTAAAAATCACCCTTGGATTACTGATGAAGAACGCGAGTATATTTTAACAGGCCAAAAAAGTGAAAGTGTTGACGGACTTGAAGAGCAAGAGTATAATCCTAGCACGAAGGAATTATTAAGACACAAAGAAAGCTGGGGAGTAATACTAGCTTCGGCTTTTATTGATCCTGTTTGGTGGTTATTCGTTTTTTGGATTCCAATTTACTTAAATGAAGTATATGGAATGGATGTTAAATCCATCGGTTTGTATGGTTGGGTACCTTATGTTGGAGCTATGTTTGGAGCCTGGTTTGGAGGATTACTAGCCCAAAACCGTCTTAAAAAAGGATGGGATATCAATAAGACCCGTAAAATGGTCATTACATTAGGATGTTTAATCATGTTGCCTGCTTTGTTGGCCATGTTAAATCCAGGAGGACCAACAGAAGCGGTAATTATAATGGCGGTAATCTTATTTGGTTTTCAAACCGTTATAGGTAATGTACAAACGCTGCCAAGTGACTTGTTTTCAGGTAAAACGATTGGAACGCTTTCTGGTTTTTCAGGAATGGCGGCTAAGCTAACTGCAGCGGGACTGACCTATTTAGTACCGTGGTTAACAAGTGGCGGTAATTATACACCTGCTTTTATCATAGGTGCAGCATTAGCAATATTAACCTTAGCAAGTGTGTGGGTTTTTATTCCGAAAGTAATAGCAATTAAAAAGAAAAATAATTAAAAATTAGAGAATATGGGCAATTCAAATGAGAAAGTAGCTATTATAACTGGAGCTACCGGAGGTATCGGTTTTACAGTAGCGAAACGACTAGGTAAGGATGGATATACAGTTATATTAAACGGTATTGAAGATACGGTTGGTGCTGAAAAAGTGGCAGAACTAACTGCTGCTGGTATCAAAGCAGAATACTACGGTTTTGACATGACTAATGATGAAGAGGTCACTGCAAATATCACTGCAATAGGTGAAAAATATGGTAAAATTGATGTTCTTGTTAATAATACAGGAGGAATTGGTGTAAGAGCTCGTTTTGAGGAAATGACTACTGCAGAATATAAGTTTGTTATGGCATTGAATCTTGATTCTGTTTTTTACGCTTCAAGAGCTGCTATTCCTTTTTTGAAAAAAGGAGAGAATGCATCCATCATTAATTATACTTCTAATGCCGCTTGGAATGGTGCTGGACCTGGTGCAGGAATCTATGCTGTTTCTAAAGGTGGTGTTCAGTCTATCACAAGAGCTTTAGCAAAAGATTTAGCTGAGTACGGAATTAGAGTTAATGCGGTATCACCTGGTACAATTGATACACCGTTTCATGCACAAATTAAAGCAACTAAGCCGGAAGTTTTTGCTTCATGGAAAAGTAGCGTTTTATTAGGCAGATTGGGAGAGCCAGAAGAAGTTGCTAATGTGGTTGCTTTCTTAGCAAGTACTGATGCCTCTTTTATAACTGCTGAAACAATCCAAATTGGAGGAGGACAAGCATTAGGTATATAAAAACATTTGCAAGTTAGGTTTTGATTGTTTGTTGATAATCAAATCCTATTGTCTTTTTTTACTAGTTTTCAGGTATATTTACAATTCGTACACTAAGAAGTAGGAGTCGTTTTATGAGCGTAAGAAAAGGTTCTTGCATGTTTAATTTTACAAAGCAATAGTTGAGCCTTCTATCCAATCGGATAGAAGGTTTTTTTATAATTAGGTAAGATGGCTTACCATCGAAAATTTAATAAGATGAAAAAAGTAATCACATTTGGTGAAATTTTGCTCCGTTTGTCAACAGAAAGACATTTGCGATTTTCTCAAGCAGAATCCTTTAAAGCTACTTATGGTGGAGGAGAGTTCAATGTAGCGGTATCCTTAGTCAATTATGGTATGAATGCTGAATATGTTACTAAAATACCTAATAATGAATTAGGAATTAGTGCTTTAAAAGAAATGCGGAAATTAGATGTTGGCTGTGATCATGTACTTTTTGGTGGTGATCGTTTAGGGATCTATTTTTTAGAAACAGGAACTAGTACGCGTGCTAGCAATGTAATCTACGATCGTGAGAACAGTGCGATGGCAACTTTACAAAAAGGAGAGATTAATTGGCATGAAGTTCTAGCGGGTGCAACTTGGTTTCACTGGAGTGGTATCACACCAGCGCTTTCGCAAAATGCAGCCGATGCTTGTTTAGAAGCTATTAAGGTTGCACACGAAATGGGATTGACGATTTCTACTGATTTAAATTACCGAGCAAAGCTTTGGAACTACGGAAAAGAACCGAAAGAGGTAATGCCCGAAATGTTGAAATACAGCCACGTAATTTTAGGGGATATTGATACTGCTTATTTTATGTTAGGATTAGATAAAGTAGATCCAGATTATTCCAAAGGAGAAACGTTGCCTAAGTTATATGATACTATTTTTAAATTATGTCCTGATATGAAGTTCGCCGCAACAACATTAAGATATTCTGTTAGTGCATCGCACCAACGCATAGGTGGCGTTATGTATGATGGTACCACCATTTTTAATGCAGCAGTGCAGGAGGTAACTCCCGTTGTAGATAGAGTAGGTAGTGGTGACGCCTTTATGGGTGGATTAATTTACGGATTAAACGAAGAACCACTTGATAAGCAAAGAGCATTGAATTTTGCTGTAGCAGCTTGTTGCCTGAAACATACCATTTCAGGGGATTATAATTTAGTAACGAAACCAGAAATAGAAAAGTTACTTTCAGGAGATTTCTCAGGAAAAGTATCAAGATAAAAAAGGAATATTATGGCGCAATATACAAGAATACAAGTAGCACAAATAATGAAAGAAACGGGAATTGTTCCTTTGTTTTATCATAAAGATATTGAAGTAAGTAAAAAAGTATTGAAAGCCTGCTACGATGGAGGTGCTCGTTTGTTAGAATTTACTAGTAGGGGAGATTTTGCTTTCGAAATCTTTGCTGCGTTGAACAAGTATGCGATTGCAGAATTGCCTGGGATGATTCTAGGAGTAGGGTCGGTTACTGATGCTGCGGCGGCCTCTTTGTACATGCAATTAGGAGCTAACTTTATTGTAACACCCGTTTTGAGAGAAGATATTGCAATCGCTTGTAATCGTCGTAAAGTGTTATGGTCTCCGGGCTGTGGTTCACTTACCGAGATTGCAAGAGCGGAAGAATTAGGATGCGAAATTGTAAAACTGTTCCCCGGAGATATTTATGGGCCTCAGTTTGTAAATGGTATCAAAGGACCACAACCATGGACTTCTATTATGCCAACAGGTGGCGTGTCTCCAACAGCAGAGAGTTTAAAGTCATGGTTCGATGCTGGAGTTACTTGCGTAGGTTTAGGGTCAAAACTCATCAGTGCTGATGCAGAAGGTAATTTTGATTACTCAAAAATTCAGTCTTTAACGCAAGAATGTATAACCATTATTAAAGGTTTTAGAAGGTCTTAAAGCGTATTTCTTTATTCAAACAACAGTAAGTCTCAAGTAAACGGTAAACGTTTGTTTGGGGCTTTTTTTTGTTGAAATAATATTTCGGCGTCTTAGCCAATTGTAATGCAAGAGATAAGAAACTAGATGCATATCGAGATATGTGATGCTGATAACGTATTACTAGGTACACTAAGGGTGATGGATTCTTTATTATTGACTGTAAACAAAAATCCCTAGTTTTACTTGTCGAGGAAAACAAGTACTACTAGGGATTAAAAAAACCAATTCTAAAAATTATTGTTACTTATAAAATGCTCGATTTAATAGCCAGCATTTTGTGGTATTCTGTTTTTTGTATTTGTAATTATTTCAATATTCGGTATTGGCAATAATAAAAATTTTGGGTCTGATGTATTAGCTTGTAACTGCGCTAGTGTAAAAGGATTATCATATTGCGAATAAAAACTAATCATAGCACTAAAGTGATTATCCATAACGGTTTTTGCCCTTATAGTGGTGAATGTTTTGTCAAAACGTAATAGGTCAAACCATCTTTGATTTTCCATTGCAAATTCCCATCTGCGTTCATTAGCTACGGCTAACTCATAACTAGCAGTTGTGCTAATGTTTGCCAAGGTGAAAGCCGTTAAACCTGCTCTTACATGCACTTGATTTAAGTAGCCTAATGTCGTCGTGTTAGCACTTCCTACTGCCTCACAATACATCAGTAATACATCACTAAATCGCAATACCGGCCAATCTAATTCAGAGTCATTTTGAACTGCGGCAGTACCATTGTGTTTCCCAGACCAATACGTCCATAAGGTTGCAGCTGCTGTAGTAGTTGGTTTGTATAATTTGACATTGTAATTTCTTCTAATATCAGTCGCTCCGTATGAATTGTACAATTCGGCAGTAGGGTTGTTATATCCACCTTCAGTTCCTGCAGGATTGATTAATCCTGTTGGTGAAAACACATTGGTAGCAATAGGTCCAAATAAATTAGCTAAAGAAGAACCGTATCCTAAACCGCCTGATTTAAATCGAATAGCGAATAAAATCTCAGCATTTAGCTCATTTGCTGCACTAAATACATTTGAATATCCTGTTGTTCCTGTTAAAATAGAGTGACCACTGCTAGTGATTACATCTGTTAATAAAGGTAATGCATCTGCTTTTTGGCCTAGTGTTAGATACACCTTAGCTAATAAAGCTTTTGCTGCCCATGAGGTTGCCTTACCTTTATCTGCTGCAGCAGTACCTGCGAAAGTGCTCGATATACAATTTGCCGAAGCATTTTTTAAATCAGCAATGATAAACTTATAAATATCATCAACGCTTGATCTAGGAATATCTAATGCCTCACTGGACAAAATAGGTTTGTCAATTAAAAAGACACCACCATAAAGTCGTACTAAATTAAAGTAGTGGTACGCACGCATAAAAGAAGCTTCACCTGCAATTCTTCTTCTTGTAGCACCGTCAACAGAAGCTGTAAAGCCATCATTATAAGTAATAACTCCCGCTGCAGGGTCATATGAGGTTTTTAGTCCATTTAATAATCCGTTGATGCTACGAACACTTTGGTAGGTTGTTGCCCAATATCTTTCGATGAATAAATCAAACGAAGGAGCTTGAAAAACGTCATTGCTGTAAACTTGTAGGTTTTGAGCATTTGTAGTTCCTACATTGTTCATGAAGGTGTTATCGGATCTAATTTCTGATAGCATCCATTCAAATGCAATCGGAGCTCTTAAACTAGCATACGAGCCATTTAATGCTAAATTGATTTCAGTTTCATCTCTGTAAAAGTTGTCAGCACTTATTTTATCCTGATTTTCAGTTTCGATATAGTCGGTACAACTCGATAGGAATAGGACCGAAAATAAAATTAGTAGGTACTTTTTATTGCTATTATTTTTCATTTTTTCATTTTTTTAGAAATTCGCTTTATAGGTCTTCCTGTATAATTTTAGTGTTTTTTATAATCCTACCTCGATTCCTGCAAGAATGGTTCTTTGCATTGGGAAGGCTCCTCTTTGGTACCCATCAATTAAAGGACTCGTTCTAGAAGTACGGGCTTCGATGTTGATTCCGCGATACGTTTTGTTGTTGATGAACAGTAAATTTTGTCCAGTTACTGAAAATCTAAAACTAGATAGTCCTATCGTTTTTAGTACGTCTTTACTAAGATTAACGCCTAACGAAATTTCTCTTAAGGCTAAATAAGAGGCATCTTCAATCGCATTATCAGTAAACAACCAGTTGAATCCATTGGTGGTGTAAGGTGTTTGCCCGTCGCCAGGATTGCTTGGACTAACCCATCTGTTATCCATTTAGTTCAATACTCTTTCTTTAGTTTCATTATAGTTTACATCACCATTGATTAGTTTACCACCTTGTGATCCTTGGAACGTAAAACTTAAATCGACATTTTTATAAGTTAAATTGTTAGAGATTCCCCATGTATAGTCAGGAAATGGGTTTCCAAGTACTTCTCTGTCTTTAGTATCGATAACTGTATCGTTATTAATATCTACTATTTTCAAACCACCTTCCTTTAGTCCATTAGTTAGGGTAGTAGTTAAACCTGAAGCGGCTATATCAGCGATGCTGTTCCAAACACCATTAGTTCTATATCCAAAATAGCTAATTAAAGGTTGACCCACAATAGCATAATTATTCAAACCGTTTCTTCCATCGATAGTTGGAGAAACTAGTTGGTCTAAACCACCTAAATCAGTAATTTTATTTTTAACATGTGAAATATTGAAATCAGTTCTCCATGTAAAGTTTTTAGTTTTAATGTTTACTGTAGATAATTCTACCTCGATACCTTTATTATTTAAACTTCCAGCATTTACAATAATGGAATTAGATCCTGTAATTAATAAATTAGCTTTTTCTAAAAGTAACTTATCTGTGTCTGAATTATATACATCTACACTTAAGTTGATTCTATTTTTTAGCATCGCTAAATCAAGACCAATATTCGTTTGAAAAGTTCTCTCCCATGAAATGTCTCTGTTAAAGTTTATTAAGCTCGTATTAGCTAAACCACTTTGTACCGTTCCAGTTCCTGCTCCGCTTAAGTAATTGTTACTATCAAAAGTATTTTGGTAAAGGAAAGGTGCAATATTATTGTTTCCTGTCGCTCCATAACTAACTCTAAATGCAAGTCTATTAATTGCTTCTACGTCAGCCAAGAAAGCCTCTTTTGAAACTACCCATCCTATCGATGCTGCTGGAAATCCTCCCCATTTTTTACCCTCGTCAAATAAAGAACTACCATCTGTTCTATAACTTGCCATGAATAAATATTTGTCTTTGTATGAGTAGTTAACTCTTCCTAAAAAGGATAATAAGCCCACAGTAATATCAGATTGTACTGGTTGCAATATAACTGTTGCAAAGGTTAAGTTTTTAGTAAAGTCACTCGGAAATGTAGTTCCCGCAGTAACTAATGATTTAGTGCGAGTTGACTGCATCGTGAAACCTGCCAAACCAGTAAAGTCATGATTCCCTACTGTCTTCTTGTAATTTAAAGTGTTTTCAGTTAAGAAATCAAAATAATTGTTGTTAGTGTAAGTAGCATAGTTAGGATTTCCAAATCGTGTAGCATTTGATGCTCCTGATTGTAATCTTTTACCATCTCTATAATAAATGTTTTGTGCTGTTTTAAAATCCAAGCCTGTTGCTATTTTATAGTTTAAAGCCACACTTCCTTGAAAACGGAATTCATTATTGTTATCGTCTTGTAATAACAAAGCACGCATTGGGTTGGTGTTACTAGTAGTAAATGGGATTGCTCCATTTGCTGTATATGGTAATCCATCAGGTCCAATTCCTGAATAGTTCAAACTAGCGAAATCATCATCCTCTGCAAAGTCACCTACTTTTATATTTCTGCTTGGTTGCTGTGCGTTGATAAAAGCAGCAGTTGCTGCAGTATGGTAAACAGGAATAAAACTTGGAAATCTAGCAAAATCGATAAATCCTGTTGCTGGTTTACTAGTTTTAGTATTAGATGGGTTTAAATTTATATTCAAAGATAGTTTGTCCGAAAGTTCGGCATCGTATTTAACTCTGAAGTTTAATTTTTTGTATTGACTTTTTAGCATCAAACCTTGATCATTTTGGTAACCTGTAGATACATAAAATTTACTTTTTTTGCTTCCACCTGACACATTAAATTGAACGTCTTGATAATCAGCTGAGCGTAATGCTTCATTTTGATAATCAGTTCCTTGTCCACCTAATAAGTCATTTTCAATAAAGTATTGTGCCTGCCATTTGGTAGCTGATGGGAAAGCATTACCATATGCTGAAGTCCATAATGGATCAGCTAAACGCAAGTCGCGCTCTCTATACAATCTTTCAACATAGGTTTTAGATGATTCAATATCATAAAGTTTATAGGCACTCTTAACACCAATTGTGTTTCTGAAGTTAAATTTGGTTTTACCGTCTTTACCACTTTTAGTAGTGATTAAAATAACACCATTTGCTCCTCTTGATCCATAGATTGCAGCCGAAGCAGCATCTTTAAGTACCTCTACCGATGCAACATCAGCATTGTTTAATGCCGAGAATCCATCAGGCATTGGTTGGCCATCAACTACAATTAAAGGTCCAGTACCAGAACCAATAGAGCTTACACCTCTAATGTTTACTTGCGTATCAGATCCCGCCTCAGATGAAATGTTTTGTACACGTACACCAGCAATTTTTCCTTGAATGGCTTGGTCTAATCGTGAAACAGGTGCGTTTTCAATTTTTTCACTTTTTAATTTAGAAACTGATCCTGTTACGCTAGAACGTTTTTGAGTTCCGTATCCTACAACGATGATCTCATTTAATTGATTGTTTGACTCCATCAAGGTAACATTTACAGTGGTGTTCTTTCCTACTGTAACAGACTTTGATTCAAATCCAATGAAAGATATTTTCAAAATAGATTTAGCGCTATTTGCTACAACGGTGTACTTTCCGTCCATATCAGTTACGGCATTATTACCATCAACGGATACTGTTGCGTTGGGTATAGCTAGACCGCTATTGTCAATTACCTTTCCTGATATTTTGATTTTATCAGTTTGTGCATTGATAATAGTCGAAAAAACTAGGAGAAACATTAAAATCGTTTTTTTCATAATTTAGTCCTTTTGTTAGTTATTTTGTGGTTTTAAAAAGTCAATTTAGTTGTAACACGATAACGATTTCGTTTTCTGAGAAAAAGTATAGGCATTTAGAGGTAAAAACTAAATAACCAAACTGGTTAACCAATCAACTTAACAAACATAATTTTTTTTGATGAAATATAAATGCTTATCCGTGTAAAAAATAAAATAACAGCAATAAAAAACACATTATGTTATTATTCGGCTTTTTTATTAAATTATATTTATCATATTAAACTTTTCATTACTGTTTTTTCATGATTTGTGGTCGTTTTTTTTAACAAAATCTTTTTTTTAAACGGTTTTTTGTAGTAAAATAGCGTTAAAATAGCCTGTTTTTCCGAAAAAAAAAGTTAAAAGTAGACATCTGGTTAACCAGTTTGTAAAAATCTAATTTGAAAATGAGTTGAAGTAAGCACCAAACCATTCAATAGGAGATTCTACTAAATTATAGAAAACAATTTTCCAAATTGAAGTTTACGAAATGAAAACAAGTATGAAATTTCATAATTGACTATTAACGTCCACTTCCAATTGCTCACCTGGTTGGAGCACAAGCATTTTTTTACGCTTTTTGTTGGTGATAGTTAGCGGTAAAGCGTTCACATTTATAGACTGGATCACAACTTTAGCGCCCTTTTTTTGAATCATCACATCTCCATCAACTGGAAAATAAATTTCAAGCTCTTTTAATTTTAGGTTTTTGACGGAGAAAAAAAGCGTACTATCTCCTTTGGTTAAAGAGGTGTACGAACTGCCTTCAACAGCCCAAATAGAGTTGTTTATCCTCCATTCTTTTAAACCAGGTTGTGCTTTATCCTCATCTATTCGTTCATCAAATTTTTTGAACGGAACTAAAGCAGTTATAAAACTGTAGTTGTTAGTTGCTTTTTTCGAGACAACAGACCATTGTTTTCCATTTTTACCCGAGCTAGCAACAGAGTCCGTTGCAACGAGTTGGTAAATATCTAAACCAGAACCATAATTAAAACTAGAGCGTAGTAGTTGGGGAGCTTTTTCAAAACTGTAATGGCCTTGCCAAACTTGTTTGTAGGTATGCTTGCTATTTGATGTAAAATTATCTTTTACAATCCAAAAATCGTGGTTTAGGTAAATGATTTGTCTAGAGTACGTAACACCGTTTTTTTCAAACCCATTGTGACTGCCAATAAATAAATCCAATTGTTCATTTGTTTTCCAAATGATTGTTTTTGGTTGCGGTAAAACTTTAAATTTCCCAAAACCGCTTCCTCCTTGATTGCCTTCATATTCTTGTCCTTGAAGGGTATTGTCTACCAAAGCTACGTTTTTAACTAAGGAATTTTTGAACAATTCATAGTCTTTAAGGGAGTAACGAACCTGATAATTAGGAAGAATAATATTGCCATTGGCCATCGCTTGTATTCCTAACATATCTCCATGCTGATGATCAGGTTTGTAAGGATCCAAGCCGTTAGATATTGCCATTACTGCATCATCTTTTTCCCAACCTTCTCTCATTATATAGTAGCCTGTTTCTGGAAATGCAACCGACTTAAATTCAGGTTTATTTGTTTTTATTAGATCGAGCATCTTCAACTGATCACCGTTTAGATACCAAAACATATCGGCTGCTACTGTATTATTGGCAAAATAACCCATTTGTGAATCGTCAAATAGTAAATAACCTAAAGTCAAGGCGCCTGAAATATCGTTTTTCTCAGCCCAAACCTCATTAGTGTCATCTGAGAAAACAGGAGCGGACTTATCCGGATACGCAATTTTTGTAAGGGTTTCAAAAAGAGCTTTTAATTTGTTTTCCCAAAAGGCTGGAATCGGTATATTACTATTTTTAGCAAGTTGGTATACGTAGTAATAATTGTCTATATCGCTGATATGATAATGAACCGAACGCTCAAATTGAAAGCCATCTTTGTTGATTTCTTTTGCGAGATGTTGCTCTAATAATGACATGGAACGCGCTTTCCATTGATCAGCATCTTTAAAGTCAGAGAAGAGAATAGAAAGCATGGCAAGAGCAGACATCCCTCTGGTTTGATGATTACCAGGAACAAATTCAGCATTGGTTTCATACAAATTAGAAGCATGCTGCAAAAGGGTAGCAATCGTTACTAATTGATCTTCATCAGTATAATTAGATTCTCCTAAAAACAGGTTGTGAATTTGCAACCAATTCAAAACCCGATAACCCGATCTAAAGGCTTCATAAACGCCATTTCCATCTTCAATGGTTTCATATTTGTTGGCTACTAATGCCGAATTTAAAGAGCGTACTTGATCTTTAAAGTAGTTAAGGTATTCGTCTTTTTTACCATCATAGTAATAGTTGAAAGCAACATCTACCATTTTATGTTGTCGCGCTAGGTGCCTCATTGCATAAGCATTTACCGGCGCACCGTTCAAGTAATTAAACGGAAGTTTCCAAGGAGCTGCTGCTGCAAATTTTGACATATGATCTTTAGCGCCTTCAATATGTCCTTGTTTTGCATCAGGATAAAGCTGCTTATAGATTTGAAAGCGAGCATCTTTAGTTTTATAATCGTAAAAATATCTTTCAGAAAATTTTTGTCGAAAATACTGCGCAAGTTGCTTAGTTGATATCGATTTACCACTACCTAATTCCTGGATTACAGCTGGTTTTAGATAGTGTACTAAAGCTTCATTTGCAAGAATAGTTTGGTCAGGTATATTTTGAGAGAATGTTGAAACCGAAAAGAAACAATAAAACGTTAGGACAATTATATGTAAATGCTTCATTGCTACTTTTTATTAATACATTAATTTTAATTCTAAGTTTTGAACCACTTCAAACCTGCCCGAGTTCACGATCGTATTGTTTGCTGGTGCTTGGCCTTTTGCTCCCCACAAAATAGCAATTAGTTTAACAGGGTTATTTTCAAAAGTGTTTTTTGAAATGGTTACGTAAACGATTCCCTTATTTTTGATCAGTAGGTTTTCCGGCTGCATTTTACCACAATTTGTAAAAGTATTGCCTTCTATTTTTAGGTTTCCACCAATGGTTGATTCATCGTATCCACCACGATAATAATCGAGCACATTTCCTTGTATGGCATCAAATTTAGAATTGGTAAACGTCACAAATTCGGCATTATAGTCTCCTCCATCATTCGTTTCTTTGTTCAATAAAAAGCCATTAGCGCAATTGCTAATTTTTGAATTAATAACTGAAATGGTATCTGCAAAAGAGCCTTTTGAAACTTCTAAAACTGTTTTGAAGTTGGATATATCCGTGTTTTCAATACGCAAATCATACGCTTTACTCATCAGTTTATCGAGAGTTGTAAAGGCATTTTGAGAGTTGTCACCGCTTACAATCAAATCTTTAAGGCTTAAATTGGCTTTTGGTTGTAACTCAAAAGCTGTTTTGGCAGCAGTGAAAATTAATTTGGCTTTGTTTTTTTTATCAACTGACCTTAAAGTGATTTCTTTATTTATAGCTAGCGTTTGGTTCAGTTTGTAAGTTCCTTTTCTTAGCAAAATTGTTGTTCCGGGACTAACGATTGAAAGCTGTTTGACTAACTCTTCTGAAGTTGAAACGGTTACAGAAGCTGCTGCCATTTTTGTTTTTTCGGGCTGAAACCAATTAGTTCCAAATTTTGATTTATCAACCAATGGTTCGTTTACTTGTACGGGATTCACAATCGCTCCAATACTGTTACTACTGCTGTTTCTTTTAGTTCCAAAAAGGTCTGTAGTGATTGTTTCAAAATCAAAACCATTGTAAAGCGTGGTGTCATTTTCCTTAGGTACGAACAAGGCTTTGCCAAATTGCTTCATTTCCATAGTTTTTGTAACCAAACCAGCTGGTTTTATTTCACTTTTATTTTCGCTATTGATACTGTTATTTTTAAAAGTGACACCATCGACTTTGTCAAAATTCACGATTGGATTGGTGTCGGGTACTTGATTGTAAATAATGTTGTTGGCAAGCAATACTCTTTCAGGTCTAGCGGAACGGATTTCCGAAGCGGGTAAAACCGCTTTTTGACTTAAATTGGCACCAACACTAAATTGCCAAGGAGAAATACAATCAATAAATGAATTGTAAGCAACTACCACATCCGTCACTTGATTGTATCGATTTAGAGAGGATTTCGGAATTCCATTCATGATGGCAATAGCACTTCTAAACGATTCTCCTTTGATTTTATAAAAATAATTATTGGTGATCCAATGGCCGGTATTGATAACCCTAATTCCGCCCATTTGGTTAGAGTTGTCAGTACCAATAAATAAATTACTATCAATCATAGCATAGTTACCGTGGCGTAAGACTAGAGATCCTTCACTTTCAAAAAAAATGTTTTTTCTGAATTGGTTGAAATTCGATTTGCTGGAGATAATCTCAACTTCGCCATTGCAGCGGTCAAATAAATTATGATAAACATTCGTGTAAGAGGGTGTCATCGATGTTTCGCTATCCCCAATTTGAATTGTTTCTCCATGTGGTCCACCTTTTCTTGGTCGTGGTCCAAAATGATTGTTTATTATTTGATGGTGGTTATTAATATGTTCGTTTCCATCCAAGAAAACACGTACTGTTGGGCCAAAATTTGATTTACCCGTGATGTAGCAATTACTTAACTCATTGTTTCTACCCCAAAATTCTACCCAGTGATCACTTACATCACGATCAGGTTGTGTGAACTCTTCAATAACGCATTGCGTTACCTTACAGTTATTGGCAATAGAATCATTATTTATTTTAAATTGAATTAGACTGTTTGATGGTGTGTAGCCATTTTTAAAATACAAATCGCGTACTTCGAGGTAGCTACCAGCTAATTGAAGGTTAGAGATGCCTTCGATAAACACTTTTCCGGGAGTTTCGGCACGTAAAATAATTGGTTTCTCTTTTGTTCCTTTTCCAAAGAATTTTATTTCCGCATCTTTCCATGTACCATTTGCTAGTATAATTTGATCTCCTGCAACACTATTTTTAATGGCTATTTTTAATTCGTTTAGGTTGTTGACCTTTATGTTGGTAGGTGAAGTACTGCTACTTGCAAGCATACTGTGATTGCTAAAAAATAGTATAAGGAGTACACTAAGGACAGATAAAATCTTTTTCATGGACTTGTATTTTAAATATTGTTTCATCTTTTTTTTAAGCTTGATGACCATTTTTATAAGTTATTCAAATAAAAAGGTTCCGTGCTATTTGGAGTTGAATGCGGTTTACGTACTAATTCACGCCTATAAAATCTTCTCAATCTAGTTGTGAGAGGTTTTATAGTAGGCTTTTACTAAATTTGGCACAAAAACCAAATTGGTTTTCCAAATTGGTTTTCC
Organism: Flavobacterium sp. KKT103; assembly: GCF_055640565.1. NCBI lineage: Bacteria > Pseudomonadati > Bacteroidota > Flavobacteriia > Flavobacteriales > Flavobacteriaceae > Flavobacterium > Flavobacterium sp. KKT103. Next base: position 992,964 of record NZ_CM145766.1, read on the forward strand.
AAATATAGGGATATAATTTAATTAAACAAGAGCTTTAAATGTAAGTTCTAAAAATGCTTGATTTTATTGCAGCGGTATAAATAGCTAACGGTGTTTATAAATTGATGACTACTACTGAAATGGTTCGCAGCTAACCCTTCAAGCTTACAAAAACTAGTAGCTGTACCGTACCGAAAATCGGAGGTATTTCAATTTAAAATAGTATAGTAGTCCTTATAGAATCCCCTGTCAAACTGCACGCTATCTGGTGTTAAAGTAACCAAATTAAGGAGGGAAATAAAACTAAGTAAGAAGAAACTAGTTTGTAAGGAACCGAAATTTACAGTGTGAATGAATAAAGATAAGTCTCTTTTGGAAGGCTTATTTTCTAAAAAAGTAAATAAGACCTACAGAGGAGTTAAGCAAATTGTTTTTCAAGCCAGACTGAGAAGCTGTTTCAGATGTTCCATCAAAATTTAAAATTTGTTTCGCATGCATCAAACTCGAAATATCGCCACTCAGGGATACATTGTTCGAAATCTTTAAGGTTGCAGTAAGGCCGTATATGACATTAATCAATTTGTCCTTTCTATTGTTTGAATCATTTTTAAATTGTGAAATTCCAGCTCCAGCATGAAACAGTATACCAACTCGTTCGGCTCTATTGTACAAGCCAAGTGCATAGCCCACATCAGTAACTGCTTGGATGCTTATTCTTTTATAGTTGGTTTCAAATTCTTGAGAGTCGCTACTGTTCTTGAACTTGTCAATAGCAATATCAGCTTTCATACCTATGTAAGGAGTAAAGGTATATCGAGTTCCTAAATCCACGTGATAAAAACTAGGACTAGTTGTAAAATAGCCCGAACTCATAGTGTTAAAGGGCTTATTCACCCCAACATTAAACTCTAACGACCATTCCTGATAATCTCCTCTATATTCTTGCGCACTTAAATTAAATTGTAAAACTAGAAGGAGTAAAAGGAAAAGCTTTTTCATGACGGTAGATTGTTTTTGAATAGTTAAAAGGCAAATTTACTGTTTTAACCGAAAAAAACAGGAATAGGTGTAAAATTCTAAAGCTAGCTTGCTTTTTGCTTTAATGAAGCTTTATATCTCACTTTTCATTTGTACTTTGTCGTGTAAGTAGCAAACAATTACTTAAATTTGCTACCACAATAAGAAAGATACTAGTTATAAAAATCACACTATGTTACAAATTGCATTTATTAGAGAGAATCAAGAGAAGGTAATTCAAGCTTTGGCAAAAAAGAATATGGACGCCAAAACTGTGGTAGAAGCCGTAGTTGAATTAGACGAAAAACGTCGTGCTACCCAAGTTGAATTAGATAATATTCTAGCCGAATCTAATAAATTAGCCAAAGACATTGGTGAATTGATGAAATCGGGTGAAAAAGCTAAAGCAGCAATTTTAAAAGAAAAGACAGTAATCAATAAGGAGAAAAGTAAAAAATTAGCCGAACAAGCAGATGCTTATGTAGCAGAGCTTACGGACAAACTTTATACCTTACCTAATCTTCCTGCCGACATTGTTCCAGTGGGTAAAACACCGGAGGAAAATCTAAATGTATTTGAAGCAGGAACGGTTCCTGTATTGCATGAAGGAGCACAACCACATTGGGAGTTGGTGAAAAAATATGATATTATCGATTTTGAACTAGGAAATAAAATCACCGGTGCTGGTTTTCCTGTTTATAAAGGTAAAGGAGCACGTTTGCAACGCGCTTTAATCAATTACTTTTTAGATAAAAACACTGAAGCTGGTTACAACGAAGTGCAAGTGCCACATCTTGTAAACGAAGCTTCGGCCTACGGAACAGGACAATTACCGGACAAAGAAGGTCAAATGTACCATGATGCAACCGATGATTTGTATTTAATTCCAACAGCTGAGGTGCCTGTGACCAATTTATTTAGAGATGTTATTTTATCTGAAAATGAATTACCTGTTCTAACAACAGCATACACACCGTGTTTTCGTCGTGAAGCAGGTTCTTACGGAGCACATGTTCGCGGTTTGAATCGTTTACACCAATTTGACAAAGTCGAAATTGTACGCGTAGAGCATCCTGATAAATCGTACGAAGCGCTAGACGGAATGGTGGAGCATGTAAAACACATCTTAGACGAGTTGAAATTACCATATCGTATCCTGCGTTTGTGCGGCGGAGATATGGGTTTTGCTTCGGCTTTGACGTACGATTTTGAAGTTTTCTCAACAGCGCAAGACCGATGGTTAGAGATTTCTTCAGTATCCAACTTCGAAACGTTTCAATCAAATCGTTTAAAGTTACGTTTTAAAGATAAAGATGGTAAAAATCAACTAGCGCATACCCTTAACGGAAGTTCATTGGCATTACCAAGAGTGCTGGCAGGAATTCTCGAAAATTATCAAAGTCCGGAAGGAATTGTAATTCCTGAGGTACTGCGACCGTATTGCGGGTTTGATATTATTGATTAAATTTTAGCCTTTTTTAGTAACCGAGAATTCGCAAATTTTTTCTTTTTTAAAGTAATTGAAATTTGCGAATTTGCGGTTAAATTGGGTTGCGATTAACGAAGCTTTTGTGAATAAAAGCATTAATTATGAAAAAGCTCTTTCTTCTTATTATTTTGTCATTTTCGTTTTTTGCTCAAGCTCAAAACGAACAATTAGCGCAATATTATTATGAAAAAGGAGATTTTGAAAAAGCAAAATTAAGTTATGAGGAATTGCTTGAAAATGTACCGCAAAACACTCAATATTTTCTAAGAGTTGTCGATTGTTACCAGCAACTACAACAATATGAAATTGCGGACAAAGCCCTGCAAAGCAGAATTGATAAATACCATCAAGGTAATATTTTGGTAGAGCTTGGCTATAATTATCAATTACAAAAGAAAGATACTAATGCAAAGGAGTGTTATGACCAAGCTATAGATAAGATTCGGAAAAATCCAAATGAGGTTTTCGCTGTTGCTGCCGCTTTTGAAAAAAAAGTGTTATTAGAATATGCTTTGGAAGCTTATGATATCGCTACTCAAATGTTACCCACTTTTAGTTTTAATTATCAAAAAGGACTGTTGTACGGACAATTAGGGCAATCCGATAAAATGATTGAAATGTTCTTGGATGAAGCCGAGGCACACCCAGAAAATTCAGTAGTGATTCAAAGTCAGTTCATGCGCTTTATGGCGGATGCCAGCGATACTAGTTTTAGTGAAGCGCTAAGAAAAGCATTGATTGTTCGAGTCCAAAAATCGCAAGATCTTTTTTGGAACCATTATTTGAGTTGGTTTTATGTGCAAGGAAAAGAATATGGTAAAGCTTTTGTTCAAGAAAAGGCGATTTATAAAAGAGTGCCTGAATCACTATCCAATATTATAAACTTAGCACAGCTCGCTATTCAAGAAAATGATGAAGAGACAGCTACAGAGGTTTTGGGATTTGTTTTAGAAAACACCAAAGATTTGCAGTTATTGGTTCAAGCCCATTCTTATTTGTTAAAAATTAAAATTCAAAATGCTAAAGCAAAGGATTATCCTGCCATTACAACAGCTATTGATGGTTTGATTAAAGAATTCGAACTTAGTCCATTTACTTTGTCTTTACAGTTAATTCAAGCCCATTTTATTGCTTTCAATTTAAATAAACCTGAGGAAGCAAGAACAATTTTAAAGCGAGCACTAGACCTTAATTTAAGTAATTATGAGCAGGCTCAGGTAAAAATGGAACTAGCGGATGTTTTATTATTCGAAGAAAAATTCAATCAAGCTTTGATTTATTATTCTCAAATTGAAATGGATCTTAAAAATGACGCTATGGCTCATGAAGCAACATTGAAAGCAGCAAAAACAAGTTATTTTAAAACTGATTTTGATTGGGCTTTAAAGCAGTTTAAAGAACTTAAGTCAGCTAGTACGCAGCTTATCGCTAATGATGCCTTGGAGTATTTTTTACTCATTAATGATAATACGGTAGCGGATTCGACGCAAACCGCCTTAGGTGTTTTTGCAAAAGGTGATTATTTATTATATCAAAATAGAAACACGGAGGCAATTGCACTTTTCCAGTCGATATTACAAAAATTTAAAGGACAAGAAATCGAAAGCGTTACTTTATTACGACTTGGAACTGTTTACGAAAAAATGGGCGAATACAATTTGGCCTTGAGCCAATATCAAAATATTATAGACCATCATAATGATGGCATCTATACTGATGAAGCGCTGTTTTTTTCGGCAGAAATATACAATAACAAACTGCAAGAACCCGAAAAAGCCAAACCACTGTACGAGAAAATTATTTTTAACCATGAAGATAGTATTTACTTTGTCGAGGCTAGAAAGAAATTCAGGCAGTTACGCGGCGATCTAAACTTATAAATGAGTAGAACGGTAGGTATTTTAAAAGTACTACTGTCAATAAACGAATAACAATCAATAAATAAAATACAATGATCATATATAATGTTACCAGTAATGTGCACGAAAGTATTCACGATCAATGGATGATTTGGATGCAGCACAAGCATATTCCAGAAATTTTAGCAACCGGTAAGTTTGTTTCAGCGCGATTGGTTCGTGTTTTAATCGAAGAAGAAATGGGCGGTGTAACCTACTCAGCACAGTACACAACTGACAGTAAGGATACTTTGGAAAGGTATTATCAAGAAGATGCACCTCGATTTAGAGCAGAGATTGAAAAATTATTTGGCGAAAAAGTATTGGCTTTTAGAACGGAGCTGCAAGTGATTTCAGATCATTAAGATTTGTTACAAACGGTTCGAAGCTAGCTTTAGAGACAAAACTAGGTTGGGGCTCGAATCATAATTACACATTGTGCCTAACAGCCGATGTGTTTAATACAAGAAAATGGAAAAAGTAAAAGCTAAAAAACACCTCGGACAACACTTTTTAAAGGATGAAAGCATTGCAAAAGCAATTGCTGACACCATCAATCTTGAAGGGTACGAAGATGTTTTAGAGATAGGCCCAGGAATGGGTGTTTTAACGAAGTATTTGTTAGACAAACCTATAAACACCTATGTAATTGAAATCGATACAGAATCAGTAGATTATTTAGATGCTAATTATCCAAAATTAAAAGACAAAATCATTTCGAAGGATTTCCTTCGCTATGATATCAATGAAGTCTTTCAAGGGAAACAGTTCGCTATTATTGGGAATTTCCCGTACAACATATCGACTCAAATTGTGTTTAAAACTTTGGAGTTGAAACATCAAATTCCCGAGTTTGCAGGAATGTTTCAAAAAGAAGTGGCTGAACGTATTTGTGAGAAGAAAGGTAGTAAGGCTTACGGGATTCTCTCTGTTTTGGCGCAAGCCTTTTATGACGTAGAGTATTTATTTACTGTAGATGAAAATGTATTTATTCCGCCTCCGAAAGTAAAATCTGGCGTGATGCGCATGCGTCGAAAAGAAGATTTTAGTTTGCCTTGCGGCGAAAAGTTATTCTATACGGTTGTTAAAACCGCTTTTCAGCAACGCCGAAAAACATTGCGCAATAGCTTGAAAACATTGAACCTTTCAGATGCTTTGCGAGAAGACCTTGTTTTTAACTTGCGACCAGAGCAGCTAGATGTAGCCGAATTTATAGCACTGACCCAAAAAATAGAAGCCGATGGAATTTAAAATCAGTAAAGACTTAATACTCGAATTAGAACAGCACATTGTCAATAAAAATGATCGGGAGTTAGAACGCCTGCTTCATGACATGCACCATGCTGATATAGCAGAGATTCTGGATGAACTTGATTTTGATGAGGCTACTTATATTTTCAAGGTATTAGATTCAGAGAAAACCTCCGAGATATTACTAGAATTAGAGGATGATTTAAGAGAGAATATCCTTAAACGCTTATCTGCCAAAGAAATCGCCGAGGAGCTAGATGAGCTAAATACCGATGATGCTGCGGATATCATCGCTGAGCTTTCGCAATCCAAAAAGGAGGAAGTAATCTCAGAGTTGGATGATTTAGAGCACGCCAAGGACATTATTGACTTATTGCGCTACGACGAGGATTCGGCGGGTGGTTTAATGGGGAAAGAGCTAGTAAAAGTAAACGAAAACTGGAGCGTACTCACTTGTGTAAAGGAAATGCGTGCACAGGCCGAAAACGTTTCACGAGTGCATTCGATCTATGTAGTTGATGATGAAAACAGGTTAAAAGGACGCTTATCTTTAAAGGACTTATTGACTACCTCTACTAAAACACAAATAGCAGATATTTACATTAAAAAAGTAACTTTCGTTAATGTGGATGCCGAAGATGTTGAGGTGGCTCGTATCATGCAAAAATACGATCTTGAAGCTATTCCTGTTGTCGATGCGATGGGCAGGTTAGTAGGGCGTATTACTATTGATGATATTATTGATGTAATTAGAGATGAAGCCGATAAGGATTACCAATTAGCAGCGGGTATCTCTCAAGACGTTGAAGCCGATGATAGTATTTTAGAATTAACTAAGGCGCGATTGCCATGGCTGGTTTTAGCCTTATTAGGAGGTTTTATTACGGTTAGAGTTTTAGGTTTGTTTGAAGGAGCGATGCTCGAACACGGTAATTTATTCTTTTTCACGCCACTAATTGCGGCTATGGCAGGGAATGTTGGGGTACAGTCTTCAGCGATTATTGTGCAAGGTTTAGCAAACAATACTTTGAGTGGTTCTTTATTTAATCGTCTAATCAAGGAAATTGCTTTGAGTTTATTAAATGGTGCGATTTTATCGGCTATTTTATTTACGGGCAGCTATTTTTTATTGGGTGAGCCGCCTATAATTGGGTTCGTGATTTGCTGTGCTTTGATATCTGTGATTATCATAGCATCCTTAATAGGAACATTTGTTCCCTTGTTACTAGATAAATTTGGGATCGACCCCGCATTGGCTACGGGACCTTTTATAACGACAAGCAATGATATTTGTGGAATCTTAATTTATTTCTCTATTGCAAGAATGATATTAGGATTTTAATTTATCCACAACTACTACTGAACAACTACAACCAACTAACAACCAAGATTATGAACATTCACATTATAGGAGGCGGAAATTTAGGTGCTTCAGTAGCATTAGGTTTTGCTAAGTTCTCCCACGGTCATCAAATAACAGTAACTAGACGAACGATTAGTAAGATTCAGCATTTAGAAGCGGTTGGCGTGATGCTTTCCGCAGATAATACGGCAGGAATTGAAAAGGCAGATATCATTATCTTAACCATAAAACCATATCAAGTAGATTTGGTCTTAGCCGAAATTTTGCCGTTCATCAAAAATAAAATTATCGCCTCAGCAGTTAGTGGTTTGTCTATAGAATCACTGCAAAATAAGATTGGTTTGGAGAATCAAGCCATTCGAATTATGCCAAACATCGCCGCGCAATTTGGAGAGTCAGCTACTTGTATTTCTTTTCAAGAGCAGCATGCAGTTCAAGGGCAGCAATTAGTTGCCTTGTTTAAGGATTTAGGGACAGCGCCAGTTATTGATGAAAAATTAATGGACGCCGCTACTGTACTTGCTGCTAGTGGAACCGCGTTTGCTTTGCGCTATATTCGTGCCTCCATGCAAGCGGGAATCGAAATTGGATTTGATTGGCAAACTGCTTTAGCCATCTCGGCTCAAACGGTAAAAGGTGCTGCTGCGATGATAATGGAAGAGCAGGTGCATCCAGAGCAATTGATAGATCGTGTTACCACTCCAAAAGGCTGCACAATCGCAGGCTTAAACGAAATGGAGATGCATGGATTTAGCTCATCATTGATTAGAGGGATCAAAACATCTTTGAATCAAATAAAAGGATAATGTTGAACTGTTCTACAGGATTGTAAATGCTCTAAGTTTGTTGAATAAGTTGTAAGACCCATCATAACAATAAGTTAAGTCGTATTAAATTTTGAGAAAGTTGTCGTTTATCGAAAAAACAGGGCGATCATAGAAAACGTTAAAGTGTTTTTATTTTGGTTCTTTTTTTGTAACTTAGCTAAGCACTCAAACCTATCTTTTACCTTACTGCCTAATGTTTTAAACTTAACATTTAAAACCTCTTATCATGAAAAAGTTATTTGACAGTTTTTACGACGCAATTTCAAATTTTTTATTCGGTGGTCAAAGCGTTTCACGACTATAATTATTAATCAGCAAGTAATTGCTCAATAAAGTAAATAGTATGACGCAAAAGTACTCCTTGTATTAATTTGAAGACAAACCCATTTTTAAACAACTTCGTTTTAAAAATGGGTTTTTTTATGGTGCTATTTTCCATTTTTTAGAATTCACTGCTGCAATAAGGTTTCTTGGTTTTCCCAAAACAAGACTTTTTTTCTAAATTTTAGTATCAAACTTGCCAAACAACTGTTGGGTAGTCTTAAGATTTGTAACTTTGATCCATTATCTAATCAAACACAACTATTTTGAAACAAGAAATTAGAGTGCTGCATATCGACAGTAACCATCCCGTTTTAATGCAAGGACTACAGGATTTAGGTTGTATAAACGAAACTGATTTTAGCTCGTCTAAGGAAGAAATAGAGTCCAGAATACACGAGTATCACGGAATCGTTATTCGTAGTCGCTTTAAGATCGATAAGCACTTTCTTGATAAAGCAACAAACTTACAGTTTATTGCACGAGTAGGTGCTGGCCTCGAAAGTATCGATTGTGATTATGCTACAAGTAAAAACATAACCTTAATCGCTGCTCCGGAAGGCAACAGGAATGCAGTCGCTGAGCATACTTTGGGAATGATTCTTTCCCTTTTTAACAAGCTAAATACAGCCGATAAAGAAATTCGTTCCGGACAGTGGAACCGCGAAAGTAATCGGGGTCATGAACTTGATGGTAAAACGGTTGGTATCATCGGATATGGAAACATGGGTAAAGCTTTTGCAAAAAAACTACGTGGTTTTGACGTCGAAGTTTTGTGCTACGATATTCTTGATAATGTGGGTGATGCTAATGCAAAGCAAGTCGCTTTTCATGAATTCCAGCAAAAAGTAGAAGTTTTAAGCTTACACCTGCCGTGGACTCCTGAGACGGACCGTATGGTCGATGCAAAATTCATAGCTGGATTTGCCAAGCCAATATGGATTATCAATACGTCAAGAGGTAAAAATATAGTAACCGAAGATCTCGTGGCCGCGATGAAGACCGGAAAAATAGCTGGTGCTGGACTTGATGTTTTAGAATATGAAAAACTTTCGTTTGAAACGTTGTTTCAAGAGGATAGCACACCTGAGGCATTTCAATATTTGCTTGAGGCACCCAATGTAATCTTAACTCCGCATGTTGCGGGTTGGACCTTTGAGAGTCATGAGCGGCTTGCACAAGTGATTGTCGACAAAGTTAAATGCAAGTATTTCGGTGAGCCCGAGGTTGATAAAGTGGATAAGCGAGTAACAGGAATTGGTGGTTTTTTCTTTAAATCTACAAATTCAAAAGCGCTAGTGGCTTGGTACGGCAAACATTTAGGTTTAAAAACCGATGAATACGGTTCTACTTTTTGGTGGAAAGATAAAAGCGGGAACGATTGTTCTACGCAATGGTCTCCCTTTGCGAATGATACAACTTATTTTGCGCCAAGCGAAAAACAATTCATGCAAAACTTCCGCGTAGAGGACCTTGAGAATTTGTTAAAAAAATTAGCTGATGAAGGTGTAACAATAATAGGTGAGATGGAGACTTATGAATATGGAAAATTTGGTTGGATTGTAGACCCTGAAGGAAATAAAATTGAACTCTGGGAACCAATCGACAAAGTTTTTCTATAAATGACACTTTATTAACTAAACCAAAAAAATGGAAACCACAAAAACAGAACATTGGAATCAATCCAATAAACCGATCCCAGTATTTAAAGTAGACCCGATCATGGTATTAATCTTAGGATTTGTAACCTGCGGATTGTATCATATTTATTGGAATATTAAAATCGCTGAAGTTTTAAACGCAGTGGCGGAAAGAGAAGTAATTTCGTCGCCAATAGCTATTTTTTCGGGCTGTTGTTTTCCAATTAATATTTATTTCTTTTATTTAGCGGGTCGCGAAGGATTACCTCAAGTTTACAAACGTATTGGTTATCCTCATAAGGATGATTCGACCTTATTGATTGTTTTAGGTTTTTTCTTTCCTATGGCTGCAGCAATGATTGTTCAAAATGACATTAATAAACTTTACAATTAATACAAAAGCACAACGTAAAATTTACGGAATTATCGCGGCAGTAGTCACATTGATGGTTCCGTTAATTTTATTGTTTTTTAATCAAGATGCGCATCTGGAAACAGATCAATCACTTTGCCCTTTAAAAATGCTTACGGGTTTTCCTTGCCCCGGCTGCGGTATCACCAAGTCACTTGTTTATTTTTATGAAGGAGATCTTCTAAAAAGTTTGTATTACCATATTTTGGGTCCCTTTGTAGTAGTATTTTGCGTGGTTACGATACTTGTGCTAAGCACAGAGTTAATTACTAAAAAAGAATACTTTAACAGTTTGTTGTATAACAAAAAAATAGCCGATGGTTTGGCTATTTTCTTAGGCGTATATCATTTAATTCGAATTATTTACTTCATTCATCAGCATTCTCTCGATGAGATCGTAAAGGAATCCATCTGGAGGTAAACTAATCCTCTTTATCTGCTAGTTTTCTTTCTAATTCAGCTTGAAACTCTTCCATAACGGGCTTCATAGTGCTTTCAGGAATATCAGCGATTCTAATGTACATTAAACCATCTACAGCATTATTAAACAGTGGGTCTACATTAAAAGCTACCACTCTAGCATTTTGCTTGATGTATTTCTTGATCAAAACAGGTAAGCGTAAAACACCTGGTTCTAGCTCGTCAATAATTTTGTCAAATTTATTTAAATCGGCTTCAGTTTCGTTAAAAATGAAATCTTTATCAGCATCTTTAAGTTTTACTTTGTAAGCCTTTTTTGGGTGAATGTATTGTGCGATGTACGGATCGTAATAATTAGATTTCATAAACTCGATCATCAATGATTTTGAAAAATCAGAAAATTGATTGCTTATGCTCACACCTCCAAGTAAGAATTTGTGTTCAGGAAAACGCAAGGTAGTATGAATAATTCCTTTCCATAACAAGAAAAGAGGCATTGGTTTTTGTTGGTATTCTTTAATGATAAAAGCGCGACCCATTTCGATCGATTTGTTCATCATGTCATGAAGCTCAGGCTCAAAACGAAACAGTTCATTTAGGTAAAACCCCTCAATACCATATTTAGGATAAATCTCTGACCCCAATCCCATGCGATAAGCACCTGCGATTTTCTTAGCGTCCTCGTCCCAAAGAAATAAATGATGGTAGTACTGATCAAATTTGTCTAAATCAATAGATTCATTTGTACCTTCTCCTACCTCTCTAAACGTAATTTCACGTAAGCGCCCAATTTCGTGTAGTATGTTGGGTATGTTTTTAGCTTCCGCAAAAAATACTTCGTAATTTTTACTTTGCAATAGCCTACAATCCGTATCTCGTAGCGCATTTACTTCGATAGTCATTTGATCTACATTGGCCGGTGTAGCAATTTCTTTAGGGCTCTTTGGAAGTTTTAAAATAGGAGGCGTCAGCAATTTGCTCTCTTTTTCAAAAGGATTGGCAAGCATGTATGTTTTTTTCCTTAAGAATTCAGAATAACTTTCAAGTGAAACATGTTCGTTTTGTTCCGCAACAGAAATCGGTTTACCAATTCGCACTTTAATCACGCGATGCTTTTGACTAAAAACTTCCGAAGGTAATTTAGCAGTACGCAAGGTGCCGCTTATTTTTGAAAGTAGGTAAAAAAGCCTACTGTTTTTTGCATGAAAATAAATAGGAACAACAGGAACTTGTGCTTTTCTGATTACTTTAATAGCACCTTCTTCCCAAGGTTTGTCGACCATTAATTGGCCGTCTTTATAGCTAGAAACTTCACCTGCTGGAAACATCCCTAAAGGTTTACCGTCACTTAAATGGCGCAACGTTTCTTTTATCCCTACCACGCTTGATTTAGCATCCTTGTGATTTTCAAAAGGATTAACAGGCATGATGTATTCTTTTAAAGGGGCTATTCGATGTAAAAGAAAATTGGCGATAATTTTAAAATTAGGCTCTCTTTCTAACATCAATTTCAGTAATAGAACACCATCTATTCCTCCAAGTGGGTGATTAGATATTGTGATGTAAGCACCCTCTTTGGGTAGTCGCTTCAAATCTTCATCAGGGATCTCAAATTTTATTTGTAAATCATCTACGATAGCATTGAGGAAATCAATGTCTTTTAAGTGTTTGTTACTGTCGTAAAACTTATTAAGCGTAGATATCTTCAAGACTTTCATTAATAACCAACCCGAAAAGGTTCCGAAAACCCCATATTTATCAGCATTTATTGCTTTGGCAACTTCTTTGGCGGTAACTAAACCCATTTATTCTTGTTTTTTGAGCGAAAAACAAAGATAGAAAAAAACTCCATGCAGTGGCTATCGTAGTCTTGGATTTTCGCGTTTTAATACCTTTTCTTTTTTAATTTTTAGTACTTTTGGAATTAAAAATTAAGCTAAAATGAAGATTATCTCTTATAATGTTAACGGAATTCGTGCAGCGATTTCGAAAGGATTTATATCATGGCTGCAACAAGCAAATCCTGATGTCATTTGCCTTCAGGAAATTAAGGCCACGCCCGAGCAAATCCCCTTAGCCGATTTTGAAGCGGCAGGTTATCCTTATCATTACTGGTTTCCAGCAACTAAAAAAGGATATAGCGGCACTGCGATTTTGTCTAAAATCAAACCGAATAACGTTGTATACGGAACCGGAATCGAGCATATGGATTTTGAAGGTCGTAATGTGCGCTTGGATTTTGATGACTTATCGGTAATGAGTTTGTATTTGCCATCAGGCACGAATGCAGAGCGCCTAGGGCATAAATTCATGTACATGGATGATTTTCAGAATTATATTACTGAATTGAAAAAAGAGATTCCCAATTTGGTAATCTGTGGGGATTATAATATTTGCCATGAGGCTATAGATATTCATGATCCTATTCGAAATAAAAAAACATCCGGATTTTTACCAGAAGAAAGAGCATGGTTAGATGCCTTTTTAAATAATGGGTTTATAGATAGTTTTCGCTTCCTGAACAAGGAACCAGATAATTATACCTGGTGGACCATGCGTTTTCCATCAGCAAGACTCAATAATAAAGGGTGGCGCATTGATTATTGCTTGGTAAGTGAACCTTTGAAAGAAAGAATAATAAGAGCACTTATTTTACCTGAAGCAAAACATTCAGATCATTGTCCCGTTCTTGTAGAAGTAGTTTAATAGATATTCCAATTAAAAATATAAAAATGATAAAGAAAATTTCTCTAGGATTATTAGTAATGGCACTTAGTACTTCTTGTGTTTCTAAAAAGATATACAATGATTTAGAAAGTAAGTATGCCGATTTAAAGAAAGAAACAAGAAGTGTAGCTGATGAAAATGCCAATTTGCAAAAGGCTAAAAATCAGTTAGAGCTCGATAGAGAGGCACTTAAAACGGAGTTAGGCAAAGTAAAATCAGAGCGCGAAAAGTCACTGGCTGAAGCTGCTGCCTTAAGAGACAAAATGAAAGTATTGCAAGACTCTTATGCAGCACTAGAAAAAAATAGTGGCGAGGCATTGCAGTCTAACATGAATAAAAATCGTGATTTACTCGCGCAGTTGGATGCCAAAGCCAAAGCTTTAGCCATTGAACAAGAGCGATTGAGTAAAAGCGCACAACGTTTGCAAGAATTAGAGAATTTAATTGCTGCTAAAGAAGCAACAATGCGAAAATTGAAAGAAACCTTATCAAATGCATTAAATGGTTTTGAAGGTAAAGGACTTACTGTAGAACAAAAAAACGGAAAGGTATATGTGTCAATGGAGAATAAATTACTTTTTAATTCAGGTAGTTGGTCTGTTGGTCCAGAGGGTAAAAAAGCAGTAGTAGAACTAGGTAAAGTATTAGGCGAAAATCCTGATATTGCTGTTTTAATTGAAGGTCATACTGATAATGATCCGTATGGAGGATCAGGTCCAATTGCAGATAACTGGGATTTGTCGACTAAAAGAGCTACCGCTATCGTTGCCATTTTAAGCGAAAATAAAGCGATTAATAAAAAGAGCTTAACCGCGGCAGGAAGAGGGCAGTGGTCTCCATTAGCTGGAAATGAAACGGCCGAGGGTAAAGCTAAAAATCGTAGAATCGAAATTATTTTGACTCCAAGATTAGATGAAATTGCCGATATGTTAAACGATATCGACTAGACATTCTTTAAATAAAAGTTAAAAAGGTTCAAAGTACTGCTTTGAGCCTTTTTTTATGGAATAGTTCAAGGGAACCTTTGTAAATTTGCTTTCAATAATTTGAAACCGTACTAATGAAATATACTACACTACCCAATACTGATATAAAAGTCAGTAAAATTTGTTTGGGAACAATGACTTTTGGTCAACAAAACACGGAGGCTGAAGGACACGCTCAATTGGATTATGCCTTAGAGCGCGGAGTCAATTTTTTTGATACTGCCGAAATGTATTCGATCCCTGCTAATGAAAAGACCTACGGAAGCACCGAGAAAATTATAGGAACTTGGTTGAAAAAATCAGGAAAGAGAGACGAAGTTGTATTAGCGTCTAAAATTGCGGGTCCTAATCCTAATTTTACGTACATGCGGGACAGTATCGACTTCTCACCTAAAAGTATTCAATATGCCTTAGACAATAGTTTAAAGCGATTGCAAACGGATTATTTAGATTTGTATCAATTGCATTGGCCGGAGCGTAAAACAAACACCTTCGGGCAGCGTGCTTTCACCTTGCAAGATGATGAATGGGAAGATAACATTCACGAAGTGCTCACTACTCTCGATGGGTTTATCAAGGAAGGTAAGATAAAGCACATTGGTTTATCTAATGAAAATGCTTGGGGAATTATGCGTTTTCTCGAAGAAAATAAATACCATAACCTACCAAGAGTCAAAACAATTCAAAATCCATACTCACTTTTAAACCGCTTGTTTGAAAATGCATCTTCTGAAATTTGTGCTCGCGAAAATGTAGGCTTATTGGCTTATTCTCCAATGGGCTTTGGGGTTTTATCGGGTAAGTTTCTAACGGGTGAAAGCCATCCTAAAGCGAGATTGAGTTTGTTTCCTCAGTATTCAAGATACAGCAGTGAGCAATCTCAAGCGGCAACAAAGCTGTACCATGAAATTGCAGTAAAAAATGGTTTGACATTAACGGAGTTGGCTTTAGCCTTTATTGAGCAACAACCTTTTTTGACAAGTACCATTATTGGCGCGACTAATTTAGAGCAGCTAAAAGAGAATATCGATACGATTAATGTCACCCTTTCGGAGGATGTTTTAAAAGCGATAAATGGAGTACAAGCGATAATTCCGGATCCAGCACCTTAACTATAAAATATAGTTACTGTTAAAAAAGCTCCGTTATTTAAGTGTAACGGAGCTTTTTTTATGCTCATTATAACGGTTAAAAATCAAACTCATCACTTATTCCGAGGGAGTCTACAGCTGTAGTATCGCGTACTTTTACTCTAATTAGCGATTTTGCCTGACCGGTAATGTACAAGGGTTGCGTTTTATAAATAGTGTCTTCGATTGGGAGCAGTCCGCGTCGAATCATCAAATTAGTCAAAAACGACACTTGCTTTGCAGCAAAATCACGGAGTCGACCTTCATCATTAAATTGAGACATAAATCGCCTTGGACTTGGAATGATGCGTGCTAAAAATAAACATTCATTAAAATTTAAATCAATAGGGCGTTTTTGAAAATAATACTGGCTCGCTTCACCAATACCGTAAACATTGGGTCCCCATTCTATAATGTTGAAATAAACTTCAAGCATGCGCTCTTTACTAACGATGCGATTGTTTTCCAGAATGTAAACCAAAAGGATCTCCTCTAATTTTCGGGAGACTGTTTTTTCTCGCGTCAAAAACACGTTTTTAATTAACTGCATGCTGATGGTACTAGCACCACGAGAAAACTTCTTAGTCTTTATGTTTTTTATGATCGACTGCTTAAACGCTTCGTTAATAAATCCATGATGGGAGTAGAAAGAAGGGTCTTCTGTAGTAAGCACGCACTTTTTTAAATAAGGCGCTATTTGATCCATGGTACTATAGTTAGGATTGCCATTTCCAACTAAAACGGGACGTTGCGCTACGTTATTGATAATCGCTCGATAGATAAATTCCCCATTTAATTTGGTCAAGTTAGCTTGTCCGTACTTGGTTATTTTTAAATTCTCTTTTTTTAGATTGCTATCAAAAATAAGCGCGTTAGGATTGTTTTTGTTGAATTCAAATTGGAGCAGATAAGCAAAAGTGCCTTCGGCTTCCATTCCTTGAAAATTAGTAAACAATCCATCAGGAAGTGAACTGATGAAGTCTTGTGCTTTCGTATTGGGGATTTGCACTTTTAATTTATAAATGGTGTCTTCCTCTGTTTGATATTCCAAATAAGGATGAAATTTTACCTTATTGAATTGTACAGTTGAACTGCTGTCAATGGATACAAAATTGGAGCCGAGTAACAAACGATAATCAAATCGTGCATTTTTAATAACAACGTCCTGGCTTGCTATTTTTTTATGATTAATTTTTAAATTCGCTATTGAAGTATAACCATCAATATGTAATTCACCTCTGCTTTTTTCTATGTTTTCGATATTTAATCGAATGGAGTCAAAGCTTGAAATTAAGTTGTAACGTTCGTCAAAATACGGAACTTTAATAGCGCCTGTATCGCGATTAAAAAAACGAATATCTGCCTTTTTATTGCGGGGATCGGCGAAGCCTTTGATTTTCCATCGCTGCGCAAAAGTGTTCGTTTTTACATTAATTGCTGTCTCCAGCTCTTTATTGGCTAACGTTAATTTTTGAATAGCAATATTTGCCTTTTTTCCATTGTCATCCAATTTGAAGGTAAGGTTTTCAATATTCATATCTGTTGGAACGAGATTTAAAACCTTAGCAATAATCCGATACGTAAAATCAGCATAATCTCGCTTACCATCTGATGCGGGTTCCTTGCTGTCTCTTTTTAAAAAGGCGGCAAAGTTCTTAACGGATCCTTTTTTGGTGAGTTGTACATAGCCATTTTTAATATGTAAAGTACCCAATTGAACGTCACCTACGAGTAATTTCCACAGGTTGATCGACGTGCTCATTTTGTTTATATTGAACAAGGTATCTGCATGATGAGGCGTTAAGGTCATACCTGACAATTGAATTCCCGTCAAACCATCAAATGCCGCCTCCTTGATGGTAAAAGTGCTGTTGTAATCTCTTTTTATGGTAGCACTCGTTTTGGCTATGGCTTGTTGTAACAGCGATTCGCGAAAAACAAAAAAGCTAATGATTGCAATAATAATCAGTGCCATAAAAATTTTCAGAAAAAGGAGTATCTTTTGTTTTGAATTTCTCATTGATCAGGGTTCTTTTGCCTAAAGTAGTCTCTTTTTTATTGGTACTAACAGCTCGTTTATCCAAAAAGCATGCTGGCTACATCTTCAATTTTAGTGACAAGTTCTATTTTTATTCCCGTATTTTTCAACGCAATTTTATTGTATTTTGATACAAAAATGGTCGAAAAACCAAGCTTTTCTGCTTCCTGAATACGTTGGTCCACTCTGTTTACCGGACGAATCTCCCCTGAAAGACCTACTTCGCCAGCGAAACAAAAATCTTTATTTACAGGGATGTCTTCATTTGAGGATAAAATAGCAGCTACAACGGCAAGGTCGATTGCAGGATCGTCTACAGAGATTCCACCGGTGATATTAAGAAACACATCTTTGGCGCCAAGCCTAAAGCCAGCTCTTTTTTCAAGAACAGCTAAAATCATATTTAATCTTTTGGCATTATAGCCGGTCGTACTGCGCTGAGGTGTTCCATAAACCGCCGTGCTCACTAGTGCTTGAATTTCTAGCATTAAAGGTCGCATTCCCTCTAAAGTTGATGCGATGGCTGTTCCTGATAACTCTTCATCTTTATGCGAAATTAGTATTTCTGAAGGATTGGATACTTCGCGCAAGCCGCTGCCTAGCATTTCATAGATGCCAATTTCAGCAGTGGAACCAAATCGGTTTTTTAAAGACCTTAGAATTCGGTAAACATGATTTCGGTCGCCCTCAAATTGTAGCACGGTATCAACCATGTGTTCCAGTATTTTGGGTCCGGCAATGGTTCCATCTTTGGTAATATGACCAATTAAAATAACTGGTATATTGGTTTCTTTGGCAAACTTTATCAACTCAGCGGTAGTTTCCCTAATTTGAGAAATACTGCCTGCAGTGGATTCGATATAATCTGTATGAAGAGTTTGGATAGAGTCGATAATCACAATCTCAGGTTCAATGGCTTCGATTTGTTTAAAAATATTTTGCGTTTTCGTTTCGGTCAAAATATAGCAATTATCACTCGAAGGAGTAATTCGTTGCGCACGCATTTTGATTTGTTTCTGACTTTCTTCTCCTGAAACATAAAGCGTTTTATAGGGCAGTTTTAGTGATATTTGAAGTAAAAGAGTGCTTTTTCCTATTCCGGGTTCGCCACCAAGCAGGATGAGCGATCCGGGTACAATTCCGCCTCCTAAAACACGGTTTAACTCACCGTCAGTAGTGTCCATTCGAATTTCTTCTGTCGCGTCAATTTCGGTAATTTTCAAGGGTTTTGGAGCACGACTTGAAGGTGTTGGTTCGCTTTTCCAAGCGACTTTTTCTTGCTTCTGAATAATTTCTTCAGCAATGGTATTCCATTCTTTGCAAGCATTACATTGCCCTTGCCATTTGGCATAGGAGGTGCCGCAACTTTGACAGAAAAAGGTAGTTTTTACTTTTGCCATTATTTTTTGATAGTTTGACCTTTCATGTCATCATATTTGTTGTACATCATTTCTTTGGTTAAATCACCTATTTCCTCTAACTGAGAGGCGCGTTGGTACTTCGCTGCTGCCTTTTTAGCATCGCCTTGCTTTTCGTACATAAGTCCAAGTTCGTACGAAGCCAACATCGATTTGGGATAGTTTTTATTAGCAAGATCTGCGAGTTTGTCTAACTCATCGTATGCTTTGTTTTTTAAGATAGCGGCTTCGATTGCCTTGAAATCGTTGATTCGTACCGGAATTTTTAGTCCTAATTTATTTTCTATTAAGCTGTACTTTGTGGTTAAGTAATCTACGTAACCGCTTTTTAACACCACAATTTTTTCTGAGAATTCGGTTGAAGAGATTGGTTTGTAAGAACCAAAGATTTGATAAAGTGCTTCGGGAATCGAATAAAGAACAAGGGAATAGTGAGACGCATTTGAGAACGAACTGTATTTGTAATCTACTAATGGATTAGTGATTGCTTTTAGACTTTTATCCAATTGCTCAACTGGTTCGCGAAGTTGTCTAATGTCCCCATCAGCTGAAGATTGATAGTAAAAAAGCTGTTTTCGGGTATTGTTTAAACTAGAGGCGATTTGATCGGTTAGACCAGGTGCTAGTTCTGGGCTTAAGGATATGTAGGCATTGAATAAAGGATTTTCTTTTAATAGATAAAAGTTTAAAAATCCAGCTGTTGTATCATGTCCGGCAATTATTCTAAAGGGAGCTACACGGTATTTTTGCTCAATATAGGGCATTAATTCCCCGCCAATAAATTCAAAAAACTGCGAAGCTCTTCTAGTAGGTAGTCCTTCGGTTGGGTCAAAAGCACAATCTTCTTCTCTTTCGTTATTTCGATTTTGGCTTATGCCAATGATAATCGTTTCTGGCAAATCATCCCAATAGGCACCATAATTCAAAGCACCGTAAAAAGGATCAAATAAGTATTCGCCGTCCAATAAAATTAGGATAGGATATCTTTTGGAAGTGTTGTTTTCATAGGAGGCAGGCAAGCCAATAGTAATTTGTCGTTTTTCTCCAAGTTTTTTAGAGTCAAATGATTCAACGCTCTTTTGTGCAAATATTGAAAGCGAAAAAAAAAGTAAGAGTAGGCTGTGTTTCATAGTAGTACTGTTTTTTGGGGTTTAGTAGGGCTATAATAGTACAGCAAGATACTTATTTATTTTCTAAAATAAACAACTAGCCATTATTTCCAAGCGTTAAAGGATGTCTGGTTTAAACAAAAAAAGCTCCAACATACGATTGTATATTGGAGCAAGATAATTATAGTTGCAATTCTTTAGGTTAAAGAATTATCGTTTTCATTTGGGAAAATAATCCATGGCTTGAAAGTTTTTGCTTCTTCAAAATCCATGCTGGCGTAGGAGATAATAATAATGATATCATCTTTTTGAACTTTTCTAGCGGCAGGACCATTTAAGGTAATGGTGCCAGAATTTTTCTCACCTTTAATTGCGTAGGTGTCAAAACGTTCTCCATTATTGATGTTTACAATTGAAACTTTTTCTCCTTCGATGATATTAGAAGCTTCTAATAGATTTTCGTCAATGGTAATACTACCAATGTAATTTAAATCGGCACCCGTAACTTTTACGCGATGAATTTTTGATTTTAAAACTTGAATTTGCATGCTACAAAAGTAAATTAATTTAATGAAATGGTATCAATCAATCGAATATTATTAACAAGAACAGCTATAAAAGCGCGGTATTTTTGATTTGCTATTTTGTTTTCGCAGGGTAGTAAAGTGTGTGCGTCTGCGATTTGAAAATATTCTAATTCGAACATTTTATTCGTTTTAAATGTTTCGGTTACCCAAAGCGATACTTCTTCAGCTGTTGTATTTTTGAATTTTTCTTTTGCTTCTGTCAAAATTTCAAAGATTATTTTAGCTTCTTCTCGCTCGGATTTTGATAAGCGCTCGTTTCTGGAACTCATGGCTAATCCGTTCGCTTCTCGGTGAATAGGACAACCAATTACTTTTACGGTTAATTGGGCTTTTTCTACCATTTTTTCCACTATTAACAGTTGCTGATAGTCTTTTTCGCCAAAATAAGCGGTAGTGGGATTCACGATTTCGAACAGTCTTTTAACAATGGTGCCTACGCCATCAAAATGACCTGGCCGGAACTTACCTTCCATTTGATTTTCTAAACCGTCAAAATTAAATGGTTGGGATAGTATTTTTCCTTCATAGACATCTTCGACAGAGGGTGCGTAAATTAAGATATCCGGATTTAAAGCAGCTATTTTTTCTACATCTTGCTCTAATGTTCGCGGGTATTTTAAAAGGTCTTCAGGATTATTGAACTGAGTTGGATTCACAAAAATACTAACAACAGTTACTGCGTTTTCTGCCTGTGATCGTTGCATTAACGATAGATGTCCGTCGTGTAGTGCACCCATCGTAGGTACAAAACCAACAGTAGAACGAAGAGGTTTAATAGTGTTTAAAAAGTCTATCAAAGCTACTTTTCCGTAGAAAACAGGCATGGTCATTTTATTAAAATTGACTGCAAACATAATATATTAGTTAATAACTGCATAAATTTTTGTAATTTTGCGTGGTTTTTATTACCAATGAATTAAGTAAATTACAATATGAAAGATAAGAGGATATTATATGTATCATCTGAGGTGGTGCCTTATTTGGCTGAAAATGAAGTTTCTCTAATGTCTTATGACGTACCCAAGATGGTAAATGATCAAGGCGGACAAATTAGAATTTTTATGCCTAGATATGGAAACATAAATGAAAGAAGACATCAATTACATGAGGTAATACGACTTTCGGGTATGAATTTGGTTGTAAATGATTTAGATATGCCTTTGATTATTAAGGTAGCATCGATACCTAAGGAAAGAATTCAGGTGTATTTCATTGATAACGACGAGTATTTCAAACGAAAAGCTACATTCGCTGATGAAGACGGGGTAATGTATCCTGATAATGATGAGCGTGCTATCTTTTTTGCTAAGGGTGTGGTTGAAACAGTGAAAAAATTAAATTGGGTTCCTGATATTATTCACGTTCATGGATGGATGGCAGCTATGCTTCCGATATATATGAAGCATTTTTATAAAAACGAAGCTTTATTTTCGGATACTAAAATCGTAACTTCTGTTTACAGTCAATCATTTGAAGGGACTTTAGATGTAGAAATGATAAATAAGATAAAGTTAGATGGTATTCCAGAAGAAGTGGTTCCATACATTGCCACTCCTGATTATGACAGTATAATGAAGTCTACTATTAATCATTCGGATGCAGTTATAATAGCCTCTGAAGGGCTTTCTTCAAGTTTAACAAAATTTATAGAGTCTTCAGGAAAACCTTTTTTACCTTTCGTCCCTAAAGACACTTTCGCTGAGGCGTACAGTGCTTTTTATAATGAAATGCTTTAAAATTAACTTTTATTTCCAGTATGTATACTAAATTTTTTAAGACAATTCTTCTAGTCGCAACGGGTCTTTTTTTAAATTCTTGTGATAAGGATTACAACTCCATCGGTGGTGATTTAATTGGTGGTAATAATTTTGATTTAAGCAAATATACCTCGCAAGTGGTTGCATACAATCAAAAAATTGGGCCAATAGAATCCAGTAATCTAGCCGTTAATGCCTTAGGTGTTTACAGTAATGGTCCATTTGGAACCACAACTGCTAACTTTGCAACGCAGCTAACTTTAGAAGCTGTTAAACCAACAATTGGAATTAATCCAGTAATTGAAAGTGTGGTTTTAACAATTCCGTATTTTAGTACTTTACAGTCAACTGATGCTGCAACGGGCGATAATACCTATACCTTAGATTCTATTTATGGTGGTGGAAAAATTAAATTAAGCGTTTATGAGTCTGGATTTGCCATGCAAAGTTTAGATCCTAGTAATTCATTTCAAGCGCAAAAGTATTACACGAATCAAAATCTGACATTCGATTCGAATAAAGTAGGATCTCGCCTGAATGATGATGATGATACTGCACAAAACGACGCTTTCTTTTTTAGTCCATTGGAACATAAAGTGTCTACAAAAGTTAATGATGTAGAGACGGTAACTCGCACTGCTCCTGGGATGCGTCTAAATTTAAATAAGGCTTTTTTTAAGACTAAAATAATTGATGCAGCAGCCTCAGGAAATTTAGCCACTAATGATGTTTTTAGAAATTATTTTAGAGGATTGTATTTCAAAGCTGAAAAAATTAGTGGCGTAGAAAGTCAAATGGCAATGTTGAATTTCTCTGCTGGAAAAATAACTATCAATTACAAGGAAAATACTTCGACTACTGACGAAACTCGAGTAGATAAATCTATTGTCATTAATTTGAGTGGAACCACTGTAAATTTATTAAATGATGCGGATAGCGCAGCTTATAGTAATGCGTTTACCACCTCAAATTCAACTACTGGTGATGCTAAATTACATTTAAAAGGAGGTGAAGGATCGCTAGCTGTTATTGAACTTTTTAGTAAAACTGATGTGCGTGGATTTGACTCAAGTGGAAACCCTACTAGTGTACCAAATGGTGTTAGTGATGAGCTAGACGATTTAAGGTATCCTGCAGACGGTAAGAAATTACTAATCAATGAGGCAAATTTAATTTTTCATATTGATGCTACATCGATGGCAGGAGCCAAAGAGCCAAACAGAGTGTATTTATACGATCTAACACATAGTCAATCAATACTAGATTATAAAGTCGATGGTTCTTCAGGTACAAAGGCTCAAAACGGGAAGTTTATTTACAGTGGTATTATCAAGAAAGAGGCAGTTACTGATGGACGCGGACAAACCTACAAAGTCAGGTTGACTAATCAAATTCGTAATTTAATCAAAAATGCTGATTCCACTAACGTGAAATTAGGACTTGTAGTAACGGGGGATATCAATAATTCCACTTCTGCTAGTTTGCGAACAGCTAAGCCGCTTTTTACTAAGGCGCCAAGAGCTGCTGTAATTACGCCGTTAGGAACAGTGCTATACGGTAATAATGTAGCTGATGAAGCTAAAAAATTAAAATTGGAAATTTATTACACTAAATCTAATAATTAAAATATGTGTGGAATAGTTGGGTATATTGGATATAGAGAAGCATATCCTATTGTTATTAAAGGACTAAAGCGTTTAGAGTATAGAGGTTACGATAGTGCTGGAGTAATGGTATATGACGGAAACGAAATAAAACTTTGCAAGACAAAAGGGAAAGTTGCTGATCTAGAAGAGAAGGCCATCAAGGAAGTAGCTATGAACGGTACGATTGGTATTGGTCACACAAGATGGGCTACTCATGGTGTGCCAAATGATGTTAACTCGCACCCACATTTTTCTAATTCAGGAGATCTTGTTATCATACACAATGGTATTATTGAGAATTATGCTCCGTTAAAAGAAGAGTTGATAAAGAGAGGGTATATCTTTCAATCAGATACTGATACAGAGGTTTTGGTTAATCTTATTGAAGAAATTCAAAAGCAAGAAGGAACAAAGTTAGGTAAAGCAGTTCAAATCGCTTTAAATCAAGTGGTAGGTGCTTATGCAATTGCTGTTTTTGATAAAAAAAACCCTAATGAATTAGTGGCTGCTCGTTTAGGTAGTCCCTTAGCTATAGGTATTGGAGAAGGAGAGTATTTTGTTGCTTCTGATGCTTCACCGTTTATAGAATATACTTCGAATGCAGTGTATTTAGAAGATGGTGAAATGGCCATTATCCGTTTACACAAATCAATGAAGGTCAGAAACATAAAAGATGACTCTTTAGTTGATCCTTATATTCAAGAACTTCAAATGAACTTGGAGCAAATTGAAAAGGGTGGTTACGACCACTTTATGTTAAAAGAAATCTACGAGCAACCAAGTGTTATTAAAGACACCTATAGAGGTAGATTGCATGCTAACAAAGGAATTGTTCAAATGGCAGGAGTTGAGGATAATTTAGAAAAATTCCTAAATGCTGACAGAATAATTATTGTTGCTTGCGGTACTTCATGGCATGCTGGATTAGTAGCGGAGTATGTATTTGAAGAGTTTGCTAGAATTCCTGTAGAGGTTGAATATGCATCTGAATTCCGATACAGAAACCCTATTATAAATAGTAAAGATGTTGTTATTGCCATATCTCAGTCAGGAGAGACTGCTGATACCATGGCGGCTATTAAATTAGCTAAAGAAAACGGTGCTTTTGTTTTTGGAGTATGTAATGTCGTTGGGTCTTCTATATCAAGAGAAACTCACGCAGGTGCATACACACATGCAGGTCCGGAGATTGGGGTGGCTTCAACAAAAGCATTTACAACACAAATTACAGTGTTAACGATGATTGCATTGCGTTTAGCTAAGGCTAAAGGAACATTGTCGCAATCTGATTTCCACATGTACTTACAAGAATTAGATTTAATTCCTGAAAAGGTAAAAGAAGCTTTAGAAACTAATGATATAACTAAAGAAATTGCCGCTACTTTTAAAGATGCGCCAAATTGTTTGTATTTAGGTCGAGGCTATAACTTTCCAGTAGCCTTAGAAGGAGCGTTAAAGTTAAAAGAAATATCATATATTCATGCCGAAGGCTATCCAGCTGCAGAAATGAAACATGGTCCAATTGCCTTGATTGACGAAAGCATGCCTGTTGTTGTAATTGCTCCAAAAATGGGTCATTATGATAAAATCGTAAGTAATATTCAAGAAATTAAATCGCGAAGCGGTCGAATAATAGCTGTTGTTACAAAAGGAGATACTCAGGTTAGAGAATTAGCAGATTATGTGATTGAAATCCCAGAGACTTCTGATGCATTGTCGCCATTAATCACAACCATACCTTTACAGTTGTTGTCGTATCACATAGCAGTGTTGAGAGGTTGTAACGTAGACCAGCCACGAAATTTAGCGAAATCAGTAACTGTGGAATAAGCAGTTTTTATAGATAATGCAAAAGCAAGACCTAGTGTCTTGCTTTTTTTTTGCTTTTTTTTGAAATTCTTTATTTTTATCATAAATGCATTTTTAAAACCAATTTTATATGTAAGCATAGTATTTTATTGAATTTTAACTTAATTTTTGGTTTTACTGCAAAAATGATTAATGCTGAATAGTTTATTTTTTAAATATTTAATTAATGATAATTAAAAAAAAAGCACTTTTTTTTATTAATAGTAAATTTAATTGTACTTTGGTGCCATAAATCAATAAAAACATAACCAAATGAGAGTGCACTTACTTTTTTTATCTTTCTTTTTTTGTTGCATTAGTTTTGCGCAAAACTCTGTTACGGGTTTAGTTACTGATAGTAACAAACTTCCGGTAATAGGGGCTAATATTACAGTCATCGGGGGTGCTGGTGGAGCAGTCACGGATATTGACGGAAAATTTACCTTAAGTACGGCTGTAAAGTTTCCGTTTAAGCTACAGGTAACTAGTATTGGTTTTTCGTCGAAAGAGGTAAACGTTACTTCTGCCAATCAAAAAATCACTGTGATTTTAAAAGAGGAAGACAATCTTCTTAACGAAATCGTAGTTTCTGCTTCGAGAACTCCGGAGCGTGTGATCGAATCTCCTGTAACCATTGAAAGAATGGGAACAGCCGATATTAAGAAAACAGCTTCAGCTAGTTTTTATGACGGTTTGGAGAACTTAAAAGAGGTACAAATGAACACCAGTAGTTTGTCTTTTAAATCGGTAAATACCCGTGGATTTGCTACAGTTGCGAATACCCGTTTCATGCAATTAGTTGATGGAATGGATAACTCCTCTCCTTTATTGAATTTCGTATTAGGAAATTTAATTGGTGTATCTGAAATTGACGTGCAAAGCGTAGAATTATTGCCAGGAGCTTCTTCTGCTTTATACGGTGCTAACGCTTTCAACGGTATTTTATTTATGACTAGTAAAAGTCCATTTACCAGCGAAGGGATTACCGCTTACGCTAAGTTTGGTCAAACAAGTCAAAAGGCAGCTGGAAACAATGATTATGTTGATTACGGAATTCGTATGGCTAAAGCATTTAGTCCAAAACTAGCGATGAAGGCTAACTTTACTTATATGAAAGGTACTGACTGGTATGCGGTAAATTATGACGACAAGACTAGAGCAGGATTGGATAGAAAAAATCCTAGCTATGATGGTATTAACGTTTACGGAGATGAGGCTGCAACTAACATTAGAAACGTAGCTGATGGTTTGCTAGCAGCAAATAAAATCTCTGCAGCTCAATATAATGTCTTTAGAGGTATTCTTCCTAATTCTAATGTAAGTAGAACTGGTTATAACGAAATCGATTTGACAGATAATAAAGCCAGTAATACTAAAATGGATTTGTCTTTGCATTACAGACCGTTTGGAAACGAAAATTTAGAAGTAATTGTACAATCTAAATTTGGTTTTGGTAACGCTGTTTACCAAGGAGCTAATAGATATTATTTGAACAACTTCTTCATGCAACAACACAAGTTGGAGTTCAAAGGGAAAAATTTCTTCTTAAGAGGTTATACTACCGGTGAAAATGGGGGTCAGTCTTATGATATGCTTTTTACGGGTTTAAATATTAATAATAAATGGAAGGATAATAATACTTGGTTTGGTGAGTATGCAGGTGCATATGTAACAGCAACATTAGCCGGAGCTCCTAATTCACAAGCTGCGCATGATGCTGCAAGGGCGGTTGCTGATAGAGGAAGGTTTTTACCTGGTACACCAGAGTTTAAATCTGCATTTGCTGCAGTTACTAGTGAGGCTAATGTATTGCAAGGTTCAAAATTGGTAGATAATTCAAAAATCTATCATTCTGATGCTAACTATAATTTTAAAGATTTAATCGAGTTTGCTGAAATCCAAGTAGGTGGATCGTATAGACAATATTCACTTAATTCATTTGGTCGTATCTACACAGATGCTAATGGACCGATTAGATATAATGAATATGGAGCCTACACGCAATTATCTAAAAAGTTAATGGATGATAGATTAAAGTTTACAGGATCTATTCGTTATGATAAAGCCCAAAACTTTAACGGAAATTATTCTCCTAGAGTATCCTTAGTGTATTCAGGTGGTGAAAGCAGAAAACATAATTTTAGAGGTTCGTTCCAAACTGGCTTTAGAAATCCAACTACTCAGGATCAATACATTGGTTTCAACGTAGGTAATGCTATTTTATTAGGATCAGCTCCTGATAACTTGACTCGATTTGTAGAAACTAGACCAGTAAATGGAACTATAGGTCAAGGATTTAATAATGGAAATGCTACAGTTACCATTGATGGAACTATAGCTTACAATAATTCTTACTTAGCTTCTTCAGTTATTGCTTTCGCTGCAGCTGGAAACCCGGCGTTGCTTAGAAAAACCACAGCTAATCTTGTGAAACCAGAAGAGGTTAAAGCATTTGAATTGGGTTATAGGTCTTTTATCAATAAAACATCAATCGATATTAATGGGTATTACAATATCTATAATAACTTTATTGGTAACTTAAACGTAGTGGCTCCGTTGTACGGTCAAGCAATTGACGGTGGAGGATTGACTAATGTAGAGGGGCAAAAAGCATTGCAAGCATTGCAAAGTGGTAATACTAGAACTTTCCAGTTGTATACGAATACTCCTTTAGAAATTAAATCATTAGGTTTTGGTATTGGATTGTCTAGAAAAGTATATAAAGATTTTGAAGTTAGTGTGAATTATAATTATGCTGAATTTAATTTCGATCAATCTAAAGATCCTAGTTTCGAAGCTGGATTTAATACACCAAAGCATAGAGCAAAAGCTTCTTTTGGTAATGAAAAATTATTCAAAAACTTTGGTTTCAATGTTAGTGGTAGATATAACACTTCGTACTTATGGCAGTCTTCAATGGTTGATGGTGTAATCGATGCTGCTACGGTTATTGATGCTCAAATTAATTATGGTATACCATCTTTAAAATCAACGTTGAAAATAGGAGCTTCAAACATTGCAGGTAAGGAATACGGGCAAGTATTAGGAGCTGGTTTGATAGGTCAGCAGTATTTTGCTTCTTGGACAATCAATCCTTAATTTATTAATTCTAAAATTATTAAAACAATGATAAAAAATTTAAAATGGCTGTTATTGGTTTCTTTGACCGTAGTAGCATGTAGTAGTAATGATAGTGTACAAGTTGAATTGAATTCCTCCGATGGTTTGCCTTTGACATCGGGTACTGCTAATTTTTCAAAATACGTTGCTTTAGGTAACTCGTTAACAGCTGGTTATTCTGATAATGCTTTGTTTGTTGAAGGTCAAAAAGTTTCCTATACAAATATTATGGCAGAGCAATTTAAACTTGTTGGTGGAGGAGAGTTTAAAATTCCCTTCATGTCTGATAATGTTGGTGGTTTTAAAATAGGAGGAAATGTAGTTTCTGGGGCAAGATTATTTTTTAATGGTACTGGGCCCGCTGCTGCTGCTGGTACCCCATCTACGGAGATTTTAACATCTATAGCAAGTGCAGGTCCTTACAACAACTGCGGTGTACCTGGGGCTAAAAGTTTTCATTTGTTGTCGCCTAGTTATGGAAGCCCACTTGGAATAGCTGGTGGAACTGCTAACCCATATTATGTGCGTTTTGCGCCAGTTAATGGGACTACTTCGGTTGTTGCATATGCTGCGGCTCAAGCACCTACTTTCTTCTCTTTGTGGATTGGGAACAATGATGTTTTAGGGTATGCTACTACAGGTGGAGATGGATCAAATCCAATTACACCTTCAGCAGGTGCTGCAGGTGTAGGGTTTGATGCTACCTATGAAGCTATTGTAAACGCACTTACTGCTGGCGGAGCTAAAGGTGTTGTAGCTAATATTCCATATGTAAATACGGTTCCATTTTTTACAACAGTTCCGTTTAATGCAGCTACTTTAACCTTAGCACAAGCTACAGCTTTAAATTCTGCTTATGCAGGATACAATGGTGGATTAGTAGTTGCCAAAAACGGCGGACTTATCACAGAGTCAGAAAGAGTTGCAAGAACAATAAACTTTGTCGCTGGTGCAAATGGGCTGGTTATGGTTGATGAATACTTGACCACAGTTAATGTTCCAGGTTTAGTTTTGCCTTCTTACAGACAAACAACTTCAGCGGATTACGTAGTTTTGTCATCAGGTGGAGTTAGTGCTCAAGCTTTTTTACCTTTAGGCAACGGTACTCAGTTTCCTTTAGCTGATAAATGGATTCTGTCCAAAGGTGAGGTAGCAGAGTTAAAGACCGCAACTGACGCTTATAATGCAAAAATTCAGGCCGTGGCGACTGCTAAAGGCTTAGCTCTTGTAAATACTAATGCCCTTTTAACAACTATAGCTACAGGTGGGGTATCAGCAAACGGATTTACAGTAACATCTACATTTATAACTGGTGGTGGTTTCTCAACAGATGGAGTTCATCCTTCTCCTAGAGGCTACGCAGTTATTGCAAATAAATTTATTGAAGCGATTAATTCAAAATACGGTTCTAACTTAAAAGGAGTTGATCTAGGGAATTATAGGATCCTATTCCCAGGTATTTTATAGTAAGCAGTATTAAAATTAAAACCACCCGTAATATGGGTGGTTTTAATTTTTTATCCTTTTTCAATTACTGTACTTTACCAGAAAAAGGACTAATTCTAAGTAGTGTCGTTTTTATTCAAAAAAATTATTGATTTTTTATTTTAAAAAATTATCTTTGCACTCTGAAAAAAGCATCCAAACTTGATTTTTTGATTGGATATATTTCATAAACCTAAATAGCTATTTAATAAACACATAAGTAATGTCAAAAGTAATAGGAAAAGTTGCGCAGATCATTGGTCCAGTAGTTGATGTTGTTTTCAACGGAAAAGATGTTGAACTTCCAAAAATTTATGATTCATTAGAAATCACAAAAAAAGATGGTACTTTATTAGTACTTGAAGTGCAATCTCACATTGGTGAAAACACAGTTCGTACCATTTCGATGGACTCAACAGATGGTTTGAGTAGAGGTTATGAAGTAGTAGGTACTGGGAACCCAATTCAAATGCCAGTTGGAGCGGATGTTTACGGACGTCTTTTCAACGTAATCGGTGATGCTATCGATGGTTTAGGAAACTTGCCAAAGACAGGTGAAAACGGAATGTCAATTCACCGTCAAGCACCTCGATTCGAAGATTTATCAACTTCATCAGAAGTTTTATTCACAGGTATTAAAGTAATCGATTTAATTGAGCCTTACTCAAAAGGGGGTAAAATTGGATTGTTTGGTGGAGCCGGTGTTGGTAAAACAGTATTGATCCAAGAGTTGATCAACAATATTGCAAAAGGACACGGTGGACTTTCAGTATTCGCAGGAGTAGGAGAAAGAACACGTGAAGGGAATGACTTACTTCGTGAGATGTTAGAGTCAGGAATTATAAAATACGGTGAGGAATTCATGCACTCTATGGAAAATGGAGGATGGGATTTATCTAAAGTAGATATGCCAGGAATGAGAGAGTCAAAAGCTACTTTCGTTTTCGGACAAATGAATGAGCCACCTGGAGCTCGTGCTCGTGTGGCACTTTCAGGATTATCTATCGCTGAGTATTTCCGTGATGGAGCAGGAACTGACCAAGGTAAAGATGTATTATTCTTCGTTGATAATATCTTCCGTTTTACGCAAGCAGGTTCTGAGGTTTCGGCACTTTTAGGTCGTATGCCATCTGCAGTAGGATACCAACCAACATTAGCAACCGAAATGGGAGCGATGCAAGAGCGTATCACATCTACAAACAAAGGATCTATTACATCTGTACAAGCGGTTTACGTACCTGCGGATGATTTAACGGATCCAGCACCAGCAACAACGTTTGCTCACCTTGATGCAACAACAGTATTGTCTCGTAAGATTGCTGAGCTAGGTATTTATCCAGCGGTTGACCCGTTAGATTCTACTTCTCGTATCTTAACACCACAAATTCTTGGTGATGAGCACTACGACTGTGCACAAAGAGTTAAAGAGATTTTACAAAAATACAAGCAATTGCAAGATATTATCGCGATCCTTGGTATGGAAGAATTATCTGAAGAAGATAAATTATCGGTATCTAGAGCGCGTCGTGTACAACGTTTCTTGTCTCAACCTTTCCACGTAGCGGAGCAGTTTACAGGATTAAAAGGTGTTTTAGTAGATATCAAAGATACTATCAAAGGATTCAACATGATTATTGACGGTGAATTAGATCACTTACCAGAGTCTGCTTTTAACCTTAAGGGTACTATCGAAGAAGCTATTGAAGCTGGAGAAAAAATGTTGGCAGAAGCTTAAAATTAGTTTAAAGTTTAAAGGTTTAAGGTTCACTCGTAACTTTAAACTTTTAACCTTCAAACTTTTAAACTAAATAGAAATATGTTATTAGAAATAGTTTCACCAGAAGCAACATTATTTAAAGGAGAAGTAACCTCTGTATCTGTACCTGGAGTAGATGGAAATTTCCAAATGTTAAATAATCACGCACCTATAGTTTCTTTATTACAGCAAGGAGTTGTGAGCATTGTAGCACCTAGCTTTACATTCAGTAAGGAAGTGGTTGGTATGTTTACTAAAGTTAATGAGCAAAATTATACATTAGCTATTTCATCTGGAACTATCGAAATGAAGGATAATAAAATAATTGTTTTAGCAGACTAATGCAATTATCAAAATAGGAAAGAAAGCCAAACAGAAATGTTTGGCTTTTTTATTTTGGAGCTATTCCAGCTATTCATTGCAATCTTTTACTTTTTAAGGAAAAAAGTAAAAGGATTTCCATTGCTATCTGGGCTAGAAGATAACTGCTTATTGTGCACAATATTTCATAACTTTGATGGCATGAAATTACCTGAAAATCTTCTCAAAAAACTTCATGTTCGCAATAGCGAAAATGCACTTAGAAAATTGCCTAATGAAAGTGATCTAATTGATTTTGCATCTAATGATTATTTAGGGTTCTCTCAATCAGAAGCGATTTTCAACCAAACGCATCAATTTTTAATTGATCATAAATTTACCCAAAATGGTGCGACTGGTTCTCGGTTAATTTCCGGTAACCACCCTTTGTATCAATTAGCAGAGGATTTTATTGCTCAATTTCATCAATGTGAAAGCGCACTGATTTTTAATTCAGGTTATGATGCAAATGTTGGTTTTTTTAGTAGTGTGCCCCAAAAAGGGGATTTGATTCTGTACGACGAACTCTGCCATGCTTCAATTAGAGACGGAATCAAGCTTTCTAATACAAAAGCATATAAATTTACTCACAACGATTTTGAAGAGCTTGAAACACTAATAAAACGTCATAAAACAACAAATATCTACGTCGTTACCGAAAGTGTTTTTTCGATGGATGGCGATACGCCCAATCTCGAAGAGTTAGTAAACGTTTGTAAAAAGCACAATTGTTATTTAGTTGTTGATGAAGCGCATGCTTTAGGTGTTTTTGGAGATAAAGGCGAAGGCTTGGTTCAAATGTTGGGATTGCAGGAAGAAGTTTTTGCACGCATCATGACCTTCGGTAAAGGTCTCGGTTGTCACAGTGCAGCTGTCTTAGGTTCAAATGAGTTAAAACAATATTTAGTAAATTTTACGCGTAGTTTTATTTATACAACAGGATTGCCACCACATTCAGTTGCGACTATTCTAACGGCTTACCAATTTTTAGATCAAAGCAGCAATAGTTTAGGTGAACTAAGAGCTAACATCGTACATTTCAACCAACAAAAAATGTTATTGGGTTTAAAACCAATGTTTGTACAATCGAGATCGGCAATACAATCTGCCATCATACCCGGTAATGAAAATGTAAAAAGGATCGCGCAACAATTTCAAGAAAAAGGTTTCGATGTAAAAGCGATTCTTTCTCCTACGGTTCCAGAAGGGCAAGAGCGACTTCGTTTTTGCATTCATAGTTATAACACTAAAAATCAAATTACGGAACTTTTGCGTTCTTTAACTGCTTTTGTTTTTTAGTATTTTTAAGTTATTCATATTTCGATAGAAAAAATATCCTCTTAGGTCCTACTATCACTCTATTTTTAAATAAATTATAATTTTTTTTGTAACGTTTTGATGGATTGCTTACTTACGACTCGTAATCAAATTAACAATTGAAAAACAAAAAGAGTTTCAATCATCAACAATCAAAATCAATAAAAAAATGAAAAATTTATTCAAATCAGCAGTAGCAGCATTTACAATTTTAATGAGTTTGTCAAGCCAAGCACAAACGAAAACTACTTCGTTAGAAAACTCCCTTTTATGGGAAATATCAGGAAAAGGACTAAGCAAAACTTCTTATCTATATGGAACGATTCACATGATATGTGCCGACGATTATTTTTTGTCCGAGAAAGTAAAAAAAGCTTTTGAATCATCAGATAAGTTAGTACTAGAAGTTAATTTGTCCGATCCCGCAGAACTGGCAGTGATGCAACAAATGGCTATGGGAAAAGAAACCTTAGATAAAACATTAACCACAGATCAGCTTTTTAAATTAGAGGCTATTTTGAAAGAAAAGGCAGGATTATCGCTGCAGCAAGTGAATAGTTATAGTTTGTCAACTGTAATGAGTTTAATGTCAATGAAAACATTTAATTGTGCGGATTTAAAATTTTATGAAATGGATTTTATTGCCAAAGCTAAGGAGCGTGGTATAGAGGTCGCTGGTTTTGAATCAGTAAAAGCGCAACTAGGAATTATCGAAAAAGCGTACACCAATGATGAAATGCTCTCGATGTTTGAAAATATGAATATTGCTGAAACTAGTAAGCTGGTTTCACAATACAAAAAAGAAAATATTCAAGATGTTTATACCAATTTAACGGATGTAAAAAACATGAATCTAATTGCCAAAAACGAAATGCTTGACAAGAGGAATGCTAATTGGGTTCAAAATCTTACCCAAGTAGTAAAAGATCAAAGTGCTTTTATTGCTGTTGGCGCAGCTCATTTGGGAGGAGATTTGGGTGTAATTAATTTATTAAGAAAAGCGGGATACACCGTTAAACCAATTATGAAATAGTACTATTTTGAAAGAAAAAGAGCCAGAATTTTTAAATCGTATTGAAAAACATAAAGGGATTTTATATAAAGTTTCCAAGATGTATATGGATAATCATGACGATCAACAAGATTTATTTCAAGAGATTATTTGTCAACTATGGAAATCGTATGATTCGTTCAGAAATGAAAGTCAGTTTTCGACTTGGATGTATCGGGTAGCAATTAATACAGCTATCGTTTTCTTGAAAAAAGAAAAAAGAAAGGTCGATAGATATCCAATAGCGTCTGAAAACATAAAAGAAGAGGAAGGTGATTCAGAGATTAAAGAGAGTCAGATGGACCATTTTTACAGGGCAATTCAGAAACTAGAAAAAATTGATAAAGCAATTATTTTTTATCAACTAGAGGGTTTTTCACATAAAGAAATTGGCAGCAATCTGGGAATCTCTGAGGGGAATGCCAGAGTAAAATTAAACAGAGCAAAAGAAAAATTAAAAGAAATTATAAAAAAGCAAGGATATGGATTTTAACGATATGCAAAATGCTTGGAACACTGAAAACACAGACAAGGTAGTTGTGCCAGCTAATTTAGAAAAAATTCAATCGGCTAACACGCCATTGGACAAGATAAAACAGAATTTAAAAATGGAACTTATAACACAAGTTTTAGCGGTAATAGGAATAGGCTTCGTGCCACTCCTGTACGATTTTCCAAAAACTTTGTTTAGCCCTTTTTACCTACTCTATGCTATTTTTGCGGCTGTTTGCATTTACTATTTGGCTAAGCTGTTTTTATTTTACAAGAGACTGAATACGGTATCCTTAAGTACCAAAGATAGTCTGTATGAGACCTATTTCGATATACGACTAAATATGGAACTCTATAAAACATTTGGTTTTGCGCTCACTCCATTCTTAGTTGTTTTTCTAATAGGCTTTTTCTATCAAAAACTAGGAGATAAAGTAGCAATTGATATTTTAAATTTAACTAATTCGCAAATAATAGGAGCGGTCGTTGCTTTAATAATTAGCATTTTATTGATGGGCTTAGTGCTAGAAGTTTGGGTGCATTTTTTCTACGGAAGATATGCTAATGAAATTCGAAAATTAATCGACGAATTAAAAGAAGACTAATAAATGACCCATCTTAACGATGGGTTTTTTACTTTTGTAAAAACGTTTAATAATGAAAATATTTGTAACAGGAATAGGAACTGATGTAGGTAAAACAATTGCCTCATCAATTATAACAGAATCACTACAAGCCGATTATTGGAAACCCATTCAAGCTGGTGACCTTGATAATTCGGATAGTCATAAAATTGAACGCTACATTAGTAATAACAAAACGATTATTCATCCCAACAGCTATAAATTAAACACGCCAGCTAGTCCACATCTGGCAGCTGAAATTGATGGTATAACAATTGACTTAACTAAAATTGTCGCACCAGAAACCGACAATCATTTGGTTATTGAAGGAGCAGGAGGTTTATTTGTACCTTTAAATAATCAAGATACTATTGTCGATTTAATTGCTACAGATTATAAAGTAGTAGTTGTTTCAAGACATTATTTGGGGAGTATCAACCATACCCTGTTAACGATTGAAGCATTGCAAAACCGCAAGATCAATATTGCTGGAATTATTTTCAGTGGTGAAAAAAATCAAGCTACTGAGTCCATCATTTTATCCAAAACTGGAATTAATTGTATCGGGCGCATCGAACAAGAACCTTACTTTGATCAAAATGTAATTAAGGTTTACGCCGATCAATTTAGAGAAAAGTTGTTAAGTCTATAAATATAACGCATTTAATTCTTTGCGTATGGCACTCTGTTCGTCTCTGCGTATCTTTGCGACATAATTTATTTTACCATGACATTATCAGAAAGAGACCAAGAATACCTTTGGCATCCTTATACCCAACATAAAACAGCTGCGCTTCCTATCGCTATTAAAAGAGGAGAAGGCGCTTTGCTTTGGGACGAAAACAACAAAGAATATATTGATGCTATAGCTTCGTGGTGGGTGAATCCCTATGGGCACAGTAATAAATACATCGCCGATGCAATTTACAAGCAGCTAACTACGCTAGAACACGTGCTTTTTGGTGGATTTACGCATGAGCCAGCAATCGAACTTGGTGAAAAGCTAATCGAAATATTGCCTGATAACCAAAGAAAAATATTCTTTTCTGATAATGGTTCAACGGCTGTTGAAGTGGCCATCAAAGTTGCTTTGCAATTCTTTTTTAACAAAGGCGAAAAACGAACCACAATTATAGCTTTCGAAAATGCCTTTCACGGAGATACATTTGCTGCTATGGCGGCAAGCGGAATTTCCTTTTATACACAGGCATTCGAAGGTATGTTTATTGACGTGGTGCGTATTCCCGCTCCTATAAAGGGGCAAGAGCAAGAGAGTTATGATGCTTTGCGATCACAAATCAAAAACAACAATTGCGCTGGTTTTATCTTTGAACCTTTAGTGCAAGGTGCTGCCGGAATGGTCATGCACGAACCGGAAGCTTTGGCGCAGTTGATTGCCATTTGCAAAGAAAACAATGTTTTGACCATTGCTGACGAAGTAATGACTGGTTTTGGAAAAACAGGCAAGACGTTTGCAATGAATTACGTCAATGAAACTGCCGATATGTTATGCTTGTCTAAGGCATTGACTGGTGGAACTATTCCTATGGCGATTACCACTTTTACGCAAGAAATTTTTGATGCTTTCTATGATGAAGATATCAATAAAGCCTTGTTTCACGGACATACCTTTACAGCAAATCCTACGGGTTGTGCCGCAGCATTAGCGAGTTTAGAGTTGTTAAAAACTCCCGAAATGCAAGCGAATTTAGTTCGTGTCAATGCAAATCATTTGGCCTTTCAAACAAAAATTAAGGAGCATGCTAAGGTCAAAACCACTCGTGTTCTGGGAACTATTTTTGCTTTAGAAATAAAGACAGAAGGAGCAGCAAGTTACTATGGAAGCTTGCGAAACAAACTCTACGATTTCTTCATCGAGAATGGCGTAATCCTGCGACCAGTGGGAAATATCGTATACATTTTACCACCGTATATCATCAGTGATGTACAATTAGAAAAAATATATCAAGTAGTCGAACAAGCACTTGATATAGTTTAATTTGGAGCTAATCCTGCTATCCGTTGCAATCTTTACCGCCTAAAGAACGGCGATAAAGGATTTCCACTGCTATCAGGGCTAAAAAGCAATAAGTGGAAAGTCAACCAATGATTTGAATTCTAAAAACGCATTATTTGGTCGCATTCGTTATGCAGTTTGCGAAAAACTTTGCGACCTTTGCTTTTAAATTAAAAATAATTGCACAAAATAAAACTAGGAGAAAATGTCAAGTTTAGTCAGGCTGATTTCTCTATTTTGAATTTTGTGAATCTCTGCGAAAATTCTCTGCGAATCTTCGTGTAATAAAATACTACACCTTGTCACAAATAATATCCATTACCGCTCTCTCGTCTACATCTCCATTGGGTAATGACCCAAAATTAATTTGGGAGCACTACCTGAATGACCAGCATTGTTTTACCCAGAAAAACATTGATAAGGCTCCAACGTTTGTAGCGCCTTTAAACGGAGATTCAATTGCGAAAATTGAAGTACTAAAACATTCAGATCCTAAATATAAGTTTCTAGATAATTCGGTACTATATGCCATGGAAGCGTCTCGCAAAGCGGTTGAGCAAGCAGCTTGGACAACTGATGATGTATTCGGAATCAATATTGGTTCGTCACGTGGAGCTACTGAATTATTCGAAAAACACCATCAAGAATATCTAGAAACGGGAAAAGCGCAAACATTGGCTTCGCCTACAACTACGCTAGGAAATATTTCCTCTTGGATAGCGCATGATTTACAAAGTTCTGGCCCCGAAATTTCACACTCTATTACTTGTTCTACTGCATTGCACGCTGTTTTAAACGCTGTCGCTTGGTTAAAATCAGGTATGGTCGATAAGTTCTTAGTAGGTGGTAGCGAAGCCCCTTTAACCGATTTTACAATCGCACAAATGCGTGCTTTAAAAATCTATTCAAGGTCAGATGAAGCGTATCCAAATCGTGCATTAGATTTAGAGAAAACGCAAAACACTATGATTCTTGGTGAAGGCGCAGCAGTTTGTTGTTTAGAAATAGGGAAAAAAGAAAATGCATTAGCATTTATCGAAGGCATTGGTTATGCTACAGAGGTTCTGGAACACAACATATCCATTTCTGCAGAAGCCACTTGTTTTCAAAAATCCATGAAAATGGCCTTAAAAGATACTGAATTATCAGATGTAGATGCCATTGTCATGCATGCTCCCGGAACCATCAAGGGTGATTTAACAGAGTATAGAGCAATCCAAAAAGTCTTTGGCGAAAGCCTGCCTTTACTGACCACCAATAAATGGAAAATTGGACATACTTTTGGCGCTTCAGGGTTACTAAGCTTAGAGTTGGCTATCATGATGATGCAACACAATACCTTCATCAGTGTCCCTTTTGCGCAAGCACAACAACAAAGCAAACCCATTAAAAAAGTGTTAGTAAACGCAGTAGGTTTTGGCGGTAATGCTGTTAGTATACTGCTTTCGATATAACAACAAGTAAAAGATTGGCACTACTTACTTTTTCAAAGCAATAACTTTTATTGGAGAAGTTGAAATGCTAAATTGGACTTAATATATATAATTCGCATTATAGGTGCTCTATTTGCCAAAGTTAGGAATGGTAACATTTTAAATTGCAAACGGATTCACAAAAGGTAAAATCCGTTTTTGCTCCGTTAAATCCGCATTCCATTAGCCAAAGTTAGTAACAGTCAAGATTTAAATTCAAACCCATTCACAATAGATTCAAACCCGTTTTTGATCTGCTAAATCTGCGGAATCTGCGTGCCATTATTTAAAGTTAAAAATAGTAACATCTTAAATCCCAAACCCTTTCACAAAAAGTAAAAATCCGTTTCTGATCCGTTAAATCCGCGTTATCCGCGTTCTATTATTTAAAGTAGACAACTGCTATTTACAAAACATAAATCAATCCATATTTTCCAACTCCTTCACTTTTTCATAGACCAAATTACTTTCATAGCCCTTTCGTAATAAGCTATCACAAACCTTCTTTCTTTTCTTCAAGCTGTTTGTCTCTCTAGTATTTTCCCAAGTTCGCAGCGCTAATTTCTCAAAGGTTTCATAATATTCTTCAGTAGTAATTTCTTTTAGTGCCGTAGTAATTAAGCGCTGATTTATTTTCCGAAACTTTAATTCATTCGTAATTCGGATAGTTCCCCACTGCTTAATGCGGTGTTTTCCTCTCGCAAAAC
The DNA here is from genome assembly GCF_055640565.1 of Flavobacterium sp. KKT103. Lineage (NCBI taxonomy): Bacteria > Pseudomonadati > Bacteroidota > Flavobacteriia > Flavobacteriales > Flavobacteriaceae > Flavobacterium > Flavobacterium sp. KKT103. Next base: position 1,033,227 of record NZ_CM145766.1, read on the forward strand.
TACATGCAAATCGTTCTTCGTTTAGGAAATTATCTTTAATGAGATGCGCAATTATTTGGTCAATTTCGTCACGATCCATTTTCATGGTGCGAAGTTTAGCCTCCACTTCTTCATGACAGCGCTCTTGATAAGCGCAATAATGTTCGATTTTTTTTAGGGCGTCTTTGATAGTAAATAGGTCTTTCATTGTAAAGTCCGTGAGTAATATAATAGATGATTGTAAAGACAAGGAACTACTTGTAATCATTTACTTAGTATTAAATCGTAACTATCTGCTATTCAAAAAGGTGCAAATACTCATTATATCGGATTAAAACGCTAATAAACGACTTTGTTGTCTTTTTATTAAAATATGTTTGAACTTAGTATTAGCTATCAGTTGTTTACAGTATTATTCACAACATATTAATTACAAATATGATGAAAAATCTACTCAAATTCGTTGTTTTTGCGAAATTATTATTTTTAAATACTTTCGGTGTTGTCGCCCAAATAAATACATATACAGGAACTAGTGGTAGTTGGAATACGGCTAGCAATTGGTCTTTAGGTGTTGTTCCAACAGCGTCACATGATGTGGTGATTCCTGCTTTGAAAACTGTTACGGTTTCAGTAGCAGCATTTGCAAAGAGTGTCACAGTAATGTCAACGGGAGTTTTGACCATTAACAATACTATTACTTTAACCGTTTATGGAAACGTAACGGTCAATAGTGGTGGTCAGTTTAATGCAGGTCTAGGAAATAGTGAAAGCGCAACTATCAAAGTATATGGAAACTTTAGTAATCAGGGTACAGCGAATTTTTGGAAGAGTTCCGTTGTGATTGCTGGGGATTTATTTACAAGTAGTACTATTTTGCAAAATAATGGAGATATTTTAGTTGGGGGTAATGTAATAGCAACGATTAGCGGGTCAGGTAATGGATTTGTTTATCCAGTAAATCCCGTTGCAGTTGTTACAGTAACCGGTACTTCTAATGCACAATCAGCGGGGACTTTACCCACTGATCCTGCTTTAGTGGCTTTAATGAACGAAGTGATTTATGGCGGTACATGCCCTTTTACGATTAGTGATATTGCTAATTTAACCGTTTGTGTTGGAGGAACTGCAGTATTTGTTTCGGGAGTTGTAGGTGTTTCTCCATCATTTCAATGGCAAGTTAATGATGGTACTGGATGGGTTGATTTAGTTAATGGTGCCCTCTATTCTGGTGTTACGACTGCTAGTTTAAGCATAACAGGAGTAACCGCGTTAATGACCGCTTATAGATATAGAACAAAAGTTACAATAGGTGGTTGTACAAAAAACGGGAATTATGGAGTTCTAAGCATAAGTAGTGGCCTCAGCATTTCTACGCAGCCAATTAATCAATTGGATTGTGAAGGAGCCTCTGTTAGTTTTACAGCTGTGGCAGTGGGAAGCGGATTAACGTATACCTGGCAGTATAAAAAAACGACAGATGTTAGCTATATTGCAATGCCAGCCACAAATGTTACGTATCCTACCGTAGGTAAAGTTACAATTGCTAATGTAGGTAGTGCACAATTTCCTGATGGCACTCAATTTAGGGCTGTCGTTTCGAAAGGGAGTTGTAGTGTAACTTCTAATTCTGCTACGCTCTCTGTGAATAGTATTACGGGATTAACTGCAAGTCCTGCAGCTACTCCATCAATCACAAATATCGTAAAGTGCTATGGAGGGAGCAATTCCTATACCGTAACCACATCTTACCCAGCTAATGTTGTTTCATATCAATGGAAAAAATCAGTTGCTAGTGGAGTGTGGAATAATGTCATTAACGGTGGTAATTATGCTGGTGCTACAACGGCAACCTTAACAATCAGTAATGGGACAGCAGCGGAATCAGCTGAATATAGAGTGTATATTACTTTTAATAATAGTACAACCCAATGTTCTGTAGATAGCAGCACACGAACTCGGTTGTTAACCTTTTTACCTGAATTAACAGTGCCACAAACTATAGTGACTAATGCTTCTTGTTCATTGGCAACAGGAGCCATAACTGTTGCTGTTCAAAGTGCAACAGATGTTTATAGTTTTGATAATGGCTTAAATTATCAAGCTAGTAATGTTAAATCAGGACTTTCAATAGGGAATTACACCATTGTCATAAAAAATATAGGAGGATGCTTGTCTCCTACCGTAAATGTGCCAGTCAACGGATTGGTTACCAATACATGGAATGGTAGTTCTTGGTCTACTGGATCCGCTCCATCAGGTCTCACTGTAAATGGTCCTGAAAAAATAGTTTTTGCTGGTAATTATACTGCTGCAACTGATTTGTTAGGTTGTTCCTGTGAGGTACAGTCCGGTAGTATTACATTCCTAAGCGGAAAAAAATTAACCCTAACAAATGATTTAAAAGTGATAGGTGGTAGCTTGACTTTTGAAGATTCAGCTAGCTTGGTTCAAATTAATGCTGTTGCTAACTCAGGAGATATTCGATACCGAAGACAAACACAGAGTGCGATTAGTAATTTTGATTACACCTATTGGTCGTCTCCTGTATCACCACAAACATTATTTAATGTATCGCCTTTAACACTAGGGGACAAATATTTTTCTTTTAATGGCGCTACAGATAATTGGGTTCAAGAATCGCCATCTGCTGTTATGGCAAAGGGAATGGGTTATATTATTAGAGGTCCACAAAACTTCGCAGCTCCAAATCCACCAAATTTTTATCAAGCGACATTTATAGGGGTCCCAAATAATGGTACAATTACTATTCCTATAGGAACCACAGGTGAAGCCTCTTACTTATTAGGTAATCCTTATCCTTCTGCGCTGGATGCTAGCAACTTTATTATCAATAATCCTATTTTAGATGGTACTTTATACTTTTGGACACATGGAACTGCCATAGGAGCGGGTACTGGTAATTTAGGGTCGGGACTTTATGCGTATACCTCAGATGACTATGCTTCGTATAATTTAACGGGCGGTACTGCCGCTGGATTTGCCGGATTAATTCCTACTGGGAAAATTGGATCAGGACAAGGGTTTTTTGTAACAACACTAGGATCTGGAGTAGTTAATTTTACAAATACAATGCGAGTAGGTGTTGGAACTAATACAGGGGATAATAGCCAGTTTTTTAAGCATCAATCGAGTACTAAAATTGTAACGGATGAAAAAAGCAGACTGTGGTTGGATTTTTATAATGGCCAAGGCGCCTATAAGCAAGCTTTAATTGGGTACGTTAGTGGTGCAACTAACGGTATAGATGGGCAATATGACGGAGTGTCTTTTGATGCCAATGAATATGTAGATTTTTATAGTATTGTAAATGATAAAAATTTAGTTATTCAAGGTCGCTCAATACCTTTTAATCAAGAAGACAAAGTGGTTTTGGGATACAAAACGACTATAGCAGGTGAGTTCACTATCAAAATAAAGCAATTTGATGGTCTCTTTGAAACGCAACAAGTTTTTATTGAAGATAAACTATTAAAAACCATACACGATTTGAAGAAGGAAGAGTATGTTTTTAAGTCTGAAATAGGCACATTTAATGATCGTTTTGTTCTGTTTTACTCCACTCAAACAGGAGTTGCCTCAACAACTAAGGCCGCAGCAAATGAAAAGACAGTTTTAGTCTCGACAACGAATAAAGAAATAAAGCTTGTCAGTTCACTTGCATTATTAGATTCTGTCCTGATGTATGATTCTGGAGGAAAACAAGTCTATAACAACCAAAAAATTAATAGTACTGAACTTGCTATTCGTACTTTGCGAAGAGGAAATACTGTTTATATCATTAAAATTAAATTGGATAATGGGCAAACACTAACTCAAAAGGTGATCTATTAATTGTTTTTCAATTGTAACTTAAACTCCTTATTTTAGCTATTACAATTGCGATATCTATCATCTGAGTACTTTTCTTCGGTAAAAGTGCAATTTCCTGCACATTATTATCGCTTTCTTAACAAAGAAATGGTTCTATGAAACCATTTCTTTGTTTTACTCGTAAATAACTCAAAACGAGTCTAGCAGCTATTTCATTCATGAGCAAATAGGTTAAAAATTAAATTAGTTTAGGTACTGCAGTCTTAGCAATTGATCAATAGCTTCACAGAGAGTCTTTTGTAATTATAGAGTTGTGTACTTAATCGTTTTTTTAATGCGTTTAAACGATTTTTTTGTTATTGTTTGTACATGTCAAACGATATTGCACAATAAATGCACTTTATTTTTAGAGTACAAAAACAAGAACATTTTAACGATAAGAAATACATTAAAAATTCTCCCCGAAATTTTTAAAAATACCACATGAAGAAAACTTTACTTTTAAAAACCATCCGATTTTTTATTATAGCTATTAGTGCGCTTTTTACTTGCGTTGCTTTTGGACAATCGCCTGTAACGCAATCAACGCCTGGAACGTATTCTTTTGTTGTTCCCTGCGATGTCACTTCTATTACAGTTGAGGCCTGGGGTGGTGGTGGAGCAGGAGGTGGATCAAGTACAAATAATATTAAAGGAGGAGCAGGAGGAGCTGGTGGTTCTTATGCTTCATCAGTAATTACTGTTACGCCTGGACAAGCAATTCAATATTTTGTTGGTAGTGGAGGAACAGGAGCAAGAACAGCTGGTGCGAATGGACAAGGATCATGGGTAGTTACAACTAGTACAGTTTTTGCTCAAGGAGGAGCTGGAGGAGCGGCCCCCAATGGGGGAACTGTTGCTGGAGGTTCTGGTTCAACGGCCGCATCTGTTGGCACCACTTTAACAGCGGGAAGCAATGGAAGTAATGGGACTGCAACTGTTGGTGGTGCTGGTGGAGGTGGCGCAAATCCCGGTGGAGGTTCTGGTGGCGTTCAAAGAACTGGAGGGGGAAATGGTAATGATGGATCAACTCCCGGTGGTGGCGGTGGTGGTGCCTATATAGATAATAATACAAATAGATCAGGAGGAGATGGGGGTAGTGGTCGTGTTAGGATTACCTACACATCTTCTTTGACATCATATTGTACTCCTTTATTTAGTAATGTTACTCCAATAACTCAAGTAACGTTTGGTGGAATAAATAATACTTCCTCAAATTCAACTTCAAGCAATAGTTATGAGTCATATTGTATTACGGGAAATGTATTACAGGGATCAACAAATACTATTTTAGTGAAGGGAAATACAGATGGTAACTTCCCACAAGCTATATATGCATATGTAGATTGGGATCAAAATGGAGTTTTTGGTAACAATGTAAATGAAATTTTTAATTTGGGTACTATTACCAATTCCAATGGAGTTGACGCCATTGTTTTGAATAGTTCTATTGTGGTACCAGTAAACGCTTTGTTGGGAAATACACGAATGAGAATTATTCAGTCGGACAATAATTCAACTAATCCTTGTTTTTCAGGTAGTGGTTATGGTCAGGTTGAAGACTATTATGTTAATGTTTTGAGACCAATTCCAGTTATAACAAGTTTTACACCTAATAATGCGTGTTCTGTTTCAGGAGCGACCGTTGTAATTACTGGTAGTAATTTTACTAATGCAACTGCAGTTCGTTTTAATGGAGTTAATGCAGCATCTTTTGCGGTTAATAGTGACGCACAAATTACTGCCGTTTTGCCCACTACAGGAACAACTGGACCTCTATCTGTAAGTACAACAAGTGGTACCGGTACGAGTACAACGGATTTCGTAGTTACTGCACCTCCTGGAGATCAAGTTTCTTATGGAAGTAGTGCATGGATTGGTTATGTATATGCGGTAACGAATGGTGGAAATCCTCCGTCTAATGCTTTTACCACCAACTATATAGGTAATATAGCTCAAACGGATATTTTTGATTTAAATCTAGGTACTGGTGCAATATCAGGCCCTAATTTATGTAATACTTACTCAGATAATTTTGCGATTCGTTTCAAAATGAATAAGGTGATGCCTGCGGGTACGTATGTGTTTACTGTAGGTGGTGATGATGGATATCGACTAAGTTTAGATGGGGGTGCCACTTTTGTCATAAATGATTATACAAACCATGCCTATCGAGAAACTAATTACTCTGTTTCTTTAAGTGGTAGTACTAATTTTGTATTGGAGTACTTTGAAACTACTGGTAGCTCAAGAGTCCAATTTTCGTATTGTCCAGTATACAGTCTCACAAGTATTTCTGCAGCGAGTACTTCTTGCACAACTGCAAAATCATCAATTGTGTCACTTTCTTCAAGTGCTGCGGGCTTACCATTAGGTACGTACACCGTGAGTTATACTTTAAGTTTTAATGGGAACAGTGTTGTTTACACAGCTCCAATGACAGTTACAACTGCTGGTTCTGGTCAGTTTACGGCTAACTTAGGTCCATTAAACGCAAATAATTCTACAACCATCAGGGTTACAAATATCGCTTCCTCAACTTGTAGTAATTTGATAAGCACTAACAATACATCTAATACTGTGAACATGTATGCTGCTATAACTCCATCTGCAGCTAATGGTTACGCATCTTGTTCAACCTGGTATGCTCAATGGAATAATGATACTTTTGTGAGTGGTTATTTTTTAGATGTTGCCACGACAAGTACTTTCTCAGCAGGCACATTTGTTTCTGGTTATGAAAATTTAAATGTTGGCAATGTCATTATATATCCAATTACAGGATTGACTCCAGGTAATACTTATTATTATAGAGTTAGAAATAATAATTTGGGATGTGGGGTTAGTGTAAACTCAAATACCGTTACTTTTTTTGCAGGTGGAACAGTTGCTCCGGTAATTGGCACGATCACTCATCCAACCTGTTCCACTCCAACTGGAAGTTTTGCTCTGACAAATTTTGATGCGGCAAATTATAATTATGTTTTCACTCCTTCCGCAGGGGTTGTTCGATCTGGAGCAAATGTGACTGCACCTCCTGGTAATTACACTTTAAGTGTGACAAATAATGGATGTGTTTCGGCAAATACTAGTTTTACTATAAATCCAGTTCCATCGGCTCCAGCTCCACCATCTATAGTTTCAGTTACGCAGCCTACTTGCGCAATTCCTACAGGTACCATTAATATAGGGGGTTTACCTTCAATTGGTACTTGGACACTAACAAGGTCAGGACCATCTCCAGGCACAACGACGGGTACCGGATCTACTGCTGCTATCTCTGGACTTGCGGCAGGAAATTATACTTTTACTGTCTCAGTTTCATCTTGTGTTTCTGCAGCTACCGCAAATGTTCCAATTACTGCTCTTGTTACGACTACCTACAATGGAACGAGTTGGACAACTACTCCAACTATAAATACTTTAGGCGTGATTGCTGCAACAGGGTCAATAAGTTCGGATGTCGATTTATGTTCTTGTACCGTAAACACCGGAGTTACAGCTACGGTTGCAAGTGGCGTAACAATGCGTCTTCAAAATGAATTAACTGTAACTGGTACGGGATCAATTACATTTAAAGATACTTCCAGCTTGGTTCAAATAAATAATGCAGCTGTAAACACAGGAGTGATCACTTACGAAAGAGTAACAACACCAATTACTAATTTTGATTATACCTATTGGTCAGCACCAGTCGCAGGTCAAAAGCTCATTGATTTTGCTCCTAACACTTTAGGTGATAAGTTCCTTTCATTTGATTCCTTTGTGAATAACTGGAAATATGAGAATGCGTATACAACTTTCATGAGTAAGGGGACGGGATATATAATAAGGGGCCCACAGCCAAAATCAGGACAACCGCCAAGTACTCAATTATACAAGTTTACAGGAGCGCCTAATAATGGAGTAGTTTCTGTGCCAATAGGTCCTTTAGGTAATTCTGTTTTAATAGGTAATCCCTACCCATCGGCTTTAGATGCCAATTTGTTTTTAGACGCTAATGCAGGAGTGCTGGAAGGGACTATTTACTTTTGGACTCATAATACTTCGATTCGTTTGGCTTCTACACTTGCAGCTGGAACTGCTGGGTCAGGTGTTTTGGCCTATACATCGGATGATTACGCTGCTTATAACAAGACAGGTGGTGTGGGTACTAGTCCTGCACCAAGCTCAAGTAACACTACTTTAAGTCCAGGTCCAGTAAAAAGTACTAAACCTACTGGTCAAATTGCCTCAGGACAATCCTTTTTCGGTACAAGTGTTGCGGCAGGAAATGTTGTTTTTAATAACAGCATGCGTGTTGGTTTTAGTGCTATTGTAGCAGGTAGTAATGCTGATTTTTTCAAATTCAGCAGTACCAAAAAATCAAAGTCAGAGGTCGAAATGAATAGAATTTGGCTCGATTTAACTAATGAAGAGGGTGCTTTTAAAGAAACCTTATTAGGATATATTTCAGAAGCTTCCAACGAAATAGAAAGTGCTTTTGACGGTGAAACCTTTGATGGGAATGCCTATGTTGATTTCTATAGTATAAACGGCGGTAAGAAGTTAACCATTCAGGGTCGTGGGATGCCATTTACTGAGTCCGAAATAGTTCCGCTAGGATATAAATCCGAAATAGAAGGAGAGTTCGGAATTAGTATTAGGGAGAAAGATGGTTTTTTTGAAACTCAAAAAGTTTACTTAGAGGACAAACTTTTAGGAACCGAATTTGACCTAAGTAAAGGAACGTATAAATTTAATACCGAAAAAGGAACCTTTGACGATCGTTTTGCTATTAGATATACAAGTAAAACACTTGGAGTTGATGAGGTTGTGCCAGTTGAAGATGGAGTTTATGTATCTGTAAAAAACAAACAAATAAAAGTTAGTTCTACAATTAAGTTGTTTGATAAAGTGCAAATTTATGATTTGTCCGGTAAATTAATTTATTCTAAGACAAGTATCGATTCACAGGAAGTTTTACTTTCAAATGTGATTTCATCTAATCAAGTTTTGGTTGTGAAAATAACTCTAATTGATGGCGTAGTTGTTACTAAAAAAATACTTTTTTAAAGTGATTACAAATAATTTTGAAAGCAAAGGCGATTTTAGTTTTGTAAAATCGTCTTTGCTTTTTGTGTAAAATGCTAGAAAACCTGCTAGCGTTAAAATACGTATACTTTTATATTCTGAACCTTGTTGTTATTTAATTTCCTTTATATGAATAAAAAAATACCCTTTGTAAAAGCACATAGTTTATTGTTTTTTATAGGATTAATGATGTTGTTTTTTTCGAATGCCGCAACTGCAGCTACAATTACTAGTGCGACAAGTGGTAATTGGTCCGCTGGAACAACCTGGGTGGGCGGAGTAGCTCCAACCGCTGCAGATAATGCGGTTATTACCACAGGACATACTGTAACTGTGGTTACTTCTACTACTATAACTAATATTACCTTAAGTACCACTACTAGTAAATTAGTTATCAATTCTAATCAAATACTTACAGTTACAGGAACGTTCACGAATAGTGGAACAACTACTAATGGAGTTAATGGACCTGGAACAATTCGATTTACAGGGGGAGCTTCATTTGGAAGCTTAACAGCAACAGGAACGAGGCCTAATGTAGTTATAGGGGATGGAATTAGTGCCAATACGGTTACTGTTTCAGCTACTACAACATTGATTACAGATTTGACAATTAATACGGGTGCTGCCTTAAATGCGAATTCTAGAATATTGACAATAGGTGGTGATTTTTTAAATAATGGAACGACCACAGTTACTTCAGGTCAGATTAATGTAAGTGCGGGTAGTTTTACAAATGGTGGCGTCATAACTCTTTCTACAGGTCAAGTTAACGTAACAGCAGGAAGTACCTCTAGTACTGGTTCATTAACTTATACCGGAACAGGGTTATTAAAATTGGGTGGAAACCTAACCTACTCAGGAACTTTTTCATTAGGGTCATCAGCAGTTCAATTTGCAGGTACAGCCAATCAGACTATCCCGTCTTTTGCTACCACAGGAACGGTGAGTATGTTAAAAACAGGTGGTGTAGCAACACTAACTGGCGATATTAATGGTGGCGCTTTAACAATAAATGGAGTAGGAGGAAGTTTAAGTTTAGTGTCTGGGACACATACTTTCTCGGGAACATGGACCAGAACTAATGGTGTGGTTGACTGTGGTTCTAGTTTGTTACGAATTGCATCAAGTAGTACAGCTGCTACAGGTGCGGGATTTGCATTTGTAGCAGGTAATGGCACAGTCGAATATTATAGTTCAGGTAATCAAATAGTTGCGCCTGTAGTTTATAATAATTTAACGCTTTCTGGTTCAGGAACAAAAACCCTAACGGGTACAACTATAAATAATATACTTTCGATGGAAGGTATTGCCGTTGGCTCAGGAACAACAGTGTACGGTCCTGCAGCAAGTTTGCGTTACTCTTATATAAATCCGCGATCTGTGGGTACCGAATGGGTTACTCCATTTACGGCTAGTGGTGGAGTTAGTATCAATGGAAATTCAATTACAACTTTAAATGGTAATAAAATTTTTAACGCTGGAATACCACTAACGATTAATGCTGGTGCAAATTTATCGGCAGGGGTAAGAAGTTTGACGTTCGGAGGGAATTTTATTAATAATGGAGGCTTCTTTACTTCTACGGGGCCAATTGTGATATCTAATACCATGGACAATCAGTCTATTGCTGGTTTTGCTACTACTGGTCTTGTATCGATGACAAAAACAAGCGGTACAGCTACTTTTAGCGGAAACGTAAACGGAGCTGGTTTAACAATAAATGGGGCTGGAGGTACTCTTCATTTAGGGGCTGCTTTAAGTCACACTTTTACTGGAGCAGTAGCTCTAACTGCAGGAACGCTTAATGCAAGTTCAAGCACGTTAAATGTTAATGCAACAGGTTCGGCCTGGACGGGTTCCGGAACGAATTTCATAGCTGGTTCCGGAACCGTTAGTTTTGGAGGTGCCGCACAAACGTTGACTGCTGCTGCAGTGTTTAACAATTTAATCTTCTCCAATGCAGGATTAAAAAGTCTAACGGGAATACCAACCGTAAACGGAACGCTTTCTATGGAAGGAACAGCTACAGTTTCAGCCATTCCTGTTTATGGATCAAGTGCTAGCTTGCAGTATAATAGATTTAGTGATCAAGCCGCTGGTCCAGAATGGGTTAGCCCCTTTACGGCAAGTGGTGGTGTGCGTGTGTTAAACGTTGGAGTAATTACCGCAAATAGTGCCAAGACTTTTGGTACAGCTGCTCCTTTGTTTGTTGACTCAGGAGCTACCTTAGATAATGGAGGTTTTGCACTTTCAGGAAGTTCTACAATTACGGTCGTAGATAATGGAACCTTACAATTAAGTGGCACGAGTACTTTTCCAATGTTTACTACAACAATCCTAGGTTTAAATAGTGCTGTTGATTATTTGGGATCGGCGCAAAACGTCGCTAGTGTTAATTACGGTGATTTATTGTTAAGTGGTTCAGGAAATAAAACATTTGCTGGTGTAACAACAATTGGTGGTGATCTTTTAATTAATGATACTGCAGTTGCTTTACTATTTAATAGCACAGCTTCGAGTACAGGTACATTAACCTTAGGGGGAGAGTTACAAACCGCTTTGGGTTCTTATGGAGGAACGACTTCTACTGCTACTGTTACCAATGGCACTTGGTTTGGTTCTACAACTACCGGAACTATAAATGTAACTAATTCTTGCGTTCCAGGGACTTGGTTAGGTTTAGTGAATACTGATTGGAATAATGCTATGAATTGGTGTAATGGTGTAATTCCTTCGGCTACAAGTAACGTAATTATAGGGCCTACTGCGAATCAGCCGGTAATTGGTTCTGCTGGAGGATTGTGTAAAAATAGTACAATTAAAATTGGGGCTACCTTGACAATTACGGGGTCCAATGCTCTAACTGTGAGCGGGAATTGGACTAACAACGGTAATTTTATTGCTAATTCTTCGACAGTAAAGTTTAATGGAACGACTAGCCAGCTAATAGGAGGATCAAGCGCAACTACCTTTAATCATTTGACCAATTCGAATACAGCAGCAACAGTTACAGCGGGAGCAGCGATTACCGTAAAAAACATCTTAAGTATGGCAAGTACCGCTTCCACACTGGATATGGGAATTTATGCTTTGATTGATGGAGGAACGTTTACAAGTACCGGTACTGGTCAAATTAGAACCGCTAGTACCGCTATAGCTCCAATTCCTTCTGGGAAAACATGGAGTGGATCTGTAATTTATAGTAATCTTACTGGAGGGCAAACTATAGTTGGGGGAACCTTTAATGGTATGCCTTCGATTGAATTAAAAAATACATCAGGAATACAAAAAGCCTCGGGAAATATTACAACTAGTGGACAATTTACTATAAACAGTGGTGGGAACCCTATTTTTGATACGAACGGTTTTAATTTAAATACTCAAATTTTAAATATTGGTGCTCCAAATGCTATTTTGGACATGCGAGCGGGTGCCTTGAGCTATAGTACACTGGTATCTATGGAAGGTACTGTTCGTTTTTCAGGTGCTACTAACGCTAGGAATTTTACTTCTGGAACTGTGGAATACTATGGAACCGCACAAACAGTTAAGAGCGGAAATTATTATGATCTTTTGTTTTCGGGACCCACCGGCGTCTACACTATGGCAAGTGATATCGATGTGGCTAATACGTTAAAGGTAATAGGTGGAGCTGTGGCGCTACAATCTGGTTTTACATTATCAGTAGATAATGCGGTTACAGTAGCTAATCCAGGTACATTAACCATCGAAAATAATGCAACGTTGTTACAAACAACCTATACAGGACCTAATTTTGGTAATGTGATCGTTAAAAGGAATACTACTCCAGTAGTGCGTTTTGATTCTACTTTTTGGTCTTCTCCAACAACGGGTTCACAAACCCTTTTTGATTTTGCTCCGCAAACTGATTTAAGCCGATTTAATGGATACAATAGTGTAACGGATACTTATACTATTTTAAATGCTAATACAACAGTTTTTTCTAAAGGAATTGGATATGTTATTCGTTGCCCTGTGAATACTTCTACTACAGTACCAACGATAGTTCCGTATCAATTTGTAGGAGTGCCTAACAATGGCTCATTTACAATTCCGCTTACTACTCCGCCAGGCGATACGGGACTAAGTTTAATAGGAAATCCATATCCTTCGTCTTTAAATGTAGCTGATTTTATTAACGAAAATTTATACAATCCAATATCTAATCCAACTAATGTCTTGTCGGGAACCTATTATCTGTGGACTCACAACAATCGTTTGATTGGGAATGACTTTAGCTCAGATGATTATTATACTTGTAATTTATCTGGGCCTACAGGATTTGCTTTATCCGGAACAGGAAACAATACACCTCCATCAGGTTTCATTGCTTCAGGTCAAGGGTTTTTTGTAGAAAATCAAATTGCAGGTAATTTGAAGTTCGACAATACGATGCGTGAAACTAAAAACAACACTAATTTTTATAAAATTAAAAAAAGTAAAGCTGTTGATGATTTAGAAAGACACAGAATTTGGCTAGATATAGTTGATAGTGCTGTAACAACAGGGAGCCAAGCACTTGTTGGGTATATTGAAAATGCAACTGATGATTTTGATTTTGGTTACGATAGTTACTTGTTTGACAGTACAAGGCCATTATTGATCTACAGCATGTTGGGGACTGATGCTTTGGCGATAAATGGTAAAGTACTTCCATTTGTAGATTCGGATACGTTTTCTATTGGGTATTCGACGAAAACGGCTGATAATATTACGATCTCTATTAATAGAGTAGATGGACTCTTTGAGGGTGATCAACCTATTTTTTTAGAGGATAAAGTGTTAGGCGTAATGCATGATTTAAGAGCGAAAGCATATACTTTCGCCTCAGCGGCTGGAGCTTTTAACAATCGGTTTGTGCTAAACTACACGGGTAAAACGTTAGGTACAACTAATTTTTCAAAAGGAAGTAACGATGTTTTTATTTCTAAAGACAAAAATGAACTGAAGATTAAATCAAGTTTAGAAGCTATTCAAAAGGTAATTATTTTTGATATCTTGGGTAAAAAAGTATTTGAAAAAACAGCGATAGATAATACAGAATATACCATCGCTATTGGCAATCTAAAAAATCAAGTCGCTTTGGTAAAAGTTTATTTAGCCTCTGGAGAGGTGATCTCTAGAAAAGTAGTATTCTAGCAAAGTGAAAAGCATCCTTAAAAAAAAACCATCTTGAAATTCAAGATGGTTTTTTTGTGTTATTTTCTTTTAGCAGATGCCTCTAAATTTCTTTCTATTTTATGATCTGGTCGGGACCATTTTGGTTTTTCTCCTAATGGTGTAAACTGAGAATCAGCTGCCTCAACTGTGGAGGGTTGTGATACTTTAGTAAAAGGCTTTTGAGGGTTTAAACCTAGCATTTCAAACATTTTCATGTCTTCATTCACGTCTGGGTTTGGAGTAGTCAATAATTTATCTCCAGCGAAGATTGAATTTGCTCCCGCAAAAAAGCACATCGCTTGACCTTCTCTACTCATGTTCATTCTACCTGCTGACAAACGCACTTGTGTTTCAGGCATAATGATACGTGTAGTGGCTACCATACGAATCATTTCCCAAATTTCAACTGGTTTCTCCTCTTCCATTGGTGTTCCTTCAACAGCTACCAAAGCATTAATTGGCACTGACTCCGGCTGTGGGTTTAAAGTAGAAAGCGCAACAAGCATTCCTGCTCTGTCTTCAATGCTTTCGCCCATTCCTATAATACCACCACTACAAACAGTTACGTTTGTTTTACGAACATTTTCAATAGTTTGTAAACGGTCTTCAAAACCACGAGTAGAAATCACTTCTTTATAATATTCTTCAGAAGTATCTAAGTTGTGGTTGTAAGCATATAAACCAGCTTCAGCTAAACGCTGCGCTTGGTTTTCGGTGATCATACCTAGAGTACAACAAACCTCCATGTCTAATTTATTAATGGTACGAACCATCTCTAATACCTGATCGAATTCAGGACCATCTTTTACGTTTCTCCAAGCAGCACCCATACAAACTCTCGAAGATCCTCCTGATTTTGCACGTAAAGCCTGTGCTTTAACTTGGCTTACTGTCATTAAATCATTTCCTTCTACCGATGTGTGGTACCTAGCTGCTTGTGGGCAGTAGCCACAATCCTCAGGACAACCTCCAGTTTTGATAGATAATAAAGTAGAAACTTGAACCACATTTGGGTCGTGGTGTTCTCTATGTATCGATGCTGCTTCGTAAAGCAAATCCATCATAGGTTTGTTATATATAGCGATAATTTCGTCTTTCGTCCAATTATGTTTTGTAATACTCATTGTAAGCTGTTTTTTAATGCTTCAAAAGTAGTTAAATTGTTTTTATGAAGCAATGTGTAATAGTTTAAAAACTAGCTTTAACATAATTATATTGCACAACTGCTAATCGGTTGGATATCGTTTTTTCCATATTAATAATAAAGTGAAAGTTACAATTACAGCGGATACAATTCCTTCGAAAAGTAAGGACACACCATAGGTCATAACAGTTGGTTGTCCGCCAAATAAAAAGGAAGCAGAGAGAGATTCTACATATTTGTCACCTCCTTGTAAGTAACTGTATGATACTAATCCAGCAATACTAATAAAAACACCAATGAGAGCCGTTTTCAAAGCCGAAACTCCGTTTTCGGGTAGGCCCGTTATTCCTTCGGCAAAATTGCTTTTTAAAGTTCGATTTGCACCATAGTAAATGAATAAGATGTTGAGGGCTCTTAAATAAAATACATCAGCAAGATCAGCTGCTTTCATTAGTAGAAAAAGAATACTAATTCCAATCCAAATAATTATTCCATTAAGTAGTTCTTTTGATAGTTTCATGTGGGTAGTTTTAATTTGTCTACCGATAACTAACGCTAGACAAGTGGTTTACTACCAAATTTACGGAAAATAATAAGATATATTAGATAAAGTATTCTAACATTAACGTTTGTTGAAGTAAGACATTGCTTTGTTTTTATCCAACTCTAATTGCGCTTTAAGCTCCTCCAAAGATTCAAATTTTTGTTCGGGACGAAGGTATTCCAAGATAGTGATTGCTATTTTTTTATCATAAAGATCCTCATCAAAATCTAAAAAATGAACTTCTACTGACAAACTTTCTCCTGCAACGGTAGGGTTAAAACCAATGTTCATAATGCCCTGAATGCGTTTATTGTTGATTGTACTCTCAACAATATAGGATCCTTTTTTAGGAATTAGCTTGTAATCTTCTTCGATTTTGATATTAGCAGTTGGAAAACCAATAGTGCGACCTAATTGCTTTCCTTTGATGACTGTACCAGTAAAAAAGTAGTCATAGCCAAGATAACTGTTAGCTAAAGTCATGTCACCTTCTGACAGTGCATTGCGGATTTTAGTTGAACTTACCGATATAGCATCGATCTCCTGAACGGATATTTGTTCGACTTCAAAATTGTATTTGGCACCAAAATCGATTAAATCATCAATATTTGCGGTTCTATTTCTACCAAAACGATGATCGTATCCTATTATGATTTTTTGAATGTTAAACTTGTCGACTAAAACTGTCCTTACGAAGTCCTCTGCAGTCAATCTAGAAAAAGTTTCATCAAACGGATGAATTACGAGATTGTGAATCCCCATTTTTTCTAATAAATCAATTTTTTCTGAGATGGTGTTTAAAAGTTTTATTTCTGAATGTTCTTGTAAAACCATCCGTGGGTGTGGGAAGAATGTTAGAACCAAACTTTCGTATTTCCCCTCCTCTGTAGATGCAATTACCTTGTCAAGTATTTTTTTATGTCCAATATGAACTCCGTCAAAGGTACCGAGCGTTAAAATCGTTTTTTTTGCAGTACTAAAATCGTCGATGGAGTGAAAAATGTTCAAAGCGTGTTTTTTATAATACTGCAAATTTATGGTAACTATTTTAATGTTGTGGTATTTAAAGCTTTTTTTGATATATTTTTTAGATCGATTTCGATTAAAGCCACTTATTTTAGGTCAATTATCGATTTTAACACTATTTAGCAACTGAAAAGATAGTGATCTAATAACAATTTTGGATTAATTGCCCTATTTTTGATAACTTAAAGTCCTCAGGTCATGAAAAAAAATACCACTTTATTACTTGCACTTCTTTATGTTACGTTTTCTCAAGCACAAGACGGAACAATTTGGAAGAGAGTAACTAATACTAACACAACCGTAACAGCGAAAAATGCTGGATCAAATCATACTAATGTTATATCATTTGTTTTGGACCAAGGTCAGTTACAAGCTGCTTTAAGTAAGTCGAATTCTAGTATAACGGGCAAAGGGCGAAATGTGGAGGTAACTGTTCCAAATGCCAAAGGGGATTTTGAAAAGTTTTTGGTTGTTGAAAATTCTAATTTTGAGCCAAAGTTACAAGAACAATATCCTGATATTAGATCGTATAGTGGACAAGGAATTTCAGATCCAACAGCCACCTTGAGTATAAGTGTTTCGCCTCAAGGAATTCAATCAATGGTTTTACGTGCTGATTCGGGCTCTGAATTTATAGAACAAAGTGTTAGTGATAAGAATAAATATATTGTCTTCTCTAATTCAACTAGGAGTAAGGGGAGTTTGCCATTAAATTGCACGACCGATGCTGTTGCAATTGCTAAAAATCTATCAGCTAAAACAGCTAAAACAGCCGCAAATAATAGAGTTTTTAAAACATTGCGCCTTGCCTTATCATGTACAGGAGAATATGCGCAGTATTATGGAGGGACTGTTGCGGGCGCGCTGGCAGGGATGAATGCAACTATGACTCGTGTCAATGGTATATTTAATAAGGATTTAGCAGTTAAGTTGGAGATTATAGCAAATAATAGTTTGATCGTTTATACAAATTCGGTTACTGATCCTTATGCTGATCCAAGTGCAGGTACGGATCCTAGTAATTCAAATAATTGGGGACTTAAATTACAACAAACCTTGACAAGTGTTATTGGTAATGGTAGTTACGATATAGGACATTTGTTTGGTGCTAGTGGTGGTGGTGGAAATGCAGGTTGTATTGGTTGTGTATGTGTCAATCCAACTGGTGGTGTGCCTTTGGGAAAAGGAAGCGCTTATACTTCTCCCTCTGATAGTAGACCACAAGGTGATAGTTTTGATATCGATTTTGTTGCTCACGAATTTGGCCATCAGTTAGGAGCTAATCATTCTTATTCGTTTGAGCTTGAAGATGCTGGAGTTAATGTAGAACCAGGAAGTGGTTCTACTATCATGGGTTATGCTGGTATCACTGATGATTACGACGTTCAAGCTGCTTCAGATGATTATTTTTCTTATGCCAGTATATTGCAAATTCAAAATAACTTAGCAACCAAGACTTGCCCTGTTTCCACAACGTTTAGTAATGCAACACCTGTTGTTAGTGCAGGTATAAATTATACTATTCCTTTTGGTACCGCTTTTATTTTGACAGGAAGCGGAACCGATGCTAATGGAGATAATTTGACCTATACTTGGGAGCAAAATGACTCCGCAATTACAACGAACTTCAAGAACAGTGAAGCAATAGCCTCAAAACCGGATGGACCATTATTTCGTTCCTTATATCCTAGTACCAGTCCAATACGATACATGCCTAGTTACAGTAATGTACTTGCAAATAAATTAACGAGCAGATGGGAATCAGTTCCATCTATAGGTAGAACACTTAATTTTGTACTAACAGCTAGAGATAATGCTGCGCTTGGAACAGCTCAGACGAATTCTGCAACCAAGGTAGTTACTGTTAGTGGAACAATAGGTCCTTTTGTAGTTACCTCGCAAAGTACTGATGCTGTAGCATGGTATTCAGGGCAGTCTCAAACGATTACTTGGAGTGTGAACGGGTCCAATGCATTGGCGGGATCTGCTAACGTTACAATAAAATTATCCACTGATGGAGGGTTAACTTTTCCAACGATCTTGGCCGCTAGTACGCCTAATGACGGTAGTGAAGTGGTTCTTGTTCCTAATGTTATAGGAAAGGATTGCCGTATTATGATCGCTCCTACTGGAAATATTTATTACGCTTTGAATTCTAAAGCTTTCACAATAGGGTATTCATCGGTTTCTTCTTGCGATACCTATCCATTCGCAACTCCGTTTGCAGTGCCTGAGCAAGCTGCTTACACGATTAGAACAATAACGGTGCCTAACTCAGCTGCTTTAGTTTCGGATATTAATTTTAATGTTGCCTTTACACATACTTATTTTTCTGATTTGCAAATGGAAGTCGTGAGTCCTACTGGTAAAACAGTGCGATTGTTTGATAGAAGTTGTGAAAGTACAAGAGGCAGTGTAATCTTAACGTATGATGATTCTGGTACCGACCTTGGTTGTACTGTTACAACACCACAAACAGTGACTCCTTTTGAGCCTTTGACCGCATTTAATGGCGATTTAGCGCAAGGAGTTTGGACGTTTAGAATACGCGATAATTTTAAGAATGATTCAGGAACAGTAGACTCTGCTTCCATCCAAATATGTACCAAAACGTTTACTTTAGGTACAAACGATTTGGAGGTGAATACTTTTTCACTTTACCCAAACCCTAATAAAGGAAATTTTAATGTTCAATTTACCAGCCAGACTGGGAATGAAATACAAATAGTAGTACATGACTTATTAGGACGTCAATTGTATAAAAAAGCTTTCGAGAATACAGGGGATTTTAATCAATATATTCAATTACCCAACTTGCAGGCAGGACTTTATTTGGTGTCTGTTTATGATGGTAATGCCAAACAAGTTAAGAAGTTAGTTATTAAATAAGCAAACTAGCCGTTAAATAAAAAGAGGAAACATATACATGTTTCCTCTTTTTTTATTTTCCATTGTAACTGGTCATCGTAAGTTCAAGACCTGCTGTTCCAAATGATTTTATAATCTCTGAGCTTAGTTCTAATCGTTCCGGTAGAGCGACTTTTTCTGCGTCGTCCCAATCGCCTAGAACGTAGTCTACTTGTTTTCCTTTTTTGAATTCGTCGCTAATCCCAAAACGAAAACGAGTGTATTGATTGGTGTTTAAGATAAGGTTGATGTTTTTAAGTCCGTTGTGACCACCATCACTTCCTTTTGGTTTGATTCGGATCGTTCCAAAAGACAGATTCAAGTCGTCAGTAATAACCATGATGTTTTCTATTGGAATGTTTTCCTTGTCCATCCAATACTGCACCGCTTTACCGCTGAGGTTCATGTAGGTGTTGGGTTTTAAGAGTAAAAACGTACGACCTTTGAATTTGTATTCGGCTAGAGCGCCTAGTTTTACAGTTTCAAACGATACCGATTCTTTTTTGGCAAAATGATCGAGTACTTTAAAACCAATATTGTGTCTCGTGTTTACGTATTCAGCACCTATGTTGCCTAGTCCTACTATTAGAAATTTTTTACTCACGCTTTCTGTATTGTTTTTTGGGTTTTCAGGAACCTCTTTTTTGATGGTTATTGTGTTTTCTTCTTTATTTGTTGCTGAAAACAGTGCTTTTATCCATTGTATCATGCTGCAAAAGTAAACTTAATTAGATAAATAGTCAATTAGATAAAGGGTAAAGTTTGTTTGTAGTTGGGTATTTCGGGTTTCATTCTAAGGCTAAATAAGGTCTAACTGCTATGATCTTCTTATCTTTTGAAGACAGATCGTCTAAACTAGCCCCGATAGCAGCGTAAATCCTTTTTATTCGCCTTTTTGGCGATAAAAAGATTGAAGCGTATAGCGGGAGGGATGTGGATTGAAAGGTAGATTGTTGTGCTCCTAAGGAAGTTCTTAATTTAGTTAGGAAGCTAAACCCTAAGAAAAAAGAAAGGCAAAAAAAAAGCACCAGTAATAAAACTGATGCTTTTGATATGTGTAGAAAAAAATATTATTTTTTCTTTCCTTTTGCAGGTCCTGCTTTTGCAGCTTTTGCAGCCTCTTGAGCCGCTTTCATAGCCGCACGAGAAATCTTCACTTGACAGATAACAGTGTTGTCTGGGTGCATGATTTTGAAGTTTGGAGTAGGAACTTGAGTAACGTATAATTTGTTACCCATGTTAAGTGGAGTAATGTCAGCCTCAACAAAATCAGGAAGATTTGCTGGTAATGCTTTTACTTTTAATTTACGGTTGTTCAAACGTAAATCTCCACCTGCCATAACACCTTTAGAGTTACCAATGATTTTAACAGGTACTTCAATAGTGATTTCTTTCTCATCAAAGATTTGGAAGAAGTCAAGGTGAAGGATTTTGTCAGAAACTGGGTGAACTTGGATGTCTTGCATGATTGCATTGTAAGACTTACCGTTACCCAATTCAATCACAACTGTGTGAGCGTTTGGAGTGTAAACCAAGCTTTTGAATGCTTTTTCTTCTGCTGAAAAATGTACTGGTTGATCTCCTCCGTATAACACGCAAGGAACCGCTCCAGCATTACGTAAGGCTTTAGTCGCAACTTTTCCCACGCTTTCTCTTTCTGATCCTTTAATTGTAATCGATTTCATTGTAAATATTTATATAGTTATTAATTAAACTCTTTTCTAAATGTGCTTAGCTTTTTCCAGTTAAGATTTAGCGATTGCTAATCTGTGGTTAGTGCTTGCTAATCACTTCTTTATTTTTAAGTAGGTATTAGTATATTTGGTGCTAAACTTTGTCTAGTCACTTATTACTAATCACTATTCACTGTCATTTACATAATAAACTTCCCGCTAATCGAGTTGTTATGATGTACCATGTGCATTACGTCGGCAAATAAAGGCGCACAACTTAATACTCTTATTTTTTTAGACTCTTTCTTTAACGGAATAGAATCTGTAACGATCAATTCTAGCAATTGAGACTTTTCGATTTTCTCGTAGGCGTCTCCTGATAAAATGGCGTGTGTACAAATAGCTCTAACGCTTAATGCTCCTTTTTCCATCATTAAATCAGCGGCTTTCGCCAAAGTGCCTCCGGTATCAATCATGTCATCTACCAAAATCACATTTTTGCCTTTTACCTCACCAATCAGTTCCATTGTGCCAATTACGTTTGCTGCTTTTCTTTGTTTGTAGCAGATTACTACATCTGATTCTAAAAACTTAGAGTACGCATAGGCTCTTTTTGAACCTCCCATATCAGGAGAAGCAATAGTCAAATTGTCTAATCCTAAACTTTTCACATAAGGTAAAAAGATAGTAGAAGCAAAAAGGTGGTCTACTGGTTTTTCAAAAAATCCTTGAATTTGGTCAGCATGCAAATCCATGGTCATTACTCTTGTTGCTCCGGCTGTCTCTAACAATTTTGCTGTTAGTTTCGCTCCTATCGGAACCCTAGGTTTGTCTTTTCTATCTTGTCTAGCCCATCCAAAGTACGGTATTACAGCAGTAATATGTCTTGCTGAAGCACGTTTTGCAGCGTCGATCATCAGTAATAATTCCATCAAATTATCTGAATTTGGGAATGTAGAACAAACAATAAACACACGTAAGCCTCTTATTGACTCCTCGTACGAAGGCTGAAATTCGCCATCACTGTAATGTGACATTGTAACTTTACCTAGTGGAATTCCGTATTCAGCGGAAATCTTTTCAGCTAGATAGACACTTTGTGAACACGCAAAAATTTTTGCTTCTGGTTCTAGGTGTGACATTTAATTTGTTGTTTTTGTTCCTGGATAGTTAGTGTGAATAAGTTAAGTCGTTTAACTGTTACTTATTTTGTGTATTTATCTAGGATGTAGTTAGTTAGTGTGTCTCGTTTTACCGAGCTGCAAATTTATAAAATTTATTCAACTCTGAAAGGAAAAATTTAAGTATTTTTAGTTGAAGATTTAATTTTATTTTTTACATTTGCACCGTGTTAAAGGAAAAGATTTGTGGCTACCACTACGAATCTCTTTATTGCGTTGAAATAGCTGTCGCTATTTCAGGTCTGCTAAGCCCGGATGGCGGAATTGGTAGACGCGCTGGTCTCAAACACCTGTGGGAAACCGTGCCGGTTCGACTCCGGCTCCGGGTACTTAAAAACCGCTTCGAAAGAAGCGGTTTTTTTTATGTTTAATTTAGATGTATTATATGTTCTAAAATGTAAAGGTATCGTTGTTTTATATCAAATGGTTTGCTTCATTTTTTGGATCTACTTTTATGTGGCACCTAAAAAGGAGGTAATTGATTATCGTTATAAACAAAAAAAAGCTCCAAATAGGAGCTTTTCTTTTATAGTATTGCAATGTTAGTCAATGTTAACAACGGCATCTTTTTTCCAGTTTTTCACTGAAGCAATTCTGTTTTCAGAATAATCAACTTCACTAAGTACAGAGTTGTTCCAAAAGAACCATTTACCAACTTTCTGTCCTTTATTGTATTCTCCAATGGCTACTTTATTTCCTTCCGCATCGTATGAAATCCATTCTCCTTGTAGTTTACCATTCAAGAAATTACCTTGTTGTTGTACTTTACCGTTTTCATATAGGTAAGTTGCTTTTACTTGGTTTCCAACAACTTCTAATTGTGGTTTTGTGTTTTGTGCAAAAAGAATTCCTGAGAATAATACTGCGGCAATCATTATATATTTTTTCATGATGTAAAGTTTTACGGTGTTTGTTTCACAAATATATAAATGTTTTTTACATTAAAAAAACAATTTGGTAACAATTTGGTAACATTGGGTAAAAATTTAACATTGGAAAGTACTACTAAGTCATCGCATTGCTTTTTTTGGTTTGGATTATTTCTGCCAGAATAAATTTAAAATATTGATTATAAGTATTTTAAAAATAATTTATGCTGGTTCAACTAACCTAAAGTAGTAATTTGTCTAGTTTTTCTTGAAGTTTTGGATCAGACGGTCTTGCTGAATCTGAGTTTACAATGTTGCCATCAGGGTCCAAAAGAATAAACCTTGGAATACTTGTCACACCGTATTTTTGCATAAATTCAGAATTCCAATCGTTATCTGCTAGTAATTGAATTCCGCCTAAGTTTTTATCTGCAACAAAGGATTTCCATTTTTCGTAATCCTTTTTCGTGTCAACAGATATACTGACAAAAGCAATTTTCTTGCCCTCGTATTTTTTCTCTATTTTTTGCAAATAGGGTATTTCTTGTCGGCAAGGAGCGCACCAAGTTGCCCAAATGTCGATATAAACGTATCTTCCTTTTAAATCAGATAGTTTTGTTAGGCCGCCCTTGTGGTTTTCATACGTAAATTCAGGAGACGGTTTTCCTTGCGATTTTCTAGCTCTTGTGATGTTTTCGTATGCTTGTGTAACGTATCGGTCATTATTGTCAAATGAGGATAAAATGATTTTTTTAAACTCGGGATCAAAATTTCCTTTTGAGATACTTTCTCGATCCTCTTTTCTTTTAAGTTCAAACAGTGCATTGAATTCATTCGGTTCTTTGGCGAAAGCCATATCAGTAAAAATCTCTTCTCTTATGCTGTACTGCGCTAGGAAATTACTTTCTTCAGATCCTTTACCTTTGTAAACGACAGATGTTTCAAATTTATTTGCATCATAAGTCAGTTCGATTTCTGCTTCCGGTTTTAAATACATAGTTGATGCGCTTTGTCCATCAAAAAACTGATAAAAGCCTTGGGGGGCATCAATCGATGCTTCAAATTGTTGTAAAGAATTGATTGGTATTATTTGATTAAATGAATTTTGACCTCTAATGATCAATGTGTCACTTTTTCTATTCTCTATAACTGCTTTGAATTTTATTTTGTTTGGTACTTGAGCGATTAAGTTCAAGGTCATAAAAAGTAGCAAGCTAATGTTAAGTGCTTTTCTCATCATAATAAGTAGTAGCGTTGTTTTGTAAAATCAAATCTAGATAAATTTGATTGATAATACGTATTGATTAACAAAAAAATTGGACTTTATAGCAATCTAGTACCGCAGTTTATTATTATAATATGAATTTTGTGTTTACTTTTGCAGTCGAGTCTAAAAGGATAGAAGACTTGATAATCTAAAATTTTGATAATGTATAGAAGTCATAACTGTGGTGAATTAAATGCCTCAAACGTAAATGCTGAAGTTACTCTAGCGGGTTGGGTACAAAAATCCAGAGATAAAGGGTTTATGAACTGGGTTGATTTAAGAGATCGTTACGGAATTACTCAGCTTGTTTTTGATGAGGGTCGTACTGATAAAGCCGTTTTTGAACTAGCTAAAACATTAGGTAGAGAATTTGTGATTCAAGTTAAAGGTACTGTTATTGAGCGTGAAGCCAAAAATAAAAACCTTGCTACCGGAGATATCGAAATTTTGGTTAGCGAGTTGACGATTTTAAATGCGGCCTTGACTCCGCCGTTTACAATCGAAGACGAGACTGATGGAGGTGAAGACATTCGAATGAAATACCGATACCTGGATATTAGAAGAAATCCTGTAAAAAACAGCTTGCTTTTTCGTCATAAAGTAGCAATGGAAGTTCGTAAATACCTGTCTGATTTAGATTTTTGTGAGGTGGAAACTCCTTACTTAATCAAGTCAACACCTGAAGGAGCTCGTGATTTTGTTGTCCCTTCTCGAATGAATGCAGGGCAATTTTATGCTTTGCCACAATCGCCACAAACGTTCAAGCAATTGTTGATGGTTGGAGGAATGGACAAGTATTTCCAAATCGTAAAATGTTTCCGTGATGAAGATTTGCGTGCAGACAGACAACCAGAGTTTACACAAATCGATTGCGAAATGGCATTTGTGGAACAAGAAGATATATTGAACGTGTTTGAAGGTTTGACCCGTCATTTACTAAAAGAGATAAAAGGAATCGAAGTAGAGGAGTTTCCGCGTATGACCTACGAGCATGCGATGAAAACCTACGGAAATGACAAACCAGACATTCGTTTTGGGATGGAGTTTGGGGAACTAAACGAATTTGCAAAACATAAAGAATTCCCAGTTTTTAATGCTGCTGAATTAGTAGTGGGAATTGCTGTACCCGGTGCAGGAAATTATACCCGAAAGGAAATAGATGCTTTAATTGACTGGGTGAAACGTCCACAAGTAGGAGCTTCAGGAATGGTTTATGCTAAATGTAACGACGACGGAACGTTTAAATCATCAGTAGATAAATTTTACGATCAAGAAGATTTAGCTAATTGGGCTAAAGTTACTGGAGCTAAGGCAGGCGACATGATTTTTGTGCTTTCTGGTCCAGCTGATAAAACGAGAGCGCAATTATCAGCGTTACGAATGGAAGTAGCGACGAGACTAGGATTAAGAGATCCAGCTGTATTTGCTCCTTTATGGGTTGTTGATTTTCCTTTATTAGAATTTGATGAAGAGAGTGGCCGTTACCACGCCATGCATCATCCGTTTACTTCCCCGAAACCAGAAGACATGCATTTGCTAGAAACTGATCCTGGAAAAGTGAGAGCCAATGCGTATGATATGGTTTTGAACGGAAACGAAATAGGAGGTGGTTCTATTCGTATTCACGATAAAACAACCCAACAATTGATGTTTAAATATTTAGGATTTACCGATGAAGAGGCAAAAGCACAATTTGGTTTCTTGATGGATGCTTTTCAATTTGGAGCACCGCCACACGGAGGATTGGCTTTCGGGTTAGACCGTTTGGTTGCTATTTTAGGCGGACAAGAAACGATTCGTGATTTTATTGCTTTCCCTAAGAATAACTCAGGAAGAGATGTAATGATTGATGCGCCATCTAATATTGACGAAGCTCAACTTAAAGAGCTGAATATCATGTTAAATTTGAAGTAATAAATCATTATCTTAGCAGGTAAATTGATGAAATTATTTTTAAAGAAAGAGCATATTGCCTATTTTATTTCGTAATTTTTTGCGGAAGCTCTCTCTATGGTCAAAACTATAATCTAACCAATACTTTTACCACTAAAGATGGTTTGTGTAGTAACCTCATTTACGAAACCATTACCGATAATAATGGGTTTTTGTGGGTGGCAACTGATAATGGAATTTCTAGATTTGATGGTAAGCGTTTTGTGAATTATTCTACTAAAAACGGCTTACCTTCAAACGATGTCATACAAGTCTTTAAACAAGATGATGGAACCATTTGGGCCAATTGCTACAAGAGACCGCCAAGTTTTTTTGATGAAAAGCGCAATAAATTTATTTGTTTAGAGAATGATAGGCATGTGGCTGAGATAAGTAATGAGCTTATTAACACCCATTATACTTTAGGCAATAATTTGATGTTTTTTTCAAATCATTTAGGAAGTTTCATTTACAATAAGGGTAAAATAACACATAAGATTAAGAATCTTTCAAGACCTTATGTGAAAATTTATATTTTAAATGAATTGATTACTCTTATTAATTTTGATAGTATAGCAAATGGCAAAGTGTTTTCAAGAGGTGAATTTTATATACGAAATAAAAGTATTGGCCATTTTAGTACTGAAAACAGATCGCTTTTAATAAATGAATATTATACAAATAATTCAATTTATAAATTCTCAAGTAATGCCATATATAAAATTGAAATTTTAAAACTTCACCCTTTTAGGTATCATACTGTTTATAAAAAAGTACCAAAAAATTTAAAATGGTTTGGATTTTCAGGCTCCAAATTAAGCATTAGTTGCACTGATGGTACAATCTTAATTTATGATAGTAATTCATTACGGCTTGTATCTACGATTACAAATCCTTTCAATGTTAATACTGCATATGTAGACAATCAAAAAAATGTTTGGGTAGCCACCCTAAACAATGGATTAATGTATTACACTCATTCTGCAATAAAAAAGGAGAACTTCTCTAATACTGTAGTTTCAAATTTTTTATGTGCTAAAGTTGATTCCAGCGGAAAATTGTTTGCAGGTAATTATCAGGGGGAAATTGTTGTTAAAGATCGAAACAAAGAGTTGAAAAATAACTTTAGCCAAATCAAAGAGAATAATTTATGGGTTAGGAATATTGTTTTTTTTCCTAAAAAAACAATAGTTGTTACTGACCAAGGATTGAATAGTAATTTTAAAAAAGTTATTCACCTAATCGATCAGCATAAACAGTATATAAATATAAAATCATCAGCTAAACTTAATGACTCAACTTTAATTTTAGGTTGTGTTTCTGGTCTTGTATCTTTTAATGTAAATAGTGAAACCTATCAAGAATTGCCGTTTCCTAAGCAAAGGATTATAAGTATCAAACGAATAAATGATGATTTTTTCTATTTTTCTGCAAATGATGGATTGTATAAGTATAATGTAAAATTAAATAGGTACACGTTACTTGTCTCCAATTCATTACTTAAAGGTGATAAGATTCAGTATTTTGAAAAAGCTAATTCCAATGCAATTTGGGTAAGTACATACAAAGGGAACTTGTTTCTAATTGAAAACAATAAAGTTGTTGTTCAATTCCTCAATGACGAACGCATTCCAATAAACATCTCGAATTTACTTAATATAAATCATGAACTATGGATTGCTTCTAAATCAGGTCTTTATACTGTGAATTATAAAGACACTAAGCATTGTAAAGTTTTAAAGCTTACCACTTCAGACGGATTAACTTCAGACGCAATTAATTTTTTAGATTTTAAAAATGATACACTTTATGCTGCTACCGATAATGGAGTTTCAAAAATTAATTTCAAAAATTCATCTTTTAATCATGCAATTGTTCCTAGACTAATATCTATCAAAATTAATGATGATTTTGTACCCTTGGCAAGTAAATATCAATTAAAAAATTATGAAAACAATATTTCCTTAGAGATTGCAGGTGTTGATATTACAGGTCATTTTAAGAATTTCCAATACACTATTAATAATTCAAAATTTATAACAATTAGAGGTAATTTTTTAAACTTAAAATTAAATGATGGGCAAAATTTAATAATTATTAGGGCGCTAGATGAAAATAATGAAATTCAGCGCAAAATCATTCATTTAGAATTTGATGTAGCAACACCATACTATAAAACGATACTTTTTTGGATAATGATCTCTTTCATTTTAACAGCGTTATTGTTTTATATTATCAATAAAAGAAAATTAAACTACCAAAAAACGATTTTTAATCAGCAATTACAATTAGAAAAGCAACGCAATCAAATTACAGCGGATTTACACGACGATATTGGGGCAACTTTAAGCAGTTTGCAATTAAACAGTGCTGTTGCAAATCAACTATTAAAAAAAGACATTCTCAAAACCCAGATTTTATTAGAGAAGATCGAGAATCAGTCTAAAGACTTGGCTGATAAAATAGGCGACATTATTTGGAGTATGAAACCTAAAAAAGAGGAATTCATGACTGTTAGTAGCAGAATTAAGAATTTTGCAAATGATATTTTAGGAGCCACAACTATTGAGTATACGATTGCTATTGATTCAAGAATTGACTCCTTACTGTCAGAAATAAATCAGAGAAAAAATATAATTTTAATCGCTAAGGAAGTTATTAATAATGCAGCAAAGCATAGTAAAGCAAAAAGAATTGAGATTCAATTAGAAGTGTACACAACCGCTATTGTATTTATGGTACAAGATGATGGGGTAGGGTTTGATAGCAACGAAGTAAAAGGGAACGGTATAACAAATATGCAAAAGCGAGCATCTGAAATCAACGCGTTTTTATCAATAGTATCTGGTCCTAATGTGGGTACAATAACTAAACTTACAATTACATATCCCTAAATTAGGGGACAAAATCATAGCTAATTAAAGAATAACTTTGACAAATGGTAATTCGCATTTTTATATATGATGATAGCATAGAGCGTCGCGATAGTCTCAAGTCTTTATTAAGTCTAAATGAAGATTTTAAATTTGTCGGTGAAGCTTCCAACTGTGTAAATGTTTTAAGCGATATAGAGAACTGTTTTCCTGATCTAGTCTTGATGGATGTAAACATGCCCGAAGTTGATGGTCTAGAAGGCCTGAGGATAATTAAATTAAATCATCCTGATGTCAAAGTATTGATGCAAACAGCCTTTGATGATAGTGATAAAATTTTCACCAGCATTAAAAATGGTGCCAATGGATACATATTGAAAAATGATAAACCTTTACGTATTCTTCAAGCCATTCAAGAAGTTTATGAAGGTGGCGCAGTTATGAACCCAGCAATTGCGCAAAAAGTTTTGGATTATTTTCAGCCTTGCCAAAGTAAATCACCTTTGAGTAGTAAAGAAACTGAAGTTTTAGCTTTACTTTCAGAAGGTTTAAGCTATAAAATGGTTGCCGACAAACTCGGAATTACCTATTCTACAGTAAATACTCATGCCAAACACATCTATGAAAAACTACACATTTCATCACTTGGCGAAGCGATTGCCTATTATTATAAAAACTTAAAGTAGTACCAATTTTGTAATTCTGAAGATATCTCAACTTTTATGAATTTACCTTTTAGTTAAAATCCCTAATCGTAACATTTAGGGATTTTTTGTTTTGTATTAATACTGAAATTTGATTCACAATTAATTTGTAACGACGGTCTAATAAATTAAAAGGTAGAAAATCATGAAGTACTTTAAAACAAAAACAATTTTAAGCGCTTTAATACTTGGTGGAATGTTTCATGTGCATGCACAAGAAAACGCAATTAAACCCAGAAGCTCAGGAGATAGAAGCAGCTGGTCGGCTATGCCTCCAGTAATGTTAACCTTTGGTTACGGCAATACTATGCCAAGCAGCAGCACCAAAGACGCATTTGTTAACAACTCATCAGGAGTAAATTTAGATCTTGCTTTGCCACTCATCAAAAAAGGGTGGAATGGGAAAGGTAATGTAACAACTTTGAGTTTAAACGTTGGCGGACAATACAACTTTGGCGGTAGTGGTAACCCAACTACTCCATTACCATCTGCTTTTGCAATTGCTGGACAAACTTCAAGTTCTGTAGCTTATAGAGGTGTAGATCCAAAAAGCCCAGGCTTTAGATTTGGAGCCGGGCCCCAATTTAATTTTAATTTAGGAGGAATTTTTATTATTTCGCCAATGGTTTTAGCAGAATATTTTTCAATGACCCGAAAAGAATTGAGTGCCGTTCAAACTACGCAGGTCAATGGACAAACCTTGCAGTATAATTTAATTACCTTGCCCGAAACCAAAACCACTGGCTTGGCAATTACGCCAAAAATCAGATTCCAATACATGGTAACTAAAAGTCTGGGTTTATTTGCT
Source organism: Flavobacterium sp. KKT103 (assembly GCF_055640565.1). NCBI lineage: Bacteria > Pseudomonadati > Bacteroidota > Flavobacteriia > Flavobacteriales > Flavobacteriaceae > Flavobacterium > Flavobacterium sp. KKT103. The sequence goes on from NZ_CM145766.1 coordinate 1,064,264, forward strand.
GATGGAAGTTATATTTTGGGTCCAAAAGTACAAACACAATTGACAACTTTAGTACCTGAAGGAAACCCAAACCAAGGCGGACAATATAATCAACAACAACTAGACAATGGGACTTATGTAAAAGGAGAAACCAAAAGCACCAGTTATTCTACTTTGGGAGTAAATGTAGGTGTGAGTTATTCTTTTTCACACAAAAATGATTGGCCTCAAAAAAGAACAGGAAGAAAAGGTTGGGATGGAACCGTAAAAGGAAGTGTAAAAATTACAAGTCCAACCAATGGAGAGGATGTAGGTCAATCTCCGACTTTTAAATGGACACCGATTTTACCTAGACCTCAAGTTCCAATTTCTTACAGATTAAAAGTGTGGCAACTAATGCAGGGACAAACAGCAATGCAAGCTGTAAAGGGTCAGCCTATTATAACTAAAGATGTTGATGGCTTGACTGAATTTACTGCTTCGGATATAATAACGGGTCCTTGTAAACCGCCCTATATGTGTGATTTCGTTTGGACAGTTCAAGCACTTGATCAATCAGGAAAAGAATTGAGCAGTAGCGAAACTACACAGTTTTCGATTAGAAAAGGCAGGAATGGAGTTGCAGAAAACATAAATTCTAGTAAAACTTCCTCTACTTGTTCATGTGTGGCTTCTCCAACTGGTTCTGTTCAATTTCCTAGTGGATCAGGTACAAGTGCAAATATTGGAGCTACTTTAAATATTCCTTATGATGTTGCAAATAATTCTAAGACCCTAACAATATTATATAATCCTCATTCATTAATGAGTTTGTATACTGGATCGTGGACAACAAGAATAAAGGTTTTAATAAATGGCAATGATTCATTTCCTATATATTCCAGAACAAATCCTGTAGGTACAACAAATAATTACACCTTAGGCGCTGGTACTGGTGGAAGTATGGTTATTCCATTCACAAACTTAGTAACAGGAATTAATTTAATAAAAATAATTGGATTTTGTAATGGAGGTACAACTGATTGTGAATTAGGTACTATCACAATTAATGTAGCTGCTGCTCCACTTCCTACTACTGCAAATATAACTTTAACCAAGAAATGCTGTTACGTAAAGTTTGGACCAAATGCAGGTGATCTTACTGGTCAAGTAAATTTCATGATGGGTGGTACAACATCAGTAGGTGCGGTTTTAGAAATCACATCTCCAAGCGGAGTTGTTTACGAACCATTTGTACCAGGCAATTCTACAGCTTGTTATTCTCCACCTTACACTGTAAAATTGTTAGATGCTAGTCACTTACCATTTGTTACAACGACAATAAATGGTGTAGTAACTAATAGTATATCTTATAATAGAAGATTTGACATAAGCTGTATAACAATCGGAACAATTTCAGTAAGTCATAGTGTTTTTGCTACGTTACTTCCGCATAATCCAAAATTGACGGGAGATTGGGCAACTGTAAGTACTATTAACAAAAGTGATTTGATGGTGGAAGATCCAGAAGGTCATAGACTAAGTTCTACTTTTGCAAATCCTACAACTAAAGAAATAGTAAGTATAATATCAATAGTAGAAATTTTAGAAAACGGTGATATGAATTTAATAAAAATTGAATCGGCCTCATCCTCTTTAAATGGAATTACAAAACCCATTGAATTTAGTCAACCTAAAAAACATAATTATGTTGGTCATGTGACATTATTAAGATAATTAGTATTTAAACTAAAATAAATAAGTATTCGATCTGTTTTATGTGGATGCTTATTTTATATCAAGAATAGTTAAAAATTCTAACGAAAACGCTGGAAATCAATTATTTTATTAAAAAAATGCAGAATAATATCGTTCGTATGATATTAAATATTACATTTGCCTTATTATAAATTATTATTACAATTACAATGCGTACAGGTACAGTTAAATTTTTCAATGAGTCAAAAGGTTACGGATTCATTACAGACGAAGAAACAGGAAAAGACATTTTTGTTCACGCTTCAGGAATCAACGCAGAAGAATTACGCGAAGGTGACAGAGTAAGTTACGAAGAAGAAGAAGGAAGAAAAGGAAAAGTTGCTGCGAAAGTAGCAGTTATCTAATATTTTTTTTACTTAAGAATGTTTAAACGTTTCGAATTTTTTCGGGACGTTTTTTTTTGGTTTAAACCGAAAGGATTGTGACCTAAATACAATCTATTTTAGTTATTTATAATGAATAAAAATTAGAACTTTAGGCTGAATCTGATAGTACTAAATTCAAACTTCCTCTTGTGTTTTAAATCCTTGAAACCTATCTTTGTTGCTTATTTAGTTTAAAAAAACAATTATTATGCAATCTGATCAATTAAATTATATTCCTATTTTAATGCAATTCATCCTAGCGGTTGGGTTTGTTGTTGGAACTATATTAGTTTCGGGTAAATTAGGCCCAAAAAGATCTTCGGAAAATAAAGACAAAAATTTTGAGTCTGGTATCGAATCGATCGGAAACGCTCGAATTCCTTTCTCAGTTAAGTATTTTCTAGTTGCGATCCTTTTTGTCCTTTTTGATATCGAAGTTATTTTTCTGTATCCATGGGCAATTAATTTCAAAGAGCTTGGAATGGAAGGAATGATTAAAATGGTTGTTTTCATGTCTTTATTGCTTGTTGGTTTTTTCTACATTATCAAGAAGAAAGCTTTAGAGTGGGAATAAAAAATAGTTTAAATATTGAAATGTAAAATTAAGATAGCATTCTTAACAGATACAAATTCAAAATTTACAATTCAAAATAATAGAAATGATGAGTGATTCAAGTGTAAATATGGTTGCCGCTCCGGAAGGTGTTGCTGGTGAAGGATTTTTTGCTACAAAATTGAACGATGTTGTTGGTTTGGCTCGCGCTAATTCGCTTTGGCCGTTGCCTTTCGCAACTTCTTGTTGCGGAATTGAATTTATGGCAACAATGGCATCACACTATGATTTGGCGCGATTCGGTTCTGAGCGAGTGAGTTTTTCTCCTCGTCAGGCGGATATGTTGCTAGTTATGGGAACTATTTCTAAAAAAATGGCGCCAATCTTACGTCAAGTATACGAGCAGATGGCAGAGCCTAAATGGGTTATTGCTGTAGGTGCTTGTGCTTCTTCAGGAGGTATATTTGATACATATTCTGTATTGCAAGGTATCGATAAGGTGATTCCAGTAGATGTTTATGTTCCTGGATGTCCTCCAAGACCAGAGCAAATTGTGGATGGGGTGATGAAACTACAAGAACTAGTGAAAACAGAATCAGTAAGAAGAAGAAGTTCTCCAGAGTACAAAGAATTATTAGCTTCTTATAATATCAAATAAAATGGCATTAGAAAATACAGCTATACAAGATAAATTAGTAGCCACTTTTGGTGACGCAGTGTATAACTTTCAACAAGAACGAGATATTTTCTCTTTTGAGATGAATGCGGCGCAAAATACGGCGGTTATCTTATTCTTGAAAAACGATCCTGATTTGCGTTTTCACTTCTTAACAGATTTATGTGGTATTCATTACCCTGACAGTGACGTTAATGAGCAATTCGCAGTAGTGTACCATTTGCACAATTGGTATGAAAATAAGCGAATCAAAATTAAGGCGTTTTTAAATGGTGAGAAACCAGAAATTAAAACTATATCAAATATATTCTTAAGTTCAAATTGGATGGAAAGAGAAACATTTGATTTTTATGGTGTTGATTTTATTGGACACCCACAATTAAAACGTATCTTAAACATGGATGAAATGATTTCTCATCCCATGCGTAAAGAGTTTCCAATGGAAGACGGAGGACGTACAGACAAGGACGACCGTTTCTTTGGAAGAACAGTAGACAATTGCTAAAAAAACAATATATAATTTTTCACATTCTATAAATGTCAGAACTATTATTACCACCAGAGCATCGCTATGCTAAAATAATGAAGGAGAGACTTAATGAGGATGGAAGCGAGCTTTCTATCTTGAATTTAGGTCCAACTCACCCTGCTACACACGGTATTTTTCAAAATATCTTGCTGATGGATGGGGAGCGAATTCTAGAGGCTGAACCAACCATTGGTTATATCCACCGTGCTTTTGAAAAAATTGCTGAGAATCGTCCTTTTTACCAAATTACGCCACTTACTGACCGTATGAACTATTGTTCGTCTCCTATAAATAATATGGGATGGTGGATGACATTAGAGAAATTGTTAAATATTGAAGTGCCAAAACGTGCTCAGTATTTAAGAGTAATCGTAATGGAATTAGCGCGTATAACGGATCACTTAATTTGTAACTCGATTTTAGGAGTTGATACTGGTGCTTATACTGGTTTTCTTTATGTTTTTCAATTTAGAGAAAAGGTATATGAAATCTATGAAGAAATTTGTGGTGCTCGTTTGACTACGAACATGGGAAGAATTGGTGGTTTTGAAAGAGACTGGTCTCCAAAAGCATTTGAATTATTAAATACTTTTTTAGAAGAGTTTCCAGTTGCTTGGAAAGAGTTCGAAAACTTATTTGAAAGAAATAGAATTTTCATTGATAGAACGGTTAATGTAGGAGCAATAACTGCTGAGCAAGCTATGGCTTATGGCTTTACGGGTCCTAACTTACGTGCTGCCGGTGTTGATTACGATGTGCGTGTAGCGCAGCCATACAGTTCATACGAAGACTTTGAATTTAGTGTTCCAGTTGGAAAATCAGGAGATACTTACGATCGTTTTTGCGTTCGTAATGCTGAAGTTTGGGAAAGTATAAGCATCATCCGTCAAGCTTTGGCTAAAATGCCAGAAGGAAACGAATACCATGCAAATGTTCCTGACTACTATCTTCCTCCAAAAGAAGATGTGTACACGAATATGGAGTCCTTAATTTACCATTTCAAAATTGTAATGGGTGAGGTTCCAGTTCCGGTAGCTGAGATTTACCATCCTGTTGAAGGCGGAAACGGTGAATTAGGTTTTTACCTAGTTACAGATGGTAGTAGAACTCCTTATAGATTACATTTTAGAAGACCTTGTTTTATTTATTACCAAGCCTATCCTGAAATGATCAAAGGAGCATTATTATCAGATGCTATTGTGATTTTATCAAGTTTGAATGTTATCGCAGGAGAATTAGACGCTTAAAAATTTTAGATTGCAGATTTAAAAGAAAATGGAAAGAACACAGCACAAACAAGAAATAAATATGACCGAAGCATTGATGAATCGCATCAATGAATTGATTAGTCATTATCCTGAAGATAAAAGAAAATCAGCTTTATTACCCGTTTTACACGAGGTTCAAGATGCACATGACAATTGGTTAAGTGTTGAATTGATGGATAAAGTGGCCGAAATTCTGCATATTTTACCAATCGAAGTTTACGAAGTAGCTACTTTTTATACAATGTATAACTTGAAGCCAGTAGGGAAGTTCATGTTTGAATTTTGCCAAACTTCGCCATGTTGCTTAAACGGTACCGAAGATTTAATGGATTATACCTGCGAAAAATTGGGTGTTAAAATAGGCGAAACTACTGCTGACGGACTTTTTGAAGTAAGAGGTGTGGAGTGCTTAGGTGCTTGTGGTTATGCTCCAATGATGCAGTTAGGTGATTTTTACAAAGAACACCTTACTAAAGATAAAATCGATCAGTTAATTACTGATTGTAGAGATAATAAAATAATATTACACGATAAATAAGATGTCAAAAAAAATATTATTAGATAAAATCAATGTTCCAGGGATTAAGACCTACGAAGTGTACCGCAAAAATGGCGGTTATGCATCTGTGGAAAAAGCTTTGAAAGCGATGTCTCCAGACGAAGTGGTGGAAGAAGTGAAAAAATCAGGACTTCGTGGTCGTGGTGGAGCGGGTTTCCCTGCAGGAATGAAATGGAGTTTTATCGATAAAAAATCAGGAAAACCACGTCATTTAGTTTGTAATGCTGATGAGTCTGAGCCAGGAACGTTCAAGGATCGTTATTTGATGGAATTTATTCCGCATTTATTGATCGAAGGGATGATTACTTCTAGCTTTGCCTTGGGAGCAAACCTATCGTATATCTACATTCGTGGAGAATACATGTGGGTTTATAAAATACTTGAAAGAGCAATTGCTGAGGCAAAGGCGGCTGGTTTCCTAGGAAAAAATATATTAGGTTCAGGTTTCGATCTAGAACTATACGTTCATTGTGGTGCCGGTGCTTACATTTGTGGTGAAGAAACTGCTTTGATTGAATCATTGGAAGGAAAAAGAGGAAACCCTCGTATCAAGCCACCATTCCCTGCAGTGTCAGGATTGTGGGCGAATCCAACCGTGGTAAACAATGTAGAAACAATTGCTTCAGTGCCATGGATTGTGAACAATTCAGGTGATGATTATGCAAAAATCGGAATTGGAAGGTCTACAGGAACCAAATTAATTTCAGCTTCTGGAAATATTAAAAACCCAGGTGTCTACGAAATTGAATTAGGTCTTAGCGTAGATGAGTTCATGAATTCGGATGAATATTTAGGAGGAATGAGTACTACTAGACCTTTGAAAGCATTAGTGCCAGGAGGATCTTCAGTACCTATTTTACCTGCTGATTTAATTTTTAAAACAGCAAATGGTGAAGATCGTTTAATGACCTATGAATCTTTAAGTGATGGTGGTTTCGCTACTGGATCGATGTTAGGTTCAGGAGGATTTATTGTATACGATGACACGGCTTGTATTGTTAGAAATACGTGGAACTTCTCTCGTTTCTACCACCATGAGTCTTGCGGGCAATGTACGCCATGTCGTGAAGGAACAGGATGGTTAGAAAAAGTATTACACCGAATCGAAACTGGTTTTGGCCGTGAAGAAGATATTGATTTGCTATGGAGCATTCAGTCAAAAATCGAAGGAAATACGATTTGTCCTTTAGGAGATGCCGCATCATGGCCAGTGGCAGCAGCTATTCGTCATTTTAGAGAAGAATTTGAATATCATGTTCGTTTTCCTGAGAGAATAAAAAATAGAGATCACTTTGTTGCGGAGCCTTTTAGTAGTCTTAAAGTTTCAAAGTCCCAAGTCTAAAAGTAGGCGCAATGGGTAAGTTCAACTCTTTTGAAGAAATTAATTCTTGGCAAAAAGCAAGGGTATTTAATAAGTCAATTTATGAAATAACCGAGAATTCAAATTTCAGAAAAGATTTTGATTTAGTTAGACAAATTAGAAGAGCATCCATTTCAATTTCATCCAATATTGCGGAAGGATTTGAAAGAAATACAGATAAAGAATTTATATATTTTTTATATGTCGCTAAAGCCTCGGCAGGAGAAGTAAGATCTCAGTTGTATTTAGCACTAGATTTGAATTATATTTCGGTTACCGAATTCGATGCATTATATTTGAATATCACCGAAATATCAAAATTATTAAGCGGGTTTATAAAATATTTAGGAATCAGTCAGAAAATTTAAGGTATATAGACTTTAAGACTTTAGACATTAAGACGTTAAGACTTAGAATATATGAAAGTAACAATAGACGGTCAAGCAATTGAGGTAGAACCAGGAACAACGATTCTACAAGCAGCGCGTATGATTGGTGGTGAATCAGTACCGCCAGCAATGTGCTATTATTCTAAACTAAAAGGGAGCGGTGGAAAATGCCGTTGTTGTTTAGTAGAAGTTGCAAAAGGAAGTGAAGCTGATCCTCGCCCAATGCCAAAACTGATGGCTTCTTGTGTAACAGGATGCATGGACGGGATGGAAGTGAATAGCAAGGATTCTGATAGAGTACGTGAAGCAAGACAATCGGTAACGGAGTTTTTGTTGATTAATCACCCTCTGGATTGTCCTATTTGTGACCAAGCTGGAGAGTGTGATTTGCAAGATTTAAGCTTTGAGCACGGGAAATCTAAAACTCGTTTTATAGAAGAAAAACGAACTTTTGAACCAGAAGATATTGGTCCGAATATTCAACTACACATGAACCGTTGCATTTTATGTCAGCGTTGTGTGCAAGTTGCTGATCAATTGACTGATAATAGAGTGCACGGAGTATTAGATCGTGGTGATCACGCTAATATTTCGACTTGTATCTCTAAAGCAATTGATAATGAGTTTTCAGGAAATATGATTGATGTATGTCCTGTAGGAGCTTTGACAGATAAAACATTCCGTTTCAAATCAAGAGTTTGGTTCAACAAACCATTCAATGCTCACAGAGAATGCACAACGCCAGGATGTTGCGGAAAAACAACCGTATGGATGTTTGGAAACGAAATTCAGCGTGTGACAGGAAGAAAAGATGTGTATCACGAAGTAGAAGAATTCATTTGTAATTCTTGTCGTTTTGATCACAAAGAAGTGACTGATTGGGTCATTGAAGGACCAAGAAAATTCGACAAAGACTCGGTTATCAACCAAAATAATTATACTAGAGAATTAGATACTGTTCAGATAGCTACCGAAGAAGGAATTTTGAAAGGTAGAGAGCAAGACCGTAAAAAAATTAGTATGCCTGCGTTCCCTTTAAGCAAGGAACAAGAGGAAAATTTTAAACAAGGTAATATTTAATCAATGGATAGTACAATTATAATAGAAAAGAGTGTAATCATTTTAGTCGTTTTTGCGGTTACGATGCTTATGGCTATGTACTCTACGCTTGCCGAAAGGAAAATTGCGGCTTGGCTTCAAGATCGTATTGGTCCAAACAGAGCAGGTAAAGGAGGGATTTTACAGCCATTGGCTGATGGTTTGAAATTATTCTCAAAAGAAGAATTTGAACCGAATACACCAAACAAGTTTTTGTTTTATACGGGTCCCGCGATTGCCATGAGTACGGCCTTGATGACCAGTGCTGTAATTCCTTGGGGAGATAAATTTCATTTATTTGGTAAAGATATCGTTTTGCAAGTGTCAGATATTGACAATGCTTTATTGTACATCTTTGCTATTTTATCTATTGGGGTTTATGGGATCATGATTGGTGGATGGGCATCTAATAATAAATTTTCATTGATGGGAGCGGTACGTGCAGCATCTCAAATGGTGTCTTATGAAGTTGCCATGGGATTATCGATGATTGCTTTATTAATGATGACTGGGACCTTGAGTTTGAGAGAAATTGCGGCGCAACAATCAGGAATGCATTGGAATGTTTTTTACCAACCGCTTTCCTTTTTTATCTTTTTAATTTGTGCTTTCGCAGAAACGAATAGAACACCCTTTGACTTAGCGGAATGCGAAAGTGAATTAATTGGTGGATACCATACGGAATATTCTTCTATGAAAATGGGATTCTACCTATTTGCTGAATATGCTAATATGTTCATTTCTTCGACTATTTTAGCGGTTCTTTTCTTTGGAGCTTACAATTATCCAGGAATGGCTTGGGCAGTTGAAAACTGGGGAGTAAATATTGCGAATATTATAGGTATTGCAGCTTTATTTGCTAAGCTTTGTTTTTTCATCTTTTTCTATATGTGGGTACGATGGACTATTCCAAGATTTAGATACGATCAATTGATGCATTTAGGATGGAGAGTATTGATTCCGCTATCGATCTTAAATATCATTATCACGGGTATTGTAATTTTAAGAGCAGAGATTTTTGCTTTCTTGGGATTGTAAATCGAAGCAGTAGAAAAGTTAAATTGATTTAGAAGGCACTAGCCCTGATAGCAGCGGCATCCTTTTAGCCTGATTTTTATCAGGATAAAAGATAAAGCGGATAGCAGGATTAGCTACAAATAAAAATTAAAAAGATGTCATTAGAAACCATATCCTTATCGGGAAGAAAAAAGCAAGTCTCTAATAAAGAGATGACCTTTTTAGAGCGTTTATACATTGTTGCGATTGTAAAAGGTTTGATGATTACCATCAAGCATTTATTTACTAGAAAAGTTACGATTCAGTATCCAGAGCAAGTGCGTGTGATGAGTCCAGTGTATCGTGGTCAGCACATGTTGAAGCGTGATGAGCAAGGAAGAGAAAACTGTACGGCTTGTGGGCTTTGTGCGTTATCTTGTCCTGCTGAAGCGATTACAATGAAAGCAGAAGAGCGTAAACCAGACGAAAAGCATTTGTATAGAGAAGAGAAATATGCTTCGATTTATGAGATTAACATGTTGCGTTGTATTTTTTGCGGATTGTGCGAAGAGGCTTGTCCAAAAGACGCGATTTATTTGACTACTTCGAAAGTATTGGTTCCTTCAAGTTATGAAAGAGAAGATTTTATTTTTGGAAAAGATAGATTAGTAATGCCTTTAGATATGGCTATTAAAAACGCTCAACTTAAAAACGCTAACTAATGTCTACGATACTTATAATTTTTTGTTTTTTATCAGCTATTACATTGGCAACTGCATTTTTGACCATTTTTAGTAGAAATCCCATTCACAGTGCATTGTACTTAGTAATTTGTTTTTTCTCGATTGCGGGTCATTACTTATTATTGAACTCGCAGTTTTTAGCGATTGTACATATTATCGTTTATTCAGGAGCGATTATGATTTTATTCTTGTTTACGATCATGTTAATGAACTTGAATAAGGAAAACGAAGTGCACAAGCCAAGAATTACTCGTTTAGGTGCTATTGTTTCTTTTTGTTTGATATCAGTAGTTTTGATCTTGATCTTTATTAACTCTAAGCCTATCGCCGGAGAATATATAGGAACAGGTGAGGATTACCAATCTATAAAAGTTTTAGGACATGTATTGTTGAACGAATACATGGTTCCGTTTGAGTTTGCATCCATATTATTATTGGTTGCGATGATAGGAGTTGTACTTATGTCTAAGAAAGAAAAAACAGAGAAATAAAATGAATAATATTTTAAATGAAATAGGCATTGAGAACTATATCTTCCTTTCTGTAATACTTTTTTGTATTGGAGTTTTTGGAGTATTGTACCGCAGAAATGCTATCATCGTATTTATGTCAATCGAAATTATGTTGAATGCAGTTAACTTATTGTTTGTTGCCTTTTCAACGTATCATCAGGATGCACAGGGACAAGTTTTTGTGTTTTTCTCTATGGCTGTTGCCGCTGCCGAAGTAGCTGTGGGATTAGCGATACTGGTTTCGATCTTTAGAAATTTAGGTTCGATCGATATTAATAAATTAAAAAACTTAAAAGGATAAACTATAATGAATACAAATTTAGCTTTACTCTTATTATTAGCTCCTTTTTTAGGATTTTTATTTAATATTTTCTTCGGAAAAAGTATTGGAAAAACAGCGTCAGGAGTTCTTGGAACTTTAATGGTTGCTGTGTCGTTTGCTGTTACACTTTATTTCTTTAGTGCTATATCGTCTTCTAAGGAAGCGATCCAAATTCAGGTATTCGACTGGATTCAAATTAGTGGTTTTAAAGTAGATTTTGGTTTCTTGTTAGATCAACTTTCTATTTTATGGTTGCTGTTTGTAACCGGAATTGGTTCTTTGATCCATTTGTACTCGATTAGCTACATGCATGACGATGAAAACATGCACAAGTTTTTTGCTTACTTAAACTTGTTTATCTTTTTTATGATTACGCTTGTTATAGGTAGCAACTTATTAGTTTTATTCATCGGTTGGGAAGGTGTAGGACTTTGTTCGTACTTGCTAATTGGTTTTTGGCATAAAAATCAAGACTTTAATGATGCGGCTAAAAAGGCTTTCATCATGAATAGAATAGGTGATTTAGGATTATTGATCGGGATTTTTATCCTTGGTTCAATGTTCTCTACTTTAGATTACGCTACTTTAAAAACGGCTATCGCTGGAACAGCTAATATAGACCTTGGTTTACTATCGCTTGCTGCCTTTTGTTTGTTCATTGGTGCTTGTGGTAAATCAGCACAAATTCCGTTGTACACTTGGTTGCCAGATGCGATGGCAGGTCCAACGCCAGTATCTGCGTTAATTCACGCGGCTACCATGGTAACTGCTGGTATATTCATGATCACTAGATTGAACTTTATTTTTGATTTAGCTCCAGAGGTACAAAATATCATCGCTATCGTTGGTGCAGTTACATCACTTGTTGCTGCGACTATTGCACTAGTGCAAACCGATATTAAAAAAGTATTAGCCTATTCAACAGTTTCACAATTGGGACTAATGTTTTTAGCATTAGGATTGGGAGCTTATGAAGTTGCTGTTTTTCACGTAATCACGCACGCTTTCTTCAAAGCTTGTTTGTTCTTGGGTTCAGGGTCAGTGATTCACGCTTTACATGGAGAACAAGACATGCGTAATATGGGAGGATTGAAAAAAGTAATGGGTGTTACGTTTATTACCTTTTTAATATCATCACTTGCTATCTCCGGGATTCCTCCGTTTTCAGGATTTTTCTCAAAAGACGAAATTTTAATGGTTGCTTTTGAACATAATATTGTTTTATGGGTAATCGCCTCTTTAGCATCGTTAATGACTGCTTTTTATATGTTCCGTTTGTTGTACTTAACGTTCTTTAATGATTTCCGTGGTACTGCTGAGCAAAAAAGTCATTTACATGAGAGTCCTGCATTAATTACTTTCCCTTTAATTGTTTTGGCAATTTTAGCTGCGGTGGGTGGTTTGATTAGTTTCCCAACGAATAGTTGGTTGAGTGGTTATTTAGCTCCCTTGTTTAAAGAAGTAGCTTCAGAGGGTCATCATTTTGGAACACAAGAATATACGCTTATGGCTATTGCTGTAATAGGTGGATTAGTAGGAATAGGAATTGCATTTAGTAAATACATAAAACAAAATCAAGTGCCTGCTTCCGATTCAGAGATCAATGGTTTTGCAAAAGTACTTTACAATAAATATTATGTTGATGAAGTGTACAATGCTATATTTGTTAAAACGACCAACAGCTTGTCAGTTTTCTTTAGAGATTATGTCGAAACAGCATTATCTTCTTTAGTTTTCGGATTTGGAAAAGTAACCAATGAAATAGGTTATCAAGGAAAAAAAATACAAACAGGAAGTATCGGTTTTTATCTTTTTGTATTTGTTTTGGGAATGTGTGCCATATTAACCTATTTATTTATAGCTCAATAATTTTATACCATGAACGTATCTCTAATATTAATTATACTTTTAGTTGGCGCATTTGCAACTTATTTAGCTGGTGATAAACTAGCTTCAAAAGTAGCATTACTTTTTGGCCTTGGTGCATTAGCAACTACCATTGTATTATTAAACAATTTTAACGCTGGGGAAAACATAAGTGTCTTGAACCAATGGATTAATAAACCACAAGTTTCAATTGCGCTTACCGCAGATGGATTATCATTAGCTATGTTGTTGTTGACAACAGCTTTGACGGCAATTATTATTTTTACTTCTTTCGAGAATGTCTATAAAAATGCGAAAGCGTTTTATGCGTTGATCTTGTTCATGGCATTCGCTATGGCGGGAACTTTCTTAGCTACTGATGGGTTGTTGTATTACATCTTTTGGGAATTAGCATTAATACCAATTTATTTCATCGCTTTGATTTGGGGTAATGGTGATGCCGAAGAGCGTAAGAATGCAGTAATTAAGTTTTTCATCTATACGCTAGCAGGATCCTTATTTATGTTGATCGCTTTTGTGTATTTATATCAAAAAGCAGGATCGTTTTTAATTAAAGATTTGTATGCTGTAGAATTAACAAGAACAGAACAATTTTGGATTTTCTGGGCTTTCTTCTTAGCGTATGCTATTAAAATTCCGTTGATTCCTTTTCATACTTGGCAAGCGAAAGTATACCAAAAAGCGCCAGCTGTTGGAACGATGCTTTTGTCAGGGATTATGTTGAAAATGGGATTGTATAGTGTAATTCGTTGGCAGTTGCCAATTGCTCCATTAGCGGCTAAAACCTACATTCCTGTACTATTAGGACTAGGGATTGCAGGAGTGATTTACGGATCGATAGTAGCTTTAAGACAAAAAGATTTAAAGAAACTGTTAGCTTACTCTTCACTTGCTCACGTAGGATTGATTGCCGCAGGTGCTTACACCTTAACGCTTGATGGATTACGTGGTGCTGTTTTACAAATGATCGCGCACGGTTTTGTAGTTGTAGGTCTGTTTTTTATTGCAGACATTATTTACAGAAGATATGAAACTAGAGTTATTGAAGAAATGGGAGGGATACGTACACAAGCTCCAAAATTCGCTTCCTTATTTTTAATATTGGTATTGGCTTCAGTGGCATTGCCAACTACTTTTAACTTTGTTGGAGAATTTACCGTTTTATATAGTTTGTCTTTAATTAATGTATGGTATGCTGTATTAGGTGGAACGACAATTATATTAGGAGCTTACTATATGCTTAAAATGTACCAACATGTGATGTTAGGAGAAACTAATGTAAAAGTTTTCGCAGATGTTAGCTTCAAAGAAGGTGTAGCTTTGGTAAGTATTATTGCTGTATTGTTCTTCTTTGGGATGTATCCAAAGCCAATCACAGACTTGATTACGCCAAGTTTAGAAAGTATTTTAAATCAAATTAACAGAATTAACTAGTCAAATAAAAAAATGAATACATTAATAGCTATAATAGGATTAGGTGTTTTATGCCTTTTATTTGAAATATTTAACCTTAGAAAGGGAATTGTTCCAATAACTGTAATTGGTTTATTGGCGGTTCTAGGTTTGGATATATCTGAATTTAATTCTCCAGATTCTTATTACAATAACATGATTGTGGTAAGTAAATTTTCATCTGCTTTTTCAGCATTGTTTATCATCTTAACTATTTTTCTTGTTACGTTAAGTCACAAGTTTTACGAAAATCATCAGTCTAAATTATCAGATTATATCGCCATTAAGATTTTCTTGTTAGCGGGAGCTGTAGCGATGGTCTCTTTCGGGAATCTAGCGATGTTCTTTTTAGGATTAGAAGTACTTTCGATTGCTTTGTATGTATTAGCTTCAAGTAATAGAGCAAGTATAAAAAGTAATGAGGCGGGATTGAAATACTTTTTGATGGGATCATTTGCCTCAGGAATTATTCTATTTGGAATTTGTTTGATTTACGGTGCCATTGGTAGTTTTGATGTGGTAGATATTAGTGATCTATCTCGTTCAGCTGAGTTGCCTGTATGGTTTCCAATAGGGATTGCCTTGCTTACAATAGGTATGTTATTTAAAATAGCAGCTGTTCCTTTTCATTTTTGGGCACCGGACGTTTACGAAGGTTCTCCTGCATTGACCACCGCTTTAATGAGTACACTAGCTAAAGTAGTTTCTATGGCTACTTTATTTAAATTGTTAACAGTGGTAAATGCTGACTTGTCACCATCGTTCCAAACAGTGATTGTGATTGTTTCGATAGCCTCGATGACGGTGGGTAATATTATGGCATTGCGTCAAGTAAATGTTAAGCGAATGCTTGCGTTCTCAGGAATATCGCACGCAGGATTTATGTTAATGACAATTTTGAGCATTACTAATGCTGCTGGAAGTTTATTATATTATACATCAGCTTATGCTTTAGCTGGTATGGCTGCATTTAGTGTTGTTTTATACGTTTGCAAAAATAATGAAAACGAGGATATTACTAACTTTCATGGTCTAGGAAAAACGAATCCTTTGTTAGCTGCAATTTTAACAGGCTCATTGTTATCAATGGCAGGTATTCCTATTTTTGCTGGTTTCTTTGCGAAATTGTTTTTGTTTGATGAAATGATTCAGTCTGGTTTTATAACCTTAGTTATCATAGCCGTTATCAACTCTATCATAAGTGTAGGTTACTATTTTAAATTGATAGTAGCTATGTACAATAAAGAATCTAACGAGGAACGAACAGGTACGCCTTTTGTTATCTATGCGGTAGCAATTGTAGCTTTAGCATTAAACATAGCGTTAGGTTTATTTCCATCGTTTGTATTGGATTTATTGGCTTAAGACTAAACCTTTCAATATATAGTAAACCATCAAGAGTGATTTTGATGGTTTTTTTTTTAAAAGGAGTTGTTGTTGGTTGAGCTTAGGTATATTAAAAGTATGGTATACTGTTATTTTTTGATGTGTTAATTTAAATGTTCGCTTGTCTTCTTGGATTTCAAAATCTTAATAAAACATTAAAAGGACTTACTTTCCGGTTAGTTTTTGTAAATTTGTATATACAAATAACGATTTTTAAAGAAATTAAATCATGGATAACAAATTAAAAATACAAATATGGTCCGATGTAATGTGCCCATATTGCTACATAGGAAAACGACGTATTGAAGGGGCAATCACTAAGTTTGGTCACCATGATGCTATTGAAATCGAGTGGAAAAGTTTCCAATTAGATTCTAGTTTTGTTTCCTCTCCAGATGACAATATATACGATCATTTAGCCGAGAAGTACCGTAAGGATAGAGATTGGGCTGTCGAAATGGTCGATAATATGACGCAAAATGCTAAAAATTCAGGTTTGGATTTTCAATTAGGAAAGTCGATTTTAGCGAATTCATACAATGCACATCGTTTGTTACATCTTGCAAAAAAACATAATGCTGGTGACGCGTTGAAAGAGCTGCTTTTTAAAGCCTATATGACCGAAGGGAAGAATATAGACGATACTGATACTTTGATTGCCTTAGGTGTAGCTGTAGGTATGGAAAAAGGGTTAATAGAAGGTGTTTTAAACAGTGATGCTTATGGTCAAGAAGTTAAAAATGATATCGCAATGGCACAGCAAATAGGAGTGCAAGGCGTACCGTTTTTTGTGTTTGACAATAAATATGCAGTGTCAGGAGCTCAGCATGAGGAGACTTTCGTTAAAACCTTAGAGAAAGTTTGGGAAGAGGGAAGCTTTGGACCACAATTAACGATCTTAAATGCCAACGAAGGAGATAGCTGTGGAATTGATGGTTGTAATTAATACCATCTTGTCACTCAATTATAGTTATTAGTCAATAGTTTTGGCAATAACTCATAAAAAGGGAAACCCGTTCATTGATTTGAACGGGTTTCCCTTTTTAGGTATGAATTCGAAATTTAATGTTTGGGTGTGAAGCCACTGTAGCTGAATTCATAATAGATATTAACGGCTTACTGTACTGATTTTATAATTTTTTAAAAAATTAAGCAAAGTTTTGGAATTATAAACAGCTTAACACTTGTTAAATTTTTGTTAACATTAAAAATTATTTTTAAAAATCCATCTTTTTTTTCATATTTGTCTGACAAAAAATATTTCAATGTTATGAATTAAAGTATTTTAAAGATATTCCGTAGCTACGAATTGCGGGATTTTGTTTATTTATCCCAAAGAAAATTAAAATAAAATAGTGTTTGGTATTCACGATAAACTACCAGTATGGACGCTAACTAACCGCTCAAGTCCTAAATAGAGCAATTAAAAAACCATTGATTATGAAAAATTAATTTTTACCTTAGCTTTTGCTATGATTGGATTGTCTTCTTTTGCAAATAATAGCAAATTAAATGAAAAGAAGATTGGGAATCCAGTTACTGAACAAAAATTAGATTTTAAAACAACTAACAAACTTGATTATGCTACTTTTATAAATATGGTAAGTAGTGGAAAACTTAATATTGTTAGTTTTATAGAATTAGACAAATCATTCAAATTTCTAGATGACTGCGGAAATGAGTGGATAGTTAAATATGATAGTTCAGTTTATACGCCATACTCCGCTTTCCTGACCGCATCAGTAGTGATATTTATGGCAACTGGTTGCTAGTATTAATTAAAAGTAGATATGGCTGGTAATCAGCCATATTTATTTAAAATGACAGAAATGTATATAAAATCACTTTTACTTTCAATTATTTTCTTATTAACAGGAAATTTTATTTTTGCTCAAAATTTTCCAAAAGATACTTTACGATATGAAATTATCTATGATTACTCGTATCAAGTAAATAAAGAAGATACTCTCAGCAAACAAAAAGAGCAAATGGTATTAAAAATTGCAAAGAACTTTTCTTTCTATGCTAGTTTGAACAACTCGAAATTAATGGATTTAGAAAAAAATTGGAAAGAGTCCGATGGTCTTCCCGATAGAAGGTCATTACCTAAAACGAAATTATATTATACCATTGTAAAAGAGTACCCAGAGAATCAAATGATTTTCCGGGACAGTTTTGGACAAAGTTATTTGTATTTCACCACGGATTTAGAAAGATTTGAATGGAAACTTATAGAAGAGCAAAAAGAAATATTAGGCTATAGTTGTAGAAAAGCAACCACCAAATTTGCAGGTAGAGAATATGTTGCTTGGTATACTACAGATATTAGTGTCCCTGATGGGCCATATAAATTTCAAGGTTTACCAGGCTTAATTTTATCTATTTACGACAACAATAAGCAATTTCAATTTACAGTGTCTAGTATAAAAAATAGTTCTGTTTTTTGTAACACTGAGGAGTACTCCCGTAAATTCACTCCAATCACATTTGAAGAATACAAAGTGCTAAAAAACAGATATAGAGAAAAACCGTCTCTATTTATGAACTCTAGTGGTATGACCTTTCCACAGGAATTCTTGGACAAAGCTGATCAAAGAGCGAAGGACAAAATGAAATACGAAAACAACCCCATGGAGTTGAACGACTAATGAGAAATGTTTTTTGGATCATCTTATTTATTGGTAACTGTATTTTTGCTCAAAATGTAATTAAAGGTCAAGTTACAGATGTAAGAGGTAAAGGAATTGCTAGCGCTAGTGTCACCATTCAAAAAAAAGCATCTAATTCAATTATAGCCTATGCCTTAACTAATAGCAGTGGCTTCTACAGTATTTCGTTGAGTAGTTTAGATGCCGTACTAGATCTAGAAGTGCGCTCTATGGGATATGAAACGGTGGTGAGCACCATCAAAAATAGCTCTCAAATAAAGGACTTTGTTTTATCTGAAAAGTCATTTATTTTAAAAGAAGTTACCGTAAAAGCAGCTCCAATAATTCAAAAAGGTGATACATTAAGTTATTCAGTAAGTTCGTTTTCAAAAGAGCAGGATAGGAGTATTGGCGACGTATTAAAACGCATGCCAGGTATTGAGGTATTGCCTGATGGTAAAATTTTGTATCAAGGCAAAGCCATTAATAAATATTATATTGAGGGCTTAGATTTGTTAGAAGGTAAATACAATCTCGCCAATGATAACTTGCCCTTTAAAGCGGTCAGTAAAGTGCAAATTCTAGAAAACCACCAACCCATAAAAGCTCTTGATAGTTTGCAGTTTTCGGATCGAACTGCACTTAATATAAAGCTAAAAAAAGAGTACACTTTTACAGGTCAAGCAAAACTTGGTATTGGTTTTGGTCCGCTGTTGCGAGATGTAAATATCACGCCAATGCTTTTTACGAAAAAAAGGCAAATGGTAACCACCTATCAAACCAATAATACGGGCGATAATGTGGCTTTACAGCTCAAAAAGTTAACAATTGAAGACTTGCTTAATCAGTTTGAAAACAATGCTGAAAAAACAGATTGGCTTGGTATTCAAGAAGTAACCATTCCTAACTTTTCAGAAAAAAGATGGTTGGATAACTCCATACATTTAGCATCAACAAATTATTTGCAAAAGCTAAAAAAGGAGTACGAATTACGTGTGAATGTTTCGTATTTAAACGATTACCAGCAGCAAAAGGGTTTTACTAATACCCAGTTTTTTACACCTTCAGGTACAATTGATTTGTTAGAAGAAAAATACAATCAATTTTTTTTTAATTCCCTTCAAAGTAATTTTACAGTTCAAAAAAATGCCGCTAAAAACTATTTCAAAAATAGCTTAGAATTTCAAGGATTTTGGGATAGTCAGCGTGGGAACGTGATTTTAAATAATCAAGGAGTTAAGCAAGCGTTGAATAATGAATTTTTTCGTTTTTCGAACAAATTAAAAACTATTTTCCCAGTAGGAAAACAATTAATTACTCTTAATTCTTATATTGGTTTAAACAGCACGCCGCAGGTACTTGAAGTAAATCCAGGTCAGTTTGATAATTTGCTGAATAATAATTTACCTTATGATGCAGTAAAACAGAATATAGTTTTACGGACGTATTATGCTAACAATTCATTATCCTTAACCAAAGCTATAAAATATTTTACAATAGAGTCAAAAGTAGGTTTGCAATTAGAAAATCAAAAGCTGAACAGTGAAATTTATACTACATCGGATAGAAGTTTAGGGATGGTGTTTTCAAATACATTAGATTGGTTTCGTTCTAAAATTTATGCTGATGTCCAAACGCAGTTCAAAAAGGCTAATTGGCGTATTGAATTGTCAACCCCAATTAATTTGCATTCGTATTCAATAAAAGACGCTCCACTTCAAAAATCGGAAAACCTAAGTCAAACTACTTTTGAGCCGCGACTGACACTGAACTATGATATAAGTTCCTATTGGAAAGTTAATTCATCGGCTAGTGTTAACAATCAGTTTGGGGTAATAAACCAATTGCATTATGGGTATATATTGCAAAATTACCGAACGATTAAGCGAGTTGATTCTCCCTTACCGCAATCAGTAAATCATAATTATGGGGCTGGATTATCATTTAGAGACCCAGTAAAGTCGCTCTTTTTTACTGTTAACTATGATAATTTAAAAAGCGAAAATAATATACTTTATCAAACCAATGTTTTACCAAATGGTGCGGTGACAGTTGAGGCATTAAGTAGAACTAACAGTAGAAATAGTCATAATTTCTCGACGCGTATAGGAAAGTACTTTTACGATATTAAGTCTAACATTACGCTGAATGGGAGTTTTGTAATAAAGGATTTTCAACAAATTGTAAATTCGCAATTAACCAATATTAAAAATCAAAATATAGTTTTTGGAAATAAAATAGATACGGACATTACGGATTGGTTCAATATTGAATACGCTAGTACATGGACATTTTCAAGAAACGAAATTCAAAAGCAAACCCAACCAAAAATTACGCAGCAAAATCATGTGTTGAATTTTAACTTTCATTTGCAAAACAAACAATATTTAGGGTTTAAATCGGAATATGTTAGTACTAGTTATTTCAATCAAAACAATCGCAATGTTTTTGCAGATTGTATTTATCGGTACACCATAGGAAAGAAAAATATTGATATTGAGGCGCAGCTCACCAATATTTTTGGTACAAATAATTATCAAACAATTAGCAATAATGATTTTAGTTTTATTACGACCAACTTTAATTTAAGACCAAGGCAATTATTATTTAAAGTTAGATTTTCGCTTTGATAATACTTCAGTACATGCCTAAAAGCAAAAACCCGTTCAAATCAATGAACGGGTTTTTTATATGCTAATATATGGATATTTAATTAATGCTTCGAACCAAAGTCATTTTCATTTAATTCGATATGATCATAGTCGGCAACCATTTCTTTTTCGTAGTCAATTTTTTCTCCTTTAGAGAATTTAGCAACGATTTTCTCCATGATTTCATAGATAACGGGAACAATAATCAACGTTAGGAATAACGATGAAATCAATCCACCAATAATTACCCAAGCCAAACCATTTTTCCAACCTGCTCCTGCTCCAGATGCTAATGCAATTGGGAACATACCAAATACCATGGCAATTGTGGTCATTAAAATTGGACGCAAACGAGCGTGATTCGCTTGGATTAAAGCTGTTCTAATCGTTTCTCCTGCAGCACGTCGTTGGTTGGTGTAATCGACTAACATAATCGCATTTTTACACACCAATCCAATAAGCATAATAATACCTAAAATAGTAAAGATATTTAATGAATTGTTAGTTAATGCTAAAGCTAACATCGCTCCAATAAACGATAACGGAATAGCAAATAGTACTACAAACGGGTGAATAAAACTGTCATAAAGACCAACCATTACTAGATATACCAAAATGATCGCTGCTAGTAATGCAATTCCCAAAGTACCAAAACCTTCACTTTGATTTTCTTGGTCACCACCCCAAATGTAACTTACACCTGTTGGTTTTTCTAGTTTATCTAATTTTTCTTGCCACTGGGTTACAATGGTACCGGCCGATACTCCAATGTTTTGACCTTGTACAGTTACAGAGGCTGTTTTATCTCTACGCTCTAATTTACTTGGTCCAGATCCCTCGGTTATAGAAGCAAATTGTGATAATTTAATTTGTTGCCCCATATCATTGATAAAGATAAGGTTACTAACATCAGTTATATTTTTGCGGTCAAAAGCATTGTATTTGATGTTGATATCGTATTCGTATTCACCCGCTCTAAATTTACCGTTTGTATTTCCACTGTATGCCGTTTGCATAGTCATACCTACAGTTTGCAAAGTCAAACCTAGTGCAGCCATTTTATCGCGGTCCACCTGTACGTTTACTTCTGGATTACCATCTTCAACAGTTAGTTTTATCTCGGTTGTACCTGGGATTTTTCGTAATTCAGCTTCCGCTAATTTTGCAAATTTCATGGCGCTCTCCACATTTGGACCCGTAACAATCAATCCTAATTTAGCGTCTTCGGCAGTTCCAAGTAATCCTACAGGAACCGTTTTTACTTTGGCACCAACAAGAACTTTCTCCAATTTACGTTTCATTCTCGCAGCATATACTGAGGCATCGTCCGTACGTTCGGATTGGTCAATCATTTTCACATCAATCTCTGCTTTGTAAGCTGTAGCTTGCGTACCACCCATTCCTTCAGAGGTTTGACCTACAGTGGTAATTTGGCTTTGTACATATTCTTGAGTTTTCAAGAAAGCTTCTGCTTTTTGCGTCATAAAGTTGGTTTGTTCAAGCGAAGCATCTTTTGGTAATTCGATTTGAACTAAGAATTCACCACTATCCGATGCAGCGAAAAATTCACCACCAATAAAACCACCACCCACTAATCCGATAGTTGAAGAGAAAAACAATACTACAACTACTAAAATAGTTTTGATGTAGTGATCCAAACACCAATTTAAGATGCTAGTAACCCAGTTTGTAAAGCGGGTTAGCATGCTTTCGAAGCCAAGAATAACTCTTCCAAAAAGGTTGTTTCCTTCAATGTGTTCTAATTTTCCAAAACGAGAAGACAACCAAGGGATAATCGTAAAGGATGCTAAAAGAGATAATAAAGTAGAAATTACTACCGTCATACAAAACTGCGTAATGATGTTAGATACTAAACCACTACTTAAAGCAATAGGTAAAAACACTACTACAATTACTAAGGTAATCGATGTTACGGTTCCACCAATTTCAGCAGTACCATCATACGAAGCACGAATTCGGCTTTTACCCATTTCCATGTGCCTGTAAATATTCTCTAATACTACAATGGCGTCATCGACTAAGATACCTACAACTAGCGACAATCCTAATAGACTCATTAAGTTTAGCGTGTATCCCAAAAGGTAAACACCAATAAAGGTAGCGATCAAAGAGGCAGGTATAGATACCATTACTATCAACGAGTTTCTGATACTATGTAAAAAGAAAAGCATTACCAAGGCCACCAATACAACTGCTATTAATAAATCGTGAAGTACTGAATCAGCAGCTTCTAGCGTGAAAATCGTACTGTCTTTGGCGATCTCTAGTTTCACCTCATTGGCTTTATAATCGCTTTCCAAGGTTGCAATAGTTTTTACTAACTGTTCACTAACAGCCACTGCATTTGCATCTGATTGTTTAACGATTTGTAATACAATTGCACTTTTTTGGTCTATTCGAGCAATTTTTTCCGCTATTTTTTGTGCATCTTGTACATCAGCAATGTCTTTTAATCGAATTTGAATTCCGTTTTTAGACGATACGATTAAGTTTCTTAATTCGTCAACATTCTTGTATTTTCCAGCAAGACGAATTAATATTTTTTGCTCTCGCGTTTGAATATTTCCCGTTGGGAAATCAAGATTAGAGCTCAAAATTATTTGCTGTACTTGCGGGATCGAAAGACCGTATCCCTGCATTTTTGTTGCATCAAGATTGACCTGGATTTCGCGTTCTTGACCACCAATTATATTTACTTGTGCTACTCCTTGCACACGGGATAAAACGGGAGCAATCTTTTTGTCGATCAAGTCATAAAAAGCAACTTCATCCATTTTACCATTGGCACCAATAGTCATAATTGGTAAATCACTTAACGAGAATTTAGTCAATGAAGGTGGATCAGCGTCATTAGGTAAATCGCTTAATACAGCATTGATTTTACGTTGCGCATCGTTCATAGAGTTATCTACATTAGCCTGAGAAGTCAGGGTAATCGATACAATTGACAGACTTTCATATGACTTAGAGTCGATTTTTTTTATGTTTTCCAATGAAGAAATGGCATCTTCAATTTTCTTAGTAACCGTGTTTTCAATCTCACTCGGTGAAGCACCTGGGTAAACCGTTGCTACTGTGATTACGTTGGTCTCGAATTTAGGGATCAATTCATAGCCTAGTTGACTATAACTGAAGATCCCACCTAAAATAAGTATTGTAAAAAGTACAATGACTAACGAGGGACGTTTTATGGATATTTCTGCTAGTTTCATTTTTTTATTTTATAAGAGTGATTAGTGACTAGTGACAGCGATACGGTAAAAAGCTATTTGTTACTAACTATTTACAGTTCACTAATTACTTTATTTGATAATTTCTACTGGATTACCGTTTTGCAAGTTAATTTGACCTGTTGTAATCACTTGTTCGCCATCTGATAGACCAGCTAATATTTCTACTTTATCGCCTAAAATTCTACCAGCAGTTACCGTTTTCAAGAAAGCTTTACCGTTTTCAACCACAAATACTTGGTTGCTACTAACACTACCTACAAAGGCGTTTCGTGGTATTACAGTCATTCTTTGCGTTTGCTGCGCTGATTTAAATAAAGCAGTTCCGTACATTCCTGCTTTCAAGTCATTATTTACATTGTTAGCAATTTCAATTTCAACTGGAAAATTTAAGCTACTATCTGATTTTGCTGCGATAAAGATAATTTTCCCTTTAAATTCTTGATTAGGATAAACACTTGACGTAACGGTTACTGCTGTTCCTGTTTTTAAAGTAGCTACTTGTGATTCATTAACATTCACGATTAGTTTAAGCGTGTTCACGTTTACTATTTCAAAAAGTTGTGTTGGAGGCATAGCCGAAAGCATCGATCCAGGCTCAATAAAACGCTTATTGATGATTCCGCTTATCGGTGCTTTAATTCTAGTATCGCCTACATTCAAACGAGCTTGTTTGTACATAGCATCAGCATTGGTTAAAGCCACTTTTGATTGATCTAATTGTTGTTTTGTTACACCACCTGTTTTGTAGGCATTTTCAAAACGATTATAGTCCGATTTTGCGTTTAAGTACGCCGCTTCTGCAGCTTGCGCATTGATGTTGATGGCATCTCCTCTCATAATCGCTAGAGTCTGTCCTACACTTACGCGATCACCTTCTTTAGCAAGAACACTAATTACTTTTCCTGATTTTTCAGCAGAGAAAGCAAGTTGTTGTTTTGGTTCAAAGTTTCCGTTGGCAATAAAATCCAAATTGACTTCTTCAGTTTTTACTCCCGCTACCTTCACAGAAACGCTAGCATTTTTTTCAGCAACAATGGCTATTTTTTCCTCATTGGCAGCTTTATTTTTCATTAAAATAAAGGCGATTAAAGCTAAAGAAGCAATAATTACAAGTGCGATAGTTATATTTTTTTTCATTTTAGTTATTGATAAGAGTTTTTAGTTGTCCTTTTGATTTGATTAATTTTATTTCTGCAAGTTTATAATCTAAAATGGCAGCAGTATAATTGTTTTGCGCTTGAGTCGATGCGTTTTCAGCATCTAGCAAATCTGTTAGCGAAGCTAGACCTTGCAGATAGTTATTGTTTATGTTTTTCAGAATTTCATCAGCCAGTTTCATGTTCTCTTTTTGGTTTTTCAGAGTAATTAAACTGTTTTCGATTTGCGTACTGGCATTTTTAAAGTCTAAGTCTAATGCTAACTGTGTGTCTTTGATATCCTCATCGATGGTGCGTAGGGCAACATCAGCTTGTCTTACTTTGGCTCTAGTTCCAAAACCACTGAAAATCGGAATACGCAGATTTAAACCGATTGCTGCAAAGTCTGACCAATATACGCCATCAGAAGGTTTTGCAAACCATGGCAATTGAGGGCCTTGACCAATATAATTGTAACTAGCCGAAAGTGATAGTGTAGGATAGTATCCCGCTACAATGGATTGTTTTTGCAACTCGAGCAATTCTTGTTGCTTTTTCATCAATAAGTATTCACTGCGGTTTGAAACGTTTGGACTATCCGTTAGAGCAGATGGGCTTAATTCAAATTGCGATTGTGGAATGTTAATTTGGGACTCCATAGGCATTCCCATGTAAAATTTTAAAGCATTTTCTTGTAATTGAACAGCGTTAATAATTTGCTGTTTTTGTGTATTGATGTTCGAAAGGTTAACATTCATTCGGTCTAAATCTATTCTTTTGGCAAGACCATTATCAAATTGTCCTTTTACGATATCTCTTACTTTAGTGGTGGTATTTAAATTGCTTTCGGCCAAAACTAATTTTTGACGCAATACATACACTTGGTAGTAATTGTTAGCAACGTTTTCGATCACTTGTTCCTCCGTTAATTGATCATTAATCTGATAAAATTCACGAGTGGTTCGTGCTGCTTTTAAGCCTGTAAAAACCGTTTGATCAAACAAGGCTTGTGTTAATGAAACTCCAGCAGTTGAAACCCATTTTTGCCCAAAAGCAGCTTGGATTGTAGTTCCTGGTGCACCAAAACCCGCTCCGTCAATAACTGTAGTTTGAATGATAGGATTGTGTGTTAAATTCCCGTTAGCGGCTATTTGCGGTAAAGCTCTTGATCTAATTTCTTGAATTTGGTATTCGCTGTTTTCGATTTTGAGTTTTGCTTTCTTCGCTTCTGCTTTATTTTCTAAAGCATATTTAATCGCATCCTTTAGGGTTAGCGATTGTGTCTCTTGTGCTTTACCTGCAGTGGTAAGTATAACGAGCGCTATTATGATTATTCTGTTCATTTTAATTGAGATTTGATAAGTTTTTTTCTAATTCGATTAAGCCTGCTGCTGTAGCCATGGCTCTAGTATGGTATTCTAATGCTTCTGTTTCCATTTTATACGCTTCACGTTCTGAGCTAACTGTTTCGTTGATGCTAAAAATCAAAGTGTAGTAGAACATGATGTAGTTTTCGATGTTGATGGTACTGCGATACAATCCTTGTGCAATCCCTTTTTCGATATTTTGTCTAAAAAAATGTTGGCAAATGTTTATTTGACCTTTTATTGCTTTTCCGTAGATCTCTGGATAATGTTTTTTTAGTTGAAAAATAGGTGAGCTGTCTGCTGATTTGAAAATTTCTTTAAAAGTTCTCTTTATTTCAAAGTTTTCTTCAATGGCATTAAAGTTCTTTGCAGTAATATTTTGCATTGTTTCTTGCACTTGCAAATGGACTAATTTGGTGCTTTCCTCGACAAGTATTTCCTTATTGGCAAAGTACTTATAGATTGTCTTTTTTGAAATACACATTTCACCGGCAATATCGTCCATCGTAATGCTCTTAAAGCCTAGGCTTATGAACATGTCTTTCGCTTTTGATATTATTTTCTCTTTCATTTTATGATAAAAGCCTTTTTTGTGGTTGTAATAGTGTTTTTTACGGGGCAAATATAATAGGAACTTAGAATACGTTAAAAGTTTCCCCTCTTTTTTCTTTTAAATTTAACGTTAGTTTAATGTTGGTTTAATCAGGTAATAAACTCCAAATTAGCGATTAACTTAATGTGTTGGCCTACGGCGATTCCGCCAGCCTGCGCAAAGGTATTGTAGGTTAAACCAAAATCTTTTCGATTGATTTGACCAACTACTTCAAAGGCCGCTTTATTGACACCGTCGTAATTATTTATTCCTAAAAAAGCGGCATCAAGCTCCACTACTTTAGTAATATTTTTTATGGTAAGATTTCCTTTAAGAAAGTTAATATCACTATTTACTTTTTGAAAAGAAGTTGATTTAAAGCTAATTATAGGATATTGTTGAATGTCAAATAAGTCATTCATTTTCATGCTTGTATCTATTAATTCTACTTTACTATCGGTATTGTTTACATCCAATAAAAATTCAATGTTTGCATCTTTGATTTGATTGTCAGCGATGTCTATACTGCCTTTAAATTTATTAACTGTTCCAGCAATGTATGCGATGATCGAATGTCTCATTTTAATAAGAACGTCTGATTGATTCGAATCTACGGTCCAAGTTGTTGTCATATTGGGGATTGCTGATTGTTGAAACTAATGCCAATTGAAAATCAATAGTATAGTTAGTTTGTACTACTAATTCGGGTACAAAGGTAAGCAGGAAACTTTGGATACCAAAATAGTTTCCAATGTATTTAAGTTTTATTTAACATTTACAATAAGTTCGAAGTTTGTAAAGCGATTTGAATGCTGTAAATTAGCCAAAAAAATAGCGCATGCACACCATAAATCAATACCAAGAATACGTTTCAGAATATTTAGAGTCCCAATGCAAAATGAAAGAGCCTCGGAATTTATATGAGCCTATTCATTATATTTTGGGTTTGGGAGGTAAAAGAATTCGTCCCGTTTTGACTTTGATGACTGCTGAAATCTTCGAGACTGATTATAAAAAAGCGTTGCCTGCAGCACTTGCGGTAGAAGTTTTTCATAATTTTTCGTTAGTACATGATGATATTATGGATGATGCGCCTTTGCGTCGTGGCCAAACTACGGTTCATGAAAAATGGGATTTGAATACCGGTATATTATCAGGTGACGCCATGCTTATTTTAGCGTATCAATATTTTGAGAGTTACCAGCCTAAAATTTTCAGAAAACTAGCCAAGCTATTTAGTAAAACGGCCTTACAGGTTTGTGAAGGGCAGCAATGGGATGTTGACTTTGAAACTAGAGACGATGTTACGATTCCGGAGTATTTAAAAATGATCGAATACAAAACGGCTGTTCTAGTAGCTGCTGCTATGAAAATGGGAGCCATTATTGCACAGAGTTCTAAGGAAAACGCTAAGTTGATTTATGATTTTGGATTGAATCTAGGACTTGCTTTTCAATTGCAAGATGATTATTTAGATGCTTTTGGGGATCCTGAAACCTTTGGTAAACAAGTTGGTGGTGATATTATCGAGAATAAAAAAACCTATTTGTACCTGAAAGCAATGGAGTTTTCAACAGCAGAACAAGCCGCTGAGTTGAAACAATGGTTTACGAACCCAGCAGTTGATGTTGATGCTAAGATTACAGCAGTAAAAGAAATATTCAATGTCTCAGGTGGTTCTAAAGCAACGCAAGAAGCCATACAAGATTTCACTTTTAAAGCGTTTGAAACTTTAGACAAAATGAATTTAGATTCGGCCAAAAAAGAGGTTTTAAGAGCTTTTGGCGATAATTTAATGGGTCGAAAAGCATAATTAGCAGGGTTGTCATATTAATTTAAAGATGTTTTTCAATGTTTGTTGCCCCAAAAAATACTGATTTGTTGTTTAAGGAGGCTCAGGAAGAGTCTTTGTATCCTAAACTCATAGCTCAAATTAATAAAGATTTTAATCTGGCCAATGAAGGAATTGATTTCCCGATGAGCATCAAGCCCGAGGAACTTACCATACAATTACACGAAAAAATATACAGGCTGATCCAATACAAATTCGCTGAATATTTAAATCTACTTTACATCATTGATGTAGCTGAAGAAGAGGTTAAAAAGCTCGATGGTTCCGATCTTGTCCTACTGTCCGAGCAAGTTTCTTTTTTAATCTTGAAAAGAGAATGGCAAAAAGTGTGGTTTAAAAACAAATACCAATAAGGAAAGAGCAGTTTGATTTATTGCTCTTGAGAAAAATATAAAACACAAAAGCTTTCTTTTTTATCATTAAAAAGAAAGCTTTTGTGTTTTGTGATGTAACTCTAAAGTATAGGTGTTAGAGCTGGTATTAATATCCACTCAAAATTCCAAAAGTGCCCGAATAATTACCTGTAATTATTTCTCCTGAGCTAGCAGTCATTTGGTAAGTACAGTCAATTGTACCGGTGCGTAAGATATAATCAATTGTAATGTTGTTTATTGTTAGAGTACCATTTCCTCCTGTTGGGATTTCATAAAAATTAGCATTTAGGTGACTTGGTTCTCCGTAGGAAATTCCGCTGTCAAGGAAGGTATTGGTGAAAACAGACATGTTTGTTAAAATCTCAGTGTCAGCTGTGTTCAGTACATGGGACGTTGGGTTGATTTGAACAAGTTGTTCACTGGCTACTGGATTTGGGCTATTTTTCACAAATAATATCGCAGCCTGAGTCATTGTTGTCGCTGCTGCGGCTCCGTTTGTTCCGTTTTGAATTAGTGGAGCATTAGCCAGAACTAAAAAAAATCCGTCTTTAAATTGGGGTCCGTCGTCTAGTATTAGGTAAGCATTTGGAGTTTCGAACTCGGTTGCATTGATAGCAAATGTGTTGTCAGTTGGTGTAAATGGATCTGTAGCAGTACATGAAAATAAAATTGTTGCTACTAAGGCTAGGGATAATGTTTTAATTGCTTTCATCTTGTTTCGTTTTTGATGTTATATCAATAGATAAGAAAGCAATGGGATTTGTTACTCCATGAAATGTTTTTTTTTAAAAATAAAATTATATAGAAGTTTAAATAGATGTTTTAAGCAGCAGAGGTGAAGTAGTTTTATCTAATCTGTTTCGTTAGCCCCAATAGTAATGAAAAGCCTTTGAGCATAAAAAGCGAGTTATTGTTGTAGCGATTGAGCGACTAAAAGAAGCTCTTATCGCTGCTTACAAAAACCGCTTGATAGGGTTAAAGCTTGTAATGGATAGTGGGATTAGCTCCTATGACTTAAAAATAAACGCGTACGAAAGGCATGAAAGCATCACTGTAAGCGCCTTGATTTTCTTTGTATAATACATTGTAACGTAATCCTACGGTTACATTATTAGTGCGGTAACCAGCGCCTACGAATAGCCCAGTATTCCAAAAGTTATTAGTGAAAGCATTTTGACTTGTCCCGGTTACATTTACACGCAATTGTTCCAATTCTGCCGATAATTGAATTTGAGGAATGGGATTAACAAGAGCAATTACACTACCACCATAAAGGTTAGAGGTGTAAAAATTTCGTTGGCTGGCGTAGGTATATTGTAGGCCAACACCCATGGATACGTACTCATTGAAATTGTATATGGCGCTGGGTGCTATACTGATATCGGTATAACCTGAACCCAAGCTAAGGCCAAAACCACCTCCAAATTGTACTTTGTTCCAAAAATCAGCAGGCGGATTAGACGAAAAGGTGCGTTGTTGGGCTGTTAAATTATTCGAAACAAATAAAATAAAAACAATTAAAATTGCTTTTAAATGGCTAGTAAAGTTGTTTTTACTCATAAGTTGTTGGATTTTTAACATTTTAACATATAAAAGAAACTTAAAATAAAGGCTAATTTAGTGGATTATTGTACTTTTGCCAAACTATTTTAACAAAAAGTATATTCACTAAATATTATGGATAGGTTTTCATTTTTAAACGCAGCACATACCGAGTTTTTCGCACAATTATACGATCAATACACTGAGAATCCAGATAGCGTTGAAGCAAGTTGGAGGAGTTTCTTTCAAGGTTTCGACTTTGGACAGGAATCTTACAACGGCCAAGATGCTGTTACTCATATAGCCAATGTAGCTTCAGGTGCAGTTGAAAGCACTGATGTTTCGGCAAAACTTCAAAAGGAATTTGATGTTTTAAAATTAATCGAAGGCTACCGCGTTCGTGGGCACTTGTTTACTAAAACAAACCCAGTTCGTGATAGAAGAACTTTCTCGCCAACATTAGATATTGAGAATTTCGGACTTTCATCTTCGGATCTAGGTACCGTATTTGATGCAGCAAGAGTTATTGGTATTGCACCTTGCTCACTTGCGGACATCATCAAACACTTGGATACGATTTACTGTCAACACATAGGTATTGAGTACATGTACATCAGGAAACCTGAAATTGTACAATGGATTCAAGATAAATTAACAGTAAACGATAATCAACCCGCTTTTTCAGTAGAGAAGAAAAAAACGATTCTTTCTAAATTAAACGAGGCAGTATCTTTTGAGAACTTCTTGCATACTAAATATGTAGGTCAAAAACGTTTCTCACTAGAAGGTGGTGAGTCAATCATACCTGCTTTGCATACCTTAATCGAAAGCGCTGCTGAACAAGGAGTAGAACAATTCGTAATGGGAATGGCACACCGTGGCCGTTTGAATGTTTTAGCTAATATTTTTGGTAAATCAACTCAAGATATTTTTGGAGAGTTTGATGGTAAAGATTACGATAAAGAGTACTTTGATGGAGATGTAAAATACCATTTAGGACTTACAGCTGATAAAATCACAAGTACAGGAAAAAAAATAAATATCAATTTAGCGCCTAACCCATCTCACTTAGAGACAGTAGGAGCTGTAATTGAAGGGATCACGAGAGCGAAGCAAGACAAGCATTTTGGAGATGATTTCTCTAAAGTATTGCCTATAGCAGTTCACGGTGATGCTGCAATTGCTGGTCAAGGAATCTTGTACGAAATAGTACAAATGGCACAGTTAGATGGTTACAAAACAGGTGGAACAATCCATATTGTAATCAACAACCAAGTAGGTTTTACTACTAACTACCTAGATGCTCGTTCTTCGACTTATTGTACTGATGTGGCTAAGGTAACTTTGTCGCCAGTATTACACGTTAATGCTGATGATGCGGAATCAGTGGTACATGCTATGCAGTTCGCTTTAGATTTCAGAATGAAATTTGCTCGTGACGTATTTATTGATCTGTTAGGATATAGAAAATACGGACACAACGAAGGAGATGAACCTCGTTTTACGCAGCCAGTGCTTTATAAACTAATTGCTAAGCACCAAAATCCAAGAGACATCTATGCTGAAAAACTATTGTCAGAAGGGGTAATCGATGCTGGTTTAGTAAAAACATTAGAGAAAGAATACAAAGATAATTTAGATCAAAATTTAGAAGCGTCTCGTAAAAAAGACTTGACAATCATTACGCCATTCATGCAAAACGAATGGAAAGGATTTGAGCAAGTATCTAACGATAAGATGCTTTTAAAAGTAGATACCGCCTATACAAAAGAAGGATTGACTCAAGTAGCCAATGCGGTTTGTAACTTGCCTGAAGGCAAAAAGTTTATTAGTAAGATTCAAAAGCTGATCAACGATAGAAAAACAATGTTTTTCGAAACCGATAAGCTAGACTGGGCTATGGGTGAGCACCTTGCTTATGGATCTTTACTACAAGAAGGGTACGATGTACGTATTTCTGGTCAGGACGTAGAGCGCGGAACTTTTTCGCACCGTCATGCCGTTGTTAAAGTAGAAGAGTCTGAGGAAGAGGTAACTTTAATTGACAGCCTTGAAGGATCAAAAGGAAAGTTTCATATTTACAACTCTTTACTTTCAGAGTATGGTGTTTTAGGTTTTGATTACGGATATGCATTAGCAAGTCCAAATACCTTAACAATTTGGGAAGCACAATTTGGAGATTTCTCTAACGGAGCGCAAATTATGATTGACCAATACATCTCTTGTGGAGAAGATAAATGGAACAATCAAAACGGAATTGTAATGCTATTGCCTCACGGATACGAAGGGCAAGGAGCAGAGCACTCATCAGCACGTATGGAGCGTTACTTACAATTATGTGCAAGACACAATATGTATGTAGCTGATTGTACTACACCGGCTAACTTTTTTCACTTGTTAAGACGACAAATGAAAACAACGTTCCGTAAGCCATTAATTGTTTTTACACCTAAGAGTTTATTGCGTGACCCTAGATGTGTATCTTCAATCGAAGATTTTACCACAGGTAGTTTCCAAGAAACCATAGATGATACAACGGTAAACAAAGCTGATGTGAAAACGTTAGTTTTCGTAACCGGAAAATTCTATTACGATATTACTGCTGAGAGAGAAAATAATGGTCGTACAGATGTAGCCGTTGTTCGAATCGAGCAATTGTTCCCATTACCTGTAGAGCAGTTAAAAGCAATTATTGCACAATATCCTAATGCCGATGATTATGTTTGGGCACAAGAAGAGCCTAAAAACATGGGAGCGTATAGCTTTATGTTAATGAACTTTGATTTAGTAAAATGGAGATTGGCTTCGTTAAAAGCGTATTCAGCGCCAGCTTCGGGAAGTTATACAAGAGCAAAACGCCGTCATGCCGATGCTATTAAAATGGTATTTGATAAAGATTTATTTAGATAAAAATAATTAGGAGCTATTTCCTGCTATCCGCTATATCTTTTTCTTTTTAAAGAAAAAAGAAAAAGGATGTCGCTGCTATCAGGGCTAGAACTCATTGCATAGAAGAAACAAAAAATTAAAATTCATAATTTAAAATATAAGGACATGATTTTAGAAATGAAAGTTCCATCACCAGGGGAATCTATTAAAGAAGTTGAAATTGCAACTTGGTTAGTAAAAGACGGAGATTACGTAGAAAAAGACCAAGCAATTGCTGAGGTTGATTCTGATAAAGCAACTCTTGAACTACCTGCTGAAGCAAGTGGAATTATCACATTAAAAGCAGAAGAAGGCGATGCAGTAGCAGTAGGAGCAGTTGTTTGCTTAATTGATACAGCAGCAGCTAAACCAGAAGGTTCAGCTCCAGCAGCGGCAGAAGCAGCACCAAAAGCTCCTGAAGCAGCTAAGGCTCCCGAAGCGCCTAAAGCAGCAGCACCAGCTCCAACTTATGCTTCAGGAACACCGTCTCCTGCAGCAAGAAAAATATTAGACGAAAAAAATATCGCACCAGCTACTGTAACTGGAACTGGTAAAGATGGTAGAATCACTAAAGATGATGCAGTAAATGCAGTACCATCAATGGGAACTCCTACAGGTGGAAGCCGTGGTCAAGAGCGTACTAAATTATCAATGTTGCGTCGTAAAGTAGCAGAGCGTTTAGTAGCCGCTAAAAACGAAACAGCGATGTTAACTACTTTTAACGAAGTAAACATGACGCCTATCAACATTATCCGTAATCAGTACAAAGACGAATTCAAAGCAAAACACGGTGGTGTAGGTCTTGGATACATGTCTTTCTTTACTAAAGCGGTAACTAGAGCCTTAAAATTATATCCAGACGTAAACTCTATGATGGATGGTGATTATAAAATCGCTTACGATTTCTGTGATATCTCTATCGCAGTATCAGGTCCTAAAGGTTTAATGGTTCCTGTTGTTCGTAACGCTGAGAATTTGACTTTCCGTGGTGTTGAAGCGGATATCAAAAGATTAGCAATTAGAGCACGTGACGGACAAATTACGGTAGATGATATGACAGGTGGAACATTCACAATCACTAACGGTGGTGTATTTGGTTCGATGTTGTCAACTCCTA
Organism: Flavobacterium sp. KKT103; assembly: GCF_055640565.1. Taxonomy (NCBI): domain Bacteria; kingdom Pseudomonadati; phylum Bacteroidota; class Flavobacteriia; order Flavobacteriales; family Flavobacteriaceae; genus Flavobacterium; species Flavobacterium sp. KKT103. Next base: position 1,099,557 of record NZ_CM145766.1, read on the forward strand.
TTATCAACCCTCCACAATCAGGAATTTTAGGTATGCACAACATTATTGAGCGTCCTATTGCTGTAAATGGTAAAGTAGAAATTCATCCTATGATGTATGTAGCTTTATCTTATGACCACCGAATCATTGATGGTCGTGAGTCTGTTGGTTTCTTAGTTGCTGTTAAAGAAGCGTTAGAAAACCCAATGGAATTGCTATTAGACAACAATCCTAAAAAAGCATTTGAACTGTAATATTCATTTCTATATATTCATAAAGCCGCCTAGATACTAGGCGGCTTTTTTATTGACTATTAGTTTAGATGATCTCAATTTCTTTCGTTTTGTCAATTCGAGCGGAGTCGAGATTGATTCCTGTTTCTCTATAGTATTTGACCTACAGTGACAGCTGTCCTTAATCAGATTTTTATTTAATCAAATACAAATAATGATTGTAGTAGTCAATAATAGCTTTTCCTTTTAACAGCACATCGGCACCTATGATGCCATGAACAGGTTTGGACTTATGAGCGAGTAAAGCCTCATTTACGTGGCTTAAATCAAAAATAACTAACTCAATAGTGCTGCATTTCCACCGGCCTAGTGTAACTTCAGTACGAGGTGCGATCTGAGTATGCATTCCTGTTGCTCCTGCTCCCGATGCTTTAGTTGCCGATTCCTCAGGCAGCAAATTGAAAAGGGAGATACTTTCGAATCCAACGCAACTATTAGAAGCTCCTGTGTCTAAAATAAAGTCACCTTTTACCCCATTAATTTTGGCGCTAACCAATAAGTGCTGCGTTTTTGAAATCTTAAATTTTATTTTGGTGTACTTCTCTTTTTTTAGAAAGTCAGGTAATGTTTTCATTTTTTATATCGGATATAAATCAAAAATAGGCTAATTAGAACTAAGAAACCAACGATATAATAGGTGTAATTGGTAGTAGGTGCTTTAGCATCCAAACCACCATAATAAACAAATGCACTCCAGTAATAAGGTGATTTTTTTACGTTCGAGATGCTGTCATCAGCGAGATAATCAAGTTTAGCTTGGTGATTGGCTTCAATAAAGGTTGATCCTTTTTTAAGATTACTATAAAATTTATCCATAAATTGAGAGGTAGTATAGTCGTTTACGCGCCATAGAGAGAACAATAAATTGCTAGCTCCCGCAAATTGAAATCCTCTAGCAATACTCATCGCGCCTTCTGCTTTAACTATTTTTCCGATTCCAGTTTCACAGGCACTTAACACCACCAAAGCGGGGTTGATATTTAAATTGTATAATTCTGAATATAAAATATCTTGATCATAAAATTTTATACTCGCAGGTGTTGTAAGGTCACCTGCAGCTGCATGTGTAGATAAATGTAGAATGGAATAATCAGTTGCGTTTTTCTTGAAATTATCAAAAGTAGCATTAGAATTTTCGAAAAATGTTCCATCATATTGCTCCTTAATCGATTTTAATTCCTGTTTTGAAAACGTCAGTTCGTAGGCTGTTTTGTCAAAAATCGGGAAAATACCCAATACGGCTTTTTCATGCTTTTCTTCCTTCGTCTTATTTAGGTAAAAAGCAATTGAGCTATCGTACGCGATACTGTAATTGTGAATTAAAAAAGGCATTTTAGCAAAATTCGTGGTTGCTGTTGCTTGAGTGGTCAAGGCTTCAAAGGGTAAAAAGTTTAAAATACCATCAGGAATAATTAGCAAGTTTTTATATCGGGGATCAACCGGTATTTTTAACGTTTGAAACGCAATTGTGCTGTACTTACTAAAGCCATTTATATCGTTCGCAATAGTATTTGCCTCTCTAAAATAATCGATAAATTGGGCAATTTTTACAGTGCTCTGCGCATTTGCACTAAAAGAATCTAATGCTATTTGCTTGTTGATAATAGTAAAAAAGTACATGTTTTGCATACCTGAAAAATATTCGATCAGTATAGCATTGTCGCTTTCTAGTTTGGTATATAAAGCATTGAGGTTTAGATCTAATTTGGTTGAGGTATTCTCATTTACTTGATTTTCTTTCAAAAGCAGCATTAGTTCATTCTGGTTTTTTATCGCATTATTTATTTTGGAGATATCGGCAGTTGCACCTTTTTGCTGTTCTTTGATAATGATGGTGTTCCAGTTTTGAAGTTGTTCAGATAGTGTTTTTTGTTGTTGAGATCGCTTGGAGTTTTTATTTAAAGTTGCTTTCAATACCACTGATTTTGACTTCTCAGCGAGTACAAAAGCGTTTTCTAAATAGCTTATTTTATTTTCTCTTTGATAAAGCGATTGATAAATGGCTATGCATTTTTCGGTTCGGTTCCGGTTTCTGACTTGAGTAATGATTTTCGAATTTTCGTAAACCAGTAGAGATTCAAACAAGTCCTCAATGTAAAAGGAAAGCGTATAACTGTCTAGTGCTTTTTTAGGTTGGTTTTGTGCCAAAAACAATGCTGCTTGCAGGTCTAAAGCATCTAACAAAAGGGTTTCAGCATAAAGCGAATTTTGATGCGGTAGCTTGTTTTTACTTATCGAATAGCCTGGAAGTAATACTTTAAAAACATCTTGAATTGCTACACTTGCGTCGTTTAGGCTTCCGAGTTGGTACAGTAAATTGGCCTCATCATAGGTAAGCTGTGCAAGTCGTCGAGGATTAGGATTTGGGCTTTTTGAGAAAGCTAGTTTGGCCTTTTTAAAATAGAGTAATGCCAGTGCAGGATCATTACGTTCCAGTTTTAACTTGGAAAGGTTGGCATAGGCATTCGCTAATGCTTCCTGTTGTGTTTGGTCTTTTTCTAATAATGATATGGCCTTTATAAATGCTTTTTCAGCATTTTCAAAAGCATCCGGCTTCATTAGGTTTGACTTAGTGTTTAAAAAGTAATTGGATCCTAGGTTCGTGTATAAAATTCCTTTTTGGGTAGAAGACAATTTGCCCTCGAGCAGGGTTTTTTCGAGTAGCTCTATTGCTTGATCAATTCTGCCAGTATTTTGATATACATTCGATAAATTGAGAACAGCAGCTTGCTTTTGCAGTACATTGTTTTGCTGATTTGCAACAAAATAATATTGTTTTATCGTGTTTTCGGCATTGCTGTAATCGCCAATATAGGTGTATAAATTCCCTAATGGTTTTAAGCAATATTCGGTTATATCGTAATTAGAGAGTTTGTTTTTTTGGTAAATTTTCCAGGCGGTTTCATAGCTCTTTATGGCGTTTACCGTTTTGCTAAAGGTGTTTTCATAATACGCTTTGTTGCAATATAAAATGACCATTGCTAGCTGTTCGTCTTTGCTTTTAGTAGTAGTAGCAATCGTTTTACTAAAGGCTTCTATTTTTTTTAAACTTTCCAGATTTGGATTTGCAGTCAAATTATCAATTGCATCGTTAATTTTGTCCGTAGTGGATTTTAATTGCTGACCTGAAACTGAAAACGAGAACAGAATTGTAGCTAAAACAACAATGTACCGCAGAGCATTTGCTATGCTGTCTAACGAGGAATCCCAAATGGAACTACTACTCCTTCTTTGGACTGATAAAAGAGCTTTTGTCATAATTGGTTATTTCGCACAGCTTCACAATAAGTCTCACTAAGAAAAACAAAAAATTTTAAAATTTCCATATCCCATACAGCTGTAAGTAGTTGAAGTTTTGTTTAAAATTCACAACATATCTTGCGCCAAAGCTGGGACCTATACGTGCTGCTCCAATTGTTAAATCAAATAATAAACCAGCATTCAAATTAGTAAAGGTGGTCGTTGTGGATGATTTATCTTCTTGGCTAGATACTAATCTTGTGGGTTTATCATCTTCATACAAATCAATAATAATTGTTTGTTTTTGTTTATTGGATATTGCAACATTTCCTTGTATTCCTGCGCCTATCCCAATGAAATTATTTAAGTTATAGCGCAACAATAATGGGATTTCCATATTAATGGTATTATTTGAAGTTGATTTGGTTGTTCGTACCAGTTGATTGATACCCGCCGTGTTCTGGATAATCTGATCTGTGGAGTCAATCGCTGTGCGGTAGTTATGAATACTGTTTTGAAATTCAGCTTGCCAATAAGATCGATATGATTTGTATGGAGATACAGTAACCCCTACAAAATAGCTAGTAGATCTTTCCAATTTGGGAAAGTAGTTGTAGCCAGCTTTAGCGCCAATTGAAATTCCGGGTAAGAATCGGGTGGTGGCGTAATTGGTTATTATGGGTTCGTTTTTATCAAAAATAATGGCAGTTCTACTTTTGGTATTCACTTTATGAAAGTCCTTATTGAATTTCATGGAGTACTTTACAAAGCCTTTCGTGCTGTCTTTTTCGGTTACATTTTTTTGTTCGCTTCCGGGTAAATAAATATTTTTAAAGGTAAAGAAGATTTGTTTTTGTTTGATGATGGTGTCCAAGCAACTTACTGTAGGCACTTCGTCTTTGGGACAAATAGGACATTTGGGATACATATCCTCTACTTTAAAAGTTTTTTTGTCGAACATGTCGGGAATATCCGTCTCTAACCGAATCATTCTCGCTGGACCTTCGCCGTTATTTTGAAATCGTGTTTTGAAATTCACTTTTCTAAAACGCACAAGCCTGTAATTTAAAAAGCTACCATTAGATCCCATTTTGTTGGGATCATGAGAGGTTACAATTTCCATTTCGAGATTAACTACTTTGTGGTTTTTAAAACTTCGATTTGGGACAAATATGCCGCGCATGGTCACGGTGGCACTGGTGTCTTTGATCATTTCAGGAGTTGTTTTTAAAGTGTAAAATACATTACGAGTTTCTTTTGGGTTGGCTCCTTCAAATTCTAAAATGGATACATTTTTATACATCGCATACGAATTGCGTAAGGTCGCATCTAAATCAATTTGGGTAGTTGTAGTTTCATATTTTTTGGCTGTAGTCAAAGCTGAACTTGCATTCGATGCTAAATAAGAATGGGAGTCTTCGACAGCATCCACTGATGCTATAGTGTTTTCTTGTACTTCACTTTCGCCTGCATAGGTTCGAACGCTGGAGAATTGAAAATTGTTGTTTTTAAATTGTTTTTCGTTGTAAAACAGATACAGTTTCCCGTCGGATACGTAGTTCTCTAGGTTTTGGTAGCTAACAATGACTACTATTTCTTGATCAGGTATGGGATCACAATTTTTTTGGATGGTGAATCCATTTTGATTTTCGATAGACGCTATTTCATTGTATTTCTCATCTGATATTTCGTTTACAACTACTTTTTTAGGACGTGTGGCTGGAGGTTTCCCGTTGTCATAATTATTAGTCACGGATAGTTGGGTGGTATAAGTCCCTTTGTTTCTATATACATGTTTAGGCTCTGCTTCTTTACTGTAGTGCCCATCGCCTAATTCCCATAAGTAGGAATAACTTGGTTTTGGTGCTCCTGAAATAGGTATAAGAGGCGGCGTAGTTGGTTTATAAGAAACCACATTTTTATTTTGATTGTAATTGATAGTTGCTCTACGCGTAATCGTGTCTTTGGCTTTTGATTGTGCTGGTGAAAATTGGCAATATAGAAAAATGAAAAGCACTAAAAGTTGTTTCATAACTAGATAGTTTTTAGCCCTGATAGTAGTGGCATCCTTTTTATTGAATCGTTTTTACGATACAATAAAAAGATATAACGGATAGCAGGATTAGCTCCTAAAAAGGAGAATACGAATACATTAAAGTACTAAATGTAAAAAAAAGCGATGAACAAATCACCGCTTTAGTTAAAAATATGTTATTTCTTTTATTGAATTGCATTGATTGCTGCTACTAATTGAGCTTCGGTTCCAACTATTGTTTCAGCTAAAGTGAATGTATATACATCATTTGCTTGAACTGTTACCGCTTTGATAGCGTATCTCCATTGCCCATTATCTTCAGTTGCGAAAATCACATGGCAAGCTAATCCAATTGGGATTTGGCCATAATGCTCACTAAATTGTGCTGTAGTAGGGTTGTAGGTGTCTAATTTGGCTAATGCATTTTGACCTTCACCATCATAAGATAGGTAAATAGCGGAGTTGGTATCGTCGTATCCTGTAGGGGCTTCCACTAAAATAGTAGTCTTGGGTCTTGGGTCGCTCATAAAACGGTCAACATTTGTCCATCCAAAAGTTCCAAAAGTCAAATTATAATTGGTGTGATTAAATCCAACATTTCCGATTTGTTGTCCTAGCCCAACGTGTGCGGGTATTGGTATAAGTTGTTCCCAAACTAGATTTTCTTCATCAGTCGTGTTGCCTGTCCAAAATACCATTCCGGTGTCAACAGTCCCTGTTAAATTAGCAGGAATTTGAAGTTGAATTACTCCCGTTGAAACTAAAGCTACTCCTGCTTGTGAGGCGCTTATGAAAAATTCGCCACCTGATTTCAATATGCTTTTATTGCCATTAGCCATAAGTCCCATAGTTGGTTTGTTAGTGACAAGCATAGTTCCTTTATCGAAAAGTTCAATATAAGTAATATCAATGGCTCCAGTTACGGGATTTCCATTTTTAGTAAGGGCGTTACCATTTAATGTGATGATGACTCCTTTTGCTGATGTTAGAGTGATTGTTCCGGCTCCGGCAGTGGCGTTAAAGTTTTGTGTTTGCTGATCTAAAGCTGTTTCTCTCAGGGTGGCGAATTCAGCAGCTGTAGGGGCGATAGTTGCAATGTCCTCTTTGTTGCAACTTACCAAGGCAATTGTGATAAGTAATAAAAGAGCCGTATTTTTTAGATTTTTTATCGGGTAATTTAAAATTGGTGTTTTCATGATTTCTAGTTTTTTTGATCGTTGTTTTATCTTGATTTTTTGGGTTGGTATCGGTAGTATGTTGTGTTATTATTGAAAGATGATGTCGATGTAAGGGATTCCAAAAGAAGGTAGTGGACCGCCTGTACCGTAAAAATTAGATCCAGTAATTTGCATAAAGGCGCCTGTCGTGACTGATGTTGATGGTAAGCCACCAGTATTGTATCGACATATTCTACCAATAGTGTTTCCAATATTACCTAAATAGTTAGAAGCTATTCTTTTAATGGTATAGGAATGGCCGTTTTGTAAAACTACTGTAGCGCCAGTTGGAGTAACGTAATCAATAAAAGCCGAATTAAATAGATGATTACCAGAGTAAACTACCATGCTCGCAGTATTGTCATAAATTTCGATCGTGTAGGCAACGTTTGCAGCGAATAAGTTCGCGTTTCCTTGGTAGCCTATTTTACAAATATTTTTGTTTGCTAACATGGTAAATGTGTATTCATGTGTGGTTAGATCCATGGTAACATAATCATCGTGCATGGGAACACTAGTTAGGATGTTGTTGAAAAGCGTTTGAAAATCAGAACCAGTAGTGCTACATGCTGGTGGTGTTGGCGGCGGCGTGCAGCTAAAAGTAAGTGTAAGAAGTCCCAGTGCTACAATTGATTTTGAAGCGTTGTTTAATTTTGCGAAAATGTTTTTTAGTGTTTTCATGATTTCTATTTTTTAGAGTAATGGTTAAACTTGATTTATATAGTTATATCAATCATGCTTATTTTTTGTTACCCCTTAATTTGAATTATTTTGTTTTTTTTATTTTTTGCTTCCGGGATTTTTTTGAGTACTAGAATTTAGCAGCTTGTGTTTTATAAAAAGGGAATACTATACGTTTATGTAAAAACAAAAAGCGGTGAAATTTCACCGCTTTTTAATTTGAATTCTATTATTGTTTTATTGTGGGCAAATTACTTTTACCTCAGTTCTTCGGTTGGCTTGGTGTTCTGCTTCTGAGCATTCAACGCCATCAGCGCAACGGTTTAGTAACTTAGATTCGCCATATCCTTTTCCAGTTAAACGTGCTCTTGAGATTCCTTGAGAAGTGATGTAGTCTACTGCTGCATCAGCTCTGTTTTGTGATAACGTTTGATTGTAAGCATTTGAAGCTCTTGAATCAGTGTGTGACGATAGCTCTACTTTAACCCCTGGGTTGTCATTCATAAATTGTACTAATCGATCCAATTCAGGTTTTGCATCTTCTCTAATAAAGAATTTACCTAGGTCATAATGAATGTTTTTTAATGCTATTGCAGTTCCACAATCAGCAGCATCCATACATATTTCTAATTGAATGAATAATGTTTTATTACGATCATAGTCTTTGGTAAGGATAGTCATCGTTTGAGATAAATAATTTTCTTTTTTACCATAAATACTGTAGTTGGTGTTTTGTAATGCTTGAAATGAAAATTCGCCTTTTTGATTGGTATTACTATTTTTCTGTATTGCTGATTGGTTGTTTTTAAGTACAATAGTTACTCCATCGATAGCAATATTAGTGTTACATATTACTGCTTTTCCTTTGATGATAAAATTGCTGTCAGCATATAAAACATCTTTTATTAGTGTTTTGTCATTTGTAAATTCCGATTTCTTAGCCGTGTTACCTTCAAGTGCCACTTCGTTGTACATTCCTTCAATTGTATAATCGTTAGGTAAAAGATCACAGAATTGTACTACTCCAAAGGCATCCGTTTTAGCTGTTTTTAGGACGATTCCTTTTGAATCTTTGATCGATACATCAGTATTTGGTAAAATCTCATTTGTGAATTTATCTTTAGCCGTAGTTTGAATACAATATTTCTTTTCTACTGGAGCTATTTTAGTTTCTTCAACAATTTCTTTTGGTGCTTTTTTTGATGGTCCAAAACGGTAGGTTAATCCACCAAAAGCGCCAATAGAAGATAAATCGATTTTTTGTCTCAAATCAGTTGAGTTGGCAGTTCCCGGCCTGTTGTCACGAATGATTTGCTGGTTGTTAAACGCATTAATCGTGTTGTTTTGACCACCTGAAGTTTGTACTTGTGTCGCAGTAGTTCCAGCTTCATAATAATAAACTTGTTGTGTGCTTCCTGCAGCTAAATATCCTTTGCTTACAAGTATTTCGTTTTTAGCTGATTCTTGTGCGCCACCAAAATAGTGCATGTAATAGGCTCCTGCATGTATCCCCCAGTGTTGGTTAAAGAAGTAGGTGAATCGAGCTTGTCCTTTTCCGGCTAATAGATTTTGCTTGTCCCATCCAGAGTGGTAGGTAAGCACATCTACACTTCCGGTTTTTCTCTTTGCTTCGACCAATATTTCTCCCCCGTCAATAGTTCCTAAACCAGCAAGTAAAGATAGTTCAGCTTGAAACTTATTGTTTTTACTTAGGTGTCTAAAAGAAGGTCCTGCTCCTACAAACATTCTAGTAATATCGTTTTTTGTAACGGTCAAATCTGTGTACGGTTCCGCTACTGGTGTGGCCGTGTTGCTGATATAAAATGGATCAGTGATGTTGCTTTTGGGACTATTTTTGATGTAGTCAAAGTCGGTTTGTAATCCAAACCATTTCCAATAATGGTTTATAGAGACACCGCCCATTACGCCTCCTTTATAATCAATGTATTTAAAATCTTCATTATAGGAAGGGAAATCATATCCCGCTCTAGTTGAAAATTGCCATTCTGTTTTTTGAGCTACTTTGTCAGCTACTTTTGAAACTTGTGCTTTTGTGTTTTGGAATCCCATTCCGATTAAAAGCATTGCTAAAATAATTTTGAAATTTGTTTTCATGGTGTACGTTTTTATTTGGTTGTTGTTTTTTTTACTATATCAATTTTGGTTTTGAATTGTCACCCCCTTTTTTTTGTTTTTTTTACCGGGTGATAATTTTCCAAATTACTCTTGTGAAATAGCGTCTAATTTTTTTGATATACTTTTTCATGTTTTTATTAATAATGAATTGGTATTGGTTTTATACTACTATATCAATTTTGGTTTTGAATTGTTACCCCTTGTTTTCTATTTTTTTTCACATTGTGATAATTTTTTGAATTCAACCTGCGAACGAGTAGCTGCTTTTTTGATTTTCTATTTCATATTTTCAGTTTTGTAATGAACATGCATTTGATTTATAGTACTATATCAATATGGTTTTAGAATTGTTACCCCTTAAATAGAAAAATATTTGATTTTCTTTTTTTACATTAGCCAATAAAATTTTTGCTATGGACAAAACGATACTGCATCCCGACCAATCCTATATTGATGGACTTGCTAACAATAATTCGGCAGTAATTCAATCCATATATAAAAAGTTTGTTCCCAAGGTGGTTTCCTATATAAGGAACAACTCGGGCGATGAGGATCAAGCGCAAGACGTGGTTCAGGAGATAATGATCTTGTTATTTAATCAAGCCAAAGCCAAAAGTTTACAGTTAACTTGCCCTTTTGATGCCTACTTTTTTTTATTGTGCAAAAGGAAATGGCTGAACGAACTGAAAAAAGCGTCTAACAAAGGGGTAACAATAAACGAGGATCAACCATCTATTAATGAATCCACTACAGATATGGTTGCCGAAACTGAATTATTCGAAGAGAAGCAACAATTGTTTGATGCCATGTTCCAGAAGTTAGGCGAAAAATGCCAGGAAGTATTAAAGCTTAGTTTTACCATTAAATCGATGGAAGAAGTGGCCGAGAAACTCAACGTTACTTACGGATATGTGCGCAAGAAAAAATCTTTGTGTACGGGGCAATTAACGCAGTGGATTCAGGAAAATAGTCGCTTTAAATCTTTAAAACTTACCTAGCCATGAACGAAGAGAACTACCTAGTTTTCGATCAATACCTACAAGGGGAATTGTCGGACGCAGACAAAATAAATTTTGAAAAAGAACTAATCCAGAATCAGGAGTTGGCTGCTGCATTTGCTAGTTTCCAGCAAGTAAATGAGCAGTTGGAGGTTAAGTTTGGCCTTGAGAAGGATAGAAATGCTTTTGTAGAGACCTTAAAAGCGGTGTCCAAAGATCATTTTAAGGAACCAAAAAAGAAAGTAGTACAGTTCAAACCTTGGATGTACATGGCTGCAGCCTCTGTTGCTTTGCTTTTTGGAGTATATGTTTTTAATTCTAATTCACATCCAGCATTTGAGGATTACAATCAATACGAAAACGCCTATTTTACTGAGCGAGCTGATGCTGATGTAAAAGTGAAACAGTTAGAAACAGCCTTTAATGCTAAAAAATACGAAGAGGCAATTCCGCTTTTTGAAGCTGTTTTAAAACAAAAGAACACGGTTGAGCTACAGTATTATTATGGAGTTGCTTTGTTAGAAACAAATAAAATTAAAGAAGCCGACCTTATCTTCAATGATATAAAATCAGGAAACTCTATTTATAAAAACAAAGCTATTTGGAGCTTGGCGCTGTCGAAGTTAAAACAAAAAGAGTATGCAGCATGTAAGACCATTTTATTGACTATTCCTCAAGATTATGAAAATTATGAGCAGGTTGAAAAATTATTGAAAAAGTTAGATTAAAATTCAGAGTCATCAATTTAGGATGCACCACGACTTAAGAGAGTTGCGTAAGAAATGTTAGTTTTCTTAGGTTTCCTTTTAGATGTCTTGGTGCATTTTTTGCGTAATAGTTGTAAATTTGACGCTTCAAATACACTATAATGATAATTACCGATACGCATACCCATTTATATTCCGAAGAGTTTAATGAAGACCGCAGCGAAATGATTCAAAGAGCTATTGATGCTGGCGTTTCACGGTTTTTTATTCCGGCGATCGATTCGACTTTTACACAAAGTATGTACGAACTGGAACGTAATTACCCAGAAAACATGTTCTTGATGATGGGATTACATCCCACGCATGTAAAAGACAATTACCTTGACGAATTACAGCATGTCGAGGCAGAATTGGCAAAAAGGAAATTCTACGCAATAGGCGAAATTGGGATCGATTTGTATTGGGATAAAACACATTTGCAAGAGCAACAAGATGCTTTTAGAAAGCAAATCCAATTAGCTAAAAGATATAAATTACCAATCGTTATTCACGGTAGAGACGCTTTTGATGAGATTTTCGCTATTTTAGAAGAAGAAAAATCGGCGGATTTATACGGAATATTTCATTGCTTTTCAGGGAACTATGAGCAAGCGTTACAAGCGATCTCTTATAATATGAAATTAGGAATTGGTGGTGTTGTAACTTTTAAAAATGGTAAGATAGATCAGTTTTTGGACCAAATCGACTTGAAGCACATTGTGTTAGAGACGGATGCACCATATTTAGCTCCCGTTCCTTTTCGAGGCAAACGCAATGAGAGTAGTTACCTTGTAAATGTTATAGATAAATTAGCGTCTATCTACAGTGTTTCGCCTGCTGAAATCGCAGCAATTACCACCGAAAACTCTAGAGTCGTTTTTGGCATTTGAGAGGGTAATTAGCTAGAAATTAATATTTTTTTTGTTCATTTGTGACCTAAAATAACCAATAATGCAAAAATTTGATGCCATCAGACCCTTTTATGATTCTGAAATAAATGAGGCCATTTTAAATGTAAAAAACCATCCGATGATGAAGGCGATGATGGGTTTTACCTTTCCTGAAGTCGATGAGTCGGTTTGGAAAGAGCAGCTGTCAAAAACACATTCCATTCGCGATTTCCAATGTAATTTTATATACCATACCATCCAAAAAGTTTTAGAGAACAGTTCGGATGGCTTAACAACCTCCGGTTTCGAAAAACTAGAAAAAGGGGAGTCTTATCTTTTTGTTTCCAACCATAGGGATATCGTTTTAGATACCACCTTATTAAATGTCTCTTTATTTGAACATGGGTTAGTGATGACTGCATCAGCCATTGGAGACAATCTAGTACAAAAAGATTTCTTGAATGTATTGGCCAAAATGAACCGTAATTTCTTGGTTCAACGAGGTTTGTCACCAAGGGAAATGTTAACAAGCTCAAAAACTTTATCAGAATACATTGGGCATTTAATTCAGCATGAAAATCGCTCTGTTTGGATCGCGCAACGCGAAGGAAGAACTAAAGATGGTAATGACGCTACTAATCCCGGAGTATTAAAAATGCTCGCTATGGGATCTGATGAAGCAAATTTAATGGACTATTTCAAAAAGCTGAAGATAGTTCCTGTTGCTATATCCTACGAATATGACCCTACTGATGTTTTGAAAATCCCACAATTACTTGCAGAGACCAATAACGAAGTTTATGTGAAAGAAAAAAACGAGGATTTCATGACCTTACTAAGTGGAATTATGGGCCCGAAAAAACGCATTCACATTCACATTGGTGACGTATTAGATCAGGAGATTAGCAAAATACAAGCTGAGGTAGATAATAATAATAAGCAAATTCAGGCCTTAGCGCAAGTAATTGACGACTCGATTTTGCAATCGTATAAATTATGGCCAACGAATTATATCGCTTACGATATAGTCAATAAAGGTACAACCTACGCTGATCGCTATACCGAAAGCGAAAAGTCCCTTTTTGAGCGTAGACTCGAAATGCGAATTGATGCCGAAAACCCAGTTGCTTTACAGGGTTTACTGGATATGTATGCAAATCCAGTAGTTAATCAATTAAAGTACGGCAATGAGCTCAAAAGCTAAAATATTACTGCTATACACTGGTGGAACCATCGGTATGAGTAAAGACTTTGAAACGGGGGCGCTAAAAGCGTTTAATTTCAATAAGTTGTTACAACGAATCCCTGAACTTAAACAATTAGATTGCGAGATAGAGACGCTTTCGTTTGAAGATCCTATTGATTCATCGAATATGAACCCTGCAGAATGGGCAAAGATAGCGACGGCAATTGAATCTAATTACGAGCGGTTTGATGGTTTTGTGGTCTTACATGGTTCGGATACGATGTCTTATTCCGCTTCAGCATTGAGTTTTATGCTAGAGAATTTAGCCAAGCCAGTTATTTTTACGGGTTCACAATTGCCCATTGGAGACTTGCGTACGGATGCTAAAGAAAATTTAATAACCGCCATTCAAATTGCTTCCTTACAAGAAAATAATGCGCCGGTTATTAGTGAAGTTTGCCTCTATTTTGAATACAAACTGTATAGAGGAAACCGAACTACAAAAATAAATGCCGAACATTTTAAAGCGTTTACCTCGCCTAATTACCCACACTTAATAGAGTCAGGTGTTCATTTAAAAAAGTGGCCCGAATTATTTTTACCACAAAAAGATCCAGCCAAGTTAATGGTTCACAAAGTGTTGGATTCTAATGTTGTCATCATAAAAATATTCCCTGGTATAAGCCAAATGGTGGTGGCAGCAATACTAAATATTGCAAACTTAAAAGGAGTAATATTGGAAACCTATGGCTCGGGTAATGCACCTACTGAGGATTGGTTTATATCATTGTTGACTAAAGCCATTCAAAACGGTTTGCACATTATTAATGTAACCCAATGTTCCGGAGGCAGTGTTAATATGGGCCAATATGAAACGAGTACTTCATTGAAAGAAATAGGAGTTATCTCTGGAAAAGACATCACTACGGAGGCTGCAATTACCAAGTTAATGTATTTATTGCAACAAGATATTGCACCTGAGCAGTTCAAGGAGGTTTTTGAAAGTCCTTTGCGAGGTGAGATGATATAATAATTAGAAATTGCTTTTGTAAGTCAGTTTTTTTCGTGTTATTTGCAAACCAAAATAGAGAGGTGGCCGAGTGGCTGAAGGCGCACGCTTGGAAAGCGTGTATATGGCAACATATCGAGGGTTCGAATCCCTTTCTCTCTGCAAAGAAATAATGCTTCCTGAAAGGGGAGCATTTTTTGTTTTAGCGTGCGTCAAACATTTTAGTTTGGCTAAGCTATAAAACAAAAAAGGCTCAGGCATGGAATGCCAAGCATTATTTCTTTGTGAGACGCCCTTTGTGGGATCAACGAAGTTAATCCTTTTAAGGCGGGTCAAACTTTTTAGTTTGGCTAAGCTATAAAACAAAAAAGGTTCAGGCATGGAATGCCAAGCATTATTTCATTGTGAGACGCCCCTTTGTGGGATCAACGAAGTTAATCCTTTTATGGCGTGTCAAAATTTTTAGTTTGGCTAAGCTATAAAACAAAAAAGGCTCAGGCATGGAATGCCAAGCATTATTTCTTTGTGAGACGCCCCTTTGTGGAATCAACGAAGTTAATCTCTAGCAATTTCATAGCAAACGTTTTAGACTGTTTACGCAAAAAAATTAACAGGAGTAAATTTGTTTTGCAGGCGCCTGTCTTAGTAATTCGTGTTGTAAACTGGTTGTTTTCGTTACTTAAGTAAGTAGGTTGTCATTCCGACGGAGGAGGAATCTCAACAAACGCAAGCAACAAACAGAGATTCCTCCGTCGTCGGAATGACAAATAAATTCTTAGCTCAATTACATTGAAACCCCATCGCTCGGATAGGCAAAAAAATTCTTTTTACGGATAGCGTGGAATGATATTATGTGCCCACAAAATTGAGTAGGCCATACAAGTCACAAAGATACATTCTGTAAAAAGGTGTAGCTTTTTTGTTTATAAAGGAATTGTTTTTCTAGATTTGTTTTAGTTGCCTATAGGAATAGGCACAGCATGCAATTCTGTTCTGTCAGCTGCACGATGCACACATCCGAGCGATCGGGGGCGAAATTTACCAACAGAAATTTTATGTAAATAAAAATAATTATGAATAAATTTTTGATTAGAAAAAAAATACAATTAGGAGAAAGGACATTTCCTATTGAAAATCTGTATTCTGAGTTACATTTTAATTTCTACTGCGCAAATGGCGAGATTAAACATAAAATTATAATTTCATTAGAAAACTCTAACTTGTTAAGTTCTTTAATTGAAAGCAGTCAAATAGATAACAAAGATCTAGCTCAAAATGATATTGATACATTACAAAATTTAGAAGATAAGAAAAGACCATATCCCTATAGATTTCAAATATATCATTCTCAAGAGTGTAATAATAATTATCTTATTATATTTGATATTTATGAATTTAGAGGCTATTATAGTTTTACTATATATGGAGTTTTACAGATAGAATCAACAATTTCCCCCGCTGGCTTGAGTGCATGCTAGCGCGAGCGTCTCGCTCGTGCCCAGAAAGTAAACATAATATTAATTAAATGATTACAAAATAAAATTTTGGAGAAAAAACAGGAGCCTACTTTGTGAGTTTCGCAACAATAAATTGGATTGACGTATTTACAAGAAATGTTTATGTTTGGATTATTATAGAATCATTGGATTTTTGTAGAAAGAATAAGGGGATGAAAATATATGGATATTGCATTATGCCAAGTCAAGTACATTTAATTTTTCGTTCGGGAAATGTTGATCCATCGGGAGTGATCCGAGATATTAAAGGTTTTACTTCAAAAATAGGCTTAAAACAATTGAAAAAAATGTTCAAGAGAGCCGAAGAGAAACCAAACGAAGTGATTCGGCCTAGCCAATGGATGCTTTGGATTATGGATCGAGCAGGTAAAAAGAATAGTAATGTAAAGCGTAGACAATTTCGCTTCGCCAGTTCTCACGTTCAGGCTCGGGTGGCAACAATATAATCATCCAATAGAGATTTGGTCGCTAAAGGTTTTTGAGCAAAAGCTTAACGATATTCATCAAAATCCTGTTGAGTCAGGTTTTGTAACTGATCCAATAGATTGGAACTACAGCAGTTCTAGAAATTATGAAAATAATGACCAAACACTTTTAGAGATAGATGTGAATTGATTTAAAATGTAGTCACGAGCGAGATGCTCTCGCTAGCAGGGGAATGGTTTAATTGAACAAGCCTCAAAATCAAACTTGAATGAATATTTTAAAAAGGTAGTTAATTCTACTATTCAAAATATGCTAAAATAATATCATTATGATGTATTATAATATTGGAAAAACTAATGAATTAGAAGTAATAGGTTTTTACCCACAAACAAAAAGAACGGATGGGTATCATATAGATTTTTATACAGAAGTATTAGATAATAGTTTCCCAGATTACCAACCACGTTATGGCTTAACTTTAAATCCTAAAAGTAAGGCTACGGATGTGTTAGATAGCGCAAATTTGAATTTTGGAGTAGTAGTTAGTGAAAAGTTTAAAATTTTATTAGAGAAGTTCAATCTACCACCTCATAGATTTTATCCAATTGATGTTTTACGCACTGATATTAAATATTTTTGGTTTCATTATATTACTCAATTTGATAATTTTATTGACTTTAAAGGAACGGAAATTGAAATTTATAATTATCTACCTCCATTTAGTGTAGAAGATATAAGGTCATTTAATTCATTTGATGGCATAATGAATTTTAAAAGATTACTTTCTTTTTCAACAAAAATAAGATTTAAAACAATTAAATTAAACGAAAAATTTCCAAATTACGATTTATTTGAAGTAGCAGGAGCTCAATATTTTACATTAATAAGTGCGCAATTGAAAGTAGAAATTGAAAAACAAGGAATAACGGGTCTTAAAATAGATGAATGTCCAAATATTAAATTATCAAGTGAAGCAGTTTAAAAACCACTTTTCAAAAAGTACCAAATAATGTATGAATTTGTCTTACAAGATACTAAAAGGTCTTTTTTACAGGTTGGCGATATTGTTCTGTAAATACTCTTTAAATCTCTTTTTTGATACAAAAGTTACAATGAGTTTAAGGAGTATTCCTTTTTCCTCCGCTGGCTTGAGCTTATGCTAGCGCGAGCGTCTCGCTCGTGCCCTCAAAGTAAACACAATATTAATTAAATGAGTACAAAATAGAATTTTGGAGAAAAAACAGGAGCTTACTTTGTGAGTTTCGCAACAATAAATTTGAAAGGCGTATTTAAAAGAGTTGATTATTGCCCGCTCCGCAAAGTCTCCTGACTTTGAGGTCTATATAATATCAAGCTGCGCAATCCCGAAAGCTTTCGGGACCTTACTTTGAGCTCTAAATATTACTTTTTAATATAGTCACCTAACTTTAAGAAACAATTTTTTCCCTATCTTTAATTTCAAATCAAAGAATATGAAAGAAGGTTATGTAATAAGAGACCAAGAAAAAGTACATTTTATAACAGCAACAGTTGTAGACTGGATAGATGTTTTTACAAGACAAAATTATAGAGATAGCGTTATAGAATGCATGGATTATTGCATAAAAAACAAAGGAATGATAATATAAGCTTATGTAATAATGAGTAATCACATACACATGGTAGTGCACTCAAATGACGGTAAATTATCAGATTTATTAAGAGATTTTAAAAAAATTTACTGCAATAACAATTTTAGATAAAATTCAAAATGAATCAGAGAGTTGAAGAGAATGGATGCTCGAACGATTTCAAAAAGCTACAGAAACACATACAAGAAATAAAAATTATCAATTTTGGCAATATGGTAATCATGCAGAAGAAGTTTATTCTGAGAAATTCTTATGGTCAAAAATAGATTATATACACATGAATCCTGTGCGTTCAGGATTAGTCAAAAATATTGAAGATTATATCTATTCAAGTGCCAGTAATTACATAAATAAGGAAGGATTAGTTGAGGTAGAATTAGCAGAAATTCCAAAAGTAGATGTTTTAAAAGAATCTTCATTTATCAAGTATTTAAGTCAATCATTTTTTATAATTTATCTCAAAGTCGGGTTCCGCAAGCTTTCGGGATTGCGCAGAAGATATTTTTACAATTTAGCTCAAAGTCAGGAGACTTGGCGCAGCTGGGGGCAGAAACGCACACTTCGTGGAGCGGGGCAAAAAAACATTGTGGAAATTACCATGACTGGTGATATGGCAAAAGACTTTAAAGCTGCTAATGAAGCTGCAGGATTTTCAAGCTTTGGATATAAAGCTCCTAAGTTAGGAGAGGTTCAATTTACTTGGCATCATTTAGATGATTTTAATCCTGCAACCGGTAAAGTTACTGTACAATTAGTTGATCAATCTACTCATACAAAAGTAGGAGGAATGGGACATTCGGGAGGTGTAGCGCAATACAAAACATTTAATGGAAGTGGTTACTAATCAGCAAAATAATATATAATGAGACATTTAACAATTGACAGTTCATTTATTCCATTGGAGAAAGATGAAATAGAGCGTTTTGAATTAGCAAACAATATTGTATTACCAAATTATTTGAAAGATTTTTTTGTGAAATATAATGGAGCATCAACTAAAGAGTACATATACAATAATAATGTTGATTATATTATAAATTCATTTCTTCCATTACTTAAAAATCGGAATGCCTCAGTTGAGTTAATTTTACCAGCTGTACGAGATGAAGATGAGGGTATAGGAAGAAATGATTTGATACCATTTGCTACCGACCCTGGAGGCAGACCTTTTTATGTCTCAATTGGAAGAAATGATGAAGGCGTAATTTATTATGATTTAGTTGGTTTAGGAGATAATGAAATTTTACGCAAAATTGCGGATAGCTTTGAAGAGTTTATAAATGGTTTGCAAGAAGAAAACTCCTAAGCTAGCTTTTCCCGATCTACGAAGTCTTCCCCCGCTCCCGCACGAATCCTTTCGTGTGGATCACCTCTCTACCGCACGAAGCCCGATCTATCGGGTATGCAATAATTTCCTTTTACGGCTAGCGCAGAATTGCATTCTGTGCCCACAAAGTTGAGCAGGCAATACAAGTCAATAAAGCTACATGCTGTAAAAAGGTGTAGCTTTTTTGTTTAGGAAGAAATTGTTTTTTTATTTACCTATGGGAATAGGTGTAGCAAGCAATTTGCGCTATCATATCCGAGCGATCGGCTAAATCACTTCTTCATAGATTACTGTTTTAGAACTAATTGCGATACGTTCGAATGAAAAAATATATTTTAAGCTCTAATAATAGTTTTAGGTAAGTACTATTTTGATAATCAATCAATTTTATATAAGTTAAATAATACAAAATATGTTAATTAGTGTTTTTTATCGGTAATATTTGTTTTTAAACAGATTTTTGTATAGGTTTGTTCTAAGAAAAAAGTAATACTAGTGTAAATCTAAAACAGTAATCAGATGAAAGCAGCAAATAAAAAAGAGGGAATGTTCTTATATGTAGGCAGTTTTTTTATTATTATGGCTGGCTCCTCAATAGCGATTTTGGTTTCTATGTTACTCTAGTTTTCAAGAATAAAATTGTATTATTTCCCCGAATTATAAAAAGCCCCAATTTTTTATAGTCCTACTAATTAGAACCCTTTAGAGCAATCTAAGGGGTTTTAGTGTTTTTGGAATTATTGGTACAAAAAGACAGTCAAAATAGTATATTTGTACAAGTGGTCCTTTTTAATAAGACTACTGCTAATTATTAGGGTAACATGATTATGGCAACAATTCGTAATACAATAAAAACGATTCTAGTAAACGGTATTTTGCTACTATCGTTTACAAGTACTTTTGCACAAGAACTCGAAACACAAAAAGAGCAAGCTCCAGTAAAAATTGATTCACTTTATCGCGAAGACCAATTTTATTTAGGACTTACCTACAATACGTTACAAGATAGTCCTGCGGGTGTTAGTCAACAAAAAATTGCCTTGGGACTCGCTGCTGGTTTTTTAAGAGATATGCCTATTAATAAAAACAGAAATATAGCGATTGCAACAGGAATTGGGTTTGCGTTGAACAATTACAATCAAAACTTAACGATCTCTCAATTAGGTGCGGATATCAATTACTCGATAAATAACAATGGCGCTGGTTTCAGTAAAAATAAATTTACCCAGCTACTGGTTGAAGTTCCTTTAGAATTCAGATGGCGTTCTTCAACATTTGAAAGCTACAAATTTTGGAGAATTTATGGCGGGGTAAAATTCAGTTACTTGTTGTATGATCGCTCCGTATTTACGGCCAGCACGAAGTCGGTTGTAATAAACAATAAAGATTTTAATGAATTTTTATATGGTGTTTATTTGTCAGGAGGGTACAATACAATTAACCTATATGTCTACTATGGTCTCAATCCATTGTTCAAATCAGCGATAGTCGATGGGCAAACTGTCAATTTTAAATCACTACAATTAGGGGTTATCTTTTACATTCTATAACCATAATGGCATCAGTAAAAGCTGAGGTCCACCTCCCAAAAGCATTCCCACTAGTATTTCTTTAATAGTGTGTGCTTTCATTTCTAAGCGAGACGAGGCTACTAGACCAGTAATGAAAATGAGTATTGCAAATAAAACGATGTTTTGTATTTGGTATGCTATGCTTAAGCCAAAATAGAATAGCGTTAGTCCCGTAATTCCCATCATGTGCAGGCTCGCTTTTGACTTAAAAAATAAAAGAATGAGAGCTATTAATGTACTCATTAAAGCACCAAGCATGAAAAAATGCAGTTCGCTATAGCGTTCTAGGGTGATACTTTGCTTTACTAAAATGATAATCAAAAACGACTGAATTACTAAGGGTAGTTTGCGTTCTGAAATTTCAGGCACCATCACCGAACTAATTTTGCCTGTCACCTTCAATAAAAAGAAGAACAAAATAGGGACTACTAAGGTTACAATAAACACTTGCAACAAAACAAAGAGCTGTTCCTGAAATACGAATGTTGTGTTTTTAGAAATTAAATAAAATAGGGTCGCGTATACCGGTATAAAAACGGGATGAAAAAAGTAAGAGACAAGAATTAGTAGTTTTTTCAAGGCGGTAATGTGTTGATATGATTCACAAATATAACAATTATAGTGTACACGAAAAACAGTAAAAGCATGTAGTTTACTACTTTTTAAAAGCTAGTTATATTAAACTGGCTAAAGCAAATAGTGGCTTGCAGTTACCCTTGTTTTGAAAAGAAGTCTTATTTTTGGGGGTAAGGTTGGGTAGGTACGTAACAAACCCAATTTAATAGCAGTTAAAATTAATCATGAGTATATCCATAAAAAGCATTGTTCCGGTTCTTCAATCTCGTTTTATTGGCATTCAATCAGCTGCGACGATCGATTCGGTTTCTATCGATAGTCGTTCTTTGCAAAACAGCTCGAGTACGTTGTTTTTTGCCATCGTAGGACCTAATAATGATGCACATAGTTACATCAATGATTTAATAGACATTGGGGTACAAAATTTTGTTGTTCGTTATATTCCTGATGAATGTAGAGATCGCGCTAATTTTTTGGTTGTAGAGGATACACTCCAGGCACTCCAACTTTTCGCAGGGTATTACCGTAGTTTATTCCATTTCCCGGTAATCGGACTAACAGGTAGTAATGGTAAAACTATTGTAAAAGAATGGCTTAATTTTTTATTAAGTCCGGATTATAATGTGATACGCAGTCCTAAAAGTTACAACTCTCAAGTGGGTGTGCCTTTGTCTGTTATTTCTATAAACGAAAAGCACAATTTAGGAATTTTTGAAGCGGGAATTTCTACTGTCGCTGAGATGGCTAAGCTCGAGGAGATTATCAAACCAACTATTGGCGTACTCACCAGCATAGGATCATCGCATGATGAAGGTTTTGAAAGTACGGAGCAAAAGATCAAAGAAAAACTACTACTCTTTAAGCATTGTGAAATTCTTATTTATCAGAAAAATAAGTTAGTTGATTCCTGTATACCGTTAGGCACAAATTTATTTTCTTGGAGCTACAAAGATAAAACAGCAGCTGTTTTTGTGAGTAAAACCGAAACAGTAAATGCACAAACCACCTTGACCTGCCACTATCAAGGCACCGATTATCAACTACAAATTCCTTTTCAAGATAAGGCTTCGATTGAAAATGCCATTTCGTGTTTTCTCGTATTACTCTATTTTAAATACGATTTTGAAACGATTCAGTCTCGAATGGCACTACTGTTTCCGGTTGAAATGCGATTAAAAGTGAAAACCGGAATTAACAATTGTAGTATAATCGATGATAGTTACAGCTCTGATTTTCAGTCTTTAAAAATCGCTTTGGATTTTTTAGAAAGCCAAAAGCAATTTTCTAAAAAAACCTTGATTTTATCGGATATTTTTCAAAGTGGCTTATCGATAGAGGAGTTGTATTCTAAAGTAGCGCAGCTCATAGTTTCAAATAATATCACGAGAGTTATCGGAATAGGTAACACCATTTCAAATTTTAAAGAGTCCTTTATAAACTGTATCACATTTGAAACTACTGCTGATTTTATTGCGAAATTTGACACACTCGATTTTAGCAATGAAACCATTTTAATTAAGGGAGCACGATCTTTTCAATTTGAAGAAATTGTTTACATGCTCGAAGAGAAGACGCATGAAACGGTGCTCGAAATTAATTTGAATGCCATTAGTTATAATCTAAATTTTTTCAAGTCTAAGCTTGCGCCAAAGGTAAAAACGATGGTGATGGTAAAAGCTTTTGGCTATGGAAACGGAGGATTAGAAATCGCAAAATTACTTGAGCACCATAAGGTTGATTATCTAGGTGTGGCTTTCGCCGATGAAGGCATTTCGTTAAAAAATGGAGGGATAAAAACGCCAATTATGGTGTTAAACCCGGAGAATACCAGTTTTGCAGCCATTATTCACTACAAGTTAGAACCCGAAATATATTGTTTAAAGGGATTGCATGCTTTTTTAAAAATTGCCAAACAAAAAAACCTACAGCAGTTTCCGATACATATTAAAGTCGATACTGGAATGCACCGTTTGGGTTTTGAGGAAAATAATTTAGAGGAATTAGTTTCCACCTTAAAAAACGAGTCTTCGGTTAGGGTTCAAAGTATATTGTCACACCTCGCTACTAGTGATGATCAGCAGCATTTGGATTTTGCCAACGGTCAAATACAGCTATTTGAAAAATTATCTTCCAGAATTATAAACGAACTAGAGATCAACCCAATTCGTCATATTTTAAATACCTCAGGAATCAGTAATTTTCCCAACGCGCAATACAATATGGTACGGTTAGGGATTGGTTTGTACGGCGTTTCCAATGATCCAGCGGAGCAGAAATACCTTGAAAACGTAGGGACATTGAAATCGGTAATTTCACAAACAAGAATGATTGCTGCTGGCGAGAGTGTAGGATACGGCCGTAAATTTATAGCCGATAGGCCCACTCGTGTGGCTACTATTCCTATAGGTTACGCAGATGGAATCTCTAGAGCTTGGGGAAATGGACTAGGATTTGTCTCTATCAAAGATAAAAAAGCCAAAATTTTGGGCAGTGTTTGTATGGACATGCTGATGGTGGATATTACAGATATTGACTGCACTGAGGGTGATTCGGTTATTATTTTTGGGGACAAACCCACGGTTTCTTACATTGCCAAAAAGCTGAATACGATTCCTTATGAGGTATTGACTAGTATTTCCCAACGGGTAAAACGTGTATTTTATCGTTGATAATTGATGATTACCGAGATTTTAAATTGTTAAGGTTTTTTTAACATATCTTAGAGTTCTAAAGAAAAGTATTAATCTAAAAAAATAAAAGTATGGGATTTTTCAGTGATTTTAAGGCCTCTTTAATGAAGGGCGATGTATTAAGTTTAGCAACTGCCGTAGTAATTGGTGGTGCTTTTGGTAAAGTTGTAGGTTCAGCCGTCGACGATATTATAATGCCTGTTGTAGGTTTGCTTACGGGAGGTGTTGATTTTACAACTAAGTTTATTGCATTAAATGGGGAAAGCTACGTTAATCTTGATGCCGCTAAAGCAGCAGGAGCAGCCGTAATTACTTATGGTAATTTAGTACAGGCGATCATTAATTTTGTGATTATAGCATTTTTTGTGTTTGTTATTTTAAGAGCCGCTGAAAAATTAAAAAAGAAAGAAGAAGCTGCACCAGCACCTGCAGCACCAGCTGGACCTACTCAAGAGGAATTACTTACTCAAATTAGAGACTTGTTAAAAAAATAAGACCGCTACATTATATGTTCAACTTAACCACTCGCTCAAGCGGGTGGTTTTTCTTTTTGTTACAATTGTAACATTTTGTTACTTTTTGTGAACGGTATTATTTTTATTTCTTTATTACTTACTTTTGTACCATTAAAATAACAGTCCTAAATTAAATATAAAATGAAAATAGCAGTTGTAGGTGCAACCGGAATGGTTGGTGAAGTGATGTTACAAGTTTTAGCAGAGAGAAATTTTGTTGGTAATGAGGATGAATTAATTCTTGTGGCTTCGGAAAGATCTGTAGGTAAGGAAATTTCTTTTAACGGAAAATCCTATGCAGTAGTAGGTCTTGCTACAGCGGTTGCTATGCAACCTGCTATCGCTTTATTTTCTGCTGGTGGAGAAACTTCGTTAGAGTGGGCTCCTAAATTTGCTGCAGCAGGAACAACTGTCATTGATAACTCTTCTGCATGGAGAATGGATTCTACAAAAAAGCTGATAGTACCTGAAATTAATGCATCTGAGTTGACAAAGGAAGATAAAATTATCGCAAACCCTAACTGCTCAACGATCCAAATGGTGCTAGCATTGGCTCCTTTGCATAAAAAATACAATGTAAAACGAATCATTGTTTCTACCTATCAATCAATTACGGGTACAGGTGTAAAAGCAGTACAGCAACTAGAAAATGAATATGCTGGAATCGATGGTGAGATGGCTTATAAATATCCTATTCACCGTAATGCCATTCCACAATGTGACTCATTCGAGGAAAACGGGTATACAAAGGAAGAGATGAAGTTAGTGCGTGAAACTAAAAAGATATTAAGTGATAATACAATTGCCGTAACTGCTACTGCTGTTCGCGTACCTATCGTAGGTGGACATAGTGAGGCATTGAACGTAGAGTTTAGCAATGACTTTGATGTTGATGAGGTTCGCACTATTCTACGAGCAACAGACGGAATTGTTGTTCAAGATAATTTACAAGAATTTGAATACCCAATGCCAATGTATGCCGAGGGTAAAAACGATGTTTTTGTTGGTAGAATTAGAAGAGACGAATCACAACCTAACACGCTTAACATGTGGGTAGTTGCTGATAATCTTCGTAAAGGTGCTGCTACAAACACCATTCAAATAGCAGAATATTTAAGAAGCCACGATTTAGTTTAGACTTCTTTTATCTTTATACATAAACCATTTTAAGCAACATTTGATATTGTATGTTACTTAAAGTGGTTTTTTTTTGTGTTTTAGTTACCTTTGCTTGTGATGCAAAATAAAAAATACTTAATTAGTATGTCATTAGTGATGACGGTATTGTTTTCAATACTGTTTCAATCACTGCATACCTATGAGCATTTTGTTCAGCAATTTGCGGACAAAGAATGTCATCACAAAAAGAACAATTACGGTGAACCAGAGATCACCCATCAACACCATTCACAGGACGATTGTAAGGTGTGTCAGTTTAATTTTGGTTCTTATATTGCCCCTAAAGTAATCACGTACGATCTTAATTCAAATTTTAAAAAAGTACCTTATCTTTTCAATTCCCAGAATCAAATTTTTATATTTTCGGGAAGTTTATACACCCATAGAGGACCGCCCGCAATTTATACTTAATAAAACGCTGCATTTATTAAGTTGCTCCAATTCTAATTTTCTATGGAGTAAAGCAAAATCAATTCCTGTTTTCTTTTTATAAAGAAGTACTCTCTTTTGCATTCAAGATAAAATCGGTGCTGTAAGTCAGTCGGATTCTATCTTGATTAGCTTTTGGTGTTGTTTATTGTAAAAAGCAAAATCTATTTAGTTCAATCCATACAATCATTTCAATGAAAAATATATTTATAATCCTATTAGTAGGGTTTTCGGCAATGCTACAAGCGCAAAATACAGTTTCGGGAACAGTAACCGATAAAGATAAAAATCCAATAGTAGGTGTCTCTGTTTACGCACCTGAGTTACATAAGGGAACTACAACAGATGGAAGCGGAAATTATACGATCTCAAATGTTCCAGTGGGTTCCTTAAAAGTAGTTTTTGATTACGTTGGTTATAACAACCTAACTAAAACAATTCTAGTTGCTGCAAATAGTAACACTTTAAATATTAGTTTGGAGCAAGCCATTTTTAAAATGGATGAGGTAATTGTTTCGACTGCCTTTAATAAATTGCAGTCTCAAAATGTTATGAAAGTCGAGCATGCCACCATCAAAGAGTTGCAACAAAAAGGAACGGCTACGCTTATAGAAGGTTTAGCTACTATTCCAGGTGTCTCGCAAGTTTCGACAGGAACATCCATAGGGAAACCTGTAATTCGTGGTTTAAGTGGGAACCGCGTTTTGGTTTATTCGCAAGGAGTGCGTATGGAAAACCAACAATTTGGTGATGAGCACGGTCTCGGTTTAAATGATGCTGGTGTCGAAAGTGTTGAGGTTATAAAAGGACCTGCTTCGTTGTTGTATGGTTCAGATGCCTTAGGGGGTGTTTTGTATTTTAATCCTGAGAAATTTGCCGACGCGAATACATTCAAGGCTGATTTCAATCAAAAATTATTCTCAAACACGTTAGGAAGTAATTCTTCACTTGGATTAAAAACATCAACTGACAGTTGGAAATTTCTTGCTAGAGGTTCCTATAATACGCATTCAGATTATCGAATTGCTGGTGGTGAGCGTGTAACCAACACTCGATATAATGAAACCGACTTTAAAACCGGAATTGGGTATAGCAACTCCAAGTTTATAAGTACGTTGCGATACAATTACAACAAACTAGATTTAGGAATTCCCGAAGACGGAATAGCAGAGCAGTCTTCAAGCAAAACTACCGGTTTCCCGAGACAAGGTGTTTTTAGTCACTTGCTAAGTTTAAATTCAGTTGTTTACTTTAAAAATACCAAGCTAGATGTCGATTTAGGATATGTATCTAATGATCGTTCTGAGTTTGAAGATAGTGACGTAGCTGGTTTGCAAATGAAATTAAATACTTTTAATTACAATACTAAATTCCATCTTCCTAAGGTTGGCGCTTTTGAATCCATTATTGGTGTTCAAGGAATGCATCAAACGAATGTAAACTCTGGCGAAGAATACCTTATTCCTGATGCTACTACAAATGACTTTGGAATGTTTGGAACTGGAAATTATGAATGGGGATCAAGCGTTGTTCAAGCAGGTTTACGATTTGATAACCGCCAAATTACTTCTATTGAAAATGGTGTAGTTGGTGAGGAAGGGTATTTTAAACCCATCGATCGTTCGTTTAATAGTTTTAATGCTTCAGTGGGATACAAAACCAGTTTAGCTGATAATTTCACGATGCGTTTAAATGTGGCTTCAGGATTTAGAGCGCCTAACTTGGCTGAATTAACATCTAACGGTGTTCACGAAGGGACGAATCGCTATGAAATTGGAAACGAAAATTTAAAAACAGAGCAAAACGTACAAACGGATTTGAACCTAGAATACAACAACAGCCATTTTGAATTTTTTGTAAATGGTTTTTACAACCACATTAATAATTACATCTATACTTCGCCGGCCGGTTACGTTTTAGACAACAATGATGTGTTTGATTACATACAAGACAATGCTAAATTATACGGTGGAGAAGTTGGATTTCATTTCCATCCTCATCCTTTAGACTGGTTGCATTATGAAACGAGTTTTGAAACCGTAACGGGTAAAAAACAAGATGGGGAATACTTACCATTGATTCCGGCTAATAATTGGAATAATACTATTAGAACTGAGTTTTCAATCAAAAAATGGTTGGACCAAGGTTTTGCAACCCTAAACTTAAGCTCTACTTTTAATCAAAATAATGTTAGCGGTTTTGAAACAAGATCAGCAGGGTATACGCTGGTTAATTTAGGTTTTGGTGGAAAAGTTACTTTGGGTAAAACGATTTTTAACGTGAACTTAAACGGAAATAATCTATTTGATAAAAGATACATCGCGCATCTTTCCCGATTAAAAAATGATGGTATTCCTAATATAGGAAGAAACGTTGTTTTAGGTGTGAATTTTACACTTTAAAAAACCACAAGCTAAGACTCGTTATTATTTAATAAGAACCCAAGGCGCAAGGTCAATTTCACAATTGATTTTGCGCCTTATTCGTTTATATAAGCATATTTTAATACAACTTAAAACTAAGTTTTGTATATTTGTTTAACATTTGTAAATAATGCTTAAACAAAATAAAACTAGTAGGCAGTAGCGGTGAATAAAACCCCCATAAATATCGTTTGGTTCAAAAGAGATTTACGTTTCGTAGATAACGAAGCCTTGTATGCTGCATACCATTCAGGATTGCCGTTATTGCTGGTCTATTTTTTTGAACCTTCAGTTATGAGTTATGACGATTCTGATGTGCGTCATTGGCGGTTTGTATATGAATCCATTCAAGATTTGCAAAAAAAGCTCGCTCCAATCAATGCTACCCTGCATTTTTTTCATAATGAAGTAAGCAACGTATTTACTGAATTAGTAAAAAAGTACGATATAAAGACGGTGTTCTCACACCAAGAAATAGGAAATAAAGTTACCTATGACCGAGATATTGCGATGCAATCTTTCTTTCAGCAACATAATATTAACTGGAAAGAGTCGCAAATGCACGGCGTTATTAGGAGATTAAAATCAAGACAGCATTGGGATAAGCGATGGGAAGAGGTCATGCGTGCCGAACCAAAAATGCTCGATGAAAAACAACTGAATCTAGTTGCTCTCGATGCTCATTTTTACGACAGACTAAAAGGCGAACCGCTTTCCGATGACATCACAACTCGAAATACCAATTTTCAGCAAGGTGGGGAATATTGGGCTTGGCGTTATCTAGACAGTTTTGTAAAGGAACGATACGTTAATTACAGCAAGCACATTTCTAAACCCGCATTGAGTCGAAAAGGCTGCAGCCGCTTATCGCCTTATTTGACCTACGGGAATATTAGTATGCGAATGATTTACCAATACACCAATCAGCATTACGAGAATTCAAAAAATAAAAGAGCGATTCTCAATTTTGTTTCGCGACTGCATTGGCATTGTCATTTTATTCAAAAGTTTGAAGACGAATGTCGCATGGAGTTCGAAAATGTCAATAGAGCCTATGATACTTTGGTTAAACCAAAGAACGAAACTTATATAAAAGCGTGGCAAGAGGGGAAAACAGGTGTGCCTATTGTTGATGCTTGCATGCGTTGTTTGGTGGCTACCGGTTATATTAATTTTAGAATGCGCGCCATGGTAGTGTCTTTCTTTACTTTTAATTTATGGCAGGATTGGCGCGAATTGCATTTTTTAGCAAGGCAATTTTTAGACTATGAACCAGGCATTCATTATCCGCAAATCCAAATGCAATCAGGGACAACGGGAATCAATACGATCCGAATTTACAGTCCCATAAAAAACTCGGAAGATCACGATACCGAAGGTGTTTTTATCAAACAATGGGTGCCGGAGCTAGCCGAAATACCAGTGAATTTAATTCATGAACCTTGGAAGTTAAATCCCATCGAACAGCAATTTTATAAATGCGAAATAGGAAAAGATTATCCTGAGCCGATTGTAAACATTGATGAAACCAGAAAATTTGCCAGTGATATTGTATGGAGCTTCCGCAAAAAAGACGAAGTGAAAGAGGAGGGAAAACGAATTTTGAAAAAACATGTGAGTAGAAAGCCAAATTTGCAAAGCAAAAATGTGCGAATCACTCATTCCGAACTGGATTCGGAATCTGATCTAAGTCCAAGAACTAAAAAGACAAAATCTTAATGACACTATTTTTAAAAGCAAATTGGGAAAACATCATAATGGCCAATTATGAAATTGATCCTGCTATATTAATTCCTTTTTTACCAAAAGGAGTCGAACTCGATTTGTTCGATGGTAAGGCTTACATTAGTTTGGTTGGTTTTATGTTTAAGGACACCAAACTGTTTAATATTAAAATTCCCTATTTCGGGACGTTTGAGGAAATCAATTTACGCTTTTATGTAGTTCGGAAAGAGGGCAATTCATTCAAAAGAGGCGTAGTATTTATCAACGAGACGATTCCCTATCCCATCGTGGCTTGGATGGCTAATAAACTATATAATGAGAAATATACTGTAGTTCCTACGAAGCATCAAATTAGTGGGGACGGAGCAACTAAAAAAGTAAATTTTGAATGGCTACTCAATAAAAAATGGAATAACATTTACGTGGAAGCGACAACAGTTGCAAAGCCAATGCAGTCTGATAGTCTAGAAAAGTTCATCTACGAGCATTATTACGGTTATACCAAAATTGACGAAAACACCAGCGAAGAATACAAATTACAACATCCGAGCTGGCTTGTAAATAAAGTAGAAAAGTATACGATAAATTGTGATTTCAAAGCGATGTACGGTGAAGCTTTTTCTGTTTTGAATGACACGGAGCCCGCTGCCGTTTTCATAGCCGAAGGATCATCAGTAGGAATAGAATGGAAGCGAAACCGATTAAATTTTGAACATGAAAGGAGTTAAAAAACAAAACCTACCCTCAAAAATGTGTATCGTTTGTAACCGCCCTTTTGCATGGCGAAAGAAGTGGGAAAAAGTGTGGGACGAGGTAAAATACTGCAGTGATAAATGCAGAAGCAATAAATAATACAATGAGTAAAACAGTACGATTAATTCTTGGTGATCAACTTAATTCCAATCATTCTTGGTTCAAAACCGTGGATGATTCGGTGGTGTATGTGATGATGGAAGTGCGATCAGAAACCGATTATGCCAAGCACCATATTCAAAAAGTAGTTGGTTTTTTTGCTGCTATGCAAGCTTTTTATGCAGACTTAAAGGCTAAAAAGCATCAAGTAATTTATATCTATTTGAATGATGCGGATAATTTGCAATCTTTCGATAAAAACATAAAAAGTCTTATCGAAAAGCACCAATTCACACATTTTGAGTACCAGCAACCTGATGAGTTTCGATTGGATGAAGTATTGAAGGAGTTGTGCAATAACCTTTCAATAACTACTTCAGTGGTAGATTCGGAGCATTTTTATACGACACGAACGGAATTGGCTGATTTTTTTGAAGGTAAAAAGACGTTTATTTTAGAGAATTTTTATCGCATGCTTCGCAAAAAACATGATGTCCTGATGGAAGGAGGTCAACCGTTGACTGGGAAGTGGAATTACGATAGCGAAAACAGAAAAAAATTACCTAAAAACCACAAACCTACGGCGCCTTTAGTTTTTGCTAACAACATTACTAAAATTCTTAAAGAAGTTAATAAAACCGATATTCAAACCATCGGGACCATAGATGCTACTAATTTTGTTTGGCCAGTGAATAGAGAGCAGTCGCTTGAATTATTAGACTTTTTCATCGAGGAGTGTCTGCATTTATTTGGGAGTTATCAAGATGCGATGACACCAAATGAGTGGTCGTTGTATCACTCCAGATTGTCTTTTTCGATGAATATCAAAATGATTTCACCACAAGAAGTGATCAATAAAGCAGTTGAAGCTTGGCAGGCAAACCCGGATAAAATTGAATACAATCAATTGGAAGGTTTTGTTAGGCAAATTATAGGTTGGAGAGAATACATGCGAGGTATTTATTGGTTACAAATGCCGGAATATGCCAGTATGAACTTTTTTAACAACCAAGAAAAATTACCCGATTGGTTTTGGACGGGGAAAACTAAAATGAATTGTTTGAAAGACGCCATCAATCAATCGCTAAACTTCGCCTATGCACATCACATTCAACGACTGATGATCACGGGGAACTTTGCGCTTTTGGCTGGAGTACATCCGGATGAAATTGATGCGTGGTACTTGGGTATTTATATTGATGCTATTGAGTGGGTCGAAATCACCAATACACGCGGTATGAGTCAGTTTGCTGATGGAGGTATTGTAGGTACTAAACCGTACGTTAGCTCCGCTTCTTATATTGATAAAATGAGTCATTATTGCGGCAGTTGCTTTTACAAGAAAGAGGTTAAAACGGGCGATAAGGCGTGTCCGTTTAATAGTTTGTATTGGAATTTTTACGATAAAAATGAAGATAAACTAGGTAAGAATCCCCGAATTGGAATGATGTACAATGTATGGCGAAAAATGAAGCCCGAAGCGCAAACTGCATTGCTAGAACAAGCCGATTATTATTTGAAAAATATTAATGAATTATAAAAGAGTAATTAGCTGCCAATTTTTATTCAGCAAAATTATATTACTATGAAAACAGCTATAGTTTGGTTTAAAACCGATTTACGATTAGAAGATAATGAAGCATTATTAAAAGCAATTGCGCATGGTGATTCCGTATTGCCAGTGTATTGCTTTGACGATGCCGAGTTCAGAATTACAAAATACGGCTATCCTAAAACGAGTAGTTTCCGAGCGCAGTTTCTATTGGAATCTTTAATTGATTTAGATGCTAATTTGCGTAAAATAGGTTCAGGCTTATTGATTTTGAAAGGAAATCCCGAAGTTGAAATTCCTAAAGTTGCAGCCCAATACAAAGCCCAAAAGGTTTTTGCAAAAAGAGAAGTCGCTTATGAAGAAAAGAAAATGGAAGCCAAGGTGCAAGAAGCGCTGTTTAAAATACGCTGCGAGTTAGAGACCTTAAGTACAAGCACCATGTATCATGCCGAAGATTTGCCGTTTGCCATTAAAAATATTCCTGATGTGTTTACGCAATTCCGTCGTAAAACCGAATTAGACGCGACCGTTAGAGCCGTTTTTGCAAAACCGGACAGCATTGCTTCTCCTGAAATACCTGAACTAACTTTGCCTACGTTGGAAGAGCTAGGTTTAGAATATACACCTATCGATTTTCGTGCAGCTATTCAATTCAAAGGGGGAGAAACCGAAGCGCTAGCGAGATTGAACCATTATTTTTATGAAACTAAAAACCTTTCAGTTTACAAAGAAACACGAAACGGAATGGTAGGAGAAGACTATTCTTCTAAATTTTCAGCTTGGTTGGCTCTAGGATGTATTTCTCCTAGAACGATTTACGACCAAGTAAAAAAGTATGAGGAAATGCACGAAGCTAATGAATCGACCTATTGGTTAGTTTTTGAGTTGTTATGGCGTGATTTTTTCCGATTCATGTTCAAAAAATACCAGACAAAGTTTTTCCTATATGCGGGTATAAAGACTGATAAGCCTAATTCGAAATCCTTAAACGAGAAATTACTCTCGCAATGGATTAATGGCGCCACAGATTCCCATTTTATTAACGCCAACATGATCGAGTTGAAGGAAACGGGTTTTATGAGTAATCGTGGCCGTCAAAACGTGGCGAGTTATTTTTGTAACGAACTCAATATGGACTGGCGATTGGGTGCCGCTTACTTCGAATCGCAATTGATTGATTATGATGTGTGCAGCAATTGGGGCAATTGGGCCTACCTGGCAGGAGTTGGTAATGACCCTCGCAAACACCGTTATTTCAATATCGAGAAGCAAGCAAAGGATTACGACAAGGATAGCGTTTTTAGAGATTTATGGTTGAAATAGCAGCATGATCTAAAATTTGAAAGTAACTTTTTGAAACTTCTAAATTTAAGAACCGTTTTAATGTGATTTTTTTTCGCAAAGAGCCACAAAGTTAACTCAGAGGTTCGCTAAATTTTTAACCATTTACGTGTTGCGTTAGTTTAATATTTAACCATTAAGGCATTAAGATTCATTAAGTGTTGTTTTAGTATTCTTAATTTTCCTTAATTTCTTAATGGTGAAAAAGAATTTTGCGGTTCTCCGTGAAGCCTCTGCGCGTCTCTGTGTAACAACATATACCCACACTGAACCAAAAAAACTTATATGGCTTATATGTTAAAAAAATTTCGCGATTCTCTGCGCAATCTCAGTGCACCTCTGCGCAACAACCTTTACCCATACTCAACGAAATAAAAACTTATATGACTTATATGGTAAAAAAACTTTGCGATTCTCTGCGCAACAACCTATACCCACACTGAACCAAAAAAAACTTATATGACTTATATGGTAAACAAGAGTTTTGCGATTCTCCGTGAAATCTCAGTGCACCTCTGCTTAACAACCTTTACCCACATTCAACCAAAGAAAAACTTATGTGTTAAACAAATTCACAGTAACAAAAACCAACATTTAACGACCAATCTTACTAACGCTTTTCATTTATACAGGAAGCCAATGATTTTCCTTATTTTTGTACTAACCAATAAAAAAGACTAATGAAAAAATTAATTTTAATAATGGCAGTTACCGCAACAACCGCATCTTACGGACAAAGTCCGCTTAAATATCCTGCAACCAAAAAAGGAAACGTAGTGGATACCTATTTTGGTACGCAAGTGAACGATCCGTACCGATGGATGGAAGACGACCGATCAGATGAAACCGCTGCTTGGGTAAAAGCACAAAATGAAGTGACTTATGGTTATTTAAACCAAATTCCGTTTCGTGCCGCTCTAAAATCAAGATTAGAAAAATTATGGAATTACGAAAAAATAGGAGCTCCATCCAAAGAAGGAAACTTTACCTATTTTTCTAAAAATAACGGACTGCAAAATCAGTCGGTAATGTACCGTAAAGATGCTAGTGGTAAAGAAGAAGTTTTCTTAGACCCAAATACGTTTTCGAAAGACGGAACCACTTCTCTTGGAGGAATCGATTTCTCAAAAGACGGTTCTAAAGTAGCTTACGCCATTTCAGAAGGCGGAAGCGACTGGAGAAAAGTAATAATAATGGACGCCCTGTCTAAAAAAATAATCGAAGACACTATCGTCGATGTAAAGTTCAGTGGATTGTCGTGGAGAGGAAACGAGGGTTTCTATTACTCAAGCTATGAAAAACCAAAAGGAAGCGAGCTTTCTGCAAAAACAGATGAGCACAAATTGTACTTTCATAAATTAGGAACGTCTCAAAAAGAAGATAAGGTAATCTTTGGCACAGACCAAAAACGCAGATACATTGGTGGTTACGTAACCGAGGATGATGCTTATTTGGTAATTTCGGCGGCAAATTCAACTTACGGAAACGAATTGTACATCAAAGATCTTAAAACGCCAAATAGTCCAATTGTAACGATCGTTGATAACTTCAATAGTGATAACAGTGTGATTATGACCGAAGGGAAAAAACTATTTATCGAAACCGATCTAAAAGCACCTAACAAACGTATTGTAACCGTTGATTTCAGTAAACCTACTCCAGATAAATGGGTTGATTTTATTGCAGAGACAGATAATGTGTTATCACCATCAACAGGTGGCGGTTATTTCTTTGCCAATTACATGAAAGATGCTGTTTCAGTTGTAAAACAATATGATTATTCAGGTAAAATGCTACGCGAAATTCAGTTACCAGCAGTGGGAACAGCGGGCGGTTTTGGCGGAAAGAAGAAAGACAAAACATTGTACTATTCGTTTACAAACTACACTACACCCGGAACAATTTATGCCTTTGATCCTAACGCAGGAAAATCAACTGTATATGAAAAACCCAAAGTAGATTTTAAAAGCGATGATTACGAGTCGAAACAAGTGTTCTATACTTCTAAAGACGGAACAAAAATCCCAATGATTATTACCTATAAAAAAGGGTTACAGCTAAACGGACAAAATCCAACTATGCTTTATGCATATGGTGGTTTTAATGTGAGTTTAACTCCAAGTTTTAGTATTGCTAATGCAGTATGGTTAGAAAACGGAGGAGTTTACGCCGTGCCTAATTTACGTGGAGGTGGAGAATATGGTAAAAAATGGCACGATGCAGGAACTAAAATGCAAAAGCAAAATGTATTTGATGATTTCATCGCTGCAGCCGAATATTTAATTGCTCAAAAATATACTTCCTCTAATTTCTTAGCCATTCGTGGCGGATCAAACGGAGGTTTATTAGTAGGAGCAACGATGACACAACGACCAGATTTGATGAAAGTGGCCTTGCCAGCAGTGGGTGTAATGGACATGTTGCGTTACCATACCTTTACCGCAGGTGCAGGTTGGGCGTACGATTACGGAACATCGCAAGATAGTAAGGAAATGTTTGAATACATCAAAGGCTACTCGCCAGTGCAAAATGTAAAAGCAGGAACACAATACCCAGCAACGATGGTAACCACAGGAGATCATGATGATCGAGTAGTGCCGGCACACAGTTTTAAATTTGCGGCCGAGTTGCAAGAAAAGCAAACAGGTCCAAATCCTACGTTAATCCGTATTGATGTCAAAGCAGGTCACGGAGCAGGAAAATCAGTAGCGGCTACGATTCAGGAAAATGTAGACATCCAGGCCTTTACCTTATTCAATATGGGCATCAAGGAATTGCCTGTTACGAAATAAATAAGAATGAGGAGCTATTTCCTGCTGTTCGCTGTATCTCTTGTGGCGAACCCCGCCACAAGAGGATGCCGCTTCCATCAGGGCTAGGACAGTCGGTTAATAAACCTATTTACAAAAAAAAACGCTATTCTTCGGGATAGCGTTTTTTTGCTTCTAACAAAATAATGCTTAAATAGTTAGCTCCACAATCCATTTGCTGCAGTTGCAAAATCGTCATTTTATTTCATAATTATTTGCTAATTCATTCGTTTTTCGGGTCTTCATTCGTTAACTTTGAGAGACAATCAATAATACAATAAACTATGAAAATACAATTTAACACAGACAAAAATGTAGAAGGACATCAAAGAGTAGAAGCTTATTTTTCTGCTGAATTAGAAAAAGAATTAGCTCGTTTTGAAGAGAAAATAACACGCATCGAGGTGCATGTAGGTGATGAAAATAGTGATAAGCCAGGAATCAACGACAAACGTTGTTTAATCGAAGTTCGTCCTGCCAAATTGCAACCCGTTGTCGTGACTGCTCATGCGGATACTGTTGAAAAAGCATTTCATGATGCTTTAGCTAAAGTTAAAAAAACATTGAGCACCACTTTCGATAAGCAAAAAGCACATTAGATATACGTCCGTTCAGGATACAGCATAAAAAAAGGACTAGCACGAAGGTGTTAGTCCTTTTTCTTTACATTTATTAGTAGTGGTTTAATTAACTAATTTACTTGTTATCAAATAATAAAGCAGCCAGTGCTTCGTCTCTTGTGTAAATATCATCATAGAAATGTAGTATTCCATCAGTGTCTTCCCAAGCGGTGAAATATCCTATGTAAACCGGAATTTTGTTTTTAAGCGGGTACCATTTTTCTTTTCCAGCATGCATGGCTTCGTCTATTTTCTCAGGATTCCAGTCAGGATCATTTTCCATGATTTTATAAGCAAGTTCTGCTGGCTTTGCCACTCGAATGCAACCGTGGCTGAACGCTCTTTGATCTTTACTAAATAAATATTTGGAAGGCGTGTCATGTAAGTAAATGGCATTCGAATTAGGGAATAAAAACTTCACCAAACCTAAGGAGTTTTTAACCCCTGGCTTTTGACGCACATTTCCATTGTTCCATTCCATATTATGTGAGGCAAGGTAATTTGGGTCTTTGGCTATAGCCGGCAATACCTCTTTTTGAATAATACTTGTGGGTAAATTCCAATACGGACTAAATACAATGTACTTCATGGGAGCGCTAAAAATAACGGTCTTATTAAGTGTTTTCCCTACGACCACATTCGATTTTAAAACAATTTTCCCGTTTTTAAAATAAGAGAGTTCATAGGAAGGAATATTCACTGCAATAAGTTCTTTGGCCTTACTGATGTCTTTCGATACCCATCGGCAGCGTTCCATATTTACGACAAGCGTTTTGATTAGCGAGCTCACAGGCGTACTCAAGTAATTCAAAGTAGAACCATACAATAACTTGTCGCCATCAATTCCGCGGGTTTTTTTGAATTTCACAACAGCCTCCGCAAGAGCAGATTCATAAATTAAGCTTTTAGAATCAGTTTTTAAAAACCCATCAAGAAAGAGTCTTTTACGAACCTGCGCAATTGCTGGTAAACTATCGCCAATTTTTAGGGTTTTATAGCCGGTAGGAAGTGCAATAGAGTCCCAGCCTCCTTTTTGTTCAATCTCACGGTACTTTTTTAATTGGTTTTTCAATAAATAGTATTGGCTAAACAGGGTTTTTTTCTGTTTTTTGATCGATCCAGGATCAATTACTAAAGAGTCTGTGTAAGTAGTATAGGACTGTTTTTCTCGGGGTAAAAACCACTCCATCTCATTTGATTTTGCCGCTTCAATACCGTGATAGACTTTGTCAATGTAAAAAAAGTATAGGGCGGTAGTAAGTAATTCTGAATTGGTATCGGGTTTTTGAGATGCAATCGCGTTTTCATAAACGGAGTTTAATTCGGTTTTATACGGAATCGCAGTTTCAATCCCTTCTTCAGGAAGATTAATGATCTTGTTGTACGCTACACTGGCAAACTCATTAGATCCATTTTTATCATACCATAAGTAATGATAGTCGTATTTGCGATACAGTTTGTTTACATCGAGTTGGTATTTTTGCAAAAGCGGATGTTTCTCGAAAAAAGAAGACACCAAGGTGCTGTCAAAAGGAATTTTACTTAAATCTACTTTTTCTTTCTTTTGAGATGCTGCTAAATCATCGGCATGGTTTTTTTTACATGACGCACAAATGAGTAGTAGTAAACTAGCAAGCATTAAGCAAGTTGTGATCGATTTCTTCATTCCCTAGATCTGATTTTTTTGGGTGTAAAAATACACAAAAACGGTCACCGTCAGCTTATTCATTACCCTATTTTAAATATTATTGTTAAAATACTATCTTTACTTCTAAATTAGTATCAAATCGTTACTTTCTGAATTACGAAATTCAAATTCTGTCATCATGAAAAATAATATTGCCTGCGTATTGCTTGTTGTTCTGTTGTCTTCTTTTAGTTCTTTTTCTATGAATTCTGATAGGGATAAACAAAAAATTAATTTGGTTCTTGATCAATGGCATAAGGCTGCTGCCGAAGCGAAGTTTGATGCCTATTTCAATTTGATGACAAATGATGCTGTTTTTATAGGAACGGATGCTACAGAGAATTGGAACAAAGAACAATTTCAGGCATTTGCAAAACCGTTTTTTGATCGTGGAAAGGCGTGGAGCTTTACGGCGGTCGAGCGTCATATTTTTTTTGATAAATCGGGAAAAACGGCTTGGTTTGATGAATTGCTCAGTACTCAAATGAAAATTTGTAGAGGTTCAGGTGTGTTAGTTAAGGTTGGGAACGACTGGAAAATTCAGCATTATGTACTTTCGATGACGATTCCAAATGATAATAGCAACGAAGTTGTCAAAATTAAATCTCCTATCGAAAATGCTTTACTAGAAAAATTCAGTAAAAAGTAAAAGGGGAACCTTTTTTTTCGAATTTCTCTTATAACCGATTATATTTTTGCTGACAGTCCCGAGGTTTCATATATTTCCTTAATTTTGCCAAGCAATAAAATAGGTCGAATTGGCCTCATTAAAATAGTGGAAACAAAGTGGGAAGCAAAAATAAATTAAAGAGATTCAGGGAGAACGAGACATTTACTAATGTATTTCAGCCAACAAGAGAAGAAGTAGTAGGTGATTTATTCCCATTAAAAGGGAAGTGGAACCAAGACTTTTTTAAGAATGACAATCCGCTAGTACTAGAATTAGGTTGTGGAAAAGGAGAGTATTCTGTTGGTTTAGCCGAAAGATATCCTAATAAAAACTTTGTTGGAATAGATATCAAAGGAGCTCGTTTTTGGCGTGGTGCTAAAACAGCAGTCGAAACAGGACTGCAGAATGTGGCTTTCATCCGTACCCAAATTGAATTAATCAATCATATTTTTGCCGAAAACGAAGTAGACGAGATTTGGATTACTTTTCCAGATCCGCAAATCAAGTACAAGAGAACGAAGCACCGTATGACCAATTCAGAATTTCTGCAATTGTATAAAAAAATCCTGAAGAAAGACGGTGTAGTGAACTTAAAAACCGATAGTGAGTTTATGCACGGCTACACGCTAGGGTTGTTGCATGGAGAAGGTCATGAGGTGTTGTATGCGAATCACAATGTATACGTAAACGAAGGAAGTCCAGAGGAAGTAACTGCTTTTCAGACCTTTTACGAAAAACAATATTTGGAAATTAACAAGGCAATTACGTATATTAGATTTAAAATTAAAGAGTAGATCAGTATCGTACGCTAACTGTTTCCTTGTTCCAATTTCCATTCTTGTCTATGAATATACTTATTTCGCTACTTACAGGCTTTGCCACTGCTTTTATTGGGATAACTCCTCCAGGGTTACTGAATATGACGGCAGCTAAAGTAAATTTGAAAGAAGGGACAAGAAATGCAGGTTGGTTTATTTTTGGAGCCATCATCATTATTTTTTTTCAAGCCTTTGTTGCCATACTTTTTGCTCGTGTCATCAATGTTCGCCCTGATATTGTAAACCTATTGCGAGAAGTAGGCTTCGCTCTTTTTGGAGCTTTGACTATTTATTTTCTGTGGATCGCGAAAGCGCCTAAAATTAAAAAAGCAAAAATCAAAAAAAGCAGTCAAAAGAAACGTTTTTTTCTAGGCATGCTGCTTTCGGCATTGAACTTTTTTCCAATTCCCTATTATGTTTTTGTAAGTATCACACTTTCTTCTTATGATTTGTTTTCCTTTGAACTGTCCTCTGTTCTGACTTTTGTGACTGGAGTGGTTCTTGGATCTTCTATTGTGTTTTATTTTTACATCCGGTTTTTTCAAAAGATAGAATCAAAAGCCGATTACCTGCTGCGGAATATGAATAAAATTATTGGTAGTATAACAGGGTTAATCGCTTTGGTTACGTTATTTAATATTATTCGTTTCTATTTGTAATACAACCTAATTTGAAATGGCAGACGAAAGCTTCTTCGAGAGAGTATATGTGATTGCAAGGCAAATTCCATTTGGCAAAGTAACCTCCTACGGCGCTATTGCAAAATCTATTGGTGCGGCACGATCAGCACGAATGGTAGGTTACGCCATGAATGCCTCTCACAATATGGAGGATATTCCGGCACATCGAGTGGTAAATAGAAAAGGATTACTCACGGGTAAGTTCCACTTTGATGGTACTAACTTGATGCAGCAGTTGCTAGAAAGCGAAGGTGTTAAGGTAGTTGATAATCAAATTATTGATTTCGAGAATCATTTTTGGCAACCGCCAATGACCGAGTTAGAAGGTTGATTTAGCTTAATTTTTATAAATTTTTTCGGAATTCTTTGCCATCAATACCGTTGATTTATCCATCAATAAATCCAATCTAATTTCTTTATTTTAAGAACTTAATCTGTTATCTTTGTAATCTGAAATCAGTTTAAATAAACATAATATTTAAGCAGATAATCCTCAATTGAAAACAGTACAATTATAATGAAATTAGATAGAAAAGAAATCCTAAAAGCTTTAGAAACAATTACTATCGCTGGAGAAGGAAAAAATATGGTCGAAAGTGGTGCCATTGCAAACGTTATCACTTTTGGAGATGAGGTTGTAGTAGATTTAGTTTTACACACACCAGCAATGCACATCAAAAAACGCGCAGAGGACGACATCAGAAAAACCATTCTG
Source organism: Flavobacterium sp. KKT103 (assembly GCF_055640565.1). Lineage (NCBI taxonomy): Bacteria > Pseudomonadati > Bacteroidota > Flavobacteriia > Flavobacteriales > Flavobacteriaceae > Flavobacterium > Flavobacterium sp. KKT103. Next base: position 1,141,721 of record NZ_CM145766.1, read on the forward strand.
GAGAAAGTATCTCCTGACGCTAAAATCAAAATCAATAGCAAGGTCGAAGCGCCGGAGAAAACTGAAATTAAAGGGAAGTCTATTCCTGGAATAAAAAATATTATTGCCGTTGCCTCAGGAAAAGGAGGAGTAGGGAAATCTACTGTAACGGCAAACCTAGCCGTATCATTGGCTAAAATGGGTTTTAAAGTAGGTGTCTTAGATGCTGATATTTACGGACCATCGATGCCAATTATGTTCGATGTCGAAAACGAAAAACCAGTATCGGTTACCGTGGACGGAAAATCTAAAATGAAACCTGTAGAAAGCTACGATATAAAAATGCTTTCTATCGGATTTTTCACTTCACCATCACAAGCAGTAATCTGGAGAGGACCAATGGCTTCTAAAGCCTTGAACCAAATGATCTTTGATGCTGACTGGGGAGAACTAGACTTTATGCTTATCGATTTACCTCCAGGAACCGGAGATATCCACCTTTCGATCATGCAATCGTTGCCTGTTACAGGAGCAGTTGTAGTAAGTACTCCACAAGCGGTCGCATTGGCTGATGCAAAAAAAGGAGTATCTATGTTCCTGAGTGAAGCTATCAATGTGCCAGTTTTAGGAATTATTGAAAACATGGCGTATTTCACACCCGAAGAGTTGCCAGAAAACAAATACTATATCTTTGGTCAAGAAGGGGCTAAAAACCTAGCAGATGATCTTGAAGTGCCATTCCTAGGCGAAGTACCTATCGTGCAATCAATACGCGAAGCAGGTGATTTCGGACGTCCGGCAGCGATGCAAACTGGCTCGGTTGTAGCGACTGTTTTTGAAGAAATCACGCGTAAAGTAGTAGAGGAAACCGTAAGAAGAAATGACAGTTTACCGGCTACCGAAGCAATCCAAATTACAACTATGGCAGGATGTTCTGCCGTTAAAAAATAATAAGAAATAGAATTTCTATTACTTTAAAAAAAACCATATGACAACAGAAGAATTAACTATTGAAGTTCATAAAGCGCTAGAGGAAATCAGACCTTTCTTGAATTCTGACGGTGGCGATATCACCTTGATATCCATCGAAGATGACAAGCATGTCAAAGTGCGTCTCGAAGGAGCTTGTACGAGCTGCAGCGTAAACCAAATGACTTTAAAAGCAGGCGTAGAGACGACCATTAAAAAGTTTGCCCCGCAAATAGAGACTGTTGTAAATATTTTATAAGATTAGGGCATGACCCTTATTGTAAAAAAGGCTTATTCTTATTGTATTGAGTCGCCTTTTTTACAATAAGCGTCGGGCTATTCGCGCTACTTCGGTAGCTTGCTACTATCCCTCATGCAACCCACTACTGTAATCAAACCCACAACTAAAACACAACACCCAATCTAATGGATGTACTAATAAAAATTAAAGATCGTGAAGGAGTCGTGCACGAATTGCAAGCTCCAACTGATATGGCCATGAATATAATGGAATTGTGCAAGGCATACGAGCTTCCAGTTGAAGGAACTTGTGGCGGGATGGCCATGTGTGCTTCTTGTCAATGTTATGTGCTAAATGAAGTCGCTTTGCCTGAAATGGGAGAGGACGAGGAAGCCATGTTATCCGAAGCTTTTTATGTTAAATCAAACAGCCGCTTGGGTTGCCAAATACCAATTACCGAGAGTCTAGAAGGTTTAGAACTAGAATTAGCTCCCGAAAGTTAATAGAAAAGCGAGAAGAAATTCTCGCTTTTTTTAGTTCTGCAAAGCGTCTACTGCTTTTGTAATGATTCGGTTTACGAATAAGCTATAGGCTTTTTCCGAAGGATGTAATCCGTCAGTTGCAACTAATTCAGGGTCTTGTAACCCTCGTTGCGTAATATCAGTTATGTTGGTATAAGCGATCCCATTTTCTTCACAATATTTTCGTGCCAACTCATTGTAGGAGGCGATTTCTTTCGAAATTATACTGCCTCGACCAGATCGGCTCCCAAAAGGAGTGTATGCATAATCCGGTATCGAAACAACGATGACATTGGTTTTGTCATTGCCAGCCAATACAATTGCTTTTTCCACCAGTTCCTTAAATTCCTTTTCGTAGACCGTAAACGGTTGTCCTCGGTATTGATTGTTCACGCCTATTAATAAGGTTACTAAATCGTAATTAGTTGCTGGATTTTGATTTTGTATGGCTGCTTTTAAGTCGGTAGTAGTCCAGCCGGTTCTGGCAATGATATCAAGGCCAAAACTATTTTTTAAGTTTAAATTCTCGAGGGCTTTTTTTAGTTGCTCAGGAAATCGGCAACTGCTGCATACACTTTCTCCAATAGTGTAACTATCACCAATTGCAAGGTAGTTTGCTTTTTTGGTAAAAGTAGGAAGTGATAGGTTTTGTGGTGCTGTCGAACTAGTGTCGATAACAGCTGCTTTAGTAGCCGAATTTTCAACACTGCAGCTTATCGTAACCGATAGCAAAAAGAACAACGTAACTAGTATTCGCAATTGATTGACCATTTGTTTACAATTATGGGTATCGTTTTTAAATAACAGTTACGTTGTTTTCTAGAGTTTGGATGCTTAAGCTAACTCTTCTTTTAATAAACTAGCTTCAATAGCATCCCATAATCCGATTCGTTTTTCTAGAGCAGCAATAGATACTTGCTCAACTTCAGCCCATTTTTTAGGATCTTCTCCACAAAGTTCCGTAATCATTTGCATAGCCATTGGTCCGTGCTCATCAGCATCGAGTTCAATATGTCTTTCAAAATAATAGATTAGTTTACTTAAATCAGTTTGAGGGAAATTCTGTTGAAAATTCTTCAAGATGGCAGTAAACATACTCGGGATAAGGTCTTCTCTTCCAAAAGTAAATGCAGCTGCGATTTCATGTGTTTTCCCTTCGTCAATCACTTTAAAAGTAAAGTCTAAAAACTCTTTGATGTTAGGATGCAAGCTACTTGTTTTAATGGCAACAAAGATGTTTTGTAATGAGTTTACCTCTGCCAAGAAATCAGTAATCCCTGTTGTATTGGCACCGCATGATTCCATTGCTTCAATGTACATCTCGTAATGACTTTGGCGACGGCCGTCAATCGTTAAATCGGTTTCCTCAGCTAATACAATTTCGTTAATTAAATACCTTGTTTCAGGATTTGCTGTGGCAAACCAAGGTGTGGTAGTACACGTTAATTTAGATTGTAATGCTTTTAGTAAGGACATAAAATCCCAAACGGCATAGACATGATTTTCAAGGAATACGTGTAAATCATCTATAGTTTGTACTTTTTGGTACAAAGAATGCTGTAATAAGGTATTTTTTTGGGGCGCAATAGTTTTGTTTATGCTTTCAATTGTCATAGTAATGGTTTTAAAGTAGGTTGTAATTGAAATGCTGCACTTTTGTTTTTTGGATACAATCTTAAAATTTTGATGCAGTGGTATTTTGTACAAAGATAAAAAAGCTCCTTGTTTCCAAGAAGCTTTCATTATCAATTTTATAGATACTTTAATAGTTGTTTATTACTACTTAAATGCAGGGATTCCTGTGATGTCCATTCCAGTAATTAGTAAATGAATATCGTGTGTTCCTTCGTAGGTGATCACCGACTCTAAGTTCATCATATGACGCATGATAGAGTATTCACCGGTAATTCCCATTCCGCCTAGAATTTGTCGGGCTTCACGAGCAATGTTAATCGCCATATCTACGTTATTACGCTTAGCCATAGAGATTTGAGCTGTAGTAGCACGGCCTTCATTTCTAAGTACTCCAAGTCTCCAAGTAAGTAATTGTGCTTTGGTGATTTCAGTAATCATTTCGGCTAATTTCTTTTGTTGTAGCTGCGTTCCAGCAATTGGTTTGTCAAATTGGATTCTTTCTTTTGCGTAGCGCAAAGCCGTATCATAACAATCCATTGCAGCACCGATAGCACCCCAAGCGATTCCGTAACGAGCCGAGTCAAGGCAACCTAGTGGTGCGCCAAGACCTGATTTATTAGGCAAAAGGTTTGCTTTAGGTACCTTTACGTTGTCAAATATTAACTCTCCAGTTGAGGAGGCACGTAGTGACCATTTATTGTGAGTTTCAGGAGTTGTAAAACCTTCCATTCCGCGTTCTACGATTAAACCGTGTATTCTTCCTTCTTCATTTTTTGCCCAAACAACGGCAATATCAGCAAAAGGAGCGTTAGAAATCCACATTTTAGCACCATTCAATAAATAATGGTCGCCCATATCTTTAAAGTTGGTAATCATACTTCCAGGATCCGATCCGTAGTTTGGTTCGGTTAAACCAAAGCATCCCATGAATTCTCCCGTCGCTAACTTTGGCAAGTATTTCATGCGTTGTTCTTCATTTCCGTATTTCCAAATAGGATACATTACTAGGGATGATTGAACAGATGAGGTAGAACGAACACCTGAATCACCACGCTCAATTTCTTGCATGATCAATCCGTATGATATTTGGTCTAAACCAGCGCCACCATATTCTTCAGGAATGTAAGGACCAAAACCACCTATTTCACCCAAACCTTTGATGATTTGTTTTGGAAATTCAGCACGTTGAGCAAAGTCTTCAATAATAGGAGAAACTTCTTTTTTTACCCACGCACGAGCAGAATCACGAACTAGTTTGTGTTCCTCTGTTAGTAAATCGTCTAAGTTATAATAATCTGGAGATTGAAATAAGTCTGGTTTCATGGTTTTGCTAATTTAAGTGATACAAAGTTACACAAAGAAATATAACAAAACGATTAACAATTGTTATAATTTTTGAAATCAAGTGTAGATTGTGAATTTAAATTAAATTTATTGCTTTCAAGAATAAGTTTGCACTATTTAAAGTTTACATTTTCAAATAAAACTCTTTAGTTAACGCAATATATTCTGGAGTATATACATGTCTTTCTATTTCAATAATCAATTCATCAACTACAAGATCGGTTGTTTCATTACGAGATAAAGCCAATAAACTGCGTTTGATTTCAGTAGTTGGCGTTCCTTTTACATGTGTAATTTTGAAAGGATATAATTCAAATTCAGTGGCAAGAGCTAGGAACTTTTCTTCTTCTTTAAACGGAATGATAACTGCGAATATTCCATTTTCAGATAATAATAAATCCGCAGCTTCGATTAAATCTTCAAAAGGCATGGCGTCTTGAAAACGAGCTAAATCACGTTGCTCATTATCGGATTTGAAATCCTCGGAATAAAAAGGAGGATTGGAAATTATCAAATCATATTCGTCTTCGGGTTCTTCGATAAATTCATCTAAGCCCGCATGAAAACAAAATAAACGATCACTCCAAGGAGAGTTTTCAAAATTATCTACCGCTTGCTCATAAGCTGCTTCGTCAATTTCTAAAGCATCAATTTGTTCAGCGTTGGTACGTTGTGCTAACATCAAAGCAATAATGCCAGTTCCAGTGCCAATATCTAAAACACTAAACGGATGGCTGGTTGTTGGAGCCCAAGCGCCCAGTAAAACGCCGTCAGTGCCTATTTTCATAGCGCAACGGTCTTGTTCTACAGTAAATTGTTTGAATGTAAACATAAATTAAAATTCCAATTTTTTAAATTCCAAATTCTAAATAGAACCAGAATTAAAATGATGTTTGATTATTGTAATAAATTGTGATTTTCTAAATCTCCATTTCATTTTTTTGAAAATGTGATTCTGTATTGGTAATTGCGTAGCATGAATTGCATTGTAAAAATGGATAAATTCTCTTTTTATTTTTGAGTTTTAGTAATGATTACAGATAAAATCTTTCTTAACTCTTCGATTTCTAAAAGGAGCGGATTGGATAGATTAATATGTTCCGGATTTAGTTCTTGTAATAATCGAAGTCAATACTTACTCTCTTTAGCTTCCTTTCTCGCTATCTTTAATCGAAACGATAGGTCTTTCTCACCTAGTTTTTCATTTGCTTCAATATAGTTTGCTCCAACAGATCCTGAGGAACGAACTAGTTGCTTACAATCTTCAATATTTGAAATGGTTTTAGGGAGTACCCGAATATAGCTACGACAATCTTTAGCAAATAAATACGTTCTTTCTTCTAAATCGAAAGGCTTCTCCATAAATGATTTTTAAATTTCAGATCAATATCAAATGTAGTCGATTTTTCTGAATTTAAATTTTTCTTTTTTTGGATTTTGGAATTTGAAGATTGAAATTTCTATTACAGATACATTTCAATCAATCCTTCTGGGAGGTCCATGATGACTTTTTTGTTTTCACGATCGATCTTAACTAAGAAATGATCAATCATAGGAATCAGAATTTCAACATCGCCATTCAAAACTTCAAAAAGTGGTTGCGCGGTACTGTCGTTTATAGATTCTATTTTTCCTACTACACCAAGGCGTTGGTCTTCTACTTCAAAACCAATAACTTCGTGAAAATAAAATTTGTTACCAGAGAGTTTAGGTAACATTTTTAAAGGTAAATACAAGTGATTGCCTAGCATTGCTTCAGCTTCTTCCTCTGTTTTTACATCTTCAAAACGAATTCTAAGAAAATCGTTTTTATGCAAGGAGCTACTTTCAATAAAAAAAGGAACCAAGTGTTTGTTGTATTCAACAAACACTGATTCCAAGTTTTCGTATAACTCAGGTTCATCCGTGTCTAAATAGGCAAGAACTTCCCCTTTGAAACTAAATTTTTTAGCGATTTTACCTAAATAGAAACATTCTTCTTTACGCATTGTCGCCTACTAAATTATGCTTGAGTCTCTTCGTTGTTTTCTTCTGCAGCAGGAGCTTCTTCAGCTTCAACTTCAGCAACTTCTTCTTCAACAGCAGGAGTCGCAGCAGCGATAGCATCAGCTTCAGCTTGTGCAGCAGCAGCTAAACGTTTAGCGTTAACTTCTTGCTCTGCTTTGAAAGCTTTAGCTTTAACATCAGCTTGCGCTTTTGATAAACCATCTTTCTTAGCATCAACTGTTCCGTTTTTAGCTTCTAACCAAGCAGCTAATTTTGCATCAGCTTGCTCTTGAGTCAAAGCTCCTTTACGGATACCTCCATCAAGGTGGTGTTTCAATAAAGCACCTTTGTAAGAAAGAATAGCTTTAGCAGTATCAGTTGGTTGTGCACCATTGTGCAACCATTTTACTGCGCTATCAAGATTTAACTCGATAGTTGCTGGGTTTGTGTTTGGATTGTAAGTACCAATTTTTTCTAGGTATTTACCATCTCTTTTTGAGCGAGCATCTGCTGCTACAACCCAGTAAAAAGGTTTTTGTTTTTTACCGTGTCTTTGTAATCTAATTTTTACTGACATAATCGTGTGATTAAATTTTGAGGTACTCGACCTCGATTAATTAAGGGTGCAAAGATATACTATTTTTTCGAATTTACTAAAAACAACTTATTATTTTGAATGATAGTGATTTGGCTTCTTATTGATACTCTTTTTATGTGTTCTTGTACGTGGTTTTCATCAAAATATCATACTTTTGCTACTTAAAGTGCATTTTTATGAAAAAATATTTAGCGCCCCTATTGCTATTGATCTGCTTGAGTTCGTGTCAAGAGGATGTTCGATTCAATAATCCTTCTTTTCAAGGATTAAAAGATAATGTTTTTTGGAGAGCCATTCAGTCACAAGCTACAATTGACGCAAATGGTGCAGTGGTTGTAAAAGCCTATACCAGTAATGAGGTCGTGACTCTAAAAATGACTTCGACTACGGCGCAGCTTTACCCGATAGGAACTAGCGATTCTAAAACAGCGACCTACGTTTTGACTGATGCTTCAGGAACGTTAACTTTTACAAGTGGAACAGGTATTGGAAATGGACAAATTGTTATAACCGAATATGATGCAGTAAACAACACCATCTCAGGAACCTTTAAGTTTAATTTAGAAAACGTAAATAATAATCCGTTAGGTGGCACAACACTAAATTTTCAGCAGGGTGTTTTTTATAAGGTGCCTATTGTAGCGGCTACGGTGCTTAATTAACTGCTATGTAAGTGGATACTAATTCATTGATTTGTAGTTTTCTGTTATTTTGCTTAATTATTTTTTTCAAAATAAAAGTATAAATAAGCTAATAGATAGTAGATTAGAGAATATTTAGAGTACATTTGTTGCAATTATTATAAATAAGTACATATGAATATTTTTGTTGGAAGCCTTCCATTCAGTATTGAGGAAGCAGATTTAAGAGAGTCTTTCGAGGCTTATGGAGCAGTTGATTCAGTTAAAATTATCTCAGATAAATTTACAGGAAGAAGTAAAGGATTTGGTTTTGTTGAGATGCCAAATGATGATGAAGCTCAAAAAGCGATTGACGAATTGAACGGAGCGACTGTTCAAGGACGTGCAATTGTGGTTAACAAATCTGAGCCAAAACCAGAAGGCGAAAGAAGAAGTTTTAATAACAACCGCGGTGGAGGAGACTCTCGTGGAGGTTACGGAAGCAACAATCGCGGTGGTGGTGACAGAGGAGGAAGATATTAATATTTTTTTCTACAGTATAAAAAAAGGGAACAATGTAAATTGTTCCCTTTTTTGTTTGTGTCTACTTTAGTTGGAGCTATTCTTTTTTACTCTTGTTGTAAGACTTTAATATCATCACTTAGTGCAGTCATGCTGGTTGGGTCTAAACTATTGTAAATGCCGCGTATTATTCGGTTTTTATCGATTAAAACGAAGTTCTCTGTATGTAGAAAAATAGAACTGTCTTTGTTCTCGCCCAAGTCTTCTTCTACGAAATAATATTTCCGACCTAAATTATAAATTTCGTTTTTGGGGCCAGTGAGTAATTTCCATTTGCTATACTGCACATTTTTCTTTTTGGCGTAAGCCGCTAAAACAGGAATAGAATCCATATCAGGAGTTACCGTATGAGAAACGAGTTGTATATCGTCATTATTTTCAAATTCAGATTGCAGTTTGGTCATACTATCGGCCATTTTAGGGCAAATTCCGGGGCAGGAGGTGAAGAAGAAATCGACTACGGTTATCTTGTCATCTAAATCTTTTTCAGAAAATGTTTTTCCTTCTTGATCCTTTAGCTGGAATGGACGAATTTTATGAAAAGTGTCGGGATCATCTACTGTCCATACCGGTGAGTAGTCAGCGGTGTTGTAATAGGGTAGCTTTCTCACGTTTTCTTTGTCTTTGCAGGAAAAGGCAAGGGAAATCAATACAAATAATATCGCTTTACTTTTTTTCATTGGAGGTAGATTTAATGATGCCATTTTTTAAGGTGTAACATAGATTTGATTTTTGCAAACCATAGCGATGTCCGTCTTTGGATTCATAATTAATGTACGGTTTTCCGTTTTCGCGCCACGCTTTTTGCATGCCGTCTTCATTATCATTTTTATACATTAAAAAACAGTAGGGACTTCCGCTTTCATACCATTGTTTTTGCATGCCTTCACGTTTGTCATTAAAATAAGAAAAATCAAATTTCATATTGCCATTTGCCCAATAGCCATAGTGTCGTCCGTAGCCAATACCGTTTTTATAATTTCGTTCTGTTTCCAGCTTTCCATTTTCAAAAAAAGTTTTGGTCGTTCCGTGTTGCCTTCCTTGATAATAAGAGGCGAAACTTTTTACTGTATCGTTTTGATACATTTCTTTTATGAAACCTGAATAGGGCTTATTATTAAAATAATAAACCCCGTTCTCTAATTTCAGTTTGTTGTCGTTTAAAAAAATTGTAGTATTTGGCACATGCGAAATATCAACTTTTTCAAAAACGTTATTTGATTTTTTATTCACTGTTTCTGAACAACTAAATAGAAGTTGGCAAAACAATAAAATAATAAATTTATTGCGTAAATGTTCCTTTTGTACCATTGTAACTTCCTGATTTTAAGATGTAAAACCTACTACCTAAATAGGCTGTGTTGCTAGCGTGATAATGATAAATAGCTGTAGAAAAATCTGCTGTTACTCCTATATGACCACCATTTGCATCTAAATTTGAAGGGTAACTACCGTCCATATCCTTTCTTGCATAAATAGGAAAACCATCTCTTAAAAATCCTATTAATTTTGCGTCATCATTCCCCATAAAATCACCAGTACAATGGTAATGATACGTATTTCCTGGTCCAGGGTGTGCACCTGCTCTATCAAAAGAACCAAGTACACCTGCATCTACAGGTACATTTCCACCTTCACGGTCATTATAGATTGGAACTCCATTCAACGCCATACCAATAGCTCCTAATGCTGTAACTTCTTTGGTTGTTGCTTCTACAGGATTTGTAGGGATTGTCATTGCATAATTTTGAACTCCAATAGTTCCGGGATTAAGCGTTGAACCTGCCATTTGTGCTTCATACAAAGGATGTCCAACACCATAATAGGGTGAAACGTGGTCTGGTGTTCCATTAGATTTTAATGTGATACTGTTGCCGCTTGTTGAAATTGTTACTGCGGTTTTGTATTTTGATTGTACTACACTTGTAATAGATACACCTACTGCTGCTGGCGTCGTTGTTGTCGTATTAGTGGTCGTTGTTTCGTCTTTCGAACATGCGTATAGGCTAATTACGGCGCAAATAGCAAGACTTAATTGGATTTTGTGATTTCTGTTTTTCATTAGAATATAATTTAAATTTGGATGGTATTAGGGTCTTTCTTTTCGCTCTGGTTTTGGTGCTTTTTTGAGTTCTTCTAGGCTTAAAAAACCATCTTTATTGAGGTCAATTTTTTTGAAATCCTCTTTAATAGGGCCTTTCAACTCTGCCAGGGCTAGTTTACCATCTTTATTAGCATCCATCTCTTTCATGAGTTGCTCTGCCGTAGGTGGTTTTTTTCCTTCTTGTCCGCGAGGTGGTTGTGCGTAAGTGAAGACAGTACCTAATGCAAGTAGTAAAATAGTGTAACTCGCTTTTTTGAATGTGTTGCTTTTCATGACTTTAGTTTTTATTTCAGTACAAAGGTGAGTTAATTTTCGATTTACAAATAAAATATTCAATGAAGGTGCCAAAGTATTCAGTGAATCGGTTAACTATGCCCACAGAAGTTCTTTTTACGGGGTTTAAATTTGCCTTTTTCAAGAAATGATTCATTTTTATTGCATTTATTTGTACCATGAATAAATTTAATAGAACTCTTTTTCAGCTCGTTTTGTGGGGTAGTATTTGGGTAATTCTCGGCATGAACCAAAGGAATTTTCTTCTTTTTTTTCAAAATAATTATCCGGCCTATCTTTCGCAAATTGTCTTGATAGTTGGACTTATTTACCTGCTAGCACCTACACTTCTTTTTAAGAAGAAGTACTTTTTGTTTGGGGTAGTATCCATCGTGTTTTTACTTTTCTTTGCCTTTGGGTCTAGCCATTTTATGGATCACCGTCAAATGGCTGATGGAGCTCCACCTCTTAGTGATATGGGTATCAATAGACCACCACCTATGAGGGAAAGAATGAAGCAAGGGCCATCTCCTGTTGTGATTAATTTGCTCTTATTGTCGGTCTCGTATATTTTGTCTGTTTTTTTAGAAACATTTTCGTTTGCACAAAAAAAGGAAGAAGCATTACAATTCGTTAAAACTGAAAATATCCAAAACGAACTTAAGTTTTTAAAATCACAGATTAATCCTCATTTTTTATTCAACTCTTTGAATAATATTTATGCCTTATCCATAATTGATGCTACTAAAGCACAAGAGAGTATTTTGTATCTGTCGGATATGTTGCGTTATGTGTTGTACGATTGCGAAAAATCAAGTGTTGCAATCGAAAAAGAGGTCGCCTATATCGAGGATTTTATTAATTTGTTTTTGCTGAAAAGCAGTAAAAAATATCCTATCAAGACGCAGTTTTCGATAGGTAATAAAAGTTTAAAGATAGCTCCTATGCTCTTGATTCCATTTGTAGAAAATGCTTTTAAACATAGCAATGTCGAAAGTCTAGATGGTGGGTTTATTAGTATTGTATTGTCGTCTACAAGCGATAGTGTGCATTTTACGATTGAAAATAGTTTTTCAAAAGGACAGAAGGTGCAAGACAGCGTTGGTGGAATCGGAATCATAAATGTTAGAAAACGTCTTGAATTGTTGTATCCTAATGCGCATTCCTTAGAAATTGTCGAAAAAAACAATACCTTTAGTGTAGAACTAAAAATAAATACAAATGCTTAAATGTGTTGTAATTGATGATGAAGAATTAGCTCGAAAGTTGATTGAGAGTCACATTCAAAAACTAGATTTTTTAGAATTGGTTGGAAGTTATGAAAATCCGTTGCAGGCGTTAGATTATATACAACGAAATCCTGTTGATGTTGTTTTTTTAGATATTCAAATGCCTGAAATTAAAGGGACAGATTTAGTGAAAATGTTACCTGATTCTGCCAAGATTATTTTCACAACGGCCTATTCTGATTATGCAATCAAAGGTTTTGAGCTAAGTGCCTTGGATTATTTATTAAAACCAATCGGCTTTGAGCGTTTTTTACAAGCAGTTCAAAAAATTAAAAGAGATACATCGAGTGTTTTTCCTGATACCATAACGGTTAAATGCGGCTATGACTTATTTAAAATAAAATACGACGACATTACTCATATTGAAAGTGATAGTGAATACGCAATTTTTCACACAGCAGCAAAGAAAATAATGACTTTGCAATCGCTGAAATCCTTAGAAAAATCCTTAGATCCAGCCGTTTTTATTAGAGTGCATCGCTCTTTTATTGTAAATAGAACCAAGGTGACGGGACTTAAAAGTAGAGATTTGTCGCTAGGTACAATTCAAATTCCGGTTAGTGATAGTTATTATGAGTTAGTGAAAAAGGAGTTGTTCGGGTAGGTTTATTACAGAGAGCTTCGCTGAGGTTTCTCGGAGGTTTTTTTAAGCTACTTAATCGATAGTGTTACACAGAGATTAGCAAAGGTATCTCAGAGTTTCTCAAAGTTTTTTTTAAGCTTTTTTGCGATACCTACTTAAGCGATGATATTACACAGAGATTAGCAAAGGTATCTCAGAGTTTCTCAAAGTTTTTTTAAGCTCTTTTGTGAATCTTGGTGTCCCTTTTGCGAATCTTTGCGAAAGCTATTCAAGCGGTGATATTACACAGATATTTGCAAAGGTTGCTCAGGGTTTTTATAAGCTCTTTTGTGAAACTTTGCGAAACAGCCTTAAACAAAAAACTGCCCCAAAATTGAGACAGTTTTTAAAGTATTTATTTTTGGTGTTACAAATTAGCTACTAACCAATCTCCAACATCACTTGTTTTATAAGATCTAGTACCCTTAGCCACTAAATCTTCGGTTACGATTCCTTGTTCTAGCGATTTGTTGACAACCGCTCTAATTGCAGCTGCTTCTTCGGTTAGACCAAAGGCATCTTCAAACATCATTGCTGCTGATAACACAGTTGCTAAAGGATTAGCAATATTCAACCCTGTTGCCTGCGGGTAGGAGCCGTGAATAGGTTCGTACAGTGAAGTGTGCTCACCTACAGAAGCTGATGGCATTAATCCCATAGATCCTGAAATAACCGAAGCCTCATCAGTTAAGATGTCTCCAAATAAATTTTCAGTAATTAATACATCATAGGAATTTGGCCATTGCACTAAGCGCATCGCTACGGCATCCACAAATTCATAGCTAACTTCTACTTCAGGATAGTCTTTTTCCATCGCTTGTACCGTTTCTCTCCATAAACGAGAGGTTTCCAAAACGTTAGCTTTATCAACGCAACATAATTTTTTAGAACGCGTCATGGCCAGTTCAAAACCTTTTTTAGCTAAACGTTGTACTTCAGCTCTAGTATACACGCAGTTGTCAAATGCAGTTTCTCCACCGTCTCTTCGGCCTTTTTCTCCAAAATAAATTCCACCGGTAAGTTCTCTTAAAAAAACCAAATCAGTTCCTTCGATGCGTTCCCTTTTTAAAGGTGAATTATCAATTAATGATGGGAAAGTAAAAGTGGGACGTACGTTAGCAAATAAGCCTAATTTTTTACGCATCAATAACAAGCCCTGCTCTGGTCTCACGGGAGCAGTAGGGTCATTGTCATATTTTGGGTGACCAATAGCGCCAAATAGAACCGCATCAGCTGCCATGCATATTTCATGTGTTTCGTCAGGATAGGGAACACCCACGGCATCAATTGCGCAGGCTCCAGTAAGAGCAGGTGTCCAAGTGATTTCATGATTGAATTTTTTGGCAATCGCATCCGAAACTTTTACGGCTTCATTGATTACTTCAGGTCCTATTCCGTCTCCGGCTAAAAGTGCTATTTTTAATTTCATGATTGTTTTTTGATTTATTTTTTATTCTTAAAAGTACCAAACTTCATTTACAATTTCTTAAAGCTCAGAAAATAAGGGGCTAAGTAGCTTTGGTACTTTTTTAAACTACATTCAACATCTTTTGCGTGGCAACTATTGCAGCAACCGTTTGGTCAGAGTCTAATCCTCTTGTTTTAAATTCTTTGCCATTATTCGTCCAAGTAATTACCGTTTCACACAAAGCATCAGAGCTACTTCCGGGCGGAATCCGAACAGCATAATCGATTAGTTTGGGCAAGGATAGATTTTTGCTTTGGTATATTTTGCCTAAGGCATTCATGAAAGCATCAAATTGACCATCGCCTTGGGCATGTTCCTCAATTAGTTCTCCGTCTATTTTTAAAGACAAAGTGGTTGACGGACGCATTCCCTTCGCATGAGACAAGATGTACGACTCCACCACAATTTTTTCTTCGAATATTTTACTGTGTAAAACATCTGAAATAATATAGGGTAAATCCTCTTTGGTAACCGTTTCTTTTTTGTCTCCTAGCTCAATAATTCTTTGGGTTACTAGTTTTAAATCTTCTTGATTTAGTTTCAAACCTAGTTCTTGTAGGTTTTTTTCAATATTGGCCTTGCCAGAAGTTTTTCCTAGAGCATATTGTCGTTTTCTTCCAAAGCGTTCCGGAAGTAAGTCATTAAAATACAAGTTGTTTTTATTGTCTCCATCAGCATGGATTCCTGCAGTTTGAGTGAATACGTTGTCGCCTACAATAGGTTTGTTAGCCGGAATTCGGTATCCTGTAAATGCCTCTACTAATTTACTCACTTTATACAAGGACGATTCTTTTACGTTTATGGTTATGTCAGGCATAAAGTCATTGATAACGGCAACGGTACTTTCAAGAGGTGCATTTCCAGCGCGTTCTCCCATTCCGTTTACCGTAACGTGCAGTCCATGAACTCCTGCTTTTAGGGCTTGCATAACGTTAGCGATACTTAAATCATAATCATTATGAGCGTGGAAATCAAAATGAATACTTGGATATTGCTCCACAATCTTGGATAAATACTCAAAAGTATGTTCGGGGATAAGCACACCAAGCGTATCGGGGAGTAAAACTCTTTTTATGGGTTGGGTTACTATAAAATCTAAATATTGGAAAACATATTCAGGTGAATTGCGCATTCCATTACTCCAATCCTCTAAATAAACATTAGTTTCAATTCCGTTTTCTTGTGCCAAAGCAATGCAAGCAGCAATTTCAGAAAAATGTTGTTCGGGTGTTTTTTTTAATTGATGGATTAAGTGATTTAGAGAGCCTTTAGTCAATAAATTTTGAACTTTGGCCCCCGTATTGTTCATCCATTCAATGGATAGACCGCCATCAACAAAGGTCAATACTTCGATACGTTTTGAATAGCCCTTTTCATGTGCCCACGACATAATGCCTTTCACTCCTTGAAATTCGCCTTCGCTGACGCGTGCTGAGGCAATTTCAATGCGATCGACATTCAATTCATCTAACAATAATTGGGCAATGGTTAATTTTTCTGCGGCAGAAAAAGACACTCCTGAGGTTTGTTCCCCATCGCGAAGTGTGGTATCCATTATTTCAATAGTTCTTTTCTTCATTATTTTATTTCTATGCCAATAGTGGTGTACTATTATGCAGCTAGTATGCTATTTTTATTTGGAATAAACTCAGGGTGATTCCGTCGTAATGTTTAGGTAATCCGTTATAATCGGGTGTGATAACTCCCAGGAATTCAAAACCACATTGCTGGTAATAATTTATTAATTCGTCGTTGTCTCCCCAAGTATCTAATCGCAGGTATTTCAGTTTTTTTTCTTTGGCGAAAGCCAAGCCCCACTGAACAATTTGTTTTACAAAATGCCTTCCTTTGAAGCTAGGATGCGTTACTATGCGATGAAAATAAACGGCTGGATCTTTGTTTTTTTCTTTCCAAATACTTTCATCTTGAAAAGTGATGGCAAATACAGCTGCGATTTCACTTTCGATTATAATTTTCCATTGTCTGTTCTCGGCAATTTCGGTTGCAACCAGTTCGCGATCAAATCCCATCCAATGCTTATTGAATTTGGTCTTTTGATAGGCCACTGCCAAATCATAAAATTCAAAAACAGTGTCAATATTAGCGATGGAACTGGGTTCAATTTTCATAATTTCAGTAATCGGGTTGCTACAAAAGCAGTAGGTTAAAGGATTAGATCAGTTGCTTTTCAGCAAAAGTTACAATGTCCTCTTTGATGTTTTGTAAATAATCGATATCATCAAAACCATTGATCATATTATTTTTTTTGTATCCATTGATATCAAAAGATTCTTTTTGCCCCGTCACTTTTAAAGTAATGGTCTGATCCGGTAAATTGATTTCTAGTTCCGTGGTAGGATCTGCGTCGATGGCTTTAAAAATGGTGTCAGCAAATTCTGGGCTCACTTGTACTGGTAAAACTCCAATATTTAAGCAGTTTCCTTTAAAAATATCGGCAAAAAAACTAGAAACTACTGCTCGAAATCCGTAATCGTACACGGCCCAAGCGGCGTGCTCACGAGATGATCCTGAGCCAAAGTTTTTTCCGCCTACAAGTATTTTTCCGGAATAGGTTGGGTTATTCAGTACGAAGTCCGCTTTAGGAGTATCATCTCCATTGTACCTCCAGTCTCTAAACAAGTTGTCCCCAAAACCTACACGCTCTGTTGCTTTCAAAAAACGAGCGGGAATTATTTGGTCAGTATCGACGTTTTCTATTGGTAGTGGCACTGCACTACTAGTTAGGATATTAAATTTATCGTATGCCATTTTTTATGTTGCTTTTAGCAGTCGGCTTTGAGCTATGGGCTTTGGGCGGGGACTGCAATATTATTGATTTAACTTAAGTCGTAATTGATAAATTTGTTTTCGTATTTGAATTATTTTGTTTCCCAAACCTTGATATGTAGTAAGGTTTAAATATTTCAAGTCAGAAGTTAGTAATAATAAATACTCAACTTCAGAACAGGATGCAATTGCAATATTCAAATATCAAGCAAATTCTTTTTCAGAATTAGAACCACAACCTTCGGCGAAATTTGTTGGAATAGACGATGTTGCTCTTCTCAATTGACTTGTTAATCCAAATAATTCCTCTTTTGGAAATTCTTTTGTAACCTGATAAATTTCAAGGGTGAACAAATGACTTTCCTGCCAAACATTGTATTTTCTAAAATCTCTCATTTCCTTAGCTTTTGGGTGTAAGCAGTACGAATAAAGCCCATTGCCCAAGGCTCACGGCTGATTGCTTCTTAAAATAGATCCCTCGGATCAGTCAATTTTCCAGTAACCGCTGCTGCTGCTGCCATGATAGGCGAGGCTAACAACGTTCTTGAACCTGGACCTTGACGACCTTCAAAGTTTCTGTTTGAGGTACTTACCGCATATTTTCCAGCAGGTACTTTATCATCATTCATTGCTAAACAAGCCGAACATCCTGGTTGACGCAGTACAAATCCAGACTCAGTTAGAATGTCAAGCAAACCTTCTTCTTTAATTTGGGCTTCGACAACGTGCGATCCTGGTACTAACCATGCGGTTACGTTATCAGCTTTTTTACGACCTTTTACAATATCAGTAAACGCTCGGAAATCTTCAATACGACCATTAGTGCAGCTTCCTAGAAACACAAAATCGATTGGTTTTCCTATCATAACATCATCCTCTTCAAATCCCATATAGGCCAAAGATTTCTTGTAGGTTTCAGCTCCACCTTGCACTTGACTCGCATTCGGGATATTTTTTGAGATACCTATTCCCATTCCAGGGTTAGTACCGTATGTAATCATTGGCTCTATGTCTGCTGCGTCGATATGTAGCTCTGCGTCAAATTTTGCGTCGGCATCTGTTTTTAATGTTTTCCAATAAGCCACTGCCTTTGTCCATTCTTCTCCCTTTGGTGCGTATAATCTGCCTTCAAGAAAATCAAATGTTTTTTGGTCAGGAGCAATCATTCCGCCACGCGCGCCCATTTCGATAGAAAGGTTGCAAACGGTCATACGGCCTTCCATAGACATTTCTTCGAAAACATTTCCGGCGTATTCAGCAAAATATCCTGTTCCACCAGAGGTAGATAATTGAGAAATAATGTATAATGCTACATCTTTTGGACCTACACCTTTACTTAAGGTTCCGTTTACGTTGATGCGCATTTTCTTTGGTTTCGGTTGCATGATACATTGCGTAGCAAGTACCATTTCAACCTCTGAAGTTCCAATGCCAAAAGCAATCGCTCCAAAAGCACCGTGTGTTGACGTGTGTGAATCACCGCATACGATAGTGGCTCCTGGTAAGGTAATTCCGTTTTCAGGACCTACTACGTGTACGATTCCGTTTTTGGCATGACCTAAACCCCAGTGCGAAATACCATATTCGGCGGCATTATCTTCGAGCGCTTTTAGTTGGTTAGCTGATAAAGGATCCTCAACTGGAAGGTGCTGATTAATAGTTGGTGTGTTATGATCTGCTGTTGCAAAAGTGCGTTCGGGATACAAAACGGGAATATTTCTAGATTTCAATCCCAAAAAAGCTACAGGACTTGTTACTTCATGGATAAAATGGCGGTCAATAAAAAACACGTCGGGTCCATCTTCAATTTTACGAACAACATGTGCATCCCATACTTTATCAAATAATGTCTTACTCATTGTAATGATTTTAATTTCTAAATTTTACAATGCCAGTTTTTCTAGCGCTTGTAATAGAAAGCAAAATTAAAAAAAGAGGGGAAGTCGTCAATTTGTGTATTTGGTTTTATACGATACCCAAAAACACATTTAGTTTAAAATAGCTCGTTTTTTAATCGAAGCTAATTGATCGGCCTTTTTGAGCTAAAGTCATTTCTAGACTAAACGCTATTGTTTTTTAAACAGGCGCATCTATAAAGTGTTGCATTGTTTGTAAATTATTGGTCTGATAACGTTTGTTAAATGTGTGATTTTTACTTTTTAAGTACTTTTGTTGTGAATATTGCTTATTGAGTAGTTTTTGGGAATAACGTATTTCAGTAGTTTTTAATGGTAAAGAATGTCATTACATCGACTTAAACAACTATTTTATGCCTACAAATATTACGACATCCAAAATTATAATTGATTTTTAATAAAGGTTTAAGTTATTATAGTTTTTGGAGGGATAGTAGTTTTTTTAGGTTTATTACTAGTAAATAACAAGAATAATTCTGTTGTACATATTTTATAATTCATTGGATTTTTTGGTTTATCATTTTTAAGATTTGCATAGTTCTGTCCTTAAACTTATAATTATATTTTAACGGCTGGTGAATAGTTGTAGCAATGGTGATTATTTACCATGTTTTAAAGCAATTGTATTAATGTTTTTAACGATGATACGAATAAAAAGAAGGAAATGTTTTTGTTAAATAAATTAGTAATTATTCTTAATTTTTTGTTAATTTGTATCATGTTAATTTTTTTAAGGCTTTTGTTGATTTATTTTTCTATAAATCAGAAATAAATATTCATTTTTAATATCATTTTATGAAAAAAACTTTTTTTTATGTACTACTTCTTTTTTTTGTAGGGAAAACATCCTTTGCTCAATATATTGGAGAAATTAGAATTTTTGCTGGAAATTTTGCACCATCGGGTTGGATGTTTTGCGACGGGTCTATAATTTCGATATCTGAAAATGAAACCTTATTTAGTCTAATTGGAACCACTTATGGAGGTGATGGGCAAAGTACATTTGCATTACCTGATTTAAGGGGGCGTATTCCTGTAGGTATTGGCCAGGGTGTAGGCTTAGGAGCGGTCCAAATTGGTCAGTCATATGGCGCAGAGAATGTTACTTTGCAGTCAAATCAAGTTCCATCCCACTCGCACAGCGCTCAAATTTCAGTAAGTAATGCTAATGCCAATGTAAAAACACCAATTGCAACTTCTACAATTGCTAAAATGGGTACTTTATCAGGTAGGACATTTGTTCCTGCAAAAAGCTATAATGGTATTGACCCAGATGTCTCGATTGGTGTAATGACAACGGCTACAGTAGGTGCCTCAGTGCCTGTTTCTTTAATGAAACCTTTTACTGGTGTAAATTACATAATCTCCGTGTTTGGTATTTATCCTAATCCATAATAGCTTAATCGTTACTTTAAATCACAAAATCATGATAAATAAATACTTTATTTTATTTTTAATATTTTTATCCACAGCTTCAGTTTCTGCCCAAACAGATCCATTTGTTGGGGAAGTTAGAATCTTTGCTGGAAACTTTGCACCTCGAGGGTGGGCATTTTGTCAAGGGCAGCTATTGTCGATTTCGCAAAATACAGCATTGTTCTCTTTATTAGGTACAACTTATGGAGGTGATGGTAGAACGACTTTCGCTTTGCCTGATCTACGAGAGAAAGTAATTATTGCTCCAGGACAAGGTCCGGGATTAACTGATCGGGTTTTAGGTGAAACAGGCGGGCAGGCTGTTGTTACATTATTGCCGGAAAACTTACCACCACATACCCATGTTGCAGACATTAAGGTGAGTTCAAGTCCGGGTACTTTGACTTCAGCAACCGCTACTAGTTCATTAGCAGCTCCCGTGCAAAGCTTTAATGGTGTTGATCGCTTAATGTTGTCCTACAACAATGCAACTGGGGATATTATTTCTAATTCTAGAAGTTTGCAAACAGGGGTAACGGGTTCCTCATTACCACTACCTATCGAACAACCCTATTTGGTCTGTAATTATATCATTGCTTTACAAGGAATTTATCCATCTCGCCCTTAAAACTATTCTTATGAAAAAAAAATACTTTATTACCCTAGTTTTATTTTTAATTACCAAAATTACCTTTGCACAAACTGAGGCCTATATTGGTGAGATAAAATTATTTTCTGGAACAATTGTTCCAAGAGGCTGGGCTTTATGCAATGGTCAGATGTTGCCAATTAACCAAAACCAAGCTTTGTTTTCCATTCTAGGCACGACCTATGGAGGGAATGGTCAAACTACTTTTGCTCTACCTGATTTGCGAGGTAGAGGGGTTAAAGGGGTCGGAGGCGCCTATACATTAGGTCAGTCTAGTAATAGTCAATCTGCTATTGTACTTCAAGCTAATATGCCTGCACATGTACATCAAGTGCCGTTAACGATAAGTTCGGCCTCAGGAGTTAATAATGTTCCTGTTGCCAATTCTAAAATTGGAAACCCGGTGTTAGTAGTAAATGGAATCCCTCGTACGGGCTTGGGGTATAATTCTGATGTACCGGATGTTGCATTAAAAGGAACCACAACTACAGCTACAGTTGGTGGTTCAGTATCTTTTAACACACAACAGCCAAGTTTAGGCTTAGTCTACATTATCGCAATTCAAGGAATATTTCCTACACAGAATTAAAAAAAAATAACATATGAGACATATTTACTTAATGGTGCTTTTCTTGTTTGGTTTATCTAGTTTCTCACAGACTACTGAGACATTTGAAACAGAAACAGTGGGGAGTACTAGTTTTACTGATAACAGTCAAGTTTTCAATATTACAACACAAACTGCTAACCAAACTTTCTCTATTTTTAATCTAGTTGGTGCTGGGTGGAACGGCACTACTGTTGATAATAGATTCATAGATAATTCGGGATCTGCTTTTTATGAACCCGTTCAGTTCACAATTTCAAGTGCAGGGCAAGCGAAATTTAAGTTAAAATCACTTTACTTATATCTCTCCCAAACTGATTTGACTGCAGGAACAGGTAATTGTACGATAATAGGTAAATTAAACGGAATAACTAAATTTACTGCAGTTGCTGCCTCTAATTTTAATTCAAGCGCAACCAACAATGGTTTTACCCTAATTGATTTTACTACTTACGGCGGAACAGATAATTCTAATATTGTAATTGATCAGTACGTTGTTTCAACAAGTGGTTCGTTTGAGTATGTTGCTTTAGATGCAATGCAATGGCAGGACTTATGTTCAACATTAAGTGCTAGTGCTTCGTTGACCAATGTCGCTTGTAATGGCGGAGCAAATGGGGCAATCAACCTTACTCCAGCAGGAGGTACTGCCCCTTATACTTTTAGTTGGGGCGGCGGTGTAACTACTGAAGACCGAACCGGACTTTCTGCTGGTAGTTATTCAGTAACAATTACGGATGCGAACGGATGCACTAAAACACAAAACTTTACAATCACTCAACCAAGTGCTGTAGTAGCAACAGCTCTTTCACAGACGAATATAAGTTGTAATGGTGGTTCAAACGGATCAGCTGCTGTTGCCGCTAGTGGTGGAACAGGGGGGTATACATACTCATGGTCTCCTTCTGGAGGAACAGCTACAACGGCAACTGGACTTAGAGCAGGAACCTATACTGTAACTGTTACAGATGCTAATTCATGTACTGCCACTAAAACCTTCACCATAACAGAACCAACAGTTCTTTCGATGACACAAGCTTCACAAACGAACATAGCTTGTAACGGTACAGTTACTGGATCAGCTGCTGTAAATGCTGCAACAGGAGGCGCAGGCGGTTA
Source organism: Flavobacterium sp. KKT103 (assembly GCF_055640565.1). Taxonomy (NCBI): domain Bacteria; kingdom Pseudomonadati; phylum Bacteroidota; class Flavobacteriia; order Flavobacteriales; family Flavobacteriaceae; genus Flavobacterium; species Flavobacterium sp. KKT103. Next base: position 1,164,446 of record NZ_CM145766.1, read on the forward strand.
TACTTATAATTGGACCCCAGGAAATCCTGTTGGTGACGGCACAACCTCTGTTACTGGATTGACCTCAGGTACTTGGACTTGTACAGTTACAGATGCAAATGGTTGTACCACATCAAAAAGTTTTACAGTTACACAACCAACGGCTATTGTATTGACAACAGCTGCGCAAACTAATGTGACTTGTAACGGTGGGATTAATGGATCAGCAACTGTAGGCGTTAGTGGCGGAACAGCGGGATATACATATTCATGGTCACCTTCTGGAGGAACTGCTGCAACTGCAACTGGACTTTCTGCTGGACTCTATACTGTAACGGTTACGGATGCGAACGGATGTACTAAAACAAAAAGCTTTACAATCACCCAGCCAAGTGCCGTAGTAGCAACAGCTCTTTCACAGACTAATATAAGTTGTAATGGTGGTTCAAACGGATCAGCAGCTGTCGCCGCTAGTGGCGGAGCAGGGGGATATACATATTCATGGGCACCTTCTGGAGGAACAGCTTCAACGGCAACTGGTCTTAGAGCAGGAACTTATACCGTAACTGTTACAGATGCGAATGCATGTACCAAAACGCAAAGTTTCAACATAACGCAACCATTAGCTGCAGTAAATGGAACAACTGCAACCACTAATGTTTTTTGTAACGGAGGCGCTAACGGAGCAATCAACCTAACTCCAACAGGAGGGACAGCGCCTTATGCTTTTAATTGGGGCGGCGGTGTAACTACTGAAGACAGAACTGGGTTATCTGCTGGTAGCTATTCAGTAACTATTACAGATGCAAATGGATGTACGGGAACTATATCAGGTATAACAATTTCTCAACCTGCAGCCATAGTTAGCGGAACAGCAGTTGTAACAAATGTTGCCTGTAATGGTGGAGCAAATGGAGCAATTAATCTTACTCCAACAGGCGGAACTGCACCATATACTTTTAATTGGAGCGGAGGTATAACGAGCGAAGATAGAACTGGACTCTCTGCTGGCAGTTATTCAGTAACTATTATAGATGCAAATGGATGTACGGGAACTGTATCAGGGATTATCATAACACAGCCATCGGCTTTGTTAACTTCAATTAGTTCACAAACAAATATTGCATGTAATGGTGGTTCAACTGGATCAGCAACTGTAGGCGTTAGTGGCGGAACAGCGGGATATACATATTCATGGTCACCTTCTGGAGGAACTGCTGCAACTGCAACTGGACTTTCTGCTGGACTCTATACTGTAACGGTTACGGATGCGAACGGATGTACTAAAACAAAAAGCTTTACAATCACCCAGCCAAGTGCCGTAGTAGCAACAGCTCTTTCACAGACTAATATAAGTTGTAATGGTGGTTCAAACGGATCAGCAGCTGTCGCCGCTAGTGGCGGAGCAGGGGGATATACATATTCATGGGCACCTTCTGGAGGAACAGCTTCAACGGCAACTGGTCTTAGAGCAGGAACTTATACCGTAACTGTTACAGATGCGAATGCATGTACCAAAACGCAAAGTTTTAACATAACGCAACCATTAGCTGCAGTAAATGGAACAACTGCAACCACTAATGTTTTTTGTAACGGAGGCGCTAACGGAGCAATCAACCTAACTCCAACAGGAGGGACAGCGCCTTATACTTTTAATTGGGGCGGCGGTGTAACTACTGAAGACAGAACTGGGTTATCTGCTGGTAGCTATTCAGTAACTATTACAGATGCAAATGGATGTACGGGAACTATATCAGGTATAACAATTTCTCAACCTGCAGCCATAGTTAGCGGAACAGCAGTTGTAACAAATGTTGCCTGTAATGGTGGAGCAAATGGAGCAATTAATCTTACTCCAACAGGCGGAACTGCACCATATACTTTTAATTGGAGCGGAGGTATAACGAGCGAAGATAGAACTGGACTCTCTGCTGGCAGTTATTCAGTAACTATTATAGATGCAAATGGATGTACGGGAACTGTATCAGGGATTATCATAACACAGCCATCGGCTTTGTTAACTTCAATTAGTTCACAAACAAATATTGCATGTAATGGTGGTTCAACTGGATCAGCAACTGTCGCTGCTAGTGGCGGAACAGCTCCTTACACTTATTTGTGGAGTACTGCTGCAACGACTACTAGCCTTACAGGTTTAATAGCTGGAAATTATAATGTTACTGTCACCGATGCTAACGGATGTGCCAAAAATATCACAGTTACAATCACTCAGCCAACAGTGCTAGTAGCATCTGCATCTGCGCAAACTAATGTGAGTTGTAACGGTGGGTCAAATGGCTCTGCAACAGTAAGTGTGTCAGGCGGAACAGCAGGGTATACATATTCTTGGTTTCCTTCTGGAGGAACAGCTGCAACGGCAACTGGTCTTAGAGCAGGAACTTATACCGTAACTGTTACAGATGCGAATGCATGTACCAAAACGCAAAGTTTTACTATTACAGAACCATCCGCTTTGAGTGTTACAACAAACACTTTACCTAAGTATGACTACAATACTGCCTATTCTCAAACGATTGGCGTAACGGGTGGTGCAGGAATCAAAACCTATATAGTTTCTGCGGGAAGCTTACCTACTGGTTTTGTTTTATCATCAAATGGTATTTTAGCCGGAAGTTCTAATCAGGTTGCTGATAGTAACTTTACAGTTTCAATGACAGATGCAAATGGTTGTAGTATTTCTAAAAGTTATATTTTACAATTAAGCCAAATTCCGATAACAGTTACAGCCAGTGCAGTATCCAAAATTTATGGAGAACCTAATCCAAATCTAACTTATACTGTTAGTCCTGCGTTGCTAGCTGGTGATAGTTTTACTGGTGGACTGGTAAGAGCAGTGGGTGAGAATGTAAACAATTATACTATTAGTCAAGGCTCTTTATCAGCTGGATCTAAATATTTAATTACATATGTTTCGAATAATTTTGCAATTACTCCAAAGACAATTAATGTAATTGCAAACACTGCCCAAACGAAAGTTTATGGTACAGTAGATCCTATTTTGACTTATTCAGTGGTGCCAAGTTTAGTAAACGGAGATAATTTCAATGGGTCACTAGTTAGAACTCCTGGAAATAATGTTGGAATTTACGCCATCGCAAAAGGGACTTTGAGTGCAGGTTCAAATTATACTATTACATATACAGCTAGCAATTTTACAATTACTCCTAAGTTAATTAATATAGTTGCAAATGTTGGTCAAACGAAAGTGTATGGTACAATAGATCCTAGTTTGACGTATTCTGTTTCTCCAATATTAGAGGTAGGGGATTCATTTAATGGTTCTTTAACTAGAGCAACTGGGAATATTGTAGGAACTTATGCAATCGGTCAAGGGACCTTAAGTGCGGGTTCAAATTATAGTATAACCTACTTAACTAGCAATTTTGTGATTACTCCTAAAGTAATTATTGTAACTGCAAACGCAGGACAAGCGAAGCCTTATGGAACCGTTGATCCCAATCTGACCTATTCCTTTTTACCAAACTTAGAATCAGGAGATTCCTTTAGTGGATCATTAGCTAGAGCAGCTGGAAATAATTCAGGAACATATGTAATCGGTCAAGGAACGCTAAGTGCGGGTTCAAATTATAGTATAACCTACTTAGCTAGCAATTTTGTGATTATTCCTAAATCAATTAATGTAGTTGCCAACTCTGCTCAAGGGAAAGTTTATGGTTCAGTAGATCCTATTTTGATGTATACTGTTTTACCAGTTTTAGAATTGGGAGACTCGTTTAGCGGTTCTTTGGTCAGAGCAGTTGGAAATAATGTGGGAACTTATTTGATTGGACAAGGCACGCTGAACGCAGGTCCAAATTATGTTATCAACTATTTTAGTAACAGCTTTGTAGTTACTCCTAAGCCAATTACAGTTTCTGTTAATAATGGTCAAACGAAAGTATTTGGTACCAATGACCCTACTTTTAGTTACACAGTAGTGCCAAGTTTAGTAAATGGGGATGCTTTTTCAGGAAATCTAGTTAGAGTTTCAGGAGAAAATTCAGGAGCATATCCTATTGTTTTGGGAACTTTAAATGCTGGTTCAAATTATATAATCACCTACATAGGTTCTAATTTTAGTATTTCTAAAGCTAATCAAAGTATTGTTTGGAATCAAACAGTTGAGCTAGGATGTGACACAGCGAATTCCGTTTTATTATCAGCAACTACATCCAGTGGATTACCAGTAAACTACATTTCGTCTAATACGAATGTAGTGAGTGTTACTAACGGCTTATTAATATTTAAAAGCTTTGGATCAGCTACTATAACTGCTGTTCAATCAGGTAGTGCTAATTATAACGCTGCGATTTCTATATCTAATGTAGTAGTTAATAAACAGCCTAACTTACTTAGACAACACTTTAATAATGTAATTTTCTTTGATAACAGGTCTGATGCTTTTACATCTTATATATGGTATAAAAATGGGTTAGTAGTAGCCGATCAAACTAGCCAGTATTTTAAAGATAATGGCCCTTTAAACGGTACTTATTATGTTAAAGCTATAAGAAATGATGGTATTGTGGTAACGACGTGTCCTGCAACTTTTTCTCCATCTATTGAGCAAGAATTTATTAAGATTGCCCCTAATCCGGTACGCAGTAATTCCAGTTACCAATTAATTACAAATGTTTCTGCAATTAAGTTAGTAAATGCAAGAGTAACAGTGGTTAGTTTACTAGGCGCTAGCATCACGGAAAAGGTCGTAGATAAGAATGTTATTGACCTAATAGCACCAAATACTGAAGGAATGTATATTGTCAGGATGATATTGACCAATGGTCAAAATTTCACAATTAACCTTTTAGTTAGAAATTAATTTAGGAAGAGTAAGAAATCCTCATTCAATTAGAATGAGGATGGATTATTCTGGTATTAAAAAACAGACATACAAATGAAATTTGATATTAAATATATTTTAGGAATTGTAATAATTTTGTTCTCAACAGGAATGCGCGGACAATTTTATGTAGGGATTCAGTCAGGAATTGGAAATTTACAATCAGACGTAAATGGCACTACTGCTGGTCATAGACTAAGTGGAGCAATAAAAGGAGGTTATGTTTATTCAATTACAGATCATTTCGGAATTGGATCAGGAGTTGAGTTTGCACAATACAATCAAAATGTATCATTTGGTCGATCAACAGCTACATTGAATAATTTTGAAGTTGATCAAACTGGTTCGGCCTTTGATTACAGGGTAACTACAGTAAATTATAATGAGAAGCAAACATTAAATGCAATTCAAATTCCGCTATTTGTACAATACAAAAGGAACATAAACAAAGGAGTTGATTTTAATTTTAGAGCGGGTGTGAAATATTTTCTACCTTTCAAATATAATATTGAAGCATCAGCGACATCTGTAAAAGGAATAGGGTATTATCCAGACGTCAATTTGTTCATTGAAGACTTACCTGAATATGGTTTTGGAAGTCAGAACAATTATCAAGCAACGGGCGAGTACCAAACAAAAGGAATAGTGATGAGTACGTTTGAACTTGGATTTACTTTTGAAATGGGAATGAAGCATTCAGTGTACACAGCAATGTTTTTAGATACGGGTTATGGAACTGTAATTGACCAAAAACAAGGGGAATCCTTTATAGGTTATAACCCAACTGGAATAACAGACAGGAAAGCAAATGGATTATACAGCACAGCTAAAAATGCTAGTATAAAACCAGTTGCTTTTGGGTTAACCTTAGGATTGAATTTTTTGTAAAAAAAACAGTAATAGAATTAGTTAAAAAGGTCTTGAGAAATCAAGGCCTTTTTTTGTGGTTTATTTTCAAGTTTATTTCAGTCGCACAATTTTTTCGCCGTATTTCATAAATAAAGTTTATGTATTGCATAACAAATATAAATAAAAATTTATGTATTAAAAGTGTGAAATTTGCGACAGAATTGATAACACCTAATCAAAAAATCTAATGTTAGCAAAAAATCAACAACTCTTACCAGCCTTTAAAATCACCAATTATTTATTGTGGATTTTGTTTTTGGTCAACTTCTTCGCATTGATAATTTACTTCCCCAGTATTCCTGAGTGGCGCTATGGGAATCTATTAAAAGTAAATGGCTTTACGCTTCTCATATGGACACTAGTAACTTTTTTTAGTGCCATCGTTAATAGTTATGGTAAAAAATATTTAAGTGGTTTTAGGTATCATAACAAATTTGTAATGTTGTGTTTGGGTTTTACCGGCTCGATCATGATTTTTGTAATGGCTAACCATTTAGTCCTTATCCTAGCCATGTGGCTTGCTATGGGTGTTTTCATGTCCCAATTGATCGGTGTTGATAAAGACTGGCCCGAAGCAAGAGCGGCAGCCGGATTCGCGCTAAAGTATTTTTTAGCGGGAAGTGTTTTTTTGAGTATTGGAGTTATTTTATTAGCGTACCAAACGGATGACTTTACACTTACCGGACTCTGTGTGAAAGTTAAGGATGTCCCACACTATCTGACTGTAGTTGCTGCTTTGTGTATTATAACTGCGGCTATAATTCAATCGGCTATTTATCCTTTTCATAGATGGTTACTTTCTGCTATGACTGCTCCTACGCCAGCATCGGCTCTAATGCATGCTGGATTTGTAAATGGATCTGGTTTACTACTTACCTTATTTTCTACCGTTCTATTTACAGCGGATACTTTAATTATTCTTTTAATAATTGGAGGTGTGACTGCTATTTTTGCTCAATTTGCCAAGTTACTTCAGGTTAATGTAAAGCAAAAGCTTGCTTGCTCTACCATCGCTCAAATGGGGTTTATGATCATGCAATGTGGTTTAGGATTTTTCAATGCTGCTGTAGTACACTTAATTCTGCATGGATTTTACAAAGCGTATTTGTTCTTATCTGCTGGAGAAGAAGTAGAACTTTCTCAACCATCGAAGCCTAAAAATAGTAGCATTAAACCCGTCCAGGCAGTTGCTGTACTTTTCTTTGGGATTTTAGGAGCCCTTTTATTTGGGTATTTAACTGGAAAAGGATTGGCGCTCAATAGCGGATTGTTTCTTGTTCTAATTGTTGCTATTACTGTTGGGCAGGTGGCCTACAATATTGTAAAAGAGGATAACTTAACGGTAGTTCAAAAAATAGTATTACCCTCCCTTTTATTTTTTGTTGGAATTGTAATTTACGCCTTTTTCTATAATGCAATTACAGCTATAATGAGTGACTTGCCAATGATCGATTTACCTATTGCTCTTTCTACTATTGAAGTAATTTTTGGAATAGTATTCCTATCTGGTTTTTTTATAATGAAACTAGGCATATATCGCAATTTTCCTTGGTTGTACGTTCAATTATTAAATAGCTCTCAGCCTAACAAAAAAACGGTTTTTAACAAGTAAAACAAGCATGATGAATTCAAAATTTCAAAAAAGTATCGATGCAGCAGCTCTAGTTGTTGGTAAGACCTGGCCTTTGTATTCCTTTGTTACCTCAAATCCTTTAGCTGGTTACGAAAAAATGTCATTTGAAAAGGCAGTATTGCTAGCAAAGGACCAGCTCAATGCAAATGTTTTTCCAGAAGCTTCGGTATTTGCGCAAGCTTTAGCAAAAGGAGAAATTAATGAGCAAATACTAATAGCGCTACTAAAAGAATATAATTTTTTAGCTCCAGTTACTGATTACTTGCGACAAATGGGAGTTTCAACTACTCCTGATCACAAGAAAACAAATCAACGTTTAAATGCTATTATGTCCAAATGGCTAGCTGCTTTTATGGATGAAGGCTTGGCTGAGTGGGAAATGCCTAATAAGGAAGACGGATTTTATAAATCTTGGCGAAAGTTAGCAATCTACGATACGGATTTGCCAAAAACAGCATTACATGAAATCCCAAAAACGAGTGAAGAGGCTTTAAAAGTCGCTACAGAAGGATATACTAGCACTGAATATGAAAAAATATTTACTAATCATTTGGCTGCTTTACCGGGTTGGACGGGGTACATCAACTACCGTCTAGCATCTGGTTCTCAATGGCAGGAGGAATATCCAATTAGTTTAACTGATTATTTAGCCGTACGACTTTGGATAGCAAAAAAGTTAAAAATGGAGATTTACGCTGAAAACAAATCGCATGGTGAACCAACTTCAATTTCAAAACTGCAATATGTTTGGTTACAAGCCTGGGAAAAAAGTTGGCAAGAACTGTTGTTAACCACCTTAAGTCAAAAACAAGAGGAATTAATAACTGAGGATGCTAAAATTCCTGAGGCGCAAATGGTATTTTGTATTGATACCCGTTCTGAACTAATACGCAGACATGTAGAGAGTAAAGGGAATTATGAGACCTTTGGATATGCAGGATTCTTTGGTATAGCCATGGATTATAAGAACTTGGGTGATGGAATTACTAGAAAATCTTGTCCGCCAATCGTGGGTTCCGCCTATCTCGTTTCTGAAACAGCACAACCGTTCCAAAAAGCAAAAGTCCACGATTTCAAAAAGCAAAAGGAGTTATTAAAATTCAAAAGCTATTTTTTGAAAAGAATGAAAAATATGCTGCCATCTGCTTTTGGCTTTGTTGAAGGGTCAGGTTTTTTTTATGGCTTGTCATTAACAGCACGAACATTGCAACCAGGTTGGCTATACCGATTTACTCAAAAACAAGGTACAGAATTAGAAACGATTTGTGAACCTCAAATAACTAGCAGTTGTTCAGGTGAGGAATCTGAGCTAAGCATTCCGCTTAACCAAAAAGTGGCTATTGTAAAATCAGCTTTCGATTTAATGGGGTGGAAACAATTTGCACCTCTGGTTCTTTTTATTGGTCACGGTAGTCATTCCGCTAATAATGCTTTTGGTTCGAGTTTGGATTGTGGTGCTTGTGCGGCAAGCCCAGGTAGACACAATGCGCGCATGCTAGCAAAATTAGCCAATCAAGCAGAGGTTCAATTAGCCTTAAAAGTAGAATATGGAATTGAAATACCAGTGAATACTTTATTTATTGGCGGTGAGCACAACACCACAACGGACGAAATCGTATTATTTGATGCAGCAGTTCCAAAAAACCGTGAAGCTGAACTTTCTAATTTTAAAGTAGCTTTAAACCAAGCACAACAAACCGCTACTCAAGAGCGTCTAGGTAGTGTTAAGGATAGTGTGTTAAAAGCACAAGCCAAGGCAAATGATTGGGCCGAAACTAGACCTGAATGGGGCTTGGCGAAGAACGCGGCTTTTGTCATAGGTTCAAGGGAACTTACTAAACATAATAATTTAGACGGTCGTTGTTTTCTTCATTCCTATGATTGGGAAATGGATGAAACAGGGAAAGCGCTAGAGGGAATTATGCAAGGACCAATGGTGGTAACTCAGTGGATCAATAATCATTATTATTTCTCTACTGTTGATAACGCTGTTTTTGGTGGAGGTTCCAAAATAACGCACAATTTAACGGGTAAATTCGGTGTAGTGCAGGGTAATGGAGGCGACCTTAAAATGGGATTACCGTTACAGTCTCTAATGCAGACCGATCTTGAAATGTACCACCAGCCATTGCGTTTGTCGGTAGTGATTCATGCGCCAGTCTCAAGAGTTTCCGAAATAATTCTGCGAAATGAAAATCTACAAGAACTACTCAATAACGAATGGATTTATTTGTTAGTTATGGACCCACTTGAAGCAAATAAAGTGCAACAGTACAATAAAAACGGCAAATGGTTCAATGTTATGCTTGAGAGTAAAAATAAAGAGGTCGAGTTGATACCTGTTTAATACTGTTTTTTAATTAGTAAGAAAGCCGTTTCCCAAAAGGAGGCGGTTTTTTTTTAGTATACGATGTCTATAAGATATTTTTTTTGTTTTAGGAAAGTCGCTTCTCAAGCACAATTATTAGCATAAAATCATAAATACCATAGCAAAAGTTTTCAAATTTAAAAGCAATGCGATTCTACCATTGTTTTTTCGGTTCTAGGGTTAAATATTAATCGAGAGGTTTATCTTTGCCGTTTTACTTATTAAAGTCAATATTGTCTTGAGTTTGAAATGGGTAGGGATTTCACACCATGAATTATAAACATCTAGTAGCGATTGCTTTAACTCTTTATTTGTGTTGTACTTTTTGTGGCTATAGCCAAAAAGGTGCAGGCTATAGTGCGATCGATACTGAAAATGTTTTGTCCTATAAAGTAGATGAAATAATTAAGATGCGCTTTGGAGGAAGTAGAACTCGCTATAATGTTTCCAATATTAAATTGATTAGCAAGCTAGATCTCGGACCCGGCAATATCAGAATCATAACTCCTATATATAAAAACGGTAAGGTGAGTCCTAAAGTGTATGTAGAGGTAATGAGTGCAATAAAGGGACGCGCAAGGGAGCGAAAGCAAAATTCTGTTTTTGAAGTACTTGTTGATGATAATCAAACTAAGATTGTAAATAATCCAAACGCTACTTCAGCAGAAACAGAGGCACTTCTTGCCATTCTTAAAAAAGTTATTCCCAATAATAGAGAGGTTAACGATAAAACGCAACCTAAAAACCCAAGGCAAAATGGAACGCAGCAACAAATCAAAACGAGTCAAAAAGTAAATACGGAAAAGATAGTACCTCAAAACTCCAAAAAAGCGCCCGCGCCTTTGGTAAATGTTAAAAATGCAACTAGAAATCAGCTTGAAACGCAGCCAAAATCAGTTGTGGTAAAAAATGGATTAAAAAACTTAAATGCAAGTAATTCAACTGAAAAAAAACCGAGAATACTTCCTGAAAGAGTAGTTGTTGCTAAAACCCCCCGCATTTCTAATGCTCCAGATCAATTGAAACGGAATACTAGAGACAGTATTTATCGATCAAAAAGAGAGGCTTGGTTGAAAGTGCAAAACGATAAAAAACAAAAAATAATTCAAAAAAGAGAGGCATTCTTAAAAGCGCAAAGAGAGAAAAAAGCGAGGGTAATGCGAGAAAAAGAAGCAGTTGTTAAACCATCGCGCATCTCTAATGTAGCAGGTAGACCGCAAATCAATCCAAATGATACTGTCATCCGAGCTGATATACAGCCTAGGTTAAAGTTAGAAAAAGAGCCACCAATTGCGCGAATTAAAGAAATTGCAGTTTCTACAAAACCAAACCGTAATCCAAGGCAGACAAGTAGAGTGAAATCGGATAGGAACGATAGTATTTTCGAAGCTAGAAAGGAAGCTAAACTTAAAGCAAAAAAAGAAAAGAGAACAAACTCCAAAGCCACGGAAGATAAAAGCGAACCTAAAAGTAGTTCAAGGTCACGCTCTTTAAAAGAAAAAAACAATAAAGATTCTGCAGTTGAAGCTGCAGATAAGAAAACATTTAAAAAAGAAACACTTAAGAAAGAACCAAAAACCAAATCAAAGAAGGAATCTAAAAAAAGAAGCCGACAAAAAGTTAAGTCTAGAAGAAGGGGTAAAATTAAGGTAGCACAAGAAAGTGTTGATTTAAGGAGAGTACTGTATGACAAAACAAAATACAATGCTAACACAGCTGCTGTAAAGGATAGCGTTGGGATTAATATTGCACAGGACAGTATAAAACTAGCGGAACGAAAAAAAACAGCGTTGTCTACTAAGAGTTTTAACTTAAATAAAGTACGAAATAGTGAACCAACTGATGAGGACTTAAAACGTAATTTAAAAGAAGCTTTAAGCATGGATAGTAGAAAAAGTCCGCTTGTTACAGTTAAAAAAGAAAAGAAAACGAAAGTGGTCTCGCCAGATTCTCTTGCAATTAAATCAATAACTAATAAGAAATTAAAAGAAACAGCTACTAAAAAGGAAGTCGCCGCTAAACCAGTTAAATTAGTTACTGAAGTCAATAAAATTAAAACTGTTGTTAGAAACCCAGTTATTACCATGAAGGCAAACGCTCTTAAGCCAAGTACCTTATTCTCGTTAAGCACTATGGTTCCTATATCTATTATTAAAGTGGATTCGCTTTCCATCAATCAAACTTCGGTGGTAATAAATGTCATTGCTACCTATGAAAGAATAGCAAAAAAAGGATATAAATCGGCTGATTTGTTTCAAAAAATAGCTGATTCCTATTTTTTTAAGGGAGAGATGGAAACAGCGGTACTTTGGTATGAAAAGTTATTTGATTTAAAAGGGAAGCTAGACCCAATCTATTACTATAGATTTGCTACTGCTTTGAAGACAGTGGGGCAAACAACTAAAAGTGAGGAAATGATCGACAAGTTCAATCAATTAAAAAAGTAGATTGAACCGGAGACTGATAGTAAGGCTCGAAATGCAAAGTCACTGGTATTATAATTGATTGCTTTTTTTGATTTCAATCTTAAAATCATGCCTTAGCAATTCAATCTATTTGTTAATAACTTCCCCTTTACATTGGCTTTAAAAAAACCTAAATTTGAAGTTCCTTTTTAGTAAAAACTAAAAGTTGCAACCTGCTCAATTACAACTATGTATTTAATATTCGATACTGAAACTACTGGATTACCAAAGCGTTGGGACGCTCCTATAACTGATTCGGCTAACTGGCCCCGCTGTATTCAAATTGCATGGCAATTGCATGATCAGATGGGAAACCTTATCGAGCATCAAGATTATTTGATTAAGCCTGATGGGTTCAATATACCTTATGATGCCGAGCGTATTCACGGTATTTCGACTGAATTAGCAGCTGCTGAAGGAATTTCGCTTGCCGAAGTTTTAGAGAAATTTAATATCGCATTAAGTAAGTCAAAATTTATTGTGGGCCAAAATTTAGGTTTTGATGTAAATATCATGGGAGCAGAATTTCACCGTATGGCTGTTGATTCGCCCATGGCTACAATGCCAGTTTTAGACACTTGTACTGAGGTGACGGCAAAATTATTGCAATTACCTGGAGGTCGAGGGGGTAAGTTTAAACTGCCTACTTTGACGGAGTTGCACCAGTTTTTATTTAACAAACCATTCTCAGAAGCGCACAATGCCACTGCCGATGTGGAGGCAACTACACGCTGTTTTTTAGAACTGATTCGGAAAGAAATTTTTACCAAAGAAGAGTTGGATGTTCCCGCTTCCTACTTTCAAGATTTCCAATCAAAGAATCCAAGAGAGATTCAGCTTATTGGTTTAAAACATATCAATTTAAAACAAGCTTCGGATAGGATCAGACAACAGTTTGGTGATACCCAAAACACGGGAATATCTAAAAGCGAACTTTTAGAGAATAAAAAAGTTTTGGCGGAAGCCAAATTTGCACATTTGCACAATCATACACAGTTTTCGGTTTTACAATCTACCATTGGTATTGGTCCTTTAGTTTCGGCTACAGCCAAAAACGGATTTCCAGCCGTGGCCATGACCGATACGGCAAACATGATGGGTGCTTTTCACTTTGTGAGTGCGGTTATGAATCATAACAAATCGGCTTCCGCCAAAAATGCAGCTCTAGTCGAAAGTGGAGAAGAACCTACGGAAACCGAAATGAAGCCTATAGTAGGTTGCGAGTTCAATATTTGCGAAAACCATTTGGATAAATCTAAAAAAGACAATGGTTACCAAGTTGTATTGCTGGCTAAAAATAAAAAAGGCTACCATAATCTAGCTAAAATGGCCTCCATTGCCAATATTAATGGGTTTTATTATGTACCTCGTATCGATAAGAAAATCGTAGAGCAATACAAAGAGGATATTATGGTCCTTTCTGGAAACTTGTATGGAGAGATTCCGAGTAAGATATTAAATATTGGTGAAAATCAAGCTGAAGAAGCGTTGCTGTGGTGGAAAGCCCAATTTGGAGCCGATTTCTATCTTGAAATCATGCGCCACAATCAAGAGGATGAAAATAGAGTAAATCAAACCTTAATTGAGTTTGCTCAAAAACATGAGGTAAAACTAATTGCCACTAACAATACCTATTATTTAAATAAAGAAGATGCCAATGCACACGATATTTTACTGTGTGTAAAAGATGGTGAAAAGCAGGCTACGCCAATAGGTCGGGGTCGTGGCTACCGCTATGGTTTGCCTAATCAGGAGTATTATTACAAATCAGATGAAGAGATGAAAAAACTCTTTGCTGATTTGCCGGATGCAATTATCAACATTCAGGAGATCGTAGATAAAGTTGAAATTTATTCTTTGTATCGGGATGTATTGCTTCCTAAATATGATATTCCAGAGGAGTTTGTTAATCCCGAGGATGAGGTTGACAACGGAGTAAGAGGTGAAAACGCCTATTTACGACACCTAACGATGGTTGGTGCCGAAAAAAGATATGGAGAATTAACGCCAGCCATTCAAGAACGTTTGGATTTTGAATTGTTGACCATTTCCAACTCTGGTTATCCGGGGTACTTCTTGATTGTTCAGGATTTTATCGCCAAAGCCCGTGAAATGGATGTGTCGGTAGGTCCTGGTCGTGGATCGGCAGCGGGTTCTGCCGTTGCGTATTGTCTGGGAATTACCAATATTGACCCGATTAAGTACGATTTGCTTTTTGAGCGTTTCTTGAATCCGGATCGTGTGTCCATGCCCGATATTGATATTGACTTTGATGATGAAGGTCGAGGTCGTGTAATGGATTATGTAATTAAAAAATATGGTGCTAATCAAGTAGCACAAATTATTACCTACGGTAAAATGGCGACCAAGTCAGCTATTCGAGATACGGCGCGTGTACTGGATTTGCCTTTGTTTGAGGCAGACAGAATTGCGAAGTTGATTCCGGCTATGATGCCGTCTAAATGGAATCTAGCTCGTTTTATTTCGGAGAGCGAAGATGATGTTAAAAAATCCCTGAAGTCATCAGAAGAATTCGATAAGGTCAAAGAATTGATCGCTATCGCAAAGGAGGATGATTTAGCAGGAGAAACTATTCAGCAAGCAAAAATTTTAGAAGGCTCCATGCGTAACACCGGTATTCATGCCTGTGGAGTAATTATCACGCCTTCGGACATTACTAATTACGTACCTGTAACTACAGCAAAAGACTCGGACTTATATGTAACCCAGTTTGATAACTCCGTGGCTGAGAGTGCGGGATTGTTAAAGATGGACTTCTTGGGTTTGAAAACCCTTACCTTGATAAAAGATACGGTTAAGTTGGTGAAATACCGCACCGGAATCAAATTGGATCCGGATACTTTTCCTATCGATGATGTCAAAACATACGAGTTGTTCCAGCGTGGAGAAACGGTTGGTATATTTCAATACGAATCGGCTGGAATGCAAAAATACATGAAGGATTTGAAACCAACGGTTTTTGGAGATTTGATTGCCATGAATGCCTTGTATCGTCCGGGACCATTGGAATACATACCTTCTTTCGTTAGAAGAAAAAACGGAGAGGAAGAAATCAAATACGATCTAGATGCTTGTGAGGAGTATTTAGGTGAGACCTACGGAATTACAGTTTACCAAGAGCAGGTGATGCTTTTGTCGCAATCATTAGCTGATTTTACTAAGGGTGAGGCCGACGTTTTGCGTAAAGCGATGGGTAAGAAACAGAAAGAGGTTCTGGATAAAATGAAACCAAAGTTTGTGGAACAGGCTGCTGCCAAAGGGCACGATGCTAAAATTTTGGAGAAAATTTGGAAGGACTGGGAAGCATTTGCAAGTTATGCTTTTAATAAGTCGCACTCAACTTGTTATGCTTGGATTGCTTATCAAACAGCCTATTTAAAAGCGCATTACCCTGCGGAATATATGGCTGCAGTGCTATCCAATAATATGAGTGATATTAAGCAAGTATCGTTTTTTATGGAAGAATGTAAGCGTATGGGGTTACAAGTATTAGGTCCGGATGTAAATGAGTCTTTTTATAAATTTACGGTTAATGATAATTATGCAGTTCGTTTTGGAATGGGCGCTATTAAAGGTGTTGGTTCCGGTGCGGTGGCAACTATTGTAGAGAATAGAAAGGACGGTAAATACAAATCTATATTTGACTTAGCCAAGCGAATTGACTTGAGAGCTGCGAATAAAAAAGCAATTGAGAATTTAGCATTAGCTGGTGGCTTCGATTCCTTTTTAGGAACTACGAGAGCACAATATTTTCATGATGAAGGAGACGGAATTACTTTTTATGAAAAAGCAATCCGCTATGGAGCGAAATACCAAGAGAATGAAAATTCATCGCAAGTGAGTTTGTTTGGTGAAAGTAGCGATGTGCAAATCGCCGAACCAATCGTGCCGCCTTGCGAGGACTGGAGCACCATGGAAAAACTAGCTAAGGAGAAAGAGGTAGTTGGAATTTATATTTCAGGACACCCATTGGATGATTATAAATTTGAGATGAAGCATTTTTGTAATGCGAAGCTTGAAGCCTTAAAGAATCTTGAAGCATATGTTGGTAAAACACTTGCTTTTGGAGGGATCATTAACAATGTTCAGCACCGTGTGGCCAAAAACGGAAAAGGTTGGGGAATGTTTACCTTAGAGGGTTATGATGAGAGTTATGAGTTTAGGATTTTTGGTGAAGAGTACCTGAAGTTCCGTCATTTTATCATTCAAAACAATTTTACCTTCATGAAGGTTGTGGTCAAGGACGGTTGGGTCAATCAAGATACAGGTAAAAAAAGTGAGCCTCGAATTCAATTTGCCTTAGTGCAGTACTTGCAAGATGTTTTGGAGACTTTTGCCAAAAAATTGATTGTTTTACTTAATATTAATGATCTAGAAACAGGCTTTATCCACAAATTAGGACATTTGTTTTTCGATAACAAAGGAGACAATCAAGTTAGCTTTGAAATAATGGAATTAGAGAAAGTAAAAAAACTAGTTGAAACCGTTTCTGAAGTTGATGAAAATGAAGATGCTGTTTTTGATACAGCGGATGACGAAACGGACTCGTTAGACGAAGAACCAATAAAATCAGTACAAGTAACGGAAGTAGAGGAAATCAAAGTGGTTACAAAGGTGACGATGCCTAGCCGAAAATTAAAAATTAAAATATCAAATGAGTTGTTGCACGAGCTAGAGAAAATGCAAATAAACTTTAAGCTGAATTAGTGTTTGTTAATAAGAGGTGGTTTTGGTGTTTTTTTAGTTAAAAAATCGTGCAAAATTAAGGTATGTGTATTTAAAATTACAGATTTATTAAATCGTTCTTTATAGGTTTATTTCCTTACAGAAATACTAGGAATATAAGTAGCTTTGTATAAAAACAAGTAAAAAAATACATTATGAAAAAGAGCCTAATCCTAGCAGGAATGATGGTTTGCTCTATGGCTATGCTAGGGCAAGCAAAAGAAGATACAAAAAAAGAAAACTGGTACTTTAAAGTTGGAGGGTCTTATTTTACCCAAACTGCTGCAACTGAATTCCCTACTGTGGGAGGAAATTTGCCATTAAGCAGAACATACGTAGGTGGAAAATTAGTTGCTGAAGAAAGTGTTACTGGGTCTTTCGGAGAAGGTTTCAGAACTGGATTGACTGCAGGATATAGATTTAATACACGAATAGGTGTTGAAATGGGTGTGAACTATTACTCTAGTACTGATAAAACTATGGCACAAACAACTACTGATGCTATATTTGTGTCAGGAGGTAGACCTGTCTTCAATTTCAAATCTGTTGGTAAAATTACTGCATTTGATGTGGCTCCAGCCTTAGTATTATTCTTAGGAGAGCATAATGGATTTGAACCGTATTCTAAAGTAGGTGTTATTGTTCCTATTCATGGTGATTTACAAATTACAACTGATGCTATAGCACCAACGGGAGTTGCTAGTCCAGCTACTGTAGCTGTTCGTAGTGTAGATAAGGTGAAGCCAAATCCAACTTTAGGATTCATGGCTACTCTTGGTACATCTTATAAATTGACTACAAATCTTTCTGCTTTCGCAGAATTGGAGTACCGTAATTTCACTGTTCATGGAAAAAGTAAAGAGACAATTGAGTACACTCAAAATGGACAAAGTACTTTAGCGACAAGAACTAATGCGCAAATTAATACTAATTATGTTGATCGCTTAGATGTAAACTCTAATAGTTCATTAACAAATCCAAATGGTGTAGATAGTACTAAACCAACAGATGAATTAAGCTCTTACGTTGGGATTAGTGGATTAGGATTGACTTTAGGATTGAAATACAGTCTATAATCAATAGTAAATTTTTTATAAAGGGACCTTCTGAAAAGAAGGTCTTTTTTTTTGTGAACTAGTTTTGGTAATCGCGGGTAATAGCCCTGATAGTAGCGGCATCCTTTTTACAAGATACTTTTTTAAGTATCTTGTAAAAAGATAGAGCGAATAGCAGGAAATAGCTCCAAAAAGTCATAAACAAAGCCCTTATTTGCAATTTTGATAGTTATTTATGATAAGTTTATAATTAAAACTAATTCGGCTATGGTGGCTAGTTTATTTTTAATTTTTAACTTTGTCAGACTGTTTTACAAATTGATAAAACAATAAACATTAAATAAAGATATTATGGCATTAGCAATAACAGATGCTACTTTTGAAGAAGTAGTTTTGAAATCAGATAAACCGGTAATGGTAGATTTTTGGGCAGCATGGTGCGGACCATGTAGAATGGTTGGACCAATCATTGACGAATTAAGTACGGAATACGAAGGAAAAGTCGTAGTTGGTAAAATTGACGTTGATGCGAACCAAGAATTTGCTGCAAAATACGGAGTGAGAAACATACCAACAGTATTGGTTTTTCATAACGGTGAAGTAGTAGGGAAGCAAGTAGGAGTTGCTCCTAAGCAAACCTACGCAGATAGTTTAGACGCTTTGTTGTAATCGTACGATTATAATTTATTATAGGATTTTTAATTAAATTCAGATGAAAGGTTTGGCAATAGTCAAACCTTTTTTTTATGCTGTGGGTTTTATTTAGGTGGCTATCAGTAATATCAGCCGTCTCTCTTTTAATTCATTTAATCTTTTAATATATTTGGATTATGAAGATCGAATCGCAAGTAGAAAAAATAGCTAGTTTTCAGCATCTAGAATTACTGGCAAACCAGGTAGTAGAAGGATTTATTTCGGGTATGCATAAGAGTCCGTTTCATGGATTTTCGGCAGAGTTTGCAGAGCATAAGGTGTATAACGTTGGCGAAAGTACCAAGCATATCGATTGGAAATTATTTGCTAAGACGGATCGCTTGTATGCAAAACGATTTGAAGAGGAAACTAATATGCGTTGTCATATCATTGTGGACAATTCCTCGTCGATGCATTATCCTAAACTAAAAGGGAGTCAGAACTTTTACGAAAGTAAAATTGGGTTTTCAGTGTTGGCATCAGCAGTATTGATGAATCTGCTCAAGAAACAGCGTGATGCTATAGGTTTAAGCGTCTTTTCGGATAGTTACGAATATTACGCTCCTGAAAAAGGAAGTGATCGTCACCACCGAATGATTCTCAATGCACTCGAGCAATTGTTAACACAGTCAAAAGAAAAGAAATCAACAGATACGATCACCTATTTACATCAAATTGCGGAGAAAATTCACCGCCGTTCGATGATTATCTTGTTTACGGATATGTTTCAAACGGGCGATGATGAAAAGCTATTAACGGCATTGCAGCATTTAAAACACAATAAGCATAAAGTGATTTTGTTTCATGTGATTGATGGAGCAACTGAGCTAAAGTTTGATTTTGATAATGCGCCTCGTAAGTTTATAGATGTGGAAACAGGTGAAGAAGTCTCTATTTACGCAGATAATGTCCAGGAAGAATATGAAAAACAAGCGGCTTTGTACTTTAAAAAAGTGGCGATGACGTGTAGTCAAAACAAAATTAAATACGTTCCTGTTAATGTAGGTGATAATTTTGAGAAAATACTAATGACATATTTAGCTGAGAAACAAAACTTTGGCTAAAGTGCTTGAAAATATTTTGTTTTTTTTACTCAAAACACTTGCGTAAACGGAAATTCATTGTATCTTTGCCACCGCAATAAAGCAGTAGGTCTGGTAGTTCAGTTGGTTAGAATACCTGCCTGTCACGCAGGGGGTCGCGGGTTCGAGTCCCGTCCAGACCGCAATATTGGGGAAAGCGATTCAGAAATGGATCGCTTTTTTGCCCCAAGAAAGTATCTAAAGCTAGTTGTGTTGTTTGGTTAGCCTTTGTAAGCTAGCCGGGTTTAGTAGTTAGACCAATGAAAAGCTTTCCACTACAAGGTGGATGGCTTTTTTAAAGAGTAATTAAGTTCATACAAACTACAAATTTGTAGTCATAATAAAGAGTGGGTCTGGTAGTTCAGTTGGTTAGAATACCTGCCTGTCACGCAGGGGGTCGCGGGTTCGAGTCCCGTCCAGACCGCTACATAGGGAAAAGCGATTCAGTGATGAATCGCTTTTTTGTCCCTAAAAGTATTTAACGTTAGTTGTGTTGTTTGCTACGAATTTGTAACTCGTAGCGGGTTTAGTAGTTAGACCAATGAAAAGCTTTCCATGTGTTCTGAATTTATTCAGGAAATGGATGGCTTTTTTGATTAGTGGGCATCATGTGCTTCGTTGAGCCCTGTGTTAGTATTAGTTCAATCAGTGATTTTCTTTGTCCATGGTTGGGATCAATCCAAATTTTCACTTCTTTTTTTGTATAAATCAATACTGCTATGTTTGTGGATAGTCTCCTATAATTAGATGTAGGGAGTAGGTGCAGTTCGCGTTGTTAATTATAGAGTTTCGAATTTTTACCATTTTTTCTGTGCACTTGTATTGTAGTACAACCTAATCAGTTGTAAAGGCTGTAAATGGTAGTCGGTACTTGGCTTTACTATGGTAAGGAGTTGATCAGTTCTTGATTCCTCGTGCCCTCCTTTCAATTGAATATAGATGGTAAAGCAATCCAATGATTTTTATTTTGGATTAGGTCAGGTTTGTTAGTATTGTTTTACTAGTGGATTAAGTAGGGTTCTCAACTACTTAATTTATCTTTAGTAGCGTTTTTAGATAGTAGCGTATTGTATTTTATTTAGTTTCATTTGGGTATTCGTTTTTTTAAGTCTTTCTTTGAGAACATCCATGTGCTACCATTTAAGAAATAGTGTATCGCATCACTCATGCTGTTTTGTAAGCAGCATTAAAAGACGCAAGCTAAGCTCTATCGTATAAGTGGTTGGATTCATAGAAATTAAAAACAGAAACAACTTGGAAGTGTGTTTGAGATTAGTAATAATTTTAAAAAAGGCATCTATTCTTTCACACTGTTAAAATTTATTTGCTTTATTATTTTTATTGTATTGATTAGAAAGAAATAACTTTCAAAAAATATTATTTAGTGTCGTTCGTCGATAAAATATGCTTTTTTTAGTTAATTTTTTTTTAATTGAAATTATATATCTAATCTTTGAACATTATTACTGTCATAAAAACAAAACATAGCCCAATTATATCCTTTAAACCTAAATTATTATGAAAAAAATTACTTTATTAGTTTTTGTTGCAATAGTAGCATTTACTACAAATACAAATGCTCAAGCTGTGGTTAGTCCAGTTGCAACTGCTACTGCAACAATTATTACACCAATTGCAATTACAAAAATTGTTGATATGAACTTTGGTGATATTTCAACAAATGGTACGAATGGTACTGTTATTTTGGCCACTGACAATACAAGATCAGCAACAGGTGGTGCTTCATTTTCAGCAGCAGCTGCTGGTACTGTAACTTCGGCAAAATTTACGGTTACAGGTATGTCTGGATACGGGTATTCTATCAGTATTCCAACTGCTATTACACTAACGCATACCAATACATCTAGTGTCATGCAAGTTACAAGTATTACAAACAGTATTGGGTTACCAGGAACATCAGGAACACTTTCAACTGTTTCTTCTGGTAGAGTGGTACACAAGATATAACAGTAGGCGGAACGCTAAGTTTAGTTGGAGCGCAATTACCTGGTGTATACACAAATACCACTGATTTGAAAGTGACAATCAACTACAACTAAAAAGTTATTTACTAATTAGAAACCCAAATGCTACAACCTGTTGTGCATTTGGGTTTTTGTTGTATCCATAACTCGAAAATTTAAATTATAAAAGTATGAATGCAAAGGGTGAATCTTGTTTTCTATCTCAGCGAGTACTTAGGTACTTGCTTTTTTTGGTTTTTTTAATGTCGTTTGGAACTTCAGTATTTGCTCAAGGTAATTTGTTAATATACCCAAAGCGACTAGTTTTAGATGGAAAGAAAAGGACAGAAAAACTTGTGCTCTCAAATACGGGTAAAGATAGTGCTGTATACAATATATCATTTATAGAATACAAGATGCACGAAGGCGGCGAATTAGAATCAATAACTGACGAAGAGCCAGGATTAAAATTTGCCTCTCCCTATGTTAGGATTTATCCTCGAGTGGTAACCTTAGGGCCTAATGAGTCGCAAACCCTTAAGGTTCAAGCCTATAACACAGATGGTCTTGCTGATGGAGAGTATCGTTCTCATTTGTATTTTAGAGCTGAACCTGAAAAAACGGCCTTAGGTAAAGCAAGTAAAGCCAAAGAAGCAGTAGTTTCAGTAAAATTGGAAGCAATTTTTGGTGTTTCGATACCGTGTATAGTGCGAAAAGGTCAAGATATTTCTACTTTATCCGTTTCGGATCTTGTATATTCCAAAAATAAAGACAAAGAAGATTTTTTGAATTTTAAATTGAATCGAAATGGCAATATGTCTACTTATGGAGATTTTACTGTAAGTTTTATAACAGCCAGTAAAAAAATCTATGAGGTAGGTGTTGTAAAGGGTATTGCTCTTTATGTTCCAGGAGCTGTTCGAAATATGAGTATTAAGTTAAATATGCCCGATGGTGTCACCACTAAAGGCGGTTCGTTTAAAGTTGTTTTTACTGAAAACGAAAGTAAAAAAATACTTGCCGAAGCTGATTTGAAATTTTAAAAAAAAAGATACTTTAGAGATGTTCTGTTTTTATGGTGTAGTAAATAGCGTTAAAAATGATAAATATAGAAAGAAATAATTATTACTTATTTACGTTGCTTTCATTAGCAATGTTTTTTCTTTTTATAAATGTTTCAAGTGCGCAACCCGGATTGCCACAACGTGAGATAACTGCTATTCCCACGCAACCCATTGACTTTGGTACGTTTTATGTTACTGGAGCGGGAACAATAAAAGTAGATTTTCAAGGAAATGTTACAACAACCGGTGGTGTGGTTTCTGTAAATACGAGTAGTGTAACTCCTGCTGTATTTGAAATCAAACTATGTCAAGGTAGAACGGTTACTTTAAGTAATGTTTACTCTGTAAATATTAACGGAAGTAATGGAGGGCAGTTAGAACTTCTTATAGGAGAAGCTAAACGTGATGGATTAGGTGATGTGTTAACTAATGGAAGCAGTTTTGCCGTTGACACCAATTGTACCTTTACTACTATACTCCGAGCGGGAGGTACTCTTATTGTACCTGCAAATGCTGTTCAGGGAGTTTATATTGGGAGTTTTCCAATGACTTTTACCCAACAATAATGGTTCAAAAAACGCTAAATACATTAAAATCTAGCAATAGCTTGTTTGGTAATCAAATCCGAGCAGGTGTTTTTTTGTTCTTTTGTTTTATGATGTGCGCCGTTGTTCAAGCTTCAGATAACCCCATAAATAAAGTAATAAAATTAGATCCGATTATCTCTTTGGATGAAATTCCTATTGAGATTTATATCAAAGGATACGGAAAAATTGAAGTTGATGTTTTAATTACAGACAGAAATAGAATCTATCTTGACGTAAATGATTTGTTTAGTAAATTAGGTCTATTGTGTGTTAAAAGTGAGGCCGGGGACAAATTAACAGGATTTATTGAAAATGAAACTCGTCCCTATATAATCGATTTTAAGGAACGACTAATTACTGTTGAAAAAAACAGTGTTAATTCACCGAATGGCTTTGTTAGAGAAGCAGGTGCTATCTATGTTGAATCAACTGTTCTTGCCGAAGCATTTGGTTTTAATATGGCGTTTAATTATCGGTCTTTGTCCATTGTAATGGATGCTAATTTTGAACTGCCATTGGTAAAAAAGGCAAGGCTTGACAAAATTAGACAAAATGTCTCTCTCTTGCAGTCTCAAAATGAAGTAAAATCAGATACTGTCGTAGGTCGAAATTACCATCTTCTAAAAGGTTTGGCGGTTGATTGGGCTGTTAATTTAAATCAGCTACCAGGAGAAAAGTCATTAAATAATTATGCACTTGGCCTTGGTACCGAATTATTGCATGGGGATGCCAAAGTTGGTTTTGCTTATTTTGACCAAACTAAATTTGATAGAAGACAGCTTTATTACAACTGGCGTTGGGTGGACAATGATAATAAATTTGTAAAACAAGCTCAAGTTGGAAAAATAGCGTCACCAAGTATTGCTTTTCTTGGTGCTCCATTAGTTGGAGCAAGTTTTAATAATTCCCCAAACACTTTAAGGAAAGCCAAAGGAACCTATATTATTAGAGATTACACTGAGCCCAATTGGACTGTTGAACTCTATATAAATGATGTGCTTGTAAATTATACTGCAGCTGACGCTTCTGGTTTATATGTTTTTGAAGTTCCAATTGTATACGGATACACCACCTTGAGACTAAAGTTTTATGGATTATTAGGTGAAGAACGAATCGAAGAACGAACGATGAACACACCCTATACTTTCATGCCGGCTAATGTCATGGAATATAATGTTACTGGAGCAGTAGTCGAGGATGATAAGGGAAGTCGTTTTGGACGTGGAGAATTTAATTATGGTGTTACTAGGTCACTAACTGTTGGAGGTGGTGTAGAATATGTATCTAGTATAATTGATCGTCCTGTAATCCCTTTTGCAAATGTAGCATTTCAGCCATTTACAAAAATGTCTCTTAAAATGAAATATGCAAACGGTGTGTATTATAGTGGATTGTTGAATTATTACTTTGGACAAAGTACCTTTTTAGAGGTTGATTACATTGATTATGTAAAGGGTCAAAAAGCGACTATCAATATTACTAATGATGAATTAAAAGTGCAGTTAACACTACCTTTTAAAAGAAATGCTATTTCAGGTACTACTCAGTTTAGTTTTATCCAATATGGATATGATACTTTTTATTTTAATCAGGTTAATGCTGTGTTTTCTGGACGTTATAAAAACTATTCTTCTAACGTTGCCTTATCATCCAATTGGATTTCCAATAAAGATCCATTTATTAGTTCTACTGTTGTCTTGTCATATCGTTTCCACAACGGAATCACAGTTCGCCCTTCCTTACAATACAATGTAACTGATGCTACTATGATAAGATACCGCGCAGATATTGAGAAGCGTCTGACCAAAATGTCTTTTTCGGCTTCCTTTGAGCGGAACGTACAGCAAGCGAGCAATAATCTGTTTTTTAACTTTAAGTATGATTTACCCTATGCGCGCACTAATGTTTCTGCCACCAATAGCAATAACATGATGAGCTTTACGGAAGGTGCACAAGGAAGTTTAACGTTTGGTGGGGATAATGGTTATGTGTATAAAGGGAATAATTCGGCTCTTAGTAAAGGTGGTGTTTTAATGTATCCCTTTCTTGATCTTAATCAGAATGGTAAACGTGATAAAGGCGAAAAAATAGTGTTATTAAGTAAAGTGAAAGTTTCTGGAGGTAAAGCTGTAATCAGTGAAAAAGATTCTATTGTAAGGATTTCAGATCTAAATGCCTTTGTGAATTATAATATTGGTTTCTCAGATGCCGATTTAGAGAATATTTCTTGGAAATTTAAGCATCACACGTATCAGGTTTTAGTTGATCCAAATCAATATAAAAAAGTAGAGGTGCCTATCTTGGTTATGGGCGAAGTAAGTGGAATGGTTTATTTGGATACAGAGGATAAATTGAAGGGTATAGGTAGAATAACAGTTCATATTTATGACGACAAAAATGTGAAAGTTGCTGAAACTTTGAGTGAGTCAGATGGGTATTTTAACTATCTAGGTTTAAAACCTGGTGTTTATACAATTCGCATCGACGGCGAACAGTTGGAACAGCTAAATTATCAATCGTTACCACTAGTGCACACTACTATTATTAAAATATCAGAAGAAGGAACGATTATAGAAGGGTTAAACTTTAAAGTAAAGGATAAGGTAACAAGTGGAATAACTCAAAATAATGCCATTGTTGTTCCAGAAAATATAGTGCAATTGGAAGCGAAAACAAATTTGGATTCGATGAGCCCCGTGCCACTTCACAAGATTACTGATACTAAAGAATTGTTTTATAGCATAAAAGTAGGAGTCTATAAAGATCATATTTTGCCGAAAAAGTTAGAAAATCTTGATAAAGTTTTTTATGAAGATTTACCGGATGGTACAGTACAATATTACTATGGTTTTTTTCGAACAATGGAAAGGGCTGTTATTGCCAAAAATACTTTGGTATTCAGAGGGATTTTAAGTACTTCAATTGTAACCTATCAATATGGAAAGAAAATTTCGGATGCTTCTATTCCTAGTGCAGAACAAGATAAGCCACAAGAAAATAGCGATTTAAAAACGTTTGATGATCAAGTTGTAACTAAAAAGAATATATCATTCGGGAAGATATTTGACAACAAAGAGGATTTTTTCAGTGTACAAATAGGGGTGTTTAAAAATTATGTACCTTCGAACCGTCTTGAGGACTTTGAGCCAGTGTATTATGAGTTGATTGAAGATGACCTGATAAGGTACATTTCGGGAAAATTTAGTACATTTAAAGAGGCTAAACAAATGAAATTTAAAATAAACAATAAAGGTATCAAAGATGCTTACATTGTAAAATATAAAGAAGGTATCAGGTATGACTTCAGTAAAAAGTAATACCTAGCGCTTTTGTAATGATAATTGGACTATTGTTTATTGAGAATTGATTTTTATTTTTTTTTTAATTCCCAAATCTTAAAAGATTTTGAAAACAAAATTACTTTGCTTTTTGGCACTATTCTTAGTTTCGTATTCTATGTTGGCGCAAATAGCTCCAGCACAGAATATTGTGTGTCAAAACGAAGAGGTAACCTATAGTTATCCTACCACTTATGATACTTATAAGTGGACCGTAACGGGAGGAACTCCCTCTAGTAGTACTTCGTCAACGATCAATGTAACATGGGGATATGGTAATAGAGGAACCATCACGTTTGAAGGATTTATAAGTGGTGTTTCTCAAGGAGTTGTTTCGAAAAAGATTTATATAGACCAAAAAGCGGCTTTTACACCTACGGCAAACCCAACAATTGTTGCTGGACAAACCACAAATATCGGACTTACTTTTGCCAATAAATCCCTGAAATTAAATGGAACATCGGATTATGTTGGAATCTCCAATTCTAATTTAATAAATCTTGGAGTAACAGATTACCGCACCGTTATGTTATGGTTTAAGGCTAATGATGTAACGACACGTCAAGTTTTATACAACGAAGGTGGTGCATCAAATGGTTTTTCAATGTATATTGAAGGTGGTAAAGTATATTGTTTGCCTTGGGAGAATAGTGCAGCCTGGAACGCACCCAATGCAAATATTGTTGCCGGACAATGGTACCATGTTGCTTTTGTATTCGATCAAAATGCAACAGATGGCTTTCATTTTAAAGGATATTTAAACGGTACACTCATTGGTGCATTCAATGAAGGAACGAAAGCCAGCAATGGCCTAAATGCACATTCAGGACCTGTAGCTATAGGGTCCAATTCTAATATCCGTTTTGCCAACAACACTACTAGCGCCAATAACTATTTTAACGGAAGAGTCGATGGTTTCAAACTGTGGAATCGCTCGTTGTTACAATCTGAAATTGTTATCGAAAAGGACCATGTTCTCAATGCGCCTGTAGTCGATGCCGATTTGGATGTCTATATTAACTTTGATAATTCAGTTTTGGATTTGTCCAATACGGCGAGTGCCGAAGATGGTGCGCTATCTGGGAATCCAACCTATGATGATGATGTTCCTTTGAATCCTACAATAGTGTGGAGTCCGGGAGGAGCAAATACCGCAGTCATTGCTGTTAACCCAACTACAAATACAAGTTATACCTACACGCTTACCGAAAAATTGTCTAATGTGTGTTCCCAAACGGGGAGTATTGATGTTTTTGTTACCATTCCAAACGACAAAGACGGTGATGGAGTAGGTGATATTTTTGATCTAGATGCCGACAACGACGGAATATTAAATGCCATTGAAAATAATTGTTTGCCAAAAGCGGGTTATGATGGCTATTGGTCTCTTGATAATACTTCTAATGATTTGTCTGGGAATGGTTATAATGCACAATCAGGAAGCAGTGTTTCCTTTTCTACCGATAGTAAAAAGGGCACACATTCGGCTTTGTTCAATGGGACTTCTAATTATCTGCAGTACAGTAACGGTACTTTTTTAAATCAGGCCATAACTAATTTTTCTTATTCTATTTGGATCAAACCAAGTTCGCTTACCGGAATTCAAACTATTTTTGAAGAAGGTGGTACAACCAATGGAATTGCTGTTCGCTTAAACGGTGCGACATTAGAAGCGGCAGTTCGAGAATCAAATGTTCAATTGAATACGGCTACTTTTACCTATCCGGGTGATGGTTTGTGGCATCATATAGCTATTACGTATAGCAACGGAAATGTTATTTTATATCTTGATGGCGTAGCGTCTACAACCTTGGCAACTGGTTTTGGTGAATTGGCAGCACATTCTGACGTACAACATATAGGTTATTCCAATGGAGGTGCTTTTGGTGCTTCATCGGCGAATTATTATGGAGGATTGATCGATGATATCGTGCATTACCCTTCAGTTTTATCAGCTAGTGATATCAGTAAAATTGTATTAGGTTGTGACAATGATAATGACGGAATTCCAAACTACTTGGATACCGATAGCGATAATGACGGTAGTTTTGATGCGAATGAAGCCTACGGAGCTGTGGTCGACACCAATAACGACGGAACTTACGGTGGGATAACAGGTTCACCACAAGTAGATGCGTTGGGTAGAGTTCTAATTGCCAACTATGCAACTCCATTAACGACTGCTGGGGGTAATAGTACCTACCTACAAGGAGTAAGTGTTAATGTGACGACTGCTCCTATAAACAAAACGGTTTGCGAAGCACAAACTGCAACTTTTTCGGCAACTGCAACAACTGCTATTATAGCAACTACTCCAACTACAACAGCAAGTACCACTGTAAGTTATCAATGGCAAGTAAGTACGAACAATGGTAGTACCTACAGCAATATTTCTGGTCAATCAGGTACGGTGGCAAGTGGAACATCAGTCACATTAACGCTTACGGCTGTAACCGCTAGTATGACGGGTAACCGCTATCGAATAAATTTTACTAATGAAGCCAATGTTACCGGAGCAACAGCAACGGCTACGCTTACGGTAAATCCTATTCCTACGATTACACAAGTAACAAGTGCTTCAAGTTGTGGGGTAGGTAGTATTGTTTTGAAAGCAACTGCTTCTGCAGGAACCATTAATTGGTATGCAGCAGCAATGGGCGGAACATCTTTAGCAACGGGTACGAGTTTTACAACTCCTGTGTTGTCAACTACAACATCTTACTGGGTGGATGCTACAAATACAAGTTGTACGACAGCTACAAGGACCCAAGTAACCGCTACCGTTAGTACTGGTAATGTTGAAGTTGCGGCAAGTGCAGGAACTATTTTCGGATGTTATTCGACAGTCAAAGAGGCTTTCGATAAAATTAATGATGGAACACATCAAGGTGATATCACCATCAAATTAAGAGGAAACACGACAGAAACAGCTACGGCTACGCTGAATAATTCTGGAAATGGAGCTTCTTTGTATTCTTCATTGCTAGTATATCCTACGGCACCAAATTTAAAAATCGAAGGAAATGTTTCCGGTCAATTAATCAATTTGAATGGAGCTGATAATGTAATTTTTGATGGTCGTGTTAATCAGTTAGGAAGTACAAGTTTAACCTTATCCAATACGAATACAGCTGGAAGTGTTATTCAATTTATTACTGATGCAACAGCAAATACAGTAAGATATTGCACTATTCAAGGTACAACTGCATCTGCTGCAAGTGGATTGATCGTTTTTGGAGCAGGAGATGTTGTAGGAAATGATAATAATACTATTGAGTTTTGTGATATTCGAGATGGAGCAACAACTCCAACCAATGCCATATATTCATCTGGGTCTTCTGTAAGTGCAGATAATAGTTCAAACACTGTAAGTAACAGTACGATCAATAATTATTTTAGTGCTACTGCTTCTTCAAACGGAATTTACTTGGCATCAAACAGTTCAGCTTGGACCATTTCGAACAATAAATTTTATCAAACGGCCACTCGTACTACTACAGCTACAAGTTTAATCCACCGTGCTATTAATATTCTTACTGCTTCGGGAGTGAATTTTATTGTAAATAATAATGTTATTGGATACAGTAGTGCTTCAGCAACAGGTACAAGTACCTATACAGGGCAATCTACTTCCTATAGAGGGATTGAGATGACTGTGGGAACAACAACAGCATCAACTGTACAAGGGAATACAATTAGCAATATT
The DNA here is from genome assembly GCF_055640565.1 of Flavobacterium sp. KKT103. Taxonomy (NCBI): domain Bacteria; kingdom Pseudomonadati; phylum Bacteroidota; class Flavobacteriia; order Flavobacteriales; family Flavobacteriaceae; genus Flavobacterium; species Flavobacterium sp. KKT103. The sequence continues at coordinate 1,194,899 of NZ_CM145766.1, forward strand.
AATTTTTCTACAACAATAGGTACTACTACAAATGCTGGTATTTTTTCAGGTATATCAGTTTTGGCAGGTAATGTGAATATTGGTACGACTACGGGAAATACTGTCGGAGCTAGCACGGGTATTAATGCTATTCAGATTTCATCTACAACTTCTTTGGGACTAATAAATGGAATATATGTTGCGTCTGTAGGGACTGTTGGAATCAGTAATAACATTATTGGAGCTATTAGTACAAATGGAAGTACTGCTATTGGTTATACGTTTAACGGGATTTATACATTAGGCGTGGGTGGGAATTTTGCCATTGCAAATAATACCATTGGAAGTACTACAACGGCAAATTCTATAACTATTGGTGATGCTGGGACTTTGACGGGAGTTTGTGCTTTTAGAGGGGTTTTTAATAGTGGATCGGGTTTAATTTCGATAACTAACAATACGATTCAAAATACTACTGTTTATGGAACGGGAGCATCTGTTTTTAATGGTATTATTAATAGTAGTGGTTCTGGAACTCTAGATATCAATTCTAATAATGTAATTGCAGGCAGTAATACAGGAACAGGGATTTTTGTGGGTATAACAAACTCTGTTGCTGTTAATATTGTTAATTTGAACAATAATAATATTAGAAGTCTTAGCAAGAGTGCAGTATTAGGTACTTTTACTGGTATTTCAAATACTGGTGCAGCACTGTCTTCCATAAATATAAATGGAAATATATTAGGAAATGCAACTGGAGGGTTACTAAGTTATTCTGTTGCAAATAGCGCTGCGTTTTTAGGTATAAGCAACTCTGGTGGTGCTGCCAGTTCTGAGCTTTCAATTCAAAATAATGATATAAGAGGTATTGAATATACTGGAGGCACAGGATCAAATGCACACACCTATATTATTAACTCTGCAGCGACACTAAAACAAAACATTAGCAACAACACTTTTACAAACCTTAATGTAAATACAACAGGAGCAATTACCTTCATTTCGAATAATGTTGCTATGCCTGCAAATGGAGTTCAGAATGTTGATAATAACAGTATCGTAACGGGTTTTGTTCGAAATGCAGCAGCTACTTCTGGAGCAATAACCTTATTTACAAGTACTACAGCGACCAATAATACGGGGGTAGTTGTTACCAACAACAATAATAATTTTTCGAATATTACTCAAGGTGGTACAAGCTCTATAGCGGGTTGGATCAATACCGATGCTGGTACGGGTAGTGTAGACAAGACAATTTTTAATAATAAATTTGAAAATTGGACTGCTGGTTCTGGTACTGTTACAGCGCTGAACGTCAATATTGTTAGTGAAACGAATAAAACCTATGGCAATAGTATACAAAACATTAGTGGGTCAGGAACGTTTACTGGAATTACGACAGGAGTAGGAAGTGATAACATTTATCTAAATACGATTAATAATTTGAGTTCATCGGGTGGAACTTCAACTATTGTTTCGGGTATCAATATTACAGCAGGGACTACTAAAAATGTGTATCAAAATACGATTTCAAATTTAGTAGGAACTGGATTTACTACTGGTTCTGTTCGTGGAATTTTAGTTTCTGCCGGAAGTACAGTAAATGTTTATGAAAATAAAATATCTGGTTTGTCTGCGAATGCCAATACTACTGGTACAATTTCAGGAATTTGGGTAACTGGTGGATCGGCTGTAAATGTAGATCGAAATAAAATTTATGATATTTCATCATCAAGTACTGCAATTACAACAACAAGTGGTGTTACTGGTTGCGTGTACGGTATTCAGGTTTCTGGTACCACTGCATCATTAATGACCAATGTTACTAACAATATTATTGGCGATTTAAGAGTAAGCGCAGCTAGTGGAACCGACTTAATTCGTGGTTTGGGTTTTATCACTACTGGTGCGACCTCTATGACTAATGCCTATTACAATACCGTTTATTTAAACGCGGCGGCTTCCAGTGGTACCAACTTTGGTTCTTCTGCTATTTATCATACAGCAAATGCAACGGCTACAACAGCTGCATTAAATCTTCGAAATAATATTATTATCAATGTTTCTGCACCCAAAGGAACTGGAGCTACGGTTGCTTTTAGACGTAGTGCAGGTACAGCGAGTACCTTGAGTAACTATGCTACCACCTCCAAAAACAATTTGTTTTATGCAGGAACTCCCGGAACAGCCAATTTAATTTATAGTGACGGTACGAGTAGTGCACAAACTTTTGCGCTATATAAAAGCGGTGTTTTTACGGCAGGAACCATTGCGCCAAGGGATCAAGTGTCTGTTAGTGAGAATTTGAATTTTATTAGTACGACCGGTTCTAGTGCCAATTTCTTGAAAGTAAATACTTCGATAGCAACTCAAATTGAAAGTGGAGCGGTTAATATTACAGACTATGCAACCGATTATTTGGGAGTAGTTCGTCAAGGAAATCCTGGATATGCAGGTGTGAGTACTACTGCGCCAGATATGGGAGCTTATGAAAATGATTATGTAGCTATTGATGCCTCGCCTCCTTCGATAACCTACACTGCTTTAGCCAATAATAGTTGTTTGAGTAATAAAACAATCTCGGCTACCATTACTGATGCTACAGGAGTTAATGTTACTGCTGGTACGCGACCAAGAATTTATTTCAAGAAGTCTTCAAATAGTACTTCGCTGGCCACTACAAATGACAACACCACAAATGGCTGGAAATACATCGAAACAACGAGTACTGCTAGTCCGTTTAGTTTTTCGATTAATTATAATTTAATTTTCGGTGGCGTTACCACTGGAGATGTGATTCAGTATTTTGTTACAGCTCAAGATATTGTTACGCCATCGCCCTACGTAGGTATCAATACGGGTGTCTACGCTGCTACACCTGCAGGTGTTGCTTTGACTTCGACGGCTTTCCCTATTGGAGGTACCATTAATAGTTATACAATTTTGGCAGGATTAAATGGAACAGTAACAGTAGGTACAGGCGGAACCTATCCAACGCTAACAGGAGCGGGAGGTTTATTTGCCGACTTAAATACTAAAGGTCTTTCTGCTAATTTGACTGCCAATATAATTAGTGATATTACAGAGCCAGGAACTATTTCATTGAATCAACTGACTTACGGTTGTACGGATTTTAGCACATTGACCATTTCACCAAGTGGAGGCGCGGCTAGAACAATTTCTGGAACTGTTGCTGGTGGAGCCTTGCTAAACTTTAATGGTGCCGATTATGTTGTTATTGATGGTTTAAACACAGGTGGAAACTCTTTGATAATTTCTAATGCGAGTACGGCCAGTACTGCTGGGACAAGTACCATTCGTTTTATAAATGATGCGACCAATAACACAGTTCGAAATTGTACGATCGAAGGAGCGTCAACTTTAACGTCTTCTGGAACGGTATTTTTCTCCACAGCCGCGTCGGTGGGTAATAGTAATAATTCGATTACAGGAAATATCATCAGAGCGGTTGGAACCAATTTGCCTACTAATGCTATTTATTCTGCGGGTAGTTCGGTATTGATTGACAATAGCGACATCACTATTAGCAATAATACCATTCAGGATTATTTCAATGCAGCATCCGCTTCGAACGGAATATTTTTGGCAGCAAATAGTTCCGCTTGGACTATTTCGGGAAACAAACTTTTTCAAACGGCAACGCGAACTGCGACAACGGGGAATGTTCACAGAGGGATTAATATTACAACTCCTGCGGGAGTCGATTATTCGATACTAAACAATACGATAGGATATGCTACTGCGACAGCTACAGGAACTACAACCTACGCCGGTGCAGTGAATAATCGTTTTTTTGGTATCGAAATGAACGTTGGAACGCTATCTACTTCCAGTGTTCAAGGAAACAAAATTGCAGGAATTAATTTATCGTATGCTGGAGCCGTCATTTCCACAGCTCCTGGAATGTTTAGCGGAATATCAATATTAGGTGGAAAACTAGATATCGGTACTACCACCGGAAATACAATAGGGGAAACCACAGGAACTGGTTCCGTTACATTAAGCTCAAGCATAACACTTAATTATATTGCAGGTATTTATTGTACGTCAACAAGTACAGTAAATATTAGAAATAATACGATTGGTTCCATAAGTACAACTGGTGCTGCAGCAATAGGGTATACGTTCCATGGTATTAATACCGTTGGAGGTGGACAATTTACAGTAGCGGATAATACAATTGGAAGTACAAGTACGGCAAATTCAATTGCAATCGGATCTTTAGCAACAACCACATCGGGAGTTTGTACCTTGAATGGAATATATAATTTGGCTACAGGAGGAATCACTATTAGCGGTAATACGATTCAAAATGTTAGTTCGTATGGAACAGCAACCTCTGTTTTATACGGTATTTTAAATGGTGGGGCTTCTGGAGCGGTATCAATTGCTAATAATTCTATTATTGCAGCTAACAACACAGGTACAGGAGCACTAGGAGGAATATCAAATACGGCTATCGCTACAACGATAGCAATAACAGGTAACAAAGTTAGAAATTTAACTAAATCTGTTGCTGGTGGTGCTGTTACCACAATTGCGAACAGTGGAGCGGTTTTATCGCAAATCACTATTGAAAATAATCAATTAGGGAATACCTCGGGTGGCCTTATTAATTATGCCGTTGCCAATTCCGGTACTCTAACAGGGATAAGCAATAGTGGTGGATCAGCAAATTGTGCTTTGTCGATTCAGAATAATGACATAACTGGAATTACTTATACAGTTGCGGGTAGCAATATTCATTCCTACATAGCCAACTCAGCAACTACATTATCTCAAACGATTAGCGGAAATACCTTTACTGCATTAAATGTAAACACTACTGGAGCCATTACTTTTATTTCAAACAGTGTGATTATGCCTGCAAACGGTATTCAAAATGTCAATAGTAATAGTATTGTTACCTCCTTTACACGTGCTGCGGCTAGTGGAGCCATAACTTTGTTTACTAGCACAGCAGCAACCAATAATAGTAATGTGGTTGTAAATAATAACAATAATAATTTTTCGAATATTACAGTAAATGGATCGGCTACGATTTTGGGTTGGATAAACACCGATGCTGGTACAGGATTAGTAACCAAAACGATATCTGGAAATACTTTTGAAAATTGGAACGGAGGATTAGGTACGCTTACAGCTATGAACGTTAATATTACTAGCACCGCCAATGCAACCACAAATAATACTATTCGAAATATAAATAGTTTAGGATCCATCTACGGAATTATAACCGGAGTTGGAAATGATAAAGTATATGCAAACACGATTAATTCTTTGGTCGCAACTGTATCTACAACTCCCATTGTAAATGGTATTGCTGTGACTGGTGGAACAGAAAAAAATATTTATCAAAATACTATTTACGGTCTTCAAGCGAATAATATCACGACAGGAAGTGTAAGCGGAATTGGAGTTACAGGAGGCTCTAGTACCTCAATTTACCAAAATAAAATTTATGATATTTCATCATCATCGTCTAGTATTTCATCAGGAACTGTAAACGGAATACTCGTTTCAGGAGGAACAACGGATCAAGTTGTAACCATTTATAACAACCGAATTGCAGCGATAAATGCAACGGCAGCAAGTGCGGTGGATAATGTTCGTGGAATTAGTATGACCAATACGGGTGTACGATCGATAACCAATGTGTATTTTAATAGTATTTATTTGAATGCTAGTTCTACAGGAACAAATTTCGGGTCTTCAGGGATATTTCATACAGCAAATGCAATCACCAGCACTGGCGCGTTGAATTTAAGAAACAATATTATTGTAAACCAGTCAACAGCAAAAGGAACGGGACAATCAGTTGCTTTTAGACAAAGTCCAGGAACCTCACTCGCGCTGAATAATTATAGTTCATTGTCAAACAATAATTTATTTTACGCTGGAGTTCCAGGAACTACTAATCTGCTTTATTCTAACAGTACGAACTCAGCCCAAGATATTACAGCCTACAAAGCTGGTATTTTTACAGCAGCTACTATTGCACCTCGCGATCAATTATCAGTATCTGAAAACCCACAGTTTATAAGCACAGTAGGATCTAGCGTTGACTTTTTGAAAATATTGAATAATGATATTACTTTTATCGAAAGCGGAGCAGTCAATATTGCTGGAATCACAACCGATTTTGAAGGACAAATTAGAGCCGGAAATACGGGTTATGCGGTTCAGACTAATGGTGCGGGTTCTGCGCCAGACATAGGTGCCGATGAATTTGACGGAAAATTGCCAAATGTTATTGTCTCTAATGCCAATCCATTGAGTAACGGAAGTTACAGTAAAGTTTCTGGAGCCTTTACAGCAATAAATAGCTATGATCAAACGGGCAAAGATATAACAGTTACCCTTATTGGTAGTACTGCTGAAGACGTTACCGCTACCTTGAATCAAGGGACATGGACTTCGTTAAAAATGTATCCAACAAAAGCGGGAGTATATATTTCTGGAGATCTTGCTGGAGCGCCACTATTGCATCTAAACGGAGCGGATAATGTAACCATCGATGGGCGTGTAAACCAAACTGGTACAACAAAAAGTATGAGTATTGTAAACAATAGCACTTCAAGTACAGTAGGTACAGCGACGGTTCGATTGAGTAATTCAGCAGAATTAAATGCTTTAAAATACTTGAATATTAGTGGATCTTCCAGTAGTGCTACAAACGGAATAGTTGAATTTGCTACAGCAACAACTGGTAATGGTAATGATACTACTATTTTAGAATACAATGCAATTACAAATGCTACAGGAAATAGAGCTATAAATGCAATTTATTCGTTTGGAACAGCCGGCAGGGAGAACAGTTCAAATACCATTCGATACAATACTATTTTTGATTTTGTGAATGACAATAGTTCTTCAAACGGAATCAATTTAAGTTCCAACTCATCCGATTGGACGATTTCGAACAATAGCTTTTACGAAACAAATAATATGGTACCTACAACAGGTACAAAAGTCTATACAGCAATCTTAATTGATGATGTGAACGGAAATAATTTTGTGATTACAGGAAATTATATTGGAGGTAAAGCTGCCTTGAACGGTGGTGGAGCCTGGACTGTAAACGCAAATACGGCTCATAGTTTTAGAGGTATGTATTTGAATGTTGGTGCAGTTACTGCAAGTTCAATTCAGTCCAATTTGATTCAAAATTTTAATTATACGAGTTCAAGTACAACGCCTTGGCGCGGGATAGAAATAAACGCAGGGGCGGTGAATATTGGTACTTCAACTGCCAACGTAATTGGAGCGGCAACAGGAACGGGATCTATTAATTTGACGACAAATACGACTGCAGATTCGTACGGAATCTATATTGGTAGCGCCAATACGGTTTCTATTTCGAAAAATAATATAGGTTCTATTGCACTATACGGGAACAGCACTACTGCAGCACACAGTTTTGCGGGTATTTACAAAAAAGCGGGTGTTGCAGGTACAATTAATATTGTTCAAAACATAATAGGAAGTAACGGAACACCAAATAGTATTGCAACCTATTCTACTGCTAGCACCGCTACAGTTGGACAAAACTTGATTGGAATATACTTGCAAGCTACAGGTACTCATACCTTAACGAGTAATACAATTGTGAACTTAACTAATGCCTACACCGGTACACAAGCATCGAGAACGGTGGGTGTGTATACTACTGCTGGAACAGCAACTTTATTTAAAAACAGTATTCATGATCTTTATAGTACAGCATTAGGAACAACTACAGCAACGGTAAGTGGTGTGGAAATGAACGGAACTGCTGCAGTAAATACCGTTACGGAAACCGTGATCTACAATCTAGCAAATACGAATGCAAGTTTAACAGGTTACATTTCAGGGATTGTATTTACGGGTAGTACAGGCGCTAATTTGGTGAATCGAAATTTTATTCGAAATCTATCCGTAAGTTCTAGTTCAACCTCTGCGAGTATTTATGGTATTCGAATGGGTCAAGGAACAGTTACATTCGCAAACAATATTGTTACTTTGGGAGGGAATACGGCGACTACTATTTATGGAATCTTTAGCAGCGGAACAAGCGGTAATAATTCAAGTTTGTATTTTAATACGGTCTACATCAACGGTTCTTTAGGTAGTGGTATTACAAATAAATCGTATGCTTTTTACGAAGCAGCTTCGGGTGCAGTTAGAGATCTTAGAAATAATATTTTTTCTAATTTTAGAACAACATCTGCAGGGACAAATGCCCATTATGCTGCCTTTTTAAACTACAGCGGATCAAGTAATTTGACCTTGGATTACAATATCTATTGGGCATCAGGAACCGGTGGAGTGATAGGGTATTATAATGGAAGCAATGTGGTTTCATTACCAATTGTAAGCGGGCAAGACGCAAACAGTATCAATAGCAATCCAGGTTTTTCAAATGCAGGGGGATTAACCGCTGCTGATTATAAAGTAAATACTTCTACAACTGGTACTGCGGGTACGAGTATCATTCTCGATTATGCTCAAACAGCTCGTGGTATTCCGCCAAATATTGGAGCATGGGAGTTCAATACAAACAGTTGGGTAGGTAATATAAGTACAGATTTTAATACTGCTGGTAACTGGTCTGCTGGTTCGGTTCCGCTTGAAGAAGCTTCGATTGTTTTTGCAGCTTCTCCTGTTAGAGATTGTATCCTTGATCAAGATCGCATTGTTGGAAGTATCGTAAATGGGCAAGCGACTTATACATTTAAAGTGAATGGTAAAGTATTGACACTGCACGGTGATTTATACCTTACCAATGGAGGGCAACTGGACGCTACTGCAGCTGGTTCAACGGTAGTTTTTGAGAATGATGATACGCAAACTATTTCCAATGGTGCATTTGTTTCGAATACAATTCCAAATCTAACCATCAATAATATTGTAGGGGTGACTTCAAACAGTGATTTAACGGTTACAGGAATTCTGAATTTGTTAAGTGCTAATCCATCTGATACGAAGGGAACTTTGGATACTGGGACAAAAATTGTTACAATGGGTCCAGATGCTGTGACTATAGGAGATGGTGATTTAACAGGTATCGTTCAACGAAATGTGTTCTTGCCAAATAAAGACTATAGTTTTAACGGTAAAAATATGGTTGTTTATTTCGAAAACACGGGTACATTACCTACTTCAATTAGTCTTAAATTATCCATTGGTGCCAATCCATCATGGAAAACAAGTGGAGTAAAAAGAGTCTATTCACTTATTCAAACAGGAGCCGTAGGATCAAGTCCAACTGCTGCCACAATCAAAGCGGGTTATTTAGATTCGGAACTTAATAATAATGACGAAAGTAAATTAGTCTATTTCTCTTATAGAAATCCACCTGGTATTTTATTTGAGCATGGTAGAGCGAGCATTAATACCACTGAAAACTGGGTTAAACTTTCTAATATTAATATGGCATTTTTCCCTTCTACTTTTGGAAGTTTAGAATTAGGGTTTAGTGCAAATGAAATTGAAACTCTTACCTGGAACGGATCGGTTAGTACTTCTTGGACCACTGTGAATAACTGGACACCAAATGGTGCTCCATCTGATTTTGTTAACATCATTATTCCAGATGCAGCCACAACCACATTTGACCCTATTGTGCCTATCGCTACTACAATAAAAGCAATAAAATTACAGAATAATAGTATTTTGAATGCTGTTGCAAATGCGCAAATGACGTTAATAAACGGCGCTAATGTTTGGGTAAACGAAGGTGGAGTATTCAATCCAAGTACGAGTACGGTTATATTTAAAAGCGATACTGCAGATATTTCTGGAGCAACTAGTTTTTATAATGTGACGGTAGACACAGATGCCAACCTGTTAATGAAGACCGGAAGTACCATGCGAATAGCAGGTGCAATGAATAATATCGGAGTCTGGCGTCCGGCTTGGGATGGAAATGTTACGACCGTAGAGTACAACGGAGCCAATCAAAATGTGGTTATTCCGTATGCTGCAACAAATCGTTACTCGACCCTGATTTTAAGTGGAAGCGGTGTAAAGACTTTACCATCTACCAATTTATCTATTTTAGGAAATTTAACTTTGTCAGGTTCAGCAACTGTGACTACACCCAACAATTTGGTTGTTGTAGGAGATCTGTCCATAGGAAGCAGTGCAACCTTTGATGCAGGTGCTAAAACGCATACCGTTGGAGGGAATTTTACCCATAATGGTGTATTGAATACGGCGGCAAGTACTTTTGTTTTAAACGGCTTGACTGCTGCACAAACTATTTCGGGTACAGCAACTACAACAGAATTTAACAACTTGGTGGTTTTAAATAGTTTTGGGGTTACAGCAGCCAAAGATATAACCGTAAATGCTGCTCTAGACTTACAAAGTGATAATCCAACTGCTACTTTAGGTAGTTTGGATATGGGTACTAAAACGCTTTCATTAACGGCTAACGCTGTAAATACGGGAGTAGGAGATGTAACTGGAATAATAAAACGGGCACATACCTTTGTGACAGGTCAAACCTATACTTTTGGGAATAGCAAAACCTTAATGATTTTTGGACCTACAGGTACAAAGGCATCACAGGTAAGTGTGAAAACTAAAATTGGTGTAGCTCCAACATGGAAATCTACTGCTGTAAAAAGGGTTTATGACTTAGCGCAAATAGGTGCAAGTAGCAACTTTGCTACCGTACAACTGAATTATTTAGATTCGGAACTTAATGGTGCTGATGAATCGCAATTGGTGTTTTTTGGTGCCATAGGATTACCAACACCAACCATAGTGGAGTTTGGATTCAATTCGAAAGATGAAGCTAATAATAGTATTGATTTAATAAATGTTAGTATCGGTGCTAGACCATCTACATTTGGTCAAACAGAAATCGCTTTGGCACCATCTGAAAATCCAAATATCACCTGGAATGGTTCACAATCTACAGATTGGAACAATCCTTTTAACTGGAGTCCGAATAGTTACCCTAGTAAGTTCACTAGAATGACCATTCCTGATGCAACTACAACCACCTTTGATCCGACTTTACCAGCATTGGCAGAGTCGCACCAATTAATTATTCAAAATGCAGGTATCTTGAATGCAGGTCCTGCCTCAGAATTGTATTTTTATAATGAAAGTGCTGAGGTCGTGTGGCAAAATGCTGGAGGTACTTTTAACGCGGGGACAAGTACTGTTATTTTTACAGATCTTAATTTAAAAATTAGTGGTAGTACCAATTTCAATAATGTAACAGTAAGTAGTGGTGCTAGTTTGACACCTCAGGCTAATAGTACAATGGGTATTGCAGGGACATTAACAAATGGTGGCGTTCTAGATGCAACGTCATTTTTAAATACGATTAATTACAATGGTGCTACCCAAAATGTAGTATATCCAAACGGAGCGATTCCTGGCTATTATAATCTGACCTTAAGTGGTACGGACGTTAAAACAATGCCAAATCAAGACATGGATATTTTAGGGAATTTAAGTGTTTCTGGCATGGCCAACGTCACTGCTAATAATGTACTAGATATGGCAGGTGACTTGTCAATCGGTGCTGGATCGCTTTTCAATTCGGGTTCATTTAATCATGAAATAGCCGGTAACTTTGTTAATAATGGATCATTTACTACGATAGTAGGAACAACATTTTTATTCAATGGTACAGCGTTGCAAACTATTTCGGGTACTGCTGCAACTAATTTTAAAAATATAACAGTTAATAATAGTGCAGGTTTAAACAGTAGCAGCGACCTAATAGTGGAGGGTAACTTAAATTTACTTTCTTCTAATCCTACAGCGGTGAAAGGAGCTTTGAACATGACGGGAACAGCAACCTTAAACATGGGTGTGCTTGCAGCAACTACTGGTATGGGTGACGTATCCGGAATTGTACGTAGAGAACATATATTTAATAATGGACAAGACTATGATTTTGGAAATCCATACACAACAATTAATTTTCTAAATGTTCCAGGAAATACAAAACCTACTTGGGTTAGTACTAAAATTGTGTTAGGTACAGCGCCTTCTTGGAGATCGAGTGCCATTAATAGATCGTATAGTTTTGCGCAATCTGGTGGAAACGATAGAATGATTGTTAAACTTCATTATTTAGACAGTGAATTGCATGGCACAGAAACAGATGAAACAAAACTTGTTTTTTGGGACGGTTACGATCCAAATTTAGGCGTGAATAATTTCGTAAAATCGTTTCCACGAAATCAAAATGCAAATGATGCAACAAATAACTGGTTACAATTAACAGGTCCTTCTATTGACTTTTTGGCAACGTCCACTTCATTAGATGTGAAGCAATGGAGCTTAAGCTATTCGAATGTGACTGTGCATACGTGGACTGGTAATGGATCTGCATCCTATGATGGAGATTGGAGTTTGCCTGGAAACTGGAATGGTGGTGTGCCAAATGCAGATGATGCGGTTTTAATCCCTAATCCGTCTAGCTTGCCATCGGATAATAATGGTGACTTAGCACCTTACCGTAATTTGCTACCATTGCTAGCGCCTGCTTTTGCAAAAACGTTAGAAATTGCTTCTGGAGCAACGCTTGTGGCAAGTGATTACGATATTACCGTTGCCGGAAATGCAAATGCTTGGGTGAATAATGGCGGATTCACAGCAGGAACGGCTACCGTATATTTTTCTGGAGCGACAGCCACAATTTCAGGAACGACTAATTTTAATAATTTAACGATAAACTCAGGCGGAATGCTTACGCCACAAACGGGAGCCATTACGAGAATTGCAGGAGCAATGACTAATAATGGACCACTTAATGCAACAGCTTTCCCAAATACAATAGAGTATAATGGAACGAATCAAACGATTCTTAATTTGGTTGCAGGTACTGGTGGGTATCACAATTTAATTTTCAGCAATAGCGGTACCAAAACCATGATGGCAACAACAGGAGGAGCAGCGCTTAAAATAAACGGAGATTTCACTATCACTGGAACAGCTGTTGGAACAGCAGTAAACCCATTAGCAATAAAAGGGAACTTTGTTATTAACTCTACGGCTGCATTCACCACCGGAGCGTTTACGCATCAAGTAGGAGGTAATTTTACTAGTAACGGTACCTTTACAGCATCAACAGGCAGTACAATAGAAATGAATGGAACTACTTCTCAAACTATTGGTGGTGCTACAACAGCTTTATCGTTGAAGAACTTAACGATTTCGAACACTGGAGGAACCGTTTCTACAACGAGAGATTTGACTTGTACGGGTGATTTTACCAACTCAGGAACACTTGATATGGGTTCTTCTATATTGTCTGTTAGTAATTCTATTTCAAACACAGGTACGCTCCTAACAGGAGTTCCTGCTGCCCAAAGTTTGACTCCTTTTCCTGCAGGTAAAAACTGGGGAGGAACAGTTGTTTATAATGTTGATGCGGCTCAAAATGCAGTAGCTGGAAACTTTACCAATCTAACCATCAATAATGGAGTAGGAGTAACAGTGACTAGTGCAGCGCAAATAGGAATTTCAGGAACATTATTGATCAATAGCAGTAAGAAACTAATTGTAGATGCTAACAATACATTGACTGTAGCAGGTACAATTACCAATAACGGTGGAACAGCAGGCTTGATTTTAGAATCGAATAGCTCTGGAAACGCCTCACTAATTCACAATTCAAATAATGTACAAGCTACTGTAAAAAGATATATTAGCGGTGCTAAAGAAGCGTGGCATTTTATAGCTTCGCCAGTAACAAATCAAACAATTTCAGGAACATCATGGACACCAACGGGTACCTACGGTAACGGTACAGGTTACGACTTGTATTTATGGAATGAGCCAACGCCTTGTTGGACTTATTTATTAAATACATCTGTAGCCCCAACATGGCCATCCATTCATCCTTCGGCTAGTTTTGTAACCGGTAGAGGGTATTTGTATTCGACTCAAGCGGTCAACCCTACAAAAGAGTTTGCTGGTGTACTTAATAACGGAAATGTAACTTACCCACTGACCAACAGTAGCCCTGATTTGACTGTAAAAGGATTTAACTTAATAGGAAATCCTTACCCATCATCAATTGACTGGAAAGCGGTTACTGGTTGGACACGTACAGCTCTAGTTACTGCCGCAGGTGGATACGATATGTATATTTGGAATCCAGCCGCCAATAATTACGGAGTTTTTAACTCCAACGGTACTACAGGAACCAACAGTGTTACGCAGTATATAGCACCTACACAAGGATTTTTTGTACGTGCTAGCACAGCAGGTACGATCACTATGGGTAATGCAGTACGAGTGAATACCGGTGCAAACAACTGGATGAAGGTAAAAGGCGAAAAAGAAAATCGTTTAAAAGTTAAAATTGAAGCAAACGACGGTAGTGGTTTTGATGAGGTACTGTTACAGTTTGGATTTAATACCAATGAACCTGGTGCTTTAAAACTGTTTAGTCGTAATATTGATGCTCCTTCAGCTTATTTAACGGATTTGAATACCGATTTATCCGTACGTTATTTAACAGATGTAGTGGCAAATCCAGCAGTTCCTTTAAGCTTTAAGGCAGGTAAGGATGGCAGTTATGCAGTGAGCATAGATAGCAAAACCACTAATTTTGATGTGTTATTATTGGAAGATAAAAAGACCAAAACAATACATGATTTAAATTTGAATTCAACATACGATTTTAAGAGTTCAACTAAAGATGCTACCGATCGATTTGTAATTCACTTTTCACCTATAGCGAATGAGTCTGTAAACTTCCCTGTGTTTATTTATTATGACGGGAATCATATTAAAGTAGATTTAAGCGCTATTGATGAAGCGACCAATATCACTATTTATGATATTTCAGGGAAATTATTAGTAACGAAAAATGCTGAAGGCAAAATGATTCATGAATTTGATATGCGTATAAAAAATCAAGTTTATATTGTTGTAGTGGGCAGTAACAAGAAATCGATTAGTAGTAAAGTATTGGTGTATTAAAAGCCTTATTTGGCTATTCTGATTTTTTAGAACCCTAATACAATTGCGTGAGAGATAGCAACGACATCCTTTTATAAAGCGATAGCGGAGTAAAAGATACAGCGAATAGCTCGACCCTTTTTTGGGGCACGCCCTACTTCTAATGCAAGTGGAAAGAGTACTGTGGATGGATCAAAATAAACCGGTACGATATTTCCAAACGATGCTAATAAACAAACCCAAGAATGTAACACAAATTAAGAATTGGATGAATGTGGAGGCTAGAAACCCTACTAAAGAGCCGGTTGCGGCTTTAAAAGCTCTTGACTGATTTTTGGGATCGAATACTAATTCTCCAATCAAGGCACCAAGAAACGGACCGATTAAAAAACCAAAAGGGATAGGAGCAATTAATCCTACTACAAGTCCTATATTAGTCCCCCAAATTCCGTATTTAGAGCCCCCAAAATGCTTCGTGCCTTTCGCAGGGATCACATAATCTAAAATAGAAAGTACAACTGTAATCAGCAAGGTGATGCCTAAAATCCAATAATTTATAGGGATTGTAGTGCAATATAAAAGTAGGATTCCTACCCAACTTATTACTGGCCCCGGCATAACGGGTAGAATGCTTCCTAATATTCCGATTAGCATACAAATAAACCCGAGAAGTAAAAGCAAGCTGTCCATAAGTTATTTTTTAGTAAATTTGATGTATAAAAGTAATCCTTTATTTCCGTAATACCGATGCAGAAAATACTACTCTTATTATCGATACTATGTCTTTCAGGTTCTACCTATGCGCAGCAGCAACAATCAAAAACTACTGATGAGGTCTTGAAAGAGCAAATTTACAACGCAAATAAAAAAGTAGTTCTCAATTATTCAATGAAAGAATTTGATGCCCTATTCTTTGAGTTTTCTAATAAAAGAAGTGATCCAAATAGTATTTTGACTAAAGAAGAGTTCTACAACTATACGATTAAAATTGCAGCATTCTCTGATCGATTGGCTAAGCTTTATCCCAAAGAGAAAGCAGTAGCCGAAGAAAGTAAAAAGAAGTGGTTTGCTGAAAGCTATGAAGAATATCTACTTTCGAAAGCCTCTACAAAAAAATAATTGTATTTTTATACCCTAATTATTTCATTTCAAAAATAATCTCTTGAAGCATTTTTACTTTTTTATAGTACTCCTCTTTTTTAGTTCGTGTCACTATTTCGAAAAACCGGTGCCGTCGGAAAAAGAATTGTTGGAAAAAGAATTAAAAGCGATCAATTGGAAAGAAGTAGATGAATATCCCTCATTCGTAGATTGTGATAAACTCGATGATAAACCGGCGCGACAAAAATGCTTTTTCGAGTTTTTAACCCAACTAATTCAAGAGAAATTAAGTGTAGATACCATTCAGTTATTGTACCCTGAGCTAGATACAATCGAGGTCAAAGTCACTATTTTTCCTAATGCTAAAATGCAATTTGAACCACAATTCCCCAAGGATTCCGTGGCTTACAATACCGTTAAAATTGATAGCATCTTACATGCTCGATTGGTTAATTTTCCAAAAGTAAACCCTGCTATTAAACGCGGAATTCCCGTAAAAACGCAGTTTGTACTTCCGGTGATTCTTAAAGTCGAATAGTTTTTTGGAGCTATTTCCAGCTATACGTTACAATCTTTTCATCAGCCGAAAAGGCCTGATGAAAAGGATTTCCACTTCTATCTGGGCTAAGAAAAAATAGTATTCCTATAGCTCAACCGTCTTACTTAAAAACGTCTACCTTTCCATTCGTATTTCCCAAAAATCGAATAGAGCGCGACACTACTACTAAAAAAAGGATAAAATAGGCTGCCTAAAAAAAGGTAATTGGTTCTTTTTGAATTTAAAAAACGATCAGCTTGTCGAATCAGTACCCCATCAATAACTATTTTTAAAATGATAGTAGGTAACAGCACTCCTGCCGATTCAAAATCGATTAAACTCCAAATCACAGCACAAAGCCAACCCAAATTTCCCGTAAAAACGGTTAAGGCTACCATTTTTCCATAAATACTTTGATAGGAATTGGTTTTGGATGCCCATCGCACTCTTTGATAAAACAATGTTTTCCAGCTGTTCAAGGCTTGGGTAGTAACAATCGAGTTCGTGGATTTTAAATAATGGACCTGTTCGGGTGCTTTATTAATTGCCTTTTGAAGTAAAAATACATCATCGCCACTAGCTATTTTGTCGTTGCCTTCAAACCCGTTTAATTCTTGAAACAATGATTTGGTGTAGGCAAAATTAGCACCATTGCACATAAAACCTTTATGGATTCCAAAACTTCCTATGGTAGCACCTTGCAAGCTCGCCATGTCCAGTTGCTGGAATTGATGCAAAAAAGAGTCGTTACCATCATAGGTCACCGCGCCTGCAATCATGGACACATCATGTGTCTGAATGTAATTGTCCAGAGACAATAGCCAATTTTTATTCACCGTACAATCCGCATCGGTTGTAATGACCCAATCGGTTGTAACCTGTTGCATTGCGGTTAAAATGGCATCTTTTTTAGGAGAATTGGATGTGCGTTTATTGTCAATTATCGAAACTCGAAACTCGAACCTCGGAACTTGAAACTTTTGTTTTGAGTCATCATCAACTAAAAACACTTCAAATAATTCTGATGGGTAGTTTAACGTGGAGAAGCTCTCTAATAGTAGCGGTAAGTGCTTTTCTTCATCACGAAACGGAACTATAATCGTAAATTTTGTCTTTGGCTTTAAGCCTATCTCATCATAGATTTTTACGCTGCTAAACCCATAAATTAATTGCGCTATGGTAGCGAAATAAAGAGCAAATATGATGAGGAGGAAAACGATCATGAGCTTTTTTGAGTTTTAAAATTCAGCACATAGTAACTGCCTATTAATACAGGCAAAACCACATTTAAAAACCACATTAAAGTCGATACAAAGATCACAATCCATTCGTTTACGCCTAATATACCAAAGAAAAATAGCGCGACACTACCTTTTACAGCAAAGTCTAAAAACTGAAAAGTAGGCAAGGAGGATGCTAGGAAATAAACACTAGTAACAGCGGCCATCAAAGTCCAATAGGGTATGTCGATATCAAATGCTAAGAATAAAAAATAGTACTGATGCGAGAAAACAAGGTAGCGGCAAATGCCTAACAAGATGTTTTTTTGATGGATTCTTTTGGGGATTTCGTTAATCTTATCAATTAATTTAGCTATCGAATAGCCTTTAATGGTTATTTTTTTGATTAAGAATAGTATAACAAATAACAGTATAAGCGCTCCAAACAGGAAAGCTACTGTTTGAGTGGCGATGACGTGAAATTGAGCGTTAAAGTAAACGAGTCCAAACAGACCAATGATTACCGTCAGCACCATTTGGATTCCGTTGCAAATTAGGTTCAGGAAAATCACTTGTTTTGTTTCTTGTTTGTCATAATACAAGGCTTTTCCAGCATATTCACCTACACCATTCGGCGTAAAAATACCAGCGGTTAATGCCGCTAATACTTGTTTTGTGGCTTCTCCCACAGAAATAGGTTTGATATGCGAGGCTAAATTTTGCCACTTTAGAATCTCAAAGTACCTGTTCAATACACTTAAAAGTAGTAGGAATCCAATTCCTAAAACCGACTTGTTTTTATTAAATTTAGTTATAAACTGTCCCCAATCTAGTTTGTCATTGTTGGCTAGCTGGTTGTATATAAAATAAAATGCGCCACCTACGATCAAAACTTTGAGTAGAAGTACAAGGAAATGCTTAGTTTTGTGAGGAATCGAGATCATGAGTGCAAAGAAACAAAACTTTAAACTTTGAACTTTAAACTTTAAACAAATCTTTTGGCTAACGAACGCATCATATTAGGAATTGACCCTGGAACCACAATTATGGGTTTTGGGTTGATACGGGTTATCAATAAAAAAATGGAATTCATTCAATTAAACGAATTGCAGTTGAATAAAATGGACGACCATTACATGAAACTGAAACGTATTTTTGAGCGCACCATTGAGTTGATCGATACGCATCATCCTGATGAAATAGCCATCGAAGCTCCTTTCTTTGGTAAAAATGTACAGTCTATGCTAAAGTTGGGTCGTGCGCAAGGTGTGGCTATGGCGGCAGGATTGTCAAGAGATATTCCCATAACCGAATATGAGCCTAAGAAAATTAAAATGGCTATTACCGGTAACGGAAATGCCAGCAAAGAGCAAGTTGCCAAAATGCTACAACAACTTTTAGGATTGAAAGAACTACCAAAAAACCTCGATTCAACCGATGGACTGGCAGCTGCTGTTTGTCATTTTTTCAATTCAGGAAAGGTAATTGGAACTAAAAGTTATACCGGTTGGGATGCTTTTGTGAAACAAAATGAAGAAAGAGTGAAGAAATAGTTTCCGGCCTTTGTACTGAAAACTTATCTAAGACTGAATACTAATAAACTGATTACTGAATACTAAAAAGCAATGTCCGGAATCTACATACACATCCCTTTTTGCAAGCAAGCCTGTCATTACTGTGACTTTCATTTTTCGACTTCGATGAATAAGAAAGAAGACATGGTTTTGGCTTTGGCCAAAGAAATTCGCTTACGCAAAAGTGAATCTGCTAATGAGAATGTGGAAACAATTTATTTTGGAGGAGGAACGCCTAGCGTATTGACTTCAGCTGAAATTGATTTTTTAATTGCCGAAGTGTATGAAAATTATACGGTTACCGCAAACCCAGAAATCACACTAGAGGCCAATCCTGATGATCTTTCTACAGAGCGAATTTTGGAACTTTCAAAGAGCAAGGTCAATCGATTAAGCATCGGAATTCAGTCTTTCTTTGAAGACGATTTAACAATGATGAATCGCGCACACAATTCGGCGGAGGCCCAAAAATGCCTGACTGAAGCCACCAAATACTTTGATAATATTTCGATTGACTTGATCTATGGCGTTCCCGGAATGAGTAATGAAAAATGGCGAAATAATATTGAAACGGCCTTGTCTTTCGGTATTCCGCATATTTCCAGTTATGCGCTAACGGTTGAGCCTAAAACAGCATTAAAAAAACTAATCCAAACGGGAAAAGTAGCCGAGCCAAATGACGAGGTGGCTCAGGAACATTTTATGATTCTAGTAGAAGCGCTCGAAGCAAATGGTTTCATTCATTATGAATTGTCCAATTTCGGTAAAGAGAACTATTTTTCTAAAAACAATTCGGCTTACTGGTTGGGGAAAAAATACATAGGTATTGGACCTTCGGCACATAGTTATGACGGGGTTTCTAGAAGTTGGAACATTGCAAATAACCCAATGTATTTAAAAGCAATTGCTGCAGATGCCTTGCCCAATGAAATGGAAGTCCTATCCGAAGCAGATCGCTATAATGAATATATTATGACCGGATTACGTACGATTTGGGGTGTTTCTTTAAACAGAATTCAATCTGAATTTGGTCAATCGTACTTGGATTATTTGTTGAAGCAAACCGATAAATTCCTCAAGGATGGTTTACTTTCAATTGAAAACGATATTTTAAAACCTACTAAAAAAGGAAAGTTCTTGACAGATGGGATAGCAAGTGATTTGTTTTACTTAAATTTGGAGTAAACGAATTAATTGCAAGGTTCGCAAACTGTTCTCAAGGGAAACCCAGTTTTGTAATCTTAGCGTAAATCTTACTGCCCTTTGGGGTATAAAATTATGATTGCAACTATAGAAAATTTTAAAGTAGATCTATCGAAACCACTAGATATTTCGATTCCAATCTCTAATACTGACTCCAATCCCATTGCGTGGTACATTGAAAAACCCGTAATCGAACCCGTGAAATTTGGGGAATGGATTGGTAAAGTGTCTTCGGGCATGTCTTCTACTAATTTTAATAATATATTCTTTAATCCGCATGGTCACGGCACACATACCGAGTGTTTGGGGCATATTACGCGCGAATTTTACAGCATCAATCAAGCCTTACAACAGTTTTTTTTTAAGGCTGAATTGGTTTCGGTCACTTTAGAGAAAAGAGGAGAGGATTTGGTTATTACCAAAGAGGCAATTGAAAAAGCGCTGAACGGTCAAACTCCGGAGGCGATTGTTATTCGCACCCTTCCCAATGAAGAATCTAAAAAGTCAAGAAAATATTCCCATACCAATCCGCCTTATCTTGCGGAAGAGGCAGCACGTTTCATTTGCGAAAGCGGAATCCAGCATTTGCTAATTGATTTACCTAGTGTGGATAAAGAAAAAGATGAAGGGAAGTTGCTAGCGCACAAAGCGTTTTGGAATGTCACGGATGTGAATGATTTGAATGAAGAGGCAAGGAAAAAGGCAACGATTACCGAGATGATTTTTGTTGATGATACTATTAGCGACGGTAGTTACCTATTAAACCTTCAAATCGCTTCTTTTGAAAATGATGCTTCTCCTAGTAAACCGGTTTTGTATAAAATATGATAACGATTGCTACTGATAAAAGTAAGTTAGACGTTCCTTTTATTCAAAATTTCCTAAAAGATGTTTATTGGTCGGCCGGTAGAACGATAGCCGAGGTGCAAACTACTATCGATCACTCTTTTTGTTTTGGAATTTACTTAGATGAGCAGCAAATTGGCTTTGCTAGAGTAATTACGGATTATATTGTTTTTGCTTACGTTATGGATGTTTTTATTGATGAAAAACACAGAGGAAAAGGATATTCGTCAGATTTAATTCGTGCGATGTTAGAGGAGCCACAATTGCAACAGGTTAAAATATGGAGACTAGCCACTGCAGATGCTCATTTTTTATATGAGAAATTTGGTTTTGCACTTTTGGCTCGACCGGAACGAATGATGGAAAAAGTGATTAAATAAAATGTTAGTGCAATGAATTTAGAATTGTTTTATGAATATTGCCTGTCCAAACAGGGTGTTACTGAGCATTTTCCTTTTGATGAGGACACCATCGTTTTTAAGGTAGGCGGTAAAATGTTTGCTTTGTCCTCTTTGAAAAAATGGGAAGAAGGAACGCCAAGCGTTAACTTAAAATGTGATCCCGAGCGAGGAGAAGAGTTGCGGGCACAATATGATGATATAGTACCCGGCTGGCATATGAGTAAGGTGCACTGGAATACGGTAAGGATTAATAATGACCTGCCGGATAATATGGTAAAGGAACTTATTGATCATTCGTATGAACTTGTATTTAAGAGTTTGACTAAGAAAATGCGAGAGGAGATGAGCAAGTTATAAAATTTGGTAGTACTTTTGCAGTGTAGGTCAATTCACTAAATTAGAAAGCATTGCTGTAAATTAAATTAAAAATGAAAGAACAAATTAAAAAGTTTTTAAACGAGGAGCAAGATCCAAAGGCAATCGAGAAAATCACTTCAAAATTGAATGATTTGATGATGAAAAATGAGGAGATAGGATATATCGGGGTTCAAAAAAAGCCCGCAATTACTGTTTTTCCGGACAGCATTGTTTTAACCAACAAAAGAATTATTATTTGCCAACCTAGGAATCTAGGATTGTCAATGGATTTTATAGATTATACTTGGGATCAAATCGAAGCTACCTTTGTTAAGGAAAATATATTAGGGTCTGAATTTTCGTTTTCAACTAAAACAGACATGACCGTATCGATTGATTACATTCCAAAAACGCAAGCCCGAAAAATTTCGACTTATGCTAAAGAGCAGTTAGATATTTTAAAACATGGCGCTAAGCAAGCTGCAGCTTCAGAGCCAATTGCGGCGGTTGAAGATGATGTTGAAGAAATTGAAACCGAAGAAGTCGTTAATTTTGCCGAAATAATGCCTGCTACAACTGATTTCAATACTCAAATGGAGGATGATACTACAAGTCTTGAAGCAATCAAAGCAGAAGGGTTTTCGAGTATGTCACAAGATGAATTATTTGAAAAACTACAAAATTATAAAAAGCTACTTGACAATGGCTTGATCTTACAAGGCGAATATGATGCTTATAAAAAAGAGATTTTAAGCCATATGTAAAGAGTCTTAAAAACGAAAGTCAAAAGTCTTAAAGAAGGAACAGCGGTTCTAACTTTAAGACTTTTGACTTTAAGGCTTTAATCTCTCTGACCTATAAAGCTACAAACGTAAAAACTTTGCTACTCTGAACTTAGAAACTTAGAAACTTAGAGACTGAGAGACTTTGTAACTCTGCAACTTTGCCACTTTGTAACTCTGCCACTTCTCACTAAAGCGTCCTTTTCTGTTTCTCTACAAAATTAGCAGCCTGTAGTTCTAAAAGTTCCGTTACTTTTTGGCGTTGTAAATCATATAGTTTTTTATCCTGAGCAATATCTTGATAGACTTTATCGTGCATTTGCGCACTTGTTTTTACCAACAAGTTGCGTTGGTATTTATCCTGCTCGATCGTTGCTTTTAAAGCGGTTTCCAAATCTTCTAGTTTAAAATCATACTCTCCCTTTGGCGAAAGCAACTTTGCAATTATTGGGGAGGTTTCTATAGCAAGAAACAAAAGCATGATAAAAAACGACGGTGCCCATGGCAATTTGTTCAGTGCGTTGATGCGAGCCATTAAGCCGTCAAATCCATCAATGATAGGTTGCGTCTCACTAACTTTTTTATCAAGATCTGTTTGTAAAGTTGCTGCTGTTTTGTCCAATTCGGCAATTTTAGCTAGGTTCTTTTTTTGCAGACTATCTAATTCTTTTTTTGCTAAGTCATGTTTGGCAATTTTCTCCTTAAATACGGGACCTTTGCCTAGTTTTTTAGTTCCGGAAGTTCCTTCTGCTTCGGTGATATACGTTTCGTATAACGTATTGACTTCTTTTTCTTTGGTGCTAATTTCAGATTTTAAAGCAGCTATATCCGTTTTGTTCTTGTCTAAATCAGATTTGAAGTACGTAGCTACTTCCTTTTTATTCGCAAGGGCCATGGCATTTTTTTCTTTAAGCAAGACCGTATTGATTTCTTTTTCGAAAATTTTAATTTCTAATGGTTTGGATATTACGATGGCAATAATGACGGCTAATATAATTCGGGGCAACGCTTGTAGCAACTCGCTCGATTTTTTTTCTCGTTTGCGAATGGTTGAAACGATGAATCGATCGAGATTGAAGATTAATAAACTCCAAACTAACCCAAAAGCAACTGCTGGATAGACGTTATCAAACACGGTAAATAAGGCATAAGCACTAGCTACAAAAGCCATAACGGCGGTAAAGAAAACAGTAGCGCCAATACCTACGAATTTAGTTTGCTCGCCTTCGGAGCAGTTTTCAAGAAGATCTTTGTCTGCTCCAGAATAAAGAATGAAAAATTGTTTTAACATGATGATGAATTTGATTTGATTGATGAGTGCAAATGTAACGCCAAAAATGAGATATTGTTGTATTATATTGATTTGTTTTCAGTTACGGTTTTCATAAAACAAAAAAGAGCCGCTCCAGGAGGAACAGCTCTTTTAAAAATTGGAATTATAATTAACTTATGCGTTAGGTGCGCCTGCCATGATTTCAGCATTAGCAAAC
The DNA here is from genome assembly GCF_055640565.1 of Flavobacterium sp. KKT103. Taxonomy (NCBI): domain Bacteria; kingdom Pseudomonadati; phylum Bacteroidota; class Flavobacteriia; order Flavobacteriales; family Flavobacteriaceae; genus Flavobacterium; species Flavobacterium sp. KKT103. The sequence continues at coordinate 1,219,336 of NZ_CM145766.1, forward strand.
TCTTCGAATTTGGCAAAATTGTCTTTGAATTTTTTTCCTAATTCAATTGCTTTTTGGTCGTATAAATCTTTGTCTTCCCAGGTGTTTCTTGGATTTAGGATCTCGCTAGGAACGTTTGGACATTCTTGTGGAATAGCAATTCCAAATACCACATGATTTCTATAAGCTACATTATCAAGTTCTCCATTAAGGGCAGCTGTAATCATAGAACGAGTATATTTAAGCTTCATACGGCTACCGGTACCGTAGGCGCCACCAGTCCATCCTGTGTTGATAAGCCAAACTTGTACGCCTGCATCTTGAATTTTCTTGCTCAACATCTCAGCATATTTTGTAGGATGTAGTGGCATGAATGGTGCACCAAAACAAGCCGAAAAATTAGGCTGTGGTTCTGTTACTCCTGCTTCTGTACCCGCAACCTTTGCAGTATATCCTGAGATAAAGTGGTAAGCCGCTTGTCCAGGCGTTAATTTAGATATTGGAGGTAAAATCCCAAAAGAATCTGCTGTTAGGAAAAAAATGTTTTTTGGGTTGTTACCAATAGATCCCGGTTGAATATTGTCGATATGGTCAATAGGATAACTAACTCTCGTATTTGGTGTGATAGAGACATCTTCAAAATCAACTTCATTAGTCCCTTCTTTGAAAATCACATTTTCAAGGATAGCCCCTTTTTTAATTGCTCTAAAAATATCAGGTTCGTTTTCCTCTGAAAGGTTAATTACTTTAGCGTAACAACCTCCTTCAAAATTGAAAACGGTATTTTCATTCGTCCATCCGTGCTCGTCGTCTCCAATAAGTTTTCTTTTTGGATCAGCAGATAAGGTCGTTTTACCCGTTCCAGATAAACCAAAGAAAATGGCAGTATCACCATCATTACCTACATTGGCGCTACAGTGCATTGGAAGGGTATTTTTGTCAACCGGAAGGATGAAGTTCAAGGCCGAAAAAATTCCTTTTTTCATTTCGCCTGTGTAACCGGTTCCACCAATCAAAGCTACTTTTTTAGTAAAATCTAAAATAGCAAAGTTAGCCTGACGCGTTCCGTCTACAGCGGGGTCTGCCATAAAACTAGGAACACACATTACGGTCCATTCAGGAGTAAAGTTTTCTAATTCGCTTTCTGATGGTCTTAAAAACATATTGTAGCAAAACAAGTTTGCCCAAGGTGTTTCTGTAATAACACGTACATTCAAACGGTAGTTAGGATCGGCACATACGTACGAATCTCTAACATATATTTCTTTGTTGCTTAAATAAGCGGCTACTTTTTTATAAAGAGCATCAAATGCTGAAGGTTCAAATGGTATATTTACTTTTCCCCACCATACTTTATCTGCAGTAATTGCATCTTTTACAATAAATCGATCTTGTGGTGAGCGTCCTGTGAATTCACCTGTGTTGATTGCTAGAGCTCCTGTAGAGTTTTCTACTCCTTGTCCTAATGCAACAGTTTTGGCTTGTAATTCGCTGGCCGATAATTGGTAATGAATCTTTGCGTTTTCGATTCCTAAGTCAGTTGGCGAAATCGATTTCGTAAACGGTGTGTTATTATTCATAAAATTATGATTGAGTGGTTTAATTTATAATTGCAAAAGTAGATATTATATTTTAGATACGATTTGAAATTTCTATTTTTATAACTTTTTCGTCCAATTTTGATAAATTAAAACGCACCAAGCTGAGATAAGTAAGCCTCCTCCAATAGGTGTTACAAAACCGATAACTTTAAAATTAAAGGAAGTAAGGTCGTTCGTCGCTAATAGATAAATTGATCCTGAAAACAGTAAGACGCCTAATTGTACTAAGATTAAAATGGATTTTTTGGCTTTGTCTGATAGGCTAGTTATGGAGGGAATCACTAATAAAAATAGGGCGTGGTACATTTGGTATTTTACTCCCGTTTCAAAAGTGCTCAATTGGTCTAAAGAGAGTACTTTTTTTAAAGCATGTGCCCCAAAAGCACCTAGAATGATGGCAAGAGCACCTAATAGCGAGGCGGTAGTTAGTATTTTTTTTGTCATTGAGTTTTGAAATTCAAACAGGTTTACAATTTAAATCAAAAGTACTAAAATTTGAGTAGCTGCTCGGGTTCTACACTCGTTAAAAATTTTACAATCTTTTGGTTCAAGAACATTGTTATAAATGCAACAAATTTGTATGTTTGTGTTATAAATACAAATTATGAGACACATTTTAATTATTGGTGCAGGAAGATCAGCCTCTTCGTTAATTCAATATTTGCTGCAAAAATCGGATACTGAGAATGTACATCTTGTAATTGGAGATTTATCTTTGGCTTTAGCCGAAAAAAAAACAAATGGGCATCCTAACGCTACCGCTATTGCGTTGGATATTTTTGATACAATACAAAGAAGTGAAGCTATAAGTAAAGCCGATATTGTAATTAGTATGCTTCCAGCGCATTTGCATATTGAAGTGGCGAGAGATTGCATTATCCATAAAAAGAGTTTGGTTACAGCCTCGTATATTAGCGAGGCTATGCAGGAATTGGATGCTGCTGCAAAAGAAAATAATTTAGTTTTCATGAATGAAATTGGTCTGGATCCGGGGATCGATCACATGAGTGCAATGAAAGTTATTGATGAAATTCGGGATAAAGGAGGTAAAATGCTTTTGTTCGAATCTTTTTGTGGTGGATTGGTTGCACCAGAATCCGATACTAATCTTTGGAATTATAAATTTACTTGGGCACCGCGCAATGTAGTATTAGCAGGGCAGGGCGGAGCGGCTAAATTTGTTCAAGAAGGAACCTATAAATACATTCCGTACTGCAATTTATTTCGACGAACAGAATTCCTTGATGTGGAAGGATATGGTCGTTTTGAAGCGTATTCTAACCGTGACTCGCTAAAATACCGCTCGGTCTATGGTTTAGATGATGTGCTCACTTTATATAGAGGAACGATTCGAAAAGTAGGATTTTCTAAGGCTTGGAACATGTTTGTTCAACTTGGTATGACTGATGATAGCTACGTGATGGAAAACTCAGATACAATGAGTTACCGCGATTTTGTCAATTCATTTTTGCCGTATCACCCAACGGATTCCGTAGAGATTAAAACAAGATTAATTTTAAAAATTGATCAAGATGATATCATGTGGGATAAATTATTGGAACTCGATCTATTCAACAAAGATAAAATCGTAGGACTTAAAAATGCTACTCCAGCCCAAATTTTAGAAAGGATATTGAATAATAAATGGACCTTGCAAGCTGATGACAAGGATATGATTGTGATGTATCATAAGTTTGGATATGAACTTAACGGAGAAAAAAAACAAATCGATTCAAAGATGGTGTGTCTAGGTGACGATCAAACGTATACCGCAATGGCAAAAACAGTAGGGCTGCCAGTTGCGATTGCCACTTTGCAAATATTAAATGGAAAAATTAAAACTCCCGGTGTGCAACTTCCTATTAACAAAGAAGTGTATTTACCAATATTAAAGGAGTTAGAAGCATATGGCGTTGTCTTTAAAGAGGAAGCAATGCCATACTTTGGTTATAAACCAGATTGAGTTTTTTTAGTTTAGTTTTAGTTAAACAAATCCGCTAGTAGTGCAGCGGATTTGTTGTTTATACTGTTTTCTATCCAGCTGTTTGTATTGTGATAGGTAAACTATACAAGGTTCGAACAGGTTCGTCATTAATCTTCCCTGGAGTCCATTTTGGGCAAATATTCATTACCCTTATGGCTTCTTCTCCAGTTCCATAACCAATGTCTCTTAATGATTTTACATCAGTAATTGAACCATCTTTTTCTACAATGAAAGTAATGTAAACTTTTCCTTTTAATCCTTGTTTTTCTGGAGCTCTATAATTTTTTGCCACAAATTTATAGAAAAACTCCATTCCACCTTCGAATTCAGGATTCTCGGTTAGTCCAGCATTATTATAAACGGCGTTTTCATCTGCGCTTTTTACTTTGATATTTTTTTTGTCAAATGGATCTACTACAAATTTAGCAGGTCCGCCTTTAGATAGTGCCTTTTCCAAATTTTCAGTGGTAAAGTCTTCTTTTTTGTCGAGAATTACTGGAGGGACAATATGCTTCTCTTTAGAGGTAAGTTCTGAATATTTTTTAGTAGCAACTACTTTTCCGCTCTCATCCTTGATTTCGAAAATGGTTTTTTGATAGTAGTTTTCAAAAATAGAAAGTGGTCTTTTTGTAGCATTTTCTTGTGAAGTCGTTTTTTCTTGCGCTACCACTTTCGTGCAAAACGAAAATACGATTGCTGTCAAAATTGGGATTACTAGGCCTTTTTTAATAAGGCTTCTCGTGGTTGAGGTGTTTTTTGTCATCATAATTAATCTTTTTTTGGTTACTGAATAATTCAAATTACTGGCCAAGTAATAGGTTGGGTTCGCGTTTGCCTTACTTATTAATAGATTTTGGTAAAACGGAACATTGTTATGGGATTGCACTACGTGCTCATCAGCAAGGAATTCGTGGTTGAGTTGAATGGCTTTTTTGTAGAAATAAAATAATGGGTTAAACCAAAAAACAACTTTTAGGGTTTCTATCAATAAAATGTCTAGAGTGTGTTTTTGAGTAACATGAATGAGCTCGTGTGTATACAATTCATGCTCGATTTTCCGGTTGTTGTAGTCTTCTTTATTGATGAAGATGGTATTTAAAAAAGTGTAAGGTAGTGTGGGATTAGATAACAAAACTAGTTTAGCATTTTGAAAAGGTATTGCGGTCTGTGATTTTGATTGGATGTATAATTGTAAACCATTTTTAATAAATCGAATCAATAGCACCAGAGTTACCACGCCATAGACGGTGTACAAAAGAACCATCCAGTAATTAGTTGCTTCTTGAACCGATGTAGTTGGGTTTTGTATTAATTGAAATGCATCTAGCGGAAGCGTTTTGGTGGTAACTTCCTCAATTACCTCAATCGTAAAAAACGGAATAGAGAAAGAGAATACTAAACCAAATAACAGAAAGAATCTATTGAATTGGTGCATTTTTTCCTTTTCTAACAACAAGTGATAGCAGGCCAAGAGAATAGCTAAGGATGCGGTTGATTTGATTAAAAAGTCTATCATTTTTTCTTTTTTAAAATGGCACTATCTACTATTTTTCGAAGTTCTTCTAATTCCTTTGCTGACAAATTCGTTTCGTTAGTAAAAAAGGAAGCGAATTGAGAAGCAGAGTCGTTAAAGAAATTCTTTATTAACCCATTGACATGTTTAGAAAAATAATCTGTTTTCTTGACCAATGGATAATATTCTCTAGAATTCCCAAATTCAGTATAAGCAACAAAATCTTTATCGATCATTCGTTTTAATAAGGTGGCAACAGTGGTCGTTTTAGGTTTAGGCTCAGGAAATGCCTCCAATAGGTCTTTCATGAAAGCTTTTTCTAATTTCCAAAGGTGCTCCATCAATTGTTCTTCAGAGTTTGTTAATTGTTGCATTGTATGTTGTTTTAATTTTTTAGTTTCTTCTTTTCAGCGATTAGTTCTCCCTCATTATAGGTACTTCGGGACAGTAACTTTCCTTTATTGTCATAAAATTTCCATTCTCCTTGGTAAAACCAATGCGCGTATTTGCCGCTTGTGTCTAAAACAGTTTTTCCCTTAGATTGCAATTGTCCATTTTGATGATATAATTTGGTTTTACAAAAACGAGCTTTGTATTTTTCTTTTTTAATTATTTTCCCATCTAAATAATAACGCCATTTTTTAGTTGGCTCATTGTTTTTATAATTCCCAATTGATTTATATTGCAAAGTATCCAAAGCGTATTTTTCGACCCAAAGGCCTTCTCTTTTTTTATTTAGAGTTTGATTCGTCACAGTAGTTGAACATGAAACGAAAACTATCGCAATGCAATACAGTACTAGGGATTTACTTTTCATATTCTACAAAATAAGAGGTTCTTCTACAAATGTAGAGTAAAATTTTGGATATCCAAATTTATTTCATGAAAAATTGAACGAAAGAAATTGATTTAGCGGTAGTTACTGATCGTGGTTGGAATAAAATGTGTTGAATTTTGTTAGTGTACAAGTAAAATAGCGTAGCGAAACGAGTGGTTTTGGCTTAATATTTGTTAATTTTGTAGTATGACTTTTAAAAAGAAAAATAGAATGAAAACTAAATTAGTAGTATGTGCTTTAGCGTTTTTTGGAATGCAGTTTGGTTATGCTCAGGAGACAGCTCCAGTTGTTAAGGATTCGGTTGTGGTTATGCCAGTACAAGCGCCCGTTTCGCAGGAAATGCTGAATAAGGAAGCTTTTAAAGAACAAGCCAAAGCGGAAAAGGCATTGAAGCAAGCTGAAAAAGACCGAAAAAGTGCTCAAAGAGAACAAGACAGAGCTGAGAAAAGTTTGAAAAGAGCGGAGAAGGCAAAGCAAAGAGAGCAAAAAGCAAGGGAAAAAGCAATCAAAGCGAGAGAGAAGGAGATAAAAAAAGCAGAGAAAGAAGCCAAACGTATCGAGAAGGCAGATAGGTCAGTTGAGAAATTAAATGATAAAATTGACAAAGCCGAGAAGCAGTTAGATAAAATGAAATCTAAATTAGACAAGTCGGTTTCAAGAGGAAAATTATCAGACGTTGAATTGCAAAAAGAAAACTTGAAGGTTTCTAAACAAGAATTGAAAGTAAGTAAATTAGAAGAAGATCTAAGATCAGCACAACAGAAATTAGAAAAATTGAAACGATAGTATTTAATCTCCAACTTAGGTTGGAGATTTTTTTTGGTTATTATGTTGCAGTAGCATCGTTTAAATAGAGAAAGCGATCCATAACTTATAAGGCATGTCAAAAAAAATCCGTTCATTTCTGAACGGATTTTCTAAGTGATCATTTGATTTTATTTGCTTAATTCAACAAAATACTTGTAGAATAAAGGAATGGTTTCAATTCCTTTTAGGTAATTAAAAATTCCAAAATGTTCGTTTGGCGAGTGGATAGCATCGCTGTCGAGTCCAAATCCCATTAAGATGGTCTTGCTTTTTAATTCTTTTTCGAACAAAGCTACTATTGGAATACTTCCTCCAGAGCGAACCGGAATCGCTGGAACTCCAAACGTTTCAGTATACGCCATATTAGCCGCTTGGTACCCAATACTATCAATAGGTGTTACATAACCTTGACCTCCGTGATGTGGTTTTACCTTTACAGTAACGCCAGCAGGAGCGATGCTCATAAAGTGCTTGGTGAACAGTTCGGTAATTTGCTCCCAATCTTGATTTGGAACTAAACGCATTGATATTTTGGCGAAAGCCTGACTAGCAATAACTGTTTTCGCGCCTTCACCAATATAACCGCCCCAAATTCCGTTTACGTCTAACGTTGGACGAATTGAGTTTCGTTCATTAGTAGTATATCCTTTTTCACCATACACATCGTTTAGTTTTAGCGCGTTTTTATACTGTTCTAGGCTAAAAGGTGCTTTGGCCATTTCAGCTCTTTCTTCAAGTGATAATTCTTCTACATTATCATAAAAACCAGGAATAGTAATGTGGTTGTTCTCATCATGAAGCGACGCGATCATTTTAGATAAAATATTAATTGGATTCGCCACAGCTCCACCATACAAGCCCGAATGTAAATCGCGGTTAGGCCCAGTTACTTCCACTTCAACATAACTTAAACCACGAAGCCCAGTTGTAATAGACGGCTGCTGATTAGAAATCATTCCGGTATCAGAGATTAAGATTACATCGTTCTTTAATTTCTCTGTGTTGTTTTCTACAAATGTTTTTAAGTTAACACTCCCAACTTCTTCCTCGCCTTCAATCATGAATTTCACATTACAAGGCAAGTTGTTGTTTTTGATCATGTATTCGAATGCTTTCACGTGCATGTACATTTGACCTTTATCGTCGCATGCACCACGTGCAAAAATTGCTCCTTCAGGGTGTAAATCGGTTGTTTTAATAACAGGTTCGAATGGCGGAGATGTCCATAATTCGATTGGATCAGCCGGTTGTACATCGTAATGCCCGTAAACCAAAACAGTAGGTAAGGTAGGATCGATCATTTTTTCTCCATAGACGATAGGATATCCATCGGTTTCGCATATTTCAACGAAATCACAACCTGCTTGCTCTAAGCTGCGTTTTACGGCTTCGGATGTGTCGATAACATCTTGAGAGTAAGCGGTATCAGCACTTACCGAAGGTATTTTTAATAATTCGATTAATTCATTGATGAAACGATCTTTGTTTTCTTGAACGTATGACTTGATATTTTCCATTGAGTGACTCATTTTTTATTATTTCAAAAGTACAAAAAATAGAATTATATTTTTTTTTAAAAAAATCCTTTGAAAGTTCAAACTTATAGTTATATTTGCACCCACAATTGCACGCGGATATGGTGAAATTGGTAGACATGCCAGACTTAGGATCTGGTGCCGCAAGGCGTGTAGGTTCGAGTCCTATTATCCGCACTAAAAAAGCTTCTCAATCGAGAAGCTTTTTTTATTTCCAAAACACATACTTCCCCCTCCAAAACGGGGGTCAAGTTCAAAAGTTGGAGCTACAAGATTCTGGTATTCTGTTGCAAAAAAAAAAGACTCCTCATTGTAGAGAAGTCTTTGTGAGTTCAATCATTATTTTAAAATGAAATCTTTGGTTTGATTCCCAATTTGAATTGTAAATGTACCGTCCTCGGCAATCCATTTTAAATCTTCTCCCACAAATTGCAGGTCTTTTTGATTTAATGTAAATGTTACTTTTTTAGTTTCATAGGGAGCTAAGCTTATTTTTTCAAAACGTTTTAATGCTTTAACCTCTGGCGTGATGCTAGCTACCTTATCTGATAAGTAGAGTAATACTGCTTCTTTTCCGGCACGTTTTCCTGTATTGGTTACATCAATTGTTACTGTTACTGAATCAGAATGGCTAATTTGGGATTTATCGATTGTTAAGTTCGAATACTCAAACGAAGTATAAGATAATCCTGTTCCAAATTCATATTGTGGAGAATAGCTTTTTTGGTACTGTGCATCGTTATTTTGTTCTTCGTCTCCCAGACTTTCGGTATATTTTCGATTGTACTTTTCAAGAGAGTTGGTATAGCGAGGGTAGTTGTACGGTAATCTTCCGCTTGGGTTTACCTCTCCATACAAAATATCTACAAGTGCTCTTGCACCTTCATTTCCGGGTAAGTAGCACTGAATTACAGCTTCCATTTTATCTTCGAAATCACTTATTATTCTTGGTCGACCTTCGTTTAAGATTAAAACAATAGGCTTATTTAATTTTGATAAAGCTAAAGCCAGTTTTATTTGCGGTTGGCTTAGGTATAAGTTACTAATGTCTCCGGGAGTTTCCGTATAGTTTTTTTCGCCCAGACACAAAATAATTTTGCTCGCATCTTGGGCAAGTGCAACTGCTTTTAAAATTTCGGCATCATCTTCTTTTTCTAAATCAGCACCAGCGGTGTAAAGTACGTTGGTTTTTCCTATTTTGTTTTCAACTGCTTCAAGAATCGTAAATTTATCTGCAGCATACTTATCAGAGTTTTCACCTTGCCAGTTATATGACCACCCACCGTTCAAGTATTTCATGCTATTGGCGGTTGGACCTGTTACTAAAATTTTTTCTGTTTTACTCAAAGGTAAGATTGCGGCTTTGTTTTTTAATAATGTGATAGATTCAGCAGCTGCATTATAAGCGACATCTATGAATTCTTGGGAACCAAATTTAGGATAGTCCTTTAAATCAGCACTATTGCTTTCAAACAGATTGACTTCGAATTTCATTCGTAAAATTCGGGTAACCGCATCGTCTATGCGAGACATCGGTACTTCGCCTTTGGCAACTAAATCCAATAAATCAGTATAAAAACTGTAGTCTTCAGGTACCATACTCATATCGATTCCTGCCAAAACAGCTTTTTTAACGGCATCCCTGTTATTCTCGGCTACTTTATGCCTTGTGTAGAGGTAAATAATATCTTTCCAATCAGTCACGACAACCCCTGAAAAGCCTAGTTCATTTTTTAAAATAGTAGTGATTAAATGTTTGCTGGCGTGCACCGGAGTACCATTGATTTCTCCTGAGCTAACCATAATACTTTTAGCCCCTGCTTTTATAGCGGCTTGGTAAATAGTTAAATCAAATTGTCTCAAAACACGTTCGGGAATAATACTAGGTGTTCTGTCCTTTCCGGTGGTGGTGCTTCCGTATCCAATGTAATGTTTCATGCATGAAGCTACGTTGTATTTAGATCCCACATCTTTGCCTTCAAATCCTTCAACCATTGCTACGCCCATTTGCGAGGATAAATAAGCGTCCTCGCCGAAAGATTCCCACATGCGAGACCACGAAGGATTCCTTGGTAAATCTAAGTCGGGAGAAAATACCCAAGGGATTGAGGAAGCTCGTGTTTCATATGCCGAAATTTCAGCAGCTCTTTTAACGATGTCAGTATTAAATGTAGCCGCAATACCTATTTGTTGCGGAAATAAAGTGGCTCCTGCTGTGTAACTTGATCCATGAATGGCGTCAATACCATACAAAACAGGAATTTTTAAGCGAGTTTTGTTCGCTTCGTTGTTGATAGTTGTAAGTACTTCTTTCCATTTTTGAATGGTTGGAGCACCAGGATTTGGGACGTTTAAAATCGAACCGATATGATAATTTTGAATTCCTTCTCGTAACTTAACCATGTCAAAAACACCAGCTTGCCCTTTAATTTCAAAACCAGTTACGGTCATCTGAGTCATTTGTCCCACTTTTTCTTCAATCGTCATCTTAGAAAGTAATTCAGATACTTTTTTGTCAATTGCAGTCTTTTTAGTTTGACTAAATGAAGTAGCTGAAGTTAAGTATAGCGCAAGCAATAATAGGATTGTTCTTTTCATAATGTACTTAGATTATTAGTCCTTAAAAGTACTCCTTTTTTTAGGGATTATTTTTTTGTAGCGCATTTTTACAAGAATAGGATAACTTTAACGTTTTCGTTTTTTGAAATTATGATGATTTGAACAGATTTTGCCTCTTTTTTTAAATAAAATTCAGCAATAAGGGTACAAAAAAAGGTCTCCTTGAAAATGCAAGGAGACCTTTTTAAAATGAATATATGGGTAATTTTATTTTTTTTCAGCGATCCAACCATCAATTTTGCTTTCTAATAAAGCGAGTGGCATTACTCCAGATTCCAAAACCTTTTCGTAGAATTTTTTAATGTCAAATTGTTTTTCCATTTTGTCTTGCGCTCTTTTGCGAAGCTCCCTGATTTTTATTTATTAATAGTAAAAACCTCTTAGGCAGTGCAAAAGAGGTTTTGGTGAATAAAGCATTTTTTTTAATTAGGTCTAATAAATGTCAAGGATTTTGTATTCGGTTTCATTGTATTTGAACGACGAATCCTTTTTAAGACCGCGCATTTCAGCATAAAGTGGGGCTTTGTAGGACATTCCAAAAAAAGCTGTTCCAGCAACTTCAAAATTTTCAATAGAAACACAAATGTAAAAAGTCATTTTATCAGTAACAACAACTGCTCCTGGTTCTACTATATCACAAACTTTTGAAGGATCTAAACTCTTTAGGAATTCCATTTCCCTTTGTGCAAAGGTAAGTTCGTTACCAATAGCATTAATTAATTCCATTTTACCTGCTGTGCGACTTTCAGATTGACTTGGTGAGTGGTCGTGGTCCACGGCATCAGATTCCATGAGCTCTAATCGAGTTGTAAATCCATCAATTAAATCATTCTGTTTTTGAAGGCAAGCTTCCTGTATTAGTTTTTTGGGAATATCCATAGGTTATTTTTTATATCAATTTAAATGATTCAATTATTTTTTCTCGGTGATCCAACCATCAATTTTACTCTCTAATAAAGCAAGTGGCATTACTCCAGATTCCAAAACCTTTTCGTGGAATTTTTTAATGTCAAATTGTTTTCCCATTTTGTCTTGCGCTCTCTTGCGAAGCTCCATGATTTTTAACTGTCCTATTTTATAAGATAGCGCTTGTCCAGGAATGGCCATGTAGAAGTACAAAATAGCATCACAACTATGTGGTTAGGGATCTATTATTCGTTTTTGAATAAAATAAAAACTCTAGTGCTTTATTAGTTGCAATAGCTATCAGTATTAAAAGCTACTCTTCTCATACCTTAATCAAGATAGGTTTTGTGAAATGATATAACTTAGTTTCCATGAATTTAAAAATTATGATTTGTATTTAAGATAGGTAATCTATTAAAAATTAGATTATTGTAGCTGTATTTATATCATATAGGTTGAATTCCTTATAAAAATGAATGCAAAACTTCATTTAATTTTCGGTGGGATATCCATTCGAAAAAGTCAAAAATCAGTTGCTGTTAGTATTAATTTTAGTAATTGGTTTTAAGAGCCTTAGATCAGGATTTCATTTATTAAATACAAATATCTTTCCATGTAATTTTTAAGTTTGATCCAAAAAAGCGCCTTATTATAAAGGCGCTTCTGGGTCTCCTTTACAATTCTGAGATAAAACGTATTAGATTTATAATGCTTTTTTCATCTTTGGTGGAAAAGTTATTCTTTTTAATATAATCAGTTAATGCTGTAGTTTTTTCGGGGAACAGCTCAAATAAGTCCTTTTTATTCCGCGGAAATAGAAAAGGTATTTCATTATTTTTACTGATAAAAAACTCTGTATCTGCTTTTGCATAGGTAGCGGGTACGTCTTGTGTATAGGTGCTAGAAGCTTCTCTTCCTTTTTGTAAAATTATTCGATCTCTTCTGTAAACTGCTATTTTTTGGGAGAAAAATAACTCAACAAGGTACCCATATTCTTTGGTTTGCTTTGTTTGGTAATCTAGTAACTTAATTTTAGTTGTGGATGGGTAAATGGTTATTGTGTTGAACGGTTCTTTTTTAATTAACGGAAATACTTCCATTGTAGGCGACTGAACTTCAAAAATGTCAGTGAATGCATTGTAACGTACCATTATTTTTTCCTTTACACCGGTGACAACTGCAGGTCTAAATTCATCAATAAAATATGTTGAGCCTTCTACTGATTTCAAATCTCCCTTGGTCAATATGTCACTTCGATATAAATAGCTTGTTGTACTAGGTTCTAGCGCGTTCAATATAGCTTGTGAGTTTACTGATAATGAAAATACAGATAGAACGGTGGTGAGCATTAATTTTTTCATGATATTTAATTTTTGTTTTTTATCCAACCATCAATTTTACTCTCTAATAAAGCAAGTGGCATTACTCCAGATTCTAATACTTTTTCGTGGAATTTTTTAATGTCAAATTGTTTTCCCATTTTGTCTTGTGCTCTTTTGCGAAGTTCCATGATTTTTAACTGTCCTATTTTATAAGATAGTGCTTGTCCAGGAATGGCCATGTAGCGTTCGATTTCGGTCGTGATACTTGCTTCACTTTCGGCTTCGTTTGCTAAAGAGTATTTAATGGCTTGTTCTCTCGTCCATCCTTTGCTGTGCAAACCGGTGTCAACCACTAATCTCACGGCTCGGTGCATTTCGTTTCCTAACATCCCAAAATACTGATAAGGATCTTTATATAATCCTAGTTCTTTCCCTAAGCTTTCTGTGTATAACGCCCATCCTTCGCCGTAGGCACCAAACCAATTGTATTTTCTAAAATCAGGAAGGTTCTCATTTTCTTGCTGCAATGAAATCTGAAAGTGGTGACCCGGAATAGCTTCATGTAAAAACAAATCTTCATCGCCATACATATTGTATTCTTTTACATCCGGAATTGGAACATAAAAAACACCTGGTCTTGACCCGTCAGCTGCTCCTTGATTGTATTCAGCACTTGCGGTATTCTCTCTAAACGCTTCTGTTCTTCTAATCTCAAATTTTGTTTTAGGCTGTAGAGAGAACAATTTATCTACATTAGGCTTGATTACACTGTAAATTCGCTCAAAATTTGCGATTACTTCTTCCGGTTTTTTAAATGGTTTTAACTCTGGCTTGTTGCGAACATATTCGAAAAATTCCAAAAGTGTTCCTTCAAATCCTACTTGTTTTTTTACTTTTTCCATTTCGGCAGTTAAACGCGCTACTTCATTAAGTCCTAATTCATGAATTTCTGCGGGAGTCATAGCTGTCGTAGTCCACTGTTTTACGTAGGTTGAGTATAGTTTTTGTCCAAAAGGCAAACTACCAATCCCACTTGTTGCTCGGGATGCCGGTAAGTATTCGGTTTTTAAAAAGGCAGCCATTTTTTTGTACTGCGGAATCAGTTTTTCATTGATCATTGCGGTATATTTAGCAGTAATGTCCTTTTTTGTTTCTACTGAAAAGCTGTCGGGCATTATTTTTATAGCTGAATAAAATAAATTTTCTTCGATATTTGAGGTTGCCATCTCGTCAAATTGTGGAATCACTTTTACAGTTAATGATTTTGGTAAAACTGCACCTTTCGCAATTCCTTTTTTCATGTATACCATAGCGGAGTCAATCCATACGCTATACGTGTCCATTCTTTTCAAGAAATTAGTATAATCTTTCTCCGTTTTAAAAGGTTGAGCACTACTTCCTCCTGCAAATTGTCCCATGGTTAGGTGTGTCCCCCAAAATTGGTGTACGGGCATTAAATTCGTAGGTTCGTTTAGCAGCTCTTTCCCAACGGCAACTTCCCATTTGATTATCTCGTAGCTGTTTTTTTCCTCTGCCGAAAGGTTTTTGCTATCGATTGTGTCCAAGGTTTTATCATATTTATCAAAAAACTCAAATTGAGCTTTTCTAAAGCTGTCGGTCATTTCAAATTGCAACTGATCGTTGTATTGATTTTGTCCGTTTTGTGTTGCGCCTAAAGGATCTAGTGCGTTTTTATCATCAAAGTACTGCTTAGTTACAGTCGAAAAATCTATTTTTTTACTTTCTGATTTGCAATTCACCAATAGGGCTGAACAGAGAATTGCAGTTAGAAATACCGAAGTTTTTTTCATTATTTATCAAAATTAAGTTTACGTAAAGCTATGATAATTTTAATTAAAAGCGCGCTAATTAACTTCGTAAGTTTCTGCAATAGCCTATTCATCGCTTTTTTAACATAAGTAGGCGAGAACTTTTTTAGTTAACTACTACAGAAAGGAAAGTAAAGACCAAAAAAAATCCTATTCAATATCGAATAGGATTTAGTATAGCTTAAAAATGAAATTTACACATTTTTCAAGTTGATAATTTCTTGCTCCGTCAGCAATCTCCAGTTTCCTCTAGGAAGGTTCTTCTTAGTTAAACCAGCAAATGAAACACGGTCAATTCGCAATACATCATAGCTAAAATGTTCAAATATAGAACGAACCACTTTTACGTTAGCTGATCTTAATTTTAAACCTATTTCGCTTTTAGCTTCACCTTCAATATAACTTATATCTTCAACAAATACGCGGTGTCCATCAAGAACAAGGCCTTTGTTTATTTTTTCTAAGTCCTCAAATTTCAAATTTTTATCTAATGAAACTTGGTAGATTTTAGATGATTTATTGGTTGGTAACGTAAATTTACGAATCATATCCGTATCATTAGTAAACAACAATAATCCAGTTGTATTTTTATCCATTCTTCCTACGGCACCAATTTTTGCTGTAGTAGAACCTTTTACTAATTCTAAAACATTACGAAATTCCTGCCCTTCGTCCATGGCAGTGGTAAAGTTTTTAGGTTTGTTCAATAAGATATAAACCTTTTTTTCAGGAGTTAATGTAGCACCATCAAAGTTAACTACATCACCTGGCTTTACCATGTAACCCATCTCGGTTACGGCAACACCATTTACTTTTACTGTACCTGATTGAATGTAAATATCCGCATCACGACGCGAGCACACGCCTGAGTTCGAGATGTATTTATTCAATCTTATTTCGTCTTTAACCTTAGGTCTTTTTGGTGCCTGATTCGCTTTTTTCTCTACTTTATCAGTAGCAACTTCTGCAACTTTAGTAGTAACTTTTACTTTTTTAGGCCCTTGAGCGCGCTTCTGCATGGCAGGTTTTGGCTTATTAGAGTGTGGTCGTGAGCTATTTGCTCTTCCGCCGCCACTTTTATTATTGCCTTCCTTGTTATTCATAATAATCGATAATTTGCGCAAAGATACTATTTATATAATTGGCAATCAATAACTCCACATTAAAATGCTAAATCCTTAATTTAGAGTAGAATCAATTCTCTGGTATTTTTTTTAGGAGCACTCTCCTGCTTTCCACTGTATCTTTTACTTTTAGAAAAAAAAAGTAAAAGGATGCCGTTGCAATCAGGGCTAGGCTAGTAGTACAATCAAAAAACAGAATGAAAACAGTTTTAAAGTAGTAACAGTATTTTTTTACTGTTCCATAATGCACTTGGGTTAATGAGGATTATGCAAAAAACACCCGCCACAATCAGAAATTTCAATACATTGTGAAGTAGTAAATACTGGCCTTTACGTTCTGATTTCCATAAGTAGAGTAAGAAGAAAAGTAACAGAATAAGGCAACCATAAAAGTAGATTTCCATCATGCCCACATCATACACGTCAACCAATAAGTAAACTGGCACAATAGTCAATCCTACTAGAAGTGTAATAATTTTTTTTGACATGATCTCTCCATATAATATCGGTACAGTTTGATATCCGTTAGCTAAATCGCCTTTGATGTTTTCTAAGTCTTTAATCATTTCCCTGATGAGTAAAAGAAGAAATAGAAAGCAGGCATGCGAAAAGATAACGGCTAAATTGTTCTTGTAACTTGCTATTTCTTCAAAACTTAAGTTAAAGTAATAGTGTAGCAAGATGGCAAAAAACGGAATAACTGCTAAAACGGCCGCAGTTAAATTCCCAATCATAGGGTACTTTTTTATTTTATGAGAGTAAAACCAAATCAGAAATATATAAGTCGAAAAAAACAAGAAAGCACGCCACGATACTATTAATGCTAAAAAAGAAACGATAAAATTTAAAATAAAATAAACGGAAAGCTTTGTTTTTTGACTTACCAATCGGTCCAGCATCGATTTATTAGGTCGATTTATTAAGTCCTTTTGGCTGTCGTAGAAATTGTTAATGATATAGCCCGAAGCAATGGAAAGCGACGAAGCGAGTACCAATAAAAACAGGTTTAAGTCCAATAGATTTGCTAATGTTCCTTTTTCAGGAGCGAGAATAAATAAGGCAGAAAGGTATTGCGCTAAGATGATCACCGGAATGTTGTACCCTCTAACCACAGAGAACAAACTGATGATTTTCATTAATAAAAGCTTGTGTTTTCTGCTTAACATTCTGGAAACGGGTTTTGAAATAGTGGTTGATAAAAAGTGTCTTTATCTTACATCAAATTTAAGGCTTTGTTTTGGTAAAAACCTACAAAATATTTAAAACATAGTGTTCCCACTTTATTTCATAGGCTCTATTTGAGACGAATTAAAAGTGGACTAGCTTTTAGTTTCGGTTGCAAGTAGTACTGCTGAAAATTCTTCAACTTGAAGTGGTTTGCTCAACAGCGTATGTACGTGCGTATTTTTTTTAGCTCTTTTTTTGTCGTTAGGGTCTAGGGAGGAGGAGAGCATTACAATTACAAAATCAGCAATACTAATCCTATTGTGTGGGTTGTCGAATTCATCTAAAAATTCAAAACCGTCCATTTCAGGCATTTTTATATCCAGTAAAATGACTAAAAAACCATCTTTCTCTTTCTTATAGTGTTGTAACCATTCTAATGCTTCTTTGCCACTATTAACCACATGAATATCCTCGAGATTCAGTTTTTTTTTGAGCAGTTGTTTGGTAACAATCTGGTCAATGACATTATCATCAATGATTAATATTTTATGATTGAGCTTCATGATTGTTAGGTATTGTGATTGTAAAAGTGGTTCCAACAGTAACTTTGGAACTTACCTTTATGGATCCATTCAAGTGTTCTACAGCTTCTTTAACGATATACAGACCAAGGCCAGAGCCATTGTTAGCTGAGTTAGTGACAAAAAACATATCAAATATTTTGTCTTGATGCGCCAGGTCTATTCCAACACCGTTATCTGAAAATTCAATTATAAAACCATTTTTATCAAGATATGTTTTAATATGCAGAAATGGATTTTCTTTTTCGGGATCAGAATATTTGATGGCATTGGATAGGAAATTATTAATAATGATGCGCAATCTTAGTTCATCATTAGTAATTAGGTCTACCGCTAAGTCCGTGGTTATTTTTATCGAATAAGAGGACTTCGTAAATTTATTTTGAGCGATACTCTCGTTTATCAATGCTGCCAAGCTAAGATTAGTTATGGTAATCTGCTTTCTTTTATTTCTTGAATAGTCGATGATATCACGAATGTAGCGATCTTGCTTGATTAAACTATCGCTCATCATGTTTAAATAGAGGTTAAATTGATCTGAATCCTGCTCTAATTTCATAACTTCAATAAGTCCTTGAAGCGAAGAAATAGGAGCTCGAAGATCGTGCGATGCGCTATAAACAAACTTATCTAATTCTTTATTGGCAATAATTAATTTGCTGTTCTTTTTATCGGTTTCAGCAGTAGATTTTTTTAATTTACCAAATAGTACGTTATAATATACACTAACACTACTTATTATGATCAGTGTCAAGACGATATTTATTAATAAAAGATAGGTTTTCATCGCTCTAGTTCCTTCTCCTAATGATTGCGAAAATTTACTTTCACTAACACTAATTTTATGCGATATGCTATTTATCTGGTCTAGAAACAATCTCTTTTCACTTGTTGACAGTGATTTTTTTTGCATTCGAGTATTAATTTCTTGCCCTAATTTAGTTAGTTTTTCAACTTGACGGTCTGCTTTTCCCCATTCGGTTATAGCAGCTTTAAAAAAGGAAATTTTTTTGAAATTATTAAAAAGCCATATCATGTCATTGAGGTCTTTTTCGTCATTTCTTCCAGCACGAAGCCCGTCTTTGATTATATTTTTTCTATTGCTTGTAAGTAGTTCAATTCGGGCTACGCGATCTCCTTGAGGGACAAGCAAATGTTTATTAAAATCATTCCATTCCTTTAGGTCACCAGTAAATAGGTAGGTAATTAAATTTCTCGTACCATCCTTTTCACCTTCAGAATAATGCGACTCTCCATTAACATAGGCACGGCAAGAGGAGAGTATTTTAATAGTATAATAGTTAACAAAAATCAAAAACGAGCAAGAAAGCACCACAATCACTAATGGGGTGAAAATAGTATAGAGACTAAATTTTTTAGTGATAGCTTTGTTATTCATACTTGTCTATTAGTCGCTTAATAAAAACGAAAGCTTTCACTCACTATTTTCAGTATTCTCCTTGAAAACCCGTTGATTTAATTCGCCAACAATTTTGTGTAATAAGGGCACAACATTAGCGCTAGTAGGTAAATAATATGTTCTAAAATTGATAAACAACTTCAAGTTTGTAATCTTTCAATGCTAATTTAGCACGCTCTAAGTCTTCAGTAAAGCCTAAAATATAACCACCACCGCCTGATCCACAAAGTTTCAAGTAGTAATCATTAGTGTCAATTCCGTTTTGCCAAATAGCATGAAATTGCTCTGGAATCATTGGTTTGAAATTACTCAAAACCACTTTAGATAATTTTTTGGTATTAAGAAACAGCGATTTCATGTCGCCACCAAGAAAGTTCTCTACACAAAGATCCGTGTATTTCACAAATTGGTTTTTTAACATGGTTCGGAAACCTTTATCTTTTAAGTTTTCCATGAAAATGTTAACCATAGGTGCCGTTTCGCCTACGATACCTGAATCTAATAAAAACACAGCGCCTTTACCGTTAAAGCTTTGGTTTGGAATTCCAGTAGCTTCAATATTATCTTTAGAATTAATAAGGATTGGTATGCTTAAGTAACTGTTTAAAGGATCTAAACCAGAACTCTTGCCATGGAAAAAACTTTCCATTTGCGAAAAGATATTTTTCAGTTCAAGTAATTTTTCTCTTGTCAAATTTTCTAGAACAGTGATTTTGTTGTGTGCGTATTTATCATATATAGCGGCTACCAATGCGCCACTACTACCCACACCATATCCTTGCGGAATACTGGAATCAAAGTACATTCCTGTCGCTACATCATTTTTTAGTTCATCGATTGCAAAAGAAACTAAATTAGGTTGCTCTGTTTGCAAAGTCTCTAAATAGACAGTAAAACGATTTAAACTTTCGTTAGAAGCAATTGCTTCTGCTGATGGATCTTCATCTCTTTTTAAGGCACCATTGTAAAAATTATAAGGAATAGATAATCCTTTAGAGTCACGAATAATTCCGTATTCTCCAAATAGTAATATTTTTGAGTAAAATAAAGGTCCTTTCATAGTATTGTAAATTATCAATTTGGGGTTGGTAATTATTCTATTTTTTTAATCTTATTTGGGTCTTGTCTTATATCGAAAACACGAAGAATATTTAAATTTTTGTCGTCAAAGTCATAATACAAGGTAATCTGTTTTGAAATAACACATTTTCGTGTACTTCGTATATTTGATTTTGGAAATAACTCAGGGTCTAATCTGATTTTTTCAATATGGTTATTTAATTTCTGTGCAACTTTCTTACGAATACTTACAGACCATTTATAATCAAGAAAATCAAATAAATCTTCTAATTCATAAGTTGCTCTTTTTGAAATAATCACCTTTCTCATTAAAGATAGTTGACAATAAAGTCATCCCAAGATGTGGTATTCCCATTTTTAAAATCTTCAATCCCTTCTTCGATTCCTTTTTTCTCTTCCTTCGTCAACTCCTCCCAAAAATCCTTCTTTTCTTTTTGTAAAAGGGATTTAATAGACTTAATAATTGATTCGTCATTGGTTTTCAACAACTTTTCAATGATTTTCTGTTTTTCTAATTGAATATCCATACTGTTCATTCATTATTTGCTAAAGGTAAACAAATAATTCAATTAAAGCATCATAGCTCCATTTCCAATTTGGTCACAAAGGTACTGCCCATTTTGGCAATAGCCAACTAATTCGTTCTTAATAAATTGCAAAACTTTTTCGCTAACGTTATTTGGATATAAAACATGCACATTTGCACCTGCATCAAGGGTGAAACAAACAGGGATTTTAGTCTCATTTCTGAATTTCCAAATTGCATTGATAATCTCCAAGGTGTTTGGTTTCATTAGTATAAAATAGGGCATCGAAGTCATCATCATGGCGTGCAAGGTCAGTGCTTCGCTTTCGATCACTTTTATAAAGGCATTTAAATCACCACTTTTAAAAATAGTAATCAAGGCATCTAAGTTGTCATGCGCTTGGGCAAAACGTCGATCAGCATAAGGGTGATTGTGCATTAAATCATGGCCAACCGTACTCGAAACTTGCTTTTCGCCTTTGTCGACTAGTAAAATAGTGTCTTGGTACTGCTTGAAATTGTCATGAATTTCGCCTGGAAATTCTACTCCGTATAAATCAGAGCTTCCTTTTATATTTGCTTGGTTTCCCCAAACAACCACCTGTCCTTTGACACTACGACAGGCACTTCCTGATCCTAATCGTGCTAACAAAGAGGCTTTTTGATAAAAATAAGCATCGGTCATGGCTGGGTTTAGTGCTTTTTCTAAACTCATCAAGTTCATCGCTAAAGCTGCCATTCCTGATGCCGATGATGCAATCCCAGAGCTATGGGGAAACGTGTTTTCGGTATCAATAGTAAAGTGATAGTCTTTCAAAAACGGAAGATACACTTCTATTCTCTCTAAGAATTTTTGGATTTTGGGCTTAAAGTCTTCTTTTGGTTTTCCTTCAAAAAGCAAATCAAACGAAAATTTTCCCGGTACAACAGTGTCAAGCGAGGTCGAAACATCCTTTTTGACGAAAGCCAATTTAGTAATCGTTTTACAATTATTTAGAGTAAAACTCACCGATGGATTGGCCGGAATTTGATTGTCTTTTTTACCCCAATATTTAACTAAAGCAATATTACTTGGTGCGCTCCATTGGAATTCACCGCTTTCTAAAGTATGAGAATAGGGTTGTGGAATAAAATCGTTTAGTGTGGACATGAATTGTAAAATTTTCACAAATATAATTATTTTTAGGCCACAGATTCACAGATTTTTGTTCAAATACTATAGTGTCAATTTGTTGGTTACACTAGATTGTAATTTTAAAATATTACAATCTGTTCTGTTCCTCGTTTAGGTCAGCATCCTTAACTTCTTTCTTTTTAGCTGTACCAAAATTATAAGTAAGCGATAGCGT
This sequence comes from Flavobacterium sp. KKT103, assembly GCF_055640565.1. Taxonomy (NCBI): domain Bacteria; kingdom Pseudomonadati; phylum Bacteroidota; class Flavobacteriia; order Flavobacteriales; family Flavobacteriaceae; genus Flavobacterium; species Flavobacterium sp. KKT103. Next base: position 1,241,516 of record NZ_CM145766.1, read on the forward strand.
TACTTTTCGCGTTTCCCAGCGGTTAACCCAATTAGTAGTCACGTTGTCTTGCTGCGTGCTTTGGATCCATTGACTTTTTTTCAATACGTTTTGAGCACTTAAATTCATTCGTAGTTTTTTACTTAAAAAGTCTTTTCGCATACTAAATGACATATCGTATGACGGTTTGAAACTTGTATTTCCGTAGTCACCATTTTGGCTATAAAAGCTGTTCCAAGTAGCGCTCCAGTCTTTTGCTAAAGTGAACGATTGATTTAAAGCTCCCGAAAAGGAAACGCCGCTATTGTTGAATTGATATCCTTCTAGATTAGATGTTGCTTGACCATAAGCAACTTCAGTATTTAGTTGCACTTCCCACCATTTTTTCACAGCATAACTAGTATTAAATGATAGTCCAATGCTTTTAGATTTTCCAATGTTGTCAGAAAATAGCGTAGTTATTTTAGTATCGGGGTTGTAATCGATAATTTGGTAGATTTCATCTCTTGAAAAATTAGCATATAAAGAAACGGATGTTTTTTGCTTTTTAATCCAAACCAGCTCAAAAGCATCGGTGAATTGAGGTGTCAAATTTGGATTCCCTACTGAAACGTTGTAGGTGTCAATGTACTCGTAATATGGGTTTAAGGCTAAGTAACGCGGTCTTTGGATGCGTCGACTGTAAGAGAATTTATATTGATTGTTGTTGAAGTTCCCATTAACGCTAAATGAAGGAAACAGTGATAAATAGTTGCCTTTATTGCTGCTGTTTGAGGTTAAAGAGGTAGCATTGTAGTTGATGTATTCAGCACGTAATCCAGCTTGAATATCAAATTTTCCATTAGTAAAATTTGTGATTCCGTAACCTGACAAAATAGATTCTTTGTAAACCAAATGATTGCTTCGGTTGGTGTTTAAGACAAAATTACCTTGATCGTCTCTGTCTTGCAGTTTGATGGTGTAATCATTATTCACATAGCTCAATTTAGAACCCGTTTCAAAATTGAATGTTTTGGATATCTTTTTTTCAAAATCTACCTTAGCACTTAAAATATTGAAGTTGGTTGGGTTTTGGAATTTGACCGCTTCACTATTTTTATACATTGCATTGGTGTTGGCATTAAAGTAAGCGTTAGATGTTAGACGATCACTGTCATTTTGATAATTGGCATAGCTTAATTGCGCATCGATTTTAGTATCCAAGCTATCTGAGGCAAAATTGTAAAACAAAGTACTGGTTAACGTTTTATTTATCTTGTCATCTTGTGTGTCTAGAATGGTATATCTCTCATAAATGGCATTGTCAAACTCTTCGGTACGACCGTTTGTTTTTTCATCACTTTTATAAATACTGTAATTTGCTGAAGCGCCCACAGTAGCATTTTTATTTAATTGATGCGATGCTCCAAAATTCCCCGAATAACTATTAGAGACTGGTAACCAATCATTTTTTTGTAATAGCGTCGTTGTAAGTGCAGGTGTAATTACCGTTTGATCAATGTTTCTGCGATTGATACTCTCGGCATAACCTTGGTTCAGACCAAATTTCAGGTTCCATTTTTCGGTATTGTTGTACAGGTTTAATCCGTTATAATTTTTAATGAATTCGGCATAGCCAATGGAAGATCGCACATTTCCAGTTAATCCCGTAGCAGCTGATTTTTTCAGTACGATGTTAAAAATACCTGCGCTTCCTGCCGCATCATATTTTGCCGATGGATTAGCGATAATTTCCACGGCTTTGATATTAGCACCATCTAAAGTTTTAAGGTATTGCTTCAATTCCTCACCCGTTAATAATGATGGTTTGCCGTCAATCATAATTTGAAGATTGTTGCTGCCTCTAAAAACAACATTTTCGTCTTTGTCTAATTGTACACCAGGTAGTTTGCTTAAGGTTTCTAATGCATCGTTTCCATTACCAAAACCGGCTTTGTCGATGTCAAAGATCATTTTGTCTCGGCTTAATTTAATCAAACTTTTATTTTGCATCACAACCACTTCTTTTAGCGCTTGCACATCTTCTTCTAATTCAAAGTTTTGATTCAAGTTGCCCTTTGTAGGCGTTAACGTTTTTGACTGAAAGGTTTTGTAACCAATCATTTCAATTTGAACAAAAAAAGCTACATTAGGCAACGGAATACTATAGTTTCCTATTTCGTCAGTGGTGGTTGCTTTTACAAATGACTTAGTAGTGGCATCAAAAACAGAAACGGAAGCAAAGGCGATTTTTTCTCTATTGTTTTTTGATTCAACTGTTCCTGAGATGCTAATGCTTTGTGCAGAAAGTACATTCAGACTGAAAAATAATAAAAGGGCGATAGCGGTTTTCATGGTGTATGATTTTGTTGGTAGCAAATGTAGGGTAGTGTCTCAACCCCCGAATTCATTTTACACCAGTGGGACTTTCTACTACATGAAAAGCTGAAAACAGATTTTTATCTGTTTTTTATCTAAAAAAAATGCGTTGGTCCATTAATTTGGGTGGTTGGTGTAAAAAAAAGAATAGATCAATAGATAATGTTTAATTTCATCCCATGGAAATAAATAAAAAACAAGGTTACTTTCATTTGATCGTTGTGCTAATAATAGTATTGATGGATCTGTTTTCGGATTATGTGTATGGCGGCGATAAGCAACTGCTTAGTAACTTTCAGTTGCCTTTAAATTTTAATCGAATAGTTATATACACGGCAACATTTACCACATATGCTGTTAACTTTTATATTGTAAGTCCGTTTACGTTGGGGAAGAAATACTATTTTAGGTTTGCCATTGGTGTCCTTATTTTAATTGTTGTTTTTGGACGTGTTCGTTATTTACTGGAGGAAGTTATTTTATATCATTTCACGGGGCAGCACAATTATTTTGAAGAGTCAAGGAAATTTTTGTTTTATACTTTTGACAATTCTCTCTATGCCATAAAAGCAGTATTGTACAGTACTTTGGTTTATCTTTTCTTTGAGTTTGCGTCAAATCAAACGAGAATTCACAATCTAGAAATAGATTACAATAAGGCAGAGCTAAGTTTACTGAAATCACAATTAGAGCCGCATTTTTTATTCAATACGCTTAATGCTTTTTATACTGATTTAATTGATGAACAGCCTAAAGTTGCCAAAGACATTCTGCGTTTGTGCCAACTATTACGGTACGTAACCTATGAAGCAGGTACCGAATTTATGCCGTTGTCCAAAGAGATTAATTTTATTGAGGATTACATTTACCTGCACCGAAAAAGATTTGAAGACACCTTATTTTTAGAATATAATGTAACGGGAACCATAAGTGATCAGCCTGTGCCTTCCTTAGTTTTTATTCATTTTGTCGAAAATATTTTTAAACATGGTGTGGTTACCAACAGTGCTTTTCCAGCTAAAATAAATATTATTGTTACCGAAGAATGTATTAGTATGGAAACTGCTAATCTAGTTTCGGTTGCTGAGCAATACAGCGCAAGCGGAATAGGAAAAGAAAATTTAGAACGAAGATTAAGCGCCATTTTTAAGAACGATTATGTATTGCGATACGAACAGTCAGAGGATGTGTTTCGCACTTTTTTACAACTTCCAATTCAATCAAAAAGATGAAACTATTAAAATGTCTTATTGTCGATGACGAACCGCCAGCGATCCGACTTTTAGAAAAATATGTGAGTAAGGTTCCGTTTTTAGAATTAATTGCAACGACAACCAGTTCCTTAGAAGCCCTTTCAAAAATAGAAGAGGGGAATATTGATTTGGTATTTATGGATATCCAAATGCCAGATTTAACGGGTTTGCAACTGTCGAAGATTGTTAAAGGAAAAACAAATATTATTTTCACGACAGCTTATCCGCAATTTGCGCTTCAAAGTTATGAAGTCGATGCCACTGACTACTTATTAAAACCATTTGAATTTGAACGTTTTTATGAAGCAGTTTTAAAAGTAAAAAATACTTTTCAAACCGAAGTGAAAGAGGTGCAAAAGGAAGTTTCAAAAGAGCTAAATGATTACCTTTTTATTAAAACTGATGGTAAAAATAATTTTGAAAAAGTATATGTAAATGACATCTGTTACATTGAAGGCTTAAAGAATTACGTTGCGATTCATCTAAAAGACAAGCAAGTAATTACCAATAATACCTTAAAGAGCATAGAGGATTTTTTACCTGCTACTGAATTTGTCAAAACCCATAAGTCGTTCCTTGTGTCGCTGCGCCATATCACAAAAACCGATTCTCTAAGTGTTTACATCAATGGTAATAGCATTCCAATAGGGGATACCTACAAAAAAGAACTTTTTGAAATTATTCAACAGCGAAAATTATAATAGGGTATTTGATTCCGTTTTTTATAATTATCCTCTAAGTTTTGATTAAATTTGAAAATTCAAATACATCAAAAAAATGAACAAGATTACAAAAATACTTATTGTTGTAGTGACCTGTCTGGGTATTGGTTATATATCTGGAAATTCGACTCGTGCGGGTATCATAGATTGGTATCCATCATTAGTGAAACCAAGTTTTAACCCTCCCAATTGGGTTTTTGCGCCTGTATGGAGTGCGTTATATGCCATGATGGGAGTTGCCGCAGGATTAGTTTGGGCTCGAATTGATTACGAAAAGGAGATAGTAAAAAAAGCATTGGTTTTCTTTGCAATACAATTGGCATTGAATGCTTTATGGTCGTATTTGTTTTTCGGACTTCACAACCCTATGCTAGCGGGAATCGAGATTATCCTATTATGGTTAATGATTTTTGAAACCTATTCTCAATTTGTAAAAATCAATAAAATTGCGGGTTACTTACTATTGCCTTACCTTGCTTGGGTAAGTTTTGCAGCTGTTTTAAACGGAAGTATTTGGTGGTTGAATAGATGAATGTAAGTCTAAAGTTGAAAAGTCGAGTCGGGCTCCAGCGGATGACAACATGAGCAAATTGAAATTTAATTAAATAGATAAATAGGTTGTAGTAAATTAGTATTTATTGCAGCCTATAGTTTTTTAAATTCAGTATGTTTATTCAGTAAAAACTCCATTACTGCTAATTCATTAGAGTCATTAAGAAGGGTACTTGATTTAGGATCGTTTTCGCAAAATTGTAAAAAAAGATCAATCTGATCTGGTTTTAATTTTAATGTTTCCAAGAAAAATCTTTGGTCACAGCTGTTTCTTGCGATTGTTTTGAAGCTATCCTTGCTTTTGTTTTTTCCAGCTACCGAATCTTTTTCCTTTTTAAATAAGCTGCCAATCATCTTTCCTATTCTTACGAAATCCATTCCGTTTTCGATTGTGTGTGTACTAACACCGACTACTTTTAATCTTTGAGCATTTTTGTCTAACGTGAATTGATCTACTTTACCTTGTTCCCATTTAGTGTCTGAGCCCATTTTTAAACTTGGCTGATTGTTAATAAACACTTCATTGAGTTCTTCAGCTTTTAAAACTAGCTTAATATCTAAATTGTTTTCGTTGATTATATTTGAAGTTACTGTAAGGCTTCTTAGTTCGTATCCTTTGGCCATAAATACAAGTGTTTCTTCGGGTTGTGCATCAATTGTGAAAAAACCATTTTTATCAGAGATAACAATCTTTTTTGTTTTTGTATTTACTATTTCAGCATTAGTAATCGGATAATTATTAAAAGAAACTTTCCCTTTAATCGTTTGTGAGAAACTAATTTGACTGTAAATAATAAATAACGCAATAAGTAGTTTTACTTTCATAAGTAGCTGTTGTATTGGAAGTAAAGTTATTCGTTTGTTCTTAATGAAAACTTAGTAAATATGTAAAGTCTTGTTAATTTAAAATTAAAGATACGTTGTTAAAAAGTGCATTCTAACCGTAAATAATCCAAGGGGGATAAAATAAAGCGGTACTTATAATTTTTTAAATTCGGTGTTTTTTTTGAGCAAAAATTCTAAAACAGCAAGCTCATTACTATCCTTTAAAAGTAGTTTGGAATTTGGATCTCTTTCGCAAAATTGTAAAAAAAGATCAATTTGGTCTTGTTCCAACTTTAGCGTTTCCATAAAAAATTTTTTCTCGAAACTATTTTTTGCTACGGTTGTAAAAGAATTTAGGGGCGCTTCCTTTTGATCGTCGTCTTTATCCTTTTTTAAAAGATCTGCAAGGAAACCTCCAATCCGGATTAGATTGAGCCCTTTGTTAATTTTTAAATCATCAATCATTGGTGGTTTTAAGCTTTTATCAGCTCTACCTGCCTCAATTTCATCTCTCATAATTTGTTCCACTTCTGGAGTTGCAGCTAAGGTGATTTTTGGAGTATTGGTTATTAGAACTTCGGATAGTTCTTCTGCTTTCAGTGCCAATTCTACAACTAATACCTCTGTGTTTCCATTTTGAGTAGGGACCGTTATTTTTCTAATTTCGTGCTCTGTAGATACGAACACTAAAATATCATTTGGTTTTGCGGAAATATAAAAATCACCGTTAGTATCAGATATGGTGGTTATTTTTTGAGTGCTGTTAATAACTTCTACTTTAGACACAGCGTATTTGTTAGCAATGACTTTTCCTTTTATAGATTGACAGAAACTATTTTGACAGTAAATAAATAGGATTGCGACAAGTAGTTTTACTTTCATAAGTAGCTGTTATATTGAAAGTAAAGTTATACGAGTGTTCTTAATGAAAACTTAGTAAATATCTAAAATCTTGTTAATTGTTGTTGCTGTTTTAAATGGAATTCGCCAATATAAACCCACTTGTCCAAGCGTTTTGGAAATTAAAACCACCAGTAATCGCATCAATATTCACGATTTCGCCTGCGAAAAATAAGTTTTCATGCAGTTTACTTTCCATGGTTTTAAAATTAATTTCTTTTAAATCGATTCCGCCAGCGGTTACAAATTCTTCTTTAAAAGTACTCTTCCCATTGACTTGAAAACTTCCGTTTGTTAATTGGTTTGCTAGGTTTTGCAACTGCACTTTGGATAGATCTGCCCATTTTGTTTCGATTTCGATTCCTGAAGCGAGTACTAAACTTTCCCACAAACGGTTTGGGAACTCAAACGGAGATTTTTTAGAAACTGCTTTTTTAGCGTGTTCCTGCTTTAATTCCTTTAGTTTTTTCTCGGCATCGGTAGTATCAACATCGTTCAGCCAATTAACGAAAATCGTAAACTGGTAATTCTTATCGTTTAAAATTCGGGCTCCCCAAGCTGATAATTTTAAAACTGCTGGACCGCTCATTCCCCAATGGGTAATTAATAATGGACCTGTAGATTCTAGTTTAGTATCCTTTACCTTTACAGTAGCTAAGGCAGCCACTCCAGGCAATTCTTTAATGCGAGAATCTTTGATATTAAAAGTAAAAAGAGAAGGAACTGGGTTCACGATAGCATGACCGTAGGCTTGAAGCATTTCCCAAATTTTCGGATTGCTTCCCGTAGCTAAAATTAATTTTTCGACTACGTAATTTTCGGATTGCGTTTCTATTTTCCATAAATTGTCTTTCTTGAAAATAGATTGTACGCTTTGACCCGTCAGTACTTTGATGCCCAACTTTTGAGTTGCCTGCATAAAACAATCAATGATCGATTGTGAGGAATTAGAAACCGGAAACATGCGCCCATCATCTTCAATTTTTAGCGCTACTCCATGCTTTTCAAACCATTCAATAGTATCTCCGGAGCAAAATTGATGAAAAGGTCCACGCAATTCTTTTTCTCCACGTGGGTAAAATTTCACTAATTCGTTGGGTTCAAAACAAGCATGAGTTACATTGCAACGACCACCGCCGGAGATGCGTACTTTTTGCAATACTTCGGCGCCACGTTCTAAAATAGCCACCTTTAATTTTGGGTTTTTCTCGACAATATTTATCGCTGTAAAAAAACCTGCTGCTCCACCACCTACTATTATTATATCAAAATTTTGATTCATGTTTTGTTTGTTTTTGCTTAAAGCAAAATTTATAATCGATCCGGAAAGTCGGATATAATTCCGTCTACGTTGTAGTTTTTTATTTTTTTTATGTCCTCAATTTCGTTAACAGTCCACGGAAAAACTTGGAATCCTTCTGCTTGCAATTGCTTGGTTTTTTCAGCCGTTAGTAAATGAAAATAGGGGTGAATTGATTTGGCTTGAATAAATTTGGCGAAAGCCAAAGCCAAGTCTACATCTGTCTCGGTTAATACTCCAATGGGAATGTTAGTATTTAAAAGATGTACCTGCTTCAAGGCGTTCCAGTCAAAACTCGATACAACAAATTGATCGTAACACCATTTTTTTTCTGAAATGTATTTTTCAATTAGCTGGACGACTTTTTCGGCTGTTTCAAAACTTTTCAATTCGATATTAACGTCACATTTTTGGTCAATTAAATCCAAGACTTCTGTTAATGTCGGTATTGCTTGCGATTTATCTGCTTTTAGGCGTTTTAATTGAGGCAAAGAAAACTCATTTACTCGACCTTTTCCATTCGTAGTCCGTTCTAAAGTTTCATCATGTATGACCATGATTTCGCCATCAGTACTTAAATGAACATCAAGTTCTATGCGATCGACATGTAGGTCTATTGCTTTTTGAAAACCAATTAAAGTGTTTTCAGGTTCATATCCTCTAGCGCCTCGATGACCAATTTTTAGCATAAGATACTTTTTGACAAAGGTAATTAAAATAGAAAAACACAAACCAAAATAGGTTTGTGCTTTTGCAATCGTATCACTGGTAGGGTCAAGTTCGCCTACAGTAATTGGTTTTTATTTTAAATCAACATCAGATACATCGGTTGTGTCAGTTGTTGTTGGTTCGGTTTTATCTTCTCCTTTTAAATACGTAGGCAAGTTTAATCCTGCCATATTAAATAAGTCATTCAAAGGCGGAACCGTTTTCATCATACCTGATACAAAGTTAGCTGTTGAGCCTGCGCCATTGTCGCCATTGTTTCCAGAATCCCAAACGGTAATTTTATCAATTTTGATGTTTTTAACCGCTTCAACTTGAGTTTTAACCAATTCAGGTAATTTTTCGATTAACAACAATTGGAACGCTTTAGTTGGATCACCACCAGCAGCGCCAACCACTTCTTTATACCCTTCTGCTTGTTTAGTAAGTATTTCATACAAACCTTTTGCTTCTGCTTCCATTTTTGCAAAGATAGCATCGGCTTCTCCTTTTGCTAACTCTCTTGTTTTTTCAGCTTCTGCTTGTGCATCAATGATCGCCTTTTGCTTCGCAATTTGCGCTGGAATTACAATATTCGCATTTTGTGTCGATCGTTCTCTCTCGGCACGGGCTTCTTCTGCTTTTTGCTCTGCAACATAGGATTCTTCTAATGCTCTTGCGCTTTGTACTTTTTCAGATGCTAAAGCGGTTCTTAATGCTTCTGCTTCACGCTCACGACGTGCCGCTTCCGATTGTGCAATGGCAATTCTGGCCTCATTTTCCCCTTTGATGGCAATCGCATTTGCCTCTGATGTTTTTACACGAGTATCTCTTTGTGCTTCAGCTTTACCAATACTTTCGTCTTTAAAAGCAGCGGCAATAGATACTTCTCTATCTTTATTAGTGATTGCGATTTTTACATCACGATCTCTGTGCGTCTCAGCAATTTGAACGTCTTTTTCACGATCAGCCATCGCCTTACCAGTCTCTCCAATTTTTTCTTGTTCAGCAACCGAGATTTTAGCTTCGTTTATCGCTTTGGCTGCAGCCTCTTTTCCTAAAGCTTCGATATATCCTGATTCGTCTTTGATATCCGTAACGTTGACGTTGATCAATTTTAAACCAATTTTACGTAACTCTGAATCCACATTTTTCGAGATATTATCTAAGAACTTATCACGATCAGAGTTAATTTCTTCAATGGTCATGGTAGCAATAACTAAACGCAATTGTCCAAAAAGAATATCTTTAGCCAATTCTTGAATTTGCTCTGGCGAAAGTCCTAACAAACGCTCCGCTGCTGTATTCATGCTTTCTGTCTCTGTCGAAATTGCAATAGTAAAACGACATGGAACATCGACACGAATATTTTGACGTGATAAGGCATTCGTTAAATTGGCTTCAATAGATAGTGGTTTAAGATCTAAGTATTGATAATCTTGGATAACAGGCCAAATGAAGGCACCTCCTCCGTGTACACATTTTGCCGATGTTCCTCCGGTGCGGCCATAAATGACAAGGATTTTATCAGAAGGACATCTTTTGTAACGCGAGATAAGCGTTAGGAAGGTTACAAATACAACAAATACTGCAACAACAATAATAATAATTTCAGTCATGGTTTATTTTGGTTTAGTTTTTTTCTACGATCAATAAATTGTTTTCAATACCTACTACAATAACGGAGGAATTGGTTGGGATTTTTTCCGGGGATGTGGTCATTGCGTCAAGTTCATGAAAGGCGCCGTTAACACTAATCATCACTTTTCCTTTTCCTGTTTTTCCTTCGGGTATGCTGAGGTAAACTTGGGCTGTTTTGTGCAAGGTGTCTTCAATTTTAAAACTATTGTTTTCCGATAATTTCAAAATTTGTTTGATCATCAAAAAGAAGATGGCAACAAATAGTAATCCTACAAGAACAGATACAGCAATCACGATCATTTTGTTGGCAACAGCATCGTAAAAGGAGATGCCGGTCCAGCTGAATCCCAATAAAAAGTTGATTAAATTACGCAAGGTAAAAATCTCAAAAGGCATATCAGTGTCTCCTGAGTCGGAGTCCATGTCAGTCTCGCCATCACTTAAGCCGGCGAAGGTCATAATGGTTTGTAGCCCAAAAAATAAACTTACTGGTAGCGCAATGTACCAGAAAGCTTTTAGCAACGGTTCGTAGTTTTCTAGAAAGTTCATAGTAAAGGTTTGGTTCCTTTATTAGACGATAATTTTTACAAAAAGTTACAATTTTGGGTATATTTATTTTTAACTGTCGGATTAATTTTTCGCAAAAAAAAGTGCAAATCGCTTATGATTTGCACTTTAAATAACTTTTATCTCTTTTCTAAAAGAACAATGTTATAGTCGGTTTTAAGTTTTATTTGACCATTTTTGACTACGGTTGTTAGCCCTGAATAGCTGTCTTTAATTTTAGTTCCATCAGGGAACACTGCTGATACATCGAGTTGTTTTTTGCCTACGGGAAGATCGAGTCCTATGAGCACTTTGTCTGTAAAGGCAGCTTTTGTAAAGGTTCGTTTAAACAAATAAGGTGTCGCTGAGATTTGCTCATGGATTCCTGCGCCTATTGCAGGATGGTTTTTCCTGAACTTCCCTAATTTTTGCCAGTGCACTAAGTTGGCTTTAGTAGCGGGATCTGATTTTATGGCGTTCCAATTCATAAAGGAACGGAGTTTTGCATCGCCTTGCGTTCCATCTACTTCTAAAACTCGATTGGTTTCATCGCCGTAAAACACTTGTGCAACACCCGGTGATAGTAATAATTTTGTACCTGCTTCGATACCTCGTGTACGCAGGCCATCAAAAGGAGCGCCATCATCATGAGAGGATAAGTAGTTAAGTACACTAGAACCTTTTAACTCACCATTTAGGATGTTAGAATATTTAGAGAAAATGAATTCGTAGTCTTTTTTAGCATCCCATTTGAATTCAAAATTGATCATATTGTTGAATCCGTTGGCGTAATAATTTACTTTTTTATCTCCAAAATCAAATATTTTACCGGAGCTGATGTTGTAATTGTAAACCTCAGCAATGGTGTAAAAGGAATTGTTATCAAGCACTTTAGTAGGGTTGTTTTTTTTCCAATTGGTAAAGGCATAATCGCATTGTTTTTTGAAATCAGCCCACACACTTTCTTCGGTATGTTTTACGGTGTCGGCTCTGTAGCCATCTACACCGTAGTCCGTAATGTAATCAGTCAACCATTTTATGATATAGTAGCGCGGTGTTCTTGGGTAGCCAGTTCGTTTAAAAAAGGCATCCAGTTCCGCTACTTCCTGATCGTATCGACCTTCATTTTTCCATTTTTCTACAAGAAAAGGAGGTAGGTCTACATCTTGTGTACTTTCTGTTCGGATATCAGGTAAGTTAGCCACCAAGGTACATAAAGTGGTGTTGTCGAAGTTTTTATAGTCGCATGGTGGATTAGTACGAACCCAATAGTTAGGCCAAACGGTATCCACATCAGTTACGGGTCCGGTATGATTAATGACACCGTCAAGTACGATTCGGATTCCGTGAGCATGGGCTTTTTTTACCAAATTAGCTAGATCTTCTTTGGTTCCAAAATTAGGGTCTAATGCGGTCCAATCTCTCGTCCAATAACCGTGAAAGCCATAGCTCAGGCCTGTTCCTTCATCGACAGCATCGTGTATTTGTTCTACTATTGGTGTAAACCAAATGGCATTGATTCCTAGCTTATCAAAATAGCCTTCATCAATTTTTTTGGAAATACCCTTGATGTCGCCACCTTCAAAACCACGTAGTTTACCTGCAGTTTTAATTCTGTTGTAGTTTAAATCGTTTAGTTTATCGCCATTGTTAAAGCGGTCTGTCATTAAGAAATACACGGAGGCTGCTTCCCAAACAAAAGGTGCTTTTTTCTTGGTCGTAACTGCAGTTGTTGTTTCTGTTGGTTTTTTCGTTGCATTACAACTAGCTAAGAGAGCAATTGCGATTGTAGATAGTAGTAGTATATTTTTTTTCATTGCTGAATAGGTTTTTATGCGTTTTATTGTAATTCTAAAATTAAAACCGACTTTGGCTCTAATTCGATTTCAGTGCTGATGTCAATTATTTTGTCAGTAAGGATGTCTTTTGCTGTTGTGTGTTTTTGAATATTTTCGGCAAAACGCTTGGTGCTCAGTTTTGTAGTTTCCTTATTGTTGTTTAAAACAATCATTACGGTACTATCATCATCGTATCTGAAATAAGTGTACACATTATTTTCAGGAATGTAGTGCATCATTTTGCCTAGGTGAACAGCTTTGGTTTTTTTTCGCCATTGAAAAAGCTTGGCTGTAAAATCAAAATAGTCATTCTGATCTTGTGATCTTCCCTCTGGCAGGAATGCATTAGATGCATCTGCAGTCCATCCGCCAGGGAAATCGTGTCGAATATCGGCATCGCCTTTATCCTTATTCCCGCTCATTCCTATTTCGCTACCGTAATACAATTGAGGAATACCGCGAACGGTTGCAAGTACAGCCATAGCCATTTTGTATTTTCGAATATCGTTTTGATAAATTTCATTAAAACGATTGGTATCATGATTTTCGGCAAAGACTAAAATATTGTTGGGATTGGCATACAAATAGTCATTGGTGAAATTATCATAGAGTTTGATCATCCCTTTGTCCCAGCTGCCATCATCTTCATTGAATACTTTGCCCAATGCATCTAAAAGCGTAAAGTCCATTACCGAAGGCAAGTTCGAGTTGTAATTTTGGATTTTACCAATTGGGCTGTCTTTTTGCCAATAGGCCATTTGTGAGGTATTTTGCATCCATACTTCACCCACAATATTAAAATTAGGATAGGCAGTCGTTATGGCTTTTGTCCATTTTGCAATTCCTTGTGGATCCGAATAATTATAAGTGTCTACCCTGAAACCATCTAAGTTCGCATACTCTATCCACCAAATAGCATTTTGAGTAAGGTAGTTTAGCACTAAAGGATTCGATAAGTTTAAGTCAGGCATCGAGGGTACAAACCAACCTTTCACGCAGGTTTCTTCATCAATTTTAGAAGCATGAATGTCTGTTATGGTTGTTCTCTTGTGATTCGTTTGAGTATAGGTTTCAAACTGATTGATCCAATCTTTTGTGGGTAAATCTTTGATCATCCAATGATTGATTCCCCAGTGATTGGTCACATAATCCATTACGAGTTTCATGTTTTTTTGATGCAATGCCGCCGAAAGCCTCACATAATCCTCATTAGTTCCATATCTAGGATCAATTTTATAAACATCGGATTGACCGTAGCCGTGATAGGAGTATTCCTTGTCATTGTCTTCGCAAAGGGGCGTACTCCAAATCGTAGTGGCGCCTAAAGCGGAGAGGTAATCTAAATTATTTATAATTCCTTGTATGTCTCCACCATGTCTACCGCCGGGAAGTTCCCGATTGTATTTTTCGGTGGTTGTAGCGTCACTATCATTTTTGGTGTTTCCGTTAGCAAAACGATCCGGCATAAGTAGATAAATCATATCTGACGAATCAAAACTTTGGCGTTCAGCCGAGTTAGCGCGACGTTGCTTTAAGAAATATTTTTGTCTAATTGTTGCTTTGTCTTTGTTTTTAAAAGTAAACAACAAGTCTGATGCAGGAATGCTCTGGGTACTGATTGTTACAAATAGATAATTCTTGTTGTCGGTTTTTTTAATATCGGTAATAGGAACTCCATTAGATACCGTAACGTCATAAGCTGCGATATTTTCTCCATAAAAAAGAATTTGAAGCTCAGGATTTTGCATTCCAGCATACCAAAAGGGTGGTTCGATTTTATTGATTTGAGCGGTTAGACTTAATGACATAAAGAAAAGGAATAGGGTTATTCTTCGTATCGATAATGCATGTTGTACGAACATAGTATTCAAATTTAGTCCAAAATAAGCGTAATAAAAACTTTGAGCGGAGCCATTTTCAATCATCGTTTTTAAAAAAACTTCTTTCGGTTTGTTAATTGTTTCTTTTGCATCTTGGTATAAGTAAACAATCCCAACCGAAATTGGGATTGTTTGGGTAAGCTATAGGTATGATGTTAGAATATTATTCTGAGTGGTTTTACGCTAAAACTGCTAATGGATTTACAGTAGTTGTAGTGCCATTCAAAACAATTTCTAGTGACTTGTTTCCATCAACAGTAAAGGTCGTATTGCCATGAGAGACATTTACAGTTACTATTTGATTTCTAAAGTTTATTTTAAAGGAATATCCTTCCCACTCTTTTGGGATTTTTGGCGAAAAGTGCAATTGATTGTCTTTTACTCTCATTCCACCAAACCCCTCGACAATGCTCATCCAAGTACCTGCCATAGAAGTGATGTGACACCCTTCTTCAACCTCTTTGTTATAATCATCTAAATCTAGCCTAGAAGTACGTAAGTAAAAAGTGTATGCCATATCCATTTTGTCTAACAATGCGGCTTGGATGGAGTGTACGCAAGGCGATAAGGAACTTTCATGAACGGTAAAAGATTCATAAAATTCAAAATTATTTTTTAGTTCCTCTTTTGAGAAATGATCTTCAAAGAAATAGAAACACTGCAATACATCCGCTTGCTTGATGTAAGGCGAACGTAAAATGCGGTCCCAAGACCATTTTTGGTTAATTGGTCTTTGTGATTTATCTAAATCAGCAACGCGTACCAGTTCCTTGTCTAAAAATCCATCTTGCTGTAAATAGACATTGTGCTCTTCACTAAAAGGGAAGTACATACTGTCAGATACTTTTTTCCAAGATTGTAGTTCTGCATCGGTGATTTTTACTTTTTCAGTAATGCGTTTATGATCCGAAGGATATTCTAGAGATACTTTTTGAATTTGATCGTACGTATATTCTAAACACCATTTAGCAATATAATTGGTGTAAAAATTATTATTTACGTTGTTCTCATATTCGTTAGGACCTGTTACTCCTAAAATAACATATTGGTTTTTGTGAGTTGAAAAAGTCGCTCTTTGATGCCAAAAACGAGCGATAGCGATTAAAACTTCCAAACCTTTTTCAGGAATATAACTATAGTCACCCGTATATCTATGGTAGTTGTAAATTGCAAAAGCAATAGCACCATTTCTATGAATTTCTTCAAAAGTGATTTCCCATTCGTTATGGCATTCCTCACCATTCATGGTCACCATAGGATACAAGGCTGCGCCATTAGTAAAGCCTAGTTTCTCTGCATTCTCAATAGCTTTATCGAGCTGATTGTAACGATAGGTCAATAGATTACGAGCCACTTCTTGGTCTTTGGTCGCCATATAAAATGGGATGCAATAGGCCTCAGTGTCCCAATAGGTTGATCCACCATATTTTTCACCAGTAAATCCTTTTGGACCAATGTTTAGTCGGCTGTCTTTTCCTAGATAGGTTTGGTTTAACTGAAAAATGTTAAAACGGATACCTTGTTGTGCTTTTACATCTCCTTCAATAGTGATGTCTGACATTTCCCAAATTTTTGCCCATGCATCTATTTGATCTTGTAATAAATGGTCATATCCTATGGATAATGCCTCTTTTATTACTTTTTCAGCAGCTGAAACAGTATTGCTGTGATTTAAAGAAACGGTGTATCCTCCAAGTTTTTGAATAGATGATTTTTGGCCTTGAGCCACCAACACATCATAACTAAACTGAATTCGGTCAGTGGTTGTGTCAATATTTGCTGGTGAGATTGCAGTTTTCTTTCCGTTCTCCAAAATAGTATTTTGCATGAACGTTGTAACCTTAAAATGCGTTTTGAATGTTTGCGCTGTTACAAAAGCTTCATTTCCCGCTTTTTTAACGTCTAATGGTTCCCAGAATTTTTCTTCCCAGTTGGCGTCTTCATTGGTTACACCAGCATCGATATAGGGTTTGTAAACTATTTTAGCATCTTTATTAAGCGGTGTGATTTCATAATTAATACAGCCTAGTTCGTCAAGATTTAAAGATAGAAAACGTCGAATGTTTACTGCTATTTCGGTTCCGTTTTGTAAAGTTGCTTCAAAAGAGCGATTGTACCAACCTTCTTTCATGTTCAATTCACGTCGAAAGTTAGCCACATTTTCACATAGGTTCAAATCAAGATTTTCGCCATTTATTTCAATGTCAATCCCAATCCAGTTAGGAGCATTCAAAACCTTTGCGAAATATTCAGGATATCCATTTTTCCACCATCCTACTTTTGTCTTATCGGGATAGTAAATACCAGCAATGTAGCTTCCTTGAAAGGTTTCGCTGCTGTAGCTTTCCTCAAAGTTAGCGCGTTGTCCCATGGCACCATTTCCAATACTAAATAAGCTTTCGGATGATTTGACACTTTCGCGATCAAAGCCCTCTTCGATGATCGACCAATTATCTGGTTTTATATAATCTTGATTCATTGTTGTCTTTTTAAGTTCTAAAAAAAAGTAAAACGATTGGTTTATACTCTTGATTTCGTTTTATGTGTTTCGTTGCTTTAGCAGTTTTACTTGCTAATAAGGTTTTCTAAAAAGCTCGTTTGTATTTGAGTAAAGTCATCAAAAATAAACTGAGCTTCGTGCAGGTTTTTTTTGTCACCTATACCAATACTCGTCATCTTAGCAATATTAGCAGCTTGAACTCCGGCAACTGAATCTTCAAAAACGATTGAATTTTCAGGGGTAATACCTAATTGTTGGGCAGCTATTAAAAACACTTCAGGATCAGGCTTGGCGTTTGTAACATCGTTACCGTCAACAATAGCATCGAAATAACTTATTATTCCTGTTTTTTCTAAAATAGGTCGAGCGTTTTTACTTGCTGAACCTAAAGCAATAGGCTGATTTTTATCTTTAAGAAATTGTAAAGTAGTTATAACGCCAGGTAGCAGTTCGCTTTGATCCATATCAACAAGGTAGGTAAGGTACTCCTCGTTTTTTTGAGTCAACCATTTGTTCTTTACTTCTTGTGAAACGGTTACTTTTCCTAATTCTAAAATTAAGTCTAGTGAGCGTACCCGACTTACTCCCTTTAAAAGTTCGTTATGTTCTAAAGTGAAATCTATATTTAGTTCGTTGGCAATTTTTTGCCATGCTAAAAAATGGTATTTGGCCGTGTCGACAATAACACCATCTAAATCGAATATAAATGCTTTTTTGTGTGTCATTTTAAAATTTTTATCCAGAAATGGCATTTTTATCAGTAATCAATAAATTACATAAGGCGGCTATTATAAGTGAGATACCAGCCAAAATCATTGCGTTAATGTGTGCTTCTCCTATTAGTTTATAAAAGAAGTTGATTCCACCTAGCGCTGCAATAATTTGAGGAATAACAATAAACATATTGAAAAGCCCCATCATCATTCCCATTTTTTTTGGATTTACCGCGCTGGAAAGCATCGCGTACGGCATGGATAAAATGCTTCCCCAAGCAAAACCTATTAATATAAACGAGTACATTAAAGTCGCTGGAGTGGCAAAAAACATGTAAATAAAACCTAAGCCACCAAGTAGCAAGGACGCCATGTGAATGAACTTCCTGTTAATTTTGTTTTTGGCAGTATAAAAGGTGAGTAATAAAGCAAATGCCATGGATGATAAACCGTAAACTCCTGTTGAGGAGCCCACTAAATCAGCGGCATCATTAAACTCCTTATCTTTTTGTTTGTACTCCATTGCTTTTTGGTCTGAAAGGAAAACAACCTCACTAGCATCGTTTTTTAAAGCGTCTCCTTGCGAGTCAAGTTTAGCATACTCCTTATTGTCTGGTTTAGGGGCATTAAAAACGTGCTCCGTCAATGCAGGTGTAGAAAGGCTCCACATAGTAAAAAAGGCAAACCAACTAAAAAACTGGATCAAACCTAGTTTTTTCATGGTCGCTGGCATTTCTTTTAAACTTTGGATTAGATCAGTAATGAAACGAGATTCTTTTTTCTCTAACTTAAACTGCACTAAATCAGCTGGTGGATCTTCCTTGGTTGTAAAAATCGTGTATAAAATACTAATTAAAAACACAAAGGCTCCGACTGAAAATGCAATAACAACCGAAGGAGGAATTACCCCAGCAGCTGCCTCGTTAGTCACCCCAAGCTTTGTAACCAACCAAGGAAGGTTACTTGCAATCCATGTTCCAATACCAATAATTAAAGTTTGAATTACGAATCCATTAGATCGTTGTGATTCAGGTAATTTATCAGCTACTAAAGCACGAAATGGCTCCATGCTGATATTAATGGTGGAATCTAAAATCCAAAGCAAACCTGCTGCAACCCATAAAACGGGTGAGTGCGGCATGATAAATAAAGTAATAGAGGCTAAAATTGCACCAATTAGGAAATAGGGCTTTCTTCTTCCGAATTTTGGACTCCAAGTATTATCTGAAAGATATCCCACTATAGGCTGGACCAATAATCCAGTTAAGGGAGCGGCAATCCATAAACCAGGAATGTCGTCTACATTAGCGCCTAGTGTTTGAAAAATCCTAGACATAAACCCTCCTTGAAGGGCAAAACCAAATTGTATTCCGAGAAATCCAAAACTCATGTTCCAAATTTCCCAAAAACTTAATTTTCGCTTTTCCATTATCGTAATTTATTGTATTGATACGATAAGCGCGATGCTTATCAAAACTAATCTTATTTTTTCGAAGTAAAAGTAGAAGCTTTGAATTGGTTGTAAATATAATTTTTTTTGCTACACTTTTATTTTTTGCATCTAAATATATTTAGATATTTTCAACTACACCGTTGTAGTTGATGCTTTTGTAACAAAAAAGTTTTAATTGGTTGATTCCCTTTCGATCAGATGCGTCTCAATAATTTCAGTTTTATAATTTTCTTCCTCTTCTTCCTTGTCGTCTTCTTGAGCTTCAAGACGGTTGATTAAAATTTTCGCAGCTCTATTTCCCATTTTGATTCCGCTTTGACTTACTGTTGTGATTGTTGGAGTAGAGTATTTTGATATTATCCCATCTGTAAAGGCAATTACTGCAAGGTCTTTAGGTACATTTAATCCTAATTTATTTGCTGTTTTAATACAGGTAACGGCAAACAATTCGTTTACTGCAAAAACTGCATCAATTGCTTTGTCTTCTAGTAGTTGTGCAATTATAATTTCGCAATTGTCAACATCTTCAATTTTGATAATTAAATTTTCGTCAAATTCAATATTGTTGTCCAATAAGGCTTTGGTGTATCCATCAGTTCGCAATTTACCAACGCTCACATAATCAACGGTAGTGACTAGTGCGATTTTGCGTCGGCCTTTATCAATTAAACTTTGTACCGCCTCATAGGCGGCTGATTTGTCGTCGATAATAACCTTGTCGCAATATACTTCATTAGTTACCCGATCAAACATTACGACAGGCATGCCTTGGTTGATAACCTCAGTGATGTGATGAAAATCCCCTTTTAATTGTGTTTCCTTCGAAAGTGACATAATAAAGCCATCAATACTGCCATTCGCTAGCATTTCAAGGTTAAGCACTTCTTTATCAAAGGAATCATCAGATAGGCAAATAATTACGCTATAGCCGTTTTCATTAGCGACATGTTCAATACCATTAATGACCGTCGAGAAAAAATGATGTACGATTTCAGGAATGATAATACCTATTGTTTTTGTCTTTCTGTTTTTTAAGCTCAGCGCTATATTGTTGGGTTTGTAATTGTAGAATTTAGCAAAAGCTTGGACTTTTAAACGGGTTTCCTCTCCAATTTCCAAGCTGTTTCTTAGTGACTTAGAAACAGTAGAAATCGATACATCTAGTTCTTTGGCAATTTGTTTAAGTGTGACCTTTCTTTTCATCAGTATCTTGTGAATAAAAATCGTATTCCTAAAAAAAATACGTTTTGGTTTAATTTTCTGCAATTTAAGGTTAAAATAAGTATTGAATATAGAAAGTTTTCAACACTATCACGTTTTCGTAAGTCAATTTCGAATGTGGTTTGTCGAACGCTTATTTATTTCTATAAATTTAACGCTCGAAGTAAAGGTAAAGCACAATAAAAACCAATTAAATTAAACAAAACGTATGAAAACAATTTATAAAAAGTTGTTATTTTTAGTACTGCTATTCCCGTTTAGTATTCTGGCTCAGAATACGCTAAGTGGAACTGTTTTGGACAATGTTACAAAGCAACCCATTCCCGGAGTAAATGTAAATGTGCAAGGAACAACTAAAGGAGTTTCAACTGACTTTGACGGAAAGTTTCAGTTGTCCAATATTCAAAAAGGAGATGCAATTGTGTTCTCTTTTATAGGGTACAAAAATACTGTTATTACGTACAGTGCTCAAAAAGCGTTGACGGTTGTTCTTGAGGAAGATCAAAATCAGTTAAAAGAAGTCGTAGTGCAAGTAGGTTACGGTACCGTTAAGAAAAAAGATGCTACAGGTGCTGTCACAGTTTTGACTGCCAAGGACTTTAATAAAGGACCAGTAACATCTGCAGATCAAATGATTCAAGGGAAAGTAGCCGGTTTACAAATCACAAACGGTGGAGGTTCACCAGGTGAAGGAGCGACCATTAGAATACGTAGTGGGTCGTCGCTTTCAGCAAATAACGATCCTTTGTATGTGATCGATGGAGTTCCAGTTGCGGCAGGAGGAATTAATGGAGGTAGAAACCCATTGACTACAATAAATCAAAACAACATTGAATCTATATCTGTTTTAAAAGATGCATCGGCAACTGCTATTTACGGATCACGTGCTTCTAATGGTGTAATTATTATTACTACCAAAAAAGGAAAAGCAGGTGAAATGCAAGTGAGTTACAGTGGTAGTTTGCAAGTTTCGGAAATCACTAAAAAGGTTGATGCTTTAAGCACAGACCAATTTAAAGCGTTTATCACGGCAAATGGTACAGCAGCTCAAAAAGCCTTAGTTGGTACTGCTAACACCAATTGGCAAGATCAAATTTATAGAACGGCAGTAGGTACTGACCACAATATTGCGTTTAGCGGTGGTGCAGATAATATCGTGTACCGCGCCTCTGTAGGGTATGCTAATTTAAATGGTATTCTTAAACGTGACAACCTTCAAAGAACGACTTTAGGAGTGGGTCTTACGGGTAATTTTTTAGACAATCATTTAAAAATTGAGCTGAACAATAACACCTCTGTAATGCAAAATAATTACAGTAACCGTGGAGCAATTGGAGCAGCGATAGGTTTTGATCCTTCGCAAGCGGTTAGAAACGCTGACGGAACATTTTTTCAATGGTATACTTCACCAACTGTTATTAATCAATTAGCAGGTAGAAATCCGCTTTCTTTGATTGAGCAGTTTGACAATTACGGAACTTCTTATAGAAGCATTGGAAATATTCAAACGGAATATAAAATGCATTTTTTACCAGAACTTAAAGCGGTTGCTAACTTAGGGTACGATCAATTAAGTGGTAGATCATACGGTGGTACATCGCCAAAATTTTTAAATGGATTAGCAGGATCAGGTTTTGGGAACACATATGAAAATACGGCAACAAGAAACAATAAGTTGATGGATTTGTTCTTGAACTACAACAGTAAAATAGCAGCAATTGATACGCAATTAGATGTGACAGGTGGTTACTCTTACCAAGATTTTAGAGATGCTAACGATGGTTCTTCTTTTAATTTTCAAAATAATGTAACTGTTCCAGCGGTTCCTGTTCCTTCGAGAGTCAACTTACAGTCGTTTTTTGCGAGAACAAATATCACCATTGCTGACAAGTATTTGATTACAGCATCATTTAGAAGAGATGGAACTTCAAGGTTCACTGAGACAAACCGTTGGGCTAATTTCCCTGCTGTAGCTTTAGCTTGGAAATTAAATGAGGAAGATTTCTTGAAGGATGTTTCTGCTATCAACAGTATCAAAATTCGTGGAGGATATGGTATTACGGGACAGCAAGATATTGGGGTTAGTTACCCATCTATTCCATTGTACTTGATTTCTAATAGTACGGCTCAATACCAATTTGGAAACACTTTTTTCAACACCTTTAGACCACAACCGTATAATAGTAATTTAAAGTGGGAGCAAACAAGCACTGTTAATGCCGGTCTTGATTACGGATTATTCAACAATAGAGTGACTGGTAGTGTGGATGTTTACCAAAGAAACACCAAGGATTTATTATTGTACACTCAAAACCCTTCTTTCTTTGGTTTTAGCAACTTCGATAATTACAACGTAGGTTCGATCGAAAATAAAGGTATTGAAATCGCTGCTGATGTGGTACCGGTTAGAACAGATGATTTTGAATGGAGAATTGGTGGAAATGTTACTTTTCAAAATTCAAAAATTACGAAGCTAACAACAACCTTACCTGATACACCTGGTATCAATGTTGGTGGATATGACGGAGCAACAGGGAATACAATTCAAAATCATCAGGTAGGCTACGCACCAAGTTCATTTTATGTATACGAGCAAGCGTATGATGTTGCGGGTAAACCAATCGATGGCGTTTATATCGATCGTGATAAAGACGGAAGCATTACTGAAAAAGATAAGTATCGTTTCCATAAACCAGCAGCAGATGTTTTTTACGGTCTAAATACAAGTTTTACCTATAAGAATATTGATTTTGGTATGAACTGGAGAGGATCTTGGGGTAATTATAACTACAACAATGTAGATAGTAATAGAGGATCATATCAAAATATTTTATTGAGAGAAACAGATCTTTCAAACGGTGTTGCCAATCTTCTTGAAACAGGATTTAGAAGCCAAGACACAAAACGATATGAATCTGATTATTATATTCAAGATGCGTCATTTATTCGTTTGGATAATGTGAGTGTAGGTTACACTTTTAACCAAAAGCAAAATTCAAATTCTACAATGAAACTGGTCCTTACAGCTCAAAATGTCTTAGTGATCACGAAATATAGTGGTTTAGATCCAGAGGTTGCTGGTGGAATTGATAATAATTTATATCCAAGACCAATCACTTTTACGTTAGGTTTAAACGTTAATTTCTAATATAAAAAGCAAGAAAAATGAAAAAGACACAAATAAAAATTTTGGGTATTTCATTGTTAATGATGGTGTTTTTATTTCCGTCATGTACTAATGATTTGAACCAAGCGCCTGATAGCACAAATGCTATCTCAGGAGATCAATTTTTTACAGATGCGGCCTCATACAAGCAAAACTTGGCGAAATTATATGCAGGATTTGCTACTTCTGGACAATCAGGACCTTCTGGGTCTGCCGATATTTCAGGAATAGACGAAGGAGAATCTCAGTATATTAGAGGATATTGGTTGTTACAAGAATTAACAACTGATGAGGCAATTATTGCTTGGAATGATGGGACTATAAAAGACCTGCATTCTCAAACATGGACTTCATTGGATCGTTTTGTAACAGCAGTATTTGCTCGTTATTCTTTTCAAATTGTAAACTGTAATGAGTTTTTACGACAAACTACTGATGAGAAATTAGCTGCACGAGGAGTAGACGCTACCCTTAAAGCTGAAATCACTACTTACAGAGCCGAAGCACGTTTTTTAAGAGCAATGACGTACTGGCATTTGCTTGATATGTTTGGAGGGGGATCATTAGTTACAGAGGATTCTCCAAGTACTTTTTTCTATCCAGACTATGCGACTAGAGCAGAATTGTACAAATTTGTTGATGAGGAGTTAACAGCAATCACACCTTTGTTAAAAGCACCTAGAACTAATGAAGCCTTCCGTGTAGATCAAGCAGCTGCTTGGATGTTACAAGCTAATTTGTATATGAATGCTAAGGTGTATACTGGAACGGATCAATATGTGAAAGCACTTCCGTTGATTACTAAAATCACCGGATCTACCTACAGATTACACACAAACTATAACCAACTTTTCTTAGCTGATAATGACAAGAACGGTGCACAAAACGAATTTATTTTTGCGATTGCATTTGATGGTTTGCGTACGCAAACTTATGGAGGAACAACTTTCTTAACGCACGCACCTGTTGGTGGTAGTATGAAAGCCGTTGAATTTGGAATTAATGGTGGTTGGGGTGGAATTAGAACTACATCTGCTTTCGTAAATAAATTTGATCCAAACACAACTGATAGAAGAGCACAGTTTTATACAACTGGTCAAAGTAAAGAGATCGTTAATGTTGGTAGCTTTACTGATGGTTATGCGATTCAAAAATTTAGAAATGTTGATGTAAATGGTGTTCAAGGTTCTGATAAAGCAGGAAATTTTTCAGATGCCGACTTTCCAATTTTTCGTTTAGCAGATGCTTATTTAATGTATGCTGAATGTGTGGTAAGAGGAGCAGGAGGAAGTTTAGTAACCGCTACTGAATATGTAAATGCTTTAAGAAATAGAGCTAATGGAGCTACAATAGCACAAGGTGATTTGAACTTGAATTTTATTCTGGATGAAAGAGCAAGAGAGCTACATTGGGAAGGACATAGAAGAACTGATTTAATTCGATTTGGTAAATTTTCTGGAGGTAGCTATTTATGGCCATGGAAAGGAAATGTAGCTGCTGGATCGCCAACACAATCATTTAGAGATTTGTTTCCTATTCCGGCAACCGCTCTATCATCAAACAATAAACTAAAACAAAACCCTGGATACTAATAATTTAAATGTATAAAAAAATGAAAAATATAACTAAATCAATAATTGCTCTTTTTGCAGTAGTTACTTTGTCTTGTAGCGTTGAAGATGTTCAAGACAGACCTATTATTCAAAGTGTAGATTCACCTGTTTTAACTGCTCCAACTTCGGGTGCTAGCTACGTACTTATTCCAGAAAATGCAGCTGCACAAGCGGAACGATTTACATGGAAATCAGCTAACTATGGTGGTGATGTAGAGATTAACTACACCGTAGAAATGGATGTTAAAGGAAATGCTTTTAAGGCGCCAAAAGAATTAGCATCTCGAAAATCTGAAAATCAAGCTTCAGTAAGTGTTGAAATAATGAATGGTGCAGCACTTGCATTAAAAGCTACTCCATTCTCTCCTGCAGAGTTTGAGGTTAGAGTTAAATCTACAGTAGGAACTAATATCATGGTTTCAAATGTAGTAGGGATTGTAATTACACCTTACACTACTGAAAGTCCTAAGCTATATGTTATTGGTAACTTTTTAAAGGCTAGCGGTTACGGTGAAGACTGGACAACAGCAACTACTTTGCCAGCTTTAGCAGCTTCGGGTTATGGTAAAACTGACTTTGAAGGATATATTAATTTTGCGGATGCTGCTTCACAATACAAGTTTCTTCCACAAAACACTAGTTTTGATGGTGATTATGGAAATGCTACTGGACCTGATGGAACGTTCACGGGACTTTTATTACAAACTAATGAATCTAATGCTGGATTACCTGCACCTAAAACAGCTGGTTATTACAAAATTAATGCTGACACAAAGGCATTGACTTACAGTGTTGTAGCCACATCGTGGGCGGTTACAGGTTCAGGAACTCCAAAGGGGTGGCCATCAGGACCTGCCGGAACAGCAGGAGAAGATCATGATATGACTTACAACAAAACAACTAAGGTTTGGACAGTAACCTTGAATTTGTCTGCTAATGAAATTAAATTTAGAGCGAACGACGGATGGGATTTAAATCTTGGAAATTTAAAAGTAAAAGCAGATGGTAAAACTTTAGAATATGGAGGAGATAATATTAAGGTACCTTCTGCAGGGACTTATACTATTACTTTGGACCTAAGCTCTCCAAGA
The DNA here is from genome assembly GCF_055640565.1 of Flavobacterium sp. KKT103. Classification (NCBI taxonomy): domain Bacteria; kingdom Pseudomonadati; phylum Bacteroidota; class Flavobacteriia; order Flavobacteriales; family Flavobacteriaceae; genus Flavobacterium; species Flavobacterium sp. KKT103. The sequence goes on from NZ_CM145766.1 coordinate 1,267,772, forward strand.
AACTACACTTACACGCTTACTAAAAATTAAGAATTAGTTACATTACCCTTAAGGGCTATCTATTAGGTAGCCCTTTTTTATAATTAAATAAAAATGTGATATGAAGAAAATTATACTATTATTTTTGGTTCTCTTTTCAATTGTAGTATCAGCTCAACAGCAAACCGTAACTTACAGCATCAATCCTGCTACTTTTGAAGAAACGACCTCTATAACCATTACCATCAACGGTAGTAGTGTGAATGAGGCAGCTTGGGGAGTAACAGGAAATGCATTATATATGTGGGCTTGGTCTTATGATATCAATGACACTAATATTATTGATTGCCCAACTAATGGTGTTTGGACTGCTTCAAGTGAAGCCAATCGTTTTACGTACAATGCAGGATCCGATACCTACACTAAGACCATTACACCAAATGTTTTTTATAACAGGAATAGTATTGGTAGAATCGGTTTTTTAGTTAAAGCTAAAGACGGTACTGGTGATAAAAAATCACAGGATATTCTTGCTGAAGTTGGCGTTTTTCAGGTAACACTGAATAGTCCTACTGAAAATGGCGCGACCATAATTGCATCAGGTGGGAATTTAAATATTGCTGCAACTAACAGTGGTGGAAATGCGAGTTACAATTTAAAAGCAAATGGTGTTAGTATTAATACAAACGCAAGTACCGCAAGTTATAGTTATAACCATACTGGTCTAACTACAAATCAGAATTATGTACTAGAAGTTACACAAGGCACAACCGTGATTTCAAAAAAGTTTTCGGTTATTGTTAATCCCGGAACTTTAACTGCGGCCTTGCCGGTAGGTCTTTTAGATGGAATTAATTACAATGCTACTGACGCCACTAAAGCCACATTGGTATTAGATGCGCCGTTAAAAGATTTTATCTACGTGGCTGGAAGTTTTAATAATTGGCAGCCTACAACTGCTTATGCGATGAAAAAAGACCCTACGACGGGTAAGTTTTGGTTAGAGCTTACTGGTTTGGTTTCAGGCGTTAATTATAGTTATCAATATTGGGTTGGAGAAACAACACCGCTTGTCAACTCTCCTGCTTTAGTAAAAACTGCCGACCCTTATTCGACTTTAGTTTTGTCACCTTATGATGATCCTTTTATTTCAGCTGCTTCGTATCCTAATATGCCGGTTTATCCAGCTGGCCAGGAGCGCGAGGTTACTGTTTTACAAACAGGACAAACTCCTTATGCTTGGAGCACGGCAACCACTAATTTTGTGAAGCCAGAAAAAGAAAAATTGGTAGTTTATGAACTTTTAGTTCGTGATTTTGATGCTAAGCGCACCTATCAAGACCTGATTAATAAGATAGACTATTTTAAAAATCTTAAAATCAATGCCATCGAGCTTATGCCAGTTATGGAATTTGAAGGAAATGAAAGCTGGGGTTACAATACGTCCTTTCATATGGCTTTGGATAAGTTTTATGGTCCGTCAAATAAGTTGAAAGAATTTATTGATTTGTGTCATCAAAATGGGATTGCAGTGATTTTTGATGTGGCTTTAAACCATGCTTTTGGTAGAAACCCAATGGTTAGAATGTGGATGAACGATCCTGATGGTGATGGCTTTGGTTCACCTACAACTGAGAATCCGTATTTTAATACAGTGGCAAAACATAGTTATAGCGTGGGAGAGGATTTTAATCATGCTGCTGCACTTACAAGAAATTACGTAAAAAGAGTGGTGAAGCAATGGATTCAAGAATACAAAATTGATGGATTGCGTTGGGATTTAACTAAGGGCTTTACGCAAAATTGTACTGCTAATGATGAAAATTGCACCAACAGCTATCAACAAGACAGAGTCGATGTTTTGAAAGAATATGCAGATTATTCCTGGAGTTTAGACCCAACTCACTATGCTATTTTTGAGCATTTAGGTGGTAATGTTGAGGAACAACAATGGGCTAATTATAGAATTGCAGAAACACCAAGCAAAGGTGTAATGATGTGGGGTAAAATGACGGATAATTATAACGAATTATCGATGGGTTACCCATCAAATATATCTGGAATGACTAGTTCTAGTCGTGGTTTTACAGCGAATCGCTTGCTGGGCTATGCTGAGAGTCATGATGAAGAGCGTTTGATGTACAAAAATCTTCAGTTTGGGAACAGTGCAAATTCATCGCATAACGTTAAAAATTTAAATGTAGCCCTGTCAAGAATGTCAGCAATAGGCGCGGTCTCTTTATTGATTCCTGGACCTAAAATGATTTGGCAATTTGGAGAGTTAGGCTGGGAGTATTCGATCTTTACCTGCAATAACGGTAGCGTAAATACACCCACTGACGCCATTGGTGGTGATTGTAAGTTGGATATGAAACCGCAGCCGCAATGGACAAACAATTGGTTAGGAGTGACAGAAAGAAGTGCAGTTTACAATAACTGGGCCAAAATGATCACTATGAAACAAGTAGAACCTGTGTTTTCGGGCAGTGTTGTAGTCTCTAACACAAATTCTCTTTATCCTAATATTAAGATTACCAATAGTAATTTACAAGCAACCCAATTAAAGGATGTGCTAATCATTGCTAATTTTGATGTAAATACACAAAGTGTCAATACCGGTTTTCCCTATGCAGGAACTTGGTATAATTTGATGGATAATTCGGCTATTACTGTGACCAATACAAGTAGTCCAATTCCTTTAGCAGCTGGTGAATACAGGATTTATGGAAATAAAACAGCTTCTCTGGCTATTGCTGATTTTGAAAAAAACAGTACTGATGTTAATTTATATCCTAATCCGGCACCCGGTTATTTCTTGCTTAATACTACTGCTAAGCAAGTGCTGGTTTATAATTTAGCGGGTCAATTGATAAAAGAGTTTAAAGGTGATTTTAGCAGTAATCATACTTATGCGATTGATGATTTAACAACTGGAAATTATATCGTTCAAGTTGTTGGTGATGACAATAAGACGGCTTCATTGAAGTTGATCAGGAAGTAGTTTTTTTTAGTTATTTTTGAATGTTTAAAGGTCTTTTCTTCAAACGGAAAGGCCTTTTTTTATACCAATGTTTTTTTTAGTCCGTCTGCGATGCACAACCATAGGTAATTAAAAAAGGATTTTTCTTGGTCGCGTTCTACAACAATTTCATTTTCGACTAACTCATTGTTAGAATCTTTATCCAGTAATAAGTTACCGATCCAACTTTTTAATTTGCTTTTTTTCGTACGATCCTTTTTCTGATACAAACTTAATTTTAAATTAGTGTATCGTGCAGCAAAATCCCCAGTAGCTTTGCTGTGATCACCCCTAAAGTTAAAGTAGATTGCATCAAAATCGCCTGTGAAACTTGCGTTTAAATATGGTTTTGTAAATACTGCTAATTCCTTCGAATTAAAATTGTGAATACTGCCTTTTATCGAAAATCGATCAGCAGTATTCATTATGTTAAATCGCCAGTTAATAGTCATAGGTGATTGGTTCATGAATTTACACTTTACTAAAATAGCGACATCAGGTAACTTTGTTTTTTTTAAACCGCTATTGATGTTAGTAGCTTGTAAGCTAAAATCGTTAAAGGTTAACATCCCAGGTCCTTTATCGAAGGATTTCTCTTCCTCGTAAACTAACGTTGTGTTTGAGATAGACAAGGTATCGATGTTCATATCAAATGGCAGCTCTCTTAGTAGTTTATTATAGAGAGGCTTTATGCTTTTGTCATCAGCGGGTACTTTACTGCGGTAAATATTGGCATCTGCTCTGTCGATCGCAATGCGATTTGTTGAGAAAAACAAGATTTCGTCCTTGAAACCCCAACTCATATTTTTGATGGAAATTTTATCAGATTTTATATTGTATAAATCTTTTTCCAAGGGTAGCTGGTTTACGAATTGTTTTCGGTTTAATTCGGGTAGCATGGTGAAATTATTAATTTCTAAGCCAGTATTAGTGGTTGTAATTTGGTGCGCTGCTATTTTATATTTATTATTAGTGACATACAGTAAACTGTCACAACTAAAAGCGTAGGATTCAAACTTAAATGGAATCTTTTTATTTAGAGTTTCATTAGAAATTGCAATTTCATTGAGCTGAATTTTTACATTTTTAGCTTGAAATAATATTTTACTATTCGAAAGATTGATTACCTTAAGCGTGCCATGCTCTAAATCTAGATTAGCAACTTTTATTAACTGTTGAAAAGGAGCTACAATACGACTACTAATGCCTTTAGAGGAGTTTATGTTCTTATCATTGTCCTTAAATAGTGTGATTTTTGGTTTGAAGAATGTTATGCTATGTGCTTCAATTTTGTCTTTAAAGAGTAATGGTAAAATGCTGTAGTTGGCAATTACAATTTTTTCTACCGAGGTAAAAAGTCCATTTTTGCGTAAACTATCTTTGCCTCTTTCCTTTGGTATTACTTGGATTCCGGTAGCTTCAATTTTTCTGGAAAGTATTGAAACTTCTATATTGTCATATTTGATATGATAAGGGGTTTCGTTGTTTTCTGAAATTATTTTAGGAAGTTGGTTGTTGATCCACCAATTTGTACCTAAACTTAAAACAGTTCCAAGCAGTAGTACTATGATTAAAATAAGTCCTAATTTTTTACAATTATTTTTCATGATAGTGTTCTCTTTGGACTAAATATAAGAATAAAATATATTTTAACCTTGTATTAAACAACTGTCGCGACAGATGTAAGCTTGTAGTTAGCTTACCAACATTTTTTTTATGTAAAACGCTTCAATTTACACCACTTAAAATTGGCTTACTAGTTTGAAACTTGAGAGGATCATACTGAAAAATGAAAAAAGCTGCTCCATAAATGAAGCAGCTTACTAACAATTTAAAACTAACAATTAAATTTTTCCTTCCTTAATTTCATCAACAATTTCAGGATTCAATAGCGTAGAAATATCTCCAAAATTAGAATAATCTCCCTCGGCGATTTTTCTCAGGATACGACGCATAATTTTTCCTGACCTTGTTTTGGGTAAACCCGTAACAAACTGAATTTTATCTAATTTAGCGATAGGTCCAATTTGGTTAGAAATTTGTTGATTAATCTCTTTTGATAAATTTTCTCTATTTCTGTATTCTCCCGTTTCTTTCAAAATTACAAATCCGTACAAAGCATTTCCTTTAATGTCATGCGGGAACCCCACAATTGCTGATTCAGCCACTGCAGGATGTTCATTGATTGCGTCTTCGATAGGTGCCGTCCCTAAATTGTGACCAGAAACAATAACAACATCATCTACACGTCCTGTTATTCTATAATATCCTACTTCGTCTCTTAAAGCGCCATCTCCTGTGAAATATTTGCCTGGAAAGGCCGAGAAATAGGTTTCTTTATATCGTTGGTGATCGCCCCAAATAGTTCTTGCGATTCCGGGCCAAGGAAACTTAATACATAAACTACCAACGACTTGATTACCCTCTATTTCATTGCGTTTTTCATCCATTAATACGGGTTGAATACCAGGCAAGGGTAGGGTAGCATAAGTTGGTTTTGTAGGGGTTACAAAAGGTATTGGTGAAATCATAATTCCGCCTGTTTCGGTTTGCCACCAAGTATCAACTACGGGACATCTTTTATCTCCAACGTGGTCATTGTACCAGTGCCAAGCTTCTTCATTGATAGGTTCGCCCACTGAGCCAATTACTTTTAATGTCTTTAACGGGAATTTTTGAACATAATCTAAATTCTCTTTTGCCAAGGCTCTAATTGCGGTAGGCGCAGTGTAAAATTGGGTTACTTTGTGCTTTTCAATAATTTCCCAAAAACGACTAAAGTCAGGGTATGAAGGTACTCCTTCAAAAATAACAGTAGTTGCCCCGTTTAATAAAGGGCCGTACAAAATATAGGAATGTCCGGTAATCCAACCTATATCAGCGGTACACCAAAATATATCGTTGTCTCGGTAGTTGAACACATTTTTGAAAGTGTACGCTGTGTAAACCATATATCCTGCTGTGGTATGAACCATTCCTTTTGGTTTTCCAGTGGAACCGGAGGTGTATAGAATAAAAAGTGGATCTTCGGCATCCATGATTTCCGCCACATTATTGTCTGACGCTTCATCTAAAAGAGGTTGCAGCCATTGGTCTCTTCCTTCTTTCATTAGGATATCGCTTTGGATCCTTTTTACAACCAAAACGTTCTCTACGCAAGGACAATTAACAAGTGCCTCATCGATAATGCTTTTTAAATCAATAGTTTTGTTGCCGCGGTAGCCACCATCTGAGGTGATGACCATTTTACATTCACTGTCATTTATTCGTGATGTTACCGCTGAAGCTGAAAAGCCTGCAAATACTACGGAGTGAATGGCACCAATTCGAGCACAAGCTAAGGTTGCAATCGCTAATTCAGGAATCATTGGCAGATAAATACAAACACGGTCGCCTTTTTTAATGCCTTGGTCGCGAAGAACGTTTGCCATTTTACCTACTTGTTGATGCAATTCGTTGTAGGAAATGTGTTTGGCCTCTTCTGATGGGTCATTTGGTTCAAAAATGATTGCAGTTTTATCTCCTCGCTTAGCCAAGTGTCTATCAATGCAGTTTTTGGTGATATTAACTTTAGCCTCTGTGAACCATTTTATTTCGGCTTCAGCCATATTAAAATCCACTACTTTGTCCCATTGCTGGTACCATGTAAAGTTTTCGGAAGCAATTTTATCCCAAAATTTTCTTGGTTCGCGAACTGATTTTTTATAATGTTTAAAGTATTCTTCTAACGTATTAATTTCAAAGTAACTCATGTTGTGCTATTTTTTATAGATTATAAACGCCTATTTTATATTTGGTTAATGTCTGAATAATTTCATTTATGATGGATTCATCGTCTATTGTTGATGGGATCTGAAAATCGGCTCCATCAGCGATGCTTCGCATTAATTTTCTGAGAATTTTACCGGATCGTGTTTTAGGTAATCGCTGCACTATCACTACATTTCGTAATGAGGCAACCGCACCTATTTGCTGGCGAACTAGTTTTATGATTTCTTGTTCTAGTTGATAAGCACTAATATCCGTTCCTGATTTTGTTACAATTAAAGCGAGCGGTACTTGACCTTTTAATTCGTCCTCAATACCAATAACGGCGCACTCTGCCACGCAAATATGGGCAGCAACCACTTCCTCCATTTCTGCAGTTGATAAGCGATGTCCAGCCACATTGATGACATCATCTGTTCTTCCAGTGATGAAAATATAACCCTCGTCATCTTTATAGCCTCCGTCACCAGAGAGGTAATAACCGTCAAACTTACTAAAATAACTAGCTTTGAAACGGGCTTCGTTTGCCCAAATACCCAGCATATTTCCTGGAGGTAACGGAAGTTTTACCACAACTAAACCTTCTTCATTAGCGTTTAATTCTTCTCCGTTTTCATTAAAAATCTTAATGTCGTAACCACAAACTGCTTTAGTAGCAGAACCTGGTTTAACAAGCATTTTTTCAATTCCAAGAGAATTGGCAATCATAGGCCATCCAGATTCTGTTTGCCACCAATGATCAATTACGGGAATAGGAATGTGTTGCTGATACCATTCTAAGGTAGCATTGTCACAACGCTCTCCCGCCAAAAATTGATTTTTAAGACAACTTAAATCGTATTGTTTGATGAATTCTCCATTAGGATCCTCTTTTTTGATGGCTCGAATAGCGGTTGGAGCGGTAAACATGGTACCTACTTTATGTTCCGAAATGATTCTCCAAAACGTACTCGCATCTGGAGTTTTGATAGGTTTACCCTCAAAAATTATTGTTGTATTTCTATTTAATAAAGGACCGTACAAAATATAGCTGTGTCCTACTGCCCAGCCCATATCTGATGCTGCCCAAAAAGTTTCATCCTCTTTTACATTGTAAATGTGTTTCATCGAGAATTTCAATGCCACGGCATATCCACCAGTATCTCGCACAATTCCTTTTGGCTTTCCCGTAGTTCCTGAAGTGTACAAAATATACAACGGGTGGTTGGATTGCAAAGGAACACAAGGCATTTCTTCAGATCCGTAAACTAAGGCATCGTAATCGACATCATATTTTTTAAACGGAATTCGCGCACCTAATTTTCTGTTGAAAACAATGACTTTTTTTGGTCGATGCGAAGCTAGTTCAATGGCTTCGTCCACTAACGGTTTATAAGCAATTAGCCGGTCAATTTCAATTCCAGATGAGGCAGTAATTATCGCTCTAGGTTTGCAATCATCAATTCTAATTGCTAATTCATGCGGAGCAAAACCACCAAAAACAACCGAATGAATTACTCCAATTCTGGCGCAAGCCAACATTGCAAAGGCAGTTTGTGGAATCATAGGCATATAAATTATGGCAGTGTCTCCTTTTTTCAAGCCAAGTGATTGCATGCCTCCGGCTAATTTTGCGACTTCAGTTTTTACTTCTGAATAGGTGTATTTTTTTACGGTTTGTGTTATAGGAGAGTCATAGATAAAAGCGATTTGGTCTCCGTATCCGTCTTGAATATGCTTGTCTAAGGCGAGGTAGCAAATGTTTAATTCCCCATCTTTATACCAAATTGGGTAGTCGTTTTCATCTTTTGACAAAATAATTTCAGGTTTATGGTACCAGGAAATTTGATCTGCTTGCTTTGCCCAAAACTGTTCTGGATGTTGGATACTTTGGTTATATGTTTCTTGATATTTCATAACAGCAAATTTTTCTATTGAATTAATTCTTGCACTTGTTCAACTAATTTTTTTACCGAGAAAGGCTTAACCACATATAAATTTGCGCCCAATGCTAGTCCTTTCTCAATATCTTTTTCTTTGTTTTTTGCCGACAGGAAAATGACTTTGCAATGTTGTAATCGGGCATCTCGTTTAATTTGCTCTAAGGTGGCAAAACCATCCACCATAGGCATCATAATATCAAGAATGATAATATCAGGAAGCTGTAGTTTTAATATATCAAGGGCTTCTTGACCGTCACGAGCTATGAAAACTTCAAAATTATTTTTTTTGAAAGTATATTCTAGTGACATTACAATATTGGGTTCGTCGTCTACGATTAAAATTTTTTTCATGTTTTTAACTGTTTTCTGTTGTATTGTATTTAGGAAGCGTAAAGATGAAAGTTGCGCCATCAGTTACCGTTTGATCAATTTTAATGCTTCCTTTATGATGTTCAATAATTTGTTTGCAAATAGCCAATCCTAATCCGCTTCCTATGGGTTTTTTGATGTTTTGGTTTCTAGATTGATAAAACTTATCAAAGATTGCTTCGGCATCTTGTGCTTTTACACTTTTCCCATTGTTGTGGATACTAACAGCTATGTGGTCTTGGTTTTCTTGGATAGTAATTATAATATTGCCTTCGGTTTCTGAACAAAATTTTATCGCATTCGAAAGGAGATTGTGAATTACTTGTACGATGCGTTCTTCATCGTAAAAAGCTTTTATTTCTTTATGACTTTCCTCAAAAACAACATTAATTTGCTTGTTTAAAAGTAGCTGATTGACTGAATTTAATGTGTTTTTAATTGTTTTTGTAATGTTGTTTTTAGACAAGTAAATCTTTTGTTTACCAGTTTCAAATTTCTCTAAATCTAGAATTTTATCAATTAAGCGGTTCAATCGATCTGACTCTGATATTATATTTTGTAAAAATTGTTTGCGAAGTTCTTCGGGTATGTCGGCATCATCGTGCAGGATTTCGCTTGCAGCCCTTATTGCTGTAATGGGTGTGCGCAGCTCATGTGTTACCGTGTCTAGAAATTCGTCTTTTTGAATATCTTTATTTACCAGTTCTAAGTTAGCGTTTTTTAATTGTTCGGATATTTTTTTTAACTCATTCGAAGTATCGGTCAGCTTTTTATTAATGATGATGTTTTCTTTGGATTCCTCCAAAATACGAAGTACTTCGGTTAAGCTAATTTTGTCCTCTTTAACCACACTTGAGATTAATATTTTGGCGGAAGCCGTGCCAATGTGTCCCGTTAGTAAATTTTCGGCAAATTTTATAAAACGAGCATCGGCGGTGGTAATGTTTTTATCGATGTTGTACTTTAAATTAAAAATTGTCAAGGCTCTTTTTGTACGTTCTTCGCCTAAAAAGCGCAATAGTACTTTTTGTATGTCTGAGATGTAGGCCGTTCCTTTCCATATAAATGCATTTTCGTGGTTGGTGATGTACTTGTCTATGTCGACAAACATTTCGGCATAATTTCGTTCTCTGTAATTTCCTTTAAAACTAACAGATACTGCTGCATAGCTTAAAAAGTTAACTAACATACTCCAAAAAAAAGCATGCGGTATAGGATCTAAATAGTCTAAGCCAAAAAGTTGAAATGGTCTCAGTAACGTGATTCCCCATGGTCCTTCCTGAATAAAAAGACTAGTTGATTTGGTTACACCAATAGCAAAGGGAATTAAAAGGGTGTAAAAACAAGTTAAAAACCCTAAGATAATCCCGGTAATTGCGCCGTTTTTTGATCCTCTTTTCCAAAAAATAGCGCCAAAAAAAGCAGGGGCTAATTGTGCAATAACAACAAAGGCTACTAAGCCAATAGAGAACAACGAGTAATCTAAAACAAAAACACGATAGATGGCATATGATAGAATTATTAGTGTAAATATGCCTATTTTTCTACTATTGAGTATGCGTTTGCTGTTTTTTTCTTGGGAGGTGTTTTGTAACGATCCAATAAAACCATAAGGTATAAGAAAGTTGTTGCTTAACATGGTCGAGAGTGAGATAGAGGACACGATAATCATCGAGATTGCTGCCGAAAAACCACCAAGAAAAACCATTATCGTCAATACATTATTGTCATAAAGCTGCGGAATAAGTAAAGAATAAGTATCTGAGTTATGTCCTTTTCCCTCAAAAAGAATGTTTCCTCCCCAAGCAATTGGAAAAACAAAAAGGTTAAAAAGTAAAAGATATAAAGGAAAAAGCCAAAGAGCGGTCTTAATGTGGGTTTCTTTGTTGTTCTCTATTATGGCAGTATGGAATTGCCTTGGCAGTAAAAAAATAGCAAACATAGATACTACACAAAGAAAGAACCAGTTTATGCCATTAGTAAGCCCACCAATGGTGTTTTTTTTGTCAAAATCCTTCAGCACAGCAGCCTTTTGATAAATATCATCAAACCCATCAAATACAAAGTAGGTTATATAAATCCCTACAATTAAAAAGAAGACAAGCTTTAAAATAGACTCCATTGCAACTGCTGTAACAATGCCACGTCTTTTTTCAGAAGCATCAACATATCGGGTACCATAGTAAGATGCAAATAAGGCTAAGGCTATACAAACATAGGTTGTGGTGTCTTCAAAAATATTAGAACTAGCATGTGTTTTAGTAACAATATGAAAGGTGTCTGAAATTGATTTTAGTTGTAACGAAATGTAAGGTAGAATTCCAAAAACACAAATCAATGTTACTAATGCACCAAGAAATCGGCTGTTTCCATATCGTAATGATATAAAATCAGCAATACTTGATATTTTATTGACTCTTGAAATTCGGATAATTCTCTTTAGGATAATCATCCAAGTTGGGATAATTAAAATGGGTCCTAAATAAATAGGTAAATAATTCAACCCAGATTCTGCCGCTACACCAATACTCCCATAATAGGTCCAGGCTGTGCAATAAACCGCTAGAGAAAACGAATAGATGTAAGGGTTATTAGTCCATTTTGAATGACTTCTTTTCTCTGACCAATAGGCAATGTAAAAAAGTATCGACAAGTAAAGTACTAATATAAGTAAGAGACCTAAACTATTCATAATATCTTTTTATTATTAGGTAGGATATAGCGATGGAGAAAAGCCATACTGAGAAGATATAAATAGAGGTAATAGGAAATCCAAATAAAGCTTTCGAACTATCAAATAACAGTAAAAGGGGCACATTCAAAGCTAGTAATAGTAGCATTGAAAGAATAACCAACTTTTGTTCATGTCTTTTTTTCATAAGAAAATACAAGTCGCCTTGGAGCGTAATTTAGTGTGTTGTAATTTAAATAAGCAATCTCTACCTGTAAAGTAGAGACTGCTTTGTAAAAAAATGGTTTGGTTATTATTTGTTATCGTCATAATCACCCATTAATGCATAGTACCCAAAAGTACCAAGTCCTAAAACGATTAATGGTGTGAGTATAAATAAAATGATGATACCAAATACGAGGTCATCTTGTTTGCCCGATGCAAATTTGGGTAATCCAAAAGTGAAGATGCAAAAATAAGCCGCAGCTAATGCTAATGCAATCCAAACTAATCCTAAAATTCTTTTTAATTGATTCATAGCTTTTGATTAAATGTGAGTGTTTTTAAGATCTTTATTTTTAATGTAGATCATACCTACTGCAAAACAGATGGCCGCAATAATAATAGGATACCACAGACCTTCTAGGTAAAATTCTGGATCGCCATTGTCCTTTCCATTAATTGCTAAATAAGTGGAAATAGCCGGTAGGAGTCCACCAAAAATTCCGTTTCCTACGTGATAAGGTAACGACATCGACGTGTATCTAATTTTAGCAGGGAACATTTCTACTAAAAATGCTGCTATAGGTCCGTAAACCATAGTAACAAATAAAACTTGTACAAAGATCAATAAGATTAAAGCCCATTTATCATCCCAGTTAATGTTTATGGTTGTTTTGGTATCTGTTCGAGGTTTTCCATCAACAATCATTGCAGCTCCGTTTTCTAAAGGTACAGTTTTTACTTCGACTAATGTAGTTCCATCAGTGAACTCTTTGTTAGTGGTGTAAATTGAATCCATACTTTGTTTGGAATTCTCTTTTAAGGCAGAGACAATTTTAGTGTTGGCAACAATTTCTGTTTTATTGTTCACATTCGTTGTTTCGTACATTTGCTTGTAAATAGGTCTGTACAATAAGATGGCAAGAAGCATTCCGCCCATCATAATGTATTTTCTTCCAATCTTATCACTCAGCCAACCAAATACAATAAAAAACGGCGTACCCATTACTAAAGCAATTCCTAATAAAGTATCCACCTGAGAGGAATCGATAGCCATTACGGTTTTCATAAAGCTCATTGCGTAGAATTGTCCGGTGTACCACACCACACCTTGTCCCATAGTAGCTCCAAATAAAGCAAGTAGTACAAATTTTAAATTATAACGATTTCCAAAACTTTCTTTTAACGGATTTGTACTTGTGTTTCCTTCTGACTTTGCTTTCGCAAAAACGGGAGACTCATCCATATTTTTTCTAATCAAATACGAAACTCCTACCATTACAATAGAAACCCAAAATGGAACTCTCCATCCCCAAAGATCAAATTGCTCTGGTGTAAGAACGCTTCTTGTTGCCAAAATAACCATAAGCGAAATGAATAAACCAACAGTCGCTGTAGTTTGAATCCAAGAAGTCCAATAGCCTCTTTGCCCAACAGGAGCATGCTCCGCAACATAGGTGGCTGCTCCACCGTATTCTCCTCCTAATGCAAGACCTTGTAACATTCTTAAAATTAATACTAATACTGGAGCCATGAAGCCAATAGTTTCATAACTAGGAATACAACCTATTAAAAAGGTGGCACCACCCATTAAAAGCAAGGTAACCATAAAGGTATATTTTCGTCCAATCAAATCACCTAAGCGCCCGAAGAAAAGGGCTCCAAAAGGGCGTACTACGAAACCAACGGCAAATGTCGCCAAGGTCGCTAAAAATGCTGCTGTAGGGTTGTCAGCAGGAAAAAATTTAGTTGATATTACAACGGCTAAACTCCCGAAAATATAGAAATCGTACCATTCGATCATTGTTCCCATTGAGGATGCAGAAATTACTTTCCAGATGCCTTTTGTTGATGTATTACTCATAAAATTTATTTTTTGTGGTGGTTAGTTTATAGGTAAATTTGGATTTGAACGATGAAGTCTCCCAATGATCCAGAACGAGTTGTTGCAGCGGTATAAACCGGTCTTGTTGAATATTGTGTTGTTATTTTTGCATGATGTCCATCTAGGAAAAAGTTAGACCCTACATCAAATTGAGTGCTTGATTGCTCCAAAGCATCGAATTTTTTATAAGTAACTGCTCCAAATGGTTGAATACGAACTTTAGGTTTTTCATCTTTATTCGGTAATAAGATTCCGGCTTGTGTGTACCAAATGTTTCCTGAACCAATAGTAGGTTGTGCATTTCCAGCTCCTGCAATTGCTCTACTTCCTGTGAAGTTAGGATCTACTGATCCAATGTTCATGATACCAACATTGCGCAAGTAATTAGGTCCAAAATCATAATCGTACAATACACTGTATGCGGTTAATGCCATTTTGTTTTCTTTTTTGCCAATCGGTAAATCCAGAAAAACGTCAGCTGAAAAAAGTTTTATATCATGCTTGTTAACAGTTCCGTTTACAGATGATCTTGTCGCGTCAGGAGCAGTATAGAATCCAGCACCTACATTGAATACTTTTTTAGTTCCTAAATAACTTCCCACTTTAAAAGGCAATACGTTTGCTTCTTGCTCTAAAAACTGATATTCAAAATAACCTGCTTTTGACCATTTAGTCATTCCGCTATTATCAACGGCTACAGCATTTTCAGCAGTCGTTACATTGGTAGGAACTAGGTTTGTAGCATAAGGTTTATTGTAGCTCAAACGGTATTCTAATTTACCATATTTCCCTTTTGCAAATAACCCTACTTGTCTCGCAAATTGATCAGAGTTTTCAATTAAAGGCCAGTTAAAAATAGGCGCATCGATAGTAAGGAAGTTAAGTGTAGAAGCCATCGTTAAGCGGGATAATCCCATGTAGTAATGCAACCCAGCGCCCAGTGACATGCTAAATTTTTTCTCTTTTTGTGGTAAAACAACCGCATATTCGTTCCAAGCATCATGAAAAAATAAACCAGGTTTTTTTCCGGCTCCATAGCCACCTGTACCAGAGGTTCCTGCTGCTCCACCATTGATAAAAGTTTGGTTGTTTATCCCAAAGTGGGTTACAATCATGTATCTTTTCGATACTTGTGCGTAGGCTAAAAAACGCAAACGTCGATTACCAATGTCGGTTGCGGTCGAAGTTGCTTCGCCTCCAATCATGGTTCCAGGATTCATTTGAGCTGAGCGCATCCAAATTTGGTTCCATGCAATTACACGCATGAATTTAGAACCATCTTCGTTCAAATTGAATTTCAGTCCAGCGCCATAGTCGGTGGAGCCTTGAGTAAATCCTTTTAAACTGATTAACAGTACAACTGCTATCAAATATTTTACTTTCATAATTAATAAGGTTTGGTTAGTTAAATGGTTAGTTATAACGGAGCCAAATTCTACTATTTATTTAATAAAAAAAATTATGATATATATATTTGTAAAGGGTATAGTTAATCTTTAAAGCGTTCCCATTTAATTAGCATAAATTTATCACCTAGTTCTGTTATAATCATACCAGCTCCGGATAATAAATCTTTGTTTTTTAAGTACTCAATTAGCTCTAAATGACTAACTATCTTGTAGGTAGGATGGTAGTTTGATTGGGAAGGCTTTTTTATATTAAAAGATTTCACCCAATTGCTTACCGTAACATGTGAAACGCCAATGATGCGCTCGATTTCACGAAAACTTAAGCCTTCTAAATAGAGCTGAAGTGCTTTGGTTACGTAGTAATCATCTATCTTTTTTCCAATTTTATTAACCGTGAAAAAATAGTTACATTTTTTACATAAATACCTTTGCTTGTGGTTGATGATACCACTTTTTATGATTTGATTTCGTTGGCATTTTGGGCAGGCTAAAATCTCCATGTATATAAATTTTGCATAAATATAGTAAATTAGCATTATTTATATAAAGAATATCACATTATTAAGTGTAAAAAAGTACGAACCTTTTATTTTTTGGGTATTATTGGTGCCATATCATCAAAATACACCGTTTTAATCCGTGCTGGATTTTTTAGTTGCTCCAATTCTCAAAGTACCCGTTTGGGGTATACTCAAGCATTTGCTATGTTAAATAAGTACACAAGTTACTTAACGTGGTTCGGCTTAAAAGATTTTCTTGATTGTTTTTTAAAGAGGTGTTGAAAATAAAAAACCGTGAATTTGGGAGATAGTGAGAATTCCGGTTTTTCCGATGTTTTAGATTTAGATTTTTGGGTAGAATTAAATCTTATGTAAAACAAAAAACCCACTAATTGCTTAGTGGGTTTTGGTGGTACCTCCAGGGATCGAACCAGGGACACATGGATTTTCAGTCCATTGCTCTACCATCTGAGCTAAGGTACCGTGCTTGTTGCGGGTGCAAATATATAACCTTTTTTAGTTTGTGCAAAACATTTTTTAAAAAAAATTGATTCGTATCTTCGCCGAATCAAAAAACGATTTATGATTTTAACTATTGATGTTGGAAATACGAGAATTAAAGGTGCTGTATTTGAGGGCGCTACCGCTGTGGAATATTTTGTTTTTGATCCGGCAGATTTGGAAAAAAATATTTTAAATATTTTAAAAAAATATCAAAAAGTAGGTCATCTGGTGGTCGCTTCCGTTGGTGTTTTAGAAAAACAATCCTTTTTGCAATTTGAAAAGGAGGTGAAAATACATTTTGTTTCCCACGATGACCTTTTTCCGTTTCGTAATTTATATGAAACGCCTAAGACCTTAGGAATTGATCGAATGGTACTGGCAGCTGGAGCTGTGATTCAATATCCTAATTGTAATCGACTCGTTATTGATGCGGGAACCTGTGTTACCTACGATTTTATTGATGCAAATGATAATTATTTAGGCGGTGCCATAGCTCCTGGTTTGCGCTTACGCTATGAGTCGCTCCATGCTTTTACCGCCAAGCTACCGTTATTGACGATTGCCGCATCTGCTGATTTAATAGGGAGGTCCACTGCGGGGTCAATTCATTCCGGAGTAATTAATGGTTTGGTCTATGAAATCGATGGTTTTATAGATGAATATAGGACGTTGGCTTCAAAATTTATAATAATTTTAACGGGTGGCGACACAGAATTTTTGGCTAAACGATTAAAAAATACCATATTTGCCAATTCAAATTTTCTTTTAGAGAGCTTGAGCCAAACATTTCAATATAAAATCGACAATGATTAAAAAAATTAGTATCGCTGTTTGCTTGCTTTTGTCAGTAGTTTCATTTGCTCAGCAAGGGACTGCTTCGCCGTATTCGTATTATGGTATTGGTGACGTAAGATATAAAGGAACTGCCGAAATACGCTCTATGGCAGGTATAGCTGTTGAACAAGACAGTATACATATAAATATGGATAACCCGGCTAGTTATGCCAATCTAAAATTAACCACTTTTGCTGTTGGTGGTTCTTATTTGACTACCAAAATGAAAAACGCTAGTGTTACTGAAAACGCTAGGCGTACTGCAATTGACTATTTAGCTGTTGGTTTACCAATGGGGAAATTAGGAGTAGGTTTTGGATTGATTCCGTACTCTTCTGTAGGTTATCAAATCCAGTCATTGAATAGTGCCGATGGGGGAATCAATAGTCGATACGATGGAAATGGTGGACTTAACAAAGCCTTTTTAGGAGCTGCCTACAAAATATCTCCTAAGTTTAGTTTTGGAGCCGATGTACATTACAATTTTGGTAAAATAGAAACTTCGGGATTGGTTTTCGTAACCGATGTGCCTGTTGGGACAAGAGAACTAAGTACAGCTAACTTGTCAGGAGTAGACTATTCGATCGGAGCGATGTTCCAAACTAAAATCAGTAAGAAAATTAGTTTTTTTAGTAGTGTAAGCTATAAAATGGAGGGTAACTTAACATCTAATAATACAAGTAGTATTTCTGCGGTTAATTACAACGCCAATTTTAACTTCACTACTGTAGATTCCGAAGATCAAATAACCGACAAAAAGATATTAAAATTACCAAGTAAACTTTCCGTTGGAGCGGGTTTTGGAGAGTCACGTAAATGGATGATAGGTGCTCAAGCAGTTTTAGGAAGTGTAGGTGATTTAGTAAATACATACAACCAGTCTGCTGCTGTTTCATATGAGAAGTCTATGAAGTATAGTTTAGGTGGGTATTATGTACCTAATTACAATTCTTTCACCAGCTATGCAAAGCGTATTGTGTACAGAGCGGGTTTGAAATACGATAAAACGGGTCTTATCGTGAACTCAGAATCAATCAATGATATAGGCTTTACATTAGGATTAGGTTTGCCAATCAATGGTACATTCTCTAATGTGAACTTCGGTTTTGAAATGGGAAAAAGAGGAACAACTTCTGCAGGTTTAATTCAAGAGAATTATGCTAATTTTAGCGTTGGATTATCTTTAAATGACCGATGGTTTGAAAAAAGAAAATTCCAGTAATAAAAAAACAGGGATGGTTAGTTATTGCACTTAATTTGTCATTTTTGACCTATGATTTCATTTAATAAACATAAAACAGTTCAGATAGTCATGGCTCTTGCCGTGACTCTCTTTTTTGGGTGCGAAAGTAATTTTAAGGAGGTTCAAAAAATAAACTTTACAGAGTTTACTCCTAGCGGTGATGCGGACAAGGTTAATCTAAAATATACCGATTCAGGATTGATTAAAGTTGTTTTGGTAAGTCCTAAAATGTTGGATTTTGCTACTGTCGACTTTCCTTTCACAGAATTCCCTAAAGGTGTTGATGTTACTTTGTACGATGACAAAGGAAAAAAAACAAGAGTAACTTCTAATTATGCAGTCTCTTATAAAGGAACTGGAATTATTGATCTTCAAGGGAATGTGAAAATTGTTGCCGAAAATGGCCAGAAGCTAGAAACAGAACAACTGTATTTTGACCAAAAAAACGAATGGTTTTATACCGAGAAAAAGTTTAAATTTACAGACCTTAAAGGAACATCTAACGGTCAAGGAATTGATTTTAGCAAAGATTTTAAAGTGATCAATTCGCAACGAATTATGGGCGAAATTGAATCGTCAGAATAAATATCAAATTACACTTATTATGAGTTATTTAAAATATACCCCTTTTTTATACCTAATTGTGGCCATCGCTTTTATATATGATGCCATCAGCAAATGGAGCGATCCTGCTGCAACTCCTTACTTAAGCATTGCTTTTGCCGCAGTTTGTGTATTCATGTTTTTCTTTAGGAGAAATTTTGCCAATAAACTGCATAACAGAAATAACAAATCCTAATCTATGGAAATTAGTATTATAATATTGTGTTTAATACTAAGTGCTTTTTTTTCTGGAATGGAAATAGCATTTATCTCTTCCAATAAAATTTATCTGGAAATAGAAAAAAAGCAAGACGGATTTATTTCTAAGATACTGACCAAACTTACTGAAAAGCCTTCTAAATTTATTGCTGCCATGCTTATTGGTAACAATATTGCGCTTGTTGTCTACGGTTTTTTCATGGGTGACTTGCTTATGGTATTGATAGAGAGGTGTGGTTTTCATTTTTCTGAATTACTGAATTTGCTGGTGCAAACGGTTTTGTCAACTTTAATTGTTTTATTGACAGCGGAGTTTTTACCCAAGGTTTTTTTTCAAATTTATGCCAACTCCTTGATTAAGTTTTTTGCTATTCCTGCCTATTTTTTTTATGTTTTCTTTTATTTTATTTCTTCTTTTTTTATTTGGGTTTCGGATTTTATTTTGAGAAAATTTTTCGGAACAGCGGGAGACCAAACACAACTTTTTTTTAGCAAAGTAGAGTTAGGGAATTACATAACCGAGCAAATGAGTACTGTGGAGGATAATGAAGAGGTGGATTCTGAAATTCAAATGTTTCAAAATGCCTTGGAGTTCTCAGGTGTGAAGGCTAGGGATATTATGTCACCCCGCACGGAGATCGTAGCAATTGATTTGTTCGATACAGTTGATGAATTGAAGGACTTGTTTGTGCGAACGGGCTATTCTAAAATAGTGGTATATGAAAACTCGCTAGATGATATCATAGGCTATGTGCATTCCTTTGATTTGTTTAAAAAACCTAAAAACATCAAGTCAGTAGTTATTCCGGTGGAGTTTGTTCCTGAGACCATATACATAAAAGACGTTCTTGATTTACTTACTAAAAAAAGAAAAAGTGTAGCAGTGGTAATCGATGAGTATGGTGGTACGTCAGGTATTATTACCGTTGAAGATATTGTCGAAGAGCTTTTTGGAGAAATTGAGGATGAACACGATTCTAGTGAGACCTTGATTGAGGAAGAATTGGGCGACGACACTTATCTGTTTTCGGCTCGATTTGATGTAGAGTATTTAAACCAATCGTATAAATTACAAATACCTGAAAGTGATTCCTATGGTACTTTAGGAGGATTTATAGTGGATTTCACAAAAGATATTCCGTTGAAAGGGGAGGTTATTACCATCGGAACCTATCATTTTGTTATCGAAGAAGCCACAAATAAGAAGATTGAATTGGTTAAAATGACTGTGAAAGACTGATTTTTTTTCGAAAAAGTTTTTTTTTGCAAAATAAAACGCTACGAGTATAATTATTAATTAGATAATTGTATTTTCGCAAACTGAATATAAAATTAACAACAATAAAAATGGCAGTTTTATCAAAAATTAGACAACGTTCCGCTTTAATGATTGCAGTAATCGCATTTGCTTTATTCGCATTTATCATTGGTGATTTGTTCAAAAGTGGTAGTTTCAATAGCACATCTAAGGATGTAGGAAGCATCAATGGGAAAGATATCTCCTTTGAGGATTTTAGAATTAAAGTAAGTGAAGTTGAAAAAAGTGGTCAAGGTATCACGTCTACCGCAGCAGCGACTAGAGTTTGGGATCAAGAGGTTTCGATTGCTCTATTAAGTTCTGAATTTGAAAAACTAGGTTTGAGAGTTGGTGAGAAACATATTCTTGAAGTGCTTAAAGCAGATCAAAATATTGGAAAAAACCCAATGTTTTTAAATTCTGCAGGGATGTTTGATATTGCAAAATTCAAAGAATTTTTCAAGTCAAATCCAGCGCAAGCGCAATTCTTGAAAGACAGAGAGAAAGATGCTGAGCTTAACGCAAAGTATCAAATATACAATACGTTAGTAAAATCGGCGCTTTACACTACTGAAGCAGAAGGTAAATTACAGTATGAAATGGAAGCTAACAAAGTGAGTTTTGCTTATGTTGCTGGATTGTACTCTACAATAAAAGATAGTGATGTTAAGGTTTCAGATGCTGAGATCTTGGATTACATGAAGAAAAACGAGAAAAAATTTAAAACAGATGAAACTCGTGAAGTAGAATATGTTTTAATCGAAGACAAAGCTTCAAAAGAAGATGAGGCTGAGGTAAAATCTAAAATTAATCAGTTGTTGACTGGAAGTGTGGTTTACAACCAAGCAACTGGTAAAAATGATACTTTAGCTGGATTTAGAACCGCTAAGAATGTAGCTGAATTTGTGAATTCAAATTCTGATGTACCTTACGATTCTAGTTATGTAGCTAAAAAAGATTTACCAGCTGTTGATGCTGAGCAATTGTATAACTTAGCTCCAGGTCAAGTATATGGTCCTTACATTTTTGGAAACTACTACTGTATTTCTAAATCAATGGGTAAAAAATTAGGAGTGAATGCTAAAGCAAGTCATATCTTAATTAGTTACGAAGGAACAAAAGTTCCAAACCAAAAAGAAAGTAGAACTAAAGAAGAAGCTAAAGCAAAAGCAGAATCTATCTTAGCGCAAGTAAATGCTAATCCAGATAGTTTCTTAATGTTAGCTTTCCAAAATTCTGATGATTCATCTGCACAACAAGGTGGTGATTTAGGTTATTTTGGTCCAAACCAAATGGTAAAACCGTTTAATGATTTTGTTTTCAATAATGGAATTGGAAAAGTTGGTTTAGTTGAAACAGACTTTGGTTACCACATTATAAAGATTACAGATAAGCAAGACGGAATTCGTTTAGCTACTGTGGCTCAAAAATTAGAAGCTTCAGAAGCGACTGCTGATAGAGTATTTACACAAGCGACTAAGTTTGAAATGGAAGCAGTAGATAAAGATTTCAATGCTTTAGCAAAAGAAATGAAGCTAACTGTTTCTGGACCAGTAACAGTGGGAGTAATGCAAGAAAACTTTGGACCTTTAGGAAACCAAAGAACGATTGTAAGATGGGCTTTTGAAGATAATTCTAAAATTGGAGCTGTTAAAAGATTTGAAGTGGCTAATGTAGGTCACGTAATTGCAAGAGTTAAAAGTATTGACAATTCAGGATTGGTTGCTGTTTCTCAAGCAAGATCATATGTAGAGCCAATTCTTAAAAATAAAAAGAAAGCAGAATTAATCAAAGCTAAGATGACAGGTTCTTCTTTAGAAGCGATTGCTACTGCTACCGGATCAAAAGTAGAACAAGCAACTGATGTTACTCTTGCTAATCCAGTTTTAGCTGGTGGTGTAGGTATGGAGCCTAGAGTAGTAGGAAATGCATTTGCATTAGCTGCTAACAAATTATCAGCGCCAATCGAAGGAGCAACGGGTGTGTATGTAGTAAAAAATATCAGTACTACTAAAGCTCCTGCTGTTAAAGACATAAGTCCTTATGTTGGAAAACTGAAAGGTCAAACAGCTGGTGATGTTAACAGAGTTTTACCTGCATTAAAAGATAAAGCTAAAATTGAAGACAATAGAAGACAATTTAACTACTAAGAATACCTAGTTAATTATTATTCACAAAAAAACTCGATACCTAGTATCGAGTTTTTTTATGCTTTTAAATGATATTAATTCTTGTAAGAAATATTCTTTGTAAAATTATTTTATGTAATTTTAGCACTGTTAAGAATTGATGGATTTAGAGGAGTTTAGACTAGAAAATCTTTTGTTTATTGTGTTTCAGTACAACTGTATGTAATCAATACTCGTTTTATAAAGTATTCAGCATAAAAATGATTGTTTTTTATAAGCAAGATAATTATCAGTGTTAAAACAAATTCAATGTCTTTCAGAACCGTATAAGTATGAAATATTTAAAAATGCTCTTTCTTTTAATTCCCCTAGTATTTAGTTCGTGCAGTGTTCCACGTTACATGGTAGACAATACGGGACTAAATACGGGATTAGATTTCACAAAAGGAAAATGGTTACTCAATTTTGTTGATGCAACAGCAGGTACTCAAAATAAGATTACTACAATGGCAATTTCGGACTTTTCAAAAGTTTTAAACGAAAGGTTTGTCTACGTGGCAGACGGGATTGGCTTGCTGCTCCCTAAAAAAACCAACATGAATCCCACCCCATTGGTGATTAATGAGTTAAAAAAGGGAACTGGTTTTGATTATTTTATAAATATTAAAGCACAGAACACTAAGAAGCAATTGGGTAGTGTTAATTTATCTAGTCATCGCTTTAATACTGGAGGAGTCAATGAAAGTGAGGTGATGTTAGAAGTTTATGATCTTAACACTAGTGACATCATTTATTCGCAAAGAATTATTGGTTTTGTGGCTAGAGGAAATGATAATGATGATATTCATTTTGCGAAATCAAATGATGCCTTAATTCTTGGAGCCTATAAAAGGATGATAAATGAACTCATGAAAAAATCAATTACAATCAAATAATATAAGAAATGAAAATGAAATGTTTTTTTACGCTAATAATACTAGCTATTTGTCAAATAGGAACTGCGCAAAGTGCAGGTGTTGAAAAATCAGTTTATACTATTCAAACTGGTTTTCTTGGGATTTGGTTTAATCAAGAGGCTCGGATCTCAAAAGAGGTTGTTGTAAGATCAGAATTAGGATTTGATGGAGGTATTCGTGGAGGTGATTTGGTAGGGAAAACGCTCTTTGGTTTAGCACCAGTTTTAGCAGTCGAACCTAGATGGTACTACAATATCATTCAAAGAGAAGTTAATGGTAAAGAGAGTAAAAACAACAGTGCTAATTTTTTAGCCATAGGAATAGAGTACCATCCCGATTGGTTTGTAATAGGTAATAGTAATGATCTTAGTGTGGCTGAGCAAATTTCAGTAATTCCTAAATGGGGTATTAGAAGAGCAATTGCAAATAGTTCCTTTAATTATGAATTGGGTTTAGGCATTGGTAAACGATACTATACTGTTTTAAAAGAGTGGGAAACAGCCGCTGACTTACATGTAAGAATAGGATATTCATTTTAAAAAAGCTGCAATTCTTTATTTTAAACTCCCAACTATTCAAATAGGAATATTTGGGAGTTTTTTACGCTTTTTAGTTCCTTAAAATCATTTCATCGTACGGCAGTATAATTTCATAACCCTTGCTTTTAAAATACGCTGTTGGATCTTCTTGAGATACAGCCATTACAAAGTCGCCTCCCCAAGCGCCAAGGCTTTTTATTGCGCCA
The DNA here is from genome assembly GCF_055640565.1 of Flavobacterium sp. KKT103. Lineage (NCBI taxonomy): Bacteria > Pseudomonadati > Bacteroidota > Flavobacteriia > Flavobacteriales > Flavobacteriaceae > Flavobacterium > Flavobacterium sp. KKT103. The sequence continues at coordinate 1,292,046 of NZ_CM145766.1, forward strand.
TCAAAATCCGAAAATAAGCTTTCTTTAACGGTATCCGTTTCTAGTGTATAGCTCATGGTAGCCTCATGCTTTTCGATTGCTGTGGCGAATTGTTCCAGCGTTGTGGCTTGTAAAAATTCGGCGGTTATTTGATCTATAGCGGTCACTTTTTTAGGTAGTTCAGTTGTTTTGTTGGTCTGGTACGTATTGATAGCCGTTTTACTACTTTGTTTTTTATTGAGGTATACAAAGTAAATGTTTTTAGTAAAATCAGGTGCAAAGGGAATCGCTGTAACGGTGGGTTGGTTGTTTTCTAACTGGTAAAGAATAGGCGTGTTGTTTTGTGCACAAGCAATATCATAACCGCTTCCGCCAAAGCTAGTGTTAAGTAGCGTAAAGGCATTAACTTGTGTCCACTGTGCAATATTATTGATCAGAGTAGACGAGGTGCCTAATCCCCATTTTCGTGGAAAGCTAAGCTTGGTGGCTACTTTAAAACCTTTACTGTTGTTTAGGAAAGCTGGATTGAGCGTATACGCGTGGTGTAAAATGGTAATTAGGGTTGATTGAACCGTTTCGATGGTTGCTACTATTGGTTTTTTGATGTCTGAAAACGGAATTGTTGCTTCAAACCATATGTTTTCATCACTGTCATAACTAATCCATTGGATTTCGTTATTGGAGCCCGGTTCTATTTGTAAACTTTGCCCAAATTTAGTTGGTAACGCGAATGCTTTTGCGCCATCAAGTACAAGATATTCACCGGTGATTAATAGTTTTCCGTTACTGTAGAAGGTTTGTTTCATTATCGCTTTATTTGGTTTTGAAGCAGTTTTTTTAGCCCCGATAGTAGTGGAAATCCTTTTAAGACCTTGTTGTTGTAAAACAACAAGGTCTTAAAAGATTGGAGCGGATAGCGGGATTAGCTCCTGAAAAACAACGTAGTTATTGCTTTATTTTCTTAAGTTCTCGATTAAGTCCACCACCGCACTGTGCGACACGGCTTGGTCTTTAAAGTGATTCCTAATGGCTGTGCGCTCCACATCGGTAGCGTTGAACTGGTTTAGTATATTGTTTAAGTGCATTTTCATGTGGCCGTCTTGAATTCCAGTTGTCGTCAAGGAACGTAAAGCGGCAAAATTTTGAGCTAAACCAGCAACGGCAACAAACTGCATGAGTTCCTGTGCTGACGGTTTTTCAAGCATTTCTAGTGACAATTTAACCAAAGGATGCAGAGAAGTTAGTCCGCCTACGGTTCCTAAAGCTAAGGGTATTTCCATCCAAAAGTGGAAGTTTCCGTTTTCTATTTTGGCATGGGATAAACTGCTGTATTGGCCTGATCGGGCGGCATAAGCGTGGATTCCTGCTTCGACTGCTCGAAAGTCATTTCCGGTAGCTAAAACCACCGCATCGATACCATTCATGATGCCTTTATTGTGTGTCACGGCTCTAAAAGGTTCTACTTCGGCAATTTGAACCGCTTGCACAAAGCGATGGGCAAAGTCAAGAGGATTGTCAATGTGTTTTTCTTTAAGATCTTCAATTGGGCAAGTAACTTCGGCACGAACGATGCAATTAGGTACATAATTAGAGAGGATGCTCATGATAACTTGAATCTCTTTCTCGGTTTCTGAAAAGAGTCCGTAGTTTAGAGCTTCATCCTTTAAAGTCTTGGCAAATTGTTCTAGGCAAGAGTTGATAAAATTAGCTCCCATGCTGTCTTTAGTCTCAAAAGTAGCATGCAGTTGATAGTAATTAGGAAGTAAATTAGTCTTGTCCTCTAGTGTTATATCTAAGATTCCACCACCTCTTTTTTGCATGTTTTTAGTAATGCTCTCGGTATCGGTGAAGAATTTTTGTTTCGTTTCCACAAAAAACAAGGCCAATTTCGAAGGGTCGCCATGGTACATAAAGTGAACCTGACCTATTTTTTCGGTGTTGAGAACCGTTGCTTTGAAACCACCTCGGGTAGACCAAAATTTAGCCGACTTTGAAGCGGCAGCAACCACAGAGCTTTCTTCAATTGCCATAGGAATGGTGCTGTATTTTCCGTTTATGAGGAAATTAGGAGCCACTCCAAGCGGAATATAGAAGTTGGTAATCGTATTTTCGATAAATTCATCGTGTAGTTTTTGGATTTTCTCGTCTGAATTCCAATAGTTTTTTAATAACTGTATCGCTTCATCGGGTGTGGAAAAGTATTCCTTAGCAATCCAATTTATTTTTTCTTCTTTAGATAATTTTGAAAATCCTGCAACGGCGTTATTCATTGTCAATAGATTATAGTATAATTAGTTGCAAAGATACATTTTTAGGTGTTTTCTTTTGCAATAAACCAAGTAGATTAAAGTGATTTTAAAGTTGCTCATTTTAATTTTTAACATAACAAATGTTAGATAATTGTAAAATTTTCACTAAAATTGGGCTACTTTTTACATATCAAACAATAATATGAAGTCAAAACATTTTTCGGTCTTATTTTTATTTTTATGTGTCAGTATTTTTGCACAGCAAAAAATTACTGTAGAACAAATTTATAATGGCACCTTTCGTGCACAAGGAATGGATGAATTGCAATCCTTGAAAAACTCCAATCAATATACGGTACTTAATTATGATCGTGCTTCTAGAAGTATGCAAATTGATTTATATGATTTTGCTACTTTAAAAAAATCAGCTACATTAATTGATACAAAAGACCATAAAGGATTACCATCTATAGACGGATATACTTTTGACGCTAGTGAAAAGAAAATGCTTTTGGCTACTAATTCCAATCAAATTTTTCGCCACTCATTTACTGCCGATTACTATTTGTATGAGATAGGTTCGAAGCAGTTAACGAAACTGTTTGATTTTCAAATTCAAGAGCCTACTTTTTCTCCTGATGGAAGTAAAATTGCGTATGCCAGAGAAAACAACTTGTTTGTATATGATTTAGGAACTAAAAAAACAACGCAAATCACTACTGACGGAAAGAAAAATGCTGTTATAAATGGTATTACTGATTGGGTATATGAAGAAGAATTCGCTTTTGTGAAGGCTTTTGATTGGAGTGCTGATAGTAAGAAGTTAGCTTACATTCGTTTTGACGAAAGTGAAGTTCCAGAGTTCTCTATGTCGATGTTTCAAAAAAATCTTTATCCAACGGTAGAGACTTTTAAGTATCCAAAAGCAGGAGAAAAAAATGCCGTGGTCTCTTTACATTTAGTCGACATCAACACGAATGCAACAAAAAAAGTTGACTTAGGGAAATACAATGATTTTTATATTGCAAGAATGCAATGGACGAAGGATGCTAACGTACTTTCGGCTCAGGTATTGAACCGCCATCAAGATAATTTAGATTTGCTTTTTATTGATGGAAATTCAGGAAAAGCTACAGTAGTTTTAAATGAAAAGGACAAAGCCTACGTTGATGTTACTGACAACCTTACTTTTTTAAAGGACAACAGTTTTATTTGGACCAGTGAGAAAGATGGTTTTAATCATATTTACTTATATGACAAATCAGGGAAACTTAAAAATCAAGTAACCAAAGGCAATTGGGAAGTTACTTCATACTATGGGTTTGATGAAAAATCTAAAACTGTTTTTTATCAATCTACCGAAAATGGTTCAATTAATAGAGCTATTTATAGTATTGGCTTAGACGGGAAAAACAAAAAAGGACTTTCTACGAAAACAGGAACGAACGGAGCTGCTTTTAGTCCTAACTTCCAATATTTTATCACTACTTTTTCAAGTGCTACCCAACCAACATTGTATACTCTAAATGCAGCAAAAGACGGAAAGCAATTGCAGGTTATTCAAGATAATGCAGCGTTAACAACTAAGTTAAAAGCATTTGACTTGCCTTCAAAGGAGTTTTTTGTTCTTAAAACAGAAAAAGGAAATGAATTGAATGCTTGGATTATTAAGCCTAAAGATTTTGATCCTTCGAAAAAATATCCTGTATTTATGTTTCAATACTCAGGTCCAGGATCACAACAAGTAATGAATGCATGGTCTAGCTCTAATGACTATTGGTTTATGATGTTAACGCAACAAGGGTACATCGTTGCTTGTGTTGACGGTCGTGGAACGGGATACAAAGGAGCTGATTTCAAAAAAGTAACGCAATTAGAATTAGGGAAATACGAGGTAGAGGATCAAATTGATGCTGCTAAAGTTATTGGAAATTATCCTTATGTTGATAAAAGCAGAATTGGAATTTTTGGATGGTCTTTTGGAGGTTTTATGGCTTCTAATTGCATCTTGAAAGGGAATGATGTGTTCAAAATGGCTATCGCCGTTGCGCCAGTGACGAATTGGAGATTTTACGATAGCATTTACACCGAGCGTTACATGCAAACGCCACAAGAAAATGCAAACGGATACGACCAAAACTCACCAATTAATCATGTCGATAAGCTGAAAGGGAAATACCTTTTAATTCACGGAAGTGGAGATGACAACGTGCATGTTCAAAATTCAATGCAAATGATGGAAGCCTTAATTCAGGCTAACAAACAATTTGACTCACAAATTTATCCAGATAAAAATCATGGAATTTATGGAGGAATGACCAGGATTCAGCTGTACACTAAAATGACAAACTTTATTAAAGACAATCTTTAATAAAAACACACCCTTATAGCCATAGTGTTTTACGCTATGGCTTTTCTTATTTTTTAAACAAAACTAAATTCAAACTAACCAAATTTAATATTATGTCGAAAACCGCTGTAGCTCCTAATAATTCCACTCTTTTTGGGCATCCAACAGGATTGTATATTTTGTTCTTAACAGAGATGTGGGAACGATTTTCCTATTATGGAATGCGAGCACTGTTAGTCTTATATATTACAAGCTCAACACTAGGAGATGATCCAAGAGGTGCAGGATTAGGTTGGACAAGTCAAGAAGCCTTAGCGCTTTATGGATGGTATACCATGTTGGTTTATTTGATGTCGATACCAGGAGGTATGATTGCGGATAAAATAATAGGGCAAAAAAAGGCGGTTTTAGTGGGTGCTATTGTTCTCTGTGTTGGACATGGCGTACTAGTGTTGACCCAAACTTGGGCATTTTACACCGGATTAGGACTAGTAGTGCTAGGAGTGGGACTGCTAAAACCTAATATTTCTACCATGGTAGGTGGTTTGTATGGTCAAGGGGATATTCGTAGGGATAAAGGATTTAGTATTTTTTACATTGGTATAAACACTGGGTCTCTTTTGGCTACAATGGTAATTGGTTTTGTAGTAGCACAATGGGGATGGCATGCTGGTTTTGGACTAGCAGGTATTGCAATGGTTTTAGGTTTGATTGTGTACTTATGGGGACAAAAATACTTAGTGCATGTTGGGAATTTTGTGAAGCAAGATGTAAATGACAAAGAACAAAGTTCATACGGACAGCTTTTTGGTGATTTAATGAAATCGACAAATCAATTAATGATTACCGGACTGTTTTTAGTTTTATCATTGTTTGGATGGTACAGTTTAGGATGGGGTTACGGATTGTTATTTTTGTTTCTAACAGTAATCATTGGGTTAATGATGATGATTTATAAGGAGCTTTCGACCCAACAAGATAAAGATCGTTTTTTGGTATTGTTATTATCATTTATCATGGTAATTATTTTCTGGGGTGCTTATGAACAAGCGGGAGGATTAATGAATTTATATACCGATACTAAAACGGATAGAATGTTACTAGGTTTCGAAATTCCGACAGTAATGTTCCAAAGTCTAAATGCTGGTTTTATCATACTTTTAGCTACCGTGGTAGCTGGATATTGGGCAACACGTAAATTAAAAAGTAAAGAAGCATCGTCTATTTTCAAAATGGCAATTGGTATCATCATTATGGGCTTTGGGTTTTTATTCATGGTTTTTGCGGCTATGCAATTCGAAAAATCGGGGACTTCAAGTATGATTTGGTTAGTGCTAGCCTATTTATTTCACACGATTGGAGAGCTTTGTATTTCGCCAGTAGCATTGTCTTTTATAACTAAGTTAGCTCCCGTAAAATATGCTTCATTAATGATGGGAGTTTATTTTGCAGCAACAGGATTGGGGAATAAAGTAGCAGGTATTATTGGAGAATCTGCTAGTAGTTTAGGAGAATATACTGTTTTCTTAGGGATATTAATTTTTACCTTGTTGATTGGTGGCGTGTTTTTATTACTTTTGAAGCCACTTCAAAGGTTGACACACGGTGCAGAAGACAACGAGAAATAAAAAATAAATTTAAATTATATATTACAATAGAATGAATCAAAACACAAACGACGATTTTTTTAAAACTAATGTTTTAGGACATCCAGCTGGACTTTTTGTATTGTTTTTTACCGAAATGTGGGAGCGTTTTTCGTATTACGGAATGCGTGCTTTATTGGTGCTTTTTCTAACGTCTAGTTTAGCCAAAGGGGGTTGGGCATGGACTATTGAAGACGCATTGGCATTGTACGGAACGTATACTATGGCTGTCTATTTTACTCCTGTGATTGGAGGATTACTAGCGGATCGTTTTTTAGGATATCGTATGGCAGTTATCTTAGGTGCATTGGCAATGACTTTAGGTCATGCATCAATGGCAGTTGAAACACCTTTGTTTTTATACATTGGTATTGGTTTTTTAATGGTAGGAAACGGATTGTTCAAGCCAAACATGACCTCCATTATTTCATATGCTTATGAAAAGCACCCTGAGAAAAAAGATGGTGCCTACTCCCTTTATTACATGGGTGTGAATGCAGGTGCGTTTTTAGGAATTATGTTGTGTGGTTACATTGGTGAGAAAATCTCTTGGAGCTGGGGATTTGGATTAGCTGGGATCTTTATGTTCTTTGGAATGTTACAATTCTATTTTACTCAAAACATTTTTGGAGAAATTGGTTTAAAGCCTTCGGCTGAATCTAAGTTAGCATCTAAAGCCAAAGCAGCTGCCGAAAACACAGCGCCTAATGTAGTTCGTGATCGTATTATTGCTGTTTTAATATTCTCGGTATTTACAGTGTTCTTTTGGGCTGCCTTTGAGCAAGCAGGTGGATCTATGACTATTTTTGCTGAAAAATACACCCAAAGAGAATTGTTTGGTTCTAGCGCTTCGATATTTAAAATTGCAGATGCCTTATTGACCATTATTCCACTTTTAGTGATCACCTATGTGTTGTTTAAATTGTTTAAGCAAACATTTAAAAAATACGCAACAGGAAATATAATTCTAGCGACTAGTTTTGTGATTATTTGGGGAATTGTACTTTGGAAAGTAGGTAGAGAATTTGCTGCTACCGGTACTGAAGTTCCAGCAACTTGGTTTGGTATCTTAAACTCCCTATTCATTGTTTGTTTTGCTCCCGTTTTTTCTAAATGGTGGGAGAGTAAATACAATCTTTCTGGGCCAATGAAGTTTGGACTAGGAATGACTTTACTAGGTTTAGGTTTTGGTTTTCTAGCGTACGGAAGTATGGGTATTACTGCTGATTCTGTTGTACGTGTAAGCATGTTTTGGTTAATAGCCGCTTATTTGTTTCACACTCTTGGAGAATTATGTATCTCTCCTGTAGGCTTGTCTTATGTGAGTAAGCTAGTACCAGCAACTTGGATCGGAATAATGTTTGGAGTGTATTATTTATTCATTGGTATGGGTAACAAAATAGCAGGTTTAATGGGTGGTATGATTGAAACGATAAGTACACAATATAGCCTGTCTACTTTCTTTTTGATTTTTACAGTTGTATCAATCGGAATTGGACTTCTAATGATACTGTTGACTCCATTGATGAAGAAATTGATGCACGGCGTAAACTAAAAAAGATATGGTATCATTTTTGTTTCTAAAATGATCAATTTAAACTACTCATGAAAAAAATATTTTTTATTCTCGTCTTGTTCGGCAATATGTTGGTGGTGCATTCGCAAAGTACAAGTAGTGCTAAGCAAGAAGGTAATTCAATTTGGTATACCGACGTTAAGGAGGCTATGGTGGTAAGTGCCACCAAAAATAAACCATTGCTGCTCTTTTTTACCGGTAGTGATTGGTGCGGTTGGTGTATCAAACTTCAAACGGAAGTATTGAAAACTCCTGAATTTAAAAAGTGGGCTGCTGAAAATGTTGTTTTAGTAGAATTAGATTTCCCAAGAAGGAATCTTCAAACTCCTGAAATGCAAAACCAGAATGCTCAAATAATGCAAGCTTTTGGAGTGCAAGGTTTTCCAACCATTCACATCGCTAAAGCAGTGCAAAAAGAAGGTCAGGTAAATTTTCAAGGATTAGGTAGTACCGGTTATGTACCAGGTGGACCTACCGCTTTTTTAGAAGTAACTGATGGTATTATTCATACCAAGCAATAAAATCAATTTAACTTATAGAATCCCTTTTCGGCTGTAGCATGGAAAGGGATTTTTCTTTTGGCGCAAGTTCGTTCCCATTGTTTTTGTAAATTTAGATAATTGGAGTTGTCCGCTACCACGACCTTGGGTTCCATTTCTGATAGTAGTCTGTCTAGGTTAATTTTAGGGGAATGGGTCAACAGTACTACGTCTGGTTTTAGTTTTATATTATAAATGCCGGAGCTATCTATCATTAAGATCTTGGTGCTATTGAAATAAAGTAGGTTTGGTAGTTTCTTCTTGGTTGCGAGTTGGCTAAAATTAGCTACCAAGTACGATTGTATTATTGTGTTGCTATACGCTGTTTTATTAAAATTATCATTGGTTAAAACAACCGCTTTATCTCCCTGCCGTTCTAGTATAATGCTGTTTTTTTTCGAATTTAGCACGATCCATTCTTGTTCGTTTTGAATTTGCCATTTGGTATAGAGCAGCATAGATTGAAAAGCAATCAGGAATGTAAAAGCGACAGCGATTCTTTGAAATGTTGGTTTTTTCAACCCCATAATTAAAGCTATTACTGCAGCATAAGAACTAATCAATAAGAGATAATTGAATGGGATATCCGTGATTAAAAATTGCTCAAATGAGGCTACGTAGTGAATGCTGTAATTAAGGGCATAAATGCCCCATTCCAGTGGTTTAATTAAAAGAGGAGGGGCAATTGCAAAAGCGGCTAAAAAAAGTACGATGATGCCCAATATCATAATATAAGTCAGTAAGGGTGCGACTATTAGATTAGTTATAAAAAACAAACTAGGAAATTGATGGAAGTAGTATAAAGATAGTGGTAAGGTACCAAGCTGAGCCGCGAAAGAAACACTAAGAATTGTCCAACAGTTTTTAATGATTTTTGTTTTAGGCCGGAATACATTTGCGATAGTCGGCTGTAACCACACAATAAAAAACAGTGCCAAATAGCTAAGTTGAAAACCAATATCAAATATAAAATACGGTTGAAATAGTAAAATCAAAAATGCTGATACTAATAGGGTATGGTAAATGTTTACCGTTCTGCGTAAATGGTATCCAATAGCAACAAAGGAAAACATAACTACTGAACGCAGTACTGAGGGAGAAAGGCCGGCTAAAATAGCGAAAGCAGTCAAAATGAAAATCAGAATTACTAATTTAATAATCGCTCCTTTTTTAGTGTTTGGAATCGGTTTTAAGAGAAAGGTTAAAAACAACATCAAGTAACCCACATGTAAACCTGAAACGGATAAGATGTGAATGGCTCCAGCATACTGATAATCTTGCATTACATCTGGCGAAACTTCCTGTTTTTGGCCCATTAGCAAAGCTAGGGCTACATTGAGTTCCTTAGAATTAAAATTGTTTTTCTCTAAATTTTTCTTGATTGTCGATCGTAATTGGTCTGTGTAGTACCAAAGATCCTTTTTGATTTTAGTGCCAATTTGAATACCTGATGAAGTAGTGTAAACTTGCGCATACAATTGTTTTTTATCAAGGTAATTACCGTAATCAAATTGATTAGGGTTTGTAGTGGCACTATTTTTATACAGTTTTTCTTGTACTTTGATGTAACTCCCCGTTTTTAGCGTCGTATTCAAACTGTCCTTTGCTATATTCAGCACTATTTTCCCTGTGTACGATTCCTTATCTATATTTTGAATTAAAGCGATATAACGATCATTATTTTTTGAGTTTTTTAATTTCTCCCTGATGACAATTGTTATTTCGTGAGAATTGGTGAAGGCATTGCCACAATGGAGATAATTACTTTTTTGATTTGAATCAGTATTCAAATACAGCGAGAAGCCACCAAGGAAATAGGCCGCAAAACATACCGCAATACTAAATAATAAAGATTTGTTGGGTGTAAGTACTTTGGAGATGAAAAAGGATGATAAAAGCAGTAGCGACAGACTTAATCCTACAATTAGGAAGGTTAAAGCTGGGTTCCAATAATAAGTGCTTACTATACCTAAAATAAAGGCTAGAGTAATCTTTGCTAGTGGGAACTGTAGTACTTTCATTACTCTAAAGTACTGAATTTTAATTGAAAACCTTTTTTCTTAGTTTAAAATTCTGTTGACTTGTACAAAAGTTCTTTTGTAGTATGGTTCTTTTGTCGATGAGATGATGACTCCTTTGGAAGTAGAGGTATGAATAAAGAGCACTTCGTCGTCTCTTACCTCTGTTACGATTCCTACGTGATTGATTTGTGACCTACTACTGGTTTTAAAGAAAATTAAATCTCCTTTTTTAGCTTCTTCTAACTTGGTGCCAAGCTGAATTCCTTGTTTGGATTGGTCAATTGAAGTACGGGGAAGTGTAATGTCGTATTTGGCAAAAGTAGAAAACACTAATCCAGAGCAGTCGTAGCCGTTTTTAGTTACCCCTGCAGTTTTATATTTTACGCCTAAGTTTTCTGTTGCCGAATCAATTATGTTATCTACTATTTTCTGATTTTCTTTAGTTTCCTTGCGGTCTGTTTTTTTGGTTAAAACAGATGACGATTTGCAGGAAGCAAATAAAATGGTAAGTAGGAGAAGGGAGATAATTGATTTCAAAAGTGTTTTATGTTAGTTTCTTAAATCGGATACAATTAATTGTGCAGTTTTTTCGCTGGCACCAATTCCGCCTAATTTAGTTTCTAGGAGCTCGTACTTTTTAAGTAATTGTTCGCGATAGTTCGGTTCTAATAGTTTAGTTAACTCCGTTTTAATGTTTTTAGTATTAAAGTCTTCTTGAATTAATTCGGTTACAACCTCTTCATCCATAATTAAATTAACTAACGAAATGTACTTTAGGGTTATGATGCGTTTCGCAATTTGATAAGAAGCCCAACTTCCTTTGTAACACACCACTTCAGGGACTTTGAATAGCGCCGTTTCTAAGGTTGCAGTTCCCGAAGTGACAAGTGCTGCTGTCGCTATCTTTAGTAAATCATAGGTTTTATTCGAGATGAACTTGATGTTGTTTGCGGTAATAAAAGTTTCGTAAAATGAAAAATCTTGACTTGGTGCACCAGCAATTACAAATTGATAATCAGGAAAGTCATCGACTACCGTTAGCATAATCGAAAGCATTTTAGTGATTTCTTGCTTTCTGCTTCCGGGAAGTAAAGCGATAATTGGTTTATCTCCTAACTCATTTTGGCTTCTAAAGTCGTTTGAGTCAATAGGAGGCTGGTTGTGAATAGCGTCTATCAACGGATGTCCAACAAAGGAAACGGGATAGTTGTGCTTCACTTCATAAAAATCTTTTTCGAAAGGTAAAATGACATACATTTTGTACACATCTCGCTTAATTTCCTTAATTCGGTTTTCTTTCCATGCCCAAATTTGAGGTGAAATATAATAATGCGTCTTCATCCCCAAAACCTTTGCCCATTTAGCGATGCGCATATTAAATCCGGGGTAATCAATAAAAATAATAACATCGGGTTGAAAAGCTAGGATGTCCTTTTTACAAACTTTGATATTTCCTAAGATTGTTTTTAGGTTAAAAACAACCTCAATAAATCCCATAAAGGCAAGTTCGCGGTAATGCTTTACTAGTGTTCCACCAGTTGCCTGCATTAGGTCACCTCCCCAAAAACGAATGGTTGCTTCCGGATCTTCGTTGTACAACGCTTTCATCAAATTAGAGCCGTGTAAATCACCTGATGCTTCTCCTGCTATTATGTAATATTTCATTTTTAGGTTCTAAATGGATTAATGAGATTGTATTTCAAAATTAAGTATTGCAATTTTAGCAATCAAATAAAAGTCTTTGTTTAAATAAAGATGGTGAGTATTGCCATTACTATAACAGACAAAATTACGCCCCTTGCCATCATCTCTTGGTTTAATTTCAAAAGGATCCCAAAAAGGAGTAAGTTGATAACGGAACCTAACGTAATTAGTTTGCCCAAAGCTCCTTGTGACTCTAAGATTGCGAAACCTGTTTTTATTTCATAGCTTGTAAAGAGAGAAAGGTATAGGATACATCCCAGAAAAGTACCTACAAACCCCAGTACCGCTCCTGCTGCGAATTGTTTTTTATTCATTCCATTTCCAGGTATTAAGTTGTTGCATGGCATGGTGAGCTGTAAGATCAAACTGAACGGGAACTACTGAAACATAGCCTTGTCCAAGAGCCCATTCGTCAGTATCCTCGCCGCTGTCTTGATTGACAAACTCTCCTGCGAGCCAATAATAGTCTTTTCCTTGGGGTGTTTGTCGTTTGTCGAATTTTTCCATCCAAAGCGCTTTCGCTTGACGACATATTTTAATTCCTTTGATGTCTGCTGTTTTTAATTTGGGGAAGTTAACGTTTAAAACAACATCTTTTGGGAGTTTGTTTTCGAGCACTTCAAGCGTTATTTTGCGAATAAAGGGCTTTATAGATTCAAAGTCGGCATTCCAATCATAGTCCAATAGCGAAAAACCAATTGCAGGAATTCCTTCTATACCAGCTTCTACAGCTGCACTCATTGTGCCAGAATAGATCACATTAATCGATGAGTTCGACCCGTGATTCACACCAGATACGCATAAGTCAGGTTTGCGATCCAGAATCTCATTTACAGCTATTTTTACACAATCAACAGGTGTGCCGGAGCAGCTATATTCAGTAATACTATCATGTACCTTGGAAGTTTTATTTAAGTACAAGGTGCTGTTTATTGTGATGGCATGGCCCATTGCGCTTTGCGGTTTATCAGGAGCAACTACCACTACTTCGCCAATTTCTGCCATGACTGCTATTAGTGCTCTAATTCCAGGAGCAGTGATTCCGTCGTCATTTGTAATTAAGATCAGCGGTTTTACTTTTTTCATGTTTTTTTATCTTTAGGCTGTACTACAGTAGTAATTTATAACAAAGGAACTAAATTTTATTAACTTGATGGATTAATGCCAAAACAAAAAAACCAATTTCCTATCTTTAACAAAAATTTATGCAAGCCCTGCTGTCATTGGGATGGTTTTTGACGTAACTTAGTTTAAAAAATTTTGATGAATACTATTATCAACTATATGAAAAGAAATTATAAAATACTTCTTGCACTTGTTTTACTTTCAGTAACACTTTTTGCTTTCAAGATGAAGTCCTCGAATGAGGGTGACCCTGATAAAGATAAATTACTATTAGAATTGCTAACATTTGTAATAGAAAAAGGCCATTATAACCCCGCTGTGATTGACGATAATTTCTCAAAGGGAATTTATAAAGATTATATACAAGCTTTAGATCCATCAAAGAGATTCTTTTTACAATCGGATATTGATGAATTTGCTCCGTATGAAACACAAATAGACGATCAAATTGCTAATAAAGATTTGACTTTCTTTAATTTGACTTATGATAGGTTGATGAAAAGAATGGAGGAGAGTAAAGGAATCTATAAAAATATTTTAGACACTCCATTTGATTACAATGTTGATGAAATTTTTAATACGGACTATGAGAAAGCACCATACGCTAAAACAGAAGCGGAGCTTAAAGATAGATGGCGCAAGCAATTGAAGTTGTCTACTTTGTCCTCTTTGACGGATCGTTTGAAAGTACAAGAAGACAGACTGAAGGGAATTAGCACTGCAACTTCTACTGACAGTTTGACTAAAGTTAAGACGGGTAGTGAAGATCTTACTTCTAAAGAGGTGGTGAAAAATGATGAAAAAACTAAAACTTTTGCTGAGCTAGAGGTTGAAACTAGAGAAACTGCTAAGAAATCACTAGACGAATATTTTGGGTTTATGAATGACTTGGATAGAAACGATTGGTTTTCTGTTTTTATCAATTCTATTACAGCTCGTTTCGATCCACACACTAACTATTTTGCTCCAGAAGAAAAGGAACGATTTGATGTTAGTATTAGTGGTAAACTAGAAGGTATTGGTGCTAGGCTTCAAAAAAAGAATGACTACACAGAGATATCTGAATTAATTTCAGGAGGTCCAGCGTGGAGAGGAAAAGATTTAGAAGCAGGAGATGTGGTCATGAAAGTGGCACAAGGAAATGCTCAAGCGGTTGATGTCGTTGGTATGCGATTAGATGATGTGGTTAAAAAGATAAAAGGACCAAAAGGTTCGGAAGTTCGTTTAACCGTTAAAAAAGTAGATGGAACCATCAAAATTGTTTCCATCATTAGAGATATTGTTGAGATTGAAGAAACCTATGCTAAAACTAGTATTGTTACTAGAAATGGTTTAAAGTATGGTGTGATTTACTTACCAAAGTTTTACATCGATTTTGAAAACAAAGATGGTAGAGACGCAGGTAAAGATATTGCTCTTGAGGTAGAACGATTGAAGAAAGCTCAAGTTGACGGAATCGTTTTAGATGTTCGTGATGATGGTGGAGGATCTCTGTCTACTGTAGTGGATATTGCGGGTCTTTTTATCGAACAAGGTCCAATTGTTCAAATTAAATCAGCAGGTAGAAAAAAAGAAGTGCTTTACGATCGTGATAAAAAAATCGAATACGATGGGCCATTAGTAATTATGGTAAATAGCTTTTCAGCTTCTGCCTCTGAGATTTTAGCGGCAGCGATTCAAGATTACAAGCGCGGAATTATTATTGGTAGTAAACAAACTTATGGTAAAGGAACGGTGCAAAATGTAATAGATTTAAACCAATTTGTTCGCAACAGTGATGTAGGTGATTTAGGAGCTTTAAAAACAACTACTCAAAAATTCTACCGTATCAATGGTGGTTCGACGCAATTAGAAGGAGTAAGTAGTGATGTTGTTATGCCGGATCGTTATGCGTATTTAAAAATGGGTGAGCGCGATGTCGAAAATGCGATGCCTTGGGATAAAATTGATGCTGCTGATTATACTATTTGGGATAAAACAGCTAATTTTAATAAAGCAATTGTAAATAGCAAGAATAGAATTCAAAACAATGCGCAATTCAAATTAATTGAAGAAAATGCAAAATGGATTGATAATCGTAGCAAGGAAAATAATTACAGCTTAAATATTGATAAGTTTAAAAAAGAGCAAAAAGCAATTGAAGAAACCGCTAAGAAGTACAAGCCAATTATGCAATACAAAAATGGTTTACAATTCACCTCTCTCCCTTACGAAATGGAGCAAATGGCAAAAGATAATGTGCTAAAGGAAAAAAGAGATAGATGGCATGAGGGATTAGCTAAGGATATCTATGTAGAAGAAGCCTTGAATGTATTGGATGACTTGCAAACAAAGCCAGTGGTTAAAAAAACAATGACTACAACTATTAAAAAAGACAAATTAGCAAAGTCGTAAAGTTGTTTTAGGCTATTGAATTAGAAAGATGTAACGCCTCAAAATTAGTCTTAATTTTGAGGCGTTTTCTTTAAGAGGTATAGAAGTTTGAAAATGTAATAGGTGCTATTGATATGAAAAATAGAAATTCTTTTTTTACCGTTCTGTGCTTGTCAGTGGGTTTACTGTCTTGCAAACAGAACAATACAGCTGCGTTTGATAGTGTGGCAATAGGTAGTGGTGTAGAGCAAACTTCATGGGAGTTTGACAAGGCTGGTACTAGTAGGTCTGATTTAGATTTAGCGCCTACCTCTACAACAAAGCAAATCATTCAACATACTTATTACTCATTGTCTTATAATGAAGAGTACGAACAGGCCGAATGGGTCGCTTATGAATTAAAGAAAGAAAATCTTAAGAATAATGATTTCAAAAGACCCTATTTTATTGAGGATAATAAGGTATCTACTGGTTCAGCCGATTGGAGAAATTATAAAAAATCAGGTTACGACAAGGGTCATTTAGTCCCCGCAGCTGATATGGAATTCAACCTAGACAGCTATAATGATACTTTTTTAACATCAAATATTTCTCCGCAAGATCATGAATTTAATGCAGGAATTTGGAATCGATTGGAGCAGAAGGTGCGATTTTGGGCTGAAAAGTATAATGGAGTTTACGTTGTAACCGGAGGTGTTTTAGAACCATCATTGCAAACCATTGGTAAAGATCGTGTCGCAGTGCCTAAAGAATTTTATAAAATTATTTTGTATCGATCCGGTCGTAACTATAAAATGATTGCTTTTTTAATGCCAAATAAGGCTAGTAACAAAGCTTTGTTTGATTATGCTGTTCCAGTAGATGTAATCGAAAAAAAGACGGGTATAGACTTCTTTCCAGCACTTGATGATGCTATTGAAAATAAACTAGAGAAAGAAGTAGATAAGCACCCTTGGTTTACTAGGTAGGTCGAAACCTACCATTCGTTTACCTTGTTGGCATCCATCTTTAAAAAGATAAATAATAAGATTGTGAATCCCCATAATCCTGATCCTCCATAGGAGAAAAATGGTAATGGCACACCTATAGTTGGGAATATACCAATCACCATCGCTATATTTACAAAAAAGTGAGTGAATAAAATACCGGCTACGCAATAGCCATATACGCGACTAAACTTTGTTTTTTGTCTTTCGGCGAGGTAAATCACTCTCAAGAATAACGTAACAAATAGTCCGATTACGATAATGGATCCAACAAAACCCCATTCCTCACCAACAGTGGTAAAAATATAATCGGTATGTTGCTCCGGTACAAATCCACCTTTGGTTTGTGTTCCTTCCAGGAAGCCTTTTCCGAACCATCCTCCTGATCCAATAGCGATTTCTGATTGGTTGGTGTTGTATCCAATTCCCTTCAAATCAACTGTTTTTCCTAGTAGAATATTGAAACGGTCACGGTGATGCTGTTTGAACACATTCTCAAAAACATAGTTTACAGATAGCACGAATCCAGAAATTAAAACGAGTAGTATTCCACTTAAAACAAGGTTTCTATCTGCTAATCTTGATTTAAAATGAACTAGTAATAAAACGATTAGTGCGATCAGAATTACGTATTGAGGTTCTATTAATAAGGTCATAACAAATAACGTGATGGCAATAAATCCAGTCCAAATGTACCAAGAGGGTAAACCTTCGCGATAGAGAACGATCAAAAATATACTATAGATCAATGCGCTTCCAGGATCGGGCTGCGGTAAAATGAGTAGGACAGGTAAAAATACAATTGCCAAAGCTTGTATTTGTCTATTAACGTCCTTTAAATTAATTTGTGAGTCACTAAGATATTTAGATAGTGCTAAGGCTGTAGCTGCTTTTGCAAATTCCGAAGGTTGGATTGTGAAACTACCAATCGCGTACCAGCATCTTTGTCCCGCGATTGTTTTACCAAAAAGGAATAAGCCTGCAAGTGTTAGTAAAGAGATTCCAAATATAATAGTAGCGTATTTTTCATAAAATTTACTATCTACTGCAACAATGATAAAAATTAATGGAATCGTTAGCAATATGAAAATAAACTGTTTTTCATAAGTGCCCTCAAGCGAGGATAACGAAGAGGAATAGATATTCAACCATCCCATTAAAACGAGAAGGCTGTAAATGATGACACAACTCCAGTCAATATTTTTCTTTATGCTTTGGTTTTTCATTGGAGTATTTGATTAGTTCTCTTTAGTGGTGTCAATTACGGTGCTACTTCTCAATTTGGTTGGTGTCGCTTTTTTGATCGTATCTTTTGGCGTTGTTTCAATTGCACTTGCCTCCTTCATGCCGCCTAATTTAGCGTAGCGATCTCTTAAACTTCTTTCTAAGATTCTTTTTTCTAAATCAGTTCGGGTAATTTTTTTACGTAGGTATTTTTCGATCATTAAACTCGCAATCGGACCTGCAATTGTCGCACCGTATCCTCCGTTTTCTACTAAAATAGCAATAGCAATCTTCGGATTGTCTTTTGGTGCAAAAGCTACAAATATAGAGTGATCTTCTAGTTTAGTTCTAACACCATTGATTTTGGCAAAATTTTCAGCGGTACCTGTTTTACCGCAAATATCGATTCCTTCCACTCTCAAAGCACTAGCAGTACCAAAGTTGTAGACATCAAATAAACCGCTAATCATGGGTTTGAAATACTTCTTGTCGATCGTAGTTTCATGTTTTACAGTAAACTTAGGATCTATTTTCCCTCCTTTAATCTTTTTGATGATATGAGGGGTGTAGTAATATCCTTCATTAGCAACTGTTGCCATCATATTAGCCAATTGAATTGGAGTCATCAAAACTTCTCCTTGACCAATAGCATTAGATACAATTGTTGTGCTTCTCCATCCGCCGTTAGGATATATTTTTTTATAGGTTTTAGAAGAAGGAACATTTCCTCTTTTTCCCGTTGGCAAATCATAGCCCATGAAGTCACCTAATCCAAAACTTTTTACGTGATTGCTCCATACATCAACCGCATATCCTGGTTTTGAATATTTGTTGATCGTACGCATGTAAGTTTGTGCAAAGTAGGTGTTGCATGAATTGTAAATTCCGTTGTTTAGTTGTTGGTTTGGGGAATGATTATGGCATTTCATAAATCGACCACGTGAATAACTAAATCCATTATAGCAAGTAAAGTTAGTATTTAAGTCAATTACGCCTTCTTGCAGTCCTATTAATCCAGTTAAAATTTTAAATGGAGAGCCAGGTGGGTATTCTGCGAGTAAACCTCTATCATAAAGCGGTTTTGCAATAGAGTCTCGGTATAATAAGGTGTAGTTTTTAGAACGTTGTCTTCCTACTAAAATTCCGGGATCGTAAGATGGTGCTGTAACCAAAGCTAGGATTTCTCCAGTTTTAGGCTCTATAGCAACGATTCCTCCACGTTTATTAATCATTAGCTGCTCTCCGTATCGTTGTAATTCGGCATCTATTGTTAAGTTTATATCTTCACCTTGAACAGCAATAGTATCGTATTTTCCATCTTTATAGGAGCCTATTTCTCTGTTGTATTTGTCTTTTTGAATGTACTTTACACCTTTGATTCCGCGTAGAATTTCTTCATAACTTTGCTCAACGCCTTGCATTCCTATTAAATCACCACTATTGTAATATGGGTTTTTAGCGATGAGTTTTTCGTTTACTTGTGTAATGAAACCAAATATGTTTGCTCCAAAATCGACCTCATAATCTCTCAAGGAACGTTTTTGGAAATAGAATCCTTCAAATTTTCTTATCTTTTCTTGAAAGGCAGCAAATTCACTTTTGTTTAATTGAGGTAAAAATACCGAGGGAAGTCTAGGACTGTATACTTTTGCCTTTGCTATTTTTGTAATAAAATCTTCTTTGGTGATATTAAGTAGCTGACAAAATTCTAAAGTATCAATATCTTTAAGTTCTCTAGGGATCACCATTATATCATAGGATGCTTGGTTAGCAACTAATAGTTTTCCGTTTCTGTCAAAAATGTATCCTCTTTCTGGATAATCGTATTTTATTTTGATTGCATTATTTTCTGATTTTAATTTGAAAGTATCATCAACAACTTGCAAATAAAAAATCCGAATAAGTAGCAATGATGCTGCAATGATTACTAAAGAAGGCAGCAGAAGTTTTCTCATCTTTTGTTGGGCTTAATAAGGTATATTATTATAATGCAACTAATTATTGTGAATACAGCACTTAAAAGTGCTCTTATCAGGATGTCTAAGAAGAAGCTGATTTGAAAAGCTTCTAGTAGAAATAAAACAAAATGATGAACAATTACAGACAGCAAGATAAATGAAAAGCGTTCTGGCGTTAAAACATCATTTAATTTTATAGTTTGGTATTCATAACTAATACCAAATGAGAATTTAAATATAGAGGGTCTTATGTATGCAAGAATTAAACAAGCTGTTGCATGAGTTCCTCCTGAATTAAGAAAAATATCCATCATTAACCCCAGTGAAAAACTTGCTAAAATCAATCCAGATCTGTTTCCGTTTACGGGATATAGTATGATAAATAATAGGTATGGTAATGGAATAATGAATCCCAAAAAAGTCATATTGTTAAAAATAACGATTTGTGCAGTCAATAACAAGATAAACCGAAAAATATTAGATAATAAAGTACTATTCATCTTTATTAAGTTTTTCTAGGTTATTTAGTTCTTCTCTATCTTTACTTTTAATAATGTACACATGACCTAAATTAGTCATGTCGTTAAATAGTTTTACAGTTATAGTGTAGTAGTGCGTTTGATTGTCTATTTCTACTTTATGAATAGTACCAATGTTGATGTTTTCTGGAAAAATAACTGATTGACCTCCGGTGACAATAGTGTCTCCCTTTCGAATAGCTGCAAGTCTTGGTACATCAATAAGTTGTACAAAACCGGTGTTTTTACCATCCCAAATTAATGAACCAAAATGATTTGATTTTTTAATTTTAGCATTGATTTGTGATTTTACGTTTAGAATACTTAACACGGTAGCGTATTTTGGAGATGTATTGTCTACTATACCTACTATTCCTAAGTTGTTTATTACTCCCATGTCTTGCTTCACTCCGTCGTTAGATCCGGAGTTTAACGTAAGGAAATTTTCATGTACGTTGTAGGAGTTATGTATGACTTTTGATACCAAAATATCATCTGATGGTATGCCGATTATAGAATCCATTTTTTTAAGATGGGTCGTGTCTTTTGTGTTAAAAAGAATGCTTTTTAGGCGCGCATTTTCAAGAGCTAATGCTTCGTTTTCGGTTCTTAAATTCAAATATTCACTTACATCATTTATTTGTTGATATACGCCGCCACTCAAGAAGTTAGCGGAACTGATCACTTTACTTCTATGAAAGGAGTGAGATTGTATGGTAAGTAACAACGAAATGCATAATAACAGCAAAAACAGTAATCGATTACTGTTTTTGAATATGAAATTAAATATTTGCTGCATTCTCTTATTTGATTAATTTGTTCTGGAAAAACCTAAGTATTTGGATATTATGGCTATAACTATTCATGTGTTCAGATTAGTTATAGCAGTATCTTATTTGATTAAAATACTTTTAAATTTTCCAATATTCTTTAATGCCATTCCTGTACCTCGAACAACCGCTCTTAACGGATCTTCAGCGATATAAACTGGTAAATCTGTTTTTTGTGAAATACGTTTGTCCAAACCTCTTAGCATTGATCCTCCACCAGCAAGATAAATACCTGTGTTGTAAATATCTGCAGCTAATTCAGGAGGTGTTTGTGATAAAGTTTCCATTACTGCATCTTCAATTCGTTGAATCGATTTGTCTAATGCTTTTGCAATTTCTCTATAAGATACATCTACTTGCTTTGGTTTTCCTGTTAACAAGTCTCTTCCTTGAACAGACATATCTTCAGGAGGTGTTTCAAGATCTTCAATTGCGGCTCCAATTTGGATTTTTATTTTTTCGGCAGTGCTTTCTCCCACAAAAAGATTGTGTTGTGTACGCATGTAGTACACAATATCATTTGTGAAAACGTCACCAGCAATTTTTACTGATTTGTCGCAAACAATTCCGCCAAGTGCTATTACAGCAATTTCGGTTGTTCCACCACCTATGTCTACAATCATGTTTCCTTTAGGTTGCATGATATCGATACCAATACCAATAGCTGCTGCCATAGGCTCATGAATTAAATAAACTTCTTTACCGTTTACTCTTTCACATGATTCTTTTACAGCTCTCATCTCCACTTCGGTAATTCCTGAGGGAATACATACAACCATTCTAAGAGCGGGTGTAAACATTCTTTTTTTCAAGGCAGGAATGCTTTTAATGAACATACTGATCATTTTTTCTGAAGCATCAAAATCAGCGATTACACCGTCTTTTAAAGGCCTTATGGTCTTAATGTTTTCATGTGTTTTACCCTGCATCAAGTTGGCTTCTTTACCAACAGCGATGATTTTGCCCGAAATTCTATCGCGAGCAACTATTGATGGGCTGTCAATTACTACCTTATCATTGTGAATGATTAGAGTGTTAGCGGTACCAAGATCTATCGCAATATCCTCGGTCATGAAATCAAAAAATCCCATATGTCTTTTAGGGGTTTAAAAGTTAAAAAATAAGTGCCAACAAAGTTAAACAAATTAATGTTTAAAATGACGGGTTCCTGTAAATACCATCGCAAGTTTATTTTCGTTGCAATAATCGATGCTTAATTGGTCTTTTATTGACCCTCCTGGCTGTATTACTGCCGTTATACCTGCTTCTTTTGCTAATTGTACACAATCTGGGAAGGGAAAAAAGGCGTCGCTTGCCATCGATGCGCCAGTTAAATCAAATCCAAAAGCTTTTGCTTTCTCCACAGCCTGCACTAGTGCATCAACTCGTGATGTTTGTCCAGTTCCGGATGAAATTAGTGTTCCGTTTTTTGCGAAGACAATAGTATTTGATTTGGTGTTCTTACAAACTTTTGAAGCAAATAGTAGATCTTCAATTTCTTGTTCTGAAGGGCTTGTAGTTGTAACGGTTTTTAAATCGGCTTTATTGTCTGTGATATTATTTCTTTCTTGAATCAAAAGACCGTTTAAACAAGTACGAACTTGTTTGTTAGGTAGTTCAACTTCATTTTGGATCAATATTATTCTGTTTTTCTTTTCTTCCAAAATTGTAATAGCTTCTTTGTCATATTCAGGAGCGATTACTACTTCACAAAAAAGCTTGTTAATTTCAACTGCGGTTGCAACGTCAATTTTAGTGTTAGCTATCAATACTCCACCAAAAGCAGACGTAGGATCGCATGCCAAAGCAGCAATGTACGCTTCGCTAATTGAGTCTCTGGATGCTAGACCGCAAGCGTTATTGTGTTTAAGTATAGCAAATGTAGGTCCGTCGTTTTTGAATTCATTAATTAAATTCACCGCAGCATCTACATCTAGCAAATTGTTGTACGATAATTCTTTTCCGTGTATTTTGTTGAACATTGCATCAAAATTACCAAAGAAAAATCCTTTTTGATGTGGGTTTTCGCCGTAACGTAGTATTTGACCATCAGCTATACTTTCTTTGTATACCGTTTCGTCAGTGTTAAAGTAATTGAATATGGCGGTGTCGTAATGTGAAGATACATGAAATGCTTTGGTAGCAAATAATTTTCTGTTCTCTAATGTTGTTGCACCGTTTTGAGCTGTAATCATGTCAAGTAAGCTGCTGTACTCATTAACTGAAGCAACGATTACCGTATCCTTAAAGTTTTTTGCTGCTGCACGAATTAATGAAATACCACCAATGTCAATTTTTTCGATGATATCAGCTTCACTTGCTCCTGATGCTACTGTTTTTTCAAATGGGTATAAGTCAACAATTACAAGATCGATTTGCGGAATATTAAATTCCTCCATTTGTTGTACATCGCTTGGATTGTCTTGGCGGTTTAGTATTCCTCCAAAAACTTTAGGATGTAATGTTTTAACGCGTCCTCCAAGAATAGAAGGGTAAGAAGTTACGTCTTCAACTGGAATAACAGGTATTCCTAGGTTTTTTATAAATTCTTCCGTTCCTCCTGTAGAATAAAGTGTAACATTTTGACTGTTTAGTAGTCTTACAATTGGTTCAAGACCTTCTTTAGAAAAAACTGAAATTAATGCAGATTGAATTGTTTTAGTTGTGCTCATGTGTAGTTATAGTTATGAAGTGCAAAAATAGTTTTTTAAAGTTAAAATTGAGCTATTAGAAAAAGAGATAATTTAGAAATATTCGGTTTTTTGTAAGTATAAATCTGAATTATAATTTGCTTTTAAAACTAATATCGAATCCGTTAGGTTTTTGAACACTATTTATTGAATTTTACAATAACCCATATCAAGATTTTATGATACTATATTTTCGATTATTGAAAGAGAGTTTTACGTTTGCTATGAATGCCTTGCGTAACAATAAATTAAGAACTTTGCTGTCCTTGCTTGGGGTAACTATTGGGATTTTTTCAATCATTGCCGTTCTTGCTGCTGTTGATTCGTTAGATCAAAAAATCACTAAGGATTTAAGTTCATTAGATAAAAACACCATTTACTTAATGAAATTTTCATTTGGACCATCAGAAATTCCGCAATGGAAAAGAGAACAGTTTCCTAATGTGCAGTATGATGAGTATACCTACTTGAAAGGTGCAATGACAAATACGAAGCAATTGGCTTTTCAAATTTTTACTAAAAGAGAATCGATAAAATACGATTCCAATGTGGTTTCAGATGTAAATATGGTTCCAGTATCCTATGAGTTCATCGATATTCAAGGACTTGAATTTGAAAAAGGTCGATTTTATAACGAATCAGAAGCTAACTCAGGAGCTAAGGTTATCGTTCTAGGAAATGAAATTGCTAATTCGTTATTTGACGGCATCGATCCTATTGGTAAAAGTGTTCGTGTTTATGGACAAAAGTTAACCGTTATTGGTGTTTTGAAAAAGGCTGGAGCAGGGCTTTTTGGTGATAGTGACGATACTTCAGCTTATTTGCCAGTAAACTTCATCCGTCAATCGTTTGGAGATAACAACACGTCTCTGACTAATGTTATTGTTTTTAAGCCCAATAGCGGTGTAGATATGGAGGCTTATAAAGAAGAGATTTCCCAAAAGCTAAGAATGTATAGAGGGGTAAAAGCAGGTGAGATTGATAATTTCTTTATTAATGTTTTCTCAGGTTTTACCGATCTAATTGATGGAATAATATTAAACATGAAATTTGGTGGATGGATGATTAGTGGTTTTTCACTTTTGGTTGGTGGTTTTGGAATCGCTAACATCATGTTTGTTTCGGTAAAAGAGCGAACTAATTTAATTGGTATTCAAAAGTCATTAGGGGCAAAAAATAAGTTTATTTTATTTCAGTTCTTGTTTGAGGCAATTATATTATCAGTTATTGGTGGGGTAATCGGACTGTTTTTAGTTTGGATAATAGCTTTTGTCTTAACTAAGGCACTAGACTTTGAATTTATACTCGGAATGGGGAATATTCTTTTAGGAACAAGTTTAGCTGCTTTAATTGGTTTGATTTCGGGTATTTTACCTGCAATTACCGCATCAAAATTAGATCCTGTTGAAGCAATTAGAACGGGGATGTAATATATAATCGACTTTTGTTGAACAACAACTCGACTTTTTAAGTTGTTAGCTTAATTTTCAAGCATAAAAAAGCCCAAGATACTTCTTGGGCTTTTTATATGGTATAAAAGTACTAATTATCTAACATCGTTATTTTGAATCAAATCGATGTACAAGTTAATTTTGTCCTTCAATTCTTTTCTTGGTGTAATAAAATCTAAGAAACCGTGCTCCAATAAAAATTCTGATGTTTGAAAACCTTCTGGTAAATCTTTTCCAGTAGTGTCTTTAACAACTCTAGGTCCAGCAAATCCAATTAACGCACCAGGTTCAGCGATATTGATATCTCCTAACATGGCATAGGAGGCTGTCGTTCCACCTGTTGTTGGGTCAGTACATAAAGAGATATAAGGTAATTTAGCTTCAGCTAACTGTGCTAACTTAACAGATGTTTTTGCTAACTGCATTAAAGAGTAAGCGGCTTCCATCATACGAGCTCCACCTGATTTTGAAATCATTACAAACGGAAGTTTGTGCTTGATTGCATGATCAATTCCTCTAGCAATTTTTTCTCCAACTACAGCTCCCATCGAACCACCAATAAAGGCAAAATCCATGCAGCAAATCACTACATCTTTTCCTTTGGATTTACCAACAGCCGTTCGCACTGCATCTTTTAATTTGGTCTTTTCCATTACATCTTTTAAACGGTCTGCATACTTTTTAGTATCGACAAAATGCAAAGGATCTTTAGAGGTTAGGTTTTTGTCCAACTCTTTAAATTCGTTGTTGTCAAACAAAATTTCAAAATAAGTACTACTTCCAATTCTAACGTGAAAACCGTCCTCAGGACTTACAAATAAATTGCGTTCTAGTTCGTCAGCATCGATAATTTTACCTGTTGGAGATTTGTACCAAAGTCCCTTAGGAACGTCCATCTTGTCTTCGGTAGCAGTCGTAATTCCTTTTTCTTTTCTTTTAAACCAAGCCATTTTTCTAGTATTCAGTGTTCAGTAATCAATTGTTTAGTGTTTGTAATTAGTTGAAGTGTTCAGTGTAAATGATTTAAACTGTCTACTAGAAACTGCCTACTGTACACTATTTTATAATGTATTCACGTTGTTCAAGTCGGCAAACGCTTGCTCTAATCTAGTATTAAAAGTGATTTCGCTTTCACGCAACCATTTTCTTGGGTCGTAATATTTTTTGTTAGGCACATCAGCACCATCTGGGTTTCCAATTTGAGTTTTTAAGTACTCAAGATTTTTAACCATATAATCACGAATACCTTCTGTAAAAGCAAATTGTAAATCCGTGTCAATATTCATTTTTATTACTCCGTAGCTAATTCCTTCTCTAATTTCTTCAAGTGTAGATCCTGATCCTCCATGGAAAACAAAATCAACTGGATTGTGTCCTGTGTTGAATTTATTTTGAACGTAATCTTGAGAGTTTTTTAGAATTTTCGGAGTCAATTTTACATTTCCTGGTTTATATACTCCATGTACATTTCCAAAAGCAGCTGCAATTGTAAATTTTGGGCTTATTTTAGAAAGTTCTTCGTATGCATACGATACTTCTTCAGGTTGCGTGTATAATTTTGAACTGTCAACATCAGAGTTGTCTACACCATCTTCCTCACCACCTGTAATTCCAAGTTCGATTTCTAAGGTCATCCCCATTTTACTCATACGCTCCAAATATCCTTTGCAAATTTCGATATTTTCTTCAATCGGCTCTTCTGATAAGTCGATCATGTGAGAGCTGAAAAGTGGTTTTCCTGTAGCAGCGAAATGTTTTTCAGAGGCATCTAATAAACCGTCGATCCAAGGTAATAATTTCTTAGCACAGTGATCAGTATGTAGTATAACAGTTGCTCCGTACGCTTCTGCCAATGTATGAATGTGTAGGGCACCGGCGATTCCTCCAGCTATAGCTGCTTTTTCGTTTTCATTAGACAATCCTTTTCCAGCGTTGAATTGTGCTCCTCCATTAGAAAATTGAATAATAACTGGTGCGTTTAACTTTGCTGCTGTTTCTAACACTGCGTTTACCGTATTAGATCCTGTTACATTTACTGCAGGTAGTGCAAAGCCTTTTTCTTTTGCATAATTAAAAATTTCCTGTACTTGATCTCCTGTGGCAACGCCCGGTTTGATATTGTGTCCCATTTTAATTTTTTTTAGTTGGTTCTTTTGTTTTTAGTTTCAGACAGCAAAAATAGGAATTAATTAGCATTAGAAAGGGTAATTTATTCCAAAATTTAAAACTGTGTTGGCAAAGTTGTACTGCCTAAACCATTTTTTTCCCGATTCATTGGCAGGATCATACGTTTTAAATCCAAAGTCAAATCGGACCACTAAAAAGGTTAAATCATACCGCAATCCAAATCCGGAACCAAGCGCTAAGTCTTTTAAACTACTAAATCCATTAAATGTTGATTTTGGATCTGTGACATTATCGCTAACGTTCCAAATATTACCCGCATCAGCAAATAAAGCCCCTTTTAGATCGCCAAATAATCGAAAGCGGAATTCTGAACTAAAAGCAATTTTCATATTAGCCTCGTTGAAATCATTTAGAGCTCCACTGCTTCCAGGTCCTAAACTGTATGGCTGCCATGCGCGATTATCATTAGATCCACCTGAGAAATAACTTCGAGAAAACGGTATATTATCAGAATTCCCGAAAGGAATTGCAATTCCAAAAAAGCTGCGTATCGCTAGTACTTTTTCTTTAGAAAGATCCCAATGTTTAATGTAGTCAAACTCAGTTTTAATATATTCCGAATATTCTAAATTGAATATTTCTCGATTCCCATTTGCATTTACAGATTGATTGGAAACATTAGCTATAAGTGAAAGTAGGGATCCAGCAGACTCAATTTTGGTTTTAAATTGATAGAATGACTTGTCTTGTAGATCCTTTTTGGTGGTTTTCGTAAAAGAAAAGCTTGTAGCTAATATGAAGTCATTCTCCGTCAATCGCACTCTTCTTTCTTCAATACTTTTTACGGACTGATACTCATCATCTCCTGATGTTAATGCTGTGGCATTGTTGAGGACCTCATTAGTGAACCCTGTCGTTCCTGATTGAATAATTAAGTTTCTATCAGTAGTATTGTCAAAATAATTGTTGTTCGTGTTGAATGTTTTTCCAATAGCATTTAAGGCATCGTACGAAGATCGATACACATTGAAATAATTATTTGGATTTAGGTTGCGTACGAATTGAGCATTAAGTAGGTCAAATCGAGCGGTATTGTTCTTTTTTGGATTCCAATTGTAAGAGATCGCACCTGTAAAATTTTCTTTGTCGAGACCTATGTTTGTTTGTCTTGCAATACCCAATGAAATTACTGATGAAGGAATCATACTCTTAGGAATGATTTTTTCGGTAGAGAAAGGCAGAAAAATTCTTGGTATATTTAAGGATAAGTCTACCCCGTATTCTGAAACATTAAAAAATTGATTGTTTGGATTGGCTAAATCTTTAGACGAACCTATATTAGCTCTTCCGGATAGTTGCAACGTTTCGGCACCATTGAAAACATTACGTACAGTCATGGAGGGACTAAAAGCGATTCCAATATCTTGAATGTTCGAGTGCGTTATGTCAAAAGAGGCTCCAAAACTATATTTTTTGCGGGGCGTTAAATAAATTTTAGCAATTAAGGAGCTAGCGGTTGAATCTCGACTATCGACCTCGTATTGAATTGTAGGGTAATTAAAAATTTTAAGATTATTTAAATACCTGCTCGTTAACACCGTTTTATTGTCGGCAAATAAACTCCCTTTGCTAATAAATATAGCATCAGTAATGGCAGCAGGCTTGTATTTTAATTTGCTGTGGCTGTACAAATTAAAGTTCTTGTAGCTTAGGCTATCTGTAATGCGTTGCGACTCTTTGTTCGAGTTGTAATCAGTGTAAATGTTTACGTCACTTATGGTATACAATTTAAAAGGTGTTGTTCGAGTGGAATCTTTGTCTTGGTAGGAGTAATCATTAATGATTAAATTAACATCAGCCTTCTTTTTTTTGCCAATAGTGTCGATGTCAAAATTAACATAAGTGGGTTGGAAATAATAGGCTCCATTATTTCTAAATTGCGTTGCGATTCGTGTTCGCTCTTCTTCAAAATCTATAGTCCTATATTGATGCCCTGATTTCAAGGCCGAACTTTCTTTTTTAGATTGGAACAAGGAATCTAAAGCGGGTGTTGTAATTGTTGCTTTAATGGTATCCAGTAAATAAGCCGCTCCCGTGTTAACTAGATATTTTACAGCAGCTCGTTTAGGACTTGTTGTGTCTACTGAAGCTTTTGTGGCAACATCAAAATAGCCATCGTTAAAGTAATAGTATTTAAGTCGCAGTAGTGATTTTGTAGTTTTTGCACTATCAATAATGACCGGAGGTTCGCCTGTTCTTTTTAAAAAGTCGTGAATACCGTGGTACCAGAATGATTTTCCTAAACGGTCTACTTGTTTCGCAGATAACAACTTCGATTTTCTTTCATATTTACCTGGATTTTTGTCGAATTTAGCTTGATAAGTGGAATCCGGATTTAAATTGGCCAAGTTGTACAAATGAAGACGTAATTTGTATCCTAAAAACAAACTACTATTTGGTTTTTGATACAGTTGATTAAATACGATTTCATCGTTGATTTTCTTGTCATTAACTAGAATTTCATTTTTAGTAAGAAGTCTTTTTTCGGCAGGGACTCTTTTTTCAGCGTCACATGCAGATATAATTATCCCTATTAGAATAAATAATGATATTTTTGTTAAGATTTTTTTCAAGTGTTCCAAAATATTTAATTCAAAAGTACATATTTTTATGGTTAGTAAAAACCAAATAAAACTAATAACTAGTTTACAGCAAAAAAAGTATCGCATTGCCAATCAAATGTTTTTTGCCGAAGGCATAAAAGTGATTCAAGAATTGGTACTATCTAACTTTGAGCTGATTCATTTGTACACTACCGAGAATGACTTTCCATCTGTTTCAAGGGATAAAAAAACAATAATCGATCAGGCTGACCTAAAAAAGATAACGGCTTTGGCTACCCCAAATACTTGCTTGGCAATTTTTAAGATGGGTAGTGAAAAACCGCTATCAAATACTGGTTTAATCGTAGCGCTAGATTCGATTAGAGATCCGGGAAACATGGGTACTATTTTACGCCTTTGTGACTGGTTTGGTATTCAGCAAATAGTATGTTCAAAGGAAACGGTAGATGTTTACAATCCAAAAGTAGTACAAGCCACTATGGGATCTATTTCTAGGGTCAACGTTAGCTATGTAGACTTAAAAGACTATTTAGAAACAGCTAAATTAGAGGTGTTTGGTACCTTTATGGACGGCGAAACTATATACAAAACTACCTTACCTAAAGAAGGTATCATCGTAATGGGTAATGAAGCGAATGGAATTTCAAAAGAGATTGAAGCGATTGTGAGTCACCGTTTATCGATACCTCGCTTTGGCTCCATTCAAAAGACGGAAAGTTTAAATGTAGCCACCGCGACCGCAATTGTGTTGAGTGAATTCAAGAGAGCTTCTTTGTAATTACTTTCTGGAAAGTGAAATTAATGAAAGGTGAAATTGATTAAAATTGCTCTTGATTTTAAGGATTGAATGTTTCCAGTCCAAGGACTGTTTGGGTCGTTATCTCGAATTAATTCATCATTAATGCTTATCAAACCTCGAATAGAAGGAGAGAAAATAAAGTATTCTGAAAAAATGTCGATTCCCAAGCCTACTTCATAATTAGTAGTCCAAGGTTTTACCCTAAATCGTTGTTGGGAGTTGTCGTCTATCGATTTAGAATTGCTAGATAAGTTTAATGTTGCAGAAACTCCGCCAACGAGGTAAGGCCTAATGTTACCCGTTCGTAAAGAAGAGAATTTGAGTAAAAGCGGAAAATGGATATAAGTACTATTCACCTCTCTAATTCGGTCAATCTCTCTTGAAAAATTGGGGTAGTTCAAATCTCTTTTTGTATAATACAATCCCGGCTCAAAACGCAGATTAATATATTCTTGCAGTTTTAAATCTCCCACAATTCCAACGTTGAAACCTGTTGATTTTTTGGTTTGAATGTCCGGTCCTACAGTTTTATAATCGATTTTAAAATCAAAAGAGTTAAAGCCAAGGTAGTATCCAAAATACACTTTTTGTTTTTGAAAATTTTCTAAATTAACGATAGGATCCTTGCTGAACATGCCTTTTGTTTGACCATATCCGAAACTGCAGAGTAGTAGAACTAAAAAGACTGCTATTTTTTTCATTTTTGCGAAAGCTTTGTTTATTTTTTTGATGCAACATATATGGTAGCGACACCAAGCGTTTGTGGCATAGCAACTACATCTATAAACCCAACTTTTCTTAAAATATTGTTCAACGTCTCACCATAAGGAAATGCTGCAGCAGATTCGGATAGGTAACCGTAGGCCGCATTGTCTTTTGAAAACAACTTACCAATTAGAGGAAGAATGTTTTTACTGTAAAACTGATACCCTTGTTTGTATGGAGTTTTATCCGGTACGGAGGTTTCTAAAATCACAAAAACACCCTCTGGCTTTAATACTCTTAGAATTTCGGTAAGTCCTTTTTCTAGATTTTCAAAGTTTCTTACTCCAAATGCAACAGTAACTGCATCGAAATAATCAGTATCAAAAGGCATATTTTCAGAATCCCCTAAGACCATTTCTATCGTTTTTGATAAGTTTTTATCAGCTATTTTTTTAACACCAACCTCTAGCATTCCTGCTGAAATATCCAACCCAATAATTTTTGGTGCTTTGGTTTCAGCCATTAAAATAGCTAAATCTCCTGTTCCCGTAGCGATGTCTAAAATGGTTTTAGGTTTCGCATCGTTAACTATTTTGAGTACTTTTTTACGCCATTTAATGTCTATTCCAAATGAAATAACACGATTTAAATTATCATAATTTCCAGAAATAGTGTCAAACATTTGAGCAACTTGCTCTTTTTTTCCTAATCCTGAGTCTTTATATGGAGTAATATTTTTTGACATTTTTTATTTTTTTACAAAGATACTATAATCCAATATATTATTAAGCTAAAAGCGCTATTCACTACCAAAGCAATTTGAGGCAAACTAACTAGGTAGTAATAATTGAAAATAAGAAAAATGAAAAATCACTAAAAGTGGGTATTGTGCATCTCTTTTATTATGTAGAATTTTACATAAATCAAAAAGTCAATGATTAATAGGGATTTAATGGGCCAAATCAAGTGGTTAGGTTTTGCGTTACTAATTTCACTTGTTCTGGTAACTAGTTTGGAAGGTACTGTTTTACAAAGCAGTTGCCTAAACTCAACGCGAAATACGTTCTTAGGATTAAATTTGTTTTTGGAAATTTTAATTTTCTTTGTCTTTAGTGCCTTTGTGGTATTTGGTATTAAAGGCTTCTTTGAGATGTACTCTCAAAAAACAGCAAATGCTATCATCTTTATCTCGGGGGTATTGTTAGCATTTGTTATTCTCATTTTATGTTATCAAATAATGTTTCAAGAGTAGTTCGTTATTTCCCGTCATTGATTGATTTTGAATTAGAAAAAAAACACCCTTGATTGGGTGTTTTTTTATTTGCGAACATAAGTTTGATAAGTGTAGTCGTATTGATGTTTGTCATCTTTTAAATGCTTCTCTGCTTGGTCCAACCTCCAATCTTCTTCTTTTATTACAGGGAAAAAGGCATCGGCCTCAAAAGTTTCGTGGACTAAAGTTAGTTCAATTTTATCTGCCAAGGATATTCCTAAAGTATAGATTTCACCTCCACCAATTATAAAAATGTCTTCTTCCTTAGGGCATGCAGCAATAGCTTCTTTCATGCTATTTACCACTATACAGCCTTCAGGAGCATAATTCTTTTGTCTGCTTATTACAATGTGGGTTCTGTTGGGTAGGGGTTTAGGAAAACTTTCAAATGTTTTTCGTCCCATTATAATATGATGACCAGAAGTTAAAGCTTTAAATCTTTTAAAGTCATTGGGTAAGTGCCAAACTAAATCATTGTTTTTGCCAAGCGCATTGTTTTCTGCGGCGGCTGCAATCATTATAATCATTTAATTGTTTTATTTAGTGGTGGTTTCGTCTTCTACTTTTGCTTGTAATTCGGCTATTTTCTTTTTCTGTAAGTTGATCAAACGATCTAATTGTTCCCGTTCCCAATTTTTATTCATAAAGCGATCCGTGATAAAAACTTTTATAAAGTGCAATAGAAAAATAAAAAACCAGATAGTGATTATCCATATATACCAATTGGTTTCAGGATTAAAACTGAAAATTTTTGTAGCAATGAATAAAAATAAGCTGGCTAAAAAAAGCACGACGAAGTGAAAATATAATCTCTTTTTTTGTTTTAGCCTTTTTCGGGCATATTCATATAATTCGTGTTGGTCTTTTTCCATGGTTTGGTTTTTAGATTATAAAGATAAAATATAAATTGGAAAGTCGCTAAATGATAGTTGCGATATTTAGAGTGAAATAAATTTCTTTTTTAAATCCATAATTTTTAACGGAAGTTTTTTAAGTATCAATTTAAATAGAGCAACAATTTTCGCATACTC
The DNA here is from genome assembly GCF_055640565.1 of Flavobacterium sp. KKT103. NCBI lineage: Bacteria > Pseudomonadati > Bacteroidota > Flavobacteriia > Flavobacteriales > Flavobacteriaceae > Flavobacterium > Flavobacterium sp. KKT103. The sequence goes on from NZ_CM145766.1 coordinate 1,325,824, forward strand.
TCAAAAGTGAAATGGATGCCTTGTAGTTTGATTTAATTTCTTTTACTTTGAATTATAAACCTATAAATTAAGCGGTTATGGCAATTAAAAAACAATTTGTAAAAACAAAACCAGTGTGCAAAGTGACTTTTTCAGTAGTTGCAAAAGAAGCTAAGTTAGCAGCGGTAGTTGGTGATTTTAATGGATGGAATCCTGAGGAAGGCGAACTTAATAAATTGAAAAACGGAACCTTTAAAGGTGTTTTTGATATCGATAAAGATGCTTCTTACGAGTTTAAATACCTTGTGGACGGCGCTTATGTAAACGAATCTGAAGCAGATGCTTACAAATACAATTCCTTTGCTGGTGCTGAAAACAGTGTTTTGGAATTATAGCGCTGATTAAACGGCTACACTTCCTTTTATAGCATCGTGTGGTTCGTATCCAACAAGTGTAAAGTCTTCAAATTTAAAATCAAAAATATCCGTTATTTCTGGATTCAAGATCATTTTTGGTAATGGTTTTGGACTTCTAGACAGTTGTAATTCTAGTTGCTCAAAATGGTTGTTGTAAATATGTGCGTCACCAAAGGTGTGAATGAATTCACCAGGTTCGAAGCCGCAAACTTGGGCAATCATCATTGTTAACAAAGCATAGGAAGCAATGTTAAAAGGAACACCTAAAAAGATGTCAGCACTACGTTGGTACAACTGACAAGACAATTTGCCATCAGCGACATAAAATTGAAAGAAAGCATGGCAAGGAGGCAAAGCAGCTTTATTGTTGGCTACATTTTCTTCAAACGATTTGCTGGTATCTGGCAGTACTGATGGATTCCATGCTGAAACTATCATACGGCGGCTATTGGGATTGGTTTTTAGTTCGGTAATTAGATCTTTTATTTGATCAATTTCCTCACTATTCCAATTGCGCCATTGATGGCCATAAACCGGTCCTAAGTCTCCATTAGAGTCGGCCCAAGCGTCCCAAATTTTCACACCGTTTTCTTGAAGGTAACCTATGTTAGTATCTCCTTTTAAAAACCAAAGTAATTCATGAATAATAGATTTAAGGTGCAGTTTTTTGGTAGTTACCATGGGGAAACCTTCGCTTAAATCAAAACGCATTTGGTATCCAAATACACTTTTTGTTCCAGTTCCAGTGCGATCACCTTTTTGGTAACCGTTCTCCATAACGTGCTGTACTAAATCTAAATATTGTTTCATTTTTTAAGGATCAAGTTAATCGGTTTAGGGTTGTAACGATTGAATAACTAACCGATTGTGAAATAAATTTTAGGATTCTCTTTTAGAAATTTCATCTCTAATTTGAGCTGCTTTCTCGTAGTCTTCTTGGGAAACGGCCTGCTCTAGAAGTTCTGTTAGTTCTTGTAAACTATGTTTAATGTAAATACGATCAGAATTGTGGTCGTCTTCTATTCCAAAGGTTTCAGGATTAGAAAGAATATCGTCAATATCTTGAGAATCTTTATCGCTATCCTGATTATTGGTCTTTAAGTAAATACCCGCTTTGTCCAAGATGTTTTTGTACGTAAAAATAGGAGCGCTAAATCGAAGTGCTAGTGCAATCGCATCTGATGTACGCGCATCGATAATTTCCTCTACATTATCACGCTCACAAATAATGCTAGAATAAAAAACACCATCAACTAATTTATGAATAATAACTTGTTTGACTACGATTTCAAAACGTTCGGCAAAATTCTTGAATAAGTCGTGCGTTAGAGGGCGAGGTGGTTTTATCTCTTTTTCTAAAGCGATCGCTATAGATTGTGCTTCGAATGCTCCAATTACGATAGGTAGCTTTCTTTCGCCATCGACTTCATTTAGTATTAAAGCGTAGGCTCCGTTTTGTGTTTGGCTGTATGAAATTCCTTTTATAGATAATTTAACTAAGCTCATAATTGTTGTAATGAAAGGTAATAAATACCTTGTTTTGTTGATTTATTGTAGTTGTTAATTGGCGTACAATTTTAATGCAAAAATAGGACAAAAAAAACTGTCTGAAAACAAAGATACGATTATCTTGTTCTCAGACAGCTATTAATTAAATACAGAGGTTTAATTTATGATTGCTGACTTTTGAAAGCTTTCATTTTCTCTATTAATTGTGGTACAATTTCGAAGGCATCACCAACGATTCCGTAATCAGCCACTTTAAAAAACGGTGCTTCAGGATCAGAGTTGATTACTACTTTTACTTTAGAGGAGTTGATACCTGCAATGTGCTGTATCGCTCCTGAGATTCCAATTGCAATATATAAGTTAGTTGCTACTGGTTTCCCTGTTTGTCCTACGTGTTCTCCGTGAGGTCTCCAACCTAAGTCAGATACTGGTTTAGAACAAGCAGTTGCTGCTCCCATAACGGTTGCTAGCTCTTCGATCATTCCCCAGTTTTCAGGTCCTTTTAGACCACGACCTGCAGATACTACCACTTCGGCATCAGCAATAGAAACTTTTCCTGATACTTTCTCTACTGATTCTACTTTTACACCAAAGTCATTGTCACCAATAGTTGGGCTAAAGTCTTCTTCAGTAGTTGCAGTTGGATTTTCAAAAATTCCGTAAGAGTTTTTAGCAAGACCTAATACTTTAACTTCTGTTTCGATTTCAGTAATATTGAAAGCTTTGTTTGAGAAAGCTGTTCTTTTTACTTGAAAAGGTGAAGTGCTTAAAGGAAGTCCTACTACGTTAGAGGCATAACCTGCGTTAAGCGCAACAGCAGTAAGTGATGATAAGTAAATACTATCAGTGGTAGAAGAAAGTAAAACTAGTTTAGCACCTTCTTTTTCAGCTGCTTGCTTGATTACATCAGCATAAGCTTTAGCGGTAAAACCAGCTAATTTATCATTGCTAACTTTTAATACTTTATCTACTCCGTACGTTGATAATTCAGAAACGTCTCCTGCATTGATTGTTAAAGCAGTAACGGTAGTTCCTAATGATTCAGCTACTTTTTTCGCATAAGAAGCTAATTCAAAAGCTACTTTCTTGAATTTCCCTTCAGCTGATTCTGCGTATATTAATATTGACATACTATTTTATTTTTTAGGTCTTAAAGTTTGAATGTCTACTGTCTCAAAGTAAATTCTATTTTTATCTTTTGACTTTCGACTTGTGGCTTTCGACGATTTGTTAGATTACTTTAGCTTCGTTGTGTAGTAAATTGATTAATTCATCCAAGTTGTCAGCATTAATCAGTTTTACTGCTGATTTTGGTGCTGGTTTTTCGAATTTCACCGCTTTTGTTGTTACAGATGCACCAACAGCTTCTATAACCGTTAAAGGTTTTGTACGAGCAGTCATGATTCCTCTCATGTTTGGGATGCGTAGGTCTTTTTCTTCTACTAATCCTTTTTGACCACCAATGATTAATGGTAATGAAGTAGAAACAGTTTCTTTACCACCATCGATTTCACGAACTGCAGTAGCAGCTGATCCATCAACCGTTAGTTCTGTACAAGAGTTTAGGAAATTGTATCCTAAAATTCCAGCTACCATTCCCGGAACCATTCCACCATTATAATCTAATGATTCTTTTCCTGCGATAATTAAATCGTATCCTCCGTTTTTAATTACTTCGGCTAATTGTTTTGCTACGAAGAAACCATCTGTTGGATTAGCGTTAATACGAATTGCTTCGTTAGCACCTATTGCAAGTGCTTTTCTTAAAGTTGGTTCGGTGTCAGGTCCACCAACATTTACAACAGTAACCGTTGCGCCTTGTTTTTCTTGGAACCAAATAGCACGTGTTAATCCAAATTCGTCATTAGGATTAATTACATATTGTACGCCATTAGTATCAAACTCTGAATCTCCATTAACAAAGTTAATTTTTGCGGTAGTATCAGGAACATGGCTTATGCAAACTAGTATTTTCATGATGTATTTATTTTAAGTATATTCTTTTGTTCTACAAATTTAAAATAATAATTTGGATAATATACTATGCGTGCATAATATTTTTTTGTTAAACTATTACGATTTCGTGGCTACAGTTTTAATTTTGCCGAAAAGAGATAATATCCCGCTAAGATTTGTGATCTGTTTTGTTGATTGTAATTAGCGGCGCTTGATATTGTTATTTGTTCGTTGTTTTTAATATTGAATATATTGTTTCCTATTGCACTCAATTCTATTTTGGAGTTTGGAATACTGTATCTTAACCTTGGACTAAAAAAAGTAATAGTATTTGATGAGGATATGGATTCGTATTTCATAACACTCAAGTTGGACGTAAAGGAGAGGCTTTTTGATAATTGTAAGCTTGAATTAAAGTAAGGTTTTGTTATTGTTAGTTCGTTTGTGGCAAATGAGTCAGTATAGGTGTCTTTGGAGTATTGTATACCAGTTTCAAATTGTAATTTTTTATTTTTTAATCTTGAAATGATTCCAAAGTATCCACTATATGAAATCGTATTTAATTCATTTTTTTGATTTTCGTAAAAGATGTTTTTGTTATTAATTGCATAGGAAGCACTACCTTTTAGAGAAAACGGGAAATTTTTAAATTGTTTTTCGGCAAATACAAACGAGTTAAAGAAACTCTCGTAAGGTGCTAGTTTATATTGAATTAAATTGCTGTTTTGAGTTGCAAATGAATTATTGGTTATTGGATTTGTAGCTTCGAGGTAGGATATATTTGAAATAAGTGTTATGTTCCTTTTCAAATTATTGTAAAAATACTCCATCCCAAACTGATTATTTTTATTGATAGCATCAAATTGAACATCGTTATTGCTGTAAATAGTTCGGTAATCTCCAATAGTTTGATTTTCAATTAAATTTTCAGCTCCAAATAATTTGTTGTTTAGTGCATAGCTCAACTTGACGTAATGTTGTTTGCTGAAAGATGTTTTTAGGGCAAAACTAGGTGTAAAAAGCTGCTTTTTGGCTTCTTGTGTACCTGTGTTCAAGGATATAGCGGAGTACGATAAATTTGTTGTCAATGTGTTTTTTAAACCTAATTCAAATTTAGAGGTAAGTCCTATTGTGTTGGAGTTGTTGTCTAGTAGTAGCTCATTTTGGAACTGCAAAAATTGTTTCTCAAAAGATTCGAATTGCTCTCTTTTGCGGACAAGTTCATTAAAAATACTAAAAGGGTGGTTTTTTACATAAAAATCAAAATTTGAGTTTAACAGTAAGACTTGTTTTTTATAATTAGTATTTTGGGCGATAGTATAGTTGTTAAAAGGGAAATTTAAATTTAAAATAGGTTGATTAGCGCTAATATTTAGATCATTGGATTTGTTTGTGATTTCCTGTGCTGCTTTTATTCGCAATTGCTTATTTCTTTTTAAAATTAAGGAGTACTCCAAGTTATGATTGAAGTTGAAATCTACGGCATTGTTTTCGTTGTCTATTTTGTTATTGGATGTGGTTAAATCAACAAAGTTGTTTTTAGAAAAGTTGGAGAAAATGGATTTATAGGTAAACAGTGAATTTGAAGTGTTTTTGTAAGATGCATCTAAGGAAGTGATGTTGAATACGGAGTTTTCCTGTGTATTTCTTTTTTCGGTATTGAAAAAATTAGAATTTGCACCATAAAATTCTTGTTCTACTATTTGCTCCTCTGTTTGATAATTGGTATTAAATAAGGAATATAGGTTTACCTCCATTTTTTTTGAAGGGAAATATTTGAAATTTAGTCCAGTCAAATAAGACTCACGATTTTTAACGTTATTTCCTAATGTTAAAAATCGTGGTAAGTCACTGTTTTTAGAGAACGTAACTTCGCCATTAGTGGCATCATTTTTTTTGTTGACAAACGACATATAATCATTTATAGTAAGAGCGAGTTCCCCTGTGTTGTTAGAATCGCTAATAAGACTACTGTATATTTTTTTGCCAAAATTAAAGAGATTGGTGTGTAGATTAAATTTCTCTTGACCAACTCCTAAGGCAATATTTCCAGTGATTTTATTTTTAAATTTTTCTTTGATTTTGACATTAATAGCGGTTAATCCTGATTTTTGCTCTTTTTTAAGTTGTTTGAATTCAGTGTAGTTTTTTATGATTTCAATGTTTTTAATCATTTCAGCGGAGATATTATCAGTCGCTATTTTTTGTTGGTCGATGAAGAATTCTTGGCCATCAATCAAAAATTTATCTACCGCTTTACCATTAACTTTGATTTTACCTTCATTATCAACATCCAAACCGGGTAGTTTATTCAAAACATCCTTGAGGGTTTCTTCAGTGCCGTTTAAGAATTTTTCTATGCGATATTTTAAGGTGTCGCCAACTTCTGTCATTCCAGAGGATTCACTTTTGATGATTACTGTTTCTAGGTCAACTTTGCTTTCATTAAGTGTAATTTTTCCTAAGTCTAGTAAATTAGTAATTACGGTGATTTCTTTATTATAAGTTGCTAAACCTAGATAACTAATTTTAAGAATATATGTTCCTTTGCTTTCCAAAGGAATGCTAAAATTCCCGTCTTTTCCAGAGTATGTAAATGCGATAGTTTGATCCGTTTTTATGTTTTTTACAACCGCAGTTGCTTGGCTTATTGGTTTGCCTATTGCATCAAATACTTTTCCAGTGATACTATGTTGTGCTAGAAGAGGGAAACTGCAAAATAAAAAAAAGCAGAATAACTGCTTTTTTAAATGTATTGTAATGCTTTTTAAATGCGTCATTAATGAGAATTTTGTTTTAAATAGTCACTATAGCTAAGCTCAGGAGCACTATTATTTGGCACGTCTATTTGCGTATTTTCTTTACTGAAAACTAATTTATCAAAAGTTAATATAGCGTTTTTATTAATCTCGATTTGTATGATAAATCCAGGTAGTCCCCAATATTGTCCTGGTCCGTCGTTTACAGGAATTGATTCACAGTACCATGCAACAATAGATTGATTTGAATTAAAAGTTGTATTTGTAGTGGTGGCTTTTTTGCATGTGTAACCATTTATGGTTTGACTCTCGTTTACTAATGTCCAATTGAAGGTTGGTAATGCTTCTTTTACATTAGTGTCCTTATCATTCATAGTAGAAAGCACCTTGTATTTTTTTGCTTCAAAATTTTTATAGTACGTGATCGAAGAAGGCCTATTTACCGTAGATGTGGTTTGGTACTTATTTCCGTATTTTTCAATATAGGTTGTGTCAATAGATGACTTTTCGATTGATATCAGGTTTTGGATAGATTTGTTTTGAGAGTAGGTATACGAGAACGTCATGGGTTTTGATGCTTTCTTAGATAATTCGGTTTCATCTCCTACACCTTTTAGTGGAGTTTCCGTAATTATTCCTTTTAAAGTTTGGCTGTGCAGTTGGGTGATTGCTATTAAAAAAACCAATGTAAGTAGTAATTTTTTTTTCATTGTCGTATTGTGTATTTATAGGTCTGTTTCTTGTGTTTTGTTTGTAACTTAAATCTTTCGTAAAGTAAAAATAAAAAGGGATAAAGTAGTTTAGAATTCACTTTTATTTAACATGATACTAGTTATTTGTGATTGCGACTTAGAAATATTCAATATTTTTTATGTTAAACTATTACGATTTCGTAGCCCGGATAGTAACGGCATCCTTCTTGAGCCTTCTTTAGGCTCAAGAAGATATAGTGAATAGCCGGAAAAAGCTCCTAGTAATTTTACAGAAAATTATGCTTGTAAATGGTTTTAAATATTTATTTTTGCTTTTCGAAAACTTGACTTACATAATATATATATATGAGAACGATACAATTTAGAGAGGCTATTTGCGAAGCGATGAGCGAAGAAATGCGTCAGGATGAGTCCATTTACTTAATGGGTGAAGAAGTTGCTGAATACAATGGTGCTTACAAGGCGTCTAAAGGGATGCTTGCTGAGTTTGGAGCAAAAAGAGTGATAGATACTCCTATTGCTGAGCTTGGTTTTACGGGTATTGCTGTAGGTTCAGCCATGAACGGGAACCGTCCGATTGTGGAGTACATGACCTTCAACTTTTGTTTAGTTGGTATTGATCAAATTATTAATAATGCAGCTAAAATGCGTCAAATGACAGGTGGACAGTTTAATGTTCCTATCGTTTTTCGTGGTCCAACTGCTTCGGCAGGACAATTAGGGGCAACACACTCTCAAGCTTTAGAAAACTGGTTTGCTAATACTCCAGGTTTAAAAGTTGTAGTTCCATCTACAGTTTATGACGCTAAAGGTTTGTTGAAAGCTGCTATACGTGATAATGATCCTGTAATTTTTATGGAATCAGAGCAAATGTATGGTGACAAAGGCGAAGTTCCTGATGGCGAATATGTAATTCCGCTTGGTGTTGCTGATATCAAACGTGAAGGAACTGATGTTACTATCGTTTCATTTGGTAAAATTATCAAAGAGGCTCACATTGCTGCAGAAGAGTTGGCAAAAGAAGGAATCTCATGCGAAATTATCGATTTAAGAACGGTACGTCCTATGGATTATGATGCTATTATTGCATCAGTTAAAAAAACAAATAGATTAGTTGTTCTTGAAGAAGCTTGGCCATTTGCTAGTGTAGCTTCGGAGATTACTTATATCGTTCAAGAGCGTGCATTTGATTTCTTAGATGCGCCAATACAAAGAATTACTACTGCTGACACGCCAGCGCCATATTCTCCTGTTTTATTAAAGGAATGGTTGCCAAATGCTGATGATGTTATTAAGGCAGTAAAAAAGGTAATGTATAAATAATTAAATACGTTTACTAAATACTATAAAAGCTTCATCTTACGTTAGTTTGATGAAGCTTTTTTTTAAAACAGATCCTATGAACAAGACGCTTTTACATTTTCTTTTATTTATGAGTTTTTCTCTTACCTCTTTGTATGCACAAACAAAAGTAAGCGGAATCATTGTAGATAAAATGAACCAGCCTGTTCCTTATGCCAATGTGGTTTTTAAGGGTTCCAATCAAGGTGTTATGTCAAACGAAGATGGACGATTTTACCTTGAATCGAAAAATAATTATGAAGTATTAATTGTTACTTCTGTTGGTTTTTCTGATAAAGAAATTACGCTTACTAAATTGGTTAGTTACGATTTTAAGGTGATTTTGAACGAGGCTGAAAGTTTGAATGAGGTTGTGATTTTTACTGGTAAAACATCTAAAAAAGACAATCCTGCACTTGATATCTTGAGAAAAATTTGGGAGAGAAAACGCAAGAATGGCTTGTATCAGTTTGATCAATACCAAATGGAAAAGTATGAGAAAGTCGAATTTGATATGAACACTATTGATAGTGCTTTCATGAAAAGTAAACTTTTTAAGGGAATGGAATTTGTATTTCAGCATATAGATACCTCAGATGTTACCGGTAAAACGTATTTGCCCATTTTTATTAATGAATCTTTGGCTGATGTTTATGGAAACAACAAAATCAATAAAGTAAAAGAGAAGCTAAAAGCAAACAAGAATTCTGGTTTTAGTAATAATCAGCAAATTTTGTCTTTTGTAAAAGATCTTTATTCTGATTATGATATTTACAATAACCACCTTACTTTTTTTGATAAGAGTTTTACGAGTCCGCTTTCTAAAACAGGAATCGATGTATATAACTATGTTTTAAGAGATAGCGCATATATCGATAACAAGTGGTGTTTTAATATTTTGTTTTACCCACGTCGTAAAAACGAACTTACGTTTAAAGGAGATTTTTGGGTAAGCGACACCACATTTGCGATCAAGAAAATTAATATGGCCGTTACCAAAAGTGCTAATATTAACTGGGTAAAGGATATTTATATTGAGCAGGAATTTGAGGTGCAAAACGACTCGGTTTTCTTGCTAACGAGAGATTACATGATGTCTGACTTTGCGCTGAACAAAAAAGAAGAATCTCGTGGGGTTTATGGTAAACGAACCACCTTATATCAAAACCATAAATTCAATATCGAGCAGCCACTCGCTTTATATAAAGAGGAAGTCAATTACATTGATAACGAGGTGTACAGTAAAAGCGAGGAGTTCTGGGAGGAGAATCGCTTTGAAAATTTAAATAAGGACGAACGAGGTGTGTACCAAATGTTAGATACCTTGCAAACCGTTAAAAAATTCAAGCAGCTTTATAGTGCAGTTTCTATACTAGGAAGCGGATATGTGCAGTTTGGTAATTTTGATTATGGTCCTATTTTTTCCTCTTTTGGTTACAATGTAGTCGAGGGAATTAGGTTACGAGTAGGAGGTAGGACGTATTTTGGTCCCAATGACGCTTGGCGTTTGCAAGGGTATACTGCATATGGGTTTGATGACGATAAATTCAAATACGGTTTGTCAGGTAAGTGGATGGTCGATAAGAAAAAGAGAATCATATTATCAGCAGGTAACCGCAGAGATATTGAACAAATAGGTGCTAGTTTAACCACGACTAACGACGTGTTAGGACGAAGTTTTGCATCGTCATCGTTGTTTTCGTCAGGAAGCAATGGGAAGTTAACTAATATTAACCTTTCTAATGTGGCGATTGAAATTGAGCCTGTTAAAAATTTGACTTTTCAAACAGGATTTTCATACCGCACATTACAATCGGCATCAAGTATTTTTAGTTTGGATTATTTTACTGATGCTGCCCGTACTATTACTAAAAGTGACGTTAAGCAATCAGAAATTAATTTTCAAATCGAATATACTCCTAATCGTAAAACGATAGGTTATGGAGTAGAGAGAAGCGTTGTTGATAGTCCGTATAGTCGCTTTTTTCTTAATTATAGCCAAGGATTTAAGGGATTGCTAGATAGTGATTTTCAATATGAAAAAATACAATTATATTACAAGCAACCTATTATAATTGGGCCATTAGGTCGATCAAATGTTATTGTAGAGTTGGGTAAAACATTTGGGACGATTCCTTTAGGGTTGATGAATGTGATACCAGGAAATCAAACCTACTTTAGTATCGAAAACACTTTTAGTAACCTAAACTTCTATGAGTTTGTTACAGATCAATATGCCACTTTACAATGGGAGCATAATTTTGGAGGGCGTTTGTTTGCTAGAATTCCGTTTATGCGAAAGTTGAATTGGAGAGAAATTATAGGAGCGCGAACTGTTTATGGAACGATATCAGATGCAAACCGTGCAATTAATGCATCGGGCTTGACCTACGTAGCTCCTGAGAAAGCGTATTGGGAATATAGTGCAGGTATAGGTAATATCTTTAAGGTTTTTAGACTTGATTTTGCTTGGAGAGGTAATTATTTGAACAATCCCGATGCGCAAAATTTCACTGTTAAAGGTTCGTTTGGTTTCTACTTTTAGCAGCTAAAAATGGTAGGTTAAAATCACCATATGTATTAAATATAAATTTTTTTGTAATAAAAGGGTATTTGAGTTACTTTTGCATCCACATTAAATGAACTTTAGATAATTAATAAAATGACTACAGACAAAATAATAACTTTCGATGTCTTAATCGAAATCCCTAGAGGAAGCAGAAATAAATATGAATACGATTTCGAAATCAAAAGAATGCGTTTTGATAGAATGTTATTCTCGTCAATGATGTATCCAGCTGATTATGGTTTTATTCCTGAAACGCTTGCTTTAGATGGTGATCCATTAGATGTTTTAGTTTTATTGACTGAGCCAACTTTTCCTGGTTGCGTAATGGAAGTTAAGCCAATTGGAGTTTTTCATATGGCAGATGATAAAGGACCAGATGAAAAAGTAATTTGTGTTCCTGTATCTGATCCTATTTGGAATTCATTGAATGATTTATCAGATATGAATCCGCACTTACTTAAAGAAATCGAGCACTTTTTTCAAGTGTACAAAGACCTTGAAAATAAAACGGTTGACGTAGGCGGATGGGGAAATGTTGATGAAGCTTACGACATTATTAAAAAATGTACCGAACGTTTTGATCAAATTGAAAATAAACCACAGGGATTATTCAGTATTAAGTAATAAATCCCCCGATAATTTATAAAAAAAGCAACATTCTGTGAAGAGTGTTGCTTTTTTGTTTAAATTCGTTTTCATACTTTATTGATTATTAACCAACAACCAAAAAAAAACCAAATTTATGAATTCAATTATGATTTATTTGCCAATAGTTATGGCTGTGGTAGGACTGCTTTTCATGTGGATGAAACGATCGTGGGTATTAAAACAAGATGCCGGAGATGGAAAGATGAAAGAGATTTCAGATTACATCTATGAAGGCGCATTAGCTTTCTTAAAAGCCGAATACCGGTTGCTCGCTATTTTTGTAGTTATTGCAAGTGTTGTGTTAGCCGGAATTACACAAATCGAAGGCGTTCAAACGCATTTATTTATAGTTATTGCCTTTGTTTTTGGTGCGTTTTTCTCGGCCTTAGCAGGGAATATGGGAATGAAAATAGCCACCAAAACTAATGTTAGAACAACTCAGGCTGCGCGTACTAGTTTACCGCAAGCTTTAAAAGTATCCTTTGGTGGAGGAACGGTGATGGGATTAGGAGTTGCAGGATTGGCTGTACTTGGCTTGACCGGTTTCTTTATTTTCTTTTTTCATTATTTTATGAACGGGGTTTGGACTAGCTCAGAAGATATGACGGTTGTTTTGGAAACACTTGCTGGTTTTTCATTGGGAGCTGAGTCGATTGCATTGTTCGCCCGTGTAGGTGGTGGAATCTATACCAAAGCTGCGGATGTAGGTGCTGATTTAGTAGGTAAAGTCGAAGCAGGAATACCCGAAGATGATCCAAGAAATCCAGCAACAATTGCAGATAATGTGGGTGACAATGTTGGAGATGTAGCCGGTATGGGAGCCGATTTATTTGGATCCTATGTAGCAACCGTTTTAGCTGCAATGGTATTAGGTAATTATGTGATTAAAGATATGGGAGGTAGTATTGCTGATGCCTTTGGTGGAATAGGACCTATTTTATTACCCATGGCCATAGCAGGTTTCGGTATTTTATTTTCAATCATTGGAACACTGTTAGTTAAAATTACAGATGACAATGCTAAAGAACCACAAGTTCAAAAAGCATTAAATATAGGAAATTGGGTTTCAATTGGTCTAACAGCTATCGCTTGCTATTTCTTAGTACAATATATGTTGCCAGAAACTATGAAAATGGAATTCTTTGGTGAAGGAAGCCAAGACATTTCTTCTATGAGAGTGTTTTATGCAACTTTAATTGGATTATTTGTGGGTGGAGCTATTTCTTCAGTAACGGAATACTATACAGGATTAGGAACAAAACCAGTGATGGCCATTGTTCAAAAATCGTCAACTGGAGCGGGGACAAACGTAATTGCAGGTTTAGCTACCGGAATGATTTCGACTTTCCCAACCGTTTTATTATTTGCAGCAGCAATATGGTCTACTTATGCACTAGCTGGCTTTTACGGTGTTGCATTGGCAGCATCAGCTATGATGGCTACTACAGCAATGCAATTGGCAATTGATGCTTTTGGACCAATATCAGACAATGCAGGTGGAATTGCTGAGATGAGCGAATTACCTAAAGAAGTCCGTACCAGAACCGATATCTTGGATTCTGTTGGAAACACAACAGCAGCAACAGGAAAAGGGTTTGCAATTGCTTCGGCAGCTTTGACTTCACTGGCTTTATTTGCGGCTTATGTAACGTTTACAGGAATCGACGGAATTAATATTTTTAAAGCTCCCGTTCTTGCTATGCTATTTGTGGGTGGAATGATTCCTGTGGTTTTCTCCGCTTTAGCGATGAATTCGGTTGGGAAAGCAGCGATGGATATGGTATATGAAGTGCGTCGTCAATTCAAGGAAATTCCCGGTATTATGGAAGGTACAGGCAAGCCTGAATACGCTAAATGTGTAGATATTTCAACTAAAGCCGCTTTACGCGAAATGATGCTACCAGGTATTATGACGATTGGTTTTCCTATTGCTATTGTACTGTTGGGCAAACTAGTTTACGCAGATAATAACCAACTAATTGCTGAAATGCTTGGTGGTTATATGGCGGGTGTAACGGTTTCAGGAGTGCTTTGGGCTGTTTTTCAAAACAATGCAGGAGGAGCTTGGGACAATGCTAAAAAATCTTTCGAAGCAGGAGTGATGATCAACGGCGAGATGACCTACAAAGGTTCAGATGCACACAAAGCCGCGGTTACGGGAGATACAGTTGGTGATCCATTTAAAGATACTTCGGGTCCATCAATGAATATTTTAATCAAATTAACCTGTTTGATAGGTTTAGTAATGGCGCCAATTTTAGGAAGTGGAAGTCACACGATCACTGATAAAGGTATGGCATCTTGTTGTATGTCTATGAAGGAATGTACTTCAATGTCAAAAGAGGAGTGTATGGCGAAAGGATGTAAAAGCGCTACCTGTAAGTTTATGAATGCAACAGGAGAAACTACTAAAACAATGTCTAAAGAAGTTACTATCGAAAAAACTAATGTTGATGGAAAAGTTACAGCAACGGTTAAAACAACTATAGACGGTAAACAAGATGTTCAAAAATTTGAAGGGACAGAGGCTGAAGTACAGTCTAAAATTGATGGACTCAAGTAATACTATCTTTATGTAATAACAAAAAAATGCCTCATGAAAATGAGGCATTTTTTATTGTTATGTGGTGCTTTTTGAAAAATTGTGAAGCAGAAAAAACTAAAACAATCCGTTTAATTCCCCATCAATTTTAGTAATGATGTTTCCTAGATCTTCGGGATTGTCTACAAAATTAATGTTGTCTACATCTATAATTAGTAATTTACCGCGGTCATAAGAATGAATCCAAGCTTCGTACCGCTCGTTCAATCGGCTTAAGTAATCAATCGAAATAGAGTTTTCGTATTCTCGTCCTCGTTTGTGAATTTGTCCCACTAAATTAGGAATAGAGCTTCTTAGGTAAATTAGCAAATCAGGTGCTTTTACCGTAGATTCCATCAGCTCAAAAAGAGACGAATAATTTTGAAAATCTCTATTTGTCATCAACCCCATAGAATAAAGGTTAGGCGCAAAAATATGAGCATCTTCATATATGGTTCGGTCTTGAATGATTTTCTTACCGCTTTCGCGAATTTGCATTACCTGACGAAAACGACTATTCAAGAAATAGATTTGTAAATTAAACGACCAACGTTCCATTTGATGGTAAAAGTCATCCAAGTACGGATTGTCTACTACGTCTTCAAAATGAGGCTCCCATTTAAAGTGTTTTGCCAGTAAGCGTGTTAATGTTGTTTTTCCTGAACCTATATTTCCTGCTACTGCTATGTGCATTACGGTCTTGTGATTTTATAATTGATAATTCCTTCGGTTGTAAAAATAGATAAAATTTGGTCTTTGTAATCAAAATTAGTGAAGCTTTTTTCTAAAATTTTGAGTGGGCTAACTTCGTTTTTAGTTCCGTCAAAATGATACAAATGCTGATTTGATGCATAAATTAGTTCCTTGTCACTAAGCAATAGCAACTGATCAAAATCAGGCACTTTGGTTTCTTTCGTTACTTTTCCAAATAAATCACAACGATACCAAATGTTGTTTTCATCGATCCACTCAAAAGAGTTGAAGTTAGTTTGGTATTTTTTTATCTTAACAGTTAAGGGCGTTGAAATCGATTTGTATTCATTTTTTAAATAATCATAGAGCCCTATTTGTTGCAACAATTCATTAAACACCCACAATTGATTTTGAGAAGCGATTCCAATTTTACTTACTAGAAGAGAATTGTTAGTTTCAGAAAAATTAATTTTTTGAATTTCGTTCAGTTGGTTGTCTAACAGGATAACCGTGTTGAAGTTCTCGTAATACAGTAGTATCCTCAGTGGATTTTTAATATCAACTTTGGTTATTGTTCCTAATGAAATGTTTTTGTACTCGAAGGATATACCATCTTTCATTTTATAAAAAACATTGTTAGTCCTATAATAGGTAAAGCCAAATTGATCTTGGCCAATTATTTGGTCAGCTACTAATGTCATAGTATTTAGTAGCGTGACTTCACTCATTTTATTTTGAGCAAAAACACCAAAGGGTAGGAGAATAGTAAAGAGTAAAACTATTTTTTTCATCAAAAGCTAAAGTACAATTAAACCTTTTACCATTTACAGAGTCTTATTATTTTTTAGATGCAGTGTAACAAAACAGTTTACGAATAGTCTTACTTTAAAAATTATAAAGCTATGTATAAAATAATGGGAACTTTAGGGTTGATTTTTTTAACCTATTTGGGAGCTAATGCTCAATCTTTTCAGGGTATGGCAGTCTATGAGTCTAAAACCAGTACGGCTGAGTTTAAAAACAGAATGGCAGGAAACAGGAATGTGACTCCTGAAATGCAAAAAAACATGGAAGAAGGTATGAAAGCCATGTTTGAAAAAACCTTCATGTTAAATTTTGATAAAACGGCATCTATTTATAAAGAAGAAGAGCGATTAGAAGGTCCGACACAAGGAGGTGGAATGAGATTTATTATGTCTATGACCGGTGGTGGAGGTACCTTGTATAAAAATGTTAAAGAGAAATACTATTCTATTGATAAAGATTTGATGGGTAAAGAGTTTTTAGTAAAGGATTCTCTTTCCAGTTTAAATTGGAAAATGGAAAGCGAAACTAGAGTAATAGGTGGCTACAATTGTTTTAAAGCAACTGCTGTTATTCCGGTTAGTCAAAGTGATTTCAGAAACTTGAGATCAAAAAAAGACGATGACAAAACCGCAATTGCCGACAAAAAAGAGGATAAAGAGAAGAAAACCAATTTCATGGATAACCTTGAAATGCCAAAAGATAAAATTGTTACCGCTTGGTACACTCCAGAAATTCCTGTAAACCAAGGTCCTGACAAATATTGGGGATTACCAGGATTGATTTTGGAAGTAAATGATGGTACTACGGTTATCTTGTGTTCTAAGGTGGTTTTAAATCCAAAAACTAAAACTGAGATCAAAGCACCAACTAAAGGTAAGGTAATTAGTCAAAAAGAATTTGATGAAACTAACTTAAAAAAGATGCAAGAAATGAGAGAGATGTACCAAGGCCGAGGTGGTAATGGCGGTGGACAATTTAGAATTGGTAATTAAACAGCAACTTTCGATAATACTATCTTTTTTAATACAATCATTATGAAAAAATCACTACTTCTTTTATTCTTTTTCACGAGCTTATTTTCTTTTAGTCAATCTGTTAAGTTGGAGGGAGTCATTACAGACTCTAAGGCAACAGGTCTAGAAATGGCAAATGTCATGGCCGTTAACACCACTACAAAGGCCATGGATGCCTATGCGATTACGAACGACAAAGGGAAATTCTCTCTTAATTTGAAAGCTAATACCGCTTACACGATTAAGGTAAGTTTTTTAGGAATGCAGAATAAAGAGATTCAATTAACAACCGCTGCCGAGAATATTACTAAAACGGTAGTTCTTGATGAAGGGGGAATCGAATTGGACGGAGTTGAAATTGTACGTGAAATGCCAGTGTCAATAAAAGGAGATACGATTGTTTATAATGCCGATTCTTTTAAAACAGGAACTGAAAAAAAATTAGAGGACGTTTTAAAAAGATTGCCAGGTGTTGAGGTAAATGCTGATGGTGAAATCGAAGTCGAAGGGAAAAAGGTTACTCAATTGTTAGTTGATGGGAAGAAATTTTTTGAAGGAGATACAAAGTTAGGTTCTAAAAACATCCCTTCTGATGCAGTTGATAAAATCCAAGTATTGCGAAATTTTAGCGATGTAAGTCAGTTAAAAGGGCTAGAAAACAACAACGATGATGTAGCTATTAATATCAAGTTAAAATCAGGAAAGAAGAATTTTTGGTTTGGAGATATTTCAGCAGGAACTGATTTTGGCGAGCGATTTATCATCAATCCAAAATTATTTTACTACAGCCCTAAAACAAGTGTCAATGTATTGACTAATTTTAATAATATTGGAGATGTGCCGTTTTCCATTAGAGATTATTTTAGATTAACTGGAGGGTCAAGAAATACGATTGGTAAAAGTGGAACTAATTTTAATGTTTCGACGAATGATTTGGGAATATCTACGGCTCGCGATAATAGAGCTGCGGATATCGACAATAGATTTGGAGCAATGAACTTGACGCATCAAATGTCTAAAAAATGGAGTTTAAGTGCTTTTGGAGTGCTTTCTTCAAATAAAACATTGACCAACACCCAAAGTAAAAGTGGTATTTTTCAACCTAATTCAACAGACATCAGTACCACAGAGAATAGAACGGATAATTCTAATCTAAGAAACAATTTAGCAATCTTTAAATTAGGTTCTAAATTCAAGCCTAATACCAATTTTCAATTCGATTATGATGTTTCATACCGAAAGTCGACCCAAACAGAGGACAATGATGTCGTTACTAATTCGGTTACATTTAATCCTAACGGGAATGTTTCTCAAAATAACATCATTAAATCCTTTAAAAAACAAGAACCAGTAGCGGTCAATCAAAGTGTGAATATGTTTTGGACACAAAACAAAAAAAGCACTTGGTCTCTAGAAATGCAACATTTATATCAAGATGAAGACCCGTTTTATAACCCAGATCTATTAAGAGATCCTTTTCCTTTTTTAGGTTTTAACGGCAATCAAAGTAGTTTTAATATCAATCAAGATCGTTTTGTGAAAACAAACAAGCTGGATGTAAAAGCGGATTACTATTATTCCTTGACCGCTAAAAGTAATGTGAACATTACGGTAGGAAACACAAACTCGTTTCAAGATTATAATTCGTCAATCTATCAGTTATTGGATAATGGTACACAATCACTGTTAAATGACCCAGATTATAGAAACGATGTACAATACCGTTTTAACGACGCCTACTTGGGAGCACATTATAAATTTATTACGGGTAAATTTACAATTAATCCAGGAGTGAGTTTTCACCAATACAATACAAACAACCAGCAATTAGGTAGCAAGCAAGAGGATAATTTTGGCAGATTCTTGCCAGATCTATTTGCACAATATCAAATTAAAAAATCAGAATCGATCACGTACAACTTTAGAAAAGCCAATGTTTTTAATGACATTAGCTCATTTGTACAGGGATATGTTTTTTCTAACTTTAACTCCTTTAGTAGAGGAAATCGATTTTTAGAAAACGCATTGCAAGAAACACATTCCTTGCGTTATTTTAAATACAATCTGTATAATTTCACTACGATGTTTGGTAATATTAATTACAGTAAAACAACCAATCCTGTTGTAAACAGAGCTTATTTTACAGGTATAAATCAAATTAGTGAAAAAGTGAATGCCGATTTTGAGAATGAGAGCTTAAACGGAATAGTAGGGTACCAACGTTCTTTTCTGAAATATTACAAGGCATCGGTTAATGTAAACTTAAATTGGTCAAAATTCAACAGTTTACGAGCGAATCCGAGTGATCCAACGAATCCTACTATTGATTTTGTGCAAACGACTAATAGTTTTACTCAAAGCTATAGAGGTTCATTAGGAACACAGTTTAAAGTTTGGCCTAACCTAGAAGTAGGGTATTCATTATCGTTAAATGATTACCAAAATACGATTTTTAAAACCAAGCAACCTTTTGCTAAAGTGGATTACCTTTTCTTGAAAAGTTTTTCATTTACCGCTGATTATAATAAATACAATTATTCTAATTCTCAAGGGACAGTCAACAATAAGTACGAGTTCCTTAATGCAAGTTTAAACTTCCGTAAAAAAGATGCGAAAATGGAGTATACGGTAGCGGCGACCAATTTATTAAATACTAAAACCTTGAATGACGATAGTTTTAGCCAAACAGGTTTTAGAACTTCGCAGTATATGGTGCAACCTCGATATATAATATTTAGTTTGAAATATAATTTGTAATTTGTTGCTAAATTCTTATAATTTTCAGTAAAACTGAGGCGTAAGTAGAAGGGAAATTACTATTTTCGCATTTGGAATGCTATAGCGTTTGCTGGCAAAGAAATAACAAACAAACAAAGAAACAGATTATGAAAAAAATTGCTTTATTAGTAGCATTTTTTGCATTTGGATTTACAAATGCGCAAGCACCTCTAGAAGAAGGTGGATTACAATTAAACGCTGGATTAGGAACTTCAGGATGGGGAACGCCTGTTTATGCAGGACTTGATTATGGTATCGCGACCAACTTTACTATTGGTGGTGAGCTTTCTTATCAGTCTTATAACCAAAGTATTGGTGGTGGATTTGGAGATGTAAAAAGTTCAATTTTTGGAATCCAAGCAAATGGGAATTACCATTTTAATGAAATATTAGATATTCCTAGTGAGTGGGATTTTTATGCAGGAGCTAACTTAAATTACTACAATTGGTCATCTAAGCAAAATGGAAATTCATACAATTATGCAGGAGCTGATAATTTCGGTTTAGGGTTGCAAGTTGGTGGTCGTTATTTCTTCAATGAGAATTTTGGAGTAAATCTTCAATTAGGTGGCGGTAACGTTGTAAGTGGTGCTAAATTAGGTATTACCTATAAATTATAAGTTTTGTAAACTATTTAAAAGGCTGTCTTTTTAGGCAGCCTTTTTTATGCTTTATAATCAGCTTTTAGTTTAAAGTGATTGCTGCTTTTATGCTGTGTGCTAACAAAAATTGAGACATAAAAAAAGGCTACTTAATTAAAAGCAGCCTTTATATATAAATGGTAGGGTCAATTACAATCCAAATTCAGCTTTAACTTGATCAACAAAGTCTAGTTTTTCCCAAGTAAACAATTCTACTTCAACTGTTTTAGTTAATCCTCCTGGTGCAGAAAATGTTTTTGTTACTGTTTCTGGTGTGCGTCCCATGTGCCCGTAAGCAGCAGTTTCGCTATAAATTGGATTTCTTAATTTTAAACGTTGCTCAATAAAGTAAGGGCGCATGTCAAAAATAGCTTCTACTTTTTTCGCAATTTGTCCATCTGTCAAGTCTACTTTTGATGTTCCGTAAGTCTCAATAAAAATCCCCATTGGTTTTGCAACACCAATAGCATAAGAAACTTGTACTAAAATTTCGTCAGCAACACCTGCAGCAACTAAGTTTTTAGCAATGTGACGTGTAGCATAAGCAGCACTTCTATCAACCTTAGATGGATCTTTACCTGAGAATGCACCACCACCGTGAGCACCTTTTCCTCCGTAAGTATCTACGATGATTTTTCTACCAGTTAAACCAGTATCTCCGTGCGGTCCACCAATTACAAATTTTCCAGTAGGGTTGATGTGGTATGTAATTGCGTCATTAAATAAATGAGCATTTGTTGGATTTTTTGCAATGATTCTGGGAATTAGGATCTCTACAATATCTTTTTTGATTTTAGCAAGCATCGTTGCTTCTTCGTCAAAATCATCGTGTTGTGTCGAAATAACAATCGCGTCAATACGAGTAGGCTTGTTGTCGTCGCTATATTCTAAAGTCACTTGTGATTTAGCGTCAGGACGTAAATAAGTGATTTCGTTATTTTCTCTTCTTAAAATTGCTAATTCTTGCAATAGTTTATGAGAAAGGTCTAATGCTAATGGCATGAAATTTTCTGTTTCATTAGTAGCATAACCAAACATCATTCCTTGATCTCCAGCTCCCTGTTCTTCTGGGCTAGAACGATCAACTCCTTGATTAATATCAGCAGATTGCTCGTGAATAGCAGAAAGAATACCACAAGAGTTTGCCTCAAACATATATTCTGACTTCGTGTAGCCAATTTTTTTGATTACATCACGTGCAATTTGTTGTACATCTAAATAGGTGTTAGACTTTACTTCTCCAGCCAATATAACTTGACCTGTAGTTACTAAAGTTTCACAAGCTACCTTTGAGTTGGCATCAAAAGCTAAAAAGTTGTCAATTAATGCGTCTGAAATTTGATCTGCAATTTTGTCTGGATGTCCTTCACTCACAGATTCTGACGTAAATAAATAAGCCATAATATATAGTATTTTTAAATTAAGCGAGGAAAAAACAATGCAACTACAAAGGCTAAAGGAGAGTTTCTGCTTTAGCATTTTTTCTACTGAATTTTTTTTCAGTAGTCATAATGAATTCCATTCATTATGAAGAGGTTGCAATCAGTTCAAATTTTTCCTCTTGTATTCGAATGCAAAGGTAGGAAACCATTTTGAATTACAAATTAAACCGCTCTTTTTTGTTCTAAAAATATTTTGGGGTAGATTTTATAGTTTTCAATTGGAATGATTTTTATGTACAAGGCACTTTTAAGAGAGTAATCGTTGAAATTTAGGTACGATTGTAGGGTCTTTTTAAAAGAACAGTGTGCGATTTTAACAATTTGTTCAGAATACAAAGCGTAATTGTTATACTATTTTAGGTCTATGTTATGAAATTATACTATTTTGATTAAATCAATGTTAAAATACTGTAAATCATTAGGTAGAGATGTAAAAATTCTTGAAATTTGTGAAAATAAAATACCAAAAATGAATTTAATTCTTCTTGTTAGTTTAAAAATGAAATCGAAATCATCCATTGGGAAGTGATTGCCTTACACTATATATAAGTTTGCAGCAGCCTCCCAATATTTGGGAGGCTTTTTTTTTAACTTGAAGGAAACTCGACAAAAGCAGTAAGTATTAAAAACAACAACTAATTCGATAAAAATATGAAAGCAATTAATAGCATATCTAAAGCAATAGGTTTTTTTAAAAACCTAAGAACAAAGAAAAGTCCAATTATCTTTACAGTAGATGATTTAATCAATCCAAGGTTTGGAATCAACGATTTTGAAGTGAAAAACAGCAGTAAGACACCAAATTCTCTACAGGTTTTGATGTACTCAAAAGAGAATGATACACTTTTTATCTAAAGTGATGTACGCTATACTTTTTTGTCTAACACACGCAAGGTGAAATGAATTTCGAACTTCATTTTTTCCTTGCGTTTTTATTTTAGCTTAAGACTAAAACGAAATCAAAGCTGAATATAGTTGCAAATAAAAAAAATAAGTAGTTAATTTGCCTTTCGTAGTTCATACACGTATTGAAATGTTATAAAGAAAGGAAGAGGGAATAGACCCGATGAATCCTTAGCAACCCTTCGAGTAATCGAAGAAGGTGCTGCATTCTACCACTCCCAAAAGTGGAAAGATAACAACAAGAATTTTTCTAGAATACACCTAGTTTTTTCTTTTTAATATTTCCAAATACAAATCAAACAATAAAAGATTTGACATTGGATAAAAAACCAACACAGCTTACCTTACACAATTTCACCACTCACAATGGTGCTTTTTATGCTTCCCTAAACTTAAGTTATCAAATTTTTGGAGCTCCTTTGCATACCGCTCCAATTGTTATGATTAATCATGCCTTAACGGGAAATTCGCAAGTAATTGGCGAATCAGGATGGTGGAATGATATTGTAGGCATAGACAAAACAATTGATACCCGAAAATATACCATTGTATCTTTTGATGTGCCTGGAAACGGCTTTAACTCGGATACCATTGAGAACTACAGAGATTTTATTGCTAGAGATATCGCTCGAATATTTATCGAAGGACTTGGTGTTCTCAAGATTGATTCTTTATTTGCTCTCATCGGAGGTTCAGTAGGTGGCGGTATCGCCTGGGAAATTTTGGCCTTAGAACCTAAACTAGCGCAAAATTTTATTCCCATTGCTACTGATTGGAAAGCCACTGACTGGCTGATTGCTAATTGTTATTTGCAAGAGCAAATCTTGAATAATTCTAAAAAGCCAATCGAAGATGCACGCATACATGCTATGTTGTGTTACCGTACGCCCGAATCATTCAAGGAAAAATTTAATCGCGATATCAATGCCGAATTAGAAACTTTTAAAGTGGAAAGTTGGTTGAACTACCATGGCGAAAAATTAGAAAAAAGGTTTCAGCTAGCGGCCTACAAAATGATGAATCAATTGCTTAAAACGATTGATATTACCCGAAATCATGAATCGCTGGAAAGTATAATTGCGAAAGTGGAGGCGAACATCTATATCGTGGGAATCAATTCAGATTTATTCTTTACCGCCAAAGAAAATAGGGATACCTATGTCGAAATCAAGAAATTTAAAAGTAATGTATTTTATAGCGAAATTGACTCGCAGCACGGTCACGACGCTTTTTTGATGGAATACGAACAATTAGACAATTTATTAGAAGTTGTTTTCAAAAATAAAAAACAGATGAAAATAGTAAAATTCGGTGGTAAATCGTTAGCAAATGGAGATGGAATTAATGCGGTTTTAAATATTATTGAAAGTAAAATAAACCAAGAGGAAAAGATTGCTGTGGTCGTTTCAGCGCGAGGCAAAGCAACTGATGAATTAGAGGATATTTTGACTATCGCTGCTAAAAACGGAAACTATAAGCCTTTGCTAGAGAGTTTTAAATCCTATCAAAAAGATGGTTTTGATGCAGTCGATTTTTCGGCAGAATTTGATAAGCTTGACAAATTATTGGAAGGCGTAAGCTTGATTGGTGATTATAGCAATAAAATCAAAGATCAAATCTTAGCGCAAGGCGAAGTACTTGCGGCAAAATTAGTGGTGTTTTTGTTAAACCAAAAAAACATTCCTGCAAAGCTAGCCGATACAAGAGAACTGATTATTACCGACTCAAATTTTGGAGATGCACAGCCATTGGAGGCTATTTCGAAAAAGAATTGTATCCAATTCTTTAATGAAAATAAAGAGGCAGTGGTAGTGGTAACTGGTTTTATTGGTTCCAACAGTAAAAACGAAACTACGACGCTAGGTAGAAACGGTAGCAATTATACCGCCTCTTTAATCGCTAATTATATCAATGCCGAAGAATTGCAAAACTTCACGCATGTAGACGGAATTTATACGGCAAACCCCGAATTAGTTCTCGATGCAAAAAAAATTGAAACCTTATCCTATAATGAGGCGAATGAGATGGCGAATTTTGGAGCGACTATACTGCACGCTAAAACGATTATTCCGTTGTTAGAAAAAAACATTCCGTTGCGTATTTTGAACACTTTCAATCATGAGAACAAAGGGACTTTAATTACGGCTACTTCATCCGAAAGCGGAATCAAAACATTGTCTGTTCTTGAGAATGTGTCTTTGGTTAACCTTGAAGGAAGAGGATTGTTGGGGAAAACTGGTGTTGATGCGCGTATTTTTAGAGTTATGGGCGATAATGATATTAGCGTAAGTATTATTTCGCAAGGTTCATCAGAACGCGGAATTGGTCTTGTGGTTGCTGCGGATAAAGCGTCAAAAGCCAAAACCGAATTAGAAAAAGAATTCGAGAATGACTTCTATTCTAAAGATGTCAATAAAATTACTGTAGTTGATAATGTATCGGTGATTTCGATAATTGGTCAAGATTTGAGTACGTTTCACAAACCGTATACGGCTTTGATCAAAAACAAAATCGTTCCTATCTTGTTCAACAATACCGTGACGGGTAAAAACGTGAGTTTGGTGGTAAAAAAGTCTGAGCTCAACAAAGCCTTAAACGTAATTCACGGAGAGATTTTTGGCGTAGCAAAGAAAATCAATATTGCTATTTTCGGACATGGATTGGTTGGCGGGACTTTGATTAACCAAATTCTGGAATCGGCAAAAGCAATTGAAAAAAGAAAAGACGTTAAGCTGAATGTTTTTGCCATAGCCAACTCTAAGAAAGTACTTTTAAATAAAAACGGAGTTGCTGCTGACTGGAAAAACCAAATTGATACTAACGGCGTTTCCTATACTATTGATGACGTGATTGCTTTCGCAAAAGAGCACCATTTAGAAAATTTGATTGCAGTTGATAATACTGCGAGTGCTACTTTTGTAGAAAATTATATTCCATTAGCAGAGCATAGTTTTGATTTGATTTCGTCCAATAAAGTAGCCAACACCTTGAGCTATGGTTTTTATAAAGAATTGCGAAATGTACTAGCCGAAAATCAAAAGAATTATTTATACGAAACTAATGTTGGTGCTGGCTTACCGCTTATTGATACGATTAAATTATTGCATCTTTCGGGGGAAAACATCACTAAAATTAAAGGAGTATTTTCTGGAACGTTGAGTTATTTATTCAATCATTTTTCTGCCAAAGAGGTTCCGTTTAGCGAAATATTAAAAGAAGCAATTGATAGTGGATTCACAGAACCCGACCCAAGAGAAGATTTGTGTGGGAATGATGTAGGTCGAAAACTATTGATCTTAGCTAGAGAATTGGATTTACAGAACGAGTTTGATGAGGTAGCTATCCAGAATTTAATTCCGGAACACTTACGTGAAGGTAGCGCTGCCGATTTCTTAACGAAACTAAAAGAGTTTGATCCTATTTATGATAAAATAAAGAAAGTCCAAAAACCAAATCACGTTTTGAGATACATAGGAGAGTTGTCCGGAGATTTGCAAAATGAGAAAGGGATTTTGGAAGTAAAATTAGTTTCCGTACCTTCGGATACCGCTTTGGGTGGATTAAAAGGATCGGATTCCTTCTTCGAAATCTACACAGAATCCTACGGAGACCGACCAATTGTAATACAAGGAGCCGGAGCTGGGTCAGCGGTTACTGCGAGAGGTGTTTTTGGAGATATTTTGAGATTATCGGATAAAGGATAAAGCCCCCTAACCCCCGAAGTGGGAATAGCAATAAAGTGGAATTAAATAATTAATAGGTGTTTAAAACCCGCATTTTTGCGAAAGTAGTTGCGTTTTATCCGCATTCTAAAAAAGTGATGAGTTTATAGTACTAGAAAAAAAAGAAAAAATCCGTTGTGATCGTTTTTAAATCCGCGTTATCCGCGTTCTATAAAAAGCGAAAGCAACGTTCATAAACACAAATAACATGAAAATTACATTAAATAGAGTAAACGACAATTTCCATTTCGAATTAAAAAATGAACGTGGACATATAGTAAATGTTGATAGCCGTCCCGAATTTGGAGGCGATGATCAAGGACCAAGCCCAATGGAATTGGTATTAATGGGTGTTGCAGGTTGTAGCGCCATTGATATGATTTCGATTCTAAAAAAGCAACGTCAAGAAATCACTTCTTTCAAGGCTGAGGTCGAAGGCGAGCGTGTACAAGTTGGTGAAGCCAAACCATTCAAAGATATCCATGTTGTTTTTTATTTGGAAGGCAATATAAAAGAAGACAAGGCGGCAAAAGCAGCACAACTTTCGTTCGAAAAATATTGCTCGGTTTCTAAAACATTAGAGCCAACAGCGACAATTCACTATAAAGTGGTTTTGAACGGGAGCCCCCTAACCCCCGAAGGGGGAACTAGTAACTAATAGTTGAGTTATAAATTTTAAATTTAGTAACAAACAAATCAACCCCAACACAATTCCCCCTATGGGGGTTAGGGGGCTTATTTATGGAAAATAATAATTTTGGTTTTGAAACCCAAGCCATCCGCAATCAACTAGAAAGAACACAGTATTTAGAACATTCGGTTCCTTTATACTTAACGTCGAGTTTTGTTTTTGAGGATGCTGAAGACATGCGTGCTTCTTTTGCTGAAGAGAAAGAGCGCAATATTTACAGTCGTTATAGCAATCCTAATAACAATGAATTTATAAATAAAGTCTGCGCGATGGAAGGCGCACAAGCCGGTTTTGCCTTCTCATCAGGTATGGCTGCGGTTTATTCGACTATGGCTGCCTTATTGGTATCGGGAGATCATATTGTGTCTTCAAGTAGTGTTTTTGGAGCAACACATTCTTTATTCGTTAATTATTTCCCCAAGTGGAATATCGAAACGACTTATTTTGATATCAACCAACCAGAAACCATAGAAGGTTGTATCAAACCCAATACTAAAATTCTTTTTGCCGAGTCTCCTACAAATCCTGCAGTTGATATCATCGATTTGGAATTGCTTGGTACCATTGCCAAAAAGCATAATCTGATTTTAATAATCGATAATTGTTTTGCTACACCTTATTTGCAACAGCCGATAAAATGGGGAGCACATTTAGTAGTGCATTCGGCAACGAAGTTAATGGATGGACAAGGTAGAGTCTTAGGCGGAATTACAGTTGGTGATCCGGAATTAATTCAAAAAATATATTTATTTAGTCGTTTAACTGGTCCCTCATTGTCACCGTTTAACGCTTGGGTTTTGTCTAAGAGTTTGGAGACTTTGGCTATTCGATTAGACAGACATTGCGAAAATGCAATGAAAGTTGCAGAGTTTTTAGAACAGCATCCCAATGTAAATAAGGTGAAATATCCCTTTTTGAAGTCGCATCCTCAATATGAAATTGCAAAAAAGCAAATGAAAGCTGGAGGAAATATTGTTGCCTTTGAGATAAAAGGTGGCTTAGAAGCGGGTCGAAACTTTTTAGATAAGATAAAACTGTGTTCGCTTTCACCAAATTTAGGTGACACAAGAACAATCGTGACACATCCTGCCTCTACAACGCACACTAAATTATCAGTGGAAGAAAGGCTTGCTGTGAGTATTACAGATGGTTTAGTGCGTGTTTCAGTTGGATTAGAAACTGTCGAAGATGTGATTGCTGATTTGAAGCAGGCTTTAGGTTAATACCAAAATTATAATTGATTCATTTATAAAATAGCCCACGGTTTCAATCGTGGGTTTTGTGTTTAGGGTTAAAAAGTTTTTTACATTTTCAATCAAAAATCTGTATTTTTAAATTCTTATATATGATATCATGAAATCTCAGATTCTGTTTTTTGTACTTCTTATTCAGTTTTCTTCTTGTAAGCAATTTCCAGGGAATTATACGAGTTCAGCTCGTGATGCCTATTTTGATAGTGTTTCAAAAAGTTGGAAATTAGAGAAATTCAGGGAGAAAAAACCTTTCGAAATTGAAAGTGATTTTATTTCTATTATTCCAATAAAAAATCCATCCATTTTTATTCTAAAAACGCCAAATGAGTATTACGATTCTTTGGCAAAAGCAAAAAAAATTGATTTCCAAAATGAAAACGGGTTGACTAAATTATTTAACGAAGTTGAAAAAACTAAAGTAGGTCCAATTATTGAAAAGGACGCCATTAAATATGGAAATTTAAAAAACAATCAGGCTATTATATATGTTGATAGCAAATTTAATGGCTGTTTTGAAAGTGATTATTGGATAACCATTTCAAATGATAGGGGAATTCATTGGAAACATTATTTTACGGGTCTTACAGTAAATAAAAATTATCATCTCAAACAGAATTCTAAAATTCCTTTATGGAAAAATTTTAATGTGCTTCAAGTTGAAGCTGCAAAAGTAAAGAAAACATCAGATAGAATTCTTCCGAGTAAATCGGAAGAATTCGGACTAGTACGTAACGGTTTAGCGATCGAGTTTGATATCTCAAAAATCATTTTAGATTCTGACAATGATGGTTTGACTGATATTTTTGAAGAAAGAATGCTTTTAGATCCTAAAAATCCTGATACAGATGGAGACGGGATTATTGACTCAAAAGATAAAAATCCAAGATTTAAAAATAAGAAAACGGCGAGATCTATTTTGTATGAAGCCTTAATGGGTAAATACTCATTTAAAGATAACAGCAACTATCAAATTGATTTGTCTAGTTTACAGCCACTAAAGAATCACTATCCACAAACAGATAAATCAATAGCTATTTTTGTTACGGACGATGATACTATAAAAGGTCTTGAACTAGATAATGAAACTTTAATAGTAATGACTTCTAAAGAGTACAATACTTATAAATTAAAATATCCTTTTTCTTTTAAAGCTAAAAATTATTCTAAAATGTTTTTATGCGATAATGAACAAAATGTATATATAGTTGAAACTTTTGAATGCATGTCTACGCATACTTATTTGATTAAAAAAACTGATAAAGGATGGGAAGTCTCATTTTATGGCATGACAATTATTTAACTGTAAACTGTTTTAGAAAAGAGTAGTTTTATATTACCTAAGATATGGTATAAAACTATCGTAAAGTAAATCTAAATGTTGTAATAGTTGTGTAGTGAAAATAATTAAAAGGTATACTAGTCATTTACTATAAGTTGTAAGGTTGTACTAAGATTTGTGATTAACGATTTTTGATTGTAGCTTTGGAATCACTAATAAATTAATGATTAGTGTAAAATGTATGCTTTCAAAGAAAACCAAATACGGAATAAAAGCATTGACTTTTTTGGCGCGCCAAGAAGATCAAACTCCTGTGTCTATTGCTGATATTGCAAAAAGCGAAACTATTTCGGTTAAATTTCTGGAAAGTATTTTATTGCTTTTGCGTCATTCTGGTTTTTTGGGTGCAAAAAAAGGAAAAGGAGGCGGTTATTATCTAATCAAAGAGCCAAAGGATATTAACATGGCTAAAGTATACCGCATTCTCGAAGGTCCAATCGCTTTATTGCCCTGTGCATCACATAATTTTTATGAAAAATGTGATGACTGTCAAGATGAGGCAGCCTGTGCTGTCCGAAAATTAATGACTGAAGTCAGAGACAATACGCTTAAAATTTTAGAGAATAACAGTTTAGCAGATATTATTGTTTAGTCGACTGACCAGTACTAAGAAATCCCTTGTGATAACCGTTGTGGTATCAAAAGGGATTTTTTTATGGTTTTAGATTTTTTAGAATACTAAATTATAGCCTACAAAGAACAACATGATTGCGATGGCATTGCGCAGCAGTAAGTCGGGCACTTTTCCACTTAGCATACTACCGATAAAAATACCAGGAAGTGAACCCATAAGTAACTGAACGAGCAAAGTTACATCTAAATTTCCCATAGAAGCATGTCCAAGGCCTGCTACCAATGTTAAAGGTACTGCATGAGCAATTTCAGTACCAACTAATTTTGGTGTTGGTAGTAAGGGGAATAGAAAAAATAACGTAACGGTGCCTAAAGCTCCTGCACCAATTGAAGTAAGTGTTACAGTTACTCCAAGTAAAACACCGATTGATACAGTAAGTAAATTTTGTGTTTTACTTTCTGAATGAAATTTATCACCAGAGTGCTTTTGAGAAAAAACAAGTAACTTCTTTTTGAAAAGCACTGCAATTGAAGTAAAAAGGAGCGCCCAACCTAAACTATACTTAATGATGGAATTAATGGATGATATATCAGTTTTAATACTGTTTAAAACCCACAACGTGACAACAGCAGCAGGTACACTTCCTAAACTGAGCCAGCCGGTAATTGACCAATTGATGTTTTTTTTCTTGTGATGTACGAAAACGCCACCCATTTTGGTAAAAGCGGCATACAACAAATCCGTTCCAACTGCAGTAGTAGGAGGGATTCCAAACCAAAGTAATATGGGTGTCATTAAAGAACCTCCACCAACTCCGGTTAATCCAACAATAAAACCAACAACTAAACCAGCAACTATAAACCCTAATTGAAAATCCATAACTTAAATAATTTTTGCCAAAAGTATAAACTAATTTATAATAATCCTATCGATTTAGTAGGGTTATATGATTTTTATGAAAAAAAAATCAAATATAGCGTTTTTACTCAGTCGTTGCAGCGACAAAGTTATACTAAAACTAGTATGAATTTTATTTTTTAATTGCTTCTATTCTGATTTTTGTCAGCTGCTGATTATTAGGTTTTAAACCAAAGGGCGCCTTTTTCCAATTACTAAACTATTTAAAGTAATTTTCCGTTTAAATATTTTTGTAATAGCGATATTTGTTTTACTTTTGCGAAGTAATCTACTAAACCGATAGGGTAATAGTTTTAAATAGGTATAAAGAATATGAATCTCAGCCAAACGAATGACTTAATAGCTAGAACAAAAGACCTTTCAATCGAAGAAACTTTTGCTTTTTTGACCAATCAATTCCCTAATAAGGTGGTTTTTTCAACTTCATTTGGGCAAGAAGATCAGGTAATAACAGCTATGATAGCAGAGAGTAATGCTGCGATCACTATTTTTACTTTAGATACGGCCCGGTTATTCCAAGAAACCTATGATGTTTTTCATAAAACATTGAAGAAGTATAAAAAACAGATCGAAGTTTATTTTCCTGAAGCGACAGCTGTACAGAATTTGTTGAATTCAAAAGGACCAAATAGTTTTTATGAATCGGTTGATAATAGAAAAGAATGTTGTTTTATTCGAAAAGTAGCGCCCTTGACTAAAGCCTTAAAAGGAAATTCAGTTTGGATTACAGGATTAAGAGCAGAGCAATCTGAGAATAGAAACGACTTGCACCTTTTTGAATACGATTCTAATTTTGAAATCATCAAATTCAATCCATTATTAAAATGGACATTGAAAGAAGTAGAAGATTATTTAGAAAAAAACAACGTGCCTCAAAACGCTTTACATAAAAAAGGATTCGTAAGCATTGGTTGTGCACCTTGTACCAGAGCAATTGCCGAAGGTGAAGACATAAGAGCCGGAAGATGGTGGTGGGAATCCAGTCATAAAGAATGTGGTTTGCACGGGAAGTAGTAATTAGTGAAAAGTAAAGAGTAATTAGAAAAAATATAAATAGTTAAGGGATTTCTTTGGGTTGCACTAACTTAAAACCTTAAACTTTTAAACAAAAGACATGAGTTCAATATTAAAAACAAACGCATTAGAAAGCGAAGCAATATACATTTTCAGAGAGGTTATCTCTCAATTTGATAAGCCAGTACTGCTTTTTTCTGGAGGAAAAGATTCAATCACCTTAGTTCGCCTAGCGCAAAAAGCGTTTTTCCCTGCAAAAATTCCGTTTCCATTATTACACGTTGACACCGGTCATAATTTTCCGGAGACCATTGAATTTAGAGACCGATTAGTAAAAGAATTAGGTCTAGAATTGATTGTTCGTAATGTGCAAGACGCCATTGATGAAGGGAAAGTAGTTGAGGAAACGGGTAAATATTCGAGTAGAAACAGTTTGCAAACAACCACTTTATTAGATGCAATCGAAGAGTTTAAATTTGATGCTTGTATTGGTGGTGCGCGTCGTGATGAAGAAAAAGCGAGAGCAAAAGAACGTATTTTTTCTGTACGTGATGACTTTGGTCAATGGGATGAAAAAAACCAACGTCCAGAATTGTTTGATTTATTGAATGGTAAAATCGAAAACGGTCAAAACGTACGTGTTTTTCCAATTTCGAATTGGACAGAATTAGATGTTTGGAGTTACATAGAACAAGAACAAATCGAGATTCCATCAATATACTTCTCTCACAAGCGTAAAGTATTCTTGAGAGACGGAATGATTTGGTCACACTCTCCTTATGTGTACCAAGAAGAAAACGAAGAAATTGAAGAACGCATTGTTCGTTTTAGAACAGTGGGTGATATGAGTTGCACTGCAGCAGTTGATTCGTATGCAGCAACAATCTCTGAAGTGGTAGGCGAAATCAGAGCTTCTACAATCTCAGAAAGAGGTGCTCGAATTGACGATAAACGATCAGAGGCAGCGATGGAGAAAAGAAAACAACAAGGATACTTTTAGGAAAAAAGTATTAAGTCAGAAGAAGTAAGTATTAAGTCAGTTCGATTTAGGGTTTAAACTTTTAAACCTTAAACTTTAAACAAAATAATAATGGAAGTTTTAAAAATAGCAACAGCAGGAAGTGTAGATGACGGAAAAAGCACCTTAATTGGAAGATTATTGTACGATACACAATCTTTGACTACAGATAAATTAGAAGCAATTGAAAAAAGCAGCAAGCAAAAAGGATATGATTATCTTGATTTTTCGCTGGCTACTGATGGTTTAGTGGCTGAAAGAGAACAAGGAATCACGATTGATGTGGCGCATATTTATTTTTCTACTGCTAAGAAAAGTTACATTATTGCTGATACTCCAGGACATGTTGAGTACACACGGAACATGGTTACAGGAGCTTCGACTTCACAAGTTTCTATCATTTTAATTGATGCTCGTAAAGGAGTAATTGAGCAAACCTACCGTCACTTTTTTATCAATAATTTGTTGAGAGTAAAAGAGGTAATTGTTGCTATAAATAAAATGGATTTAGTTGATTATTCTGAAGAAGTTTTTAATAAAATCAAAGCCGACTTTGAAGCGTTAAACGCTAAAAGTACGTTCAAAGAACAAAACGTAAGCTATATTCCGTTGAGCGCTTTGACGGGCGATAATGTCGTGGAATCTTTAGGCGGAATGCCTTGGTACGAAGGACAAACAATTCTAGAACACCTAGAGGCTTTAGAGCCTGCTGATGTTTACGAAATAGGAAAAGCACGTTTCCCAGTTCAAACCGTTATCCGTCCGAAAACAGAGCAATACCATGATTTTAGAGGATATGCTGGTAAATTATACGGAAACAATATTAAAGTAGGAGATGTGGTAACAGTATTGCCATCTTTAACAGAATCGAAAATAACCAACATTCACTTTTTTGATAAGCAATTTGACGAAGCCTCAATAGGTTCGTCTGTTACTATCGAATTAGAAAATGATATCAATGTAACGAGAGGCGACATGATTGTAAAATCATCGGAATTACCTAAAGTAGAGAAAGATATCAATACTACCGTTTGTTGGATGGATAGTAAAAAACTAGTTCCTGGGGCAAAGTATTTTGTACAACACAACACCAACAGAGTTTTAGCTAAAATTGATAGCGTAAAAAACGTGATCGCAACTGATTTTTCAGGAACTACCGAAGCGTCTCAATTAGCAATTAACGAAATAGGAGAAGTAAACATCAAACTTAGCAAAGCAATTTATTTTGATGCTTACAACGATAATAAATCAAATGGTGCTTTTATCTTAATTGATGCAGCAACCAATACAACAGCAGGAGTAGGATTTATTCGATAGTATAGGCTATCGGCTTTGGGCCTTGTGCCTAGAGCTTATAAATTTGAAGAGATTAACATTGCGTTTTTATCAATAGTTAATAATAAAAAATCACCTAGTAGTCTAAAGCTCAAAGCTCATGGCTCAAAGCTCAAAAAATATGGAAAGTTTTAGAACCGAAATAGAAGATCCGATTGTTCAAAAAGAAATAATCGATTTAGAAAGAAAAATTGCGTTATTCAAGGATGGTAAAATTGATGATGAGCGTTTTCGTAGTCTGCGTTTAGCGCGTGGAGTTTATGGTCAGCGTCAAGAAGGCGTACAAATGATTCGTATTAAATTACCATTTGGAAAGGTGACGAGCGAACAGTTAGTGCGTATTACTAAAGTTTCTGATGAGTACTCAACAGGGCGTTTGCACATCACAACGCGTCAGGATATCCAAATTCACTATGTGAGTTTAGACAGAACTCCAGAGCTTTGGGCGAACCTTGCCAAAGACGATATTACACTTCGGGAAGCCTGCGGGAATACCGTGCGTAATATCACAGCGAGTGAATTAGCGGGTGTAGATGTAGACGAACCTTTTGATGTTTCGCCTTATGCGCATGCTATGTTTCAATTTTTCTTGAGGAATCCTATTTCGCAAGAAATGGGACGTAAATTTAAAATGTCATTTTCTTCTTCGGATAAAGATACTGCTTTGAGTTATTTACATGATTTAGGATTTATTCCAAAGATTGTAAACGGCGAACGTGGATTTAAAGTAATGTTAGGTGGAGGATTAGGTTCGCAACCACATCACGCTGAGCTGTTATCAGAATTTATTCCGGTAAACCAAATTATCCCAACTACCGAAGGAGTTTTGAGAGTTTTTGACCGTCATGGTGAAAGAGCCAAGCGTTTAAAAGCACGTATGAAATTCTTAATCAAAGACATTGGAAAAGAGGAATTCTTACGATTAGTTGACGAAGAGAAAAAAGCATTGTCGTACCAGTCATACGAAATTGACACTACCGCTTTTGATGGTGCTATTCCAGCAACTTTATTAGAAGTGCCTTCAGTAACTATTGATGATGTAGCAGCTTACGAGGCTTGGAAAAAATCGAATGTGATTGCTCAAAAACAAGTAGGTTATGTTGCGATTGGTATCAAAGTACTTTTAGGAGATTTTTATACAGACAAAGCAAGAGCTTTAGCCGAATTAATTAAAAATTACGGAGCCAATGAATTGCGTTTTTCATTAAAGCAAAACATTGTGCTGAGAAATATAAAAGAAGAGAATTTACCTTTCTTCTACCAAGAATTAGCCAAACTAGATTTTGTAACCTTAGGGTACGATACAATTAATGACATTACCGCTTGCCCAGGAACAGATACCTGTAACCTTGGAATTGCAAGTAGTACCGGAATTGCTGAGGAGCTAGAACGCGTATTGAAATTAGAGTTTCCGCAATACAAAGACAATCGTGAAATCACCATCAAAATCAGTGGATGTATGAATGCTTGTGGTCAACACAACATGTCATCAATTGGTTTTCAAGGAATGTCGATCAACTCTGGTAAACTAGTAGCGCCGGCTTTACAAGTATTGCTTGGTGGTGGGGTTTTAGGTGATGGAAAAGGACGTTTTTCCGATAAAGTAATCAAAATTCCAAGTCGTAGAGGACCAGATGCATTGCGTTACATTTTAAATGATTTCGAAGCCAATGCGAACGGGAAATCTTTCTTAGATTATTATGATGCGCAAGGCGAAAAGTATTTTTATGAATTCTTGAAACCTTTGGCAGATGTGACTAATCTGACAGACGAAGATTTCATCGACTGGGGAAATGCTGATAATTATGTTAAAGCCGTTGGTATTGGAGAATGCGCAGGAGTTGTAATTGACTTGGTAGCTACTTTAATATTAGAGGCCAAAGATAAATTGACGTTTGCACAAGAAGCATTCGAAGATAAAAACTGGGCTGACGCGATTTATTTGGCGTATGCCGGTTTCGTAAATGGAGCCAAGGCTTTATTGCTAGCGGAGAACGAAAAGACAAACCACCATGCGGGAATCATCAATTTGTTCGACACCGTTTTTGTCGACACTAACAAAATAACTTTAGAGTCAACTTTTAAAGACTTGGTGTATCAAATAAATCAAAACGAACCTTCTGAGGCTTTCGCCAAAAAATATATAGAAGAGGCAATTGCATTCTTTCAAAATATTGAAGCCTACAGAGCAAACGACCTAGCTAATGCATAAAATAGTAAAACCCATCGTAACTTTAGTTGGTGCAGGACCTGGAGACCCAGACTTGCTGACCATAAAAGGAGCAAAAGCACTCGCTGAAGCCAATGTGGTTTTATATGATGCTTTAGCAAATGAAGAACTTTTGAGCTACGCTCCTAAACGAGCACTTAAAATATTTGTTGGAAAAAGGAAAGGATTTCATGCCTATACCCAAGACCAAATCAATCAACTAATAGTAGACAACGCCCTAACCTACGGTCATGTAGTTCGTCTAAAAGGTGGTGATCCGTTTATTTTTGGAAGAGGTGGTGAGGAAATTGACTATGTAGAAAGCTTTGGAATTCCTACCTTTGTCGTGCCTGGAATTTCATCTTCAATCGCGGTACCTGCATCTAGTGGAATTTCTTTGACAAAAAGAGGGGTTTCAGAAAGCTTTTGGGTAATTACCGGAACTACTTCGGCGCGCAAGCTTTCAACTGATGTAGCGTTGGCAGCACAATCATCTGCTACGGTAGTAGTTTTGATGGGCATGAGTAAGTTAGATGAAATTGTTGCTATTTTTCAAAAGGAAGGAAAGGGAGAAACGCCTGTTGCAATCATTCAAAACGGAACCACACCTGAAGAGAAAACAGGAATGGGAACGATAAGCTCGATTCAGCAAGTAGTTTTTGAACAAAAATTAAGTTCTCCTGCTATTATTGTAATAGGAGAGGTAGTAAGAGATAGTAAGAAAATCGATCGATTTTATGAAGAAATAAAAGCGATTGGTAAGCAACAAGTAGTTTATGGAAAGGAATGAATTGTATCCTATTTTTCTAAAACTGAATAATCTGAATGTCTTGATTGTTGGAGGCGGGAATGTAGGTTTAGAAAAGCTATCGTTTTTATTAAAATCCAGTCCTAATGCTAATGTTGAGGTAGTTGCACCGCGTTTTTTGCCTGAGTTAGAGTTACTAGCAGCAAAGCACGATTCAGTAAAGTTAACGTCAAGGAAATTCAATCGCTGGATGCTTCGCAAACGCCACATGGTCATTGCATGTACCGATGATTTGAAAGTCAATAAACGGATTTACGATTTGTGCAGAAAAAAATATTTGATTTGTAACATTGCCGATACTCCACCTTTGTGTGACTATTATTTAGGCGGAATTGTTACCAAAGGGAATGTCAAAATTGCCATTTCAACCAATGGAAAATCACCTACTACGGCCAAGCGATTGCGCCAGTTTTTTGAAGAGGTAATTCCAGAGGATATTAATAAAATGGTCGAAAACCTAAACGAATATCGCAAAACCTTAAAAGGAGATTTTGAGGAGAAAGTGCAAAAAATGAATGAAATTACAGCTACTTTATCTAAAAGTAAGGAAGCGAATTAGAATAAAAAATTAAGAAAAAAACAACAAGGAATTGAATGATTTTTATCATTTGTTTAAGCTAAACTCATTCGTTACTTTGTAAATTGTCAACAAATAAAACGTTCCCAAAAGTCCTGAAATAATGGCGAGGGATTAATTCAAAATAAGATGATTGAAACAGATATCCTAATAATAGGAGCAGGCCCAACCGGTCTTTTTGCAGTTTTTGAAGCAGGATTATTAAAATTAAAATGCCATATATTAGATGCTTTGCCACAAGCAGGTGGGCAGTTATCTGAGTTATATCCTAAAAAACCTATTTATGATATTCCAGGTTTTCCTGAAGTATTAGCAGGAGATTTAGTAGATAATTTAATGGAACAAATCAAGCAGTTCGAGCCAGGTTTTACTCTTGGAGAACGCGCTGAGACTATCGATAAACAAGAAGACGGAAGTTTTATTGTGACTTCAAATGAAGGGACTAAATTCCATGCTAAGGTAATTGCAATTGCTGGAGGGTTAGGAAGTTTTGAGCCTAGAAAACCATTAATCGAGGGAATCAATTTCTACGAAAATAAAGGAATCAAATATTTTATCAAAGATCCAGAAGAGTTTAGAGATAAAAGAGTGGTTATTGCCGGTGGAGGAGATTCAGCATTAGACTGGAGTATTTTCTTGACAGATGTCGCTTCAGAGGTGACTTTGATTCACCGTCGTAATGAATTCCGTGGTGCATTAGATTCTGTTGAAAAAGTACAAGAATTAAAAGATGCTGGAAAAATTCGCATGATTACACCAGCTGAGGTAGTAGGATTGAACGGAGCAGAGCACATCGAGTCGATTGTTATCGACGAGAATGGAGCTAACCGTACCATTGACACCGATTATTTTATTCCGCTTTTTGGTCTTACACCTAAGTTAGGTCCTATTGGAAATTGGGGACTTGAAATTGAGAAAAACGCTATCAAAGTAAACAACGCTTTAGACTACCAAACGAACATTCCAGGAATTTTTGCCATTGGAGATGTCAATACTTACCCGGGTAAATTAAAGTTGATTCTTTGTGGTTTCCATGAGGCTACATTAATGTGCCAAGCGGCCTACCAAATCATCAATCCAGGAAAACGTTATGTGTTGAAATACACTACAGTTTCAGGAGTAGACGGATTTGATGGAACTCGTAAAGAAGCTCCAAAAGCTGTTGTTAAAGCAATAGTTTAACAAAATTACCTATACAAGTTAAAAAATTAAGCGCTAATACTTGCGAGTATTAGCGCTTTATCTTTTCTTTGCAGTGTTCCTATATTTATTGAAAGTTATCACGAAAGGCGGAGGGAAAGACCCGATGAAACCTTAGCAACCCTTTATCTTATAAAGAAGGTGCTACATTCTACTTAATGCTGAACACAGTATCTAAGATAGATAACACAAGAATACGTCTCACGTATTTCTCAACAATTTTCTTGACAACATATCGATATTTTTTTTAGAGCAGATCAACGGTGCATTTTAACCACGATCCCTCCTGCTGTACGCTATATCTATTGCGCCGAACACCGGCACAATAGGATGCCGCTTCCATCAGGGCTAAAGACAAACAATAGTGAACTTTAAGAACTATTAATCAAAAGTATTTATCTCAATTCATATTGTGATTTACAAGAAATAAAAAGTTATGTCAAGCATTCACGAAGCCATTAAAAAAAACATACTCATCCTCGATGGAGCCATGGGAACCATGTTGCAACGTTACAATTTCTCTGAAGAAGATTTTAGAGGAGAACGTTTTAAAGATTTTCCACATTCTCTAAAAGGGAACAACGATTTACTATCACTAACACAGCCACAAGCCATAAAAGCGGTGCACGCTGCGTATTTTGAAGCCGGAGCTGATATCGTTGAAACCAATACGTTCTCAGGAACCACCATCGGTATGGCCGATTATTTCTTGGAAGAATACGTGTACGAATTGAATTATGAGTCGGCTAAACTGGCCCGCGAAGTAGCCGATGAATTCACCGCCAAAAATCCCAACAAACCGCGTTTTGTAGCGGGTTCAATAGGGCCAACAAATAGAACAGCGAGTATGTCACCAGACGTAAACGATCCAGGATACAGAGCAGTAACTTTTGATGATTTGCGTATTGCGTACAAGCAGCAAGTCGAAGCGTTAATTGACGGCGGAAGCGATATTTTATTAGTCGAAACTATTTTTGACACACTAAATGCCAAAGCCGCACTTTTTGCCATTGAAGAAGTAAAAGACGATCGCAATATCGATATTCCAATCATGGTTTCTGGAACGATTACCGATGCCTCAGGAAGAACACTTTCTGGACAAACGGTAGAAGCTTTTTTAGTTTCGGTGTCGCATATTCCGTTGTTGAGTGTGGGTTTCAATTGCGCTCTTGGAGCGGATTTATTGAAACCCTACTTACAAACCTTGTCACAAAACACCGCATTCAATGTATCAGCGCATCCTAATGCAGGATTGCCAAACGCTTTTGGAGAATACGACGAAACCCCAGAAGAAATGCAAGCCCAAATAAAAACCTATCTCGACGATAATTTAGTAAACATCATAGGTGGATGTTGTGGTACAACACCAGAACATATTAGGTTAATTGCAGATATCGCTAAGGATTACAAACCAAGAGTTTCGGAGGCAGTGATGTAGTTTGTCATTCCGAGGAACGAAGGAATCACGTAGCGATAGTAACTGAAGTAATTCTTCCTTAAAGGAAGTCAGATAATAGAAATAATGTTGATGAGATATGCTGAGTGAGATTGCGTCGTTCCTCGCAATGACAAGAAAGCACACGTTTGTCATTCCGAGGAACGAAGGAATCATATTACGAGAGCAACTGAGGTGATTCTTAATTTGAATCAAAAAGAGGAGATTATATGAAAGGAAATGTTGGATCCGATTGCGTCGTTCCTCGCAATAGCAAGAAAACCGGATTTGTCATTCTGACGAAGGAAGAATCTCATCAAGTTGCTCCAATAGCGGAGATTCTTTTTCGTCAAAGGACAAGGCTGTAGAATTAATACCGTTGAGGTAGTAGTAAGATTGCTTCGTTCCTCGCAATGACAAACAGGAATAAGAATGACAATTGAAATGGCAATGACATCGAATTCAAAAATCTACGTGAAGGATTGCTTCGCCAGTTCGCTCCGCTCGTGTGCAGTGAAAAGCCCACAGTGAAGTGTAGCGATAGCGAAACGTAGCGAGGACTTGAAACGTAAAGCCTGACCCGAAGAGAAGCGGAGGGACACGCCCAAAAGAAAAAGGAATTTTATAGCACCAGATTTTAAGTCTGTTGAAAAAATAAAAAATAAAAATGGCAGAACAAGAAACTAGAAGAAACCTTGTGTTAGCGGGATTAGAGCCTTTGATCATTACGCCAGATAGCGTATTTGTGAATATTGGGGAGCGTACCAATGTAACAGGTTCTAGAAAATTTCTTCGATTAATCAAGGAAGAAAAATACGAAGAAGCACTAAGTATTGCTAAGGAGCAAGTGGAAGGTGGCGCGCAAATCATCGATATTAATATGGATGAAGGGATGCTGGATGGTGAATATGCCATGACCAAATTCTTGAATTTAATTGCTGCCGAACCCGATATTTCGCGTGTGCCTATTATGATCGATAGTTCGAAATGGCACATTATTGAGGCCGGACTAAAAGTCGTACAAGGAAAAAGTGTCGTAAACTCGATTTCGTTAAAAGAAGGCGAAGAGGCTTTTATTCATCATGCTAAATTGATTAAGCGTTACGGTGCTGCGGCGATTATCATGGCTTTTGACGAAACCGGTCAGGCTGATAATTACGATCGTAGAGTAGAAATATGTCAACGTTCGTATGATATTTTGGTTGATAAAGTGGGTTTTCCGCCTCAGGATATCATTTTTGATTTAAATATATTTCCGGTTGCTACAGGAATGGAAGAGCACCGATTGAACGCCTTGGATTTCTTTAGAGGAACCAAATGGGTTCGCGAAAATTTACCACACGCGCACATAAGCGGTGGGGTGAGTAATGTGTCGTTTTCGTTTAGAGGGAATGATACGGTTAGGGAAGCGATGCACTCGGTTTTCTTGTATCATGCAATTAAAAACGGAATGACAATGGGGATTGTAAACCCAGAGATGTTGACGATTTATGATGATATCCCGAAAGATTTATTAGAGCATGTTGAAGATGTAATTTTAAACAGACGCGATGATGCTACGGAACGCTTGCTAGATTTTGCCGAAAATGTAAAAGGCGATGTAAAGAGCAATGAAAAGGCAATTCAAGAATGGCGCTCAGGTACGGTGCAAGAAAGAATTACGCACTCGCTTGTAAAAGGAGTAGATGCTTTTATAGAATTAGACGTTGAAGAAGCGCGACAGGCTGCCACAAAACCTATCGAGGTAATCGAAATCAATTTGATGACGGGAATGAACGTGGTGGGAGATTTATTTGGTTCGGGGAAAATGTTTTTGCCGCAAGTGGTAAAATCGGCGCGTGTGATGAAAAAAGCGGTAGCGTATTTATTACCATACATCGAAGCGAGTAAACAAGCGGGAGAGAAACAAGGGAATGGGAAAATATTAATGGCAACTGTAAAAGGAGATGTCCATGATATTGGTAAAAATATTGTTTCGGTGGTGTTGGCGTGTAATAATTATGAGATTGTGGATTTGGGTGTGATGGTGCCTCCTGAAAAAATTATTGCTGCAGCGATCGAACACGAAGTAGATATTATTGGGTTAAGTGGTTTGATTACACCTTCGCTAGACGAAATGGTTTATCTAGCTAAAGAATTAGACAAACGCGGAATGAAAATTCCGGTAATGATTGGTGGGGCAACGACTTCGCGCGCGCATACCGCCGTTAAGATTGCACCTCAGTATAGAGAAACAGTTATCCATGTAAATGATGCTTCGAGAGCCGTAACCGTTGCTGGAAGTTTGTTGAACAAGGATAAAAAAATATATGCAAGCGATATAAGAGCGGAATATGATGCGTTTAGAGAAACGTTTTTAAACCGTTCTCGTGACAAAAACTTCTTGACTATTGAACAAGCACGTAAAAATAAACTGCAATTAGATTGGGATAATTTCACGCCTGTGAAACCAAATATAATTGGTGAACAAGTTATTGAAGTAGAGCTCGATGTATTGGTCCCTTTTATTGACTGGACGCCCTTTTTTAGAACATGGGAATTGTTTGGTAAATATCCAGCGATTTTAACGGATGAAGTAGTTGGGGAGCAAGCGACTTCGGTTTTTGAGGATGCACAGGAAATGTTAGCGGTTATTTTGAAAGAAAAGAAATTGACGGCCAAAGGAATTTACGGAATTTTCCCTGCTAATCAAATCAATGATGATGATATTGAGCTGACAGATGAAAACGGAAAGCCATTACAAACGTTCTTAACGCTTCGCCAACAATCACAAAAAACAAAAGGAGCTCCAAATATCGCTTTGGCAGATTTTATCGCGCCAAAAGATTCGGGTAAAACAGATTACATGGGTGCTTTTTGTGTGACTACTGGTTTTGGAGTTGATGAATGGGCGGCTGAATTCGAAAAAGATTTAGACGATTACAATTCGATTATGGTTAAAGCATTGGCCGATCGTTTTGCCGAAGCCTTTGCGGAATATTTACACGAGAAAATTCGTAAAGAAATTTGGGGATACGCACCGGATGAAAACATAAGTACGGAGGCGATGATTGCTGAAGAGTACAAAGGAATTCGTCCTGCACCAGGATATCCTGCTTGTCCCGACCATTTAGAAAAGCCGACGATCTGGAAATTACTAAATGTCGAAAAAGAAATAGGAGTAACCTTAACCGAGAGTATGGCAATGTGGCCAGCATCATCAGTTTCGGGATA
The DNA here is from genome assembly GCF_055640565.1 of Flavobacterium sp. KKT103. Classification (NCBI taxonomy): domain Bacteria; kingdom Pseudomonadati; phylum Bacteroidota; class Flavobacteriia; order Flavobacteriales; family Flavobacteriaceae; genus Flavobacterium; species Flavobacterium sp. KKT103. Next base: position 1,369,878 of record NZ_CM145766.1, read on the forward strand.
TTATTTTGGGAATCCTGAAAGCAAGTATTTCGGACTTGGGAAAATAAAAGAAGATCAAGTAATCGATTACGCCAAGCGAAGAAGTATCTCTACAGATATGGCTACTAAATGGTTAAACCCGAATATAGCAGATTAATACCAGTCGCAAAGTCATAAGTCATAAAGTCCAAAGGGCATGACTTTCGACCTTCGGCTTTCAAACTTTAAGACTTTACTATGAAAGTAACAGAACATATAGCAGCAGCAAACGGGAATACCTTATTCTCCTTTGAAATTATACCACCTCAAAAGGGGAAGAGTATTCAAGAATTATATGACAATATTGATCCTTTGATGGAGTTCAAGCCGCCGTTTATTGACGTGACTACCTCTCGCGAGGAGTTTATTTATGTCGATAAAGGAAATGGTTTGTTGGATAAAAAACTAACCAGAATGCGTCCTGGGACTTTAGGGATTTGTGCTTCGATTACGCATAAGTACAATGTCGATACGGTTCCTCATGTATTGTGTGGTGGTTTTACAAAGGAGGAAACTGAGTATTTATTGGTAGATTGTCATTACCTAGGAATCAATAATATAATGGCTTTGCGAGGCGACGCCATGAAGGACGAACAATCCTTTGTAGCTAAAGATGGTGGTCATAAATATGCCATAGATCTTGTGCAACAAGTTAAATTATTAAATGAGGGCAAGTATTTGCATGATGTCATTCATGTGGATAATAAAGCTGATTTTTGCATAGGTGTGGCGGGTTATCCGGAGAAACATTTAGAATCTCCATCGCTTTTATCAGATTTAAAAAGACTAAAAGAGAAAGTCGATGCAGGCGCTGATTACGTAGTTACTCAAATGTTTTTTGACAACGCTAAATATTTCGAATTTGTAGCTAAAGCGCGCGAAATGGGAATTACAGTACCCATTATTCCGGGAATCAAGCCGCTTGCCGTACAAAGACATTTACAAATCTTACCTCAAATTTTCCGTATTGATTTACCTGAGGATTTGATTGACGCGGTGGATGCATGTAAATCCAATGCCGATGTGAAACAAGTTGGAATCGAATGGGCAATTCAGCAATCCAAAGAGTTGAAAGCGGCCGGCGTGCCGGTATTGCATTATTATTCTATGGGGAAATCAGAGAATATCAGGCAAATTGCGAGTGCTCTTTTTTAGGAGCTTGATCCAGCTGTCCGCTTTATCTTTTTATTTTTAAAGAAAAAATAAAAAGGATGCCGCTGCCATCTGGGCTAAAAATCAAATGTTTGTACAAGATTAGTTTTGTACAGAAATAATAGGAGAAGAGCGCATGGGAACGTAATTGAATTTGCAACACTTTTGATGATTCCTTTTTAAACCTTATATTTGAAGATAGTAACGTAATAATGTCAAAATGAAATATTCTCTTAGCTTACTGTTAGGTATTACTTTTTTAATAGCTTCTTGCAAGAAAGAAGAAACTGGATCCGTAAGTGATTCAAGGCAAGTAGTTCCTTTTACACAACAAACAGCTTCAGGTCTTAATAGTCAAGCTACACCTGCAGCAACGGCTCAAAGCCATAATTTATTTCGAGAAAACAATGAAACGACAGCTTCAGCTGGAGCGATTAACGTAAATCCTGCTCACGGTCAGCCCAATCATAGGTGTGATATTCCCGTAGGAGCACCGCTGAACTCGGCTGGATCGGCTACCGCAACCACTGCAACTGCCGCGCCAATACAGCAAACTGTGGTGTCTTCAGCACCCAAGCAGGTCACAGCCAAAGGGATGAATCCGCCACACGGAGAAAAAAATCATAGATGTGATATTCCAGTAGGTGCGCCACTGAATACAAAAGTAGCCACTGAAAATCCGGATGCTCCGCAAGATCAAAACGGCTCTACTCCATTACCTGCTTTATTATCTACCTATAAAGAATAAAAAAGTCAAAAAAAATAGTTTTGCAGTAAAGCAAAACGACATTAAAAAAATGCCCTCTTCAATAGGTTTTGAAGAGGGCATTTTTTTGGTTTCAATTTTCGGATCTAAAAAATATTAGTTTGTGATTTCTCTAAAAATAGCTTCTAGATTTTTATTTTTTTGATTTAACTGTAATGTTTTTAATCCATTATCATGAGCAAAATCAAAAACGGTAGGACGCATGTCTTTATCAGCTAAAAAAACTAGTTCCCATGAGAAGTCATGTGTATTTTTGTAAGACTTTAAATGAGGCATTCTGGCAATCGCTTCCTCTTCGATTTTATAATCAAATTCAACTTCGATTACTTGCTCCTTATCAGCCGTTATCAAATGATCTAATTTTTTATCGGCAACAATTTGTCCTTTATTGATGATAATCACACGATCACAAATCGCCTCAACCTCTTGCATGATGTGTGTCGATAAGAAAACAGTTTTGTCCTTACCCGCATTTTTAATCACGGAACGAATTTCTAGTAATTGATTAGGATCTAAACCAGTGGTAGGTTCATCAAGAATCAGTACGTCGGGATTGTGAAGTAAGGCATTGGCAAGTCCTACTCTTTGTCGGTATCCTTTCGATAATTGCCCGATTTTTTTATTACTCTCTGCTGTTAAACCAGTTAGTGTGATTACTTCTTCAATTCTTTCTTTGGCAACCTTATAAACATCGGCATTAAAAGCCAAATATTCCCTAACATATAAGTCTAAATACAACGGATTATGCTCTGGTAGATACCCAATTGATTGCTGTACTGCTTTTGGATTACCGTTTACATCATGGTCATTAACCAATGCAGTTCCTTCATCTGCGGCTAAATAAGTGGTTAGTATTTTCATCAAAGTAGATTTACCTGCTCCATTGGGACCAAGAAAACCAACGATTTCTCCTTTTTTTATCGAAAAGGAAACATTGTCCAATGCTTTTTGAGCACCGTAACTTTTAGAGATATTTTGAACTTCGATTGACATGATGCGCGATTTGTAGCAAAAGTAAAAAGAAAAAGGATTGATTTGTAGTTTTTATGAAACAAACTAGCATTCTGGTCCGGGTTCCATCTACTTTATAATTGACAACTGAAATTGTTAATTGAAAATAGAATGATATATTTAACCTAAATCTATTAAAAACCATCTCATGGAAGAAAGTAAAAGTTTATTTAAAACCTATAGCAGTATTATTTGGCTTTTGTGCGGTATTACAGTTGGAAGCATATTAGGGCTTGTTTTTGGAAAAGAAGTTGCAATTATTAAGCCTTTGGGTGATATCTTTTTGAATTTGCTTTTTACTGCAATTATTCCATTGATATTTTTTACGATTGCTTCCTCGATCGCTAGTTTAGAGAAGTCGGAAAAGCTCGGTAGACTTTTTTTTATAGTGATTATTGTTTTTTTAGGTACGGTATTAATTTCTGCCATGCTAATGATGGTTGGCGTAATGGTTTTTCCAATTCATCAAGATATTGTGATTTCGACACTGCCAGTTGAAGATATGGTAGCAACTGACGGAGGCTCTCAAATTACACAGCTTTTAACTGCCAACGATTTTTATGAACTACTTTCCAGAAAATCTATGCTTGCCTTAATAATTTTCTCCTTTCTTATTGGATTCTCTAGTTTAAGGTCAGCCGAAAAAGGGGAGAGTTTTAGAAATTTTCTAAATTCAGGAAATGAGGTTATGAAACAGTTATTGCATCTGATCATGAAAACAGCTCCCATAGGTCTAGGTGCTTATTTTGCATACCAAGTAGGGATATTTGGGCCTCAATTATTTGGTGCCTATGCAAAACCATTAGGTTTGTATTATGGTGTTTGCGCCTTTTATTTTGTGGTATTTTTTAGCTTGTATGCTTTTATAGCTGGAGGTAAATTAGGGTTGAAAACATTTTGGACCAATAACATAACACCTGCTTTAACGGCTTTAGGAACCTGTAGTAGCATTGCTACGATACCCGCTAACCTAGAAGCTGCAGAAAAGATGAAAGTTCCAGCTTATATTAGGAATGTGGCTATTCCGTTAGGCGCGCCACTGCATAAGGATGGTTCAAGTATGTCTTCAATTATTAAGATAGCAGTTATTTTTGCTATGTTCGGCAAGGATTTTACTGACCCAATGACCTTGCTTACCGCATTAGGAATAACAGTAATTGTTTCAGTGGTTGAAGGAGGGATTCCAAATGGTGGTTATATTGGAGAAATTTTGGCCATTACAATTTATGGTTTTCCTATGGAGCAAGCGCTACCTGCAGCCATGATTGTTGGAACTTTGGTTGATCCTATGGCGACTTTGTTAAATGCAAATGGAGATGTTGTCTCGGCTATGGTGATTACAAGGATTTCTAATGGTAAAAATTGGCTTTTGGAAGCAGCTGAATTTAAAAATTAGACCGAATAAACTATTAAACTCTTTTGATTGGTAGTGATTTACGAGTGTTTTTTTACTTATTATGTAATTTAAAACTAGTTTTTTAGAGAATTCCTTTTTAGTTACTTAAAATGAACTTTTTTTTTGATGGCCTTAAAAATAATTAATACATTAGCAAAGAATTAAAAGTAAAAAAGTCCTAATGACTACTAACCGATTTTATTTTAGCAATACTTATTATTTCTTCTGGAAAGAGGATAGGGATTGTTATATGGTTATTTAATTGATAGAATTAAATCATAATTATAAATATACAATCCCGATGAAAATCGGGATTTTTTTTTGGAATAAATGGAAGTAAAAGTCGCAATACAGGGAATAAAAGGTTCGTTTCATCATCAAGTAGCGCAAGAATACTTTGGAGAAAAGGTTGAGGTAGATGAGTGTTTGTCTTTTGATGAACTTGTAGATAGTATTTTGTCTGGAAAAACAGAGCAGGCTGTTATGGCAATTGAGAACTCTATTGCAGGACCTATTATTCCTAATTATGCTTTAATCGATAAAAATAATTTACACATTATTGGAGAACATTATTTGCGAATTCATCAAAATTTAATGGCCTTAGAGGGACAGAAAATGGAAGATATCACGGAGGTGCATTCGCATCCAATGGCTTTGCTGCAATGTATGGAATTCTTAAAGAAGTATCCGGCGATAAAGTTGGTTGAAGATAAGGATACGGCTGAAACAGCGCGAAGAATTCAAGGAAATGAAATTAAGGGAATTGCAGCGATTGCTAGTAAAACAGCCGCAAAAATGTATGGATTGACAATTTTAGCAGCCGAGATTCAAACTATTAATCACAACATGACACGATTTGTGATTTTGAAAAAACAAAATTCCTTTGTGTCAAAAGAGGAGATTAATAGAGCATCATTAAAGTTTGAATTGGATCATAAAAGAGGCAGTCTAGCAGCAGTTTTAAATGTGCTTAGTGATTGCAAGATGAATTTAACAAAAATCCAGTCCTTACCTAAAATTGAAACACCCTGGAAATATTCCTTTTTTGTCGATGTTACTTTTGATAAGTATGAAGATTATGCAAAAGCCAAGTCACTTTTAGAAATTATGGCGGAGTATTTAAAGGTTTTGGGAGAGTATAAAAATAGTAAACCACTACTTTAATTAAATAGAATAAAATCCTGAAAAGGAAAATAATAAAGAAAGCATCACATGATTACTACCGCAAAACGATTAGATATTGTTGAAGAATATTATTTCTCAAGTAAATTGAGAGAGGTGCGACAGCTTGCCGCTGAGGGAAATCCTATTATTAATATGGGAATTGGAAGCCCTGATTTGAATCCGCCACAAAAAGTAGTTGCTGCTATTGCCGCTGCGATGCAAGATGATAGTGCACATCAATATCAAAGTTATCAGGGTTTGCCAGAGCTACGTCTAGCCATGGCTGATTTTTATTTAAATAATTATAGTGTTGCCGTTAGTCCCGTTACTGAAATTTTACCCTTGATGGGATCTAAGGAAGGTATTATGCATATTTCGATGGCTTTTTTAAACGAAGGCGATGCCGTTTTGATTCCGAATCCCGGTTATCCCACCTATACCTCAGTCACGAATTTAGTAGGAGCGGTACCTGTATATTATGATCTAACAGAAGCTAGCAATTGGGAACCAGATTTTGATGCACTTGAGAGGTTAGATTTATCAAAAGTGAAGTTAATGTGGATAGGTTATCCTCATATGCCTACTGGTGCAAGAGGGAGTTTAGCGTTATTTGAAAAGTTAGTAGCTTTCGCTAAAAAGCATCATATTCTATTGGTAAACGACAACCCTTATAGTTTTGTTTTGAACGATAATCCTATGAGTTTATTGCAAGTAAAGGGTGCAATGGATGTCGCTTTAGAGCTGAATTCTTTAAGTAAAACGTTTAACATGGCTGGATGGCGCGTGGGAATGGTGGTTGGAAATGCTCAGGCGATTGATGCGGTTTTAAAAGTAAAAAGCAACATGGATAGCGGGATGTTTTATCCGGTACAAAAAGGAGCTATCGCAGCTTTAAAAAGTGATGCTTCGTGGTTTGAATCGATGAATACAATTTACCAAAAGCGACGTGTCCTGACAGAGCAATTAGCCGAAAAGTTAGGTTGCCAAGTGTATAAAGAAGGTGTTGGACTCTTTGTTTGGGCGAAACTACCAGCGGGAATTACATCAGCAGAAGATTTTATAAATGACATTTTGTACCAAAAGCATATTTTTATCACTCCAGGAACAATTTTTGGGAGTAATGGAGAGGGTTATATTCGGTTTGCACTTTGTGTTAAAGAAGAAAAAATTCAAGAGGCTATTGATCGATTTAGTGTGGTGAAATGATAAAAGTCGGTAATAAGCGATTGGCCTAGCCCTGATAGTAGAGGAAATCCTTTTATGCCGAACCGATAGGTTTAGGGAGGCAAAAAAGATTGAAACGGATAGCAGGAATGGCTACTAAAAAATAAAAAATGAACGTATTTGTTATAGGAATAGGATTAATTGGAGGATCAATGGTCTTGGATATAAAACGGCTGCATCCTGAAGCGACTGTTTATGGCGTTGATACAAATGAAACACATTTGCAAGAGGCAATAGCTTTGGGAGTTGTTGACCTGGCAGGAAAAATGGACGAGCTCCATATGGCGGATTTTGTGATAGTTTCCGTTCCAGTGGATGGGGCGCTAGTTGTTTTGCCACAGGTTTTAGATTCGATAGGTGATGAGACGATTGTATTTGAAGTTGGATCGACTAAGGCGCCTATTTGTAAAGCAGTAGCCTTGCATCCGAAACGCCGAAATTTTATTGCTACGCATCCGATTGCGGGAACTGAGTTCTCAGGTCCGTCAGCAGCGATTTTGGGATTGTTTGAAGGAAAAACAAATATTATTTGTGAAGTAGAGCGTACGGCTTTTAAGCTACAAGAAAAAGCATTAGAGTTGTTTAAAGCATTAGGTATGCGCATTAGGTATATGGATCCTAACTCGCATGATAAGCACATCGCCTACGTTTCACACTTATCGCATATTAGTGCTTTTATGTTAGGAAAAACAGTCATAGAAAAAGAGAAACACGAGCAAGATATTTTTGATATGGCGGGCTCCGGATTTGAAAGTACAGTGCGATTGGCTAAAAGTTCCCCAGCAATGTGGACACCCATTTTTAAGCAAAATAAGGAACAGGTAGTCGAAACACTAGAGGAATACATCTCGAATTTGACGCAATTCAAGGATTTGTTAATCAATGATGATTACGAGGCGATTTATCAAGAAATGCAGAGCGTTAATAAGATAAAAGGAATACTAAACGGAATGAACGTAAAAAGATAAAACTAAAAATTAAAGAATAAAAACTAGAAAGATGGAAAACAAGAAAGAAATGAGAAATTGGTTGAATGAATTTAATTTAACTCACCCATTTGTGATAGCAGGACCTTGTAGTGCTGAGACAGAAGATCAAGTATTGAAAATTGCTCATGAGTTAAAAAATTCAGATGTAAGTGTTTTTAGAGCGGGTATCTGGAAACCAAGAACGCGTCCAGGAGGATTTGAAGGTGTTGGAGAGATAGGATTAAAATGGTTGCAAAAAGCGAAGGCCGAAACAGGTTTGCTAATGGGGACTGAGGTAGCTACTGCTGCTCACTGTAAGCTAGCATTAGAGCATGATATTGATGTTTTATGGGTTGGCGCACGTACTACTGCAAATCCGTTTGCAGTGCAAGAAATTGCAGATACACTCGCAGGGACGGATAAGATTGTTTTAATTAAGAATCCTGTAAATCCTGATATGGCTTTATGGTTAGGTGGTGTAGAGCGTTTGTACGCTGCAGGAATAAAAAACTTAGGAGTAATTCACAGAGGTTTTTCTACGTATGAAAAAACCAAATACCGTAACATTCCAGAATGGCAGATTCCTATTGAGTTGCAAAATAAATTCCCTGATTTACCGCTACTTATCGATCCGTCGCATATTACAGGTAATCGCGAAATGATTTTGGAGGTAACACAAGAAGCGCTAGATTTGAATTATGATGGTATGATTATCGAAACGCACATTGACCCAGATAATGCTTGGAGTGATGCTGCGCAACAGGTAACTCCAGATGCGTTAAAACAAATTTTCAAGGATTTGAGAGTGCGTAACGTGAGTGTAGATTCAGATGAATACACTACAAAAATGACAAAGCTACGAGCAACTATTGATGTGCTTGATGCTAACTTGTTGGAGTTGCTTGGGAAGCGTATGAAAGTAGCTGATGAAATAGGTCAGGTAAAAAAAGACGCTAACGTTGCTGTATTGCAAAACAAGCGTTGGAATGAAATTTTAGGGAAAATGATTCTTGAAGGAGAGAAAAAAGGACTTACTGAAGAGTTTGTACTCAGAATGTTTAAAGCCATTCACCAAGAAAGTATTGGTCATCAAGATAAGGTGCTAAACGCTTAATTAAATATTTTAGCAAAATAATAAAAAACCTACATTCGTGTAGGTTTTTTTTGTACTATTGCACCTTAATTTATTTCAAATATTTACATCAACCTTTTTTTTATGAAAAAACTAATCGCATTATCATTCTTATTCTTAAGTTTTCTTGGGTATTCTCAAAAACAAATTTTTGAAAATCCACAAATGGCTACATTAATTAAAGAGCACAAAACAGTTGCTATTATTCCTTTTACAGTTAAGATTACTTACAAAAAACAACCTAAAAATTTTAATGCGGAAGCTAATAGTGAGCAAGAAGCTAAAATGTCTAAATCAATTCAATCAAGTATGTATACTTTTTTACTGCGAAAAGTAGATAATTACAGCGTAGGTTTTCAGGATGTTGATAAAACTAATATTCTATTAAAAAAGGCAGGAGCTTTAGATAAACTTGATGAATTTACAAAAGATGAAATTGCAAAAATTCTCGGAGTTGATGGAATTATAGGTGGGACATTTGAAACAGAACAATCAAAATCTGAAGCAGGGGCAATCGCATCAGCAGTTTTATTTGGAGGTTTTGGAGGAAAAACAGGAACGGGAACATTAACGATGACCATAAATAATGGTAAGGACGGAGATTTGCTATGGAGATTTTTCAAAACTATGGATCAAGGTTTGGCTTCTTCCACTGATGACATAGTAGAAAGCATGATGCGTAAAGTGTCTAGAAATTTTCCTTACGAAAAATAAGGTATGCATCTCAAGATACAAATCCCCTTGGCTTATTAAGTTGAGGGGATTTTGCTTTTAGCGAAGTTTAAAAAACTTTGAACTTTGAACTTTAAACTTGAAACAAAATTTTACCTTTGCTGCATGACAGGACTCGTTTATAAATCTACAGGAAGTTGGTATACCGTAAAATCAGAACAAGGGGATTTTATTGAATGCCGTATAAAAGGTAAATTCCGTATAAAAGGAATTAAAAGCACCAATCCAATCGCGGTTGGAGATGTTGTAGATTATGAAATAGATGAGACCTCGGATGCAATCACGGGAACTATTTTTAATATCCATGAAAGGAAAAATTACATCGTGCGCAAGTCGGTTAATTTATCACATCAAATGCATATTATTGCCAGTAATATTGATCGTGTTTTTTTATTGATTACCATAAACAATCCACCTACGACTTTCAACTTTATTGATCGTTTTCTAGTAACTGCTGAAGCTTATGGTATCGAAACTATTTTAGTGTTTAATAAAATAGATACTTTTGACGAGGCGACCTTGGATGAGCAGTTATACATGCAACATGTCTATCAAGAAATTGGATATAAATGTCTTAGAGTTTCCTCTACTGAAATGAAGGGAATCGAAAAGTTGAAAGAAATGATGCTAGATAAAGTGAGTATGTTTTCAGGACACTCAGGTGTTGGTAAGTCAACTTTAGTGAATGCCATGGAGCCAACCTTGCATCTTAAAACTAAAACTATATCTGAAGCTAGTAAACAAGGGCAACACACCACCACTTTTGCTGAAATGTATGATCTAGCTTTTGGGGCACGAATTATTGATACTCCCGGAATCAAAGGTTTTGGGGTAGTCGATATGGAGCCAGTTGAAATTAGCGGTTACTTTCCTGAGTTTTTCAAATTAAAAGATCAATGTAAATTCAATAACTGCATACATAAGGACGAACCTAAATGTGCGGTAAAGGATGCATTGGAAAAAGATGAAATAGCATGGTCCCGCTACAATAGTTACCTTAAATTATTAGAAGGTGATGACGAAAACTACCGTACAGATAACTATGATGAGGACCGAAAAGAGAGTGACAAAACAAGAGGTCTATGAGAGTAGTATTACAGCGAGTAGTATCAGCATCCGTTACAATTGATTCAAAAATTGTAGCCGATATAAAAAAAGGTCTGCTGGTGCTGGTAGGAATTGAAGATGCCGACTCCCAAAATGATATTGATTGGTTGGTGGGCAAAATTGTCAATTTGCGAATCTTTGCAGATGTTAATGAGGTTATGAATTTATCAGTCCTAGATGCAGGCGGAGATATTATCGTTGTTAGTCAATTTACACTTCACGCAGCCACAAAAAAAGGTAATCGCCCTTCCTATATAAAGGCATCCAAGCCTGAAATCGCCATTCCGCTTTACGAGAATTTTGTACAAAAGATGCAGTTTGCTCTAGGTAAACAAATTCAAACTGGAGTTTTTGGAGCTGATATGAAAGTAGCTTTAGTGAATGACGGTCCTGTAACTATAATGATAGATAGTAAAAATAGAGAGTAAATTTCTTGTTTATCATAAGATTTTATTTATTTTTGGAAGCCACAAATAATTAAATGCCAAAAACAAAATAGAAGATCAAAGCAACTTGATCTGGTTATTTTGTGCCAATTATTTGGCTTTAATTTTACTTAAAAAAAATGGTGTTTAAAAAAATAGTATTTCTTCTTATTCTTTTCTTTTCAATTGCAACTAAAGCGCAAAAAATTGAATACAGTGCATTAAATATAGCAGATAGTCTTAAAGACAACGCTAATGCTGTAGTGCGATTAAATCAGGTTGATATTATAATAGCGTCTCAGCGGGAAATGAAAATTAACACGTTGAGAGTCATAACTGTCCTTAACGAAAAAGGATTGTCAGCCATTGATGCGGTCGAAAATTATAATAAAAGAACCGTTATAAAAGATATCGAAGCAACGGTTTATGATATTTTAGGTCGAGAAATAAAAAAAATCAAACGAAAAGATTTTAAGGATGAAAGTGCTGCTGGTGGCAGTACATTATTTTCAGATAGTCGATATTTGTACTTGGATTATACTCCCATTCAGTATCCTTTTACGGTGGTTTATAAGAGCGAACTGCAAACCTCTACAACAGCATTTATTCCGCAATGGTATCCTTTTTCCAATTATTATGTAAGCGTCGAGAAAAGTATTCTCAATGTGAATTACCCAGATAATTTGGGTTTCAAGAAAATGGAATATAATTTTGGAGACTTTACTATTCAAAAAACGGTCGATACTCCAACACAACTTTCTTACAGTGCTACTGCTATTCCAGTACAAAAGATGGAAGATTATACTCCTGTATTTAGCTCTATTTTCCCAAAAGTAATGATGGGACTAGAGCAGTTTCATTTAGAAGGAGTGGATGGTAAAGCCAAATCTTGGAAAGAATTTGGAGAATGGTACTCTAGTCAAATATTATCAGGAACAACTGATTTGCCAGAGGAGACGAAAGCTAAAATGAAAGCACTTGTAGGTGATGAAAAAGACCCCATAAAAAAAGCGCGTTTGATTTACGATTTTGTACAAAAGAAATCAAGGTATGTTAGTATTCAAGTTGGTATTGGAGGATGGAAACCAATGCTAGCCACTGATGTAGACCGCCTTGGTTATGGCGATTGTAAAGCACTTACTAATTATACCAAAGCTTTATTAGCCGCGGTAGAAGTGCCTTCTTATAACGTGATATTGTATGGAGACACTACCAAAAAAAACATACAAACTGATTTTGTTTCCATGCAGGGCAATCATATGATCTTAGCAATTCCCAACGGCAACAAGTATACTTGGCTTGAATGCACGAGTCAAGATGATCCTTTTGGTTTTCAAGGTAGTTTTACAGATGATCGAGATGTTCTTGTAGTGAAACCTGAGGGTGGCGAAATCGTCCATACAGATGTTTATGATGATAATACCAACTCGCAGTTAAGTACCGGTAAATACGCAATTTCTGCGACCGGTGATTTAATTGGGTCGATAGCTATTGTGTCACGTGGTTCTCAGTTTGTTAATAAAGCGACTTTAGAAAACGAGCAACCATCGGAGAGAGACGATCATTATAAGGGGTATTGGAGAAACATACAAAACTTGAAGATGAAATCAATAGCATTTACCAATGATAAAGCTAAAGTTAGTTTTACTGAAAACGTTGAACTGAGCGCTGCTAACTACGGTAATCTTTCGGGCGGAAAAATGATGTTCGCAGTTAATGCTTATAATCAATATTTGGGTTCTGTAAAAAGAATCAGAAACAGAAAAAACCCTTTTGAAATCCATAGAGGTTATCTAGATACGGATCAAATTACTGTTGAATTACCTGCTGGGTTTTCCATCGAACATATGCCCACAAATTATGAACTAAAAAATAAGTTTGGGGCGTATTCAATAGAGTTCTCAAAGACGACCAATAATAGTGTTACTTACAAACGCTCTCTTTCGATTAAAAAAGGAATGTATCTAGCCTCTGAGTATGATGATTATCGTCTCTTTATGGAACAAGTAGCCAAAAATGATAATGCCAAAATGATTTTAACCCAAAACAAATAACCTATGAAATTTAAAAAAATAATTCTAGTGATCCTCTTGGTTGTTGTCGCACAGACAAACGCTCAAAATTTTGAATTAGGAAAAGTGTCAATTGCTGAACTTCAAGAAAAAAGTCATCCGAGGGAATCAGACGCGGTAGCGGCTATTCTTTTTGAAAAAGGAAAAAATAGTTTTGAATATTCAGAAAGCAAAGGTTTTGTCATGACTACTGAAGTCAAAGCACGAATAAAGATTTACAAGAAAGAAGGATATGATTGGGCAAATATTAGTTTAAGGTACTATATAGGCTCTGGAGCTTTAGAAAAGCTTTCCATTGCAGATGCAGTAACCTATAATTTGGTTGACGGTAAAATTGAAAAAACTAAATTAAAAAGTGATGGAATATTTGATGAAGAAGTCAATAAATATTGGGGGCAAAAAAAAATCACAATGCCAAATGTAAAAGAAGGGTCTGTAATTGAGTACACTTATGTTTATAAGACAGAAAGTATTTCAAGTCCGCATGATTGGTATTTTCAAAAAAGTATCCCAGTAAATTACTCTGAATATAAATCCAATATACCAGAATATTTTACTTATAATACAAACTTGAAAGGGTTTTATAATCCAAAAGTAACTGTTGAAAAAGTTATGAACTCATTTACTTTAAATTCAAAGGAGCGAGTGAGTGATGGTAGAGCTGTAACAACCTCTTTTTCAAGTGAAAAAGTGGAATATTTAGAGACTAGAACAACCTACGTTTTAGAAAACCTGCCAGCAGTAAAAGAGGAAGTGTTTGTTAATAATTCAGGAAATTACACTTCGAGGATTGTTCAAGAACTATCAATGACTAAATACCCTAATAAACCACCAACCTTTTATTCTACTGATTGGGCTTCTGTTGTGAAAACAATTTATGAAAATGATGATTTTGGTTCTGAACTTAATAAAACAGGTTATTTTGAAGACGATCTTAAAGTCTTATTAACTGGTATAACTAGCCCCGAGGATAAAATACAAGCAATATTAAAATACGTTAAAGCAACTATAAAATGGAATGATTATTATGGTTATTCTTGTAATGAAGGTGTGAGAAAGGCATACAAAGATAGAACTGGTAATGTAGCTGAAATTAATTTGATACTAACTGCCATGTTGCGTTATGCAGGTTTAAATGCTAACCCTGTTTTAGTTAGTACAAGGTCCAACGGTATAGCGATGTTTCCTAACAGGACTGCATTTAATTATGTAATTGCCGCAGTAGAAAATGGAGATACATATACTCTATTAGATGCCTCAGATTTGTATTCTACTCCAAATGTGTTGCCTATCAGAGCATTGAATTGGTATGGGAGATTAATTAGAAAAGACGGGACCTCTGTCGATATAGACTTAATGCCATCGAAATTATCTAATGATGTAACAACAATTTTTTATAAAATAGATGAAAAAGGGGTTGTAAGCGGAAAGTTAAGACGTCAACGTGATGAACATAATGCACTTGTTTTTAGAAATTCATTTAAGAATCTTAAAGAAGAGGCGTATATCGAAAAACTAGAAAATGATAATAATAAAATTGAAATTAACGAGTACAGTAGAACTAATGAGAAAGAACTGCACTTACCTCTTACTGAGTCACTAAGTTTTACTGGAGCCAATTTTAGTGAAATTATTGGTGGTAAGATTTACATTAAACCATTGTTGTCATTTGCTGGATCACAAAACCCATTTAAACAAGAAAACAGGTTGTATCCAGTTGATTTTGGTTTTCCATTTATGGACAAGTACGTCGTAAATATTGCCATTCCTGAAGGTTATACTGTTGAAAGTATTCCTGAACCTATTAATTTGGTGTTTGAGAATGAGATTGGTGTTTTTAAATGTTTAAGTAGTATTTCTGGAAACGCAATTCAAGTTATGTTAATTAACCAAATTAATATGCCAATCGTAGCGGCGGAATACTATTCGACGCTAAAAGATTATTTTCAAAAATTAACCGACAAACAAAACGAGAAAATTGTTTTGAGAAAAATATAACTTTTGGCAATCGAGAAAGCTGCTTTACAGTTTGGAATAAATTTTATAAAAGCAGATCGTAATTTTTATAAAAAGCAATTGAAAAATATAATTCTGACTATCATTTTTACACTAACAATATCTAATTCATTTTCTCAAAAATATGAATTGGGGAAGGTCTCTATGGCTGAACTTAAGGAATTGGTAAATGCAAACGACACAACAGCAGTGGCATCTATTCTTTACAATAAAGCAAGGACTTTTTTCACCTATAATGCAATCAATGGTTATTCTATAAATACAGAATTTGAGATGCGTGTTAAGATTTATAAAAAAGAAGGTCTAAGATGGGCTAATCATCAGGTAAGTTATTATGTAGGTTACGAAACATTTAATGATGATATAGTCGAGTTTTCAAATGCAGTAACTTACAATTTAGAGGATAACCAAATAGTAAAGACAAAATTAAAAAGTGAAGGTGTCTTTACAAATAAGGTTAACAAGTACTGGAGTGAAAAGGGGATAACAATGCCGAATGTAAAAGTAGGCTCAGTTATTGAGTTTAAATATGTTATAAAATCTGAAGATATAGTAAAGTTGCCAAGATTTAATTTCCAATATGATGTTCCTGTGAATTATTCCGAATATAAAACTGAGATACCAGGTTTTTTTGTTTATAAAGCAATTTTAGGAGGTCTGATAAAAATAGAAAATGAATCAAAAATTGAAGATGGCTTACTTAGATTTGCTAATGAAAATGATGGTACTAAAACCAACAGTTTTAACTTTAAACAAGTAAATAGTAAGTTCACTGGCTATTTAATACCAGCGCTAAAACCAGAACCATTCGTGGATAATTTAGAAAATTATCGTTCGTATATAAATCATGAATTAGAAAAAACCCAGTTTTATGATCAGCCAGTGAAAGACTATTCATCAACATGGGAAGGGGTTGTTAAATCAATTTTCGACAACAAAGAGTTTGCGAATGAATTTACGAAACAAGGTTATTTATTACAAGATATTAAAAGAGTATTGAACAATGATGGCAATAGTGAACTGTCGCAAAGTGAAAAGATGGAGGTGGTTTTTAAATTTGTGCAACAAAAATTGAAATGGGATGGGAGATTAGGTTATTATCCCAATAAGGGTGTTGAAAAGGCTTATTCTGAAAACACCGGAAACTGTGCTGAAATAAATATTGTTTTGATCAACATGTTGAAACTTGCAGGAATAAAAGTTAATCCTGTCCTTTTGAGTACACGCTCCAATGGCATTGCTAAATTTCCAAATAGAACTGCGTTTAATTATTTAATAGCTGCTGCAGAAATTGATGGGAAGCAAGTTTTATTAGATGCAACAGATAAGTATACCAATTCTAATGTATTGCCTATTAGGGTCTTGAATCAAAATGGAAGGCTAATTAGGGAGGACGGAACTTCTGAAGAAGTTAATTTGTCACCCAAGTTGTCTACGGTGAAAAATCATTCGATTTCTGTTCAAATAAGTGCTTCTGGAAATGTATCAGGGCAGTTATCCTTGCAACGAAATGATTATGACGCTTATAATTTTAGAGAAAAATATGGTGTTTTAAACGAAGAAAGTTATGTCGAAAAGCTCGAAAATAATTTGAATAATGTTGATATTTCTAATTATAAAGTCGAAAATAAACTTACAAATTTAGAAAAACCAGTTGTAGAACGATTTGATTTTTCAACAAATAACTTTTGTGAGGTAATAGGGGAGAAGATGTACGTCAAACCAATGCTTTTTTTCGCACAGTCTAAAAACCCTTTTACGCAAGACAGTAGAGAGATGATAATTTGCTTAGATTATCCCAAACAGGAACGATATAATATCAATTTTGTGATACCTGAAGGTTATCAAGTAGAGTCAATTCCAAAACCAATGATAATTGCAACAGAAGGTAAAGAGGCTATTTTTAGTATGAATGTTTTGGTCCAAGATAATAGTATTCAGTTTGCGATAAAGAACGAATTAAATGGTGATTATTTTCCTGCTTCATTTTATGAAACTCTGAAAGATTTCACTCAAAAAATAGTAGACAAACAAAACGAGAAAATTGTTTTGAGAAAAATATAAGAACAACCCCAACTTTGTATCTTTGAAGAAAATATAAAGATAATGAACTTAAAAAATTCCCAACTAGAAGTAGATAATTGGATCAAAGAACATGGTGTTCGCTATTTTAATGAGTTAACTAATATGGCTCAATTGACAGAGGAGGTAGGCGAGGTAGCTCGTATTATCGCTCGTCGTTATGGTGAACAATCTGAAAAAGAAAGTGATAAGAACAAAGATCTAGGAGAGGAACTAGCCGATGTTGTTTTCGTGGTTTTATGTCTTGCTAATCAAACAGGAATTGATCTTCAAGCTGCTTTTGATAAAAAGATGGATTTAAAGTCTGTTAGAGATAAGGATCGTCACAAAAACAACGAGAAACTGAAATAATTTGCAACCTATTAATTATGTTATATAATCAGGTATAGCTAAATTGCGGCTTGTAATTGTTAGTTGATATTGGCTAACCGTACACTTACAATCACGGGTTCCAACTGATAAAGATAAATATGAATTTACTCCTACAAACTTCTCATAAAGACTTACAAGCGCAAATAGCGGTCACAGGCTCAAAAAGTGAAACCAATAGATTGCTACTGTTGCAGGCCTTGTTTCCTGCAATTACTTTGGAAAACACCTCTAATTCTGATGATAGTGAAGTAATGCAAATGCCATTGAGTGGTAACGAGGAATTGATAGATATTCATCATGCTGGAACTGCCATGCGTTTTCTAACTGCTTACTTTGCGGTTCAGGAAGATCGTAATGTTACTTTAACAGGATCGAGCAGAATGCAAGAGCGTCCCGTTAAAATTTTAATCGAAGCGCTGGAACAATTAGGAGCTCAAATTAGTTACTTAAAAGAGGTTGGTTACCCACCAATTAAAATTAAAGGTCAAAAAATAACAAATTCAAAGGTTACTATGGCTGCTAATGTAAGCAGTCAATACATTTCAGCATTATTATTAGTGGCTGCAAAGCTGGAAAATGGAATCGAGTTAACATTAGAAGGAGAAATCACCTCTGTTCCTTACATTAAAATGACGTTAGCGTTACTAACGGATTTAGGAATAGAAACCAGTTTTATTGGAAATAAAATTACTGTTACTCCAAAGCAAGAGGTGCTGCCCAAAGTTATGACAGTAGAGTCTGATTGGAGTTCGGCTAGCTACTTTTTTAGTTTAGTAGCTTTGTCTGATACAGCAGCTATTAAATTAACAAGCTATAAAGAAAACAGCTTGCAAGGAGATTCTGCTTTAGTGTCATTGTACAAAGAAATGGGAGTGGATTCCTTTTTTGAAGATACTACTTTAGTGTTGTCCAAACAAAAGGGTTTTCAGCCTACAGATATCAATTTTGATTTAAATAACACACCAGATATAGCACAAACCATCGTTGTTACTTGCTTAGGTCTTGGAATAGGTTGCCATTTAACAGGTTTGCATACCTTGAAAATTAAAGAAACAGACCGATTAGAGGCTTTAAAAACGGAACTTACCAAATTAGGAGCAACTATTACCGTTACAAATGATTCACTTACACTAGAAGCAGGCACTACAATCAATTCTAATATTAAAATAGCTACTTATAATGATCATAGGATGGCGATGGCTTTTGCGCCATTAGCCTTAAGAGTGCCTATTATTATCGCTGATGCAAATGTAGTCTCTAAATCGTACCCTGATTTTTGGGACGATATGGAAAAACTTGGCTTCAAAGTATCCGAAATTATTTCCTAATTGTTAATGTTTATAGGCACGTAGCAGTATTGCTATCTCCTACATTGATAATATATTTAAATTAAATAGCAAAACACTTGACATCGCCTATCTCACAGTCGTATATTTGCACTCGCTGAGTTTAGGTAACGTGCTCGTTATCTGAAACTTTAAACTTAAACAAAAAATACAGATGAAATTATCACATTTTCAATTTGATCTACCCAAAGAACTTTTAGCCGAATACCCATCTGAGAATAGAGATGAGGCACGTCTAATGGTGATTGATCGCAAAAAACAAACAATTGAACATAAGTTATTCAAAGACGTTATAGACTATTTTGATGATGGTGATGTTTTAATCCTAAATAATACTAAAGTTTTTCCTGCTCGTTTGTACGGGAACAAAGAAAAAACTGGAGCTAGAATTGAAGTTTTCTTATTAAGAGAATTGAATGCTGAGCAACGCCTTTGGGATGTATTAGTAGATCCAGCACGTAAAATTCGTATTGGAAATAAATTGTACTTTGGTGATGATGATTCATTAGTAGCTGAGGTTATTGACAATACAACTTCTCGTGGTAGAACATTGCGTTTCCTTTACGATGGTTCTTATGAAGAATTCAGAAAAAAATTAACGGAACTTGGAGAAACTCCAATTCCTAAATACATAAGCAGAGACGTAACTCCAGAAGATGCAGACCGTTACCAAACGATTTATGCTAAAGAAGAAGGAGCTGTTGCAGCACCTACAGCAGGATTACACTTCTCAAGACATTTATTAAAAAGATTAGAGATCAAAGGAATTAAATTTGCTGAGGTTACACTTCACGTAGGTTTAGGTACCTTTAATCCAGTTGAGGTAGAAGATTTGTCAAAGCACAAAATGGACTCTGAGGAGCTTAAAATTACTCAAGAAGCTTGTGATATCGTCAATGCTGCCAAAGCAAAGAAAAAACGTATCTGTACCGTTGGAACGACTTCTATGCGTGCGGTAGAGAGTTCAGTTTCATCTCAAAATACCTTAAACCCTTTTGACGGATGGACTAATAAATTTGTTTTTCCTCCACACGATTTCACGATTCCTACTTGTATGATCACTAATTTTCATACACCTAAATCGACTTTGTTAATGATGGTTTCTGCTTTTTGCGGACATGATTTAATGAAAAAAGCGTACGAAGAAGCAATCAAAGAATCTTATAAATTCTATTCTTACGGTGATGCCATGTTGATCATCTAATAAAAATAAGGTTAATTCTCTAAAAACCTCGTCAGTAATGGCGAGGTTTTTTTGTAGTTGCCATTTTTGAATTTGGGCGTTTTCGCTGCGGCGAATCTGCTATACGCTACAATCTTTTTTAGTTTTCCGCTACTTACTATAAATCGATTTTCACTTCACACGAGCGATAGCGAATTAGCAAAGCAATCACTCACGTGAAACACCTAGCCTGATCTAGTTTACTTGATAAACCAGTTTTACAGTGATGGTGGCTGTTTTATTTTTGGAGTTAGTGTTAAATGATCCACCGTATGAAAAATCTTCTGAAGAGTTTTGTGCAATGATCTGGAAAACTCCCATATCCGATTTTTTTAAGTTGCCTAAACTAGCATCAGCGTTTTCAGCGATACTTTTTGCTCTAGAACTCGCGTCTTTAGTAGCCTCAGCAATCATCTTTATTTTTAATTCAGCTAACTTGGTATAGTA
Organism: Flavobacterium sp. KKT103; assembly: GCF_055640565.1. Lineage (NCBI taxonomy): Bacteria > Pseudomonadati > Bacteroidota > Flavobacteriia > Flavobacteriales > Flavobacteriaceae > Flavobacterium > Flavobacterium sp. KKT103. The sequence continues at coordinate 1,390,530 of NZ_CM145766.1, forward strand.
GTATTCCGGGGCATTGGAATAGAATTCGACACCTGAATTAATCAGTTCACTCGATTGGCGTGATATTTCTTCGATTTCATTTACTTGTTTGGATTGTATATTCACATTCTGACTCAGTGTAAATCCTGAAAAAACGGTCTGTCTCACAGTGCCATTTTCATTATAGGTAGTTTCAAAATCTTTATTGAAGTTAACTGCTGAGAATACGATGTCTTTATCGCTAATCCCTTTTCCGTTTAAATAGGTTTTAATTTTTGCTCTGTCCGTATCGAGTAGTGCATAGGCTTCTTTCAGGGTTGCGCTTTTACGGCTGAATGAACCGCTCCAAACAATCAAGTCCGAGACAAAATCTATTTTACCTAAACCCGTAACACTTATTGTGTCAGTGTTTTTATTGCGATTTTGGAACGCATTAGAAAATAGATAGGCGGATACTATCAAGGCAAAAGAAAAAAGAATAGCATTGAGATTGTTTTTAAGCATGGGTAAATTATTTATGTTGAGAAGTGTTAGTATAAAAGTAAGACTTTTAGCAATGGTATTCCGTATAGTACAACGATAATTACATTATTTTAGTATACCTGAGATTTGAAAGCCGTTTTTTATAAAAAGCTTTACGACCACTAAATTGCTTTATAAATTTCCCACGTTCTGTTTTATAGGTTTGCCTTTCTTGACCTAACGATCAACTTCGACTTTTATTTCTGTTAAAGCAGCCGGTATTGATTTGGCATGCCGTTTATAATTGTTATTTTTACAAAACAAAAATCAAATTATGCAATTCGAAAATACGAGATCTTTTGCGCAAGAACTTGATGCACAAGACAACTTACATAAATACCGATCTGAATTTCACTTCCCTAAAGTAAATGACAAACAAGTAATCTATTTCACGGGTAATTCACTTGGTTTGCAACCTAAACGTACTAAATGCTATGTGGATGAAGTCATGAACGATTGGGCCAATCTTGCTGTCGAAGGACATTTCTATGCCGATAAACCTTGGTGGGATTACCACGAACGTTTTGCAAAACCATTGAGTAAAATCGTAGGAGCACTACCTTCTGAAGTTACAGTTATGAACACCTTGACTGTTAACTTACATTTACTAATGGTTTCTTTTTATCGTCCTACTAAAACGAGATACAAAATTATTTGTGAAGAAAAAGCGTTTCCATCGGATCAATATATGTTTCAAAGTCAGGTAGATTTTCATGGTTATGCTTCTGATGATGCCATAGTTGAAATAAAACGACGAGAAGGAGAGCATAACATTCGCCTCGAAGATGTTTTGGCTAAAATTGAAGAGGTAGGTGATGAACTCGCTTTGGTATTAATAGGCGGAGTGAATTATTACACAGGCCAAGTTTTTGATATGAAAACGATTACTGCCGCAGGTCACAAAGCGGGTGCTATCGTAGGATGGGATTTGGCACATGCCGCTGGAAATATAAAATTAGAACTACACGATTGGAACGTTGATTTTGCTTCTTGGTGCAGTTACAAATACATGAATTCAGGTCCTGGAAATGCTTCGGGTTGCTTTATTCACGAAAAACACCACAATGCTTCTTTACCACGATTTGCAGGTTGGTGGGGACACAACAAAGAGCGTCGCTTTAAAATGGAGCCGCAATTTGATGCCGTGAAAGGAGCCGAAGGTTGGCAAATAAGTAACTTGCCCATATTATCTTTAGCGCCTTATTTAGCATCTGTGGATATGTTCGACGAGGTAGGAATGGATGCCATCATCGAAAAAAGAAATAAAATCACAGCCTATCTTGAATTTGTACTCCAAGAAATTGATAAGGAAGTCGATAGTACCTTTGAAATTATAACTCCAGCTGATCCAGCCGAAAGAGGGTGTCAACTTTCTGTTTTTTTACATGGCGAAGGACGTAGCTTGTTCGACTACCTGATGAAAAATGGTGTAATCACGGATTGGAGAGAACCCAATGTGATTCGGTTAGCGCCTGTGCCATTATACTGTTCTTTTGAAGATATGTATGATTTTGGACAAATATTGAAAGAAGGAATTCATTCTATACATTAAATAAGAAACCCATTGTCATTTATTTATAATAAGACAATGGGTTTTTTGTTTTTATTTGTAGCCAAGTAAGCGATTAAGTATTTTATTGGAGTTTTACTTGTAAAATGATTTCGTTGGAGTGTCTTTTCTAGCATATTCAAAACGATCTACTAATTGAGGTAGGCAATACCCATCGAGACCGTTTAAGGCAATCACCTTCCCTTTGTCTAGTTGCAGCCAGCCATCTTTGTGTTTAAGATCTTCGTCAAAATATACTTTTTCAATTGCAGCGATAATATGAATGGTATTGTTTTCTTCGATATAATATTCATTTAGGTATTTGCAATGCAATTGTACGGGACTTCCTTTAACAAAGGGAGTAGGGATACCTTCTTTAAACTCAGCTTCAAGGTTAGTTTTGTCAAACTCTGAAACCGAGTCATCGTAGTTCGCTGAGCTATGGTGTGCATCAGCAATCATACTTACTGTAATATGATTAACCGTGAAGTAACCTGTTTCCTTTATGTTTTTATAGGTGTCACGAGGGACAGTGGTAGGGCGAACAATGAATCCAAGCATGGCGGGACTACTTCCTAAATGCGTAATGCTACTAAAAACAGCCACATTAGTGATGCCTTCTTTGGATACAGTAGCCAGCAAGTTAGCTGATTTGTATCCTGTGCAGGAATTGATTAAATTGAGTCGCGCTACTTTTTCTAACTTTTCTAAGTCTTCGGTTGCAAATGCAATCATATTTTGATAATTTTGTTTAACAAAAATACAAAAATAATAAACAATATTATTTAATCCTAAGTCAGTTTTAAAAATTATATTTGTTCTATAAATTTCCAATTCAATGAAAATAGTAAAAAAGATCGTTTTAGTCTTGGTTGTTCTTTTGGTTGCCGGCGCATTAGCAGGTGCATCTTATGTATTTTATCTTAAGCCAAAATACGAGGGAGAACTAACATTGCAGCACATTCAAAAGGAGACTACAGTATATTTTGATGACTTTGGCGTGCCACATATTTACGCCGCTTCTAATAAAGACGCTATTACTGCTCTTGGGTATGTACACGCACAAGATCGTTTATGGCAAATGGAATTAATGCGTCGCATTGCACCGGGTCGACTTTCTGAGCTCTTTGGAAATGTAGCACTCAAAAACGATAAATTTTTTAGTGGCTTGGGGATTGAAGCTGCTTCTGCAAAAGCGATCGCTGCTTTAGATAAAAATAGTGAAAGCTACCAGCTAACGATGGCCTACCTCGACGGAATCAATGATTTTTTAGAAAACGGACCTACTCCAATTGAATTTCAATTGATAGGAGTGCCAAAACAGAAATTTACTATCGAAGACGTTTACAATATATATGGTTATATGTCTTTTAGTTTTGCAATGGCACAAAAATCAGATCCTTTAATGACGGATATCCGTGACAAGTATGGAATGGATTATTTAAAGGATTTAGGTCTTGATGGATCTTTTGCTAGTTTACAAATAAAAAATGCCAAAGGGCAGCAGCAAGAATATGCTGCTATTTCAAAAGCGGTGGCTGCACTGCTCGATAATTCCCCTATTCCGCCTTTTATAGGTAGTAATAGTTGGGTAATCGCTCCTCAAAAAACCAAGAGCGGTAAGGTTATTTTTGCTAACGATCCCCATATTGGATTTTCACAACCGGGAACATGGTATGAAGCGCATATCGTCACACCTGAAATGGAGTTATACGGCTGTTATTTAGCAGGTACACCTTATCCGCTTTTAGGTCACAATCGGGAATACGCCTATGGTTTAACCATGTTCGAAAACGATGATATCGATTTGTACCAAGAAGAGAATAATCCGGCCAACGCCAAACAGTATAAAACACCAACAGGTTTTGATGATTACGCTGTGGCTGAAAGAACAATTAAAGTGAAGGATTCTAGTGATGTGGTTTTGAATGTAAAAACGACTCGTCACGGACCCCTTATGAATGATTTAATTGATGGCTTGGATGCTAAAAAACCAGTGGCGATGTCATGGATTTATACGCAGCAGCCGTTGCATATCTTAGAAGCGGTTTATAAATTGTCACATGCTAAAAGCAAGGCTGATTTTCAAAATGGGGTTTCGTTAATTTCGGCTCCAGGACTTAATGTTATGTATGGTGATGCAAAAGGAAATGTAGCATGGTGGGCAACTGGAAAATTATACAAACACAAAGAAGGGGTTAATCCTAACTTTATTCTAAATGGTGCCTCGGGCAATGATGATATTACGGAGTTTTTGGATTTCTCCAAAAATCCTTCAGCCGAAAATCCAGACTGGGGTTATGTTTATTCAGCAAATAATCAGCCTGAAGCGGTAGATGGGTTTCTATATCCTGGTTATTACTTACCAGAAGATAGAGCCAAGAGAATTACAACTTTACTGGATGCGAAACCGAACTGGGATAAAGAAGCAGTCAGCAAAATGATGGTGGATAATACCTCAATGGTATCTCCTCAAGTTGTTAAGCAGTTCGTTGCGATTGTAGATCAAAATAAACTTTCAGACAAGGAACGTAGCACGATTGCGATACTAAAAAAATGGCAAGGGACAAATAACCTAAAAGATGTTGCTCCAACTATTTACAATAAATGGGTGTATTTTTATTTAAAGAATACTTTTGAAGATGAGCTAGGAGCGGAAGGTTTCAAGCGTTTTTTAGATACGCATATCATGAAACAAGTCATAGCAAATCAAATAAGCAAGGAAGAGTCAGTATGGTGGGATAATACCAATACTAAAAATAAAAAGGAGACGCGAGCTGAAATCATTACAAAGTCATTTAAGGAAACTATAGTATCTTTAGAAAAGCAGTTAGGTTCTTCGGTTGAAGGTTGGACGTGGGACAAAGTACACCTTGTTGAATTTGAGCACCCTATTGGTAAGATCGCCGCTTTTCGTCAATTGTTTAACGTTGGTCCTTTTGCGACAGCGGGAGCAAATGAAGTGATTGATAATCAGTTTTATACTTATGGAGATACGCCTAATTATACCGTAAAAGGAGGTCCATCAACAAGACGAATAGTCGATTTTTCAGATATTGAAAATAGTTGGAGCATATTGCCAACTGGGCAATCTGGTAACCCGTTTAGTGTTCATTACAAGGATCAAGCGGAATTATACAATGCTGGAAAGTTCAGAAAGATGAAAATGAACAAGGAAGAAATTATAAAATCAGGAACAAAATTAATCTTTAAACCGGCGAAAAACTAGGGTGTAAAAGACACCTTGAAATATTAAATGTTTATTTTAGCCTAACTTTTATACATTACAATGCAAACTTCAAAACAAATAGCAGTTGTTGGTTCCGGTTTAGTAGGATCCCTTTTGGCTATTTACCTACGCAAAGCAGGGCATACCGTTCATATTTATGACAGAAGCCCGGATATTAGACAAATACAATTTTCAGGACGCTCTATTAATTTAGCGATGTCTAACCGTGGATGGAAAGCATTAGACGGAGTAGGGATAGGAGATGCTGTTCGTGAGATTGCAATCCCAATGGATAAAAGAGCAATTCACCTTGTTGATAAGCTCAATTTTCAAAACTACGGTCAGGAAGGAGAGAGTATCTATTCGATTTCTAGAGGTATTTTAAATCGAAAAATGATTGATTTAGCAGAAGCAGCAGGTGCTGAATTTTTCTTTGAGCAAAAAATTTGGGATGTTACTCTAGCAGATGCAACCTTACATATTGGCGAAACAGAACGAGGAGCGTGGGAAGATAAAAAGTATGACATGGTCTTTGGTGCTGATGGTGCTTTCTCTAGAATTCGTCATAGAATGCAACGCCAAAGCATGTTCAATTATTCGCAAGAATTTTTAAATATTGGATACAAAGAATTAAATATACCAGCAAATGCAGATGGTTCTCATAAATTAGATAAAAACTCCTTCCATATTTGGCCTAGAGGCGAGTACATGTTAATTGCATTACCCAATTTAGACGGAAGTTTTACCTGTACTTTGTTTATGCCGTTTGAAGGAGAGAACTCTTTTGATTTGCTTAAAGAAAGGAAAGACGTTGTGTCTTTTTTCGAAACGAATTTTCCAGATTCTATCGATGTTATTCCGGAATTAGCCGAAGACTTCTTTAAAAATCCAACGAGTACATTGGTAACAATGAAATGTTTTCCCTGGACTTATGGCGACAAAGTAGCTCTGATAGGGGATGCTTGTCATGCAATTGTTCCCTTTTATGGTCAAGGAATGAACGCAGGCTTTGAAGATATTTCGATTTTGTATGAAATGATGGAGAAATACGGAGAAGATTGGGAAATGGTTTTTTCTGAATATGAAAAATCGCGTAAGCCGAATGCTGATGCTATTGCTGAGTTGTCTTATCGTAATTTCCTTGAAATGAGTTCAAAAACGGCAGATGATAAATTTCTTTTGCAGAAAAAAATAGAAAAAGTATTCTCAGATAGGCATCCTGATAAGTGGATTCCGTTATACAGTCGTGTAACCTTTAGCGATAGGCCGTATAGCGAAGCATTAGCCATAGGTGATTTGCAGAATGAAATCATGCAAAAAGTGCTCTTGACCAAGGATATCGAAAAAATTTGGGATAGTAAAGAGGTGGAAGATAAAATCTTAGAACTGCTAGGATAATAGCAATTACCTAAAATTTAAAAGCCAACTTATTCAATAGATTAAGTTGGCTTTTTTATGAAATTATTGTTCTCGATGTACCTTAGTAAAATCAAATGCAGGGGTACAAATCGCGATGTATTCACACTCTTGATCAAAAGGATTAGAGTATTGTACACGCGTATTTTTTTCAATCTTAATCGATTGTCCTGCTTCAAGAATCACTATTTCATCTTCAATAATAAATTGTTTCTTACCTCTAATGATATAGGTGTATTCCTCAAATTCAGGCGTTTGGTAAGGTTCACTCCAATGAGGCGGGGCAACCATATGAGCAATAGAAATCGCAGCATTAGAGGTAGCTGCTAAGCCGTGATGCTCTTCAATTAATTTACCATCAGTGGTGGGAACTACAAATGGGCTTTTTTGAATAATGTATTTCTTCATGTTATTTGCTTTTTAGCATTTTAGACAAGATGCCTAAAGCGCCCCTAATAAAAGTAGCGCTCGTGAGCACTTTTAAAACCGATTTACCCACTACTTCACCTGTGCTTGGTCCTTGTTTAGTGGTCGTTTTAGTTGTTTTTACCGCTTCTTTTTCTTTTTCAAGGGCTACTTCTTTTTTCGTTGCTTCCGCTTCTGCCAAAGCAATTTTTTTATTCAATAGTTCATAGGCACTCTCGCGATCGATGAGTTCACTGTATTTTTTAACTAATTTAGAGTTGATATTGATTTCTTGAATTTCGCTTTCGCTTAATATATCCATTCGGCTCATTGGAGCACGTAACATAGTTGCAACTAATGGTGTTGGTATTCCTTTTTCATTTAATGCAGTGACTAAAGCTTCTCCAATTCCTAGGCTTGTCAAAACTTCACTAGTTTCGTAGTACTCTGATGTAGGGTAGTTATCAGCAGTTTGCTTAATGGATTGTCTGTCTTTTGCGGTAAACGCTCTCAAAGCATGTTGTATTTTTAAACCTAATTGAGCAAGGACACCGCTAGGAACGTCCATTGGGTTTTGAGTGATAAAATAAATTCCAATTCCTTTAGATCGAATCAGTTTTACAATTGTTTCAATTTGTTCCAATAAGGCTTTACTGGCTTCCTTGAAAATCAAATGCGCTTCGTCAATAAAAATCACAAGTTCCGGCTGCTCCGCATCTCCTTTTTCAGGCATTTGCTGATAAATTTCAGCAAGTAAACTCAACATGAAAGTCGAAAATAACTTGGGCTTATCTTGAATATCTGTTAAACGCAGAATATTGACATATCCTTTTCCGTTTTCGTCGATACGCATCAAATCATCAATATCAAATGACATTTCGCCAAAGAATAATTCCGCTCCTTGTTGTTCTAATTCAATTATTTTTCTCAAAATTATTCCGGTCGTCGAAGTAGATATTCGTCCATATTCTGAAGTGATTTCATCTTTTCCTTCCTCAGTAATATAATTGATTACTTTTTTAAAGTCTTTTAAGTCAAGAAGAGGCATCTTGTTATCATCACAGTATTTAAAAATGATAGAAACTACTCCTGCTTGGGTATCATTTAAGTCTAGTATTCGCGAGAACAATACAGGTCCGAATTCTGAAACCGTAGCACGAAGTCTTACGCCACCTTGCTCGGAAAGCGTTAATAATTCTACTGGAAACTTAGCAACGCTATATGGCAGGTTAATTTTAGCATGGCGTTCAGTTATAAATGATTTTTCGATTCCTTCTTTGGCAATCCCACTAAAATCACCTTTGATATCCATCATTAAAGTAGGAACTCCAGCGGCAGACAATTGCTCGCACAATACTTGTATAGTTTTAGTTTTTCCGGTTCCGGTTGCTCCTGCAATTAAACCGTGACGATTTAAAGTTTTTAATGGTATTTTTACTAAAGTATCTGCTATTGCTTCTCCATTATAAATGGCACCGCCAAGTATGATGCTGTCTCCTTTTGAGGTGTAGCCTTCATTAATGAGTTTTGTAAAGGTTTCTTGACTATTCATGGTTTTTGCTGTATTGAATTCTTATGCAATATATTATTATTTTCCGAAACAGTGGATATTAGTCCTAAAGTGTAATAAAATTTGTGTTTTATTGCTAATTGTGAAAAAAAGCTAACTTCTTTTGTAGGGTGATTTTTTGAAAAAAAAACAGATTTACTCTTAAAAATACAGTTTATTAGTGGGAAAAGAAGTAAATTGGTTCTGCATTTTAATGAAATGTGATATTATTGAAAATTAAAAATTTTTTTTCTTTAAAATTATTTAGAATTAAACTAAAAAAAATTTTTTTATTTGAACTAAACATATAAATTTGCGGGACTACAAGTTTATTATAACTAAAAGAAATTATTTAAAACTATTAAAATTAAAGAAAATGGCAAACGTTAAAAAAGAAAGCACTTCGAACGGTGGTGGAATGGTTTCAGGAATTATTATTGCTGCATGTATTGGTGTAGGTGTTGTAATTTGGAAATTTATCATGGGTAATCCTGAAAACTTTGAAGGAGGAAATATAGAAACAGGTACTCCGTTGAATACTTTAGGTCAAGTTTATCATGGTGGTGCTGTTGTACCAGTATTATTAGGAATGTTATTGATGGTACTTGTTTTCTCAATCGAGAGATTCTTCGTTATTTCAAAAGCAGCAGGTAAAACTAACTTAGATACTTTTATGACTAAAATCCAAGCTAGTATCAAACAAGGAGAAATTGAAGAAGCTATCGCAACATGTGATAAACAACAAGGTTCAGTTGCAAATGCAATTAAATCAGCTTTAATTAAATACCAAGCAGTTAAAAAAGAAGGATTCAATTCTGAGGAAGCAGCAGAAACTATCCACAAAGAAATTGAAGAAGCTACTTCACTTGAAATGCCAATGTTACAAAAGAACATGACGATTATTTCTTCATTAGTATCTTTAGGAACACTTATTGGATTGTTAGGAACAGTATCAGGGATGATTAAAGCGTTTGGTGCATTAGCAGCAGCTGGAACTCCAGATCAAGCAGCACTTGCAGCAGGTATCTCTGAAGCACTTATTAATACTGCAACAGGTATTGGAACTTCAGCAGTAGCTATTATCTCTTACAACTTCTTTACATCTAAAATTGATGATTTAACGTACTCTATTGATGAGGCTGCTGTATCTATTGTAAACTCTTACAGAAGATTCAGAGGAAGTTTGAAGCAATAATTATATTGATATTTATATCAATTAAAAAACAAAAAGAATGGCTAAAATAAAAATAAAGAAAAATCCGGGGTCTACTGATATGACCGCTATGTGTGATGTTGCATTCCTTTTGCTTACCTTCTTTGTAATGACTTCAACGGCTAAAATACCGGAAGCACTTCCTGTAGACACGCCGGCTTCAACAGTTCAGACTAAATTACCTGAATCTGATTTAGCTACGATAATTGTTGGTGACGGAAAAGTTTTCTTTGATTTAAAAGGAAGACAAGTACGTATCAGAACATTAGAATTAATGGCTGAGAAGTATGGTGAAACTTTTTCTGATGCAGATAAGACAATGTTTTCATTAATGGATGACTTTGGTGTGCCAATGGCAAGTCTTAAGCAAATCATTGAAATGAAAGCACCTGATAGGAGTAAAGCTGGGCAGCCAGGTGTACCTATGGATTCAACAGATAATCAGTTGAAAGATTGGATATACAATGCACGTATTGCTAATATCGAGGTTAATGACAAGGAATTGCAAATCGCTATCAAAGGTGATTCAAAAGAAGAGTATCCTGCAATCAGAAAGGTAATGGATATTTGTCAGGATCAGAAAATCAACAGTTTTAGTTTGGTTACTGGTTTGAGAGGTAAAGATTTTTAATTAAAAAAAATATACTACAATGGCTGAATTAAATACCGACAGCGGTGGCGAAAAAGGTGGTAAGGTAAGAGCTAAAAAAGCGAATGCGAAGGTAGATTTAACTGCCATGGTTGATTTGGCTTTTTTATTAATCACTTTTTTCATGTTGACCACCACGTTGTCTAAACCCCAATCGATGAATTTGGGATTGCCAGATAAAAACGAAAAAGATGACAATCAAGATATCAAAGTTGATGAAAATCGTACGGTAACTTTATTGTTAGGAGACAATAACAAATTGACGTTCTATATGGGATTGTTAGAAACTCCACTTGCTGGTCCAAAAGATATTGCGTATTCTAAAGATGGTCTTCGTAAAGAATTGTTGAAAAGAAAAGAGGAAGTTCTTGCCTATTCAACTGCTAAAGGGAAGCCAGACCAAGGAATGATTGTGATCATCAAACCAGGTAAAAAATCAAACTACAAAAATGTGGTTGATGTTTTGGATGAAATGGCAATATCAGGCGTTCCTACGTACACAATCGTAAATGATATTACTCCTGCGGAATTAAAATTGTTAGAAGGAAAATAAGACTTGTCTTGTTGTCTCAATAACCTAATAATTAAGAAATATGAAATTAGATATTATTAAAAACCAGTGGTTGGAAATCGTCTTTGAGGGCCGTAACAAAGTGTACGGAGCTTATGAGTTGAGAAAAACCAACAGAAGTACTACGATTAAAGCATTGATTATTGGTGCTTTATTCTTTAGTTTGGCTGTTGGTGCTCCACTTATCCTAGACCTTATCCCTAAAGGAGAGGAAGATGATGTTGTTAGAGATGTGAAAATCACTGCAATAAAATTACCTCCTAAAAAAGAAGAACCTAAAAAGTTCGTTCCACCACCACCACCACCTCCTCCAAAGGTTGATCAGGTAAAATTTGTTAAGCCAGTTGTTGCTAAAGCAGCTGAAGTAACAGAAGAACCGCCAAAAATCGTGGAAATTAAGGAGAAAAAATTAGGTGCTGAAACTATAAAAGGAGATCCAGATGCTGTTTTAAGTGTTGCTCCAGTTGGTAACGGTCCAAAGCAACAAGTTGTTGAAGAGGATAACCAAATTTATAACAACGCAGGTATTGAAGTAAAACCAGAATTTCCTGGTGGTATGGACAAGTTCTACGGATATGTATCTAAGAATTACCGTGCACCAGAAGAAGAAGGTTTGAAAGGAAAAGTTTATGTGACTTTTGTTGTTGAAAAAGATGGTTCATTAACTGATATTAAAGTTTTAAGAGATATCGGATACGGAACAGGAAAAGAAGCAATCAGAGTGTTACAAAAATGTCCAAGATGGAATCCAGGTGTTCAAAATGGTAAGCCAGTAAGGGTATTGTACTCTTTGCCAATTACTATTCAAACAGCGGACTAATGTTAGGAAATATTTATAGAAATATACAGAAGAAATCGCTTAGAGAGCGATTTCTTCTCGTTATAGCATTTTTGTTTTTTATGTTTTATTTCGTTTTGGGATTATTGATTATCTTTATGGATAACTTCCCGCTGGATATGGCAACGGAATATCGATGGGCTTTTGGATTGCTTATGATGTTGTATTCGGCCTACCGTGGTGTACGTCTAATTAATGAAAATAAAGATTAGAAAATGAAAAAAAGTGCTGTAAATCTAAGGTATTTGGTTATTATTATCTTGTTGGTTGGTTTTGCTGTTGCGTGCAAGCAGTCAACTAAGGACGATACTAAGGAGACGATCCTGAAAGGGAAAACAACGATTTTAGTTGATGAAACTTTTCAACCGTTAATAGAGGATCAAGCTATTATATTTGAAAGTAATTACAAAGCTAAGATTACAATCGAAGGCAAATCAGAAAATGAATTAATACAGTCTTTCTTAAAAGACACGAGTAGAATTGTTGTTTTGTCTAGGTTGCTTTCAGCTAATGAAAATAAGTATTTTGAGCAATTAAAAATTAAACCTAAAGTTACACCAATAGGTAAAGACGCTATTGCACTTATTGCTAACAAGGGCAATAATGATACTTTGATCGCGTTAGAAGATGTTATTAGTTTTATGCAAGGGAAAGAGATTAAAGGTTTAAAAGGGTTAGTCTTTGATAATCCCAACTCAAGTACAGTTAGGATTATGAATGAATTAGCTGGGTTGACTGCTCTGCCTGCTAAAAACGTGTATTCGGTTAAAACCAATGAAGAAGTAGTCAAATTTATCGCTGAAAATGAGGGGATGATTGGTTTTGTTGGTCTAAATTATTTGTATCAACCATCAGAAGTTGTTGCTAGTAATCTAAAGAACATCAATGTTTTGAGTGTTAAAGGTAAAGGAAAGACTCAATATTTTGCTCCCTCTCAAAATAACCTAGCCGAAGGGACGTATCCTTTGGCACGTGATTTGTATATAATAAACTGTCAGGGATACTCTGGATTAGGAATGGGGTTTGCTTCATTTGTTGCAGGAGATATTGGGCAACGAATAATTTTAAAATCAGGTTTGCTTCCAATTAGAACTCCTGGTAGAAAAGTTAATTTTATTACAAACAAGAAAAAAGAAAAAGAAAATGAATAAATCAAATAAAGTTACAATGAATAAATTTAAATTTTTAAGTGTTGCCTTTTTGGCTTCCGTTTGCTCTGTGCAAGCGCAGGATATCAACCAAATTAAAAAAGCAATAGACGCTGAACAATTTCAGGCTGCTAAAACATCTTTAAAATCAATAGTAAAAGACGACTCATCTAATGGAGCAGCTTACTTTCTTTTAGGAAACGTATATTTGGCTCAAAATGTAGCTGACTCAGCTGCAATTTCATACAAAGCAGGTTTAAATGCTAAGAAAGAAGCGCATTTGAACTACATTGGTCTTGGTCAATTAGATTTAGATAACAATAATGTGGCTGCCGCCAAAGCAAACTTTGAGTTAGCAAAAAAAGAAATGCGTAAAAAGGATTTTGAAGAGTATGTGTACATCGCAAGAGCCTATATGAACGCTAATAAACCGGATTATAAAAGTGCTTTAGCAACTTTAGAACTTGCTAAAGAAAAAAATGAAATGGAGCCACAAGTGTTATTGGCAATGGGTGACGCTTATTATGGTGATAAAAATCAAAATGCTGCTTTTTCTGCTTACAGAAACGCTTTTCAAGCTGATGCTTCTTTGATTAGAGCTAAAATGCAGTTAGGAGTTCTTTTAAAAGGAGCTAAAGCCTATACAGAAGCTGTTGCAGCATATGACAACGTTATCGCTACTAGCCCTTCTTATGGACCAGTATATCGTGAACTTGCTGAAACTTATTACTACTGGGCAAATAACGTTCCTGGAAGATACGATCAGTATATTAAACAAGCACTTTCATACTATGAGAAATATATGGAGTTAACAGATTATTCTCTTGCTTCTCGTATGCGTCATGCTGATTTCTTAATCTTAGCTAAAGATTATAAAGCATTAGAAGCAGAAGCTCTTAAAATGAAAGAGTTGGATAAAGTTAATCCAAGAATCTTAAGATACTTGGGATATGCAGCTTATGAAAATGGTAATTTAGACGCAGCTATTAGCTCTTTGAATGAATATATTAGTGCTCCAACTAATAAAATTATTGCTCAGGATTATTTTTATTTAGGTCAAGCCAAAATTAAAAAAGCAACAAGTGCTGATGGAACTACAATTGAACCAGTTTTATATAAAGAAGGGATCTCTTTTATTAAAAAAGCGGTTGATATGGATATCTACTTTGCTGGACAATTAGGAGATTTAGGGAAATCATTATACGAGCAAAGATTGTATAAAGAAGCAGCTTTAGTGTTTGAAATTGCAACTACAAACAAAGAATCTAAAAGCTATTTGTTAGATAATTTTTACCTAGGTAACTCTATTTACTTCAACAATGCTCCTGCTGATGCAGTGAAAGACATGGAAGCTTTAGCAAAAGCGGATATTGCTTTTGGAAATGTTGTAGAGGCTTCCCCAGAAACTATTGATGCTTATGTATATCGTGCAAGAACAAATACATTGATGGATAATGATCAAGAAATGATCAAATATTACCAAATGTATGTAGATAAAGTAACTGAAAAAGGGGCTGAAGAAATGGCTAAACCAGCTGTAAAGGCAAAATTAGTTGAAGCTTACAATACAATGGCTGCTGGATACGTTAACTTCGATAAAGTTAAAGCAAGAGAGTATTTCAACAAAACGTTGGCTATTGATCCTGCAAATGGATACGCTACTCAATCATTGAAAACTATTAAATAGTTTCAAAGTTTTATTAATATAGGACCGATAGCTGTAAGCTATCGGTTTTTTTGTTTTAGAAGCATTTTCAACTTTATAAATTAACTCCTTTTCAAATTAACTATCTTTGCACTTTAAATTAAAATAATGTTATCAAAAGAAATACAATTAGAAGTTAATAAAGGAGCAATGCTCCCGTTAATGGAGGAATTTTATACCATTCAGGGAGAAGGATACCATACAGGTACCGCTGCGTATTTTATACGAATAGGTGGCTGTGATGTTGGTTGTCATTGGTGTGATGTTAAAGAAAGTTGGAATGCAGAGTTACATCCTCCAACAGAAGTTGATGTGATTGTTGCAAATGCAAGCAAGTATGCCGAAACAGTAGTAGTGACCGGCGGCGAACCGTTGATGTGGGATATGAGTTTGTTAACTGCTAAATTAAAAAATGTTGGGCGCAAGGTTCATATAGAAACGTCAGGTGCTTATCCTTTATCTGGAACTTGGGATTGGATTTGTCTTTCTCCTAAAAAAAATAAGCTACCTACTGAGACAGTTTACGAGGCGGCACATGAATTGAAGGTAATCATTCACAACAAGCACGATTTTATATTTGCTGAAGAGCAAGCTGAATTAGTTAATGATGGAGCTATTTTATTTTTGCAACCAGAATGGAGTAAAAAAGAGGAGATGACTCCTTTGATTGTTGATTATGTAATGAATAATCCAAAATGGAGAGTATCCTTGCAAACGCATAAATACCTTAATATTCCATAACAATCGTTTTAATGATATAAAAAAAGACTAAACAGTTGTTGTTTAGTCTTTTTTTATGCGTTCTAATAGTATGATTATAATGATGTCAAAAGACCCAGTTATGCTTTTGGTTGGATCGTTAGCCTAGCAAGATAGTCATAATGTTCTCCTTCAGTTATTAATTCACATTGTAAATTATTATCCATAGCAATGTTTTGTAATGTATTGTAATCTATGTAAAGCCAAGGGAAGGGTTCTTCTTTTATTCCTTTATAGGTAATGGTGAAATCTAATTCTCCGTAGTAGTGATCTGCAGGAACGGCATAGGCACCATCTTCGTCTTGGTCAAACATATAAATGATGTCAGAGCTATCGATTAATATTTGTCCACCCGGTTGTAGTAACGATTGTAGTTTTTGTAAATAGGTAGCGGTTTGTTTTAAGGTGCCAAAAATACCGGTTCCATTCATGAGCAGTAAAATGGTATCGTATTTTTCAGGCTGCAAGGTCAAGATATCAGCTACCAATGCATTCTTTATTCCGCGTAAGCGACACGTTTCAATTGCTTGTGGTGAGATATCAATGGCGGTAATGGCAATATTTTTATCATTCTGTAAGTACAAGCTATGACTTCCAGCTCCAGCGCCCACATCTAAGGTTTTACCTTTGGTTAATGCAAGTGCTTTTTGTTCTAGTAGTGGCATTTCGTCAAATGATCTAAATAAATAGGAAACACTCATTTCATCCTCTTCGGATATCGAAGTCTCTGTAAGTAGATCTTCTGGCGCGTTTTGAGTTTGGTAATCTAAGATAGCTTGTCCAAATAGGTCTTTCATGATAGTTTATTGGGTAATGTATTAAATGTTGCTTTCAATTGAGTAATTTTGTTTCGATAATGTAAATCATTAAAACCGTAAATTAAAATGCTCAAACCTTCGTTAAACGAACTTGGAAAACTTGCCAAAGATAATCAACTGGAGACTAAAAAGTATTTCGACAAGCTAAAAAAGAAAACGCCTAAAAATTTAGATTATGTAATGCAAGACATTCATGACGCCGTGTTCAAACGAACCAACTGTCTTGAATGTGCTAATTGTTGTAAAACGACGGGTCCATTGTTTACCTTAGCTGATATTGAGCGAATTTCAAAACACCTTCGTCAAAAACCACAACAGTTTATTGCGCAGTACCTTCGTATCGACGAAGATCAAGATTATGTCTTGCAGTCTGTTCCTTGTTCTTTTTTAGATACGGATAATAGTTGTTTTATCTATGATGTTCGTCCCAAGGCGTGTCGGGAATTCCCGCATACGGACAGAAAAAAATTCCAGCAAATTACTGACCTTACACTAAAAAATATTCCTGTTTGTCCTGCTGCCTACAATATTGTCGAAGAAATGAAGAAAAAGCTTCCCTTGTAAGGAGCTAATTAATTTCAATCACAGTATTAAGTAGCTAATTAGCAAGCGATGAATTTTATCAAAATTAGTTAGTTGCCAGTTAGCTAAAAGAACGTAAATACATTTTATTTCTTAAAACTATTGTAAATAGGTTAACGCAAGTCGTCTATTAGCTGTATTTTTGAAAAGCAAACAAGGAGTCTCAAAATAGTACTCATCTTATTTAAAATAATACAATTGAATTTAGAATATTTTATAGCCAAAAGACTAATCACTGCAAAGGATTATAAAAGTAGCATATCAGCACCTATTATTAAAATAGCAATTTCAGCTATTGCTATTGGTATGATAATGATGATTGTTTCCGTGGCCACAGGCGTGGGCTTACAGGAAAAGATCAGAGAAAAAATTGCTGCTTTTAATGGTCATATTATTATTTCAAATTTCGACAGTAATCAGTCAGATGCAACATTAACCCCTATTTCTAAAAAGCAATCCTTCTATCCTAAGTTTAATGCTGTTCCGGCGGTTAGTCATATTCAAGCAATAGCAAGCAAAGCGGGAATAATTAGAACTGAAACTGCTTTCGAAGGCATTGTTTTTAAAGGAGTCGGTTCGGATTATAAATGGGATAACATAAAGGAATATCTTGTAGCGGGTGTTCTTCCTGATTTTTCCTCTAAATTAAACGAAGATGTTTTAATTTCTCAATTTCTTGCGAATCGGTTGAATTTAAAAGTAGGAGATAAGTTCAATACCTTTTTTATGAAAGAAGGAGAGAACAAGTTACCTAACAGCAGGCGCTTTAAAGTGGTTGGTATATTTAACTCTGGTTTTCAAGAGTTTGATGCAACCTATATATTAGGAGATATCAGACACATGCAGCGCATCAATAAATGGAAGTCAGACCAAGTTGGTGCTTTTGAAGTTTTTGTAGACGACTTCGATAATATTTCAAAAATAGGCGAACAGGTCTATGAAGAAACAGGATCCACTTTAGACTCTAAAACCATAATTGAAAAATACAGCTATATCTTTGAGTGGCTTCAATTATTTGATTTCAACATCATCGTCATATTGATAGTCATGATAATAGTGGCTACCATTAATATGGTGGTTGCGTTGCTAGTGCTTATTTTGGAACGAACTCAAATGATCGGAATATTAAAAGCATTAGGAGCGTCTAATTGGACTGTTAGAAAAGTATTTTTATACAATGCCTCCTATCTGATTGCACGTGGATTATTTTGGGGGAATCTAATTGGAATTTCAATTTTGTTAATTCAAAAATATTTCGGCGTCGTCACCCTGAATCCCGAGAATTACTATGTTTCTCAAGCACCAGTTTATTTCAATATCTGGTACATCTTATTATTAAACCTAGGTACCATTGTGATTTGCTTCTTAGTTCTTTTAATTCCATCTTATATCATTACTAAAATTTCACCCGTTAAAGCAATTCGATACGATTGATCTAGCGCTTTTACTAAATATCCGCGTAAAGGCAAGCGTCAGGTATTTAGATTGTATTTCTTAGGAGCTATTTACTTCGTCAGTTCGCTTCGCTCGTGTCCTGCTATCCGTTTCAATCTTTTACGGGGATAAAAATCCCCATAAAAGGATTTCCACTTCTATCAGGGCTAGGTGAGTTGTAGTGTTCAAGAACATCTATGTACCATTTGAACCACACTGATTTATTCTCCTTATCTTGTTTTCATAGATACCTTATATATAGTAGCGATTAAAATGCTTCTGCGCGCAATCCAGGATATAAGGGCCAATCTGCTAAAGTCCGCGACATGCGTGTTCCAATATTTCGAAACACAATTACAGCTTACATATGTAGTATCGTAATTATATCCAAAACTCTCTACGGTTAGTAAATCTGCTAGAATCTGCGATATCTGCGTGCCAATATCTCGAAACACACCAAAAACAATAAATCCGCTAAATCCGCGTCATCCGCGTTTCAATATTTCGAAACACAATTACAGTTTACATATATAGTATCATTATTATTTACAAAACCTTCTACGATCAGTCAATCTGCTAGAATCTGCGAAATCTGCGTGCTAATGTATCCAAACACAATCATAGCATACATACATATATGTACGCAATCATATTCAAAACACTTCAAAAACAATAAATCCGCTATATCCGCGTCATCCGCGTTCCAATAATTCTAAACACAATCACAACCTACATATATAGTAGCTCAGTTACCTAAATTACACACCAAAAACAGCAAACCCGCTAAATCACCCTGCCAATAGTTCTAAGCACAAGTCACTCACATATAAAATTAGCTTTCGAACACCATCCAAACACTAGCAACACAAGAACAAACCCGCTAATTCACTTACTTTTTTCTTACAAATGTAAAAATCACCAAATTTCAATAAACAGTAACAATGTTGTTTTTCAGAGTTTTAAAACGAGTGATAAAAAAAGATTAAAAAAAGTGTGTTGTAAAGTATTGTTTAACGGTAAAGACTCACTACTTTTGCACCCGCAACAGCGACAAAGTTCTTTACATAATGACAAGCAAACGAAAAGGGAGTTGAAAATTTATTTTCAAATTATTTTCAAAAAAGCTTGTGAGAAGTAAAAGAGTTTATTACTTTTGCACCCGCTTCCAGCGACACACACAGTGAGTCAAGGAGTGGAAAAAAAAAGATACACACGTTCGTAGACATATTGAATTGACAGCCGTTTTAAGAGAAATCTTGAAACAAAAGAATAAGAGTAATGAGATCGAGAGATTAAAAAATGAACCGATAGATCTTCAGTCAAAAATAAATAGCTTAGTAATAAGCAAATAATATACGATGAAGAGTTTGATCCTGGCTCAGGATGAACGCTAGCGGCAGGCTTAACACATGCAAGTCGAGGGGTATAGTTCTTCGGAACTAGAGACCGGCGCACGGGTGCGTAACGCGTATGCAATCTACCTTTCACAGAGGGATAGCCCAGAGAAATTTGGATTAATACCTCATAGTATTATAGAGTGGCATCACTTTATAATTAAAGATTTATCGGTGAAAGATGAGCATGCGTCCCATTAGCTAGTTGGTAAGGTAACGGCTTACCAAGGCTACGATGGGTAGGGGTCCTGAGAGGGAGATCCCCCACACTGGTACTGAGACACGGACCAGACTCCTACGGGAGGCAGCAGTGAGGAATATTGGACAATGGGCGCAAGCCTGATCCAGCCATGCCGCGTGCAGGATGACGGTCCTATGGATTGTAAACTGCTTTTATACAGGAAGAAACCACTCTACGTGTAGAGTCTTGACGGTACTGTAAGAATAAGGATCGGCTAACTCCGTGCCAGCAGCCGCGGTAATACGGAGGATCCAAGCGTTATCCGGAATCATTGGGTTTAAAGGGTCCGTAGGCGGTTTAGTAAGTCAGTGGTGAAAGCCCATCGCTCAACGGTGGAACGGCCATTGATACTGCTAGACTTGAATTATTAGGAAGTAACTAGAATATGTAGTGTAGCGGTGAAATGCTTAGAGATTACATGGAATACCAATTGCGAAGGCAGGTTACTACTAATTGATTGACGCTGATGGACGAAAGCGTGGGTAGCGAACAGGATTAGATACCCTGGTAGTCCACGCCGTAAACGATGGATACTAGCTGTTGGGCGCAAGTTCAGTGGCTAAGCGAAAGTGATAAGTATCCCACCTGGGGAGTACGAACGCAAGTTTGAAACTCAAAGGAATTGACGGGGGCCCGCACAAGCGGTGGAGCATGTGGTTTAATTCGATGATACGCGAGGAACCTTACCAAGGCTTAAATGTAGATTGACCGGTTTGGAAACAGACTTTTCGCAAGACAATTTACAAGGTGCTGCATGGTTGTCGTCAGCTCGTGCCGTGAGGTGTCAGGTTAAGTCCTATAACGAGCGCAACCCCTGTTGTTAGTTGCCAGCGAGTCAAGTCGGGAACTCTAACAAGACTGCCAGTGTAAACTGTGAGGAAGGTGGGGATGACGTCAAATCATCACGGCCCTTACGCCTTGGGCTACACACGTGCTACAATGGACGGTACAGAGAGCAGCCACTGGGCAACCAGGAGCGAATCTACAAAACCGTTCTCAGTTCGGATCGGAGTCTGCAACTCGACTCCGTGAAGCTGGAATCGCTAGTAATCGGATATCAGCCATGATCCGGTGAATACGTTCCCGGGCCTTGTACACACCGCCCGTCAAGCCATGGAAGCTGGGGGTGCCTGAAGTCGGTGACCGCAAGGAGCTGCCTAGGGTAAAACTGGTAACTAGGGCTAAGTCGTAACAAGGTAGCCGTACCGGAAGGTGCGGCTGGAACACCTCCTTTCTAGAGCCTTAATTGTTAGTTGATTTATCAACACGTTAGGGAAAAAGACGAAAAGACCTAAAGGTTTTTTAGTTTTAAGATTTTATTACTCTTGCTGTTAATTTATAAAAAAATTGAATAAAAGAATTTAAGAATAAGAGTGTCTCGTAGCTCAGCTGGTTAGAGTACTACACTGATAATGTAGGGGTCGACAGTTCGAGTCTGTCCGAGACAACTATTTACCTTAAATAAGGAAATTCTAGAGTTGAAAAGCAACAAAAATTAGTGCTAGTCACTAATTACTGTTCACTAGTCACTCATGAAATGGGGGATTAGCTCAGCTGGCTAGAGCGCCTGCCTTGCACGCAGGAGGTCAACGGTTCGACTCCGTTATTCTCCACGAATTTGGTCATAAAGTCCAAAGTCGATAGTCCAAAGTCCTAGACTTTAAGACATTTGACTTTACGATTTTAGACTAAATAAAGTTCATTGACATATTGAGATAAGAAAAATATTAAAAAGTAGAAAGCATTTTACTTGTTTATCATTAGGCAAGTAGAAAGAACGGCATTCTTAACTGAATGTTGGTACAATAAGCAAAATAAGGGCGTATGGGGGATGCCTTGGCTCTCAGAGGCGATGAAAGGCGTGATAAGCTGCGAAAAGTTACGGGGATTGGCACACACAATATGATCCGTAAATACCTGAATGGGGCAACCCACTAGATTGAAGATCTAGTACACCTACGGGTGGGCAAACCCGCTGAACTGAAACATCTAAGTAGGCGGAGGAGAAGAAAACAAAAGTGATTCCGTAAGTAGTGGCGAGCGAACGCGGATTAGCCCAAACCAATGTTGTTACGGCAATGTTGGGGTTGTAGGACCACGACATTTTATGTATGAAGAATTAGAATCTACTGGAAAGTAGAGCCATAGAAGGTGATAGCCCTGTATAAGTAATGAATATAATAGATAGTGGTATCCTGAGTAGGGCGGGACACGAGAAATCCTGTCTGAATTTGGCGGGACCATCCGCTAAGGCTAAATACTCCTGAGAGACCGATAGTGAACCAGTACCGTGAGGGAAAGGTGAAAAGAACCGTGAATAACGGAGTGAAATAGATCCTGAAACCATACGCTTACAAGCGGTCGGAGCCCTTTCGTGGGGTGACGGCGTGCCTTTTGCATAATGAGCCTACGAGTTAACGTTGCTGGCAAGGATAAGTGGTTAAGCCACGGATCCGTAGCGAAAGCGAGTCTGAATAGGGCGCTTTAGTCAGTAGTGTTAGACGCGAAACCGTGTGATCTACCCATGGGCAGGATGAAGCGCTGGTAACACAGTGTGGAGGTCCGAACCGGTTGACGTTGAAAAGTCTTCGGATGACCTGTGGGTAGGGGTGAAAGGCCAATCAAACTCGGAAATAGCTCGTACTCCCCGAAATGCATTTAGGTGCAGCGTTAGTTATAAAGTTATATAGAGGTAGAGCTACTGATTGGATGCGGGGGCTTCACCGCCTACCAATTCCTGACAAACTCCGAATGCTATATAATGTTCACTAACAGTGAGGGCTTGGGTGCTAAGGTCCAAGTCCGAGAGGGAAAGAACCCAGACCATCAGCTAAGGTCCCCAAATATATACTAAGTTGAAAGAACGCGGTTTGTCTGCATAGACAGCTAGGATGTTGGCTTGGAAGCAGCCATTCATTTAAAGAGTGCGTAACAGCTCACTAGTCGAGCGGACGAGCATGGATAATAATCGGGCATAAGTATATTACCGAAGCTATGGATTTACAATTTATTGTAAGTGGTAGGGGAGCATTCTATCAGGGTAGAAGGTGTGTTGTAAAGCATGCTGGACTGGATAGAAAAGAAAATGTAGGCATAAGTAACGATAATGCGGGCGAGAAACCCGCACACCGAAAGACTAAGGTTTCCACAGCTATGCTAATCAGCTGTGGGTTAGTCGGGACCTAAGGCGAACCCGAAAGGGACAGTCGATGGACAACGGGTTAATATTCCCGTACTACTGTTAACTGTGATGGGGTGACGGAGTGATGAAAGTGCCGCGAACTGACGGAATAGTTCGTTGAAGTACCTACCTATAAGGCCCGCAGGCAAATCCACGGGCTTTGGGGAAATACGATAGTACTCGGCGTCTTCGGACAAAGAGATAGTGCACCTAAGGGCTTCCAAGAAAAACCTCTAAACTTCAGGTTAATAGTACCCGTACCGCAAACCGACACAGGTAGTCGAGATGAGAATTCTAAGGTGCTCGAGAGATTCATGGCTAAGGAATTAGGCAAAATAGACCCGTAACTTCGGGAGAAGGGTCGCCAGCAGCAATGCTGGCCGCAGTGAAGAGGTCCAGGCGACTGTTTATCAAAAACACAGGGCTCTGCAAAATCGTAAGATGAAGTATAGGGCCTGACACCTGCCCGGTGCTGGAAGGTTAAGAGGAGATGTTATCTTCGGAGAAGCATTGAATTGAAGCCCCAGTAAACGGCGGCCGTAACTATAACGGTCCTAAGGTAGCGAAATTCCTTGTCGGGTAAGTTCCGACCTGCACGAATGGTGTAACGATCTGGACACTGTCTCAGCCATGAGCTCGGTGAAATTGTAGTAACGGTGAAGATGCCGTTTACCCGCAGTGGGACGAAAAGACCCTGTGCACCTTTACTATAGCTTAGTATTGACCTTGGATAAATGATGTGTAGGATAGGTTGGAGACTGTGAAGTGGCGTCGCTAGGCGTTGTGGAGTCATTGTTGAAATACAACCCTTTGTTTATCTGAGGCCTAACCCCGCGATTGCGGGGGACATTGCTTGGTGGGTAGTTTGACTGGGGTGGTCGCCTCCAAAAGAGTAACGGAGGCTTCTAAAGGTTCCCTCAGTACGCTTGGTAACCGTGCGTAGAGTGCAATGGCATAAGGGAGCTTGACTGAGAGACATACAGGTCGATCAGGTACGAAAGTAGAGCATAGTGATCCGGTGGTTCCGCATGGAAGGGCCATCGCTCAAAGGATAAAAGGTACGCCGGGGATAACAGGCTGATCTCCCCCAAGAGCTCATATCGACGGGGGGGTTTGGCACCTCGATGTCGGCTCGTCACATCCTGGGGCTGGAGAAGGTCCCAAGGGTTGGGCTGTTCGCCCATTAAAGTGGCACGCGAGCTGGGTTCAGAACGTCGTGAGACAGTTCGGTCTCTATCTACTGTGGGCGCAAGAAATTTGAATGGATCTGATTCTAGTACGAGAGGACCGAATTGGACTAACCTCTAGTGTATCTGTTGTCACGCCAGTGGCACCGCAGAGTAGCTACGTTGGGAAGGGATAAGCGCTGAAAGCATATAAGCGCGAAACCCACCATAAGATGAGATTTCTTTTAAGGATCGTGGGAGATGACCACGTTGATAGGCTATAGATGTAAAGGCAGTAATGTCATAGTCGAGTAGTACTAATAATCCGTAAGCTTATGTACACTTTTCCTGCGGGGTAACCCGCAGGGAGAAACTTTCTCCCTTCGACTTCGCTCAGGGCAAGTCAAGATTAATACTTTTTTCTTTATCTCAATGTGTTAAGATATTATGTAATGTTAATTAGCAAATAGCTAATTTACCCATTGCAAAACGACCTTAAGGTGGTTATTGCGGCGGGGCTCACCTCTTCCCATCCCGAACAGAGTAGTTAAGCCCGCCTGCGCAGATGGTACTGCAGTTATGTGGGAGAGTATGTCGTCGCCTTTCTTTTTAAAAACCCTGATTCAATCGAATCAGGGTTTTTTGTTTTATAGTTGTTTCGTACTGAAACAGCGGCTTGGTTCGGATCAAGATCAAAAGTTGGGGATTAAGCAAAAAGATTAGATAATCTAAATAAGAAGAAATCAATTTTTCTAACTCCTCTAAATTGAGATCTAAATGCCTTTATTTTTGCATTGAAGGATTCTGCTGAAGCATTTGTACTACGATTGTCAAAGTAATTTAAAATTGATTGATAGTTAATTGTTATCGTATTAAGTACAATATTGAAGTTTTTAAATCCCGATTCTTCTACTTTTCTATACCAATGCGCTAATTTTAGCATAGCAATATTTTGATCGTTGTTACTGTTGTATATGGCTCTTAGTTGCTGAGACAAAATATATGCTGTTTTTAAATCAGGATAGATTTCAAAAAGAAGCTGTGCTCTTTCTACTTGGCTGTTAGTCCACTTTTCTCTTGATTTATATAGTAAATAGCGACTTCTGGCTAATAACTGTTTTACGGTTTCACCATTGTTTAAGAGTTGTGGAGTGTATGTTTTGTTTTGGGATTTAGCATTTAGTATCGCCTGATTCTCTCTATCCATTGCTTCCCAACGGTACTTGATTCTGATTTCTTGTAAAGCCTCTAAGGCTAATTTCTGTACATGAAAGCGATCCGTTACTTGTATGGCTTTTGGAAAACATTTTTTAGCTATCAACTTCATGGAATTTGCCATATCAAGAGTGATTTCTACAACTTCTTGTCTTTTTTTTAAGTCGATTTTACTGACTTGTTCAATTACCTGTTCTGTTTTAGTGCCAGCAACAATAGCCACTAATGATCCTTTTTTGCCTTTGGCTTTTTTATTGGTGACAATAGTATAAAGTTCTCCTTGGGATAAGGCAACTTCGTCTATAGCGAGGTGAATACCTATGTTTTCGGGGTAGATAATCCAGTTATGGGCATGTTTTCTAGGTTCCCAAGTATTAAAAGAACTTAAGTGATTTTTATACTGTCTTTGAAGTTTTTTACCATCAACACCA
Source organism: Flavobacterium sp. KKT103 (assembly GCF_055640565.1). Taxonomy (NCBI): domain Bacteria; kingdom Pseudomonadati; phylum Bacteroidota; class Flavobacteriia; order Flavobacteriales; family Flavobacteriaceae; genus Flavobacterium; species Flavobacterium sp. KKT103. Next base: position 1,416,524 of record NZ_CM145766.1, read on the forward strand.
AAGAACCCTCCAATAGTGTTACAATTAATAGCGGTATTATCTATTAATTTCTTTTAAAAAAGTCGCAAACTCTTGCGTCATACGTGTTCCCTTGGCAACTAACTGCCAATCTCTTTTAACAATCTCGCCATTGGTTTTATTTGTCCAACGACGACGTTTAATGTGTAAGAAAACAAATTTACCCCTTAGCGGGAAATCCTGAATTGTGATTTCATCCAAAAACCCTTTGGATACTAATTCTAAAGAATCAAACTCTTTGGGAGGTTTTGATTTTTCTTCAAAATAGAGATGTAGGTTTTCCTCAGAATTGAGAGCAGAAACTATTTCAAAGTTATCTACTAGAAAATCGGGAAGAACAAATTTTAAAAGTTCGACAGAATCCATTTGTTATTGTTTTACTCTGTAAATATCTATATTTTTATTAAATCCCTCCCCAGGTTTTGTTCCTGATCCCTTGGTTCGTTGCCTTTCTTTGTTATAATCCTGATTCATCGGAGTTAGTTTCTTCTGTTTTTCAGCTGATTTTCTTGTGAAAACTGATTTTTTGCCTGAGGGATAGTAGTGAAAATCCTTTTTTGAGGCTTTTTTTTAGTCGCAAAAAAGATTGTAACGAATAGCCCGACGGTACTGGAACGCAGTGGAAGTAGCGGCAGGCCCATGAATTTGGAATAATTAGTTAACTCATTTTTGTTATTCTTAATCCGTTTAACTTATCCTGTTTCGATTGTTTTTGTTATAGTGTTTTCTTATTTACTAAGTTGTTTGAGATAATTATTTGTTGTTATTTTTTGTGTCGTTTACTTTGGCTTTTTTAGTTTGTATAAACTAATTTAAATCTTGGTCATTTTAGTAGTAAGCTTTTATATAATTATATTATTGTATGTCTTGGTCATAGAAAGTGTTTTCTTTTAGGTTACGCTCTGTACTAGTATTTAATTTTAATGATTGGTAAGGTATTGAAATTGTAAGAAGTTGCCTGATGTCAATTTCTCTAGGTATCTTTAGTGATTCGAATATTTAGAAGTTGGTGACTGTCATTACATGATTTGTTAATTTTATATTAAAAAATTGTATTCATTGTCGTATATATTACCTACTTTTAGTGGTTGTATATACAAATCTCAATTTGATAATAAAAAATTCATATATGAAACATAAATTACTCTATTTATTGTTATTCTTTTCATTTCTGGGAAATGCTATTCTCGCTCAAAATAGTAAGGTCAATAATAAAAATTCTGGAAATACTTCTTCAACATCAGTAGCAAAAACAAAGGCACTTATTCCTGCACCCTTGGCTACTGCAGGAAGTTCATGTAAGGAAGTAGCAGATGCTACGGTTAGGGTTTTTGTTACTGCGTCAGGAAATAGCGGAGATATTATAGAATGGTTTGACAGCCAGGAGTCTACTACTGTTTTACGTACTGGGTCTATTTACAGTCCGTTTATCAGTAAAACAACTACTTTTTATGTACAAAGTCGTTCTGGAAGTGACTTAAGTGTAAGGGTTCCTGTTGTGGCTTCAGTTTTTAATGCTCCCCCAAATGTTTCCTTAGCTGTATCTCCTACTAATAGTCCAATTTGTAAAGGTGTTCCTTTGACTTTTACTGCAACGGGTGGTGGAGATTTGTTTGAGTTTTTAGTCGATAATGTTGTGGTTCAACCTATGTCAAGTAGTAAGGTGTATACGACCACAACTTTGAATTCGGGACAAGTTGTTAAAGTTAGAACGAGGTATGCTGTTAACTTTGATGGGACAGTTTCCGAAGCTGCTTGGGGTACGGGTGCGTTTGAAGATAATACTTTGAGCGCTGCACTATCGCCAAATGCAGTTGATGGATACCTGACCAGTATAAAGATTAGTGGTACAGAAGATAATTTGATTTTTGGGATAACTGGTAAATTAAATGCAAATAGAAGTACATTGTTGTTTTTGGATACGAAACCTGGTGGTTTCAATATTGGAAACTATGGTGACGAAGTGACCGTTAATCCCTCGGTTAATGGGTTTAATTATTTCAATAACAATCCAAGCACTTTTGATTCCTATTTTTTACCTGATTATTGCTTGGCAATATCTACTAAAGATGGTGGATTGACCTATTTCGCTGATATTATAGAGCTTAAGACTGGTACTTCGACAAAAGTTAGCTTAGGAACTGCTTCTAATGGAAATCCGTCTGCTAACTTTGGTGTTAATAACGGTAATACAGATATAAATGATTTGTCGTTGGGTTTTGAAGTTTCGGTTTTGAAATCTCAAATTGGTTATGTTACTGGTGATATTAAATCTTTTGGATTTACCATGAAAGATGATTCTGAAGCTGCTTTTAGTATAACAAATTCGTTTCTTAGTCCGGAAAGAGCATCTACTTTAGATTTCGGGCCTGGACCAATAAATTTTAATTTAAGTGATGCGAAGGCGGTTGTAGTTTCTGCTGATGCCTTTATACCTTGTTACAAGGAAGCTACACTTTCTGTAACTATTGTTGAGAAGCCTACTACTGCAACTGTAGGTAGTAATCAAATAAATTGTTCGCTGACTAGTACTTCCTTAGGTGGTAATACACCAACTGTTGGAACCGGAAAATGGTCAGTAAAATCGGGTCCAGGTACAGTAACTTTCAGTAACATCAATAGTAGTAGTAGCACTGCAACAGTTGATGTAGTGGGTACTTATGTTTTTACTTGGACAATATCAAATGGTAATTGCGATCCTTCAACGGCCGATATTACGGTGCGTTTTGATGTACCTCCTGTGCCTCCAGTAGGGAGTAACCAAACGGAATGTGCACAAAACCCTATACAAACGTTAACTGCCACAGCAACTGTTGTAGCGGGATCGACATTAAAATGGTATGATGCAGCAACAGGAGGAAGCGTGGTTTCAAATCCAACATTGAATGCTATCGGAACAAGAACCTATTATGCTGAGGCGGTTAATACGGCTTCAAGTTGTCCTAGTCCTTCACGTACTGCAGTTGTTTTAACGATAAATCCAATTCCATTAGCACCAGTTAGTGGTGGAAATAAAACGGAATGCGAGGCGTCGCCGCTTCAAACACTTACTGCTACAGCAACAACCGCTGTGGGGTTTTCTGTTAAGTGGTATACTGCCGCTACAGGAGGAACTGTTGTAGCTAATCCTACTTTAAATTCAATTGAAACGATTACTTATTATGCAGAAGCAGTTAATGATGCCACAGGTTGTTTTAGTAATTCTAGAACAGCAGTGGTCTTAACTATTAACGCGAAACCTTTGGCTCCTGTAAGTGGTGGTAATAAAACTGAATGTGCGCAAAGTCCTTTACAAACATTGACGGCTACAGCTACGGTCGCTTCGGGTGCTTCGGTAGTTTGGTATGATGCAGCAACAGGAGGAAACCTGATTACAAATCCAACATTGAATGTTATTGGAACAAAAACCTATTATGCTGAAACGGTTAATACAGCTTCAAGTTGTCCTAGTCCTTCTCGTACTGCAGTTGTTTTAACGATAAACCCAATTCCATTAGGACCAGTTAGTGGCGGCAACAAAACGGAATGCGAGGCGTCGCCGCTTCAAACACTTACTGCTACAGCAACAACGGCTGTGGGTTTGTCTATTAAGTGGTATACTGCCGCTACAGGCGGAACTGTCGTAGCTACTCCTACTTTAAATTCAATAGGAACCATTACTTATTATGCGGAAGCAGTTAATGATGCTACAGGTTGTTTTAGTAATTCAAGAACAGCAGTGGTCTTAACTATTAACGCGAGACCTTTAGCTCCTGTAAGTGGTGGAAATAAAACAGAATGTGCGCAAAGTCCTTTACAAACATTGACGGCTACAGCTACGGTCGCTTCGGGTGCTACGGTAGTTTGGTATGATGCAGGAATAGGAGGAAACCTGATTACAAATCCAACATTGAATGTTATTGGAACAAAAACCTATTATGCTGAAACGGTTAATACAGCTTCAAGTTGTCCTAGTCCTTCTCGTACTGCAGTTGTTTTAACGATAAACCCAATTCCATTAGCGCCAGTTAGTGGTGGGAACAAAACGGAATGCGAAGCATCCCCGCTTCAAACACTTACTGCTACAGCAACAACGGTTGTGGGGTCATCTATTAAGTGGTATACTGCCGCTACCGGAGGAACTGTTGTAGCTAATCCTACTTTAAATTCAATTGGAACGATTACTTATTATGCGGAAGCAGTTAATGATGCCACAGGTTGTTTTAGTAATTCAAGAACAGCAGTGGTTTTAACGATAAATGCTAGACCAGCAAATCCAATCAGTGGAGGGAATCAAACGGTTTGTACTAATGGCAGTACGACACAAACACTAACAGCAACAGCATTTGGCTCTTCTGTTACTTGGTATACTGCTGCTACAGGCGGTACGTTTGTTTCTAATCCAAATCAAGTTGGTGTTGGGACTGTAACTTATTATGCTGAAGCGTCCAATGGACTCTGTACCAGTTTTTCAAGAACTGCCGTAACTTTAACTATAGTAGGTGTTGTACCAAATCCTACAGCAGCAGATCAAACTGTTTGTTCTAATGGGAATAGCAATCAAACATTGACGGCAACAGCTTCTGGAAATACCATAACTTGGTATACAGCTTTAACAGGCGGATCAATTGTAGCGAATCCAACTCAAGTAGGTGTAGGAAGTGCTACTTATTATGCGGAATCTTCAGTGGGGAATTGTACAAGCGCGGCCCGAACTAGAGTTGTTCTAACTATTTCAGCTATTCCAGCTGTACCCACAGTACTTTCTGCAGTGCAACCAACTTGTTCTGTTCCTTCGGGTAGGATAACTGTTACTCCACAAGCTAATACTGAATATAGTATTGGAAATGGATTTCAGCAAAGTAATGTTTTCCAAAATGTGGCTCCTGGTAACTACACGATTAGCGTTCGCTTTTTAAATAATACAGCATGCCCAGTGAATGCAGTTGCTGCACAACGAATTAATGCTGTTCCAGCTACTATTCAGTTTGATGTCGCTGGAGAATGTGTTTCGGATGATTACATTCTTACGGCAAAATCAGTTGCAAATTCATATGATGCAGCCACAGTTGAATATATTTGGAAAGATGAAAATGGACAGCAAGTAGGGACTAATGCTAGTGAATTGAATGTGTCTAGCGTAATTGCATCTAAAACTAGTCAAGCTATTTTTCCTCTTACTTATACTTTGACTATTAAGTCTGTTGGAACTGGTTGTGAGACTACAAAATCGGTACTTATTAATGGGATTTACTGTAATATTCAAAAAGGAATCTCGCCGGACGGAAATGGTTCAAATGAATTTTTAGACCTTTCATTAATGGATGTCCGCAATTTAGAAATCTTTAATAGATATGGACTTAAAGTATATTCCATGCCTAATTATAAGAATCAGTGGAAAGGCCAAACTAATAAAGGCGAGGAGTTACCTAGTGCAACATATTACTATGTGATTCAATTCAACAATGGTCAAACTAAGACAGGTTGGATTTATTTAATCAGAGAAAAATAGTAAAACAATATAATTTATTGGTTCATGGTTTTTGAACTGCCAATAAATCCAAAATTAAGTAAATATGAATAAAATATTTTTGACTACTCTATTAGTGCTCCTAGCATTTGCAGATATGAAGGCACAACAGGATCCACAATATACGCAATACATGTATAACATGAATATTGTAAATCCCGCTTACGCAGGTTCTAAAGAAAATATCTCTTTGGGAATGCTGTATCGAAAACAATGGGCTAATATTGAGGGAGCACCAAGTTCTTTCTCTTTTTCAGGTCATGGAGCAGTGGGTAATAACGTTGGGATAGGATTGTCTTTTTTATCGGATAAAATTGGACCGATTTCTGAGCAAAATGTATACGGTGATTTTTCGTATTCTTTACAATTGGGAGAAAACCGAACTTTAGCATTGGGTATAAAAGCGGGAGCTACATTCCATAAAGTAGGATTGAGATCAATTCAGTCAAGTTTACCAGATCCAAACGAGGGAATCTTTGGGCAAGATATCAGTGATGTTAATCTAAATATTGGTACCGGAGCATTTTATTACACAGATAAATATTATGTTGCTTTATCTGTTCCTAATATGTTAAAATCAGCTCATTTGGATTATAACGGAAGAGAGTATGGGTCTGATGTGAGTCATTACTTTTTGACGGGAGGTTATGTTTTTGATCTTGATTATGATGTTAAATTCAAACCTTCTTTTATGCTTAAGTCGGCATTGAATATAAGACCTTCGCTAGATTTGTCTGCTAATTTTCTATACAAAGAGCAAATAGAAATAGGAGCAACCTATAGATTACAAGATAGTTTTGGAGGTATGGTTAATTTTTTAGTCACTCCTGAGTTACGCATAGGGTATGCCTATGACCGCACTATTTCTGATTTAAGAGTTAGCGCTCCGTCCTCACATGAATTTATACTATTGTATGATTTGTTTACGCCTAAAAAAGTTTCACGTTCTCCTAGATTTTTCTAAAATTTAATTATAATCGTAATGAAGATATATAGCCAAATACTACTTTTTGTTCTTTTTAGTGTTGTTAGTACAGCACAAACGAAGGAGACCAAAGAAGCCGACCAACTGTTTGATAGGTATGAATATGGAAGTGCAGCAAAAGCCTATATGGCTTTGGTTGACAAAGGAAATAAAAGTGAGTATGTTTATAAGCAGCTAGCTGAATCTTATTTTAAGATTGAAAAAACTGCCGAAGCAGAAAAATGGTATGCTTTGACGGTGAAATCATCTAAAGATGCAGAAACGCTTTATAACTACATTCAAGTTTTAAAATACAACGGGAAGTATGACGAAGCGAACACCCAAATGAAGTCATTTGCTAACCAATTTCCAAACGATACGAGAGCTTTGGCTTATAAAAGTAATCCTGATTACTTGAATATACTCAAGAATAAGGAACCACTTTTTGAAGTCAATAAAATCAATCTTAATGCTGAGAATTCTAATTTTGGAGCTGTGTTGTACGGTAACACACTTTATTTTGCAGCAGCAAAAAAAGAAGGAACTAGAATTTATGGTTGGAATGAAGAACCTTTTTTAGACTTATATCAATCAGAATTTAACAAGCAAGACAATACGTATGGAGTTCCAACGGGTATTTCCGAATTGAATTCAGTGTATCATGAAGGGCCTTTAACAATGACTAAGGATGGAAAAACCATTTATTTCTCAAGCGAAAGTTTCAAAGATAAACTTTTTGAGAAAGACAAAGTTAAGAAGTTGAAGTTTGGGCAAGTTTCTTTATATAAAGCAGTTAAGGACAATAACGTTTGGACCGCTATAACTCCACTGCCATTTAATGACAAAAGCTATTCTACAGGTAATCCTTCTATTGATTCCACAGGGAAAATCTTGTACTTTGCTTCCAATATGCCGGGTTCCATAGGTGGAACCGATATTTGGAAAGTGACTGTTAATGCTGATGGTAGTTATGGAACTCCTGAAAATATAGGTCCAGAAGTGAATACAGAAGCTGATGAGAATTTCCCTTTTATAGCAGATGATAATACATTGTATTTTTCCTCAAATAGGCTATTGGGCTTAGGTGGTTTAGATGTTTACGCTATTAAACTTGATGGGCCATCTAAAGCTATTAATTTAGGATCTCCTATAAATTCGAACAAGGATGATTTTTCGTTTTCAATTGATAGCGAAAATAAAGCAGGTTATGTTTCTAGTAATAGGTTAGGAAAGGATGCCATTTATTCTACGACAGCAATTTGTAAAGTGCAAGTGTTGACTATTGTTAAAAATGCCAAAACATTAGACTTAATTGCTGGAGCCAAAATTGTTGTGATGGACACCAATAAAAATGTGTTAGAAACTCAGTTTTCTGATTCCGAAGGTAAATACTTGTACAAAGGAGAATGTACTAAAAAATATATAGTGGCTGTTTATAAGGATGGATATATTACTAAGGAATTCAGCCTTGACGAATTACAAGCCGGAATAATCGCACTTGACGCAGCAGTAGATCCAATTGACGTGGTAGTTACGGAGACGGAAATTGTTTTAAATCCAATTTATTTTGAAAACAATAAGAGTAATATAACCACACAAGGAGCTGAAGAGCTGGATAAGTTGGTATACATCATGGGGCAAAATAATGACCTTAAGATATTCGTTAAATCGCATACTGATTTTAGAGGACAAGATGATTACAATATGAGATTGTCTGATCATCGAGTTGACTCCACTATCGCTTACATTATTTCAAAAGGAATCTCCGCCGAAAGAGTAACTGGTAAAGGTTTTGGTGAAACGGAGCCGAAAGTGAATTGCGGTGAGAATTGTACCGAAGAAGAACACGCTCTAAACAGGCGTTCCGAGTTCATGATTGTAAAATAAAAGCATAACAAATAAAAAAAGGATACGGTTCAAAAACGGTATCCTTTTTTTTTATTAGAATAAGTCTAACTGCTTTAAATTAGCCGTGAATGGTTTCGTTTTTACCATAGTTGGTAATAATCGATGTTTCAAATTCAATCCATTCTTTCCATCGTTTGTCCACGTCAACATTGTCGGCGTATTTGCGGGCGAAACCCAAAAATGTGGTGTAATGTCCCGCCTCACTAATCATTAAATCACGGTAAAATTTAGCGAGTTCTGCATCTTTAATATTTTCAGACAAAACCTTGAAACGTTCACAACTTCTTGCTTCAATCATAGCTGAAAACAGTAATCGTTCACATAATGCATCGTTGCGGCTACCATCTTTTTTCATGAATTTAAATAATTCATTAACATAATGATCCTTACGTTCGCGACCCAAACTCAATCCTTTGCTTTTAATTAGGTCGTGAACCATTTGTAAATGCTCTAATTCTTCCCTAGCAATAATCATTAATTCGGTTATTAATTCTTCTTTTTCAGAGTTTTGGGTGATCAAACTTATGGCATTCGAAGCTGCTTTTTGCTCGCACCATGCGTGATCAGTCAGTATCTCTTCAATATTTGATTCCACTATATTTACCCATCGTGGGTCTGTTACTAATTTTAATCCAAGCATCTCCTAACTTTTTAGTTTTTACAAAATTAAGGTTTTCTTTCTAAATAAGTAAAGTTTCATAACGCAATCCTATTTTGTTCTTTAGGGCGTGACCCGCTAAAAAGCGCGGGTCGGGCAATACGCTACAATCTTTTTTGGGGCTAAAAAAAGCCCCAAAAAAGGATTTTCACTGCTGTCCCTCACGCAAAATCCCCACTAGAATATTTTTTTAAAAATGATAATTTGAATTAGCTGTTTAATATATAATTTAAGGCAAGCGTATTTCATTGGAAATACATTTACTTTGCACTACTAATTTATATCGCTATACCGTGCAATCACTTTTAATTATTGGTTTTGTTTGGCCTGAGCCTAATTCCTCTGCAGCGGGTGGGCGAATGATGCAATTAATTGCATTGTTTCAAAAACAAGGGTATACCATTACTTTTGCAAGTCCAGCGCAGGACAGCGAATTTATGATTGATTTGAGTGCATTTGATGTCCATAAAGAATCAATTGTACTGAACTCTGACAGCTTTGATTCGTTTGTGAAAGAATTGAATCCTTCCATAGTTTTATTCGATCGGTTTATGATCGAAGAGCAATTTGGTTGGCGTGTTGCGGACAGTTGCCCTACAGCAGTCCGTCTTTTAGATACTGAAGACTTACATTGTTTGCGTTTAGCACGACAAAAAGCAGTTAAGCAAAACCGCCATTTTACAATTAATGATCTACTAATTGAGGAAGTAGCCAAGCGGGAAATAGCAAGTATTCTGCGTTGCGACTTAACCTTAATGATTTCGGAATACGAAATGGAGCTGTTACAAACTACCTTTAAGATTGATCCTTCATTATTATTTTATCTTCCATTACTACAGGACGATCATGATTTTCTTAATCTCGATAGTTTACCGAAATTTAATGATAGGGTTGGTTTTGTTTTTATTGGTAATTTTCTTCATGAGCCCAATTGGAATGCAGTTCAGTATCTCAAAGAAGTGATTTGGCCGTTGATACTAAAGCAGCTGCCGGATGCGATTTTAAATATTTATGGAGCTTATCCTTCGCAAAAGGTGTTGCAGTTACACGATGTAAAAAATGGATTTTTAATTCACGGTCGTGCCGCTGATGCCAAAGAGGTTGTAATGAAGGCACGTATTGTTCTCGCGCCTTTGCGATTTGGAGCCGGAATAAAAGGTAAATTGTTGGAAGCAATGCAATGTGGTACGCCTAGTGTTACTACTTCCATAGGTGCTGAATCCATGCATGGAGCGTTGCCTTGGAATGGAGCAGTCGCTGATGATCCTCTCATTTTTGTTGAAAAAGCAGTTGAATTGTATGGTAATGAAAAACTATGGGAATCTGCTCAAATTAAAGGCTTAGAAATAGTTAGGAAGCGCTACTTAAAAAGCGTGTTCGAGGTCAATTTTGAATCCCAGATTCAAAAACTATTGAAGGAACTACCACAACATCGTTTGAATAATTTTATGGGAGAGCTTTTGCAGCATCATACGTTAAGAAGCACGAAGTACATGTCTAAATGGATTGAGGAAAAGAATAAGTAGCAAGAGAGTAGTATTGCTGATGTGCTTTGTTCTATTATTTTTTAATTTGAAGTTTCTTATGATGAATAGTTTGTTCCTGTTTATTTGTCATTCTGAGGAACGAAGAATCTCCATTATGTGAGCGCGTTGTGTGGATTCTTCCTTCGTCAGAATGACAATATTGGGTGTATATGGTAGAAATTGTCTTGAATCATGAGTCGTTTATTTTGTCATTCTGAGGAACGAAGAAACTACATTATGTGTTCTTATAGTTTGGTGCTATCTAAAGTCCGAGTTACAATTTTTGGTATTTAGCTATTTTGTCATTCTGAGGAACGAAGAATCTCCATTATGTGAGCGCGTTGTTTAGATTCTTCCTTCGTCAGAATGACAAATAGTGGGGGATGAATTACAATGATTTTATTCCAGCACAATTTTGGTTTACCGATGAACGAAGAAAGTACATTATGCGCTCTTATAGTTTGGTGCTATCTAAACTCCGAGTTACAATTTTTGGTATTTAGCTATTTTGTCATTCTGAGGGACGAAGAATCTCCATCATGTGAGCGCGTTGTTTAGATTCTTCCTTCGTCAGAATGACAAATAGTGGGGGATGAATTACAATGATTTTATTCCAGCACAACTTTGGTTTACCGATGAACGAAGAAACTACATTATGTGTTCTTATAGTTTGGTGCTATCTAAAGTCCGAGTTACAATTTTTGGTATTTAGCTATTTTGTCATTCTGAGGAACGAAGAATCTCCATTATGTGAGCGCGTTGTTTAGATTCTTCCTTCGTCAGAATGACAAATAGTTGGGGATGAATTACAATGATTTTATTCCAGAACAACTTTGGTTTACCGATGAACGAAGAATCTCCGTTATGAGCATTTATTATTAAGTGTTCTCTAAAGTCGGAACTACAATTTTTGGTATTTAGCTATTTTGTCATTCTGAGGAACGAGGAATCTCCATTATGTGAGCCTATTATTAAGTGCTCTCTTAGGTCGGAACTACAATTTTTGGTATTAAGCTATTTTGTTTTTCTGAGGAACGAAGAATCTCCGTTTTGTGAGCGCGTTGTTTGGATTCTTCCTTCGTCAGAATGACAATATTGGGTGTATTTGATAGAAATTGTCTAGAATCATGATTCGTTTATTTTGTCATTCTGAGGAACGAAGAATCTCCATTATGTGAGCGCGTTGTTTAGATTCTTCCTTCGTCAGAATGACAATTTTGGGGAATGAATTACAATGATTTTATTCCAGAACAACTTTGGTTTACCGATGAACGAAGAATCTCCGTTATGAGCATTTATTATTAAGTGTTCTCTAAAGTCGGAACTACAATTTTTGGTATTTAGCTATTTTGTCATTCTGAGGAACTAAGAATCTCCATTATGTGAGCGCGTTGTTTAGATTCTTCCTTCGTCAGAATGACAAATATTGGGGGATGGATTACAATGATTTTATTGCAGCATAACTTTGGTTTTCTGAGGAACGAGGAATCTCCATTATGTGAGCCTATTATTAAGTGCTCTCTTAGGTCGGAACTACAATTTTTGGTATTAAGCTATTTTGTTTTTCTGAGGAACGAAGAATCTCCGTTTTGTGAGCGCGTTGTTTGGATTCTTCCTTCGTCAGAATGACAATATTGGGTGTATATGGTTGAAATTGTCTAGAATTATGATTCGTTTATTTTGTCATTCTGAGGAACGAAGAATCTCCGTTATGTGAGCACTTTGTTTGGATTCTTTCTTCGTCAGAATGACAAATAGTAGGGGATGATCGATATTTAGTTTGTTTGAGGATACTTTGGTTTTCTGAGGAACGAAGAATCTCCATTATGTGAGCGCGTTGTTTAGATTCTTCCTTCGTCAGAATGACAAATATTGGGGGATGGATTACAATGATTTTATTCCAGCACAACTTTGGTTTACCGATGAACGAAGAAACTACATTATGCGCTCTTATAGTTTGGTGTTCTCTAAAGTCGGAACTACAATTTTTGTTATTTAGCTATTTTGTCATTCTGAGGAACGAAGAATCTCCATTATGTGAGCGTGTTGTTTAGATTCTTCCTTCGTCAGAATGACAAATAGTAGGTAGCATGTTGTGAGTTTTTATATGATTATTTTATGGTATTTACTGATAAAGAATCTCTATTATGTCAGCGCGTTGTTTGAATTCTTTCTTCGTTAGAGTAACAACTAAGTAGTGATCATGTCGTTGATGTTTATAGTATTGCTTTATCATTTTAAAGTAGCGCAGAAGCATAATTAATACTCCATTTTTCGCTTTTTAGTTAGAAATCTTAGAGGTTAGTTTTTTCAATTATTGCGATTGCTTCTATTTCGATTAACCATTCTCTTTTTCCTAGTATGGAAACACCAACTAATGTACTAGCAGGATAATTGCTTTCTCCTAAAAACTCTTTTCTCACTTTTCTAAAAATAGGTAAGTCTTGCTCAGGATTAAAGTTGACGATGTATGTTGTCATTTTTACCACATCCTTAAAGGTTGCATTGCAATTTAATAGCTGTTGTTCTAGGTTTCGGAATGTACTAAACGTTTGGCTTTCGAGGTTGTTGCCGTCTCCAATTTGGCCGGATATGTGAATTGTTTTAGTAGATGTGGTCTCGGTAATGACTGCTTGTGAGAAGCCTTCATTTGGCTCGATAAAAGATTTCTTCATAGAGATAGCGGTTTTATATAATGTTCTTTTTAAAGATAATAAAAGTAACATTGTCAGTGACGAAGTTAAAAATATAATCTGTAGTATGTTTCTTTTGCATGAGGGATTGCAGCGGTATCCTTTTATGAAGTGAGAACGAAATAAAAGATTTAGCGTAAAGCCCGACCTCGCTGGAACGGTAGTGGAAGTGGGGTCATGCCAAAATAAAAAACCCGTCAAGATTACTCAAGACGGGTTTGGTTTTTATAAAATAGCAGTAGTTACGCAAGCATAGTTACTGGGCTTTCAATGTATTGTTTTAGTGTTTGTAAAAACTGTGCTCCCGTGGCTCCATCGATGGTACGGTGGTCGCAAGCTAATGAAAGCATCATGGTGTTACCTACAACAATTTGGCCGTTTTTAACGACTGGTTTCTCTACAATTGCTCCTACAGATAGTATTGCTGAGTTAGGTTGGTTGATGATAGAATTAAATTCTACGATTCCAAACATTCCTAAGTTAGAAACGGTAAACGTACTTCCTTCCATTTCAGTAGGTAGTAGTTTTTTGTTTTTCGCTCTTCCAGCTAAATCTCTCACGCTTCCACCAATTTGAGACAAGCTCATTGCATCGGTGAATTTTAATACAGGAACAACTAATCCATCTTCTACAGCTACTGCAACTCCAATATTCACATGGTGATTAATGGTGATTGCATCTTCTTTCCACTGAGAGTTGATTTTTGGATGTTTTTTCAAAGCCATTGCACATGCTTTGATAACCATATCGTTGAATGAAACTTTTGTATCTGGTAGGCTATTGATAGCTGTTCTTGCTTGCATAGCATCATCCATCGTAACTTCGATAGTTAAGTTGTAATGAGGTGCTGTAAACAATGATTCAGCCAATCTTTTCGCAATGATTTTACGCATTTGCGAATTCTTGATCTCTTCAGTAAATACTTCTCCAGCAGGCACGAACACTTTTGGTGCAGGAGCAGCAGCTGCGCTAGCTGTTTCAGTAGGGGTTGGAGCTGCAATTGGTGCAGCAGCCGGCTGTTGCGTCGTATTAGTTGCTGGTGTGAAGTTTTCGATATCGCTTTTGATGATACGTCCGTTTTCTCCCGAACCTTTAACTTGGTTTAATTGTATTCCTTTGTCACTAGCAATTTTTTTAGCTAGTGGAGATGCTAATATTCTTTTTCCGTCAGTACTTTCTTCTTGTACAGTTGGAGCTGTAGTTGTTTCGTTGTCTGCTTTTGCAGACTCTGTAGTGCTTTCAGTTTCTTCTGTTTTTGCACCCGCTTTAAAGTTGGATGCAATTCCTGAGATATCAGTTCCTGCAGGTCCAATGATTGCTAATAAGCTATCAATTGGAGCTGTGCTACCCGCTTCGATTCCGATGTGCAATAAAGTTCCTTCGTTGAATGATTCGAACTCCATTGTTGCTTTATCCGTTTCGATTTCAGCTAAGATGTCTCCTTCATTTACTTTGTCTCCAACATTCTTTAACCAAGTTGCTACGGTACCTTCAGTCATCGTATCACTTAAACGCGGCATAGTTACTACAACAACTCCTTTTGGTAAAGAAGCTGATTTAGTTGAAGTTTCTTCTTTTGGTGCTTCGCTAGTTGCTGGCTCTTCTGTTTTTTCAGTTGCAGGAGCATCTCCTCCAGCCAATAATGCTGAAATATCTTCTCCTTCTTTACCAATAATTGCTAGTAAAGAGTCTACTGGTGCAGTTTCTCCAGCAGGTATTCCGATATGTAATAAGATCCCTTCATTAAAGGATTCAAATTCCATTGTCGCCTTGTCTGTTTCTATTTCTGCTAGGATATCTCCTTCGCTTACTTTATCTCCTACGTTTTTAAGCCAAGTTGCTACTGTTCCTTCCGTCATAGTGTCGCTCAATCGAGGCATTGTTACTTTGATTGCCATAATTATAGTTTATGAGGGATGAATGGATAGTTTTCTTGTTCGTACACCACGTCGTACAATTGCTGTACTGGTGGATAATCAGACTCCTCAGCAAAATCAACACATTCTTGAACTAGATCTTTTACTCTTTGTTCAATTAGTTCGATTTCTTCTTCGGTAGCGTATTTGTTTTCCATGATTACATCTAAAACTTGTGTAATTGGATCGATTTTTTTGTATTCTTCTACTTCTTCTTTAGAACGGTACAATTGCGCATCGGACATGGAGTGTCCTCTGTAACGGTACGTTTTCATTTCTAAGAAAGTAGGTCCGTCTCCGCGACGTGCTCTATCAATTGCCTCTGTCATGGCTTCAGCAACTTTTACAGGATTCATTCCGTCAACTGGTCCACAAGGCATTTCGTAACCTAAACCTAATTTCCAGATATCAGTATGATTTGCTGTTCTTTCTACTGAAGTTCCCATTGCGTATCCATTGTTTTCTACAATAAAAACTACGGGTAATTTCCATAGCATTGCCATGTTAAAAGCTTCGTGTAGTGAGCCTTGACGTGCAGCACCATCACCAAAGTAGGTCATAGTTACACCGCCCGTTTCAAAATATTTATCAGCAAAAGCTAAACCAGCTCCTACTGGGATTTGTCCACCTACAATTCCGTGACCACCATAAAAACGGTGTTCTTTCGAAAATATATGCATTGAACCTCCCATACCTTTTGACGTACCTGTTACCTTACCTAAAAGTTCAGCCATAACACGTTTTGGGTCTACACCCATACCAATTGGTTGTACGTGGTTTCTGTATGCTGTAATCATTTTGTCCTTCGTTAAATCCATTGCATGTAATGCTCCGGCAAGGACCGCTTCTTGGCCATTGTATAAGTGAAGAAAACCTCTTACTTTTTGTTGTATGTATAATGCTGCAAGTTTGTCTTCAAACTTTCTCCACAGTAGCATATCTTCATACCACTTTAAATAAACCTCTTTTGTAACTTCTTTCATCTCTAATGTTCTTTTGCTAAAGTTTTATTGTGTTATCAATTAGTACCTATAACGCAAAAAAGTTCCTCATCCAAGTTTGCGAAACGCAAAAATAAGACATTCCAACTGAGAACTAAAATTTAAAAGCTAATTTTTAGCGTTTTTTATAAGAAGTTTTTATCGAACATTAAAGGCAATAAGTTTTTTAATGAAGATGATTTATAGATGTCTCCTGATTCGCCCATGAAGTAGATTTCGATAGGTTGCTCTTGCTTAATTTCATATTCGGCAATAGACTGTCTGCAAGCTCCACAAGGCGGAATTGGTGACTCTGTTTTATTAGTGTCTGAAGCAGCTGTTATAGCCATTTGAACTATTTTGGCATCGGGATACATAGATCCGGCATAGAAAATAGCTACTCTCTCCGCACATAGACCAGAAGGGTAGGCAGCATTTTCTTGGTTGGAACCTAAAATTACTTCACCATTGTCCAGTAGGATTGCTGTTCCAACTTTAAATTTTGAGTAAGGCGCATAGGCTTTTTTTCTACTAGTTACTGCTAGCGCCATAAGTTCTTGAGTAGCAACAGGAAGTTCTGTTACTGCATTATAAACTGATAATTCAGTTGTAATTGTTATGTTTTTCATAATGTTTTGAGGAAAAAAAATCCAAATTTCAATTGCTGAAATTTGGATGATTATTTTGAGTATTTATTAAATTAATACGTTTCGTATTTGTCTCCAAAGTTGAATGTTAAAGAAAAACGCAATGTGTTTTCTAAAGGATTAGGGATTTTTGAAGCAGAGAATAAGTATGCTACATCAATGTTTACTGAGGTATATTTAAAGCCAGCTCCTAAAGAGAAAAATCTTCTAGCTCCTTTGTCAGGACTTTCATGGAAATACCCCAAACGCATGGCAAATGAATCTTGGTAAGAATATTCAGCTCCAACGGAATAGGTTACTTCTTTTATTTCTTCTTTAATTCCCGATGGTGCGTCTCCAAATGATTTAAATATTCCAGAAACCCAACCAATAGATTTATATTCTTGTGTTGCTAGGTCAAAGTCAGTTGCATCAACTGTACCGTCATTGTTGAAGTCCTTTCCTGTGTAAGCAGTTCCGTTATAACCAACTTGAGGAGTAGGAACTAATAATTTACTAAATTCAACATTCAGTGCCACCTTATTGTAATCGTCTAGGATGAAATCAAATCCAGTACCTAATTTTAAGTTCGCAGGAGTGAAGTTGGAGTTGATCTGATCGTTATCGTAGCTAATTTTAGGTCCAATATTTTGAATATTAAATCCAGCTCTCCATCTACCATTAAATTCATTGTATGCAATTTCTTCAGACTGGTAAAAACCAGCGATGTCAATAGCGAATGTATTCGCTGCTGTACCATCTCCTGTGTCAGTGCCTACTTTTAAATTGGATCTAATGTATCGACCAGCCACTGCCATTGAGAATTTCTCACTCAGTTTTAGGGAGTACGATCCATCAAGTGCAAATTCATTTGGGGATACAATTCTTACGTCTTCTGTAGGGTCACTGGTTTGTCTTAGTTCAATGTCTCCAAAGCCAAAATAGCGTAAACTTCCCGCAAAAGCAGCTCGGTCACTTATTTTGTTGAAATAAGTTGCTTGTCCTAATGAGATGTCGTTAGCTAGACCTGTTAAATATGGAGTATAACTCACAGAAAATCCCTGCTTTTCGGTAGAGAAAGCATATTTTGCAGGATTCCACTGCTGGGAGAATGCATCAGTTGAAGTTGCTACACCATTATCGGCCATACCGGCTGCTCTCGCATCTGCAGCTACTAGTAAAAAAGGTAAGGCTGTTGTGATCACTCTGTCCTGCGCCGTAACGCTTTGTATAGAGTAAATGCAAATTAATAAAAATAGCGTTTTTTTCATTTTATAATTTAAAAATCATTGGACAAATATAGTATTTTCTTAAAGTATTACAAGTTTTTCAAACTTTTCTGCTTTGTTATTTGTTAAGCTGGATTTCACTGTCAATTTATAGATGTAAACTCCTTTTCCTATTCTGCTTCCAAAATCATCTTTACCATCCCAAGTAAGCTCTCTCGATAAAAAACCATCCGTTGTAATTAATTGGTTTTTTGTCCAAACCACTTTTCCTGTGATTGTTATAACTTGAATTTGTACCTCGAGCGGTTCAAATGGTCGGTTGTGTGTAAACCAAAATTCAGTGTAATTTACAAAAGGATTGGGATAATTAAGAACGTTTGTTAGCGTAATTCCTTCATCGGAAACCACTAAAAATTGAATCTCTACAGTGGTAGGGTTGTTGTATACATCCCATGCTTTGACGACTATGGTGTGCAAACCGGGAGCAATATTTCTTAAAGGGAACCTCAGGCTGCCTTTCGTAAAATCATCACTATTGGTTTGATAGTAGTCATTTAATTTAAAGGTATTGTTAATATCTCCGTCTAAAACAGCGGTAATATCGTGACCAATACCGCTCGCGGTGTTTATCCCGTTCTCATCTTCTAATAAAACCAATAAAAAAGGAGAGCTGTTTGTTATCCCGCCCGAAACAAAAGTTTCGTCATTCATATATAACTTTACTTTTGGACTAATATTGTCTTGAACCGCATTTTGGTTTATTCCGCCTACCTTAATAGTGGTGTCGTATCCAGTTTGGTTTTCAGTAGTTCCCGTTTTTGATGCGTAAAAGCTAATTCTTCCACTGTTGAGAGGGATCCTAATGTCTCTGGGAACGACAAAATTAAACTCAAATAACCCATTGGTTACAGATGCATTTCCTCTAAAGATTGTTTCACCTAAGGTGGTAAAATTAATTTGAGGACTATTATTGTCATTGTTGAAGGTGGTTTGGGTGCTATTTTTATCGAAAATTGCTGTGGCTACAGTTCCGGTATAATTAGTTAGTACGGTATCGTTTTCATCTGTTATTTCTCCAGATAGCTTAATCCGTGCTAATGATTTTAAATCATCAATGGTTTGTGAAATAGGTACGTCATTCACCTTAGTTAGCCTGATTTTTGGTTTCGGGATTGCCAATTTTATGGCTGGATCGCCAATGTAAAAAACTACGTTAGTCGAAGAGTTGGGGTTGTTGTTTTTAGCAATTCGCAATGCCTCTGCAATTGAAGTATATTCGTTGGAGTCGTACGATAGTAGGGTAGCATTTAATCTGTCATTAAAATTTTCGCCATTGAACTGCGATATTTCTCTGATAGTGGTTATCATGGCTATTGCTCCACCTTTTGGATTCCAATAGGTGTATTCTCCTGCTGTAGGTCTGTATGGATTGTCAAATCGAGAAAACTCACAAGTTATCGTAATAAATAAAGGGTATTTGTATTGGTTACTTAGGTTTTGGCTATCAGATTTTTCCCAAATCCGTTCAGCTGCCAATCCGTCCTCACCTCCATGACCAAGATAGTTAAAGATTAATGCCCCTTTTTCGAATGCATTGAAAATATCGGTCCTAGCTTTGGGATACCTAAATCCTCCTGCAGATGCCTCTTGGGCGTAGGAGTCCAAAATTATTTTATTTATATTTAAGAATGGTTTCTTAGTAGCAATCATATCTGCCAAATTATTTTGGCGCTCTTGTAAACTAGCATCAGAAGGGATGTCAGAATCGTCACTTATAATCACAACGTTATTTCTCCAATTGCCAAGTGCTTTTGTATCGTGGTATTGCAACACTTTATTGACCATCTCCTCAGCTTGAAGTGCGTCATTAACTAACATGCGTCCTACTGTAATATCAATTCCTCCAAAAAAAGAAATGATATTGCCTTCGTTTGTATCCATTAATCCGTAAAAATCATCTGAAGCAAAACAAGATTCTCCGATCGAATTACTATTTAAAGCATGATAGATAGGAACAACATTGGTATTGTTTGGGATTCTGTTTTTGTAGTCATAAGAGGCATCTCCGAAAAGATTAACGTATTTTAATTTTTTATCAGCAGCGGAGGCATTGTCATATATGTATTTTATGCAGTTACGTATTGCTGCAATGTCTTGTTTACCTGATGAAAATTCTTGATAAATAGATTCGGTAGTAAGCACTTTTACATTTAGATTCGTATAGGAGCGATGGAAATTAGCTAATTTTTCGGCCTGCATACTCAAGCTAGTAGGTGTAATTATGACGTAATCTACATCTGTAAATTGGCCTTGATTATTCTTAAAAACGGTCCCTTTAATGTTTTGATTCTGGATTTTAGTTTTGTTTTCTCGTAAAGGGCTATAGTAATCTGATGGATCAATCGCAATGTATTTTTTTAGAGCACCTAAATTAGCCTTAAATGACAATAGATCTTTTTTATCATTTAAAATAGTGCTGATGGTGGTTAGGTCAGTGATGTCCCAAATTTCATTTAGTCCGGCAGCGTTGCTGAAATTGTATTGAATAACGCCTGAGTTGTTAGCTGCAAGATCGTATTGAAAATGGAACTGCTTTCCGTAGCCTTGAAGTTTTCTTTTAGCAATGACGTTAATGTAGTCCAGATACCCTTTGGATCCGGGCACACCATTATTATTGTAGGTAATTTTAATTGTAGTATTTTCACTTCCTGTGGCGGTGGTGTTATTGGGCAAGGAGCCGACATTAAAGTTGATTCCAGAGTTGGCAGTAATTGCAGCTATGGAGGCGCTGCCATTATTTTGCCCATTTACATTTACAGTAAAAGAAGTTTGGGTAAAGGCTGCTGCTGCAAATGTTGCACTAATTTTGAGAGGAATAGTAGCGTCGATATTGGGGAAGTTGAAACTGAATTCTTGTTCAGATTTAAAATCAAATGCTTCACCAAACCATTGTCTTCCTAGTCTGCTGATGTTGATTGCGTCAATTTCGTGAAACTGATGGTCATCAAAACTGTCGATTTGAAGTGTGCTATTTACTGTGGGTTGGACATTATTTTGGATTCGTTTTCCATTGACTGATGATGTGCTAATATAATAGTAGGACTTGCTGTCATATAAGTTTAGATTGGTTTGGCTTTCAGAGTTCCAATTTTCAATGCCTTCACCATAAAATAAGATGTAGTCTTCGCTGTTGAATGTGCCGTCTTGCTCTCCAATAATTTTTATTGCGTTTTCGGTTAAGTCCGTAGGATACGGAATATTATTAGATAGTGGAAGCATTCTGCCTCCTGCGCCATACAAGCTAATTCGTCTAGGATCTATGGAGTTGGTATTCATGCCTAGATCATCTAAAAACTTTTTAGAAATCTTGTATACCCCTGATTTTTCAATGTAAAATCGGTACCAATCACCTGATGCAAGAACGGAGTTGGTTATCGCACTTGTTGTTTTGCTTTGTAAGTTGTTTTTTGAGCTTTGGTTATTTACGATTTGGTAGGTAAAAGATCGAATTCTTCTAAGTCCAAATTCATCATTTACAATTGGAGTTACTGATAAAAAAGTTTCGAACTTGTTTCTAGATTGGGCAGTTTTGACAAAAGCTTGTGGGCTTCCAGGAAGGCTTTCTTTTAGTAGGTCTCCCAAGTCATTTGTGGCGATATTTTCGTAAACAACGTTTTCTAGTAGTACGGAAGCTCCTTCTGAGGTAGTTATGTTTGTTATTTTGTTGCTGTATAAAATGGCTTTTTTGGCAGGGTCATATTGGAATGAATCTCCATTGAATTGCGGGATATTTATGGTGTAGCTTCCGTACTGAAGTGCTGTTTTTTTATTCCATTCAATGACAACATCACCACTATTTTGTGCAATAGAGGTAATTGAAAGTAAGAATAATGCACATAAAAGCAGGTTTTTCATTTTTTTTAGGGCAAAGAGATGAAACTATATTTAGTAAATTGGGTAAAAATATGGCTTTTACCATAAAAATAAATAATAAATAGTATAAATTTGCGTTTGTTTTGTATAATTGTCATTAGATAATTTCAAAATCTAAATTTATTAAAAATTGGTATTGCAGGGTAATGGTTAATTATTATATTGCGTCACCTAAATTTCACTTTATAATCAGTATGAAAGTAAACAAAGTTATAGCCTTACGATTGATGTTGTCAATGCTTATGGTCATAGGTTTTGCAAGTTGTAGTAAAAAGTCTAGTTCTAATAACACATCTAGAGGAACTGGGTGGAACGTAGATAGCAAAAAAGTACAAGCTGCTAAAAAACAAGAGGCTGGACCTGGTTTAGTATTTGTTGAAGGCGGTACATTCACCATGGGTAAAGTACAAGATGACGTGATGCACGATTGGAATAATACGCCAACGCAGCAGCATGTTCAATCTTTTTACATGGATGAAACTGAGGTTACTAATTTTATGTACTTGGAGTACTTAGATTGGTTAAAAAGTGTTTTCCCCCCAGATGAAGAGAATTACAGACATATATATGAAGGTGCTTCACCTGATACGTTGGTATGGAGAAATAGGTTAGGTTATAATGAAACAATGACTAACAATTATTTAAGACATCCTTCATATGCCTATTATCCTGTTGTAGGTGTGAACTGGATTCAAGCTAATGAATTTAGTAAATGGAGAACGGATCGTGTAAACGAAGCGATACTTGAAAAGAAAGGGTATTTGAAGAAAAATGCTAAAACTAATGATGTTACAGCTGAAAGTTCTTTTAATACAGATACTTATTTAGCTGCTCCAACAATGACTTATGGAGGTAATGAAGATATTGTTTTAAAAGGACCAAAAGGAGCTAGAAAAGCACCTAAGGCTGGTAAAGATGGTAAAGTAACGGAGCCAAAGAATGTCTATGCGCAACGTTCATCTGGTATTCTTTTGCCAGAATATAGACTTCCAACTGAAGCAGAATGGGAATATGCTGCTGCAGCGGATGTAGGTCAAAGAGAATACAATATTTACAAAGGTCAAAAGAAATATCCTTGGTCAGGGAGCTATACTCGTTCTGGAAAAAGACAATCCAAAGGAGATCAGTTAGCCAACTTTAAACAAGGGAATGGTGATTATGGTGGAATCGCAGGTTGGTCTGATGATGGTGCTGATATCACAAATGAAGTGAAAAAATATCCAGCAAATGACTTTGGTTTGTATGATATGGCAGGAAATGTGGCGGAATGGGTTGCCGATGTTTATCGTCCAATAATTGATAACGAAGCAAATGACTTCAACTATTTTAGAGGTAATAAATACACTAAAAATAAGATTGGTGCAGACGGTAAAGTGGAGATTGTAACTCTTGAGACAATGAAAAGGGATACATTGAGCAATGGTAAAATCATTGTTAGAAGTTTTCCAGGTCAAATCGCACAAGTTCCAGTTGATGAACAAGAAACGTACTTAAGACAAAACTTTAATAAAAGTAATAACATTAATTATCGAGATGGTGATAAGCAGTCTTCTAAGTATTACAACTTTGGAGAATCAGAATCAGATGATGCTGACAAGAAGATTGACAAAATGTACAACTCGCCTAAGCATAACGTAACTACGGATAGTTTGGGAGCAATGATTAGAAAGTACGATAGATCTAGCAAGAGAACTACTTTGATTAATGATGAAGTAAGAGTTTATAAAGGTGGGTCTTGGAGAGACAGAGCGTATTGGTTAGATCCAGCACAACGTAGATATTTTCCTCAGGATATGGCAACAGATTACATTGGATTTAGATGTGCAATGTCGAAAGTTGGTCCAAAAGCAGAAAAGAAGAAATCAGCTAGAAATTAATTTTTATATAAAATAACAGTAAAAAGCCCTTTCATTAGGGCTTTTTATTTTTAAATCACTTTTTAATGGATATTAGTACTATTCACGGTTTGTTTTTGAAATGTAGTTCCATTTCAATAGATACAAGAAAAATTGAAAAAAACTCTTTATTTGTAGCGATTAAAGGTGATAATTTTGATGCCAATACGTTTGCAAAAGAGGCTTTGGAGAAAGGGGCATTGTATGTTATTATTGATAATGAATCCTATTATATTGATGAAAGAACAATTCTTGTCAACGATAGCCTAAAAGCACTCCAAGAGCTGGCAAAGTTTCATCGTACCTATTTAAAACTTCCAATAATTGCATTAACTGGGAGTAATGGTAAGACCACAACTAAGGAGCTTATTCATGTTGTGTTAGCTAAAAAATACAATACTAAAGCAACAATTGGAAACTTAAACAATCATATTGGAGTTCCATTGACTTTGCTTTCCTTTACAGCAGATACTGAAATTGGTATTGTAGAAATGGGTGCTAACCATAAAAAAGAAATTGAATTTTTATGTGATTTAGCGCTTCCAGATTATGGGTATATTACCAATTTTGGTAAAGCGCATCTCGAGGGTTTTGGAGGAGTAGAAGGTGTCATTGAAGGTAAAAGTGAAATGTATCAAAATTTGAAACTACATAACAAATTAGTTTTTGTAAACAGTGACGATGCGATTCAGCTTAATAGATCCAATCAAATGAATGTTTTTTCATTTGGTTTAAATAATACCAATGTTGATCTAAAAATTGATTCGGTTACAGCTAATCCTTTTGTTGTTATTTCCTATGGGGAGATTACTATTGCTTCGCATTTAATAGGTTTGTACAATGCGAATAATTTAAATGCGGCTATTGCAATTGGTAAATACTTTAAAGTTAGTGATTATCTAATCAAGCAAGCGCTAGAGTCGTATGTCCCGGAAAACAACAGATCGCAAATGTTGAAGAAAGGGAGTAGTCAAATCATACTAGATGCGTACAATGCAAACCCGAGCAGTATGGCAGTTGCTATTGATAATTTTGTGCAATTGGGTGAACCTAATAAAGTAATGGTTCTGGGTGATATGTTTGAATTAGGTACAGAAAGCTTGTTAGAACACAGGATGATTGTTGATAGGTTATCAAGAATAAAAGACTGTGATTGTTATCTAATAGGGTCTGATTTTTATTCGAATAGAGTGGCAGAAGCTCATTTGAAATTCTTTCCTTCTTTTGAAGAGTTTGTAATTTATTTAAAGAATCTAGCTATTAAAAATAGTATTATTTTAATTAAAGGTAGTAGAGGTATGGCGCTGGAACGTACTTTAGATTTTCTATAATTAATGAGTGCTTACTAAAATTTTTAAACACCTATTTCTTTTTTTGAAGTGGGTGTTTTCTTTTTGTAGAAATCCAATTTTTACTCAAGTAATTTCTCTTTGGTAACGAACAGCCTAGGGGGTGTTTCTGTTAAATTACTTTAGAATGCTTTTTGCTACCTGTTTCAAGATAGTTGCCTTTTTACTAAGATGGTATCGGTTTTTATTTTTTTTAGTGTAATTTTAGCTAAGGAAATGGTTGTAGACGTGATCATGTTAAGTTATACTCGTTTTTATTATAAAACAGCTTTTAAAATCCATTATTATGAAAATAGGAAGTCCAGTTTTTTTGATATTCTTTTGTTTTAGTGGGTTCTCCCAAACGTTAAAAAAAGTAGATGTTTTTAGTATGAAGGGTAAAACGGCTACTGTGTTTACAACGGCGGAAAACACCAATTTAAGATTACAAAAGACGCAGGTAGATTTGCAATTTAAAGAATTGAAGCAACCAATGGAAACGCAACTTTGCGTTTTTGTCAATCCAACTAAAACCTTTCAAGCCTATCTTGGAATTGGAGGGGCTATAACAGATGCCAGTGCAGAAGTTTTTGCTAAATTGACCAAAGAAAATCAACAAGAATTTTTAAAGGCCTACTACGATAAAGAAAAAGGGATCGGATATTCTATTATTAGGACCAATATTCATAGTTGTGATTTTAGTTCAGGAAGTTACACCTATGTAGCTGAGGGGGATAAAGATTTAAATACATTCAATATCGATCACGATAAGACGTATAGAATACCATTGATTAAAAAAGCCATTGCTACCGCTGGTGGTAAAGCTACGGTTTATGCTAGTCCGTGGAGTCCTCCTGCATTTATGAAGGATACTAACAGTATGCTGCAAGGAGGTAAGTTGCTTCCGGAGTATTATCAGGCTTGGGCTAATTATTACATAAAATTTATTAAGAGCTACGAAAAAGAGGGGATTCCTATTTGGGGGTTAACGGTTCAGAATGAGCCAATGGCAAAACAAACGTGGGAGTCTTGTATTTACACGGCTGAAGAGGAGCGCGATTTTGTAAAAAACTTTTTAGGGCCATCGCTTAAAAAAGCGGGGTTAGGGGATAGAAAGCTTACCGTGTGGGATCATAATCGCGATTTATTGACACAAAGAGCGTCTACAATTCTTGATGATCCAGAGGCTAGTAAATATGTTTGGGGTATTGGTTTTCATTGGTATGAAAGCTGGAGTGGGGGAGCATCTATGTTTGAAAATGTTGGGAAAGTTCATGAAATGTATCCTGACAAAAATTTATTGTTTACCGAAGGTTGTGTTGAGAAGTTTGACTATCCCAAATTGCAGCTTTGGGCAAATGGTGAACGTTATGGTGAGTCTATGATTCATGATTTTAATAATGGTACTGTAGGTTGGACAGATTGGAATGTTTTACTAGATCAAAATGGAGGTCCTAATCATGTGGGTAATTTTTGCTTTGCGCCGCTTCATGGAGATACAAGAACGGGTGCTTTAATTTATACGCCTTCCTATTATTATATTGGTCATTTTTCAAAATTTATAGGGAAGGATGCTAAAAGAGTTAGCAGTGTATCTAGCCGCAGTGCGTTAATTACGACCTCTTTTTTAAATCAAGATGGGAAGGTGGTAACCATTGTTATGAATAAAACAGATAAAGAACTAGACTATAAGCTATGTATTGGAACTCAAGCGACATCAATAAAAATTCAGCCACATGCTATTCAAACAATACTGTTCTAAATAGGAATTTTATAAACCTGTAGCATAAGGTGTGTTCGATAAAGATAATTCGGTTATGCTCTTGTAATTCTTCAATTTGAATTAATACAAAGTTCTTGAATTTCAAAAAAAATGAAATTATTCCAAAAAAAAACTCCTTAATTTCTTAAGGAGTTTTTTGTGGGCGATGAGGGGTTCGAACCCCCGACCCCCTCGGTGTAAACGAGGTGCTCTGAACCAGCTGAGCTAATCGCCCTATTTTACTAGGTTGCTATCATTTCCTGATTGCGAGTGCAAATATATAGTTGTTTTTCGTTTCTGCAAAATGTTTTTGCAATTATTTTACTAATACGTATTGCTTTTTTTATATGTGTCTGAATCGTAAATAGTTGTAGTTGCTAAAATAAATACGATTACAACTGCGTGTTTACCGGTACTTCTGCTACAACGAAGGTGCTGCCACCAATGTATATAAAGTCATTTTTGGAAGCGTTTTCCATGGCGGCCTCGTAGGCATTTGAAACAGAATGGTATAGGTTGCCTATAAGGGAGAATTCCGCTGCTTTGGTTTGTAAAACTGTAGCATCTAATCCACGAGGAATATTGGGTTTGCAAAAATAGTAGATGGCTTCTTTAGGAAATAGGGGCAATACTTCGTCTAGGTTCTTGTCATTAACAACTCCAAATACGATATGTAATTTTTGGTATTTTTCTCTTTTAATTTGATTGAGAACAATCGTTAATCCTTCTGCATTGTGTGCAGTGTCAACGATGGTTTTAGGTTTAGCGTTTATTTGTTGCCATCTTCCTTGTAAGCCTGTATTAGAAACAACCTGTGCTAAACCAGTTTTTATGCATTCCTCATTAACTTTGAATTCTGTTGTTTTGTTAAGGATTACAAGTGTTTGCAGTACTGTTTTTTTATTTTGTTCTTGGTAGTCACCAAGTAAATCGGATTCATATGAAGTTTGTATTAGATCGGATGCAAAATAAATCGATGCTGTATTATCTTTGGCTTTGGCCAAAAAAACGTCCTTAGTTTCCGTTGTGTACTCTCCAATTACAACTGGGACATTTGGTTTTATAATGCCGGCTTTTTCCTGAGCAATTAATGGGATGGTGTTTCCTAAAAACTGCGTATGATCCAATCCTATATTGGTTATGACTGACACCAACGGATTAATTACGTTGGTGGCATCAAGTCGGCCACCCATGCCTACTTCGATTATAGCGATGTCTACTTTTTCATGTTTGAAATAAGAAAACGCTAATCCTACACTCATTTCAAAAAAACTAATATCGTTCGCTTCAAAAAAGGCCTTGTTCTCATTGATAAACGAACAAACAAAATCTTCCGATATTTCGATTCCGTTAATTTTAATGCGTTCTCTGTAGTCTTTAAGGTGTGGTGAAGTATAAAGGCCTACTTTGTAGTTTGCTTCTTGTAATACGGAGGCTAGCATGTGCGAAGTTGAGCCTTTCCCGTTGGTTCCCGCCACATGAATGCACTTTAGATCTTGTTGTGGGTTATTGAGATGGTCTAACAACCGAACGGTATTTGTCAAGTCTTTTTTATAAGCCGATGCGCCTTGGAGTTGGTACATTGGAAGTTGACTGAACATCCAATCCGTTGTTTCTTGATAATTCATTTGAGTGTTTTTGACGTCCAAAGAGATTTACTTATTCGCCTAGTTTAAAGTTCACAGTGATAAAACCTATTTGTGTTTCGGGTGCGTTAGAGTCTGGTTGCCATTTATACTTTCTGGCTGTTGCCAAAGCGGGCTCGACTAAACAAGGATTAGTATTGGTTGTTCCTTTTGTGTATTTAGCTGCAATCACATTTCCGCTTCGGTTTACAGTGATTTGCACGACAACCGTACCGAATTCATTGCACTTTTGTACTTCTTTTCCTCTCGAGCTAATGCTTCGCCCGTTCAGTCCCCAACCGCTTCCATTTCCTGTTCCGCCACCGGATCCATAGTAGCTATTGGCATATGGATTGCCGTTTATGCTACCTTTGTCGCCAGCAGTATTGTCAGGTCCTTCGCCACCTTGTGCTTTTCCATCTGATTTTGGACCATTAATTAAGCTTGATAGCGCATCAGAGGTGCTTTTAGATGGTTTAGGGTTTTCTTTAGGCTTGGGTTTAACTTCTTCAGTCGCGACCTGTTTTGTAGGTTGTGCTTTTTTTACTTCCTTAATAACAACTGCCTCTTCTATATCTTGAGATAATACTTCGTCGTCACTTGACGCGGCTGATTTAGCTGCGGTTGGCTGCGGTGCTGATTGAATGGGTTCAGTAGGTTGAATGTCTCCAGAGCCAAATTCAGTGGTACCAAAATTAATGGCAATTCCGTTTTCTGGTGGCGGGTCTAAAGATGTTAATCCTAAATAGAAAAACAAAACAAAAAGAATCACAAAAATTATTGATGTGATGACAAATGATTTCTTTTCTTCTTTTGTATCTAAATATTTCATGTAGAAGGAATCGGTTGCTAAATTTCTGTTGGTATTATTTTGGCCTTACGGCTAAAACTACTTTAATTTGATTTCTATTTGCGATGTCTAAAACATTCACCGCTTTTTCAATTGGTACCCCTTCTTCAGCTCGTAAAATAATAGCTTTAGTGTTGTCAGCTGTAAAAAGAGATAGTAATTTTAACTCTAATTCTCCTTCTGCAACTGGTTCTTTATCAATAAAAAATTCTAGTTTTTTATTGATACTTACCGCGATATTTTTGTTGCTATCGGTCTTTCCTTTCGCTTTTGGCAAAACTAAATCCAATGCGTTCGTAGTTACCATCGTCGATGTTAGCATGAAAAATATCAAAAGTAAAAAAACGATATCTGTCATGGATGACATGTTGAATTCGGCACTAACCTTATTTCTTCCTCGTAAATTCATAATTAGGCTGGGTCATTAAGTAAATCTAAGAAGTCAACAGCATTAGCTTCCATTTGATGTACGATTTTATCAGTTTTCACTACTAGGTGGTTGTATCCTACGTAAGCAATAATCCCTACAACAAGTCCAACAACTGTTGTTGTCATTGCGGTGTATATCCCTTCTGACAAGGCACCAACTTCGATTTGTCCACCGGCACTAGCCATTTTGTGAAACGCTTGTATCATTCCTACAACTGTTCCTAAGAAACCTGTCATCGGGCCAGCACCAGAAATAGTGGCAAGCATACTTACATTTTTTTCTAATTTATAGATTTCAAGTTTTCCTGCGTTTTCAATAGCGGTATTGATATCTTCTAAGGGTTTTCCGATGCGTGAAATTCCTTTTTCGATTAATCGTGCAACAGGCGATTTAGAGTGGGCGCAAGCTATTTTAGCATTGTCGATACGACCGTTTCTGATATTATCTCTAATTTGACTCATGAAATTACTATCGATCTGTGATGCTGCATTGATTGCCATCAAACGCTCAAAGTAAAGATAAAGTGCTACGAAAAACATTAAAAACAAGGCGACCATAATAACTTGACCGGCTAATCCTCCGCTAGTTAGTAACTCAATGATGGATAATGTTTTCTCAACAGGAACTGCGTCCGCTAGGTTTTCATTGGCAACAGATAAAGTATCTGCTTGTAACAATAGGCTCATATAATTTTTCTTTGTTATTGAAACGCTAATATATTATAAAAATTGTTAGTTTTTCAGATTAAAATCCTAAAGAAATTAGATAGTATGCAGTCTAGTTGTTAGGAAATAAAAAAATCAGTTTGATAAATTTACAGTACTGTATTTTTATCAAACTGATTGTTGCATTCATAGGAAGCAATTTGTTGTTTTTGCTTCGAACAAAAGGAGAGCTTATATTATACTAATTGTTTCAAAGCTATTTCAAATGCGGTAGCACTTATGTTTGTTTTGGAATTATTTATAGCGTGTGCTTTTTCGATTGCATTTTTGATGATTTCTGAAGTGTCCTGAAAAACAGCCTCATCAGTCATTTGAACTTTTTTCTCCATGAAGTAAGCAAATACGCGAGCCATACCACAGTTAGAAATGAAATCTGGAATTAAGCTCACTTTGTTATCTACGTTTTCCATAATTGGACCAAAAAAGATTGCTTTATCAGCAAAAGGAACGTTGGCTCCACAAGAAATAACTTCTAAGCCATTGGCAATTAAGCTATCAATTTGCGATTGCGCCACTAAACGAGAGGCAGCACATGGTGTAAAAATTTCCGCGCCAATTGTCCATATTTTTTCATTGATTTCGTCAAACGGAATCATATTTTCAGCAACTAATTTATTACCGTCTTTGTTTAAAAATAAAGTTTTGATCTCGTCGTAGGTAAAACCCTCTTCGTTAATTAATCCACCATCGCGATCGATGATACCAATTATTTTAGCACCCATTTCGGCTAAGTAAAAAGCGGCTGCTGATCCCACATTTCCAAACCCTTGAACAATTGCTTTTTTGCCTTTTACATCACCACCGTAAATGCTGTAATAATGACGAACTGCTTCGGCAACACCATAACCTGTGATCATGTCAGCGATTGTGTATTTTCTTGCAACATCAGGTGAGAATTTTGGATTTTCGATCACCTTTACTACTCCTTGACGCAATTGTCCGATGCGGTTAATTTTATCTGCTTCAGTAGGTTTAAAGTGTCCGTTAAAAACCCCTTCTTGCGGATGCCATACACCACATTCCTCAGTCATAGGAATTACTTCGTGAATTTCATCTACATTTAAATCGCCTCCTGTTCCATAATAACTTTTCAATAAAGGCGATACCGCTTTGTACCAGCGTTGTAAAACTCCTTTTTTTCTCGGGTCATTAGGGTCAAAATTAATTCCAGATTTAGCTCCGCCAATGGCTGGACCAGAAACCGAAAATTTAACTTCCATTGTTTTGGCAAGAGACAGTACTTCGTTCATGTCAAGTCCTTTTCTCATACGGGTTCCACCACCGGCAGCACCACCTCTTAAGGAATTAATTACGGTCCAACCTTCTGCTTCCGTTTCGGTATCTTTCCAATTAAAAACAATTTCAGGCTCTTTATTTTCGAATTTATGTAGTAAATCTTTCATTTTATTGCGATATGTTTATTTTTAGCAAATATAAAAAATAGAATAATGAGAAATAGATAATTCGCTGATTATTTTTGGCTGTAAATAATCCCGGAACTATGGTCTGTTTTTGCGCCTGTAACACTGCTTAAAACATTTACTTCATTCCGTAATTTTAGAACTCCTAACAAACCAAAAATTAAGGCTTCTTTAAATTCAATTGTTTTGGCATCAGGGATAATTATTTCCATTTCGGGTACATTTTCTTTTATCTTTTCGATTAAAAATGTGTTGTACGTCCCGCCGCCAGTAATTAACATTTTACCTTTTTTCTCTGGTAGTGCAGCCGCTATTTGTTGTGCGATATGCTGTGTAAAGGTGTTGAGTTTATCTTGAATCGGAATAGTAAAGCGCTCCATTAGTGGCAGTGCAATTTCCTTTACAAATTCAAAACCTAGCGATTTTGGGTAGGGTAGTTGGTAGAATGGAAGTGCGTTCAACTCTGTTAGTAATTCATCATGGCAGTTTCCGCTTTTAGCAATTGCTCCTTTGTCATCATAATCAAATCCTAAAGTAGATGCATAGTGATTCAAAACGGTATTTACTGCTGAAATATCAAAAGCAACTCGTTGTTTATTTGCAACGAAGGAAATGTTTGAAAACCCGCCCAAGTTCATGCAATAGTCGTATTCTTGAAACAAAATTTGGTCTCCAATGGGTACTAGCGGCGCACCTTGACCTCCTAGTTGAACATCTTGAACTCTAAAATCACATACAACAGTTTGATTAGTCAAGGTAGCAATCGCTGCTAAGTTCCCAATTTGAAGGGTAAATCCGTTCTGGGGTTGGTGCAAAATCGTGTGCCCGTGAGAGCAAATGGCATCTAAGTTTTTTAACTGATTTTTATCAATAAATGAGGTGATTACAGTTGCTAAAAGTTCCGTGTAGTCTTGGTTTAATTGGGCTAAATCGGCATCTGAAAGGGTAATAGCAGTTTTTAATTTGTTTAACCAATCAGTCGAGTAAGCGACAGTTTCACATGCTGCTATCTCAAAATCCCATTGGTTGTCATGTACTGTAAAAACAATATGTGCCAAATCAATTCCGTCTAATGATGTACCTGACATCACTCCTACTACTGTATACTTTTCTTTAAACATTGGCTAAAATTACGAAATCGTTTGAAAACCGAGATAAAATAATTACTTTTGTGAACAAATTTAAGAACATTTAATTTACAATAAAATAATATGGATTTTAATCTAACCGAAGAGCATTTAATGATTCAGCAAGCTGCTAAAGATTTTGCTGTAGCAGAGTTATTACCGGGAGTTATTGAACGCGATGAGCATTCAAAATTTCCAACAGAGCAAGTGAAAATGATGGCTGATTTAGGCTTTATGGGGATGATGGTAGATCCTAAATACGGTGGGTCAGGATTGGATAGTATTTCCTATGTTTTAGCAATGACTGAAATAGCTAAAATTGATGCTTCGGCTGCGGTGATTATGTCTGTAAATAATTCACTTGTTTGTGCAGGTTTGGAAAAATACTGTAACGAAGAGCAAAAAATGAAATATTTAGTACCACTTGCCAAAGGAGAAGTGATTGGAGCTTTTTGTTTGTCAGAGCCAGAAGCGGGATCTGATGCTACGTCTCAGAAAACAACGGCAATTGACAAAGGCGATCATTACCTTTTAAATGGAACTAAAAACTGGATTACTAATGGGTCAACCGCATCGACTTACATTGTAATTGCACAAACAGATATTGAAAAAGGACACAAAGGAATCAATGCGTTCATCGTTGAAAAAGGTTGGGCTGGTTTCGATATTGGTCCAAAAGAAAAGAAAATGGGAATTCGTGGGTCAGATACACATTCATTAATGTTTAATGATGTGAAAGTGCCTAAAGAAAATAGAATTGGCGAAGACGGTTTCGGATTTGCTTTTGCTATGAATGTTTTAAATGGTGGAAGAATCGGTATTGCTTCTCAAGCTTTAGGAATCGCTACTGGAGCATACGAAACTGCCTTGAAATATGCTCACGAAAGAAAAGCGTTTGGAAAAGAAATTTTCAAGCACCAAGCAATTGCTTTTAAATTAGCGGATATGTATGTAAAAGTTACTGCGGCTAAATTGTTAGTAATGAAAGCAGCTTGTGAGAAAGATGCAGGTATGGATATCGCACACTCTGGGGCAATGGCTAAATTATATGCTTCTGAAATTGCTTTAGAAGTAGCTAACGAAGCAGTTCAAATTCACGGTGGAAACGGTTATGTGGCTGAATACCATGTAGAGCGTATGATGCGTGACTCAAAAATTACTCAAATTTATGAAGGAACTTCGGAGATACAACGTATCGTGATCTCTAGAGGTTTAGTATAGTCAGATCAAAATATATGGTAAAAGCCCTTTCCAATTCTAGTTGGAAAGGGCTTTTTTTATTGGAAGCTAATTGCACTTTATCGGTGCCGGAATTTGTTTAAGGTTAAAGAGCTGAAAAAGAAATTAGTAACTTGCTAATTTCCAAGTCTAGAAGGTTTATTGCCTCCTATTTTGAAAAGTAAATGTTGTACATTTAAAAAAAGTTTGAAAATGAAAAACTGGATTATAAGTTGCTGCCTTTTGCTTTCGGTTGGAGTGATAGCGCAGGTCAAAACGATTAAGAAATTGCAGCTTAACATTGATAATGGTATTGCTATTCAGGGATACGATCCAGTGGCCTATTTCAAACAAGCAAAAGCAATAAAAGGACAAAAGCAGCTATCGGTACAACAGGAAGGTGTACTTTATTATTTTTCTAGTGAAAGTAACAAACAAGCTTTTATCAAAAATCCTTTGGCATACGAGCCGCAATATGGTGGCTGGTGCGCATACGCGATGGGAGAAACAGGGGATAAAGTAGCAATAAATCCCACAACTTTTAAAATTGTAAACGGAAAATTATACCTTTTTTACAATTCGTTTTTAAACAATACTTTAAAAACGTGGAACAAAAACCAAGCGGATTTAAACAAAAAAGCAGATACTAATTGGATGAAGATCATGCGATAAACGGGCTGTTTTAGAGTTTTAAAAAAGGCATTTAGTAAGAGTGAAAAGCAGTTATTTTTTTAAATACCTCCAGTTTACTTTTAGATCTATTTTTGGTTTTTAGTACTACTGTTCCAACCGTCTTTGTTTTGTTTAACATAAAATTAGCATCGTGACACGAAGCAGAAGTGATTAAATTCATTTAATTTGACTTTATTTGTTGTTCATTTTGTTACGTAGTTTAAAACGCTACAGCTTCACCATAACCGAATATTACTATGCTTGTACCCTCCATAATAAGTAGTTTGAACCAATTAAAAGGTTTGCTCGAAGAACTAGAAGATGCTGAATATGCGACTCCTTGTACTTTTTTAAGTAATTCCTCCATTGGAGAACACACAAGACATATAATTGAAATGTTTCAATGTTTAGAAGCAAATTATGATTTGGGTCTTGTAAACTACGATAATCGAAAACGAAATAAAAGTATTGAAACGGATACGGCATTTGCAATCAGTCAAATTCATGCCATTCAACAGGCTTTAGATAAAGAAAATAAAAAAATAGCCATCGTACACTATTTAGACGGGGAAGAAGTTCGAATAGATAGCAATTATCATAGAGAACTTCTTTATAATTTAGAACACTGCATTCATCATCAAGCCTTGATTAAAGTGGCAGTTTTGCAAAGCGATACGGTTTCCGTAGCTGCTGATTTTGGTGTTGCACGTTCTACAATCGATTATAAAAAGACATGTGCACAGTAAGCTTCGTTAAAACAAACCATACGGTAATCATCACCTCAAACAGGGACGAGCGTGTTCTTAGGCCAAGTGCTGAGCCACCTTTAGTCTATGCGCTAGCCGGTAAGAAAATAATGTACCCAAAGGATCCTCAAGCTGGAGGTACCTGGTATGTTGTAGACAATGACGGCACTGTACTCGTTCTTTTAAATGGAGCACGTGAAAAGCATATCATTAATCCTCCTTATCGAAAAAGCAGAGGTCTGATAGTCCTTGAATTAATTAGTGCCTTGTCACCTATACTCGAATGGGACGGTATTTTATTAGAAAAGATAGAACCCTTTACTATTGTTTTATTTGAAAAAGAGGTGCTGTATCAATTGCGTTGGGACGGACTTGAAAAAGAAAAATTAGTTTTAGATTCCAATAAAAAACATATTTGGTCCTCATCGCCCCTATACAGTGCCGCAATTCGAAAAGAAAGAGAGCAGTTGTTTTATTCCTTTTTGCAAAAAAACGAGTTCATTGATGCACAAGCAATGTACCAATTTCACAGGTATACTGATGTCGAAGACAGCGAGAATGGTTTAATTATCAACCGGAATGATGCATTAAAAACATTGAGTATTACGCAAGCTGTTTTAAAGGATAGTGCGTTAGATTTACGCTACTTTGATTTAATAGCGGAACAAGAATATGCTTCATCATTTGTAATCGAAAAAAAAGTACAAAGTGATAGTATTTAGAAAAATTAGGTTAGCAGTCCATAAAATTTTGCATTGGGAATATTGGCCATTTCAAGTGGTTTATATTCCTGTTTATTTTTTATGGCTTTATTATGCAGTAAAAGCAAAATCCCTTTTCTTTTTTAATGCTGCTAATCCATCCATCACCAATGGCGGTTTTATGATGGAATCTAAAAAGGAAATATATGATTTAATTCCGCCGCAATTTTATCCTAAAACTGAACTTATCAAAGAAGGCAATGCCGCGACAGCAGTTCAAAAAGTAGCGATTGATGCAGGGATAAAGTATCCTTTTATTGCAAAGCCCGACATAGGATTACGAGGTTCAGGCGTGAAAAAAATAGAGAATTGCACTGATTTGGAAACCTATGCTTCCAAGGCAAATTTTGATTATGTTATTCAAAATCTGATTCCATATACAAATGAAGTTGGCATTTTTTATGTTCGCTATCCAAATCAAAAGACGGGCAAGATTACCGGAATAGTTTCCAAAGAGTTTTTGATAGTTGAAGGCGATGGAGTGCTGACAGTTGAGCAATTAGTGCGACTCAATCCACGATTCGAAATGCAACTCCCTTCCTTACAAAGAGAGTATGGCTCCATGTTAAACACCGTTTTGGCTCAAGGCCAAAAGTTAAACTTGGTACCTTATGGCAATCATGCCAGAGGTGCTAAATTTATAGATGGTAGTCATTGGATTACGCCTAAATTAGAAGCGATGATGAATACCATCTGTTTGCAAATTGATGGTTTTTATTTTGGAAGACTAGACATAATGTATGACAGCTTTGCCGATTTAGAACAAGGGAACAACTTTTCAATTGTTGAATTAAATGGTGCCGGAAGCGAACCAACACACATTTACGACCCCAAGCATTCCTTGTTTTTTGCATGGAAGGAACTAATGAGACACATCACCTACATGTATGAAATTAGTGTGATCAATCATAAAAATGGTGCAGCCTACTTACAGCATAAAGATGGAGTACGAGAGTATAAATTGCACATACAACAAAGCAATAAAATCACAAATTTTTAAAAAATGAAACTACTAAAAAACAGTATAGTTGGTTTTATAGTAAGTTTTGTTGGCTCCATACCTTTGGGGTATTTAAATATTGTTGGTTTTGAAACATATAATAGTCTCGGGTTAGAGAGTTTGCTTTTGTATTTATTAGGGGTGGTAATCATTGAAGCAGTTGTAATTTATTTCACTTTAATTTTTGCTCGTACACTAGTTCAGAACACTAAATTAATGAAGGTAATCGATGTTTTAGGCATCTTCTTTCTACTGTTTTTAGCCTATTCATTTTATGCTCATTCGCAAAAAGCCACTATCGAAAAAGGTTATATTAACGCCTATATTGCTTACAGTCCTTTTTTATTGGGTGTGCTATTAAGTAGTTTGAATTTCTTGCAACTTCCCTTTTGGACCGCCTGGAACCTGTATTTGTTAAACAATAATTACATCAGGGTGGCAAACCTTCGCTTAAAAATGTGCTACTTGGTAGGAACTATCGTTGGCACTTTTTCAGGAATGATTGCCTTTGTTACCATTCTACAGGCTATTTCAAAAAATACGACTGGACTCACTAGCTACTTAATGCCTGTTGTTGTTCCATCGATTTTTGTTCTCTTGGCCTTATTCCAACTGTATAAAGTGGTAAAAAAGTACCTGCTAACGTAGGTGTTATTAAGTTATGAGTTAGCCGCCTAGCACACTTTCGCTCATGTCATAAGCCAGAATACGGTACTGATTGTTGTTGTATTTAAATGCACCTATAACCGTCCAATGTAATTTTGCCGTATGAGCTCGAAGAGACGGGAGATTTGCCTGATTGATAAAAGTCAATCCTAACGGAAATCGTTTCACCATCTCCTTTCTCATAAATTCAAAAAACGGAACAATCAATCCCTGACCCCGATAAGCAGCATGAATGCATATGGGACCGTATTGGAAACTTTGGGCGGTGTTGATTGCAAAGTTTTTGAATTCTAAAGTCGGGAAATAGGTAATCATGTGTTCAAAAATGGGCCATTGGCGGTAGTATTCCCAGTCTCCCGCAAAAATATAAGCAACGATTTGATTTTGATCAAGACCAATAAATAAACCGCGCTGCTCAATAATGGTAGTCAATTGGTCCGTTGAAAACCGGGTTGTTACAAAGCCCGCTTGTTTTTCCTCTTGAGATAAATTATCGACCAAGTACAATTCTTGCAAAGCGAGTATACCTGGAATATGAGTTGCGTCAGCAATTTTATAGGCAATTGTAGGCAAGGTGACTGTGTTCATAAGCTTCCTCTTTAGATTGTAATAGTACTAAAAAAAACAGAAAAAAAGAACCCTTTTCCTTTTCCTAAACCAACTCTTTTTCATGACGGTATTTTTAATGATTTTGCTTATTTTTGTGGTATGAAAAACATTATAGTTACCGGAACGAGTAGGGGAATAGGTTTTGAGTTGGCCTTGAAATTTGCAAATGCAGGTCATCAAGTACTTGCTATTTCTAGAAAAACACCCAAAGCACTTTTAGAGCATGCCAACATCAGTTGCCTATCAGTCGATTTAGCCGTTGAGACCGATGTTCAAGCCGTAGAAAAATTTATTACTAGCAGTTGGAAAACCGTAGATGCCATCGTACATAACGCAGGAAGTTTAGTCAATAAACCGTTTACGGAGCTTACCCAAACCGATTTTGAAAATGTCTACAAAGTAAACGTCTTTGGAGTAGCTAACTTAACCAGAGTTTGCATTCCATTTTTACCTAAGGGAAGCCACGTAGTAACCATTAGTTCGATGGGAGGTATTCAAGGAAGCTTAAAATTTCCGGGCTTAGCCGCCTACAGTTCAAGTAAAGGCGCTGTGATCACCTTGTCTGAATTACTAGCCGAGGAGTACAAAGAGCAAGGCATTGCCTTCAATGTTTTGGCCTTAGGATCCGTACAAACCGAGATGCTCGAAGAAGCTTTTCCAGGATACCAAGCACCTATTTCAGCCGAAGGAATGGCGCAGTACATTTATGATTTCACCCTAACTGGAAATGCTTATTTCAACGGAAAAGTATTGCAAGTGTCTTCTACAAATCCTTAAACAACCAACTTGAGCGATACCCTAGCTAAATTTCTTCCTGATCACGCAGTCAAGCCCGCTTTTGAGCTGATTGTGACACACGGCGTCCATTTGAAAATTGTAAATGAACGTTCAACTCGTCATGGCGATTATAGAAAAGGGCTCAGTGGCAAGCACGAAATAACCGTAAACGGAAGCCTCAATAAATACCGATTCCTGATTACCCTCATACACGAAATTGCGCATCTAGTCGCTTTCGAAAAGTACGGTCGCAACATCAAACCCCATGGGCACGAATGGAAACACACCTTTCAGCAATTGATGGTGCCTTACATACGTCCCGAAATTTTCCCCAACCAATTATTACCCTTACTCGCTAGGCATTTTAGAAACCCCAGCGCCAGTAGCGATACCGATACTACTTTGTCGCTTGCCTTAAAGCAATTCGATCAGCAAAACGATAAAAACTACGTATTCGAGATTCCGTACGGCAGTGTATTCAGAATCAAAAACGGAAAAGTATTCAAAAAAATCGCCGTTCGCACCAAGCGCTATGAGTGCCTAGAAATTAGTTCCGGTCGCTTGTACCTTTTTAACCCAAATGCCGAGGTTGAACTTTTGCCATCTCATTAATTTTTGTAGGGCCTAATCCTGCCATACGCTATAACCCACCTTTGTGCGCCATTTTTTATTAGGTCGTACCAAGAGCTTCCTCCGGTCGCTTTGCTACTTCCATAAAAAATAGGCGCGCTACAGGCGGGGTTGCCGCTACTGTCAGGGGCAGAACGAGTGTAGTCCTATTCACGTTTAGTCACGACTCAAAACCTCAGAAAAAACTTGCTGCAGTTTCCTTCGGATAAGGAAAAGTTGTATATATTTGGGTTATTTAGTAGTTAGCAGCCATTTTAGAGCGCGACCGTAAATCGACAAACCAAATATAACAAAGTGAGTTTACCAAAAGAACATACAGCAGAAACTAAAAGGTTACTTAAAAAGGTTTCTAAAGACAAAATTGCAAAATGGCTTTTGGAAGAAGGTTACTATCCAGAACAATATATCGTTCCGCCAAGTTTTAAGGTTAATAAATTTGATCTAAAGGCAAATCCATATTTTGCTATTGATAACAGCATAGCTGCGCAACCAAAATTTGAACCTGAGAAAGACGAATTATTAAATATTTCATTTCCAAAAACAGAACTCACGGACAGAACATTTGGTATTATAGCGCCCAAAATTTATCACGACATTGTTTGGTATTTAATAAACGATTGGGACAATATTTTGAAATCTTTGTTCAGAACTAACAACAAAATTCATTCATACAGTTTTCCTATTCCTATAACTTCAAAAAGTGAAGGTGAATTAGGAAATCTGAGAGCTGGACGTATGATATATGAGTATTTGGAAATGGCAGAGAATGATTTGGTGGCTGAAGCTTATAACTATAAATATATTTTAAAATCCGACATTAAAAATTTTTATCCATCAATTTATACTCATAGCATTGCTTGGGCTATTCACACAAAAGAAACAATCAGAAAAAAAGGAAATAGAAATAAATTCAATGATTATGTTGGCTTGGTGTTAGATAAACTTTTTCAATACTCAAATGACGGTTGCACAAACGGTATTGCAATCGGTCCAGCGATCTCAGACCTAATTGCAGAAGTTATTTTAAGTGCTGTTGATACAGAATGCTCCAAAGTTATAGCTGCGAAAGGAATAGATTTTATTGGAGTTCGATTCAAAGATGACTATCGTTTTTTATGTCACTCTAAGGAAGATGCAAAGTTAATTATCAAAACTTTGCAAAAGCAAATGGCGTTATTCAACCTTACACTCAACGAAAGTAAATCACAAGCAATTGAACTTCCTGAAGGTTTATTTAGGGAATGGACTGCTGAATATCAAACATTCTCCTTAAGGTACAGAAAAAAGATAAGCTATAAACGCTTTGAAAATTCCTTTCGTGGAACTCTAAAAGTGGATAAAAAATTTGAAGGGACAGGAGTCGTTGACCGATTCTTGTCAGAACTTTATACAAAAAACCAAGAGCTAAAATTCAACTTTAAAGACAAAGATTTATTAAAAGCAATCAGTCTTTTGCTAATGTTAAAAGAAAGAAGAAATAAATCATTTCCACAAATACTCGGAATTATTGAACAAATTGTTGAACAGAATAAGGGAAAAGCAAGAATAATTTCAAAAATAAGTTCTTTAATTGAAAACTTACTGAATGAAAAACTTAAAAATTTTGACGACAATCAATATGACTTACTTTGGCTAATTTACTTTGTTAAATCACTAGATTTATTTACAGTAACATTTCCAAAAAAAGTTAATTCAGAATTGATTAAAAGTCTAAAAAGTAAT
This sequence comes from Flavobacterium sp. KKT103, assembly GCF_055640565.1. Lineage (NCBI taxonomy): Bacteria > Pseudomonadati > Bacteroidota > Flavobacteriia > Flavobacteriales > Flavobacteriaceae > Flavobacterium > Flavobacterium sp. KKT103. Next base: position 1,458,448 of record NZ_CM145766.1, read on the forward strand.
AGACCAGAATTTTTTAAATCAATTCCAACTGACATAAAATTATTTGACACAATAAAGAAACCAACAAAAAATATTTTACTTTTAAAACACTTAGCAATATTTAAAAACGAAATTGAAGAATAAAATACAGCCACTAAAAGGCGTTTGGCAATATGGCGAGATTTGGTTTAATTTGAAGTTGGTTTTGTACTTGGAATAATTAACCTTAAACCGAACGATTTTGCTTCCTTAAACCGATACAACGCCAAGCGACCAAACGCTACCAGTAATTTTGCCTCAGAAAACAGAAAAACGGATGAAAAGAAACATTGAAAAACTCTATTTAATACTTATAATAATCTTAACTTTAACAAGTTGCGAAAACTCAAAAAACACTAAAATGGGAATATTTGACAAACTTTTTAATAAGAAAGGAACCGAAAATAACGAAGAAATTACACATATTCCTGAAAGTTGGTCAATCTTACAATCAGAAAATGACGGTAAACTAATGTTAATCCGAAAAAATGTCGGTTGTGATAAAATTGCAGGAAATAAAAATTATCCTACTAGTTGTGGAATTGCATTTGAATTAAAGTTTCCTGATGAAAATGGCTTGCCGAATGCAGAAAAAGAACCTGAATTAAATATTTTGGAAGATGATATTTTTGAAATTTTCGAAACAGATTTAAACTCAATTGTACCAATAGTAATTACAACTTCTGGATTTAGAGAATATGTAATTTATACAAAAGACTTATCTGAATTTCAAATCAGATTTTCGAAACTAAAAGAAAAATATAAGCAATACGAACTTACGAGTTACAATAAAAATGATGAAAATTGGAAAACATACAAATCATTCTAAATCAAAAAAACTACTGGTAACAGTGGTTTGCCAAGATTGGAGATTTTATGGAATTAGCATTTTTTTACCACATTTAAGTTAAGACGAAAATTCTCGGCTGCGAAGTTCTCCACTTCTGCAAGCTGCGCCACTTTACCAGCACTTTCCCCTCAAAAAACTAAAAAAGCATCAATGAGACTAATAAATACAATATGTATATTTGCATTATTTTCGATATCCAATTTATTTGGTCAAAACAATTTTACTTTAGATGGTAGTATTAAAAATAATTATTCAGGCTACATCTATTTAAATTATGAAGACAAAGTTGATAGTTGTTTAATTAAAAATAATCATTTCCTTTTCAAAGGAAAAATTAAAAATGAAATTGTTCAAGCTAGTTTCTCTTTTAAGAATAAGAAGAATACTATACCAACTTTATATTTAGAAAAATCTAAAATATTTATCGACTTAACTATTGAAGACAGAAAAGTTCAAGATTATACATTAGCAATAATTGACATAACTAAAGTTAAGGGAACTAAAACCGCAATCATCCAAGAAGAATACGAAAATCATAAAAAGAATTTTCAAGATAAAAATAATTATTATACAAAAATGCTTGAAAAGGTAGAAAGTATAGTTGATCGTAATCCTAAAAACCCTTTTAGTGCTGGTATCCTTTGTGGACTAACTGGGAATGATACTTTAGATAAAAGTAGATTAAAATATATATACAGCAAACTCGACAAATCGAAAATAAACAAAATAACTAAAAGAGTTATTGAAAATCGTCTATTCCCCGAATTACTTGTAGACATTAATGATATGATAATTGATTTTGAACTTCCAGATAGAAATAACATAACTCATAATACAAAAACATTAAAAGGAAAATGGATTTTGATAGATTTTTGGGCAAGTTGGTGTGGGCCATGTAGAAAACAATTACCCGAATTAAAAAAAATATACGAATCAAATAAGGATTTAAATTTTGAAATTATTGGTGTTTCAATTGATGAAGATAGTACCAAATGGAAAAAAGCTTTAGATGTTGAAAACCTTAAATGGATTAACGTAAATGAAAATAGAGGTTTTGAAGGGAAAACATCAATAAAATATAATGTTGATCAAATTCCAATGAATTTCTTAATCAATCCAGAAGGAAAAATAGTTGCAAAAGACGTTTCAATTGATGAATTAATAAAAACGTTAAAAGAGATATAAATATTGCTGGTAACTTCGTTTACAATAGATTAAGAAAAAAATTCAAAATTCACCTTTATTTTCCGTAAGGAATTTTATCTTAGCAGAAAGTAGGAAGTTCCGTAGTTTGCCACTTCTTATAGCAGCAAAACGTAATTTGTAACCTTAAAGAAAAAATGTCGAAAGCAAAAAAATTAAATGGACTTCCTGGAAATTTAGCCCTTAGTTATTTGAGTACACTTGGATATTATGACGGTGGCTACATGGCTGACTGGATAAACTATATTGCTAGAGAAAAAAATGTAGCCGAAATTGAAATAGATATTTTAAACAAAAAAGTAATTCCAAAAGAAGTTGAGATAAAACCTCTTTTGGCAGACATTGAAAAACTAAAATTTATAATACAAACCGAACTGAGAAATAACGGCTTTGAAATGTCTTTTATAAAAAAAGCAATAATGCGTTTTGAAATCCCAATAGACTCAACAAATATGACGCGGATAATTTATTGTTACCCTTATTTAGAAGACGAAACCCGAAAAATATATAAACCGAAAAAAACAATAATGGAAACAGCTTTTGAAAGTAGTTTTAATCCTGTCAAAAAATCAGAAATTAAACTTAAATAAGGGAAACTGTCTTTCTTTGGAAAGATCAAACGCATGCTAAAAGGTAACTGCTAGCTGCCATTCTGATCTAGCTGTAGTTTACTTGTTTTAATGTTTCGCATCAAGTTTTCGTTAAGCTGAAAAATACTCGGTTTCATAAGTTTCCAACAACTCCACTCACCAAAACATAGCACCAAGCGCATGACAACTGAACAACATATAAAAATTGGACGACTAACTGCATTAGTTTCATTCCTGCTCGGGACAATTATTTTTGGACTTTACTTCTTGATATCTTCGTTCGACGTAGTTTTACTTGGTCTCGGCTTTATTGTATTTGCTGGACTAATAAATTCTGGAATTTTAATCTTAATAGTGTTAAAAGCGAACAAGGATAAAAATAATGAAATGAAACTTTTAAAAATTGGTGGGCTAATGTTATTGAACATACCAATTATGTTTTTTTATTGTTGGATTGTAATTGTTCTTCTTGGCACCATGAGAATAACATTTACGAACGCAACGCAGACAACTTTGACCGACATTACTATTGTGGGCTGTGGCGGCGGACAGATTGACAAATTAGAAATAGGACAAAGTAAAACCGTTTGGATTGACATTACAGGAGACTGCTCCATAAACGTTGGCTATTTATCAAACGGTCAACGAAAGGAAGAAAGGGTTGCAGGATATGTTACTTCAAGTATGGGACAGAAAATAAATCATAATATTGACGGTAAAGACAAGGATATATTTTGACAACTGTTGAAAAATACTAACCAGGTATGAAAAGCCAGGTGTTAATGAGTCTTTTGCAAAAATGATGTAATTAGGTGCTCGAAATAAGTTTATCTTTCGTGTCTCGATTTCTTTACCAAAATAAATAATTAGGGTTTTTCTACTATTACACAATCGCTTTTAATAAAATAGTCTTTTGCCTCAAACAGTAGAAGCCAATAAACGATAGATTTACCTAAACTAAATGGGAATAAATGAAAATTAATACTTTTTGGAATATTGTGCTAAAAGGAATCGGACTTTGGCTTTTTATGAATTGCCTCTATATATTTCCTCAAATTGCCTCGTTACTCTTAACATCTCAAATCGGACTTGGATGGAATACCTTTATTCCTGAAATGCTTTTTGGAATATTTGCATTGATTTCCTATTTGTTTATTTCATCACTTTTTCTTTTTAAATCAGAATGGATTGTTTCAAGATTAAAATTAGAAAGACATTTTACAGAAAGTAGAATCGACATCACCATCTCACAAAATACCGTCTTGAAAATTATTATAATATTATTTGGCGGCATAACTTTAATTAATAGTTTCCCAAACTTAGTGCGAGAAATTATTCAATTTCTACAGCAAAATGAACTACTGAAAAATTATCGAGATGTAGCTTGGCTGATTTTTCACAGTATTAATACATTAATTGGATACCTATTAATTACGAATAGTAACGGAATTTCAAGATTTATTGATAGACAAAAAGAAAAATGAAATCAATACTTACCATTGGTTTGCAAAGTAGGACTGCTGTAGTGTGCTTTTTAGTGCTAGTTATTTGACTTGAATGTGTTTGATAAGCTTCTAATGAAATTAGGTATTAACTTTATAAGTAGTTTTGCTAAAAGGAAAAACTAATACAACTGAAAGAATTAGTAGAAACAGTATTGAGGTTGAAACTATTGTTAAAGAATGAGAATATAACAATTTAAAAGACCCAATATGCTGACAGCTGTACATCCAAAATTAGCGATGCGAAATAAAATTACAACTAGGGAATTCTATGTTGAACAGTTAGGCTTTGAACAATTAGGTGATTATGATGGTTACTTAATGGTAAAAAAGGACCAGATAGAGATTCATTTTTTTGAATTTAAAGAGCTCAATGTTTTTGAAAATTACGGTCAAGTTTATATCCGAACCAATGATATTGAAACTCTATATCAAGAAGTTCAAGAAAATAAAATCACAATTTACCCTAATGGGAAATTAAAAGTGCAGCCTTGGGGACAAAAAGAGTTTTCAATGCTCGATCCAGATAAGAATTTGCTAACATTTGGTCAAAATGTGTAGAGTATAAAAGGATTAGTAATTAATAGTAGTAAAAGTCTACAAATTTGATTGTAAATGTTCTTAGAATTCGTAGGAAATTATATCTTAGCTTAATAATCTTGGTAGCTACCTTGTTAGGTTTTGCGACCTAAATGCCCGAATCTAGAAAGATTGCTACTTATAAATAAAAAATGATAGACGAGTTTATTCCTCTTATAAATAATCGATCGGAACGGGAACTATTAGAAATAGTTGGTTCACCTACAAAGTGGAATCCTAGAGCTGTTGTAATTGCTACTAATGAGCTGCAAAGGAGAAATGTTGATCCGCAAAAAACAAAAACAGCTAAATATTTAGCACTAAAAAGAGTCAGATTAGAAGCCAAAGCCAAAGCGAACTTAAGCTATGATTATTGTGATTTTATTTTAGAACCATTCGAAACAATCCTAGAAATTTTAATTAGTTGGGATTTACGCAAAGACGGCTATATCAGGAAGGCGGAACAACAGAGAAAGTTCAGAATTGTGATTGGTGTGATAACCGTAATTGTTGCCTTGTTTGCATGTCTTTCTATATAATCTTTGGGTTGTATTGTAATTAGGCCAAAATACAATTTTGGTTTAACCGATACGCTAAATCTTTTATAATACCGTTTCATCTTGTACTTAAAAATTAGTGCTGCATATAATTAGAAGTTTTTTTTAAAATTGATAATGAAAAATGTAGTAAATAGTAAGGGAAAATTATAAATTTGAAACTTTATGTGTTTACAAATCAAACCCTTAATTTAATCAAAAATGAAACTACTAAAATTATCCATCTGTTTTTTATTCCTAGCTACAATTACAAGTTGTGTGACGACGATGCCTTTAAATCAACAATTTTACAATACGAAGAAAGTAGGTGTAATTGTTCAAGTTGATAGCATAGGAATGGCTAGAGTTGGAGGGCAAGGTTTATTGGATGTTGCTTTAACGTCAGGGAATAGATTCTCGGAGCCTTTAAAACAAATTGAGCCCAAATTTAATTTACAAGAAAAAATGGAAGCTGAAGTTGCAGCCATTTTGAAATCAAAAAACAAACAATTTCAATTCATTACTGAAACAGTAAATTATACAGCTTTGGATAAATTTGATAAACCAAATTCGGATAAGAAATACAGCAAGAGAGATTTCAGAAAGCTAAAAGCCACAAATAATGTAGACGAAATTCTATACGTAAAAGTTAAGTACGGGATTTTAGTAAGCTATTATGGAATGATTGAATTAGATAAGCAAGGGTATACCAATATCACTAGTGAGTTAGTTGATTTGAGTGATAATTCACTGCTAGGACTAGAAACATTTCAAACAGCGACAAAAATGCAGGGCAACTGGAAAAAAGGGGATGACTATGCAAACCTGACCAATGCGATTCAAGAGGCTATCGATAAATCGTTAGTTACGTTTAAAACAAAGTTTTAAGTGTCAACTGTGAGTTGTTTTACTGACGTAAAGACAAAATAGGAATAAAAGAAAATGTGAAGACGAATCTCGGTATGCAATTATTTAGAGAAAACGAAGTAACGATAAACTACTACTATTCTGATCAAAATGGTGCGTTTGTAAAACAATTTGGTGTTAAACCAGATATGTATCAGTAATTTGAATTAGCAGCATGCTTGATGCTAATGCTAGTTTATAGGGTAAATAAAAAAGTACAGTAGTCTGAGAGACTAGCTGTACTTTTTTTATGCTTGAATAATAATTGAAAAAATGGTAGAAAGAGCCGAGAGTACCTTAATATATAAACTTACTCTTTTAAATACGCTTCTCTCACTTTTCTAAACAGGTTAGAGGAGTACACAAAGTCAACTACTGCTTCATTATCCGTTCTAAAAATTTCTTCTTTGTTTCCTTGCCACGCCTTTACACCATTTTTTAGGAAAAGAATATTATCGCCAATTTCCATAACCGAGTTCATATCGTGGGTGTTAATCACGGTAGTAATGTCATATTCTTCGGTGATTTCTTTGATGAGGTTGTCGATCAAGGTAGCCGTATTAGGATCTAGACCCGAGTTAGGTTCATCACAAAAAAGATATTTCGGTTTATTTACAATGGCTCTTGCAATTGCAACCCTTTTTTGCATACCTCCGGAGATTTCTGAAGGCAGTTTATGATGCGCGTCGTTCAAAGCGACTCTGTTCAGTACAAAGTCAACGCGTTCTTTTATTTTTGCTTTGTTGTCGCGAGTGAACATTTTGAGAGGGAAAGCAACGTTTTCAGCTACGGTCATCGAATCGAACAAGGCACTTCCTTGAAATACCATGCCTATTTCGGTACGTAGCTCTCTTCTTTCTTCATCATCTAAATTACCGTATACGCGACCATCAAACTCTATAGTTCCTACTTCAGGACGGTGAATTCCTAATAAGCTTTTTAATAAAACTGTTTTCCCAGATCCACTTTGACCAATGATAAGATTGGTTTTTCCAGTTTCAAAAACAGTTGAGATTCCTTTAAGAATTTTGCTTTCTCCAAATGATTTTTCGATGTTTTTTACTTCTATCATGATCCTAGTAACAATTGCGTTAGTATATAATTAAAGAGTATGATGCAAACTGAAGTCCATACAAAGGCTACCGTACTGGCTTTACCTACCTCTAGAGCTCCACCTTTCATATAGTATCCATGAAAAGAAGGTATAGTTGCTAGTAGTAAGGCGAAAATAAATGTTTTAATAAAAGCATAAGCAATGTGAAAAGGAATGAAATCACGTTGTGCTCCGTCAATAAATTCAGCACTAGAGGTGAATCCGCCGTAAACTCCAGCCATCCATCCGCCAAGGATTCCTAAAAACATACTAATCCCTATGACGAAAGGGTATAATAACAAGGCTACAATTTTTGGAAAAACAAGATAGTTAACAGAGTTCACACCCATAACTTCTAAAGCGTCGATTTGTTCCGTTACTCGCATCGTTCCAATACTGGAAGTTATAAAGGAACCCATTTTCCCAGCCATAATAACCGAAATAAATGTGGGCGCAAACTCTAAAATAACCGATTGCCTTGTGGCAAAGCCAATAAGGTATTTAGGTATTAAAGGATTGGTAAGGTTTAAAGCCGTTTGAATAGCAACAACACCTCCTACGAAGAAAGAGATGAAAGCTACAATTCCAAGTGAATCAATGATTAGATCGTCTATTTCTTTGAAAATAAGATTGCGCATCACAGACCATTTGGTTTGCTTGCTGAAAACCTCTTTTAGCATTAAAAAATAGCGTCCTAGCTGCGTTATATATCGAATGAGCATCATAATTGTGTGAATATGGGCTAAATTACAAAATTAGTGAATAGTAATTAGTTAATAGTGATTAGTAACTAGTAATTAGTTAATGGTGATTGGTAGCTAGTAACTAGTAATTGGTGATTAGTAATTAGTAACTAGTGAAAGTTACTAGTAACTCGCTATTTGCATGTTGAAAAAAATTTAGGGCTTAAAAAAGCTTTTCCTTCATCTTCTTTAAACGGTAGCTTCGGATGAATTTTGCCTGCTCTGTAGTTACCATTAAAGGAGTTTTGGCAGCTTTTGCCTTGCGGAATCCTTGAATGTAATCAAAAAACAAAAACGGTTTCTTTTTCATGAACGACAACTTAGCTGATGCAATGGCTGTAATCAAAAAACCATAACCTAGTGTATAAAAAGCTTCGCCTTGCTTATAACGCGCTGTTTTGTTGTAATTAGCTCCCGTAGGTTTTAGGTGTTTTACATGCAAAGAAGCATCGGTTACTACTTTCCAATTGTAAAATTTACACAGCAATTCATCAACGGTATCCCAGCCCATTTGTGCTTTTAAACCTCCTATTTGCTTAAATGTCTCTTTTCGGTAGGCTTTCAAAGCCCCACGAATATGGTCTTTGTCAGTTAGGTTTTCAAGAATCCAATCTCCATTTTTTTCTATGTAACAAAAACCTCCTACCATTCCAATCGTTGGATCAGATTGAAAATGCGTGCTGATCGTTTCAAAATAATTAGCTGGAAAAATTAAATCTGCATCGGCCTTCATTAATACATCATATTCTTCATCTAACGTTTCTAAACCTGCATTAAAGGCGTGGATGACCTTGCTTCCAGGCAAATGAATCGCAGATGATTTTTTCTCCACCAAACTGATAAACGGATGCTCTTTGGCGAAAGCCAAAACAATATCGGCGGTATTGTCTGTCGAATTATCGTTTACAATCACTACTTTTTTAGGAAGAAGTGTTTGAGTTACTAAAGACTCCAGTGTCAAACCTATCAATGCTGCTTCGTTATGCGCAGGTATAACGATATAAAAATCCCCCCAAGCCCTGAGAGGGGAGTTTGAAATGTTATTTGAATTTTTATCAGACATTTTAAATAAATTTATTGGTAATCTATTTTATTCCCCCGTGGGGGTTAGGGGGCTTCTCTCAGCGTAAACCATATAATAACGCGGTGTGAAATAACGCAATAAAGGTCGGAAACCTATTTTTTTAACGGGATGTGTGAATTTTTCTCTGGCTACAATTTTCCACCCTGTTTTTTCTAAAAGCCAATCCAATTGCCAATCTTCAAACTCGTGGTAATGCCTGTCCCACATATCAGTTTTACTGCGGTATGCGGGAGAAAACCAAAGGCGCAACGGAATAGAAATTAGCAATTTATCACATTTTACATTTTCTAGGATGGTAAACGGATTTAGTAAATGTTCAAAAATTTCGAAGGCGGTAAACACTGTATAGGATTCGGTTTGTAGGGCCGTTTGATTCGTGTCTAGATCTTCTCCAGTTGTGTTCTTTAGGGTATAACCATTTTCGATCATGATTTTTGAAAACGGATTGGGTACACCTAAATCGAAGATGGTTTCGCTAGTTTTAACGTGGTTTTTTAAAAAGGCTAGGGTATGCTTGAATCTTTTATTGGGAAACGTTTTTTCGTACATAGTCATGGCGAGGAATGAAAACAAATTTCATTCGTTTTGGTTTATAAAGTGCAAATGTACAAAGATATATTTCTTCTAAAGCAGAATTTTATGCTGTTTGTCTCTGTATTGAAATAGAATAGGACCAAATAGGAAAAGGTCGCATAAAAAAATCCGCTAGGAGAACCTAGCGGATTTAGTATAAATGTAATTTTATGTTTTAATATCGATAAACAAATGCATTGACATTCATTCCTGCTCCAACCGAAGCAAAAAGTAAAATGTCTCCTTTGCTGATGCTTTGGTCTTTTATTTCGCCTCGAATCAATAAATCAAATAAAGTAGGTACGGTGGCTACGCTGCTGTTTCCTAACTCGTGAATACTCATTGGCATGATATCTTGCGGTACCGGACGGTCATATAATTTGTAAAAACGATCGATAATCGCTTCATCCATTTTTTCATTAGCTTGGTGAATTAGGATTTTTTTCACGTCGTCAATGTCAATTCCGCTTTTGTCCAAACAGCTTTTCATAGCCGCTGGAACGGTAGTTAACGCAAATTCGTATATCTTACGTCCGTGCATTTTGATGTAACGTGTGTCAGGATCCAAATCAGTATTATAGGATTTTCCGAAGAACAAATAATTAGCTTCATCTGCGGCATAAGTCCCACTTTCATAAGACAACATTCCGGTTTCGTCTTCTGATGCTTCAATAATTGCAACTCCTGCTCCATCAGAATAGATCATAGAATCTCTGTCATGATCATCTACCACTCTAGATAAAGTTTCTGATCCTATAACCAAGCAGCGTTTTGCCATCCCTGATTTAATAAAGGCATTGGCTTGTAGAACGCCTTCTATCCAGCCTGGACAGCCAAAAAGGATGTCGTAAGCTACACATTTAGGATTCTTGATTTGGAGTTTATTTTTAACTCTAGTTGCTAGACTGGGAAGCATATCTGACTGGGTAGTCCCTGCTTTTACATCTCCAAAGTTGTGAGCAAAAATAATATAGTCAATAGTTTCAGCGTCGATTCCAGCATTAGCAATCGCCTTTACGGAAGCTAAGTATGCTAAATCAGATGAAGTTTGGTTCGTCTCAGCATACCTTCTGTGCTCTATTCCTGTAATCCCTTTGAATTTATTTATAATAATATCATTAGGGCGTCCAAAAGGACTTCCATCTTCATTTAAAAAAACATGATTTCCAAAGTCGGTATTGCTTACTTTCTTTTCAGGAATGTAGCTCCCTATTCCAGTTATTTTTATTTTCATCGAATTGTTTTCCAAAAATTTATGCTAATTTAAAGATAATAAAATAAATCGAGCTATGATATTTACTATGCGTGCATATAATTATGGAATTGTAGATTTTTAACCTTAATACTGCTTATTTGACAATGAAATGTTAAAATACCGTGGGGAAGCTAGAGGGTTTGCTTGGACTTTTTTAATTTACTGCTAAAAGCACTATTGGATTAGTATTGAAGAAATTGTATTTTAATTTTTTAATCAAAAAAAAAGCCTCGAGTAAATCGAGGCTTTTTCAATAATATTTATTGTTAGTCTTACATGTATGCTTCAATTGGAGCACAGCTGCAAACTAAGTTTCTGTCACCATAAGTTTCATCTACACGACGAACACTAGGCCAGAATTTATTTTCAGCAACATACTCTAACGGATAGGCTGCTTTTTCTCTTGTGTATGGTAAAAGCCAAGTATCAGCCGTTAACATATTTAACGTATGTGGCGCATTTTTCAAGATATTGTTTGGCTCGTCAATCGATGCGGTTTCGATTTCTTTGCGAATAGCAATCATAGCATCACAAAAACGATCTAATTCGGCTACATCTTCTGACTCTGTTGGTTCAATCATTAAAGTTCCTGCTACCGGGAAAGAAACAGTTGGTGCGTGGTAACCGTAATCCATTAAACGCTTAGCGATATCCGATACCTCAATTCCTTTTTCTTTGAAAGATCTACAGTCCAAAATCATTTCATGTGCCGCTCTTCCTTTTTCTCCAACGTATAAAATAGGGTAGTGCTCCTCTAAACGGGCTTTCATGTAGTTTGCGTTTAGGATGGCATATTTAGTAGCGTTCGTTATTCCCTCAGCACCTAACATGCAAATGTAACCGTAAGAGATTAGGCACACCAAAGCGGACCCGTAAGGCGCACCTGAAATGGCAGTGATTGCTTGATCACCTCCAACTTGTACTAAAGGATTAGATGGTAAAAACGGAACTAATTTTTCGTTTACACAAATTGGTCCTACACCTGGTCCACCACCACCGTGAGGGATAGCAAACGTTTTGTGTAAGTTTAAGTGACATACATCAGCACCAATAGTAGCAGGATTTGTCAATCCTACTTGTGCATTCATGTTGGCACCGTCCATGTAAACTAAACCACCGTTATCGTGGATGATTTGAGTGATTTCTCTAATAGCACTTTCAAATACACCATGTGTAGATGGATACGTTACCATTAAACAAGACAATTCGTCTTTGTATTTCAATGCTTTTTCACGAACATCTTCAACATCGATATTACCGTTTTCCATTGTTTTGGTAACGATAATCGTCATTCCTGCCATGGCAGCTGATGCTGGATTGGTTCCATGTGCTGATGCTGGGATCAAACAGATTGTTCTTTTTTGATCTCCTCTTGAATGGTGGTACGCACGAATAGTCATTAAACCAGCGTATTCTCCCTGTGCTCCAGAGTTAGGTTGCAAAGTCGTTCCTGCAAAACCAGTAATTACATTTAATTGGTGCTCTAATTTTTTAAGCATTTTGGTGTACCCTTGTACTTGATCCAATGGTGCAAATGGGTGAATGGTGTTCCAGTAAGGCATACTTAATGGTAACATTTCAGCAGCTGCGTTTAATTTCATGGTACAAGAACCTAAGGCTATCATTGAGTGTGTCAATGACAAATCTTTGCGCTCTAATTTTTTGATGTAACGCATCAAACTTGTTTCAGAGTGGTATTTGTTGAAAACGTCATGCGTCAAAAACTCTGATTTTCTATTCAATAGCATCGGGTAATTGTTTTCTAAAACATATTCCGAAACTTCAAATGCTTCTTTTCCTACTGCTTCTGCAAAAATGGCAATCACTTCATTGACATCGCTAAACAAAATCGTTTCATTCAATGAAATCGAGATGGTATCGTTATCAATGTAAAAGAAATTTACTTCTTTACCTTCCGCAATTGCTTTTACTTTCTGCGCATCGGCCTTAACAACAATCGTGTCAAAGAAAGCGGTATTGGTTTGGTATACTCCTAATTTATTTAAGGCATTTGCTAAAGTAGATGCCATTCCGTGCACTTTATCAGCGATATATTGCAATCCTTTTGGTCCATGATAAACAGCAAACATTCCTGCCATTACTGACAATAATACTTGAGCAGTACAGATATTAGATGTTGCTTTTTCACGTTTAATGTGTTGCTCACGTGTTTGCAATGCCATACGTAAGGCGCGATTTCCATCAGCATCTTGCGATACACCAATGATTCGTCCTGGCATAGAACGTTTGTATTCCTCTTTAGTAGCAAAGTAGGCCGCGTGTGGTCCACCGTAACCCATTGGAATTCCAAAACGTTGCGTAGTTCCTACCACTACTGCAGCGCCCATTTCTCCTGGAGGCGTTAGTTTAACTAATGATAAAATATCAGCCGCAACAGCTACTTTTATCTCGCTATTTGCTGCTTTTTTAATGAAATCAGCGTAATCGTATACTTGACCGTACTTTCCTGGATATTGCAGTATCGCTCCAAAAAAATCGGTTGAAAAATCAAATTCTTGGTGATTTCCAATAACTAATTCCACACCAATTGGAGTAGAACGCGTTTGTAAAACAGATAATGTTTGTGGTAAAATTTCTTCGGAAACGAAAAACTTACATACATTATTTTTTTTCTGATCTCTTGAACGAACATCAAATAACAATGCCATAGCTTCAGCAGCAGCAGTACTTTCATCAAGTAACGAAGCATTAGCGATTTCCATTCCGGTTAATTCAATAACCATCGTTTGGAAATTTAAAATCGCTTCAAGACGACCTTGAGCAATTTCAGCTTGGTAAGGCGTGTAAGCAGTGTACCAACCTGGGTTTTCAAAAATATTTCTTTGAATCGCAGGAGGAACTATTGTTGGGTGATACCCTAAACCAATATAGGATTTGTACACTTTATTGGTACGACCTAACAACCTAATGTGGTTCGCATATTCGTACTCGGTCATAATGTGCTCCAATTCCAAAGGATCTTTTAAACGGATGTCAGTAGGAATAGTTTCGTATATTAACTGATCTAAAGTTTCAACACCTATGGTTTCCAACATTTTTGGCAAATCGTTTTCCCTTGGTCCTAAGTGTCTTAAAGCAAATGAGTCTGTTTTCATGTAAGTATACTAAAGTTGTGTTTTTTAAGTGGCACAAAAATAAGTATTAATAATAATTTAATTCCCGTTTTAGTTGTGATTTTTTATCAATTTATCAACTAATAAGTATGTTTATTCACAATTGACTAAATTTGTTTAATGGTTAGTTTCAAAAAAATAGTTGATTTTTATCTCAGAAGCAGTATTCACGTGGCTTTATCGGTCTATGCACTGGTACGAATGACGCATTTTATGTTCAACATTTCTCAAGATACCCCTATGGCTAATTTTGCTTTTTTGGGTACTATTGTGGGATATAATTTTGTGAAATATGATGCTTTGGCTAGAGCCAAAAAAAAGCAAATGCGAACAGAGTTAAAGTTAATCGCTATTCTTAGTTTGTTTTCGTTATTTGGCGTAGGTTATTATTTTTTTCAATTGCAGCTTCATACGCAAATTGTGTCTCTTGTTTTTTTGACTTTGACACTTTTGTATACATTACCCGCTTTCCCAAATAGGAAAAACGCCCGGAATTGGGCTGGAGTGAAAATTTACATAGTGGCTTTGTGCTGGGTGGGAGTAACGCTCGTGCTGCCACTGATAAACGCAGGTGTTCCACTTGAAGCCGATTTTTACTTAAAATGTATCCAAAGATTTATCTTAGTTTTTAATCTTATCCTTGTTTTTGAGATCATTGATTTGTCCAATGATGATCCGCATTTGCAGACCGTTCCACAGCAAATAGGGGTGAAGAACACTAAAATGGTTGGTCTGCTACTTCTTATTCCTTTTTATGCATTAGAATTTCTAAAGCATCATTTTATACAAGAGCAGTTAATTGTCAATGCGGTGTTGGTGCTAGTACTTGCTTTGTTTTTGGCTTTCGCCAACGAGAAACGGTCAAAATACTACACTTCTTTTTGGGTCGAAAGTATTCCGATTTTTTGGTGGTTGATGGTAGTGTTTTTTTGATTTTAAAAATAAAAAACCATTAAGAAATTAAGTTTAGTTAAGCAGTTGTTGCTTAATTATCTTAATCTCTTAATGGTAAAAAAAAATGCTTTTAAAGTTTACAACAATCCCGCTCTTTTCAATAAAGCATCAGGCTTCGATTCTTGTCCTCTAAAGCGTTTGTACAATTCCATTGGTGGTTCTATTCCTCCTTTTGAAAGTACGTTATCTTTGAATTTGGTAGCAACTTCTCTATTGAAAATTCCTTTTTCTTGGAATAATTCAAAAGCATCAGCATCCAAAACTTCTGCCCATTTATAGCTGTAATATCCTGATGAAAATAGCTTGAAGTATCTTACTTAAACCTACAGAAAATATAAAACCATTAAGAAATTAAGTTTAGTTAAGCAGTTGTTGCTTAATTATCATAATCTCTTAATGGTAAAAAAAAAATGCTTTTAAAGTTTAAAACAGTCCCGCTCTTTTCAATAAAGCATCAGGCTTCGGTTCTTGTCCTCTAAAGCGTTTGTGCAATTCCATTGGTGGTTCAGTTCCTCCTTTTGATAGTACGTTATCTTTGAATTTGGTAGCAACTTCTCTATTGAAAATTCCTTTTTCTTGGAAAAATTCAAATGCATCAGCATCTAACACTTCTACCCATTTATAGCTGTAATATCCGGATGAAAAAATAGCTAGAAGTACTTTACTTAAACCTAAATAAAATAAAAAACCATTAAGAAATTAAGTTTAGTTAAGTAGTTGTTGCTTAATTATCTTAATCTCTTAATGGTTAAAAAAATGCTTTTAAAGTTTACAACAATCCCGCTCTTTTCAATAAAGCATCAGGCTTCGGTTCTTGTCCTCTAAAGCGTTTGTACAATTCCATTGGTGGTTCAGTTCCTCCTTTTGAGAGTACGTTATCTTTGAATTTGGTAGCAACTTCTCTATTGAAAATTCCTTTTTCTTGGAAAAATTAAAATGCATCAGCATCTAATACTTCTGTCTATTTATAGCTGTAATATCCTGATGAAAAAATAGCTTGAAGTACATTACTTAAACCTACAGAAAATAAAAAACCATTAAGAAATTAAGTTTAGTTAAGTAGTTGTTGCTTAATTATCTTAATCTCTTAATGGTTAAAAAAATGCTTTTAAAGTTTAAAACAATCCCGCTCTTTTCAATAAAACATTGGGCTTCGGTGCTTGTCCTCTAAAGTGTTTGTACAATTCCATTGGTGGTTCAGTTCCTCCTTTTGAAAGTACGTTATCTTTGAATTTGGTAGCAAATTCTCTATTGAAAATTTCTTTTTCTTGGAAAATTTAAATGCATCAGCATCTAATACTTCTGTCTATTTATAGCTGTAATATCCTGATGAAAAAATAGCTTGAAGTACTTTACTTAAACCTAAATAAAATAAAAAACCATTAAGGAATTAAGTTTAGTTAAGCAGTTGTTGCTTAATTATCTTAATTTCTTAATGGTAAAAAAAATGCTTTTAAAGTTTACAACAGTCCCGCTCTTTTCAATAAAGCATCAGGCTTCGGTTCTTGTCCTCTAAAGCGTTTGTATAATTCCATTGGTGGTTCTGTTCCTCCTTTTGAAAGTACATTGTCTTTGAATTTTGTAGCAACTTCTCTATTGAAAATTCCTTTTTCTTGGAACAATTCAAAAGCGTCAGCATCTAATACTTCTGCCCATTTATAGCTATAATATCCTGATGAATAACCACCTTGAAAAATATGTGAGAAAGCAGTGCTCATAGCATTTTCGGCAACCTCTGGGTATAATCGAGTAGATTCAAATTGTTCGGTTTCAAAAGCCTTAACATCTGTTATGTTGGTTGGGTCTTGACCATGCCATCCCATGTCTAATAATCCAAAACTCAACTGTCGCATCGTTGCCAATCCTTCTTGAAAACTCGCGCTCGCTTTGATTTTCTCTACATATTCTTGCGGAATAACCTCACCTGTTTGGTAATGCGTTGCGAACAAAGCCAAAGCCTCAGGCTCGTAGCACCAGTTTTCCATCACTTGACTTGGCAATTCTACAAAATCCCAAAAAACGGATGTTCCTGATAAACTTGGGTAAGTTGTATTGGCTAACATGCCGTGCAATCCATGTCCAAATTCATGAAATAAAGTGGTCACTTCATTAAATGTTAATAGGGATGGTTTGGTTTCTGTTGGTTTAGTGAAATTACAAACATTAGACACATGCGGTCTTTCGTTAATCCCGTTTTTTACATATTGCGATTTGAATGAAGTCATCCAAGCACCGTTTCGTTTTCCTTTTCTCGGGAAGAAATCGGCATAGAAAATAGCGACTAACTCTTTTTTCTCATCAGTAACTTCGTAGGTCATTACTTCGGGATGGTATTTGTCAATGTCAAATACTTCGGTAAAAGTCAATCCGTATAATTTTTGAGCAATTGTAAAAGCACCGTTTAGTACTTTTTCTAATTGAAAGTAAGGCTTCAACTTTTCGTCATCAAAATCAAATAATTTTTGCTTTAATTTTTCTGAATAGTAACTACCGTCCCATTTTTCTAGAGTCTCGATTCCGTCTGTTTCTTTGGCGAAAGCCTGCAATTCTGCAAATTCTTTCAAGGCAGCTGGTTTTGCTTTTTCTAATAAATTATTGGAGAAAGAGAAAACTTGATCTGGAGTTTGCGCCATACGTTCTTCCAATACAAAGTGAGCATGCGTTGCATAACCTAGTAATTGTGCACGCTCAAAACGGAGTTTAGCAATTTTTAAAACAATTTCTTGATTGTCGAATTCGTTATTTTGAAATCCTCTTGCTCCAAAAGCGATTGCCAATTTTTTACGCAATTCACGATTATCTGCGTATGTCATAAACGGAACGTAGCTAGGGTGATCCAAAGTAAAAATCCAACCTTCT
Source organism: Flavobacterium sp. KKT103 (assembly GCF_055640565.1). Taxonomy (NCBI): domain Bacteria; kingdom Pseudomonadati; phylum Bacteroidota; class Flavobacteriia; order Flavobacteriales; family Flavobacteriaceae; genus Flavobacterium; species Flavobacterium sp. KKT103. Next base: position 1,476,327 of record NZ_CM145766.1, read on the forward strand.
TTGTCTTGGGCTTTCGCCAAAGAACGAGCCGCTTCGATAGTTCCTTCTGGTAGTCCGGCCAAATCCTTTTCGTCGGTTAAATGCATTTCGAAAGCATTGGTTTCTGCTAAAATATTTTCGCCAAACTGCAAGCTTAATTTTGATAATTCTTTGTCAATCGCACGGAGTTGGTCTTTTTTGTCCTCTGGTAAGTTAGCTCCATTCCGAGAAAAACCTTTGTATTTTTTGTCCAATAAAGTGGCTTGCTCTGGAGTAAGTGCAAGTGAATCTTTCGAATCATAAACCGCTTTTACACGTGCGAACAAAGTTGGATTTAGCGTGATGTCATTTCCGAATTCTGATAATAACGGAGAAATCTCTTGAGCGATTTTTTGCAATTCGTCATTGGTCTCTGCCGAGTTCAAATTAAAGAAAATACTTGAAGCACGATCTAAGATGTCACCAGCGAAATCCATTGCAACGATGGTATTTTCGAAGGTCGGCAGTTCGGGATTATTTGCAATAGCATCGATTTCAGCTTTTGCCAAAGCTATTCCTTCTTTTAGAGCAGGAAGGTAATCTTCGTTTTTTATTTGTGAAAAAGGGGCAGTATCGTATTTTGTGGTAAATTTTTGAGTAAGTACAGTCATTATTTTGTTCTTAATAATCATTAAATAGAATAAATAGTTATCCTTGCAAAGGTAAGGATTAATTAAAAAAGCAAGTGGTAGTTACCACCTCATTACTGTTAAACTTAACAAAAATCGTAGCAAATAAGCAGTCGAATTTACTATCTTGTAACAAAGCTTCGAAATAGAACAAGAAGCGTTTATTTACTAACATAAAAGATAAAAATGAATTACAAAATAGCAATAAAAAGAATTGATACCGTAAATGAAGTGGAAGGATATTGGTCTACCGAAGACTTAATTCAGTTATGTGAACGATTTAATTTTCCTGATGCGGCTACTGCTGAGGTGAAGAATTTACCAGAATTATTAGGCATGGCAATCTCTGATTATGAACCACACGAAGCAGCTGCAATAATATTGGATTATAAGTTGGGAGAAGAGTTAAATGAAGGACAAATCGAGCAGATATCTCATAATATGCTAATTGATAAAGTATGTGAGGAGTATCCTGAAATTCACATGCAAGGCCGATTGTTTCATATCAATCAATTACTTTTTAAAGCTTATAATGGTAAATTTCCCAATGCAAAAGCCTCGGTTGTCCATTATGCAATGACTCCGGTAGATGGTGAGCCAAAAGAATTAACAGCCGAAAATGTTTTGAAATTATTGAATAACGGTTTATCTGACCGTAATTTGATTAAGCGCTTATTCGACGACCAAATGACTCAGAATATTCCGTTTCCCAATGCAGCAGCCATTATTTGGGAATTAAATACGACTGATAATGTGAATTACAGTTTAGTTACTTCTGAAAATTGGATTAACAATGATGATATCATTGCATCTGAATATGAAGCGGTATTGGAAGAAATCGAGGAAGAAGATTAGGTTTTCTTACACAGAGATTCGCTAAGGGTTCGCCACAATTCACAAATTTTTCTGTGAGTAGTATCGAAATCTTCTTAGCGAATCTTTGTTTTTTTCTTATCGAATCTCTGCGAAAGCGAGACTATTTTTTATGCAGACTTTCCGAAGCCAAAAGCACTGTTTCTTTCAGTCCAAGTTTGTAAGCTATAATTTTATCTAAAACGTCTTTGTTAGACGAACCTATAATTTGAGCAGCTAATATCCCTGCATTTTTGGCGCCATTTAAGGCAACAGTTGCTACTGGAACACCACCAGGCATTTGAAGTATTGATAAAACCGAATCCCATCCATCAATTGAATTGCTCGATTTTACAGGCACACCTATTACAGGTAACGGTGACATCGAAGCGACCATTCCTGGTAAATGTGCAGCACCACCGGCACCAGCAATCACAACTGCGATTCCGCGAGTATGTGCATTTTGACTAAAATCAAATAGTTTTTCAGGAGTTCTATGTGCAGAGACAATGTCTACCTCTGTTTCGATTCCAAATTCTTTTAGTATAGTGATGGCATCTTGCATGACTGGCATATCAGAGATGCTTCCCATGATTACGGCTACTTTCATTTTTTGTTATTTAAAGGTTGAATCTTTTAATTATTCAATTTATTTAAGCGATTACTCGAATAGTATTCTTAACATCTTCAGCAATTTTTCGAGCTGTAGCCATGTCTTCATTTACAATGGTAACATGTCCCATTTTTCTAAAAGGGCGAGTTTGTTTTTTACCATAGATATGTGGTGTTACACCATTCCATCCCAGTATAGTTTCAATATTTTTATAGATTACATTTCCAGTAAATCCATCTTCACCCACTAGGTTTACCATGATTCCTGCCACCTTACTATCTGTATTTCCAAGGGGGAGATTTAAAACGGCGCGAATGTGATTCTCAAATTGGGAGGTATAACTAGCTTCTATCGAGTAATGACCGGAGTTGTGTGGGCGAGGAGCTACTTCGTTCACTAAAATTTCGTCATCTTTCGATTGGAACATTTCGACGGCAAGTAGGCCAACATGATTAAATTGCTCTGAAACATTCAGGGCAATCGCTCTTGCTTTTTCAGCTACTTGAGTATCGATTCGAGCGGGACAAATTACATATTCTACTTGATTGGCCTCAGGATGAAATTCCATTTCGACCACAGGATAGGTTTTAATTTCGCCCGATGGATTGCGACAAACAATTACCGCAAGTTCGTTTTTAAAAGGAACCATGTCCTCGGCAATACATTCTACATCAGGTAAGTTAATTAGATCAAGCGTCGATCGAACAATTTTAACCCCATTTCCGTCATAACCAAATTCGGCACACTTCCATACAAATGGCATTTCAAGCTCTTCTTTTTCTAACGCCATTTTCAAGTCGGCTAAATCTACAAAACGAAGGTGTTTTGAAGTAGGGATGTTATTTTTAACATAAAAATCCTTTTGCTTTCCTTTGTTCTGAATGGCTTTTAAGGTTTTTGGTGATGGATATACTTTTAAACCCTCACTTTCTAACTTTTCCAGAGCCTCTAGATTAACTAATTCAATTTCGATGGTTAATACATCAACCATTTTTCCGAATTGGTAAACTGTTTCAAAGTTCATTAAGTCGCCTTTGTAAAATTGGTTGCAAGCCATTCTTGAAGGAGCTTCGTCGCTTGGGTCTAAAACGTAGGTTTGGATATCGAATTTTCGGGTTTCAAATAGGAGCATTTTACCTAATTGTCCACCTCCTAAAATTCCTAGTTTGAAATCAGAAGAAAAATAATTCATTGTGTAGTTGTTTGTTGCGTGTAAAGATACTTTTTCTGTATCAAATGCGAAAACGCTATTTTATTTTCTTGACGATTTCCTTTGCGACTGCTTGGTACCCAGCAGAATATTTGCCATAATCGTCAGTTAAAATTCGTTTTAACTCAGGGTAAATCCATTTTCTTGTTTTGCCTAATTCAAATAAGGTTCGAATAGCGTAGGCCTTTGTGGCTACTTTTCTTTTTTCGTCAATGAGCCAATCCAGGCAAGATTCGGTAATTTGTTCCTCTTGTTGAGGACTTAAAGCAAGATGCTGACTTATAAATAAACAAATCTTTGAAATCGAGCGCAACGCACTTTCGTTATTATAATGGGGCAGTTGATCGCAAAAGGTGTTTAAAAAGCCAGTTAGTAAAAACAATTGTTGTTCTAAAACAATTTCCATAATCCAGCAAGCCTTAAAGTGATTCGCATCAGAGGTGTTTAAAGCTATGGCTACTAAATCACAGAATAAATGAGGATTACTTAAAATTTCATTTGCATTCTCATCTCGACTTGCACGATACGCACTGCTATTTGCTATCTTTTTATAAAGCTCCTCATTCATATTGAAGTAAAAATACCTTTTATTTTCATTGGAAGTCTATTCTTATGATTTTTATTCTGAATTCTAAATTTTGAAATCCCTATCTTTGCGCATTATTTTAAACACAAAAATAATGATTCAACTACACGATAAACAATTTGTTCCATTTCTTTCTAGTGAGGAAATTGGTCATGCAATAGCAAAAATGACCGCACAAGTTGAGGCTGATTTTAAAGATGAAGTACCCGTTTTTATTGGTGTACTAAACGGTTCTTTTATGGTTGTTTCTGATTTTATGAAAAATTATAAAGGAAATTGCGAACTGAGCTTTGTGAAAATGGCTTCGTATCAAGGTACTAGTTCCACTAATGATGTAAAGCAACTTATTGGAATCAATCAAGATCTTGCAGGTAGGTCAGTGGTGATTATCGAGGATATCGTAGACACAGGAAATACGATCGAAGAATTACACCATATATTTAGCAAGCAAAACGTGAAGCAATTAAAAGTAGCTACACTTTTTTTTAAGCCTGAAGCGTACAAAAAAGACTTTCCAATCGATTATGTAGGGATCCGTATTCCTAATAAATTTATCGTAGGATTTGGTCTAGACTACGATGGTCTAGGACGCAACTTACCCGAAGTATACAAACTAAAAGAATAACTACAATTATAACTACGCAACAACATTATGATTAACATTGTTTTATTTGGGAAACCAGGAGCAGGAAAAGGAACTCAGGCCGAATTTTTAAAAGGAAAATACAATCTAACACATCTTTCTACTGGAGATATTTTTAGATACAACATTAAAAATGGAACCGATTTAGGGAAACTAGCGCAAACATTCATGAATGAAGGGGAGTTAGTTCCGGATGATGTAACCATTAAAATGCTACAAGCTGAGGTTGATAACAATCCAGATTCAGCAGGTTTTTTATTCGACGGTTTTCCAAGAACGCTTTCTCAAGCCCAAGCGCTAGATGTGTTTTTAGAATCAAAAGAACAAAGTATTACGGCAACAATCGCCTTAGAAGCTGATGATGAGATCCTAGTCGCACGATTACTAGATCGCGGAAAAACATCAGGCAGACCAGACGATCAAGACGAAGAGAAAATCAGAAATCGTTACCAAGAATACAATGAAAAAACAGCTCCTTTAATGGGGTATTACAAAGAGCAAGGAAAGTTTCATGCCGTAAACGGTATAGGGTCGATCGACGAAATCACCCTTCGTTTAAGTGCAGTTATTGATAATTTATAAGAAGCAATTTCCAGCTGTACGCGACAAGTTCTCGCTCGTAAAACTATTTTTCTATTATAAAAAAGGAGCTTCCGTTGGTCGCTCTTTTTTATCGAGAAAAATAGAGTTTTACAAGTTTCGCACTTTTTGCTTCCATCTGGGCTAAAAAAAATATGGAAATACTAATCATACTTTTTCTGATTTTACTAAACGGACTCTTTTCGATGTCTGAAATCGCGTTGATCTCAGCTCGAAAAACCAGACTAGAATCCGCAGCAAAAAAAGGAAATAAAAGTGCGCAAGTTGCTTTAGAGTTGGCTAATTCGCCAAACAAGTTTTTATCGGCAGTGCAAATAGGGATTACCCTAATTGGTATTTTAACCGGTATTTATAGTGGTGATAAAATCACGACTGATGTGCAATTGTTTGTTAGCTCGTTTGAAATCTTAAAACCCTATGCACCCACGATTGCTGTAGGTGTAGTAGTTGTGATTTTGACTTTTTTCTCTTTGGTTTTAGGGGAACTATTGCCTAAACGTATTGGGTTGAATCATCCAGAAGCTATTGCTAAAGCGGTGGCGATGCCTATGAAGGTTGTTTCAATAGTAACAGCTCCTTTTATTTGGTTATTGACACACTCAACGGAATTCCTTTTGAAGGTATTACAAATACGCCCTTCGGCTGACGGCAAAGTAACCGAAGAGGAAATTAAAGCCATTATAAAAGAAGGAACTGAAGGCGGTGAAGTACAAGAGATTGAACAAGATATTGTAGAACGTGTTTTTCATATTGGCGACCGAAAAATCAACTCCTTAATGACACACCGTAAATCGGTAGTGTTTTTAGAAGTTGGCGCTAATAAGCAAGCGGTAAAAGAATCGATGCTGGAAGAGCTGCATTCGATTTATCCCGTTTACAATAAAAATTATGATGATATTGTTGGCGTAGCGAACTTAAAAAACATTTTTGCAACGATCGACAATCCTGATTTTAGTTTAAAAAATATCACATCAGATGCGCCGTTTTTAATGGAACATACTACGGCTTACACGGCTTTAGAGCAATTTAAAAAAACCGGTATTCATTATGCATTTGTCGCTGATGAGTACGGAAGTTTTCAAGGAGTTATTACACTAAATGATATTTTAGAAGCTTTAGTGGGTGATGCTGCTGAGTTTTACAAAGATGATTTTCAGTTAGTAGAACGCGAAGACGGTAGCTGGTTAGTAGATGGTCATTATTCATTACACGATTTTTTAACCTATTTTGAGTTAGATGATTTGATAAATGATTACGATGTTACAACAGTAAGTGGATTAATAATGACTGAATTATCACATATCCCAAAACAAGGTGAAAAACTATTTTGGAATGACTTTGAGTTAGAAGTCATCGATATGGATGGTGTCAAAATTGATAAAGTGATTGTGAAATCACTACGGAATTAAAAGTATAAGGAATACAACTTGATTACTAGTAGGCATTTGCCAAGCTATAATCAAACATAGAAATGATAATCAGTGCTTACAGCCGAATTGCAAAAAGTAGTAGGCGATTAGCTAGGGATTATTACAATTAAATAAAGAGTTATGACAGAAGGGAATTTCGTAGATTATGTAAAAATATTTGTTTCATCCGGTAAAGGAGGAAAAGGATCTACGCACTTACACAGAGAGAAATTTATTGAAAAAGGAGGTCCTGATGGAGGAGATGGAGGTCGTGGAGGACACGTTTTTCTTGTAGGTAACAAAGGGCTTTGGACTTTGTTTCACTTAAAATTTGCACGTCATATCAAAGCCGGAAATGGTGGTGATGGTAGTGGTGATAGAAGTACAGGAGCTGATGGTGATGATAAATTCATCGAAGTACCATTAGGAACGGTAGTAAAAGACAAAGAAACAGGCGAGATCTTATTCGAAATTACTGAGGATGGAGAGAAGCAAGTACTTTCAAGAGGAGGTAAAGGTGGTTTAGGAAACTGGCATTTTAGAAGTTCGACTAACCAAACGCCTCGTTACTCACAACCGGGATTACCGGGTGTCGAGATGGACGTTATTCTAGAACTTAAAGTTTTGGCTGATGTAGGTTTAGTAGGTTTTCCTAATGCAGGGAAATCAACTTTGCTTTCCGTATTGACTTCGGCTAAGCCAAAAATTGCTGATTATCCGTTTACAACGTTGAAACCTAACTTAGGAATTGTAGCATACAGAGATTATCAATCGTTTGTAATTGCAGATATTCCTGGAATTATCGAAGGTGCTGCCGAAGGAAAAGGATTAGGACACTATTTCTTGAGACATATCGAAAGAAATTCGACTTTGCTATTCCTAGTTCCTGTTGATACACCAGATATTAAAGGTGAATATGATATTTTAGTAAACGAGCTAACGAAGTACAATCCTGAAATGTTGGATAAAGAACGTTTACTAGTGATTTCTAAAATTGACATGCTTGATGATGAATTGAGAGCAGAACTTAAAGCCGAGTTGGATGTGTCATTCAAAGAGGTTCCGTATATGTTTATTTCCTCAGTAGCTCAAATTGGGTTGACGGAGTTAAAAGACAAACTTTGGAAAATGCTGAACGACTAATTAGTTAGTCATTATTAATACAAAATCCGCTTCAAGTCTCTTGAAGCGGATTTTTTTATTGTTTACTTCGTTGTATTTATTCTTTTACATGTACCCGTTTGCCTTGCGTGTGACTAGAGAATTCAGGAGCATACATACTTTGTATGGTCGTGATTCCGTTGGAGAAGTCCCCTAGATTGTTTACTCGAATATCATATTCTAAAACATAAGTACCTTTATTAATTTGGTCAAAAAAGAAATGAGTAGCTGCATCTCTAGTGCTTTTGTAAAATCCTAAACCAGATGTGTATTCGTAACCAGATAAAACATCAACAGGTTCAAAACAAGAGGCTTTCATATCTTTTAAATGCACAAATTCCATGTTTTCGGTAGCTTTAATAATTAGTCGTACTGTTAGTAAATCGCCTATTTTCAGCGGTTTCTTGGTGCTGAACTTTTCTAAAACGGCTTCTTTGTTGGTGGTGATTTTAAAATAGAGCTCTTTTTGAACCGATAAACTAGCAGCCGAATTGTTCTTTATTTTATCTAGGTCCTCAAAATATTGCCAATAAATCCCACCAAATCCCGGAACCTTACTTTTATTGTCGATTGTAATAGAAGCCATTTCTTTCTTGATTTCGTCCCCTTTCCAATTGATTTTGATGTAACCCGTTTCTGCTTCCTTTACAGCAGCGGATAGTTTTTTAGTTAGGATTTTTTCATCACCTATCTTTATAACCGTATTGTCTTTTACGCTCAGCCAATCGCTGCCTTGCAACAATAAGGCATAGACCGCTTCGGTAGTAGATTTGGTGGTAGGCCAGTTTTTCGTCTGTTTGTTTTTTAATAACCACACCTTCATCGCATCAACTGATTTGGTATCAGCGCTAACTTCGGCAAAAGCCTCTATCAGCAAAGCTTGCGTTTCGATAGGTGCTTGGTACCAATACCAGCCCGCATTATTGGCAATCCAATACATGCCCCAATCTTCATTACTAGAAGCAGTTTCTTTGAGATTCTCGATAATTTTTTTAGCAGCAGTTGCTTCTCCGTAGCGATTCAGTGCTAAAGCTGCCATTCCTTTTTCGTACAAGGAATAGTCTAACCAATTTTCTTTAATATTAGTAAGGAATACCGTTGTGACTTTCTTTAAACTGTCTGATAGCGGGTATGCCTTTAGTTGGAAAGAGCGGGCGTATAGATAATGCAGTCCTGAATTCGGATTCATCCAAACTAATTTCTCATTTTTATTTTGGTTAGAAAGGGATCGTTTGTAATAGTCCAAAAACTTTGCGTCGAGATAAGGCACAGCTGTCTTTGTAATTGCTTTAATTGTAGCACTTGCGAGAGTATCGGATTGTAATTTTTCGAGATGGCCTAAACCAGCAACAATGTGTCTGGTAATGTATTCGTTATCTTCGCCGCCGTCAAACCAGCTAAATGCACCGGATGGTTTTTGCTTTTGTTTTAATTTAGTGAAAGTAGCATCTTGGCTTTGTTTCATCTTATCTAGATCGAATAGAGTCGCTAATTTTTGCTTCTTTTCCTCTTCTGATTTTGCATCGTTTATCCAAGGAGTTTCTGCTAGAATAATCGACTTTAGTTGCTCATTTACTTCTAATTTAGAAGTTAATTTTCCGTTTTTTCTCCAGTCCTCAAATACAGTTGCAATTTTAGGGTTGCTGTTAATGATGGTAGTCGCTAAAGCATTGGCGTAGAAACGAGCCAATGTTTGTTCAGCACATTCATGTTCGTATTCCATCAAATACGGAAGGGATTGCAATGCTAACCAGGTAGGATTTGAAGTGTATTCCAAAGTAAACTGGTGATTGCGTAAGGTTGTTGAGGTATTGTTTTTTAAGTTTTCAAAAGTGTATTCCTTTTTAGTGTTTTCACGTACCCAAACCGGAATACTTTCTGTTACCAGCATCGCATTGGTAAGCACAGGTAGGATATTCTCTTCTCCATCAGAAACATTTCCCGCTTTTGCCAAAACGCGGTATTGTACTCCTTGTAAACCTTCGGGGATCACTATTTGCCAACTAGCGGTGGTATTGCCAAAGGCGCCAATAGCAAAATTTTTGGTGGTTTTTACATTTAACATTTTTGCATCGATCGATTGCATTGTTGAAGCATCAAAAAGTTGTAAAATGGCAATGCCCGCTTTAGGAGTAGCAGTTGCATTAGCAATTTTAGTAATTATAATAATCGTATCTTTCTCACGTAGAAAACGAGGAAAATTAGGAGTTACCATCAGTTCCTTTTGTGTGATAACTGTTTTTTCTAAATAGCCACTCACTGCATTTTTATTGTGTGCAAGCAAACGTAATTTCCAAGCCGTTAATGCTTCAGGTGAAGTAAAGCTAAAGCTCAGTTTTCCGTTCTTATCCGTTTTTAAATCAGGATAGAAAAAGGCAGTTTCTGCGAGGTTCGTTCGGGCTTTTACCTGCGTTAGTGCTTCGAGCGCTTTTTTAGTAGTCACTAGGATGACTCCGTTTTTACCTTTGCTTCCGTAAAGAGCAGTCGCTTTTGCATCTTTCAAGACTTCGACCGATAGAATGTCAGTTGGATTTATTCTGCCAGCATCATCAGCCGAAGTTTCAACTCCATCGACAATATATAAAATAGATGCAGAGCCGTTCCCAGAACTAGCACCGCGAATTTGCACTCCTGCGACACTTCCTGCTAGCGCTTTTTTACTTTTAGTTCCGTAGCCTACTGCTACTATTTCATTAAGTTCTTCTGCTTTGGCAGTAACTGGTTTGACAAATTTCACTTGATCAACTTTTGCGCTTGGTGCAAATGAAAGCACAGCGTCAGGGTCTCCTTTTAATGTTTCAGATAAAATTACATTATCATCGGCACTAAGTTTATTAGGGTTAGTATCAAACTTTTCATAATTAGATTCATTTATATTGAAGCCAAACCACTTGAGTGTAGTTAATTCATCCTGGATATCAAATACAGTGTAGTTACTGTCATTGAATTCTAGATCCGTATAAGTCTCGTCAAATCCCAAAGCCGTTCTGTTTTCAATATAATTGTAATTATAGGTGGGGAATTCGGCACCACGCCAATCTGTTTTTGTAAATTGATCTAAGGAACTATCGTACATAGAGGCTAGGATTTCGGTCTCTTTTTGGGTATTGGTGGCATTGAGTTTAAAAGACCAGTTTTCTAGGTTTCCCGGTTCTAATTTGTTTCTAAAGCTTTCTACTTCAAAGTCCAATTTGGTTTCAATGGATTCCAATGCAATGGCAATTTGGTTTGTAAATAATTGATTTTCGAAAATTGTTTCGAAGCCAATTTTGAATTCATTCTCAAATTCTTTTCGCACCGGAATGGTAACTGTGGCAATGTGATTTTGTACCGTTACCGTATTTTCATAAAAAGTGCCGCTAGCATAGTTTGCAACCGCCTTCATATGTAACGTATCGATTACAGAACGAATTTCAATGGTAACAAAACCGTCTTTTTTAGGGTTTTTGTTGATTTGTTTGAGCGTAAATAGCTCATTAGTCGTTGTCTTTTCTGTTGATTGGTGAATTTGGAATTCGGTTACGCCTTCTACTTCATTTTTAAATTCATCTAAAGCTGTGAAGACAATTTTATACGACCCTGACTGATAGTTTTTGATGAAGTCCAGCGGAATAGCTTTGTCTGTTTTAGTGTCCACGTTTTTTGTAAACAATAATGTTGGGACTAGTTCTTTCTCCAATTGTGGATCATTGTTTATTTCATAAGGGAATAACCGTGCAAATTCGGTACTTGAAATAGTAGAATAATCAGGATAAGACCAAACTCTGGACTTGAAAGTAGGACTGGTAGGTTTAAGTAAGTACAACTTAACTTGTCCTTTAGTTGGGACAAATTGACCGTTTAAATTTTGACTTGATAGTTTGATCTCGTTTACATCTGCGGTTTCTATTTTTGCAGCTAAAGTTGCTTTTAACTCTAATGCATGATAACCTGCCTTGGCAATTAATGTACGAAGCGAACGCGTTTCGCCATTGCTATCAGTAATATCAGCTTCGATAAAATAGCTAAAGATAGGTTGATCTGCTTTTTTAGATTGAGTTGAAGGTACCGCTATGAATTCAATATCAAATTTCCCGTTCGCATCGGTTTCAGTAGTTTTAGAGGTAATAATTTCTGGCTTTTCATAGTTGCCGTATCTATAGGCGATTGGATTAAAAACCATTCTCTCAATGGTGTAGGTTACTTTAGCGTTAGAGATGGTACTGCCTGAAAAAGCATTTGCTTTTCCAATTGCTTTTATCGTTTGGTTCACTAAAACCGTTTCTTTTATTTGGTCGATACTAATTTCAAATTTTGGTCGCTTGTATTCTTCTACTTTAAATCCAATGGTCGAATAATTAAAATTGACATTATCCCAAAACGGATGCTCGTCCTTGTCTACATCATAAGTAGCGTCTTTTTCATATTCGTCGGGCTCTTCAGCTCGAATCGTAAAATTCCCAGTCAAACCAGTTGTTGGTAGTACAAATTCACCAAAGAAAGAACCGAAATCGTTGGTAACTACATTAAATTCTTTCAGTTCGGTTCCATTAGGGTCTTCAATAATTATCGTAAAAGTAGTTTTAGGAACAATTGTGGTTTGGTTGTCCTTTTTTTGAACAGCGATTCCCTTGTAATAAACGGTTTGGCCGGGACGGTAGATAGCGCGATCTAGGAAGAATTCTACTTTTCCGTCAAAATTTCGTTCACTATCAAGCGCATAATCTTCTGCAGTTATTAAATAATCTTTATTAATTGTAAGCGTATCTGTAGCGGTGCTAAGTTGTAATGAGGAATAGTTGTAGTAGTTGTTTTTAGCAATTGTTTTCTTGTACTTTACTACACCTTTAGCATTGGTTTTAAGTTTGAACTCCATTGATGTGATGGTAACATTTTCAAGAGGTTTTCCCGTTTTTCGATCGAGAACTGTGTAGTATTCTGTGTTTTCCTTTGTGTTGGCTAGCAAAGATAAATTTGATATGGTTATGTTATCATATCCAAATCCTTTTGTTTCATTCGCATTAAGAGCACTTTCAAAATAAACAAGGTAATTTCCGGTTTCTAATTGTGGCAAAAGTACTTCTGTAGTGTACTCAAAATAATCTTTTTTATCTCGAAGATCATATTTTTTAGAGACAATTGGTTTGTAGCTTTTTCTGATAGATTTTACAATACTATCTCTATTTGACCTGTAAATGCCTAAATCGGTTGCGATAGCGTTTGATATCTTGTAATAGGAAATAATGATATTATCCGTGTTTTGATGACGAATAAATGCTCTAGCGTTTTCATTATTGTACAGCTGTTTTTGTAGTTGAATGGTTACCGATTTGGTGCCTATTTCTTCCTTTTTTTGAATGGCTCTTTTATAGGTATTGGAGCGATCTTTTGTCATTATGATGCTATCCAATAACGTCATTGCTTTTGTATTGTAATCCGGATGCTTTTCTTTGGAAGCGGTTTGAGCATATAAAATAGCCATTTCTAAATTCAGTCTTTGATTCTCGGCTGGCTGTTGTAGTTGTTTTTTAAATTGTGCTAAGCTAGTAAGCAAATCCTCATCTGACTCAATCAAATATTCATTACAGAATTGCAGCCTATCGAGAATGTTTTTGAAGGTTGGTTCTTCTTTTTCTAATTTTTGATAATAAGACAGCACCTTTTGGAGTTTGGTATTTTCAATAAAATCGAGTTTTAGAGTAGTAAAAGCAGCTGTTGTTCCTAGTAGCTGGTTTTTACTATATTCAAAAGTGTCTTTTTGGAATTCCCAAGTACTGAGTTTGGAGGTATAGTATTGTATGTTTTCCTTTAAAAGATAATGGTATAGGTTATCAGTTTTAAATTTTTCAATGGTAAAAAAATCAAAAATTGCTTCATACGCAGTTAAAGGGGTATTCTTGAGCACAGCTTCGTCGGCTAGTGTGGCCTCAATAGCAAGTTGTGTTTTAGTTTCAAAGTCAGCGACAGTCCAAGTTAAAAAATCCTCGCTATCTGATATTAAATTAGTTCGTCGGTGTATTAGATAGCCGTTTTCATTGTAGTAATCTCGTAAACTGCTGTAATAAATTAAATTCAGCAGTGCTTTTGTAGGTCCTGTTGTTGTGCTTATTTGTTGATTTAAATCAGTAAGAATTTTATTTTGTGCATTTTCTTCGAGCACTTGCCTGAATTTGGAACGATAGAAAAAGCATTTGATGATTGCTACTTCGTCATGCTGTTTTATTGCTTTGCTGTAAATTTTACTAACAATGGCATTAGCCGTTTTTATTTTGCCTAGCTTTTCGTTTGCCACAACCTCACTCCATTTTTTATCAAATTGTTGTGAAAAAGCAGCAGTTGAGAGTAAAAGGAACAGCAAAAATAAGTTTTTCATAATAGCGCTTTCAAAAGATTGGTAATCAGTGAACTTCTTTAAATGAGGAACAAATTACTATTTTTTAATTAGATATCTATTAATTAAATATTGTTTTTTCTTACTTTTTGGAAGTAGTCATTGTACAGCTCGACGTAAATGGTGTAAATATGGCGAGCAATATATCTAGCTGTAACTGTAAAAACAAAAAAGTGGTTCATTCCTATAAAAAAGGAGAACCACTTTTAAATTATACTGCATTTTATGAGTAAGCTAACGCTATGCGGTAGTTAATTTATCTTGAAAACCGAATGGATTACCCAAGCTGGTCCAATTAATAAAAATTGTAAGTCTTTAATAAACGATGGTTTTACACCTTCGATTTTATGACCGTAAAACTGCCCAATCCAACCAACAGTAAATAGACCAATTGAGAACCATAACAAAGGTAAGAACTGTGCAATGATAAAATTTCCAACTAAGCAAATGGTAGTGAATACTAACATTTGCAATCCCATTTTTAGAGATAATCTAAGATAAAAAAGGAGTACAAAAAGGAGTACAATAAATGCCCAATTAGCAAAAATAGGGTGCAGGCTCGCCAAGGGAGTCAAAACCGAACTAGGAATACTCATAAAAAGCCCCACTACTGAAAAAAAGATGAGTGGAACACAGATGTAATGAATTTTTTTGTTTGTTAGATTTTTATGACTTACGCCATATTCCTCAAACCATTGTGCTAATGTTTTCATGTTTTTATTTTTTACTAATGTAGTAAAAAAACTGAAATGCAAGCTATGAAGGTTAATTTGGGAGTAATTGGTGCTGATTTTAATGCAAATGTACTTTTGAATGAGGGATAGTAGCGGAAATCCTTTTTGAGGTTTTTACCGAAAAAAGATTGAAGCGTATAGCCCGACCCGCTTTTTGGCGGGACATTCCCAAACTAATCTCAGAATTGGTGGTAGGTGTCAAAAAGATATTCTAGTGTTTCCGGTATGTTATTTGCTTGGATGTTGGGATATGTGATTTTGTTGTTGAGCCAGTTTTCGATGATTTGGTCAAAATTTTTATCGACTGAGTACGCAATTGGAACTCCCATTTTTTTTAAGGCTGCTGCGTTACATTCTTGCTCATAATGATTACGAATTGGTATGCTTAAAACTTTCTTCTTTAGGTATAGCGCTTCAGCTGGCGTTTCGAATCCGCCACCGGTTATAATACCGTTGCACTGAATTAAACTTTTATTGAATGTTTTTTGCTGTACCGGATAATACGTTATGTTTTTAATGGTGTGTTTTGCAGTGGTGCCATGTAAAAACCAATGAAATTGCACAGATGGTAACTTATTAAAGGCCATTTCCAAGCAATCCTGATCAAAGGATGGGAGGTAAACCGTGATGTGATTTAGATTTTGAGGTATTGCTTTTATAATTTCATCTTTAATAATGGGTGGCAGGATAAACGAATCGTAGGGTTGAAAATGCAATCCTATGTTTTTAGGCGATGATGCATAATGTTTTAGAATCATTTCGCCAACTAAACTTTTTTTATCGGGTCTAGGCGTAGCTGCTGAGGTAAAACTCGCCTGATGGCCTAGCTGAACAGAATGTACTTTTTGCATTTTGCAGCTCAGAGCTGTTATAGCGTCAAAGTCATTGATGATAATGTCATAGTTTTTTAATGGTAAGGAATCGGAATCTTTAAAGATTTGACGCGGTTTAATGTTTCTTAAAATGTCCCAATAATTAAGTCCTCCGCATTTGCTATAGTGTAAACTACATCCCATGCTTTTGTATTTAATAGGTAGTTTCACGTCCAATGTGGCATTATTACCACTTAGCATAAAGTCTACATTTCCATATTTTTTTAAATAAGGATAGAGTTGCATGGCTCT
Source organism: Flavobacterium sp. KKT103 (assembly GCF_055640565.1). NCBI lineage: Bacteria > Pseudomonadati > Bacteroidota > Flavobacteriia > Flavobacteriales > Flavobacteriaceae > Flavobacterium > Flavobacterium sp. KKT103. Next base: position 1,492,276 of record NZ_CM145766.1, read on the forward strand.
ACTGATGTGGCCGTTTCCGGTTGCTTGGATTGCGTAAAATATTTTCATTTACAGTAGTTTTTTTTCACGTAGTAATATACGGGTATCATTATTGCACTAAGGTATTGGTTGTATGTTATGGGAAGGTTGTTTAAAGTTTTCTATTTCATTACAATTTGATTTTGATAATTTTGGCTTTTTTATGTGAGGCAAAATTTCCCTTATCCTTTAAAATTTACTTATTTTTGAACTATGAAATATTTTTTAATCATCTTTTTAGTACTACCTATACTTGTTATGTCGCAAACTAACTTAGAGAGAGGACAGCGTTTGTTTGATGAAGGGAGAACAGATCAAGCTGAACTTGTTTTTAAATCTATTTTAAAAACAGAACCAAGCAATTTAAAAGCCATTGAGTACTTAGGTGATATTGCAGGTCAGAACAAATCTTGGGATGATGCGGTAGTTTACTATGGAAAATTGAAAATTGCGAAACCTACTGAAGCCGATTATTTTTATAAATATGGTGGTGCGTTAGGAATGAAAGCGCTTGAGGTTAATAAATTTAGAGCCTTAGGGATGATTGATGAGGTTAAAGGTTCGTTTGAAAAAGCGATTAAAATAGATCCTAAGCATATAGATGCAAGGTGGGCATTGATAGAATTGTATTTAAAACTTCCTGGTATAGTAGGAGGTAGTGAGTCAAAGGCAATTAGGTATTCAGGGGAATTAATGCGATTGTCTCCTGTAGATGGAAATTTATCTAGAGGTCACATTGAGGAATATTTTAATAGATACAGTAAGGCCGAACAATATTATAAAAAAGCAATTGCTATTGGAAATTCTAAGGTTAGTTATCAAAAATTAGCCGACTTATATCGAAATAAAATGAACGATCCTGCAAAGGCATCCGAAACTTTATTGCAATATAAAAATGCAGTAGCTAGCGGTAAGAAAAATATGTAAGGAATCATACGGTATAGAAAAAGGATTGCAAACGAATAATACAGAAAAGTAAGGGCTTTAAATAGACAAATAGAATATGAAAACTCATTTTATAGCCATTGGTGGTAGTGCGATGCACAATTTAGCCTTGGCGTTACACAACAAAGGATATCAAGTTACGGGCAGCGATGATGCTATTTTTGAGCCTTCGAAGTCAAGATTAGAAAAAAAAGGCATTTTGCCAGCAACTCTTGGGTGGTTTCCTGAAAAAATCACAAAAGACATAGAAGCTGTAATACTAGGAATGCACGCTAAGGCGGATAATCCGGAGCTACTTAAGGCGCAGGAATTAGGATTGAAAATATATTCCTATCCAGAGTTTTTATACGAACAGTCTAAATCAAAAACTAGAGTTGTCATAGGTGGTTCTCATGGTAAAACAACCATCACTTCGATGATTTTGCACGTGATGCATTATCACGACATTGCTGTTGATTACATGGTAGGAGCACAGTTGGAAGGATTTGATACTATGGTTCACTTAACGGAAGAGAATGATTTTATCGTGCTTGAAGGCGATGAGTACCTATCGTCACCAATTGATCGCCGACCAAAATTTCATTTATACCAGCCTAATATTGCCTTGATTTCCGGTATTGCATGGGATCATATCAATGTTTTTCCAACTTATGAAAACTATGTTGAACAGTTTGAGATTTTTATTGGCAAGTTAGTTAACGGAGGGATTTTAGTTTACAACGAGAACGATCCTGAAGTAAAACGTGTTGCCGAAGCTGCGACTAAACCTATTCGGAAATTACCCTACAGCACGCCTAATTACAAGGTTGAAAACGGAACTACTTTGTTAGAAACTCCCGAAGGAGATATGCCAATTGAAGTTTTTGGCGCTCACAACCTGAATAATTTGGCTGGAGCCAAATGGATTTGCCAAAATATGGGCGTAGACGAAGCCGAATTTTACGAAGCAATTGCAAGTTTTAAAGGCGCGTCTAAAAGACTAGAAAAAATTGCCGAATCGAAAAGCGCAGTAGCATACAAAGATTTTGCGCATTCGCCTAGTAAAGTGGCAGCTACTACAAAAGCAGTAAAAGAGCAATATCCTGACAGAACCGTTGTGGCATGTTTGGAATTGCATACGTATAGTAGTTTAAATGCGGAGTTTTTGAAGGAGTACGAAGGAGCATTAGACTATGCTGATGAAGCAGTTGTTTTTTACTCACCCGATGCAGTTAAAATAAAACAACTTGAAGAGGTTACTTATGATCAAATAGCGACTGCTTTTAACAGAAAAGATTTGGTTATCTATACCAATCCGGCTGAATTTAAAGATTATCTGTTCAATAAGAATTTAGATAATTCGGCTTTATTATTGATGAGCTCAGGAAATTACGGTGGTTTGAATTTTGACGAAGTAAAGGAGTTATTGAAATAGGACGAATGGAAGATAATGTAACTGTCGTTAGAACGACCAGCGATAATCTTGATTTTAGAAGTTTAATTGCTCAGCTTGATAAAGGATTATGGGAACGATATACGGAGGCAGGTCCTGATTATTGGGGAAATAATATTATCGAATTCAATCCTCATGTAGTCTTAATCTATCAGGATGAAATAGCGGTAGGCTGTGGTTGTTTTAAAGAAAAAGATGAAAGCACAGTCGAATTAAAACGAATGTTTGTTCTAGAAAGTGCTCGCGGATTAGGTTTTGCAAAATTGCTAATTACCCAATTGGAAGGTTGGGCGAAAGAATTGAAATATTCTGTGATTGTTTTAGAAACACTGTATAAGCAAGACGAGGCAATTAGTTTATATAAAAAAGCAGGCTATGTTATTACGGATAATTATCCTCCTTATGTTGGTTATGCAGATAGCATTTGCATGAGAAAAGGGATTTAGAAGGATTAAAATAGAACTGCGATAAGTAGTGCTGTTTTTTTACTTTTTGTATTTAAAGTGTCCAACAATTTCGTAATCGAAAAGGCAGTCTGATAAGACTTGGCCGCCGCCAACGTTATGTACAATCAAATTTCTTTTTCCGTCAGCTGATTTTTTAGAGGTGATAATACCAATGTGTGGTAGTTTACCATTAATCATCCAGCTTACGATTTCACCCGTCTTGTAGTCTAAGGGATTAGTAGTTACAGCTAGTTTTTGTCCTTTACGTTCAAAAAATGTCTCTAGGTTTGGAACCCGTCTATGGTCAATATTCGTGTCTGTTTTGCTCATTCCCCATTTTTTTAAGTTGGGATATTTGGCAAAATTAGTTTTCATGTCTTCATGAACTTCTTTTTGTAAATCGATATTTAGCTTGCGGTAAGCACGTATGATTACATCAGTGCAAACACCTTTAGTGGCTGGGACATCGCCATTAGGGTACTTAATGCTAATGTAGGAAGGGTCATAAACAACCATTGGGTCAATTATGGAAATCGCTGCTGAGGAAAGTTTTTCTTCAAAGGTTTGAGGAGGAGTAATATGCTCAACTGCCATAGAGGATTGGATTCCCTCTTTTTTTATACAGTTTATAGCTACTATTGCCATGACTATTAGTAGAATATGCTTCATGTTTTTTTATCTAAGATAAATAATTTTTGAGAGGTTTGCATTTTTTATCGGTATCGTATTCTAATTTTTTACGTAATTTAGCTCAAATATATATGCTCCTGATTTATTTTATTAGATGGAACACACTAATTTCCCTATCACAAACTGGTCCGAGGACGACAAACCTAGAGAAAAGCTTATGCTTAAAGGCAAGGCTGCGCTCAGTGATGCCGAGTTAATTGCTATTTTAATTGGTTCGGGGAGTAGGAATGAGTCGGCGGTTGATCTTAGTAAAAGGATTTTAAAAAGTGTAGACAACAATTTAAATGCTTTAGGGAAATTAACAATAGCGCAATTAATGCTGTTTAAGGGTATTGGTGAGGCCAAAGCGATTTCGATAATTGCCGCAATGGAATTAGGGCGTCGCCGAAGAACAGAAGATGCGGTTGTGATGACAAAGGTGACTTCTAGTAAAGTGGTATTTGAGATTATGCAGCCCTTAATAGGGGAGTTGCCTCATGAGGAGTTTTGGATCGTTTATCTGAATAATTCAAATAAAATTTTATCGAAATCTCAATTGAGTAAAGGCGGTATTACAGGAACACTGGTTGATGTTAGAATTGTTTTTAAATCAGCACTGGAAATGGGAGCAACGGGATTAATTTTGTGTCACAACCATCCTTCAGGTACGCTCGTTCCTAGTGATGCTGATAAACAAATAACTAAAAAATTAAAGCTTGCAGGTGATAGCCTGGAAATAAAAGTACTCGACCATCTTATTATTACTGAAACTAACTATTTCAGTTTTGTAGATGAAGGTATTTTTTAAAATAAAAATGTATGAAAATTGAAAATATTAAAGATGTATTCTTTGATTTAGACCACACGTTATGGGATTTCGAAAAAAATTCAGAATTAACTTTTGCTAAAATATTTGCAGAAAAGCATCCCGAGATAGCGGTTGCAGCTTTTATCGAAAAATATGTTCCAATCAATCAAGCCTGTTGGCAGTTGTACCAATACGATAAAATAACGCATGAAGAATTACGGTACAATCGATTAAAGCAATCCTTTGATGCAATCGAATATGAAATATCAGATGAGGCTATCGCGGTAATAGCTCAAGATTACATTGATATGTTACCGGATAACAATCATCTTTTTGAAGGCGCTTTCGAAATTTTAGACTATTTAAAGGAGAAATATCAACTTCACATTATAACCAATGGTTTTGCAGATGTGCAAGATCGAAAAATAAAAAATTCCCGTTTAGAGCATTATTTTATCTCGGTGACAAATTCTGAGACTGCGGGTGTCAAAAAACCAAATCCAATTATTTTTGAACACGCTTTGCGTGTGGCTAATGCTACGAAGGAACAGAGTATCATGATTGGCGATTCGCTCGATGCCGATGTAGAAGGTGCTTTGGAAATTGGATTAGAAGCGATTTTCTTTAATGAGAGTCAGTTGCAAACAGCGGCTCACATTAAGCAGGTGAGTCATTTGTTAGAATTAAAAAAATATTTATAATTATGAAAAAGAAACTAGTTTTTATCGCCCTATTACTGTCGGGTTTAGCAATCGGCCAATCTATCAACGACTATAAAGCAGTCATCATACCATTAAAATATGAGTTTATGAAGACAGATAATCAATACCGTATCGCTACTTTAACGAAGGTTAATTTAAACAACGCAGGTTTTGAAGCTTATTATGCTAATGAGGATAAACCTTTAGAATATGGAGATCGTTGCAATTTATTGAATGTTGATGTGGTGAAAGAGAATGCATTTTTAACTACAAAACTTTATGTTGTTTTTAAAGACTGTTACGGAAAAGTCGTATTTACATCTGAAATCGGAAAAAGTAGAGAAAAAAATTATGAAACCGCTTATAAGGAGGCTTTAAATAATGCATTCGAATCAGTAACCGCTTTAAATTACAAATATAATGGAAATGCTGTGGCTACTAGTGCTACTCCTAAATCCGATGTTATTAAAGTAGCAGATGTAAGGGCCGAAAGTGTTAGTGGGGAGTCTCAAACTGCTGTGAGTTCAGCTGCTGCGGTTGCCGTTACAGTTCCAAGTTCAGCCGTTTTATATGCTCAGCCTACGGCAAGTGGTTTTCAATTAATAGACAGTACGCCAACTGTTGTTTTTAAAATTCAAAAGACAGCCAAAGCCGATTATTTTCTAGCTCAAAAAGGAAACACAAATGGGGTAATGTATAAAAAAGACAGTATGTGGGTTTTTGAATATTATCAGGGAGAAACCTTAATGTCAGAAACCGTTGCCGTTAAGTTTTAAAAATTAGGCTACAATAAAAAAAAAGCAAGTACGGTCGTACTTGCTTTTTTTATTAATAGTCGTATTTGTCTTTCCATCTATTTTTTAAAAAATCTCTGGTCGTATTTTCTCTAGCGTTTGTGCCCGGAATGTAGATAGGAGTATTTTTTAAAGCATCAGGCAGGTATTCCTGATCAGTAAAATTATTTTGGTAATCATGCGAATATTTGTACTCTTCGCCATAGCCTAATTCCTTCATGAGTTTCGTTGGTGCATTTCGCAAATGTATCGGGACTGATAAGTCGCCCGTTTGTTTTACCAATTGTTGTGCTGTACCTATCGCTAGGTATGAAGCATTACTTTTAGGTGATGTAGCAAGATAAATAGCGCATTGACTAAGAATAATGCGGCTTTCAGGATAGCCAATTGTAGCCACTGCCTGAAACGTATTGTTGGCCATTATAAAAGCAGTAGGATTCGCGTTACCAATATCTTCACTCGATAAGATAAGCATTCGCCTAGCAATAAATTTCACATCTTCACCTCCTTCAATCATGCGAGCAAGCCAGTAAACGGCACCATTAGGATCGCTACCTCTTATCGATTTAATAAAAGCCGATACAATATCGTAATGCTGTTCTCCTGTTTTGTCATATAAAACAGTATTTTGCTGTACTAAAGCAAACACACGTTCGTTAGTAATTGTAACCCTTTCGTCCGCTGATGCATTAATAACCAGCTCAAATATATTTAACAATTTACGTCCATCGCCGCCCGATAGGCGCAATAAAGCCTCTGTTTCTTTGAGTTCTATATTTTTAGTTTTCAACAAGGCATCTGTATGCATCGCTCTTTGTAATAGGGCTTCAAGATCTGCTGCTGTAAAGGCATTTAATACATAAACCTGACATCTCGAAAGTAGTGCAGGAATCACCTCAAAACTCGGGTTTTCAGTAGTGGCTCCTATTAATGTAATCCAGCCTTTTTCGACAGCCGCTAATAACGAATCTTGTTGTGATTTGCTAAATCGGTGAATCTCATCAATGAATAAAATAGGATTTTTGGCAGTAAACATGCCTCCACTTTGTTTTGCTTTGTCAATAACCTCCCGAATATCCTTAACGCCAGAGTTAATAGCGCTCAAGATAAAAAAAGGACGTTGCGATTCCTGTGCAATAATTTGTGCTAAGGTTGTTTTACCGGTACCAGGCGGTCCCCAAAAAATCAAGGACGGAATAATTCCTTTCGAAATTTGTTGTGTCAATGAACCATCCGGCCCTATTAAATGTGCCTGACTAATATAATCTTCTAGCTTTTGTGGTCGTATGCGTTCTGCTAATGGTGCTTCCATAGTACAAAATTACTGTTTTTTATTTGAAGCTATTCCAGCTCTCCACTATATCTTTAGGCTATTGTCTCGATTTTAAAAATCGAGACAATAGCCTAAAGGATGCCGTTTCGATCTGGGCTAAAAACGATTTAGTTTTAAATCAAACACAATTCCTTGTTTCAGTCTGACAAAATAGCACTAATTTAGTTTTGGTCACAAATTTGATTCAATCATAGAAAGTAGCATAATGGATAAACATTTTAAATTTACTAACGCAGTCATTGGACTCCCGCTTTTTTTTGTGCTACTGCTTTGGTTTCTATATTGGTTAGAAATCAGATTTGATTATGACTTTGTAGAAAACGGTATTTATCCAAGAAGCATTTCAGGTTTGCAAGGAGTGTTGTTTAGTCCCTTTATTCATAGTGATCTAGTTCACCTCTATAATAATTCAATTCCTTTATTGATTTTATTGGCTGCCTTGCAATTCTTTTACCCTAAACAAAGTTTTGGTGTTATAACTTTTGGAATATTAATTTCAGGAATGATTACTTGGTTGATAGGTCGTCACAGCTACCATATTGGAGCAAGCGGACTTATTTACGTACTATTTAGCTTTATCTTTTTTAAAGGGTTGCTAACGCAATATTACCGTTTGATGGCATTATCATTAGCCGTTATTATGATTTACGGTGGGATGGTGTGGTATGTATTCCCAAAGGTTGATGATGCTATTTCTTGGGAAGGTCATTTAGGAGGCTTTATTGCTGGCTGCTTTTTAGCGTTTGTTTATAAGACTACAGAATATAAAAAGGAACCTAAGTACGATTGGGAACAAGCTGATTATGATGCATCTGCTGATAAATTCATGCAGCGCTTTGACGAAAACGGGAATTTTTTCAATTTACCAATCGAGGAAGAGGTGATTGATCCCTATTTTTATAGCGATTGGGATGTACATTATGAAATTACTGAAACAAAAAAAACGAATTAGGACCTAAGTCTTAATTCGTTTTTTTGTAATAAGTATTTTTTAATTTAGCTTCTTTGTCTAACTGCTTCATATAAAAAAGCACCACAAGCTACTGATACATTTAGGGATCCAATGGTTCCAAACATAGGTAGTTTTGCTTTTTCGTCAACTATTTTAAGTACTGATGGATTAACACCTCGGTCCTCTGATCCCATTATGATAGCAACAGGTTCGTTAAGTGAAATATCATAGATGTTTTGATCTGTTTTCTCAGTAGCAGCAACCGTTTTTATACCGCTTGCTTGTAAAAGAAAAATAGCGTCTTTGATGTGTTCTACTTTGCAAATCGGAATATTAAATACTGCACCAGCCGAAGTCTTAACAGTATCGCCATTTACAGGAGCTGATCCTGCTTTTTGCACAATAATTCCGTTTACCCCAGTACATTCTGCTGTTCTGATGATAGCTCCAAAATTTCTAGCATCTGATATTTGATCTAAAATTAAAAACAAAGGTTTTTTTCCGTTTTCAACAACCGTATCAATTAATGTTTCTAAATCGAAAAAAGAAATAGGAGAGATGCTTGCAACGGCACCTTGATGATTGTTGGGAGTAAGACGATTTAATTTTTCAACAGGAACATAGGAAAAGTTAATGTTCGCTCTTTTCATGACTTTCATTAAGTCCTTCATTAGTTCGCCACTAGCTTCTTTTTGTATGTATACTTTATCTATTGTGTTTCCTGCTTGGATTGCCTCAATGATGGCTCTAATCCCAAATATCTGATGTTCTTTTTCCATGGCGCAAAGATATAAAAAAAAACCATCAGTGTTAACTGATGGTTTTTAAGTTTATTAATTTGATATTCCAAATAATTATGGAGTTGGAACATACCAAAACGGACCTTGTGTAGTAACCTGTGCTGATGTTAAAATAGGCACGTTAGCAGAGTTGGCATTGTACTCTGATAATGGATAGATTAATCTTTTTGGTCTTGTTGGTTGAATATTAGCATTATTTATAGTACCAGGAATTGTTGGAAAACCTGTTCTCGTAAAGTTAATGTAATTTTCTACACCATGAATACCACTTAAGGCAATCCATTTTTGAGATAAAATTGCTTGGATTTTATTTGTAGTTCCATCGTATCCATATCCTGGTTTAAGATTGATATCTGTCAAATACGTTCCTATAGTTGCTCCAAGATAAGTAAAAGAAGCTGTAACACCTTGATCAAAAAGCGTCTTAGCAACTCCAGTTAATTTTCCTCTTTCTACTGCTTCCGCTTGTAAAAATTTACTTTCTGCTAATAACATTAGTACTCCTGCTTTTGAAGAACCAGCAGCAGTACGTTCTGCAGTATTTGCTCCTACATAATTGGTGATTCCTAAACCAAATCTTGATGTAGGGTTAGTAGCATTAGTTTGACCAGTAAGCGCTGTTTGTCCTTGATCTGTACCTACTACTTTTCCACCTACTGCAAGCCAGAATCTTAAACCTCTTGGGTCAACAACTCCTGCAGTTGCACTACCTGTTTCACCATTTAATATGTCTGCAAAGTATTTTGAAGATGTGAAAAATGTGTAGTTTGTATTTGATGTTGATCCTGCTGCATCTCTAACGTTTGCTCCAAAAAATGGGTTTTGTTGGTCGTTGTTAGCTGATGAATATCCTGGATTTATCAGTACGTCTGCATCAACAAAATTATTTAAAGTTTGTAATGTTGCATATTTACTGTTTACATAAGCTACAGTTGCTGCATCGGTTAATTGACTTTGTCTCAATAAAATTCTTAATTCGATAGTGTTGGCTAATTTAGTCCACTTTGCCATGTTTCCAGCAAAAACAATATCAGTTGTAACACCCTCTGTAGTTGGTGTTGGACTAGCAATTAATGCTCTAGCTTCTTCTAGCTCTTTAATTAATTCTTTGTAGATAACTGCATCGTCTGTGTAAGCAGGAGTAGTGTTATTTTGTCCTTTAAATGCTTCAAAATAGGGAGCGTCACCATATAAATCAACGATGTATTGCATATAATGCGCTTTCATGATTTTTGAAATTGCAATATAATTTTGCTGATTAGGTAGCGGTGTCTCAATTATTTGTTGAAAATTGTTTACACTTCTATATAATCCATCCCATATCGCTGAATATGTAGTATTGTCAAAATTGTACGAATACTCTAAACGCAACGGGTTAGTAAATTGATAAATGTTTCCACCCCAAGAGTTTGCCATAACACTTCCTAATCTATTCATAGTGATAGATTGAACTCTAAAAGCTTGCGCTTGAGCTCCTGGAAGAACCAATCTTGGTGGTAAATTTTCTGCTAGTGCAGAGTTAGGTGTGATATTCTCGTCCAGGTAATCATTACATGAAGTAAGTGATATAGCGAAAATAGCTAGTATTAAACTTATTTTTTTCATCTTATTTGTATTAAAAAGTTAAATTGATGCTTCCACCAACGGTTCTAGTAGTAGGATATTGACCAGTGCTTGAATAACCTGCTGCATTACTTCCAGATCCAGCAGAAGAGGCCTCTGGGTCAGTATATCCTTTGTTTCCTTTTGCTAAAACCACAAATGGGTTTCTAGCGTTAACACCAACTCTCAATGATGTTAAGCCTAATTTACTTATTGTAGTAGTAGGTAATGTATAACTTAACGCTAGTTCACGAACTTTGAATGCTGTTGCGTCAATTACGTTGTGTTCTCCTGTTCTACTTAAAGCATCATAATAGTCAATTACACCATTAGTTCCGTATCCTTTTGCAGATGCTACAGTGGTATTAGGAGCATAAACTCCTGATCCTGGCGCAGTTTCTATAACTGAGTTTGGAAGTATAAAACCTGCATCTCTATCGAAATTAGCTGATTCTTCTAATCTTCCTGGCCATGTCAATGCATATTTAGTACCCGAAATTATAGAGTGTCCTGTTCTATAATCCATAACAACAGTTAATTTTATCCCTTTGTATTCAAAAGAGTTGGTAAGCCCTAATATGTAATCAGGAGTTGCTTTTCCTAAAATTGAATTTGAAGATGTTCTTGAAGGTAAACCTTGAGCGTTTACAATGATGCTACCATTTGCGTCTCTTACAAAAGTAGTTCCTTTAATTAAAGGGAATTCTTCTCCTACTTGTGCAAAAATACCTGTTCCTGTCGCCGCATTAGTTAGTAAGTTAATTTCGCTAGCTCCTTGAGCTAATGAATTTATTACTGATTTATTTGTAGCGTAACTTGCGCGTAAATTCCAGTTGAAGTTGTCAGTTTTGAAAGGTACTAAACCTAAATCAATTTCAAAACCTGTAGTTGTCATGTCTCCAATATTAGATTGTGCAGTTGACAATCCAGATGCTGAAGATGTTGTTGCAGCAGTAATCAAATCTTTAGTTTTTGCTTTATAAACAGATCCGTCTAAAGTAATTCTGTTGTTTAGAAAACCTAAATTAACATCTAACTCAGCGGTTGTAACAAACTCAGGTCTGATGTTTTTGTTAGTAGGATTTTGATTAGCTATATATGAACCTAGGTTACCATAAGGGAAACCTGTTGGAGAAACTCCAATTTCATTTATTGCATAAGTTCCTACTGCTGATGAGTTACCTACTTTGGTAATGTTGGCAGCAATCTTAGCGTAGTTTAGCGCTTTGCCTCTTAGGTTCTCAAATGCAAGTGTAGGAATAAATGAAACTCCAGCACTGCTGTAAAAGAAGTTGTTATTGTTTTTTGGTAAAACTGATGACCAATCATTTCTTCCTGTTAAGTTTAAGAATAAAAAGTCTTTATATCCTAAATCAACGTTTGCCAAAGCTGAAGCTCTGTTTGACTTCAAATATCTATTGTCAAGCGTAGAGGGATTTGCAGGGCTTAAAACATTTTTGATGTTATAAAAACCTGGGATGTCTAAATTTGTTCCACCTTGTGAAGTAACTCTATAAGAGTTGTCTTGCATATTGCTTCCGATGTTTGCTTTCAAATTCAAATCATCTGTCAAGTCATAGTTTAAGTTAACCAATAAATCTCCATAATATTTTCTATTAAAAGATTGGCTAGCATAGTACTCTGAAGTTTGATCTCTGTTCGCACCTTGGCTGATTAAGTATGCATTTTCTTTGTAACTATTTATATGTGACTGTCCATCACTAGAAGTAAACTGTAAGTTTCCAGTGTAGCTAACATTAATGTTTTTATTAATGTCATACTTTAATGCTGCTATAGCGTTTACAAATGATCTTGTTGCATCGCTTCTATTATTAGCTTGAGTCCAGTAAGGGCTTTGGTAATAAATAGTCCAGTGACCTTCGTTTCCTGAATTAGCAAATTGAGATATAGGAATGTTTCCTGGTGTTTGAATTAAATCACTTAGCAATCCTGCTGAAGTTTCAGTAGAACTTTGATAGTTATAGTTGATGTTACCATCGATACTAAATTTACCAACTTTTTTTCCTGCTTTAAACAAAAAGCTGTTTCTTTCTAATTTATCTCCATTAACTACAAATTCTGTTTTCAAGTTGTTTGCTGAAAACACAACGTAAGAGTCAGTACTACCTGCGTTCAATGAAAAACCATTTTGGAAAGTTGTACCTGTTTGGTAGAATTGTTTTACATTGTCTTTTATATACGAATATGGAAGTTGTAATGAATTTCCATCGGCTTGCGGTAATCCGGTGTCTCTTATAGTTCCGTCAAATAATTCACCCCAAGAACCATTTTCTGTAGGATCATGTCCTCCAAACCAACCTTGTCCGTATTTTTTTTGAGTAGTAGGAACGTAAGCAATTGTTTCAAAGTCTACAACTGAGTTTACACTTACCGTTAATTTACCGCCATCTTGTGCTCCTCTAACTGTATTTACAATTATTACTCCGTTTACACCTTGCTCTCCGTATAAAGCAGCACCTTGTGCACCTTTTAACACGTTAAGACTTTCTACTAATTCTGGTGGTAATTGTTGTAATGCTGCTGCTGTAGAAATTGCGTTGTCAATTACTACTAAAGCTTCATTGTTTCCTGTGATAGAGCGAGATCCCCTAAGCACGATTCTTGTTCCTCCATTTACTCCACCTGAGGTTCTGTTAATCTGTAAACCAGATACTTTACCTACTAAAGATTGTACAACATTTGGATTTGCTGCTTGTGTAAGCTCCTTTTTGTTTACAATTTGTGAAGCAGATGTTACTGCATCTTTTGATCTTTTAATACCTAATGCTCCAACAATAACTCCTTCTAGTTCGATGGAGTCATCTTGCAATTTTACATTTACAGTGGTTGCATTTGCAGTCAGTTCTTGACCTTTCATTCCAATGTAGCTAAACATCAAAATTTGACTGGGTGCTGCTTTGATGGTATATTTACCATCGAAATCAGTTTGTGTTCCCGATTTTGTCCCTTTAACTAAAACACTTACGCCAGGTAATGGCATTCCTGTTTTGTCAGAAACAGTACCAGTAACGGTTCTTTCCTGCGCAAAAGTTAGTTGCGCTACAAGTACTAATAGTAGTACCAAGATTCCATTGAACTTTAGTTTCATTTTTTAAAATTTTTAATTAGTGAAACAAAAATCTTAATAATTTGTTAACTTACCTAATATAAAAACTTAAAATTCAAAAATAATAGTGAAATTTAACATTTTAACCTATATGGAACAATTTGTTATAAAAAACTGTTTTAAGTTTACTGATGTAGTTTTTTACTCCTTTTTTTGAAAAATATATAATACAATTCATAATGTTTTAATTGTCTTATTTAGGGTTATTTCGTTGCTTTGTAAGTACTTAATGGTGTTTCTTTTGGTTGTAGGCAGTTTTATTTTGTGTTTATTTTATGATTTTGAGATAGTCTTTTTGCAATAAATTTTGTCGTGATTTATTTATTATTCTTTTAATTGAATTTATTTTTATAGACTTTCGTTTGTTGTTGAATTTTTATCTTGTGCAAGATTGAAATTAATTTATATAAAAAAAGCCACTCATTGAGTGGCTTTCTTGTTTGATTATTAACGTTAGTTATGAACTGGTGTTTTAACCGTTATTTTTGGTATTGGGTTTGGTGTATTTGGGTTAGAGTTAACCTCCACTTGTGGGTAAAGTAGTCTTTGAGGTGAACCTGCAAATCCTGTTTTTAATTGAATCCCTGCCATGTTGTTTGATCTTCCAAAATCATTTAATGTTTCATAGGTTCCCATGAAGTAAATATATCTTTCTTGAAAAATCTCTCTTAATAGTGCTTCTTGTTGTGAGATGCTTGGGCTTGGATTTTCCATTCCTCCCGCTGTGAAATCAGCAAGCACATAGGGTAGGTAGCTTATTGCTTGACCGTTAAATCCGGTATTGTCAATTCCTATAGAATACCCCGTATTTAATAATGCTCTGTATTCATTGTAAGATGTTATACCTGTTGCTACTGATGTTCTAGCGTCGATTTCAGCTTTTATTAATAGCATTTCGCCATATGTTACTAAAGGAATGCCAGTCTCAGTACCAAATTTACCATCAGTTTCTCCCCAGTCAAATTGACTAAAGAAATTGAGTTCGTATGGTGCGAAATAGAATTCTTCAGTTGAGTAGGTGTAACCAAATCTCGCTGATTCATTTGTCTTGGCATTTCCTCTATATAGGGTTGCTGATGGATCTAGCAATCTTGCTGCGTAGCTATCACCTGACATGTAAGAATCTCTATCGTAAATTAGAAAAGAATAGTAAGGGTTAAAACTTTGACCAGAACTAGTTCCAAATTTAGCAACGAAATCTCCGCTGGCTGAGTCGATTCCAAATGTCGCATTGTTTTTAGCAAGAATATATTCTTTAGTATGCAAGTAATATCTAGCTTTTAAAGAATATGCAAGTTTTATCCATTTCGACGTATCGCCCTTGTAATATAGATCTGAATCGGTATTTATAGCAGGTCCAGTAGTTTTTTGAAGGTTTACAATTGCTTTATCCAAAAGATCTTGAATACTTTTGTAAACATTAGCTTGCGAATCATATTTTGGAGTTAAGTTTTTTCCTGATATATCTATTTCAGAATAAGGTACATCTCCCCAAAGCGAAGTAACGGTTCCTATACAATGAGCTTCTAAAACTTGTGCAACTCCTGCAGTTCTTGGGCTACCTTCAGCCAGTGCTTTAGTAGAAGTGATTTTAGCTTGTGTAATAACATTAACATAGGCATTGTTCCAGCTATCATCAAATGACGATGCTGCTGAATTATTCCAGTTGTTTAAGGCTACGTACTGTCTGTCTTCACCGTTGGCTTGGTTCAACCAAATCATTACGTCTCTGGTATTAGAGCTCGTTTGAAAAAATTGATTGGCTAGCATTACTCCTTGAAGTAGGTTTTTGGCATTAGAATCTAGTAAAAGATCTGGATCAACATTTAGATCATCTACATAACTGGTACAACCAACTATCGAAGCAAGCAGTGCGCAGAATGTTACTATTTTTATATTTATATTTTTCATTTTCTTAGAATTTTAAATTAACACTAAAGATTATAGATTTAGAGTTTGGACTATTAAAGTATTGTAGTCCTCTTCCGTTTGATCCTCCTGTAAGATTAGTTTCAGGATCTTGTCCTAATGTTTTGTCTTCAGTCCATAACCATAAATTTCTACCAGTTCCTGTAAAAGTAATGCTTTCGAACCCTACATTTTTATTTTTGAATTTTAATAAGTAAGATAGACTTAGTTCTCTCCATTTAACCCATGATGCAGATTTAACGAATTGCGAACTAACAGGTCCGAATCCACCACCTAATTGTGTGTACCAAGACTCATCTAACAATACATTTCCAGCTCCAAAGTCTCTCAAGTTACCTCTTACTGTTCCTGCAGGAATAAGATCTCCATCGTAGTTTACCGTCGGGCTTGTTAATGTTACTTCATTAGCAGATTCTATTGTTTTACCAAAATTGTTTAAGGCTCCATTTGTTCCGTCCCAAAGTTGGCCACCTATTGAGGCGTCAAATAATGTGCTAAGCGTAAGGTTTTTATAACTTACTGATGTTCCAATTGCACCTCTCCAATTTGGATTAGGATCTCCTATAACTCCTTCAACTGGTGCTACAGTCGGGAAACCATTTGAATCCAGTATTAAAGAGTTATTTGCATCTTTTGCAAATGTACCTCCCCATAAAACTCCTAATGGCTGACCAAGTACCGCACGAGAAGAGGAGCCAGCAAAACCATCTAAAAATAAAGATTCGGTTCCTTCTAATTGGGTTACTTTATTTCGGTTTCTACTCCAGTTACCAAATAAATTCCATTTTACAGCCGATGCTGAGGATAGTAGATTAGCATCAAATTCAACTTCTATTCCTCTGTTTTGTATCGTTGCAAAATTACCGTAAATACTAGAGTAAGTAGAAGAACCATTTAAAGGTACATCGACAAGTAAGTTTTTAGTTTCATTTGCATAATAAGTTGCGTTGATCGATAGTCTATGGAAGAATTCTAAGTCAGCGCCAAATTCTGTTTCTGTTTTAATCTCAGGTTTAAGGTTTGGATTTCCTCTACCAGCTGACCTTTGAAACGATCCGTTGTAAGCCCCTGAATCATATGCGGGTCCGTATCCTTCAGCACCTGCTGCTGAAGCAAAATAGGTTGTTCCAGCGTATGGTCTTGGTATAGATGCTATTTGACCAAAAGTAACTCTTGCTTTTCCATTAGTTAAAATTTCACTATTGGAGTTTTTAGTAAATTTATAAGCTGCTTCAGCTGTTGGGTAAAAATATGATTTTAAGTTAGGGCTATACGTTGAAGCAGTCTCTAAACGTCCTCCAACTGTTAAGTATAAGTAATCCTTATAATCAAATGCTGCTGAAAAATAACCTCCGCTTAGTTTTGAATAGGTTCTATTTAAGAAAGTTGTTTTATCTACTATTAATGCATTATCATAAGCGAATTTATCACTATCTATCAAGAAATTTTTGTAAGACCCCCCTCTTTGGTCGTATTCACTTGATGAAAAGTTTATACCTGTTAAATAAGTTAATCCTATACTTTCGTTGATTTGTAAGTTTCCTAAAGCGATTAAATCTACGTTATATGATTTGAAGTCAGTTACACTTTCTGTAGCAAATCCATTTCCAGCATTTTCCGATGAATTCATAGGAAACATACTTGATCTTTTGTCTGAATAACCGTCAAGTCCTAATCTACCTAATAATGTTAACCAGCTAGATACCTCTTGCTTAATTTCGAATCCAGCAATATATCTGTCAACTGTATTTGGGTTTTTTTGAACGTCAGTCGTCCATAGAGGGTTGTTGTAACTAGGATTTCTATCTCCTGCATTTGTACCAACTGCTTGTCTGTAGGCTCTTTGGCTGTTAAGCGAAGGAATCCCGTTTGTAAAGCTTGTTCCTTTAAAGTCGCTGTTGTCAAAATCAGCAGGAGTACGATAAAGTCCTAAAAATAATCCTGATAAATTGGAACCTTGTTGAATTCTATTCGAGTTACTTGAAGAGTAGCTAAATTTACTTTTAAAAGATAATTTATCACCAATTTTAGAGTCAGAAGTAAAATCGATACTTGTTCTCTCGTAATCAGAACCTCGAACAATTCCCTCTTGAACATTGCTTCCTAATCCAAGGTAAAAGCTTGTGTTCTCGCTACCACCACTTATAGATACGTGGTTGTTTATAGATTGTCCATTGTTTACAACGGCATTGTAGTTGGAATCATTAAAGTTAGCGGTACTGTTTTTGGTTGTTATTGGAAAGTATGTATTTCCGCTATCAGATACAAATGATTGTCCTGCGGTGTTAAATACATCAGCTGCTCCTGATCTTGTGGAAATTTTATCACCAAATGAACCTGATCTGAATGAAGCACCGCTCCAAACGCCACCTGATCCCTGTCCGTAAATGTCTTGCGTTTTGAATTTAATGTTTACTTTATCAAAGGAAACGCTTGAATTAACATCTACAGAAATTTTTCCTTTTTTTCCTTTTTTAGTAGTTATTAAAACTACACCGTTAGAGGCTCTATATCCCCATAATGCTGCTGCTGAAGCTCCTTTAAGTACTTTTACAGATTCGATATCATTAGGGTTAATGTCATTCATTCTGCTTTGTTGTCCTACACCGTCAACACCACTTCCTAGCTCATCACTTGATACTGGGATTCCATCTACAACGTATAATGGTTGTGTCGAACCAGTTATTGAGTTTTGACCTCTAATTTGTACGTAAGCTCCTGATCCTGGATCTCCAGAGTTTGATACGATGCTAACACCAGATGCCTTTGCAGATAATCCTTTTAGTAATGAAGTTTCTCCAGAATTCGTAAGGACATCACCTTTTACTTTTGAAAATGCTGATGCAGTTTCGTTTTTCTTTACTTCAATACCTAAAACGTTTATAGTAACACCTTCTAGTTCTAAGGCACTACCCATCATTTTAACATTTATTGTTGATGATGTAGCTTTTATTTCTTGAGTTTTCATTCCGATATAACTGAATGTTAAAACTTGAGAAGCAGAAGCTTTGATAGTGAATTTACCATCGAAATCCGTTTGCGTGCCTGAAGTTGTTCCTTTTAATAGAACACTAACACCCGGTATTGGCATCCCTGATTCATCAGAAACAACACCTGTAACGGTTCTTTCTTGCGCAAAAGTCAATTGCGCTACAAGTACTAATAGTAGTACCAAGATTCCATTGAATTTTAGTTTCATTTTTATTTGTTTTGATTAGTAATAACAAAAATCATAAAAAAACGTTAAAAATCCTAATTAAAAGTGGTCTTTGTTTGCTCTTTTAAAATGTAATATTATAACTTAAATGCACTAATGTGTTGTAAATGGTTGTTTTAACTTCATAATTGTAGTTCTTTACTGCATAAAATTTTAGTATTCCGTTTTTGGTACGTAGTCCTATTCCTAGCCCCAAACTATATAAATTTTGTTGGTATTTGTTTGTGGTTTTTTGATTTGGTAAATTAAAATGGCTGTAATCAGCAACTGTCGTTAGGTAAAAATTGTCGTTAAGCAGGTAGCGGTATTCTGTTGCAAGGACGAAATAAGTTTTGGCTAAAATACTATTTTCTTGAAAACCTCTTATACTGTTCATGCCGCCAAAACGATACAGTTCGTTTTGACTATATTCAGTACTGATCAGTGAATGAAAAAGTGCTTTGGTGTTAAAATGGTTTTTTTGATTTAGGTGAAAGGTGTTTGAAGCGTTAAGTGCTATGAATTTCTGTTGATTTATAGTGTTGACTGAAAACTCATTTGTGTTTTCTCTTTTGCCAATTCCTAGTTTTAAATCGATATAGCTTTTAATTGGGTTCATTGAATTGCTTCGCTCTTTAAGCTTGAATGAAAGTGAGCTTGTGTAAAACGTGCTTTTAAAATCGCTGATTTCGCCATTATTGATATTCTGGATGTCGCTGGAGCTAGTCGTTTCTCTTCCTATATAAATTCGGGTGTTGTACTTTATGTAGTAACTGGCTTCGAGTGCGGTTTTAGTGTTTTGAAAAGTGCTGTCTTGTTTAAGAATGTTGAGTTGAGCTTTCAGTCCAATTGGACTGCCAAAAAGGTACGGTAGTTCTAGTGTGCTATTAAAGGTTGTTTGGTTGTTTCCGTTGCTTTTCCAGTTCAGTCTAAATTCCTCACCGGCATTTAAAATATTTTCAAGTTGTAAATCTAAATAGCCACTTAAGGTTAATTTTTGATTTTCATTAGTGTTAAATCCTATGAATCCGTCAAAGGTATTGGCGCGTTGTTTTTCTAAGTAAACGTATATTTTGGTGGAATCATTGGTGAATAATGTTTCCGGGTATTTTGATTGCGTAACAAAGTTGTGTTTATCAAACTCTTCTTTGATTTTATTGATAGTGTTGTCAGATAGTAGATTATTTTTGAATTTTTTTACAATTTGATTTAAATGTCCTTTAGGGAATTGAAATTTGGTTTCATTATTTTTTGCAACAATTATAGTATTTATTTGTTTCTGTCTGTTTTGATTTATTACTAGAGTTGCGATCAGGGAAGAAGCTCCCTTTTTTAGATCGGTTAGGTTAACAGTCGCGAGAGGATAGCCTTCGTTATTTAATAATTGTTTTTTGTTATTTAAAAAATTTGAGATTTGCGAGTACTTTACAATCATTGTATCCTGCGTTATTTGTAGAATTTTCTTTAAACTAGGATTTATTGAGCTGGTAACCTTAATAGTGGTGATTCTTTTACCAAGATCTAGGTTAGCAATGTAGGAGCTATCGTTTATTTTAACTTGGTTGACCAAGAGGGTTTCAAGAAAGCCCTTTTGTATGAGGTAGTTTTGCGTTTTTGAGATTTCAGCCAAAAGGTGACCTATGTCTTGATGTTTCGTTTGGTAGTTTAAAGAATCAATAGATTTTGTTTCATTCACGGTCTTTCCTTCTATGGTAAGATGGTATTTTTGTGCAAAACAAGACAAGTTTGAAATGATTATTAAAAGGAGGAAGCTAATCTTTTTCAAACGGGTTTCGATTTAAGTTACTGGAATACAAATATCCAATCTTTACGGTTAAAATCAAATAGCTAAATAATCTTATTGAAAATTAATGGATTAACATTTGTAGAGTAAAAAATAATTTATACATTTGCAACCCCGTAAAAAGCGGGAATTAAATATACATAATAAATTTTTAGTATTAATTATGCCAACAATTCAACAATTAGTAAGAACAGGAAGAACTCAGATAACTAAGAAGAGTAAATCGGTTGCTTTAGATTCTTGTCCTCAAAGAAGAGGGGTTTGTACGCGTGTTTACACTACGACACCTAAAAAACCAAACTCTGCAATGCGTAAAGTAGCGCGTGTACGTTTGACAAATGGTAACGAAGTAAATGCCTACATCCCTGGTGAAGGACACAATTTACAAGAGCACTCGATAGTATTAGTTAGGGGTGGAAGGGTAAAAGATTTACCAGGAGTTAGATATCACATCGTTCGTGGTGCACTTGATACGTCAGGAGTAGCAGGAAGAACGCAAAGAAGATCTAAGTATGGTGCTAAACGCCCAAAAGAAGCAAAAAAGTAATTTAAAAAGTGTACTCGTAAATAAATAGTTACTGTTTGTTTGGGGGTTATACCTTTTTTTAAAAAAAAGACATGAGAAAAAGAGCGGCAAAGAAAAGACCACTTTTACCAGATCCAAGGTTTAATGACCAACTGGTAACACGTTTTGTGAACAACTTAATGTGGGATGGAAAAAAATCGACAGCGTTTAAAGTATTTTATGATGCAATTGACATCATTGAGTCTAAGAAACAAGATGCTGAAAAACCATCATTAGAAATATGGAAAGATGCTTTAACTAACGTTATGCCTCACGTAGAAGTACGTAGTCGTAGAGTAGGTGGAGCTACATTCCAAATTCCAATGCAAATTCGTCCAGACAGAAAAATTTCTATGGCTATGAAATGGTTGATTCTTTATTCAAGAAGAAGAAACGAAAAATCAATGGCTCAGAGATTGGCAAACGAATGTTTAGCTGCGGCTAAAGAAGAAGGTGCTGCTGTTAAGAAAAGAATGGATACTCACAAAATGGCAGAAGCTAACAAAGCTTTCTCTCACTTTAGATTTTAATTCTTAAGAAATGGCTAGAGAACTTAAATATACAAGAAACATAGGAATTGCTGCTCACATTGATGCTGGTAAAACAACAACAACAGAGCGTATATTATTCTATACAGGAAAATCACACAAAATTGGTGAAGTACACGATGGTGCTGCAACAATGGACTGGATGGCACAAGAGCAAGAAAGAGGTATTACAATAACTTCTGCAGCTACTACTTGTGAATGGAATTTCCCAACGACTCAAGGTAAAATTTTACCTGAGACTTTGCCTTATCACTTTAATATTATCGATACCCCAGGACACGTTGACTTTACAGTTGAAGTAAACCGTTCTTTACGTGTACTTGATGGTTTGGTTTTCTTGTTTAGTGCTGTTGATGGTGTTGAGCCACAATCAGAAACTAACTGGAGATTAGCTGATCAATACAGAGTGCCACGTATCGGTTTTGTTAATAAAATGGATAGACAAGGTTCTAACTTTTTGATGGTTTGTCAACAAGTAAGAGATATGCTAAAATCAAATGCAGTTGCGATCACTTTACCAATTGGTGAAGAAAATGATTTCAAAGGTGTTGTGGATTTAGTAAGAAACCAAGCTATTGTTTGGGATGATGCTGGAATGGGAGCAACTTATGAAGTTGTTGATATTCCTGCTGATATGGTTGAAGAAGTAAAAGAATACAGAGATATTCTTATCGAAGCAGTTGCTGATTATGATGAGAATTTGCTTGACAAGTATATGGAAAATCCTGATTCTATCACAGAGGAGGAAATCAATATTGCTTTAAGAGCTGCTGTAATGGATATGGCTATCATTCCTATGATCGCTGGTTCTTCTTTCAAAAACAAAGGTGTTCAATTCATGTTAGATGCAGTATGTAAGTACTTACCATCTCCAATGGATAAAGAAGGAATTGAAGGAATTCACCCTGATGATGCTGAGTTGTTAGAAGAAGATCAAACTAAAATCTTGCGTAAGCCAGATGTTAAAGAGCCATTCGCTGCTTTAGCATTTAAAATCGCTACTGACCCATTCGTAGGTCGTTTAGCTTTCTTCCGTGCTTATTCAGGTCGTTTAGATGCAGGTTCGTATGTTTTAAACACACGTTCAGGTAACAAAGAAAGAATTTCTCGTATCTATCAAATGCACGCTAACAAGCAAAACCCAATCGAGTATATCGAGGCAGGTGATATTGGAGCAGCAGTTGGATTTAAAGATATTAAAACTGGAGATACATTGTGTGATGAAAAACACCCAATTATTCTTGAGTCTATGAAATTCCCTGCACCAGTAATTGGTATTGCAATTGAGCCTAAAACTAAGGCTGACGTAGATAAAATGGGTATGGCTTTAGCTAAATTAGCAGAAGAAGATCCAACGTTTACAGTTAGAACTGATGAGGCTTCAGGGCAAACAATTATCTCAGGTATGGGTGAGCTTCACTTAGATATCCTAGTTGATAGAATGCGTCGTGAATTTAAAGTTGAAGTGAACCAAGGTGAGCCTCAAGTTGAATATAAAGAAGCGTTTACAAGAAGTGCTCAACATAGAGAGACGTACAAGAAACAATCTGGAGGTCGTGGTAAATTCGGTGATATCGTGTTTGTTTTAGAGCCTGCTGATGAAGTTGATGGTAAAGCTCCAGTTGGATTGCAGTTTGTTAATTCTGTAAAAGGAGGAAACGTTCCTAAAGAATATATTCCTTCTGTAGAGAAAGGTTTTAGAGAAGCGATGAAAACAGGTCCTTTAGCAGGATACCAAGTTGATAGCTTAAAAGTAACTTTGTTGGATGGATCTTTCCACCCAGTCGATTCAGATGCTTTATCTTTTGAATTAGCAGCAAGAATGGGATACAGAGAAGTAGCTAAAGCTGCTGGAGCTGTAATTCTTGAGCCAATCATGAAGATGGAAGTTATTACACCAGAAGAAAACATGGGAGATATCGTAGGTGATATCAACCGTCGTAGAGGTCAGGTAAATGACATGGGAGACAGAAACGGTGCTAAAACTATTAAGGCAGATGTGCCATTATCAGAAATGTTTGGTTATGTAACTACATTAAGAACATTGTCATCTGGTAGAGCAACATCTACAATGGAATTTTCACACTACGCGGAAACTCCTTCTAATATTTCAGAAGCAGTAATCAAAAAAGCAAAAGGAAACGCTTAATTTTAAGAAAATGAGTCAAAAAATCAGAATAAAACTAAAATCTTACGATCATATGTTGGTAGACAAGTCTGCTGAAAAGATTGTAAAAACGGTTAAGAGTACCGGTGCAGTAGTAACAGGACCAATTCCATTGCCTACTCACAAGAAACTTTTTACAGTACTGCGTTCTCCGCACGTTAATAAAAAAGCTAGAGAACAATTTGAAGTAATGTCATATAAGAGATTAATTGATATTTATTCATCTTCATCTAAAACTATTGATGCTTTAATGAAATTAGAATTGCCTAGTGGAGTTGAAGTAGAGATCAAAGTTTAAGTATCTTTCAAGAGTAAAAAGAGCACTTCATTTAAGTGAAAAGTTTTTTTTGGTTTGTGTGTAAATAAGTTATACTTTTGCACCACTAAAAAAAATAGGTCACTTAAATGATTGTGTTCTATTTTTATATTTAATAATTAATAATTAATATTTATGTCTGGGTTAATTGGTAGAAAAATCGGCATGACTAGTCTTTTTGACGAGAACGGGAAAAACATTCCTTGTACTGTAATTGAGGCGGGTCCATGTGTTGTTACCCAAGTCAGAACCAAAGGTGTTGACGGGTACGAAGCGTTGCAACTTGGTTTCGATGACAAAAACGAGAAACATTCCACAAAAGCGGCTTTAGGTCACTTTAAAAAAGCGGGAACTGTAGCTAAGAAAAAGGTCGTTGAATTCCAAGATTTCGCAACAGAACAAAAATTAGGAGATCTTATTGATGTTTCTATTTTTGCAGAAGGAGAATTTGTAGATGTACAAGGTGTATCTAAAGGTAAAGGTTTCCAAGGGGTTGTTAAACGTCACGGTTTTGGTGGTGTTGGACAAGCGACTCACGGTCAACATAACCGTTTAAGAGCGCCAGGTTCTGTAGGAGCTTCTTCTTATCCATCTAGAGTATTCAAAGGAATGCGTATGGCTGGACGTATGGGAGGAGATAATGTAAAAGTTCAAAACCTTAGAGTTTTAAAAGTAGTTGCTGAAAAGAACCTACTAGTTATAAAAGGATGTGTTCCTGGTCATAACAACTCTTATGTAATCATTCAGAAGTAATGGAAGCAAAAGTATTAGATTTCAATGGAAAAGATACTGGAAGAAAAGTTCAACTTTCTGATTCAGTATTCGGTATAGAGCCAAACAATCACGCAGTATATCTTGATGTTAAGCAATATCTTGCTAACCAACGTCAAGGAACGCACAAAGCTAAAGAGAGAGCTGAAGTAGCGGGAAGTACACGTAAGATTAAAAAACAAAAAGGAACAGGTACTGCTCGTGCGGGTAGTGCAAAAAACCCTTTGTTTAAAGGAGGAGGAACAGTTTTTGGACCAAGACCAAGAAGTTATTCATTTAAATTGAATAAAAGCTTGAAAAGATTGGCAAGAAAATCTGCTTTCTCTATCAAAGCAAAAGAATCAAATATTATCGTTCTTGAAGACTTTAATTTTGAAACTCCAAACACTAAAAATTTCATTAATGTTTTGAAAGCTTTAGAGTTAGAAAATAAAAAATCACTATTTGTATTGGGTGCTTCAAATAAAAATGTATATTTGTCGTCACGCAATTTAAAGGCAGCTAATGTTGTAAGTAGCTTAGAATTAAGCACTTATGCTATATTAAATGCTAATAATTTAGTGCTTTTGGAGAGTTCTTTGGAAGTAATTGAAGAAAATTTAAGTAAATAATAGGATATGAGCATCATAATTAAACCTATAGTAACGGAAAAAGTAACCAAAGAAAGTGAAGTTTTAAACCGCTTCGGATTCGTTGTTAACAAAAAAGCAAATAAAGTTGAGATTAAGAAAGCTGTTGAAGCTGCTTATGGAGTAACTATTTTGAGTGTTAACACGATGAACGTAAGACCGGATAGAACTACAAAATACACTAAAAGTGGTTTAATCAGTGGAAAGACGAATGCAATCAAAAAAGCAATTGTTCAAGTACAAGAAGGAGAAACAATTGATTTTTACAACAATATCTAAGATAGAAAAATGTCAGTAAGAAAATTAAAACCTATTACCCCAGGTCAGCGATTTAGAGTTGTGAATGGTTATGACGCTATTACAACTGATAAGCCGGAACGCTCTTTGATAGCGCCGATAAAAAACTCTGGAGGTAGAAATAGTCAAGGAAAGATGACCATGCGCTACGTAGGTGGTGGTCACAAGCAGAGATATCGTATTATTGATTTTAAACGTACTAAGGACGGAATTCCTGCGACGGTTAAATCAATCGAATACGATCCAAATCGTACTGCATTTATCGCTTTATTAGCTTATGCTGATGGAGAGAAAACGTATATTATTGCTCAAAACGGATTGAAAGTGGGTCAGAAATTAGTTTCTGGTGCTGAAGCTCAACCGGAAATTGGTAATACAATGCCTTTAAGTAGAGTTCCACTAGGAACTGTGATTTCTTGTATCGAATTGAGACCAGGACAAGGAGCTGTAATCGCTCGTTCTGCTGGAACATTTGCTCAATTAATGGCAAGAGATGGAAAATATGCAACAATTAAAATGCCTTCAGGTGAAACAAGATTAATCTTGCTAACGTGTTCAGCAACAATTGGAGCAGTATCTAATTCTGACCACCAATTGGTTGTATCTGGTAAAGCAGGTAGAACAAGATGGTTAGGTAGAAGACCAAGAACAAGACCTGTAGCAATGAACCCTGTCGATCACCCAATGGGTGGTGGTGAAGGACGTTCTTCTGGTGGACATCCACGTTCAAGAAATGGAATACCAGCAAAAGGTTATAGAACTCGTTCTAAGAAAAACCCGAGTAACAAGTATATCGTAGAACGTAGAAAGAAATAATAAGATATGGCACGTTCATTAAAAAAAGGACCTTTTGTTCATTATAAGTTAGACAAGAAAGTTCAAGAAAACATCGCTGGTGGAAATAAAGGAGTAGTAAAGACTTGGTCTAGAGCTTCTATGATTACTCCAGACTTTGTTGGGCAAACTATCGCAGTTCATAACGGTCGTCAATTTGTACCAGTTTACGTAACAGAAAACATGGTAGGTCACAAATTAGGAGAATTTTCACCAACTAGATCTTTTAGAGGTCATGCTGGAGCAAAAAATAAAGGTAAAAAATAAGAAGCAATGGGAGTTCGTAAAAGAGAAACAGCAGATGCGAGAAAAGAGGCTAATAAGTCTATTGCTTTCGCAAAATTGAATAACTGCCCTACTTCACCTAGAAAAATGCGCTTAGTAGCGGACTTGGTAAGAGGTCAGAAGGTAGAGAGAGCATTAAACATCTTAAGATTTAGTTCTAAAGAAGCTTCAAGAAAATTAGAGAAATTAGTTTTATCTGCAATCAACAACTGGGAGCAGAAAAATCCTGATGCTAGTATCGAAGAAGCAGGTTTATTTGTTAAAACGATTACAGTTGATGGTGGAATGATGTTGAAAAGACTTCGTCCAGCACCACAAGGTCGTGCACACAGAATAAGAAAACGTTCTAATCACGTAACAATCGTATTAGGATCTATTAATAACACACAAGCAATTTAATACAAGATGGGACAAAAGACAAATCCAATTGGAAATAGACTTGGTATCATCAGAGGATGGGACTCAAACTGGTATGGTGGAAATGATTATGGTGATAAACTTGCCGAAGATCACAAAATCAGAAAGTACATCCATGCTCGTTTATCAAAAGCTAGTGTATCAAAAGTAATCATCGAGAGAACTTTAAAACTTGTAACCGTTACTATCACTACTGCTAGACCTGGTATTATTATCGGAAAAGGTGGGCAAGAGGTAGACAAGTTAAAAGAAGAACTTAAGAAAGTTACTGACAAAGAGGTTCAAATTAACATCTTTGAAATTAAAAGACCGGAGCTTGACGCGTATCTAGTTGCTACAAGCATCTGTCGTCAAATCGAAAGCCGTATTTCTTACAGACGTGCAATCAAAATGGCTATTGCTGCTTCTATGCGTATGAACGCTGAAGGTATCAAAGTTTTGATTTCTGGTCGTTTGAATGGTGCTGAGATGGCACGTTCGGAAGGTTTCAAAGAAGGAAGAGTTCCTTTATCAACTTTCAGAGCCGATATTGATTATGCATTAGCTGAAGCGCATACTACTTATGGTAGAATGGGTATCAAAGTGTGGATCATGAAAGGTGAAGTTTACGGAAAGAGAGATCTTTCTCCGCTTGCTGGAATGGACAAGAAACAATCTGGCGGAAAAGGTGGAGATTCTCCTCGTGGGAAATCTAACTTTAATAAAGGTGGAAAACCAGACGCTCGTAAAAGAAAGTAATTTTTAAATTAAAGAAAAATGTTACAGCCTAAAAGAACAAAATACCGTAAGGTACAAAAAGGTAAAATGAAAGGGAACTCTGGAAGAGGGCATGAACTTTCTAATGGAATGTTTGGTATTAAATCTGTACATGAAGATGGTATGTTCCTAACTTCTCGTCAAATTGAAGCTGCACGTATCGCTGCAACTCGTTTCATGAAAAGAGAGGGGCAATTATGGATCAAAATATTTCCAGACAAACCAATTACTAAGAAGCCTCTTGAGGTACGTATGGGTAAAGGTAAAGGAGCAGTTGAGTATTGGGCTGCCGTTGTTAAACCCGGAAGAATTATGTTTGAAGTTGGAGGAGTTCCTTTGTCAGTTGCTAAAGAGGCGTTACGTCTTGCAGCTCAAAAGCTTCCAGTAAAAACTAAGTTCGTCGTTGCTAGAGATTTCGAAGCATAATCTATATTATATTATGAAACAATCAGAAATAAAAGATCTTTCTGCAGCGCAGTTGCAAGAAAACCTTAGCTTGGCTAAGAAAACATATGCTGACCTAAAAATGGCTCATGCTATTTCTCCAATTGAGAATCCGCTTCAAATTAGAAGCGCAAGAAGAACAGTTGCGAGATTAGCTACTGAGTTAACTAAAAGAGAATTGCAATAATTGTAATCTGCTGAAAGATGGAAGAAAAAAGAAATTTAAGAAAAGAGAGAATTGGTGTTGTAACTTCAAACAAAATGGATAAGTCTATTGTTGTTGCGCAAGTTACCAAAGTAAAACACCCGTTATACGGTAAGTTTGTATTGAAAACTAAAAAGTATCATGCACACGACGAAACGAACAATTGTAACATTGGAGATACAGTAAGGATTAGTGAAACACGTCCTTTAAGTAAAACTAAATGTTGGAGATTAGTTGAAATCCTAGAAAGAGCTAAATAATTATGGTACAACAAGAATCAAGACTAAAAGTAGCAGACAATACTGGAGCAAAGGAAGTTTTAACTATCCGTGTTTTAGGAGGTACCAAAAGAAGGTATGCCTCTGTTGGTGACAAGATTGTAGTTTCTATCAAAGACACAACTCCAAACGGAAGCGTTAAAAAAGGAGCTGTATCAACTGCAGTTGTAGTACGTACCAGAAAAGAAGTGAGAAGAGCCGATGGTTCTTATATCCGTTTCGATGACAATGCATGTGTTCTTTTGAACGCTGCAGGGGAAATGAGAGGAACTCGTGTTTTTGGACCGGTAGCAAGAGAACTTCGTGAAAAACAATTCATGAAAATTGTATCATTAGCACCAGAAGTGCTTTAATTCGTTTTAAGATGATAAAGCTAAAAATAAAAACAGGAGACATCGTAAGAGTAATTGCTGGAGACCATAAAGGTGCTGAAGGTAAAGTATTACGTGTTGACCGTGAGAAAAACAAAGCGATCGTAGAAGGTGTAAACATGGTTTCAAAACACACGAAACCAAGTGCAAAAAGCCCTCAAGGTGGTATTGTAAAGAAAGAAGCTCTTATTCAAATATCTAATATCTCTTTAATTGATCCTAAAACTAAGGAAACAACTAGAGTAGGAGTTAGAGTTGAAGGAGATAAGAAAGTAAGATTTTCAAAAAAATCTAATCAAGTACTATAGTAATGGCGTATATACCTAGACTAAAAGAGGAATATAAGAACAGAGTAATCTCTGCTCTTAAAGAGGAGTACGGATACACAAACGTAATGCAAGTTCCAAAATTGGAAAAAATCGTTTTGAGCCGTGGAGTTGGAGCAGCAGTTTCAGATAAAAAATTAATCGATTATGCGGTTGATGAATTAACTAAAATTACTGGTCAAAAAGCAGTTTCTACTATTTCAAAAAAGGACGTTGCGTCTTTTAAATTGAGAAAAGGAATGCCTATTGGAGCTAAAGTAACATTACGTGGAGAAAGAATGTATGAGTTTTTAGATAGACTTATTACTTCAGCTTTGCCACGTGTTAGAGACTTTAGTGGGATTAAAGCTACAGGTTTTGACGGAAGAGGAAATTATAACCTTGGAGTGTTAGAGCAAATCATTTTTCCTGAAATAGACATTGATAAAGTAAATAAGATTTCAGGAATGGATATCACTTTTGTTACTACTGCTCAGACAGATAAGGAAGCAAAATCGTTATTAACTGAACTGGGGTTACCTTTTAAAAAGAATTAAGATATGGCTAAAGAATCAATGAAAGCCCGTGAGGTGAAGAGAGAAAAAACGGTAGCAAAGTATGCTGAGAAAAGAAAAGCTTTGTTAGAGGCTGGAGATTTCGTAGGTTTGCAGAAATTACCAAAAAACGCTTCACCAGTTCGTTTGCACAACAGATGTAAATTAACAGGTAGACCTAGAGGGTACATGCGTCAATTCGGAATTTCTCGTGTTACATTTCGTGAGATGGCAAACAACGGATTGATACCAGGAGTAAAGAAAGCCAGCTGGTAAAAAAGTGAATTTTAATTGGTTAAAGGTTCGAAGGAAAGTCCGGAGAAAACCATAATCGCAAAATTATACATATGTATACAGATCCTATTGCGGATTATTTAACAAGAGTTAGAAACGCTGTGGCTGCAAACCACAAAGTTGTCGAAATTCCTGCATCTAATCTAAAGAAAGAAATAACTAAGATCTTATTTGATCAAGGTTATATCTTAAGTTACAAATTTGAAGACAACGCTGTTCAGGGTTCAATCAAAATTGCTTTGAAGTATGATAAAGATACTAAAGAGTCAGTAATTAAAGATATCCAAAGAATTAGTAAACCAGGTTTACGTAAATATTCAAGTTCAGCTTCTATTCCAAGAATCCTTAACGGATTAGGAATTGCTATCGTTTCAACATCAAAAGGTTTGATGACTGGAAAGAAAGCCAAACAACTTAACGTTGGTGGAGAAGTAATTTGTTACGTATACTAATAAAAAGACTATAAGATGTCAAGAATAGGTAAAAATCCAATTGTAATCCCTGCTGGAGTAACTGTAGAAGTTAAAGATGGTATTATTACAGTAAAAGGAAAAGGTGGTCAACTTACACAGGAGTTTTCGGACGTTACTGTTACAGTTGAAGATGGGATAGTTCAAGTAGACAGATCATCTGATCATAAGGACCAAAGAGCAAAACACGGTTTGTACCGATCTTTAATCAACAACATGATTATCGGTGTTACAGATGGTTTTACTAAATCACTAGAGTTGGTAGGAGTAGGTTACAGAGCTTCAAATCAAGGTCAAAAATTAGATTTAGCTTTAGGTTTTTCTCACAATATCGTTTTAGAAGTGGCTCCAGAAGTTACTTTAGAAACTATATCTGAAAAAGGTAAAAACCCAATTGTAAAGCTAACATCATTTGATAAACAACTTTTAGGTCAAATTGCGGCAAAAATTAGAGGTTTCCGTAAACCAGAGCCGTACAAAGGAAAAGGTGTTAAATTTGTAGGTGAAGTATTAAGAAGAAAAGCAGGTAAATCAGCTTAAAAAATAACATTATGTCATTAACAAAACCTGAAAGAAGACAGAGAATTAGATTCAGAATTAGAAAATCAATTAGTGGTACTGCCACTAATCCGAGACTATCTGTATTTAGAAGTAACAAAGAAATTTACGCACAACTTATTGATGACGTAAACGGTGTTACTTTATTAGCTGCTTCTTCAAGAGAAAAAGAAATAGGAAAAGGTACAAACGTAGACGTTGCAACAGCAGTTGGAAAACTTGTTGCAGAGAAAGCGTTAAAAGCTGGGATTGAAGTAGTAACTTTCGATAGAGGAGGTTATTTATATCACGGTCGTATTAAATCATTAGCAGAAGGCGCGAGAGCGGCTGGACTTAAATTCTAATATAGTATGTCTAATAGTAAATACAAGAATGTAGAGTTAGTAAAACCAAGTGGTCTTGAATTAAAAGATCGTTTGGTGAGTGTTAATCGTGTTACTAAAGTTACAAAAGGGGGTAGAGCTTTCGGTTTTTCTGCTATTGTAGTTGTAGGTGATGAAAATGGAGTAGTTGGACATGGATTAGGAAAGTCTAAAGATGTTTCTGAAGCAATTGCGAAAGCAGTAGAAGATGCTAAGAAAAATTTAGTAAAAATTCCTTTGAATGGTCAATCAGTTCCTCACGAACAAAAAGGTAAATTTGGTGGTGCACGTGTATTCTTAATTCCAGCCTCTCATGGTACTGGAGTTATTGCTGGTGGAGCTGTTCGTTCAGTTTTAGAGTCAGTAGGTATTCACGATGTATTATCTAAATCTCAAGGATCATCAAATCCTCACAACGTAGTTAAAGCAACTTTTGATGCTTTGTTACAAATGAGAAGTGCTCACACTGTTGCAAAACAAAGAGGAGTTTCTTTAGAAAAAGTTTTTAAAGGTTAATTCAAGGAAATTATGGCTAAATTATTAGTAAAACAAGTTAGAAGTAAAATCAACTGTCCACTTGATCAAAAAAGAGGATTAGAGGCTTTAGGTCTACGTAAAATGGGTCAAGTTGTAGAACATGACTCGAACCCTGCAATCCTTGGGATGATAAACAAAGTTAAACACTTAGTTTCTGTTGAAGAAGCTAAATAACAAATACTGTTATGAATTTAAGTAACTTACAACCAGCTGAAGGGTCAACGCACAATCAAAATAAAAGATTAGGTAGAGGAGAAGGTTCTGGAAAAGGTGGTACTTCTGCAAGAGGTCACAAAGGAGCAAAATCTCGTTCTGGTTATTCTAAAAAGATTGGTTTTGAAGGAGGGCAAATGCCACTTCAAAGACGTGTACCTAAGTTTGGTTTTACAAACATCAATCGTAAAGAATACGAAGGTGTGAATCTTGATACACTTCAACTTTTAGTGGACAATGGAATCGTAACTGATTCTATCGATATGACAACTTATGTTGCAAATCGTTTGGCTACTAAAAATGAAATCGTGAAGATTTTAGGAAGAGGAGAATTGAAAGCAAAATTAAAAGTAACTGCTCACAAATTTACTGCGACTGCAAAAGCTGCTATTGAAGCTGCTGGTGGAGAAGCTGTAACAATATAATTTTTCAATTTATGAAGAAATTTATTGAATCAATAAGTAATGTTTGGAAAATCGAGGAACTAAAAAACAGAATCCTAATTACATTGGGTCTGCTTTTAGTTTATCGTTTTGGAGCACATGTTACGCTTCCAGGAATTGATGCTACTCAGTTGAACTCTTTAGCAGGCCAAACCAAAAGTGGTATTGGATCTATTTTAGACATGTTTACTGGTGGTGCTTTTTCTAAAGCGTCAGTTTTTGCTCTAGGAATCATGCCTTACATTTCGGCATCTATCGTAGTTCAGTTGATGGGAATAGCTATTCCTTATCTACAAAAATTACAAAGTGATGGTGAGAGCGGTAGAAAAAAGATTAATCAGATTACGCGTTGGTTGACTATTGTTATTACATTATTTCAAGGTCCTACGTATATCTACAATCTTTATAGAACTTTACCTAGTAGTGCATTTTTATTAGGGTTTAATTCTTTTGAATTCTTATTTTCTTCAGTAATTATTCTAGTTACAGGTACAATTTTTGCCATGTGGTTAGGAGAAAAGATAACTGATAAGGGAATCGGAAATGGTATTTCGCTATTAATTATGGTTGGAATACTTGCAAGATTTCCGCAAGCATTTATTCAAGAGTTTACAACAAGAGTGACAAACAATAACGGAGGACCAATGTTATTGGTTATCGAAATTATTATTTGGCTTCTAGTGATCATTGCTTGTGTTCTTTTAACCATGGCTATTCGAAAAATTCCGGTACAGTACGCTCGTCGTACTGCATCAGGGGATTTTGAACAAGACATGATGGGAGGTAATAGACAATGGATTCCATTAAAGCTTAATGCTTCTGGGGTTATGCCTATCATTTTCGCTCAAGCAATCATGTTTATACCTGCTGCTGTTGCAGGTTTATCAAAGTCAGATGCTTCACAATCAATCGTTGGTGCATTTAGTAATATTTTCGGTTTGTGGTATAATGTAGTTTTTGCAACTTTAATCGTTGTTTTTACTTACTTTTACACCGCGATTACCGTTCCTACTAATAAAATGTCTGATGATCTGAAGAGAAGCGGTGGTTTTATACCAGGTGTTAGGCCAGGTGCTGAAACTAGCGATTATCTAGATAAGGTGATGTCTTTGATTACTTTTCCAGGATCTTTATTTCTTGCATTAATTGCTGTGTTCCCAGCGATTGTAGTAAGTCTTATGGATGTGCAGCAATCATGGGCAATGTTTTTTGGGGGTACCTCATTAATCATTATGGTTGGTGTAGCAATTGACACTATTCAACAGATTAATTCGTACTTGCTAAACAAGCACTACGATGGGTTGATGAAAAGTGGTAAAAATAGAAAAGCAGTAGCTTAATTTTATGGCAAAACAATCAGCAATAGAACAAGACGGTTCGATCATTGAAGCATTATCAAATGCGATGTTCCGTGTAGAATTAGAGAATGGACATATAGTCATTGCTCATATATCTGGAAAAATGCGTATGCATTATATCAAATTATTACCTGGTGATAAAGTGAAACTAGAAATGAGCCCTTACGATTTGTCAAAAGCAAGAATTACTTATAGATATTAAAGGATATTCACAATGAAAGTTAGAGCATCAGTAAAGAAGAGAAGTCCCGAGTGCATTATTGTGCGTAGAAAAGGGAGATTATACGTTATAAACAAAAAGAATCCTAGATTTAAACAAAGACAAGGATAGTTATGGCAAGAATAGCAGGGGTAGATATCCCAAAAAATAAGAGAGGTGTTATAGCACTTACCTACATCTTTGGATTAGGAAAAAGTAGAGCTATTGAGATTTTAGAAAAAGCTCAAGTTAGCCAAGACAAAAAAGTTCAAGATTGGAATGATGATGAGATCGGAGCAATTCGTGAGGCAGTATCAGTTTTCAAAATTGAAGGAGAATTACGTTCTGAGGTTTCTTTAAACATCAAACGTTTAATGGATATTGGTTGTTATAGAGGAATTCGTCATAGAACTGGTCTTCCATTAAGAGGACAAAGAACTAAGAACAACTCTAGAACAAGAAAAGGTAAAAGAAAAACTGTTGCTAACAAGAAAAAAGCAACTAAATAATAAGTAATATGGCTAAAGCAACTGCAAAAAAACGTAAAGTTATCGTTGAATCAACGGGAGAAGCTCATATTTCTGCTACCTTCAATAACATCATTATTTCGTTAACAAACAAAAAAGGTGAAGTTATTTCTTGGTCTTCAGCTGGTAAAATGGGTTTTAGAGGTTCTAAAAAGAATACTCCATACGCAGCCCAAATGGCAGCAGAAGATTGTAGTAAAGTAGCTCTTGAAGCTGGATTGAAAAAAGTTAAGGTGTATGTAAAAGGACCAGGAAACGGACGTGAGTCTGCTATCCGTTCTTTACATAACGGTGGAATTGAAGTAACTGAAATCATTGATGTTACTCCAATGCCTCACAACGGATGTCGTCCTCCAAAAAGACGTAGAGTTTAATAATATAATTTAAGTATAACAAGGTAGAATTAACGATTATCGAAGGATATGACCTGAATTCATAATCTCTACCTTAATTAATTTTTTAGAAATGGCAAGATATACTGGTCCAAAAACTAGAATTGCTCGTAAATTTGGCGAAGCAATTTTCGGAGATGATAAATCATTCGAAAGAAGAAATTACCCACCTGGACAACACGGGATGGCTAAAAAAAGAGGTAAAAAATCTGAATATGCTGTCCAGTTGATGGAGAAGCAAAAAGCAAAATACTCTTATGGTATTTTAGAAAAGCAATTTAGAGGTTTATTCAAAAAAGCATCAGCTACTAAAGGTGTTACTGGTGAAGTTCTTTTACAATTATGTGAGGCAAGATTGGATAATGTGGTTTTTAGAATGGGTGTAGCTCCTTCTAGAAGAGGTGCGAGACAATTAGTTTCTCACAGACACATTACTGTAAATGGTGAAGTTGTAAATATTCCTTCTTACCACCTTAAGCCAGGTGATAAAGTTGCAGTTCGTGAGAAATCTAAATCTTTAGAAGCTATCGAACGTTCTTTATCTAATGCTAGTCAAGTTTATGAATGGATTACTTGGAATAATGACGTTAAAGAAGGTACTTTTGTAACCGTACCGGCTAGACTTCAGATTCCAGAAAATATTAAAGAGCAATTAATCGTAGAGTTGTACAACAAATAATAATTGACTTAGTCGAAATTTATGGCAATATTTAATTTTCAGAAGCCCGATAAAGTTATCATGATCGATTCAACCGATTTTGAAGGTAAATTTGAATTTAGACCTTTAGAACCTGGTTACGGATTGACCGTAGGTAATGCACTTAGAAGAGTCTTGCTTTCTGCATTAGAAGGTTATGCAATTACATCTGTTCGTATCGAAGGTGTAGATCATGAGTTTTCTACTATAGCAGGAGTTGTTGAAGATGTTACCGAAATTATTCTTAATCTAAAACAAGTACGTTTCAAACGTCAAATTGAAGATATCGATAACGAAGCAGTTACTATTTCTGTTTCAGGTAAAGATCAGTTAACAGCTGGTGATTTTCAAAAATTTATTTCAGGTTTCCAAGTTTTGAATCCAGAACTAGTTATCTGTAATTTAGATTCTAAAATCAAACTGAATTTCGATTTAACGATCGAAAAAGGTAGAGGATACGTTCCTGCTGAGGAGAACAAAAAGCAAAATGCTGCAATTGGAACCATTTTTACGGATTCTATCTTTACTCCGGTAAAGAACGTAAAATACGCAATCGAAAACTTCCGTGTAGAGCAAAAAACAGATTATGAGAAATTAGTTTTTGAAATTAAAACTGATGGTTCTATCAATCCAAAAGATGCACTTACTGAAGCTGCTAAGGTTTTAATTCACCACTTCATGTTGTTTTCTGACGAAAGAATCACTCTAGAGGCTGATGAGATCGCACAAACAGAATCGTATGATGAAGAATCATTACATATGAGACAATTGCTTAAAACTAAGCTTGTTGATATGGATCTGTCTGTAAGAGCATTAAATTGTTTGAAAGCGGCTGAAGTTGATACACTTGGTGATTTAGTATCGTTCAACAAAAATGACCTAATGAAATTCCGTAATTTTGGTAAAAAATCTTTAACTGAACTTGATGAACTTGTTGCAGTTAAGAACCTTAATTTTGGTATGGATTTAGCAAAATACAAACTAGATAAAGAATAAATTACTCATATTTTGCTCTCCATAGAGGATAGTAGCAAGATGAGGGTTTAAAAAAACACGTCATGAGACACGGAAAAAAATTCAATCACTTAAGCAGACAGACAGCACATAGAAAATCTATGTTAGCTAATATGGCTTGTTCTCTTATCGAGCACAAACGTATTAATACTACTGTTGCTAAAGCAAAAGCGCTTAAACAATTTGTTGAGCCTTTAATTACAAAATCAAAAAACGATACGACTCACAATCGTCGTTTATGTTTTGCTAGCTTACGTAGCAAGTATGCTGTAACTGATTTATTCAGAGATGTAGCTGCTAAAGTAGGTGATCGTCCAGGTGGATACACTCGTATCATTAAAGTTGGAAATCGTTTAGGAGATAATGCTGATATGGCAATGATCGAATTAGTAGATTTCAATGAACTTTACAACGGAGGTAAAAAAGAAGTTAAGAAAGCAAAAAGCCGTCGTGGTGGTAAAGCTAAGAAAGCAGATGAGGCTACTGAAGCTCCAGCTGATGAAACTGAAACTACAACTGACGCTGCTGAGTAATTATGAAAATAATCATTCAATAATATTAAAGGATAAACTATTTATAGTTTATCCTTTTTTTTTTGTTTTTTTCTTTTTTGAAAAACAACAACAAGTAAGTGCTTAGCACACCAAACTTTTAAAATTGAATACTGTTTTAAAATTTGGTTTCGCTGGTATTATAATTTAAATTTGTATCATATTTAACTACACATGAAATACACAACAAGAAATAGCGCAGTTTTACTACTTAGTGATGGTACCATTTTTCACGGGAAATCAATTGGTATCAGTGGAACTACATTTGGAGAGGTTTGTTTTAATACGGGAATGACGGGATATCAGGAAATCTTTACTGATCCTTCTTATTTT
Organism: Flavobacterium sp. KKT103; assembly: GCF_055640565.1. Taxonomy (NCBI): domain Bacteria; kingdom Pseudomonadati; phylum Bacteroidota; class Flavobacteriia; order Flavobacteriales; family Flavobacteriaceae; genus Flavobacterium; species Flavobacterium sp. KKT103. The sequence goes on from NZ_CM145766.1 coordinate 1,530,522, forward strand.
GGTCAAATCATGGTTGCCACTAATCCTCATATTGGGAATTATGGTGTTAATGACAAAGATGTAGAATCAGATAGCGTGAAAATAGCTGGGTTGGTTTGTAAAAACTTTAGTTTCAATTACTCAAGGTCTGATGCTTCGGGAAGTTTAGAGGATTACTTTACAAAGCAAAATTTAATTTGCATATCTGATGTGGATACAAGAGCATTAGTAAGTTATATTAGAGATAATGGAGCGATGAATGCGGTTATATGTACAGATGGCACTGCTATAGAAGATCTTAAAAAGGCTTTAGCGGCTGTTCCAGACATGAAAGGTTTGGAATTAGCATCAAAAGTATCTACTAAAGAAGCTTATTTTTATGGTGATGAAAATGCTACTTACAAAGTCGCTGCATTAGACTTAGGTATAAAAACTAATATTCTAAGAAATTTAGCTAAAAGAGATTGTTATATTAAGGTTTTTCCTTTCGATGCTAGTTTTAACGAGATGGCAGCTTTCAATCCTGATGGATATTTTCTGTCTAACGGTCCTGGTGATCCGGAACCGTTATCTAGTGCAATTCAGGTTGCAAAGGAAATTTTAGCTAGTAATAAACCGTTATTCGGTATTTGTCTCGGGCATCAGATCATCGGATTGGCAAACGGAATCTCTACTTACAAGATGTTTAACGGTCATAGGGGAATTAATCATCCTGTAAAAAACCTAATAACGGGTAAAGGGGAAATTACTTCACAAAATCATGGTTTCGCTGTTAATAAAGAAGAATTAGAAGCCAATAGTGCTATGGAAATTACTCATGTGCATTTAAATGATGGTACTGTTGCGGGTATGAGAGTTAAGGATAAGAATTGTTTTTCTGTGCAGTATCATCCAGAAGCTAGTCCAGGTCCACATGACTCGTCCTATCTATTTGATCAGTATATAGAAAGTATTCGATCATAAATTTTGCATTGTGATTGTAAAAGGCGGACTAATAGTCCGCCTTTTTTTGTTTAACAGTTTTTTTCAATTGGTAAAGGTTCCATGTTTTTCTTTGATAGATAGTAGTGGTGTAAAGTTTAATTTTTAAATCAATGTAAATAAAAATAGCTGGTACTGTAATAAGTGTGTTTTTCGGTTGTGTGTTAATATAAAGTTCTTAATGCAATTTTTAACAGATAGTTATATCGTTTTCGTTAATAACATTCATGATTTTCATTATGGGAATCCAAAAGATAGAATATATTTGTATAATCAAATTTAAAATTAAAGTAATATGAGTATTATAATTAAAATTCACGCAAGACAAATTTTTGATTCTAGAGGTAATCCAACTATCGAGGTTGATGTTATCACTGATAATGGTGTTTTAGGTAGAGCAGCAGTGCCGTCAGGAGCATCGACTGGAGAGCATGAAGCTGTTGAGTTACGAGATGGTGGAAAAGCCTTTTTAGGAAAAGGAGTTTTAAATGCTGTGAAAAATGTTAATACTATTATTGCGGATGAGTTAGTAGGTACCTCTGTTTTTGAGCAAAACTTGATTGACCAAACAATGATTAACTTAGATGGTACAGCTAATAAATCTAATTTAGGTGCTAATGCCATTTTGGGGGTTTCTCTTGCTGTTGCAAAAGCGGCTGCCAATGAGTTAGGACTTCCTTTGTATCGTTACGTTGGAGGTGTTTCAGCGAATACCTTGCCTGTTCCAATGATGAATATAATTAACGGAGGGTCACATTCTGATGCTCCTATCGCTTTTCAGGAATTTATGATTTTCCCTGTAAAAGCAACTTCTTTTTCGCAGGCCATGCAAATGGGAACTGAAATATTTCATAGTCTAAAAAAGGTTTTACATGACCGTGGATTGAGCACAGCAGTAGGTGATGAAGGTGGTTTTGCTCCCAATTTAGCTGGAGGAACTGAGGACGCTTTAGATACCATTAAAAAAGCAGTTGAAAATGCTGGTTATTCTTTTGGAGATGAAATCATGATTGCTTTGGATTGTGCTGCTGCAGAATTTTATGTAGATGGTAAATACGATTACTCTAAATTTGAAGGCGAAACAGGAAAAGTAAGAACTTCTGCAGAGCAAGTAGAATATTTAGCAGAATTAGCAGCAAAATATCCAATTATTTCTATCGAAGATGGAATGGATGAAAATGACTGGGATGGCTGGAAGTTATTAACTGAGAAAATAGGTGATAAAGTGCAGCTTGTTGGTGATGATTTGTTTGTAACAAATGTTGAGCGTTTAGCAACTGGTATCGAAAAAGGAATTGCTAATTCTATTTTGATTAAAGTAAACCAAATTGGTACATTAACTGAAACTATAGCAGCCGTAAATATGGCTAAAAATGCGGGTTACACATCAGTAATGTCACACCGTTCAGGAGAAACAGAGGACAATACGATTGCGGATCTTGCAGTTGCCTTAAATTGTGGGCAAATTAAGACTGGTTCTGCTTCTCGATCTGATCGTATGGCTAAGTACAATCAATTGTTAAGAATCGAGGAAGAATTAGGAGATACTGCCTATTTTCCAGGTCAAAAAGCATTTAAAATAAAATAATTGCTACATTAAGTAGTGCTTTAAAGCCGTCCATTAATTTGGATGGCTTTTTTTGCTTAAATTTAACAACTTCATTGTAGATTTCTCTTTTTAATTCATGTTTTAATTCTTAGATTTGGTAAATTATTAAATATTAAGATTTATTACCAAAATATTATGTCAAAAACAGCTATACTAGACATTGATGGCAAAAAGTATGAGTTTCCGATAGTTAAAGGAAGTGAAAACGAAGAGGCTATTGATATTAACAAATTAAGAGATTTATCAGGTGTAATTACTTTAGATCCAGGATATAAAAATTCAGGTTCATGTACAAGTAAAATTACTTTTTTAGATGGTGAATTGGGAATATTGCGTTACCGTGGTTACGCAATTGAAGATTTAGCAGATAAAGCTGATTTTCTAGAAGTTTCTTTTCTTTTAATCTTTGGAGAATTACCAACAGCAACTCAGTTGGAGCAGTTCGAAAACGATATTAGAAAACATACATTAGTCAACGAGGAAATGAAAAACATCATAGATGGTTTTCCTAGAACAGCACATCCAATGGGTGTTTTGGCTGCTTTGACTAGCGCACTAACTGCGTTTAATCCAAAATCAGTAAACGTTGATAATGAAAAAGAGATGTACCACGCTGTTTGTAAAACAATGGGTAAATTTCTTGTAATTGCTACTTGGACGTATAGAAAAAGTATGGGTTATCCTTTGAATTATTACGATAATACAAAAGGATATGTAGAGAATTTCATGAAATTAATGTTCGAATTACCTACAGGTCCTTACTCAGCTAATCCAGTGGTTATCGATGCCTTAGATAAATTATTCATATTACATGCTGATCACGAGCAAAACTGCTCTACATCTACAGTAAGAATGGTAGGTTCTTCGCATGCAGGTTTATTTGCTTCTATCTCTTCAGGTGTTTCTGCACTTTGGGGACCATTACATGGAGGAGCGAATCAAGCAGTACTTGAAATGCTAGAAGAAATTCATCAAAATGGTGGAGATGCTGATGTTTACATGGCTAAAGCCAAAGATAAAAATGATCCATTCCGTTTAATGGGATTTGGTCACAGAGTATACAAGAATTTTGACCCTCGTGCAAAAATCATTAAAAAAGCCGCAGATGAAGTTCTAGAAACGTTAGGAGTTGATGATCCAATTTTGGCGATTGCTAAGAAATTAGAAGCATTGGCACTTGAAGATGAGTACTTCAAATCTAGAAGTTTGTATCCTAATGTTGATTTTTACTCAGGTATTATTTATAGAGCTTTAGGTATCCCAACTGATATGTTCACTGTTATGTTCGCTATTGGTAGATTACCAGGTTGGATCGCACAATGGAAGGAAATGAGAGAAAATAAAGAGCCTATCGGAAGACCGAGACAAGTCTACACTGGGTCGCCTCTTAGAGAATTTCAATCTGTAGAAAAAAGATAATTTTCAAAATGTAAAAGCTTCACAAATTAGTGAAGCTTTTTTTTATCTTTGCTGTAAAGCCAATTTATAAAAATATGTTAGAATTAAATGTAAAAAACGAAACTTCGAGGCTACGGGCTGTAGTTTTAGGGTCGGCAATCGATAATGGTCCGGAACCAACTGTTGAGGAAGCTTACGATCCAAAATCCTTAGAGCATATTTTAGCGGGAACCTATCCCAAAGAAGTTGATATGGTTGTTGAGATGGACGCTTTTAATAAAGTGCTTCAAAAATATGATGTGACTGTATACAGACCGCAACTTATTGAAAGTTGCAATCAAATTTTCACACGTGATATTGGTTTTGTAATTGATGATATTTTTATCAAATCCAATATACTACCTGAAAGAGAGCTAGAATTGGATGCGATACAATTTGTAATTGATCAAATTAATCCTAAAAATGTAGTGCGTCCTCCTGAGGAAGTGCATATTGAAGGTGGAGATGTTATGTTGTGGAACGATCATATTTTTATTGGGACCTATAAAGGAAGTGATTATAAAGACTATATAACAGCAAGAACGAATTTAGAAGGAGTGCAATATATCAAAGATTTGTTTCCAAATAAAGTTGTGAAAGAGTTTGACTTAGTAAAATCTAAGCTAGAAGCGAGAGATAACGCATTGCACTTGGATTGTTGTTTTCAACCGGTAGGTACCAATAAGGCAATAATCTATAAAAGTGGTTTTAGAGAAGAGGCAGATTACCGCTATCTAGTGGAACTCTTTGGTGAAGAAAATTTATTTCATATCACTAGAGATGAGATGTATCATATGAATTCTAACGTTTTTTCGATTGATACTAATGTGGTAGTTTCTGAAAGAAATTTTACAAGGCTAAATAATTGGTTAAGAGCGAACGGTTTTGTAGTTGAAGAGATTCCATATGCTGAAATTTCGAAACAAGAAGGATTGCTGCGTTGTTCTACCTTGCCTTTAATTAGAGATTAAATAATTGTTGCAGGTGATTAAAGTTTAATGTTTTTTAATATTTTATTGTTATCACTTGAACTAAAAAGAATAATATATGAAACAAACTACTAATGCAATCGTAATGATTCGTCCTGTTGCTTTTAGGATGAACGAGCAAACAGCAGTAAATAATTACTATCAAAAAGTCCTTGATGGACTGTTGCCTGAGACTGTTAATGCTAAGGCACAACAAGAATTTGATATTTTTGTGGAGAAGTTGAGAGCAGTAGGTGTAGAGGTTACCGTTATTGAGGATACTTTAGATCCAGATACTCCCGACAGTATTTTTCCAAATAATTGGATTTCCTTTCACGAAAATGGAGAAGTGGCATTATATCCTATGTTTGCCGAAAATAGAAGAGCAGAGCGTCGTGAAGAAATTTTAGATGTTTTGGAAGATCAAGGTTTCAAGATCGATAGCATCATGGATTATACCGAAGCGGAGCAAGATGGTATTTTCTTAGAAGGAACAGGAAGCTTACTTTTAGATAGAGCCAATGAAAAAGCCTATTGTGCGCTTTCACCAAGGGCAGATGAGGAATTGTTTATCGAGTTTTGTGAAGATTTTGATTTTGCACCAGTTCTTTTTGAAGCTTTTCAAACCGTAAATGGAGAACGTAAGTTAATTTATCATACTAATGTTATGATGTGCTTGGGTGAGACTTTTGCAGTTATATGTGCAGATTGCATTGATGACAAAAAGGAACGAAAAATGGTTCTTGATAGTTTAAAAAGTGATAATAAAGAAATTATCTTAATTACCGAAGATCAGGTTAATAATTTTGCCGGAAACATGTTAGAGGTAAAAGGAACTAATGATAAAAGGTATTTAGTGATGAGTGCTTCAGCTCATCAAAGTTTGACAGCTAATCAAGTGCAGCAATTAGAAAAGCACGCAACTATATTGAGTTCAAGTTTGGATACGATTGAAGCCTGTGGGGGCGGAAGTGCCCGATGCATGATGGCTGAGATTTTCTTGCCAAGAATATAAAAATAAAGAAGACCTTCAGCGATGAAGGTCTTCTTTACTATTAGATATTTTATTTATAAAATATTAGTCTTGACGATGGTGATAATGGAACTAATGATATATTGAACACCAATTGCAATGACAATAAAACCAACAATTCGTGAAATTGCTACAATTCCGGAGGCTCCAAGGATTTTAGCTAAATAGTGTGCGCTTTTTAAGACAATAAAAATGGCTACTGCTACAGCAAAAATAGCTAAAATGGAGAAGATGATGTCAGGTATACTATGGTGTTCGTGATAAAATGCAATTAACAAGGATATAGAACCTGGTCCAGCTAGCATTGGGATTGCTAATGGTGTTAACGCAATGTCGTTTCTTTTTTGCGCATCACTTTCTACTTTCTTGTTTACCCCTCTTTTTTTGTTGAAATTACCTGTTAGTAGTGAAAATCCAGAGGTTGCAATTACGATTCCTCCCGCAATTCGCAGTGCTTCGATGCTAATTCCAAAAAAAGTTAAAACATATTCTCCTAAGAAGAATGAAATTATTAATATGATAAACACATTGATTGCAGTCCATAAAGAAATTCTAGAGCGTTCTTTTGCATTGTCGTCCATGGTGAGTCCCACAAAGATAGGCACCGTTCCAATGGGGTTTAAAACAGAAAATAATGCAGCAAATAAGTAAATAAAAAGTTCCATGTTTTTTTGACGAAATTAAAAGTTTGTATCTAGGAGAAAGGCTTTTTTTCGATTAAGAAATAGTTAACTTGTGGCAACCGCTTGTTCTCTGTGTACTAAAACCACATCGAAAGATATTAATTTAAATTGAAATGGGACTACACTATTTTAGTACTTTTGTAAAAAATAAGATTTAAAATGAAAAATAAGAAAACTTTAGTGTTAGGAGCTAGTACCAAATCAGATAGATATGCCTACAAAGCAGTGAATATGCTTGTTGAAAAAGGACATTCCGTTCTTGCAATTGGACAAAATTCAGGAGAAGTTGCTGGCATTAAAATACAAACTAAGGCCATTCCGCTAAAAAATATAGATACGATAAGTTTATACTTAAATCCATTACGTCAGCGCGATTATTACAATTACATCATTGAAGCTAGACCCAAGCGTGTTATCTTCAATCCGGGTACTGAGAATCCTGAATTTTATCAATTACTAGAGTTGAATGATATTAAATCAGAAGTAGCTTGTACTCTAGTTTTGTTGAGCACAAACCAATACTAAATCTAAATTAGCACTAAAATTAAACACAAGCTTAGTGTAGACTTGTTCGAAGTTGTTTTACATGCAGAGTGTTCAGCAACTGAAAACTGTGGTCTAGTAAAAGCAGTGCTTTGCCGCACTCGAATTTAGAAATCAACAAAAACGGTAATTAATCAAAGTAGTACATTTGTAATTATGGAATTTTCTTCAAAATTATTGGAAAAAGCAGTGGCCGAAATTGCTCAATTACCTGGAATTGGCAAAAGGACAGCCTTACGCTTGGCACTACATTTATTAAAACAACCTAAGGAACAAATTGGTTTTTTGACACAATCCCTATTGGATATGCGCAACGATATTAAATATTGTGTTAGTTGTCATAATATTTCGGATACGGATACTTGTGAGATTTGTGCAAATAAAAATAGAAACCATCAACTCGTTTGTGTCGTTGAAGATATTCGTGATGTAATGGCTATCGAAAACACGGGACAATTTCGAGGGATATATCATGTTTTAGGTGGTAAGATTTCTCCAATCGATGGCGTAGGACCGAGTCAATTAAAGATTGCAAGTTTGGTAAGTAAAGTAAATCAAGGTGCTATATCTGAGATTATTTTTGCCTTGAGTTCAACAATGGAAGGGGATACGACCAACTTTTTTATTTATAGGCAAATAGCCGAGGCGAATATAATTGTTTCGACCATTGCAAGAGGAATTGCTGTTGGGGATGAGTTGGAATATGCTGATGAAGTAACATTGGGACGAAGTATATTGCAAAGAGTTCCTTTTGAGAAATCATTAAAAAGTAATTAATGAATAGTAAATGAAAAACTAAACTTTTTATATAGTAAATGAAAAGCTATATTTGTTATCTAAATTAGAAAAATGAACAAAAGGGTATTATATGTAGTGCTAACTATTAGTGTTTTATTAACATCGTGTATTTCTACGAGAGATTTAATTTATCTTCAAAATAAAGACAAATCAGCAGCAGAAAGTACAATTACTCAAGTGGTATCAAAACCATACCGACTACAAACTAATGATGTATTAAGCATCACGATAAAAGCTAGTGATCCTAAATTAGTTGAGATTTTTAACACTACTAACGGAGGGGAAGCAGGGAAGTCAGAAGGTGCCTTGTACTTTGATGGTTTTACTGTAGATGATCATGGGAATATTAGATTCCCAATTTTAGGCGAAATAAATGTAATAGGCTACACACTTGATGAAGTGCGACTTAATATTGAAAAACAATTGTTAGAGACTTATTTCAGGAAAGAAGCAAATATATTTGTTACAGCAAAATTAGCAGGATTTAGGTATACCATTAACGGTGAGATTGGTGGTACAGGAACAAAGGTTTTATTTCAAGAGCATGTAAATATTTTAGAGGCTATAGCTAACTCTGGAGATATTGCTATTACTGGTGATAGAAAAGCAGTCACTATTATCCGTAAAACTCCTACGGGTACTGAAATGCATGATATTGATTTAACAGATATTAATGTCATGAAATCGCCTTATTTCTACTTACAACCCAACGATTATATTTATATTAAACCTCTTAAACAAAAGACTTGGGGGACGGGGAAAACAGGTATTGAATCTTTAACCACATTGGTTTCTCTACTTTCATTGGCAACAACAACTTATTTTTTATTATTTAAAAATTAAAAACCTTTTCAGAACATGTTGGACATAAAAGATTTTTCAATTTTTGAAAACCAGGTAAGTTTTGACTTCAAAGGGTTTTTAATTAAAATAGGGAGTTATTGGAAATGGTTTTTGGTTAGTTTAATCATTTCTTATACAATTGCTTATCAAGTTAATATTCGTAAAGAAAAAATATATGCGATGGAGACGCTGATTTCTGTAAAGGAAGAAAGTAACCCATTGTTCACCTCTAACACCAGTTTAACCTTCAACTGGGGAGGTACTTCAGATCAAGTTCAAACCATATCAACAACGCTTCAATCTCGATCTCACAATGAATTAGTAGTGGACAAATTGCAATACTACATTGACTATTTATCGCAAGGAAAGTACAATTTAGTTGACGCATATGGTGCTGTGCCTTTTTATGTCAATATAGATAAAACTAGAGGACAAATTGCGGGTAGTTTGATCAGTATTACTTTTATAAGTGATTCAGAATATGAATTAAAAATACCATTTGCAGGAAACTCAGCTACAACCATAACCTACGCAGATAATTCATATGGAAGCACTGCTGTAGCACCGGGAGATTTTGTAAAAAGATACAAGGTAGGGCAACAGGTTGCATTGCCTTTTTTAAACTGGAAGTTGGAGATCAAAGACAATCCTGGAATGTATAAAGGCAACGAATATTTTGTTCGCTTTAATGATTTTGACGGTACTGTAGGGCAATACAAGGGAATCAATGTGAGTTCAGATGATCGAGGTGTATCTATAATTACCTTGGGGATGCAGGGCACCAATAAAGCAAGAATGGTAGAGTATTTAAATGCCACCGTTAAAATGTTGATCAAAAGACAATTGGATAGCAAAAATCAATTTGCAACCAATACAATCAGTTTTATTGATAGTACATTAGTCGCCATGGAGTCCCAACTAAGAGAAACAGGTGATGAGTTAAAGTCGTTCCGAAAGGATAGAAACATGATTGATGTTGAGGATGGAGGCGCTAAATACTCGGAGAAAATTTCTGATTACGATGTTCAAAAAGATGAAATAGCCCGAAAAATAGCGTATTGTAATTCATTAAAAGCCTATTTAAAAAATAGTGTGGATTACTCGAGGTTGCCTGCACCATCAGTAGCGGGAATCGATGATCCTAATATCGTAGGTAACGTTTCGAGATTGATTGCGCTGTCTACTCAGAGGTCAGAGATGGCTTATGCAGTAAAAAGCGAAAAAATATTCAAAGATTTTGATAATCAAATGGAAGCTGTAAAAAGCGTGTTGTTGGAGAATATAGCTTCTGTTAAGACTTCCTTACAATACGACTTGGGAATAATTGCGAGTAAAATTAATCAAGCAGAAGGGGTAATTAGAAAATTACCCGAAGATCAGCAAGAATTGATTAAAATTAAAAGGAAATATGATTTAAGTGATAATATTTACAATACTTTTTTGCAAAAAAGGAGTGAAGCGGATATTGTTAAAGCGGCCAATTTATCTGATATTCATTTTATTGATCCAGCAAAGGATGTGGGAGGTGGTTTAGTTGGACCAAAAACATCTGTTAATTACATCTTGGCGTTGTTTTTAGGTATTTTGATTCCGTTGATATTTGTTTTTACAATTTTCTTTATCAATAATGCGATTCAAAACACGGAGGATATTTCTAAGCTAACCTCTATACCGCTAATTGGGGTTGTGGGGCTAAATAAAGAAGTCTCTGAATTAGCAGTTTTTGACAAGCCTAAATCAGCATTATCGGAGTCATTTAGAGCAATTCGATCTTCTTTGCAATTTTTGTATAAAAAACAGAAGGTTGAAGGTGGAAAGACACTAATGATTACCTCTTCTGTTAGTGGAGAGGGAAAAACATTTTGTTCCCTAAACATCGCTACAGTTTTTGCCTTGAGCGGAAAAAAAACGGTGGTTGTAGGTTTAGATTTGCGCAAGCCTAAATTATCTGCTGAATTTAATCTTACAAATGAAATAGGGATTGTAAACTACCTCATTGGTCAAAAAGAGCTAAAAGATATCGTTAATACAACTGAAATTCCGTATCTAGATGTGATACTTTCGGGACCAGTGCCACCCAATCCTTCGGAGTTAATATTAACCGAGGCAATGGGCGAGTTAATGGAGCAGTTAAAGAAAGAATATGATTACATCATCCTAGATACGCCTCCTGTTGGCTTGGTTTCTGATGCCTTGGAGTTATCGCAATATGCTGATGTTACACTTTACATCGTTAGGCAAAACTTTTCCAAAAAGGAAATGATTACACTGCTTAACAATAGAGTTAAGCGTGGAGAAATTGCCAATACAAGTATTATATTTAATGGTTTTGAAAATAAAGCAAAATATGGTGCAGGATATGGATACGGGTATGGATACGGTTATGGTTATGGTCCGTATTCTAATGGATACCACGAAGATGAGAAGCCGAAATCACTGTATAAAAAATTAAAAAAAGAGCTGATTAAAAGGTGGAAGAATGCTTAAATTATAAATAAAAGAAAATGGAGAAGAATACAATAAATACGATTTTAATAACTGGAGGTGCCGGATTTATTGGGTCTAACTTATGTGAGTACTTTTTATCCAAAGGGAACAAAGTAGTTTGTTTAGATAATTTTGCAACTGGGCACCTTCATAACTTAAAGGACTTTATTGATAATCCTAATTTTCTTTTAATCGAGGGTGATATTCGCAATTCAGCTGACTGTCAAAAAGCAGTACAAGGAGTTGATTACGTGCTACACCAAGCGGCATTAGGCTCTGTACCTAGATCGATTAAAGATCCAGTTACTACAAATGAGGTTAATGTGTCGGGTTTTCTAAATATGCTGGTTGCAGCAAGTGATGCTAAAGTTAAGCGTTTTGTTTATGCAGCGAGTTCTTCTACTTATGGAGATTCAGTAGGTTTGCCTAAAGTGGAAGAGGTAATTGGTAAACCGCTATCGCCTTATGCAATTACAAAATATGTAAATGAATTGTACGCTGATATTTTTAGTAGAACATATGGCTTAGAAACTATTGGTTTGCGTTATTTTAACGTTTTTGGGCGAAAGCAAGATCCGCAAGGAGCTTATGCTGCGGTTATTCCTAAGTTTGTTATGCAATTAATGAATCATGAGAGTCCTCAAATTAATGGCGATGGAAACTACTCTCGTGACTTTACTTATATTGATAATGTCATTCAAATGAATGAGTTAGCTATACTTACCCAAGATAAGGCAGCAATCAATACGGTTTATAATACAGCCTACGGCGACCGTAACACGCTAAATGATTTGGTTGGTTACTTAAAGCGGGAATTAGCTGTTTTTGACCCAAGAATAATTGATGTTCCAATTTTGTACGGTCCTAATAGAGTGGGAGATATACCGCATTCATTAGCAAGTATCGATAAGGCAAAAACAGTACTGGGGTATGACCCACAGTTTTCATTAGAGAAAGGCTTGAAGGAAGCTATTGATTGGTACTGGAATAATCTTAAATAGAAAAGTTCGAAAGGACTATTAAATAATTGAAAATATAAATAAATGAAAATTACTAAGATTTGCTGTATCGGTGCTGGATATGTTGGAGGTCCCACTATGGCAATCATCGCTCAAAAATGTCCGCATATTGATGTAACCGTCGTTGATTTAAATGAAGAACGAATTGCGGCTTGGAATGATAAAGATGTCAATAATATTCCAATATATGAACCAGGTTTGGCAGCTGTAGTTGCCGAAGCTCGAAACAGAAACTTGTTTTTCTCTACGGATGTTGAAAAAGCAATTGACGAAGCGCAAGTTATTTTTATTTCGGTTAACACCCCAACCAAGACCTACGGAAAAGGAAAAGGGATGGCTGCTGATTTAAAATACATTGAGCTATGCGCTAGGCAAATTGCCAAAGTAGCTAAAACTGACAAAATTGTTGTTGAAAAATCGACTTTACCCGTTCGTACCGCCGAGGCAATAAAGAGTATTTTAGACAATACAGGAAACGGAGTACAGTTCCAAATATTATCAAATCCAGAATTCCTTGCTGAAGGTACTGCTGTAGATGATTTGTTGAATCCAGACCGTATATTAATTGGTGGTGATAGTTCTAAGGAAGGGCAAGAGGCAATGCAATCCTTGGTGGAGGTATATGCTAATTGGGTTTCTACTGATAAAATATTAACGACTAATGTGTGGTCGTCAGAGCTTTCTAAGCTTACTGCAAATGCTTTCTTAGCGCAGCGAATTTCGTCTATCAATGCAATGTCAGAGTTGTGCGAAAAAACTGGTGCTGATGTCAATGAAGTGGCAAGAGCAATAGGAATGGATAGTCGAATAGGTTCTAAATTTTTAAAAGCGTCTGTTGGTTTTGGAGGATCTTGTTTTCAAAAGGATATTTTGAATTTAGTGTACATTGCTAAATCGTATGGTTTAAATGAAGTGGCGGATTATTGGGAACAGGTGATTATTATGAATGATCATCAAAAGAGACGCTTTTCAAACAATATTGTGCAGACATTATATAATACGGTTTCGGGTAAAAAAATAACTTTTCTAGGTTGGGCCTTTAAAAAAGATACTAATGATACTAGAGAGTCGGCATCAATTTATGTTGCAGATGACTTAATAAATGAAAATGCAACTATAGCAGTTTATGACCCTAAAGTTTCAAGAAAAAAAGTACTGGCTGACTTGAATGAGTTACAAACTAGAGACGCTATTGTTAATGAAAAAAGTATTCAGTCTTTTGCAGCTCCATATGAAGCATGTAAAGAGGCTCATGCTATAGCTGTTTTGACAGAATGGGATGAATTTACGGATTATGATTGGCAAGGGATTTATGATTCCATGCAAAAACCAGCCTTTATCTTTGATGGTAGAAACGTATTAAACGGACCGGCTTTAAAAGCAATTGGTTTCGTGTACCAAGCAATTGGTTCTTGAAATAAAAGAAAATTATATTCAATGGTCAACGGTGGATAATAACAGTTCTAGAAAAAAAGATAATATGAATTGGTACGTGCTATATACAAAACCAAAATGGGAAAAAAAGGTAGCTGAACAATTAACGAAGAATGGAATAGAATGCTACTGTCCAACCGTAATTAAGGTACGGCAATGGTCAGATCGTAAAAAAAAGGTAGAAGTACCTCTTTTTAATTCGTATGTTTTTGTTCAACTACCCGAGGCAGATAGGAATATCGTTTTTAGTTCTCCGGGTGTGGTTCGTTATCTTTTTTGGTTAAGTAAACCCGCAATCGTCCGGTCAGAAGAAATTGATGTTATTAAAAAATGGCTTAATACGGGCTTTGATGCTGATATTTCTGTCGCTAAGTATAAAGTTGGAGATGAAGTCGAGGTAGAGTCAGGACCTTTTTTATCTCAAAAAGCAATCGTCCAGGAAGTTACTAATACTAATTATATTTTGGTGTTGGAATCGTTGGGATGTGTACTAAAAATGAAAATTAATAAAGAATAAAATAATTGCCAACTAATTAATAATCTAATCAGTTGGCAATTTTATTTTGGTCACTAATATTAGTGATTTTTAAAAGACAACTATGTAGTTTGTTTACAGAGAGGTCTTGAAGGTTAGTCTGTTATAGATTTAAAGTATATAAGTATAAAGTTTTCTTATTTTTGACTTTCCAAAAGTGAGGGAATTACGGCTAATTGTCATTATATTTGCCCTAAAATAGGCGTGAATTTGAACTTAATTATGTGAGTTTGAATCGCGAAGCTGTGTACAGTTGTTACGAAAACATGAAATTAATGAACCCTAATTCAAAAATAGCAGTAATTGGTCTTGGATATGTCGGCTTGCCGCTAGCAAGACTTTTTGCAACGAAATACGCTGTTGTAGGATTTGATATCAATCTTGGTAGAGTGTCAGAATTGCAATCAGCAGTAGATGCTACTTTAGAGATAGATTCTAGTGCTTTAAAGAAGGTTTTGGTTCAAGATCTAAACGCAACTCAAGGTCTATTTGTGACAAGTGCAATAGCGGATATTAAAGATTGTGACTACTATATTATTACGGTTCCTACGCCAGTTGATAAAAATAACCGACCAGATTTAACACCTTTGTATAAAGCGAGTGAGACCGTTGGGAAAGTAGTAAAAAAAGGAGCTATCGTTATATATGAGTCCACCGTATTTCCTGGAGCGACGGAGGAAGAATGTGTTCCTGTTTTAGAACGTATTTCTGGCCTAAAGTACAATAGTGATTTTTATGTCGGGTACTCACCTGAACGAATCAACCCAGGAGACAAAGAACATACGGTTGATAAAATACTAAAGGTTACGTCTGGTTCTACACAAGAAGCGGGACAAAAAATAGACGCATTGTACCGCTCGGTAATATCGGCTGGTACACATTTAGCACCATCGATAAAAGTAGCTGAAGCAGCGAAAGTAATCGAAAATTCGCAACGAGATATTAATATCGCTTTTGTGAATGAATTAGCCAAGATATTTAATCTAATGAATATTGATACCCAAGCAGTGCTGAAAGCTGCCGGTACCAAGTGGAATTTTTTACCCTTTAAACCGGGTTTGGTTGGAGGGCATTGTATAGGAGTAGATCCGTATTACTTGGCGCAACGCGCTCAGGAATTTGGCTACCATCCTGAAATTATATTAGCCGGGAGACGATTAAACGATAGTATGGCTGAGTATGTCGCCTCACAAATCGTAAAATTGATGATTAAAAAAGGGATATCCATAAATGGAGCTTCCTTATTGATGTTAGGAATGACCTTTAAGGAAAATTGTCCTGATGTTAGAAATACGAAGATAATTAATGTAATCGAAGCTTTGAGCGATTACGGAATTAGTGTTACGACCTACGATCCTGTTGCTAATCCTGAGGCGGTATTAAAGGAATATGGGATTATTACACTGACAAATTTGCCTACTATAACATTTGACGCTGTTGTACTAGGTGTTTCTCATAATGCTTTCTTATCGCTTGAAATCGCAACTTTATTAAAGCCTTTGAGTGTTTTGTACGACGTCAAAGGAATTTTAGGGGACCAAGCGGATGGACGTTTATAGTGTCTCTTTTTATAACTAAATGAAAAGTATAGCTTATTATGGAAAATAAATCCATTACACATGTAATTTTAACGGGAGGAGTAGGTAGTCGATTGTGGCCACTTTCTCGCAAAAGCCAACCCAAACAATATCTTGATATTTTTGGCGGAAAGTCCCTGTTTGAAATGACTGTGGAACGCAATAAAAACATTGCTGATCAGGTGATGGTTGTAGGGAATATTGACAACCGTCATTTGAGCGAAAAAGTATTTGAGAAATCGAATACATCCTATATTGATATTGTGGAATCAACACCTAGAAATACGGCAGCAGCAATTGCATTTGCCGCTTTTGCTTCACAACCAAATGACATTTTAATTGTAACTCCTTCTGATCATATTATTGGAGATGCTGATTTATACGAACAGTCTATTCAAGAGGCAATCGAAAAGGCATCTAATGGTTTTATTGTAACCTTTGGGATTGTGCCTACTAAGCCTGAAACAGGTTATGGTTATATCGAACGTAAAGGAGACAATGTACTTTCTTTTAGAGAAAAACCGAATCAAGTTACAGCAACTGACTTTATAGAAAAAGGAAATTTTCTATGGAATAGCGGTATGTTTTGCTTTAAAGCAAATGTTTTTCTTGAAGAATTACAAAAATATACACCCGAGGTTTATGAGAAATCAAAAATAGCTTGGGAAAACAATAAGGATGGTAATTTAAACTTGGAACTTTCACTAGAAATTCCTTCCATCAGTATTGACTATGCTGTAATGGAACGCAGCAGAAAGATAAAAGTAGTTTCGGCACAATTCTCATGGTCAGATTTGGGTTCTTTTGAATCCGTTTATGATTATTTGAAAACGATTGGGCATCCAGTAGACAAGCATGGTAATATGGTAATTGGTACTAATAATTATACAGCTTTTGTGGGAGTAAGAGATACTATTTTTGTCTATACTCCAACTGCCAACCTTATTTTGCAGAAGCAATATTCACAGGATGTAAAAAATGTGTACACGGCATTAGAAAGACAAAATTCTGATTTGTTAAATTAGCACTTCAGAAGGTTAGTTTTCTAGTATATATTGTTTTAAAATAATCAAGTAACTTATCTAGTAACTTACATCTAAAAACGATCTCAAGATAATCATATGAAAAAAATATTAGTAACCGGTGGAGCTGGTTTCGTTGGTTCACATTTATGTACTCGTTTAATTAACGAGGGGCATGATGTGATTTGTTTAGATAATTATTTCACTGGTGACAAAAAAAATATTTTACACTTGATGGGTAATCCCCGTTTCGAGTTAGTTCGTCATGATATTACAGAGCCTTTTTATGCTGAGGTAGACGAAATCTATAACTTAGCTTGTCCGGCCTCTCCTGTCCATTACCAGTACAATCCTATCAAAACGATTAAAACATCGGTTATGGGAGCGATTAATACTTTGGGACTAGCAAAGCGCGTCAAAGCGAAGATTTTACAGGCAAGTACCAGTGAGGTGTATGGTGATCCAACGGTACATCCGCAACCCGAAACCTATTGGGGTAATGTAAACCCTATTGGGATTCGTTCCTGCTACGACGAAGGGAAGCGTTGTGCGGAAACGTTGTTTATGGATTACCACAATCAAAACCAAGTTGATATTAAAATCATTAGAATTTTTAATACCTATGGTCCAAGTATGAATCCTGCTGATGGACGTGTGGTTTCTAATTTTATTGTGCAAGCATTAAGAGGAGAAGATATTACTATTTTTGGAGATGGTTTACAAACACGGTCTTTTCAATATGTAGACGATTTAGTTGAAGGAATGATTCGAATGATGAATTCAGAGGATGGTTTTTTAGGTCCCGTTAATATTGGGAACCCAAATGAATTTACTATGCTAGAATTGGCTGAAGCTGTTATAGCTTTAACGGATTCAAAGTCAAAAATTATTCACTTCCCGCTACCACAAGATGATCCTAAGCAAAGACAACCGGATATTAGTTTGGCCAAAGCGAAGTTGAACGGTTGGGAACCAAAAGTACAATTGAACGAAGGCTTGATAAAGACGATTGCTTATTTTAAGCAGATTGTCGACCAAGAAGTTAAATGAAAATAAGTCAGTTTTTACCTAATCAAGTAGGTTACTAAAACAATACGATTTACTCTAAATCAAATACAATAATATAGCATTGATGGATAATACACAACAAACTTGGACGGAAGAAATTAAATCCAAGGATTCCTTGTTTTCAGTTAATTTACAAGAAGTATGGCAATATAGAGATTTGCTGTTTTTACTTATAAAAAGAGATTTCATTACTTTTTACAAGCAAACTATATTGGGGCCACTTTGGTTTTTTGTGCAGCCACTAATAACAATGGTCATGTATGTGGTGCTTTTTGGGCAAATTGCTAAGTTGTCTACAGATGGATTACCTCAAGTAGCTTTCTATCTGGCAGGAATTACCATTTGGGGCTATTTTTCTGAGGCCCTAACTAAAACTTCCACCGTTTTTAGAGACAATGCTTCGGTTTTTGGTAAAGTCTATTTTCCTAGATTAATAATTCCTTTGTCAGTTGTCTGTTCAGCATTAATGAAATTTGCAGTTCAATTCAGTTTGTTTATTGTCGTGGTATTGTACTATACATTTGTAGAAGGAACTATTCGACCTAATATTTGGGTTCTAGCTACCCCTTTTTTAATTTTGTTAATGGCTGGTTTCGCTCTTGGATTAGGGATGATTTTTTCGGCGCTAACCACTAAATATAAGGATTTAAGTTTTTTACTTGCCTTTGGGGTACAGTTAGCCATGTACGCTACTCCTGTAGTCTATCCTATTTCGGCTATGCCAGAAAAATACATGTGGATCATTAATGCCAATCCTCTAACAGGTATATTTGAATGCTTTCGATACGGCTATTTAGGTTCTGGAAGTTTTGAGATCTTTAATCTAGGAATGAGTACCCTATTGATTTCTGTAATACTAACTATTGGCATTATCATCTTTAATAAAGTAGAGAAAAGTTTCATGGATACGGTTTAAATCTAATGGAAGCAACTTACATGAAAATTACCTCAAAATTGAAAAACGTAAAATGAAACAATTAGCCATTCAAGCAGAAAATATATCAAAGCAGTACCGACTTGGAGAAGTAGGAACAGGTACATTAACTCATGATTTAAATCGATTTTGGAATAAGCTCAGAGGAAAAGAGGACCCTTACACAAAAATAGGTGATACGAATGACCGTACTGCAAGTGGTGGTAGTGATTATGTTTGGTCTCTAAAAGATATTAATTTTGAAATTGAGCAAGGGGATGCAGTTGGTATAATTGGTAAAAACGGAGCAGGAAAAAGTACATTGTTGAAATTATTAAGTAAGGTTACTAAACCTACGACTGGTAATTTTAAAATTAATGGACGTATAGCATCTTTGTTGGAGGTTGGAACGGGCTTTAACCCGGAGATGACCGGTAGAGAAAACATCTATATGAATGGTGCAATGTTAGGGATGCGTCGTCATGAAATCACTCGTAAGTTTGACGAAATAGTGGCCTTCTCTGGTGTGGAAAAATACATAGATACACCAGTAAAACGGTATTCATCGGGTATGTATGTGCGTTTGGCTTTCGCGGTAGCAGCGCATCTTGAATCTGAAATTTTAATTGTTGATGAAGTTCTTGCAGTAGGAGATGCCGAGTTTCAAAAGAAATGTTTAGGGAAAATGGGCGATGTTTCAAAAGGAGAAGGTCGAACTGTATTATTCGTTAGTCATAACATGGAAGCAATTAGAAAATTGACTGATAATTGTTTGGTGATGGAAAATGGAAATTTGGTTTACTATGGTGATACGGAAAAAGCAGTAAAGAATTATATCAAAAACAAAGACCATTTTAAAATCATTCAAGAGTGGACAAATTGTAATGAAGCTCCGGGGAATGATCTTACCAAATTAAAAAAAATTATGGTTAGTGGAATAGGAGCTGTTCCACAACGAGAATATTCTACGACTGACGATATTTTTATAGACATAGAATACTGGGATTTTAATTCGCAATTTAAGTCAACTGCAATTGTTCATGTATCAAATGAAGATGAACAAGTGCTTTTTGCAAGTAATGAGTTTAGTGCTTTGAATTGGAATGAACTTCATGATGGTACGGGAATTATAAAAGCAACTTGTAAAATCCCGCGAAACTTCCTTGCAGATGGTGATTACACTGTATTTATTGCAATTGGGAATTACAATCCTAATATGATACATGTTCGGCTAGATGATGCGCTTAAATTTTCAGTAGTAGAATCTTCAGATGTTTTGAATTCTGTTAAAAAAGACACTACTGGTAAATGGCCTGGATTAGTGAGACCAGATCTAGAGTGGAAAATATCTAAATCCTAGTTATGGCAAATAGGATATATAATCTATTTATAAAAATCTTTCTCAAAGTATTTAATTCAGTGCAAGACTATAAATTTGATTTAGAAATTGAAGCTGTAAAGAGAAGTCTGAAAAAAGTAGGTAAAAATTTTAATTTAGGTTCTGACTTTAGAATTTTAAATCCAAATTATGTTGAAATCGGCCAAAATTTTAGAGCTTCTAGTCGGTTTAGATTGGAAGTAGCAGAAAGTTTTGGAGAACAAAAATTTTCGCCACAAGTCATAATAGGAGATAATGTAATTTTTCATACAGATATTCATATTGGTTGTATAAATAAGGTAGAAATAGGGAATGATTGCCTATTTGCTAGTAGAATTTTCATCACGGATCATTATCATGGAAACGCTACAAAAGAAATGGTAAAATTAGCACCGAAAGATAGGCCTTTGCTAAGTAGTGGTCCAGTTATTATAGGAAATAATGTTTGGGTCGGTGAAGGTGTAGCTATAATGCCTAATGTCACTATTGGTGAGAATAGTATAATTGCAACAAATGCAGTTGTAACAAAAAGTATTCCTCCAAACAGTGTCGCTGCAGGAGTGCCAGCAAAGGTTATAAAAATGTATTCGTAAATCTTTAATTTCACTTCTTAAGGTAAATTATGCAATCATTTAATTTAGCAATAATAATCCCCTTTTTTAAGCTTACTTTCTTCGAAGATACTTTAGTTTCTTTGGCTAATCAAACGTCTAAAGAGTTTACGGTTTACATAGGCGATGATGCTAGTCCGGAAGACTGCTCTTCTCTAATTGCTAAATACAAAGATAGGTTCAACTTGAAGTACCATCGGTTTACTTCTAATATGGGAGGTACTGCTCTGACACAACAATGGGATCGATGTATTAGTTTGAAGGCAAAGGAGGAATGGTTCATGATCTTAGGTGATGATGATTATTTAGGGAATAATGTTGTTGAGGAATTTTATAATGCTATTGCAGTTGACACTAACGATGCTACTGTAATTCGTAATGCCAGCCTTTTAATAAATCAAGAGGGTGATCCTATCTCTCCTGTATACAAACATCCGCAATACGAAGAGGCAATTGCTTCTTATTGCAGAAAATTGAATAATGAAACCAGAAGTTCGTTGTCTGAACATATTTTTAGAACAAGTGCCTACAAAAAATACGGGTTTAAAGATTACAAATTAGCTTGGAGCAGTGATGACCGAGCTATTATCGATTTCTCTAGTGGAAAACCGATATTTTCGACGGATGCTATAGTGTATGTAAGAATGTCAGATCTTAATATCTCTGGTGGGAAGGATAATATTCAAGAAAAAATTAGCGGACGTCTGTTGGGTACTCATGATTTACTTAAGGATTACAGCTCTAAAATGAGTCGAGAGCAAATCAAGCTTTTCGTTGCACTTTATGAAAACTTGATTTATAGATCAGCTTCATTACAATTAAAACATAGTAGCTATTTATTGCAGCTATCAATCAAGTATTTTGGAATTCAATATGCTGTTAAACAGCTACAGTCTTTACTTCACAAATTAGTTTCAAAACCAGAATAAAGCTGCTATTATCTTTTATGAAAAATTACCTCTACTTAATTTATTGGATTTACAGGACATTACCTTTACGTTGGAACTTTCCTAAGTATAAAGTCATGACTTTTGAGGAAACAGTGAATGATTTAGTAAATAATAAAAAAAGTATCGCCCGTTTTGGTGATGGCGAATTTTTACTGCTATTAAAGGAAAGGGATCTTGGTTTTCAAAAACTAGATGTGCAATTAGCTGATAAATTAGCAGCGGTTTTAAATAATCGCAATCCTAAATTATTGGTTGCTGTGCCACATAGTATTGTTACAACTAAAAATCATAAACGATTTGCCAAAGTTCATTGGTTGATGTTTATAAATACTCACGGTAAAAGGCTTTCAAAATTTTTAAGTGTAGATTATCAGTATGGTAATGCCAATATGACTAGGCCTTACGCAGGTGCCGTAGACCAATCCCAAGCGAAACTGCTTTTTGATAAATTGAGAGCCATTTGGGAAAAGCAAGATATTTTAATAGTTGAGGGTGATTTATCACGATTAGGAGTAGGGAATGATTTATTTGATAACGCTACTAGTTTAAAAAGAATTATTTGTCCAGGAAAAAATACTTTTGATAAATACGATCAAATTAAAAGCGCAGCATTAAAATTAGGAGAGAATAAATTAATTCTGTGTGCCTTAGGACCTACAGCTACTGTACTTTGTTCAGATCTTAGTGATTTAGGCTATTGGGCAATTGACATTGGTCATATTGATGTTGAATACATGTGGATGTTGATGGACTCCAAAGGCAGGACTTCAGTAAAAGGAAGGTATGTTCACGAATCTCATAATACCGAAGGATACGAGCTAGATCCTGAATTTGTGGCTCCTTACAAAGAATCAATACTATTAGATTTATCGCTCTAATTAATGCTTTTATACTAAATTATGATTAACGTAACTAAAACATTTTTACCACCAATCGATGAGTACACTGCGCAAATACAGCGTGTTTACGATAACGAATGGCTAACCAATAGAGGCGAGTTAGTAAGAGAACTTGAAGATAAGTTAACGACTTATTTGAAGCTTGAAAATAGTAAAATATTAATAACAAATAACGGTACGATTCCATTACAAATTGCCCTAAAATTGGTAGGAAAAGGAGGCGAGATTATTACAACTCCATTTAGTTATGTTGCTACTACGGCCGCTATTGTGTGGGAAAATTGCACACCAGTATTTGTAGATATTCATCCGGATTACTTAACAATTGACGAAAGCAAAATTGAGGAGGCAATCACTAGCAAGACAACTTGTATATTAGCTACTCACGTTTTTGGTAATGCTTGCAATATAGAAGCAATCGAAAAAATCGCTCAAAAGCACAATTTAAAAGTAATTTATGATGCTGCTCATTGTTTTGGAGTACAGTATAACGGTAAGTCTATTTTTGAATATGGTGATGTAAGTACCTGTAGCTTTCATGCTACTAAGTTATTTCATACCGGTGAAGGCGGAGCAGTTTTTTGCAAGGATCCTGAATTGTTTCATCAAATTTTTTACAGTCACAATTTTGGACACAATGGGCCTGTTGATTTTTTCGGATTAGGTATTAACGGTAAAATATCAGAGCTGCATGCGGCCATGGGATTGGCTGTTTTTCCGTATATGAATGAAATTTTAAAGGGGCGAAAAAAAATTGCTGACTTTTACGACACTCATCTAGATTTTACTAAACTATCTAAATTGAAATTACGCGAAGGAACAATTTGGAATTACAGCTATTACCCTGTTTTATTTGAAAGTGAGGAGGATTTATTGCAAGTACAGAAATCTCTGAACCAAGTTCAAATTTTTCCTAGAAGGTATTTTTACCCTTCTCTAAATACCATTAATTATGTAACTAATGTGAATATGGAGATTTCAGAAAATATTGCAAGTAGCGTTTTATGTTTACCTTTGTACTATAGTTTAAATCAGGAAGCAATTGAAACGATCATAGAATCAATAAAATTAAATATTAAATAAAATAGTATATGGAAATTACAACTTTTTTACAACACTTTGCAGACATGTTAGACGATACTGATGCAGCTTTAATTACTGGAGATGCGGTTTTTAGAGATTTAGACGAATGGGATTCTTTGACAGCATTATCATTGATTGCGATGGTTGATGATGAATATGCAGTTAAACTAGCCGGTGATGATATTAAGTCGTCAACGACTATTAATGACTTATTTGAAAAAGTAAGTACTAAATTATAATACAATTATGGCAACTATAACTGTAGACGGAATTTCTATAAAAGGTATCTCTTGCTGCGTACCTGCTAGAGTAGAACGTAATGTTGATATTCAAAATCAACCGGCAGAAGATATACAAAAGTTTATCGATGTTACAGGAGTTGAAGAGCGTCGAATAGCAGATGCAGATGTTTGTACCTCTGATCTATGTATGCAGGCAGCGACAAAGGCTTTAAGCGCAGTCCAATGGGAAAAAGAATCTATAGAAATACTTGTGTTTGTTTCACAAACAGCCGATTATATATTACCCGTTACTTCCGCCATGTTACAAGATCGATTAGGCTTCTCTAAGGATTGTATCGCATTTGATATTCCCCTAGGATGTTCTGGTTATGTTTACGGTATCTCTGTTATTACAGGTATGATGAAGGCTTTTGGTCTTAATAGAGGGGTTCTATTAGCAGGAGATACCAGTAGTAAATTAGTTTCCAAAAATGATAAAAGTACCTATCCTTTATTTGGCGATGCAGGAACCGCAACGCTATTTGAAACAGATGTTATAAATTCTACCATTAATTTCGATTTGGGTACTGATGGTTCAGGATATAAAGCAATCATTGTTCCCCACGGTGGTTCAAAAAACAGTATTACTGATGCGTCATTCGAGCAAGTAGAGTATGGCGCCGGAATTACGAGAAATCAATGCCAACTAGCTTTAGAGGGAATGGATGTGTTTTCCTTCGGTATTTCTCAAGCACCTAAAACGGTCAATAAGTTGATGGAAGCTTTTGCTATTGAAAAAGAGCAAGTTGATTACTTTGTTTTTCATCAAGCCAATCTGATGATGAACAAAATGATTGCTAAAAAATTAAAATTACCTGCAGAGAAAGTACCTTATTCCTTAAAATATTTTGGTAACACCTCTTCAGCTACTATTCCTTTAACGGTAGCTACAGAAGTAAAAAATCAGCTGAAAGAAAAAGATTTAAATTTTATCTTTTGTGGTTTTGGAGTCGGATTATCATGGGGTAGTGTATTTTTAACCTTAAAAAAAACAGTGATCATAGAGATCGTAGAATATGAAGATTAAAAATATATATTCAGACCCAATTGTTTTAGAAGAGGAAAAAGCTACTTTTTTAGATAATTGCTGGATCCTTTTAGGTCATAAGAATGAAGTCAAAAATAACAATGACTTTATTACAATTAATTATTTAGAGAAATCTGTATTTATTCAAAATTATAATGGAGAAATTAGATGTTTTGAAAATGTTTGTTTGCACAGGTTTAACACCATCCATGAAGAGGCGAACGGTAATAGAGTTTCATCATGTTTATATCATGATTGGCTTTATGGTAAAAGTGGAAATGTGGTCGGCTTTAAATGCAGGAATTCTTTTAATGGAGTAGATGTCAAAGAAAAGAAATTAAAAAGTTATCAATTGAACTTTTGTGGGGATTTTATTTTTGTAAATTTTTCGAATTCTAGCATTACTCTAAAATCTTTTTTAGGCGATATGTTTGAAGATTTGCAAGATTTTAGTTTAAATTTCGGCGACAGAATAACAGATTATAGTAAGCATCACAAAGCAAATTGGAAATTGTTAGTTGAAAATGTTCTTGAGTGTTACCACTGTTCTTCCATCCACCAAAATTCGTTTGCTAAACTTGGTTATGGTTTTGATACTCCTATTAATTTTAAAAAATATAATGCTCATAGTTGGTGTGAATTTCCAAGATCAGAAGAGGTTGCTCAGAATAAAATTGTAGAGAAGGTCTTGAAGAACAGGACATATAAAACTCAAGGGTATAAACATTTTTATATTTATCCAAGTACATTTATAAGTACGGTTGAGGGAAAGGGCTTCTATATGGGGCTAATGAATGCGGATGATCAAAATAGTACGGATTTAAGGGTTCGCTATTTTTCTTCTAAATTTCATAATATTAGCGAGGAATCTAACCTTAATTTGATTGAATTCATTAACGAAAGTTCAAAATCGGCCTTGGATTTGGTATTGAATGAAGACAAAAATATTTTAGAGAACATCCAAAAAAACATATCAAAAGAAGAGTACTTAGATCCTCTTTTTGGAACTGAAGAATTTAGAATTATTGATTTTTACAAATTTTATAAGCAAGAATTCAAAAACTTAATATAGTTATGAAAATTGATTCATTTAGTTTAGCTAATAAAATAATATTAGTGACTGGTGCTTCCTCCGGGATTGGTTATGAAACTTGTATGGCTATTAATAGACAGGGTGGAAATTTTATTGCAATTGCTAGAAGAGCGGATTTGCTCTTGGAGTTGGTCTCTAAAACAAGTGATAGTAATAGGTTTATTATTGCTGACTTAACCAAAGAAGAAGATATTCTTTCAATAATAAATTCTGTTGATAAAATAGACGGTTTAGTTCATTGTGCAGGAATTGTTAGTTTAGCACCTGTAAAATTTTATAATCAAAAACTAATGGAAGATATTAGAGTTGTCAATTACGACTCAATATTAAACTTGGTTAATCTATTATTTAAAAAGAAAAAAGTTAATAAAGGCAGCTCAATTGTACTTGTAGCATCACTGGCAGGTCTATTCGGCATGAAAGGAAACGGAATTTATGCAGGAACAAAAGGAGCTTTAATTGCAATCTCCAAAGTGTGGGCTAATGAATTTGCTTCTATGAAAATTAGAGTAAATTGTGTTTCGCCAGGGATGGTAAGAACAGAAATTACGAATCGATCAATTACTGATTTATCTCGAGAAGTTATTGAAGAAGATGAAAAAAAATATCCCCTTGGTTATGGAGACGCTGAAGATGTTGCCAATCCAATAGTTTTTTTATTGTCTGAAGGAAGTAAATGGATAACAGGTCAAAATATTGTTTTAGATGGCGGTAGAACAGCAGTAATTTAAAAAAATGAAAGCATTTATTAAACACATATCGTACTATTTACCCGAAAAAATCTTATCGAATGAATTGATTCACGAGGAGTTTCCAGTTTGGGATATAGCTAAGATAAGCTCTAAGACGGGGATTAATGCTAGGCATATTAGTAGCGATGATGAATTTACATCAGACATGGCAGTACATGCTGCTAATAAATTGTTCGATGAGCATTTAATTGATAAAAATGAAATTGATTTTTTATTATTATGTACGCAATCACCTGATTACTTTTTACCAACAACTGCCTGTATTCTTCAAGATAAGTTAGGATTAAAAACTTCTATTGGAGCGTTAGACTTTAACTTGGGTTGCTCTGGTTATGTATATGGGCTAAGTTTAGCCAAAGGATTAATCGCCGCTAATATGGCGACAAATGTTTTATTAATAACAGCCGAAACTTATTCTAAATTCATTCATCCTAAGGATAAAAGTAACAAAACTATTTTTGGAGATGCTGCAGCAGCCACATTAGTTTGTGCCGATTCAGGTACTTTAGAAATTGGAGATTTTGTTTTTGGAACAGACGGTAAAGGTGCTGAAAATCTCATTGTAAAGAATGGGGCAACCCGTAACAAGATTCAAGAAAATGCTGATGTGGTCGATGAATACGGAAACGTGCGCAACGACAACAATCTATATATGAACGGTACAGAAATTTTTAGCTTTACAAGCGAGTCAGTACCGCAATTAAATACTGCTATTTTAGATAAAATTGGTAAAACAATAGAGGGCATCGATTTATTCGTTTTTCATCAAGCTAACAAATACATGCTTAATCATTTACGAAAAAAAATTGGTATTCCACAAGATAAGTTTTTTCTAGCTATGGAGCATTGTGGTAATACTGTTTCTTCAACGATTCCAATTGCCTTGTACGAAGCAATTGCATCCAAAAGAATCGTAGGCTGTAAAAATATCATTTTGTCGGGTTTTGGTGTTGGCTATTCTTGGGCAAGTTGTAATTTAATTCAATCGTAAATGAAAGAGTTATTGATTATTGGAGCTAGAGGATTTGGAAGAGAAATTTATTCATTGGCCAAAAGATCGATTGGGTATAATAAGGACTTCAAAATAAAGGGCTTTTTAGACGATAAACTTGATGCTTTAGATGGTTTTTTAAATTATCCGCCTATTTTGGGTAGCGTTGAAGATTTTGTTATTTCTGAGTCTGATGTTTTTATTTGTGCCTTAGGTTCAACAAGGTGGAAAAAGTATTACGTAGATATTGTGCTTTCTCGTGGAGGTGAATTTATAAATTTGATCGATAAATCAATCATAGTAAATGAAAACGTAAGTATTGGCTTAGGCTGTATTATTAGTGAAAATGTAATTTTAAGTAATGATATTAGTATCAATGATTTTGTTACAATTCATCCTTTTACAAATTTCGGACATGATGTACAAATTGGTAAATATGTTAATATTGGCGCTCATTGTTTCTTAGGTGGTTTTTCGGTCATTGAAGATGAAGCAGCAGTGCATGTTAGGGCGACAATTTTAGATAGATTACGTGTAGGTAAGAAAGCGATAATTGGAGCAGGAAGTGTAGTAATACGTAATGTTAAAGAAAATACCACGGTATTTGGTAATCCAGCAAAAAAAATAGAGTTTTAAAAATACCTTATACCTTTTAGCAGTAATAGAGAAAGTAAATAATCGATTGATAGTTTAACTTATATTACTTTGAAAAAAATAGAAAATATTTATACACGGCAAAAGCTCTTGATTTAAATTGCTTTTGCATAAAATAAAGGACAACCTAACGGATAATAATTTATTCTAAATACACCGTGCTACTTACATTATTTATATGATATCAAAACCCTTAGTAACTGTTTCCATGATTACTTACAATCATGAACAATTTATAGAAGAAGCTATTCTAGGCGTATTAAACCAAGAGTGCAACTACGATATGGAATTGGTGATTACAGATGATTGTTCTACAGATAATACAGAAGCAGTTGTCAAAAAAATGCAATCGCATCCTCGTGGTGATATTATTAAATACATAAGACAACCTGTTAATAAAGGAATTTACTGCAATTCAGTTTTAAATTTAGAAAATTGTAATGGTGATTATATTGCAATGTGTGAGGGAGATGATTACTGGATTGATCCATTTAAACTTCAAAAACAAATAGATCTTTTGATAAGTAATCCAGAAGTGGTTTTGACCTTTACATCGCGAATAATACAAGAAGCTGATTTGAGTGAAACAAACAGTATTTGTCAGGATAGATTCTGGACTAAAAATGACATTTATGCCTATGGATCTGTTTTTCCCACGCAAACCATGGTAGGAAGGAATTATCAAGTAGAACTCATGAAATTCATTAGTTTATTTCCAGATAGTTTTGGTTTTGATAAAATCATCGGCTATTTCTATTGTTTAAAAGGTAAAGTACAATCTATATCTGATATTACAGCGGTTTACAGGCACAATGGACTCGGTGTATGGTCTAAGTTCTCCGAACAAGAAAAAATAACATTACATATCGACCAATCTTTACAATTTCTAAATACAATTGCTAGAGAAAAGATTGATGAAAGTGTTAGCTTAGATGAATTAAAGCAATTATTGTTTGTAAGGATTATCAATAATAATTTACAAGATACTACATTTTTAAAATTCCTTTTCAAGAAGTACAAGTTATCAAATAAATTAAAGCTAATTGCAATTGGTAACAGAGTGAAATCAGATGTTAAAAAAGCGGTTAAAACAATATACAAATAGTTCAAAATGATTCCATTTAATAAGGTGTACAGCACCGGGAAAGAATTAAAATATATCGATCAAGCAATAGCGAGTGGTAAAATTGCTGGTAACGGTAAGTTTTCTAAATTGTGCCAATCCTTCTTCGAAAACAAATACGGTTTTAAAAAGACCTTGCTAACCACCTCCTGTACGGATGCATTGGAAATGTGTGCGATCTTGGCAAATATTAAGGCTGGAGATGAGGTGATCGTTCCTAGTTACACCTTTGTATCGACAGCAATCGCTTTTGTAAGACAGGGTGCCACCATTGTTTTTGCAGATTCCTATGCTGACAATCCTAATATAGATGCAGATAAAATTGAAGCCCTAATCACTCCAAAAACAAAGGCAATCGTTCCTGTGCACTATGCAGGTGTTGCTTGTGACATGGACAAAATTATGGAGATCGCTGCAAAATACAATATATTGGTAATTGAAGATGCAGCCCAAGCGATTGATAGTTTCTACACGGATAAGTTAGGCGTTAAAAAGGCTTTAGGATCAATAGGTCATTTAGCAGCATTTTCGTTTCACGAGACTAAAAACATTGTAGCCGGAGAAGGAGGATTATTAGCCATAAATGACGATCGCTTCATTAAGAGATCAGAGATTATCTGGGAGAAAGGAACTAATAGAGCGAGTTTTTTTAGAGGAGAGGTAAATAAGTACGGCTGGGTAGATACAGGTTCTTCGTTCTTACCCTCTGAGCTAATTGCTGCTTTTTTATGGGCACAATTAGAGCAGCTAGACCAAATCCAGTCCAAGAGAATTGCCCTTTGGAACGCCTACAAGGATTGCTTTAGTAAAATAAGTAATTTAAATATTCGTTTGCCTGAAATCCCAACTTATGCTAGTAAAAACGGACATATGTTTTATGTAGTTACCAAAGATATTGAGAGTAGAGATCAACTCATTCAAAAATTAAAACAAAACGGATTCTACTCTGTTTTTCATTATTTATCCTTACACAAAAGCGATTATTTTGAAGGTCAACACGATGGTAGAGACTTAAAAAACAGCGATAAATTCACAGATTGTTTGTTGCGATTACCTCTTTTTTATGACCTTGATGTAAGTGATGTAGAACGATTAGTGACTAGCTGTTTCTAGTATTTGATTACTTTAAAACAATGTACATTCCAAAAATTAGTGTTATCATCCCGGTATATAATGTTGAATTATATATTCAAGAATGTATCGAATCCTTGCTACATCAAACGTTTAGAGATATTGAATTTATTTTCGTCAATGATGGGTCTAAAGATAATTCAAAAGCTATAATTGAGTCTTATCTAGCGCTCGATTCCCGAATTACACTTATAAACCAAATCAATCAGGGAGTAAGCGTTGCAAGAAACGCTGGACTAGTAGTTGCTAAGGGCGAATACATAGGTTTCGTAGATTCAGATGATTGGGTAGAGTTAGATATGTATCAAACACTATTAGAAGGCATACAAAAAAATGATGCCGATCTAGTTTTATGCAATATGTTTGGTTACGTTGACGGAAAAAAATCGGTTCTCAATTATCATTTTCCTTCAGATAAATCCTTAGACTTTAGCTTTATTCAAAATGAATTATGGCCTTATTTAATAGAGAAAGATGATTTGTATTCTTCTTGTAACAAATTATTTAAAAATGCAATTATTCAAGACTATGCAATAACTTTTCCCGAGGGAAATGCACTATCTGAGGATAATATTTTTAATCTTAAGTATTTTGGTAAAATAAATAAGTTCCTATACCTAGATTATGCGGGTTATCATTACCGAGAGGTTGCCGGTAGTGCCATGAGAAACATGCTAGGACATAATTACTTTGAAAATATAATTTCGCTTTATCATTTTAACTTTAAAATTTATCTCGATTTAAAGTTGACTGACGATCAAATTGCGATTATAAAAGGAGAGAAATTAATCAATAATACGATCTCTCTAGTTCATCTATATTTTATCCCA
The DNA here is from genome assembly GCF_055640565.1 of Flavobacterium sp. KKT103. Taxonomy (NCBI): domain Bacteria; kingdom Pseudomonadati; phylum Bacteroidota; class Flavobacteriia; order Flavobacteriales; family Flavobacteriaceae; genus Flavobacterium; species Flavobacterium sp. KKT103. The sequence continues at coordinate 1,562,254 of NZ_CM145766.1, forward strand.
AGACCTGAGGTTTCATTTTTCAAGAGATTGAAACTAGTAAAAAAAATGCTAAATAATACAATTTTAGTGACAGTCTTGAAGGAGCAATACGATGTTGTTATTCAAAATAAAGGAAGATTTGAAAAATTAATCTTAAGTTCAATAAAAAATAAATCAGTACTTATGCTTGCTTTGGCAACTAGCTATAGCAGGATGAGAAATAAATAAAATTATGAAAATATTAATGTTTTTGCATGGCGGTAGTCGTAATAGAGGATGTGAAGCAATTGTTCGCTCGGGTGTTGCCTTAATTAAAAAGCAAAACCCAAAGGCAGTGGTTGATTTAATCTCTTTGCACCCAGAAACAGATACTATTATTCCACTTATAGATACTATTTATCTAGATACTAGAAGGGCAATACCTAAATATTCTTTGAACTGGTTCCAAAGTTATTTGCGACTAAAGTTATTCAAGGACGATACTTTTGCTTTCAGACAGATTCACAAAGACATTATAGATAAAATACCTAATTATGATATTTTTCTTTCAATTGGGGGAGATAATTATTGTTACGGAGAACAACCTGGATTTTATGAAATCGATCGTTGCATCAAAAAGGCAGGTAAAAAGTTAGTACTCTGGGGTGCTTCGATAGGAACAGAAGATCTATCAGCTGAAAAATTAAAAGACTTACAAAATTTTGATTTAATACTTGCAAGAGAGAGCTTAACTTTAGAGATATTAAATAATAATGGTTTGCAAAATGTTAAGCTTTGCGCTGATGGGGCTTTTACTATGGATAAAGAAGAGTTACCACTTCCAGAAGGATGGCAGGAAGGAAATACGATAGGATTTAATTATAGTCCTTTAGTTCAGCGAAAAAATAAAAATTCGTACGAGGCGGCAAAAAAATTGATCCAACATATTTTAGACACCACTACCATGACCATTGCTTTTACCCCTCATGTTATTGAGGAGGGTAATGATGACTATGCAGGTTTACTTGCATTTTATAATGAATTCAAAGACAATGGAAGAGTATTGCTACTACCAAATTATTTAACCGCCATTCAGTATAAAGGGTATATCGCTAGAATGCGCTTTTTTATAGGAGCTAGAACGCATGCAACAATTGCAGCTTATTCTAATTGTGTTCCTACAATGGTTTTAGGGTATAGTGTAAAGTCGAAAGGAATTGCAAAAGATATTTTTGGTTCAGAGAAGTTGGTCTTGCATCTTGAAGAGATATCGGACAGTGATAAACTAAAAGCTAGGTTTGACGAAATGGTTGCTGAGGAAACGGATATTAAGAACATTTTAAATGCCAGAATTCCAGAGATTAAAAATATGTCTCGTAAAGGTGCAGAATTGCTTTTTGAAATCAACTAATGAAGAAAAATATAGCTTTTGTAATTCCTAGCTTAGCGGCAGGTGGTGGTGAAAAAAGTTTGGTTAATTTGTTGAATTGTATAGATTTTAGCCTTTACGATGTTGATTTGATACTTTTTAAAAAACAGGGAATTTTCTTAAATTCAATACCCAAAGAAGTTACAATTGTACCTATTCAAGGAGATTATATTGATTTTACAAAGGGACTTTTTCAATCTATAATTGCTTTTTTTATTAAGTTTAAAATGCGTTCGCTAGCGCACAGGTTATCGTTTTATATCAAAAACAAACGGATTATAAATAAAGCAAAAGCAGAACAATGTTCTTGGCTCAATATAAGTAGTTCTATTCCAAGTTTCCCAAAAAAGTATGATGCAGCCATTGCTTTTTTAGAAAAATCATCCATTTATTTTACTGTTGAGAAAATAAATGCCCCTTTAAAAATAGGCTGGATTCATACCAACTACTCTAGCTCAGGTATGAGCTCTAAGTTTGACAGCCCATACTTTAGTCAACTCAAAGCCTTAATAGCGGTTTCGCCAGAATGCAACGACAATTTAAAACTAAATTTCCCTGAGTTTTCTTCGAAAATTGCAACGATTTACAATATTGTCTCACCAGACATTATCCGTTCGTTATCGCAAAAAACGGAAAATATAGATGGTAGATTTAACGACGGTGTACCTATTCTAGTTACGGTAGCGAGACTCAGTCAGGAAAAAGGTTGCGATTTAGCCATCGAGGCGAGTAGGATTATGAAAGAGAATACGATTGCTTTCAAGTGGTTCATTATTGGTGAGGGGAGTGAGCGGGTTAAGCTAGAAAATAAAATTAATGAATACCATTTAGGAGAACATGTTTTTTTGATTGGATTAAAAGAGAACCCCTATCCTTATGTTAGTGGATGTACTATTTATGTTCAGCCTTCTCGATATGAAGGAAAGTCAATAGCAATTGAAGAAGCTAAAATTTTACTAAAGCCAATAGTTGTTACAGATTTTTCTACAGCAAAAGATCAAATAAAATCAGGTAGAACCGGCATTATTGCTGAAATGACCGCGAAGGGTCTTGCAACCGCGATTCAGAATTTATTAAACGATACGCCACTGCAATTACAGCTATCTTCAAATTTAGGCAATGAGGATTTAGGTACAGAAAATGAAATTAATAAGCTTTACACCATTTTAAATGAATAACGGCAAAAAAGATATTTTATTTATTACACATGAAATGCAATGTGGAGGAGCCGAGAAAGCATTAGTTTCCTTATTGCAAGTGATAGATTATGATAAGTACAATGTTTATCTACAGCTTTTTAGAAATCGGGGTTTGTTTTTAAAACAAGTACATGAAAATGTACATATTCTTCCCGAGCGAATAGAATTTCAATTTTTTGACATGCCTTTTAAAGAAGTCTTTATTACTTGTTTAAAGTTGGGTAGATTTGATGTTATTTTTAATCGAATTGCGTCTAGTTTAGTAATGAAATACGAGAAAAATGTCTATCGGAAAGAACAATTAACTTGGAAGTATATCAGCAATTGCCTCCCTAAATTAGAAAAGAAATTTGATTACGCAGTGGGATGTATCGAAAAAGGACCGAATTATTTTTGTGTCGAAAAAGTAGATGCGAACAAAAAGCTTGGTTGGATTCATAATGATTATGACAAAATGCAAATGTCTAGAGAGATAGATATTCCTTTTTTTTCAGCTTTAGATTATATTTTTACAGATTCAGAGGCATGTAAGGTTGTTTTGGAGAATAATTTTGAAATGTTTAACGGTAAATTTCAAGTACTCAATAACGTTGTTTCTCCTACTTTAATCAGGAAATTGGCTTTAGAGCAAATAAATGAAACTTTTGAGAAATTTACTATTGTATCTGTTGGTAGATTTAGTTATCAAAAGGGATATGACTTAGCAATAGATGCCGTTAAAATAATAAAAGAAAAGGGATATAAGTTCCAATGGATAATCTTAGGAAATGGAGAGTTAAAGGAGCAATTAGTAAAACAAATTACCGCTAATAACTTACATGATGAAATTCAGTTAGTTGGAATAAAAGAAAATCATTACCCGTATGTTAAACAGGCCGACTTATTTATGCAAACGTCCCGTTTTGAAGGAAAATCGATTTCAATTGATGAAGCGAAAATTTTGAACAAACCTATTTTAGTAACCAATTTTAGCACCGTTAATGATCAGATTACCAATAACGAAACAGGAATGATAGCCGAATTGACAGCCGAGTCCATAGCCGATAATTTAATGGAGCTTATTGATAATGATAGTTTAAGAAATCGACTTAGCCATAATTTGAGTAGTAATGATTACGGGACTGAAAAGGAGATTGAAAAACTGTACGAATTTCTAGAAAACTAACAGATGAGTTTCACTATATTTACTCCTACTTTTAATAGAAAAAAGTTCCTTCCCTTAATTTATCAAAGTTTATTAGATCAACAGATCACCGATTTTGAATGGCTTATTGTAGATGATGGCAGTACAGATGGTACTGATGAGGTAGTTCAAGAGTTGATATCTAGAGGAGAAATGGTAATACGTTATTTTGTAAAAGAAAATGGAGGTAAACATACTGCTATAAATGTAGGGGTTGCTAAGGCAAATTATGAATTATTTATTATTATCGATAGCGACGATGTTTTTGCTAAAGGCGCTCTAGAAGCCATAGCAAAACAATGGGTGCAGGTTAAAGACAATAATCTCATTTGCGGGATAGTAGGATTGTCTAGTTTTACAGACGGAAAAATAGTAGGTACAAGATTTTTAGAAGAAAACTGGGATGTATATTTTTCAGATATATATTATAAATACAATCTAACAGGCGACAAATCAGTGGCGTTTAAAACAAGCGCTTTAAAAGAATTCCCGTTTCCTGAGCAAGAGGGTATTCGACTCGTGTTTGAAGCTGTAGTCTGGCATGAAATGGCTAAGAAGTACAAAGTACGTTGTATCAATACAATCACTCAAATTGTCGAATACCAAACAAAAGGACTTTCGGACAGCTCTTATAAAAAATGGTATCTTCAATCTATGGCTTTTTCCTATTTTCAACTAGTAAAAAATAAGACACATCCATTTAGAAAGTATCCAAAAGTATTTATTTGGAACTATGTTTATTTAATGATGTACTCCCTTTTAATAGGACAGAATTACACTAGTAAATTAGGGTCATTTTATCAGAAGGTTTGGTGTTGGATTGTGTTTCCGAGAGCTTATTATTCATATCTAAACATGAAAAAATTAATTGTAAATTAAATTTTAAAAAACAGCAATGATCAAAAGAATTATAAAATCGCTTAAATTCCGATTAGGATATATATCCGCAGGTGAGCTTAATGTAGAGGCTTGTTTAAAAATGGGAATGAAATTAGGTAAAAACAATCATGGTGTAGCAGCCTGTATGCTTGATTATGCGCATTGTTGGTTAATAGAAATTGGTGATAATGTGACTTTTGCACCTGAAGTATACTTGCTAGCACATGATGCTAGTACCCAAAAGTTAGTCGATTATACTAAAATTGCGAAAGTAGTAATTGAAGACAATGTTTTTATAGGGGCAAGAGCATTGATTATGCCTGGTGTAACTGTAGGTAAAAATTCTATAGTTGCAGCTGCAAGCGTTGTCACTAAGTCTGTTCCTGAAAATACCGTTGTAGGAGGGAATCCCGCCAAATTTATTACTACTGTTAGCGACTATAAAATGAAACATCAAGAATTAATGAAAACTGCACCTGTATATGACAAAAGTTGGTTAATGCAAGAAGGAATTACGGCTGAAATGCGTGATCAAATGAGTAGTGACTTGAAGAACACGACGGGTTACATCGTCTAATTATTTTTTTAAAAAAAAGTTAAGATCTCAATTTATGCTTTTATTCGTTTTTTTCGTTTTTATATTTTTACTTTTACTAATCCTCTCTTTGGATTTGTTTCCACAGTTTTACACATGGCAAAGCCGCATTCACATTGGTCGTTTTAATTCAAAAGAAATTTGGATGGTTAAAATGCAAGAACGTGCGCTGTCTTGGCTGCATAGGACGCCAGTGATCAAACTTACTGATAATAAAAGGTTGCTACTTATAGATATGTTGAGAGGGAACTACAAAAGAGCTGCCATACAGCATTGGCAAGAAGCTGCTTTAATTTTGGGACTGACAGAGGCGTACAATAAAACGCAAAATGAACAAATTAAATTAAAAATTAATACATACCTCGATAAGAAAATCGATAGTAAAGGAATGTGGAAAATACCTCCGAAAGAAATTGACGGAGTGATTTTGGCCTACGCTATTATTAACTTAAAGGACATTGATCACCATAAATTCAAGCCAGCTTTCGATTGTATTTGGGAGCTAGTTCGCGGGCTAAAGGGAACAGATGGTACGGTGGCATATAAAGCATACAGTGGTAATTATCGTTTCGTTGATACGATTGGCTTTATTTGCCCTTTTTTGATTAGTTACGGTGTTACGTTTCAAAATGAGGAAGCGATAAAATTGAGTATTAAACAGATAACACAGTTTAATGAATTTGGTATGTTAGCAGATAAGTTTATTCCTTGTCATGCCTACCAAATTAATACTACTACTCCCGTAGGACTATTTGGATGGGGTAGAGGATTAGGTTGGTATGCTATTGGGCTTATCGATTCATGGACCGCTTTGCCAGAGGAACACATGGATAAAGGTGTATTAACTGCCAGCGTTACAAAATTTGCAGAGATGGCAAAGTCATTTCAAAATGAAAATGGCAGTTGGAATTGGATTGTTTCTGTTAAAGAGGCAAATGCTGATTCTTCAACTACGGCTACTTTAGCATGGTTTTTTAGAAATGCAGCTAAGATTCCTGAAATAAAATCTTTAGCTTTAGAAGCTAGTGATAAAGCACTTTCCTATTTACAAACGGTTACTAGAAGAGACGGAGCCGTTGATTTCTCTCAAGGAGATACAAAAGCTATAGGGGTTCATTCACAGGAATTTGATATTTTACCTTTTGCACAAGGTTTCGCTTTGAGGGCTACTTATTTATGAAACTGCTATATATTACAAATGCCATTCATGGCTCTGGTGGCTTAGAGCGTGTATTATCAATTAAAGCAAGTTATTTAGTTGAAAACTTAGACTATGAGGTAGAAATAGTGACTTTAAATTCAAGTAAAGAATCTTTGTTTTATCACTTTAGCCCAAAAATCAAGATCTCTGATGTATCTGTTTACGGAGCACCTATAGTGTACTTAAAACGTTACATACAAGAATTATTAGCTGTCGTAAATAAAAGCAATCCTGATATCATTATTGTATGTGATGATGGATTAAAAGGTTTTTTACTTCCTATTATTTTTAAGAAGAGCAGGGTTGTAGTGTATGAACGTCACGTGTCGAAGTTAATTGAAATGCATCATGATTTTTCATTCATTAAAAAAAGCGTAATTAAATTGAAATGGCTTTTGATGGATACATTAGCAAAAAAATTTAATGCTTTTGTCGTTTTAACTGAAGGAAATAGAAAAGAATGGTTTGGCCTAAAAAATCTGAAAGTAATTTCAAATCCCCTTTCCTTTTATCCAAAAGATTCTAGTAGTCTTGTAAACAAGAAGGTTATTAGTGTAGGTAAACACAGTTATCAAAAAGGGTATGATTTGTTGCTAAAGTCATGGGCTTTAGTAAATAAAAAGCACCCTGATTGGACGTTAGAGATTTACGGGAAAAGAGAAAGTGCAATGGGACTAGAAGAATTAGCTAAAGACTTAAATATAGAATCTGCTATTTCTTTTAATCAGCCGGAACAAATGATTGAACAAAAGTATCTTGAATCTTCTATGTACGTAATGTCATCTCGTTTTGAAGGTTTTGGAATGGTTTTAATAGAGGCGATGGCCTGTGGAGTGCCTTGTGTATCTTTTAACTGTAATTATGGGCCAAGTGATATTATTACAAATAATGAAGATGGTTATATTGTAGAAGAGCAAAATCACATAGCATTGGCCGAAAAAATAATTTTTTTGATTGAGGATCAATCCTTGCGTCAAGCTATGGGTGCTAAGGCAAAGGAAAATGTGAAAAGATATTTACCTTCTATCGTCTTACACGAATGGGACAATTTGTTTAAAAATTTAGTACGATGAAACAAATTGTAATTTTAATTGATCAATTACATAGTGTTGGGGGTATCGAGCGATTGGTAGCTCTAAAAGCAAATTACTGGTCAGATGTTTTTGGATATTCGGTGACGCTGATTAGCACAGAACAACAGAACAAAGCTTTTTCATATCCTTTATCAAAAAATGTTAGCTTCATTGATTTAAAAATTGACTTTGATCGAACTAGTAGCTATTTTGGGTCTCGAAATCTATTTAAATTCCTAGCCAATATTTGGAAACTAAAAAAAGAGTTGCGTAAGATGCAACCTGATTTCATCCTTGTAGCATCTCATATACCCATTACTTATTGTATTAATTTTTTTAAAGGTAAAGCTAAGACGATTAAAGAATTTCATTTTACAAAATTTAACGAGCCAGCAGGTCTAAGAGGTAAACTTGAAGATCAAATGTACAAGCAGTATGATTTTTTAGCGGTTTTAAGCACTGAGGAAGAGAATTTTTTTAGATCAAATAACACTATTGTTTTACCTAATCCTGTCGAGAGTCAACCTCTCCTACGAGATAAAGACCAAGAAAAAAAAAAGAAAGCTATTTTTATGGGGAGATTGGCACCAGTAAAAAACCTAGAAGCGATGATCGAAATTTGGTCTTTGTTTCATAAAAAACATAGTGATTGGTTTTTGGAGATTTATGGCGACTACAATGATCCTTATGCTTTATTGATTAAAGCTAAAGTAGAGTCACTTGGTTTAAGTGATACAATTATTTTTAAAGGAAGAACTAAAGATGTTTTACAAGCGATCAATACAGCACAAATAATGCTCCTAACCTCTCATCAAGAATGTTTTCCTTTAGTTATTTTAGAATCACTTTCACAGGGTGTACCCGTTTTTAGTTTTGATTGCCCTACTGGACCTAGAAATATTTTAACTGACGGATACGATGGCAGGTTGATTGAAAACACAAATGTGGAAGAATTTACAATCGCATTAAACAAGTTTGCAGATAGCGAATCGACGGAGTCCCACTGGCGTGAAAATGCACTACTGACAGCTCAAAAATATTCGATCCAAAATATTATGGATCTGTGGAACAATAAAGTTTTTAGTAAATGATTATATTGAGATACCTGCTTTATTTTCCGCTTTTGATGCGATTTAAAACGGCACAGCAAAAAAATCTTATCATTAAAGATATGTTTGCAAAAAATCCTTCGGCAACAAACAACATTGATGCCCTATTTATATACATGATAGGAACTGATGTGTACTTTCGAACGATATTTTATCACAGGACTAGAGGTTTTTTTACAAATGTTTTAAGAATGTTTTATCCAAAAGAAAAATATTTTATAATAGATAGGAGTAGTACTATTGGTGGAGGGATAACAGCTGCACACCCTTACGGAACGATTATAAATGCAGCGAGTATTGGTGATAATTTGTATATCAATCATCTGGTAACCATCGGTGAGAAAAATGGCAAAAAGCCAATAATAGGTAATAATGTTGAATTACATGCAAACTGTACTATTATAGGAGGAATTACAATTGGTAATAATGTTATTATTGGAGCAGGTACAGTTGTTACCAAGGATGTGCCAGACAATACGGTCGTTGTGGGCGCTACAAATCGATATTTAGCCCGCTAATTTAGGAAATATTTAAAAGTTAAGTTTTAGAAAAAAACTATTCGAGATTATGATTGATTTTGTGCCTATTCAATTTTATAAATTATTTTATTACAATTTCATGTTGTTTATGGTTTTTGTTGTTTGGTTGAGTTCCAATAGATCGAAGCTAACCAATAGTAAAAGCCTAAATAATAAAGGAGTGTTAGGTGTCTTTATACTTTTAATTATTACCGTTTACATAGGTTTAAGACCTGTGAGTGCATACCGTTTTGGCGATATGGGGGTGTATGCTGCCTCTTTTCAGAAATATGCAGATGGTTATCCCCTGATTTTGAGTAGAGAAATTGCCTTTGATTATTTTATGTATCAATGTGCCCAGATCATGACTGTCAATTTTTTCTTTTTGGTTTGTGCAATCATCTATATCGTACCACTGTACCTAGCTTCGAAGCGACTTTTTAAGGAATATTGGTTTTATTCTTTTTTTATTCTGATTTGTTCTTTTATGTTTTGGTCTTTTGGTACAAACGGTCTACGTAATGGAATGGCTACCTCTATTATGCTTCTAGCGCTTGCCTATACGGATAAAAAGCATATTATGATAGTATTGATGCTTTTGGCGGTAAATTTTCATAAGTCAATGTTACTACCAATAGGAGCCTACATCATTACATTGTTTTATAAGGACAGCAAAAAACTTTTTTATTTTTGGTTGCTATGTATTCCTTTGTCTCTTGCTGCAGGTGGGAGTTTCGAAGCATTGTTCGCTGGACTAGGATTTGATGATGATCGATTAAAGTATTTTAGTGATGAAAACATCAATGACCAGGTTATTAATACGGGCTTTCGGTGGGATTTCTTATTATATAGTGCTCTAGCTACTTATGCAGGTTGGTATTTTGTGTTCAAAAAGAATTTTAAGGATCCTCTATATAATCAATTACTAAATGTTTATTTGATTTGCAATGGGTTTTGGATATTAGTGATTCGAGCGAATTTTTCTAATCGTTTCGCCTACTTATCTTGGTTTATGATGGGCTTGGTCATTATTTATCCTTTACTGAAAAAAGAATTTTTTAAGAAACAACATCAAATAATAGGTACCATGATTTTAGGCTATTTTGCCTTTACGTATCTGCTTGAAGTAATTTTGCCTGAAAATTAAATAGTTTTGTTAAAATATGAATGAAAAATTAATAAGTGTTATCGTTCCCGTTTACAATGTCTCTAAATATCTGAGGCAATGTTTGGACAGCATTGTGGGACAAACCTATAAAAATTTAGAAATTATCTTAATTAATGATGGCTCTACAGATGATAGCCTTGCAATATGTCGGGAATATGAGATCCTTGATAATAGAATTGTATTAGTTTCGCAAGAAAATAAAGGACTTGCTGCAGCAAGAAATACTGGAATCCAAACCACGACGGCAGACTACTTGCTTTTTGTAGATAGTGATGATTGGTTGGCTTTAAATACCATAGAAACTGTTTTTCCGTTTATGGATTCAGTAGATTTAGTCTGTTTTTCTTTCATTAAACAATACCCTAGTCATCAAGTAGTTCGTTCTATGGAACTTAGTGGTGAATATAAAGCTTCTTTTCTTCAAAGAAGAATTACAGGCCTCATGAAACAAGAGTTGCATGATCCTAGTCATTTAGAAACTTTTGTGACCGCTTGGGGTAAAATATATAAAACTTCCATCATCAAAGAAAATAATATATTTGCTAAAAATATTAATGAAATTGGAGCCTGGGAAGATGGTTTGTTTAGTTGGGAGTATTTAAATCAGGCAGAATCAGTTTATGTTTTAGATAGTCCCTTTTATAATTACCGAAAATTCAATCCTGCTTCAATGACGTCCAATTATAAGGAAGGATTTTTAGATAAAACGCTTCATCTTTTTGATTTGATGAGTGCTAATCTACAATTGAACAATAAAAGCCAAGAATTTTATAACGCTTTTTCCAACAGAATATGTCTGAGTGTAATTGGTTTAGGTATAATTGAAACATATAACAAAGCGTCTTTCTTTGTTAAGCTAAAAAATATAAAGGCAGTACTTAATTCTCGTTATCATAAAGAAGCGCTAGCGAAACTTAGTTTGAATTATTTTCCAGTCCACTGGAAACTATTTTTCTTTTTTGCAAAATACCACATGGTAGTACCACTGTATTTTATGCTAGTAGTAATTAAACGAATCATTAGAAAATAAACATGTCTAACCCAATTAGGATTTTACAGATTTTTACTATTCTTAATCGTGGAGGTGCCGAAACCAATGTGATGAATTATTATAGGAAATTAGATAAAACAAAATTTCAATTTGATTTTGCAGTGCATAGGGCAGACGAAGGAGCTTATGAAACAGAGGCTATTTCACTTGGTGCTTCTATTTTTCGTTTTCCAGCGTTAAGTTGGAATAATCTGAACGAGTACCAACAAAAAATCAAAGTCTTTTTTGATGAAAATAAGTATTTAGTTATTCATGGGCAGTGTTCTGAATTGGGGTATTTTTTTTACAAAGAAGCCAGTCGAAGAGGTGTACCTGTTATTATTGCTCATGGACACAATTCAAATCCTAAATGGGACCTAAAGTCTCCTATGCGATGGTTGTTAAAGAAAAAAATGATGCAATATGTCAATACCTATTTCACCTGCGGAGACGAAGCTAGTGTTTGGCTTTTTGGTAAAAAAAATGCACACAAGGCATTTACCATGACCAATGCAATAGACTCTAGTATGTTTGCATACGATAGTGAAGATTCAAAATTAGTACGGAAAGAAATGGATGCGGAACAAAGTCTAAACATTATACACGTTGGTCGCTTTAACGAACAAAAAAATCACGATTTTCTAATCGAAGTTTTCAATGAACTTTTGAAGACAGAATCAAATTATAAATTGTTTTTAGTAGGTGAAGGAGAATTAAAGCCAATAATTGAAGCTAAAGTAAAACAGTTAGGAATTGAAGCTAAAGTTATTTTTTTAGGCAGCAGAAGTGATGTTAATCAAATTTTGCAAGGTATGGATGTGTTTTTGTTTCCCTCTTTTTTTGAAGGTCTACCCGTGGCTCTAGTGGAGGCGCAGGCTGCAGGATTACAATGTTACATCTCAGATGGAATTCCAAAAGAGTCAATTATAGTTACCGAGAATATTAAAGTACTTTCATTAGGTGATGACAAAACTAAATGGGCAGCTACAATTTATAAAGATCGCGAGTTGATAAAGAAAAATGTTGCTTCACAAATAATAAATAAAGGATACGATATCAATACTAACATCAAACTACTAGAGCAAAAATACCAAGCACTTATACAAGAAAAATTATGAAGAGGTTAACCGTTTTTACTCCTGCATACAATAGAGCACATTTATTAGCTCGACTGTATCAAAGTTTGTGTGATCAAACGAATAGTAATTTTAATTGGTTAATCATCGATGATGGATCTATTGATGAGACTAAACTAGTAGTTGATGGATGGATAAAGGAGGGGAGAATTGCAATCCAATATATCTATCAAGAAAACCAAGGGATGCATGGAGCACACAATACTGCTTACAAGAACATAATTACTGAATTGAATACCTGTATCGATTCGGATGATTATATGCCTATTAATGCTGTTGATCTTATTTTGAAAAAATGGGAAACCGTAGATAGCAATAAGGTGGCAGGTATTATAGGTTTAGATGCTGTTCCAACGGGAAATATTATAGGGACTAAATTTGTTTCAGAACTGACCACCTTAGAAGATTTTTATTTAAAAGGGGGTAAGGGAGATAAAAAAATGGTTTACCGAACGGATATCATAAAAAAATATCCCGAATACCCTGTTTTTGAAGGAGAAAAATATGTGGGACTTGGTACCAAATATTTGTTTATTGATAAGGATTACGAGCTAGCTACGATCAATGAAGTCTTGGTGATAGTAGACTATCAAGCGACGGGCTCTAGTAATACGATGTTTGCTCAATATTTAAAATATCCCAAAGGATTTATTTACAATCGCATTACGACAATGCAGTATTCGAAATCTACTAAACGTAAGTTTATTGAAGCGATACATTATATCTCTAGTAGTATTATTACTAGGAAAAAAGATTTTTTAAAAGATTCTCCAGAAAAGTTGTTAACGGTAGTAGCAATTCCTTTTGGGATCGCCCTTTATTTATTGATTAAACACAAAGCTAAAAGATGACAGGTAGTAAAAAAGTAGAATTAGTTAGTAACAAATTATATAAACTTGAGGCATTACGAGGTTTTGCAGCAATTTATGTTGTATTTCATCATTTATTTGCATCTGGGTTTGTGATTTTTAACTTTAATTTTTCTTTCTTATTTCGTTTTGGACAAGAGGCGGTAATATTATTTTTTGTATTGTCCGGTTTTGTGATTTACTATTCATTTGAAAGATCAAAAGACCAATCATTCAAACTTTTTTTAAAAAAGAGAGTTTTACGGATTTTTATTCCTCTCATAATTGTATTTATTACCAATTACCTGCTACTTTGTTATTATGCGGGGTACTTTATTGGAATAGATGTAAGGCAATTGGTTGGGAATATTTTGATGTTGCAAGATTTACCAGATAAAAGGCCTAATGTTTTGGTTAGCCCTTTTCTAGGTAATATACCTTTATGGTCGTTGTCTTTTGAGTGGTATTTTTATCTGATTTTTTTCTTTGTTTTTAAAAAGTTAAATCAATCCTCTAAAGCTGTTTACGTGATAGCTATTATTTCGTCAATTTCATATTGTTTTTATCCAAATTTTATAAATAGGGAGCTTATGTATTTTGGTATTTGGTGGGTAGGCGTTGATGTTGCGAAGTTATATGTTAGTAAAAAAAACTTTAATTTTAAAAACTGTAGGTTAGTAATCACTCAATTAGTTCTAATATCTGTAATTTTATTTATTAATATCTTGTATCAAAATGGATTAAATGTGAATCTTAAACCCGGTTGGATTAGTGTATATCCTTTTATAGAATTAAGACATTTTTTATTCACTATATTGCTAGTTATATTAGCTATTGTATGGAAAAGAATAGATTGGATTGGTTTTGACTTCATATTTAAACCTTTTGTGTCTGTCGCTCCTATATCATTTGGGATTTACATATCCCATTGGTTTTTAGTTTGTGATGCTAAATATCTTGAGTTTCTTGATAATGATTCGCTTAGGTTGTTATTGTACATGATAATTTGCGTATTATTTTCTTACTTGGTAGAAATCAAAGCATATCGATTCATTAGCAGTAAGATAAATGTTTTTCTCTCGTTTAAGTAATTTAGTGTGGATTTTAATGGAATTTAATTTGAAGAAAATTATTCGTACTTCTACTGTCGCTATGTCCTTAGATTATTTACTCCAAGGACAATTAGCATTTTTAGATAAACATTTCGAGCTGGTAGCCGTTTCTGGTCCTGATAAACATTTAGAAAATGTCGCTCATCGAGAAGGAGTTAGAACGGTCGCTGTCAAAATGGAACGGCAGATACGTCCACTTAAAGATTTGGTCTCTTTGTGGAAATTATTTAGGTTGTTTCGTAAAGAAAAGCCTTTGATTGTACATTCAATTACACCTAAAGCTGGTCTTTTATCAATGACTGCTGCCTATTTTGCTGGAGTTCCAATACGTATTCACACATTTACCGGATTAATATTTCCCTCAAAAACGGGTCTATTGCAGCAATTGTTAATTTTTATGGATAAAGTGCTTTGTCTTTTTGCAACCAATATTTATCCAGAGGGTGAAGGTGTTAAAAAAGATTTAGTCGATTTTCAAATCACTAGCAAGCCTCTAAAGGTGTTAGCTAATGGGAATGTAAATGGTATAGATACTACCTATTTTGATCCTAATACTATTCCAACAACTGATAAAGAAGAACTCCGTAGGCGTTTAGGGATTTTACAAGATGATTTTGTTTTTATTTTTGTAGGCCGTATTGTAACTGACAAAGGTATAAATGAGTTAGTTGCAGCTTTTAATCGATATTCAAAGGTAAATCAGAAGGTGAAATTGCTTTTAGTAGGTCCGCAAGAAGTTGACTTAGACCCGTTGTTTGGAGGTACTTTAGAGATACTAAAATCCAATAAATTAATTATTGAAGTTGGTTTTCAATCCGATGTACGTTCCTATTACGCAATTGCAGACGCATTAGTCTTTCCTAGTTATCGCGAAGGATTTCCAAATGTTGTGTTACAAGCAGGTGCGATGGGGTTGTCTAGCATTGTCACTAATATTAGCGGTTGTAATGAAATAATAGTAGATTTGAAAAATGGTATTATTATTCCCAGTAAAGATCAGGAGGCTATTTATCAAGCCATGAACGAACTAGTTTCAAATACTACTCTTCAAAACCTGTTGAAAGTTAATAGTAGGAAAATGATTGAATCGAGTTACGAACAAAATTTAGTGTGGAATGCAATTATGGCAGAATATAAAATTTTGATTAACAATGTATAAAGGTTTTTTTAAAAGAATATTTGATCTACTCAGTTCTATCTCGGGTTTTATACTCTTAAGCCCTGTTTTTATAGTAATTACTTTGGGATTGTTTTTTTCCAACCAAGGCAGACCTTTTTTCTTTCAGTTACGACCGGGTAAAAACGGAAAAATTTTTAAGATTATCAAGTTCAAAACCATGAACGATAAGAAGGACACAAATGGACTTTTACTTTCGGATGCAACTCGTTTAACTAAAATTGGTAGTTTTGTCCGTAAAACATCCCTGGATGAAATTCCACAATTATTGAATGTTATAAAAGGAGATATGAGTTTAATAGGCCCTCGACCATTATTGGTGCAATACCTGCATCTATATTCAGACAGCCAAAAAAGACGTCATGAAGTGAGACCAGGAATTACTGGGTGGGCACAAGTGAATGGCAGGAATGCGATTAGCTGGGACAAGAAGTTTGAGCTAGATGTATGGTACGTAGATCATATTTCGTTCTTACTAGATGTAAAAATTTTGCTTAAAACGATTTTAAAAGTGATAAAAAGTGAAGGGATAAATGCAGCCAATGCTGCCACAATTGAACCATTTAATGGACAATAAAATATATTTGTACGGCGCTAGTGGTCATGGTAAGGTGGTAATTGATATTTTACGTGAAAATCAGGAAAGTATCGGTGCAATTATTGATGACGATCTAGCTAAAAAAGAATTATTAGGAATTGCAGTAATTCATTCTGATACGTTTGTTAGGGACGATAGCCAAAAATGGATAGTGGCTATTGGGAATAATCTTATTAGAAAGGGTGTAGTTGATAAAATCGACTCCTTTTTCCACAGTGCGATACATCCCAAATCCATTATTTCTTTTTATTCGTCCATTGGGGAAGGCACTGTAGTGATGCCAGCTGTTGTTATTAATGCAGGCGTATCTGTTGGTAAACATTGTATTATCAATACAGCTTCCGTTTTAGAACATGACTGCTTGCTAGAGGATTTTGTTCATATTTCTCCCAATGCAACACTTAGCGGTGCGGTAACGGTAAAAGAAGGCGCTCACATAGGCGCAGGTGCTTCTATCATTCAAGGAGTTACTATAGGGAAATGGTCAACAATTGGAGCAGGTACCGTAATTATACGAGATGTTCCGGATTATGCTGTTGTGGTAGGTAATCCTGGCAGAATTATAAAAATAAATTAAAAATAAATGAATAATTCCAAAATATGGCTCTCTTCACCTCATATGGGAGGTAGTGAACAAAAATTTGTACAGGAGGCTTTTGATACGAATTGGGTAGCGCCTTTAGGACCTAATGTGAATGGACTTGAAATAGATTTACAAAATTATTTAGGCAGTAATTGCCATGTTGGAGCTTTAAGTTCTGGAACAGCGGCTATCCATTTAGGACTTGTTCTTTTGGATGTACAAGCTGGTGATGAGGTAATTTGTCAAAGTATGACTTTCTCCGCTTCTGCCAATCCTATTTTATATCTAGGTGCAACGCCTGTTTTTATTGATAGTGAAAAAGAAACGTGGAATATATGCCCTCATGCTTTAGAAGAGGCAATTCTAGATCGAATGGCTAAAGGTAAAAAACCAAAAGCAATTATTGCAGTTCACTTATATGGTATGCCTTATAAAGTTGATGCCGTTAGAGCTATTGCAGATAAATACAATATTCCAATTTTAGAAGATAGTGCAGAAGCATTGGGTAGTTCATACAAAGGACAAAAATGCGGAACGTTTGGAGATATAGGAGTTTTATCCTTTAACGGAAATAAGATTATTACCACTTCAGGCGGTGGAGCTATTGTTACATCGAATCAAGTTTTAAAAGATAAAGCTATTTTTCTTGCTACTCAAGCCAGAGATGATGCACCACACTACCAACACTCTGAAGTTGGTTATAATTACAGAATGAGTAATATTTGTGCGGGTATTGGTCGCGGTCAAATGGAAGTGTTAGATAAGCATATTGGTTTAAGAAGAAATATGCATTTCTTTTATCAAGAATTGTTTCAAGAAATTGAAGGGATATCACTTTTTAGCTCTTTAGACGATGATTTTTACAGTAATCAGTGGTTGTCTGCAATTTTAGTTGATTCGATAAAATTGAATGGATTGAGTTCGGAAGAGATTAGACTTGCCTTAGATAAAGAAAATATAGAGTCAAGACCATTATGGAAACCAATGCACTTACAACCTGTTTTTGCTAAATATCCCTATTACGGCAGCAACGTGTCAGAAACACTTTTTAATACAGGCTTGTGTTTGCCTTCAGGTTCTAACCTTTCAGACGATGATCGCCGAAGAATAAAAAAAGCTTTTGTTTCTTTACTTTCGTAAATTAAAGAATGATTAACGTGCTAAATCATATTAAATAGTGACACGAATATGGTATGACATCTTTTTGATAAACAACAAAATAATATTCTCTATTTAAAAAAGTAGTTACGATTAGGAGTTTATCCCTATATTTGCGCCATATTGACGCAAAATTAGTAAAAAAATGCTGATCTTATGTCTTGTGAAGCTTGAGAATAGCCTATTTAATACCGCTTTAAAACAACATCTATACTGTTATGAAATATAATTTTTTGTCAAAAAAAGCTTATTTGCTTTTTTTGTTTGCCTTAGTTTTTTCTTGTACCCCAAAAAAAGATATCTTGTATTATCAAAATATTGAGACTTTGGCTCAAGAAAAATTGAACTCCTACGAAATAACAATTCAACCTGATGATTTGTTAAATATTAATATATCTGCAGAGGATCCATCGATTACGGCTCCTTTTAATTTGAATCCTTCAATTGTAGGGTCAACAGGCGGCGGTGCTGGAGGTAGTAGTTCTTCAATTAAAAACTATTTAGTAGACGCTGATGGTTATATTGACTTTCCAGAATTAGGGAGATTGAAATTGAGTGGTATGACTCGATCAGAAGTTTTAGCCCTTTTTAAAAAGAAAATTTCTGCCTATATTAAAAATCCTATTATTACCATTCGTTTGGAAAATTTTAAGGTGGTAGTTCAAGGAGAAGTAGGAGGTCCATCAGTACTTCAAGTCAACTCCGATCGTTTTACATTAATAGAAGCACTAACAATGGCGGGTGATTTAAAGCCTACTTCTAGACGCGATAATATTTTAGTTATACGCGATATCGATGGAGTTAAGTCGCATCATAGAGTGGATGTAACCAAGGCAGACTTTATTAATTCTCCCTATTATTATATGGCTCAAAATGATGTGGTTTACGTTGAACCAAAGTACAGAACAATAAGCCCAGATGTAACATTAGTTACAACTTTTACATCGTTGGCATTGACACTACTATCTTTTATTTTAATATTCACAAGATAATTATATGGAAAAGAATAGCTCGAGCGAAGAGTTTGAACAAGAGTTTGATTTAAAAGCAGAAATTCAAAAATACATAATTCATTGGAAATGGTTTGTAGTTAGTGTTCTTATCGCGCTTTGTTTCGCTTTTTTTAAGGTGAGGTATGTAGTGCCTGTGTATAATGCATCTTCAACAATACTGATGAAGGATACTAAAAAAGGAGGTAGGCTTTCGGAGGCTGCTGCTTTTTCGGATTTAGGTATTAATAGTGGTGCTAGAAACGTAGATGATGAAATAGAAATAATGCGCTCACGAACCTTATTAGAAGAGGTTGTGAAGAAATTAAATTTCAATATATCTATTATTGCAAAAGGGAAGGTGTTGGAAAAAGAACTTTTTGCGGACTCTCCAATTAAAGTTCAATTTATCAACCAGGTTGCTGGATTTGATGAAAGTTACATGGTATTTAATTTCTCTGAACTGCCTACGGGACTCTTTTCACTTAGCACTAACGAGGGTGTACTACTAACCAAGGCAAATTCTTTTAGATACGGACAAAATATAAAGACGAAGTACGGTGATATGATTATCACTAAACTTAACGGTGGTGATTTAACAAATGATAATTCATTAACTATTGTCGTGAGTCCAATACAAAGTGTTGCTGGAAGTTTTAGAGGAAGATTAAGCATAGCGCCCTTGACTAAAGGTAGCGGTGTGATAGTACTTAGTTTGTTTGATGAGGTTGAGCAGAAAGCGGTGATTTTTTTAGATGCTTTAGTTCAGGCTTACAATGAAAATGCAGTCAGTGACAAAGAATTTATTTCAAAGAATACTTCTGTCTTTGTTTCAAATAGGTTACAATTGATCAATAAAGAACTCGAAGGAGTTGAGCGAGACGTTGAGCAATTTAAAGTTAGTAACAACTTGACTGATGTGCAGTCAGAGGGACAACGGTTTGTTACCGGTGTTACCGAATTTAGCAGTAAAGCAATTGATATTCAGGTACAACAAAACATATTAAACTCAGTTTTAGATTATGTAAAAAAGAGTAACAATGAAACCTCGTTACCGGCCAATCTTTTTTCGGGTGTTTCTGGAGATGTCTCTTCATTGATAAGTACTTACAATGAGATGATTATAGATAGGGCGAGAATGTTAAAATCGGCAACAGTTTCGAACCCAAGTTTGGTTAAATTAGACCAGCAAATCACTAATTTAAGGCAGACACTCCTACGAAGTTTAGAAAATAGTCGTTCGGTTTTAACAATCCAACAACGAAATATTGAACAAAATGAAAATATGTTCAATGGAAAGATACAAAAAATTCCATCTCAAGAGCGTCAATTCAGAGTGATAGAGCGTCAACAAAAAGTGAAGGAAGAGTTGTATTTGTATTTACTTCAAAAAAGAGAAGAAACAGCTTTGGCGTTATCATCAACCGAGCCTAATGCAAAAGTGATTGATGCGGCATTATCTACAGGTGCAGTATCTACAAAAAGTAGTATTATCTATATGGGCGGATTACTTTTAGGTCTTTTGGTTCCATTTGGTATTATATTTTTAATAGACTTTTTAGATACTAAAATAAAAAGCCGTTTGGATTTAGAGGGTAAAACGTTGATTCCATTTATTGGTGACGTTCCTACATCAGAAACTCCAAACCAAATCATACAATCGGAAAGCCGTACAAGTTCAGCAGAAGCGTTACGTATTATCCGAACCAATTTAGAATTCATGTTAAATAAGGTTCCAGAGGGAATTGCTAAAACTATATTTTTAACCTCTACTTTTCCAAAAGAGGGTAAAACCTTTGTTTCTGTGAATTTAGCTGCCACTTTCGCGCTGTCTGGAAAAAAAGTATTACTAATTGGTATGGATATTAGAAATCCTCGTTTAGATGAGTATCTTTCTATTCCTGAAAGAGGATTTACAAATTACCTTTCTTCTAATACTTTAAAAATAGAGGATTTAATAATTAAGTATGCAGGTTATGAGCATTTTCATATTCTGCCTGCAGGAGTTATACCACCTAACCCTGCTGAGATTTTGATGAATAAAAAAGTAGATGCTTTATTCGAGAGTTTAAAAAAAGAATATGATTATATTATCGTAGATACGGCTCCAGTAAGTTTAGTAACGGATACTTTATTAATAGCGAAAAATGCAGATACATTCATTTATGTAGCACGAGCTAACTTTTTAGAAAAGAAAATGTTAGATATCCCTAACAGTCTTTATAAAGAACAAAAGTTACCGAATATGTGTTTGCTGCTTAATGATACTGATTCGAGCAAGGGCTACGGATATGGTTACGGTTATGGAAGTAAGGTTGTCAACGAGCCTTGGTATAGAAGCATATTTAAAAAATAAACACTTTCAAAAAATTTAAAGTAGTATCAAATGGTAGCAAAGTATTTCTTTAAATTATCAAGATGCTATTTTTGCTTTTAATTATAATTAAAGATGATTTTCGAAAAAACTGCTATTAAAGACTTGACTGTAATTACCCCTTCTATCTTCAAAGATGATCGTGGTTATTTTTTTGAGTCCTATAACAAAGATCAATTTCTAGTTAATGATTTGGTTTATGATTTTATTCAAGATAACCAGTCTTTTTCGACCAAGGGAGTAATTAGAGGACTTCACTATCAATTAGAACCTTACGCGCAAACTAAGCTGGTACGTGTTCTACATGGAGAAATTCTTGATGTTGCCGTTGATATGCGTCCTGATTCTGAAACTTTTGGGCACCATTTTAGTGTAGTGCTTAGTGCCGAAAATAAAAAGCAACTACTTGTGCCTGCAGGTTTTGCTCACGGATTTTCTGTTTTAAGTGAAACTGCATCTGTATTGTATAAAGTGGATCAAGTATATCATAAGGATAGTGAAGGAGGAATTCGTTTTGATGACCCAATACTTAATATCGATTGGCAAATTGAAGCCAGTGAGATTATCGTGTCTGAAAAAGATGTAGTACTACCTTATTGGGGTGCTCAAAAGTAAAATTTCTGTCGTGTTCTCAGCTTTAATTTTCTGATAAAGTATTTTTAACAATGAAAAGAATAGTAGTTAGTGGGGCCAATGGTCAATTGGGGTCTGAATTAAAATTGATATCTGCCAATTATACCGAGTATGAATGGATATTTGCTGATAGAACACAACTTAGTTTAGACGGATTATTGGGATTAGAGGCTCAGTTAAAGTTTTTAAAACCTGATTTTTTATTGAATTGCGCTGCGTATACTGCAGTTGATAAAGCCGAAGAAGAATATGATCTAGCAAATACCATTAACCATTTAGCAGTGGGAATATTGGCTAAATTTTCATACCTAAATAATATTCCGTTTATTCATGTTTCTACTGATTATGTATTTAAGGGTAATGAAGATAGGCCTCTATTAGAAGAGGAACCAACTGACCCTATCAACGTGTACGGATCAACAAAACGAGCAGGAGAAAAAGCGGCAATGCTTCATAACCCTAATGCTATTATAATTAGAACATCCTGGGTGTACTCAGAATTTGGCAATAACTTTGTCAAAACGATGATTCGTTTGATGAAAGAGCGAGAACAAATTAGCGTTGTCGATGATCAAATTGGTAGTCCAACTTATGCAGCTGACTTAGCTGAGGTCATGATTAAGATAATTAAGTCTTCAGTATGGGAACCGGGTATCTATCATTATTCTAATGAAGGAGCCATCAGTTGGTACGATTTTGCAAAAGCAATTAAAATTTATGGCAAGTTTGATTGTGAAGTGATTGGTATACCAACAGCTCGTTATCCGACGCCTGCTAAAAGACCAGCATTCTCCCTTTTAAATAAAAGTAAAATCAAAAACACTTTTCATTTAGTCATACCTCAATACGAAATAAGTTTGAAAAAATGTATGGCTAAGTTGTTAAGTTAACACTAATTCATAATTGATTGAAACTTTAATCATAAAACGAAAAGAGTACTGTATTAATTTACATTCTCGCTATAATCAAATATTTAAATACGCTTTTAAATGAAAAAAATACTAATTACTGGTGGTGCAGGCTTTATTGGCTCGCATGTCGTACGTCGTTTCGTAAATAATTACCCTGATTACCACATAGTTAATTTAGATGCATTAACTTATGCTGGTAACCTAGAAAATATTGCTGATATTGAGCAAGCCGACAATTATACTTTTATAAAAGGTGATATTGTTGATGCTGCTTTTATCGATGCTTTATTTCTAGAGCATCAATTTGAAGGGGTACTTCATTTGGCAGCGGAATCACATGTGGATCGATCAATTACTGATCCATTGGCCTTTGTGAAAACAAATGTTATTGGTACGATGAATTTGTTAAATGCAGCAAAGACCATCTGGAAAGATAAGATGGAAGGCAAACGTTTTTACCATATTAGTACTGATGAGGTTTATGGAAGCTTAGGTTCAGAGGGGTTATTTACAGAGACCACGGCTTATGATCCTAATTCACCTTACTCCGCTTCTAAAGCAAGTTCGGATCATTTTGTTAGAGCGTATGGAGAAACTTATGGCCTGCCTTATGTACTTACAAACTGCTCAAATAATTATGGTCCTTTTCATTTTCCTGAGAAATTGATTCCTTTGTTTATAAATAACATTATACAAAATAAACCTTTACCTGTTTATGGCGACGGAAAATATACTCGTGATTGGCTATTTGTAGAAGACCACGCTGTTGCTATTGATTTGGTTTTTCATAAAGGTATCAATCATGACACCTATAACATTGGAGGTTTCAACGAGTGGCAAAATATTGATTTAGTGAAGTTGCTTTGTAAAATAATGGATGAGAAGTTGGGTCGAGAAGTAGGAACATCTGAAAAATTGATTGCTTACGTCAAAGATCGTCCTGGACATGATTTGCGCTACGCTATTGATGCTAGCAAGATCAACAAAGAGTTAGGCTGGAAACCATCAGTTACTTTTGAGGAAGGTCTAGAGAAAACAGTAAGCTGGTATTTGGATAATCAAACATGGTTAGACAATGTGACCTCGGGAGCCTATTCAACCTATTATCTAAAGCAATACGAAAATTAATCCCATTAAGTCGTATTTTAAAAGCAACTCTTAAAACTAAGATCTTATGAAAGGAATTATATTAGCAGGAGGTTCTGGAACGCGTTTGCATCCATTAACGCTCGCTATGAGCAAACAAATGATGCCAGTTTATGACAAACCAATGATTTATTACCCATTGTCGACACTTATGACTGCAGGTATTAACGAAATCTTAATAATATCAACGCCGCACGATTTACCTAATTTTAAAAAATTATTGGGTGACGGAGCTAATCTTGGTTGTAAATTTAGTTATGCTGAGCAAGCTGTTCCTAACGGATTAGCACAAGCATTTGTAATTGGTGAAGAATTTATAGGGAAAGACAGTGTAGCTTTGGTATTAGGAGATAATATTTTCTTCGGGTCTAACATGGATGAACTCCTACAGTCCAATCGTAATCCAGAGGGAGGGGTGGTATTCGCTTACCACGTTTCTGATCCAGAGCGTTATGGAGTAGTAGAATTTGATAAGAATTTGAATGCGGTCTCTATAGAAGAGAAGCCTGTTGTTCCAAAATCAAATTTTGCAGTACCGGGACTTTATTTTTACGATAATTCGGTAGTTGAAATTGCAAAAAATATCCAACCAAGTGCTAGAGGGGAATATGAAATTACCGATGTCAATAAAGCGTATTTAGAACAAGGTAAATTAAAAGTGGGTATACTAAGTCGTGGTACAGCTTGGCTCGATACGGGAACTTTTAATAGTTTAATGCAAGCGGGACAATTTGTACAAGTTATAGAAGAACGACAAGGCCTAAAAGTAGGTTGTATTGAAGAGATAGCTTGGCGACAGGGTTTTATTAATGACGAAAAGTTAAAAGCTTTGGCTGAACCATTAAAAAAATCAGGCTACGGTGAATATCTTGTAGGGTTGCTTAAATTTGGAATTTAAAGTGCAATACTTTTTTTTTATTTTGTTCTGCTTTAGTATCAAAGATAACAAGTTAGGTAATAATGCAGTTTTGACGATGGTAACCATTTAGATGCGTAAAGTACCGTATTTTACATATATTTGTTGTCCACTTACCAACGAATAGTTAGAAAGTACAAATAAACTCTTGTTTTTAAGATAAGAAATCATAATTTGTTTCTTTCTGGTATCAAAATTATTAAAATAGTAAAATATAAGATCTTTTATATGACAGTCGTGTAGGGTTTTCTAATATTTTAAAGATTTAAATGAAACATATAATGAGCCTAAGAACGTTTACTTCTGATTTTTTTTCTCGTGAAAATTTAAGGTTTAATATTCGAAATCTTAGCTATTTACCGCGCTGGATAATTGTGCTTTTTGATATTTCGGTTCTAGTTTTGGCATTTTTTGGTACTTATATATTGTTTAAGGGTACTGGATTGGATTATATTTTAACCAATCGTAACTTTACATTTGTTGGGATGTTATTCTCAATCAATATTTTTTTCTTCTGGTTGTTTCGTACTTACTCGGGTATTATTAGACACTCCTCTTATATTGATGCATTAAAATTATTATTTTCTCAAGTAGGAGTATTAATCACGCTAGTGTTAGTTAATTTTTTACATGAGGTTTTTTATGGTACTAAAATATTTTTAAACACAGGTTTGTTTATCAATATGGTACTCGCTTTTTGTGGGTTGTTTTTGTATCGGGTTGCGGTTAAGCAGGTATTCGAACATTATTTTGCCGAAAAAAGTAATGTTGAACTCATTAGAACGATCATTTTTGGCACGGATGCTAATGCTATTTCAGTTGCCAAAGCATTAAAATTAGAGGTTCCAACTCGTTTTAAAATTGTAGCATTTGTTGACAAAAATAATCAGAATGCTTCAAAGAGGATGCTTGATTTGCCCATTTTAACTCAAAAGAAAAAGTTACCTACTCTCATGCGATCTATTGGGGCAGAAGGAGTAATTATAGCGGATAAAAGTTTGTCAAAAGAGGAACGCTTACTGATCGTAGAACAATGTCTAGAATTTAATTATAAGGTATATATTGTACCGCTAATTACCGATTGGGAAAATCAAAAAGAAATTTCACAAAAGGTAAAAAAGTTAGAAATCGAAGATTTACTGGAACGGAAACCAATTGTTTTGAATACTAAATCCATATCGAAACAATTAAAGGATAAAACAATTTTAGTAACTGGAGCTGCTGGTTCCATTGGTAGCGAGATTGTTAGGCAAGTTATGCTCTTTAATCCAAAGAAGATTGTTGTTTTGGACCAAGCTGAAACACCTTTGCATCATTTGTACTTAGAAATGAATGCCACCGAATCAAAAACTAAAATGCAATTCGTTGTTGCTGACATTAGAAATCAAGAAGCCATGGACCATGTTTTTAGCACATATAGACCACAGGTTGTTTTTCATGCCGCTGCTTATAAACACGTGCCTTTGATGGAAGAAAATCCATCGCAAGCAATTTTAACTAATATTGAAGGCACTAAAATTATAGCTGATCTTTCTTGCCAATACAAAGTCAAAAAATTTGTCATGGTTTCTACTGATAAAGCAGTAAATCCTAGTAATGTGATGGGCGCTAGTAAAAGGATTGCTGAAAAGTACGTCCAATCTTTGCAGTTGCAAAGTGTACTGAATCCAGACCAACACAATACTAAATTTATCACTACTCGTTTTGGAAATGTTTTAGGTTCTAACGGTTCCGTGGTGCCATTGTTTACTAAACAAATTGAAACAGGAGGGCCAATTACAATCACCCATCCGGATATTATAAGGTATTTTATGACCATCCAAGAAGCTTGTCAGCTAGTTTTGGAGGCAGGTGTAATGGGTAATGGAGGCGAGATCTACATTTTTGACATGGGAAAACCAGTGAAAATTATAGATTTGGCGCGCAAAATGATCAAATTAGCGGGCTTTATTCCTGAAGTAGATATTAAAATCAAGATTGTTGGCTTGCGACCTGGTGAAAAATTGTACGAAGAATTATTAAACGATACTTCTAAAACAATACCTACTCACCACGAAAAAATCATGATTGCGGAGGAGATTTCAGAGGAGTATATAAATTTGCAATGTAGTATTGATAAATTATTACATAGCGCCAAGCAATATAATAATGATGAAACCGTGCGTATTATGAAAGATATCGTACCTGAATTTAAAAGTATGAATTCTAATTTCGAGCTTTTAGATAAGGTTCAGGTTGTGTAGTTCATTTTAGATGTACTAACTTCCAAAGTGCTACTGTTTAAAAAACTGATTATTCTTTATTATTTCTTGTAAAGGCAGCACATCTTTAAATGTGATTTTCTCGCTAAAAGCAGCAATGTGGTTGTCATGATGCACATCTGACCCAACATAATCATACAAGCCTGCAGCGAGTAATTTCTCCGCAGTCTTACTAATTTGACCACCATAATACCCCACAACTGCTAACAAATTAAGCTGAAACAGGCAACCTGCTCGTTTCAGTTTTTTGTATTCGCTAAAATTATTTTGATAAAATAAATAGCGCTCTGGATGTGCTAAAACCGGAATATATCCCGCCACTTGTAAATCAAAAAGTATTGTGTACAATTGAATTGGAGCATTGATGTAGGACATCTCTACTAATACATAATTATCTTTTAATGTCAATAGATTTTGAGATTGAAAAAGGCGTATGAATTGATCATCCATCAAATATTCGGCGGCAGCTTTAAAATGCATGCTTATGTTGGCTGCAGCTAATTTTGTCACAGTCTCTTTTTCCAAAGCTTGAATTTGTTCTTGTGTATTGTCCCACACGTTCTGGATGATATGTGGCGTAGTTATAATTTGAGTAATTCCAAAGCTCTGCAACGATTGTGTAAGTCTAAGGCTATCTGTAAATGTCCTTGCACCGTCATCAATACCAGGTAATAAATGCGAATGGATATCCACATGATTGTCCGGAATCAAATCTTTTAAAACCGCTTTATTTTTAGAGAAGAAAAACACAATTTATATTTTATAGTTGGTTTGCAAAGTAACAGAATATTTGTGAGCTATTTCATGTTTTATTCTTTTTAGCATCGTTCTCCTTGCCTTTTTTATTGGCAAATGGAACGATGCTTTTTTTTAGTATTGTGAATCGTTCCAATGATACGGTTCATTGAAGGGTTTGTATGTTCATTCCGTTATATCCAGTTTTAAAATGGGGGATAAGTAATTGCCACCTAAATGAAATTGTTTTTTTAAATTTTAGACCTACTTAGTTTAGCGTCTTCTTACAGATGTGCGGTAAGTCTCTACCTTCGCCAATAAAGTAATCTACATTTTTACCTTTGGCAATTACGTATGCAGTTATTACTTTATTTTTAGATGAGTTAAAGATAGCGACATCCAATTGAAATCAACTTAGTACGAAATGTAGTAAGACTTTCAGCTCAAGTAAGTAGCTGAAGCACTAAATTCAGAAAAACAGAAAGACTAGTACCTACTTACTCTTTTTTATGATTTATTTCATTTTAGTATTTTCTGCCCTTTTGTATCGCAATAATTACATAGGATACTAATTGTCAGTCTAGTGGGTATTTGCTTTTTCTTTATGATTAGATTAATACCAACAGCCTCACCCTATACTGAAATATCCACCCTGATCGAACTTAAAAAAGGCTTCTAGTTAAAAGGCCTTTTTACCTTTAAATTATTATATTTGGCTTCGGCCTCGCTTCCTTTGGGAGGTAGAGGGCGTGAGCATTGGTACTCAGTGTGAACGTAAACACCACAAGCTAATTTATTACGAAAGAATTTTCTTTTTTTCCTTCCCATAATGAAACAATCCCAAGATAAAAACACCGAATGGCTGTTTGAAATCACTCCTAAAAACAACTTTTTTTCATTGAATTTTAAAGAGGTCTGGCAGTACCGTGACTTACTTACGCTGTTTGTAAAGCGGGACGTAGTAACGGCCTACAAACAAACTGTCTTAGGGCCATTATGGTATTTAATTCAACCTTTGTTTACCTCCATTACGTTTACCATCATTTTTAATAATTTGGCAGGAATCAATACGGGGGCAGTTCCTCCTTTTTTATTTAATTTAGCAGGAATTACTATCTGGAATTATTTCACATCCTGCCTTACAGGAACCTCCAATACTTTTGGTGCCAATGCAGGAATTTTTGGCAAAGTTTATTTTCCTCGTATTATTGTCCCATTGTCAATTGTAGTTTCTAATTTATTGAAATTCGGAATTCAATTCTTTATTTTTATCGCTTTCTATCTCTACTTTTATTTTCAAGGAGCGCAAATCAGTTTCAATAGTTGGAGCTTACTGTTTCCTGTTTTAATTGTTTTAATGGGTATACTTGGATTGGGTTTAGGAATGATAATATCATCACTAGTTACTAAATACAGAGACTTTAGTTATTTGATTAGTTTTGGAGTACAGCTCTTAATGTATGTTTCGGCAGTGGTTTATCCAATTGCTTTGGTACAAGAAAAAATGCCAGAATATGCGTGGTTAGTACAATACAATCCGCTGGCATATATAATTGAAAGTACCCGCTATATGCTATTGAATGTAGGTGAAATTTCATTACAAGGATTGGTTTACACGGTAGTAGTGGCGATCGTTTTATTTTTAGTAGGCGTACTACTTTTTAACAAAACAGAAAAAAGTTTTATTGACACTGTATAAATGAAAGACATTATTTTAAAGGCTGAAAACATCTCCAAGCAATACCGCCTAGGTCAAGTTGGTACTGGTACATTGAGTCATGACTTAAACCGTTGGTGGCATAAGATACGTGGAAAAGAAAATCCGTATTTGAAAATTGGAGAGTTGAATGACCGCTCCACTAAGGGCGAAAGTGACTACGTATGGGCTTTACAAGATATTAATTTTGAGGTGGAGCGAGGAGAGGTATTAGGAATAATAGGGAAAAACGGTGCTGGAAAATCTACCTTGTTAAAAATATTATCCCGTGTTACGGCGCCTACAACCGGTAGTATAAAGTTTGGCGGTCGAGTTGCTTCCCTACTGGAAGTAGGAACAGGCTTTAATGGTGAAATGACCGGCCGAGAAAATGTATACCTCAATGGTGCTATACTAGGTATGACCAAAAAAGAAATTGCCTCAAAAATTGATGAAATTATCGAATTCTCCGGTTGTGAGCGTTACATCGATACTCCTGTAAAACGATACAGCTCAGGAATGACAGTGCGATTGGCATTTGCTGTTGCGGCTTTCTTAGAGCCTGAAATATTAATTATCGATGAGGTTCTAGCAGTCGGTGATGCCGAGTTCCAGAAAAAAGCTATTGGTAAAATGCAAGATATTTCAAGGCAAGGTGGGAGAACGGTTTTGTTCGTGAGTCATAATATGGTGGCTGTAAAAAGTTTATGTACGAGAGGGATATTGTTGGAGCATGGTAAAGTTGTTTTTGAAGGAGGAATTGATGATACAGTTGATTACTATCTTAGTCTAAATTTAAATAGAAAAGTCTTCGGGTTAAAGGAATCAGGCTTTTATGACATTAGTAACCATCCAAATAAGAGTATTAAAAATGAAGGAATTGTATCTGTTGAAATACTTTGTGATAGCAGAAGAACAAGCACTTTAGTTACAGGAAGCTTCGTTGAGTTCAAATTTAAATATAAA
This sequence comes from Flavobacterium sp. KKT103, assembly GCF_055640565.1. Lineage (NCBI taxonomy): Bacteria > Pseudomonadati > Bacteroidota > Flavobacteriia > Flavobacteriales > Flavobacteriaceae > Flavobacterium > Flavobacterium sp. KKT103. Next base: position 1,592,835 of record NZ_CM145766.1, read on the forward strand.
ACTAGTTACAAATATAAAGAAGGTGTTTTAGGTATTGTTATTAAAGACTCCAACGATTTGGAAATTGTGGGATTGAACAATAGAAATACAAATGATCAATTGAATTTGGAATATACAGAAGGTGTAATCACCATAACTTTTCCAGTTTTTAGATTAATAAAATCAAATCAGTACAGTGTTGATATCTATTTTGGAGATGAAGAAAACAATGTGGATACTATTGTAGATGCTTTTAGTTTTGACGTTTTAAAAACGATGGACGGTAGGAAGCCGATACAAGAAAAGTTAAATTTTTTTTATGATTCAGAAATTAAATTTCACTAGTATTTACTGGGGAATTAGCAGTCTCAAGTATTGTAAAAGCAATTATATTTTGATTTATTTACTATAAGAATAGATTTTATATTTTTTTAGAAATAGTATCAAACCAACATGCTAATAAAAAAATAGAAAACAAATAAACTTTGTTCGAAAGTGCTTTATGTAAGCGAACAAAAATTTTAAACATATGACACCAGTTGATTATAAGGATAATTTTCATAACGTTCATTTTCAAGAATCTTTAAATTCTGCAAAGGAAGTAGTTCCTTTATTTCTTAGGTACTTTGAAGCTAAGACGGTTTTGGATGTGGGTTGTGGTTTAGGTACGTGGTTAAAAATATTTGAAGAAAATAATTGCGATATTTTTGGAGTAGATGGCGATTATGTTAAGGTTGAGGATTTGATAATTGATAGAAATAAATTTTTAGATTATGATTTGAATCTTAATTTAAATCTGAAAAAAAAGTTTGATTTAGTTACTTCACTAGAAGTCGCTGAGCACATACTACCCGAAAATGCTAGGAATTTCATAGATTCTCTATGCTTGCACGGAGATATAGTTTTGTTTTCTGCTGCTATTCCTGGTCAGGAGGGAACTTTACATTTTAATGAACAATATAATGAATATTGGGTTAATTTATTTGCTCAAAACAATTTTGAATGTGTTGATTTTTTAAGACATGAAATTTGGAATAATCAAAAAATAAGTTGGTGGTACAGACAAAATATATTAATTTTTATTAAGAAAGATGAATTGGTAAACAATATATACGATTTAATTCCAAAAGATAAATTTCGCAATACCTATATCCACCCTGAATTGTTTGCATATAAATGCATGAAGGCTGATAAATTACCTTTGGCATCAAAAGGTTCTACAAGTCCAAAAAAATATTTGAAACGCATTATAAAAAGGTTTGTAAGTAAACTATGAAGCCAATTTTATCCATAGTTATACCTTGCTATAAAACAGAAAAGACATTAGAAGCAACGTTAAAGTCAGTTATAGAACAAGATTATCAGGACTGGGAAGGGATACTAGTAAATGACGGCTCTCCAGATAATCTTGAAAAAATAGCTTTAGAGTACGTAAATAAAGATTCGAGATTTGTTTATTTTAAGAAAGAAAACGGTGGACTAGGTTCTGCAAGAAATTATGGTATAAATAAATCAGTTGGGAAATACATATTGCCATTGGATTCAGATAATTTAGTTGAAAAAAATTTTGGTGTTCAAGCAATTAAAATTTTAGAATCGATAAAAGAAATTAGTGTAGTTCATGGTCACGCTAAATATTTTGGAGAAAAAACCGGATTGTGGCAAGTTGATACATTTGATTTAAATAAAATTTTAGTTCACAACTACATTGACGCTTGTGCAATTTATAGAAAAAATCTATGGGAAAAAGTAGGAGGATATGATGAAAACTTACCGTATCAAGGTCATGAAGATTGGGAATTCTGGATAGCATCAGGAATTTTAAATGCTAATTTTTATCATTTAAATCAAGTTACGTTTGGTTATTTCGTTTCAAGAGAATCAATGATTTCAACATTTAATGAAGATATGATGTTAGCAAATCAGGATTACATAGTTCAAAAATACCCAAGATTATATCACAAGTATTATGCTGATTCATGGATGAAAAATCAACGCTTTTTTTCTCAATTAATTCAAAACAAAACTTCAAAAAGTTTAATTAAAACAGTATTGAGAAGGATAAAAAGACGTTTATGGAAATAAAACTTCCTTTGATATCTGTAATCGTTCCTAACTACAACCATGAAAAATATTTGGTTCAGCGGTTAGAAAGCATATTTAATCAAAGTTATAGTAACATCGAAGTTATTTTGTTGGATGACTGTAGTAGCGATGGTAGTGCAGCAATTTTATCGCAATATGCTCACAATAAAAAAGTCAGTCATTGCCTTATAAATAAAGTGAATTCAGGAAACACTTTTATGCAATGGAATAAAGGTATTAGTCTAGCTAAAGGAGAATATATTTGGATTGCTGAATCGGATGATTTTTGTGAACTCAATTTTTTAGAAGTTGTGCTTAAGCCACTAATCGAAAATAAGAAAATTTCCTTGTCCTACTGTCAATCTAATAGAGTAGACGAATTTAATAATTGTACGGGCGATTGGCTTAATCATACAGATAGTCTAGACTCAAAATTATTTCTTGAAAATTTTTGTTTGGATGGCAATAAATTTATTGAGCGTTTCCTAATTTATTGGAATGTAATTCCTAATGCAAGCGGAGTTGTATTCAGAAAAAGTATTGTGGAAGAGCTAGGGCCATTAGATGTGCATAGCTTTCTTAAATACTGTGGTGATTGGTTATTGTATTTAAAATTACTTACCAATAATAAAATCGCTTACAATCCTAAAAAATTAAATTATTACCGTTATCATTCTCAAAGTGTTATTACGATTGCGCATAAAACAGGTAAATTTTTGTCCTATAATGGAATGGATATTAATCTTAGGAAAATGATGGCTTTTTTCTTGAGGAGTAAAAAACCCAATAATTTGGGAACTATTTTAAAAATAAATTCAGAGATAACCAATACTTTAAAATATGATAAAGCGTTTTATTTGTTTAGAAATACTCAAAAAGTAAATGGGTTATTAATCCTTATTACTATAATACCAACGTTTATGAAGAAGTATCAATTCCGAAGAAATTTTATTTTAAGAATGGATCGCCTATTTAAGAGGAAATAATAATTTAGATTTAATTGTTTTTAAATTTTTATGAAAAAAATTATTTTTATTTCTAATACGGCTTCATTAACAGGTGCGCCCTACGTTTTACTCTTATTCATTAAATGGCTAAAAGTTACACACAAGAATCTTATTTTAGATATAGTTTTTTTAGAAGGTGGACATTTGGAAAACGATTTTGTTGAGTTCACTGATACAGTTTATAGTTATGCTGATGTTACTGAAAAAAAAGAACTCTTCCCAAAACTGTATTTTTACACAAAGAGAAAACTTTTAGGAAAAGGTAGTCGTAAGCAAGTCTTTATTAATTCTATTGCAAATCAAAATTATGACCTGATTTACGCTAATACAATAGCTTCAGTTGCACTTGCAACCGAAATAAAAAAAAGCAGTACAAACAACCCGAAATTGGTGGCTCATATTCATGAATTAAATACCGCCATAAAGGGACTTTTGCCAAATTTCAAAGATTATATTCCACATGTTGATCAGTTTATCTCAGTTTCTAAAATAGTAAAAGAAAGCTTAACAGCAAACTGGCTGGTAGCTCCTTCCAAGAACCAACTTGTTTATGCGTTTTCAGATAAGAAATTTAATAAAAATATACCAAGAGAAGATAATCTATTAAAGGAAAAGATTTTCGAAGTAGGCGCCTGTGGTGTAGTTTTTTCTAGAAAAGGTTATGATTTGTTTATTCAAGTGGCGCACCACATAAAAAAAGTATATCCAGATATAAAAATTAAATTCACTTGGATAGGCTATATTTCTTACCCGCAAAGATTATTGATTGAGGCAGATTTAGAAAAATCTGGTTTACAAGAGGTTGTTTTTTTTGTTGGAGAACAAGTTGAGCCCGAAATTTATTTTGAGAAGTTTGATGTCTTTTTAATGACTTCGCGCGAAGATCCCTTTCCTTTGGTTTGTATTGAGGTAGGCAAAATGGGTGTGCCTATAATATGTTTTGAAAAAGCAACAGGTACTGCTGAGGTTATTATTAACGGTGGAGGCTTTGTAGTGCCTTATTTAGATTGTGCAGCAATGGCTGAAAAACTGATGGTCTATTACAATAATGATGAATTGAGGCTTAAAGATGGAGAACTTAATAAAGTTAATTTTGCTGAATTTGTTTCGGACAGGTTAGCACCCGAATTATATAATTGTATTAAAAAACTTTAAAGTTTGACTTGGGTAAAATTCAGTTGAATTAATAATATAAATAGATAATGAAATTAAGTATTTTACTTATTTGTTACAATCAGGAGGAATATATTAATCAATGTCTTGATAGTATTTTATTTCAAAATATTCCGTTTGAATTTGAGGTTATTGTTGCAGATGACGCATCAATGGACAATACCCTTACTATAGTAAAAAACAAGTTTATAGGTAGTATTCAAAATTTAAAAATACTAGATCATACCACAAATTTGGGTATATCTAAAAATTATAAAAGAGCTTTTGAATCTTGTCAAGGCGAATATATTGCGGTGATGGAAGGCGATGACTACTGGACCAGTCCCCAACGCTTGTTAACCCATGTTGATTTCTTAGATACTCATCGAGAATGCGTTATGTCTATGAATAGGTATTTACAATTTGATGAGCAGTTAAATACGATAACAAACAGCGGTTGGAGTTCAGTGGATAATTATAAGTACATCACTGCTAGAGACATGGCAAGTGGAAATAAATTAGGAAATCTTTCTGCATGTGTCTTCAGAAAATCAGAGATTAATAAAATAAAATCTGATTTTTACGAGCTAGATATTGCAGATTGGATGCTGGGATTAGTTTTAAGTAAAAACGGTTTTATTGCAATTTTGAAAGAGCTCACTTCAGTACGGAGAGTTCATGGAAATGGCGAATGGTCAAAAATGCCCGAAAACAAAAAAAAGGAAAGTCTAATTAACTGCATAGATAGCTACAACGCTTATTTGGAATATGAATATGACAAAGAATTCTCAATCCTTAAAAATGAAATAAGTAATTCAGTAAATTCAAGAGTGTCGAAATATAGTACAATTGGCTTTGTACCTCCAATATTTATATATCTACTGAAGCTAATCGTGCCAAGGAATTTTATTATTTATTTTAAAGATAAAATTGCTAAAAAAAGATAAAATTACTAACCAAGAGCACTGTTAAATCAGAACTAGTGTATAGGTTTATTTACCAACAGATGCGAATTAGAAAATTATAAATGGAACAATATCCTACCGTAAGTGTTTGTATGATTACCTATGGTCACGAAAAATTTATTGAAAGAGCAATAAAAAGTGTACTGATGCAACAATGTACTTTTCCAATTGAACTAATTATAGCCAATGATTGTTCGCCTGATGACACAGATGCGGTAATACAAAATATTTTACTTACTGATTCAAGAGCCTCTATAATTTCTTACACTCGACATGAACGTAATATAGGCATGGGCCCTAATTGCTATTTTGTACTACAAAAATCCAAAGGAAAATATATTGCATCTTGTGAAGGAGATGACTTCTGGAATGACCCTACGAAACTACAAAAACAAGTAGAGTTTTTAGAGTCAAATCCGGATTACGTTATTAGTTGTCATGATACTAATCTAGTAAACGAAAATGGAGTAAAAATTAAAGATTCGATTTTTAACGACTTACAAAAGAATGATTATTCAAAAGGTAAGCTTATTAGTGGCGCATTTATAATGCCGGTAACAATGTGTTATAGAAATGTTATTAGAACACTACCGCCAGAGATTTATTCCGTTGTGAATTTTGATATTTTTCATATCAGTTTATTAGGTCATTTTGGTAAAAGCAAGTTTCAAGATGAGATCATACCCGCTTCTTACAGGCAACATAGTAAAGGAGTAACCAGCATGATATCAGACATAGAGAAAAATTACCAACACAAAAATACTTTTTGGCAAATTTTTAAGTATTACAATCGCATAAATTTAAAAGAATACGCCTTCGTATTTCATCAAAGATACCGTCAAACTGTACTTAAATTAATTAAAAGTAAAATTAATGAAGGAGCTTTTCTTACTGCTAGTAAATTGTATTTCGAGTGTGTAGTTAAAAACGCAAAGTATAATTTATGGAAAGTTTCGGCGTATATGACTTTGGATATTGTAAAATTTATTAAAAATAAATAATTAAATAGTGGTCACTCTTCCCCTTATTTCCATAATTCTGCCAGTATACAATGGAGCGAAGTTTCTTTCTGAATCAATTGAAAGTTGCTTAAATCAATCTTATAAAAACATTGAATTAATTATTGTTTATGAACATTCGGTTGATAACACATTAGCAATTATAAATAAATATGCTACTCTAGACAATAGGATTAAAATTATTATTAATGAGGAGAAGCAAAACTTACCAGCGGCTTTAAATATTGGGCATACTGCTGCGACAGGTGATTTGTTTTCATGGACCAGTGATGACAATATTTACGAACACGATGCCCTTAGGATTATGATGTCAGCAATGATCGATAATAAGGTGGATGTCGTGTACACTGATATGATTATTATTGACGATACTGGAAAAAAATGCAGAGACTACCTTTTTCTTAATTTTGAAAATGTTCTTTTTAGAAATTACTTTGGAAACTGTTTCCTTTATAAAAAAGATGTTTTTTCTAGAAATAAGGGATATGATGAAAATTGCTTTTTAGTTGAGGATTACGATTTTTGGTTAAGATCCATAGAGCATAGCCTGTTTTATCAATGCAAAAAAAAGCTGTACCGTTATAGAAAACATGATACTAGTTTAACACATCAAATTGCAGTTAATCCCGATAAAAAACAGCTTTGGAATAGCAGTGTTGCTAAGATGTATAATGCTTTCACCACCATTTTTTTAGATAAAGAGGCAGAATCAATGGCAGAATTTTTAGCTAAATCGCTGAACTATCAACAAATTCCTTTTAAATGGATTATAGAAAATGAAGCATTGATTAAAAGGTTCACTGAGAAACTGGCCTTAAATGAAAATTTTAAAAGTAAAATTGCCATAGACAAAGTTTTTATGAATAAAGCAGTCGAACTAATGGTTCAAGATAAAGGGTATAAAAGTAATTTTTTCAAATCACTTTATATCATTAAAAAATACGGTTTGGTACTTGATAAGAAAGCCATAAAAACAATGATCAAGTATTCTTTTTTTAAAAAATAATGATGCCAATAGTTTCCATAATTCTGGCTACCTATAATAGGGCAGATTATATTCTTGAATCACTAAAATCAATTCAAAACCAAACCTTTCATGATTGGGAGTGTTTGATAATAGATGATGGTGGATCTGATAATACAATACAAATTATTCAACCATTATTGCAAGAAGATGATCGATTTCAGTATCTAAAAAGACCAGATCAATATCAAAAAGGATTACCAGGAAGCAGGAATTACGGCTTGGATCTTGCTAAAGGCGATTATATTATTTTTTTTGATGATGATGATATTGCTCATCCTCAAAATTTGCAATTGTGCGTACATGAATTACAAACAAAAGATATTTCTTTTTGCAGGTACATCCGTGATGCTTTTTTTGGTGAATTTCATTATAATTTTGACTACGGGACAACCTATTCGTTTTTCAGTATTGGTGTAAAAGATGTTGAGAAAATATTGAAATATGAACTTTTTTTTAACTCTTGTGCTATCATGTGGAAGAGAGAATGTTTTGAAAGCAATAGATTCGTAGAATCTTTAATGTATGCCGAGGACTGGGAATTATATTCAAGGATTGTTTCCTGCGGATTTGAAGGCGTTTCTATAGATAAATGTTTGTTTTACGGGCGCAAACACCGTCATTCACTTACAGGAGAATTTTACTGCTACAACAGTGTTCAAACTTCATCTTATGCAGAGGCTATTTTATTGGCTTGCAAAAATTTGAAAGAGAAAGGACAACTCACTAATTCGATTATAAGATATTTTATTTCACTCTCTATTGGATACAAACAATACAATCTTTACCACAGAATTATGAAAGAACTAGCGTTAACTGGATTTTATAAGGGCAAATGGCAATTGTTTTATGCAACTTTACCGCTTAGGTTGAAATTATACAGTATTAAAAAACGATCAAAGTTATAAAATGAAATTTTTAATAATCGAACAAGATTTACGTGTCTCTGGGACCAGTCAAGGTATTATATCAAGGTCATTTTTATCGAAATTAAGAATGGCGAAACCACATTCGATAATCGATGTGGTTTATTTAAAACAATACGTAAGTGATGATCAACTGGAATTATTACCAGTTAATTCAATTCAAGAGCACATTTTAGATCTAAAAATTCCATTTACAGTTAAATGGTTTAATAAAATATATTGGCGATTATTTCATGTTTCTTTAAAAGAGCAATATATTCATAAAACATATGGATCTTACATTGCTAAAATTGATTTCGAACAGTACGAACATATATTCATTAGAAGTGCAGGTTTGGAGCATGAAACCATATTAGGATCGAAAGACTTACCAATTTTAAAAAGGGCAGTTCTCACTTTTCATGAGCCTTACCCTGTTTTTTGGTGTGCAGGGACCCACAATAGCTTGTCTAATTTAGAGCTTTTTAGATTAAAAAAAATGCAAGAAGTGGTTTCACAGGCAAAATGCTGTATGGCCAATGCTTTACTCTCTGAAGATTTATCCTATTTATATGGCTCAAAAAAGAAATTTTATGTATTACCGCACCAATACTCTGAGGATATTTTTGATTTGACAGAAATTAGTCAAGTCTTTAAAAAAGAAAAAAAAATTACAATCTCTTACCACGGTGCAATCCAATTTGGTAGAGATATTTTGATTCTCCTAGATGCTTATCGTGCTTTGCTAGAAACTAATTCCAAATTCAAGGATGAAACGGAGTTTATTTTAAGAGTAAAAGGAATAAATATAAAGTTTTTAAAAGCGCGCTATGCAACAGTTCCAAATATTATAATTTTAGATACTGTAAATTTTTCAAATTCAGCTTATGAACAAATTCATTTGACAGATATAAATGTTATTCTTGAAAATGGCCCTTTGTATTGTAATATTTTGGTTGGTAAAGCACCCTTTTTGGCATCTTTTAATAAACCCGTATTTTCTCTATCGCCAGGAAGAAGTGAAATGCGCAGAATAATAAAAGACGAGCAGTTTATTGCTCAGTGTGATGATAAAGAAGAAATTAAAGAAAAATTAGAAAATTTAATTGTAAATCGAATGGCTACTGATGAACCAGTTTATCCTTTTGGAGATTATTTTACTGACGAAAATTTCACAAAGTTGTTAGATAAAGTTCTTCATTTACAATAGTGTATTCACCAAATATACTATTGTATCGGTCCATACAAATACCAAAACAATATTTTTTATATATCTTCTATGATAAACGAATTTACCGATTTAAAATTATCAAAAAATAACCTAGAATCATTTATTATTAGATCGGAAATTTTAAAAGCAATTTCAGTCGCTATACCAACGTTTCATGGTGAAGTTTTAGATTCAGGATGTGGATGCATGCCTTACAAAGAATTAGTTTTGAAAAACAAACTAGTTAAAAAGTACGTTGGGATGGATATTGAATATGGCTTAAATTACAGTAATGTAAAGCCGGATATACTATGGGATGGCGTAGTAATGCCGTTCGATGATAATCATTTTGATGTCGTTATTTCTACTGAAGTGCTAGAACATATTGCAGATCCTTATTTATATTTACATGAGGTAAAAAGAGTTTTAAAGCCAGGAGGATCTTTTTTTTTTACGGTTCCATTTTTAATGTCTTTGCATGAAGTTCCTCATGATTATTATAGATACACTCCTTACGCATTAGATCGTATTTTCAAAAAGGTAGAATTTGACACCATAAAAATTAAACCAATGGGTGGTTACCATGCAGCTGTTGCTCATATGCTTGGTCTATGGGTGAATATGTTTTTGTGGGGTAACAAGAAAAAATTAATGAGAATAATTGTTCAACCCATTATTAGTATCCTTTACAAGAACGACAAACCACCATTAAACTTTAAAAAATCAACAATGATAGTTGGTTTAACTGGTACAGTAAGAAAACCGTTTTAAAAGAGAATTTTCTCTTTGAATCAATAAAGTTTTTAATTGAATAGTTATCTGTTTTTACTTAAAAAGTACAGGTAAAGTAATAAAAAGTGAAATAGCGAGTTTTTATGACCAAATGTTTATTTTGTAAAAGCACATCGGTAAAAAAAGTACAAAAAATCCCCGTCAGATGGATTGCTGATTTATATAAATCAGAATTAAATATAGATGTGATTAGTGAATTTAAGGATTTGGTAGCAATTGATGCAATCCAATGTGCAAAATGTCATCTTGTGTTTTTTAGTCCTACTATAGCTGGATCTGAAATTTTTTATGAAAATTTGCAGAAATCATCTAAATCTTACTATTCTTCAGTTAGACCCGAATTTTTTGAAGCCTTTAAATTTATTCTTCCAACTGATAAAGTACTGGAAATAGGAGCGGGTGACGCTTTATTTGCAAAATTATTGAATAACAATAATTACGTTGGTTTAGAATTTAACGATGAGGCTATTGCTAAAGCAAAGTTAAAAGAGATAACATTAAAGAAAATTTCTATAGAAGATTTTTCGAAATTAGAACTTCAGAAATTTGATGTGGTGTGTTCTTTTCATGTATTAGAACATGTTCAAAATCCATATTCATTTATTGAAAGTTCACTTAAAACTATCAAAAAAGGAGGCTATTTTATATGTGCGTTCCCCTGTGCTGATTCTTATTACACTAAAAACCATAATCATGTTTTAAATATTCCACCTCATCACACAACACGATGGAGTAAATGTACAATTGAAGCCATCTGTCAAACTTTTGACTTGACTCTGGAATATGTCTTTCATGAAGAAATAATAAGCTCCATGGATTATTTGGAAAAAAAAATAATTACGAATTTAATTAATCTTGTAAATCCCAAGCATAAAATTTTATGTGATCCTAAAAAGCTTAATTTGATAAGTAAGGTTGTAAAGAAAATAAATAGATCGTTTAAGCTTTATACTTTATTTAGTGCAAATAATTATGTAGGAAAAAATATTTTAATGGTTGCAAAGAAAAACTAATTAAAAATGAAAATACTTTTTATTTCGATGCCTTCTATTCATGCTATTCGTTGGATTGAAAATTTAAAGGAAAGCGAGCATGAGTTATATTGGTACGATGTGTTAAATAGAGGGGAATTAAAAATATTTCCAGCAGTGACCCAATATTATTCTAAAAACAGTCGTAAAGTCAGCTATTTAAAGGGAGAGTACTTTTTGTCAAGGAGATTTCCCGGTTTATATAATTACTTGAAGAAATTTCTGGAAGTGACTCCCAATGAATCGTTAGAAAGTATTATAAATGAAATAAAACCAGATTGTATACATAGTTTTGAAATGCAAGCATGTTCTTATCCCATTCTTAATACTATGAAGAAACATCCCAACATAAAATGGATTTATTCATGTTGGGGTAATGACTTATATTTTTACGGAAAAATCAAATACCATCAATCCAAAATAAATCAAATTCTGACCCGAGTGGATTATATGCATGCAGATTGTTTAAGAGATTTTACAATTGCAAAACATTTAGGATTTAATGGTTCTTTTTTAGGAGTTATTCCTACAGGAGGTGGTTATGATTTGACGAAATTATCACTATATAAACAAATAATCAAGGACAGAAAAATAATTTTAATTAAAGGTTATCAACATGTATTTGGTAGAGCGATAAATGTAATTAAAGCAATTGAGTCTATTTATTTGAATTATCCATCTTTTGAATTTGTTGTATTTGGAGCACATCAAGCTACAATGTCCTATGTTATTAATAATAGTTTACCTTTTAAAGTTTATGGTAGAAATGATTTACCTCATGACGAACTTTTGCAACTTATGGGTAAATCATTGTTATATATAGGAAACAACATCTCTGATGGTATGCCTAATACGCTTTTAGAAGCGATAATAATGGGAGCTTTTCCTATCCAATCCAATCCTGGTAATGCTTCATCCGAGATTATAGAGGATGGAGTTAATGGTTTTTTAATACAAGATGCAGAAGATATTGAGGATATAAAGCTAAAAGTTAGTAATGCTTTAGGAGATATTAATCTTATCGAAAGTGCTCACATTTACAATCTACATTTAGCAAATCAAAAATTAGATTATAATGTTAATAAAGCAAAAATAAATCTACTATACGATACTGTTTTAAAATGCGACTAGGCTTAAACCCACATAAAGATCAACTGCTCGAAGCCACCGCTTACGTGCATCAAATTATTATGCCCGTTTATATCCCAAATCTAGAGGGTTATTTTAAGGATAGTTATGCCATTTTACAACTTAGTTTAGATTCAATTTTAGCTACTATTCACAATAGAACATTTATTACGGTTGTAAATAATGGTAGTTGCGATGCCGTTATTAATTATTTGAACCAATTATTCGAACAGCATAAAATTCATGAAATTATTCATACAGGAAGTATAGGTAAATTGAATTCAGTACTAAAAGGACTCGCAGGAAACAATATAGAGTTAGTTACCATAACAGATGCCGATGTGCTTTTTTTACCCAACTGGCAAAACGAAACGCTAACCGTATTTAGAGAAATCCCTAAAGTGGGAGTCGTGGGTATCGTGCCTCAGTTTAATATGTTTAAGGCCAATTGTGAAAATATTATTTGCGATAAGCTATTCTCTTCTGTTTTACAATTTATTCCTGTAAAGTCCAGAGAAGGTTTGATTAACTTCTACAAAAGTATTGGATGGGACGAGCACTATAATAAGGACTTCCTAGAATACAGTTTAGGATTAAAGTATAAAAAAACTACAGTTTATGTTGGCTCTGGACATTTTGCAGCGACCTATAAGAAGCAAATGTTCGAACAAATACCAACCTATTTTAATTTTAAATTAGGAGGAAACTCTGAGAATTATTTAGATACGGTTGCTTTAAAAAGTGATTATTGGAGAGTGACGACCTATGATAACTACGCATATCACATGGGTAATACCTTGGAGAACTGGATGCATGAAATTAAATTTGACAAATTAAATCACCAAGAAATAGTACCCTCCAGTTTTCCTATCCGTCTGCCATCAAGTAAGGTAATCATGTTATTAAAGAGGAGGTTCGTTAAAAGTTTTTTACTTAACTCCTTAATTTCAAAATGGTTTTATAGTTACAAGAAGTTGCCAAAACAAATGGTAAGGAACTATAATACTATTTCGGCCATTCCTAAATCACAGCTTTAGGTTATTTGTATATTAATTATGGCAACGATACTATTTTCTATTTTAATAACTACAAAAAACAGACGTGAAGACCTGTCGCTAACGTTGCGTAAAATTCAACATTTGTTGCAACGTGAAGATGTCGAATGTTGTATTTATGATGACGGTTCTATTGATGATACATTTGATTTTGTTAAAAATAACTACCCACAAATCAAGCTGCAGAGAAACGAAAATTCAAAAGGGTATTTATATTGTAGAAATGTATTACTACAGCACACAACTGCAGCCTACGCGATATCTTTAGATGATGACGCCCATTTTGTTACTGAAAACCCGCTTGAGTGTATAAAAAAACATTTTACTCAAAATCCTAATTGTGGTGTGATTGCTCTGCGTATTTTTTGGGGATTGAACTTGCCTGAAAATAGGACTTGTGATGAAGTTGCAATCCCTGTTCAAGGATTCGTAGGCTGTGGACATGTTTGGCGAATGGATGCATGGCATAGTATAGTTGCTTATCCAGAGTGGTTTGAGTTCTACGGTGAGGAAGATTTTGCATCCTATCATTTATTTAAGAAAAAATGGTTTGTTCATTACTTACCTGAAGTGTTGGTACAGCATCGGGTAGCGCTTCAATTACGTAAAGATAAAACGGATTATAGTAGTCGTTTAAGAAACTCATTAAGTTCAGGTTGGTATTTGCTTTTTATGTTTACACCAATCTATTTAATTCCTAGAAAATTTATTTATTCTGTTTGGAAGCAAGTGCAATTAAAAATTTTTAAAGGTGACAAAATGGCTTTGAAGGCACTTTTACTGGCAATTTTTGATTTAATTTGTGCGTTACCTAAAATTTTAAAAGGTAGTAATCGATTAAGTAAAAAAGAATTTTTGTTGTATCAACAACTACCTAAGACTAAAATATATTGGATCCCGAACGAAGTTAACTTGGTTGAAAATCAGTAGAGATATGAAAACGATAGCTATAATTCCTGCTCGCGGAGGTTCAAAACGGTTACCAAATAAAAATGTTATATTGCTAAATGGTATGCCACTTATTGCTCATTCCATTTTGTACGCCCAAGCAAATGTCAAAGTGATAGATGAGGTATATGTATCAACAGATGACGCTACTATAAAGAAGATTGCAATTGCCTACGGTGCAAAAGTTATTGATAGGCCGATCGAAATTTCGGGTGATCTGGAACCAACGGTTAGTGCCTTGCAACATGTTTTAAAAAGTATCGATGATAAAATCGAATCCGTTATTTTACTACAGCCGACAAATCCGTTACGACCAGAAAACTTACTAAATGAAGCTTTTGAAAAATACAAAAGTGGCGCTCTTGAGAGTCTTTTTTCAGTAACTCGAAGTCATCAAAAGTTGGGGAAAATTGCGGGAAATAGATTCCATCCTTTCAATTATGAAATTGGACAGCGTTCTCAAGATTTAGAACCTTTGTTTTTTGAAAATGGATTGCTTTATATTGCAAAAGCGGTTTTGATAAGTAAAGGAACAATTATTTCTGAAAACAGTTTTCCATTTGAAGTAGATCATGTTTTTGCCAAAGTCGATATCGATACCCAAGATGATTTAGAGTATGCAGAGTATTTAATAGAGAAACTTAAATAGCGTAGAGAATAAAATTTATGAATTATATAGAAATAGCTGGACGAAAAATAGGCACCGATTTTCCACCTTTAGTAATTGCTGAAATAGGGATTAATCATGAAGGGTCATTGGCTATAGCCAAAGAGATGGTCGATGCCGCAAAGCGTGCAGGGGTAGAAGTCGTAAAACACCAAACCCATATTGTCGAGGATGAAATGAGTGGTGCTGCCAAAAAAGTAATTCCGGGCAATGCTACCGTTTCTATTTATGAAATTATGGAACGCTGTTCACTAAATGAAAGCGATGAACTTGAATTAAAAAAGTATGTCGAAAGCAAAGGAATGATTTTTATTTCGACACCATTTTCTAGAGCTGCCGCTGATAGATTAGAAAAATTTGGAGTTCAAGCTTATAAAATTGGTTCGGGGGAGTGCAATAATTATCCTTTGTTAGAGCACATCGCTTCTTTTGGAAAACCGGTAATTTTAAGTACCGGAATGAATACCATTGAAAGTGTCGCCAAAGCAGTTGCAATTTTCGATAAGCATAAAGTTCCTGTAGCACTTTTACATACCACTAATTTATATCCCACACCTGTAAATTTAGTTCGTTTTGGAGCGATGACACAATTGCACGAGGCTTTCCCAGACAAAGTTTTTGGATTGTCAGATCATACTTTAAATAACAATGCCTGTTTGGGTGCTGTAGCTTTGGGAGCTAGTATTCTAGAGCGTCATTTTACGGATACGATGCAACGTACAGGTCCAGATATTGTGTGTAGCATGGACGAAAATGCTTGCGCAAATTTAATTGTAGCCTCAAATGAAATTTGGCAAATGCGAGGTGGTAGTAAAGAACCAGCTAAGGAGGAACAGGTTACAATTGATTTTGCTTTTGCTACGGTTTGCAGTATTGCACCTATTAAAAAAGGAGATTTACTGACTATGGATAATATTTGGGTAAAACGACCTGGAACAGGTGCAATATTAGCAATTCATTTTAACGACCTAATCGGGAAAATAGCAAGTAGAGATATTGATAATGATGAGCAGTTAAATTTTGAAGATTTTAAATGATAAGGGCTTCGACTCCGCTTAGCTTGACAATGATATTTGAAGCAACGATTGTCAATTCGAGTGTAGTCGAGAATCTATTTATGATAGAACGGGAATAATTGAACAAGGGTTTCAACTCCGCTCATCCTGACAGTGGTATTTAAAACAACGATTGTCAATTCGAGCGGAGTCGAGAATCTATTTATGGTGAAAGATGAATAATAAAACAAAGGCTTCGACTCCGCTCAGCCTGACAGTGGTATTTTAAACAACGATTGTCAATTCGAGCGGAGTCAAGAATCTATTCATAATAAAACAAGAGCTTCTACTTTGCTTAGCCGAACAGTGGTACTTGAAACAACGATTGTCAATTCGAGCGGAGTCGAGAATCTATTTATGGTGAAAGATGAATAATAAAACAAAGGCTTCGACTCCGCTCAGCCTGACAGTGGTATTTTAAACAACGATTGTCAATTCGAGCGGAGTCAAGAATCTATTCATAATAAAACAAGAGTTTCGACTCCGCTCACCCTGACAGTGGAATTTAAAACAACTATTGTCAATTCGAGCGGAGTCGAGAATCTATTTATGATAGAACGGGAATAATTGAACAAGAGTTTCGACTCCGCTCACCCTGACAGTGGAATTTAAAACAACTATTGTCAATTCGAGCGGAGTCGAGAATCTACTTTAGTAAAAACGTGAATAATAAAACAAGAGCTTCTATTTTGCTTAGCCTGACAGTAGTACTTTAAACAACGATTGTCAATTCGAGCGGAGTCGAGAATCTCAAAATATAAAAAGTGCTCTAATGAAATTTTATTATGTTTATTTATTAAAATGTAAAGATGATTCTTATTATGTAGGAATCACATCAGATATAGATAGGCGATTAGTGGAGCACAACGCAGGGAATTATCCTGATGCATATACTTTTAAACGTAGACCTGTGGCGTTAATGTGGTATCAAGAATTTACAGATCCTAATCAAGCAATCGAGTTTGAAAAGAAAATAAAAAAATGGAGTAGAGCTAAGAAAGAAGCGCTTATAAAAGATGATTTTGATCTGTTGCCTTTTCTATCAGAGTGTAAAAACGAATCACATTCAAAAAACAAAGGCTTCGACACCGCTCATCCTGACAGTGGTATTTAAAACAACGATTGTCAATTCGAGCGGAGTCGAGAATCTAGTTATGGTGAAAGATTAATAATAAAACAAGAGCTTCTACTTTGCTTAGCCGAACAGTGGTATTTAAAACAACGATTGTCAATTCGAGCGGAGTCGAGAATCTATTTATGGTGAAAGATGAATAATAAAACAAAGGCTTCGACTCCGCTCAGCCTGACAGTGGTGATTGAAACAACGATTGTCAATTCGAGCGGAGTCAAGAATCTATTCATAATAAAACAAGAGCTTCTACTTTGCTTAGCCGAACAGTGGTACTTTAAATAACGATTGTCAATTCGAGCGGAGTCGAGAATCTATTTATGGTGAAAGATGAATAATAAAACAAAGGCTTCGACTCCGCTTAGCTTGACAATGATATTTGAAGCAACGATTGTCAATTCGAGTGTAGTCGAGAATCTATTTATGGTGAAAGATGAATAATAAAACAAAGGCTTCGACTCCGCTTAGCTTGACAATGATATTTGAAGCAACGATTGTCAATTCGAGTGTAGTCGAGAATCTATTTATGATAGAACGGGAATAATTGAACAAGAGTTTCGACTCCGCTCACCCTGACAGTGGAATTTAAAACAACTATTGTCAATTCGAGCGGAGTCAAGAATCTATTCATAATAAAACAAGAGCTTCTACTTTGCTTAGCCTGACAGTAGTACTTTAAACAACGATTGTCAATTCGAGCGGAGTCGAGAATCTATTTATGATAGAACGGGAATAATTGAACAAGAGTTTCGACTCCGCTCACCCTGACAGTGGAATTTAAAACAACTATTGTCAATTCGAGCGGAGTCGAGAATCTACTTTAGTAAAAACGTGAATAATAAAACAAGAGCTTCTATTTTGCTTAGCCTGACAGTAGTACTTTAAACAACGATTGTCAATTCGAGCGGAGTCGAGAATCTCAAAATATAAAAAGTGCTCTAATGAAATTTTATTATGTTTATTTATTAAAATGTAAAGATGATTCTTATTATGTAGGAATCACATCAGATATAGATAGGCGATTAGTGGAGCACAACGCAGGGAATTATCCTGATGCATATACTTTTAAACGTAGACCTGTGGCGTTAATGTGGTATCAAGAATTTACAGATCCTAATCAAGCAATCGAGTTTGAAAAGAAAATAAAAAAATGGAGTAGAGCTAAGAAAGAAGCGCTTATAAAAGATGATTTTGATCTGTTGCCTTTTCTATCAGAGTGTAAAAACGAATCACATTCAAAAAACAAAGGCTTCGACACCGCTCATCCTGACAGTGGTATTTAAAACAACGATTGTCAATTCGAGCGGAGTCGAGAATCTATTTATGGTGAAAGATGAATAATAAAACAAAGGCTTCGACTCCGCTCAGCCTGACAGTGGTGATTGAAACAACGATTGTCAATTCGAGCGGAGTCAAGAATCTATTCATAATAAAACAAGAGCTTCTACTTTGCTTAGCCGAACAGTAGTACTTTAAACAACGATTGTCAATTCGAGCGGAGTCGAGAATCTATTTATAATAAAACGGGAATAATAAAACAAGAGCTTCGACTCCGCTCAGCCTGACAGTGGTATTTAAAACAACGATTGTCAATTCGAGCGGAGTCGAGAATCTAGTTATGGTGAAAGATTAATAATAAAACAAAGGCTTCGGCTCCGCTCAGCCTGACGAAGATACTTGAAGCAACGATTGTCAATTCGAGTGGAGTCGAGAATCTATTTATAATAAAACGGGAATAATAAAACAAGAGCTTCGACTCCGCTCAGCCTGACAGTGGTATTTAAAACAACGATTGTCAATTCGAGCGGAGTCGAGAATTTATTCATAATAAAACGTGAATAATAAAACAAGGGCTTCGACTTCACTCAGCCTGACGATAGCAAATAAAGCAATGAAAAAAATAATATTCTTAACCGGCACTCGTGCTGATTTTGGTAAAATAAAATCACTAATTTCAGTATTGGATGTGCATCCCGATTTTGAAGTGCATGTGGTTGTCACTGGGATGCATTTGCAAATAGAATATGGTTATACCTTGTTAGAAATTCAACGCTGTGATTTTAAAAACATTCATACATTTGAAAATCATACCCATGAAACTACTATGGACTTGACTTTAGCTAAGACTATAGAAGGTTTGTCGGGTTTTACTAAAAAGATAAATCCCGATTTAATTGTGGTGCACGGTGATAGAGTAGAGACTTTGGCTGGCGCGATAGTAGGCTCTTTAAATAATATTTTAGTTGCACATGTTGAGGGAGGTGAGTTATCAGGAACTGTCGACGAATTAATCAGGCACAGTGTTAGTAAATTGAGCCATATTCACTTTGTTTCTAACGAGGATGCTGCCAAGCGATTATTGCAGATGGGCGAAACAGAATCTTCTGTTTTTACTATTGGTTCTCCTGATATTGATATTATGTTCTCAGAAGACCTACCAAATCTAACTGTTGTCAAGGAGTATTACCAAATTGAATTTGAAAAATATGCAATAGTTATGTTTCATCCCGTAACCACTGAGGCAAGTGAAATGAAGGAGTACGCTACAAATTTTGTTAGTAGTTTATTGGAAGACAATCATAATTATGTAGTAATCTACCCTAACAATGACCTAGGAAGTGGCTTTATACTAGAACAATATAAAAGGTTGAAAAATAACAGTCGTTTTAGAGTTTTTCCATCGTTGCGTTTTGAATATTTTTTGACTTTACTTAAAAACGCACAATTTATAATAGGTAACAGTAGTGCAGGTATAAGAGAAGCACCTTATTACGCTATACCTATTATTAATATTGGGACACGCCAACAAAATAGAGCAGTTCATGCTGATATTATTAATATTGACTACGAAAAAGCAGCTATAATCAACGCTTTAAAAACAATAGATTGCCATAGCGAAAATGAAGCTGTGGGTGATTTTGGAAAAGGAAATAGCACACAATTGTTTTTAGACGCCATCGAAAATGATAATTTGTGGGCAATTAATCATCAAAAACAATTTAGAGAAATTTAATTATTAGATTTTATATCAAGTCAACAAATGCTTTCTGTAACTAACTATCATTACATTCGGACTAATTTTGAAGCCTCTTATCCCAGTATTTTTGGGATCAAACCTATGGAATTTGAAAAGCAATTAGATGCTTTACAAAAAACAGGCACCTTCATACATCCAAATGAATTAGTACTTGATCCAGAAAAAATAATAGCATCAAATGAAAATTATATTTTAATTACATTTGATGATGGATTAAAGGAGCAGTTTGATTTGGCTTTACCAATACTCGAAAAATTAGGAATTCCAGCTCTGTTTTTTATCAATACACTGAATCATGTCGAAAAAAAAGTTAGTCTCGTACACAAAATACATTTAGTAAGATCAGTGGTATCTACAGCTATTTTATATGATAGAATTAAAAAATTCACAAATAGAACACTTACCAATGACCAAATTCAAGATTCAATGCATTTTTATCGTTTTGATCGTAAGGAAAGTGCTGAATTTAAATATTTCTTAAATGTTGTATTAGATTATAAGACCCAAGAAGCATTTATTAATCAAATTTTCAACAACTACTTTGACGAAAAACTAGTTGTGGAGGATTTATACATGAGTACAAATCAATTAAAGGAATTGATTGATCGAGGTTTTGTGGGTAGCCATACCCATTCTCATATACCTTTAGGACTTTACGATGAAAAAACAATAAAAAGAGAGTTAAACATATCAAAAACGTATCTGGAAAATCTAGGAAATAAAAAAATAGAATGTGTGTCTTATCCCTATGGAACGGCGGAAGCTGTTTCACAACTTGTTGTGAGTACTGCAAGAGAAGTAGGATATAAATTTGGTTTTACAACTAAACCATTAATAAATGAAAACAAAGTTGATTATCTTTTATTAAATCGATTTGATTGTAATGACAGTATTGGCGGAAAGAATTTTAAATAAATTTTTATGATTATACGTGAAGCTGAGCTTAAAGATTGGGATGTGTTAGAGCTTTTTTTTAAGAAAATCTATAGGGCACATCATCCGTTGCACAATAAAGAATTTTGGGCTTGGCAATTTGGGGATAAAGCCTTTGGCAGATCATTTATCTGTTTGAATGCTGATGGAATGGTTGTTGGGCATGTAGGAGCTAGTTTTGCCGGTGAACTTTCCTGGATTATTAATGTTTTCCTTGATAAGGAATATCGTGGTCAAGGTGTTTTAGGACAACTTTATAGTCTTGCTAGAAACTATTATCCCTTAGCAGCAACTGCAGCAAATGAGGCTGGCTTGGGGCTGTATAGAAATATGCGTTGGTTCAGGTATTTTGACTTAGTGCGATATGTTAAAGTCAATCCAAATTTAGAAGATAAAAGTTTTAAAAGTGTTTGTAAAAATATAAGTGTTGATGTAGAAAAATGGAGAGTTGCTGATACACATTATTTTAAACAGCCTTCATTAAAAGGAATTGTATTGTCAGATGGGTCGAGAGCCGTTAGTCAAGAAAGTGCTGGAGGCTTACGATTAGTCGAAATAGAAAATCTAAATGATCTAGAAACTCAGGCTTGGCATTTAGGATACAATTGGATTGATTATGTGACCTCTTGGAACGATTTGCATATTGTTAGTTTAGAGAAAAATAATTGGACTTTAGATTACAAAAATGTAGTCCCTTGGCGATTGAACCCTGTCGAAGAAAATTACTTTTGTGATATTACTTTTTTATCTGAGCAGCCTTTGGATAAGGAGTTTGTTGTTAAAAGAAATTTTTCGGATCATGGTAGAGTTGGGAGTATTTAAAAGTTAGTAAATGAATCAAAATAAAATATTAGTATTACTCCCCGATGGAATTGGCTTACGAAATTTTGCGTATTCTGATTTTTATGATTTGGGAAAAAAGGAAAATTTCGAAATCGTTTACTGGAATAATACTCTATTTCCTTTAACGGATTTAGGGTTGGATGAAATTAAAATTTCGAATGCTAAAACGCATCCGATAACAGATGTTTTAAAAAATGCAAGGAAAAGTATTGAGTTAAATTTAAATATTAAAAAGGCAAATGATGGTGTTTACAATTCGTACCGATTTCCAAATTCTTACAAAACCTTCAAATCAACTGTAAAAAATATTGCTATTAATTTTGTAACCACTTTTTTTTCCTCCAAAAGTGGTTTAAAAAAGGTTAGGCAGATGATTGTATGGACAGAACGTAAAACGCCTTACTATGAACAATGTTTAGCTACACTGATTAAGGAGAAACCTAAAATGGTATTTTGTACGAATCAAAGAATAAGTGCCGCTATAGCTCCTTTGCTAGCTGCTCAAGATTTAAAAATTCCAACAGCTACGTTTGTTTTTTCTTGGGATAATATGCCAAAAGGTACAATGGTCGTAGAAACTGATTATTACTTTGTGTGGAGTGATTTTATGAAAAAAGAGCTACTGTATTATTGTTCTTATGTAAATGAAAGTCAGGTAATTGTTACTGGTACTCCTCAGTTTGAAAATCACTTTCAAAAAGATACTTTTCAAACTAAAGATAGTTTTTTTAATACTTATGATTTAGATGTTGAGAAAAAATATCTTTGTTTTTCTGGAGATGACATCACTACTTCTCCAGACGATCCAGCATATTTAAATGATTTTGCCCAAGCGGTGTCACAATTAAATTTAAAAGGTTATAATCTTGGAATTGTCTTTAGAAGATGTCCTGTCGATATTTCGGGAAGGTATCAATCTATTATCGATAAATACAAAGGCTTAATTGTCGAAATTGCACCACAATGGAAGAATATCGATAATGCGTGGAACACCATTTTACCAACTAAAGAGGATGTTGCTTTATTATCAAATACTATTGCACATTCTGAATTGGTTGTCAACTTAGGATCATCGATGGTTTTTGATTTTGCAACTCAAGGAAAGCCTTGCGCCTACTTTAATTACAATCAAAAAAACAGATCAAATACTAATTGGGATTTACACGAATGCTACAAATATGTTCATTTTCGTTCGATGCTTGATGATGCAGTTGTATGGTTTGATTCTCCAGATGAAATGGCAGATAAAATTGAAATAATGTTGGGAGATCAAGCCTTAAAAATAGTAAAGAATGCTCAAAAATGGTTTCAAATTATAAATCAGCATCCCGCTGATGAGGCTTCAAAGAGAATTTGGCAAGCAATAGCTGAAATTTGTAATAAATAAAAATGTTAAAAGAAATTATTCTATCGGATTACAAAAGATGTGGTATTAAAAAGCTTAGTTTTTCAGCAATTTTAAAAACTTTTATAATCATGCCCAATCCAGGCTTAAAATTTATGACCATTTTTCGTTTAACACAGCATTATAGGAGACGCAATAGATTGTTATTTTATGTTTTCTATATGTGGTTACGAAGGTTGAAAGTCAAGTATGGTTTTGATATTTCATATCGTACAAAAATTGGAAGCGGATTTTACATTGGTCATTTTGGTGGTATTGTAATTCACGGTGATACAGTCATTGGTGATAATTGCAATATATCACAAGGAATTACTTTTGGGGTAAGCAATTATGGAGAGAAAAAAGGGGTTCCGACCATAGGGAATAATGTTTTTGTTGGGCCCGGTGCCTGCGTTTTTGGAGCAATTAACATTGGTGATAATGTGACAATAGGAGCAAATGCTGTTGTAACGAAAAGTATTTCAAGATGTTTGACTGTCACTTGTGCGGATGTAATCGTTATAGAGAAAGATCTTTCGTCCTTTTATATTCACAACACTAATTTGTAAATAAAAAACTTAAATTCGCACCTTCAAATTCGCATCTTTCTATGTTTTTTAATTCCTTGACCTTCGCGGTTTTTTTGCCTATTGTATTTCTGCTGTACTGGTTTGTTTTTAATAAAACAAAGAAGACTCAAAATTTACTGCTTATTTTGGCGAGCTATTATTTCTATTCTTGTTGGGATTGGCGTTTTTTGTTTTTATTGGTTTTTTCTACTTTTTTGGATTATTACACAGGCATCCAAATTGAGAAAAGTGAGAAAGAGAAAACGAGGAAATTTTGGTTTTGGTTGAGTATTGGAATTAATTTGGGTTTTCTCGGAGTATTTAAATATTATAATTTTTTTGCTAGCTCATTTACTGAATTGCTAAATGATTTTGGTTTAAAGTCCTCTCCTTTTTTACTGGACGTAGTACTACCAGTGGGCATTTCATTTTATACTTTTCACGGTTTGTCTTATGTCATCGATATTTACAAAAAAAGAATTAAGGCCGAATATGATTTTGTTGATTACTCCCTTTTTGTATCCTATTTTCCTTTGTTAGTTGCTGGTCCCATTGAGAGGGCTACTCACTTGCTACCGCAAGTAAAAGTAAAACGAAGCTTTGATTTTGAGCTGGCCAAGCAAGGTTTGTTTCAATTCATATGGGGATTGGTTAAAAAAGTAGTTATTGCTGATACTTGTGCAACCTATGCTAATGCTATTTTTGACAATTACAGCAGCATGAATTCTTGGTCACTAATTTTAGGAGCTGTTTATTTTGCTTTTCAAATTTATGGTGATTTCTCAGGATATTCAGATATGGCATTGGGGATGTCAAAATTATTTGGAATCAATTTATTGCGTAATTTCAATTATCCTTATTTTTCTAGAGATATCGCCGAGTTTTGGCGTCGCTGGCACATTTCACTATCATCTTGGTTCAAGGATTACCTTTATATTCCGCTTGGTGGTAGCAAAGGCGGGAAGTCACAACAAGTACGGAATACTTTTATCATATTTGTAGTTAGTGGTTTCTGGCACGGTGCGAATTGGACTTATTTGGCTTGGGGTTTTATAAACGCCTTGTATTTTTTGCCTTTATTATTGCTAAATACAAACAGGTCCAATATCGAAATGGTACAATTAAATTGGAACTTCGATTCTGTAAAAGTAGTTTTCCAAATTTTTTATACCTTTTTATTAGCTTGTTTGGCATGGATTTTCTTTCGAGCGAATTCCATAACGGATGCAGTCCAATATATCAAAAGAATTTTTACTGAAGGACATTTTAGTTCGCAATACTTAACTAACGAACGCTATAATTATGAGATGTTACTAATGATTGGGTTGTTTGTATTAGTAGAGTGGAATAATAGATTGAAAGAGGAACCTATTTCAGGCAAAAATAGTTGGCTGCGTCTTAGTTTTGCCGTTGCTGCAATTTTAGCCTTAGGAACCTACTCAGATTATAAGGAATTTATCTACTTTCAGTTTTAAAAATTATAGTGAATCAATCATGAAAAAGTTTCTGCTTTTTATTTTAAAAATAGTTATTCTGGTTCTATTTCTAGCGGTAGTGCTTGACTTTGGTTACACAATCGTTTATGAAAGATCAAAAAATAGAGGAAAAATCGACTATGTTTTTAACTCAACCGCTCGTACCTATGATGTGGTTGTTCTGGGTTCTTCAAGAGCTAATAATCATTTTGTAACCGAATTATTTGAAAAGAACGGACTGAAAACATTTAATTACGGTATGAGTGGAGGTCATTTACACGAAGCTTCCTTGATCCTTAAATTAATGATTGAAAGAAAGTACGAAATTAAAAATGTGATTCTTGAAGCCGACTTGAATTTGGCCAATGATAAGCGGGCAGATGGTATAGCTGCTAAGTTTTTGCCTTACCTACACAGTTCGCAAATAGTTAAAAATCACTTTAAAAATGAAAAAGATTTTGTCGAACTATATTACATTCCGTTTTATAGGTATCTAAAGTTCGAAACAAGAATTGGCTTTAGAGAAACTTTTTTTGCAAGTATTCATAAAAAATCTAGTTTGACATCGAATGGAGGCTACTATGCTTTAGGAATAAAATCCAAGGGGAACATGAAAAATAATATTTCAAAGCTAAAGCCTTTACCAAATAATAAATATTATGAAGAGATTAAAGCAGTTTGCAAAGCAAATAATATCAATTTTATTGCCGTTATGACTCCTATGTGTGAAAATGTAGTAGGTATGGATTATTTTGAAAAAGTGCATAAATCGTACCCAGAGATTCATAATTATGAAAATGTAGTTATTCAAAACAAATACTTTTCGTCCTGCGGACACATGAACGATGCAGGTGCTCGGATTTTTACCAATGCGATCATTCAAGACTTTTTTAAATCTAAATAATGAAAATAGCATTTTTAACTCCTGAATATCCACATCCTAGAACGGGTACTTCGGGAGGTATCGGTACTAGTATTGAAAATCTAGCCATTGGTCTTGTTGCTGCAGGTTGTGCCGTTAGGATTTTGGTATACGGCCAAGAGTATGATGAGGTTTTTGAAGAGAACGGTATTACAGTACAACGAATTAAGAATGTTAAGATCAAAGGATTGTCATGGTTTTTTACTAGAAAAAAACTAGAACGAATAATTAACCAATTGTACGACAGTCATCAGATAGAGTTAGTTGAAGCGCCTGATTGGACAGGAATAACCTCTTTTATCTCCCCTAAAAAATGTCCAATTGTTATTCGATTGAATGGATCGGACACTTATTTTTGTCATTTAGATGACCGTCCTGTGAAATGGAAGAATAAATTCCATGAAAAAAGAGCTTTGCAAAAAGCAGATGGACTGCTTGCGGTAAGTCAGTTTACGGCTGATATGACCAATAAAGTTTTTGGATTAAATAAAAGCTTTACCATTATTCCTAATTCTATTAATGTAGCCTCTTTTCGAAGAATTCAGCAAGTAGAAATAGTGCCCAATACCATTTTATATTTTGGAAGTTTAATTCGCAAAAAAGGATTGTTAGAACTGCCACTTATTTTTAATGAAGTCATAAAAGATAATCCGTCTGCTCAATTAATTTTAGTAGGTAAAGATGTGATTGATGTCATTTCAGGCAGTCAGTCAACCTGGGGAATGATGCAGGATTTGTTTAGTAAAGATGCAATATCTAAGGTTTCATATTTAGGTAGTGTTCCCTATAGTGAGATTCAAAAACATGTAAATCAAGCTGCTGTATGTGTGTTTCCCTCTTTTGCCGAAGCATTACCCGTTTCTTGGATTGAAGCAATGGCAATGGAAAAGCCAGTTGTGGCTTCGAATATTGGTTGGGCAACTGATGTTATAGAGAATGGAATAAGTGGGTTTTTGATACATCCAAAGGAGCATGTTAGATATGCCAAAGCAATTAACTCTTTACTTGAGAATAGTAAGGAACAACTAAAAATAGGTTCCGCTGCAAGACGGCAAATAGTTCAGAAGTTTGGTATCGATATTGTGGCGAAAAAGAGTGTGTTTTTTTAT
Source organism: Flavobacterium sp. KKT103 (assembly GCF_055640565.1). NCBI lineage: Bacteria > Pseudomonadati > Bacteroidota > Flavobacteriia > Flavobacteriales > Flavobacteriaceae > Flavobacterium > Flavobacterium sp. KKT103. The sequence continues at coordinate 1,620,258 of NZ_CM145766.1, forward strand.
AAATCATTAATACAGTAGCCTTTGATTTTTATTTTTCACAACGCTAATAAAATTTTAAAAATTGAAGATCAATTAGGGAACGCACTGCTCTTTGACGAACAAGTTTCGATTGTTAAAGGACTGCTACAAATTGCTTTAAAGTATCCTAATAGTTCTATTGTTTGGTGTGCGATAGAGTACCAGGAGTATTTAAATGTAGAAGGACTACATACACTTTTTCATCACGATAGATTAATGCTCTCCTACAATCCGAAAAAGGATACTTATTTAGGAAATAGTATTGGTTACGTTGATGAATCACTCTTTATAAAAGTTAATAAAAAGGTATCTTTTCCAACTTGGCAAATGAGCAGTACTGTAGGAATGATTCATGCTTCAGTTTTAATAGAAGTTGGTGCGGAAATTTCATTTAATTCTAGTTTCGACTATTATTTACACTCTTTGTCCAAATTACTAATGCCAAAAGGACTTTTTTGCTATTCGGAACCCAAGCTTCTAAAAGTGCATAAAGTAAATGATTTTAATGAACAATCCATTTTTACTCTTTTCCGTTTTGTGAAACAACATTACAAAACGAGATGGGTGTTTTTGTTGTTTTTAAATTTTATTATTTACGAAAAGAAATGGGCACTTTTGCCATTTATACATACGATTTTTTATACGAAAAGAAATGCAGATAGTATAAAAATTGATTCTATAAAAGTAGCTTCGTCAAGAAAAGTAATTGCGGAGAAAACTATAGACGTAATTATTCCTACCATCGGACGCAAAGACTATTTGTATGCTGTTTTGCAGGACTTAGCGAAGCAGTCACTACTTCCAAAAAAAGTAATCGTCGTAGAACAAAACCCTTTACAGAATAGTATATCTGAATTAGATTATCTAACCAATGAGAATTGGCCTTTTCAAATTAAACATATTTTCACACGGCAAGCTGGAGCTTGTAATGCTCGAAATTTGGCTCTAAAAGAAGTAGAGCATGAATGGGTTTTTCTCGCAGATGATGATATTGTTTTTAATGCTAATTTTTTTGAGAATGCTTTCTATTCTATCGAACAATATGGATCAGAAGCAGCTTCCTTCTGTTGTTTACAAAAAGGAGAGAAAACTCAATTAAATACCTATATGCAATGGGGTGCCTTTGGTTCTGGCTGTAGTATGATAGCTGCTAAAAGTAGTATGCAATGTCGTTTCGACACAGGCTACGAGTTTGGTTATGGAGAAGATAATGATTTTGGGATGCAATTACGGAATCTAGGGCATGATGTTTTGTATTTTCCGCAACCTGAAATACTGCATTTAAAAGCTCCTATTGGCGGTTTTAGGACAAAGCCGTTTTTAAGTTGGAGTAATGATGAAGTTCAGCCCAAACCTTCACCTACAGTTATGTTATTTCAAATGTCATACAAAACAAAAGAGCAAAACTGGGGATATCAAACTATTTTATTTCTTAAATATTACAGTCAACAACCAATAAAAAATCCTATTAAATATTATAGCACCTTCAAGAAGCAATGGAGTCGTAGCCTTTATTGGGCAGGTAAATTAAATGTATAATAATGAAATTTTCTCTAATAATTTGTACCTACATGCGTGCGCAACCATTGCTCAAGCTATTACAGTCCGTTAAACAGCAGTCCGTTTATCCAGATGAGATTTTAATCGTTGATGGTTCTACTAATGAGTTGACAGCTATTGTTTTACAGGAACATAGTTTTGAAAATCTTAAGTACTTTAAGGTATTAGATAATGATCGTGGGCTGACCAAGCAACGCAATTATGGTGTGGAGCGTGTGGGAACGGAGATAGAGGTAGTCTGTTTTCTAGATGATGATATAGTTCTTGAAATGGATTATTTTAAGGAGTTACTACAAACGTACCAATTATATCCAAAAGCATTGGGTGTAGGAGGATCGATTGTAAATGAAAAAGAATGGAAATATGTAGGAGATGGATATCAACCGTCAGTTAATGAGTTTTATTATGACGGTTGGATACAAAAAGAAGGAAGTCGATTTGTGCTTCGAAAAAAGTTAGGATTAGATAGTGATTGTCCTCCAGGTTATTCTTCGTTGTATTCGCATGGACGAAGTGTGGGGTTTTTACCTCCTAGCGGTAAAACATATCAAGTTGAGATGCTTATGGGTGGTGTTTCGTCCTTTAAGAAATCAGTGTTTAAAACAGTTCAATTTTCTACCTATTTTGAAGGCTATGGACTATATGAAGATGCCGATTTTTCTTTAAGGACGTCTAAAACAGGCCAATTGTATGTTAATACCAAAGCTCAATTGTATCATAACCACGAGCCTTCGGGTCGTCCCAATCAATACCATTACGGTAAAATGGTAGTTCGAAACGGTTGGTACGTGTGGAGGGTAAAAAATCCGAATCCTAATTTTATGGATCAGTTTAAATGGCATGCAATCACGATCGTTTTAATATTAATCCGATTTACCAATATGTTTACTGCACAAAACAAAAAAGAGGCTTTGACCGAAGCAGTGGGACGTACTATTGGTTGGTGGAGTCTGTTGATTAGTACACCAAAATCAAGTAACTGATCTTCTTTAAACCAATACAGGAAAAGAAATATGCAATTAATTATATCTACTTGGACGCATCATTTAAATCATTTGATTTATTCGTATTTATATTTTTGTAAAAATGAAAATCTTACGGTAGCTATTTATCATGACAAAAATGTAGTTCACAATGGAGCAATTTTGATTGTAGATGGCAAGTTAGTTTTTTTTGATTACTCAGATGATTCTGCATTTATTGACAAAGCTGAAAAATTTGATTACTACTTTAAAAGATCACTTCGTATTGATTCTTTTAAGGATAATGTAAGGCCATTGAATTTTAATATCCCTTTATCGTACAAGTCGCATTTGCTTCTTTTAAACTTAAAGACTGACCTATTGTTTGATAAGTGGAGTAGAATGGAAGTTTTAAAAGCTTTAGACTTTTTTGGATTAGTTTTTAAATCATCTCATCATATTTTAGATATAGACAGATACCCAAAGTTAACCAGCGACAATGGGGGGAAAGTGCTTTTTCATACAAGATTATGGAACCCAGATAATCATCCTGATAATGAAGAGAAAGAAAGAAGATATCTTCAAAATGACTTTAGAATAAACGCTTGTAGGGTAATAAAAAATAATTTCGAGCATGCGTCAGTTGGTCTTTTTGCAGATAAATTATCGAGTCAAATGGCTCCTGATTTATTGTTGAAAAAGAGGGATTCAAACAAAAGTGCCTATTTGAATAATTTAAAAAATCATGATATAGGAATTGCAGACGATGGTTTGAAAGATAATCCTGGATGGAAAATTGGAGAGTATTTGCTGTACAGTAAAGCAGTAGTTACAACGCCAATAAATATAGTGTTGGATAATTTTAAGCCAACAATAAACTATGAAGTTTTGTCCAGCCGTTCTTCATTTGAAGAACTACCAGAAAAAATAGAAGATTTATTGAAAAACAAACGGTATCTTGAGATGGGGATTTTAAATAAAGAATGGAGTGATTACTACCTCCATCCCCAAAATTATATTAAAAGAATACTTTCTCTTATCTAAATGAAAAACATTATCAATAGAATTCAAATTCGCTTAAAGCAAGGGTTTAGATTTGCGTATATAAATCTAATTACATCATTAGGGAAGGATAAAATTTGTATTCCTGAATTAAAATTTCCATTATTTCTCCGAACAAAATCTACAGATGTTTTGGCTTTTCATCAAATATTTACATTTCAGGAGTACGGTATGAATTTAGGTTTTAGTCCAAGTTTTATAGTAGATGCGGGTGCAAACATAGGGTTGTCAGCTGTTTATTTTTCTAATAAATTCCCCGATGCTGACATAGTAGCAATTGAACCAGAACAATCCAATTTTAAATTATTAGAAAAAAATACCGCATTTTATCCTAATATAAAACTAGAAAAAAAAGCATTATACAATCAATCAAATGTTACCATGGACATAGTAGATGGAGGTTGTGGTAATTGGGGTTTTGTTGCTAAAAAAGTAGCCACTACTATTAAAAAAGAAGTACTTGATAAAGTTCAGACAATTACGATTGATGATATTTTAATTAAATATGATTTATCGATTTTGGACGTTCTTAAAGTAGATATTGAAGGAGGAGAGAAAGACCTTTTTAAAAGTAATTATGAGAATTGGTTGCCTAGAACAAGGTGTATAATAATAGAATTGCATGATGGTATAGATAAGGGCTGTTCGAAAAGCTTCTTTAGTGCTATTTCTAAGTATGATTTTTCTTTTTTTAATAGAGGAGAAAACTTATTATTCATAAATAATAATTTATGAATTTTCTAATTGTCACACATGTCCCCCACCGTAAGGAAGGCAATCACTACTGCGCCTATGCGCCGTATGTGAATGAGATGAATATTTGGGCAACATATGTCAACAAATTAGTGATTATTGCACCTTTGATAACGGGTGAAACAACAGCAATTGATAGCGCATACACGCACCCTAATATTGAGTTTATTCCGGTTGAAAATTTTGATTTATTAACGGTATCCAACTCTTTTAAGTCTTTGATTAAACTACCAGTAATAAGCTTTAAAGTTTTTAAGGCGATGAAAGCTTGCGACCACATTCACCTGCGTTGTCCCGGCAATATGGGATTGATTGGTTGTTGTGTACAACTACTGTTTCCAAAAAAAATAAAGACAGCAAAATATGCGGGAAATTGGGATAGCAAAGCGCCTAAACCCTGGACGTACCGATTGCAACAGCAAATACTATCCAATGTCTCGATAACCAAGAATATGCAAGTACTGGTTTACGGGCAATGGGAGCAGCAGACCAAAAACATAAAATCCTTCTTTACAGCAACCTATTCCCAAAAGGAGATTATTCCGTTTCAAAATCCGATAGAGAAAAATCCGTTTCAATTTGTATTTGTAGGTACTTTAGTTAAAGGTAAAAATCCGCTCTATGCGATTCAATTGATACAAGAATTGAAGCAAAAAGGCCATGATGTTTCTTTAAAGTTATATGGAGAAGGGATTGAAAGAAATAATTTAGAACAGTATATTTCAATTAATAAATTGCATTCCTATATTTCCTTGAAAGGTAATACGAGTAGAGCTGACCTGAAGACAGCTTATCAAGAAAGTCAATTTGTTATCCTGCCTTCTGATAGTGAAGGTTGGCCTAAAGCAATAGCCGAAGGTATGTTTTGGGGTTGCGTTCCTATTGCAACTGCTGTTTCTTGCGTTCCTTTTATGTTAGATTATGGTAAAAGAGGTGTTTTAGTAGAAGGTAATTTAAACAAAGACAGTCAAACTTTAAGTCATTTACTAACTTCCCATGAGCTGATGAACGAAAAAAGAGTCGAAGCCTATAATTGGTCGACAAAATACACTTTAGAGCGTTTTGAAGCTGAAATTAAACAGCTATTACACTCATGAGAATTCTGCAACTTATAGATTCCCTCGAGGCAGGTGGTGCCGAACGTATGGCAGTGAATTACGCTAATGCTCTTGCTGAACAAATCGAATTTTCGGGTTTGGTGAGTACACGTAAACAAGGGCCATTAAAGCAACAATTAAGTAGTACGGTTAATTATCTGTTTTTAAATAAGAAAAGTACTTTTGATTTAAAGGCGCTTTGGAGATTAAGAAAGTACATTCGAGTTAACAAAGTGGAGTGGCTGCATGTTCATAGTACTTCGTTTTTTATGGCAGTTTTACTTAAATTGTTGTGTCCGTCGGTAAAACTAATTTGGCACGACCACTATGGAGACAGTGAGTTTCTGTCCTCAAGGAGCAAGTGGGTTTACAAGTTTGGTCTTCCTTTTTATGAAGGCGTCATCAGTGTTAATCAAAAATTAAAAGACTGGACAGTCCACAATTTACATTTTAAAAATGGTATTTATTTACCAAATTTTTCTACTGCCATACAACCAACTTTAGTTACCACAAAGTTGAAAGGTCTAGAAGGTAAACGTATTTTAGCTTTGGCCAACTTGAGACCTCAGAAAAATCATTTTATGTTGCTCCAAATTGCAAAGAGAATTAAGATTTCTCATCCTGATTGGACATTTCACTTAGTAGGAAAAGATTTTGGTGACGCCTACTCCAAGCAAATCAAGGACGTAATTAGGAACGATGGTTTACAGCAAACTGTTCATGTCTACGGGAGTAAAGACGATGTCCAATATATTTTGACTCAAAGTACCATTGGTATTTTAACGTCTACTTCTGAAGGCTTGCCTCTTGCGTTGTTGGAGTATGGTATGGCTAAGGTTCCTGTGGTTGTTACGAATGTAGGTGAGTTGCCAGCTGTAATTGAAAATGATAATAGTGGTTACCTAGTGCCAGTCGATGAGCAACACTTTTACCAAAAATTAGTGTGTCTTATGGAAGATAAACAGAAACAAGCTATTTTTGCCGAAAGGCTCGCTATTACGATACAAAACAAATTTGGAGAAAATTTTATTATTCAATCCTATATAAAGTGGATTAGAGGAAATTGTAAATGAAAAAAGAGGAACAAATATATTTTTATTTAATACTATTCCATGTTTTTATTGGAATACTTATCTATGCTTTTCCGGTGCTATCTTCTCTATATGGATATGCAATTTTCTTGACAGGAATTTATGTAGTTATCAAATCACAAAACAGGAATGACGAGTGCTTACTAGTAGCCGGTTATGTGGTGGGTAGTGAACTTTTACTTAGAATGACAGGAGGGAATATTACCTATGAATTCTCTAAATATGAAGTTTTGATTTTTATCTTCATGGGAATGTTTTACAAAGGATTTTCAAAAGGAGCTGTACCTTATTGGATCTTTCTGCTTCTGCTAGTTCCTGGAGTGGTTATGACGGGGTTTGTATTGGATTTGGATTCAGACATTAAAAATTCAATTGCTTTTAATATTTCGGGACCGGTTTGTTTGGCTTTTTCTGCTTTATACACCTACCGAAGAAAAATTACATTAGAACAAATAAACAATATTTTACTTTGTTTAGGCTTACCCATAATTAGCTGTGTTGCATACCTCATTCTTTACACGCCAAGCGTTCAGGATGTTGTAACGGGGACAGAGTCAAATTTTGAAACTTCGGGTGGATTCGGACCAAATCAAGTAGCTACTTTTTTAGGATTAGGAATGTTTATCTTCTTTTCCCGTATTATTTTAGAGTCGCGGTCAAAGGTCCTCCTAATCATTAATTTGATCGTTGCTACTAATATGACTTATCGTGGTATGGTAACTTTTTCAAGAGGAGGAATGGTAACTGGTTTTTTGATGATCTTATTATTATTGTCTTTTCTGTATTTCAAATCTAATTTGAAAGGAAAGGTAAAATTGAGTTATGTTTTCGCTGTAATAGTTGTTGCCATGGTTGCAATTTGGAGTTATACGTCTTACCAAACGGGAGGGTTAATAGAAAAAAGATACGCCAATCAGGACGCAGCAGGTAGAGCTAAGCAAAGTCAGTTTACAGGTAGAGAGGATATTGCTCAAAATGAAATCGAAACCTTTTTTGCTTATCCAATTTTTGGAGCAGGAGTGGGTAAGGGAGTAGAAATACGTAAAAAACAAACCGGTATTTTTGTATTGTCCCATGATGAAATTACACGAATGTTAGCGGAGCATGGGTCTTTAGGTGCGCTAGGTTTACTAATATTGTTTGTAACGCCTTTAGTCCTTTATTTAGAAAATAAGTTTAACATGTATATGCTTTGCTTTGTCGCGTTTTGGTTTTTCACCATCAATCATGCCGCGATGCGAACTGCTATTCCTGCTTTTGTTTATTCCTTGTCGCTATTAAATGTGCAATTAACACCTAGAACACCACCAAAAAAGGAGGTCTAGTGATTTTGGCAGTGGGATGTTAATAATTAGTTAATAGTTTTAATCGAAGGATAAAGGTACTTGCATCAAAATTATTACATTGCAGCAGCAAGTCCCAAAACCTATGTCAAGCAATAAAATCCATTTTGAAATATCAGAACGAAAGATGATTCTTTATCTATTCGATCTCTTTTTTGTTTGGTTGTGGTTGTACCTAGCATCTTATTTTTTCGAATTAGAATATCTACAGACCATTGCTACTCAATTTTCAGCTGCCTTTGTTCTTGGACTTTATCTAAGTGTTTTGGGTGTTATTTTCGAGATGTATAAACTACAAGTGGCAAGCAATCAGTTTTTAATTGTAAGAAGTACGATTTTAACTTCTACTACCACAGCTCTGGTCTATTTACTTACTCCCGTTTTCTCTCCTCTTTTACCAACCAATCGACTCCAAATTTTAACCTTTTTTCTTGTTCTTTTTTTTAGTTTGATTTCTTGGAGACTTTTTTATGTTCGTTTTTTAGCTTCAAATCGTTTTATGCAAAATGCCGTTTTGATTTGCGAAAATTGTGAAGTAGAAGAGCTAATATTGGGCTTAGAGAATATAGATCCACATTATAAAATTATCGGCTATGTAAGCATTGATACTATTGAACTAGATGACTCTAGAAACCATTATGTAGAACAAATTGAGCGCGATAATTTATCCACTTTTGTCAAAGAAAATAAAGTAACCGAAATAGTGGTTGCCACCCAAAAAACAAATGGTATCACCCCTACTTTATACCAACAATTATTGCATCTCTTGGAGTCAGGTAAAATTATTAGAGAGTATACGCAAGTGTATGAAAGTAAAACCCAACGCATTCCAGTGCATTACATGGCAAAAGATTTTTATGGATTTTTTCCGTTTAGTAGGAGCAACCAAAATAAATTGTATTTGACTATCGTGCGAATCATTGAGATCGTTTTAGCAGTATTAGGGATAGCGTTTGGTATTTTATTAATTCCTCTTGTTTTTATTGGAAATGCTATCGCCAATAAAGGTCAATTGTTTTACCGTCAAAAAAGGGTGGGCCGAGACGGGGTCGTTTTCAATATTATCAAGTTCAGAACTATGGTGAAAAATGCTGAAGCCAATGGAGCCGTGTTTGCAACGGTGAATGATAGCAGAATAACCTTGTTTGGTAATTTTTTACGAAAGACGAGAATAGACGAAATCCCGCAATGTATAAATATCTTAAAAGGAGAAATGGCAGTAATTGGTCCACGTCCTGAAAGACCTAATTTTGTTAAAGAAATAGCGGATAGAATGCCTTTTTATGAAACAAGGCACATCATTAAACCGGGACTTACCGGTTGGGCTCAGGTAAATTATAGTTATGGAGAAACGATCGAAGACAGCTTGATAAAATTACAATACGACTTGTATTATATAAAACACAGAAGTTTTTATCTAGATTTAAACATAGCTCTTAAAACAATTACCACCGTTTTATTTTATAGAGGGCAATAGTTCCTACATTAATTTTCTACTAAAATACCAAAGCGAATCCTAAATAATAATAGGGATTCGCTTTTTGTTTTTTAACGCTACTCGAATTAGTAGTGCCGCACTAGATATGATTAGGGGTAGTACAATTAAAAAGTGTGCTTTATTAATTAAAAGTAAAACATAAGCAAATAAACATAGCACGTTAAAGACAGCTAATTTATATGTCCATCTGGTGTTATTGGTAAAATAAAAGACTGCTAATAAAAGTAAACTAGGGTTAAACAGTAAAGCGTTGTAGTTGTTGGCTAATTCTAAATGATTGGAATAAAAACCCATAAAAACAAAGAACACACCCAGCAATCCCATCATAATAAAATAAAATTGGTTCAATGCTTTTTTGTTTAAAGTCACAACAACCAACAAAAGCAATAGATAGCTGTACCCATTATTCCACCATGAAAAAGGAGTCGGTTCTTGATACTGTAATAAGGTCATGGGTTGTTTGGTCAATAATTGATTATTGTAACGAGTTGCTTTTAAATTGGTCAGCAATTCGAATGGTAAAAAAATATGTGTTCCTACTTCGTCTACTTTGGTTCCAAAGATGATACTTGTGCCTAACTTTTCATAAAAGTGATTGTCAAAATAAGGATATAAAATAGACCGATAGGTTTTGTCAGTGTCTACTTTTTTAGTAATTATCGCACTTCCAAGCGTTTTATTTATCATGTCCACCACCATTGAGGTACAGTTTTTATCTATGAATTTGTAGGTGTAATGGCTTTCTCCTGATGCTAATGAAGTGGTTAAGTTGTCAAATAGTTGTTGCCTTAAATCTTGAGGCATCACTAATTCTTGCTCATAAACCGATCTTTTTTCATAGGTGTATTCGTTTATGAAATCAGCATAGGAATGCGCTACTGCGAAATATTCTAAATCTCCTTTAGCAAATTTTGGAACAAAATTCGGCGTGTTGAAATCAAAAGCTCCGTAATTAAATACGGCATCAATAAAATTATCGGGATCCGAAATTCGGATTGCCGTATGCCCAAAAAGAGAGTAGGATTCATTACCGGTTCCGCAGGTTAATACGCTAACCTTACTGTTTTCAGACAGCAACCTAGTTTGACTAAAGCTAATAGATGTTACTAAAAATAGTGCTATGAAGTAGAACACTTTTGTGAATCGAAAATTGGATGCAATCATTGTTTGTTTTTTATCAGTTGGTAAAAAGAGATAAATCTATTTTTAATGAAAAAATATTGGAATACAAAGCAGTACTTTGATTTCCAAGGTCTGTTAAGGCATAGTCAATTTGAATGCCTTTGTATTTGAAACCAAGGCCTATATTGGGCTGAAAGCCTATTTTTTCGGAATTATCGAGTTGTTGTACATTCTGGAAATTACCAACACCTGCTCGTACAAAAACAAGATCAGTATAGCCAAATTCGAAACCTAAAGCAGGATCGATACTTACGTAATCCGTGGCAATTATATCATTTGTTTTGGTAAACCGCATCGTAGCATTGGCAGCAGCCATAAGGCTATAGTCGTACCGAATGATAAATTTTTTAGAAATTCCTAGTTGTACTTTTGGCAGGGTAATCTCGGTGCTTTCTGGTAATTCTTGGTTTTGTCCAGGAACAGCATCTGCAATTTTTTGATACTCCTTTTCATTAATATTCCATACATTATAAGTAGTGGTCACATCGCGTAACATCAAACCAAAATTCCAATCATTTTTTTCAAATTGTAGACCCACATCAAAACCAAAACCCCAAGAATCAGCAAATTTTCCAATAACTCTTCGGATTATTTTAGCATTAACACCATATTGAAATCCTTGAACCGGAAGTTTACGAGCATACGAAAAGGTAAATCCGTAGTCAGCCGTAGAGAAAAGACTAATTCGGTTGTAGTCAATATTGCCTTCGCTATCAATTAATTCAGTGGTGTTTAAAATATCATCAACTCCAAAACGAATTAATGATATTCCCCAAGCCGATTGATCATCGATTGGACTTGCATAGGCAAGATAGTCGTATTGAGCAATGTTCGCAAAATAACTGGCATGCATCAAAGCGACTTGCTTTTCCTCTAATCGCATTAATCCAGCCGGATTCCAGTAGCCTGAATTAACGTCGCCAGTCGAGGCACTAACGGTATTAGCCATACCAAGCGCCGCCGCATCAACACCAATATTCATAAACTCATTCGAGTATTTCCTAGCGGTTTGCCCGTAAGAAATACCAGTAAGGAGAAGTAAAATAAGAGAAAACTTTTTTTTCAAAGCGGGTGTTTTTTATCGTCGGCAGCTAAAACTGCTATTTTTATCAAAAATATAATTTTTTATTGAGCTGAGATCGTGATTTGTGGGAATATATAAGAAACCAGCTTGACTGTTAATAATCTCTATTCAAAACGGACATTAAACTCACTTATTATGCTAAATTTGTGTCAACTTATTATTAAAGCACACAAACTATGAATATTAAAAAACACATCCCTAACTTTATTACACTTATTAACCTTTTTTGTGGTTGTATAGCAGTTGTTTTCATCGCTAAATTAGATTTTGAAAAGGCTTTTTACTTTGTGAGTTTGGGAATATTTTTTGATTTTTTCGATGGTTTTTTCGCTCGATTATTAAAAGTTGCGGGTCCCTTAGGATTGCAATTAGATTCTCTAGCTGATATGGTTACTAGCGGTGTAGCACCCGGTTTTGTGATGTATTTTTTATTGTCAAATAGTCAACACGAAATTTCAACCAATCCCTATCTGCCATTTTTAGGATTCATTATAACCTTAGGCTCTTGCTATCGTCTGGCTAATTTTAATATAGATATCAGGCAAACGAATTCCTTTATTGGCTTACCAACTCCAGCCAATACCTTGTTTATCATGAGCTTACCGCTAGTGGTTTTGTATTCAGATTCCTTGATGGTTTTGGAGATACTGACCAATCAATGGGTATTGTTGCTCATTACTCTTTTCAGTGCTTATATTTTAAATGCTGAGATTCCGCTGTTTTCATTAAAAATCAAAAAGTTCAATTTAAAGGACAATACACTTCAAATTCTGTTTCTAACCTTCGCGATGGTTTTGCTAGTCGTTTTACAGTATTTGGCAATACCGCTAATCATTCTTACCTATGTCCTATTATCTATAATCAGCAATCGGTTCTCGTTAGATGAAAAGACAAAGCGTTAGACGAAAGCCGCAAGCTCGAAGGGTAATTAAAAAAAAATCGTTTCGGCAAATAGTAATTAAGTATCTCGTATACGCGCTGCTTGTTGTTTTTGTGGTTGCGGCTGCTTATCACTATCGTCATGGTTTAGCCTATTATTTGAGCTTTAAATCCAATAAGATAGCCAGAGAATCGGCCGAACAAAAACGCATTTCCGACGTTCGAAATTTTCAAGTGTTAGAAAACAAGGGGGTCAAAGCAGTAGGAATTGATGTATCTGAATACCAAGGAACGATTGATTGGACCCAGGTAGATACGCTAGAAAGCAAGTACGCCATTCGCTTTGCATTTATCCGTGCCACCGTTGGGATGGATCGAGTAGACCAAGCATTTGAGGAAAATTGGCTTGCAGCCAAGAAAAATAAACTCATCAGAGGCGCCTATCATTACTACCGTCCTAATGAAAATTCATTGGAGCAAGCGGCATTGTTTATAAAAACGGTGCATTTGCATAAAGGCGATTTGCCACCGGTGTTAGATATCGAAAAATTATCCCAAAATCAGTCCATGACGCGTTTAAAAATTGGATTAAGACGCTGGTTAGAGGCGGTCGAAGGCCATTATAAAATGAAACCAATCATTTATACAGGCGAAAAATACTATGATGATTTTTTAAAAGAGGAATTCTCCGATTATCTTTTTTGGATTGCTAATTATAACTTTTACCGCGAAAAAATAGAGGACGATTGGTTGTTTTGGCAATTCACCGAAAAAGGAACTGTTCCCGGAATAAAAGGTAATGTTGATGTCAATATTTACAACGGCGATTTGCAGCAATTGCAGTTTATCACCCTGGAATAAAAGTAATTTTAAGGAATTAGTGTTTTGGGCGTGCCACAACTTCCACTATCGTTCCAGTTGTGTCGGGCTATACGATTCAATCTTTTTTGGGCGAAAAAAGCCCAAAAAAGGATTTCCACTACTATCCCTCACGCAATAACGAGGCAAGGTTGGTGCTTTATCCTATGAGCAGATTTAGTATTATGAAAAAAAGGATTATTCCAACTAATAACAAAATCGATTTAAAATTAGCTAAATTAACCGTCCAGCCCATCCATTCTTGTCTTTTAGGAGGTAATAATCTTTTGTCTTCTTTATTGAAATAAAAGATTCCAAATCTCCAATTGTTAGGATCTTTGTGCCATTTTTCAAGCGTCTCTTTCGATGGCTTTTCGGGTTTACTCATTTCCTTGCTGTTAAATAGTTTGTAAGGATTGATTTAAAATTCCAACTTCTTTTTACGTAGTTCGAAGTTTTGTCCTAGATAAACACGGCGAACCATTTCATCTTCAACTAATTCTTCCGGAACACCTGCTTTCAAGATTCCTCCTTCAAACATCAAATACGTTTTATCAGTAATCGCTAAGGTTTCTTGCACATTATGATCAGTAATCAAGATACCTATATTTTTGTTTTTTAACTGAGCTACAATACGCTGTATGTCCTCAACCGCTACGGGGTCGACACCCGCAAAAGGTTCGTCCAGTAAAATAAATTTAGGGTCCGTGGCTAAGCAGCGCGCAATCTCTGTTCGGCGGCGTTCTCCTCCTGACAATAAATCCCCACGATTGGTACGAATATGCTCCAAGCTAAATTCTGAAATTAAGCTTTCCATTTTAGCGACCTGCTCTTCCTTAGAAAGAGTGGTCAATTGCAATACGCTTAAAATATTATCCTCGATACTCAGTTTTCTAAAAACCGATGCTTCTTGCGCAAGATAACCTATTCCCTGTTGTGCTCGTTTGTACATTGGGTAATCAGTGATATTTAAATCATCCAAATAAATATTTCCTGAATTCGGTTTCACTAATCCAACAATCATATAAAAAGAAGTAGTTTTTCCCGCTCCATTGGGTCCTAATAAACCAACAATTTCGCCTTGATTTACTTCAACCGAAATGCCTTTAACGACGCTTCGCCCTTTATATGTTTTTATTAAATTGTCTGCTCTTAATATCATGTTTTTCGTTTTAAACGGGCAAGGAATACTAAATTGAAAGATTCCTTTGCTTAGTCGTTACAAATAAACGAATAAACAAAGGAACTATTTAAAATCTTAACACTATTTTAGTCTCTGAGACCTTAGGTAATAAACTAGTTAGTGCACCAACAAGGAAGTTTATTTTGAGCTATTTTCCTCTAAAGCTTCCCAAAACTCGTAAGCTCTACGTAAATGAGGCACAACAATTGTACCGCCAACCAAGGTGGCGATTCCCATAGCTTCCATCATTTCTTCTTTAGTCACACCTTCTTTATGGCTAGTTTCTAAATGGTATTTTACACAGTCGTCACAACGTAAAACAGCCGAAGCCACTAAACCAAGTAATTCTTTTGTTTTAACATCTAAAGCTCCCGCAGCGTAAGCGTTTGTATCTAGATTAAATATTCTTTTGACAATTTTATTGTTGTCTGCCAAAAGTTTTTCGTTCATTCTAGAACGGTATTCGTTGAATTCTTCGATAATATCAGCCATTTTATTCTTGTTTAGTTTTTGAAACAAATACGGATATCCATATACTTGCTTCGTAGATTAATAACATTGGGATTGCAACTATCGTTTGGCTTACTACATCAGGAGGCGTAACAATTGCCGCAATAATAAGTACCAATACAATAGCATATTTTCGATACGTTCTTAAAAAATTAGGTGTTACAAGACCTAGTTTTGTCAAAAAGAAGATGATAATTGGTAATTCAAAAAACAGGCCACTAGCGAGCACCGATGTTTTGACCATACCAATATAAGAGTCTAAAGTAAACTGATTTTTAACTACATCACTCACTGTAAAAGTGGCTACGAAGTTAACGGACATTGGGATTACCACAAAGTAGCCAAATAGCACTCCTAAAAAGAAGAGTATCGACGAGAAAAAGATGAACACCTTAGCATTTTTCTTTTCTTTCTCATACAAGGCAGGACCTATGAATTTCCAAACTTCCCATAAAATATATGGGAAACTAAGGATGAAACCAGCGAGAATACAAATCCAAATAAACACATTTACTTGGCCTTCCATCTCTGTGTTTTGAATGATAAACGGCATTTCAGTGATACAAATCGTGTCACCTATTCCTAAATAACTCGATAGCTCACAAAAGAAAGTATAGGTAAAAAAAGTAGGTCGTGTAGGTCCAAAAATGATAGTGTCAAATAAATAGTCACTAATAAAATAAGTTACTATCGCCATTACAATTACAGCAATGGTACTTCGTACTAGTAGCCATCTTAGATCTTCAAGATGATCTAAAAAGGACATCTCGTTTATGTTTTTCTTAGCCATTATACTATTCCTTCTTTTAAAATATCGTGTAAATGCAGTACGCCTTGATAAATTCCCTTATCGACTACTACTAATTGAGTGATGGCGTTATCCTCGAGGATATTAAAGGCGTCAATTACCATGTCATTCGATTCGATCATCTTAGGGTTTTTGGTCATAATGTCTTTCGCAGTCAAATCAGCGAAGGTGTCTCGGTCATTCAGCATTCTACGAATATCACCGTCAGTTATGATTCCAACTACCTTTTCGTTTTCTACAACTGCAGTAACTCCCAGTCTTTTTTCTGAGATTTCAAAAATAACTTTTTTAATTGGAGCATCAAGAGGAACCATTGGTTTTAACGTATGTTCCAACATGTCTTTTACGCGAAGTAGTAATTTTTTGCCTAATGCACCTCCTGGGTGATAGATGGCAAAATCTTCGGCTGTAAAATTTCGAAGTTCCATTAAACACACTGCGATGGCATCTCCCATTACAAGTTGCGCAGTGGTACTACTCGTAGGCGCTAAATTAATGGGACAAGCTTCTTGATCAACCGTTGTATTCAAGATGTGATCCGCTCCTTTTGCTAGGAATGAAGTCATGTTTCCAGTAATAGCAATCAAGGTGTTCTCAAATCTTTTTAAGAGGGGAACTAAAACTTTAATTTCGGGGCTATTCCCGCTTTTTGATATGCAAATTACAATGTCCTCCTTTTGCATCATTCCCAAGTCGCCATGTATCGCTTCTGAAGCGTGAAGGAATAAGGATGGTGTTCCAGTCGAATTAAAAGTAGCAACCATTTTTTGCGCAATGATGGCGCTTTTTCCAATCCCTGTTACAATTAATCGACCTTTGGATTTGTAAATTGCTTCTGTTGCATTGGAGAAATTTTCATCTAAATAGGAGGCCAACTTTATAATGGATTCACTCTCAGTTAGAATCGTTTTTTTGGCAATCGCCAATATATTTTCTTTTGATATCAAAACAGAATGTTTAAAATTTGCGTGTGTAAAAGAATTTAGTATCTTTATGTAGTGCAAATTTATACAAAATACCATTATAATAAAGAATGAATTCAAACGAAATTGATATCCATAAAGAATTAAAGAAATATTTTGGCTTTAGCCAATTTAAAGGATTGCAGGAGCAAGTAATCCAAAGTTTGTTAGCAGGGCAAAACACTTTTGTCATTATGCCAACAGGCGGTGGAAAATCGCTTTGCTACCAGTTACCCGCTTTAACTAAGGAAGGAACCGCAATTGTTGTGTCGCCTTTGATCGCTTTGATGAAAAATCAGGTCGATGCCATTAGAAGTTTGTCTTCGGAAAATGGAATTGCACATGTTTTAAATTCATCGTTAACCAAAACTGAAATTACTCAGGTTAAAAAAGACATTACCTCCGGCTTAACCAAGCTGTTGTATGTCGCTCCAGAATCCTTAACCAAAGAGGAGAATGTTCAGTTTCTTAAAAATGTAACCATCTCATTTGTTGCTATTGATGAAGCCCATTGTATTTCCGAATGGGGACATGATTTTAGACCCGAATATCGAAATTTAAAAAACATAATCAAGCAGTTAGGTGATGTGCCAATTATTGGACTTACCGCTACGGCTACGCCAAAAGTGCAAGAGGATATCCTAAAAAACTTGGATATGGCTCAGGCCAAAACTTTTAAGGCTTCGTTTAATAGACCTAATTTGTACTATGAGGTCCGAACAAAAACTAAGAATATCGAGTCAGATATTATTCGATTCATTAAACAACACAAGGGGAAATCAGGTATTATTTACTGCTTGAGTCGTAAAAAAGTAGAAGCAATTGCCGAAGTTTTGCAGGTGAATGGCATTAGTGCCGTTCCGTATCATGCTGGTCTTGATGCCAAAACACGGGCAAAACACCAAGACATGTTTTTGATGGAAGATGTTGAAGTGGTTGTGGCTACAATTGCCTTTGGAATGGGGATCGATAAACCCGATGTTCGTTTTGTGATTCATCATGATATTCCTAAATCGCTCGAAAGTTATTACCAAGAAACAGGTCGTGCAGGTCGTGATGGAGGTGAAGGACATTGTCTAGCCTATTACTCTTATAAAGATGTAGAGAAGCTAGAGAAATTTATGTCAGGTAAGCCCGTCGCTGAACAAGAAATAGGTTTTGCATTGTTGCAAGAAGTGGTGGCTTATGCCGAAACTTCCATGTCTAGACGTAAATTCTTGCTCCATTATTTTGGAGAAGAATTTGATGGCGAAAACGGAGAAGGCGCTGATATGGATGATAATGTTCGTAACCCTAAAACCAAAATTGAAGCACAAGATCAAGTGGTTCAATTGCTAAAAGTTGTAAGAGATACGAAACATTTATATAAATCTAAAGAAATTGTTTTTACCTTAATTGGTAGAGTCAATGCTGTCATAAAAGCACATCGAACAGATGTACAATCTTTTTTTGGTTGTGGTATTAAACATGACGAGAAATACTGGATGGCTTTGCTGAGACAAGTGTTAGTTTCAGGCTTTTTATCGAAGGATATCGAAACTTATGGTATTGTGAAAATTACTGAAAAGGGATTGGATTTTATTGATAATCCTACCTCTTTTATGATGTCTGAGGATCATGAGTATAATGAAGTTGGAGATGAAGCCATCGTTACTGCGGCTAAATCTTCGGGAGTAGTGGATGAAGTTTTAATGGATATGCTGCGTGATTTACGTAAAAAAGTAGCTAAAAAATTAGGTGTCCCTCCATTTGTTGTTTTTCAAGAGCCTTCACTAGAAGATATGGCCCTAAAATATCCTATTTCTCAAGTAGAGTTAATTAATATTCACGGTGTAGGGGAAGGAAAAGCTAAAAAATATGGTGCTGAATTTATTGCTTTGATTAACAGGTATGTGGAGGAAAATGATATTGTAAGACCCGATGATCTTGTTGTGAAATCGACTGGAACAAACTCAGTAAACAAATTATATATTATCCAAAATATCGACCGTAAATTATCATTAGATGATATTGCGAAAGCCAAAGGGCTTACCATGGATGCCTTGATAAAAGAGATGGAGCAAATCGTTTATTCAGGTACTAAACTAAATATAAAATATTGGATTGACGACTTACTAGACGACGATCAGCAAGAAGAAATTCAAGATTATTTTATGGAGTCAGTAACGGATAAAATAGAGGATGCTTTGAAAGAATTTGAAGGAGATTACGATATCGATGAATTACGATTTATGCGAATAAAATTCATTAGTGAAGTCGCTAACTAAAAAAAACTTTAAAAGAAAATCCTTTTCCTTCTTCCTTTATGATGTTAAGTATTATTATTCCAACTTACAATGAAGCTAAAATAATTGGTGATTTAATTCAATTTCTCCAATGTAATGTAGTAGACAATAATGTCGAAATTATTGTTTCTGATGGTGGGAGTAATGATCAAACACTAGAAATTGCTCAAAATCTTGGAGCGAAGGTTTTTGTTGCTCCCGTGAAAGGACGTGCAGGACAAATGAATCACGGGGTAAGGAATGCAATTGGCGATGTTTATTTTTTTCTGCACGCTGATAGCAGTCCGGTACTTACATTTTATACTGAAATAGCAAGTTCAATTGAAAAAGGATATAACTGTGGTAGTTTTAGAACAACCTTTGATAGTCCCAGCTTCCTTTTAAAAATAAATGCCTATTTCACGCGATTCAATTACTTGTTTTTTAGAGGTGGAGACCAAGGTGTCTTTGTTACTAAGAAATTATGGAATCAAATTGGAGAATACAAGGAAGAAATGGTCATCATGGAAGATTATGACTACATTGCTCGCTTGTGGAAAGAGGGCGTTTTTAAATTAATTCCAAAAGCCACTCTAGTTTCTGCCCGTAAATATGAAGATAACTCTTGGCTCAAGGTCCAATTGGCCAATTTAAAAATAGTTAGGATGTATAAAAATGGCGCTTCGCAAATGGAAATGATCACTAAATACAAAGAACTTCTAAGGTACAGAAAAAATGCATTTTAAAAATAAAATCATTTGGATTACCGGTGCCTCCTCTGGAATTGGTCAAGAACTAGCTTATCAATTAGCAAAAGAAGACGTAATTCTAATTCTGACCGCCACAAACGAATTGGTATTGAATCAAATGAAACAAGAACTAAAGAATACAGTAGTTCATGTTTTACCTTTCAATTTATTAGATATAGATGCCATTCCTGATTTAGTTACTACCGCTATTTCTTTGGAAGGAAAAATTGACTGTGTTATTCAAAGCGCAGGCATCAGTCAGCGTGCAGTGGCTAGTGATACGTCGATGGAGGTTTATAAAAAATTAATGGATATTAATTATTTTGCGCCTGTAGCCCTTACTCAAGCTATTTTACCTCATTTTAAGGAGCGAAATACGGGTAATATTACCGTAATCAGTAGCATTGCAGGACTAATTGGATTCCCTTTGCGTTCAGGGTATGCAGCGTCTAAACATGCAATCAAAGGCTATTTTGAAACGCTTCAATGCGAATTGTATAAAACCAACCTTACTATTTCTCTCGTATATCCAGGAAGAATTAATACTAATATTTCTAAAAATGCCCTTATTGGTAACGGACAGCAACATGGCGCTACTGATGAAAATAATGAGGTAGGTATGGCGGTAGAGGTGTGTGTCAGCAAAATTATAAAAGGATTACGCACGAACCAAAAGTCAATTATCATTGTTAAAGCAGAGCGAATTTTATTTTGGTTGTGGTGGTTTATTCCGGCACTCTATTATAAAATTGCTTACGCCAAGGGATTACAGAACAAATAAAAAAAGCAGATGCATCAATTTTTATCAGGGATTCAACAAGTAGGAATAGGAGTGGCTAATGCACCAGCTGCAATGCACATGTACAAGCACTTATTTGGAATGGATGTTTTAATCTTTGACGATGAGGCCAAGGCTGCTTTGATGACGCAGTATACAGGAGGGGCAGTTTATAATCGCCGAGCCATTTTAACGATGAATCTTCAAGGTGGTGGCGGCTTAGAAATATGGCAATATTTAAACAGAACACCATCGGAATCACAGCCAATTGAAGTAGGTGATCTAGGAATCAATGCTGTGATTTTAAAATCAGCGAATCTAAAAACCTCATACGCAAGATTACAGCATACAAAAGAAATTGAAGTTTCAGCTATCGTAGACTGTCCAGATAGTGGGAGCTATTTTTGGGCAACGGATGCTAATAAAAATACATTTAAAATAATCCCTTCACAAGATTGGTTTCAATCAGGTAATCATGATTTAGGTGGTGTAGTAGGTGGTGTTATTGGTGTTTCAAACATGGAAAAGTCGCTGTTTTTTTACCAAAATGTAATTGGAATTGATACGGTTCTTTATGATTTTGAATACAAACAAGATGGACTTTCGTATCATAAAGTTGGTCTTAGTAAAAAAGCCACAGGAAAGGGTGCTTTTAATAAATTACTGGGCGATGTAACTATCGAGTTAGTGCAGGTCAAAGGCAAAGTCGCTAAAAAAATATACGAAAACCGTTTTTGGGGCGATTGTGGTTTTATTCACTTGTGTTTTGATGTTTTAGACATGGATAGTTTAAAAAATCATGCCGAAAGCCATCACTATTTCTTCACCGTTGACAGCAATAATACTTTTGAAATGGATAACGCCTCAGGTCGTTTTTGTTATGTCGAAGATCCTGATGGTACCTTAATTGAATTAGTCGAAACCCACAAAGTTCCAATTTTGAAAAAAATAGGATGGTTTTTAGATTTACGAAAACGAGATCAAGAGAAACCATTGCCTAAATGGATGATTAAAATGCTAGCTTTAAGTAAGGTCAAATAAATTAATTTCCTTTGTACTGCGAGTAACACCAAGCGGATAGCGGAAAACTCAAAAACACGATTATTGCGACCGTAGCGTTAAAAAGCAGTCCAACTATTACTGAAAGCAGTAGTACGATGACAGGATAAAAAATCAACAATAAGCCAAAAAGAACCGAGTCGTAAAATACGGTATTTTTGGTTTTTTTGTACGCAATGTTTTTAAAAACATGATAAATTCCCCAATTAAGGGCATAGCCTATACCAGCAGGAAGGAATAACAGTACTTTTTTTAGAACCGATGTAGGTCTTGTAAATAAGTGAATCTTTTCTTTTTCTGATTGGATGATCAGATTTTCGGTCAAACCTTCTTTTAGTTTTTGATTGAAGTTATGGTAAAACTCGGATTCCTTGTCCTTTAATGTAACTTCAAATTCAGCGTTAAAATTCACCAAAACTTGTTTTGGATTGGAACTAAATGAGGAGTAGTTTAGGTTTGTAGGTTGAATTTTTACATTAGGAATTGCCTCTTGAATAGCCATTAAAGCTAATCGACCGCTACCTTTTTTTAAAGGTCTTAATTTCCATTCATTAACGCATAAGCCTTCTGAGAAAATCAATATGGTTTGGTTTTTCTTTAATAAATCCAAACAGCGTTTAAATGTGTCCTCATTTTTTCCTAGGTTACTTTTTCCTTCGCTAAGTCTGTAAATTGGAATGAGGTGTAGTGCAGTTAAAAACTTAGCTACAATGGGTTTATCGAAAGCATCTCCTCTTGCCAGGAAATAAATAGGCTTAGGATAGCTGACGGCAATGACTATAGCGTCAAAAAAAGAATTGGGGTGATTAGCCCCAATTATTTTCGGATGATTAAAAGTCGTATTCTTATCAAAATTTACAACAGTTTTACTGCAATAAATTTGCATTGCTAATTGTGCTCCTAATTTAAAAAATGAATACAAATTATATGTTATTTATGAGTCTGAATTAATTTTAGGCTTATAAAAAGTTATCCAAGGCTATTGTCCAATCATAGTCTTTGTAACTTAAATCAGGCTTTGCATCGTTTGGAATTATTTTGAATTGTTTACAAATTTTGATGACTCCTTTTTTGCAACCAAAATCACCTCTAAACCAACTCATTAAAGCAGGGACTTCTAAGGTGTTTTTTTCTTTATTATAAGTGGTATTCCCTTTTAAGTATTTGTCTGTTGAAGCATTCAATTGTTCTTCTAAATTTTTCGCATCATACATTCCAACAGGAGGACAACTTTTAGCTCCACAGTTTAAACTAAAGTGAATGCGGTAATCTACATCTTTCACTCGAAATTTTTGATCTAGTTTAGACGGGAAAAGTTTGTGTAAAGTTCCTAAACTCCATTTAATGCTCGATCTTCTTAAAAAACCGTGTTCGATAATATCTAAGCTCACCTTATTTCCTGCAATTACAAATTGTTCGGATTTAAAAAATGCTCCTCTGTCCTTATATTGCTCTGGATTTTTGCGTAGCGAAATATTGGTAAAACCGTTATACACATTGATAAAAAAAGCTTTTTTTGCAGTATCACCTTCTAATTGCTTAATTAATGTGTTTTCATCGGCCTTAGCAATGAGGTCCATATAATTGGTGGCCTCCTTTATGTTTTTAGTTTTGGCAGCCTCTACTAGTTTTTTTGAGATAGCGATGTAGTCTGTTGTTTGTGAAAAACCAAACTGAATGGTTAACAGCAAAAGTATTGTGAGAATTTTTTTCATGATAATATGTTTTGTTTTAACTATGTACGTAATTTACGTTGATAAGTTTTTGATAAAGTGAAAATGGGAAAACATTAACTTTTTTAAAGTAGCAGTTTATCATTTACATATTACAATAAAAATTGCCGAGATAAGGAATGCTTTTTTAGTTTATAGTTTTGCTATTAAGCAGTTATGCGTGTTAGTTTTCATTGTATAGTTCACCGCGATGTGGTTTTAAAGTATCCCTAACTTGTATCATATACTCATCAGTAACGACCATGAATGCCAATGCTTGCATTTCGCCTTTTACCTCAAATCCAGTAATAGTGAGAGGAAATTTTTCAATAGCTATAAATTCTTTTAAGTGAATTTCATGGTGTTCAGCTGTTTTTGCGGCTGCAGGACCTCTAAAATCCCATATTAATTTTATTTGTCTGGACATCTTCAAATAATAAATAGTTAGTAAACAAAGTTACAAAGTTTATGGTGTTAAATTGAAAAGACAGTCAACAAAGAATAAAATCCACTTCAAAACTGTATTTTTGCAACCTGTTTTAGAATATTTTGAAACAATAATGCATTACAAGAACGAGAATGGCTCAAGAACTCTTAGTACAGGTAACACCAGAAATAGCTGCAAATGAAATTTTGCTCAAAGAATACCTTGGAAAGCAACTAAAAGTTGCTCCCAAAACGATTCAACAAGTCGTTGTTTTGAAGCGCTCTATCGATGCACGTCAAAAAGCGATCAAGATCAATTTGAAAGTACTGATTTACTTAGTAGGAGATGCAATTGAGGAATCAAAAATTAGGTTGCCTGAGTATCCTAATGTGGCTAGTCAGCAGGAAGTGATTGTTGTAGGTGCTGGTCCTGCTGGATTATTTGCAGCTTTGCAGTTGATAGAGCTGGGCTTAAAGCCTATAGTAATCGAGCGAGGAAAGGATGTTAGAGGTCGTCGTCGTGATTTGAAAGCCATAAATGTAGATCACCTTGTCAATGAGGATTCGAATTATTGTTTTGGAGAAGGAGGAGCAGGAACCTACTCAGATGGTAAATTATATACCCGTTCTAAAAAAAGAGGAGACGTCACACGTATTTTAGAATTGTTAGTAGCTTATGGCGCAACTCCAGATATTCTTGTGGATGCACATCCGCATATTGGTACAAATAAGCTGCCCCAAATTATTCAAGATATTCGAGAGAAAATAATTGAGTGTGGCGGTGTGGTTTTGTTTGAAACGAGAGTGACTGATATTCTAATCAAAAATAACGAGATTGAAGGTGTGCTAACTAATCGTGGAGAGACGATAGTTGCTAATAAATTGATTTTAGCCACAGGACATTCGGCCAGAGATATTTTTGAATTATTAGACAGAAAAAAAGTTTTTATCGAAGCGAAACCCTTTGCCTTGGGCGTTAGAGCGGAGCATCCACAATCTTTGATTGACAGTATTCAGTACAGTTGTGATTACCGAGGGGAATTATTACCGCCTGCACCTTACAGTATTGTCAAGCAAGTAGGAGGTAGGGGAATGTACTCTTTTTGTATGTGTCCCGGCGGAATAATTGCACCTTGTGCGACAAGTCCGGGCGAGGTTGTTACTAACGGATGGTCGCCGTCTAAAAGAGATCAAGCGACTGCTAACTCTGGAATTGTGGTTGAATTAAAGCTAGAAGATTATAAACCTTTTGCGAAGTATGGTGCTCTGGCTGGTTTGGAATTCCAAAAAAGTATAGAACAAAAAGCATGGCAGCTTGCAGGGGAAACTCAAAAAGTACCTGCGCAGCGCATGATTGACTTTACAAAGTCGAAAATTTCAACTGATATTCCTAAAACATCATATGTTCCTGGTACCACGTCAGTGGAATTAGGTCAAGTTTTCCCTGGTTTTTTAACGCAAATATTACGCGAAGGATTTACGGAGTTTGGAAAATCAATGCGTGGTTATTTGACCAACGAAGCGATTTTACACGCGCCTGAATCGAGAACTTCGTCACCGGTTCGTATCCCCAGAGATCCAATAACTTATGAGCATTTGCAAATAAAAGGATTGTATCCTTGTGGTGAAGGAGCGGGTTATGCAGGCGGAATCATTTCTGCAGCTATTGACGGAGAAAAATGTGCACAAATGATCGCTGCTTCATTAGGAGATAGTGTGTTAAATCACTAATCAAATCAATTTTTACTTTTCCAGCTTTTACGTTTTGGTAAGCGCTGGAAAAGTAGTTTAAGTAGTTATTTTTTTGATTGCATTTCCATATAATCTACGGCAAGATTTGCCATTGTTTTTACACCCAATACAAATCCGCTTTCATCGATATAAAAGTCGGGTGTATGATGAGGTGCCGTTTCTGAAATTGGTTTTCCTTTTGGAGCGCCACCTAAAAAGAAATACAAACCAGGAATTTTATCTTGGTAAAACGAAAAATCTTCAGCACCCATCACTGCAGGAGTTAACACTACTTTGTCTTTCCCTGCCAAACCTCTTAAGGTAGGAAGCATTTTCTCTGTTAAATTAGGGTCATTGTATGTGACCAATGTTTGTTTCGTAATAACAATATCTGCTTTGGCTCCAGCACTTTCGGCAATAGCATTGACTACTTCCTTTACTCTTTTATGTATCATATCTTGTACCTTACTATCGAGGGTACGAATTGTTCCGTTCATGGTCAGTTCCTCAGGAATTACATTGCTTCGAACTCCAGCATCAATTTTACCTACGCTAATTACAGCACCAGTTTCGGCGATATTTAGATTTCTGCTGATGATTGTTTGTAAGCCGAGAACAATTTGTGAAGCGGTAACAATTGGGTCGATACCTAACCAAGGATACGCACCATGCGTTTGTTTACCACTAATTTTTATTTTGAACCAATCCGATGCAGCCATAGTACCTTCTGGACGGTATTTTATAGTACCCACCTCGGTTTGGGCATTGATATGCAATCCAAATATTACATCAACTTTAGGATTCAAAAGGACACCTTCTTTTACCATCAATTCCGCTCCACCTTCTTCGCCATCAGGAGCGCCTTCTTCCGAAGGTTGAAAGATGAATTTCACGGTTCCTTTAAGGTCTTTTCTTATCGAGGCTAAAACTTCTGCCGTTCCCATAAGCATTGCGGTATGGGTGTCGTGACCACAAGCGTGCATGACGCTAACCTTTTGTCCGTTGTATTCTCCCTCCACCTTTGACGCAAACGGAATGTTGACTCTTTCCTTTACAGGCAAGGCATCGATGTCGGCTCTAAGTGCTACTACAGGACCAGGTTTTCCTCCTTTTAATATTCCAACAACGCCTGTTTTAGCAACACCAGTTTGAACCTCGATTCCAAGTGATCGTAAATGAGCAGCAATTTTTTCAGCAGTTTTAAATTCGCGATTACCCAATTCTGGATTCTGGTGAAAGTCTCTTCGCCACTCAATTACTTTGGATTCGATTGCCTCGGCTTTGGTGCTGATCTTTGTTTTTAATGCGCTATTTTGAGCATTACCACTATAAAGTGTTAAAAGAAGAATACTGCTTGCTATAATTTTATTCATGTTGGTTTAGTTTAGAAACGTTTTATTATCGGTTTGACCTTAAAGGCAATCAAACAAATATAGGCAAAAACTATTTTTAAGCTATGGAGTTGTGATAGTTAGTTTTGTTTTTTCTGTAAAGTCGTACTAGCTAAAAGAGGATTGACTTGAATACTCAATTGCCAACTATGATTTTGGCGTTTAACTTTGTAAAACGCAATAATTGAACTTTGATAAATGGTAGAAATAAATTTTAGATTTGATTGATTGTACTTTGCAAAATAGGTCGAAAAAGCAAAATAGCAACTGTTGAACAATTCGAAATAGAACGTTAAAAGGCACAATGATGTCTGCCTTTTTTTTGTATTTTTGTTGGGCTAAACAATCCTATGATAGAAGAAAACGTAATATTAGTAAACGAGCAAGACGAACAAATTGGGCTTATGCCAAAATTGGAAGCTCATGAAAAAGCAGTTTTGCATCGCGCTTTTTCTGTTTTTATTTTAAATAGTAAAAATGAAATCATGCTGCAGCAAAGAGCGCATCATAAATATCATTCGCCTTTGTTATGGACTAATACCTGTTGTAGTCATCAACGCGCTGGTGAAACCAATATTCAGGCGGGTAGCCGTCGCTTATTTGAAGAAATGGGATTTAAAGCTGAACTAAAAGAACTTTTCCATTTTATCTACAAAGCTCCATTTGATAACGGCTTGACAGAGCATGAATTGGATCATGTGATGATTGGCTATTATAATGAAGCCCCGTCAATAAATCCCGAAGAAGTTGAAGCGTGGAAATGGATGGGAATTGATGACGTCAAAGCAGATATGGTTTCATCTCCAGAGCAATATACAGTGTGGTTCAAGATTATTTTTGATGAATTCTATCATTTCTTGGAAGACCACAAAATTTAAAGGTTTCTATAATTTTTTATAACAATAAATCACGATGAGGGTTACAATAAGTAGAAAAGCACATTTTAACGCAGCGCACAGATTATATCGAAAAGATTGGACTTTTGAAAAAAACGACCTTATTTTTGGTAAGTGTAATAACCCCAATTATCATGGACATAATTACGAATTAATCGTTAATGTAACCGGTGATATAGATCCTGAAACTGGTTTTGTAATGGATGTAAAAATCTTAGCTGATCTGATCAAAGAAGAAATAGAAAATAAATTTGATCACAAAAACCTGAACTTAGACGTTCCTGATTTTCAAGATTTAAATCCAACAGCTGAAAATATAGCGGTTGTGATTTGGAATAAACTAAGGGTCAAAATGGAAGAAAGATTTGATCTAGAAGTTGTTCTCTATGAAACACCACGCAATTTTGTAACTTATAAAGGATTATAATGGCACTACAAGTAGGAGATAAAATTCCTGATTTTTCAGCATTGCGAGTAGATGGTTCTACTTTTTCCAGCTCATCAGTAGTTGGTCAAACGCCTGTAGTTATTTATTTTTACCCCAAAGATAACACCTCTCAATGTACAGCTCAAGCTTGTAGTTTTAGAGATAAATATGAGGATTTTAAAGTGTTAGGTGCTGAAGTTATCGGAATCAGTAGCGATGGTCTAGCTTCTCATGAAAAATTCCAAAAGCAATATAAATTACCGTTTATTCTGCTATCTGATGAGAACAAAAAAATCCAAAAACTATTTGGAGTACCAAAAGCTTTGTTTGGTATGCTTCCAGGTAGGGTGACGTACGTTGCGGATAAAAACGGAATCATTATTATGGTTTTCAATAATATGATGGCCGCTAATCATATTCCAAAAGCACTTAGAGCTATTAAAAGCGCTGTAAAGTAAAAAACAGTACCTATCTTTGCCATCCTTAATCTTGGCATTGTGCTAATAAATCGTACACATGTATTTATACCCTTTACAGTTTGAACCCATTTTAAAAGAAAGAATTTGGGGAGGAAAAAAGCTAAAAACACTTCTTAATAAATCCATCAACTCAAATACTACGGGAGAAAGTTGGGAGTTGTCTGCTGTTGAAGGTGATATAAGTGTGGTGTCAAATGGTGCACTTAAAGGCAAATCGCTTGTAGATATTATCAATGCGTCTCCAGTAGAAGTTCTGGGTAGCTCAGTATATGAGACTTTTGGCAAACAGTTTCCGTTATTATTTAAATTCCTTGATGCTAGGGAAGATTTATCTATTCAGGTGCATCCAAATGATGCTTTGGCTCAAGAGAGACACAACTCATTTGGTAAAACTGAAATGTGGTATGTCATGCAAGCCGATGCGGATGCACGTATTATTGTAGGATTTCAAAAAGATTCTAATGCAGCTGAGTATGTAGCGCATTTGAATAATAAACAATTGCTTTCTCTTCTTGATACTGTAAAAGTTAAGGAAGGAGATGCTTTTTTTCTTGAAACAGGAACCGTTCACGCTATTGGAGCTGGATTGGTAATAGCCGAAATTCAACAAACCTCAGATATCACGTATCGTTTATATGATTTTGATAGAAAAGATGCTAATGGAAATACAAGAGAGTTGCATATAGATTTAGCATTAGAAGCGATTAATTATAATAAAATAGATACGCGCAAACCATATACGGATTTGGTTAACGAGTCGAACACTATTGTGGATTGTCCTTATTTCATAACTAATTTTATTCCGCTGGATGGGGAGTTGTCGGTTGATAAAACAACTGCTTCTTTTAGAGTGTATATGTGTGTAGCAGGAAGTTTTTCAATTGACTATGATGCTGTAAGTTATCGCTACGAAACAGGTGATACGGTTTTGATTCCAGCTTCGATTCCATCCTATCTTTTAAATGGAAAAGCTTCAATTTTAGAAATTTACATTTCATAGTCGCTAATAGAAAGATTATATGTACTTTTGCAAACGCAAATTAAAATTTAAATAAAAATGGCAAACGTTAAGAATTTAAAAAAAGACATTAACTACGTACTTGGAGATATTATTGAAGCAGTTTACTTGTTCGAAATTTCTACAACTGGAAAACCAACAACAGAAACTAATGATTTAATTGACGAAGCTATCGCTGCTTTTGATGTTTTGATCGCAAAAGTGAATGCTAAAAATGTTGAAAACAAAAAAGCACACTTCAAACAAATCAATGTAGAATTGGAACAAACTGCAAATCAATTGATTGCTAAAATCAACGAATTGTAGTCAAAAAAAACGATAAAAAAATATAGATTTTATTTGGAAAACACGAATTGATCTGTATATTTGCACCCGTAATGAGACGCCAGCGTAGCTCAGTTGGCTAGAGCAGCTGATTTGTAATCAGCAGGTCGTGGGTTCGAGTCCCTCCGCCGGCTCATCGTAAAGCCATCTAACTTTTGTTAGGTGGTTTTTTTATTTTGGCTCTTTTTAAGAGGAGAAAAAAGAATTTTAAAATAAATAGCTTTTACTTTGGAGAATTAAAATTCATCATTATATTTGCACTCGAAATGAGACGCCAGCGTAGCTCAGTTGGCTAGAGCAGCTGATTTGTAATCAGCAGGTCGTGGGTTCGAGTCCCTCCGCCGGCTCATCCTAAAACCATCTAACTTTGTTAGGTGGTTTTTTTTATAGGCTACTAAATAAAAAAAGGAATTAGAGTTCATCTAATTCCTTTTTTTGCGATTAAAGCTATTTTTAGCGTTGCTCTACATTGGATATAACAACTTCAGCTCCTTCTGATCTATTCGCGTTAAAATGAACTGTTGCGTTATTGCGTTCCGCTAATTTTTTTACTAGGTTCAATCCAATTCCTGTACTAGAATCACCTCTTGAAGTTTGGCCTAAAGTATAAAACATGTCAAAGACTTTTGTTTCTTGTCCTGCTGGAATACCAGGTCCATTATCTTGGATTGTAATCGTTCTTTCTTCTTGGGAGTAGGTAATCGTAATTTTAGTTACTTCCTTATCATTGTATTTAATGGCATTCGAAATTAAATTTTGAATAATTTGCTTAAATGCGATGGGTTGAAACGCTATCCTGTGATTTAAATTAATTTTATCAATTTGAATCTCGTTATCAATACGAATTAATTTAATGACAGCTTCGACTTCTGCTTGAATTTGTACATCCATTTTCCCTTCGTTATTCTCTACATTTTTAGAATAATAAAGCAAATCATCAATTAATTTTGACATGGAAGATGCGGATGATTTTACCATTTCAAATAAATCTGAAGCACCTTCGTTTAGGTCTAGAATGTGATCTTCCTCAATAAACTCTATCAATGATTTAATGTTGCCTAATGGGGTTTTTAAATCGTGTGCGATGATATTAGCAAATTGCTCTAATTCTTTATTCTTTTCAAGTAATTGATTGTTTACTTTCTTTAATTCTTGATCATAATCCCAAATTCTCAGGAAGGAATCTACTTTTTTTCGAGTTACCTCAGTTACTAATGGTTTAAATAGAAAATCAATAGCTCCTAAGTCATATGCTTTATTAATATGTTTTGGTTCATCGCTTATTGCAGTTACAAAAATTGTGGGGATATTAGAGGTATTAGGGTGTTGTTTTATAATTTCCACAAATTCGTAACCATCCATTTCTGGCATTTGAACATCTACTAGAATTAAAGAAATTTTTTCTTTTAATAATACTTGTAGGCCTTCATTAGCAGATAAGCAACAAATGATTTCTCGGTTCTCATTTTCTAGCATACTTTTTAAAGAAATCAAATTGGCTGGCATGTCGTCAATCAATAATAAAGTGTGCTTTTTTTTACTTGTACTCATTATTAAGTAATTTTATAATATTTTCTATGGTTAGTTCTTGGTGTTGTTTGTATCTAGCTTTTGCAGCTTTGGGCATGTTATTAAAGTCAGCTTCTATGCAATCTTGTATGACTGTTTTACCATTTAATTCAGCCATGAGTTGTAAACCTTTTGCTCCATCACCATTCGCTCCTGATAAAAGGATACCCATGCATTTTTCTTTCAATACTAAAGAAAAAGATTCAAAAATCACATCTATTGAAGGGCGGCTATAATTTACGGCTTCAGAAACGTCCAATGAAAGAGTACGATCCTCTTCCAGGAATACGTGATAGTCTGGCGGTGCTGTGTAGAGCATTCCCCTTTGAATGGGTTCTTTATCTTCGATTTCTTTTACAGTATAATGGGTATTCATTTGTAAAATAGATTCAAAGTTAGTTTCGGCGTTTTTTAATCGATGTAAAATGACAACAATAGGTATATCTAATGATCTGTCAATTCCTTTTAAAATTGAGAGTATACAATTGAATGCGCCTGCTGATCCACCAATAAGAATTACCTCTGCCATTATTTTATTTTTTGATATATTTTCTCATTTGCATCGATCTCTTTAAAATTAGCATAAATACTACTAAAACGTAATGATTCTTTTTTACCTAACACTAAGAAACCATGAATAGGTGAACTAGCATAAAATAGTTTTAAAACTTTGTCTTGCAATTCATTATCAAAATAGATTAATACGTTGCGGCATAATATAAGTTGGCATTCCTTAAACACGCCGTCAGTAACTAAATTATGATTGGTAAATAGAATGTTTTCCTTTAATTCTGAATTAATAATTGAATCCTTTCCATCAGATACGAAATAATCGTTTAAAGAGTTTTTTCCACCACAGTCAAAATAGTTTTTAGTGTATTCTTTAAAGTTGATATTAGAGTATATGCCTTTGCGCGATTTTTCGATTGCATTACTGCTAATGTCAGTGGCGTATAATCGTGTTTTATGAATAAGGTTGTTTTCTTTTAATAAAATATTGAGTGAGTAGGTCTCTTCACCAAAAGAGCAGCCTGCACTCCAAATAGTAATATTAGGATAGCTGTCTAAATAAGGAAAAACGCTATCTACTAATGATTTGTAAAAACTAGGGTCTCTAAAAAACTCACTAACATTCACTACAATTTCGTTAATAAACGTTTTAAAAATGATGGGATTATTGACAAGCTCAAATGTCAAATCCACACTATTTTTCATTCCGTTTAAGTCCATAAACCGATTAATTCTCCTAAGCATTGACGCTTTAGAATAATTAGAAAAATCATAATCAAATCGCTTTTGTATTGCAAAGAGCAATTCGTCTAAGTCAGATAAATGTAGCATTTATTTATAAATCCAGATACTAATTAATGAAATAAGTTTTTGAATATCAATGGGTTTAGATTGATAATCCGATGCTCCTGCATTTATGATTTCGTCACGATCTCCTTTCATGGCTTTAGCAGTTAAAGCAATAATTGGTAGGTTTTTCCAGCGTATATTTTCCCTGATTTTTCGTGTTGCTTCAAAGCCATCCATTTCGGGCATCATGATGTCCATTAAAACGATATCCGTATTACCATTGTTTTCCAAAGCTTCTAACGCTTCGATACCGTTAAATGCTGTAGTAATGTTGGCGCCTTTGCCAGTAAGCGCTGCTGATAAAGCGTAAATGTTTCTAATATCATCATCTACAATTAGAATGTTTTTGTCTTTTAATACTTCACCTCCCGCAAGGTTAGGTGCTGCAACGTAACTTGTTTCAGTGGTGGTTTCTATTTTATTTAAAAACAGCAGCAATTCATCTTTGAGGCGTTCCGTCGCATTATTAGTTTTAATAATGATACTGTCTACACTTTTTTCTAATTCTAATTGCTCTTGCTCCGATAATGATTTTCCGGTATTAATAATAATTTTTATATCTCTGTTTTTTGAAATAGACTTAAGTTGCGATACTGCTTTGATGTTATCAGAATCAGGTAGTCCAAGGTCAACAATGGCACAATCTATATCATCATTTCTCAAAATGGTTTCTGCTTCCTGTCTAGAGTAGGCTTGTAAGCAAATTACGTTATTGTCATTGGAATGCAGCAGTTGCTTAATAGAATAGTTGAGTTTTTCGTCGTCTTCGAGTACTAGTATTTTTTTAAAGACTTTGTTTATTTGGTTGTCAATAGATTCAAATGCCGCTTTTAGTTTTTCGGGAGTAATTGGTTTTACTAAGAAATCAAATGCACCCATTTCCTTGGCTAATTTTTCTCTCTTCATTCCGGACATTACGTGAACGGGAATGTGTTGAAGCTCCTTGTCGTCTTTGAGCCATTTTAAAACGGTCCATCCATCTATTCCGGGTAATTTCATATCCAGAATAATTGCTTTTGGTTTGTACTTCTTGGCGTATTGAAAACCAGTTTCACCTTGATGCGCTATAATGGCTTTGAACCCATTGTTATGTGCTACCTGAAGTAGTACCTCGGCAAATGATGGATCGTCTTCGATAATTAAAATTGTTTTGTCGTCAATACCGGCTTTGTTTCTATCATCTGCGATGTCGGCTGATAGATCAACAAATTCATCATTTGGATTAGGATATTCGCTTTCGATTGTTCTTTCTTCCATTTTTTGCGGAAGCACTATCTCTGTATGTTCGGAAGTTGTTGTTGGATATCGAGCGGGTATTAAAACGCCAAAAGTACTTCCTTGATTAAGGATGCTGTCAAAAAAGACTTCTCCTCCCATTAAATAGGCGAGCTGTTTCGAGATATAGAGCCCAAGCCCAGTTCCGCCATATTTGCGACTAGTAGAGCTATCTGCTTGCTGAAAACTTTGAAATAATTTTTTCTTATTTTCCTCGGAAATTCCAATACCACTGTCCTTTATTGTAATGGCTAAAATAGCATTAGTTGGTAGTGTAGCGAGAGTCGAAGAGGTGAATTGATAATCTTGATCCGGTTGCCCAAAGGTCATGGATACTGTCCCGCTATTTGGAGTGAATTTCATTGCATTAGATAAAAAATTCTTCAGCACTTGTTCGATTTTTCCAATATCAGTAAACAATGCTTTTGGACAATCATCAGTAATTTTAGTAGTGAAGATAATATTCTTTTTCTGCATTTGTACCCTGAACAAGCTATCCATGTCAGAGAATATGCGCTCTACGACTGTTTCTTCGGGATAAATTTCTACTTTTCCAGCCTCTATTTTGGAGATGTCTAAAATATCAGTAATTAGATTCAATAAATCCTTTCCTGAGGAATTAATCACGGATAAGTTTTCAATTTGTGCAGTACTTAAATTTCCAGCTGTATTGTCTTTTAATAAATCAGATAAGATAAGGATACT
Organism: Flavobacterium sp. KKT103; assembly: GCF_055640565.1. NCBI lineage: Bacteria > Pseudomonadati > Bacteroidota > Flavobacteriia > Flavobacteriales > Flavobacteriaceae > Flavobacterium > Flavobacterium sp. KKT103. The sequence continues at coordinate 1,655,270 of NZ_CM145766.1, forward strand.
ATTTAATGGCGTTCGTAATTCATGTGACATGTTAGCTAAAAACTCTGATTTATAAGAACTCGCTTTTGCGATTTCATCGGATTTGATGTTTAATTCTTCTTGAGCGATAATTAAATCGCTATTTTTTTTCTCTATCTCATGATTTTTATTTTCGAGCTCTCTTCCTTTTTCCTCCAAATAAGCATTCGTTTGTTCTAGTTCAGCTGCTTGATTTTTCAACTCTTCCTCAGACTGTTGTAGTAATTGAGCGTTTTTGTTTAATTCTTCATTGTTTTGTCGTAGCTCCTCTTCTTGGACAACTAAAATACTGTTTTTACGGTTAATCTCTTCGACGGAAGCTTTCAACTCTTCGTTCCTGATGAATACTTCGAGAGCGCTTCCAATGGTTTCTTGGAGTGTAGCTAGTAGCAATTGGTCAGCATTAGTAAAATGGTGTAACGATCCAAGTTCAATAACTGCCATCACCTTATTTTTATAGGCTATCGGTGTAATCAAAATGTTGTAAATTGCCGATGCGCCTAAAGAGGAACTTATAGAAGAATAGGTGTAGTCTAAGTCACTAAAATATTTTTGCTTGTTGTTTTTTGCAGCTTCTCCTATAAGACCTTCTCCTATTTTTATTATTTCAGGCGTGTCACTATTTCCTGCATAAGTTCCCATCTTTAATAAGCGATCTTGCTTCTCCAAATAGTCGGTCATGTAAAAACTAGCTTGACACGAATTAGTTTGATTGATTAATGCTTCGCAAAGATTTGATCCAAATTCTTTGATAGTTTTAGAATCGATAATAATTTTATTGATTTCAATGATATTTTTTTTCAACAAGTTGTTCTCAATAGCTTCGTCATTAAATTTTTTCAAATCAAGTGACATGGTATTTAGTGATTTGTTTAAAATATCTACTTTGCTGCGTAATCCAATTTGATCACCAAAATTTCCATGACTGATTTTCTCAGACAAATCGACTTGTTCTTTTATAGCATGCACAAGACTGTTTAGGGAGAAATTAATGGCATTGAATTCTTTGTTTCCGGTTAATTGGTTGGTTAATTTGCTGTCACCTACTGCTAGTTTTTTTATAGAGGTCGTGATTACATTTAAGGCAGTAGAAGTTTTACGTATCAATTTGTAAACTAAAAGAGCGGTTGTCAATAAAAGTAAAATCAGAAAAAAACAGGTTATAATCGTTCTGTTAAAAACTACCTTCTCTTGCTGATGTGCGTATTGGATTATATAATTCACCTTTTTATCCCTCAGAGATTTCAAATTATCGTTTACTGCGGTTGAAGTTTTCCACCATGATTCAGGTGTTATCTTGATGGAGTTGTTCATCACGGCTGCTGCAGTGGATAAAAACAACTTGAATTCGGTACTATTTTTATATTTTAATATTACTTCGTTGTTATCAATTGAATTGAAAAGAGTAAGCTTGAAGTCAGCGTTTTTATTAATGTTTATTGCATTGTCGTAATACAAGGTAACATCAGTAGTGGCTGTGTTTACTTGAGTTAATTTATCTAATATCACTCCTCTTAAAAAATTTGCCGCTGCTTTTGTCTCAATATAGCATCGTAAATTATTGGCAAGTTTGGCAAGTTCTACGTCTTCACAATAAATAATTTCTCGATCGATTAAATTATTAATGATGGAGTTTATATCAGTGTACTTTCGGTAGACTTCGATGGTGGGTAGTGCCGTATTGTTTTTGTTGACGTGTAAATCGTCTAAGATTTCTTTGGCAGCCAAAATATTTTTTGTGGCCGTCGTGTCTGTTGATTGATAGGATGAAAACCAACTTGATGTTTCGGCTATTTTAGTATGAAAGTCCGGTATTTTAGACGTATTGAATTTTGAATACTCAAAAAGGATTCTTTCGTCATTAACCAAAGTTTTTATTTTAGATAATTGTGCAATTGTATTTAAGTTTTTTAAACTGTGATCAATTCTTTGATAATCAGTGTAAGTTGTTATCAGATGTGAAATATTAAAATAGATTAATCCAGAAATTGGAATTAATAAAATTAAAATAATCTGTCTCTTAAATGGTAATTTGTTCCACATAGTTCTTGGTAGGTTATCTAGCTAAGATATTTATTTTATTTGACATTAGCTTTTTATTTAAACAAATTTACATTTGAACACTCTTTGATTTTGTTTCATAAAAAAAGAGCATTTCAGACGTGCTGAAATGCTCTTGCTTTTTATTTAGTCAATTGTTTATTGTTGTTTTTTTATTTCGTTGATGTAATTAGTTAGCTTTTTACCATATAAGGAGTTAGCTACTTTTGGAGTCATCGACTTTTGAATGGTATCTAAATATTTTATGTTGATATCATAAATTTCAGATAAGGCAATATATGGTGCTATTTCATAATCTCTATGATTGATGGCAAAATTAGTTGCAAATAAATAACTTCTCTTTGTATTTGAATCTTGTTTTAATGTCAAGCTGTCAATTGCTTTTGCATTTTGTCTTTTGATCGCTTTAAATTTTTGTTCTAATAAAGTCAGATTTTCATCTTTAAAACGACTATTTATTTTTTTGTACTCGTCATAAAGCTCATGATTTTTTGATCCTGTTACCTTTGCAGAGGTAATATAGGAGTCTAAATTAGTTTCAATAGTAATGTTTCCTGGCTCAGCAAAAAACACTAAATTATTGTCCATTGAGTTACTCACCCCTCTATCCAAAAATAAATAAAGCATTTCGGGAGATTTCAAATCAAGGTCACTAGTAAATGTAGAGCTACCGTCAATAGTAATGGTGTCTATTGCTACAAGCGCAGTGTCAACAATGCGTTGGATATACAAAGTTCCATTTTTTAATCCTTTGATATTTCCAGTGATATGAACGTTTGTTTTGGAATCCGTTTTATTACAAGATGCTACGATCGCCAGTGTTACTAGAGCGAGAATGGTTTTTTTCATTGGTTTCAATTTTGCCGCAAAATAAAGAAAATAGTTGGAATGTGTGGGTACTTAATCAAGGTTATTTAAAAAAAAATCCCAATCTATTTCTAAATTGGGATTGTAGTTTATGCTATTAATTTTTCAACCAGGCTTGTCGCAGGCTTGCTTTGGAAGCATCAGTTGCTTTAAGGACTTGCTTGTCTTCAAGAGGAAGGCTAACGGGAGCTTTAAGTATCTTAACAACGCCATCTCGTTTCACCTTAACGGTCATAACACTTTTATCTTTCCAGTTTTGACTATCATTAATCATATCGTAAATCGTGTCTAGATTGTAGGTTTTATCATTGATTGATTCGATACTATCTCCTCCTTTTAAACCAAGACTAGTAAAAAACGAATTAAGCTCAATGTTAGGGATTACGATAATCTCTTTGGTCTCTTGATTTACGGTGATGTAAGGTACTTGTCCTTTTAAAAATATGCCAGCTGGACTTTTTACAACTGCAGGGCTTACGCCAACTTTTGCAAAATAATAATCATAAGGTATTGGTGATGTTCCTGCTACGTAAGTGTTTAAAAAATCACCCACTTCAGGGTAGGTTAAGGCTGTGATTTTATCAAAAAGTTCTTCGTCATTAAAAGCCTTGTTAACGCCATATTCACTCGAAAGTTTTTGCATCAGGTCTAAAATTCCTCTCTCGCCATTACTTTTTTCACGGATGATGATATCGATACACATTCCAATAAGAGCTCCTTTTTGATATACATTAATGTATTGATCTTTGTAGGGTTGCTCTAAAACATTAGCACTCATGGTCGTAAAAGACATGGTGTCATTCATGGTTTTCGCGCGATCAATTTGGTCAGAAAGTCGGGAGTAATAATCCTCCTCGTCAATCAAACCTTGGTTGATTTGAAAAAGGTTTGCAAAATATTCAGTTACACCTTCATACATCCATAAATGTTTAGACATTTTGGGATCGTTATAATCAAAATCTTGAATTTCTTTGGAATGAATACTCAAAGGGGTTACAATGTGAAAGAATTCATGGGATACCACATCCATCATTGATTTTACTAATTCTTCCTTTGACATTACTTCAGGTAAAACAACTGTTGTAGCTGTTGGGTGTTCTAAAGCACCAAAACCTTTAGCATCCTCTTGGGTCAATGACGATAAGTATAGGAGAACGCTGTATTTTTTAGTGGCATTAATTTTTCCTAAAAATGTTTTTTGTGCCGTCATCATGGTCTTCATCTCTGGAGTGATACTCTCAGCGGTAACTTTGCCAGTAGGAGAGTAAACACTAATTAGGATGTCCATTCCATCTACATTAAAAGTAGTATAGTCTGGCTTTGAATACATGATAGGGTTTTCAACTAATTCAGCATAGCGAGAGGTAATAAAAGTGTCCGAGGTAGCGCTAGCATCTCTATCAGTCATTGATGTGCTTCCCCATAAAGTTTCAGGATGTGAAATCGTAACTTTATACGGAATGGTCATGAAATTAGTAAAGTAACCTACAAAGCAGTGCGTGTTTAACATGATGTTCTCGCCTGCCAATATATTGGATCCCGCTGGTGAGAATACATCATCTCCTCCAAAACTACCTCCTTTTTCAGTATCGAATGAGTCGTTTACCAAATACGTTACTTTATCTAAAGTTTTAGCATTGGCTATTGACCAAGAGTTTTCATCTGTTTTTTTAACAACTAATGGGTTGCCTTTTTTGTCAAAAGCTTTTAAATCTTCAATGAACCTGCCGTAATTATCTTCAGAGTAAGTCCCAGGAACTGTTTTAGGGATATGATACGTTATTTGATCCGTGGTTATGGTAGGCGCATTAACGGTTACCATCACTTTATCCTCTTTAATATCATTTAAATTAATGGCTACTTCAATTTCTGTTTTTGCAGGTGCAATGGCTGAGTTGGTGGGTTTACAGCTCCAAAAAAAGGGCACTAAGGCTAGTGTATAAAAAATTCTTTTCATTATTTTACTATTGATTTGCTCTTTAAACTTGCAACATCGCACAAGCTTTTTATTTGTTGGTAATTAGTTATAAAAAAACACTCTTGAGTAAGAGTGTTGCTATTTTAGTCAAATTTGTTTTTGATGTAATATTTTCCATCCAAATCTTCGTCAAAATCGTCAATTTTAATTGGTTTGGGTTTTGGCTTGTTAGCTGCTGCTTTTTTCTTCCACATCTCAAATTTTTCAGCAGGCATCTTTTTTTTCATGATTTCCAGAACCTCTTTTTCTGCTAGTCCGAATTCCTTTTTAATAATTTCAAAAGGATTTTTTTCTTCTAAAGCTAGCGTAACAAGTTTTTCTGTTTGCTCCCAGGTCAGTTCTTTGCGGTTACTCTTTTTCATCACGTGAAAATTAATTCAAATAGGTTTTATAATTAGTAATCTAATAGCTTGTTTATAAGACTTCAATATTAATAAAAAAAAATAGTACTTTGGAATAAAACAGATTTTTTTTTCATTAAATCCTTCTTTTTTAGATTTTGTCTAATTAGGTAGCTGCAGTGCTGTAAAATCTAATAAGCGATTCGATAAAGAAGTGGAATGAAGAGCATTTTTTAAACTTATAGCAACGTGTATTGATAAGCCCAAAATATTAATACCAATTGAAGCGGCATTCTTAAAATCAAAGCCCAAAGCGGTAAACCCATTCTTGCTTTAGGATTTTGATACATATAAACGTGTGTTGGGAAAACAGCAATTAATAACGCAATAACTCCCCAAGCAGCACTATTGGTTAAAATAGGAATCATTAATGCGATGCCAAGAATGATTTCAGCCAAACCACTAATCGTATTTAAGGCTTTAGGATTGGGTAGATAGGGAGGTATAATTTTTACGTATAACCTCGGGTTTCTAAAATGATTTAGTCCTGCAACACAATATATTACAGCCATTAAATAGAGGTGCCACGGTAGTGTCATGTTTTTTAAGTTTAAATGTTAATCGCTAAATTAACGATATATACTTGAAAAGTAGCCCATAAATTCCCAACAAACAATAAAAAATTATCCTTTGCTTTTTTTCCAATTTATATTCATGATCACAATAGCGGCAATAATTAAGATGATTCCTAACCATTGTGTGCTGTTTACCTCTTCATTTAATAATACATAAGCCATCATCACTGATACGGGTAATTCTAGAGCCGATACAATACTACCTAGTCCGATTCCTGTTAGCGGGAAACCCGCATTCATTAACATAGGAGGAATGATGGTTCCAAATAACGCTAGAACGATACCCCACTTTGCAAAAATAGCATAATTAAAAGGTGTCACTTGAGTAGCAATCGAAAAACCAAATACGATAATCGCACCACCTAGCAGCATGTATAAACTACGTTGTGCTGACGAAATATTAGTAGCAACACTGTTAGCAGTGAACATAGTAGTGGTAAATGAGGCTGCCGCTAACATTCCCCACATAATGCCGTGCCAATCTAACTGAACTTCGTTGTTTATTAAATTAGTTGCAAGAACGGTTCCGATTAAAACGATACCTACTGAAAGTACCTTTTGTTTCGAAGGAAGTTTTTTCTCCAAAATCATTTCTAATAAAACGCCCATCCAAACGGTTTGCATCAAAAGAACAATTCCTATGGATACAGGAATGTATTTTACAGCTAAATAGTAAAAAACGCTTGTCATTCCTAGAGATGTTCCAGCAAGCATTAATTGAAAAATATTGCGAGAACTCGCTTTTTTGGTTGTATTTTTATTTTTTATTTTTTGAAATAAATTGATCAGTAATATTCCAATAATTCCCAATATAAATTGAGAACTTGTTACCTCTGCGGTTGTATAGTTTTCAGTGTATGCCATTTTAACAAATGTAGCAAGCATACCATAAGTTGTTGCACCTAATCCTACTAAGAAAACGCCTTTTAAGACATTATTTTTAATCATTATTTTATTTTTTAAAGCGGGCAAAGATAGGCTTTCATCTTGAAGGTGGCTTCATATGCGAACTTTTTTTTAGAATAATCCGTTCAGTACTGGATTTTTGATTCCAATTGAGGCAGGATTTAAATCTAATTTATTTTGTAATAAGTTGGCATAGACACTTCTAAAATCAATTTGGTGCTTTAAATCACCTTGATACAAATCAGCTAAATTAGGATTGCCGCCAATTACATTTCCTTTGTTATTGCCGCCAATTATAAACATTGGAGCTGCTGCGCCATGATCGGTTCCGTTTCTATTGTCCTTTACACGGCGACCAAACTCTGAGAAAACAACTATGGTTACATTTTGCAATAGGTTTGCTTTTTTTAAATCGGTATAAAAACTAAATAAGGAGTCATTTAATTCGGTTAATTTATTTTTGTGAATGGCCAATTGATTATCATGCGTATCAAAACCACCTAAAGAAGTGTAGTATACTTTTGAATTTAAATTACCTTTAATGAGGCGAGCTACCCAAGCTAAGTTTTTTGCTAAGCCTGTTGTTGGATACGTTGTTTCGGCGCTAGATTGCGCAAGTGCTTTTTGAATCAAATCAGATCCTTCGATTGCAGAATTGGCTATTTTTCGAACAAAATCTAACTCGGGATTGTCAGATAAAAGAGCGCTTTCTTCTTTTCCATTTTTAATTTTAAATTTTTCGGGATCTTTAATTGTGATCGCATTTGGCTCTTTCCCTTTTAGTGCTAAATTGTCTATGGTATCGATATTAATTCCCGCTGTAGGAGTGTGGGTGTGGCATTGCAAGTCCAGGTAGCGTCCCAGCCAACCTTCGTTGATGTATTGATTAGAATCTGTTGCGGTTTGCCAAATCTCTTGACTTCTAAAATGAGAACGGTTAGGTTCAGGATAACCCACATTTTGAATCACAGTGAGGTCACCATTTTGTTGCATTTGAGCAAACCCTTTTAATGCAGGATGAAAGGCCATTTCTTTGTCACCGGCAATCACTTCCTCTTTTGACAGTGCTATTTTAGGTCGCATTTCATAATAGAGTGGGTCGAGATAGGGTATAAAAGTATTCAAACCATCATTTCCTCCATTAAGCTGAACAAAAACCACCGATTGCTCGCCAATAATTAAGTTTTCTTGTTTGCTAAAAGCAAATAGAAAATCAGGTAATAATAACGAACCTCCTGTTAATGTACCTGTAAGGGATAAAAAGCTTCTTCTGTTCATAATTGTACGTGTTGGATAGTAGGACTAGATTAACTGAAACTCTGGTTCTTTTATAATGGTGTTGAATAATCGTACAACGGCTTGGTTGCTATTGGGCGCATTGGCATCGAAATCGTATTTTAAAACGGTTTCAAAATCCTTTTGCATATCGGGGCTTACCGCAAAGAGTAGGCGATCAGTAAGTTCTTTAATAATTGCTTTATTAGTTCCTTTTTGCCATTGTAATTGGGTTTCTCTTTCTTTTACATTAGTGTTTCTTACTTCCATTTCTTGGTTATCGGTAGCCCTTGTCAAGCGTCGACCTTGACAAAAAGCATCTGCTACAGAAGCACGTTGTAAGTAAATTTGAGAAGTAAGCCACGATTGACCGCCTTCCCAACCTTTGACATTGGGTTGATTGAATAAGTCCATACTTTGTTGTTTCAAAAGCAGCGCGATTAAATTACTTTTTACATTAGGCAGCTGGAGTTCGTGCACTAATTGCAAACTGAATTCGAGTGGGTTTTTAATTTTGGACCCCGCCGATTTTTTATCAAATTCTTCAGTGAAAATTTTGGTAAGTAAGGGCTTGAATTCAAAATTCACAGTCCTGAAATAATCCCCATAATAGCGAACAAGTGCTTCGTTTGGATTGTCATAAATAAACCATTCCAGAATTTTTCTCGTCATTAGATACGGAATGTTTTTCTGTTCAAAAATAATATCGACCATTTCATCTGCTTTAAAAACACCATTTTTGCCAAAGTAGCTTATTGGTGTATCATCTTGCAGAAACCTACGATATTCAGCGCCGTTCTCTCCCAAAGTGAGTCCGGCTAATCCTTTGGCTCCATTTTTTATATCCTCTTCGCTATAGTTTCCAATACCCAAGGTGAATAACTCTAATAATTCGCGACTTAAGTTTTCGTTAAGTTTTCCTTTGCGATTATCATTATTATCAAGGTAGCGGACCATCGCATTGCTTTTCAAAATTTCCTTGGTTAGCGTTTTAAAATTACCAAAAGCATTCTTTCGCAAAATTTGGTTGTGTTGGAAAACCCAATAATTCACTTTTACTTTTTGAAATGTAGCTACAAAATGATTGTGCAACAGCAATGTCATTTTTTCTTGTAAAGGGAATTCAGCTGTGATCATACGATCAATCCACCATTGTTTCATGGCTTGCGATGTCGTGTTTTCAGCTTTTCGCGCCATTTTCTTTTCCTCCTCTGATCCGTCTTTCAGGAGATGGCGTTGCGTTTTTAGTTCTTGAATGGTCTTTGGACTTTGCTCTAGAAAATCGGGAATACTAGCGTCAAAGGGAACCTGATAAGAAGCAGTCAAAAAAGCTGAAATTCCTTTTTTAGCAATGGCTTGGCTCTCTTTATTCGAAAATCCCAATCGAATGGACCACAGTGTATTTTGATTCATGACAACTATTTTAAAGTGAACAACCTTTAAGGTTAGATGCGGTAAAAGCGTAAAGGTTTAATGCGTATTGAAGATAAGTTTGGGGTTCTATTGTAACATATTCACTCTAACGCGTACTTATGGGATAACTGATATAAACAACATGAAAAATTTTTATTTAGGGCTGCTATTGACTGTAGGAAGTATAGCTACGAGTAGCGCTCAAACCAATCCCGAAAAACCAGCGGAAAAATCTACCGAGTTAAATGAGGTAACCATCGTGAAAACTAAAAAAGCGATTGAGCAAAAAGCGGATCGTACTATTTTTAATTTTTCAGACCAACCGAGTTTAAACACCGGTTCTGTTCTAGAAGGGATCAAAAAATTACCGGGATTAATTGCTTCGGATATTGCTGGAATGATGTACCAAGGAAAACAGCTGGATGTTTTTATGGATGGTAGACCGCTTAATATTTCTACTACGGAGCTTAATGCTTTTTTAGAGGGAATGCCCGCTAATGCAATTGAAAAAATAGAAATTATTACCCAACCTGGTGCGGAGTTTCCAGCAACTTCAGGTGGTGCTATTTTAAATATAATTACCAATAAAAATGCTAAAAATTATTTGAGTGCTACGTATACCAACAGTACAAGTTTTACGAATTATGATTCGTTTCGTATGAGAGTAAATAACAGCCTTTTATTGAGTGCCAAGAATAAATATTTTGGATGGCAATTAAATGTTGGGCAAAATTATCGAGAAAGTGCAACATGGACTTCGTTAGATAAGCAAGAAAACGGTATGAACTCATTGCTGTCAAGCACTAACACGGATCGAACGGGAAGAAATAATTTTATCAAATCGGCATTGACTTTTGACATAGGCAAAGACCGCTTGCTACTAAATTATGATATAACTCAAAATAATAACAACAGTACTACGCTAGGTACCGGGCCAGGTTTTGTGAATAATGACGCATCTACAAGTGTAGGCTTACGCCAAGATGCTGTGGTTACGTACCAAAAGAAATTTACTAACAGCGCTAAAAAGTTAGAGTTTAAATTCAATTACAATAACAATACTAACGATTTTGAGCTAAGTCCAGTTAGTAATTCAACTGTAACTTTAGCAAACACCTCTAATCAAAATTTTTATAATTTTAAATTTGATTACTCACAACCATTGAAGTTTTCTGACGAAGGAAAGTTAAGTTTTGGTAGTTTGTATGAAGAGTTACTTTTTGAAGCAGCAAGCAGAGGGACTGTGAATCTTGATTATAAAAGGCGAACAGCAGCCTCTTATGTTGAGGTGCAAACCAAATTTGATAAATTCAATTTTATCTTAGGTGGTCGAGCTGAGGATTATAATATTACGGGTACTACAGATGTAGCTACTTTGTCTCCATTCAAGCAATTTCGCTTTTTTCCGAATGCCAGTGCGCAATATAATTTTAGTAATTCAGTCAATTTTAATATGAATTACAATAAAAAAATTACGCTTCCAAGTACATCGGCTTTAAACCCGAACAATACCAATTACCAAAACCCAAATGTTGATTATTCAGGTAATCCTAACTTGCAGCCTACCATTTTTAATAATTATGAAGTGAAGTTAAGCGCTTTTGATTACGCTTTTATTAGCTACAATATTAGCTCAGCTAAAAATCAAGTGATTAATAGAGTCTCTCTTGATAATAATGTCGTGGTTAATACGAATGAAAATATTCCGGCAGTTAAGATTCATAATTTTAGTGCAGGAATGCCAATACCATATATGTTATTTACAAAAGGTCTTGAAGAAACTTTAAAAATGAATGTAAATCCGGATACAATGAATTTTCTTTATGTATACGGAGGGTATCAGTACCACCAAATTCCTAATTTAGATACTAATGGTTTTTGGATGATTAATTTGATGTCTCAAATAGTACTTCCGTCCAAGATAAAATTTGTGGCGAATTACAATTATATTTTTCCTAAAGGAAATTATTTTTACTTTATTGCAACGGAGCCAATACGAAATTCACTTGATTTTACTTTCTCGAAAAAATTCTTGAAGGATCAATTAACGTTGTCGATTTATGCAGATGATTTGTTAAATACCAATAAAAACGGATTTAATTCTTTTGGGACACCACTCTTAATAGCTAGTAAACAAGATACAAGAAAATTTGGTTTTAGTTTGAATTATAAAATCCCGACGAAGAACAAGTTAGCTAAAGAAAATCCTAACTTATTAAATAATGAAAAGAAAGAAGAAGGCGGTCTTTTAAACCAATAACTTTCTATAATAGATCAACGAAAAAGAGCTGTGTATTTGATACACAGCTCTTTTTTTGTAAACTTTATTGATACTTATTTTTGAATCAAGTCGCTTAAATGGACTTGTAACGCTTTGACTGAAATGCTAATTTCCCAAAAAGAAAGTGCTAATGAAATGAGTAAACTCAATAAGCTAAATCCAAAGAAATACAAGCCAGCTAACTGAATATCAAAGAACAATAGCAGCATAGCAAAAACCGATAAAAACAAACTTAGCACTCCAAAAAGTTGCATGTATCTAATGAGGGTTAACCGTAAGTTGAGGTTTTTAATTTCGATCAAAATACTTTTATTTTCGTGTTCATCATACGTCTTTTTTAAGCTTCGTACGATAGTAGCAATGGTTAAGAACCGATTCGTATAGGCTAAAAGTATTAAGGATGTGGCTGAAAATAGTAAAGCTGGAGTTTCTATATGTAAAGTCATGTGTCGTTAAGTTTAGAAGTACAAATTTCGATAAACTTAGCACACAATCTACTTTTATCTTCTAAGAATTTAAAACAATTGAATCTCGAATAGTGCGATTTTTATTGTTTTTTAAGTTCAATTATAATTTCATTTTTGCGATTAAATAACTCATAAGGAGCATTGTATCCTAAGAAATAAAAGCGATTGGTATATTTTATGCCTTTGGACTCAAGCGCAGCGATTAATTTTTTTTTATATTTCGCAATGGTTTCTTCGTTTGCCCAACCTCCAAAGCGGATTGCCGCAACGGTTTTAGCAGGTTCTTCAATAAATTTAATTTTAGATTCATTGGGTTTTGGCAAGGTCTCTTTTTGAAATTTCTTCGGCACCATAAACATCATAGTCATCGTGCTGTCCAATGACATACTCACAGGTGAAGTCATTGCAATTTTTTCGTTTTTGTTATTTCCGCCAAAAATATATCCTGCTAAGATCGAAAACCCTTTACTCGAGGATTCTTTATAAGCACTAGTAGATAATTGAACTGATGTAAATAAAGTAGGTTCATAGGTCCTTATTTCGAACTTATCATATTGCTTTACCACTTTGTAATCGTAGGTTTCTATGTTGCGCTGACTGTTCCAAGCAAAAATTTGACTTCCAATAAAAATTACTAGAACAACGGCGAGAATAATGTATAGTGCTTTCATGGTTTTAATTTACGCAGTAATGTACGATAAAATTAGTTTAGCTCAATCATGAATTAGTTTAGGGAATTCAGTTCGTATTTGATTTAAACAGTAATTGTACTACTAAACCCTCATCTTAATTTTATGTAAAAAATCAGCAGTATAATTTAAAAAAAAAACTATCCTGCTGATGGATTAATATTTGTTTGGCTATATGAACTTTTTAAATTTAAATCTTTTTAGTTTTTCTAAAATCGAGGTGATTGATCCAAGTTAGTTGTAAATAGTATGATTTATCAAGATCATTTTGTTTATTACTTACTCCAAATATGTATAAAGGGCCAGTTTCAATCTTATTGTTTTTATCAATTTTAAAACCAATACCTGCATAGGCCCAGTTCTCCCCGTAAATAGCAGTAGCGCTTTTGTCAAGATTAAAGAAAAATTCATTGTACAATGATAAGTACACGTTGTTATCTTTGCTTATGGGTGTGTCTAAACCAATTTTGTAACGCAATCGTGAGGTAAAAGGTCTTTCGCTAGTAACTCTATCTTGAATAAATCTTCCATCGAAACGCAAGCGATGTTTGATAGTAGATCTATTTAAATTATATTGATACCCTGTTTGCAAATAAAATCGATTTTCGTTTCTATAATTGTTTTTTCCAGGATTTACTTTCTCAAAAACATAGCTGCCAGTAAAAGATAAATTTGAATTAAAATGATAGGTAAGCGCTTGCTCAGCATAATAAAAAGATAATTTTGAGGGTTCAGACACTCCATCGATTTTGGAGTTTAGTAAATGGAAAGCTCCAAAATAATATAAGCTATATTCTAAGTTATCTGTTAACGAACCACTATGATCGATTGTAGGAAAAACACCAATATGGTTGGTATCTTGTGCATTACTCAATTGAAACATAAAAAATGTCAACAGCATTAATTTGTGTTTACTATTCATAAGGGAAAAAATTAATTTAGTTGCAGCTTAGGAAAGATAAGATTGTAACTCAGTCTGTTTACTAGGTCTCCAAATTTTTTGATCTAAGTAAAAATGGTGTCCTATTATTCCAAAAAATAAAATATAAGCCCAATTGTTTGCATTTGAGGTAAAACTTCCATTTAGATCGGGTGAGGATCCAACATTCCATACAATAAATCCAAAAACAATTCCTAATAGCAATGCTACACACAAATAATTTAAAGTTTTTCCATTTACAAATTTTGCAATACCATATTTTTCATTCTCTTCCTTATTATATCTAGCTTGACCGTAGTGCCACACGATTGCATGGTACTGTATATTGTGAAATAGGGAATTCATAATGGCAATTAGAATTAAAACACTTACGCCATCTTTTGTAATAAATTGGTCAGTTTGTGCGATATAATAAAACATCGTACTATAAAAGATTAAGCAGGTGACAATATAAGATAGGATTGGTAAAATATTTTTACCGTACTTTTTGAACAAGATACTTGCTTGGAATAAAAAATAAACGGTTCCGAGGCCTGTTAAAATATAAAACATTTTAGTTGCTAAAAAATTTAGGGTAGGTGACCATTCAAGTGTTGAACTAACAGAAAATGTTCCTTGTAATTTGAAGTTCAACAAAAAATAAATTTGTGAAAATATAATAACCGCATACAATGAATTTTTCATTTTTGTTTTTTCATCAAACTCCATTTTTATTTTTGCAGCGTAAATTGATAAAAAACCATAATGTTGTTTGGCATTGTGATACAGTGACCAAACAAATATGAAGAATCCATAAAAAACAGTAAAAGAAATTGTTTTAAATTGATTTTGCAGAATAATAGCTATTAAAGGGAAAATAAAAAAAACTAAGCTATTAAATAAGACTTTTGAATTTTCTCTCCTATACTTATCATCAATATAGGTTCGGCTGTATGTTGCCCAAAAGTGACTTCCTTCAAAAAAAACAACCCAAATCCAGAAGAAAATAGGTACCATAGTTGGAAATTGAAAGCTCAATACAGCAATTAATAAGGTAAAAAAAGCGCCCCCCATTATAAGACTGTAATCAAAAAAGGGAGTTCTAATCCAAGGATTTAACGTCGTAGTTGTTTGCATAATTTTAGTGTTTAGTTAGGATACATTTTTTAGATAAATTAATTTTTACTTTTTATTTCACAATTGGAGTTTAATAACGCCATATGAAGATACGAAGTAATTGGTTTTTGGTTTTATTTATTAATCGTTTATTTACGATTATACCATCTCGATAAAAATTTAATAAACTGATTTGTAGTGTTTTAGTGTTTGAATATCGTAATAGTTTAACAAATAATATTAATCTATTAAATACGATTAATATAGTTATAGATTTGGATGTTTTACTTTTAAATAGCACTGCATTAATTTTTTAGATAGTAGAAAAACGGGACGGATTATCTTCTGTAAAAATTTAAAGTTATGTTGGTAAGGATTATTACACTAATACTAAGTAAAGTAAACAAATAGGCAGTGTGACCGTTAAAACAGTTTTGTAAACATCTATCAAAACTTATTTGCTTACAGTAAAGAAAGTAACTGAAACTTATGGTCCTAAAATCAATTTTTATAAAACAGTATACTATCTTTGATTGTCACTTGGCCTTCTATTTACCTTACTATTTTAATTATGGCTTTTATCAACCCGCATATCAATTTTAATGGAAATGCTGAAGTTGCTTTTAATTTTTATAAAGCGATTTTTGGAGGAGAATTTGTAAAAGTCGTTCGCTTTAAAGATATGGCCGCGATGGGACATTCCTTTGATGCTGCTGAAGCAAACAAAATCATGCACATTGCGTTGCAGATTGGAAGCAATATTTTAATGGGGAATGACGTTCCCGCCATTCTAGGAGTGGTAGATGAAAAAGAAAACAGATCTAAAATTGCAGTCAGTGCAAAGGACTTAGTAGAAGCAGAATCTATATTCAAAGGACTTTCTGAAGGAGGTGAAGTCGAAATGCCTTTGGCTGCAAGTCCTTGGGGATCCTATTTTGGTATGTTGCGTGATCAGTTTGGAATTGAGTGGATGGTTGATTATGATCCTAATTATCGTGCTGAAATCAACTAAGTCTTTGTGCAATCTTTAATTATAAAGTGCGTCAAAATATAGTTTAACAACAATTTCTCTTAGGTCGGTTCATCATAGTTTTGGCCTGGTACCTTTCAAATAAATCAAAAACTCTTCCTACTTTATTCCACTCTAAGGTATAAAGAGACTGAGTGCCACTAATTTTCCGGCAAATAAAATGATCCTCTAGTAAATCTTTCAAGTGTTTGGAAACTGTCGATTGCGAAAGCGGTAACTCCGCAACTATCTCTTTACAAGTTCGATCCTTGTGCTTAGATAGTAGTGTTATAATTTGTATTCTAGCAGGATGCGCTAAACATTTGGCCGCTTGTGCAAATTCTATTTCAAAGGAATGAAAACTGCTTTCTTTTTTCATATTAATCGTAATTAGTAGATGAATTAAATTACAAAAATTAAATTAAATATTTTTTGTAAAATAGTGATAAATAATGACTTAAATATTTTATCGTTGTAATTAATCGTAAACGTACGATAATAAATTAAAACTACATCACAACAACTTACGTAGTTTTAAGAACTATATCACAAACCACATGAAACTAAGACTTACGCTTGCCCTGCTTTTTTGCACAGGATTTTTATTTGCACAAGAGACTACCGGTATCTTAAAAGGGGTAGTAAAGGATGCCAATAATAATCCAATTCCTTTTGCTACCGTTCTTATTCAGCAAAAGTCGACAGGCATTCATTATAACACGCAATCACAACAAGATGGTTATTACGAATTCAATCAATTACAGCCGGCCTCTGATTATGAAGCCAAAGTCAGCTATGTAGGATTTACCGAGTTGATAGTTTCTGCTATTCAAATTCAACTTGGAAAAAATACTAGTCTGAACTTTACCATGCTTTCAGCTCTAAATGAATTAGAGAACGTCGAGATTAAAAATACAGCTTCTAAGAAAGGCAATGAAAAGCGATTGAAAATAGATGTAATTACTAATCTTCCTAGCGCCAACCGCAGTATACAAGACGCAACGCGATTACTGCCTGAGGCAAACTTGAATTCTTTTGGTGGTGCCAATTACCGCTTTAATAACTTGTCCATTGATGGGAGTGCTACTAACGATGTTCTTGGGTTTCAAGAGCCTGCTAGTGGTGCTGCAGGATCTTCAGCTTCAGGTACACCTGGAGGTTTAGCAGGTACGCAGCCAATTGGTTTCGGAGCTATTAGTGCTTTGTCTGTGAAAACAGCACCATTTGATGTGACTTTCGGAAATTTTACAGGCGCAAGTATCAATGTTGTGACAAAAAGCGGTACGAATAACATTTCAGGTACGGCTTATACGGTAGCAAAAAATAAAAATTTAATCGGAAATTATTCAGATGGCATTAAACAACTCTCGGCTGAAGCGAGTGATTTAACTTATGGGTTAAGCGTAGGTGGACCGATAGTTAAAAATAAATTGTTTTACTTTTTTAATGTAGAATATGCTGATCGAAACGAATCGGTTTTAAATGCACCCGGAAGTGCCACTTCTAATATTTCAGTTGAAACGATTAATCTAATTTCAGATCGTTTAAAGTCCAAATACAATTATGATCCCGGAATTGCATCAGATGCAACTACAGAACGTAAAAACACCAAATTATTTTTACGTTTGGATTACAACATATCCGAAGATCATAAATTCACTCTCCGTAATAACTTTGTTACCGGTTTTGCTGATAATTTAGAATGGACTCCCACTGTTTTTAATTTTGGAAACCAAGGGTACAGGCATAATTCGGTTACGAATAGTATAGTGGCTGAGCTAAAAAGTAAATTTTCGAATAAGTTGTCTAATAAAATGACGCTTTCGCTTTCTACGGTAAATGATGAAAGAACGTATAACGGAAGGGTTTTTCCGCATATTGAAATTATAGACAATACATCGAACACTATTTTTGCAGGAACGTATCGCGAAGCATCAGTTTATGGATTGACATTAAACACTATCCAGTTTACGGATAATATTACTTATTTTGTCAAAAACCATAAGTTTACTTTGGGTACGTCGACCGAAATTAACACTATCGAATACCGCTTTTTAACGGCATTCAATGGTAGGTGGCAATACAGCTCCATAGAAAATTTTTTAGCGGACAGGCCTAACCGTGTTCGTGGGGTTTACAATACAGATAATAATGATTTTGAATACAACAAAAAGACACCTTCGGCAGATTACTCTGTTTTGTTATCCTCTGTTTATCTTCAAGATGAAATCCGTTTGAGTCCTAAATTTAATATTTTAGCGGGAGTTCGAGTAGATTGGCAAAATACACCAACGGCTTTTCCTATTTCGGATCAAATAAAAAACACGCCTGAGTTTGCCGGGTATAGGAATAAGATTAATGATGCGCCAATTATCAACCCAAGAGTGGGTTTTAATTATAACATTGATGATGCTGGTAAATACATTCTAAAAGGGGGATCGGGTTTATTTACCGGCAGAATGCCATTTGTTTGGTACGCTTATGAATACTATATCTCGGGTACTAATTATTACAATATCGACCTTCGTCCGACGGGACCTTTAGACTTAACAGAAGATTTAAGTACTTTAGAATCAAGACAAAGTCGTAAACTGACCGAAGTGAATTTAATTGACAATAATTTTAATTTACCACGTGATTGGAAGTCGAATATATCGCTTGATGTTGCACTTAAAAATAATTATGCTTTGTCGTTTGAAGGAACGTATACCAAAACGATGAAAGGATTGTTGTTTCAATCGATCAACCGTAAAGAAGATCAAAAAAGTACTTTTGCAGGTGCTGACAATCGTCCGTATTACAACACTACTGCCGAGAGCATAAAGATCAATCCTAATTTTACCAACGTTTTTTTATTGACTAATACTTCTCAAGGTTACCGATACAATCTAACCTTTGGCTTAACGAAGTCTGAAGCACATTACAATGGATTTTTAGGATATACGTACGGAGTTAGTAAAGATATTTCAAGTACCAATAGAAATTCACACGCGGCTAATTTTGAGTGGAATCAAAGTTTGGTAGCGAACGATCCCAAGTTAACGGCTTCTAATTTTGATTTGCGACACAAAATCGTTTCGTATCATTTTTATGATATTCCGATAAAAAGTAGCACTTTGAAGTTGGGATTGATTTACAACGGACGATCAGGAAGTCCTTTTTCCTATGTGTACGAAGGAGATGTGAATAGAGATGGTTCAGCTAAGAATGATATTTTATACATTCCAAGAGACCAAAGCGAAATCAAGTTGATTAATATCGTAGACCGCAATAATGTAGTTCTTGTATCAGCAGATGAGCAATGGCGACAATTGGATGCTTATATCAATAATAGCAATTACCTAAACAGTCATAGAGGTCAGTATGCGGAACGAAATGCCGCTAGAACACCTTGGAATCACCAAGTGGATATGAAATTTGTTTTTGAAACTAAGTTTTATAAGAACAAATTACAGTTTGCTTTTGATATTTTTAATGTTGGAAATTTACTTAATCGCAATTGGGGAACGCAAGTCTATGTTCCTAATATCAATAATTCGGGTTATGCGTTGTTGGACTTTGTAAGAATCGAAAATCAACAGCCTGTTTATCAATTTAAAAACCCTAAAGGAACGCCATGGTTAGTAGATAATATCAACTCGAAATGGCAAGGACAAATTAGTGCGAGCTACTTTTTTAATTAAGTAGCTGCATAATTTTGGGTTTTAAACTTGGAGTTGGATAGGTTCCGCTTTAATGGTCATTAATCTTTCCCTCTTATATAGGAATCAAATCGTCTTTTATAGCCCCGATAGCAGCGGAAATCCTTTGCGGTGGCGGTAGCCAAAGGCAAAGATTAGAGCGTATAGCGGGAGAGATCGTGTTATGGAAATGGGAGTTTTGCTCCAAAAAAAAGCTGCCCAATGAAGGACAGCTTTTGATTTAGTAGGATAGTACTAATTATTTGATCATTTCAAAACTACGTTTCACGAAAGCGGTTAAAGCTTCTCCTTTAAGTAGGTTTTGAGATAATTTAGCTAAGTCTAACGCTTGTTTAACCAAGTGTTCTTGCGCTGTTTTGTCTTCGGTACCAAGAATGGTAGTTGCTAACGGCGAATTTGTATTAACCACTAGGTTGTACATCTCTGGCATGTTACCCATCCCGAACATTCCGCCACCGCCTGATTGACTCATTTCTTTCATTCTACGCATGAATTCTGGTTGCGTAATAATAAATGGAGCTGCTTGGCTATCCATAGCTTCTAATTGAACGGTGTAGGTTTGTTTAGGAACGATAGTTTCTAAAACTGTTTTTAAACCTGTTTGCTCTTCTTCTGACAATTTTGAAATAGTCGTTTCGTCTTTCTTGATTAGGTTATCAATGTGATCCGAATCGACACGTACGAAAGTGATATCGCTATTGTCTCCTTCGATTTTTTGAATCAAATGCGAGATAATAGGAGAGTCTAATAACAATACTTCGTATCCTTTTTCTTGAGCAGTTTGGATGTAAGAGTGTTGTGCCTCTTTGTTACCAGCGTAAAGAACAACTAGTTTACCATCCTTGTTCGTTTGCTTGTCCTTTAGGTTTTCTTTTAATTCTTCTAGTGTGAAGTATTTATCGTCAACGGTTGGGTACAAAACGAATGCTCCTGCTTTTTCGTAGAATTTATCTTCAGAAAGCATTCCGTATTCAAGAACGATTTTTATGTCATTCCATTTTGCTTCAAAATCAGCACGGTTTTCAGTGAACAATGATTTTAATTTATCGGCTACTTTACGAGTAATGTAGTTTGAAATCTTTTTCACGGCTCCATCTGCTTGCAATCCTGAACGAGAAACATTCAAAGGAATATCAGGAGAATCTACTACTCCGCGAAGCATCATCAAGAATTCAGGTACAATTCCTTCTACGTTATCTGTAACGTACACTTGGTTTTGGTACAGCTGAATTTTATCTTTTTGGATTTGTAAGTCTCCACTCAATTTTGGGAAATACAAAATACCCGTTAAGTTAAATGGGTAATCTACATTTAAATGAATGTGGAATAAAGGCTCTTCGAATTGCATAGGATACAACTCATGGTAGAACGTTTTATAGTCTTCCTCTTTTAAGTCCGTAGGTTGTTTTGTCCAAGCTGGATTAGGATTATTAATGATGTTATCCTTTTCTACTGTTTCAGCAACATAATCCTCAGGAGCATCCTCTGGCTTAGGAAGTGTTTCAGTTTTAGTTCCAAATTTAATTGGAATAGGCATGAACTTGTTGTATTTGTTCAATAACCCTTTTATTTTTGATTCTTCTAAAAATTCTAATGAATCCTCAGCAATGTGCAATATAATCTCAGTTCCACGAGTCGTTTTGTCAGCCGGTTCTAGAGAGAATTCAGGGCTACCATCACAAATCCAGTGAGCAGCTGGTTCATCTTTATACGACTTAGTGATAATTTCAACTTTGGAAGCGACCATAAAAGCAGAGTAGAAACCTAGACCAAAATGTCCAATGATTCCAGAGTCTTTTGCTGTGTCTTTGTATTTTTCTAAAAATTCTTCAGCACCAGAGAAAGCCAATTGGTTGATGTATTTTTCTACTTCGGCAGCAGTCATACCAATACCTTGATCTATAATGTGTAGTTTTTTACCTTCTTTGTCTATTTTTACTTCAAGTATTGGGTTACCATATTCAACGGTAGCTTCACCAATATTAGTAAGGTGCTTTAATTTTAAAGTTGCATCTGTCCCATTCGAAATCAACTCACGTAAAAAAATCTCGTGATCACTGTATAGGAACTTCTTGATTAAAGGGAAGATGTTTTCTACTGAAACATTAATTTTTCCTGTTGTCATATTTAATTTAATTAGGGTTTTACAATCAACTTCCTAGTATTCAAATAGAGTACCAATCGCATTTGAGGTGACAAATTGTCTTATGTGTAAATTTTGAAACAAATTAGTAGAATATTAAAACGTTAACATGAGATTCCCTTCGTATCTTTGCTTTAGTTTAAATCAAAAACCAAAACAAAATGAAAAAAATATTTTTTTTAGCAGCATTGTCTTTAGTGATGTTTTCATGTAAAACATCATCAGTTACAGACAAAAAATTAGATAAAGGAGCTCAAGTAGCAATGAAAGGTAACTGGGTAATAAGCTCAGTAAACTATCCAGGTTCAGAAGTTATCAAAGTAAATTCATTTCAATTAGCCGATTCAAAATGTTTTGAAGGTAGTACTTGGAAGTTTATTTCTAACAACAATAAAGGTAATATGGCCTTAACAGCGAACAATTGTCCAGTTTTTAGCTCACCAATTACTTGGTATGTGAACAAAGAGGGGCAATTTGTACTAAAAGTGCTTGACGCAGGGGAAAAAGCGAAAAAAGTAAGAGATGGTTACATTCTATATGTAGCAAATCAAACTCAAGATAGTTTTCAATTGATTGATAAAATCAATGTAGGAGGAAAAATGACCGATGTTGTTTACCAATTTCAAAGAGCAAACTAATAAAACCGTTTTAAAAATATAAAAGATATAATTATGAAAAATTTTTCCATAACAGCATTGGCTGTAATAATGACAATGTCAACAGTTTTCACAGGTTGTGAATCGATCAAGAATACTAACAAAACGCAAAGAGGAGCTGGAATAGGAGCTGCTGGAGGAGCCATCATTGGTGGTATTTTAGGAAATAACCTTGGTAAAGGTGGTAATGGTGCTTTAGGTGCTGTACTTGGAGGTGTAGTTGGTGGAGTTGCTGGTGGCGTTATTGGTAACAAAATGGACAAGCAAGCAAGACAAATTGGCGAAGTGCTTCCGGGTGCTGAGGTAAAAAGAGTAGGTGAAGGGATTCAATTAGTTTTGAATGAAAACGCTGTTCGTTTTGATACTAACAAATCATCATTGACTGCTGCTGCAAAAGCAAACTTAGATAAATTAGTTCCAGTATTCGCAGAATATCCAGATACTGATATTACTATTTTTGGTTACACAGATAGTACAGGTCCAGCTGATTATAACTTGAAATTATCAGGTGAAAGAGCAGCGTCAGTTAGAAACTACCTTGTAAGTAAAGGTGTTGTTTCAGGTAGATTTAAAGTTTCTGGGATGGGTATCGCTGATCCAATTGCATCGAATGAAACGGTTGAAGGAAGAAGCCAAAACCGTCGTGTAGAGTTTGCTATTACTGCAAATGCTAAAATGCAACAAGACGCTCAAAAAGAAGCTGGGAACTAAATCCAACACTTTCAATAGATTAAAAAGTCGTCTTGTTTTTTTTAAACAAGACGGCTTTTTTTTTAGTTAAAATCAGTACATCAAAATTATTTTCTTAAAAGAAATCTATCTTTGTACTCTCAAAAAAAAACACTCATACTACAATGCTGCAAGTTCAAAACATCTCATTTGGTTATACTGATAAAACGGTTTTAAAAAATATTGATTTTACAATTGAAAAAGGGCAGAATGTAGCGATTATTGGTGAAAGCGGTTGCGGAAAAAGCACCTTGCTTAAACTGATGTATGGCTTGCATGATCTCGATAAAGGAGCAATTTCATGGAATGGCACAAAAATATTGGGACCCAAATTTAATTTAGTACCAGGTGTTCCATTCGCAAAATATTTGGCGCAAGATTTTGACTTGATGCCGTATACCACCGTAGCCGAAAATGTAGGTAAGTTTTTGTCCAATGGATTTAGAGCCTTAAAAAAGTTGCGCGTGGAGCAATTACTTGAAATGGTCGAAATGACGGAGTTTGCTAATGTGCAAGCCAAATTTTTAAGTGGCGGTCAGCAACAGCGGGTAGCCTTGGCAAGAGCTTTGGCAAATGAACCTGAGATTTTGCTCTTAGACGAACCTTTTAGTCATATTGATAATTTTAGAAAAAATGCATTGCGACGCAATTTGTTTGCCTACCTTAAAACTAAAGGTATTACCTGTATTGTAGCCACTCACGATAGTACAGATGCACTTTCATACGCGGACCAAACGATAGTTTTGCAAAACGGAACATTGGTTGATAAAGGCGATTCGTTTCAGTTGTATAATAATCCTCTTAATAAATATGTGGCTTCACTTTTTGGAGAAGTCAATGAATTAAAGCTATCACAATTAGTGGTTGTAGGCAGTGAGGAAGAAGATGAAACAGTTCTTCTTTATCCTCACCAGTTAAAAATGGTGGCCAATGGCCTGATGAATGTCGTGGTCAAACAATCTTATTTTAAAGGAGGTCATTACTTGATTAAAGCAGTATTTGATCGAAAAGTAATCTTTTTTCAGCATGATGCTCCATTAGAGATTAATCAAGAAGTCAGCTTGATGATATCATAAAAAAAAGCCTCCAAATTTTAAAAATTGGAGGCTTTCGCTTTCTATTAGTTTTTCAGGTACTTTTCTAAGAACTGATCTTGTTCCCATAAAAGGTGTAGAATATTCTCTTTGGCTACGTAACTATGCGCTTCTTTAGGCAAGATGACCATTCTAGCTGGAGCTCCTAGTCCTTTTAAAGCTTGAAAATAACGCTCCGTTTGTAGTGTGAAAGTCCCCGGATTGTTATCGGCTTCGCCATGTACTAAAAGTAATGGTGTTTTCATTTTATCAGCATTCATAAACGGTGACATGGTGTTGTAAACATCTGTAGCTTCCCAGTAATTACGCTGTTCTGATTGAAAGCCGAAAGGAGTCAAAGTTCTGTTATACGCACCACTTCTAGCAATTCCACAAGCAAAAAGATTAGAGTGTGTTAGTAAGTTAGCCGTCATAAACGCTCCATAAGAGTGTCCTCCAATTGCTACTTTCTTTTTGTTAATATAGCCCAAAGCATCTACTGCATTTATCGCAGCTTCGGCATTGTCTACTAATTGAGAAATAAAATTATCATTAGGCTCAGTTGTTCCTTCACCAATAATTGGGAACGAAGCGTCGTCTAATACCACATAGCCTTTGGTTACCCAATATACAAATGATCCGTAGTACGGGAACGTAAATTCATTTGGGTTTTGATTGTTTTGTCCTGCTGAGTTTTTGTCTTTAAATTCGGCTGGGTAGGCCCAAATTAATAAAGGTAGTTTCTCTTTCTTTGCTTTGTCATAACCAGCAGGAAGGTATAAGGTTCCGGATAGGGAAACGCCATCTTTTCTTTTGTATTCAATTACCTCTTTGCTCACATTTTTAATACTTTCAAATGGATTTTTGAAATTGGTGATAGGAGTCAATTGGTTTTTTTTCTTGATGTTTCTAAAGTAATAGTTTGGAAACTCATTTTTAGACTGAATTTGTACTAGCACTTCTCCTTTTTTGAAATCCTCGATAGATAGTAAATCTTCTTTTTTATCGGTGTATGCCGAGGTGTAAATTCTTTTCGTTTGAAGTGTTTTTAAATTGAATTCATCTATAAAAGGGAATTGCCCCTTTTTAGTAAATCCATCGCCTAATAAATATAAATTATTGTTTTCAATAGCTAAAACAGGTCTGCCAAAAGCATTTTTAACTGTTTCAAAATTTCCTGGATCAGCGTAAATGTCTTGAGAGTTGCGATCTGAAATAACTTTTGGTTCTTCGTTTGCGTTAGACGGATTAAATAAATAGGTTTTAGAATTTCGGGTGTCATACCACTGATCCATTGCGATAGCTGTTGTTGCATTTCCCCACATAATACCTGCAAAACGTTGTTTGGTTTTGATTAATAAAGATGGCTTTTCGGTAAAAGGAGCTTGCCATTGCATCACTTCGTCTCGGTATGTGACTTGGTTCTCAGGGTTTCCTTCGTCTAATGCTTCCACGAAATACAAGGTAGCGGCTTGATCGTTTCTCCAGCTCATGTTTCTTTTACCGGTGCGTGTTGCCATGAAACCTTTGGGCATGATTTCATTCAAAGCAACTTCGTTTACTACTTTAATTTCTGTACCGTTTTGATCATACACAACTGATTTAGATGGAAAACGGCTTAGTGGTACGATATAAGAAAATGGTTTTTGGATAGTGGAAATTAGGATATAGTTTCCGTCAGGCGAAAAGTTTTCACCAGCATACATATCAGGGCCTTTGAAAAGTGATTTGGTACCATTTACATTCACTTTATAGAGCTCAGAGGTAACTATGTTTTCAAAATTAAGCTCATCTCTTTTGTTTTTCAACAAATCTTGGTAGGTTCTATTCGATGAAACGGCACCGCTCGCATTAGATACGATAGGACCTGTGGGCAAGTTTTTTTTCTCGTCTAATAAGGCGGGTCTGTTTTTTGGAAGCATTTTTACCAAAATATTTTCATTGTCTTTGTACCAGCTAAACGGATTGCCAAGGTTTGCATTTACATTGTCATCGGTTAGCATAGTCGCTTTTGCGGAAGCAACATCAATAACCCATAAGGAAACACCATTGTTGGTTGTGTTCGAAAAAGCAATTTTCTTTTCGTTAGGAGACCAAGATAGGTTAGTAATCTTTGGGTTTTCAGGTAATCCACTGACTTGAATTTCGTTTTTGTCTTTAATCTTTCTCAGTTTCAAATTGTTAATATAAGTAACTGAGCTCGAAATGTTAGTCGTTGGATTGATTCGCAATCCGCCCAAGCGCATTTCATCTTGATTCAAATCGTCTAGTGTTTTATATGTGCTTCTGTAGGAAAGTAACATATACTCTTTTTTAGTATCCATCGAGACTGACGGCGCTCTTTCATAATCAACTAAATCTAGGATTGATTTAGATGGTTTTTGATACGTTAGGTTCTCTTGAGCCAGAGCGCTAAGGCTTAGGCCAAGGAATAAAACAAAGGTCGTTTTTAATTTCATAAACAGTTTTTTTGGTATTTTTTGTAAATATAAGGCACTTAATTCTAAAATAAAACGGATTGGAACAGTCTTTCTTTTAGAGGAGTATTCTAATTTTTAAAAGCTAATTTACGCTATTTTTTTCTTTGCCTTAATTTTAAAAAATTGGTATCTGCTAAAAAATGAGTAATTTGTAGGCTTATATTTTAAACTATTATTAAATTTGCAATCTTATATTAATAAAAGAACAATATGTATCATTCAAAAATTGCGGGGTTAGGATTTTATGTTCCTTCCAATGTTGTCACCAATGATGATTTAACAAAAATCATTGATACAACTGACGAATGGATTCAGGAAAGAACAGGAATCGAGGAACGAAGACACATTATTAGAGGGGAAGATACAACGACATCCATGGGAGTGAAGGCAGCTGAAATTGCTATCGAACGCTCAGGTGTTGCTAAAGAGGATATTGATTTTGTAGTTTTTGCAACTTTAAGCCCTGATTATTATTTTCCTGGTCCAGGAGTACTGGTACAACGTGATTTAGGATTGAGAAATGTTGGAGCTCTTGATGTTAGAAATCAATGTTCGGGTTTTGTCTATGCTGTTTCAGTTGCAGATCAATACATAAAAACGGGGATGTACAAGAACATCTTGGTTATTGGTTCAGAAGTGCATTCAACAGGACTGGATATGACCACTCGTGGTCGTGGTGTTTCGGTTATCTTTGGTGATGGAGCGGGAGCTGCGGTTTTGAACAGAGAAGAAGATTTGACTAAAGGAATTTTATCTACACATTTACATTCCGAAGGACAACATGCCGAGGAGTTAGCGCTTATTGCACCAGGAATGGGAGCGAGATGGGTATCCGATATTATTGCGGATAATAATCCGGATGATGATAGTTACTTTCCGCACATGAACGGACAGTTTGTATTTAAAAATGCAGTAGTTCGTTTTGCTGAGGTTATTAACGAAGGATTAGAGGCAAATAATTTGACTGTTTCAGATATTGATATGTTGATTCCTCATCAAGCGAATTTGAGAATTTCTCAGTTTATCCAAAAGAAATTTGAATTGAGCGACGATCAAGTTTATAATAATATTCAAAAATACGGAAACACAACAGCGGCTTCTATACCAATTGCTTTGACAGAAGCTTGGGAACAAGGTAAAATCAAATCAGGTGATACGGTAGTTTTAGCAGCTTTTGGAAGCGGATTTACTTGGGGAAGTGTAATTATTAAATGGTAGAATGCCCCCGATAAAAAGTGTATTTTAAGCATACTAAAAAACCCGAAGTCCTTATGGCTTCGGGTTTTTTATTGGATCGTCTAAAATTTTAGTATATAAAAAGTTTAAAAAAGTCCTAAAGTTGCCCTAAATATATTGTGTCAGTAGCTGTAAATGATGCCTTTGGTCTTTCTCCTTGCACTTCGAAGGGCAAAAAGATAGTTTTTTTATGTTTTTGAAACCATAAAACAGTTTTTTGCGGGCATATTAGTTAATTAGAATTATCTTTGCACTTCTAAAATTATATTCATGACATTACCAGAAATTCTTACACCTTCTATTGAAAAAGCAATTCAAGCTTTATTTGACGTAGCTATTGACAAAGTTGAATTTCAAACTACTCGGAAAGAATTTGAAGGAGATATTACTATGGTCATTTTTCCTTTATTGAAAGTAATTAAAAGTAATCCTGTTGAATTAGGAAATAAAATAGGAAACTACTTGGTCGAAAATCTTGACGAAGTGAGTCGCTTTAATGTCGTGTCAGGGTTTTTAAACATTGTGATATCTGACACCTATTATCTAAACTTTTTTGATGGTATTAAGGATGACGCCAAGTATGGTTTTGTGACTCCTAATCCGGATGATAAAGCGATTATGGTCGAATATTCGTCCCCAAACACCAATAAACCTTTGCATTTAGGTCACGTTCGTAATAACCTATTAGGGTATTCCGTAG
Organism: Flavobacterium sp. KKT103; assembly: GCF_055640565.1. Lineage (NCBI taxonomy): Bacteria > Pseudomonadati > Bacteroidota > Flavobacteriia > Flavobacteriales > Flavobacteriaceae > Flavobacterium > Flavobacterium sp. KKT103. Next base: position 1,683,963 of record NZ_CM145766.1, read on the forward strand.
CTGAAATAATTAAAGCTTCGGGTAAAAAAGTATACAAAACGCAAATTATAAATGACCGTGGAATCCATATTTGTAAGTCAATGTTGGCTTGGCAAAAGTTTGGAAATGGCGAAACACCAGAATCAACGGGTCAAAAAGGAGACAAGTTAGTAGGAAACTACTATGTGGCCTTTGATAAAGCCTATAAATCAGAAATTACTCAGTTAATGAGTGAAGGTAAAACAGAAGAGGAAGCTAAAAAACAAGCGCCAATTATCCTTGAAGCACAAGAAATGCTTCAGAAATGGGAAGCGGGAGATGCTGAGGTAAAAGCGCTTTGGGCTAAAATGAACCAATGGGTTTATGATGGTTTTGCTATTACTTATAAAAACTTAGGAGTCGATTTTGATAAATATTACTACGAAAGTAACACCTACTTACTAGGAAAAGATGTTGTAAATATTGGACTTGAAAAAGGGATTTTCGAAAAAGATCCTGACGGTTCAGTATGGATTGATTTAACGGATGAAGGTTTAGACCGTAAAATTGTTTTGCGTTCAGACGGGACCGCCGTTTACATGACGCAAGATATCGGGACTGCTATTCAGCGTGTGAAAGACATGTCTGATGTAGGAGGAATGGTCTACACGGTAGGGAATGAGCAAGACTACCACTTTAAAGTACTTTTTCTAATCTTGAAAAAATTAGGGTTTGACTGGGCTTCAAGCTTGTATCATTTATCATACGGAATGGTGGATTTACCTTCGGGAAAAATGAAAAGCCGCGAGGGAACCGTGGTCGATGCTGATGATTTGATGAACGAAATGACAACCACAGCGCAGAAGATATCCGAAGATTTAGGAAAATTAGATAGTTACTCTGACGAGGAACGAACTGAATTATACAATACGATTGGTCTCGGTGCTTTAAAATATTATATCTTAAAAGTGGATCCTAAAAAACGAATCTTGTTCAATCCAGAAGAATCGGTTGATTTTGCTGGAAACACAGGTCCGTTTATTCAGTACACCTACGCTAGAATTCAGTCTATTATTCGTAAAGCTAACTTTGATTTCTCTGCAAATTCAGGAATGGTAACTCTGCACGAAAAAGAAAAGGAATTATTAAAGCAAATTGAGTTATTTCCAGAAGTAATTCAGAATGCCGCTCACAATCATAGCCCTGCTTTACTTGCTAATTTTACGTACGATTTAGTTCGTGAGTACAATTCATTCTATCAAGCAGTTCCTATTTTAGGGGAAGAAGAGAGTAGTAAAAAAATATTTAGAGTACAGTTGTCTAAAAAAGTAGCCGATGTTATTGCTGCTTCTTTTGGTTTACTTGGAATTAATGTTCCACAACGCATGTAATTTTTGCAGCTATTTTAACTGTTTAATGTTTTAAAGTGAGTACAACAAAAACGTATTTTTTTCAATCATTTTTGATTCTGTTTTTAGCCACCTTTTTTTTTATAGGCATCAAAGAAGTCTTACCTAAAAAACTTTTTTCGGATCAGGAAGCAGGTACTAAAAATGTATTAATTGATAGTATGCTGATCGACGCGATTAATGCTGATAAGGAATTAGTAGTCGATGGAGCTATAGATATTTTACCAACAGAGGCTAACGACTCAGCTGAAATTTCAAACCAAGAGGAGCCAGATGTTGCGGCAGCCGGCCCTGGTTTTATTTTTATGGAAGATGGGTATGATCATTATAGTGGTTTGCAATACCTGTCGGCATTTTATGAAAAATTATTCCAACTCGAGACCAATAAAAAAGGAAAAGTTAGGATTGCCTATTATGGTGATTCAATGACGGATGGTGATTTTATCGTTCAAGATTTCCGAGCTAATTTTCAAGATAAATTTGGAGGGCAAGGCGTCGGTTTTGTTCCTATTACTTCGGAGTCAGCCTCTGCTCGTAGTTCAGTAGTGCATCAGTTTTCTGATAATTGGAAAATGCAATCCTACCTAAATGTAAAAAATCCTATTCGTCCTTTTGCAGTTAATGGCCACGTTTTTTTTGCTAATGACAGCACTAAAAGTACGTGGGTTAAATACCAAGCAGGTAAGAGTAAGAATACGGCACAATTAAATAATCCTACGCTGTTTTACGGAAGTGCTGCTAATCAAAACGGTTTGATTTCGTATCAAATAAAGAGCGATACAATTGCCAAAAGGTTAACTCCAAATAAAATCTTGAATACCCTACAGCTAGCGCCAAATAATGTGCAAGCACTAAGAATTGGATTTAAAAAAGCAAAATCGATTCCTATTTACGGACTTAATTTTGATAACGGCAAAGGAGTTCACGTCGATAATTTTTCGCAAAGAGGAAATTCAGGAATACCAATTTCAAAATTTGATATCCCATTAATGAATGCTTTTCAGCAAAAGTTAGGCTACGATCTTATCGTACTGCATTATGGGACCAATGTTTTAAAATATGGTACTTTAGATTTTAGCTGGTACGATAAAAGTATGACTAAAACTGTCGAGCGTTTGCACAAATGTTTTCCGGGAGCAGCAATTTTAGTGATCTCAACAGCTGATAAAGCGACCAAGTACGAGACAGCTATGAAAACAGACTCAGCTGTGGTGCCGCTTACTCGTGCACAAAAAAGCTACGCTATGAAAACTAAATCAGCTTATGTTGATTTGTATAAATTAATGGGAGGCAACGGCTCCATGACCAAATGGGTTGAACAAGATCCTCCATTAGCTAATAAAGATTATACCCATTTTAACTTTAGAGGGTCAAAAAAAATAGGCGGAATGTTATTTCAAGAATTGGATCGTGGATATGAAAAGTACAAACTTTTGCGCAAGCAAGCCATGCCTACAACGCCTAATGCAACGCCTGAGAAAAGCCAATCAGATAGTTTAAGTAGCAACCAACAAACTGCAAATGGGCAATAAACTATATTTATTCCTGTTTCTTGGACTGATGTCCTTTAAAGGATGTTCTCAAACGAATGACACCACTACTACTATGGATTTAATCGAGACTTCAGATGTTCCTGCTTTTTCAAATGCAGGCAACATTGAAAACAGTATTGAAATAGCTTCCTTTTTAGCAAAACTAAAAAAGGTAAAAGACGATAACACGGGACAAATTAATATTGTTCACATAGGAGACTCGCATATTCAAGGGGATGTCATGACCAATGAGATCAGAGAGAGTTTACAAGCTTACTTTGGTAATGCAGGCCGAGGGTTTGTGTTTCCGCATAACTTAGTAAAGACCAACGGCGCTACGGATTTTAGATTTTCATCGAATGTAGTTTGGAAAAGTTACCGCAATATCTACCCTGAAAAAGGAGATGAAATTGGGTTAAGCGGTATATTGTTAAGCACAAAATCGAAAAAATTAGTGCTGCAATTGAATGCTAAAGAAGCAGATAATACCTTTAACACCATAAAAATAATTACCCCTGAGAACCGAAATTTATTTGAGCTAGCTACTTCAAAACAACAAGTTGTAGTTAAATCAGCTGCACCTAAGATTGTGGTTCATAAAATTAAAAAAGGGGAAACTATCTCTGAAATTGCTTCGAAATACGGCTTGAGTATTACTCAAGTTAAAAAGGCAAATGGATTAAAAACGGACCGAATTACCTTTGGGAAAACGTTAAAAATTCCAACTAACGAAATTACTGAAGTAGCCAAATCCGAAACTTCATATAAAGCGATGGATTTGTCGAGCACTACAAACTTTTATTTTTATCATACTGATGAGGCTTTAAAAACAATCTATTTACTGCCTAATAAAGAGCAAGAGCAGTATGTTTTGAGCGGTGTTGTTTTAGAGAATGATAAACCTGGAATTATCTATCACAATCTTGGTGTGAATGGAGCTAAGTATTCTGATTATAATAAATACCCTTTGTTTTTTGAGCAGCTCAAGGGTTTAACACCCGATTTGGTTGTGGCTTCTTTTGGAACTAATGAATCGTATGGTAAGTTGACCAATGCCGAATTCATGCTTCAATTAGAGCTGTTTATTCAAAATATCAGAAAAACCAATCCCAATGTACCCATCTTAGTTTTAACTCCTCCTCCTTCATTTTTAGCGAATCATAAGTTAAATTCAATAGTTGATGGCTATTGTACTGAGATGCAAAAAGCAGCAGTTAAAAACCATTATGCTTTTTATGATTTTTACACATTATTAGGAGGGATGCAAGGTGTGGAACAAAACTTTAGAAAAGGAATAATCGCAGCAGATAGAGTGCATTATACTGTCAAAGGATACCAAATGCAAGGCAAATTAGTTGCTGACGAGATCATTCAAACATTTCATAATTATAATAAGTAACAGTACGTGGAGTTTTTTATAGCATTACAAAAATGGTTTATGGATACCTATGGGCAGGTCACAATTGCTGAGGTAGGGAATTGGTTTGTATACAACCCTAAAGAACCAATACTATTCAATACGCCTTTCTTTTTAGGCCTCTTTTTAGTTTTTTATCCAATATATATCTTGACTACCAAAGCGAGTACAAGACTGTATCGCAATATATATGTTTTTGCTTTTTCCCTCTTTTTCTATTACAAGTCTAGCGGGATTTATTTTTTCTTGTTACTGTTCTCGGGAGTCATTGACTTTACGTTAGCTAAATTTTTGTACCAAGAAACGGATGAGCGCTTTCGCAGATTTTTTATCATTCTAAGTGTTATTTTTAACTTAGGCTTTTTAGGATACTTCAAGTATTCTAACTTCATGATTGTGAGTTATAATGGTCTTTTTGATGGTGATTTTGCCCTTCAAAATATTATACTGCCCGTTGGGATTTCGTTTTACACCTTTCAATCGATGAGTTATATTATCGATATTTATAGAAAAGAGTTAGAGCCTACGAAGAACTTTTTTGATTATATGTTTTTCGTTTCCTTCTTCCCGCAGCTGGTAGCAGGACCTATTGTTAGAGCTTCGGAGTTTATTCCTCAAATATATAAAAAGACTGTTTTGTCCCGTACGGACGTGAATAATGCTTTGTTTATGATTATTGGTGGTTTGATAAAGAAAACAGTGGTATCGGATTATATTTCATTAAATTTTGTCGACCGTGTTTTTGATGCACCTAAGAGCTATACTGCCTTCGAAAATCTGATGGCAGCCTATGGATATACCTTGCAAATTTATTGTGACTTTTCAGGGTACTCGGACATGGCGATAGGTATTGCATTGTTGATGGGCTTTAAATTATCAACCAATTTCATTACACCTTATAAGTCTGCATCGATTACGGAGTTTTGGAGAAGGTGGCACATCTCTCTATCTACTTGGTTAAGGGATTATCTTTATATCACTATCGGTGGAAATAGATCTGGTTCCGTTGCAGGATTTTTGTTTCCTGCTTTGTTTTTCACTGGTTTGATTGGCTATGGTTTGCTTATTTTTGGCACTAGCCCAATAGTTTTTGTTATTGGTGTTTCGGCTTTGATTGTTTTTATGCTGACTATTTTGTTTTCTAAAGATACCGAGAAAACAATGTACACAAATGTCAATATGATGACGACGATGTTGCTAGGCGGTTTTTGGCATGGCGCTAGTGTTCGTTTTATTGTATGGGGAGCATTGCATGGATTAGCACTGGCTGTCAATAAAGTTTTTGCCGAATATTTCCCGACCCAAAAAGAAGCAAAATGGACGTTTAGTACCCGATTTATTCATGTAATCTCAGTTTTGCTTACCTTTAATTTTGTAGCTTTTTGTTGGATTTTCTTTCGCGCAGGTAGTTTTGACTTGGCTTTAGATGTTTTAAATTCAATTCAACAAGTTACGTTCGATCCTGCTCAATGGATGGTGATTATTCAAGGGTACGAAAATGTATTTATCGTAATGTTGTTTGGATTTGCTTGGCATTTTCTACCAACGAAGGTCGTTGATTTCAACAAAATGATTTTCGATAAAATGCCCATCGTTTTTAAAGCATTTACGCTTGCAATGACATTTTGGGTGGTTTATGCCACCTCTACAAGTGGACCGCAACCTTTTATTTATTTTCAGTTTTAAACCAGTCTCATTTAAAGAGAGAAAATCTCCTTTATTTTCAGATGAAATAACAAAGTTTTAAAGATCAAAATCTTGTGTCTCTAATCCTTTGTATTATATTTGCAATTCCTAAAACAACAATTACATGTTTGATAATTTAAGCGATAAACTAGACAAAGCCTTTCACATATTAAAAGGGCACGGAAAAATAACAGAAGTAAACGTAGCCGAAACTTTAAAAGAAGTACGTCGTGCCTTATTGGATGCCGATGTGAATTTTAAAATTGCCAAGGATTTTACTGCTCGAGTAAAAGAAAAAGCAATTGGTCAAGACGTATTAACAACGTTACAACCGGGTCAGTTATTAGTGAAATTGGTTAAGGATGAACTGACTGAATTAATGGGTGGTGATGTTGCGGGTATTAACTTGCAAGGAACTCCATCTGTAATTTTGATGTCTGGTTTGCAAGGATCGGGAAAAACTACTTTCTCAGGAAAATTGGCAAATTATCTTCAAACTAAAAAAGGAAAGAAACCGTTATTGGTTGCCTGTGATATTTACCGTCCGGCTGCGATTCAGCAGTTGTATGTAGTAGGAGATTCCATTGGTGTAGAAGTGTATTCGGAGCCAGAAAATAAAAATCCTGTTGAAATTGCTCAAAATGCAATTAAACACGCTAAAGCAAATGGGTTTAATGTAGTTATTGTCGATACAGCAGGGCGTTTAGCTGTAGATCAAGAAATGATGGACGAGATTGCTCGTGTTCATAATGCTATTAAACCACAGGAAACTTTATTCGTTGTGGATGCCATGACAGGGCAGGATGCTGTAAATACTGCAAAAGCTTTTAATGATATCTTAAATTTTGACGGGGTAATTCTAACGAAATTAGACGGTGATACTCGTGGTGGAGCTGCATTATCTATCAAATCAGTTGTTAATAAGCCAATTAAGTTTGTAGGTACTGGAGAAAAAATGGATGCAATTGATGTATTCTATCCTGTACGTATGGCTGAGCGTATCCTTGGAATGGGAGATGTTGTGTCGTTGGTAGAAAGAGCGCAAGAGCAATTTGATGAAGAGGAAGCTAGAAAGATTCAAAAGAAAATTGCGAAAAACGAATTTGGTTTTGATGATTTCCTTTCACAAATTCAACAAGTGAAAAAAATGGGTAACATGAAAGACTTGGTCGGAATGATACCAGGTGCTTCAAAAGCAATGAAAGATGTAGAAATTGAAGATGATGCCTTCAAACATATTGAGGCAATCATTCATTCAATGACTCCAATTGAAAGAAGCAAACCATCTATTATTGATGTAAAAAGAAAAAACAGAATCGCAAAAGGTTCCGGAACGAAAATAGAGCAAGTCAACCAACTGATGAAACAGTTTGACCAGATGAGCAAGATGATGAAAATGATGCAAGGTCCCGGGGGTAAAAACCTAATGAAAATGATGGGCGGTATGAAAGGAATGCCAGGCGGAATGCCGAAATAATATTTTTAAGGTTTAAGATTTCTTCACGAAATTTTAAACCTTAAATTTTTAGTACAAATTGGAACAACAACGATATGGTTTTAAATGGTTTTAGTGCTTGTGAGGAAGGGCTTTTAAAATGACTTTAAAACTTTAAACTAAATTAACATGCAACTACTAGACGGAAAAAAAACAGCAGAAGACATCAAGAGCGAAATTGCTATTGAAGTAGACAAAATGATTAAAAATGGGGAAAAAGTACCTCACCTTGCAGCAGTAATCGTTGGTAACGATGGTGCAAGTTTAACCTATGTAGGAAGTAAAGTAAAAGCCTGCCAAAGAGTAGGTTTTGAATCTACCTTAGTAAAAATGCCGAGTACTACCTCGGAAACAGAATTGCTTAAGAAAATTAAGGAATTGAACGAGGATGATAATATTGATGGTTTTATCGTTCAACTACCTTTGCCGGTTCAAATCGATGAACAAAAGGTCTTAATGGCGGTATGTCCTAGTAAAGATGTTGATGGGTTTCATCCAGAGAATTTTGGAAAAATGGCTTTGGACATGAGCACCTTTATTCCAGCTACTCCGTTTGGGATTTTAGAGTTACTAGAACGTTATGGAGTAGAAACACAAGGAAAAAACACAGTGGTAATTGGCCGTAGTCATATTGTAGGGCGTCCTATGAGTATTTTGATGGGGCGAAAAGGCTTCCCTGGGAACTCAACGGTGACTTTAACCCATAGTTATACTAAGAACATTGCACAAATCACTACTCAAGCCGATATTATTATTACAGCATTAGGAGTTCCTAATTACTTAAAAGCAGAGATGGTGAAGGACGGTGCAGTGGTAATCGATGTAGGTATCACGCGTGTTGCCGACGATTCTGTCGAGAAAGGTTATATAATTACTGGAGATGTAGATTTTGATAATGTAAGCAAAAAAGCGAGTTTTATCACACCCGTACCGGGAGGTGTTGGGCCAATGACCATAGCCATGCTAATGAAAAATACGTTACTGGCTCGAGAAATGAAAAGAACTAAACTTTAAAATAGACTAAACCTACTCCTTCGAGTAGGTTTTTTTTTGAATATTGAATACGCTGTTAAGGGTTGTTCGTTGGCTCAGGCTCGTTCTAACTTTTAAATAGTAGAACACAATAATGTATTGCAGGTACAACTTTTTTTTATTGTACGAACTTCTGTTGCTAATTACTAATTCAAGCTTGTCAACTTTAGGTATGCGGAACTAAATCTATAGTTTTAATTGCACCTTGTTTTGGTTTTAAATATTAATAAAAGCATAAAATAATTTAACTTTTGAGGCAAACTAAAAATAAAGAATACTTTTGTACCACCTTATAAATACTTAATGTAATGGACGATTATTATTCGGAAATGTTGAATTAAAAGTAGCTCTTGTACTATTTCAAGGAGCTATGTAAATACTATAGAATTTTGAAATGAGAGCATTTTATAAAAACAATAACGGATTAGTCGCTACCACGCAGTGGCTTCCTAATTGCTGGATCAATATCGAGTGTCCAACAGCAGCTGAAAAACTTTATATTCTAGAGGAACTTCAAATTCCTGAAGCCTTTTACAATGATATTGAAGATATCGATGAAAGACCCCGTATCGAAGTCGAAAACGGATGGACTTTAATCATTATGCGCATTCCTGTCAAAAGCAATGATGTCAAATTACCCTTTCATACCATTCCTGTAGGAGTAGTTTTTAAGGGGAATGTGTGTGCAACAATTAGTTTTCATAAAACAGAAATGCTAACTGACTTTGTAACCTATGCAAATAAAAAGAATATCGATATAAAAGACAATTTTGACCTTGTATTACGACTATTATTATCCTCAAGTGTTTGGTTTTTGAAGTATTTAAAGCAAGTAAATCAAAAGATTAAGCTAGCTGAAGATAATTTAGAGAAATCAATTAAAAACGAAGAATTACAAGCGCTATTGCAAATTGAGAAATGCTTAGTGTTTTTTATGACATCATTAAAAGGAAATGATATTTTGTTGCACCGAATCAAGAATATTAAGTCAGAACGAATGAATTACGATGCTGATTTACTTGAAGATGTTGAGATAGAGCTGCGTCAGGCGCAGGAAACGACTAATATTTACAGCGATATATTAACGGGAACTATGGATGCATATGCTTCGGTGATTTCTAATAATATGAATACCATCATGAAGCAAATGACTTCAATTTCCATCATCTTGATGATTCCTACAGTTATCGCTAGTTTTTATGGTATGAATGTACCTAATAGTTTGCAAAACAATCCAATGGGATTACTCATAATTATTGCGGTTTCTATATTGTTTTCAGTATTTGGTGTCTTTTTATTTAAAAAGAAAAGATGGTTTTAGAAAAGACTTGTTAGCTAAGGATGCTCTGACTTTCCAACGTAAATTTTGGTCTAATTCGAAATAAAGCTAAAAAAACTTTTGCCGTTTTGTTTTACTATAGAATTTTACACTAACTTTGTAACTCAAAGTACTTTTATTATGAATCAAAAACATCAAGAAGATTTAAGTCACATACGCTCGATGATGGAGCGTTCTTCGAGGTTTATTTCACTTAGTGGATTGTCGGGGGTTTTTGCTGGATTTGCAGCGCTATTGGGTGGTGGTTATATTTATTTTAGGCTAAAGATGCTAGGTGTCGATTATTCCACTACAGCGGATCGCGTTTACAATAGTGACATTATTTTTGAATTTTTTATTGTAGCGCTTATGGTTTTGCTCTTTGCTTTAGCTTTTGGTGCATTTTTTACAATTCGAAAAAGTAAAAAGAATAACTTACCTATTTGGACTTCTGCTACTAAAAATGTACTTATTAATTTACTAATTCCACTAAGTGTAGGTGCTTTTTTTTGTGGTTCACTTTATTTACATCAACTTTTTGTTTACATCGCTCCTGCGACTCTTTTGTTTTATGGTTTAGCACTTGTAAATGCAGAGAAGTATACTTTATCTGATATTAAATATTTAGGATATTTAGAACTTATCTTAGGAGTGGTCTCTCTCTTTTATTTAGGAAAAGGTCTTTTATTTTGGATCGTAGGTTTTGGTTTTTTACATGTATTATATGGTTTAATCATGTATAAAAAGTACAAATAGTATGAGTATTATAGGTAAGCTAAATAAAGACTTTGAAAGCAGGGTGAGGCTTGGAATTATGTCAGTTTTAATTGTCAATGATTGGATTGACTTTACTGAGATGAAAGCCTTGCTTGAGGTGACAGATGGCAATTTGGCTAGTCATACCTCAGGTTTGGAAAAGCTTAATTACCTGGAGGTTAAGAAAGAATTTGTTGGAAAAAAACCTAAAACATCGTACCGAATTACAAATGCGGGACGCATTGCATTTACGGAACATCTCAATTTTCTTGAAAAATTAATAAAATCTAAATAAACCTTTTTTTTAACCATTTACTTTGAAAAACAAAGTACTTTTAAATAGGTAGAAATAATGAATATAAAAACTGAAATTAGTCTTTTTGTTAACAAAGTTGGTGTGAGAGCGAGTATGGTAATTACTTTTTTGAGTATTGTCGTTCTTGTAAGTTCACTAATTGGAAGTAAATTTGATAATCAAAAATTCGAGAGCATATGTTTTTTTAATGTTGTAATTGAATTACTTTTTGGCGTAATTATTTGTTTTTGTGTGTTAAAAAATAAAGAAAAATACAAACATCTTATTCCTTTTCTATTTCTAAACTGGTTTGTAGGTTGCTTCTCAACTAATGTTTTTATCAATATATTTGAAAATTTACCCATTTGGGTTTATGTGGTTACATTCTTGTTTTGTATCTCTAATTTTGCTATTTATAACAATTTTAAACATAAATATTTTACTAGAATCTTGTACTTACTAAATGGATGTTCGTATTTACTCATTTTATATTATGCAATTTATCTCATTCCATTTGCTCCAATTTCTGTGCTAGGAATATTGGCTTTAGGTCTTGGTTTTTATGGACTAGTTCCCATGATTGTTCTTGTAAGTCATACAGTTATTTTAATTCAGAATTTTGATAAAAATAGAAAAAACGCATTCGCTTTTGGAATAGGAATTTTGTTGGTTTTTGCAGGTTTTGTAATCTTTACACTGTTGTTACATTTTGAAAGTAAGGAGGTTTCAAAAAGTGGTATTACTAATTCTTTCGATAATCAAAATCCCGATTTACCTACCTATATCACTATTTCACAAAAAATAAAACCTAATTTTTTAAACGAAATACTACTCAAAAAAGATATTGTTTACATTTCTTCTGATAATTTTTTTCAGTTTAGAAGTTTTAATTCTTTTGGAAATAGTAAGCAATACAACGGGAGAAAAACGCATAATCCCATCATAAATTTGGCCTATTTATTTACGACATCATTAGATTTAACTTCGGATGACAGAATTAATATTCTTAAATCTAATTTTGATAAACGATTAGAGACTGAAGAGCAGTTGTGGGACGGTAAAGATTTGTTTACCAAAAACATAAAGGAAGATGTTATAATCTACGCAAAAGAACGTCTGGCCTACACTGAAATAACACTTGATATTGCTTGTGCAGAAAAAAGTTGGGGAGACAAAGAAGCAATCTATTCTTTTCAACTTCCAGAAGGTGCTGTAGCGACTTCCTTATCACTTTGGGTAAATGGAATAGAACGAAAAGGAATTTTGACAACTAAGGAAAAAGCAAAAAAAGCTTACGATCAAATTGTAGGAGTCGAAGCGCGCGATCCTTCATTGATGCAATGGCGAGAAGGAAATAAAATTGTAGTTCGTATTTTTCCCATACGATATGACCTACCAAGAACTTTTAAATGTGGTTTCACAACTCCTTTAAAAGTTGACAAAAACAATATGAAGTATTTAAGTTTAGATATTAAAGGTCCTAATATAAATAATGCAGAAACTATTTCAAGAATTCAAATGGCTAATAGCGAAAAATTTGAATCTACTAAAGTCTTTAAATTAGAAAATGATTTTTACGTAAATGAATCTACAGGCTTAGATAGCTGGGAGGCAAAAATACCAATGACTAGCGATGCTTTTTCAACCTCTTTCATTTGGAAAAATAAAGGTTATAAAATCAACGAAATCCAGAAGAGTAAGATACATTTTAAGCCAAGTGAAATTATTTTGGATTTGAATGAAAGTTGGACAGAAGATGAAATTCAAGATATAGTAAGTCATTCTAATAAAAACTATTTTGTTTGGAAAAACAATCATAAGGAACCTATAAATAGAAAAAATTATAAAACAGTTTGGGATCAATTTAAAGCCTTGACTTATTCGTTATTACCTCTTTATGAGTTGAAAGATAGTAGTTTGGTAATAACTAAGTGTAGCAGTATTTCAGCTAATTTTGAGGAATTAGAGTCGTCTGACTATCTTAAAAAGTTGAGAAAGGGTACAAAGCAGAAGAATATAAAAGTAATTAATATTTCCGAAAATTTGAATCCATTTTGGCAGACAGTTAAAGAGCAAAAAATAGTTTCTTATTTGAAAATTGATTTGAATAATTGCTTGAATTTAATTGAACAAGATCAATTTTTGGAATTTAAAGCTCTAAAAAACACTATTAATATTGAGCCTGCTAGTATTGCCATTCAGGAAACGGATATAACTGCAGAAATGAGGAACAATGGTTCTAATCATATTTTTAGAATGTATGCTTTTGGTAAAGTTATACAAGAACAAGTAGCCATTCAAAACGATTCGGTTAAAGAAAATAAATTTATTAATCTAGCTAGAGAAGCTAACATTGTTACACCTATTTCATCTCTAATTGTTCTTGAAACAGACGAGGATTATAAGAATAACGGGATTGAAAAAAATGTTAATACACTTGGAAACGCTTCAATAAATAATGATGGGGCAGTTCCGGAACCGCATGAATGGCTATTAATTATCATTGGATTAACAACAGTTTTCATTTATTCTCGAAAGCAAAAGATGATTAATTAATGAAGACGCTGCTTGTAAAATATAAAATAGGAATTGGGATGCTGCTAATTTGTTGTCTCTTAGCAATGAATTATCATATCTTGATGTTAGGTATTGATAATGATTTTTTAGGAATCGTTTTTTCTGCTTTGTTATTTGTATATGGTAGTAGAACAACAAATTTTAAAATTAATTACTTGCTCATTGTATTAATTTTTATTCTAGAATTTGTAAGCTATAGGTTGCATACGAAATCATTACATTTCTTATCGATAATTCTTTTTTTGTGTTTAATTTTTTATAGTTGTACAGGCAAGTTTTCCTATGTAGCTTTTATTTGTCTTTTGTTGTTTTCTACAATTTTCAATAAATTTTTCGAACATTCAACTTCGGAAATTAAACAAGGTCTGTGCTATGTAGTTTTTTTGACTTTAAGAAACTTTATGGGAATAGACAGGATAGAAGGAGTCAATTTTTATATAAACGATGCTAAAGTTACAATTGATACAGCTTGCATGGGATTATCAATGTTTAAAACGGGCTTGTTAATTGGAGCTGTGTTGTTGACGGTGGAGGAAAAAAAGCAACAAAAATATTTTGGAACTACGACGATTGTTGCTTTTTGTTTAATTGTTATTGTATTGAATGTCCTTTCTAATTATTTTAGAATTGTCACTTTAATTATTTTAGACTGTACGCAGGAAAATTCATTACACCATTTTGTTGGATTATTATGTTTTGGAATATACCAAGTGATTCCTATGATGTTCATTATTCGCTATTTCAAACCTAGATTTGAGGCAGTAGATTCTTTTAATTTCAAATTCAATGGAGTTGCAGTTTGCTGGACTTTCGGTGTTTTATTAGTAACCAGTCTTGAGGTGAAAAAGCCTATAAATAATAATATTTTAGAAAACATCAGTCCAAAGTATACTATTAAAAATGGTATTTGGATAAATGAGGATGTCTTTAAAATTGAGTCACCTGACAAACTCATTTATATTAAAATACCTTCCCATAAACCATTAATTTGCTGGACTGGAAATGGCTATAAAATTACAGAGTCCACTGAGGTTCTCGTGGAGAATGAAAAGGTGTGGTTTAATATAATGGAAAAAAATAATATTAGATATAAATCCTATTGGTGGTATGAATGCGGAGAAAAAAAATACACGTCATTTCTAGAAGTGATGTGTGTGAAGTTGTTCTACAACGAACCTATTCGATTGATAAATGAAACTACTACAATTGATTAAATTATAGGAGCTAAAATAGAGGTTTTTTTAAAAATGTTTTTGGTAAAGCCTCTGCTTCCTTTAATACTCTCCTTTTCTCTTAAACCTAGGATCGTCTCTTTTTATGAACTCCGTTCTTTTCTTGGGAGCTTCTGATCTTTCCGGCTTTGGTAAACTAGCTTCTTCTGTTTTACTCGATGGTTCTATCAGTTCGTTCAGCTCTTTGATTTCGGCATCAGTTAAATCGCGGTAACGACCAACTGGAACATCTAGTGAGATGTTTATGATTCGGATGCGTTTCAAGGCTGTTACTTCATACCCAAGGTATTCGCACATTCTACGAATTTGGCGGTTTAGTCCTTGTGTTAAAATGATTTTAAAGGTAGTTGCACTAATTTTTTCAACCTTACATTTTCTGGTAACAGTATCAAGTATTGGTATACCGTTACTCATTTTGTCAATAAAGCGTTCGGTGATAAGTTTGTTTACCGTTACAGTATATTCCTTCTCGTGATTGTTGCGGGCACGCAATATTTTATTGACAATGTCACCATCATTTGTCATGAAAATTAATCCTTCACTGGCCTTATCTAAACGACCAATTGGAAAAATACGTGTTGGGTAATTGATATAGTCGACAATATTGTAACGTACATCTAGATTAGTGGTGCATTCAATACCTACAGGTTTATTAAAGGCTAAATAAACAGGCTTTTCTTTTCGATCATGAATTAGTTTGCCATCTATACGTACTTCATCATGTGGAGAAACTTTAGTACCAAGCTCAGGAACTACACCGTTTATAGTGACGCGTCCTTGCTCAATTATTTTATCTGCTTCGCGACGGGAGCAGTAACCAGTTTCGCCTATGAATTTGTTCAGCCGTTTTAAATTTTCTTCCATGTTGCAAAAGTAATCATTTTGAGTTTGAGATTTGGAATTGATGCTGGAAAAGTATTGGATTTGATGTGCGTAAGGGATAGTAGCGGCATCGCCCGGTCTACAAAACAAGGCGGTAGCCGTAGGTTTTGTTAGCGGGAATATAGCGTATAGCCCGACCTTGGCTCATTTTTTTTAATGAGGCAGGGTCACGCCCAAAATAAAATTATTGGATTGTTTGAAACAAAAATTGGTATACTTGTTCGTACAAGCGGTCGCTGTGCATGCTGTGCCCCAGTCCGTTGGTTTTGATAAATACGGCATTTTTCCAACTATCGGCTATTTTTTTTCCTTCGGCAAAGGCAACTATGGCATCGTCAGAATCATGAGCGATTAAGCCGGGAGTTTTTATAGTGGATGCAAAATGTTTTCCGGAGAACTGCTCTAATTTTAATTTAAAATGAGTTAGGTAATGCGCTTCGAGCCCTTTGGATATAATTGAATTCAGGCTCAGCATATTGATGTAGTTGTTTAAAATGATTTTAAAATCGCTCGGTGCGCCTAGAATTACCATTTTGCTGATGTGCTCATTTTGATAGTGTGATTGGTAGTACAAACAGGTTTTCCCTCCAAGCGAATGACCAATGAGATAGGAAGGTTTGAATTTTTTAGCTAGGACGTCAATGTAGGCAGCATATTGTGGAATATTAAATTCTTTTCCGGATGATAGGCCGTGTGCGGGTGCATCGACAGCAATTATGGTGCTGCCTGATTTTTGTAAAAAGGGTAGTATTTTTGTCCATCTTGAGGCATTGCTTTCCCAACCATGCACTAAAAGGATAACGGTATGATTACCTTTCCAAGTGTAGGTTTGAAACTGAAAGTCGTTGTGGGTATGCGTTTCTTTTTCGGTTTCTAATAATACTAGAGGAAGACTATCTGAATTTAATTTTCCGTCTCGTGGTTCGCTAAATAGCGAATAAGCAAGTTTCGTTGCTTTAGCTGGAGCAACAAAACTTAGGACGTTAACATAAAGACCTACTGTTTTGGTGAAAAGGAAATAAATGATTTTTTTCATAATAAAAAAGTCCCGATGTGTATCGGGACTTAAATATAATTAAAATTTAGAGAATAAATTTTCCATTTTTTCTTTTTCTTCATCGGCTAGCATACTATCTACTAGTATTCGGCCTGAATGCTCATCGATGATGATTTTTTTTCTTGAAGCGATCTCTACTTGTGTTTGAGGAGGAATCGTAAAGAATGAACCTGCAGACGCTCCTCTTTCGATAGATACAACTGCTAAGCCGTTGCGTACGCTAGAACGAATTCTTTTGTATGCTGTTAATAAACGCTCTTCGATTAACGCTTCATATTCAGCAGATTTCTCTGTTAAAAAGGCTTCTTCTTTAGCTGTTTCTGCCATGATAGCATCTAATTCCAGCTTTTTATGTTTCAAGTGGTTCGATTTTAATTCCAATCTTTCTTTAGATTGAGCAATCACCTCTTTTTTGTGTTCAATAGACGCTTTCATTTCCTTCATTTGCTTTTCAGCTAATTGAATTTCAAGCTCTTGGAATTCTACCTCTTTAGTTAAAGAGTTGAATTCTCTATTGTTACGAACTGTTTCTTGTTGTTTTGTGTATTTTTTGATAGCCTCTTTGTGCTCATCAATGCTATTCTTTTTTCCTTTAATAAGATCCTCGATTACCTCAAGTTCACTTTTCAATTTTTCAGAACGCGTGCTTAAACCAGCAACTTCATCTTCTAGATCTTCCACTTCTAAAGGTAGTTCACCTCGTACATTTCTAATTTCGTCAATTCTAGAGTCAATTAACTGTAAATCGTAAATTGCTCTTAACTTGTCCTCAACACTTAATTCTTTCGTATTCGCCATATTCTATAAGTACTTAACTGGATTTGTATTTTCTTCAGATAAAATGATTGCAAAATTAAGGATTTTTTTCCGAAGAAAATCAACAATATAATTTTTTGTATACCGTTCGCTCTCAAAATGTCCAATATCGGCCAAAAGTAGCTTGTTTTCGGCTTCATAAAACTGATGGTATTTTAAATCAGCCGTTAAAAAAGCATCGGCTCCAGCCATAATTGCATTTTTTATAGCATAACTTCCAGATCCACCTAGTACTGCAACTTTTTTTATAGGTTTCTGCAAAAAGGCCGAATGTCTAATTCCATCTGCTTGCATTTTGTTTTTAACTTCGATTAGGAAGTCAGTCTCGTTCATTGGCGTTGTTAATTCACCAATCATTCCAAGACCTATATGTTGATGTGAATTTTGCATTTCATAGATCTCATAGGCAACTTCCTCGTAAAGGTGTGCAGTAAAAAGGGCTTTTAAGATTTTAGATTCTAAATATTTTTCAAAAATAACTTCAATCTTAATTTCTTCGCCTGTATGTACCTTTCCTTTTTCTCCAATAACGGGATTGCTGTCTTCATTGCCTCTAAAAGTAAAACTACCGTTTGAGCTAAAGCTGCAATTATCGTAGTTACCTATATTGCCGGCTCCTGCTGCGAATAATGCAGTACGGACCGCAGCTGCATTTTCAGGTACAGTGTAGGTAACTAGTTTGTAAATGAATTTTTGCTTCGGGATTAATATTTTAGTGTTGATAAGCCCTAAAGCGTCACAAAATATTTTATTAACTCCTTCTTTATGGTTATCAAGTGCAGTATGAACGGCATAGATTGCAATGTCATTTTTTATAGCCTTTATAATAGCACGCTCGACATAGTTTTTTCCTGTGATTTTTTTGAGTCCGGAAAAAAGAATCGGATGAAAGCAAACCACCAAATTACAGTTTTGAGCGATGGCTTCATCGATTACACTCTCCAGTGCATCATGACAAACTAGCGCTCCTGTGGCTATTGCTTCTTGATCTCCTACGAGTAGACCAACGTTATCAAAATCTTCGGCATAGGCTAGCGGTGCCATTTGATCGAGTACCGCTAGTATTTCTTTAATTTTGTACATGTAGTAGTTTTTATTTAATGCTGCTAGAGCGTGAAAGGGATGTAAAGAACAAATTAACGAATAAAGGAATCAATTTTAAAATAAAAAATATACTTTCGTACTATGAATGCACTTAGAAAAATACTATTTCCCTTTAGTGTTCTTTACGGAATTGTTACTGCCATTAGGAATTTTCTTTTTGATATTGGAGTTCTGAAGTCGTACTCATTTGCAGTACCCACAATTGTTGTTGGTAATTTAAGTGTTGGAGGAACGGGTAAATCACCACAAATTGAATACTTGATTCGCTTATTAGAACCTAATTATAAAGTAGCAACTTTAAGTCGAGGGTACAAACGTAAGACGGAAGGCTTTGTTTTAGCAGATGCTACTGCTAGTGCATCGACCATTGGAGATGAGCCTTATCAATTTTATAGTAAGTTCAAATCCATTCAGGTTGCCGTCGATGCGAATCGTAAAAACGGAATAGAAACCTTGCTTGCGCAAAAGAATAAACCCGAAATACTCCTACTTGATGATGCCTACCAACACCGGAAGGTAAAAGCAGGTTTGTATATTTTACTCACAACTTACAAGGAATTGTATTGTGATGATTACTTGCTGCCAGCGGGGAATTTACGAGAGAGTAGGAGCGGTGCCAAGAGAGCCAAAGTGGTGATTGTAACAAAATGTCCACCTACCTTATCAGTGGAAGAACAAAAGAAGATCAAAGCTAAATTAAAATTGGACGATAATCAGGAATTGTATTTTAGTTATATCAAATACGATGATTTGGTTTTTTCGGAACAGTCTTCTATTAAAAGAGATGTAGTGACAAAACAAACAAAGGTGCTCCTAGCGGGAATTGCAAAACCAGATTCTTTTTTTGAGTTTTTAAAAGGAGAGAACGACATTTGTTTATCCTATCCGGATCATCATGATTTTACCGATAGTGATTTAGCTACTATAAAAAATAAAGCAGAAAGTAACATTATTGTTACCACTGAGAAAGATTATGTAAGACTAAAAGGGCGTTTGCCAATAGAACAGCTTTTTTACTTACCAATACAAAGTGCTTTTATAAATGAAGGCCAAAATTTTAATAAAACGATAAATGATTATGTGGGATAAAGTGCAAGAAACAGTAGAATTTATAAAAAGTGTAAATGATTTCAATCCTGAATATGGTGTAATACTAGGTTCAGGTTTAGGGAGTTTTACCGATGATATGGAGGTAGTTTTTACCTTGCCATATAACGAAATACCTAATTTTCCTGTATCGACAGTTCAAGGTCATAAAGGAGCGCTTGTATTTGGGACTATTGGAGACAAAAAGGTAGTTGCCATGCAAGGGCGTTTTCATTTTTATGAAGGATACTCGATGGAGGAGGTAACTTTTCCAGTACGTGTGATGAAGTATATAGGAGTGAGCAAATTGATTGTTTCTAATGCATCAGGAGGAGTGAACCCTAATTACAAAGTTGGCGATATTGTGATTATTAAAGACCATATTAATTTTGCTCCTGAGCATCCGTTAAGAGGTAAAAACGATGAGCGTTTTGGTCCTCGATTTGTAAATATGAGCGCACCTTATTCGCGCCAAATGATTGTAAAAGCCAAAGAATTGGCAATTGAACTGGGCGTAGCCGTGCAAGACGGTGTTTATTTTGGATTACAAGGTCCTACTTTTGAAACGTTAGCTGAGTACAAAATGGTAAAAATTCTGGGTGCTGATTGCGTAGGAATGTCGACTGTGCCAGAGGTTATTGTAGCCCGTCATATGGATGTGGAGACTTTTGGAGTGTCCATCATTACTGATATGGGGAATGAAGAGAGTATTGATACCATCTCTCATGATGAAGTACTTGAAGCCGCACAAAATGCAGAGCCGAAAGTTAGAGCTTTGATTAAAAGTTTGATTTTGAATTATTAGTTCTTTTAAATATTACGAACTAAAGCAGCATAAAATTCTTCAGGGATGAATGGTTTGGTAACAACATCATTCATTCCAAAAGAAAGTAACATTTCTCTGTTTTCATCAAGAGAAATTGCAGTTAAGGCAATCACGGGGATTTTTGAATTGAATTCCCGTATTTTCTGCGTAGCCACGGTGCCATTAATACCGGGTAAGTGCACATCCATCAGTACCAAGTCAAAATAGTTTTCCTGAACAGCTTCTATACTGTCTTCGCCATTATCGATTACTTCGCAAAGAATACCTTTACTTTCAAGCATTCGCCGAGTAATCATTTGATTGATTTTGTTGTCTTCAACAATGAGTACTTTTTTGTCTGCTAACATCGATAAATCACGAGTTAACTTAATTTCTTTTTTAATTTCTTTGTTTTTATCTACTTCAAACGGTAATTCTACAGTAAACAAGGATCCTTTTCCTAATGTGCTCTTCAGTTTAATTTGTCCTCCTAATAAAGTGGTCAGTTTTTTAACAATGGTGAGTCCTAATCCGGTTCCGCCGTATTTTCTGTTAATTTCAACGGAGCCTTGTGCGAAATTTTCAAAAACCGTTTCTAATTTGTCAGGAGCGATTCCAATTCCGGTATCTTCAATTTGAAAAGAAACAGCCGTGTTTTCTTCCTGAAAGGATAGTAAAGTGGCACGAATAGTAACACTACCATTTTTTGTAAATTTCAAGGCATTGTTGATTAAATTCATGAAAATTTGAGAGAGTTTTGTCGTGTCTCCATATAAGTTTTCAGGAATGGCATCGTCGATTATTAGTTCAAAATTATTGTTGTTTTTTATAGCGACTTCCAGCAGCGAGTTTTTAATATCTTCAAGGAGTTGCTTTAAATTAAACGAAATTTTTTCGAGTTCAACCCTGTTCGATTCTATCCGATTGATTTCTAAAATATCATTAATAAAAGTTGTGAGATAGTTGCCTGAGAATTGTAGGGAGGAAAGGTAATGAAGTTGTGATTTTTTAGGGTTTTCTTCCAGTAATAAATGCGTTATACCATTGATAGCATTAAGTGGTGTTCTTAATTCATGACTTACAATTGAAAGAAATTCGGATCGTGCTTGCGAGGCTTTTTCTGCTTTTTCTTTAGCAATCATTAACTCAGTGTTTTTTTCATTGAGTAGTAAGTTGGTTTTATTTCGTACAATGTTATGCTTATATAGGGAGAGGCTTAAAAGGGACAAAATTGAAATCAATGAAATGGCTAGGATATTGATGAGTTTGAAAAACTTATTGGTTTTTTCATCTTCCTTTTTTTGTTTGTAAATTTTCGCTTCCTTATCTAGTCTTTGCGACTCTTTAAAATTCTCGTAATCGTCGATACCTAATTTTTCATTGTTTAATAGTGCTAAACTCTCTTTTAGGTTGAGGTGTTGTTTTAAATAAAGATAGGCATTGCTTTTATCCAATTGCTTTTCATAAGCAATACTAATGGCTAGTAGAATATTAGATTTCTGCTCTAGGTTTTGGGTGTTTTTATTTAATTCTAGCGCTTTGTTGTAGTAGTTTAAGGCTAAATTAATTCGGTTTTTAGCTAATTCTACCAATCCCATTTGATACAATGCTTCCGCTTTGGTATCGTTTAATGCATCACTGTTTGGTTTGCTGATAATAGTGTTAAATAAAAGGGCTGCTTCTTCGAGAGCATTCTCTTTCCTTAAAATTATTGCTTTCTGTAAGTTGATGAGATCAATCGTTTTATCGATTTTCAAAAGTTTACTGATGGACAGCGCTTTATTGAAATAAGTCTTAGCGGCTTTGTAGTTGCTGTTTTGTACTTCGGTTAGGCCTATATAATAATTGGCTTCTGCATATTGAATGGTAGGGGGTAACGATTCAAATAGTGTTAAACTTTTAGAAAGCGATTCCTCAGCAGTTGAATACCTTTGGAGATCAAAGTAAATTTTCCCAAGGCGCAATGTTTGTGTCGCTTGTGCTTTTACATCTTTATTTTCTTCGGCATAATCAATGGCTTTCTGGGTATAGAAAAGCGCATTTTTAAATTTGTTGATTTGAATATTAGCCTCGGCTAGGTCTTCATAATATTTGACGCTATCTAAAGTTTCTTTATGCTGAGCATAAAGAAAGGAACTTAAAAAAAGAATAAAAATCCAGCTGTTTTTCATCTTAAGCTTAGTGTTAGCGCTAGTTTTTGGTCAGTTCTATTAAATCAATTATGCGTGATGAATATCCAATTTCATTATCGTACCAGCCCACTACTTTTACCATCTTGTCAATAACCGAGGTGAGTTGTGCATCGAATAAACAAGAATTTCTATTTCCTATTATATCGACAGATACGATTGGGTCCTCTGTATAATCTAGGATTCCCTTTAAGCTGTTTTGAGCTGCATTTTTAAACGCGGCATTTATCTCCTCAATAGTGACTGCTCGTTTTACATTAAATGTAATATCGGTTAGTGATCCATCTGGAACAGGGACGCGAATTCCGCAACCACCTATTTTGCCCTCTAATGTAGGAAAAATTTTTGTTATAGCCTTCGCTGCACCCGTAGTTGTTGGAACAATCGATTGGCTAGCGCCTCTGGCTCTCCGTAGGTCCTTGTGTGGTTGATCGTGTAGGCTTTGATCTGTCGTAAAGGAATGTATGGTTGTGATATAAGCTTCCTTTATTCCGCATAGCTCATCAATAACTTTAACCATGGGAGCTGCATTATTAGTCGTACAGCTGGCGTTAGAGATGATAGTTTCAGTACCGTCTAGTATGTTTTCATTTACTCCTAGTACCACTGTTTTTATAGCATCTACTTCTGATGGAGCGGATAAGATTACTTTTTTAGCTCCAGCCACTATATGAGCGTTAATTTCTTCAAAGGTTTTATATTTTCCTGTAGATTCGATAACGTAATCAATACCGATGCTTTTCCAATCTAAATTAGAAATGTTTTTTTCATGGAAAAACAAAAAGTGTTTGTCTTCAATAGTAAAACCACTTGCGTCAGGAACTACTTTCTGAGGCAAAACACCATGAATACTGTCGTACTTCAATAAATGAGCCATCGTATTGGTGTCAGCGATGTCGTTAATAGCTACAACTTCAATGGTAGGATGGTTTAAAAGCAGGCGAAATACATTTCTACCAATGCGTCCAAAACCGTTTATGGCAATTCTTATCATAGTTTGTAATGTCATAAAGTAAAAAGACCTAAAGTCAGTGTTTTAGATCTTTCGACTTTCTGACTTTAGTTCTTTAACTATAAAATGTGCTTTTGTGCTTTGTATGAAGAGCGTACAAGCGGACCACTTTCTACATGGCGAAAACCTAATTCTAAACCGTATTGCTCATATTTAGCAAACTGTTCAGGAGTTATGAATTCCTTTACCGGCAAGTGCTTTTTACTGGGTTGTAAATACTGTCCAATGGTTACAACATCCACGTTAGCTTCACGCAAGTCTCTCATAGTTTGAAAAACTTCTTCTTCCTGTTCTCCAAGGCCAAGCATAATTCCAGATTTTGTTCTATTGATTCCCTTTTCTTTCAGGTAACGTAAGACTTCTAAGCTTCGATCGTATTTTGCTTGGATACGAACCTCGCGAGTAAGTCTGCGTACAGTTTCCATATTGTGTGAAACAACTTCAGGATTAGCAGCAACGATTCGATCTAGGTTGATTTCCATTCCCTGAAAATCCGGAATAAGAGTTTCAAGAGTAGTGGTTGGATTCATGCGGCGTATTGCTTTTACCGTCTCAATCCATATGATAGACCCACCATCTTTTAGGTCATCTCGATCCACACTAGTAATCACAGCATGCTTGATGTTCATAATTTTTATAGAACGGGCTACTTTTTCAGGCTCATCCCAATCAACTGTTTCTGGGCGACCTGTTTTTACACCGCAAAATCCACAAGAACGAGTACAAGTGTTACCCAAAATCATGAACGTAGCAGTTCCTTCACCCCAGCATTCCCCCATATTAGGGCAACTACCTGATGTGCATATAGTGTTAAGGCTGTATTTATCAACAAGTCCGCGAAGTTCAGTATATTTTTGTCCTATAGGGAGTTTTACCTTTAGCCATTTCGGTTTGCTTGTAGGTAATTTATTTTCTAAAACAGTTTCCATAATTTTAAATTTCAATAGTGCAAAGATACGGAAAGCGGAATTAAAATACCGATTTTAATAACCCAAGGTTTATCTGGTTTTTGAATAAATTATTTTTTTTATTAGGAGCTTAATCCAGCTATCCGCTATATGTCCTTTTCTAAAACTGCGGTAAAAACCGCTTTCTAGAAAAGTACGATGCCGCTGCTATCTGGGCTAGGACATGCGAATTCGTTCCTAACTAATTTTCAAAAAAAAAGCATAATCAGGAAGATTATGCCTTTTAGTATTAGTTTACTTGAACGGTTATCGGTAAGTTGTAGGCGGTTCGCACTGGTTTGGAATCGATCATTCCAGGCAGCCACTTCGTTTTTAAAGATTTTAAAACTCGTATTGCTTCTATAGCAAGTCCATAACCAGGATCGTTTTTTACTTGAATGTCAGTCATACTCCCGTCTTTTTCAACAACAAACGAAACATAGATTTTAATGTTTTTATCACTAGCTACTTCAGGGCTTTCAAAATTTCGTCCAACAAAGGTGTAAAACTTGCCTATTCCTCCAGGGAATTCCGGCAGTTTATCAAGTGCTGCACTAGTTACAACCGTATTGCCATAGTCAACTGGAGCAGTGCCACTGCCACTAGTCACTTGTGGTGTGCTTATTCCGGTGCCAGTACTACTTCCTGTAGTTGCAGTAGAGGGATTAGCAATGATTTCGATGTTTTTAGGAACGTCTTGTGTTGCTAATGGTGCTTTTACAATGACAGGATTTGTTAGTTGTTTTGTAGTAACCACAGCTGCAGGTTGTGCTTGCAATGGTTTTGGAGCAATGGGAACTACTGGCTTAACTTCAGTAGGATAAATTTTGGTCACCTCAATAATTTTATCTGTGATTTGAGGCAATACATCCGGAATAATTTTGTCAGGAAAAATTGTGCTGATTACATGTGGTAGCGATGCTAACGATGCACATAGTAATACACCCATGAACAGTGCAATCAAAGAGGTTTTAGTACTTTGTTGACGTAGTTGAAACGCTCCATACTCTTGGTTTCTGTTTTCGAATACTAGATTAATCCAGTTGTTTTCGTAGAGGCTAAGTTTAGACATGGTAATTGGATTTAAAGGTTAAGTAACTATTAGATCATAGGCGATTGCTTAATTTTAAAGTATAACGGAATAATAAGAATTATAGTATACTAATTTAGTTAAATTTTAAATACAAATACACTTAATCAGTTAAATTTTTACAATTATTTAAGTGATGGATTGTTTTTGGTGCAGAATAGTAAAGGTTATCGCTTACTGGTAATGATTTCAGCTAACAATTTTTTAGCCCTGAGTAGTTTTACTTTAACGCTGCTTAAAGGCTCATTAATGGTATTGGCTATTTCTTGGTACGTCATTTCTTGAAAATAACGCAGTTGAATTACTTCTTGGTAGTGTGGTTTCAATTCTTTGATGTATCGCAACAAACGAGATAGATTTTGTTCTCGAATTAATTCATCTTCTGCAGATAGTGTAGTGTCAGCAATATTATAGGCTTTTTGATCTTCGCGATCCGTCATTTCTATAAAAAGGCTTGATTTTTTTTTGCGCAATAAGTCGATATGCACATTTTTAGCAATACTTATTAACCAGGTGTTGAATTGAAAATTAGGATTGTAAGTAGTTATTTTGTCAAATGCTTTCGAAAAAGTTTCAATGGTAATATCTTCAGCATTTGTTTCGTTTTCAGTGCGTTTGAGCATGAATCCGTAAACTTCATTCCAGTAATGGTTCAATAGAAAGGTGAAGGCCGTTTGGTCGCCTTTTTTTGCTTTTTCTATTTGAGTTTTTATTTCCAATTTACGGGTTTTGAGAAGATATTTGTTATAAAGATATTGATTTGCGTCAAGATAAGAACTAGCTCTATGATGGGAAACCAGTATTTTAAATCTTTTTCTTTAAGTTTTCCTGCAGTACAACCTACTACGATCCATGCGCAAAGATATCTCAGTGCGATTAGGCCAACCACAATCATCCACTGAAATTGAAATGATAGTAGCACAATTGGTAGTACAATAAACAATAATTGGCTGCAGTAAAATGTACCTAGCTGCAGTTGGTCTAGTTTTTTATAATGCTTGGCCGTAGCTATATGTCTTCTTTTTTGAGTAAACCACTGGCTGTATGTTGTTTTTGGCTTAGAGCGTGTAAAGCTTTCGGGTGTAAAAGCTATTGTGCAATTTTTAGCGGTTGCAGCTTCGTTTATAAACAAGTCGTCATCTCCTGATCGCACCTGAATATGATTAATAAAACCATTTACATTAAAAAACTCCTCTCTTTTATAAGCTAAATTGCGACCTACTCCCATGTAAGGACGTCCTATTTTTGCCCAGGAAAAATACTGCATGGCTGTTAAAACGGTTTCAAATCGAATCAAGACATTTAGAAAAGAATTATTGATCCTCTCGTATCCTCCATATCCTAAAACAATAGTTTTTTGCATGGTAAATTGGGAACTCATGGCTGTAATCCAATTTTTAGAGGTTGGATAACAATCAGCATCAGTAAACAATAAATAATCTTTTTTAGCTGCTTTGATTCCTAGCGTTAAAGCATATTTTTTGTTCCCCCAAAAGGCTTCGTTATTTTCTACTTTGACCAAGCGAATATTGCTGTACTGCTTTTCAAATTCTTCAAAACGTTCTAAAGTGTCATCGCTAGAAGCGTCGTCTATTAAAACAATTTCAAAATCAGGATAATCCTGCTCAGCCAATAGCGGAATAAATTTCACTACGTTTTCTTCTTCGTTTTTGGCGCACACAATTACCGAAATAGGAATGCGTTTGGGCGTAACCGTTTGCCCTTTTGCGAAAGCAAATTTCCCAAAAACAACTAGATAGTACAGTATTTGAATAGCTACAACAGCAATAAAAAAGTAGAGAATTAGTATAAGCATTAGAGTTTTATAGGTTGTTTAAATCGGTGGCAAAGGTATGAATAGAATTGCTAAAAATAAATGATAAAATGGTAAATCTATTCGTTATTTCTACAAACTTAATTTGGCTTAAATTACGTTGACTTCTGCTTCGATTTGGATGCCAAATTTTGCAAATACAGTATTTTGAATATCCTTTGCAACCTCCAAAATCTCTTGACCGGTAGCCTGCCCATAATTCACTAAAACTAATGCTTGGTTTTTATGAACTCCAGCATCGCCAAATCGTTTTCCTTTGAACCCAGCTTGCTCAATTAGCCAACCTGCGGGTACTTTAACTGCTGTATCTGAAATTTCATAATATTTCATCTCAGGGAATTTTTGATGGATAGGATTGAAATCTTTTTTTAGCACTATCGGATTTTTAAAAAAGCTTCCACTATTACCTAATTCCTTTGGATCGGGTAATTTGCTTTTTCGGATCGCAATTACAGCATCACTAACGTCTTTTAAATTGGGATTTGAAATTCCTTTTTTAGACAATTCTCCAGTGATGTCGCCATAGGAAGTGTTGATCTTATGATTTTTCTTGGTTAATTTAAAAACTACTGAACTTATGATAAATTGGTCCTTATATTCATTTTTAAAAACACTTTCGCGGTAGCCAAAATTGCAATCAGCATTGGTAAAAGATCGGATAGTTTGATCCTTAATTGAGATTGTACTACAAGAAACCATCGTGTCTTTGATTTCCGTACCATAGGCGCCAATATTTTGAACAGGAGTCGTACCCACATTTCCGGGAATTAGGGACATGTTTTCCAATCCACCAAAGTCTTGATCGATGGTCCATAATACAAATTCATGCCAGTTTTCTCCTGCTTGACATTCAATCCAAACGAAGCTATCATTTTCCTCTACTATTTTTTTTCCTTTTAAGTCAACATGTATCACTAAAGCATCAATATCTTTAGTTAGTAGCATATTGCTTCCACCTCCTAAAATAAATTTTTTGGCTGTTTGATTTTCTCCTAAAACAGTAATTAATTCTGGAATTGAGTGCACGGCGATAAATTGTTTTGCCTTTACATCGATACCAAAACTATTGTAATTTTTTAAGGAAAAGTTGCTTTTTATCTCCATGAAAACTGTTGCTTTTATTGCGAATTTTAAAGGTCAAAAGTAAACATTAAAATTGAGTTACATAATTTTTCATCCAGATATGCATCATAAATAAAGGCATAATAAAAGCAGTCATGGTAGGGTCGCCTTTTTTCAAGCGATCAACAAGTGCTTTGCTATTTATATTTTGCAAGTAGGGCATATCAAAAATAGTACTCGTTGCAAAAGAGGTGAGTTCATCTTTAAAAACCGAACTATTAACTAAGTAATCTCCCCATGGAGCGCTGAGTCCTACTTTTTTAAACTTTAATATTTCTTCGGGCAATTGATCCTGCATAGCTGATTTTAGGATAAATTTCCCCTTTTTTCCTGTAAATAGCCATTTGTCCTCTAATGAACCTAAACCTGTGATGAGTCGTTGATCTAAAAAGGGTTCTCGGCATTCTATCGAGGCACCCATTGTAGCTCTATCATTGCGGTGCAGTAGCGAGCGAAGGTAGGTTTGTTGGTCAAAATAAAGCGCTTGCCTTCTTAAATTACCAGGGTAAAGTTCTTTAGCTTCTTTGTAGATTTGGATTCGGTATTCATTTTTAGGAGGAGAATTAATACCAAATTGCGCAGCGATATCAGCCGGATAGATGTTGCAACTATTAAAAAGGATTAAATCTGATTTTTTACTCATCTTAGCGTAACGGCCTAATTTTTCGAATCGGGCTGTTTTGTTAAAAAGATCTAGGGAGCCAAGGGTAGCAATAGAGCTCAATAATGAGGGGTATTCTAGCGCTTTATAACGAACGTATCCACCCATTAATTCATCAGCACCTTCGCCTGAGAGTAATACTTTTACAGATGATTTGGCCAGGTCCGAAATGGCTAAAAGATGTGGCTCGTTCAGATGCATTATAGGTTCGTCTTGGAAGTAAGTAGCTTGTACGAGTTTGTCGTGCAGCGCTTGGTCTTCCAATTGAAGGGTATGAAAGCCATATGCTAATTTTTCGCTAAGCATTTTGGCAAGATGTGCCTCGTTGTGTTCTTCTTCTTTAAAGCCTATGGTAAAAGATTGGATGTTTTGAAATTGCTGTTTTTTTAAGCTAGCTAAAATAGAGGAGGAGTCTAAGCCACCACTCAAAAGCACACCAACAGGTACATCACTCACCATTCGCAATCGTACCGATTCATCAAAGGTGGAGGAGAACCATTCCAGCGGATCCTTAATTGGAGTTTGATTTTGAATTTCTGTTTTTAAATCCCACCATTTTTCAGTTTCAATTCTACCACTTGCATATACTGTCATACTGTGACCTGCAAGCACTTTATTGATGTTTTCATACAGTGTGCCTTCCCCTGCGACGAAACGATTAAAAATGTATTCTTCTAATCCTTCTTTTGCAATTTTAAGTGGTACGCCAGCAGTAAAGAGGGCTTTTTGCTCGGAGGCAAAATAAAAAGTTTCATTGTAGATAGCATAATAGAGTGGTTTAACTCCCATTCTGTCTTTAACTACAATCAGTTTTTTTTCTAGGGTATCCCAAATGGCAAAAGCAAACATTCCATTAAGGCGTTGAAGCATTTTTAGACCATGCATTTGGTATAATTTCAAAAGAACTTCGGTATCCGAATTTGTTCGAATCGAAAAGCCATTACTTCTTAATTCGGGATAAAATTCCTTGTAGTTATAGATCTCACCATTGTAAACCATAATGAACCGCTTATCTTCAGAGAGAAAAGGTTGGTGACCGGCTGCAGAAACATCAAGGATCGATAGTCTCCTGTGGCCAAAACCAACATTTTTATCAATAAATAATCCTTGGTCGTCAGGTCCACGATGAGCTAACGAGTCACGCATTTTGGTCAGCGTATGCTCATCAACTTTTCGTTCTGATTGAAAGTGAAGTATTCCGTTAATTCCGCACATAGTTATTTGTTTAAGCTGTGTGCAGTAATAAGTTCGTGGTATTTTTGGGCAATTGCTTTCATATTGGTTTGGTAATTGGCTTTGCTTTCCACCAAAAGTCTGTTGTGGTGAATTGCATTTTCTCGGTATTTGATATTATTAAAAGCCCAAATTATTTCTTCTGCCAGCATCTTATAATCATTTACAGCCACTAGCTGTCCGTTTACTCGATGTGCAATCCAACTTTGATTTCCTACTATATCTGTTACAATTGGGTAGGCTTGGCAGGCCATTGCTTCAAACAAGGAGGCCGATACTCCTTCGGTCGTTGGCATACTGATGTAAAAATTTGACTTTTTTAGTAACTCGGGTAATTCGGTATTTGAAATTCTTCCTGTGAAAACTACCTTATCGGCAATTTTTAATTTTTTGGTTAAAGCATTTATGCAAGGAAATTTTCTTCCATCTCCTATAATAGTTAATACGAAATCTATGCCACTCTGGTTTACTATTTCAAATGCTTTAAGAATAATATCATGGCTATACTCCGGCAGTAGTGATCGGGTAACTATAGCATGAATTTTAGTTGGTAGGGCAGCATTCCCAGTACTGAATTTTTCTAAATTAATCCCCTTGGGTAACACCATCACTTTGTTCATATCAACTTTGGCTTTAGCCATAGAAACGGTCATAGCAGGACCCCAAGCATGAATTAATGTTGCCTTTGAAAAGGCATAATTTTGAATTATTTTTTTTAATGGTAGTAAAATGGAATGAGAAGGCCATAAATCAGTTATGCCTTGTTGCGCAATTGCCGATGGTCGAATCCTAGATATACCGGCTAAAAAGCCATAACTAGTTGTCCTCTCTGCGATTACCATATCCGGTTTTTCATCCTGGATTATTTTTTTAATTTTAAAATAAGCAAGGTTGAATTCAGCAATGCGTAAAATACGGTTTAAAAAAGTCGTACTAGGAGTTTTTAATTCCCAACATATAATTTCAAAATCGCCATATTCCTTCAGGCCATTTATCCAAGTAATAGCATCTGCTCGATAAGATTCTCCAAGAAAAAGTATTTTTCTTTTCTTCATGTACTTGTTTTAAGCTTCTTCAGCGTTTAGTGCCCTTCTTAAAAACTCGTTTAAAGGTTTTAGTAAGATCAGCTTTTTGGAAACCGTAGGAACAAACTCTTTTTTAGTAACATCATTGAATTTTATTTTAAATGAGGTTTCGAAACTTTTTAATTTTAAAAATTCAATGGCGGGATGCTCTTTTTCGTATCCTCTTGGGGGATTTTTAAGTAAGCTACGTTCATTTCTATCAAAGTCTTGGAATACTTTTTTAAATTCTTTTTCGTTCAAAATTTCTTCTAAGTCTTCATAGAAAAAGGCAATTTCTTTTCTAATTTTTTTTAATTCATCTGCTTCTGGAGCGTATAGTCCGCCAGCAATAAAGGCTTCTTCTTGGTCCAAATGTATGTAATAACCAGGACTGTTTTTTTCTTTTACCCTGCCACAAGGCATCCATATTCCTAAATGAGTTTTATAGGGAGTTTTATCTTTAGAGAATCGAATGTCTCTATTGATTCTAAAAGTACAATTTTTGACTTCCAATATTTCAAGTGAAGGGTCTAATGGCTTCATGACTGCTAGTAAATCGGAAACAATTTGCTGATAGTCCTTTTTAAAAAGTTCGTATCTTTTTTTGTTTTCTAAAAACCAATCACGGTTGTTATTCGCTTTTAGGTCCTTCAGGAACTCTATGGTTTGGGAGGTTAGCATACTTTGTTTATTGCAGTTGTTTTTTTAATTCTTCTTCAGTAACAACGCCCGACTGTCTCCAACTAAGGTTCTTATTTTTATAAAGGAGTAGTGCGGGTAGGTTGTTAACTTCTAATTCAGCTGCTATCGTTTTATTTTTCTCGAAATCGATAGTAATTATTTGAACTCTATCAGCTTGCTCTTTTCCTAGTTTTGAAATGATGGATTCCATTTTTTGACACGAAGTACAGTTTCCTGTAAAGTTAATTAAGACTGCTTTTTCAGATTCCAAAAGGTGATTGAATTCTTGGATTGACATTCCTATTATTGGTGTATTTGGCTTGTTAAAAGAGGTTAATTGCCATTGTGTATAGCCTCCCTCGAGCTCAATAATAGTTTCAAAACCTAATTCTTCTAGTTTTTTAACAGCCTTGCTGCTTCGATTACCGCTTTTACAATAAACATAGACTGGATTTTTTTTATCTAGTTTTTTTGTATCCGCAACAAAAGTTGTTCCTAACCAATTGATGTTTAAAGCATTTTCAATATGCCCTAAATTGAATTCTTCAGGAGTTCTGACATCAAGGATTTGAGTTCCTAGCGTATTATTAATATTTTCTGCAAATTCCAATGGGGCAATCGTTTTGCTTTTAATCGATTGTTGTGCCAGGCTGGAAAAACAAACAAAAAAGATAGAAAGCAGTATAAGTTTAGGTTGTGAATTCATAATGTTAGATTTAAGTACTTTACAAAAATAACTAAATTACAAGTACGTAAGCGCTATTGTTGTTAAAAATATCCGCTTATAAATTAAAAACTTGGTAAGACTGATGTGTCGATTTCACGATGCTTTCCGTTCGTTCAGGATGTGTATCCGAGATGAATAATTGTCCAAAACTATCGCTATTGACCATGGCAATTATTTTAGAAACTCTTTCTTCATCAAGCTTATCAAAAATATCATCGAACAACAAGATGGGTTTAACGCCACTTTGCTTTTTCAAGAACTCGAATTGTGCTAATTTTAAAGCAATCAAATAGGATTTTTGTTGGCCTTGAGAGCCAAATTTTTTAATAGGATGATTGTCAATTTCAAAGGATAGGTCATCTTTATGAATACCTACACTGGTGTACTGAAGCGCTCGATCTTTATTGATGTTTTGTTCTAATAATAATCGCAAATCGTTTTCAAATAACTGACTATCATAAACTAATTGAACGCTTTCGGCAGAGCCAGTAATTGCGTGGTGATGGTTATTGAAAATAGGTACAAATGAAGCAATAAATTCTTTTCGTTTTTGAAAAATGTATGTCCCGTATTCCATTAACTGTTCGTTGTAAATAGACAAAGTGTCATTTTCAAAAACATGATTAAGAGCAAAATATTTCAATAATGCATTGCGTTGACTCATTACTTTTTGATACTGAATCAATTTTTGTAAATAGTTCGAGTCAAGCTGAGAAATAACACTATCCATGAATTTACGGCGTGTTTCACTTCCTTCTACGATTAAATCTCTATCTGCTGGTGAAATGATGACCAAGGGTATGAATCCTATATGGTCAGAGAATTTTTCATACGCTTTACTATTGCGTTTGAGTACTTTTTTTTGTCCTTTTTTTAAGCTACAAACAACTTGTTCGGTTCTTTCGTTCTTAACAAACTCAGCGTCAATGACAAAAAACTCCTCTCCGTGCTTGATATTTTGAACCGCAAGCGGATTAAAATAGCTTTTACCATAGGCTAAATGGTAGATAGCGTCCAAAACATTGGTTTTGCCGATTCCATTTTTACCTACGAAGCATATAATTTTACCTTCGAACTCAAAATTAGCCTCTGCGAAGTTTTTATAGTTGAATAATGAAATTTTTTTTAGATACATTTTTATGGAACCTCTGACAGTGAGGTGTTTGTCTTTTTTGAAGCATTTGTAATAAGAGGCTGCAAATTATTGAAAATTATTGATAAAAGAAACTTCTGTAACTTTTGTATCGAAAATATTTTAGTTTGTCGAGGGGATGCAAAATTATTTTTTTATTTCCACTATAAAATATTGAATTTATTGCGTGAGTTTGAATAAAAATTTTATTTTTGCGGTTCACTAAATTAATTTTAAATGGCTACTTACAATAAAAGAGGATATAAAGCACCAAAAGAAAAAGAAGTAAACGATACTACTGTTGAAAATGTAATAATTGACGAAAAGGATAGTACAACAGCAGGTGTTTTTTCAGCTTTAGATGAAACTGCTTCAAAAACTGAAGATTTTGTTGCTAGAAATCAAAAAATTATCATCGGTTTAGTAGGAGCTGTTGCTTTGTTAACTATAGGGTACTTAGGATACCAAAAATTTATTGCTGAGCCAAAACAATTAGAGGCTGCAGATGAAATGTTTGTTGCACAACAAAACTTTCAATTGGCAACTGATGGAGTAAAGAGTGATTCATTATATAAATTGTCTTTAAACGGGTCTGAAGGTAAATTTGGATTTGTTAAAATAGCAGATGAGTATTCAGGTACTGATGCAGGAAATTTAGCTAATTACTATGCGGGAGTTGCTTACTTAAACACAGGAAAGTACGCAGAAGCTATTGATTACCTTGGTAAATTTAATTCCGATGATATCGTTTTAAGTGCTTTAGCTAAAGGAGCAATTGGAGATGCATATGCTCAGAAGAATCAATTAAAAGAAGCTTTAGAGAATTATATTAAAGCAGTTGATGCAAATAAAAATGATTTCACAACACCTCGTTTCTTATTAAAAGCGGGTAAAACGGCTTTAGCTCTTGGAGATAAAGCAGCGGCGTTGAAATACTTTACAGACATCAAAGACAACTTTGATACTGCTCCAGAAGCAGCTTCAGTTGATGCTTTGATTGGTTTGTCTCAATAATAAAAAATAACAAGTTTTAAGATTGACAATTACATTTATTAAGAGTAATTTTAATACATGTAATTGTCAATTTTTTTTTAAGTCAAATTTAAATATCATTTATTATGGCAACGATTAATAAAAATCTATCAGTTTATGACAAAAGCAGCTTACCAAAAGCAAAGGATTTTCGTTTTGGGGTTGTAGTTGCAGAATGGAATGGAGAAATAACAGAGGGATTGTACAATGGAGCCGAAGAAGCTTTTTTAGATAACGAAGTTCCTGCTGCTCACATTATTCGATGGAATGTTCCAGGAAGTTTTGAATTGATTTATGGTGCAAAAAAAATGCTACAAACGCAAAATGTCGATGCAGTAATTGTCATTGGATGTGTTATCCAAGGAGAAACTAAACATTTTGATTTTGTTTGCGAAGGCGTAGCACAAGGAATTAAAGATTTGAATGTACAATCAGATGTTCCTGTAATTTTTTGTGTTTTAACAGATAATACCATGCAGCAGTCTATCGATAGAAGCGGCGGAATCCACGGTAATAAAGGAACAGAAGCAGCAATTGCAGCGATTAAAATGGCCTTCATCCGTCAGCAAGCTTCCTTAACTCACGAATACAAAAAACCAACATTATTGGCTTCAGGACAATTGCAAATTGAAGATTTGCCTCTGAAACTTGAGGAATAACAATTTAAATAATTCAATTTTAAGCCTATACTGTTTCTGAATCAGTATAGGTTTTTTGTTTTAATTATGATTGGTAGATGCACTAAAGCCAACCAAAATTCATTAAATTTGTGACCATTGCAAGGAATCCTAAACCCATAATTTTTTAAATTAATTATTTTTAATGTCAAGTATAATCCAATTACTTCCTGATCATGTTGCAAATCAAATTGCTGCCGGAGAGGTGGTGCAAAGACCCGCTTCTGTTGTAAAAGAATTGCTAGAAAATGCTGTAGATGCCAATGCTTCGGATATAAAACTTATCATTAAGGAAGCTGGGAAGGTCATGGTACAAGTAATTGACAATGGTAAAGGGATGAGCGTAACTGATTCGAGATTGTGTTTCGAAAGACATGCAACTTCTAAAATTAGACTAGCAGAAGATTTATTTTCATTAAATACCAAAGGTTTTCGTGGCGAAGCACTGGCATCTATTGCTGCTATCGCGCATGTTGAAATGAAAACTAAGCAAGATCAAGAAGAGTTAGGGACTCAAATTATCATTGAAGGGAGTAAGTTTGTATCACAGGAAGCAGCAGTATTACCCAAAGGAACCTCATTTGCTGTTAAAAATCTATTTTTCAATATTCCGGCACGACGCAATTTTTTAAAATCAGATAGTGTAGAGTTTCGTCATATTGTTGATGAGTTTCATCGAGTGGCTTTAGCACACCCTTCTATTTATTTTACTTTTTATCACAACGGAAGTGAAATGTTTAATTTGCCGGGTTCAAGTTTACGTCAAAGGATAGTGAATATTTTTTCGGGTAAAACCAATGAAAAATTAGTACCTGTACAGGAAGAAACAGAAATTGTAACGATTCAAGGATTTGTAAGTAAGCCTGAGTTTGCCAAAAAGAGCAGGGGCGAACAATTTTTCTTTGTGAATGACCGCTTCATTAAGAGTGGTTATTTGCATCATGCAGTAATGGCTGCTTATGAAGGTATTTTGCGAGATGGAGCGCAGCCTAGTTATTTTTTATACTTAACGGTGCCTCCTAACACAATTGATATTAATATTCATCCAACCAAGACAGAAATTAAATTTGATGACGAACATGCCTTGTACGCCATATTACGGTCGTCAATTAAACACAGCTTAGGGCAGTTTAATGTTGCGCCAGTTTTAGACTTTGATCGAGATGCGAACTTAGATACACCGTATAATTACAAAGATTTAAAAGGAGAGACGCCTACCATTCAAGTCAACAGTACTTTTAACCCGTTTTCAGATGATAAAGTAAATAAACATTACGCTTCGGCGAGTTCCTATAGAAAACCAGAACCTACCGCAAGTTGGGAAAGTTTATATGTGGGTTTGAAACAGGAAACACATTTTCAATCAGCAGCTACTAATCTTAGTTTCGAAACCGAAGAGGTAACAGGCTCTTTGTTTAATGATGAGGAAGTTGAGCATGCCGTGCAAAACGTATATCAAATACATAAAAAATACATTGTGTCTCCCATTAAATCAGGAATGGTGATTGTAGATCAACAAAGAGCACACCAACGCGTGCTATACGAGCAATTTTTGACTAATATGACGGTACAACAAGCCTCGAGCCAACAATTATTATTTCCTTTAGATTTGTTTTTTTCGTCCAGCGAAATGGAATTAATTGACGATTTGAAGCTGTCTTTAATTAATACTGGTTTTGTGTTTGAAGTAGCACCGGACAATGCTCATGTTGTAATTTCAGGCATACCGGTTAACATTACTGAGAGTGAGGTTTCGATGGTTTTAGAACAGTTGTTAAGTGATTTAGAAGATGGAATTCCTGAAAACAGCTTTAGTCAAAATGATACTATTGCCAAATCAATGGCCAAAAGTTTAGCTGTAAAAACAGGAACAAGTTTAACTGTAAAAGAACAAGAGAATTTAGTCAATGGGCTTTTTGCTTGCAAAGATCCCAATGTTTCTCCTTTTCAAAAACCAACTTTTATAACCATGAGGGTAGAAGATTTAGATAAAAAATTTGCACTATGAGAAATATAACCGAAACTGTAAAACAGTTATTAATTATTAATGTATTGTTCTATTTTGGAACTTTAATTGTTGGAGGGTTTTCGCCAGATAGTTTTAATCCAAATAATCCAGCATACAGATTATTAGCATTGTATTTTCCTGAAAATAGTGGGTTTCAGTACTGGCAGCCGCTTACGCACATGTTCATGCATGGTGGTTTTATGCATATTTTCTTTAACATGTTTGCCTTATATTCTTTTGGATCTGCACTAGAACATTTTTGGGGAGGTAAAAAGTTCTTATTTTTTTACATTTCCTGTGGTTTAGGTGCAGCCTTAATTCATACTGGAATCAACTATTATTATTTTAATGAAGCTGTTACTACGCTTATTCAAAGTGGGTTTCAGAAAGTAGAGATTATTAAAATCTTGAATGAAGGTAAAGTAAATACGCAATGGCAAGAATTATTGACGCCATCGCAATATCAGGATTTCATAAGTTCGTTTGCAGGTACAGTTGTAGGAGCTTCAGGAGCTATTTATGGTATCATCGTAGCCTTTGCTTTCATGTTTCCAAATGCTGAATTGTCCTTGATGTTTATTCCTATTCCTATAAAAGCAAAATATTTTGTTCCGGGCTTGGTTGCAGTAGATCTTTATTTAGGAGTATCGGGTCAGTCTTTATTTGGAGGTCCCGGAATTGCACATTTTGCCCACGTAGGAGGTGCATTATTTGGATTCTTAATTAGTTGGTATTGGAAAAAGAACCAGTTTGATAATACTCGTTGGAATTAATTTAAAGTAGTGCAAGTATGAATATTATAGACGATTTAAAATTACAGTATAAAGTAGGAGGCGTCGCATTTAGGCTGATTTATTGGAATATTGCTTTCTTTTTAGTGTCATTTGTGCTTGTTGGCTTGTTGGCTTTAGTTAATGTCAATGTGAATGTGCTTCAATTTGTTAGCTTGTCCTCAAATCCAGTTGATTTGTTATGGAAACCTTGGTCAATAGTTACCTATTCCTTTTTCCATTTTGATTTCTTTCACATCCTTTTCAATCTAATAATTCTTAATTTTTCAAGTAAATTTTTCCTCACTTATTTTACTGAAAAACAATTTGTAGGTGTCTATGTTTTGGGAGGTATTTTTGCTGGACTTGTATTCATTTCTTGTTTTTATGTGCTGAATATTACGACTGCTATCGTAGGGGCGTCTGCTGCGATTATGGCTATCCTAGTAGCAGCAACAGCATACCAACCTCTAATGAATGTGCGATTACTTATCATTGGTAATGTAAAACTGTGGCATATTACCGCAGTAATTCTAATTTTAGATTTGCTACAGCTACGTTCGGATAATATGGGAGGTCACATCTCTCATTTGTCCGGAGCTTTATTTGGATTCTTGTATATCCAGTTACTAAAAAATGGTACGGATCTAAGTACAGGGGTAACTAAAGTTATTGATGTATTCGTTAATTTATTTCGCAAATCGCCTTCTACTCCTTTCAAAAAAGTGCATAAAAATTACAGCAAGCCCCCAGTTCAAAGAGTAGCTAAAATTGTGACTAAGTCAAAAGAGCAACAGCAAATAGATGAGATTTTAGATAAAATCAGTCAATCGGGTTATGATAGTTTGAGTAAAGAAGAAAAAGATTTTTTATTTAAGGCAGGTAAATAATTGTAAATTTATAGATTAGTAACCCAAGTATAATTTTAAACAATAAAGATGAAAAATCTTTCTTGGTTCAATAAAGGAATGTACAGTTTAAACATTCTTCTTATTATTGTCACTTTTATAGCTTACGTTTTACCATTTTTATCACCTAAAATATTTCCTATTTTATCGGTGTTAACTTTAGTTATGCCTTTGTTTTTTATACTGAACAGTCTGTTTTTTGTATACTGGCTTTTTCAGTTTAAAAAAAGAATGATTTTATCTGGAATAGTGCTCTTAATTGGAATAACTTTTATCAATAAGTTTTATAAATTTTCAGCGCCTCCTTATGAGCAGGAAGACAAGGATTTTGTAGTCATGAGTTACAATGTGCGGCTATTTAATTTATTTAAGTGGATCGATAAAACCGATGTTGCGGGTTCTATTGTATCTTTTATAAATGAGAAAAATCCAGATATTTTATGTATTCAAGAGTTTTCTTCTTCGGCTACCATCGATTTAAAAGTGTATAAATACAAATACGTATTGATGGCCGGTAATAAAATTAAAACCGGACAAGCTATTTTTTCTAAATTTCCTATTATTGATCAAGGCAATATTGTTTTTCCTAATTCAAATAATAATGTAATTTATGCCGATATCAAGAAAGGTAAAGATATTATTAGAGTGTATAATATGCATTTGCAATCCATAAAGATTTCGCCTGATGTGGATGAAATCAATGATAATATTGAGGTTATCAATAAGAGTAAATCGCAAATGTTATACCGAAGGATTAGTAAGGCTTTTACGCAGCAGCAACAACAAGCAGAGATTTTTAAAGAACATGAAAGTGCGTGTGAGTACCCTGTAATTATTTGTGGTGATATGAATAATAGTGCTTATTCTTATGTGTACCGAAATATTAAAGGGAAATTACAAGATTGTTTTGAAGAAGCCGGAAAAGGCTTTGGTCAAACATATGAGTTTAAGTATTATCCTGCTCGAATCGATTATATTTTTGCTGACGATAAAATGATTGTTAAGGAGTTTCAAAGTTTTCCAGAAATGAAGGACTCTGATCACTATCCGATAATGACTAAATTAAGTATTGAGTGATTGTACTGCTTTACGTTAAAACTGTTGCTCTTTCAGATAGTCAATAGTAAATTTACCTTCATTAAATAGTAAGTCTAGGACACTAAGATTATTGATAAAGCCGTGTTTGTCCTCAAAAACCTGCATATACCTTTTAAAGGCAGACTTGTCTTTTTTACCATCAATTAAGTGCCTAAAGTCAAGTGTAGTGTTTGGGTTTACCTCTTGAAAATATTCGGTAGTTGTTTTGTATTCTATTCTTTTTCGTAAACAGTTGGATACTATGTCTATTGATTCATAATTAAGATCCAATAGGTATTTGTGTTCTTTCTCGTAAAAGGGTCTGATGTCGTCTTCAAAAAACTCAAAAAAAGGCGAGCTTCGGTAGGCGGTTTCTAACGATTTAAAATGTTGTTTCTGCCAATCAGATGTATTGTCAACAATGATGTCTTTTGTCTTCTGATGTGCTTCTTTACTGTGTTTTACGGGTATGTTTAGCAGCTGAATTCCATTGGGACTGTAAATGTAAGCTCTGTTTCTATTGGTTTGCTTCTGGAAATTATCTTCTATTTCAAACAAGACGGAATCCGCTTGTTCCATAGCGACGTAGTGACTGATTGAAGGGAAATAGGAGGGGTGAAGAAGCGCTTGCATTATGATTCGGTATTTTTATTTGTATAAAAAAGTCATAAAGTTACTTTATTCAAGTGTACTTTATGACTTTTAAATTTGGTATTGTTTATTTAGCTGTTTTTAGCTTTTCTTTTTTTCCAAAAGTATTCTCCGATAAAGAACGCTGCTAGTGCAAATAAGAAATATTTAAAGTAGGACTGTGGTTGACCTTCACCGCTAACCGTTGTGAAAACGCGATCCCATCGAATGCTCCAGTTCTTTATTCCATCATTAATTCCTTTGATACTCATCCAGATAAAAACCGGTTTACCCACAATGTGATCTTCAGGAACGAATCCCCAATAGCGACTGTCTTCAGAGTTGTGACGGTTATCACCCATCATCCAATAGTAATTTTGCTTGAACGTATAACTCGTTACGACTTGACCATTTAATCTAATTTCAGAGCCTGTAACTTTTAAATCATTTTTGTCTCCAGAATCACTTTTTTCATAATCGGTGATGATTCTTTTATAAAATGGCAATGTAGCACTGTTTAAAGCAACGGTTTTTCCTTGCTCCGGAATATAAATTGGTCCGTAATTATCTTGATTCCACTTATTGATTTGCGGAAAAATACTCTGTTCAACATCTTTGGCAATGATTCTATTGACTGCGGTGATACCAGGGATGTTTTTCAATCGGTTTGCACTGGCTTCAGTCAAAGCCCTAAATATCAAAGTATCTCTGGCTTCATTTAGATATCCCGCCGCGTCAGTAATATCCATGTCTTTTACTAGATATTCAAAGTCAATAGGCGTCTTACCATCCACAACTACATTGTATGAAAATTGTGGTTTAGCTCGATCCGGAAGCGCTAATTTTTTACCATCAATATAGACCATTCCATCGATTATAGATAAGCTATCTCCTGGAATCCCTACGCATCTTTTTACGTAATTAGATTTTTTATCAATTGGTTTTATAACACCGGGTTTTCCTTTAGGTTCAAAGAAGTAATGTACGGTATCCACCGGCCAGTTGAATACAACAATATCCGTTCTGTTTATTTTTTCAGCGCCGGGTACTCTAAAGTAAGGCAACTGAGGCCAGCTCAAATAGGATTTTGATTTGGTCATTGGAATCGAATCGTGTACCATAGGTAACGCAACTGAAGTCATTGGGACTCTAGCTCCATAATTTATTTTACTCACAAATAGAAAGTCACCAACTAATAGCGATTTTTCTAATGAAGGTGTAGGAATGGTGTACGGTTGTACCACGTATGTATGAACTAAAGTTGCAA
This sequence comes from Flavobacterium sp. KKT103, assembly GCF_055640565.1. Classification (NCBI taxonomy): domain Bacteria; kingdom Pseudomonadati; phylum Bacteroidota; class Flavobacteriia; order Flavobacteriales; family Flavobacteriaceae; genus Flavobacterium; species Flavobacterium sp. KKT103. The sequence continues at coordinate 1,726,481 of NZ_CM145766.1, forward strand.
CAATAATTGCGAACAATAGCGAATTTATTGTATCTCCTATTGTAGTTGAAGGTTTCAACGAACGATCTGAAATGTGCGTTAGTTTTTGTGTATAGTTAATATAGTAAACGTATAATCCGCAAGTTATAATAGCCAGAATGGTGTCGATATTGCTACGTTTTCCAAAACTCCTCAAGGTTTCCACCCATATAATTGGAAACATAATTAAGTTGATGATTGGAATAAATAACAAAATAGTCCACCACGTTGGTCGACCTATTATTTTCATTAAAACTATTGCATTGTAAACGGGAACAGCAGCTTCCCAGCTTTTTCTACCTGCAGCAACATACAGTTTCCAAGTTCCTAAAAAATGGACTATTTGAATGAATAAGAAAAACACAAACCATTGATATAGAGACATAATTGTTACGTTTAAATTGGTTGTAAATAAATAAGTATTTGGTTGTCGTTTTTATAATGCTAAAACATCTTTCATGGAGAAAACACCTTGTTTTCCAATGATCCACTCAGCTGCTATAACAGCACCAAGTGCAAAACCTTCGCGATTGTGTGCGGTATGTTTAATTTCAATGCTATCAACGCCTGAGTTATATAGTACGGTATGCGTGCCAGGTACTGTTCCTATTCTTTTTGCTTCAATGTGTATTTGATTTGCACTAGCTTCTCCTAGAGTCCATTCCGTAAAGTCACTATTTTCAATAATTCCTTTTGCTAATGAAATGGCTGTTCCACTCGGTGCGTCTAATTTTTGAGTATGGTGAATTTCTTCCATTTCAACACTATAGCTATCTAATTTAGACATCATTTTAGCTAGATATTCGTTTATTTCAAAGAATATATTTACTCCTAAGCTAAAATTAGAGCTCGAAATAAAGGCGCCATTGTTTTTTGTACACAAAGCAACCATCTCCTCGTATTGATCTAACCAACCTGTTGTTCCTGAGATAACAGGAACATTATTATTTAGGCAATTAGTAATGTTTAAAACGGCAGCGGAAGGAACGCTAAAATCAATTGCTACATCTGCATTCTCCAGACCATCAAAGCTATTGTGTTCTTCTTTTTTTAAAATAATTTCATGACCTCGCTCGATTGCGATTCGCTCAATTACCTGACCCATTTTTCCGTATCCTAAAAGCGCAATTTTCATTTGATTTGTATTTTGAATGTAATATCTGTAGAAATAGTGAATAAGATTCCTATTTCTAAAAGTTATAATTAATTGTTAGACCCACATTTGTCTTTAAAGTTACATCATTAGTGTAAAGTGATGGTTTAAAAGAAATGTTTTCGTCGACATTAAATTGTAGTAGTGCTGCATCAACATTAGCATCAATAATATTTAATGCGTAAAAAGCAACAACAAATAAAGCAGATAAATCTCTGTTTCTTTGGTAAAATTTTTGTCCGGCAATCAATCTAGAATCATCAAGATAATCAAAGTTATCGTCAGAGTATCCCTCCAATCTTCGTTTGTACGCGTCTCGGTATTGATTGTATTTCTTATTACTATCTAAAAAGAAATAAAGACTCGTACCAATAGCACCGTAAACGATTGGGATTTTCCAGTATTTTTTGTTGTAAGCCTGTCCTAAACCGGGCAGTACAGCGGAGTAAAAAGCTGCCTTTGCAGGAGTTAGCGGATCAATTTCTGTTGCTTTTAAGGTGTCTTTAGCCACTAAATCGCTACCGTTTTTAGCTTGCGCCAAAACCATATTGTTTCCTATACTAAAAAGGAGTATTCCTATTAACAGAATTTTATTCACTATCCTTTTATTAATTCTACTATACGTCTAAAATCTTCGGCTGATTTAAACGGAATAGTAATTTTTCCCTTTCCATTTGCAGCTACTTTAACATCTACTTTGTTTCCAAAATAAGAGTTAAAAACATTTTTATCCGTATCCTCAATTGCAAAATTAGGCGCTTTTGAACTAGTAGCGGCTTTAGGTTTTAAACTTTCTTGATAGTTTTTTACCAAAGCTTCTGTATCACGTACAGATAAATTTTGACTCACTATTTTTTGATAAATACCTGTTTGAGCATCAAGGTCTTCGATGTTAATGATCGCTCTACCGTGCCCCATACTAATAAAACCATCACGAATACCCGTTTGAATAATTGGGTCCAATTTTAAAAGTCGTAAGTAATTAGCAATAGTAGATCGTTTTTTACCTACACGTTCACTCATTTGCTCTTGCGTTAATTGAATTTCGTCAATTAATCGTTGGTACGAAAGAGCAATCTCGATCGGGTCAAGGTCATGTCGTTGAATGTTTTCAACAAGTGCCATAACCAATGATTCATTATCGTTTGCAATTCGAATATAGGCCGGCACAGAAGTTAATCCTACAAGAGTAGAGGCTCTTAAACGGCGTTCTCCTGAGATTAATTGGTATTTATTAAAGTCTAATTTTCTAACCGTGATAGGCTGAATTACACCAAGTTCTTTTATCGATACTGCTAATTCCTTTAACGATTCTTCATTAAAATTACTTCGAGGTTGAAACGGATTTATTTCAATGGCTTCAATGTCAAGCTCAATGATGTTTCCAACAACTTTATCAGCATTTTTATCATCTACAGATTTAATATCGTTTTCAGGATCCTTTAATAAGGCTGATAATCCACGGCCCAAGGCTTGTTTTTTTATTGCTTTTGCCATTCAATTATTTGCTATTTTTCTTAATTACTTCTTGTGCTAAATGTAAATAGTTTGTTGCACCTTTACTAGTTGCGTCGTAGTTGATGATGCTTTCTCCAAAACTTGGCGCTTCGCTAAGCTTTACATTTCTTTGAATTATAGTTTCAAATACCATATCATTAAAGTGTTTTTGAACCTCTTCAACTACTTGGTTAGATAAACGCAATCTCGAATCGTACATTGTCAATAATAATCCTTCAATGTCTAAATCAGGATTGTGGATTTTTTGAATACTTTTTATGGTATTCAGTAATTTCCCAAGACCTTCCAATGCAAAGTATTCACACTGAATTGGAATAATCACTGAGTCAGCTGCAGTTAATGCATTCAGTGTTAGTAAGCCTAATGATGGAGCGCAATCAATAATAATATAATCGTATTCTTCTTTGATTTCAGCCAATGCTTTTTTAAGCATGTATTCTCTATTTTCCTTGTCTACTAATTCTATTTCGATAGCGACAAGGTCAATGTGCGCAGGAATTACGTCAACATTTGGAGCAGAACATTTTATGATTGCCTCCTTTGGAACATTACTGTGCTCTAAAATTTGGTAGGTACCAATTTCCACACTTTCAACATCAATTCCTAATCCAGAGCTAGCATTAGCCTGAGGATCAGCATCTATGAGTAGTACTTTTTTTTCTAAAACTCCTAATGAAGCGGCTAGATTTACTGATGTAGTAGTTTTTCCAACGCCTCCTTTTTGATTAGCAATCGCAATGATTTTGCCCATTTATTTTCTAAATTTTGAACCGTAAAAATACAATTTATTATGGTTTCTGAAAATCTATTTTGTTAACAATTGTTAAGTCGTACTTAGTAGAGAATTATAATCGGATTAATTAACTAGGATCGTTCAAGTGATTAGGGATTTATTTGAAGAGCAATATTAAAATCAATTCAATTTAATTTTTTTATTTTCTTGCTTAAGCAAAAAAGAATTGTATATTTGCACCCGCTTTCGGGGTGTAGCGTAGCTCGGTTATCGCGCCTGCTTTGGGAGCAGGAGGCCGCAGGTTCGAATCCTGCCACCCCGACCAAAACCTTCAAGGAGACTTGAGGGTTTTTTTTATGTTTAATAATTAGGTTTTGCATAGATTAATATTTAGTGTCTTTTCTTTATACAAAGCTTGGTTATCGAGTCCCGATTGAAGATCGGGAAGGCCGCAGGTTCGAATTAATTAGTGTGCGCCATCGAATTTAACAATTAGGTTTTGGAATGGTTACTATTTAGTCTATTCGTCTTCGCAGAAAGCTTGGTTATCACGTCCCGATTGAAGATCGGAAAGGCCGCAGGTTTGAATTTCCGGGTGCGGAATAGACTCTGCCAGCCCGACCACAACCTTCAAGGAGACTTGAGGGTTTTTTTTATGCATATTATTTATGGTACGTCATCGAATATACTAAAATGGGTTTGCAATGGTTACTATTTAGTCTATTCGTCTTATTGGAAAGTTTGGTTATAGTGTCCCGATTAAAGATCGAGAAGGCCGCAGGTTCGCATTCCCGGGTGCGGAATAGACTCTGCCAGCCCGATCAAAACCTTCAAGGAAACTTGAGGGTTTTTTGTTTCATTTGTGTAAGTGTTTTAGATTTATTGTTTCTTTCTTTTTGTAAATCATCGCAAATTTTACATTTCTTCTCAAAGTAATTCTTTGTCTTGTAAGTAGTGCTTTCGTATTTCATTTTTGCACAGAATCTTTTGCATCAGCGGTATTTTTGCGTTTTATCGTGGCTATTTCGTTTTTATATCATCTCGTTTTATCTTATTAATAGTTGGTTTATGGCAATAGGTTGGATGGATTCTTGCGCTGGTTTCTAAAATAGCGAATCGTTGTAAAATAATTATTTTACATTTTTAGCGTACGTTCGCTTGTTTTGTATAAAACTTTTTTATATCATTGTGCTATAAAAATATAACTACCATGGAAAGCAAACTATTACAACAAACTAAAATTAATTTTTCTAACGAAGTGACCAACTACTATCCGGAAATCCTGACAGATGAAGCACTCGTTTTTGTCACCGCTCTACATGAAAAATATAATACTAAGCGTTTAGAACTTTTAGAAAATAGGCTAAGCCAACAAACTTTTTTTGATCAAGGAAATTTTCCGCAGTTCCCACAAGAAACTAAAGATATTCGAGTGTCCGATTGGAAAGCAGGAACGATTCCGCAAGATTTGCAAGACAGACGTGTGGAAATCACAGGTCCAGTAGATCGCAAAATGATTATTAATGCCTTGAATTCAGGGGCGAAAACTTTTATGGCTGATCTTGAGGATAGCACCGCACCCTCTTGGAAGAACACAATAGACGGACAAAAAAATTTAATTGACGCTAACAAAAAAACCATTGCATTGAAGGATGTGCAGCGCAATAAGTCCTATACTCTAAATGCAAATACGGCAACACTATTAGTTAGACCAAGAGGGTTACATTTAAATGAGCGACACCTTTTGATTAATAATGAAATTGCTTCGGGTAGTTTGGTGGATTTCGGTTTGTATGTTTTTCATAACACGCAAACTATGTTACAAAACGGAACTGCACCTTATTTTTACCTACCTAAATTAGAGCATTACATCGAAGCACGTTGGTGGAATGAAGTATTTGTATTTGCTGAAAACTATTTAGAAGTACCAGTAGGAACTTTTAAAGCCACCGTTTTAATCGAGACAATTACTGCTAGTTTTCAGCTTGACGAAATTATTTATGAACTAAAAGATCATATTGTAGGTTTAAATTGTGGACGTTGGGATTATATTTTCTCCTATATAAAGAAATTCAGAAACCATCCTAATTTCATAGTTCCCAATCGGGATCAGGTTACGATGACTAGTCCGTTTATGGATGCCTATTCGAAATTGGTGATTCAACGTTGCCATAACAGAGGTATTCTAGCAATTGGGGGAATGGCTGCTCAAATTCCGATTAAAAATGATGAAGAAGCAAATTCAGCTGCACTTGAAAAAGTGAGAAAAGATAAAGAACGCGAGGTTCTTAATGGTCACGATGGTACATGGGTCGCGCATCCTGCGTTAGTGAAAGTGGCTTTGGCCGAATTTAATAAACACATGCCAACACCAAATCAGTTGCATATCACTCGTGATGATGTTAATATAACTGAGCAAGATTTGGTGGCGATTCCAGAAGGAACGGTAACCGAAGCTGGAATCCGAAAAAATATCAATGTGGGGATTTTGTATATCGAATCGTGGTTAAGAGGTCATGGAGCAGTAGCACTTTATAACTTAATGGAAGATGCAGCAACAGCCGAGATTTCAAGAACTCAAGTTTGGCAATGGTTAAAAAATGAAGTGAAATTAGAAGATGGGAGATTGTTTACTTCAGAATTGTATAAAGATCTATTAGCAGATGAAGTTGCAAAAATTACAGCTCAAATTGGTGATGAAAACAGTAAAAACAGCAAATTAGATTTAGCCATTTCACTTTTTGACCAACTCGTACTTGCTCAGGAATTCGAAGAATTTTTAACAGTACCGGCTTATCAATACATATAAAAAAAACAATCCTGCGATTGCGGACACAATCAACAGGATCTAATTACTAATAAAATAACTAACACAAAATTATGAAAAATTTAGAACAAAGCAATTATAGTTCCGCTTTACAAACGGTAAGAGACCTAAAAGCGAAATATGGAACAACTTGGGACGCTATAAGTCCTGAGAGTGCTGCTAGAATGGCAACTCAAAATCGCTTTAAAACAGGTTTGGATATCGCAAAGTATACTGCCGCTATCATGCGAAAAGATATGGCAGCATACGACAACGATGCTTCAAATTACACACAATCACTAGGTTCATGGCATGGTTTTGTAGCGCAGCAAAATATTATTGCCGTTAAAAAACACCATAAAACGACTAGTAAAAGATATATCTATTTATCAGGATGGATGGTAGCTGCACTGCGATCTGAATTTGGTCCTTTGCCTGATCAATCTATGCATGAGAAAACTACCGTTCCTAATTTGATCAAGGAGATATATGACTTTTTGCGTCAAGCGGATGCTATAGAGTTAAATGATTTATTCAGAAGATTAGAAAAGGGAGAGGACGTTCAAGACCAAATCGACAATTTTGAAACACATATTGTTCCCATTATTGCTGATATTGATGCAGGTTTTGGAAACGAAGAGGCTACTTATTTATTGACTAAAAAAATGATTGAAGCCGGTGCTTGTGCAATTCAAATTGAAAATCAAGTATCGGATGCAAAGCAATGTGGACACCAAGACGGAAAAGTAACCGTACCACATGAAGATTTTCTTTCTAAAATTAATGCGATTCGCTACGCGTTTTTAGAATTAGGAGTAGAGGAAGGAGTAATTGTGGCAAGAACAGATTCAGAAGGAGCCAGTTTAACTCAAAAACTTCCAGTGAGTAAAGAGCCAGGTGATTTAGCATCGCAGTATTTGGCTTTTGTGGAAGCAGAACAAGTAACTATTGACCAAGCTAAAGAAGATGATGTATTATTAAAAAGAGACGGTAAGTTAGTGCGTCCTGTACGATTGCCTAATGGTTTGTACCAGTTTAAGGAGGGTACCAATATCGACAGAGTGGTTTTGGATTGTATCACTAGTTTGCAAAATGGAGCCGATCTTTTATGGATTGAAACACCTACGCCTAATGTGAAACAAATTGCTCACATGGTTAACAGAATTAGAGAAGTAGTGCCTAATGCTAAATTGGTTTATAATAATTCGCCCTCGTTTAATTGGACTTTAAACTTTAGGAATCAAGCCTATGATGAAATGATCGCCGAAGGAGAAAACATGACGGGTTATGACCGCAATAATTTGATGGATGTGGCCTATGATAACTCTGAATTATGTCACCGTGCAGATGATAAAATTAGAACATTCCAAAGAGATAGTTCTAAAGAGGCGGGGATTTTTCACCACTTGATTACTTTACCAACGTACCATACAACAGCACTTCATATGAATGACTTAACGCAAGGGTACTATGGTAAGGAAGGAATGTTAGCATATGTTAAAGGAGTTCAAAGACAAGAAATCCGAAAAGGGGTTGCTTGTGTAAAACATCAACGTATGGCGGGATCCAACCTAGGTGATGATCACAAAACGTTTTTTGCAGGCGATAAAGCATTAAAGGCAGATGGCGCTAAAAATACCAGTGATCAATTTGAAACTAAAAAAGCAGCGCAAGTAGGCGAATTGGTATAAGAGACATTAAGGAGCTATTGTCTTTTTAACTCAATCAATTTCAGGTTGTTTACTATATTTGTTTGGCATTAGCTCCAAGGAAAGCCCTTTCTATTTTTATAGAAAGGGTTTTTTTATTGTCGAATAACAAAAACTGATTAATCAGTTTTAGTATTCTGTGAAATAAAACTTATTTTTGCAGTGTTTAAACAAATATAAAATTCACTATGTCAGATACAATTGAAAAAATAAAATGCCTAATCATAGGTTCCGGACCAGCGGGTTATACTGCTGCAATTTATGCAGCGAGAGCAAATATGAATCCGGTGGTATACCAAGGAATGCAGCCTGGTGGTCAATTGACTACGACCAATGAAGTAGAGAACTGGCCAGGGAATCCTGAAGGAATTACAGGACCTGAAATGATGATTGGTTTGCAGGCGCAAGCAGAGCGTTTTGGTACTGATGTGCGCGATGGATGGGCTACTAAAGTTGATTTTTCAGGCGATATTCATAAAGTATGGATTAACGATACAATCGAATTACACTGCGAAACTGTGATTATTTCTACAGGAGCATCTGCAAAATACCTTGGATTGCCTTCTGAGCAACATTACTTAAAAATGGGTGGTGGAGTTTCTGCCTGCGCTGTTTGTGACGGATTTTTCTATAGAAATCAAGAAGTGGTGATCGTAGGAGCAGGAGATTCTGCTTGCGAGGAAGCACATTACCTTTCAAAACTATGTAAAAAAGTAACTATGTTAGTAAGAAGCGAAAAATTTAGAGCTTCTAAAATCATGGAAGAGCGCGTTCGCAAAACCGAAAATATTACCATTTTAATGAACCATGATACTGTTGAAGTTCTTGGAGATGAGCAAGTGGTAACGGGTGTAAGAGCGTTGAATAAAACAACGAATGAAGAATTTGATATTCCTGCTACTGGTTTCTTCGTAGCTATTGGTCATAAACCAAATACAGATATCTTCAAAGATTTTATCACTCTAGACGAAACAGGTTATATCGTAAATACGCCAGGTAGTTCGAAAACAAATGTTACCGGTGTTTTCGTTGCAGGTGATGCTGCGGATCATGTGTATCGTCAAGCAATTACTGCTGCAGGTACAGGATGTATGGCTGCGCTTGATGCCGAAAGATATTTAGCTTCCAAAGAGTAAGTATACTAAGATTAAAAGAAAAAGTCCCATTTACGAGCGCGTAAAATGGGACTTTTTTTATGATTTTCTTAAATTATTTCTTCTTCAATAATTTGGCTTCATCATCAAATCGCTTTAAAGTGATTTTTGGACTTCCGTATAACTGAACTTCTGCTCGTTCACTGGCGCTAATCACTATTTCTTTCTCAGCATTGATGCTGCCCTCTGATCCTTGCTCAGCAACAAGATTGATGCTTTTTATTTGTAATTTTTCAGCAGTAAGTTTGGAATCGTTATCGATACGAATGGTTCCTGTATCCGAATTCCCTTCAATCTTAGCTTTCGATTTTTGGTACATATCACATGCGAAGTCGGTTCCTTTTATCAGTGCTTTTAATTCTGAGTTGTCGCTCATCACTATTTTTGCATTTTCTCCTTTTAAATTTAATTCTATAGTAGATTTTTGAGCTGTTTCCAGATTGAAATTGTTCGAAACAATGTTTAAAAATAATTTGGAGTCATCAAAAGATTTGATACTTAGATTGTCTGAATGAATTTCTTGAATAGCATTTACAATGGCGTCATTCTTTACTGTAATGCTGTTAATTTCGTTAGTGTAGGTGATTCTAACTATAAGTTTTGTAAAGCGTGTAATGTTTTTAACAGTTTGTAACTGCAGGGTCGAACCCACTGTGGTAACTGCAATTTGATCTTGTAAATTGTCATCTGCTTCAATTTTTAAAACTGAAAATTCGCCTTTCTCTAAAAAGACTTCGATGTTATCACTTACTTCAAGATTAGTAAAATTACTTATCTCTTTCACTTTAGTGATAACTGTTTTAGAACCTTTGATTTTTTCTTTTTTTTGCCCTACCGCAAAGGTGGTTGAAAGTAGAATTAAAATTACGGCTATCGAATGTTTCATTTTCATAGTTTTATGCTTTATTACAAAAGTAAATAAATCATTCTGACTGGAATGATTTATTTGCTTATTAAGATTTTCTTGGGTTATATTTTGTCAATACTTCCTCCGCTTGATGCTTTTCGTTCCATTGACTGTGGTGTTTTAGAATATTGAATACTTCCTCCGCTTGACGCCTTGGCTTTCAAATTTACGATAGGGTGAATAATCACACTTGCGCCGCTTGAAGCTCCAGCATTTACGTCATTTGCCAGTAAGTCATTTGCATCTATTTCACTTCCACTTGAAGCATTAGTAGTCAAATCTAGAGCGAGTCCATAGAGAACTATTGTGCTTGCACTACTTGCTTTTGCATTTACACGGTCGTACTCTAACTCCAATTTAATATTTGCTGCGCTCGAGGTTCTAATACTAATCTCATCTCCTTTTAAAATATTTTTACTAGTGATGGAAGAAGCACTTGAGGCTTTTAGTTCTTCAATTAGTGGCATTCTCACGATCACCTTTTTAGACTCAACGTCCAGGAATGAATCGTAATCACAATCAATAATCAAAACGCCATTTTCTATTCTAGTACGGATATTAGTAATTAAATTGTCATCGGCTTCGACAATTATTTCCGTTTTGTCAGACTGTTCAAGTTCTAAATCAATAGCATTGCTTAGCTCGATACTCTTGAACGAATCAGTTACTGCTCGGTTCTCTTTTATTACGGTACCACTTCCAGTAATTGATTTTAGATTAATACTGTAGTTGCAAGATGCAAATAGTAAGGTGCACAGCAGTACAAGAATAAATTTAGTGATAAGGGATATAATTTTCACCATGATTAGTTTGATTTAATTATTATTCCGTTTTTATTAGCTCTTAAGCGACCTTTACTTTTGCTCGTTTTCGTTGAATCGACAGTATTGGTAACTCCATTTTTATCTGTGATATTGGAATTATTTTCATCGTCTCCTGTCCAGATGGTTGCATCATTCTCTTCGGTAGTATCAACATCGTTGTATTCATCTTCATCAGCAGGACAGTCTAAGCAACGTACTTTCGTTTCCATCACTTGGTATAAATATTTTCCTGAGCTGTAGTGCAGGTTAAAAAACTCATCATTCGAGCGATCGTAATCCTGTACACTGGTATCCGCCTTAAACAATGTTCCTTCGGGTAAGTATAAAGTAATTTCTACCTCTTGATCACGATATTTATCTTTTACGTTAGAAAGTAGGTAATTGTCAAGTATAATTTGGTTTCCTACTATTTTATAACCGTATTTAATTAGTTCCGCTCTTTTTTTAGCATCGGATAGTGTCGTTCCTTTTGCTTCTTTTTCTATTTGCAAGTAAGGTAATTTAGTATCTGCTCGTTCAATTTTAAAACTTACTTGATTAGAGTATATAACATCATTGTTCAAAGAATCTTGGGTTATTTTAAAATTGTTATGATCATTAATGCTTTTCGAATAATAATCATTGTGTTTAAATTTAATAAACAAGGTATCTGTCGCAAGGATATCTATTGTTTCTTTTTTCACGACTCTACCATCAGTAGCAAAAGCCGAAGCTTGTTTTACACCAATCGAAATTAGGATAGCTATCGCAATGATCCATAAGGCTAACAAAGTCGATTTGGCTATATTACCAATTGATTTTATGCTTGGAGATACTAACTTGAAACCTAATAGCACAAGGAAAAAATTAGGAATACCTACTGCAACAAAAAGCAGCACTGCAAAAAACCATACGGGATAATCAGTAAAATTGCCTGATTCAATAAATTGGTGGAAAGGAAAATCATCAAAGTGTACCGTTCCAAGAGTAAGAGCACCAATTAAAAACACCACAATCATTGCTAGTCCTGACATGATTAAAATCACCCCTAAAAACTTGGCAAAAATCTTAAAAACAGTCATGATAAAGTCACCTAATGAGCTTCCCACTTTAGTGGCACCTGTTTTGATTTGGTTACCGTATTTGTCATAATCTCCATTTTTAAATTTTTGAGATACATTTTCATATTCCTCTCTAACTTTTTTTTCGATGTTCGATATATTAACGGGTTCGCCCGTCATTTCAAGTTTTTCCGATGTTGTAATTGCCTCCGGAGTTACTACCCACAAAATAATGTAAGCAATGATTCCTGTTCCAAATCCAGCAAAAACTAATAGTAATAGCACCACACGAATCCACACAGTTTCAATACCAAAGTAATAACCCAATCCTGATGCTACACCACCAAGCATTCCTTTGTCTCTGTCACGGTATAATTTTCTAGATCGTGTGCTAGTTGAATTAAAGTTGTACGACTGTTGGTTACTCGTATTTTCATCCTCAATAATGTAATCCTCAGGTTGTCCCATAACGGCAATCACTTCGTCTACATCTTTTAAGGCAACAACATGTTTGTCGCTTTTTTGCTTTTCATTCAGCAATTCTGATACCCTCATTTCGATATCTTTGATAATCTCGTCTTGTCCTGATGAGTTGTTCAAAGAGCGCTTTATAGCATCAAAATAGCGTGTTAATTTTTGGTATGCATCTTCGTCTATATGAAAGAACATTCCGCCTAGGTTTATATTTACAGTTTTGTTCATGACTATTGTTTTTGGTTGGTTATAAGGTTTACAGCATCGGATAATTCAGTCCAAGTACCACTCAATTCATTTAAAAAGGTTTGACCTATTTCAGTAAGGCCATAATATTTTCGCGGCGGTCCGGAGGTCGATTCTTCCCAGCGGTAATTTAACAAACCGTCGTTTTTTAAGCGGGTTAATAGCGGGTAAATAGTTCCCTCCACCACAAGTAATTTTGCATTTTTTAAAGTGTCTAGTATTTCTGATGTATAAGCATCTTTCTCTTTTAGAACAGATAGGATGCAAAACTCGAGAACACCTTTACGCATCTGGGCTTTTGTGTTTTCAATGTTCATAATTTGTCTTTTTTGATTTTTTGATGATTTGATTGTTCATTTCTTGATTGATGATTGATGATTTTTTATTGGAAGCTAATCCTGCTATTCGTTTCAATCTTTTTATTTTTTTTCAAAAAATAAAAAGGATTTCCACTGCTATCAGGGCTAGGAGTAATCTATTTGATAAAAGGAATAGTGATAGGATATTTATAAAGTTCTCCGTTAGACGTTTTGATCGCTGCATAAATAATTAAAAAGAACTCAGCTACTTTCAAACATCCAAAAAGGAAAACAGCAGTTAGTCCCACCGTTATTAAACCTATTTGATCGCTAATGTTAAAATTATTCACTACGAAGTTCTCATCGTTAATAACCGCATCTAGAGAAACATTGTTAAAAATAGTAACTAGTAAAATTGGGATAGCAATTAAAGCTGTGAGGATTGAGTACAATAAAACACTCAACTGAAAATTGAGTACTTGCTTTCCATGAAAATCAACAAAGTCCGATTTGTCTTTTTTGGAAGACCATAAAAGGATCGGAAAAATATAATTTCCAAACGGAATAAAATACTGAGTCAAAGTGCTCAAGTGTGTAAATGTTGCGATGTTTTTTTCTGTAGTGTTTTCCATTGTGATTGATTTTGGTGCCTTTTTGATTTTTGGCTTTGATGATGATTCGTTTTTTAAAAGTACTAGTACTCGACCTAGTAATTTCTTATGCAAATATATATCTAAAGAATGGTATCTTGTATCGCATAGTACCTAAAATTAACAATTTATTAACAAATTAAAATATTATGTACGCATAGTATTTTTTTGTATTTTAGCAACAAATCCAGCAAACATGAAACTTACAGCGTCTAAACTCAACAAATTTCTATTTTTTAAATTACCAGCAGCTTTTATCTGTGGCGTTCGTGTTAGGACGCTGGACGAGACGCACTGTATTGTAAAAGTCAAGCACCGCTGGATCAATCAAAATCCGTTTAACTCGATGTATTTTGCAGTGCAAGCCATGGCGGCTGAGTTAGCAACAGGTGCATTGGTAATGTATCAAATTCAAAAAAGCGGACGTAAAATATCCATGTTGGTTGCCAACAATAAAGGTAATTTTACTAAAAAAGCAACCGGATTAATCACTTTTACGTGTAAAGATGGTCACCTAATTGAGCAAGCTATTCAACAAACGATAGCCACAGGCGAAGGGCAAACCTTTTGGATGAAGTCCATAGGAGTGGATGAAAAAGGAGTACAAGTATCCGAAATGGATTTTGAATGGAGTGTACGAGTTAAATAAAGATACCTTAAATATACCTAATACAAAAAGCCTCTAGTTAGAGGCTTTTTGTATTTAGTTGAGTACCCATTTAAAAAAAGGGGCAGTAACAATGATGCTGTATAACTAAATTAGAAGTAAAAAAAATATAAATCACAGTGAAAGAGGATTTCATTTTCTTTATCAATAGCAGCTGGTTTTTATACTAAAATGCGAATTCTGCTTTGCTTTGATTTTCGAAAGTTATCAAGTGCTTTTGTTAAAACGAAATAAGCCAGTAAAGCATGTGCTTTACTGGCTTATTAGTTGTGGATAAATTTGTTATGGTATTATTATTTTTTTACTAATAGTCGTTGTGGTTGTTTTTACTTTGGTTATATAAACTCCTGACGCTACTTTCTTGATTGGTATTAGAATCTCCTGTTGGTCTTTATTTTTGATTGGAGTGTTTAAAATTGTTTGTCCAAGAATGTTATATAATACAATTTCAGTGATTTCTTCCTCAGTAGGGTTGTTTACGATGATTGCGTTTTGTGCATGTCGCACCATGATAGCATCTGATTGGTTTGCGAATTCTTCCGTACTTAATGTTTTTCCGTTGGTGAAACGCAAATAGAAACGATCGTGAACAACACCATCTTTCAATGTTACTTCGTAGGGTGTTGTCGTAATATCATTATAAGTGTCAGTTAGTTTGTCAAATATATAGAAGCGTTGGTTAGCATCGAAATTTTCTGCTTGATCAAGATTAAATGATACCTTGCCTTCGGCATCTGTTTTAACCCCAACAAGATAAGATGCTTTAGTATCAAAGGTTCCTTCTCCTTGAATAACCAGTTGGTTGTCGTTGTTTAAGAAATACATATCGTTAGGATAATCATCAATGTTTAAGGCGTCATAGCCTGCATCAATATTCTCCGTTGCTTTTTCATCCATAAAACCTAACAGAATCTGACGGTGAAAATCATCAGAAGAGTTAAATCCTAAACGCACTCTTTTTCGAGTATCTGCTATCTCCTCGTCATTGTCATTGGATTTCCATTGTTGCTTTTTGCCTTTTATTGTTTTGTACAGCACGTTAGAATAAGTAGCATCATCTTCCTTATGAAATCCACGTTGACTGTTCTTGAAAACCACTGTTCCTCCCGAACCTATTTTTCCGTTTACAAAGAAACCTTGTCCTACGGGTATAAAGCGATTTGGTATACCTCTAGAAGGTGTCCCAGCCTGCGTAATAAAGTCTACGCCCGATGAGGATGGTGCGATTCCACCGGTAAGATTTCGCACTGCGTATCCACCTTGGTAGGCACGTAGTATATGAGTGTTGTTGGTTGTGTAATGCTCCCAAAAATAGAGTGTACCGTCAATCGAAGGACTTGAAAAAGATTGAATGGCGCTTATGTTATCAGTAATAAAAGCATCAGCATCAATCGCAGATGGGTAAGGGTTTCCTGTTAGTAACAATTGATCATCTCCCACTGTGTTAGTTGCTATGGTTCCGTTGTTAGGTTTTCCAACAAAAGTATAGGTTTGATTTCCTAACGCACTTCCGCTTCCTTTCATGGTAAACCCTAAACCTACTCTCAAAGGAGCTGTTTCAAGAATCTGAGTCCAATTTGCGTAAGCATTACCTAAACTATCAAATTTATAAAGCCAATATCTTGCTACGCTAATAGGGGTTGTTGGCGCTCCGTCATAACCACCAACCCAGTTAATATTTTGTGGTGTAGTTGTGGTTCCATCTTTCATGATACCTGCAATACTGTAATCTTTGTTGTTTTGAGTCGTATTTATTGGGCTAACAGGAGAACTCCAATAGTTGTAATTGTATTTATTAGATTGTCCTAATTGGTCTCTTTCTATAAATCCTGAGGATGAGGTTTCAAGAATACTGCCTTCTGTTTGGACTAGTTGTGATTTTCCAACAAGGTCAATTTTGCCATTAACTTTTAAATAATGTGTTACTTCTAACTTGTTATTGTTATTGGCTTCAAGAGTATTGCTTTCTACAAGTAATCCTAGTACGGTTTTGTTTCCTGCGGTAGTTACTTTATTGGTGGTTTTAACGATATTCCAATCAATATAAGTAGTTCCGTCAACTCCTAAAGTATTTGGAATATTCCAAACACTGCCGTTTGTCCACGTTCCAGTTGTTTCCCATGCTGTATTTGCTTTGGTAGTGTAAGGTAGCGGAGCTGTTTCGGGCTGTGCCGTTATAATACCTATCAATTTACCATTTCTAAGATTTGCAGTTTTGTCAACTAAAAATCCATTTAAGATATCAGTTGATTGCGTCATTTGATAGTAACCTTCTAAGTTAGACCAACTAAGTCCCGGGATTGTCAAAGGTACAATAGCCCCTTGAACGTTTGTGCTCAAATTAGTAATACGTTGGTTCATCATTTGACGAGTTTGTGCAGTTGTAAGGGCCACATTCCAAATACGTAGTTCTTGCATGTAACCTTTAAAGTAGTTGGTAGGAAGATAAGGATAGCTCGTTCCTTGAATCATAGCACCTAATATACATTTAGCATTGGAGTTTGCTATTGGATTAACTCCAGGTACAGCATTTTTAACACTAATTCCGTCAATATATAAGTTGTATGCTGAGCCGTTGAACGTAACAGCTACATGATACCATCTTCCTGTTGTTACCGGGAAATTTGAGGTAATTGAATTACCATTATTCCAATTAAAAGAAATTACATTATTTACTATTCTTAAATCATATCCATCTGTAAGAGCACTTGAATTTCTTTTAGATAGTATCGTTTGGATGCTCGTATTTGCAGCTCCGGGTTTAATCCACGTTTCAATACTGAAAGAACCTGTATTTAAATTGTAGTTGTTTTTTAAATTGACATTGTCGTCTACACCGTCAAAATCTAGTTTGTTGCATAGCCCTATGCTTACAAGGACATCATCTAAAATAGGAGTACAGCTACCCCCACCAAACGGTAGAGTCCATCTCAAAGTGTAAACTCCTGAATTAGGACTTGAGAATTCAGCTGTTGGACTATTAATATTAGAGAAAACTTCGCCACCTCCAGCTGGGCCGCTTACAATTGACCATGTTCCTACCGTTCCTACCGTTCCAGCAAGATTGACAGAATCTATCCCGCAAACAGGAGGTGCTTTGTCTGGTCCAGCTAAAGCGGCAAAACAAGGACTGTTGGAGCTATTAAAATTTACTAAAATAGGTTTAAAAATAAGACCACCACAGCTAGATGTTGGATCACTACCTTGTGAAATTGGTAAATTATAAGCAGTGTTAGATATGGATCCATTTCCAGTAATAGCTCCATTTATCGAAAGATTTGCATTACACCCAGAATTAAATAAGGTAGCGCAATCAGTGGTTAATGTTACTTTAAAAATTAAACTTCCTAATAACGTATTTGGATCTGCGAGTAGCGGTATAGTACCTACATTCCAAATAACTGAATTTGTTGCAGAATCATAGTAAGGTGCGTTTGCTGGCGTAAATGACGGATGAATGTTGGCTGTTGAAATACTTCCAACTCCATACAAAGCGGAGGCAGGTACTGGTACCGAAATAATTGTATTAGTAGTGGCTTCTGAACCTCTATTTTTGATGTCAATTTTGTACTCTATTTCATCACCTGGTACAGCTGTAAGCGGAGTTGATGGTGTTACTCCTCCTATTTTATTCACGGAAATAAGTCCTTGTGGTTCAGGTATATAGGCATCAACAGACATAGCGAAACCAAATATGGTATAAACATCACCCGATGAACCATACCTAAATGTGGTAGACGTTTGATTGTTTCCAATGACTGAGTTTCCAGCGTTTGGAATGGTAAACATACTAAAGTCGACTCCTGAATTATTCTTTAAAATAGGGCTACTACTACCTACTGCTGGGACTGGAAAAATTGAAGAATTAAAAAAATTGGTAGTTGTGTTTCCGGCATGGTTTAAAGTGAGATAATTAGTAGCATTGTAGGTGTTAGGATCAGCATTTAGTTTTTGTACCGCTAGATAATCTCCAGTTATTCCAATATCTCCTTCAGCTGCCATTACCCCCAATTTCATATTTACTGGTCCTGATCCAACAGTAGTGAATCCTGAAATAGGAATATTTCCATATTCTCCAGAGTTGACGTTTGCATAACCGTCAAAAAGCGTTACTGCTCGGCTTTTCATAATTGGATTTTCATAGATAACGATCATAGTCCATCCTCCTGAAAATCCTGGCGAATCATTATTTGATCCTGCTTCTAATAGGGCGATGTCAGCAACAGTATATGCTCCTGGCCCATTTGCTTTCACATAATCGGTTATTTCTTGATATCCTACAAAAATACCACTGTAGGAAGTTCCAGGAAATAAAAGGTCCGTAGTCGAAGTAATATTGGTATATGTACTAGCAGCTGGTCCTTTAATTTTGATTACTTTTTTGTCAAATGCTTTTGTTTGAGTGGTGTAGGTGGGAACAGTTCCTGTTACATTCACTACGGCAGATGATGAGCTTTGAACTTGTCCGCTATTTAAGACCGTAGATGAACTTCTTATCAGTTGATTAATGGTTAGGTTGGCTCCTCCATCTGCGATTACGTATGGTGTGTTCAATGTGGCAGTAGCTACACCGCCTGAAATTACCATGCTGTATGGTATATTGGTAGCAGCACCACCGTTAATTGATAACGATATGGTTGGAGTGTTGTTAAATTCAAAAGCATAAGTGTTTCCATTGCCAGTGAAAGTATATATTGGCCATCTAAAACTACCAGAATTTCCTACGTTTATGAATAGGCCATAGTTAGAGTCAGTGATAGATTGATTGTGATATACTGTTGAATTGGTGTTCACTGTTTTGGTACCTGATTGTACTTGTTTAGATGCATTAAATGTATCGGTTGAACTTGATTTTCCAGTCCAATATAGTCCTGCAAAAAGTACTGTTGAACAATTTTGGCTAGCAGTATTTTCTCCTGCATTCGAAAGTTCAAGAGTTGCTTTAGAGGAATTAAAAGTAGTGGGATCCGTATCAGTGTCCACAAACTTCATATAGTTTTGTTGGTTATCAATATTGTCTCCATAAACGGCTAACGTTAAGTTGGTATTACCCAACATAGTGAAATCACCTTTGATGTTATAAAGTTTTTTAGTAGGTGTCGCAGCGGCTGACCTTTGTGAAAAATTTACTTGAGGTGTAGTTACAGTTTGTGCCACTATAGTGCTTGGTGAAACCAAAAAAGCAGCAAGAAATGCTGTTAATGATAGCCAATAATTAATTTTTTTAAAGTAATGTTTCTCCATAGCCTTCTCTTTTAACGATTGCTTATATTTTCATCTGTAATTTCTGTAGTCAGAAAGTATTTTGATTTTAATTAGTAGGTTCTTGATAGTAGAAGTTTTCTAATAAGCAGAATTTCCTAAGAAATATAAACGTGTGAATGTGCTGTTACTCTATGTAGCAATCTATTCACGCGTAAAAATAATTATTTTCATTTAAAAATAAAGATAAAATACAAAAAAAATCGATTAAAAGTACGTTTTATTAAATATTGTAAGCTTAAGCAGGTTAAATAAGTAAGTAGAAAATGTATTTTTTTTAATGATTAACTAATAATATATATATATTTAGATTGATGATTTTCTACTAACGATGAGCTTATATGAAGGTCTGAACTGTTGCTACTGCTTTTCCCACCAGATTTTTTTTTAGTAATTAATGTAGTTTATCTAGTCCTAAATAAACGATACAGATTATTAGGCTAAAAATAACTAATTTGACAAAGTAGAAAAATGGCTTAAAATCTGCCAACTAATCCAATACCTGTTTGCTTTCCATTGTAAAAAGGAGCAACCATAACCGCCGCTTTTGTTTCCTTTTTAAAAAGTAGTTTTTGCATTTTTGGATACAACCAATAGGCAGTTTTGGTACATAAAATACCAATTCCTGCACCAGCAGCTACATCGGTTAACCAATGACGGTCATTATACATTCTGAAAAAACCAGTTCCTGATGCTACGATATAGCCTGAAATTCCATACCAAATAGAAACAACTTTATATTCTTGCCAAAGAAATTCGGCTCCTGCAAAGGCCGTAGCGGTATGACCAGACGGAAAGGAATTAAACGAGGAACCATCTGGGCGTTGGACGTGAGTGCTATTTTTTATAGGTAGTGTAGTGGCTGCAACTAATAAATAAGAAGTAGCCAGAATTAGAGATCGGTCCTTAAAATTACTTTTACCTTTTATGCCTAGTGCGTTTAAAGCATAAACTGAAGCTGCGGGTACGTATTGTGTAAAGTCATCGATCGTTATTTTGTGATCAATGTTTTCATTAACCTCTTCTTTAATTTCTAAGTTTAAATTTTTAAGAGCAACACTCTCAATGCCAATCACGCCATAACCAATAAGAACTGAAGGAATAATTAATTCCTTATAACTAATTTTTTTAGTGGACGCAGAATCTTGTTTTACTTCCTGAGCAAGCATAGATTGACAGCTTATAAGTACTGATAAAAGGAGTTTGTAATTCATTCTTTTTTAAATTATGACTGAAAAATTTCGAATACAATAAGTAGGGATTGCTGTATGATATTATTATTTCCAATTATTTTATGTTCAAATATCAATTTCAATTCTGTATTAAAACTGTATTTTTGATAAACGATAGATTTAGAATAGATTTCCGTACTACTTTTACTGCTGAATTATTTACTTAAACTTTATGTATGAAAATCTTACTCATTGAAGATGAAATAGAAATGCAAAAAAGTATTACTCGATACTTGGAGCTTGAAAAGAATTTAGTTGAAGTAGCCAATGATTTTAATAGTGCATATGAAAAAATACAAGTATATGAATACGACTGTGTTTTACTAGACATTACTTTGCCTAATGGCAATGGTTTAGATTTAATAAAAACCATTAAAAATAGTAGACCTAAAACAGGAATTATTATTATTTCTGCCAAAAATTCATTCGACGATAAAATTGATGGATTAAATTTAGGGGCAGATGATTACTTGCCTAAACCCTTCTATCTACCCGAATTAAATGCTCGCATAAAAGCGTTGGTTAGACGCAATAATTTTGATGGAGAGAATGTAATTGTTATCAATGAAATCTCTTTATATCCAGAGGAGAGAAAAGTCTTGATTAATAACAATCCGATTAATTTAACTTCAAAAGAGTTTGATTTATTGGTTTATTTTATTGCCAATAAAAATAGAGTGATACAAAAAAATGCTTTGGTAGAGCACCTATGGGGAGATAGTGCTGATCAATTTGACAATTTTGATTTTATCTACAATCACGTAAAAAACCTAAGAAAGAAACTGCTCGCGACCCATTGTAATGACTACATTCAATCCATATATGGTATAGGCTATACTTTTAAAACAGAAATATGAAGCTACTAACAAAAACAAGCCGATATTATATCCTTTATACCATTCCGGTAATTGTATTTTCTGCCATCTTTATTTATTTTTTTCTTCTTAATGAAATTGGAGAAAGCAATGAATCTATTTTGTTAACGAGAGTTAAAGTAATTGAAAATTATATTGCAAAAGGAAATACGACTGTTTTAAATGTATTTGAAGTTAATAATGAGGTTTATATAAAAGAAATAGCAAAGGATCACCTTATTCCACAATCGATAAAGGATACTTTGATGTATTCTGAGATTGAAAATGAATATGTTGGGAGTAAAATGATAGAAAAAAACGCTGTCATAAACGGGCGAAATTATCAAATTAAAGTTTGGAAGAGTACCATAGAATATGATGAATTAGTAGAAGTCGTATCGGTCGTGTTTATTATTATGTTGTTGGTGCTTTTTTTAGTGACAGCATATATAAATAGTAGCATTTCGAAGCTCATTTGGACACCATTTAAGAACACCTTAGATTATATTAAAGATTTTAGTGTGCGTACAACAGATTATAAAAAATTAGAATCCAATGAAATTACGGAGTTTAGCGAACTAAATTCTTCTATAAATCACATGACTTCAAAAATGATTAGTGATTACAAAAACCAGAAAAAATTTGCAGAAAATGCTTCGCATGAATTTCAAACTCCATTAGCTATAATAAAAGGTAAGGTAGATTTATTACTTCAAGAAAACACGTTAAATGAAGAATCTTTGACGTTGTTAGTTTCTATTGAAAAGGCAACTAGTCGTTTGAGTAGAATAAATAAATCATTGTTATTGCTTTCTAAAATAGAAAACCAACAATACGAAAAAACAGATACGGTTGCGCTACTTCCTTTAATTGAAAAAGTTAGAGAGGTAAATGAATATTTTATTTTAGATAAAAACTTGCAGTTTGTTTGTGAAGTGATGGAGAATTTGTGTTTTACCATTAATTCAGAATTATGTTTTATTTTAATTAATAATTTAATTCAAAATGCTGTCAGACATAATGTTAATAATGGACAAATTACAATTTTGATAAATGAGGGAATGCTACAGATAAGCAATACGGGTGCATTAGAACCTTTGGATGAGTTTAGTGTTTTTGAACGTTTCGAAAAAAAATCTTCTAATACCAATTCTATAGGTTTAGGATTAGCGATAGTGAAAGAAATAGCAGAAGCAAATTCGATTACTGTTTTATATAAATACGAAAACAAGGAGCACGTTTTTTCTTTGAGTCAGCTTAAAAAACAGATTTGAAATAGATTCATGATTAATATTTGTTGAATAATTTAAAAACAGCAATCATGAAAAATGTAATTTTATTTACCGCTATTGCAATAAGTGCGATAGGTTGTGCACAATCCAAAGGGAACAAAGAAGTACCTAAAATAGTTAAAGAAGCTTTCCAGAAAGACTATCCAAATACAAAAGTAGACTGGGATGTTGAAAAAGACGGTTTTGAAGCAGAGTTTAAAATGAACGGAAAGGACGCTTCTGCAAACTATGATAAAGCTGGACATAAGTTAGCTATAGAAATTGAAATCAAAGAAACGGAAATGCCTGCTAAGGCGTTAGCATATATAGCAAGTACTTATCCTAACAAAAAAATAAAAGAAACCGCTAAAATAACAGATGATAAAAAGGTAGTTACCTACGAAGCGGAAGTTACAATTGATGGAAAAATTTGTGATTTGATTTTTGATGCTTCAGGGAAATTCTTAAAACTGGTTAAAGACTAATAATCAGAAATAATCACTTGTGTTTATTATAAGAACACCTTTTCATTAAGGTGTTCTAATTTTTCATCTTTATCCTATGCGAATCTTTTTACTCTTCATAACGACACTTATTTCAATTGCTTCTTTTTCACAAAAAAGAGAGGTGAGTTTTTTTATCGAAAAAGCACTTTTGAACACGGCTTTGTTAGACGATTTGAATAATCAATCCAATTCTTTGTCAATAGATAGCTTATTGTATAAAGCCAATTTAAAGCCACAATTAAATGCAAACCTATTTGCTAATTATGCACCAGTAATAAATAATTATGGGTATGATACTGCGATTAGTAACGGACAAAATGTTAGTGGTTTAGTGAGCTTTTCGCAAAAGATTTTTGGCAAAAGTCAAAAAAATAATCAGCTTGGCGCTATCACTTTATTAAAAGATAAAATTGATATTAATAAGAAAATAACGAAAAATGATATTGCTAAAGCAATTTGTTTGCAATATATCGTTGCCTTTTCGGATAATAATCAATTTTTAAACCTTCAAAAGCAATTGGGTTTACTGAATTCCGAATTAGAAATTCTTAAAAAGTTTACTCAGAAATCCATCTATAAACAAACCGATTATTTGCTGTTTTTATCCACAGTAAAACAGCAAGAATTAATCCTGCTTCAGATGAAATACCAATTTGAAAATGATTTAGGAATACTGAATTATTTATCTGGAACGAATGAAAAATCGAACATTGTATTAATCGAACCCCAAATCGAATTAAAACAACTCATTAATTCAGAACATTCTATTTACAATCAGCAATTTGAAATTGATAGTTTGAGTATCGAAAATCAAAAACATACTATTGCAAATAATTACAAACCATCCTTACTATTATTAGCAGATGCCGGTTACAGTTCGACTTTAGTAGGACAATATTATAAGAATTTTGGAAATAGTGTTGGTTTTAATCTTTCGATTCCTATTTATGATGGAAACCAAAGAAAACTCCAAATCACTAAAAACAAATTAGCTTCTGAAACCAATTTTGCCTATAAAAAGCAATTTGAAAGACAGTTTAAGCAGCAGCAAGAACAGTTAGTGTTGAAATTAAGTCAGAACGAAATGATTAATGAGCAACTGCAAACTCAGTTAAAAATTAACCAAACGCTACTCGACGCTTTTAATAAATTATTGGTCACCGGAAATGCAATTATTCCAGACTTTGTTATGGCATTGGGAAATGCACTGTCAATTACAAATGCAATTGCTCAAAACAATACAGACCGCCTACTGTTAATTAATGAACTTAATTATTGGAATACAAATGAAAAATAAGATAACGATACCCATTATAATTGTATTATTTGTAATCCTTTTACAGTCTTGTAAAAAAGAAGAAGTGGCTATTACAGAAACCGAAACTATTATTCCAGTAACGGTAACAACTATTGACACGACTGGGATTGATGATTATGAAGAAGTTTCTGGAACGGTTTCTTATATAGTTAAAACACCAATAAAATCAATCATTACGGGCTTTATTACAGCGGTTAATGCAAAAACGAATGACAAAGTTGCAAAAGGAAAGCGTTTGTTTTCGATAAAAACCAAGGAAGCAATTGCTCTGGGAAATGATGTAAATAAATTAGATCCTAAATTAAATTTTGGAAGTGCAGTTTCAATTCCCGCCAGTTCCACAGGGTTTATTACTGCGGTTAATGTAGAAAACGGTAACTATGTTCAAGAAGGAGATGTATTGGCCATTATCAATGATTCTAATAATTATGGAGTTGTAATAAATGTTCCTTTCGAATTGAAAAAACACATTACTATCAATCAACAGCTATCGATTTACTTACCAGACGGAAGCTCTATTTCAGCAACAGTGAAGCAATTTATTCCTGCGGTAGATGCCAGTTCGCAGATGCAAAGCGTATTTTTAAAAATGAATTCAAATGAGGTTTTACCTGAAAATTTGATTGTTTCGGTACGTATTCCAAAATCGAATAAATCGGCTATAATTACACTGCCAAAGACCGCTATTTTAAGTAATGAAATAGAAACGGACTATTGGGTTATGTTGCTTAAAAATGATTCTACGGCTATTAAAGTTCCTGTTCAAATTGGGTTAAAAAACCAAGAAAGAACAGAAATAATTTCCCCGAAATTTAAAGCAACAGATAAAATAGTCACTTCTGGAAACTATGGAGTAGGAGATACCATCAAGGTGAAAATTATAAAAAGTGCCAAATAATGAATAATTTTTTTGTAAAACATAAAAGCGGTTTAAGCACTTTAATTTTCTTGGTATTATTGGGAGGTATTTTTGCGTACTCTAAAATGCAAACCAGCTTATTTCCAGAAATTACTTTTCCAAAAATAAAAGTCATTGCCGATGCAGGGCAGCAACCGGTAGATAAAATGATGGTTACTGTTACTAAATCATTAGAAAATGCGATAAAGAAAATACCCAATCTAAAAACAGTTCGAAGCACAACTAGTAGAGGAAGTTGCGAAATTTCTGCGTTCGTAGATTGGAAAGCTGATTTAGATGTTAGTAAACAACAAATCGAATCTAGAATTAATCAGATTAGAACTGATTTACCAGCAGGTATTCAAATAACAGTAGAAAAGATGAATCCGTCTATTCTTCCTGTTATCGGTTACGCATTGGAAAGCACGAATAGATCGCCTATTGAATTAAAAAAAATAGCCAATTTCACGATAAAACCTTTTCTGTCACAAGTAGATGGAGTAAGCGAAGTTAGAGTGATAGGAGGGAAAGAAAAAGAATATTGGATAGAGCTTAATCAGAGTAAAATGGTTGCTTATGGCATCACTCCCGAGGCCGTTTCTCAGGTTTTAAGCCAAACCAATTTTATTACTTCCAATGGGTATTTGGCAGACAATCGCTTTTTATATTTAACCTTAACGGATGCTCAGATTGCTACTAAATCAGATTTAGAGAATCTAGTAGTTATAAACAACGGGAAAGGGATCATAACCCTAAAAGATATTGCAACGGTCGCCATTGAAGAAGCTAAAGAATACATTAAGGTAAATGCTAACGGAAAAGAAAGTGTCTTAATTGCAATCATAAAACAACCAGGTGCCAATTTAATTACCATGTCAACGGACATGGATGCAAAGCTGAAAGAACTGGAAAAAATAATTCCAAAGGATATAAAAATCAAACCTTATTATGAGCAATCCAGTTTTGTGGGCGATGCCGTAAAAAGCGTTACAGATAGTTTATTAATTGGATTGTTTTTAGCAATCATTGTGGCTATTTTATTTTTAAAATCGGTTAAAGCAAGTGCTACTATTTTAATTGTAATTCCGGTAACACTTTGTGCTACTTTGCTAGTTTTATATTTTACAGGACAAACTTTTAATATCATGACGCTGGGCGCAATCGCTGCCGCTTTAGGTCTTATTATTGATGACGCGATCGTGGTTGTGGAGCAAATTCACAGAACCCATGAGGAACATCCTGATGAGCCCACGACAGCTTTGTTACAAAAAGCAATTCACTATCTTTTTCCTGCCATGGTAGGTTCGTCTTTATGTACCATTGTTATTTTTCTTCCTTTTGCATTAATGAGCGGAGTTGCCGGTGCTTATTTTAAAGTGCTAACAGATACAATGATTATCACATTAATCTGTTCGTTTTTTGTCACGTGGATACTATTACCAGTTGTTTATTTGTTACTTACGAAGAAAGAGAGCAACTTTACTGAAGTAAAATCAACAACGGAACATCACGATGTTAAAAGTCAAAATTGGGTGGCTTATTTTATTGAAAAACCGCTACTGAGTTTTGCTTTTTGTGCACTATTAATTATTTCAATAATTTTAATTTTGCCCCGATTAGAAACTGGCTTTTTACCAGAGATGGATGAAGGAAGTGTCGTTTTAGATTATGAATCACCACCAGGAACTTCATTAGAAGAAACGGATCGGATGTTAATTGAGGTAGAGAAAATAATACATACTATTCCAGAAGTAGAAGCGTATAGCAGAAGAACGGGGACACAAATGGGCTTTTTTATTACGGAACCGAACAGAGGTGATTATTTAATTCAGCTTAAGAAAGACCGATCTAAAACTAGTAACGATATTATTGACGAAATTAGATTAAAAGTAGAAACTTCACAGCCTGCACTTCGAATCGATTTTGGTCAGGTGATTGGTGATATGTTGGGAGATTTAATGAGTTCTGTTTCGCCTATTGAGGTAAAAGTTTTTGGAAACAATCAACAAGAATTGCAAAAAATCGCAAAACAAGTAGCCCAAATTGTCGAAAAAACAGAAGGGACTGCTGATGTATTTGATGGGATTGTTTACGCCGGACCTTCGATTAGTATTACGCCTAATTACAATCAATTATCTCAATACGGCATTACTCCAGCTAATTTGCAATTTCAATTGCAAACGGTGTTAGAAGGGAATGTGATTGGTTCTATTTTGGAATTGGATAAAGCGGTACCGATACGTATGATTTACCCCAATACTCAAAACAGAAATTTAGAAGAAATCAGAAAGATATTTATTTTTTTACCAAACGGAAAATCAATTCCCATTACTAATCTAGTTACCATTTCGATTTCAAAAGGAATTGCCGAAATAGAACGCGAAAATTTACAGATGATGTGCGTTGTTACCGGAAGGTTAGACAATAAAGATTTAGGTACGGTGATGCAAAACATTAAAAAAGAAGTATCCAGCAAAGTGACGCTCCCGAGTGGTTATTACATTGATTATGCAGGAGCTTACAAAGACCAGCAGCAATCATTTAAGGAATTGTTGCTTATTTTATTGGCTTCGTGTTTATTAGTTTTTGGCGTTTTGTTATTTCTGTTTCGAAATCTAAAAGTAGCTTTTATTCTGCTGTTTATTTCGGTTTTGGGTATCGCTGGAAGTTATTTATTATTGTTCTTGACAAACACACCATTAAATGTTGGTAGCTACACCGGATTGATTATGATTGTCGGCATTATTAGTGAAAATGCCATTTTTACTTATTTACAATTTAAAGAAACCTTTCTTAGTTCGAATAATAAAAAGCAATCGTTGGTCTATGCGATTTCAACACGTTTGCGACCAAAATTGATGACTGCTTTAGGAGCCATTATTGCGTTATTGCCATTGGCGATTGGTATCGGAACGGGTTCAGAGTTGCATCAACCTTTAGCAATTGCAGTGATTGGTGGTTTTCTAATAGCAATGCCTTTACTTTTGATCGTATTACCAAGTTTATTGTTTTATTTTAAAGTTGCTGATAAGATTGACTAATACTTTTTTTTGGTAGGGTGGTTTTGTTGGAATTATAATAAAGAATTGGAGTATCTAGCTAATAAAAAACCCTTAATCAATTGATGATTAAGGGTTTGTTTTTGTAGCGAGAACGAGATTTGAACTCGTGACCTCAGGGTTATGAATCCTGCGCTCTAACCGACTGAGCTACCTCGCCAAAATGATTCAATTGTTATCCTCTTGAATGCGGGTGCAAATATAAAAATTATAAATCATCTTGCAAGCATATTTGAAGAAAAAAAAATATTTTTAAAAACGTTTTTTTTTCGGCATTAAATTCTATATATTCGGAAAAAATTACTAACACTGATGGATCAAAAAATACGTTACGAAATCGAGTTCCCAATCAACTCCTCCCCACAATTGTTATACCAGTATATCTCAACTCCATCTGGACTCTCGGAGTGGTTTGCTGACAATGTGAACTCACGTGGTGAGTTTTTTACTTTTATCTGGGATGACTCTGAGGAGAAGGCTAGATTGGCTTCTAAGAAATCAGGTGAGAAGGTAAAGTTTAAATGGGTCGACAGTAATAATAAGGATACCGAGTATTTTTTTGAATTACATATATTAGTAGATGAGTTGACGAAAGATGTTTCTTTAATGGTGGTTGATTTTGCTGAAAAAGAAGAGGTAGAAGAAGCAACTCAATTATGGGAAAATCAGATATCAGATTTGAAACATCTAATTGGATCTGTCTAGTTAAATTGTGTTTTATAACTTACCTTTGCCCTAAATTTTAATTAGGGCTTTTTTTATGATTAATTTTAACGGAACACTCGTTGAGCAGGATACAAATATATTGACGCAAAATCGTGCTTTTTTATACGGAGATGCAGTATTTGAAACCATTAAAATTCTTAATGGTACCATTCTTTTTTTAGAAGATCACTATTTTAGGCTTATGGCTTCAATGCGAGTTGTTCGCATGGAAATCCCTATGAATTTTACCATGGAGTATCTAGAAGAGCAACTTCTTGCTACTGCTGGTGCTTCCCAACTATTAGCTTCTTCGCGGGTACGGATCACGGTTTTTAGAAACGATGGTGGTTATTATTTGCCAACTACCAATGAGGTTTCTTTTCTTATTCATTCTTCTGCGATTGAATTTCCACTGTATAGCTTTGAAAAAGCAACCTACGAAGTAGATTTATTTAAAGATTTTTATGTCACTAAGCAATTACTGTCGTCCATAAAAACAACAAATAGAATGTTGAATATTACGGCTAGTATTTTTGCTCATGAAAATAGGTTAGACAATTGCTTGCTGTTAAATGATTCAAAAAATGTAGTGGAAGCAATTCAAGGCAATATTTTTATGGTCATGGGTAATAAGTTAATTACACCTCCAATTTCTGAAGGCTGCTTAAACGGTGTGATGAGAAAGCAGATTATAACACTAGCAAAAAAAATGAATTCAATAGAGGTTGAAGAAGCTGTTATCTCGCCCTTCGATCTGCAAAAAGCTGATGAATTGTTTGTCACTAATGTGATTAAAGGAATTCAGCCAATTACCAAGTATAGAAAAAAGGAGTTCAAAAGCGATATTGCCAATGAATTATTGGTAAAACTTAATGAATTTATAACGAAGGTTTAGTTTAAATAAGGGTTCTCTGGAGCATTAGACCATATGAGGTAATCTCCACCGAGTTCCATAATTTGTTCTTTCCAAAAATTAGTACTCGATTTCCCAATTATTTTATTTTTGTAATTGTTAGTAGTAACAATCCACGAGTTAGCGTTCATTTCTGTTTCTAATTGGTTTTTACCCCAGCCGGTATATCCTAAGAAAAACCGAATATTGCCTTTATGGATCGTGCCATTATTAATCAGCTCTTTGGCTGATTCAAAATCGCCTCCCCAGTAAATTCCATTAGAGATCTCAATGCTGTTTGGAATTAAATCAGGGATATTGTGAATAAAATAAAGGTTGTCTTGTTCGACCGGACCACCATTGTATATTTTGAATCGTGCATTTACTTCGGGTATTAAATCATTAATAGTGTACTTAAGTGGTTTATTGATAATAAAACCTACTGATCCTTCTTTATCATGGTCTGCTAATAAAATTACAGATCTATTAAATGATAAATCTCCAATTATAGAAGGTTCAGAAATAAGCAGTTGCCCTTTTATTAGTGTTTCAGTAATCATGTTTGCTGTAATTTTTTTATTAAATTTAATAAAAAAAAATAAAATTAAGCAAATTTTTAACTTTAAATGTAAAAAAAAACCTTCCGTAAGGAAGGTTTAAGCTATATTAAGATGCTCTTAAAATCGTGTAATTAGTTTACAGCTCCTTCTAATTCAGCTCCAGCTTTAAATTTTACAACATTTTTAGCTGCAATTTGAATCGTTTTTCCTGTTTGAGGATTTCTTCCGTCTCTTGCTGCTCTAGCAGATACTGACCATGATCCAAAACCTACTAAAGAAATTCTTCCACCCTTTTTTAACGTTCCGCTTACGTTACCTAAAAAAGACTCTAAAGCTAATTTTGCAGCTGCTTTGGTGATTCCTGCATCTGCAGCAATAGCATCGATTAATTCTGATTTGTTCATAATAATAGTTATTAATTGTTGGTTAAATAAATTGTTAATACACAAATTTAGCATGAAATCCTTACCACGCAAGTGATTTGGCGTATTTTAGCCTCGTTTGTTAATAACTTATTTTAATTGTTCATAAAACCATGATGTTTTTGTTGTTTTGTGTAATAGCCCGCCATTGTTGGAGTTAATACACTTTTGCGTCAGCGGTAAAGGACAATCCGTTTAAAAGTTCCGATGCAAGCATTTTTTTCTTTCCAGGAAATTGTAAGCTCAAGATTTGGATATAGCCATCAACTACTGCGATTTTCAATTCTTTTTTAGTACAAATAACACTTCCAAGCTCGATGGCATGCGATTCGATAATGGGAGTCGCCGCATATATTTTCACATTCCATTCTTCATTTTTATCTGAAAAGTGGCACCAAGCTCCTGGATAGGGGCTAAGTCCTCTTATGGTATTATGAATTTGTCCCGCTGATAGTGACCAATCGATTTTACAGTTCTCCTTATCGAGCTTATAGGCAGTTTTGGTATCGGGATTCTCGCTTTGAACAGTAAGGTTGACTTTGTTCTCTTCTATTAGAGTTAAAGTTTCAACAACAGTAGTGCTACCCAGTTCCATTAATCGATCGTGTAATTGACCAGCATCTTCCGTAGGGTCAATGGGAGTAGTTGCGTTCATAATCATGGCGCCGGTATCTATTTTATCATCTATAAAAAAGGTAGTTACGCCAGTTTCTGTTTCTCCATTGATAATAGCCCAGTTAATTGGTGCGGCTCCTCTATAATTAGGTAATAATGAGGCATGCAAATTAAAAGTCCCTAGCTCAGGCATGTCCCACACTACTTTAGGCAACATCCTAAATGCGACTACCACTTGTAAATTAGCATTTAATGCTTTTAAAGTTGCTAAAAAAGTCTCGTCTTTTAAGTTGGTGGGTTGCAATAGGTTTAAATTATTAGCTAATGCGTATTCTTTTACTGCTGAGTATTTGATTTTTTGACCTCTACCGGCAGGTTTATCTGCTGCTGTGATAACACCCACAACTTCGTAGTTATTTTTAATTATACTATCTAGGATAGCTACCGCAAATTCCGGTGTGCCCATGAAAACAATTCGTAATTTATTCATTATTTCTTAAGTGTGTATTTATTGTTATTTTGTACCGTTATTTGTTCGTTTTCCAAAAGCTGTTGTATACCCAATATAATTTCATCTTGATTGTAATGTAATTTGTCTTGAATCTCTCTTGAGTTTAGATCTTCTGTTTCTAAGATACTTAAAATTTGTGAGAGGACGCTTTTGCTATTGTTTTTTGTTTTTTTGGATGTAATACAAAAGGAGCAAATACCACAATTTTCAGTTGTTTTTTCGCCAAAATATTCCAGAATTAGTCTGCTGCGGCATGTTGATTTATCGTTCACATACTGTATTACGGACCGCAGTTGTGCTATTTTTAATTGATTTTGATTCTCCAAAAATTTTGAAACTCTATTAATGGTTCGATCATCTTCTCGAATTTCATTAAATAGGAGTTTGGTATCATTGTTTTTAGCGTGATAATCGATAATATTTTTCTCTTTTAGTTTAAGGAGCAAAGCATGTACCTGACTTTCGGTATGATTCGACTTCTTAGCAATAAGCGATGCGTTAAATACCGTTTGTGCCTCATAAATCCCAGGATAAGTTCGCAATATGACTACTATTATTTCAGCATCGTGTGGATTTAAGCTGGTATACCGAATTACTTCTTTAGAGGGTATAATGAATTGTAAACTTATCTTTTCCGAAAACTCTTGAGAAAGTGTTATGATTCCCTGCCGATCTAAAAACTGAATGGCGTTGTATGTTTTTAAAACAGGAAAATTATATTTGGAACAAAAAGAGTTTAAGTTTAAAAAAAACTGTTCATCTATCCCTTCACCGTACGCAATTTGGAAAAAATTACACAGTTTGATGTACATTTCCTTTATGAATTTTTTATCAGGTAGCACATTGATAAATTGGCTTTCTGCCTGCAAACTGTCTGACGGACTGTGTAAAAGTACAGCAAATGCTTTTTCATCATTTCTTCCTGCGCGACCGGCTTCTTGATAATAGTTTTCGATATTTTCAGGAAATTGGATGTGAATAACCGTTTTTACAGTCGCCTTATCGATTCCCATTCCAAATGCATTAGTAGCAACGATAACCTGTGCTTGGTCTTGCATCCAAAGCTGCATGTTTTTATCTTTTTCTTTGGAGCTAAGGCCGCCATGGTAATAGGTAGCTTTGAAGCCGAGCTGTTGCAATTGAGATGAAATTTCAAGACACGATTTTCTGTTTCGGACGTATATGATCGACGATTGTGGATTTTTTTTTAAAATTTGAGTTATTCTGTGCAGTTTATCTTCGACTTCAAAAACCATGTAAGCAATATTTTTTCTTGCAAATGATTTTTTAAAAAATTGTGGTTTCTCTAAACCTAATTGCAAAACAATATCTTCCTTAACTCTTTCCGTGGCTGTCGCAGTGAGTGCTAAAAATGGAATCTTAGGAAAATGTTCTTTAAGTTGTGATATTTTTAAATAGGCTGGTCTAAAATCATGTCCCCATTGGGATACGCAGTGCGCTTCGTCAATTGCAATGAGGTTGATTGGAAGTGTTTTAATACGATCTAAAATCCAATCTGATTGTAAACGCTCCGGCGACAAATAAAGGAATTTGAAATTACCATACTGGCAGTTATCTAGTAGGTCAATTATTTCATCTTGCCAAATTCCGCCTGTCAATGCAATGGCTTTGATGTTTCGCTGCTGCAAATTAGCAACTTGATCTTTCATTAAGGCTACTAAGGGCGATATGACTAAGCAAATTCCTTCTTTCATCATGGCGGGAACTTGAAAACAAATTGATTTTCCGCCGCCTGTAGGCATCAAGGCAAAAGTATCTTGGCCACTTACAACAGCATCAATGATGTCTTCCTGCAGTGATCTAAAAGAATCGTGCTTCCAGTATTTTTGTAGAATTTGTAACGCCTCAGACATTCTTTTTTAATTTGAATTACAAATTTGTAACTAAAATTTCTTTGGACGTAACCGTGTCAACAAAGTGTTTAGCTTGAAATTTTGTCTAAGATAAAAAGAATTCGGTTTTCAATGGTATCTTTTGGAACTTCTATTAAATCATACTCATACCCTTTGTAGGTTTCGATCAAATGATTTTGAATCAATTTAGCTTGTTCGTAGTTTTCGTAACGCGCTTCATCGCTCACATAAATTTCTTCCCATGGTGGTAAGATAAATATTTTACTGTACCGGTATTCTCGACAAATAGCGTCGAATGATGCAGGGTAGCTATCGCCAATGTAGTGCATGTAAGCAAGCACATCAGGAATTCCTCGGTCAATAAAAACCACATTATGTGGTTCTTTTTGAGCATCTAAGAATTGTTTTTTTCTTCCTTCGAGTAAAAGCTCGCTAAAAAGCAGCGGTTTTTCAAGGAACAATTGTTCGATTCCTTGTTTCTTTGCTTCTAAAGTTACCTCTCTTGAAATCTCAGGATAACAGCAAAATCCTTTTGCTATTAAACCATCAATTAAAGTACTTTTACCAGTTCCGGGACCTCCTATAATAATAATGACTTCTTTTTGCACGATTTGGAAATAAGGCGCAAAAGTACTCAAACTAATTGGAAATCGAAATATTGAACCGAATAAAATTGGTTTTATTAAAATTTATAATCCATAATTCATAATTTGCGTTTGAAACCGTATCTTTGCTTTAATTTTAATTAAAAAATGGATAAGAAGACGGAAGAATTTTATGATAGATTGAAGGTAGAATTAGATAATAGTAATTCTTGGCCTGCTTTGTATTTGTTTAAATTTATAGTTCCAACTACAACGGAAAATGTAGAAATAGTAGAAGCAGCCTTCAATAGTATGGGTGCTGTTATCAAAACTACAAAGTCTAAAACGGGTAAATTTACAAGTATATCTATTGATGTTCAAATGAAAAGTTCTCAAGCTATTGTTGAGAAATATCAGGAAGTTTCTACAATTGAAGGTATCGTATCTCTTTAATATTTGAATAATTCTAGGATGCTAAACCAGCTAGTAGTTGGTGGCAAATTAGTTGTGCTCAAATGCCTCAAAATAAATCAAAGATGAATTCAAAGTATACAAAAGAAGTTGCTAATGATGTTGTACATCATTTAGAATACAATGCCGAGAGATCGCATTTAATCATTCCGGAGTATGGTCGTCATTTGCAAAAGCTGATTGACCAAGCTACTATCATAGCCGATAGTGAAGAGCGAAACAAAGCCGCAAAGTACATTATTCAAGTAATGGGGAACCTAAATCCACATTTACGTGATGTTTTGGACTTTCAGCATAAGTTATGGGATCAACTTTTTATTATGTCTGATTTTAAATTGCAGGTCGACTCCCCATATCCAATTCCTTCAAGAGAGGTATTACAATTAAAACCAGATGTTTTAAATTACCCTCAAAATTTCCCTAAATACAGGTATTACGGAAACAATATTAAGTACATGATCGATGTAGCTAATAAATGGGATGATGGGGAAATGAAAAATGCCTTGGTAAAGGTAATTGCCAATCACATGAAAAAGTCCTATTTAAGTTGGAACAAAGATACCGTAAAGGATGATGTGATTTTTGAGCATCTTTATGAACTTTCAGATGGAAAGCTAGACTTGCGTCAAAGTACAGAAGAGCTAATAAATACGACTGATTTATTGCGAACCAATAAGCGAATTTCTAACAAAATAAGCCCAGCAGGTCAGCCAAAAATTCAAAGTAATAAAAACACTAAAACAGGTAAAACAAAGACCTACTCTAAAAATAACAATAACCAAAAATAGTTTTGAAATCGAATCATTTCGATTCCTACTAAAGCTGTTTTTGATTTACAAACTTATAACACTATTAATACGATAATATGGGAATTTTCAAAATAGAAGGAGGCATTCGTCTAAAAGGTGAAATCACTCCACAAGGAGCAAAAAATGAAGCATTACAAATTTTGTGTGCGGTACTTTTAACTCCTGAAAAAGTTATAATCAACAATATTCCAGATATTATTGATATCAATAAGTTAATTACACTTTTAGGAAATCTAGGTGTAAAAATTCAAAAAAATGGTCCTGGTTCGTATACCTTCCAAGCCGATGATGTAAATATAGGATACTTAGAGACAGAAGCTTTCAAGAAAGAAGGTGGTTCACTTCGTGGATCTATTATGATTGTCGGTCCTTTATTAGCTCGTTTTGGAAAAGGGTATATACCTAAGCCAGGTGGAGATAAAATTGGAAGAAGAAGACTAGATACCCACTTTGAAGGGTTTATCAATTTAGGAGCGAAATTTCGTTACAACAGAGAAGATCACTTTTATGGTGTTGAAGCTCAAAATGGTTTAGTAGGAACAGCTATGTTGCTAGATGAAGCCTCGGTTACCGGTACTGCTAATATTGTAATGGCTGCTGTTTTAGCCAAAGGAATTACAACCGTTTACAATGCGGCTTGTGAGCCTTATTTACAGCAATTATGCAAGATGTTAAATTCGATGGGAGCCAAGATAACTGGAGTTGGTTCTAATTTATTAACCATTGAAGGTGTCGAAAGTTTGGTAGGCTGTGAACACCGTATTTTACCAGATATGATTGAAATAGGTTCTTGGATTGGTTTAGCAGCGATGACAAGAAGTGAAATTACAATTAAAGATGTAAGTTGGGATAACCTAGGATTGATTCCCAATACTTTCAGAAAACTAGGGATTACTTTAGAACGAAAAGGAGACGATATCTATATTCCTGCTCATGAAGATGGGTATGAAATCAAAACGGATATTGATGGATCGATTTTAACTATCGCTGATGCGCCTTGGCCAGGATTTACTCCTGACTTATTAAGTATTGTTTTAGTTGTGGCAACACAGGCTAAAGGAGACGTGCTTATTCACCAAAAAATGTTTGAAAGTCGTCTTTTCTTTGTCGATAAATTAATTGACATGGGAGCTAAAATTATGTTATGTGATCCGCATAGAGCTGTAGTAATGGGACATAATTTCCAATCTCAGTTAAAAGCTACAACAATGTCTTCACCAGATATTCGCGCTGGAATTTCATTATTGATTGCTGCACTTTCAGGAAAAGGAACGAGTACAATTCAAAACATTGAACAAATTGATCGTGGATACGAAAGAATCGATGAGCGTTTGAGAGCTATTGGAGCGAAAATCGTTCGTGTTGAATAAATAGAAGGAGCAATAGAATGAGTAAAGAACAAGAAGCCGTCAAGGCAACTTACTTTAGTATAATAGGAAATACCTGTTTAGCTATCATAAAAGGCTTAGCAGGTTTTTTTGGCAATTCATATGCCCTAATTGCTGATGCAATAGAATCTACCACAGATATTTTTGCTTCGTTACTGGTTTTATTCGGAATTAAATATTCCAATAAACCAGCAGACGAGAATCATCCTTACGGTCATGGAAGGGCAGAGCCTTTGATAACATTTTTGGTAGTTGGTTTTTTAATTACTTCTGCCACAATTATTGCTTATGAAAGTATCGTTAATATTCAAAGACCGCATGATTTGCCAAAATCTTGGACTTTGTATCTATTGGCGATCATCATTTTATGGAAAGAATATTCGTTTCGATTGGTTATGAAAAAAAGTATCGAGACCAATAGTTCTTCCTTAAAAGCAGATGCTTGGCATCATCGATCCGATGCAATAACCTCAGTTGCTGCCTTCATTGGAATAGCAATTGCGTTGATAATGGGTAAGGGTTATGAGTCAGCTGATGATTGGGCGGCACTTTTTGCAGCAGTATTCATTTGTTATAACAGTTATAGGATATTTAGACCTGCTTTAGGGGAAATAATGGATGAGCATCTTTATGATGATTTGATTGTTTCCATAAGAAGGGTATCTTTAACAGTTGATGGAATTATTGATACTGAAAAATGTTTTATTCGGAAATCAGGAATGAAGTATCACGTAGATCTTCACGCTATTGTAAGTGCTACTATCACAGTCAAACAGGGACATCAGCTAGCACATGTATTGAAAGATACTTTGCAGATTAATATACCGCAGCTTGGACATATCTTAATCCACATAGAACCAGATGACGAGTAGTAAAGACGTATAGGTTCAAAGTGCTTTACTTATAATTAATGTGTAAAGGTCTAATGGTTTACTACAGAAATGAGGCAATTGCCAATTCGTAGCTTTTCATGCCAAATCCTAAAATAACACCTTTGGCATTGCCTGAAATATAGGATTGATGTCTAAAGCTTTCTCGAGAAAATGTATTGGAAATATGGACTTCTACGACTGGAGTAGTAATTGCTTTTACTGCGTCTCCAATTCCTATGGAGGTATGGGTATAAGCGCCAGCATTTAGTATGATGCCATCGTACGAAAAACCAACTTCTTGAATCTTATCGATTAACGCTCCTTCGATATTACTTTGAAAATATGAAAATGTTACCGTTGGATGCATGACTTGTAAAGTCGTAAAGTATTCCTCAAAAGTGATACTTCCGTAAATTTCTGGTTCTCTTTTTCCTAACAAATTCAGGTTGGGTCCGTTAATGATGCAAATTTTCATAGGTATCGTTTTTGTAAAAATAAAAAAACCGCTCCAATAATGAAGCGGTTTTTTCAAATTGTTTTTGTTTTTTAGAACATAATTCCAGCTGATACTTGAAAAGTTGAATTTTTCACATCAGCATTGCGAGAAGCTTCTGTTAAACCCAAACCGTATCGTGCTTGAATAAAAAGATTTTTAGTAACGTTTAAACCTAAACCTCCAACGGCTGCAAATTCGAATGTCTCTGGATCCTTAAAGTTCACATTGTTTCTTTCGCTCAAAAGAAATGATGCCTGTGGTCCTAAGTCCAAACTAATACTTTTGCTAAGGTAGATTTTAGCTAAAACTGGAATAGACAAATAGCCTAATTCATTTTTAAACTCATTTACTCCATTTTTGTAATTTGCTCCTTGAGTAGAGTACAAAAGCTCGGGTTGTATCGCAAAACCCTCTGTTAATTTTAGTTCTGCAACTAAACCAGCGTGGTAGCTTGTGATCGCTTCAGAGTCGTAATTACTTGAATTTACTGTAATACCAGTTCCGTTTTGGTTGGCATAATTAATACCTCCTTTGATTCCTAGTCGTACTGATTGTGCTTCGACATTTGGAGATAGTGCAATAAATGCTAGCGCTAATAAGATTACTTTTTTCATGATGAATATATTATGTAGGTTAATGTAATG
The DNA here is from genome assembly GCF_055640565.1 of Flavobacterium sp. KKT103. Taxonomy (NCBI): domain Bacteria; kingdom Pseudomonadati; phylum Bacteroidota; class Flavobacteriia; order Flavobacteriales; family Flavobacteriaceae; genus Flavobacterium; species Flavobacterium sp. KKT103. The sequence goes on from NZ_CM145766.1 coordinate 1,765,922, forward strand.
CAAGGTAAAACTCTTTAGAGTGGATTTTATTATAAAATTATTAGATTTTATTGCAAAATTTTTGTTTGGCAACTAGCTCCGTAATTATTTTGACAAAAAGGTGATTTTTTTTTAGTTAACCGATATTTTATGTAAGATTAAACTGTGTTTACGTGATAAAAGAGCCATTTTTATAATATCACTAAATTTAGTGAGGAAGTTGTCTCTAATTGATTGCTTATGAGTTTCTTGGTTATGTTTGTTTAGATTTTATTTGTATTATTTTTATGATAAACCATATTGTTTTTTTTTGATTTTATAGGGTATTATTTATATTCGCAAAAAAATAAACAAAACATGAAAAAATTAATTTTTACAGCAATTGCTGTATTTGCTTTAGCTAATGGTTACGCTCAAAAAGAGGGTGGTTTTAGAGTAGGTTTGGATTTAGGATATACAGTACCATCTAATGGTGGTGGAGGTGTATTGTTTTCAATTGAACCAAAATACAACATCAAAGACAATATGAACGTTGGTTTACGTATTGGTGCAGCAGCAATGGCTCGTGACATCAATACCGATAACAATAATACAACCGCTAAAATTTCAGCTAATGGATCGTACGTAGGTACTTATGACTACTATTTCAACAATAGCGGATCGTCTTTCGTTCCTTATGTTGGGGGTGGTGCAGGTTACTATACGATAGCAAATTTAGAATTTGATGATAATACTAGCGCAAATAATACTAATCTTGATGCTACCGGAAAATTTGGTGGTCTTGTAAGAGGTGGTTTTGAGTGGGGTAAATTCAGAATGGGTTTAGAGTATAACTTAGTTCCTGAATCTACTTTGCAAGATATCAACGGAAATAGTAAAGGAAAAGTAGCTAACTCTTACTTAGGAATTCATTTAGGTTTCTACGTTGGTGGTGGTAAATGGGGGAAATAAAATCTACTCCTTTTAAAACTCAAACCTCTTCTTTCTAGAAGGGGTTTTTTTATGCTTAAAAATGGTTTACTTTGCAATATGAGTTGGAGTTCCTACATAAAAAGTTATCAATCCTATTTGAGGATAGAGCGTGGACTATCGAAGAATACCATAGAAAATTATTCTTTTGATATTGAACGGTTGTGTCTGTATCTTGAGCAAAATGGAATCTCGATTTCTCCTATAAAAATTGATGAAACCACTTTGCAACAGTTCATATATTCTGTCTCAAGCGAAGTAAATCCCCGTTCGCAAGCTCGAATTATTTCTGGACTAAAAAGTTTTTTTGGTTATCTTATTTTTGAGGATTATAGGAATGATAATCCACTCGAATTAATAGAATCACCTAAAACAGGGAGAAAGTTACCGGACACCTTAGCAATCGAGGAAATAGATGCGTTAATTGCAGCAATAGATTTAAGTTCCAATGAAGGAGAACGTAATCGCGCAATGCTCGAAACGCTTTATGGCTGTGGGCTGCGAGTTTCAGAATTGGTTGCTTTGAAAATTTCAGATTTATTTTTTGACGAAGGATTTATTAAAATTACCGGTAAAGGGAACAAGCAACGTTTTGTTCCAATTGGTGGTTTAGCAAAAAAATACATACTGCTCTATAAGGATACCATTAGGATTCACAGGCCAATAAAAAAAGAATATGGAGATACTTTATTTTTGAATAGAAGAGGAGGGCAGTTGACGCGTGCTATGATTTTTACGATAATCAAGGATCTTTCGGTAAAAGTCAACTTGAATAAAACAATCAGTCCACATACATTTCGGCATTCCTTTGCAACGCATCTTTTAGAAAATGGAGCTGACCTACGTTCGATACAACTAATGTTAGGTCATGAATCTATAACTACAACAGAGATCTATTTACATCTCGACAGAAAGTATTTATCAGAGGTAATCAATAATTTTCATCCTAGAAAGAGTTAAAAGTACTAAATAGTTGTCATCGTTCAACCTTAGCTATTTTAGCTGGGATAGTTGTATAAATAAAAAGACCGATTGAATTTCGATTCAATCGGTCTTTTTTGATTCCTTTTAGGTTCAAAGGATTGTCCAAAGATTACTTAGCGATATTAACCGCTCTCGTTTCTCTAATAACGGTTACTTTCACTTGACCTGGATATGTCATCTCCGTTTGTATTTTTTGAGAGATTTCAAATGATAAAGTAGAAGCATTATCATCAGATACTTTTTCACTCTCTACAATAACACGTAATTCTCTACCTGCTTGAATAGCATAGGCATTTTTTACTCCTGTAAATCCGTAAGCTACTTCTTCAAGGTCTTTCAAACGCTGTATGTAAGAATCCAATACTTGTCTTCTTGCTCCTGGTCTTGCTCCTGAGATTGCATCACAAACCTGAATGATTGGAGATAGTAATGATTTCATTTCAATCTCGTCGTGGTGTGCTCCAATTGCGTTACATACCTCTTCTTTTTCACCGTATTTCTCTGCCCATTGCATTCCTAAAAGTGCGTGTGGTAAATCACTTTCGGCATCTGGTACTTTTCCAATATCGTGAAGTAATCCTGCTCTTTTCGCTAATTTAACGTTCAAGCCAAGTTCCGCCGCCATGATACCACATAGTTTAGATACTTCACGTGAGTGTTGTAATAAATTTTGTCCATAAGATGAACGGTACTTCATACGTCCTACCACTTTGATTAACTCTGGGTGTAAACCATGAATTCCTAAGTCAATAACGGTACGTTTACCTACTTCAATAATTTCATCATCAATTTGTTTGGCAGTTTTAGCAACTACTTCTTCAATTCGTGCAGGGTGAATACGTCCGTCTGTTACTAATTTATGCAATGCTAAACGAGCAATTTCTCTACGAACTGGGTCAAAACAAGATAAGATAATCGCTTCTGGTGTATCGTCAACAATGATTTCAACTCCTGTTGCAGCCTCTAGAGCTCTAATGTTTCTACCTTCACGACCAATGATTCTACCTTTTACATCATCCGATTCAATGTTAAATACCGATACACAGTTTTCTACTGCTTCTTCTGTACCAACTCTTTGGATTGTATTGATGATGATTTTTTTAGCCTCTTGTTGTGCTGTTAACTTAGCCTCTTCAATTGTATCTTGAATATGAGACATGGCTTTAGACTTCGCTTCTGCTTTTAGTCCTTCTACTAATTGTTCTTTAGCGTCTTCAGCAGATAAGCCTGAAATCACCTCTAATTGTTGCAGTTGACTTTTGTGCATTTTTTCAACTTCAGCCTGTTTTTTATCTAAGTTTTCAATCTTAGCTGTGAACTCCGCCGATTTACTTTCGAAATCGTCATTGACTTTCTTCGCTTTTGAGAGTTCATTGGAAATTTGTGATTCCTTATCTCTTATTCTTTTTTCAACTTCTGCTACTTTTTTATCTCTAGCAAGAATCACCTGCTCGTGCTCTGATTTTAATTCAATAAACTTTTCTTTAGCTTGAAGAATTTTATCCTTTTTTATATTTTCTGCTTCTAAATTGGCATCCTTTAAGATAGATGCAGCCTCTTTTTTAGCATTTTTAATTAAGTTTGAGATATTACTTTTTTCTATGATTTTTGCGATTCCAAAGCCCGCTGCAATACCTATTATTGCTGAAATAACGATCGTTAATATGTCCATGTTTGTTAAAATTTATAAATAAAAAAGCCTACATTAATTGCTTGAATAAACTCGAAAAGACAAGTTTTGAGCTAACTCGTTGTTCAAGCTTCCAAACTGAATTGGCTTGCTATAGTAACGATGATTCGCTCATTCTAATTTGTTAGTGTTGAGTTTACCAATTGTGAACTAATGTAGGCAGTATCTTAGTTTCTGTTAAGAACGTTTAATTGTCAAGATATTGGTCAAGGAGTGCATTGATTTTTTTAATTCTTTCAATCGTTTCATCTCCGTTAATTGCATTATCAATTTGTTTTTGCTCTGATTGTGATGCAAATTGCAACGCGCACATGGCTAGAACATCTTGTTTGTCGCGAACAGCATAATTTTCTTCAAATTGCTTCATCATCACATCAATTTTTTTCGAAGCGCTTCGTAAGCCTTCTTCTTGATTGAGTTCTACCGTTAGTGGGTATACTCGGTCTGCAATTGATATTTTAATTTTAAGCTTTTCGTCCATGTCTATACTAATCTGATAACTGTGCAATACAGTAATCAATTTCCCGAATTAATGAATTTATTTTAAGCTTTGTATCTCTTTTGTTTTCTTCACTGCCTAGTAGCGAACTAGCAATTTTAAGTGTCTCATATTGCGCTTTTAACGCCTCAATCTCATTCGTTTGAGCTTGTATGATTTGTGCAGATTTAGTTAATTCGATCTTTAATCCTTGATTGTTTTGTTCTAAATTTTTTATTTTCAGAATAAGTTTTACAACTTTATTTTCAAGAGTATCAATTATTTCTGCAATTACACTCATTATTCTTCCTAATTCATTACTTAATATTACAAATTTAGTATTAGTTTTTATTATTACAATATTTTATTCGTTTTTTTATTTTAAAATCAGCAATTAGTTGTACCGTAATGCATTAGGAATTCTGCTTGTTTTTGTAAATTAGTATGGATTAGTTTTTTTACCTTAGCGAAAATGTATGTGATGAAATTTTTATCTTTTTTTCTGCTTTATGCTTGTTTTTCAGTTGCTCAAACCCAATACCCGCAAGACTACTTTGGTTTTCCATTGGATGTGCCTATGCAGTTATCTGGTAATTTTGGGGAACTAAGGCCCAATCATTTTCATGCAGGATTTGATTTTAAAACTTTACAGCGTGAAGGTTTGAAAGTGTATGCGGTAGCTGATGGTTATGTTTCAAGAATTAAGATTTCTACTTTCGGAAACGGAAAAGCCATTTACATTACGCATCCTAATGGATACACCTCTGTTTATTGTCATTTGCAAAATGCCCAAGGCCCAATTGATGATTACATCAAAAAAGCACAATATAAGGAGCAGTCTTTTGAAATCGAGCTATTTCCTAAAGCAACTGATTTAGTGGTGAAAAAGGGCGAAATTATTGGACTTTCGGGAAATACAGGTTCTTCAGAAGGGCCGCACTTGCATTTTGAGTTTCGTGATAGCAAAACCGAAAAAATCATTAACCCTATGCTATTTGGTTATGACAAAAACATGACCGACACTAAAAAACCCACAGTTTCGGCTATTTATGTCTATCCATTGGGTAACAATACAGTAGTTAATAAGTCCAAGCGTCCCTTGTTATTAAGTCTGGTTTTGCAAAAAGATGGTTCGTACTTAGCCAATAAAGTGGCTGCGAATGGTCAAATTGGTTTTGGTGTCACGGCAGTAGATTACGATAATGTGTCCTTTAATAAAAATGGTGTTTATAAAGTACAGGCCTTTTTGAACGGTAAACTCAATTTTGGATATCAGTTTGATACCTATTCATTCGATGATATGCGCTATATAAATGCCTTGGTAGATTATCCGACCTACAGAAAGACGTACCAAAGAGTTCAGAAGTTATTTATGACTAACCCTTATAAGTTGAGTATTCTTAAAACTGATGAATCCAACGGCGTTATAAATGTAGTACCTAATTTGTCTTCGGTTTATCGAATTGAAGTTTCTGATTTTTACGGTAATAAAACAACAGTTTCAGTTCCTATAAGTTTTGATTTAACTACGCCGGTTGTGGCTAAGGAAGTTGTGGAATCTAACTATTTTGTCAAAGTAAATAAGGATAATATTTTTAGTAAAAATAACATGTCGGTTTTTTTTCCAGCAGGAACTTTTTATGAGAATTTTGAAATGAATTTTGATGTCAAAGGAGATACTTTATTTTTGCACGATGATACCGTTCCTGTACACAGTTATTTTACGGTAACTATTGAAGATGATAAATATACAGCTGCGCAAAAAGAAAAGATGTACATTGCTGATATTGATAAGTCTGGCAGAAAAGGTTACAATGCGACCACAATCAAAGGAAATGTTTTTTCGACAAGAACACGATCGTTAGGGAAATATACACTAGCGTCAGATACAGTAGCGCCTTCCGTGACCATTTCTAATTCAATTGAAAATAAATGGATTAGTTCCCAAAAAACACTTCAATTTACAATAAGTGATTCTGGGTCCGGTATAAAAAGCTATAATGGCTATTTAAACGGAAAATGGATTTTGTTTGAACATGATAGTAAAACAAAAAAAATCACGCACAACTTTAGCGATGGTATTGTTGCTGAAGGAGCTAATGATTTAAAAGTAATTGTAACGGATAATGTAGGGAATTCAACTACCTTTGAAACGCATTTTTTCCGAAGCCAAAAATAAATATAATTGAGAGATAGCTTGAGCCTTAAAAATAATTTTTTTGTATTGATCTTTATGCTACTTAGTGTGGTTTCCGTTGCTCAAACTGCGCGAGTTAAGGGAGTTGTTTTAGATAGTAACAACCGTCCTGTGCGCGCCGTCAACGTCTCTTGTAACTTAATGAACGTGACCACTAACGAAAACGGTTTTTACAGTATCTCTATCCCGTCTAACCAAAAAGCGCTTGTTGTTTTTACCCATGTTTCTCTAAAAAAAGCTACAGTTAGCGTTTTGCTCAAAGCAAATGAAGACTATGAGTTTAATTTAGTTATGAATGAACAGGCGGAGCAAATGGGAGAAATTATTGTTACTTCCAATAATAAAAAACAAGTGCAAGGATTGATCACAATAGATCCTGTATTGATTAGAAAAATTCCTGGAGCCAATGCAGGAGTCGAAAATATCTTAAGAACCTTTGCCGGAGTTAATGCTAATAATGAGTTGAGTACGCAGTACGCTGTGCGTGGTGGTAATTACGACGAGAATTTAGTCTATGTGAACGAAATCGAAATTTACCGTCCTTTCTTAATTCGTTCGGGTCAACAAGAAGGGCTTAGTTTTACGAATACTGATTTAGTGCAGAATGTAGATTTTTCTGCGGGTGGTTTTCAGGCTAAGTTTGGGGATAAGTTATCTTCTGTTTTGGATATTACCTATCGCAACCCAACTCAATTTGGCGCTACGGTTGAAGCAAGTTTTCTCGGCGGAAGCCTATCCATGGATGCCATTTCCAAAAATAAAAAGTGGTCAGCGATTACGGGTGTTCGATATAGAAATAATAGTCTCTTGGTAAATAGTCAAGATACCCAGACTAATTTCACACCTTCTTTTGTCGATGTACAAACCAATATAAATTACCAAGCATCGGCAAAATGGCAATGGAGCTTTTTAGGAAATATTTCGCAAAATAAATATGATTATGCGCCATTGACTCGTGTAACGAAATTTGGGACAATAGATAAACCAATGGCTCTATCCGTTTTTTACGAAGGACAAGAAAAAGACAAGTACAATACCTATTTTGGAGCATTAAAAACGACTTTCAAAGTCTCCGATATTTTTACATTGAAATTTATTGGTTCGGTTTTTCACACCTTGGAACAAGAGTATTTTGATATATTGGCGCAATATCGTTTAGGAGATGTTGACGTCACTATTGGATCACAAACCTATGGTGATGTTTCTTTTACAAAAGGAATTGGCTCTCAATTCAATCATGCCCGAAACGATTTAGATGCTTTGATTGTGAATTCAGAAGTAAAAGGATTTTTAGATTGGAAGAAAAATGCCATCGAATGGGGCATTAAATATACGCGCGAATCCATAAGAGATCGATTAATCGAATATGAGGTGATTGACTCTGCTGGATTCTCTATCAATCCTCCACGTATAGATTTGCCTAAAAAAGACGAGCCGTATACTATTTACGAAGGTCCGTTAGTGCCTTATCAATCAGTACGAGCTAAAAATTTCAATACAATCAATCGATTTTCAGGCTACGCACAGTGGAGCCGACGCGACAAGCTAGGAGCTGCAGAGGTGTGGTACAATGCAGGTGTGCGAGTTCATAATTGGGAAGTATCAGGTGGTTCCATCGTAGGTAAATCGCAATTTACAATTAGTCCGAGAGCACAAATAGCAGTAAAACCCGATTGGGAAGCAGATATGGTTTTTAGGGTTTCAGGAGGACTATACCATCAGCCTCCTTTTTATCGCGAATTACGGGATGCCTCCGGTCAAGTGCAACCTAATGTGAAAGCACAACAATCCATACACTTTGTACTGGGGAATGATTATAGTTTTAAAATTTGGGACCGCCCTTTTAAATTGGTTTCTGAGTTGTATTACAAATCACTTACGGACGTCAATACCTATACAATTGATAATGTCAGAATTCGATATGCTGCCTCTAATGTAGCCAAGGCTTACGCTCAAGGTTTGGATTTACGTCTTAACGGAGAATTTGTTCCGGGTACAGAGTCGTGGTTTAGTTTTGGATATTTAAAGACAGAAGAAAATAGTGCTGACCAAGGTTACATCGCCCGACCAACAGATCAACGATTGAAATTTGGAATTTTGTTTCAAGATTACATGCCTAATATTCCTTCGATGAAAGTCTATTTGAATTTGGTTTACAATACAGGTGTTCCTGGTGGTTCTCCTGCCTATGCTAATCCGTATTTGTACCAAAATAGGTTGAATGACTACCGTAGAGTAGATGTTGGTTTTTCGAAGGTGTTAATTGATAACACTACTGGTCTCAACAAGAAAAGATGGTTGGGTAACTGCAAAGAGCTAGCCATAGGATTAGAAATTTTCAATCTTTTTAACAATCAAAATGCCATTACCAACACCTGGGTTCGTGATGTGTATTCTAAAAATGAATATGCAATTCCCAATTATATGACCCGTCGCGTGTTTAACATCAAGTTAAATGCGAGACTGTAAAAATAAAGTTGCTTTTTTTAGTTGGAGTGGCTAATTTGGGTCATAAATTAATCTAAAAAAAAGAAATCGTTTTTAAAATTGATTACATTTGAAATTATTTAAATATTAGTTGCCATGAAGAAATTACATATAGCCATATTGAGTACTGCAGTTTTACTATTAGTGAGTTGCAAGGAGGAAATAGAAAAGCCTAAAGTAATTTATGATGCAGCCAATAAAGCGAAGTCGCTTTCCAAAATTGATTCTACACAAGTCGCAATTTCTGATTTGCCTATTCAAATGGAGGGAACGGATTATTTAATTCATCCCGTAGGCGATCTACGCGTTTATGAAAAAGGGTCAAAATCAAGATACGGTTCCTCTAGTGTTATTGATTTGAGTTTCACGATTTCGAATTATGGTGAGAATGAAATAACAGGTTATTTGCAAAATTTAAAATTTCAAAAAACAGACTCGGATTCGATCCATGCGTTAACCGATAAACCCGCTTTGATTTTGACGGCTACTTATCTTGCTACAGTTTCTGATCGAATAAAAAGACAAATTATGGTGTACACCATGTACGATGTAGATACGAATAGAGACGGAAAATTGGACACGAGTGATATCAAATCATTGTACCTGAGTGATATTAGTGGAAAGAACTTCATGAAAATATCGGCTGATTACCAAGAATTAATCGACTGGAATTTAATGGAGTCTAAAGGGCGTTTGTATTTTAGAACAGTAGAAGACACTAACAAAAACGGACAATTTGATAAAAATGACGTGGTGCATTACAACTATGTTAACCTTGCGGCTAGTGATTGGAAGGTTTCTAATTACGAACCCATTTAGGAATTAACATGATAGTGATTTACTAGGAGGCTATCTTTTTTACCACTTACTCTTATTTCTTAAATTAGGATATCACTTTCTAGATCAGACTTATCGATTGTAAAATCAAATCCTAATTGCTCCACGAGCTGAATTACCAAGTTTTTATACCAATTCTCTGATTTGGGATGAATGTAAATGCGCTCGATCAATTGATTGATGTCTACATTTATTTTTAAACCATCGTTTAAAGTGATTTTACTATCTGCTACATCAGTAATGATTCTTACTTCGCGCTCGTATTGAAAACTTTTTCGTTTGAATAAGAAAGGAAAAAACATGTCGTCAAACGGAATGTATTCTTTTTTATAGTCTATATAATTAACCTCTCCAATATATTGCTTGTAATTAACTTCGGGCGCTACCGCTTGCTGCAATCGTCCGATGGTAGATTGAATGGCTAATCCTTCACTGTTTTGCGTAAATATTTGCCACATGGCAAATGATTCGTATTCGTTGATATGCCAGCTGCTAATAGCTACTTTTTCGCGGTGTGTTTTATAGTATTTCAGGAAGTCAGGATTATCTGCTGATAGCTTTTTTATTTCTTCAAATGTGGGCTCGCTAAAAGTGCCTTCGTATTGATCTTCAAATTTATCGGACCGCGACATAAATAATTTTTTAGACATCAATAAATCTAAAAACTTAGATAGGTCCAAGTATTTCCAAATTATGGTATCTGGATCAGTTGGTAGTTTGATATTTGTATTATTAACGTACATAACAAGTTAGGATTACTTTTATATTTTGGAAAAAAATGTGCCGTAAAGTTCCTTAATTCAAATCAATAATTGAGTTTCTAGCACTTCTTTTTGCAAAGATAATTTTTAATTTCCTTTTTCTTGTAGGGATATCGTAAGCCAATAGCCTCATTCCAATGGTCTGAATCAAATAGTATAGATGATTTTTTTTACTTTTTTTGTACTTTTCGTATCGTCCTACTAATAAATACACCTCCAATTAAACCGGGTAAGCTCCAAGCAAGTATGGGTGGTAAAAAAGTGTTGTTTACCACTAAAAAAGCAGTAAAAGCGGCGATATACGCTCCGGTCATTCTGCCGATATGATTTTTTAGCCCATACATTGGATCGGTCACTTTTCCGGTATATGCTTTGTATTCCGTGTGGAGCAATCGAATGCTTATCGCTGCAAAAAGAAAAAACACAACTGCAAAAGGTTCTTTTGCTAAGGCATATTTACATCCAATATATACAAAGATCAGCGATGCCATCAGCATGAATATACTTAAAATCGTATCAGTAAACGTTGGCTTTTGCCCTTGATGTACCTGCTTTAATCGTATCATACGATATCCGGATACTGATAGATAAATGGTGAAAACACCTACTACGAATAAAAACAAATTAGGGTGTACATAGGATAAATAAAAAGCACATAGACCGGTGCTGATCATGGAGATCGTAAAAACCTTGCCTAGATTTTTGTGTAAACGATCGCCTTTTTTACGAATCAAAATAAAGGTTCCAAGTAGCAGACCTGTCGTTCCAAAAAGAATATGAAGGCCTAAGATTATTTTGAAAAGCATAGTTATTGGTATTAAATTAAAAAGGTTGAGTAAATATATTCCATATCACTCAACCTTTAAATAAAATACTACTGAACTGTTATTTTTTACTACTCAATTGTACTTGTATTAATTTTACTCCAGCGATTGCATGGTAACTAATTTGTTGTAGGTTCCTTGTAGCGCAATTAGTTCTTCATGCGTTCCTTTTTCTACAATTGTTCCTTTTTGCATTACAATAATAACATCTGCTTTTTGAATTGTAGAGAGTCTATGAGCAATTACAATTGAAGTGCGATTTTGCATCATGTTTTCTAATGCAACTTGTACGAATTTCTCACTTTCGGTATCTAAGGCTGATGTCGCCTCATCTAAAATCATAATTGGTGGGTTTTTCAAAACGGCTCTTGCAATCGATAAACGTTGTTTTTGCCCGCCTGAAAGTTTATTTCCGCTATCACCAATGTTAGTATAAATACCTTTTGGTAAATCTTTAACGAACTCATAAGCATTAGCAATTTTTAGCGCAGCAATAATTTCTTCGTCGCTAGCGTCTAGTTTTCCTAATGCAATGTTAGCTTTTATAGTATCATTAAATAAAATACTGTCTTGGGTAACAAGTCCCATCAAACCACGCAAGGATTGGAGATTGAGGTCTTTTATGTTTTGACCGTCTATTGCCACTGTTCCTTCTTGTACATCATAAAAACGAGTTAATAAGTTAGCGATAGTGCTTTTTCCACTACCGGACTGGCCGACTAATGCAATGGTTTGTCCTTTTTTTACTTCTAATGAAAAATCTTTTAAAACGTTTTCCTCCTCGTATTTAAAATTGATGTTTTTGATGCTTATGGTCGATTCAAAATCGGTTTTGTTGATAGCATCGACTTTAGATGTGATTGGATTTTGTTGGTCTAAGATTTCCAAAACACGCTCTGCAGCGGCATTACCTCTTTTTACGCTATAGGATGCTTTAGATATTGATTTTGCTGGTGTAAGGATGTTGTAAGCTAATCCCATATAGGCGATAAACGAAGCTCCGTTTAAGGTTTTTTCGATTAAAACCATACTTCCTCCGTACCACAATAAAATGGCTATAACCATAATTCCCATAAATTCGCTAGTAGGTGAAGCTAGGTTTTGACGGTTTCCAATACTGTTAGATAGTTTAAAAAAACGTTGGGTCGATTCTTGAAACAAGGTGTTAAAATAGTTTTCAGAGTTGTATCCTTTTACCACTTTTAATCCACCTAATGTTTCCTCGATTGTAGATAAAAAGATACCTTGTTCTTCTTGCGCTTTAGTTGATTGTTTTTTAAGTTGTTTCCCAATTAATGATATGATGTAGCCCGAAACTGGAATGAATATAAAAACGAAAAGCGTAAGTTTTACACTAATTGTAAGCATCGCAATAATGGTAAAGATTATCGTTAGAGGTTCTTTTACAACTAGTTCAAGTATGGATAAAAAAGAAGTTTGTACTTCATTCACATCAGCGGATATTCGTGCAATAACGTCTCCTTTTCTTTTTTCTGAGAAATAAGCTAAAGGTAGTTCTAATGTTTTCTTGTACATCGCATTTCGCATGTCTCTTAAGATACCGTTTCGTAAAAAAGTAATGAAAAACATAGCTAGATAGTCACTTACATTTTTCAATAAAAAGATAGTGATGATTAAGGCCACCATTACAGATAGTGTATAGCCCACGCCATAAGTGTCAGTGGCATTGGTGATGAAAAAGCTAATATAATTTTCTACATACTCTTTTAGCTGCCAAACTTCAGTGTAAACAGGCTCTACTGTATTCCTTTTTGTTTGATCAAATAATACCTGCATCATAGGAATTAAGGACATGAAGGAAAGTGTACTAAAGAATGCGTACAAAACATTAAAAAAGATGTTTAAATAGGCGTACTTTTTATACGGAACAATAAAGGAGAATATTCTTTTAAAATTATTCATGGTATAGTAGTATTAAGACCTGACAGTTTTATAAAAACGGTCGGGTCTTGTGATTTAGTAACTGTTTTACAGTTTTTAATTCAATTGCATTGAAGCAATGATGTTTTTTATTTTTTCGTCTAAAATTTCTTGTACTTCTACAAAATCTTCAACTGCCTCAAGAGTCGTATTCACACTAATGTAAAATTTGATCTTTGGTTCAGTACCACTTGGTCTAGCACATATTTTTGAGCCATCTTCCGTATAGTAAATCAATACATTCGACTTCGGGATTGCCATCTCAGACTCTGATCCGTCCAATAAGTTTTTAGCGATCGATGATTGATAATCTTCGACCATAATCACACGTTGGTCATTAATTTCTTGCAATGGGTTCTCGCGTAAGTCAATCATCATTTGGCTAATTTGCTGTAAGCCTTCCATTCCTTTTTTAGTAATCGAAACCAAATGTTCTTTGTAAAAACCATTATCAACGTACAACTTAACTAGTTCTTTGTAAACGGTGCTTCCATTGGCTTTAGCCTGGGCAGCAATCTCGCAAACTAGCAATGTAGCCGCAACAGCATCCTTGTCACGCACGGCATCGCCTACCATGTAACCAAAGCTTTCCTCGCCACCACCTATAAAGTCTAGCTCAGGGAAATCTTTAATCATTTTTGCAATCCATTTAAAGCCGGTCAAGCCTATTTTACATTCTACTTCGTAATTAGTTGCTAATTCCATCATCATAGGAGTTGATACAATCGTTGATCCTATGAATTGGGTACCGTTAATTTTACCCGCTTTTTTCCATTGTTCTAGTAAAAAGGCAGTCATCAAAACCATCGTTTGATTTCCGTTCAACAATGTCATTTTTCCATTATTGTCACGAACCGCTATTCCTAGACGGTCACAATCAGGATCCGTTCCCACTACAATATCAGCATTTGTTTTTTCGGCTAACGCTAGTGCCATTGTCAAGGCTTCAGGTTCTTCTGGATTTGGTGATTTTACCGTAGGGAAATCTCCGTTTGGTACCGCTTGCTCTTCTACGACTTGAAATTGAGTGTAGCCAGCGCGCTTAAATGTTTCTGGTACAATCGTAATCGATGTTCCATGTAAGGAAGTGAATACAATGTTCAAATCTTCTTTTGCGGCAGCAGGAGTATTAAAACTAGCATTTTCGATAGTAGATGCAATAAATGCTTCATCAATATCCGTATCTATGTATTTGATTAAATCTTCGTTAGCATCAAACCTAATTTGATTGTAATTTAAATTTTCAATCACATCAATAATCCCTTTGTCTTCCGGCGGAACGATTTGTCCACCATCTTGCCAGTACACTTTGTATCCGTTGTATTCCGGTGGGTTGTGTGAAGCTGTTAATACGATTCCGCATTGGCATCCTAAATGCTTTACAGCAAATGATAATTCGGGAGTAGGTCGTAAGTCAGAGAATAAATACACTTGGATTCCATTAGCCGAGAAAACATCAGCTACCACTTTAGCGAGTGACTTACTGTTGTGACGACAATCGAATGCAATTACGGCTTTCAAAGGTTGGTTAGGAAACGAACTGTGCAAATAATCGCTCAGTCCTTGTGTGCTTTTTCCCAGTGTATATTTGTTGATGCGATTGTTTCCTACGCCCATAACACCGCGCATTCCACCCGTTCCAAACTCTAAATTTTTGTAAAAACTCTCCTCTAATTCAGTAGGTGAGCCTGCGATTAAAGCTTTAACGGCTTCTTGTGTCTCAGCATCGAACGACGGTGTTAGCCATTCATTTACTGCGTCTAAAATGTTTTGTTTGATATCCATTTTATGTGTTTTTTATATTTTTAAGGAGCTAATCCTGCTATTCGTTTCAATCTTTTACGGGGAGAAAAATCCCCATAAAAGGATTTTCACTGCTATCAGGGCTAGGGCCTATTATATGTTGACTTCTTTTGCAATTTTATAACGCTCTTCATTATTTTTAGTTCTCAAGATTATTTCGCCTAAAAATCCAGCTAGAAATAATTGAGTTCCTAAAACCATGGTAGTTAAGGCAATGTAAAACCAAGGGTTGTCAGTAACTAAACTGTAACGCATATTGTTGTACATATGGTACAGCTTGGCAACGCCTATGTAAGCTGCGGATAAAAACCCAATGATGAACATTAGCGATCCCATTGCACCAAATAAGTGCATCGGTCTTTTTCCAAATCGGGATAAAAACCAAATTGTAATTAAATCGAGAAAACCGTTGATGAAACGTTCCATTCCAAATTTGGTTTCACCGTATTTTCTAGCTTGGTGTTGTACTACTTTTTCGCCTATTTTTCCAAAACCAGCATTTTTTGCTAATACAGGAATATAACGGTGCATCTCGCCCGAAACTTCTACGTTTTTAACAACAATATTCTTGTATGCTTTCAACCCACAGTTGAAATCATTTAATTGCACTCCTGAAGTTTTTCTGGCAGCCCAATTAAATAATTTAGACGGAATGTTTTTAGCAACTACGGAGTCGTAACGTTTCTTTTTCCAGCCCGATACTAAGTCATAATTTTCGCTAGTAATCATAGCATATAAACCCGGAATTTCTTCCGGGCTATCTTGTAAGTCAGCATCCATTGTAATGATCACATCACCTTGTGCTTTAGCAAATCCTGCGTGTAATGCTTGCGATTTACCAAAGTTTCTCATGAAACGTATTCCCTTAACATTGCTGTTTTCACTAGCAAATTGTTCAATAATAGCCCAAGAGTTATCTGAGCTACCATCGTCCAAAAAGAGGATTTCATAGGTGTAATTATTGGCTTGCATCACTTTTATGATCCAAGTGTAAAGTTCTTGAAGTGATTCTTCTTCGTTAAGAAGTGGTATTAAAATGGATAAGTTCATTGACTTTTATTCTTGCGTTGAAGGTCTGCTTTTGAAAAAAGCAGCCATAATGAGGCCAAAGATACTAACAAAAATGATATTTGTTAAAAGTCCTTTCAGTAATCCTAGTACAGAGAACTGATTGTTTTCTTGTAAGTCTTTAATTGCAGTGTTAATTGTTTCAGCAGGAGCATTGAATTTCTCCATAGTAGTAACCATGTATTTTATCGTTAACTCCTTGATAGTGTCTTGAGCACCAGGATCTACTACGTTAAATAAAAGCATGCTAAAACCTACAGAAAGGATCAGACCAATTACACCAGAAATGAAGTAGGTTGTAAATGCTTCTTTAAAGGTGAAAACGCCATTTAGTTCTTTTTTAGTTTTTGAAAGTAAAACGATAGCGATTATGATGTAAATAGCTATGTTGATTAAACCCAGCCACCAAGCAGTGAATAAATTCAAGTCAATAACATAAATGGCTGTCGTTACTAGAATTGAAAAAAGCCCTGTTAGGACACCAAAAGTAATTCCGTTTTTTTTAATAGTTTCGTTGATCATTGGTTAGTTTTTTTAAATTAGATTACAAATATAACAATTCATCTTACATAAGGTGGATTTCAGTTGCTTTTGAGATTTATTAAAAAAAATGAAACAAAGATTTGATTATTGAATTTTTATTGTAAATTTGCATCCTCAAAATAACAGTGTTAAAACAAAAAGTTATAGTGAATTTATACCTTTCCCTTCAATAAGGAAAGCCGCAAAAGGAGTTATAACCAAACAAATAAAAAAGAATTACAAGATGAAAAAAGGTGTACACCCAGAAAATTACAGATTAGTTGCATTTAAAGACATGTCGAATGAAGATGTTTTTATCACCAAATCTACTGCTGAAACTAAAGAGACAATTACAGTTGACGGTGTTGAATACCCAGTTGTAAAAATGGAGATCTCTAGAACTTCTCACCCTTTTTACACAGGTAAAAACAAACTTATCGATACTGCTGGACGTATTGATAAATTCAAAACTAAATACGCAAAACATATTAAATAATTTTAATTTGTTTTCAATATACAGGAAGCCTCGCGATTTGCGAGGCTTTTTTTATGGAGTAAAATGTAATTTGTTTTTAAGTGTACTTTAATTGATTAGTCAACTGTTTTTATCTAAAGGTCTTCGACAAGCTCAGACGGACAACTGTAGTGATGCTGTTGTTTGAAGTTTAGAACGATGACTTGCGGTGTGATTTTTTTAGTATTCTCAAATTGGTAGTCTACTGTTTTTATCTAAAGGCCTTCGACAAGCTCAGACGGACAGCTGTAGTGATGTTGTTGTTTATAGTTGAGGTCGATGACTAGTGGGGTGATTTTAAGTGTGGCAAAATGTATGTTTTGCTTTAGCGGTTGCTTTATTAGTTGGCCACGGGTCTTCGACAAGCTCAGACGGACAAGCTCAGACGGACAAGCTCAGACGGACAGCTGTAGTGATGTTGTTGTTTATAGTTGAGGTCGATGACTTGTGGTGTGATTTTTTAGTATTCTCAAATTGGTAGTCTACTGTTTTTATCCAAAGGTCTTCGACAAGTTCAGACGGACAAGTTCAGACGGTCAACTATAGTAATACTGTTGTTTCTAAAAAGATGAAGTGCGATTGTCGTTATATTTAAGAAAGCCCGTGTGATTCGATAATGAAAAGCAAAATCAAGCAAAAACTTTGTAACTTTGGCTGTTCCTAACTTTGAAACTTTATAAAATGAATTACATACTTTTTGATGGACCTGCTCGTAACGCTTTATTGCCTTTTACTTTTACACGCCCCGTGGCGGATATTTTGATTGGGATAGTGACTATTCGTCAAAAATGGGAGATGCATCTGGGTTCTACAACCACCACCTTAACTGAGGAATATCTATCAGATAAGTATCCGATGGTTGAATTAGAGGAAAATGTTATGATCAACGCTTCTTTTTTGCCGACACCTGTTTTGGTTGATATGATTTGTGATTTAGGTGTAAACCAAGCCATATTTAAAGGTGAAGATGTGGTGGCTTTTTATACTACCGAAGATCAAGAAGGAGTCGATTTTGATGATTATGAAATTTTGGAATATGAAGGAGAAGCTATAACAGTTATGAATACTTGGGATATTTTTTCAAAGAATGCTGAGGCAATCCAACAAGATTTTGATTTTATAACCGCTGACAGGGTTTCGCAGTCCATTCCAGTATCGGTAAATGTAATTGCACCCGAAAATATTTTTATTGAAGCAGGTGCTAAGTTGGAGTTTGTTACGCTAAATGCAAGTACAGGTCCTATCTATATTGGTAAAGATGCCGAGATTATGGAAGGTTCTGTAATTAGAGGTCCTTTTGCGTTATGCGATCATGCTGTGGTTAAATTGGCTACCAAAATTTATGGTGCAACGACTGTTGGTCAACATTCGAGAGTAGGGGGAGAGGTTAATAATTCTGTAATCTCGGCTTATTCTAACAAAGGGCACGATGGATTTTTAGGAAATGCAGTTTTAGGTGAATGGTGTAACATTGGTGCAGATAGTAATAATTCGAATCTTAAAAATAATTACGAAGAAGTAAAATTATGGAGTTATGAAAAAGAGGGATTTGCTAAAACGGGATTGCAGTTTTGTGGTTTGATGATGGGAGATCACAGTAAATGTGGTATCAATACGATGTTTAATACCGGAACCGTAATTGGAGTGAGTGCTAATATTTTTGGAAGTGGTTTTCCTCGCAATTTTGTTCCTAGTTTTTCATGGGGAGGAGCTTCGGGCTTTACCACTTACATAACTAAAAAAGCTTTTGAAACCGCTCGAATTGTTATGAGTCGCCGTAATATGGAGTTTGACGAGCAAGAAGCCGCTATTTTAGAGCATGTTTTTGAGGAAACTAAAAAATGGAGAAAGGAATAATTGTTCCCTTTTGTAATAAATATATCGAAACTGCCGCATTGAAATAGTACGGCAGTTTTTTTATGGTGTTGTGTCACTCTCTCGCTATTAGTAAGGCTATTGTTTTTTAAAAGTCTTAAAAAAATAGGTATTGTTCAAAATATCTGGTTTTTACAAATAGTATTTATATTTAAGAGTTTAGCTGTGATGCTTTGTTTTTATTCTGTTTTGTAGTTTTTTCTTTTATTTAGTGCTATTTTTATAAAATAAAATTGGGAAAGATTGCTTTTTGCTGATTTTTTAATAATTATTAATTTAAAATTTATTTATGGAAGAGATCATTGGAGTATTGAATGGTATAGTATGGAGTAATGCTTTAATTGTTTTGTGTTTAGGAACAGGATTGTATTTTTCTATTAGAACACGTTTTTTACAATTGCGTCATATCAAAGAAATGTTCCGATTATTATTTGATGGTAAAAGTTCAGAGTCTGGAGTTTCTTCTTTTCAAGCTTTAGCAATGTCCCTTGCGGGAAGAGTAGGTACAGGAAATATCGCTGGTGTTGCTACAGCAATTGCTTTTGGTGGTCCGGGAGCGATGTTTTGGATGTGGATGGTGGCTTTCTTGGGCGCTAGTACTGCATTTGTAGAGGCAACATTGGCACAAATTTATAAAGAAAAACACCTAGGACAGTTTCGAGGCGGTCCTGCATTTTATATAGAAAGAGGATTAGGAGTAAAATGGTTTGGAATTTTGTTTGCCGTTGTTTCGGTTATTTCAGCAGGATTACTATTGCCAGGAGTACAAGCGAATTCAGTAGCTGACGGAATTCAGAATGCTTTTCAATTGGATACTTGGGTTTCGGGTCTGATTGTAGCAGCTATTTTTGGAGCTATCGTTTTTGGTGGTGTAAAACGTATTGCTAAATTCACTGAATTCATAGTTCCTATAATGGCGATAGGATACATTTTGATTGTCTTGGTTATTATTGCAATCGATTTTGATCAACTGCCTGGAGTTGTAGCCTTGGTATTTAAAAGTGCTTTTAATATGGAAGCTGGTTTTGGAGCCGTATTTGGTTTAGCAATTCAATGGGGTGTTAAAAGAGGAATATATTCTAACGAAGCGGGTCAGGGAACTGCTCCACACATTGCAGCTGCTGCTAATGTTTCGCATCCTACCAAGCAAGGATTGGTACAATCTTTTTCGGTTTATATAGATACCTTATTAGTATGTTCTGCTACTGGTTTTATGTTGTTAATTACAGGAAAATACAATGTGCAAAATCCCGCTTTTGGTTCTAATGGAGTTTCGGAGTTTTTGTACAATGGTGCTGAGAATGTTTCTGTAGGACCTGGGTTTACGCAATCTGCTATGGATAGTGTTTTGCCTGGTTTTGGTTCTTACTTTGTTGCAATAGCGCTATTCTTTTTTGCCTTCACCACTATTTTGGCGTATTACTATATAGCTGAGACTAATATTTCATATCTAACTAGAAACTTTAGTTCGCCTATTTATAACCATGTTTTAAAAGTGGTTATGATGCTTGTTATTATGTATGGTTCTATCAATCAAGCTAAATTAGCTTGGGATATTGGTGATTTAGGAGTAGGTTTGATGGCTTGGTTTAATATTATTGCCATTATATTGCTGCAAAAACCGGCTTTATTAGCCTTAAAAGATTACGAGAAGCAAAAGAAAGCGGGAAAAGATCCTGTCTTTAATCCATTGGACATAGGAGTAGAAAATGCTCATATTTGGAATTCGATCAATAAGCACCCAGAGTAATTGGTGATTTATAATTGATAGAGCTTCTAGAAACTAGTGATTGGACTCGTTTCTAGAAGCTTTTTTTTATGTCAAAAAACTAGTTATTTACGCTATCTTTGCATTTTTTTAAATACCTCGGTTTAGTTTCAATTAAAGGCCGAATCTTCAAATTCACATTATAATGATTACAGTTAACGATATTTCAGTAAATTTTGGTGGCACAACGCTTTTTAGCGATCTTTCTTTTGCAATAAATGAAAATGATAAAATTGCCTTAATGGGAAAAAATGGTGCCGGAAAATCGACACTATTAAAAATCATTGCGGGTCAATCTAAGCCTTCAACCGGAAGTGTATCTGCGCCTAAGGAAGCCGTAGTAGCTTATTTGCCACAACACTTGCTTACCACCGACGGTGCAACTGTAATGGAGGAAACTTCAAAAGCATTTGGCGAAATTTTAGGTATGAAAGCGGAGATTGATGAAATTAATGAGCAATTAACAATTCGTACAGATTACGAAAGTGATGCTTATATGAAGTTAATCGAAAGAGTATCCGATTTAAGTGAGAAGTACTACGCAATCGAAGAGGTTAATTACGAGGCTGAAGTAGAAAAGATATTGACTGGTCTTGGTTTCGAAAGAGAAGATTTTACACGCCAAACTTCGGAGTTTTCAGGAGGATGGAGAATGCGTATCGAATTAGCTAAAATTCTTTTACAAAAACCAGACTTGATTTTGCTTGATGAGCCAACGAACCACATGGATATCGAAAGTATTCAATGGTTAGAGGAGTTTTTGATCAATGAAGCAAAAGCAGTGGTAGTTATTTCGCACGATAGAGCGTTTGTAGATAATATTACTAATCGTACCATTGAGGTTACAATGGGACGTATTTACGATTATAAAGCGAAATACTCTCACTACCTAGAATTGCGTAAAGACCGCCGCGTACATCAGCAAAAAGCATACGATGAGCAACAGCGCATGATTGCTGACAATAGAACCTTTATTGATCGATTTAAAGGGACATTCTCTAAAACGGATGCGGTACAATCTCGTGTGAAGATGCTTGAAAAACTTGTTATCGTTCAAGTAGATGAGGTGGATAACTCGGCATTGAAATTGAAATTCCCTGCTGCAGCACGTTCAGGACAATATCCTGTTATTGTAAAAGAATTGGATAAGGCTTACGGTGATCATGTAGTTTTTAAAAACGCAAATATCGTTATTGAAAGAGGCGAGAAGGTAGCTTTTGTGGGTAAAAATGGAGAAGGTAAATCGACCATGATCAAAGCAATTATGAAAGAATTGGAAATTGATGGTGGTGTTTTAGAAATTGGTCACAATGCTCAAATTGGGTATTTTGCTCAAAATCAAGCCTCTTTATTGGATGAAAACGCGACAATCTTCGAAACTATCGATGATATTGCTGTAGGTGATGTACGAACGCAAATTAAAAACATCCTAGGTGCTTTTATGTTTCATGGTGATGATATTACTAAAAAAGTGAAAGTGCTTTCAGGAGGAGAAAAAACGCGTTTGGCAATGATAAAATTGTTGCTAGAACCCGTAAATCTTTTAATACTGGATGAGCCTTCGAATCACTTGGACATGAAGACTAAAGATATCATTAAAGACGCTCTAAGAGATTTTGATGGAACGCTAATATTAGTGTCACACGATAGGGATTTCTTAGATGGTTTAGCGACTAAAGTTTTTGAATTTAAAAATAAAAGAGTTATCGAGCACTTTGAGGATATTACTGGCTTCTTAGCTAACAAGAAAATGGAAAGCATGCGAGAAATCGAAAAATAATAGAAATTTTTCAATAAATTAAAAAGAGCATTTGATTTGGTATTAAATGCTCTTTTCTTTTTTATAAGCGAATTCCTGGTGGTAACAGCTCTTTGTAAATTGGATTCTTTTTAAAGAATACTACTATTCTAGGAAGGATTGGGACTACTTTAAGTTTGCGTTCTTCTGCATCTTCCATTATTGCTTTTAGGAAAGCGTCAATGAAAGCATCGTTTGTGAAAGTCTCAGGCGTATTAATTTTGGTTAGAAATATTTTCTTCTCTTGAAAGGAATATTCTATCGAAATAAGTTCCTCTTCAATTGTTGTTTCAAACTGTCGGGCGAATGTGTTGTCTTTGATTTCCATTTTAATTTGGTGCATATGATTTATTTGCTTTCCCATAAAGTTGGATTACTACTAGCTAATTTACTTTATATCTATTGCCTTCTCTGCTGGAACGATACGATCGGTTGCGTTATCGTTTCGTTTTGTTATTTTTCTTTTTTAAAAGCGCAACGCTTCCTTACAAAGGTATCATTTTGATTATCAATATCAAATTGTTTTAGAGTAACATTATGAGCTTGCAATACGACCTTTTGCTGTAAAGCTAGACGGTACCAAAACGGAAGAACATTTGGGTGTAAACACTAAACAATTGTAGTAATAAAAAAACCGCAGTGCAATTTAATTGCTAATATCTATTTGATAGTGAGCTAAGATGTAATAAAAGAATTATTTTTACACAAAATTGCTGCAAAAAGTTCCACTAAAGCCCGAAAAGAGCGAAAGATTATGAATAAAATCCATGTTTATTTTATGCCCGGTTTAGCGGCAAGTTCAGCTATATTTGAGAGAATTGAACTTTCAAAAGAAGTATTTGAAATGCATTTACTGGAATGGGAGATTCCGTTACCCAAAGAATCTCTAACGGAGTATGCAAAAAGGATTGCGGACAAAATTACCCATGAAATGCCAGTTTTGGTGGGGGTTTCCTTTGGTGGTATTTTAGTCCAAGAAATGGCTAAGCATATTAAAGCAAGAAAGGTGATTATTATTTCTAGTGTGCGGTCGAATTCAGAGTTTCCTCGTAGGCTAAAAATTGCTAAAACCACCAAGGCGTATAAATTAATCCCAATGAGTTTGATTCTTAACATTGAGAATTTGGCGAAATTTTCTTTTGGCGAAAAAATTAATCAACGAATTAAGTTATATGAAAAGTTCTTATCGGTACGCGATATAGGCTATCTGGAGTGGGCTGTCGAAAAGGTGGTACTATGGGATCGAGAAGTAATTGACGAAAGTGTTGTTCATATTCACGGCGATTTAGACGATGTTTTTCCGATTAAATATATCGCTAATTGTACGATTGTAAAAGGAGGTACGCACATTATGATTTTAAGTAAATACAAATGGTTAAATGAAAATTTACCCGATATTATTCTGAGTTAGGAATAAATAGTGCCCAAGGAGAAGGTGGAGATAAAAATGAAAAAAAGTAAAATGTTAAAAAGTAGATTGGTGGTTGTGGTTGGATTGGTGATTTTTGTGGTTGCATGCCAAAAGGCTGAGCCGGACAAAGCGGTCAAGGTCGAAGTAAAAAAAGAAAAATTAGCAGACTACTTTCCTGCGACTATAAATTTTGCAGGGGAACAAGCTCCATTAGAAGTAGAAGATGTTAAAGAGCGATTTGATCGTGAATTGATCGTAAATAAGAATTATCATTCCTATACGATTTTGGCTTTAAAACGTGCCAACCGATCTTTTCCTGTAATTGAACCAATTCTGAAAAAGAATGGCGTTCCTGATGATTTTAAATATTTAGCGGTTATCGAAAGCGGTTTAGTTAATGTGGTTTCAAAAGCGGGTGCTCGCGGTGTTTGGCAATTCATGCCACAAACAGGACGAGATATGGGACTTGAAGTGAATGATAATGTAGATGAAAGGTACCATTTAGCCAAAGCGACCCAAGCGGCATGTGACTTTTTATTAAATGCTAAAGCTAAGTTTGGTTCTTGGACTTTAGCCGCTGCTTCGTACAATAGAGGGTTAGTAGGAGTGCAAAATTTACTTGATTTTCAAAAAGAAACCAGCTACTACGATTTGTATATGAATGAAGAAACGGGGCGTTATCTCTTTAGGATTATGGCTTTGAAGGAAATAATGAATAATCCTGAAAAATTTGGATTTGAAGTTGCTGCCAAAGATAAATACACTATGATTCCAACTAAAAAGGTGGTGGTAAATCGTTCTATTGCTAATCTTGTAACTTTTGCAAAGGCGCAAGGGATTAACTATAAGACCTTAAAAATATACAATCCTTGGTTAAGGAGTATTCGACTGGAAAACGATTCACGTAAAAAATATATAATCGAAATTCCGTTAAGCGGGTTTTGATCCTTTTTAATAAAAGGAAAGTTAGTAAATAAAAAAAGGGCAAAATGATATCATTTTGCCCTTTTCTAATTATATTTTTTTCATTTGATCTTTCATCATCGTGATCTGTTCTTTCAACATGTTTTGTTTGTCGAGCCTTTTTGCCTCATTTAATAAGGTTGTCGCTTCTAGTTTTCTTCTTCTTGACATGGCAACACCAGCTAGGTTTAATTTAGCTACTGCTAAGTCCATATCCATTGATAAACCTAGTTCAATCGCTTTTTTGAAATATTTCTCAGCTTGGTTGATATTTGTTTGCGAAAGCATGATACCGTGTAGGTAATTAAAATACCCTTGTTGCTTTTTAACTAAGGCTGATTCTGGTTTTTTGATGAAGGACAACCATTTTTTTGCGCCTTCAAAATCTTGTTTTCTTAGTTTTAAGAAAGCTAAAAGGATGAATTCGTTTTTGAAATACAAGAAAATTGGAAAGACAGTTAATAGTAGAAGGAAAATTCCGTTACCAATATTGTTCTCTGTAAATTGCCAAATGCTAACGATTACAATAAGTCCCGCAATAATAAGTTTGATATTTTTGTTTAACATAGTATGTGATTATTTAAGATTGCAAAGATAGTAAAAGGAATTAAAAATATTTTTATAAAACTACTTGCATGAAAAAAAAGTCTTTGTATATTTGCACTCGGTTTTGAGGTAACAGTTATCTCAAAAGTAGATAGTCATATAAACAAGATTTTAAAGATACAAAGCAATGAGCAAAAGAACATTTCAACCATCGAAAAGAAAAAGAAGAAATAAGCACGGATTTATGGACAGAATGGCTTCTGCTAATGGAAGAAAAGTTCTTGCGCGTAGAAGAGCTAAAGGAAGACATAAGTTGACTGTTTCTAGTGAACCAAGACACAAAAAATAATGTTTGAATGAACATATTTAAGGCGTTACTTTTTTTAGTATCGCCTTTTTTTATACCTTGTCGGGACAAAAAAAAGCTAATCTCAACATTTTAAGATTGTTGCACCCAAATTTAGGGTTGGATTTTCTAAATAATTAACTACTTCAACAACACAATAATTACAAAAAAATGCCAAAAGACTTATCCATTAAATCCGTTTTAATTATAGGCTCAGGGCCTATCGTTATTGGTCAAGCATGTGAATTCGATTACGCAGGATCACAATCAGCACGTTCGATACGTGAAGAGGGAATTGAAGTTATTTTGATCAATTCAAATCCTGCTACTATTATGACCGATCCTTCTATGGCCGATCATATTTACCTAAAGCCTTTGACGACAAAATCCATAATCGAAATCTTAAAAGCGCATCCTCAAATTGACGCTGTTTTACCTACAATGGGTGGGCAAACAGCTTTAAACTTGTGTTTGGAAGCAGAAGAAAAAGGGATTTGGGCTGATTTTAATGTAAAAATGATTGGTGTTGATGTAAACGCCATCAATATTACCGAAGATAGAGAGCAATTCAAGCAATTGCTTAAAAAAATAAATGTGCCTTCAGCTCCAGCTGAAATTTGTACTTCTTACCTTAGAGGAAAGGAAATTGCACAAGAATATGGTTTTCCTTTAGTTATTCGTCCTTCATTTACCCTTGGAGGTACTGGAGCGGCGATTGTATACAAAAAGGAAGATTTTGACGAACTGCTTACAAGAGGTTTGGAAGCATCACCTATCCACGAGGTTTTAATTGACAAGGCGTTGATGGGATGGAAAGAGTATGAATTAGAATTGTTACGCGATAAAAATGACAATGTGGTGATCATTTGCTCGATCGAAAATATGGACCCAATGGGTATTCATACGGGAGATTCGATTACAGTGGCGCCAGCAATGACATTATCGGATACTACTTTCCAGAAAATGCGTGATTATGCAATCTTGATGATGAGAAGTATCGGGAACTTTGCAGGAGGTTGTAACGTGCAATTTGCAGTTTCACCTGATGAAAAAGAGGATATTGTGGCAATTGAAATTAATCCACGTGTATCTCGTTCCTCTGCCTTAGCTTCAAAAGCAACCGGGTACCCAATTGCAAAAATAGCATCTAAACTAGCTTTAGGGTACAATTTAGATGAGTTAGAAAACCAAATCACCAAGTCGACTTCGGCTTTATTCGAGCCAACTTTAGACTATGTGATTGTTAAAATTCCGCGTTGGAACTTTGATAAATTTGAAGGCGCTGATAGAACATTAGGACTTCAAATGAAATCCGTAGGTGAAGTGATGGGAATTGGACGCTCGTTCCAAGAAGCGCTTCATAAAGCGACTCAATCTCTTGAAATTAAACGAAATGGTTTGGGCGCTGACGGAAAAGGCTACACCAACTATGAGCAAATTATTGAGAAATTAACCTATGCAAGTTGGGATCGTGTTTTTGTAATTTATGATGCGATCGCTCTAGGAATTCCTTTGAGCCGTATTCACGAAATCACTAAAATCGATATGTGGTTCTTGAAGCAATATGAAGAATTATACACACTGGAGAAAGAAATTTCAAATTTTAAAGTAGATAGTTTACCGAAGGAGCTTTTGCTGGAAGCGAAACAAAAAGGTTTTGCCGATAGACAAATCGCACACATGATGGGCTGTCTTGAAAGCGCGGTACATACCAAGCGTATGGACATGAATATCAACCGTGTTTTTAAACTAGTAGATACTTGTGCAGCCGAATTTAAAGCTAAAACACCTTACTACTATTCGACTTTTGAAGCTGAAATTGAAAAAGCCGACGGAACGCGTTATGTAGATAACGAGAGTGTGGTTACCGATAAAAAGAAAATTATTGTCTTGGGCTCAGGGCCAAATAGAATTGGTCAGGGAATCGAATTTGATTACTCTTGTGTACACGGAGTGCTTGCCGCAAAAGAATGCGGGTACGAAACAATCATGATCAACTGTAATCCTGAAACAGTTTCGACCGACTTTGATACCGCCGATAAATTGTACTTCGAACCGGTTTTCTGGGAACATATTTATGATATCATCCAGCATGAAAAACCGGAAGGTGTTATCGTGCAGCTAGGTGGACAAACTGCTCTGAAATTAGCCGAGAAATTATCGAAATACGGTGTAAAAATCATTGGTACTAGTTTTGATGCACTGGATTTAGCCGAAGACAGAGGACGTTTTTCTGATTTATTAACCGAGTTAGAAATTCCATTTCCACAATTCGGAATTGCTGAAACAGCTGATGAAGCAGCAGCCCTTGCAGATACCTTAGACTTTCCGTTATTGATTCGTCCTTCTTATGTATTGGGAGGTCAAGGAATGAAAATTGTAATCAACAAACAAGAGTTAGAAGAGCATGTTGTAAACTTGCTAAAAACGATTCCTGGAAATAAATTACTGTTAGATCATTATCTTGATGGAGCAATTGAGGCGGAAGCCGATGCCATTTGCGATGGTGAAAACGTATACATTATCGGAATTATGGAACATATCGAACCATGCGGAGTGCACTCTGGAGACAGTAACGCTACTTTGCCACCGTTTAATCTAGGTGAGTTCGTGATGCAACAAATAAAAGACCATACTAAGAAAATAGCTTTGGGATTAAAAACAGTAGGTTTAATCAATATCCAGTTTGCTATCAAAGATGATACAGTTTATATTATTGAGGCCAACCCAAGAGCCTCTCGTACGGTTCCATTTATTGCGAAAGCCTACGGAGAACCTTATGTAAATTATGCGACTAAAGTAATGTTAGGGCACAATAAAGTAACCGACTTTACGTTTAACCCACAATTGAAAGGATTTGCCATCAAGCAACCGGTTTTCTCTTTTAGTAAGTTCCATAATGTAAACAAAGCATTAGGTCCAGAGATGAAATCAACCGGAGAAAGTATCTTGTTTATTGATGACTTAAAAGACGATCAATTCTACGAATTGTACTCTAGAAGAAAAATGTACTTAAGTAAATAACGATTCATTTACTATCATAAAAAGCCCCATTCGGGGCTTTTTTAGTTTTATTTATTCTGTTAGGACGGTAAATTATATCCTTAAATGCAGTGTTAGTTTGTTATTTAGTAGATTTCGCAACCTATAGGCGATCCTGGAGGAGCCGTTTCGTGTAAAGTGGCTTTGGCTTTCTCGGGTGCTTTAATTCGCTCGAGTGTTAGCAGTAAGTAGCCTTTTCGAGCTTCCTCTTTGGTCCTTTTAAGTTGGGTTGTCGCATTTTTTTTGATGTCGTCAATTGCTTTTAATAGCGCAGCTTTTGTAGCAAATGAAGCGTCGTCATTTACCGAGACCGCAAGTAAATAGGTAAGTAACATTTGCTCGTTTTGCTGTTGGATTAATCCTTCTAGACCAGCTGCTTTTTTCTGATTCCAAAGTTTGGAGGTTAGCACTTCAATAAAGGCATCAATTCCTAGTCCGTTGTTTTCAACTTGATACTCCACTAATCTATTCAATCGTTTTGTATTGAATAAAAACGATAGTGGAATATCGCTAGCGGCTTCAGCGGCTGCCAATGGATCAAAAGCTAAGCCTGTTTTTCGATTGAATAGTTCATTAGTATACTCGTAGTTTGCTGGACGAGGCGGAATCAAACTAAGTATCCTTTGCGGCAGTGCTAATGCTTTAGGATCCATACAGTTTAGTACAGCATCCAATGCTTTTAGTTGTTCCTCCTTGGAAACAGCTTTTGTTATTACCTGTCCATCTCCTTTGATCGCGTACGAATAGTATTGTCCTCCAATAACTTTTGTGGCAGCTTCAACTTGATAGCGGTGAAATAGATAAACAGGAACTAACACGTCTTCAAGTAGCGCCATTGGAGTACCCTTGCTGATGCTGTTTATTCCAAATTTTGACAAGGCTTTTGCTCGAACTTTCATAACTCTATTTAGCTCTGCAACGGCATCATTACCGGTATCCCACAAGTGAGCATTTGGATGTAAACTGCCTGGATCGCGAGCATCTCTATCTGAAATAAACGTTAATCCTTTTGCAGCAGCATCAGTAAGAATTTGGTTTAAGGCAACGGCTTCGTTACTGCCTTTTGGAAATTGTTGGTAACCGTATTGGATACTAACTTTATCCCAATCTCCAATTTCGTTAGTGTAAGCATTTGATAGGTCAATCTCGTCGTTACTATTGATAGTTACTAAGGGCGGCGGATAATCCATAACACTAGCTCTGTTTTGCGTACTAGAAATGTAGTTGTGCATAATTCCTAAAGTATGTCCAATCTCGTGAGCCGCTAATTGCTTTAAGCGTTGTAGTGCCATTTGCGCCATCTTATTATCTGCGGTTACATTCTCATTCTCAAAAGGCGAAAGTAAACCTTGTGCAATTAGATAATCTTGTCGAACACGCAACGAACCTAAGCTGACATTGCCTTTCAGGATTTCTCCAGTTCGAGGGTCAACAACGGAGTAGCCATAACTCCAGCCTCTAGTAGATCGATGTACCCAATTAATCATGTTATAGCGTAGGTCCATTGGGTCAGCATCTTCGGGTAGTATTTTTACTTGAAAGGCATTAGTATATCCAGCGGATTCAAAAGCTTGATTCCACCAGCTAGCACCTTCAAGTAAGGCAGATCGTATCGGTTCGGGAACGCCATTATCTAAATAGTAAATTATTGGTTTTACGGCTTCACTTTGCTGCGCTGCTGGTTCTTTTTTCTGTAAACGATGGCGAATGATAAAGTTTTTTTGGAGTGGTTCTCCAATGGGAGTGCTGTAATCATAGTAGGAATTAGTGATATAGGGAGATCGCGCATCGTACAAACGAGTTTCGAACTTGTCATCGGGCAATTGCACAAAGGAATGATGAATACGTACACTGATCGCATCACTATTTGGAGCTACTTCATTTACAAATCGGCCTGATTTACCACTTTTATTTACAAAAGTTAGTGTAGTTTCGAATTCCGAATTTAAAGGAAAGTTTTTCGTGCGCTCTAGATATAAGGCAGTTCGGCTGTCATCAATCGAGTAACTTCCTTGATTGTTACTTTGTAAAATGGCACTTATTTTTAAAGCATCCTGCATCAGGAAGGAGGTAATATCTACAAGTACACTGCCTTTAGTCTCTGCAGCAACGCTAAATCCCCAGATGGTTGATTGCGCAAAGGATTGTTCAACTGCTCTTTTTTCAGCGACATCATTAGTAATCGCACGGAAGGAATAGTTGGGTTGTATCATTAATATTTTGTTACCAACTCGATTGAATTTCACGATAGCTGTAGAGCCAATTTTACCTCGGTCAAGTCCAATGTCGTTGGATCCTAAGCCAGCGGGTAAGGAGGTTTGGTATAAGAATTCTTTATCAAACTCATCAATTTGAAGCCATATTTTACCGGTCGATTCTTCCCTGTAAAAAAGTTTATAGCCATTGTAAGCGGTCATGTTCTTAGTTTTTTCTGCAATTGAAGTTGTTTGTGCTCTAACAAAAGTGGGTAGAAAAAGGAGCAGTACTAGCAACCGAAGTAAATGATGTTTCATTGTGGTTTGTTTATAGATGGTTCAAAAGTATTCGTTTAGTTGTGGATTAGATTCCATCAGAAATTGATTTCTTGATGGTTTGTGAATTTATCCTTTCAAATATAATTAAAATCTTGCTTATTTTTTGAGAAGGATTTGCAGTGGGGTATTTTCTAAATGCCTAGTCGTGGCCTACTATTTTTACTGTTTTACCAAAAGAAATTGAAAGCGTGACATTTTGAAGGAGTATATTTTAAGTGTATATAATTGGTTAACCAATTATATTTTTTATATTAGCCAGGTACGAAATTAAATTAAAATGATAAAAAATAGTATTAGTATTTTGTTCGTGGCTTTGTTTCTGTGTTTTTGTGCAGCAGCTCAAGCACAAGTTGTTGTATGGAACATGAATACGCTTCAAAAGGCAAAGGAAACTCCATCTGCAGCATCTTTAATGAGAACAGCTGCGGCCAATAAAATGCTGTCGAAACGCATTGTCACTGTAATGGATAAGCAAATGACGCCTTCCAGTGGAGACAAGCACGATTATATGAGTATGGGCCGTTATTGGTGGCCTGACCCAACCAAGAGTGATGGCTTACCCTATATCAGGAAAGATGGACAGTCCAATCCTGAAATCGAAAAACTAGACCGCATACCGTTGAGTAATTTTGCCAAAAGTGTCGAGACTTTAGCAGTAGCTTTTTACTTAACAGCTGATGAGAAATATGCCCAAAAAGCAGTAGATAATTTGAGAATTTGGTTTATCAACCCTGAGACTAAGATGAATCCCAATATGAATTACGGACAAACGATTCCTGGTATTCGTGAGGGATTGGGTCGAGGAGAAGGTGTATTAGATACCTATTCGTTTCTAGAAATGTTAGACGGACTAGAATTACTAAAGGGCTCAAAGGCATTTCATGAAAATGATCAAAAAGCAATTAAAGAATGGTTTGTGACCTATGTAAATTGGTTACAGACTTCATCTGTAGCTTCTGAAGAACAGTTAGCCAAAAACAATCATGGTACTGCATTTGATGTTCAATTAGCACGCTACGCTATTTTTATAGGGAATCATGAACTCGCTAAAAAAGTAGTAGATCAATTTGCTTCTAACAGATTATTTACGCAAATCATGCCAAATGGTGCTCAACCGCTGGAACTAGAACGAACTACAGCTTTTGGATATTCGGTTTTTAATCTAACGCATTTTTTAGATATGGCACAAATAGCCAAGGTCGTACAAGTCGATTTACTTCATGCTGAATCAGCAGATGGACGAAGTATACTCAAAGCAATTGATTTTTTGTCACCGTTTATAGGTACAGCAGTAACATCATTCCCTTATCAGCAAATAAAAGAGTGGGATGAAGTACAAGAAAAATTATGCTGGCAACT
The DNA here is from genome assembly GCF_055640565.1 of Flavobacterium sp. KKT103. Lineage (NCBI taxonomy): Bacteria > Pseudomonadati > Bacteroidota > Flavobacteriia > Flavobacteriales > Flavobacteriaceae > Flavobacterium > Flavobacterium sp. KKT103. The sequence continues at coordinate 1,798,618 of NZ_CM145766.1, forward strand.
GTATCGTGTAGATCAAATGCTGGAGAAACCGCTGTATTCAAAGTATTATAAATCTGAATTAGCGAAAGCAAAAACGAGTACAGAAGCGCTTCTCTATTAGTTTTAAAAAGTAAAAAGCCTCGAAATATTCTTTCGAGGCTTTTTTATGAATGATATAGATTACTAGGTTTACAGATTCACTTTTAGCACAGATCCGTCTGCTTTTCTTATAACGAAATCCCTAAGTACTATATCTTTAAAAATAGAAGGTTTGGTGATCAAATCGCATATGGCGTATTGCTCATAATTGACACCATTCAACTCAATAATTTCATCACCACTTTTTGTTTTTTCTTTTAATTTTTCATCCCAGACAACTCCTACTGATAGTTTGTTATTTAGTATTGTTGGCGTAAAAGGTAGTGTTGCTTCACTCAAATCAGTTGTATCATTATAGGCCGAATAATAGAACTTTTTATTTTTATAGTCGAGCGTCCCGATTCCATGTTCTAAAAAATCCATTCCTATTCGGGAGTTTTTATCGCTAGTTGTTGTTGTAATGACATTAATGAATTTCGCATTAGCTATTGTTAATTCAGGAACACGTACTCTGTAGAGGTCATCACTCTTTTTATTTTCGAACATCCCTAAAGAACTAGAACCATTGCCTGTATTTAGTAATTCGATTTCAGTTTTATCTTTAAAAACATCGTAAGCTCGATTAGACAAATCGTAAAAACCTTTCATTCCGGTGTCAAGTAATACTTGTTCTTTTGCAGATTTTTTGCCGTTAAGTCGTATCCATATATAAGGACTACTTTGATTACCTATTAATGTAATCTTGCTACCGTTTTTTTTATTAGTTGTTACTTTAGTTATATCATTAGTAATTCGAATTACTTTCTTGTTAGTATCAATTTGCAGAATCGAGTTTCTTAAAAGATTACTACCAATAAAGCCATCAATTTCAAAACAATCAAAAATTATATTTTTTTCATTAGTATAGGCCAATGCAACTGAATTTTGAAATGTAATTCCGCCAATAGTTAGTTCAGGTAAGGCAACAACATCCATTGATGATTTGGTGTTGTTAGCATCTGTGATAGGAAGTTGTTGGATAACTTTAGCGCTTAAACTATTTTTAAGTTTCAAAGTAATGCAATTTGGCGCGCCAGTATCTAGCATGAACCGATATACGTAGCTTTCAATCGTAACCGGAATTATAATTTTACCATTGACGTATTCAAAAGGAATTTCAGCGTAATAGTTTTGCTCTTTTACAATTCCTTGATTAAGTGTGATTTTTTGTGAAGTACAATTAATCGAAAGCAGTAGTACTGCAAAGCAAATGATATTTTTCTTAACTATTGAGTATAACATTGGAGCGTAGATTGTTTATAGATGGTAGAGGTACTTATTTCTTAAATACTTTTTTAAATAGGAGTACAACTGCTAAAGTGAGTACACCACCAATCAGCCCAAAAATAAATTCTCTTACCGTGTCTGGTAAACTTTCAAATAGATGATGAAAGAAGGGAATATTATGAGCAAAAATACCGCCAGCAACTAGTAACAAAGCAATTGTTCCAATAAATGCTAAGGCTTTAATTACTTTTGGCAAAGCCAAAATTAGAACACCACCAATTTTTTGAAGCACACCGCTCTTTTTCGTCTGTAATTTGGTTCCAGCATCATCCATTCTGACAATTAAGGCTACAATTCCGTACACACCTACAGTTGCTATGATAGCGATAAAAGTGACCACTAAAATTTGTTTGATTAAGGGCTCACTCAATACTTCTCCTAGTGCAATAATCACAATTTCTACCGAAAGTATAAAGTCGGTTACAATTGCCGATTTAATTTTGTCTTTTTCTACCAGTAAAATTTGCTCTTCTGTTAAGGGTTCAATAGTGATTTTGCTTTCTCCATGGTCGTGGGGAACTACATATTCATATATTTTTTCAACTCCTTCGTAAGCAAGGTACAATGCACCAAGGATTAAAATGATAGTTATAGCAATTGGGGCGAATGCACTCAATAAAAATGCAAAGGGTAAAATGATGAGTTTGTTCAATAAAGAACCTTTAGTAATCGCCCATAAAACTGGAATCTCTCTTGAAGACACAAAACCAGATGCTTTCTCAGCATTTACAGCCAAGTCATCACCAAGTATTCCCGCCGTTTTTTTAGTGGCAACTTTGGTTAGTACTGCTACGTCATCCATAAGTGCGGCAATATCATCTAATAATGCAAAAAATCCTGAAGCCATATAGTTGTAAGTTTAATAATTAGAACACTAATCCAAGACTCTTATGTCCGGATTAGAGTTGTGATGTTTTGTGAAAGTTAAAAGTTAATAAAATACGCAAACCTCTTCTAGGCTCTTTCTCTCTAAATCAGGAACCCAACATTCAGCTGCTGGATAGCCAACAGGAATCAGTAAAAATGGCTTTTCGTTTTCCGGGCGATCTAGTATTTTAGTAATGAAATTCATTGGGCTTGGCGTGTGCGTCAAGGAAACTAAACCGGCATCGTGTATGGCAGCAAGTAAAAATCCTGCTGCAAGACCTACACTTTCCTGAACGTAATAGTTGTTTTTCTTTTTTCCGTCTTCGCCAAATTCGTAAATACGTCTAAAAACAATGATGAGGTAAGGTGCGATTTCCAAAAATGGCTTTTGCCAATCGGTTCCTAGTGGTTTTAAATCGTCCAACCATTCGTTAGACATTCTGGATTCGTAACTTGCTTTTTCTTCCTCCTCGGCTGTAATCCTGATTTGTTTTTTTATTTCGGGATTAGCGATAACGCAAAAAGTCCAAGGTTGTTTGTGTGCTCCAGAGGGCGCCGTCGAAGCAGTTTTTATGATGTTCTCGATTACCTCGCGAGCAATCGGGCGATCAGAAAATTCGCGAACCGAACGGCGGCTGTCCATCTTTTCATAAAAAGACTGTGCTTTATCGAGCATCTCTTGGTCTGATACGATTGATTTACTGTAACTAATATAAGGATGGTTGTCGATTAATTTTTTAGTAGGCATTTTTATTGCTTTTTTTGTCTCCTCAAATATAACTTTATTTATTTCAAAAATAAATTAAGTTGTGCTTTTGATCGGTAGTTGGGAGTAGGTCTTTTTCTTTTTAATACGAATTCGAGCAATGTTCTTGCGATGTGATTGCAATTGGAGTTTCGTTTGCTATTATTTATTTCAGCGCAAATCCGACACCTTTTATACAATCATTTTGACTATTTTTACTGCTGAAAAGTAAATAGTAATGGAGAACGTAGAAAGAATAAATCAGAATGCCAAAGCCGACAAAAATTCGGGATTTGGAACGAATTCAAGTAGTTATGGTGGACGATTTATTAATAAAGATGGTAAAGCAAATGTAGAAAAAGTAGGAATGCACCTTTTTCATCGCACTAGTTGGTACCATACCATGATTGATATGAATGCTTGGCGGTTTATGTTTATTATTCTGACCTTTTACATCAGTATCAATTTTGTTTTCGCTACGATTTATTATGTTATTGGTATTGAACATCTTGATGGTATTACGAGTACTGACAGTGAACTCGTTAAGTTTGGTCAAGCTTATTTTTTTAGTGCACAAACCTTTACGACTGTGGGATACGGACATATTAGTCCAACAGGATTCTTAGCCAGTGCTTTGTCAGCAGCCGAAGCTTTGATGGGATTATTGAGTTTTGCCATCGCCACCGGTTTGTTTTTTGGGCGTTTCAGTAAACCCACTGCTTTTTTAAAGTTTTCCCACAACGCGCTAATTGCTCCTTATGGTGAGGGAACTGCTTTAATGATTCGCTTGTCTCCATTTAAGAATACTAATTTTACCGATGCTGAGGCGCAAATGACTTTGGGGATGAGTATCATGGAAAATGGTGTTTTGGCTAATAAATTTTATCAATTGGACTTAGAATTATCTCAAATTAGCGCCCTTACCTTAAGTTGGACCTTAGTGCATCCTATTACTGAAGAAAGTCCTTTGTATCAACTAACAGAAAATGATTTTAAAGCGATCCACGGCGAAATATTGGTTTTTATTAAAACGTTCGACGATATGTTTAGTGCCACAGTGGCTACAAGATCTTCTTACACTTTTGATGAAGTGGTGTACGGCGCTAAGTTCACACCCATGTATGCGCGAAGCCTAGATAACTCAAAAACAGTGTTATACCTTGATAAATTGAACGAATTTAATGCTGTAACACTACCATAACAGAATTATTTTTACCCATTTTACCCATTTTCAGTATATTTTGTTTTACATTTGTTTATCAAATACGGAAAAAAGATGAACAATGTAAAAAATGTCTTTAGTATCAAGGATCTTGAAAACCTTTCAGGGATCAAAGCGCATACTATTCGCATCTGGGAGAAAAGGTACAATGTATTGCAACCGATGCGAACAGATACTAACATTCGATTGTACGACTTAGCAAGTTTACAAAAATTGTTAAACATCACTTTGTTGCACGAATACGGTTATAAAATATCTAAAATCGCTTCCTATCCTGAGGAAAAAATCCCCTCGTTAGTACGTGAAATCGTTACGTCTAAAAACGCGAAGAGTCATGCTATCAGTGCGTTTAAAATGGCGATGATGAATTTTGATCAGGAACTTTTTTTAAACACTTATAACTGGTTGATTGAAGAAAAGTCTTTTAAAGAAATTTTTCATCAAATATTCATTCCTTTATTGAATGAGTTAGGCTTATTGTGGCAAACAGATACCATATCTCCGGCGCATGAACATTTTGTGAGTTACCTCATTAAACAGAAGTTGTTGGTAAACTCTGAAAAGTTGCAGCAATTGGAACGCACTAAAAAAGGAAAAGTATTTGTGTTGTCACTTCCAATGAACGAAATTCACGAATTGGGATTAATGTATTTGCATTATGAAATTTTGCTTAGCGGGTACAAAAGTATCTACTTAGGTGAGAGTATGCCAATTGAAAGTTTGAAAGAACTAAAGAAACATTTCGAATCGATAGTTTTCGTATCGTTTTTTACAGTACAACCGGATCGCGGCATTATCAACGAATACGTTCAAGAAATGACTGATACTTTATTAGACGATAAAACCGAATTATGGCTAACCGGTAGATTAGTCGAGTTTTTAGACCGTAAAGGTCTGTCAGAGCAGATAACAGTCTATAATTCTATCAAAGAATTAACAGAAAATATTGAAAATTTGTTTAACGATTAATTATATTTGCTAGACAAATGAAAAAAAGAATTACAATAATAGGTTCCGGTTTCTCTGCTTTAGCAGCTTCATCTTATTTGGCTCAAAGCGGTCACGATGTGCATGTTTATGAAAAAAATGAATCGGTTGGTGGTCGTGCACGACAGTTAAAAATTGATGGTTTCACTTTTGACATGGGACCAAGCTGGTACTGGATGCCGGACGTTTTTGATCGTTTTTTTGCTGACTTTGGTAAAAAAACCACTGATTATTATGAGTTAATAAAATTATCTCCTGCCTACAGAGTCTATTTTGGTGTAGATGAATTTATCGCCATCGCTGATAATTTGCCTGAAATAGAGGCAACATTTGAAAAAATCGAAAAAGGTAGTGGTGCTGTTCTGCATGCTTTCATGATGGAAGCGCAAAGTAATTATAATATTGCCATTAAGGATTTGGTCTACCGTCCGGGAGTATCTCCTTTAGAATTAGTAACGGTAGAAACCGCTAAAAAGGTAGGTGAGTTTTTTAGTAACATCAGTAGAGATGTTCGCAAGAAATTCAAAAACCCGCAACTGATTCAAATATTAGAATTTCCTGTTCTCTTTTTGGGAGCCAAACCATCGGATACACCTTCGTTTTACAGCTTTATGAATTATGCCGACTTTGGTCTAGGAACTTGGCATCCTAAAACAGGAATGTTCGATGTAGTTCGTGCCATGAAAAGTCTAGCTGAAGAACTTGGAGTTGTTTTTCATACCAATGCCAATATTGAAAAAATTATAGTCGAAAATAAAACTGCCAAAGCTATTGTTGTCAATGGAGAAAGAGTAGATTCGGATTTAGTTTTAAGTGGTGCTGATTACCATCACACTGAAAATTTGCTGGATCAAGAGCACCGTGCGTATTCTGAAAAGTATTGGGATAGCCGTGTTTTTGCACCTTCTTCTTTGCTTTTTTATGTTGGTTTTGATAAAAAAATTGACAATATTTCGCATCATGCTTTGTTTTTTGATACTGATTTCTACCAGCATGCAAAAGATATTTATGACGAACCAAGATGGCCAGATGAACCATTATTTTACGCTAACTTTCCATCAATTACTGATAAAACGGCTGCTCCCGAGGGAATGGAATCGGCTTTCTTTTTAGTGCCTTTAGCACCTGGGATAAATGATACTGAGGCGTTGAGAGAAGAGTACTTTGAAAAAATAATGAATCGATTTGAGTCAGTTACGAAGCAGAATGTCAAAAAAAATATTATATTTAAAAAGTCATTTTGTAAAAACGATTTTGTGTCGGAATACAACTCCTATAAAGGAAATGCATACGGAATGGCGAATACATTATTACAAACTGCTTTCCTTAGGCCGAAACTAAAGAGCAAAAAAGTTCGTAATTTATATTTCACAGGGCAGTTGACAGTTCCTGGACCAGGAGTGCCACCAGCATTAATTTCAGGTAAATTAGTGTCGGATTTGATTAATAAACAATTTTTACAAGAATAATATGAAGCAATTATTTGACGATGTCTCTTTTAAGTGCAGTAAATTAGTAACTAAAAACTATTCTACTTCTTTTTCATTGGCAGTCTACATGCTATCGCCAAGTATAAGAGATGCTATTTACAGCATTTATGGTTTCGTGCGTTTTGCCGACGAAATTGTGGATTCATTTCATGGTTTTGATAAGGAAGTTTTAATTGACGACTTCGAAAAAGAATATTACAAAGCATATGATTTAGGTATTAGCTTGAATCCCATTTTAAATTCGTTTCAGCAAACTGTGAAAGAGTATAATATCACGGATGATATGATACAATCCTTCTTGAAAAGTATGAAACTAGATTTAGTGAAATCGGATTACGATAGCCAAGAAGAATACGAGGAATACATCTATGGTTCTGCTGATGTAGTCGGCTTAATGTGCTTGAAAGTTTTTGTTTCAGGAAACGAAGATCAATATGAAGCTCTAAAAGGAGAGGCAATGCGATTGGGTTCTGCTTTTCAAAAAGTGAATTTCCTTCGTGATTTAAAAGACGATAATTTGCTTTTAAACCGTAATTATTTTCCGGGAGTGGATCTAAAATCATTTGATGAAAATGCTAAAACAGCTATCATCAAAGAGATTGAAGAGGATTTTAGAGTTGCTTACGAAGGAATAGTAAAATTACCAATGGAGGCTAAATTTGGTGTGTACACCGCTTATGTTTATTACAAAAAGCTGTTGACCAAACTAAAAAACACACCTTATCACCAAATAGGTACCTCTCGCATCCGAGTGTCTAATTACACCAAAGCGGGTCTTTTAGCACAGTCTTTCGTGACTTATAAATTACGTTTAGTTCAATAAATCAATACAATTAAAATAAATTACAATGATATCCTTTTTGATTTTTTTAGCGGTTTTCCTTCTTATGGAGTGCGTTACTTGGCTAACACATAAGTACGTGATGCACGGCTTTATGTGGTATTTTCACGAAGACCACCACCAGCCTAAATACGAGCACCCTTTTGAGCGCAATGACATCTTTTTTGTGATTTTTGCTATACCGTCAATTGCTTTGTTCTATTTTGGTGCTGAGGCAGGTTTCAACTACCTCTTTTTTATCGGTTTGGGGATTTTTGCCTACGGTTTAAGTTATTTTATGATTCATGACGTCTTGATCCACCAACGTTTTAAATGGTTCAAGAACACCAACAATAAATACTTGATTGGTTTGCGTAAAGCGCATAAAGTACACCATAAAAACATAGGTAAAGAGGACAGCCAAGTATTCGGAATGCTCTTCGTTCCATTCAAATATTACAAAATGTAAAATAAGTATGGCGTGACCTTTTAAAAAAACTGAAAATAGTTTTCTTAAAAGGTCGGGCTTTACACTCCCGCTTTTATAAACGCGACCAAAGGTCTTGTTTATAAAGAGCTCCGTTGCAATCCCTCACGCGAAACAAACCTACAATTCAACTCGCAAAAACTATCTCTGATGAAAATATACTCCATAAAAACGGTTCAAAATGTAACAGCATCCTTAGATGAATGTTGGTCTTTTTTCTCTAGTCCGCGTAATTTGCAAAAAATAACGCCATCGGACATGGGTTTTGAAATCACCGATTATGATGAGAGAACAGTGTATCCGGGTCAAGTGATTCAGTACAAAGTACGTCCCTTGTTTGGGATTACTTTATCTTGGATGACGGTAATAACAGCAGTTAAAGAAAATAGTTATTTTATAGACGAGCAACGCTTTGGACCTTACGCTTTATGGCACCACAAGCATTTTTTTGAAGCTACTCCCGAAGGCGTAAAAATGACTGATGTCGTACATTATGGTTTACCGCTAGGATTCTTAGGACGTATTATGAATACATTAGTGGTTAAAAGTAAACTAAAGGAAATTTTTGAGTTCAGAGAAAAAGCCGTTGACGCAATGTTTAATAAAAAGTAATGAGTAAAGCAGTAGTTTCGTTTTTTTGGTTCAGACGCGATTTAAGGTTGGAAGATAATATAGGATTGTTTCACGCTTTAAAAAGTGAGTATCCTGTTATTCCCTTATTTGTTTTTGATACGGAAATACTTGATAAATTACCTAAAGATGATGCTCGTGTTAGTTTCATTCACGATAATTTAAGTAACATCAATGAACAACTAAAAGAGCTAGGAAGTTCGTTATTAATCAAAAACGGTTCTACCAAACAAGTATGGCAAGCCCTAGTCGATGAGTATGACATTAAGGAAGTATTTTTTAATAAAGATTACGAACCGTATGCCATTGCTAGAGACGAGGCAATTTGTGAATTGTTAGAACAAAAAAATATAATTTCTTACTCTTTCAAAGATCAAGTTATATTTGAAGAAAAAGAAATTGTAAAAGCCGACGGACTGCCCTATACTGTTTATACTCCTTATAAAAATAAATGGTTAGAAAATTATAAGTTAAATGCACCCGTTCAAGAGTACGATTTAACACCCCTTTTTAGTAATTGGTTTCAGTCTAATTTTAAAATACTATCGCTTGAGGATATCGGTTTTGTTCGAAGCAAAATCAAGGTGAAACCCTATACTTTTAAGGGAGTAGCTACTTATGATGAAACAAGAGATTTTCCTGCTGTCGATTCTACATCCTATTTATCACCTCATTTGCGTTTTGGTACGGTAAGTATCCGTAAAATGGTTAATTATGCTGCCCAATCAAATGCTGTTTTTTTAAGTGAATTGATTTGGCGTGAATTTTTCATGCAAATACTTTTTAGTTTTCCAAAAGTAGTGACTCATAATTTCAAGCCTGCTTATGACGGAATCGAGTGGCGCAATAATGAAGATGATTTTAAAAGATGGTGCGAAGGAAAAACAGGTTACCCAATGGTTGATGCAGGAATGCGTCAGCTTAATGAGACAGGATACATGCACAACCGTGTGCGTATGGTTGTGGCTAGTTTTTTAATCAAGCACTTGATGATTCAATGGCAATGGGGCGAAGCTTATTTTGCTCAAAAATTACTGGATTACGAACTATCGGCTAATGTAGGTAACTGGCAGTGGGCCGCTGGTACAGGTTGTGATGCTGCGCCTTATTTTAGAGTTTTCAATCCTGAAATTCAATTAAAAAAGTTTGACGAAAAAGGAAGGTACATTCGTAAATGGATTCCTGAATTTGATTTAGGCTACGGTGCGCCTATGGTGGATCATGCTTTTGCACGTGATAGAGCGATAGCGACCTACAAAGCAGGTATTTTAAAGTAATATCTGGTTGTGAATACAAGGTTACTATTGACTTTGAAAGCAGAGAAATAAACTACAAATAGGTCTATTTTATACTAACGATTGTGTCCATTACTTATATGTGTAAAGGTAATTGTCAATTTAAACCAGTTTATCTTTAAGATCGAGATTTTTTAGCCCAGATAGTAGCGGCATCCTTTGCTTTTTTTCTTTAAAAAAGGAAAGATAAAGCGGATAGCTGGAAATAGCTCCTCAATATTATTTAATTAATTTATTGAGCATTCCTTCAAAAATAAAGCCGTGAAAAGGTAGAACCGAATACCAATATAATTTTCCCCATATTCCTCGAGGTCTAAACGTAGCCGATTGATACAAGGTATTGCCAATAATTTTAAATTCTAACCAGGCTTCTCCGGGTAGTTTCATTTCGGCAAACAGTACTAGTTTTCCTTTTTCTTTATTGGCATAAAGCACTCTCCAAAAATCAAGTGAATCGCCAGCATGGATGTCGTGTTTATTTGTTCGGCCGCGTCGGGAACCAACACCACCAAAAAGTTTATCGATAAAACCTCTTAAATCCCATAGCCAGTCGCCATAATACCATCCTACTTCGCCACCAATTGACCAGATTTGGTTAATGGTGTAGTCTCTATCGATGATTTCTTTTTTGCGACGATCAATGAAGCAATCCTTTTTTGGTACTTTTAAATACGTGGATATATTGGTTTTGAAACGACCACTAACTAAAGAATCTTTCCAGCTAGATGCAACTGAATTGGATTCGATTTTTACCAAGGCTCTAGACAACGCTAAATCATAGGACATAGGAGTTACTCCAAGTAGTACGTTGATTCTTGTATCTCGGCAAACTACTTCAACCTTCATGCTACTGACTAAGGCGCTTGCTAGTTTATAGGAAGTTGAGGTTACAAAATAAAGCCAGTAGGAGGAGAGTTTAGGAGTCATTACGGGAATGGTAAATATCCAGCGTTTCAAATTTTTTGCTTTGGCAAAGCCCAAAAGCATTTCTTTATAAGTCAGAATATCAGGTCCGCCGATGTCAAAACTTTGATTGTAGGTTACTGGATTTAGTAGTGATTTGGATAAAAACTCCAATACATCTGTAATTGCGATGGGTTGACAGCGTGTGTTAAGCCATTTTGGAGTAATCATGACAGGCAATTTATTGACTAAGTCCCTTATGATTTCAAACGAGGCGCTACCAGATCCTACAATGATACCCGCTCGTAAGGTAGTCATGGCATAGGTTCCTGTATTTAGAATTTCTTCGACTCTTTTTCTTGAAGATAAATGTTTGGAAAGGGAATCATCGTTGACAATTCCGCTCAGGTAAATGACTTGTTGTGCCTGCGTTTTATTAATTTGAGACACAAAATTCAATGCCGACTCTTTTTCAAGTTTGTCATAATTATCGGCAGAGCTTGACATGGAGTGAATAAGGTAGTAGGCCGCATCAATATCGTTGGGAATGGCAGCTAAACTGTCCTCTTTTAAAAAATCAACTTCGATTACTGAAACCCGATCTTTGTACAGGAGCGGAACAAAAAAGCGATTTAAATCTCTTACGCAACAAACTATGTCGTGTCCTTGGTCTATTAAAATGGGTAATAGTCTTTTTCCGATATAGCCTGTTGCGCCTGTTAAGAGAATTTTCATCGCATTGTGATTTTAAGGTTAGCTCAACTTATTCGAGATTAAGCTTATGAATTCTTTTCTGGTTTTATTTTTTTCAAATGCTCCAGTAAAAGAGGAAGTGGTCGTGAATGAATTTTGCTTTTCGATTCCGCGCATTTGCATACACATGTGCTGCGCTTCAATAACTACTGCTACTCCTAGAGGCTCTAAGGCTTCTTGGATACAGTCTTTAATTTGATCCGTCAATCGTTCTTGTACTTGCATTCTTCTTGCAAAAGCATCAACGATTCTCGGTATTTTACTCAATCCAACGATTTTGCCGTTTGGAATGTAGGCTACGTGCGCTTTTCCAAAAAAAGGCAACATATGGTGTTCACACATCGAATATACTTCAATATTTTTAACTACAATCATTTGGCTATGATCTTCGGTAAAAAGAGCCCCTTTTAAAATTTCTAATGGGTCTAGTGCGTATCCATGTGTTAGGAATTGCATTGCTTTAGCCACTCGTTCTGGAGTTTTTTCTAAACCTTCTCTTGTTACGTCTTCACCTAGACCATGAATAATGGTTTTGTAATTTTCGGCTAATACAGCAGTTGTTTCCGCATTATATTGCTCTTTTTTCTCGTAATTTTTCATTTCTTTGATCATGCTTAAATCTGCTATTTGGAGGGTAATTATATTTTAAAAGTTACAATGCCGTAATCCATTTCGAATACTTGTCCGGAAATAGATTTTGCTTTAGTTGATATTAGGAAGTCAGCCATATCAGCTACTTCAGATGGTTTTAAATACCCTTTCATTGGATGACGTTCTACCATCATGTCTTTCATTCTGTCATTTCTCAGAATATTGGCAGACAAAGACGTTTCTGTAATAGTAGGAGCAATGGCGTTAATTCTAATTGTCGATGCTAATTCAGCACCTAACGTTTTTACTAAACCTTCGACACCTGCTTTTGCTGTAGCGATGCTCGCGTGAAAAGGCATTCCAAGTTTTGCTGCTACTGTACTAAATAGCACTATTGATGGATTAGTTCCTTTTTTTAAGGCAGGCAAATATTTTTGAATCGTTTTAACAGCACCAATTACATTGATTTCAAAGTCATTTCTGAAATCATCAATACTTAAATTCCCTATTGGTTTTAAGTTGATAGATCCTGGGCAATAAATTAAAGTATCTACATTTTCAATCTCGGGTAAGGCATCTTGTAAGATGTCTAAAGGAAAATGCTTCAGGTTAGGATGTGTGATATCCGGAGCATTTCTACTGATGTTGTAAATATAATTATTTTCTAACTGTTGCAATAAAATAGCACTTCCTATTCCTTTGCTACCACCTACTATTACTATGTTTTTCATAATTGTTTTTTAATGGACCAAGTGGCTAGCGCTTGGATATTTTGTTGTTGTTTATTTGTCTTTGCATGGTGCATTTAAATCTTCCCTCAGTGAAGTTGCGTAGTTTTTCGTGTTTGGTTTTGCGACCTTGAACCCTTGCGCGCCACATTCTAAAGCTAGACGGCTTCATTTCGGCTCGCATCAAGTCAATTACATCTTGTTCTTTCAAACCAAATTGTAGTTGAATTGCTTCGAAAGTAGTGCGGTCTTCCCACGCCATTTCGATTACACGATCTTTTTCTAAATCAGTCAATTGTGCTCCTGCCATTCTTAATATTTTAGATAATCATTTACTTTTATATTCGCTTTCAAGTCGAACATTAGATTGTATAATCCAAAGAAGGTTCTGTTAATGTAGATGAAATGTTTAGATCCACGATTACCGTTCATTTTCTTTAAGTTGGTATCGTTTGCAAAACGTTCTCCTAATTTCGCAATATTTTCAAAGAAAATTTCGTCAGAAAAATCAAAAGTCTCTGATTGGAATGGTTGCGTAAATAAAGAGAGTAAGTCGTGAAACATTTGCGTGAAATACGCAATTTCCTCTTTGGTATCGTCAGCTCTTAAAATCTCTAGATTAAATAGTTTTTCTTTGAATAACTTTTTATTGTCTATTACATTTTTATCAATCAATTCAAAGTAGGGAACGTAGAAGTCATTAGGAATACTCTTCATGCAACCAAAGTCTAATGCCACTAGCTCATTTTTTTCGTTGATTAAAAAATTCCCAGGATGTGGATCAGCATGTACTTTTTTCAAAACGTGAATTTGATACATATAAAAATCCCATAGCGCCTGACCAATTTTATTTGCTACAATTGGATCTGAATTTTTGAATTCTGATAAATGCACGCCAGTCATCCAATCCATCGTAATGATTTTCTCTGATGAATATTCAGGATAGTATTCTGGGAAAACTAAATTTTCTATTTTTTTACAAGCTGCCACAACTTCTTGGCTCTGTTTCAATTCTAATAAATAATTCGTTTCTTCGATAAGTTTATCTTCAACTTCTTTGAAATATTTATCAGAGTCTTTTCCTTGCAAATTGAACATTCGGATCGCAATTGGTTTTACCAAAGCCAAATCAGAGGATATGCTGTTAGCAACCCCTGGATACTGAATTTTTACAGCAAGTTTTTTATTGTTTTTCACCGCCAAATGCACTTGACCAATACTAGCCGCATTAATTGAGTTAGCATTGAATTCATCAAAAATTTCGTAAGGTGTTTTACCAAAGTTGTTTTTGAATGTTTTTAGTACTAATGGTGCTGAAAGTGGTGGTACTGAAAATTGTGACAAAGAAAATTTCTCAACATAAGCCTGCGGCAAGAAATTCTTGTCCATGCTTAGCATTTGAGCTACTTTCAAAGCGCTACCTTTCAAACTCTTCAGTCCGTCATATATATCTTCGGCATTGCTTTCATTTAATTTATCACGAGTTAAGTCCGAATTCACGATTTTCTCTCCGTAATATTTTAAATAATTCACACCTACTTTGGCTCCTGTTTGCACGAGTTTTGTTGCTCGCTCAATTTTGGATGTGGGTATATAGTCAATTGTTTTCATTTAGTTTTTTTGTGTTTTTTCTTTGAAAATAAATTTTCCAAAGTCAATAAGGCTGTTGATTGGTGCAATGTTCATCAGGTCGAAACTTAATTTTACACTCTTCTCGATATAGATGTCTGTCTTTTCAAAAGCAGCAGATCCGTCTTCAATCCAAAATTTCAAGGTTAGTAAGAATTGTATCCAAGCACTTTCTTGAATCGCTTTTTCTTGTAATTCTTGTAGTTTTTCTTGATCAATTAATATTTCATCAGTAGTAATCTCAGCAATAAACAGTTTGAAATTGGTTCTTAAACTAGATAATTGTGCTAGATTTTTAAGTTGGTTTTTATTTTGGTGCAAACTCATTAATACATAAGAACGATTAGCCGTTAGCAATTCGAAAAAAGTAAAGTAGAAACTTAATAATTTACTTTTCATATCATAGGTCTCGTAATTCGCATCTTTTTGAAGCAGCTCCATTGTCCGCTCAAAGAACATGTCATATATTACCTTGTCTATGCTTTCAAGATTACCAAAAAAGGTATAAAATTCTGCTTCTGTAAAATCATTACTCTTTGCAAAATTGTATACTGATTTAGGCTTCTCGTTATGTTCTAATGTGTAGTTCATAAACATAGAAACGATAGATTCTTTCGTTATTTTAGATTTCTTGGTTGCCATTTGTACTTTTTTTTAGAGTATAAAGATAATAAATGTTTAACAATTATTCGACAAAGTTAAACAAAATTTATTTTGTATCTTTGACTAAAGACGATTTAAATATATAATTGATGAAAAAAAATGTTCTGATAACTGGAGGTACGGGTTTTGTGGGGAAGCATTTAACAGCCTTATTAATAGATAGCGGCTATAGTGTATCTATTTTAAGTCGTACAAAGAAAAAGAGTACCGATACTATTTTTTATTACACTTGGGATGTTGAAAAACAACTAATTGAAAACGAAGCGGTTCTCAATGCAGATTTTGTTATTCATCTAGCGGGTGAGAACATCGCGGGTAAGCGGTGGAGTAAAGAACGTAAAGAAGCGATCATTAGCAGTAGGGAAGAATCGGCCAAATTGATTTATGGTGTGGTTAAGAAATATGATAAAAAGCTCGACGCTTTCATTTCGGCATCAGGAGTTGGGATTTATGGTGCGATTAATGGTCAGGCCATTTGCGTAGAGGATCAAAAACCAGCAAACGACTTTTTGGGATTAACCTGTCAAAAGTGGGAAGCGGTAGCCAATCAATTTCAAAAACTGGGAATACGTACGGTTAAAGTTCGTACTGGGTTAGTTGTAGGTCCTAATGATGGTTTTCTTGAAAAATTAAAGCCGTTATTTAAATATAGGTTGGGATCCGCTTTAGGAACAGGGACACAGTACATGCCTTGGATTCATATTGATGATTTATGTGCTATTTACCTCGAAGCGATTCAAAATGCTGATATGAGTGGAGCGTATAATGCAGCCATCAATGATAATACTACCAATGCTAGTTTCTCTGCTACTTTTGCACAGGTTTACGGTTATAAAATGTGGCTACCCAACGTTCCAGCTTTTATTATGAAAGTGGCCTTGGGTGAAATGGCAAAATTACTTTTAACCGGTCGTCGCGTGTCAAACGAAAAAATAAAAGCAGTAGGTTTTACTTTTAAATGGCAAAAGTTGGATGAAGCTATCAAGGCTAGTCTTTAATAGCTAGTCTAGTATCGCTTCTAAATGAACTTTTACATTGCGATCAATTTTGTCCCGAACTAAAAACGGAATTGCAATTCCGAAATCGTCGGTATTTAAACTAAAGTTTGTGGTTAAGACCAGTTGCTTTCCATTTTTTTTAAGAACAATGGCTGCTTTAATTTTTTTTGATTGGCCATGGATGGTAATAATGCCTTCAACATAAAAAGTAGATTGGATAGTTGTGAAATCGACCCAATCAAAATTTAGTATAGTTCCTTTAAATGTTGCTTTTGGATATTTCTTAGTTTCTAAGTAATTCTCATTGAAATGCTGCTGCATAAGCTTTCTTTCAAATTGAAAATCTTTCATTTTTACTACGAAGTTAATGGTACTTCTCTTAGTGTCAATAATACAAATCGTAGTTCTGTTTTCCGCTGCTATGGGTTCAAACAATGGAACTGAAGCCTCAAAAGAAACTATAGCCTTATGGGTAGTCCATTTTTTTTGTGCATTAACCGCAATGCAACTCAATAATAGGAGGAGTAGTATTTTTTTCATGAGAATAACATTTAGGGGCTAAACTAAAGTTACGAATAATCTTAGCTATTTCCTAATCAAAAACACGTAAAAAAAATGAAGCAACTTCCGCTCCTTTCTAGCTTTGTTTGAAAGATTATGGTATTTGGATACTTACGCGGTATTGCTTCAAACTATCAATAGCTTCTTTTGAATTGTAGTTGAAGTTTTCCTCATGGCGGTCTTTTTCCTTTTTTAGTGCAATTTGCTTGAGGCAATTGATAAAGCGCCTAACCTGCTTTTCTGTAGATAGTATGAGTCCAGGAACTTGAGCGTTGTTTCCATTAGTATCTTTTGACACCATGGTGAAATAGGAGGAGTTGCAATGTTTTTTTGCTCCAGTTTGTATGTTTTCCGACTCTACGCGTATACCTACGATCATCGAACTCTTTCCAACATAATTAACGCTGGCCTTCATTGTTACTAGTTCGCCTACCTCGATTGGGCTTAAAAAATCTACCGTGTCAACACTGGCGGTTACGCAATAATTACCTGAAAATTTTGAAGCACAGGCAAAAGCAATTTGATCTAAAAGTGATAAGATATAGCCACCATGAATTTTACCACTAAAGTTAGTATGAGACGGCAACATTAGTTCTGAAATGGTGATATCCGATGATTCAACCGTTTTATAATTGTTTGTCATATTGTTTATTTAAAGCGGTATGGTGAGGCTTCCTCTTTTACATCAATGATAAAGTATTTCGTATCGCCCCACCAAGCAAAAGTTTTGTAGCGTTCTACATATTTTACTTTGACATATTTACCCTCAAATTGTTGTAAATCAGTTATCACTTGTTTGTCTTTGTCTAAAACTGAAAAGGCAAATATTTGTGCTCCCGAAATTCCTTGGCTAATTTCTCCTTCCCATGTTTTAAAGATCACTCCTTTATTACTAAATTTTATTAGTTGTCCTGATCGTACTCCTTCGCTATAGGTTGCATTGTATATGAAGGTAAAATAGGCAATAATCGATACTAGGATTGTGATACTTAGTATCATTATAAATTTTCTCATGTTTTTAATTTAAAAGTTCGTTCTCTTCCTTGTTGGCTCTGTTTATAATACTATCTGGTAGCGATTTTTTAGCTTTCGCACCCATCTTCTTTAATTTTTCGACACTAGTAATGAGGTTTCCTTTACCTTCTACTAATTTGTTCATCGCACCGCTGTATTCTGTCTTGCTTTCGTCAATTTTCTTTCCAATTTTGATAAGGTCAGTAACAAACCCTTCGAATTTGTCATACAAAGCTCCTGCTTGGCGAGCAATTTCAAAAGCATTTTCTTGCTGTTTTTGGTTGGCCCACATACTATCAATAGTTCGCAATGTAGCCAATAATGTTGCAGGAGTTACAATCACAATATTTTTTTCAAATGCTTTGTTGTATAATGTCGTGTCTTCGTTCAAAGCCATCGCAAAGGCAGGCTCAATAGGAATAAACAATAAAACAAAATCAGGGCTTTCGATTTGGTATAAATCCTGATAATTTTTATTGCCTAATTGCTCCACGTGGCGTTTTATCGAATTGACGTGTTCTTTTAAATAGCCTGTTTTTAATTCGTCCTCCTCTTCGTTGATGTATTTTTCATAAGCAGTTAATGATACTTTTGAATCGACGATCATCTTTTTTCCATCAGGTAAATTAATAACCACATCAGGAAATACACGATTGCCGTCTTCGGTAGTAAAGGCCTGCTGTACTTCATATTCACGCCCTTTTTCTAAACCTGATTTTTCAAGTACCCGTTCTAGGACAAGTTCGCCCCAATTTCCTTGCATCTTACTATCGCCCTTTAATGCCTTTGTAAGATTAATGGTTTCTTTGCTCATTTGAATGTTCATCTCACGTAACCCTAAAATTTGTTGACGTAAAGCAGCATGATAATCAATACTTTCTTTGTGTGTATCCTCTACTTTTTTCTCAAACAACTGAATCTTATCTTGTAAAGGCGACAAGATGTTTTTCATATTTTCCTTATTCTGTTCTGTAAATTTGTTTGACTTTTCGTCTAAAATTTTATTGGCTAAATTTTCAAATTCTTTGGTGAATTTTTCTTGAAGTTTTTCAACTTCGTCTTTTTGCTCTTTGTTGCGTTCCCACAGGTTTTCAAAATCTACTTCTTTTTTGGAGAGTTGAATAGCTAAGCTGTCTTTTTCATTTCGAATGGTTTCTTTTTCAGAATTAGCTGTTTCTAATTGTTTCTCTAAGCTGTTTTTATCGTTCATAAATTGTATTCTTTGTTGGTCGAATTGCGCATTAAGCGCGATTAACCTTTCTTCCAAACTGACTTTTTCAGATTGAAAGCGAGCGGAGAAAATTAATTTTCCAATAAAAATACCAACTGCAAGGGCAATTAGGAAAAGAAATAAAAAGGGAATAAGTTCAGCCATAAAAAGGGTATTGTGGAAAGTAAAAGTAAACAAAGAAAGTGCTTTTTCCTAAAATTGAAAAGAGACAATTTAAAAATGTATTTTTGCCCTAAATTATCCCCATTCATGTCGCACTATCATTTTATTCTTCACAAGCCTTATGGTTATTTGAGTCAATTTATATACGAATTGAAGCGAAAAAAGAAACTGTTGGGTGAATTGCATGATTTTCCCGAAGGGACGATGGCCATTGGACGGCTAGATGAAGACTCCGAAGGGCTTTTGCTATTGACTACAGATGGAAAAGTAAGTGAACAAATTCGATCTAAAAAAGTCGACAAGGAGTATTACGTCCAAGTAGATGGTGTAATCACACAAGCAGCAATTGAAATTCTAAAGGCAGGTGTCGAGATTGGGTTTGATGGTAGCAAATACACCACCAAAAAATGCGAAGCGCGATTGCTTACTGAAATTCCTGATTTTGGTCCGCGTGGAAAAAAAATCAGAGATGAACGCCACGGACCTACTTCCTGGGCATCGATTACGGTTAACGAAGGTAAATTTAGACAGGTACGAAAAATGACCGCCGCTGTTGGTTTTCCTACCTTGCGATTGGTTCGTGTTCGAATAGGTAACGTACATTTGCAAGATTTGAAAGCGGGTGACGTAATGGAAGTCGATCATTTTTCGGTTGAAAAGTAAAACCAACTTTTAATCTTTAACTTTAAACTATTTTAAAAATGTTAAATATTGTTTTAGTAGAACCTGAAATCCCTAACAACACAGGAAACATTGGAAGGTTGTGCGTGGGTACAGAGAGTAAACTACACTTGATTCATCCGTTTGGGTTTGTGATTAATGATAAAAACTTAAAACGTTCTGGTTTGGATTATTGGGTTCACCTTGATGTAACCGAATATCAAAATGTGGCCGAATGGAAATCTCAAATTCCGGATCTATCACGAGTTTTTTTAATGAGTTCGCATGCGACGAAATCCTACCTAGAAATCGATTTTCAAGATGGTGACTGGTTGGTTTTTGGAAAGGAAAGTAAGGGTTTGAGCGAAGAAGTCTTAGCTCAATTTGATAATCACTTAAAAATCCCTATGTCGAGCAATATTAGAAGTTTCAACATCGCCAATTCGGTTGCTTTTGTAATTGGTGAAGCGAAGAGACAGATAGGATTGAAATAGTTCTCAAGATTACAAAGGTTAGCCCAGATAGGAGCGGCATCCTTTTATTTTTTTCTTTAAAAAATAAAAGATAAAGCGGATAGCTGGAATCAGCTCCTACTACTTTTACTTGATTATAAACTTGCCTTTTTCGGAATCGAATGAAATATGTTCGTCTTTGAAAATGGTGTTGAAAGTTCCTTTGGAAATAAAATTACAGGGTTCATCTTGCAAAACGGCTTCAGGCGTCATGATAATCATTTCGTCACTCAACTGAATGGCCATGTCGATATCGTGAGTCGAAAAAAGAATGCATTTTTGGGTTTCGATTGTAAGCTTTTTTAAGAGTTTGAACAAGGCGACTTTGTGTAATAAATCCAAGTGGGTTGTAGGTTCGTCGAGGATAATTAACGGCGTGTCCTGCGCCAATGCTCGAGCGACCAATACTTTTTGTAACTGACCATCACTTATTTCATAATGTTTTTTAGAAGCCAAATGACTGATTTGAGTCAGCTCTAATGCCGCATTGATTTTGGTAGTATCTAAGTCTGATAAAGTGCCAATCCAGTTGGTGTACGGTTGGCGACCTAGAGCCACTAGTTCAAAAACGGTCAAGTTGCTTGGCGGTAATTTTTCGGTTAAAACGATACTTAGATTTTGCGCGAGCTCTAAAGGTTGATAATCACTGATTTTTTTGTTATTCAACAAAACAGCGCCTTCTAGTGGTTTCTGAATTCCAGTAATCGTGCGCAACAAAGTCGATTTCCCTATTCCGTTTGCACCAATTAAAGCAATTAATTTGCCTGATTGCAGCTTTAAATCCAGATTTTTGGCAATAACGGTCTCATCAGTCTTGGTTTTGTAACCAATGCTGAGGTCAGTAGTATATAGGATATCGTTAGTGTTACTCATTTTTCTTTTACAGTTAAAAGTAGGACAAATTAGCCCATCATTTTTCGTTTTCGTACCAATAACCAAATCACGATTGGCGCACCAAGCAAGGATGTTATGGCATTTATGGGTAAGGTAATATCAAATCCAGGCATTTGTGAAACCACATCGCAAATAAGCATAATCGCCGCTCCGATGAGAAGCGTACTCCAATATAAAACCGAATGATTGCTGGTTTGGAATAGTAGTTTTGCAATATGAGGCACCGCCAAGCCAATAAAAGCAATCGGTCCTGCATAGGCGGTAATGCTTCCGGCAAGAATACTAGTGGCCAGGATAATGACGAATCGTGTTTTTTTGAAGTTTAAGCCAAGGCTGCGGGCATAATTTTCACCAAGTAGTAGGGCGTTCAACGGTTTGATGCTAAACAAACTTAATAGCAATCCGATGAAAACAGAAACGGATAGAATACTTATGGATGTCCATGATAAATTACCAAGTGTTCCCATGGACCAAAAAGTGAATTTTTGCAATTGCTCCGCCGTGCTAAAATAAGTGAGTGTTCCTACAATGGCGCTAGTGAAACTCCCAAACATTAAACCTACAATAAGTATCGCCATTGTGTCTCTTAAACGGTGGGAAACCAGTAAAACTGCCAATAAAACAAAAGAGCTTCCTAAGGTGGAGGCAAGCACAATGCCGTACGAGGACAGTAAAATAGAACTGATGAATGCTGGCATAAATGCAGCTCCCAAGATAACAAAAGCGACTCCTAAACTCGCGCCCGAACTGAGTCCTAACACATACGGTCCTGCTAATGGATTCCTAAATAAAGTTTGCATTAGCAAGCCACTTATCGAAAGTCCCATTCCAACTAACACTGCCGTAATAGCTTTGGGCAACCTATAATTAATGATGATGTATTCCCAAGTCGATTTACTCGCCTCCCCACCAGTTAAGCTGGTGTAGACTTCCTTAAACGGAATCGTAATGGAACCCAAGCTAATGTTGATAAAAAACAAAGCAATTAGCCCTAAACCAAGTAAGGAAAATAGTAAAATATTTCGTTTTTTCTGGATCAATTTAGTTCAGTTTTTGTGCAAAGGTAAACGTATAGTTGGGAATTAATTCAGGATGAAATATTTTGATATAATCTTTTAGAACTAAATCTGGACGGCTGGCTGCGGTTTCATAATAAATAGTTCCGCCAGTTGCACCTAATTTGCCTTCGAAAGTATAAACTTGCTTGGTTTTAAACGCATCAAACTGACTGTAGTGCGGGTTAATTGCATTCAATTCGGCCACTGTTTTATAAGGTCCCGAAGCAATCCAGTACTTAG
Source organism: Flavobacterium sp. KKT103 (assembly GCF_055640565.1). NCBI lineage: Bacteria > Pseudomonadati > Bacteroidota > Flavobacteriia > Flavobacteriales > Flavobacteriaceae > Flavobacterium > Flavobacterium sp. KKT103. Next base: position 1,821,162 of record NZ_CM145766.1, read on the forward strand.
CTGTTTTGGCTTTTTCGAGAACTTGCTCGAAAGAAAGACCAATGCTTCCGGTTCCTGGAGCATTAGACCAAAGGTAATTGGCTTTGGCATCTTTCAAAAATTGTGCTACCCAACTGTTGGCTTTGGCCACATACCATTGGTCTTGGTACATGGAACCATATAAAACCGTTGCTGTTGGTTTTTTGGTCGCGACCACCGCTAGTGCATCCTTGTAATTTTTTACAATGGCGTCATATTGCGATTTAGCTTCTTTTTCTTTACCAAAAAGCGCTCCGTACAGTTTTATCCATTCAGCTTTACCAAGGGGAGATTGCTCCATCCAATCAGCTTGAATAAGAACTTTTAAACCGCTTTTGGTTAAATTGTCTAGTGTAGGATTATTGTTGTCAATACCAAAAGTCACAATAAGTTCTGGACTGCTGTCGATCAACATTTCCATATTTAGTTTTTCGTTTTGACCTACATTTTTGACAGTTCCGTTGTCAATTAATTTTCTGGTTTTCACTGAAGAAATAAAGTCAGTGTGCGGGAATCCAACAAGTTTATTTTCGACACCAAGCATTTCTAAATAAGGAATAATCGTGGTTGAGGTGACAACAATCGACTGCAAGGGCACTTGAATGGTATTGTATTTTTGTAAGCTATCAGGGACGGTAGCATTTTTTTCTTTAAGGATGTAGGTAAAGTCTTTTTCGGCATTAGGCCAAGGGTTGACTACTTTGACAATCGAATAACCATTTTGTTTGTAAATGGCTAAGCTTGTTGCGTATTCGATTTCATTTTTAGAACTTGAGTTGGTTTTGCTGTCGCTCTTTTCAGTTTTTTTACATGCGGTTAGCGTTAAAAAAACAAATACAAAAAGAATACGGTAGGAATAGAGTTTCATGCTGCGATTTTAGAACTAGGACAAAGGTAGAAGAAAATACAAAAAATCTTGTTTATTTTTTGTTCAAAAAAAATCAACAAATACTATCTTTACCAAATGAATGCCATAAAAGTGAAACATTGTTCTAGTTGCTCAACTCCTTTTGACTGCGGTGACACAACTGCTCAAAGTTGCTGGTGCAACAATTTCCCACCTTTATTCGTGCCAACCACTGCTATTGATTGCCTTTGTCCTGCATGTTTTACAGCTGCCAGTTCGGTTAAAATTGATGATTATATAAATAGTTTAACTCCCGAAACGATTTTAGATAATAAAGTAACGGCATTACCAAAAGCCGCTCAATTAATTGAAGGGATTGATTATTATTTAGAAAACGGTAATTATGTTTTCAAACCTTTTTTTCATCTCAAGAGAGGCAGTTGTTGCGGAAATGGATGTCGGCATTGTCCTTATTAATTTAGAAAAATAAATTCATGATATATTTAATTACAGGAGGCGAACGTTCAGGAAAAAGTAGTTATGCCGAAAATTTGGCCAAGGAACTAGCGGCTAAACCGATGTACGTTGCTACAGCAAGAAAATGGGATAATGATTTTCAAAAAAGAATTGACCGCCACCAAAAAGACCGTGACGAACGTTGGGTAAATATCGAAAAAGAAAAGTACCTGAGCGAAATTGATTTTTCAGGAAATGTCGCGATCGTAGATTGTGTCACGTTGTGGTTGACGAATTTTTTTGTGGATACTAAAAATGATGTTGCCCTTTCCTTGGAACAAGCTAAGGCCGAATTTGACAAAATTGCAAATCAAGAAAACGCAACCATTATAATCGTGACTAATGAAATAGGAATGGGTGTTCATGCCGATACACACATTGGTCGTAAATTTACCGAATTACAAGGTTGGATGAACCAATATATTGCCAAAAAAGCTGAGAAAGTAGTATTAATGGTTTCGGGAATTCCTGTGACTATAAAAGGATAATTATGAATTTCTTGACTTCTTGGAGTGGTGGAAAAGACAGTTGCTACGCGATGATGCAGGCCGTTGATCAAGGCTTAGATCCGAAAGTTTTGCTCAATATGATGAATGAGATTGGAAAGGTATCGCGTTCGCATGGACTGCCGTTATCTATTTTAAATCAACAAGCTGAAAAAATGCAGTTGCCACTCGAAGGGATTCCGGCAACTTGGGGCGATTATGAAGCTAAGTTTATTAGTACTTTGAAAACGCTTAAAGCAAAATATACGCTAGATGCCGCAGTTTTTGGAGATATCGATTTGCAAGCGCACAAAGATTGGGAAGACAAAGTATGCGAAGCATCTGGTTTAAAAGCAGTTTTACCTTTGTGGCAGCAAGATCGGCTGACGTTGGTAAACGAAATGATCGATAAAGGTATCGAAACGATGATTGTTTCTTGTAATACCACGATGGGTGAAGAATATTTAGGTTGCATTTTATCAAAAGAATTAGCCATTGAGTTACAACAAAAAGGGATTGATCCTTGTGGAGAGAACGGCGAGTTTCATACCTTGGTGCTTGATTGTCCGCTTTTTTCAGACCGAATTAAGCTCCCTCAATTTGCAGTAACTACTTATCAGGATTATTGTTTTATAGTTTGGGAAGATTTTCGTTAGCAATAAACTCAAACTGAAATTTTAAATACACAACTGGATGACTTATTTGGATGAAATTTTACAAGCACGTCGCGATACCCGTCATTTTACGAATGAGGAAGTGCCCGATGCGGTAATCAACAAAGCATTGCAGGCGGGGCATTGGGCGCCATCTGTGGGTTTGACCGATGCTACAAAATATTATCTAATCAAGTCCGATGAAATAAAAAAAGCCGTTAAAGCATTGTTTGTAGAATACGACAACAAAGCGGCTAGTAAAACAGATAGCGAAGAGCAAAAAGCAGCTTACAAAGCATTAAAACTAGAAGCAATCGAAGAGGCGCCCATTGGTTTGGTGATTTGCTACGATCGATCGGTTTTGAATAATTTTACCATTGGTACCGTTGGAAGTAACGAGGCGATTAAATTTAGTGCCGTTTGTGCCGCTCAAAACATTTGGCTGTCCTTAACCGAGCATGGTTTTTCGATGGGTTGGATTTCGATTTTAAACTATTATCAATTCAAGCAACTATTAGGATTGCCCGAACATCTGGAACCGCTGGGGTATTTTTGCGTAGGCAAACCCGCCACTAATTATGACAATCAACCCATGTTGCAGCAACTGAATTGGAAACAAAAATCGGATGTTCCTTTTGTAACAGAAATAACAGAACCACATTATAAGACTGAGACTGTAACAGAATCGAAAGTGTCTCGATTACAAGAGATTTCAATTACCGACGCTTTAAAAGTAAAAATTGACAGTAAAACCAAACCAACAGGATCTTTAGGAATGCTGGAGGAAGTAGCGCAACAATTAGGTGAAGTCTTTCAAACATTAAATCCAAAAATAATACAACCCAACTTAGTAGTTTTTGCTGCGGATCATGGTATTGCCAATCATGGTGTAAGCGCGTATCCACAGGATGTAACCCGACAAATGGTGACTAATTTCCTCGAAGGTGGTGCGGCGATTAATGTTTTTTGTAAACAAAATAACATCAAATTATCAATTGTAGATGCGGGTGTGAATTATGATTTTGCTCCAAATACCAATTTGATTGCAGCGAAAGTTGGTAATGGGACGCAGTCCTTTTTGCATGTGCCTGCTATGAGTACAACCGAATTTAATTTGTGTTTTTCAAAAGGAAAGGCCGTTGTTGAAACTATTGCAAAAACGGGCAGTAATTGCATAGCTTTTGGTGAAATGGGCATTGGGAATACGTCGACAGCTTCGGTTTTGATGAGTATTATTACCCAAATTCCGCTTGAAAAATGTATCGGATTAGGAACTGGTGTAAGCAATGAAAGATTAAAAGAGAAACATAAAATACTGCAAAAAGCAGTAGATAATTATTCAGGTTCCGATAAGCTAGAGGATAAGCTGGCTTACTTTGGTGGATTCGAAATACTACAAATGGCATCGGGCATGTTGACGGCCTATGAAAATAATATGCTGATTCTCGTAGACGGTTTCATATGTAGTGTAGCTTTTTTGATTGCGCATCAAATGAATCCTGAAATTATCAAGAACGCTATTTTTTGTCACTGCTCAGCGGAGCAAGCCCATGTGAAATTATTAGAATTTTTAAATGTGAAACCTATTTTGCAACTAGGATTACGCTTGGGCGAAGGCACGGGTTGTGCTCTTGCTTTTCCACTTATCCAATCAGCAGTGGGATTTTTAAATGAAATGGCCAGTTTTGAAAGTGCCAATATTGCTGCTAAATTGCAGTAAATTGCAGTCATTTGGTATGGTTTATCACTCTCGAGATTCTTTGGCTACAGCCAAATTAATGCTTACATCTTTATACAATTATGAAAAAAGAACTCCATATATTTTTTACTGCTTTAATGTTTTACACTCGGATTCCTTGTCCTAAAAACATTGACCACAATCCCGATTATTTAAACAAGGCATCACGCTATTTTCCCTTGATTGGTTGGATAGTAGGAGGGATTGCATTTGGTGTTTTTAGCTTTTTTCAATTTTTAGTGACGCCTGAGATCGCAGTGATTATCGCTATGATTGCCTCCATATTGGTGACAGGTGCTTTTCATGAAGACGGTTTTGCCGATGTTTGTGATGGTTTTGGTGGTGGCTGGACCAAAGCGAAAATCCTCCTGATTATGAAAGATAGCGCCATTGGAGCTTATGGAGCGATAGGTGTCGTGCTATTATTTTTATTAAAATACCAAACCTTATCTTTTTTGGTTTCAAAATCAGATGCACTGACATTTCAAGGGCATTTAATGGTTTTTTTATTATTTGTTTCGGGCCATTCTTTGAGCCGATTGGCAGCAATTTCAATTGTTTTTACGCATGAGTATTCGCGAGAAGACGCTACAAGCAAAAGCAAACCTATAGCGCAAAATTTTTCTTGGCGAGAAGTTATTGGCGCGTTCTTTTTTGGGCTGTTGCCACTATTATTTTTGGTTGCTATTCAATGGCAATTGATCTTGGTTTTAATACCTATTTCTGTGGGTCGTTTTTTCTTGGCGCGCTATTTTCAAAAGTGGATTGACGGTTATACAGGAGATTGTCTAGGCGCAACGCAGCAAGTATGTGAAGTTTTATTTTATTTATCAGTTATAGTGATATGGAAGTTTATTTAGTACGCCACACCGAAACAGTTTGTGAAAAAGGAATCTGCTACGGGCAATCAGATGTTGCCATTTTAGAACCTTTTCTAGAATTATTCGAATCCATCAAAAAGCAACTTCCGCAGGATGCAATCGTATATTCGAGTCCATTAGACCGTTGTACACAATTGGCTCGTCATATTTCGAAAGATCTAATTACGGATTCCCGCTTGATGGAAATGAATTTTGGTGACTGGGAACTTAAAAGTTGGGATGAAATCCCTTCTGATGACATTACCCCTTGGATGAATGATTTTGTTAATGTAGCTGTACCAAACGGAGAATCATTTGTGCAATTACACCATCGCGTACTAGATTTTTTAAATAAAGAAATTGAAACAGCTAGTTCAAGACCGGTAGTAATTGTTGCTCATGCTGGTGTTATTCGAAGTATTCTTTGTGAAATTTCGGGCTTACCATTAAAGGATGCTTTTACGAATAAAGTTGATTTTGGATCCGTACTAAAGGTCGAACTATAGTCTTTTTTTTGACCTATAATAAATGTTAGTTTTCTTCTAATTATATGTTATATTTGCCGCCGTATTGAGGTTGCTGTTTTATGATTATAAAATAGCATTAAAAGGGAATTAGGTGAAATAATGCCGAGAGCTACTTTTTGATTGTACTAAATCAAAACGAGTGTATCTAAATTTTTAAATCCTAAGCTGTACCCGCAACTGTAAGCTAATACGCTTGTTGTTATCTACAAAACCATTGTTCGTTTCGGCGGATGAGAAGGTCAACAACAAGACGCAAGCCAGGAGACCTGCCTACTACATCGAGTATCAAACTTTCGGGAAAAAAGGTTTGGGTATGGGTCATTCTATGCTTTTCTCCCATTTATTAGTCATGTAATAGGTAATAAACTGTTGCTAAATTTAACAAAATGAACAAAAAAATCGTTCGTATTAGTGCGCTATGTCTATTAGTAAGCGCTTGTACATTTGCACAAAAAAAAGGAATCGTACTTCCTGTTTCCAATGAATTGGATGAGGTGGTGATCACCGACTCTAAATTTGCTTTGCCTAAGGAGAAATCAGGTAAAGTAATTATTAAAATTACTGCCGAAGACTTAAAGAAAAGGCCAGGGCAATCCGTAGCTGCCGTATTGAGTACTGTTGCTGGTGTTGAAATCAATGGAAATCAGAGTAGAAACGGGAAAGATCTAGGTCTGTACATCAGGGGTGGAAGAGGACATCAAGTTTTAATTCTAGTAGATGGCGTTCCTGTTACTGATGCATCAGGGATTAACTTGTCCTACGATTTACGCTTGTTAGCTGTGGATCAAGTTGAAAGTATCGAAATCATGAAAGGCGCTGCTAGTACATTATATGGTTCAGGTGCTGCGACAGGAGTGATTAACATTACTTTGAAAAAAGCGGACAAAAAAGCAATTGCTGGAAACGTTTATTTAAACATGGGAACGCAAGGTGTTGCTAAAGAAAATAGTACCAAGATAAACGACTATAATCAAGGTTTCTCTTTCAATGGGAAGTCGGATAAGTTTAATTATTTTGCAGCATTAAACAGTACGGAAACTACTGGTATTTCTGAAGCTAAACCAGCTACCAACAATGTAACTTTTGAGCCAGATGCTTTTTCAAGAGTAAATTCGATTGTAAAGTTTGGGTTTACACCGAATAAAAAAGTATCACTAGACTTTTTTACTAGTTATGATAAATTGCGAAATGAGTTTGATTCAGGATCATTTGCGGATAACAAAGTAAATTTTTCAACTTCTGAGCAATATCGTGTTGGTTTTTCACCAAAGTATAAGTACAATGGCGGAGAAGTTGTACTGAACTCAAGTGCAAGTTCAATTGATCGCGAATTATTTAATTTTGGTAGCTTTTCGTACTATAAATCTCGAAATGTAAATGCCGATCTATTCAATAAGTACACTATTATTCCAGAATTATTTATCGTAACCGGAACGCAGTTTCAGTTTTATGAAATGTCAAATAAAAGTGATTATGCCTACATACCGGAAACTTTAGCTAAGTTTACGATGTTTGATCCTTATGCAACTGTGGTGTACAATGCTGAATCAGGTTTCAACCTTAATGCTGGTGCACGTTATACGATGCATAGTAAATTTGGGAATAACCTAGTTTATAATGTAAACCCTTCCTTCCAGCTTTCGACTTTGCCTTTAAAGTTAGTTGCATCGTATAGCACTGCATTTGTTGCACCTAGTTTGTATCAACTGTACTCTGAATATGGTGACTTAAATTTGGCGCCTGAGAAAGATGCTACTGTCGAATTTGGTTTTGAAGCTCGATTGCTTAATAAGAGAGTAACGGTAACTTCTATTGCATTTTTTAGAGAAGAAACGGATGCTATTGGTTTTGATTTAACTTCTTATCAATATTTTAATGTTTTAGGGAAAAATAAGGCAAGAGGTGTAGAGACTACTTTACTTTTTGATTTAAACAGTAAAATTCGTTTTAACGCCAATTATACTTTTACTGATTTAGAAAGACAATCTCGTATTTTGAATCCAAAAAATAAAGTAAATGCCGGATTTGATTTTCAAGCAACCGAAAGACTAGCGTTTAGTGCAACCTATCAATTTGTTTCAGATAGATATACGGAATACACAACCTACCCAGCTCCTGCGTTTAACCCTGTTTTAAATTCAGAAATTCTAAAAAATTATCAATTGGTTAATGCAAACATTCGATACGTATTGATCAAAAACAGAATGAATATTTTTGCATCTGCAGACAATATATTAGATAAAGACTTTGTTGAGGCAAGAGGTTTTAGTACTAGAGGTCGCAACTTTAAAGTAGGATTGAATATTAGTTTGTAATAGTTAAGTAGTAGTCATAAAAAAAGCTTTGTTTCTTGAAACAAAGCTTTTTTTGATATAGGGTAATCACGAATTAATAATTAGGTAGAATTAAATTCAAAAGCTTCTTTGTGAGACGCTGTTAGTAATTTGATTCAGAAACAAACTTAAAAAAATATATACATAAAAGTCTTAAAATTATATTAATTTTTTACTAGGAACTAGAACGAATACGAATTCTGCCGATTTTTACCCCACTATACAACTTAAAAAAAAGAATGACAATTTGACATTTTTAAAGAATTGGCAGTACTTTTGCCATCCAAAGGAAAGTGCAAAAATGAAGTTTAAGAATATATTTAAAAATACAAGTAATATGGCTGCTGAAAATACAGAAATCGATCAAAATTTAGAAGAGGTAACGATTGAAAATAACACAACTGAAGAGCAAGTTGCTGTTGAGGAATTAACTGTGGAAGAGCAATTAGCAAAGGACTTAGCACAGGAAAAAGATAAGTTCTTACGATTGTTTGCTGAGTTTGAAAATTATAAAAGACGTACTACCAAAGAGCGTATTGAATTGTTTAAAACAGCAAATCAAGAGGTTTTATTAGCAATGTTGCCAGTATTAGATGATTTCGATAGAGCCATTGTTGAGATAGCTAAATCTGAAGATGAGGTGATGACTAAAGGGGTTGAGCTAATTCACGAAAAACTAAAAAATACTTTAGTAGCAAAAGGATTGGAAGTAGTTGATGTAAAAGCTGGTGATGCATTTGATGCTGATTTTGCTGAAGCAATAACTCAAATTCCTGCACCTAACGATAAAATGAAAGGTAAAATTGTAGATGTTCTTGAAAAAGGATACAAATTAGGAGAAAAGATTATTCGTTTCCCTAAAGTAGTAATCGGACAATAGTTTGCAAGAGAAGCATGTAAATAGTGCAACTTATCAAAAGAAAAAATTAAAATGAAAAAAGATTTTTACGAGATATTAGGTATTGCTAAAGGTGCAGATGCTGCAGCCATTAAAAAAGCCTACAGAAAAAAAGCGTTAGAATATCACCCTGACAAAAATCCTGGAGACAAAGCAGCAGAAGAAAAATTTAAGGAAGCTGCTGAAGCTTACGAGATTTTAAGTGACGCAAGCAAAAAAGCCAAGTACGATCAATACGGACATCAAGCTTTTGATGGTTCCGGTGGTTTTGGCGGTGGTGGTCATGGAGGTATGAACATGGACGATATCTTTAGCCAATTTGGAGATATTTTCGGTAGCGCCTTTGGTGGTGGTGGCGGATTTGGAGGCGGTGGCGGAGGCCAACGTCGTACTAAAGGAAGTAACCTACGTATCAAAGTAAAATTAACACTGGAAGAAATTGCTAACGGTGTTGAGAAAAAAGTAAAAGTAAAACGCAAAGTGCAAGCCGCTGGCGTATCGTATAAAACCTGTGGGACTTGTAATGGACAAGGTCAGGTAATGCGTGTAACGAATACCATTTTAGGTAGAATGCAATCAGCTTCTACTTGCCCTACTTGCGGTGGTTCAGGTCAAATTTTGGATAAAAAACCAAGTGAAGCTGATTCACAAGGAATGATTCTTGAAGATGAAACGGTTTCAATTAAAATTCCAGCAGGAGTTGTTGACGGAATGCAGTTAAAAGTTTCTAATAAAGGAAATGATGCACCTGGAAATAGCGTTCCTGGAGATTTAATTGTTGCTATTGAAGAGCTTGAACACGAGTTTTTAAAGCGTGAAGGTGAAAATTTACACTATGACTTATACATCAGTTTCGCTGAAGCTGTTTTGGGAGTTTCTAAAGATATCGATGCAATCAACGGTAAGGTGAGAATCAAACTAGAAGAAGGTATTCAATCTGGAAAAATCCTTAGGCTGAAAGGCAAAGGAATTCCAAGCATCAACGGTTATGGTAACGGAGACTTACTTGTTCACGTTAATGTATGGACTCCAAAAACGTTGAATAAAGAGCAAAAACAATTTTTCGAGAAAAACATGACGGATGATAACTTTGTGCCACATCCTGAAAAATCAGATAAATCCTTTTTTGAAAAAGTAAAAGATATGTTCTCGTAGATTACTTAAACTACAGGAATTAATAATAGCATACCAACCCATCTTCAACCAATAAGAAGATGGGTTTTTTATGTAACAAGTGGTCCCAATTCCATACTAATTATTTACTTTTACAACAGTTAAGTTGTAGCAGTTCAACTCGCCCAGTAAATTCAAAAATACAGCATGAATAACTTATTAGAAGTAAATAAAGTAGTCAAGCAATACGGTGATTACGTAGCGCTTAACGAAGTGTCATTATCTGTTCCTCAAGGTAGTATTTATGGGCTTTTAGGTCCTAATGGTGCCGGAAAAACTTCCCTCATTCGAATTATAAACCAAATTACAATGCCTGATAGTGGTACCATCATATTGGATGGTGAAAAACTACAACCCAAACACGTGCAATACATTGGTTACCTACCCGAAGAAAGAGGGTTGTACAATAGTATGAAAGTTGGAGAGCAATGTTTGTATTTGGCTCAAATGAAAGGATTGTCCAAAGCCGAGGCTAAAAAACAACTAGAGTATTGGTTTGATCGCCTTGGAATTCAAGGTTGGTGGAATAAAAAAATTCAAGAACTTTCGAAAGGAATGGCTCAAAAAATTCAATTTGTCGTTTGTGTTTTGCACAAGCCTAAATTATTGATTTTTGATGAACCTTTTTCGGGTTTTGATCCGGTAAATGCAAATGTAATTAAGGACGAAATTTTAGCCTTGCGTGACCAAGGGGCAACCATCATATTCTCAACACACCGCATGGAAAGTGTAGAGGAATTATGCGATCATATTGCTTTGATTCACAAATCGAATAAGTTAATCGAAGGAAAACTTGATAATGTCAAACGACAGTTCAAAACCAATAGTTTTGAAGTAGGGATTTTATCCGATAATGTCGAAGGATTAATGTATGATATCACCCAAAAATTTACCGTTAGTCCGGCTCATTTTAAATCCTTGAATAAGGAGTTAAAACTTGAAATTCAATTAGGGAATGCCATGCCTAACGAGTTGCTACATCTTTTAACGCAGCGTGGACAGGTTACTCATTTTGTCGAAAAAATACCAAGCGTAAATGATATTTTTATACAAACCGTACAGGAAAAATAAACGCTAAATTTAATAAGTCCAATTATTTAATTCAGCTTTGGACTTCCTACTTCAAAAAACAACATTATGAGTATAATAGCATTAATCATAAAAAGAGAATTTATTGCCAAGGTGCGTAATAAATCTTTTATCGTCATGACTTTTTTAAGTCCGCTTTTATTTGTGGCAATCGCGGCATTTGTAGGTTATTTGAGTTCTATGAAAGCGGATACGAAGCAAATAGCCATTCACGATGCATCGGGATTATTTGTTAAAAATTTTACTGCTCAAAACAGTAAAAAAGGCGAATATAAATACGTCGATTTATCAGCAATTGACACACAAATATTAAAAGATAGTATCGTAACAGAGTCATACGATGGTTTGTTAGTGATTCCTGCGGCGACTGCTATGAATGATTTCGAAACTAAAATTCAGTTTGTCTCAAACAGCAGTCCTAGTATTTCTTTTATTGAAAATGTACAAGATGTGATTGCTACAAAGATCACGAACATCAATCTTGAAAATGCACATTTAGATACTTTAGCCATCCAAAAAGCACAATCAAAAGTCAATATCAGTTTAACTAAAGCAACTGGTGAGCAATCCATGAAGGGATTGAACGAGATAAAAATAGCTATTGGTGGCGGTTTTGGTTATCTCATCATGATGTTCATTATAATTTATGGAAATATGGTGATGCGATCCGTAATTGAGGAAAAAACCAATCGTATCATCGAAATTATTATCTCATCCGTTAAGCCGTTCCAGTTAATGATTGGTAAAATAGTAGGAACCTCATTAGCCGGAATTCTGCAGTTTTTAATTTGGGCAGTAATCGGACTTTCCCTAATGTTTGCAGCTTCCTTTTTCTTTGGTATCAATGCAACGCCTACCGCTAAATTATCACCGGAATTAATGCAACAAGCACAGCACGAATTTGCAGGAACAGCACAAATGTATATTAAAGAGCTATGGAATTTGCCAATCGCAACCATCCTAATCTCTTTTCTGATCTATTTTATCGGAGGCTATTTCTTATATAGTTCGTTTTATGCAGCAATTGGAGCGGCAGTCGACAATCAAACCGACTCACAACAGTTTTTACTACCTGTAATAATGCCATTAATGCTAAGCGTTTATGTTGGTTTTTTTAGTGTTGTAAATGATCCTCATGGTACAATTGCCGTTGTTTTTTCAATGATTCCGTTAACATCACCTATTGTAATGCTCATGCGAATTCCATTTGGTGTACCTTTGTGGCAAGTTGCCATTTCGGTCACTTTACTATTCGTGACATTTTTTGGAGTGGTATGGTTTGCCGCTAAAATATACCGAATAGGGATTTTAATGTATGGTAAAAAACCAACTTGGAAAGAGCTATACAAATGGCTTCAGTACTAATAATTAGAATGAGTAGGAGCGAATGGCTTGGTTTTTGTCAGTTTTCATAGTACCTGCTATCGCCTAAATCTCAAGCTCCCTAAAGATCGGGAGCATGAGGATACCGGCTCTATCAGGGCTAAAAAGCCAAGATGGTTTTGTATTTGGAAGATCAGCTTCCAATTCCTATTAATGATAAAATAAAAAAATATGCCTAAAATACTGATTATAGAAGACGAAGCAGCAATCCGAAGAGTATTAACTAAAATACTGTCCGAAGAAAACGAAAGCTACCAAGTAGAAGATGCCGAAGACGGAATTTTAGGATATGAAAAAATAAAAAATAACGATTACGATTTGGTGCTTTGCGATATTAAAATGCCAAAAATGGATGGTGTAGAACTACTTGAAGCTGTCAAAAAAATAAAGCCCGAAATTCCAATCGTTATGATATCCGGTCACGGAGATATGGAAACTGCCATAAATACGATGCGATTAGGAGCGTTTGATTACATTTCCAAACCACCTGATTTAAACCGTTTATTAAATACGGTTCGAAACGCTTTAGATAAAAAACAACTTGTAGTTGAGAATAAAATCTTAAAGAAAAAGGTCAGTAAAAATTACGAAATGATAGGCGAAAGCGAAGCTATTGATCATATCAAAGTCATGATCGATAAAGTAGCCCCAACCGAAGCCAGAGTATTAATTACTGGACCTAACGGAACAGGTAAAGAGCTTGTAGCCCATCAACTTCATGAAAAAAGTGAACGTGCTAGTTTTCCTTTAATTGAGGTCAATTGTGCCGCTATTCCATCGGAATTGATTGAAAGTGAGTTGTTTGGTCACGTCAAAGGAGCCTTTACTTCGGCAGTAAAAGACAGAGCAGGTAAATTTGAAGCAGCAGACAAAGGAACTATTTTCTTAGATGAAATTGGAGATATGAGTCTTTCGGCTCAAGCCAAAGTTTTGCGTGCTTTGCAGGAAAGTATGATTACCAGAGTAGGAGCTGATAAGGATATCAAAGTGGATGTGCGTGTCGTAGCCGCTACTAACAAAGACCTAAAACTAGAAATCGCCGAAGGTCGTTTTCGCGAAGATTTATACCATCGATTGGCAGTTATTTTAATTAAAGTACCTTCGCTGAATGAGAGACGGGATGATATCCCAATGTTGATTGCACATTTTGCAAACAAAATTGCTTCGGAACAAGGAAATGCAGTTAAAAAATTCTCTGACGATGCCGTTAAATTACTGCAGGAATACGATTGGACCGGTAATATCCGTGAGCTTCGAAATGTGGTCGAGCGATTGATTATCCTTGGCGGAAGCCAAATTTCAGAGAATGACGTGAAGCTATTTGCTTCTAAATAATATAAAGTTAAATTAGGTTTAAAAATGCAATTCTGCGCTATTAATGCGAAACGATTGGTTTTTAAATTTTCAATACTAAAGAATGAAACTAAAAAAAATAAACGAAGGTCTTAAAGAATCGTTAGTAGCAAACGGACTAACAACTCCAAATGCCATGCAGGCAGACACTTTTTCAACGCTTAAAAGTGGTGCAGATTGTATAATTATAGCGCCTCCCGGCAGCGGAAAATCAACTACGATTGTTATTAATGTTATTCAGCAATTGGTTAAGGAAGGGGAGCAGTCACCTCGTGCGCTAATTTTAGTTGAAAGCAAAGAGAAAGTACTTGCTATGAAAGTGCTTTTTGAAAAGTATGGTAAACATACGGATCTAACGGTTTACGGCGTACACGAAAAAGGAGATTTGGAATATGATAAAAATTTCATTTCTGGTGGTGTAGATGTTTTAATTGGAACACCTACAAAGCTAAATGACATGTTTACAACAGCGGGTTACAATGTAAACCGTCTAAAAATGTTTATCGTTGATGATGCTGATGCCGTTTTAAAATTGCGTCACGAAACTAAAATCATGCGCATCTCTAATAGTATTGCAAGAACGCAACGCATTATTTTTTCTGAAAAGTTATCAGAACGAATTGATAGTCTTGCTGACAAAATGATGGAAGAACCGTTTTTATTCGAATTTGATGGGGAAGATGACGAAGAGGATGAGGATTCAGATGAAGAAAACGAATTAGAGAAAGAGGAAGAAGAAAATAACAATTAAAAAGATACCATGGGATTAATGAAAGTGTTTTCAGGAAGTGAAATTTTAGCAATGGCGCTAAAAGAAAAAATCGAAGCGATAGGAGTTGATGTATTGATGAAAGACAATATTCAATCGGCTAGATTGGCAGGATTTGGAAGTTCAGGATCAGCAGTTGAATTATTTGTTCAAGAAACAGAATTTGCAAAAGTAAATCCCGTGATTGAAGAATTTAGATTGAGTATTTAAAACCAATTGGTCCTAAATAATTAAAGTAAGAAACCTTAGCTGTCCAAAAGCCGAGGTTTCTTTTTTAGGTATAAGAAATTAAAGTTATGAAATATAAAATGCTGGTTTTAGACATGGATGACACCTTGTTAAATGATAACCATAAAATTTCAGAGGAAAATAGGTTAATGTTGGCCCAAGCCAAAGAAAAAGGAGTGTTAGTAATCCTAGCTTCGGGACGACCAACACCTGCCATGACCGCGTATGCAAAAGAACTTGGTTTGGAAGATTCCTATATGATTTCGTATAACGGAGCAGTAATTACTAACTTAAAAGAAAACGAAGTTATTTTTGAGCAAACACTTACGCAAGAGCAAATTCATGAATTGTACGATTACAGTGTGCAGCACAACACTCACATTATAACATATGCAGAGGGAAAGGTGGTAAGTGAAACTAGCTCTGAATATATTGATATAGAATTAAATATTACAGGTTTACAACACCATAAAGTGGCTGATTTTAAAGCAGCAGTGCAGTCGTCAGCAGTGAAATGTATTTTATTAGAAGAACCTTCGTATTTAAAACAAGTAGAGCAGGATTTAAAACTTGCCATGCCTCATTTAAGTGTGTGTATGTCTAAACCTTTTTTCTTAGAAGTAGCTCAAAATGGCATAGACAAAGGCGCTAGTGTAAAATTCTTAGCCGAAAAATTAAATATTTTACAATCTGAAGTGATTGCCGTTGGAAACGCAGGTAATGATTTGTCCATGATCGAGTACGCTGGTTTAGGTGTGTGGGTCGATAATGTAGATGCTCACCTGCGGGACAAAGCAGATGTTGTTGTAGCCTCTAACAACAATGATGGCGTAGCCGAAGTTGTGAAGAGATTTATCTTAGCCTAATTACTTTCAAATAAAAAAACCGTTAGAATTTATTTAATCCTAACGGTTTTTTGTTGTTTTTGACTTTCTATTGTAAAATCATAAATGTCTTTTTTCTTTTTCCATCATTCATCATAATGAATTTGTTGGATTCATAAGTACCATAATAAGGCAGGTAAAACTCATTGTTTTTATTGTCTTGAATTTTGTTGTACGCTACTTCTCCCGTTTTTGAATATTCTAGATCGTATAATGACGTAGATTCTAACCATGATTTGGATAATTTAACGCGTCCGTCTGCTTTTTCAGTTAAGTTTTTACCGGAGTTTAAAATAAGGTGTAAACTGTCATCTTTCAAAAAAGCATTGTAGGATGGGTTGTTGGCTTTTTTAAAAACGCTTCTTCCCCAAACTAAATCTCCAGCTGAATTGAACTTTAAAATTAAAATATCATCGTAGTGATAAACGGTTTGCATATAACCACCGTAGGCTCCAGAGCTCACGTATACTTGCGATACATAAAATTCTTCGGCAATAAGGAACGTATTGTTTTCTTTGTCTTTTAACAAATAGTCAATATCAAAATTTCTCAATTCTTTCTGCTTTTCACTTTTGTTTTCTGCTTCTCTATATCCGTATAAGTCATCGTATACTTGTTTTGGTAAATTCTGTAGTTTTTTTGATTTGACAGTCAAATTATCGGTATCGATGATAAAATTGCAACCACCTTTAATTCTATTGACATTTAATTCAGAATAAAAACCAATTAGCTGCAATTCATTTTTATTAAATGAAATGCTCAAGGATTTAATATGTTCCTTTTCTAAATCGACTAAAATAAAGCTGGTTTTTGCTTTCGTAATTTTGTTTAATACAAACTGATAATTAGCTTGTCCCTGATTTTTTTTATTTGAAGAACCTTCAATGTATAATTTACCCAAAGAGTAAACCGTAGCGTCGTTAGTAATGTAAAGATCATTGTGCTCAAAAGTTTTTTCAACATCTTCCTGATACGATGTTGTAAAGACTAAATTTTCATTTTTAGATTCATAAACTCGTACTGTGTAGGAGTTTTTGTTTTTAAGAATGTTATCAGTGGCAATTGCAAAATAGTTACCATCAGGTGATAAAGCGAAATTAGTCTTATGTTTGTTTTTGGTGCTAAATAAAGACTGATTTTTTTCGACAGTAGTTGTAAAAATCGTAGTCTTATTATATAATTTTGTAGATAAATTGAGTGTGTGACAGTACAGTACTCTTTCATTTTTACTAGGGGAAGCAACTGTAAATAATTTTACTTGATCTTTATAGAATAAATCACCAACATATTGTTCATCGTCTTCACTAGCAACCTTTTTAGAAAAAGTTTTAGCGAGTTTACTGTCAAAAATATCGAATAAAAAATCTTTTTTACCATTTCTAATGATGGAAGTTTCACCGGACTGCGCTGTGTGTATGGATAGGATATCAATCGATTTGATATCATCTTCATATTCCGCACTTTCAGTTACTTTTAGTTGCGTGTTGGTTTGTGCTTGAGCAAAATAACTGTTTATCAATAAGCAGATTAGAACTAGTTTTTTCATAAAATTTTTTGTTTTGTATTTCGTTTTGGTTGGTTTGTGATAAAGTATTAAGTCAAGGATAGTAGTCATAAACTATAAAACCACGGTAGAGTGACTTTTTACTTTTTCTTTTTAGGAGGTTTACACGCTTTGCAAAAATCAGCAAGGGCGTCTATTTGTGAAAGCACCTTTGCGTTAAGAACGGTAAGTTTACCTTCATCTTGGCCTAAGTTGGTCGCTTTAGAAGCAATACCATTTTGTTCAATTAATTCTTTTTCTATTTGCTCGTATAAAGGTTTCAAAAAAGTAATATCTGAGAAGGTTCCTTTGTTTTCATATATTTTTTGTCTCAATTTGCGCGCATACAACTCGGATAAATTGAATTGGTATTGAGCAAATTGGACTAATTTATTTGCGGTAGCAGCATCTGGAGCAACGATCATCGCAGCATCTTTCTGGAAAGCACAGCTTACTTTTGAGTTGAAATTTTTAGTAAACATAAATTCTACATTACTCATTTGGAAACCAAATTCTAAATTAGAAGCGGTTTGCATTGACGTAATAGTTGTGCCTCCCACTTGCGTTTCATTTGATTGAAAGTCGGATAACTGTAATTGATACGTGCCATCCCAGTCTATTTTATTTTGTGCAGTTCCTAAAACTGAAATAAGCAGTGCTAGCGTAAGAAAAAATTTGTTCATTGTGGTTTTTGATTTTGGTAACGGTCGTAAAAGTATCTAAAAGTATTGATTTTTGAACTTGTTTTTAAAGCTAATCTCACAAACAGTACAGAGTAAATTGCTAAATTCTAATTTGTTTCTAAAAAATGTTTGTAAATTTGCACACGCTATTTTTTGACAACGATTTCATCAATAGCGTTCATTTATGGAAAATAGAAAAAAAGTTGCCTTTTACACCTTAGGTTGTAAACTAAATTTTTCGGAAACATCGACAATCGCTCGTAGTTTTCAAGACGAAGGATTTGATCGCGTAGATTTTGAAGAAGTGGCGGATATGTATGTAATCAATACTTGCTCCGTTACTGAAAATGCCGACAAGCAGTTCAAGCAAGTTGTCAAAAAGGCAATGAAATTAAACAACCAAGCCTTTGTAGCTGCCGTTGGATGCTATGCTCAGTTAAAACCTGAAGAGCTAGCCGCAGTTGATGGAGTTGACCTAGTTTTAGGGGCGACCGAAAAATTTAAAATCACTGATTATATTAACGATTTGTCTAAAAACGACATGGGCGAAGTGCACTCGTGTGAGATCGCTGATGCTGATTTTTATGTGGGTAGTTATTCCATAGGTGATCGAACTAGAGCATTTTTAAAAGTGCAAGATGGTTGCGATTATAAATGTACATATTGTACTATTCCGTTGGCACGTGGAATTTCACGTTCAGACGAATTAGAAAATGTATTGAAAAATGCCGCCGAAATTTCGAAGCAAAACATCAAAGAAATTGTGCTTACGGGTGTCAATATTGGAGATTATGGTAAAGGCGAATTTGGAAATAAAAAACACGAACATACTTTTCTTGAATTAGTGCAAGCCTTAGATGAGGTCGAAGGAATTGAGCGATTACGAATTTCATCGATAGAGCCTAATTTATTAAAAAACGAAACGATAGAGTTTGTCTCTAAAAGCCGAACTTTTGTACCGCATTTCCACATTCCGTTGCAATCAGGAAGCAATGCGATTTTAAAGTTAATGAAGCGCAGGTATCAAAGAGAAGTCTATACCGAAAGAGTCAATAAAATTAGAGAAGTCATGCCTCACGCCTGCATAGGTGTGGATGTGATCGTTGGCTTTCCTGGTGAAACCGATGAACACTTTCTAGAAACCTATCATTTTTTGAATGAAATGGATATTTCATACCTACATGTTTTTACGTATTCAGAACGTGATAATACAGAGGCTGCTGCTATGGATGGCGTGGTTGCTGCCAATGTTCGTGCTAAACGCAGTAAAATGTTACGTAGTTTATCTGTAAAAAAACGTCGTGCTTTTTATGAAAACCAATTAGGAAGCAACAGGACTGTTTTATTCGAAAGTGAAAACAAAGAAGGTTACATTCATGGATTTACCGAGAACTATGTAAAAGTAAAAACACCTTGGAATCCGGCTTTAGTAAATACACTGCATGACATTAATTTAACTCGAATTGATGAAGACGGAAGTGTGAGAATGGAATTCCTAAATGTAGAAGTGTAAACTCAAAAGGGATTAGAATAGAAAAACCATTAAGAAAATAGCATCTCTATTTCTTAATGGTTTTTTTTATGCAAGCTTTTAAATTGACGGCCAATAGCTGTATTAATCTTCTTTAATTACCAATTGTAAAGAGTTAATGTAGTCCGTATCGAATTCAATGACTCTAATTTTATCAGGGTTAAAACTTAACTCTCCGCCAAATTCACCTCGTATATCAAGGAAGTCAATCGTGAGCTCTTCCTTGTTCAATTCGATTAATTTTCCAAGATAAGCTGATTTTGATGATTTTTTTGCGATTTGGAATACGCCATATTTTTTATCCAAATAGCTAATGATTGAAGCTAAATCTTTAATAGGAATAATGTCCTCGGCGTTGGTTTTTACTCCTTTCAACCGAATCACTTTCTCAGTAAACTCATGGTCTTCGTCGCGATGGATGCTTTTTACATTTTTGTTTTTAAGCAAAACATAGCCGTCTACGATAAAATCAACCGGGTTGTTCCGCAGCAAAATCCACTCATCAGAGTAATCAATTAAAAAACCTGAAAATATTTCTCTTTTATCTTCAAATTCTATTGAAATTAATTGTCTTAAATATTTTTCCATTGGACTGTAAATTAGGGATTAGTAGACCAGATACTGCTGTTTTTGATAAAAACTCTTTTGTTTAACTTTAACTGTGCAATGATTAATTCGGCAATATCTTCTGCTTGCATGACGGTTTCAGGATTCCCATCCGTTAATTTTAA
The DNA here is from genome assembly GCF_055640565.1 of Flavobacterium sp. KKT103. NCBI lineage: Bacteria > Pseudomonadati > Bacteroidota > Flavobacteriia > Flavobacteriales > Flavobacteriaceae > Flavobacterium > Flavobacterium sp. KKT103. The sequence goes on from NZ_CM145766.1 coordinate 1,841,404, forward strand.
TTCTTTGGCCATATCAGTGGCAACGGTACTTGGTGTTAACGCTGTTACACGCACATTATGTTTGCGCATTTCCTGCATTAGCGAGTCAGTTAATCCAAGAACAGCAAATTTAGATGCACTATACGCGCTGGTCATCGCATTACCGGCCAAACCTGCTGTGGATGAAATATTGATGATATCACCTGACTGTTGTGCTATCATTGTTGGCAATATAGCGCGGGTCATATAATAGGTTCCCATTAAATTTACTTGAATGATGCGTTCCCAATCGGTAGGTTCTAAATCTAGAAATTTACCAAAAGAGGCAATTCCCGCATTGTTAATTAAGATGTCGATAGTACCAAATTCAGCCAAAGCTTTTTCAGCTGCTAGATTAACCGAATTGATATCAGCAACATCAGCAGTGATCGCGAGTGCTTTTACACGCAACGCTCGTGCTTTCGCAGCCACATTGTCAATTTCTTCTTGCGTTCGAGCAACTAAAATAACATTTACCCCTTCTTTTGCTAGTGCAAGTGCGATTGCTTTTCCTATTCCTTTTCCAGCGCCTGTGATTAAGGCCGTTTTATTTTTGATATCGGTCATTATGTTTTTAATTATATTTTGATAAACAAAGTTAAGGCTTTGGAATTTTTTAAATGATATTAAAAAGTTAAAAATGGAATCGCTGAAAAGCGACTTTTCTTAAAATTTGATAAGATTATCCAAAAATTACGTAACAGCTAAGAAGACTAAAGGTTGCAATTTTACATCAGAAGATTTGCATGATAAAAGCCGTAGTAAAATTAAAGCTAAAACGGTAGAAAACTAGTCAAGTGAATCTAATAGCAACCATCAATAAAAAAATATTAAAACTAATTTTATGAAAAAGATACATCTACTTCTAGTCGGTTTTGCAATGACAGCTTTAGTTTCTTGCAAACAAGAGACTACAAAAGAATCCAATGAAACAAAGAAGCCTGTAAAGGTAATTGAGCGTCATGAACCAAAAGAGGTTTCTTATTCGTTAGAAAACACCCAAGACTGGCTAGCCAAAAATAAAGAAAGTATTACCAGCTTGCAAATTGCATATGCTATAAATAGAACGGATGCAGCCAATTTAAAGAAAATGGATTCGATTATAGTTCCTAAAGATTTAAGCGGTGATTTAGAATTTTATTTGCCTTTTCCGCTTGAGGTGGAAGCGTTGAATGAGGTTGACAAAATTATTTTGTTTTCCTATCCTTCTCAAACCTTTGCCGCTTATGAAAACGGACAATTAGTTCGTACAGGACCTACTAATATGGGAAGAGAAAAAGATCAAACGCCAACAGGTTTATTTTTTACCAACTGGAAAGCAGAGGAAACTACGAGTACTTTTAATGACGAATGGGATTTAAAATGGAATTACAACATCGAAAATAAACTTGGAGTAGGTTTTCACCAATATGAATTACCTGGTTATCCAGCTTCACACTCTTGTTTGCGTTTGCAAGAAAGAGATGCTCGTTACTTATACGACTGGGCTGATCAATGGGTTCTTGCTGATGTCGAAACGGTAAAGGTAAAAGGAACTCCAGTGGTTGTTTTTGGGAAATATGATTTTAAAGCTCCAAAGCCATGGTTAGCCTTGCTGAAAAACTCAAAGAGTTTAAACTTAACCGAAGAGGATATCCAACAGTTAGTGCAACCGCATTTGAACACTATTATGAAAGAGCAAAAAAACAGAGCTGCTAATAAAGCGTAATCCTACTTTAGATCCAAAGTCAATTTATGAATCGTACTTTCTTGCACATCATTATCCTTATCCTCACAGAGTAGGAATTGAATTTGGTCTTTAGTTTTTGAATATAGAGTTAGCCCTTCAAATTTATTTGTAGGGCTAATTTTTTTTGTAAAATCTATTTTCATGGTTTCGATGTCAATTCGGCCAATAATGCTTCCCAATATTTCGCCGTCGTCATAAGTGTTGACTGTTTTTTCGGCTGAGGCCAAAAAGTAAATTTTGTCTTCGACTTTGATCGCATCGGTAAACGAAGTTCGCACTCCTTTTATTTTTGGAAGTTTGTACGTATTGGCAATTAAACTAAATTCCTGATCTAGTTTTTGGGCATGGAGCGTATAAATGATATTTTTATTGGTACTTCCGTTACCACGATTGAATAAATACCAATCTTCGCCGGTATAAATGACACCTTCAAGGTTAAAATCTTGGGGTAAAACTGATTCAAAACTCTGCATCACAGCATAAAGATCCGTGAGGTTATTGGTGCTTGTCTTTTTTTTTGTTTTTAAATCGAAGGCAATCATTGTATTTCGTTTGTCAGTCGATCCTGAGCCAAATACATACAAGGTATCTTGAAAATGAGTTAAGGACTCAAAATCAGGTTTGTCTTTTTTTGGGATGTTTGGCAGAGCGTTTTTTAATAGCGGATATTGGTTTAGAGTTTGTGTGGGGATCGCATACTCATAGATAAAACCACTGTTATCACTAATAATGTATAGTGAATTCTCTTGATAAAAAAGTCCTGAAGCAGCACCAATGCCGACAATATGAAATAGGATTTCGAGCGTGAATTTCTCCATGAATTGTTGTTGTTTTTAGCCCTGATTGTAATAGAAATACTTTTTAAATGGAATTGCGTTTTTTATGGGAGGTGCAGAGCGACCACCGGAAGCTCCTGCAAGGACCTAATAAAAAAACAATTGCTTGAAAAGTATTGCCATGAAAAGCAGGAAATAGCTACCCAAAAATACTATATTTACTTTAATTAAAAACGGTATTCTATGAAATCTATAAATCCAGAAAATTTTAAAGTGGTAGGTCCTATCGACCTTTCAAAAATTCCCACTAACTTATTTAATGAAGCCAGCGATGATGATAAAGAGAATAAATTAGATAAGGTTCAGAAAAAATTAAGTGAATTGCAGGACATTATGTATGCGCACAACCGCTATGGGGTTTTGATTTGTTTGCAAGGAATGGACACTTCGGGTAAAGATAGTTTGATTCGGGAAGTTTTTAAGGAGTTTAATCCAAGAGGTGTTCAAGTATATAGTTTTAAAACACCCAACTCGACGGAGCTAGAGCATGATTATTTATGGCGGCATTACCTTGCTTTGCCTGAGAAGGGGAAGTTTGCTGTTTTTAATCGAACGCATTACGAGAATGTGCTGGTAACCAGAGTACATCCGGAATATATTATGAATGAGAATTTGCCGGGTATCGAAAAAGTAGCAGATATTACGCCAGAATTTTGGGAAAACCGTATGCAGCAAATTAATAATTTTGAAAAGCATATCGCTCAAAACGGAACTATTGTTTTGAAATTTTACTTGCATTTAAGCAAAGAGGAGCAACGCAAGCGATTGTTGAGACGACTGGAGAAGGAGGAGCACAATTGGAAATTTTCGGTTGGTGATCTCAAAGAACGGGAACGTTGGGATGATTATATGAACTATTACCAAGAGGCAATTAATAATACAGCTAAGGAACACGCGCCTTGGTATGTTGTTCCTGCTGATGACAAGGATATGTGTCGTTATATTATTGCCGAAATTATTTGGAATGAAATGCAAAAATACACCGATATAAAGGAACCAGAGTTAGATGATAAGGTAAAGCTGAACTTGGGCCTTTATAGGGATCAATTAATGAAAGAATAACAAAAGGGCTCTGAAATTTCAGAGCCCTTTTAACTAATTCAATTTTGTTAGTTTTTATAATTTGAAACCGTAAGCTAAACGTACACCTACTTGTCCTACTCCTTTACCAGTAGTTCCGTTGTTGTTGATTTTAGCAAAGTCAGAGTAGTGCTCATAGTGAACTGAGATATCTACGAATTTTGTAGCATAACCAATTGTTGGAGATAACAATAATGAAGTACCATTGCTTTTATTAGAAACTCCAAAAGCAGCTCCAGCTTCACCCATTACATAAAATTGGTCATCCCAAATAAAAGCTTTGAAACCAGCTTTAGCAGGAATAAATCCTAAGTCTTTTCCAGCCACTTGTCCAGGAATTGCATCTGATTGACTCACGAAAAGGTTAGTGTAACCTGTAGTTGCAGTCAAAGAGTATCTTTTAGATAAATCGTACTGTAACCTAACATCACCACCTAAGGCTAATTTATAAGGATCGTTAGTAGCATATCCTGCGTTTACACCTACTCCTAAACGAAATCCCTGATCGTAGTTAGTTGCTGTTGGCGTTTCTTGTGCTGAAGTTGTGTTAGAAAATAGAGCAGCTATAGCTACTAAAAGTACTGTTTTGAATTTTGTTGTCGTTTTCATACTATTTGTTTTTTTATTTATAATTAAGAAGTCATCGTTTTTATTATTGTTTGTTGTTGATGACGTTGACAAAAGTAGAATGGAAGCGAGAGGGAAATGTTATAGTATTTTCAGTTTTTGTTATAGAATAATTATTTTAGGATGTTTGCTGTCTCGTTCGTTCCTTTGATAGTAAGGGTTAAGAGTACTTTTTTGAGCAAACTTTAAGATTAGTAGTCAACAACTTAGGAGCTGCGTCCTAATATAAAAATCATTTTTGAAGAGAAGTTATTTTAAAGTCACCATTTTGTTCAAAAAAAGGACTTTATGTAAAATTAACGTATAATTTACACCTAATATCCTACAAGTATTTTAAGTTTTAGTAATCTTAAGTTCATTTAGTTTTAAAATACCAAGCCTTTCTTTGCTTCAAATTTTAAAAGATAAACAAATGAAAAAAATTATTTTAGGGTTATTGTTAGGAGCGGCTTTTGTTTCCTGTGAAAATGATAAAGTCGAATCAACAGTTGTTTTAGCTGACCAATCAGTTACGCCCGTTTTATTAAAGAAAAAATCAGGTTTTGAAAAATTAGAGTTATTTTCATTACTAACCTCTGATGATGTACTGCCACAAAGTCCCAACTTTGTTTTTGGAGGATCAGCTGATGGAAGCGGTTTGTTGAAAAACGGTGATGGTACTTTTACCTTTTTAGTCAACAACGAAGATAATTTTTCGGTTTCCAGAATTACACTAGACAAAACGTTTAAACCTGTAAAAGGCGAATATTTATTAAACTCTAATGGAGGAACTTGGAGATTGTGTGGTGCTACAATGGCAACTCCTGCGGAGCACGGTTTTGGTCCGCTTTATTTAACCTGTGGAGAATCAGGTGAAGAGTCTCGTACACATGGTGTAAACCCTTACGCTGATGCAGGAACTGCAAGTGTATCCAAAGAGCTTCCTGGATTGGGTCGCTTGAGTGCCGAGAATGCGTTGCCATTGAAGGCTACAGCTTTTGCAGGAAAAACGGTTATTGTAATTGGTGATGATGACTCCGGAACTTACGGAGGGCAACTTTTCATGTACGTATCAAACACTGTGGGTGATCTTGCTAACGGTTCTTTGTATATGATGAAGCGAACTACTGATAATCAAAGAGAGAAAGATATGGTTAGCGGTGAATCGTATCCGGTGTCTTTTGTCAAAATTGAGAATCATACCACGATGACAGGAGCACAAATAAATGCTTCAGTTAATACCTTGAAGGCAATTAAATTTGGTCGTGTTGAGGATTTAGATTACCGCAAAGGAGGTAAAGAAGCTGACAGAGAAATTTATTTTAATGTTACGGGTCAAAATACAACGGGTACCAATGCGGATGGTTCGAGAACAAAATACGGAAGAGTGTATCAGCTGAACCTTGATGCTACTAATCCGCTGGCGGGAACACTGAAAGTTTTATTAGATGGTGACGATCGTAACGGAATTGCTAAAACGTTTCAAAATCCAGATAATATTTGTGTAACTAAAAACTATGTGTACGTTCAAGAGGATGCTAATGGTTACGGAGACGAAACACATGATGGCTACATTTATCAGTATGACATTGCTAAAAAAACTATGAAGGTGGTAGTTGAATTGGATCACCGTCGTACGGAATCAGATGCAGCAAAATACAATGTGGGCGGAACTTCTAAATTTGGTGACTGGGAATACGGCGCTTTGATTGATGTATCTGAGCAGTTAGGAGTCGAAGATACTTTTTTATTAAGTGTTCAACCGCATACTTGGACTGGCGATAAATACAAAGGTGCTGATGGTGGTACAGGACGACCAAATGAAAAGCAAGCGAGTCAAATTGTTTTAATTAAAGGACTTGCGAGATAAATTATAAAAAATAGAATAGTCAAAAGTCCGCGGTTTCAGTTTTTGAAATCGGGGCTTTTGCTTTTAATCACCTATCATTTCCTATGAAAACTTTTATTTATTTTTTAATTGTATGTGTTTTGGTATCCTGTCAAGAGCAACCCAAAACAAATCAAGTAAAAGAGTTACTGCTTACTGATATTAGTACATTAATACAATCCGTTAGCCAATTGGATCAATTACTTCAAGACGATGCTTCGACTACACAGATTCAGAAACAGTTTTTATCAGCACGTAAAAAGTACAAGCAAATGGAACTTTTTACAGAGTATTATTTTCCAGAAGTATCTAAATCCATTAACGGTCCTGCCATTCCAGAATACGAAGAAAATGATGGATTAACTATCCCGCCACAAGGTTTACAAGTGTTAGAAGCATTTTTATTTCCGGTTTACAATAAAGAGTCTAAGACAGAATTACTGAAAGAGCTTGGAATACTTACGGCTAATTTAAAACGATTAGAACGAATTACTACTTCAACTGAACTGACTGATGCTCATGTTTTTGATGCCATGCGGTTGGAGGTTTTCCGAATTATTACTTTGGGAATAACGGGTTTTGATTCCCCAATAGCGCAACAATCTATTCCAGAAGCGATTAGCGCTTTGCAAGGAATTCAAAAATACGATGCCATTTATAAAAACGAAGCGACTCAAGAAAAAACGTCAATTATATCCAATGCAATTAAGTACCTAGAATCAAATCCCGATTTTAATCGTTTTGATCGCGCAACCTTTATCAAGGAATACCTCAATCCGTTGAGCAGTGGTTTATACCAAAAACAGTTGGATTTAAAAATACCTGTATTCAAGGAGGTAAGAGGATTGCGAACGACTGCTCAAACCTTATTCGATAAAGAAGTTTTTGATGAAGAAGCTTTTTCTGGTTTCCCAGATTATAAAACCACGGAAGCCAAAGCTAATCTTGGTAAAGCACTATTTAATGATAAGATTTTGTCCGGTGATAACAGTCGATCTTGTGCCTCTTGCCATCATTCAGAAAAAGCTTTTACCGATGGTGAAGCCAAAGCAGTATCTTTTGATGGAAAATCATTTGTAAAGCGCAATACCCCAACATTAACAAATATTGCTTTTCAAAGGGTGTTTTTTAGCGATTCAAGAGTGAATTATCTTGAAGATCAAGCGGTAGCTGTAATAACAAACACTACCGAAATGCACGGGTCGCTTGAAGTTGCTGCAGCAAAAATTAAGAAAAACAAAGGCTACCAAAAGCAGTTCGAAAATGCTTTTCCGAAAAAAGAGATCACTGCCTTTGAAATAAAAAACGCTTTGGCTTCTTACATTCGCACATTGAGTAAATATGACTCTAAATTTGATGGCTATATGCGTCAAGAAGTGGCTTTTACTAAAGATGAAAAAGCAGGATTCAACCTTTTTGCGGGAAAAGGAAAATGTGCCACTTGCCATTTTATTCCATTAACAAACGGAACTGTTCCACCTAATTTTATGAAATCAGAGAGTGAAGTATTGGGCGTGCCAAGAGAAGATGGTACCTTAGATTCTGATGAAGGAAAATACAATGTGACAAGAGCGAAGATTCACAAGTATGCTTTTAAAACCCCAACCATCAGAAATATTGAATTGACGGCTCCTTACATGCACAATGGCGTTTTTAAAACCTTAGAGGAAGTAGTTGATTTTTATAACGAAGGTGGCGGTAGTGGATTGGGATTTGATCTAGAAAACCAGACATTACCCGTGGATAAACTACAATTAACAACTTTAGAAAAAAAACAATTAGTTGCTTTTATGCGAACATTGACTGATAAGAAGTACCAAAAATAGGAAGAGATCGTACTGATTTAAATAAAAGTATTTGGTTGACTAAGCGAATATTGGTTTTGCTTCTCGCTATATTTGCTCAAAAATAATTACAGTGACTTTAGCAACTTATACCAAAGAATTCTCTTATAACTTACGATTAGCTTATCCTATCATCTTAGGAATGCTAGGGCATACAGTAGTGGGAATTGTCGATAATATCATGGTAGGTAAATTAGGACCTACTGAATTGGCTGCGGTTTCCTTAGGAAATAGTTTCATTTTTATCGCCATGTCTTTAGGAATTGGGTTTTCAACTGCGATTACTCCTATGGCAGCACAAGCTGACGGTAAAAAAAACATTGAGGAAGGTCGCAGTACTTTTCATCATGGCTTGTATTTGTGTACAATTCTAGGGGTGCTACTATTTGCCTTGATATTCTTTTCTAAACCTTTGATCACTTTAATGGGACAACCTGAAAATGTTGTCGAATTAGCCAAACCCTATCTTGATATTGTTGCTTTTAGCTTAATTCCGTTGATTGTTTTTCAAGGGTACAAGCAATTTGCGGACGGTATGAGTGAAACTAAATATTCGATGTGGGCCACTATATTAGGAAATATAGTAAACGTTATCCTGAATTATCTATTCATTTACGGAATTTGGATTTTCCCGGAGTTAGGTATTATTGGCGCTGCTATTGGGACTATTGTTTCTCGTTTTGTAATGGTGGGCTATATGCACTACCGCATGAAGCGAAAAGAAAAGTTTCATCCTTTTTTTGAAGGTTTTTCATTAAAGAAAATTGAAAAGGCGGTAAATATTCAAATTATAAAATTAGGCGCACCATCGGCGATGCAAATGTTTTTTGAAGTAGCCTTATTTACTGGAGCAATCTGGTTGTCGGGTAGGTTAGGTATAACGAATCAGGCGGCTAATCAAATTGCCTTGAGTTTGGCCTCGTTTACTTTTATGTTTGCGATGGGTTTAAGCGTCGCAGCGACCATTAGGGTTGGTAACCAAAAAGGGCTGGGAGATTACAAACAATTGCGCATCGTTGCATTTTCAATCTTCTTACTGGCCATTTTACTGGAGTCTGTTTTTGCTTTACTATTTATCGTTTTTCACCAATACCTACCGGCTTTGTTTGTCGATATGAACAATGTAACCGATTTAGCCGTGAATACAGAAGTAGTAACAATAGCGGCACAACTGTTACTTGTAGCGGCTATTTTTCAAATTTCTGACGGAATTCAGGTTGTAGTTTTAGGCGCGTTGCGTGGACTTCAAGATGTAAAGATTCCTATGTACATTACTTTCGTAGCGTACTGGGTGGTTGGTTTTCCGGTTTCAATTTATTTAGGGATGTACACTGATCTAAAAGCAGCAGGAATATGGTTAGGGCTTTTAGCTGGTTTGTCAACAGCAGCATTATTTTTGTATATTCGATTCAATAGCTTAACAAAAAAGTTAATCCTTGGTGGTCAGAAATAAATAGCAAAGGATCAGTCTAATTTTTATTCTAAAATAAATTCCTTGTTCGATACCAAATTATTTAGATCCTAGCGAATCATGCTTTTCTGCTTGCGTATGGTTACTTTTGGTTGGAAAAATTATAAATATTTAGGTAGACCAATAGATTTTTTAAAAGTTTATTCGGTTATTTGTTTAGTCGTTGAGTCCGTTACGAACTACGATATTAAAAATTAGCATTAAATAATACTAACAATATGGAATTACCAAAATTTTTACTAGGAGACAACACTGATTTTCCAGACGATATTTTTATCATTCACTTAGATTATCCAAGATTTATTATCAACCTAAAGGATGACGAAGTAGAGTTCATGGAAGAAGCTGAGGACCTAGATGAAGCAGAATTAAATACTGAAATGGAAGGGTTGATCGAGCAAGCCAATGCTTTTTACGATAGAGAAATGGAATTATACGAGAAGGAATAAATTTATTTTCTTCTCTATTTCTAAAAAGGGATAAGCGGTTATGAAAAGAATAGTATTTCTTTTTATAACCGCTTTTTTATGGGCTGGATTGAGCATCCGATTACTTTTTTTTGTAACTTTAATGTGTTGTTTTTCAATGGTTTTAGTTTATATTTTGGATTGTTAAAAAGAAGTTGCATTTTGCTATTAACCTTAAATTCTATCTTATGAAAAATTATAAAAATAGACTTTTGTTTTTTTGTGCTTTAGCTAGTTTCACAGTGCATGCTCAAGAAAAACTGCCAATTTCAGTAAAAAAAAATCAAGTCAATGCTGAATCAACTGTTGTAGCTCTGCCAACTGTTTCTAATAGTATAAACGGTATAAATAATGGAATTCCGAATAGGATTTCGATGAACGTTACGGTGGCCAAGCAAACACAAGGCGCAACGTTTGGGGAGAAGGTAAAGAGTGGAACGATAAACGTAAGTCTAATCAATAATGGCTGTATCGTTTTATTTAGCGCTGCTGATGGTTTTAGCATTAATACAACCGAAAAAAGCATTAATGCTTTACAACCCAGTGACATTTTATCCTTTGGGGAGAAAATAAGTCAAGGCTTGCATGCTGCTGGGAGTGTTTTATCACAAGGTAGTTCACTATTAGGAGGAGCCATGCCCGGCGGTGCCCTTATTTCAGCTTCAGTTTCTAGCGTAGGTAATTTAGCTGGAGGCGGCGGCGGTGGTGCTGCTGCTGCATCCTATGCTAAAAATGGAAAGCAAGTGTATAGTATTCCTAATGATAATTCTACATCAGAATTTGTACTCACCGATGGGGAATATGAGCTAGCTTTCGTTATTGTCGAGAAAGCAACCTCCGGCCTGAAGGATACTTTGAAAACACAGGTTAAAATGGGATTTAGTATCAATAATGGTCAGTTATCTGCTAGACATGAAATCGCTAAAAATTCTGTTAATAATGTACGTTAAAATAACAAGTAGTGCATTCTTATGATTTGCACTATTTTTTAAAATACTTTTCTAAAACAATTTGAGCGGCTGCAAATGGAGATAAAATAGCTTCTTGCACCGCTTTTTTAGTTTCTATTAGCACGCTTTCTACTTCGGGATTGCCATAAAAATGTAGTTTAAGGGCGGCATTAATAGTTTCAAGCATCCAGTATTCATTCTGTTGCGTCCTTTTTATATTAAAATAGTTGTTTGCTGAGGTCAACTGCATGAAATCAGTTATTGTATTCCACACTTCAGGAATTCCTTCTTGAGTTATGGCACTACAGGTTGAGGTGGTGGCTGTCCAACCTGATTTTTTCGCAGGAAATAAGTGCAAGGCTCTATTAAATTCTGTTTTAGCGAGTTTTGCTTTTTTAATATTATCACCATCCGCTTTATTAATCACTATGGCATCCGCCATTTCCATAATACCTCGTTTAATACCTTGTAATTCATCGCCGGCACCAGCAATTTTTAAAAGTAAGAAAAAATCGACCATGCTGTGTACGGCGGTTTCACTTTGACCTACGCCAACCGTTTCGATAATTATCGTATCGAAGCCTGCTGCCTCACACAAGGTGATGGTTTCTCTAGTTTTTCGAGCTACGCCACCAAGAGTATCCCCTGAGGCCGAAGGACGAATAAAAGCATTCGGGTCTTTAACTAGTTCTTCCATTCGGGTTTTATCGCCTAGAATACTACCGTGCGATATGGAACTACTAGGATCGACAGCTAATACTGCTACTTTTTTTCCTAAAGAGGTAAGGTGTTTACCAAAAGCTTCTATAAATGTACTTTTTCCAACTCCGGGTACTCCTGTGATTCCTATGCGAATTGATTTGTTAGCATGAGGAAGGCAAGCGTTGATGATACTATTGGCTTTCGCCAAATGTTGAATATTTGTGCTTTCGACTAATGTAATAGACCGACTTAAGGCCGTGATATTTGAAGCTAAAATACCTTTAGTCAATTCATCAGCCGAAGGTTGTTTTTTTCTGAAATGCTGTATGTTTTTCACAACAGTCGCACTCACGCTATCCGGTGCATTCACTCCTGATTTTTCGTGTAAGGCCGATGGTTTATTGGTGTTGTTTGTCAAAGCTTCAATCATTTTAGTAAAAATAATACTTCTACGGGAAAGTTTATGCATTTTTTGAATTTTAAAGGGGATTTCATTTAATTCAGCAATGATTAATATTCGTTTATAAATACTATTTTTGTTATTAAAAGATCAGTAGCAAAGCAGAATCAAGTACTTACTATGAATAATTTTATTTTAATCTTCATTTATTTATTCATAGGATTGTTGTTGCAAAGGGTACGACAGGTGCCTACCACTATCTATAAACTATTGAATTCCATTGCGGTCAACTTTTGTCTTCCTGCTTTGGCATTGTATTATATTCCAAAAATTCATTGGAACAATCAGTTGCTATATCCAATAGGTGCTGCTTGGATTGGCTTTGGCGCTTCTTTTTTGTTTTTTTACGTGTTGGGAAAAAAGTTTGGTTGGTCCAAAAAATTAACGGGTTGCTTAATTTTAACCGCGGGGCTTTCTAATACTTCTTTCGTAGGTTTTCCGATCATTGCTGCCATTTATGGACCAGAGGGAATGAAAACGGCAATTATGATTGACCAACCCGGAAGTTTTGTCGTCTTGGCTACCTTGGGAGTTTTGGTGGCTACGATGCATTCAAAAGGAGTAGCAACTGCAAGTCAAATTTTTAAGAAAGTATTTTTGTTTCCTCCTTTCTTAACTTTTCTATTCGCATGTATTCTGAATATTTGTAATTTCGATTTTATTGATGTAATTCAACAAGCGATTCATGGAGTAGGAAGTTTGATTACGCCATTAGCGCTGATATCAGTAGGTTTGCAATTAAATTTCGACAGTAGGAGTGCGCATTGGCGTTTTCTTGGATTAGGATTGTTATTTAAATTAATACTTATGCCTGCGCTATTTTTTGTGGGTTATATAATTATTTTAAAACAACATTCAACTATGATTGATGTTGTGATAATGGAAACAGCCATGGCACCTATGATTACTGGAAGTATATTGGCCTCTACCTATGGTTTAAAACCAAAATTGAGCAGTATGATGATTGGTTTCGGTATTCCGTTATCCTTTATAACCTTAGCCGGCTGGTACTTTTTATTGCAATTTTGGCATTAGATATTTAGCTTTTATTTAAGGTATGTTTTCCCGTTCTCTTGTATATAATTAGTAATTTTAAACAAACTAAAAATTATAATATATGTCAACGATACGATTAGGAGATAGTGCTCCAGATTTTAAAGCAGAAACAACAAAAGGTACGATTCAATTTCATGAGTGGTTAGGAGATTCTTGGGGTGTACTTTTTTCACATCCATCTGATTTCACACCTGTTTGTACCACTGAATTAGGTACGGTAGCTAATTACTATACTGAATTTCAAAAGCGAAACACTAAAGTAATTGCTTTGAGTGTTGATGGATTAGAGTCGCATTTAAAATGGATTAAAGATATTGAAGAAACGCAAGAGGTGACTTTGCAATATCCAATTATAGCAGACGAGAGCAAGGAAGTGGCTAGTTTGTATGATATGATACATCCAAACGCAGATGATACGTTTACAGTACGTTCTGTATTTGTTATAGGTGCCGATAAAAAAGTAAAATTAATATTGACGTATCCGGCTTCAACAGGTCGCAACTTTGATGAGTTGTTGCGTGTGATTGATAGTTTGCAATTAACGGCTAATTATAGTGTTGCCACACCAGCAAACTGGAAAGATGGGGACGATGTTGTAATATCTCCTTCCATTAAAGATGAAGATATTCCAGCAAAATTTCCAAAGGGATTCAATAGAATTAAATACTATTTAAGGATGACACCACAACCAAATAAATAGTCACTATTATTCCTAAAAAACAGCCACAAAAAAAAAATTGTGGCTGTTTTTAGTTGAAGTAGCTAGGGTTGTATTGAACATTAGAACCCTAAATTAATTTTTGCATATTGCAAAAGAAGCATTGTTTTTGCATCTTTTATTTCGCCAGTTGCGATCATGTTGTAAGCAGCATCAAATTGCATTTCTAACACTTCTATGTTTTCTTGCTCTTCTTCTAAGCCGCCACCTTCGTTTACTTTCATCGATTCGTTGTATTCGCCAACAAATAGGTAGAGTATTTCCGTTAGTACGCCAGGTGACATATAACTTTCCATCACTTTTTTCACGTTAGTGATACGGTATCCGGTTTCCTCTTCGGTTTCTCTAATGATGCATTGTTCTGGTTCGTCAAGGTCTAACATGCCCGCACAGGCTTCTATCAACATTCCGCTCTGATTCCCGTTAAGGTAAGTAGGTAAACGAAACTGTCTTGTAAGAATGACATTTTGAGTCTCAGAATTATACAACAAGATTGCGGCTCCGTTTCCTCGATCATAGACTTCTCTTTTTTGCGTGATCCAAGAATTGTCATTTTTTTTATAATCAAAAGTAACTTTGTTAAGCAAGTACTTGTTGTTTGAAAGCAAGTCTGTTTTTTGAATTTTTATTTCGGGATTGTACATAATATTTTTTTTGGGCAAAATAAAAAACGCTCTGAAATTTCAGAGCGTTACTTTATATTATTTCAATATTGTTTGTTTTCTATCTGGTCCAACAGAAACAATTTTGATAGGTACTTCAATTTCTTTTTCAATAAAAGCAATGTACTCTTTTAACTCTGTCGGTAACTCCTCGTAAGTAGTCATTCCAGTTAAATCTTGTTTCCAGCCTTTAAACTCTTGGTAAACTGGAGTTACATTTTCTGGCTCAATGTTGTACGGGAAATGAGCAATGTTTTGTCCTTTGTAGTTGTACTCCGTACATACTTTTAACGTTTCAAAGCCAGAAAGAACATCGCCTTTCATCATCATTAGTTGCGTAACACCATTTACTTGTACCGCATATTTCAACGCTACTAAGTCTAACCAACCACAACGTCTTTGTCTTCCGGTAACTGAACCGAATTCGTTTCCTACGCGTGCCATAGTCGATCCGTCCTCGTCAAAAAGCTCAGTAGGGAAGGGTCCGCTACCAACTCTAGTAACATATGCTTTGAAGATACCATACACTTCTTTGATTTTGTTTGGAGCAATACCCAAACCGGTACAAGCACCTGCAGCAGTAGTATTTGAAGAGGTAACGAAAGGATACGTTCCAAAATCAACATCTAATAAAGAACCTTGAGCTCCTTCACATAAAATGGATTTCCCAGCTTTTTGAGCTTGGTGCAAATATTCTTCGCTATCTATAAAATCTAATTTTTTCAAATCTTCGATAGATTCAAAAAATTCTTTCTCTAATTCTGCTAAGTTGTATTGTATGTTTACATCATAAAAAGCGATCATTGCTTCGTGCTTATCAGCTAATGCTCTGTATCTCTCTTTAAAGTCTGCTAATTCAATATCTCCAACACGAATTCCGTTTCTACCTGTTTTGTCCATATAAGTTGGACCAATTCCTTTAAGTGTAGAACCAATTTTCGCTTTTCCTTTTGAAGCTTCTGATGCTGCATCAAGTAAACGGTGTGTTGGTAAAATTAAGTGTGCTTTTCTTGAAATGATTAATTTAGATTTTAGATCTAAATTAAATTTAGCTAAACCATCAACTTCACTTTTAAAAACAACTGGGTCGATCACAACACCGTTTCCAATTACGTTTACGTTGTTACCATGAAAAATTCCAGATGGGATTGTTCTTAGCACGTGTTTGATACCGTCAAATTCTAGCGTATGTCCTGCGTTAGGTCCTCCTTGGAAACGAGCGATGATATCATATTTTGATGTTAATACATCAACGATTTTTCCTTTTCCTTCATCTCCCCATTGTAATCCTAGTAATAAATCTACGGTCATTCTATTTTATTATTTGTAGTTAATTTTTATTGATGAGCAACTACTACAGTTGTTCGTCTGTGTTGGTGCTATTTTCTGTTATTGTTTCTGCTTTTGGAGTCTTTTTAACACCGTATAAATACAAAGAGTGATTTGTGATTTCGATATCAAAAATTTCCTCTATCGTTTTCTTGATGGTTTGTATTCTTGGATCGCAAAATTCAATTACTTCTCCGGTATCAGTCATGATGATATGATCATGCTGTTTGTCAAAATAGGACTTTTCGTAATGTGCTTGGTTTTGTCCAAACTGATGTTTTCTAACAAGTGCACAGTCTAGCAATAATTCAATCGTATTGTATAAAGTAGCTCTACTAACACGATAGTTTTTGTTTTTCATTTTGATGTAGAGGTTCTCTATATCAAAATGCTCTTCGCTTTCGTATATTTCTTGTAGTATAGAATACCTTTCAGGTGTTTTTCGATGTCCCTTTTGCTCAAGATACATTGTAAAAACATTTTTTACAATTTCTTGGTTTTTGTTGTTATCTGTGGAAATGAGTGTCATATCTGGCAAAGATAATTTTTTATTTTAAAACTTATCGTGTTTATCGATAGGAAGCGAAATAAAAATAGGTGTTTAAAATTTAATAAATAGTGTTTTTGTGTTTGATTACGAGTTGAATAGCTATTTTTTTAACGAATATCAATTTTTATAAACACGAGTCACTTTGTCGATACCATCAATTTTCTTAATGTTGTCTATTAGTTTCTTCAGGATTGTTATGTTTTGAACAATTACGGTCAATTGTCCTTTAAACAGTCCAGCATCACCATTCAAGGAAATGCTCTGAATATTAACGTTCATATTATTTGATATTACTTTGGTCAACTCATTAGTAAGACCCAAAGTGTCCATACCGGTAATATTTAAAATAGCATGGAATTCTTGCTGTGACGAGTCGATCCATTTTGCTTGCATTATCCTGTAAGCATAATTAGACTGCATCGAGATAGCATTTGGACAATCTTTTTTATGTACTTTGATTCCTTCGTTAATGGTAACAAATCCAAATACTTGGTCGCCTGGAATTGGGTTACAACAAGTCGAAAGTTTATAATCTAGCTTGTCTTGCTCTTTACCAAAAACGATTAAATCGTAATTATTACTTAGTATTTGTTTGTGGATATCACCGTCAGATGTTGGTCCTGATCGTTTGATTTTATTTTTAAAGAAATTGATTAACGTATTGCTTTTTTGCGCAGCAAAATCTTTAAGTTGCTGGTTTTCGATTGCACCCACGCCCACTCTATAAAAGAGGTTTAAACTAGTTTTTAATTGAAAAAAGTTGACCAACTCATTAACAACGGTTTCGTTAAGTGTTATTTTAAGGTGTTTTAATTTTCGGGTAAGAACTTCTTTTCCGTCCTCGGCAATTTTTTTAGTATTCTCGTTGAGAACATTTCTGATTTTATTTTTGGCTCTAGAAGTGGTTACATAATCCAACCAGTTGATGGTTGGTTTTTGGTTAGGTGAAGTAATAATTTCAACTTGGTCACCACTTTTTAATTCGTAGTTTAGCGGTACTAGTTTTCCGTTGACACGAGTACCACGCGTTTTGATTCCGATTTCAGAGTGAATACTAAAAGCAAAATCCAGCGAGGTTGCTCCTTTTGGGAGTGATTTTATATCTCCTTTTGGAGTAAAAATATAGATCTCTTTGGAATACAAATTCATTTTGAAATCTTCTACAAAATCCACCGCACTCGACTCTGAGTTTTCTAGTGCTTCTTTTAATAGATTCAACCAAACATCCAATCCGCTTTCTTCAGTCGCACCATTTTTATATTTGTAATGTGCTGCGTAACCTTTCTCAGCTATTTCATCCATTCGTTCACTACGTACTTGCACTTCCACCCAACGACCCTTTGGTCCCATTACGGTAATGTGCAAGGCTTCATAGCCCGTAGATTTAGGTGAAGAAATCCAATCTCTCAATCGGCTAGGGCTGGGTCTATAATGGTCCGTAACGATAGAATAGATTTTCCAAGCAACAAATTTTTCCTCGTGTGGCGTAGATTTGTAAACGATACGCAAAGCAAATTTATCGTAAACTTCATCGAAGCTTACATTCTGAGCTTTCATTTTACGCCTGATGGAATAAATAGATTTTGGTCTGCCTTTTATAATGTATTCCACGCCCTCGGCATCTAAAGAGGTTTTTAATATATCTGAAATATCTTTGATGTATGCGTCTTGCTGCTCTTTTGTTTCTCTAATTTTACTTACAATGTCGTTGTAAATAGCTGGTTCGGTATATTTCAAACCTAGATCTTCGAGTTTGGTTTTAATGTTGTATAATCCCAAGCGGTGTGCTAATGGTGCATAGATATATAGCGTTTCGGACGCTATTTTTACCTGCTTGTAATCCTCCATCGATTCCATGGTTTGCATATTATGCAATCGATCGGCAATTTTAATCAAGATTACCCGTACATCATCATTAAGCGTCAGTAACATTTTGCGAAAGTTCTCTGCTTGCATTGACACATTCATGTCTTTTTGCACTAGCGATATTTTGGTTAATCCTTCCACTAGCTGTGCTACTTTAGGATTAAACATTTTTTCGATATCCTTAACCGTTATAGGTGTGTCTTCAACTACATCGTGCATCAAGGCAGCTGCAATTGAGGTAGCGCCAAGACCAATCTCTGAAGCTACAATTTTTGCAACAGCAATAGGATGAAATATATAGGCTTCCCCTGATTTTCTTCGCTGTTCTTTGTGCGCATCTACAGCCACGTCAAAGGCTTTCCTAATTAGTTTTTTATCCTCAGCGGTTAAGGTTTGATAACTAATCCGGAGTAACTCCTTGTATTCGTGAGCAATGGCTTTGTTTTCTTTTTCTATATCTATTTCGATCATAACAGCAGGATTTACTTCCTAAAAATAGCGAATACTTCCCATATATGCAAGCCTAATTGCGTGTATGGCGTAAACATTTTTTAGGTTGTTCCAAGTCGAATTATTAGTTAATTTTAGTAAAATTTAAATCTTGAAAATCATAGCTGAAATCAGTTAATTCTGATATAGCATTCATTTTAAGTGTACTAGCGTTTCCGTTAGTATCGTATCCGAAAATTAAATGAGCATCGGCATGAAAATAAGCATTGTTCCATTTTACAACATAGTTTCCGTCCTTGTAAAAAAAGACTTCACCTGCTAGTTGAGAAGAGCGTTCTGAACGAAAGTACAACTGTCCTTTTTTCTCCCATAATACGATATTTCCAAACCAATTGTCCTTGTAGGTTCCTACAATTTTCTTCAGGTCGGTTTTGATTTTATCTTTTTTGTTTTTTGCGACTTGAGCCCAAACTTCATCCGTAGTTTTATCGGCAGTTTCTTCATTTGCTTTTACGCGGTTAGCGTAAACACTAACATAATCTTCGGATGCAATCCCTAAATAACTGTCTTTGATGGTATTTGTAATCGCATTAAATGCCGCACCTGATTGTTGATTGGTTAATACAATAATTCCAAGTTGCAACTCCGGAATATAGGTCGTTTGTGTTACAATACCTTCTAAACCGCCGGTATGCGTCACTTGTTTGTATCCTTTTACATCGCTAAGAAACCAGCCTAAACCGTAGCCATTAAAATGTGTGAAGTACGGCGCTCTTGTTTTAGTTGGGATAATAGTTTGTAGTTGCCACATTTCGTCATGTTCTTTTTCAGAGAATAGCGATTTGTTTTCAGGGCCGTATTTTCCATTATTCATTTGCATAATAGCCCATTTGCTCAAGTCATTTACACTAGAGTAAATTCCGGCAGCAGCATCGAATAGTTGGTTTTGATACCTTCTAATCACCTTCAGTTTGCCATTCATAGGAACATGAGGAGCAATAATATTGGTCGAGTCCTTTAGTCGCACGTAGGAAGCAGCACTGTTATTCATTTCTAACGGTTTCATGATACGCTCTTCGACAAAATCGCACCAGCTTTTACCACTTACCTTATGAATGACTTCGCCAGCTACAATATACAACAGGTTGTCGTAATCGTATTTGGTTCTAAAAGCAGAAACAGGTTTTAAATATTGTAAGTTTTGAACGATATCTTGGGCAGTAAAATCGCTGCCATCAGGCCAAATCATTAAATCTCCAGCTCCTAAACCCAAACCACTTCGATGTGTTAAAAGGTCTCTGATTGTGAATTCTTGGGTTACATAATCGCTATACATTTTAAAATTAGGAAGGTATTTAACCACTTTATCGTCCCATTTTACTTTTCCTTCATCAACTAAAATAGCTAATGCAGCGCTTGTAAAAGCCTTACTATTAGATGCAATACCAAACAGTGTATTTGCATCTACCTTTTCTTTCGTTTCGATCGATTTGACTCCATATCCTTTAGCAAGGACTACTTTGCCATCTTTGATAATCGCTACTGCAATTCCAGGTACATTAAAAGCGGTCAAGGTTTTGTTAACTAAAGCATCGACTTGTGGCTCGCTTATTTGTGCGAAAGCAAATGCACTGCTGATAAGCGCTAGGGCTA
Organism: Flavobacterium sp. KKT103; assembly: GCF_055640565.1. Classification (NCBI taxonomy): domain Bacteria; kingdom Pseudomonadati; phylum Bacteroidota; class Flavobacteriia; order Flavobacteriales; family Flavobacteriaceae; genus Flavobacterium; species Flavobacterium sp. KKT103. Next base: position 1,861,739 of record NZ_CM145766.1, read on the forward strand.
TAATTACTTTATTTTTCATAATTAGATTGGTTTTTATTTGAATTTTTAAAATCCTCGTTGTCTTTTGGCTTCAAAGATTAATATGGCTGCCGCAACTGAAACGTTCATACTGTCTATTTCGCCTTGCATCGGAATAATGATATTTTGCGTAGCTGCATCGCGCCATTCTTGGGTTAATCCCGTCGCCTCTGTACCCACAACTAATGCGGTTGGTGTGGTGTAATCCTGAGTGTGGTAAGCCGTTGAGTTTTGCAGTGTGGCGCAGTAAAAATTGATCTTTTTTTCTTTTAAAAAAGCAATTATTTCAGCTGTGGTTCCTGTTGCAATTTGGTTTGTAAATAAGCAGCCTACGCTAGATCGTACAATATTTGGGCTGTACAAATCACTTTTAGGGTTTGCTACTATCACCGCGTCGAGATTAGCAGCATCAGCGGTGCGGAGTAATGCACCAATGTTTCCGGGTTTTTCAGGGGCTTCAGCAATTACAATTAACGGGTTTTCCGAAAGTTTTAGGTCGCTTAAGTGCATTGATTTTGTTTTGGCTACAGCCAAAATACCTTCGGTCGTATCTCGATACGCTAGTTTTTGAAAAATAGCCGTGTTAATTTCGATCAATTCAGCTGATTTGGAAAGTTTTCGCGCTTCGGATTCACTGCAAATTTCAGGAGCAAACAAAATAGTTTCTACTTCATAACCCCCTTTTTGTGCTAAACTAATTTCGCGTTGCCCTTCGATCAAGAAGCTTCCGCTTTGCTTGCGATTTTTTGCCTTTTCTTGTAATAAAACTAAGGCTTTTATGAAGGGATTTTGAATGGAAGTAATTTGTTTCAAGGGAATTTACATTTTAATGGCTTAATAAAAAAACAAAGATACGGAGAGAAACTGCAGTTTTCGATACATCCCAACAGATTATTTGTGAGGGTCATTTAGAATGGATTAGCGACTATAAAAGTAGCGGTTTACCACTAATTTTAGCTAATTTTGCCCCAATTCGGATTGCGAAAAGGAATCCATTAGCTATCCTAAACTATTTTTCATGTTTCATTTATTAGATATTATTGGTACCATTGCTTTTGCCATGTCGGGCGCGCTTACAGCTATCAGTAAAAAACTAGATCCTTTTGGTGTTTTTATTATCGCTTTCGTAACGGCTGTAGGAGGGGGAACCCTGCGTGATGTCATGATTGGTCGTACGCCGGTGGGTTGGATGCAAGATTTAGAATATATTTATGTTATTGCCTTTGCATTTATTTTATCTATTGTTTTCCGTCGTAAATTTGACAAATTGCGCACTTCTTTATTTTTGTTTGATACGATTGGTTTGGGAGTTTTTACTTTAATTGGTCTTGAAAAAGGAATAAATATTGGGCTACATCCAGTAATTTGCATAGCGTTAGGTACGATGACAGCTTGTTTTGGAGGTGTGATTCGGGATATTTTGTGCAATGAAATCCCTGTTATATTTCGAAAAGAAATTTATGCTACTATTTGCATTTTAGGCGGTGCTGTTTTTTTTCTGCTCAAGAAAATGCACTTAAATGAGGACGTTTTGTACCTCAGTACCTCGGTGGTGATTATATCGGTTCGCTTAATGGCAGTCAAGTACAAATGGTATTTACCAGTTTTGGATAAGGTGTAGCGCGCTAATTAGTTAAATAGATAAATCCGGTTAGAGGCTCTGGGAATTCTTTATCATTTAATTCGATAACATAAAAATAAGTGCCATCCGGACACTTACTATTGCCCCAAGTTAATCCTTTGGATGCGTATCCGTTCCAGTCAGCGGTGGCATTATTTCCTTCCCATAACATAACGCCCCAACGGTTGTAAATACTTGTTTTGTAATTGGTAAAGATATTTTTCAAACCTTGGCTTGAAAAACTGTCATTGATACCATCGTTATTTGCTGATACGAAGTTGTATAGTTTAGGCAAACAGTTTTTAACTAGTAATTGAAAAGAGGTTATTGTAAAACAAAAATCATTTTGGACCCTAATATAAATCGTAGTAATGGGGTTTTTAGCCTGAAATCCTGTGGTAGAAGGAACAGTTATTCCACCTTGATCCACTCCGAGGGTAGCTTCTTGTAAAGAGGAATAAAAACTCACTGTGTCGCTGGAAGCTACTTTTACACTTTCTTGGTAATTTGAAAAATCAAAAGTTGCCATTCCAAATCCTTCGTTACAAGCAGTTAGATTTGCAACCGTGTTAATTTTGGGTGAATTTTTTAAAATGATATTGTTAGCAAATGCACTGTTATTATTTTCATTTAATTCGGTTATAATTCCTATTCTGTTTCCAAGGTCGTCTACACTTAGCTCCAAAGTAAAGGGAGAAACAGTGTTATCGGGGACTTTGATTATTGCTCTTCCTTGCTCGCTGCCGTCAATTGGTATAATTGTATTGGTCTTGCTGCTACCCACTCGATTTCCATTGACATAAAATGAAATAGGTGCATCCGCTGGCAAACTGTTGGTACTATTACTATTAAAGACGGTATAAGCAATAGCTACTTCTTTAGAGTCGCAGGCAGTTTCAACCGAATTAATTTGAGTACTAGCATCAGGTAATTGACTATTTAACTTGGTAACAATAGTGTTGATCATCACAAAATCTTGTCCTGATGTTAACTGTATTTGAGCGGAGGTATCGCCCACTTTAATATTGTTTTGAATATTGTAAACGTCCAAATCCATATTGTAAAGCGTATTGGATCCTGTGAAACTATTGGTACCATTAAAAGCGTTGTTGACGGGATTGAGCGGTGGATTACTCAAAGGATTGCCATTAACTCTTAGTGTTTCGTTTACACTGATAAATTGGTCGCCTTCCCAAGCTACAAAACCTATGCGTGCGTCTTGGTTGTCAATTACGTTCAAGCTGTTCAAGACTATGTTAATCTCGTTTGGAACATATTGGAGGCCATCATAAATGGTAAGTTGATTAAGCGGAAGTTGCGCATTTTTATACACTAGTACGATTGCCCAGCCACCAAAATTAGTTCCATTAAAACAATAGAAGTTGATTACATTGGTTAAATCCAATTCTGATACAGTATAGGTACCATTGCCCTTTTGTTTTACTTGATTGGTAATATCTGCGAAAGCACTGAAAAAGGGGAGTCCAGAGGTTTGTTGAACCACACTAAAAGTTCGATCAGCTACCACATCGATAGAATTCAATTTTATTTGGAAATCACCCAATCCTGAGCCGGCCCAGTATAAATAAGCATTTTCAATTTGATCGGTAGGATTAAGTGCTAAAGTAGCTGATGAGCTAGTGTTAATTTCACAGGGAGCGCCAGTGCCGTTTTCTGCCTTATTTAAGGTGTTTCCAATGAAAACAAAATCGTACCGTCCATTATACTGTTTGAATAATTCGATATCTTGACTGTAAGCAGTGCAAGATAATAGCAGCATCCAAAGTATAAAATTAAGTTGTCGTTTTTGATTCATTGTAATGGTCCTTGCCCAATTATTATTATGGACATTAAATTATTTGGAAATCTTATTCTACTTGATGCCCTAAAATTATAGAATAATTACTTAATTTACTCCTTTATACAGTTGACTTTGAAAAAATACACGATTAAAATATATGAACCTAGCGATTATCGTATTTGGAATGCTTTTATAAGTACGGCCAAAAATGGTACTTTTTTATTTCATCGCGATTTTATGGAATACCATCAAGATCGTTTTGAAGATTATTCTTTATTGGTTTTTTCGGGAAAAAATTGCGTAGCGGTACTACCTGCCAATACATTGCAAAATACTGTTTTTTCACATTCAGGACTTAGTTATGGCGGTTTAGTTTATGAAGATGGACTTAGTTTAGTGAATGTTATAGGTTGTTTTAAAGCCATATTGTCATTCTTAAATAAGGAGGGAATTAGTACATTACATGTGAAAACAATTCCATCTTATTATTATAAAAAACCATCGGACGAAATCGCAGCTGCTTTGTTTTTGGCAAAAGCGCAGCTCGTTCGCCGAGATTCATTAGCTGTAATTGATTTGAAAAAAGACTTTTCTTTTTCTAAGCTACGAGAAAGAGGCATTCAAAAAGCAATTAAGAATAATTTGATTATCAAAGAAGAAACAGACTTTGAGTGTTTTTGGAACGAAATTTTAATTCCAAATTTGGCAACACGCCACCAAGTTAGTCCCGTTCATTCCATAGCAGAAATCACTTACTTGCGAAATAAATTTCCAGCTAATATACGTCAATTTAATGTGTATCGTAAAGGGCAGCTTATAGCCGGAACTACTATTTTTGAAACCGAAACTACAGCACATTGCCAATACATTTCAAAATACGAAAAAGAGAAGAATTCAGGAAGTCTTGACTTTTTATTTGATCATTTGATTCGTATTACTTTTGCAGATAAAAATTATTTTGATTTTGGAAGTTCGAATGAAAATCAAGGGAAGGAATTGAATGCCGGATTAGTAGAATGGAAAGAGAGTTTTGGCGCCAGCACTACAATTCAAGATTTTTACGAAATTGAAACAGCTAATTACTATCACTTAGAAACGGCGATTATATGATACCTTTCCTGGATTTAAAAAAAGTGAACGCAGCTTATAATACAGCCTTTCAAGAAAAATTGAAGTCTGTTTTAGAAAGTGGCTGGTACGTGCTAGGAAATGAAGTACTGGAATTCGAAAAGCAGTTTGCGTTGTTTTGTCAATCTGAACATTGTATTGGAGTAGGGAACGGTTTGGATGCTTTAGTTTTGATTTTTAAAGGTTATATTCAATTAGGTAAATTACAAATTGGAGATGAAGTCATTGTTCCTGCCAATACTTATATAGCGAGTATCATGGCAATTATTGAGGCGGGTTTAATTCCTGTTTTGGTCGAGCCAAAGCGAGATACCTATAATATAGATCCCCAATTGATCGAGTCCAATATTAGTTTAAAAACGAAAGCGATCCTCGTTGTTCATTTATATGGGCAATTGGCTGAAATGGATAAAATATGTTCTATTGCTGCAGCAAATGATTTACTGTTAATTGAAGATTCGGCGCAAGCACATGGTGCTATTTTTGAAAGTCAATATCCAAAATCAGGTAGAGGAAATGCTCAAGCATATAGTTTTTATCCAGCAAAAAATTTAGGTGCTTTAGGGGATGGTGGCGCGGTGGTAACGAATGATGATGATTTGGCCAAAGTCGTTTTTGCTTTAAGAAATTATGGTTCAGAGACGAAATACCAGAACGAATTCCTTGGCGTAAATTCGAGGTTAGATGAATTACAAGCTGCCTTTTTGAATCTAAAATTACCTCATTTAAATACCGATAATGAAAAACGAAGAGCTATTGCAAGACAGTATTTAGCAGAAATTAAAAATGACAAAATAGTCCTTCCTGCTTGGGATTTAAGCAATAATCACGTTTTTCATTTGTTCGTTATTCGAACAAAAAATAGGGAAGATTTACAAGAATATCTGTTGCATAATGGTATTCAAACGGTTATCCATTATCCAATTCCACCACACAAACAGAAAGCATTGAAATCATTGAATCATTTGTCATTTCCAATTACGGAGCAAATTCATGATACCGTTTTGAGTTTGCCAATAAGTCCAATACTTACTAACGAAGAAGTGCATTTTACTATAAAAGTTATAAATCAATATTGATTTTTTCCAATAAAAAGCATTACCCTTTACAACCATGAACAACTTGAAAGAAATAGTAAAAAAACATACACCAACTTCCGTTTGGTGGTTTTTTGTTCTTGGTAAAAGCAGGCTAATTAAAACGTATCAATATTGCTGTAATTGGTATTTGATTAAGCAAGCCCCAAATCATCATAAAAAAGCTCTAGAATTGGTTCGTAACAAGGAAATCGTGAAAGTTGCTTTTTTCTTGACTCATGAGTCGGTTTGGAAATATGATGTTTTATACAAGATGATGTTAGAGCATCCGCGATTTGAACCGTCACTTTTTGTTTGTCCAGTTGTGAATTTTGGCAAAGAAAACAGGCTGGCTGAAATGGAAAAAACCTATCAATCTTTTAAAAACAAAGGCTATGCTGTTACTAAAACATTCAATGAAACAACTGAAGAATACCTAGATGTTAAGAAGTATTTTCAACCTGATTTGGTTTTTTATACCAATCCATATGAAGGAGTACAAGATTATAGATATTACATTAAACAGTTTAAAACTACTTTAACTTGCTATGTTCCGTATGCGATTATGACTACCAAATATGAGTTGTTTTACAATACTGATTTTCATAATTTGGTTTGGAAAATTTTTTCTGAAACGCCATTGCACCGCCAAATCGCATTAGATCAGCAGTTGAACAAAGGTGTCAATACTGTACTGACGGGTTACCCTGGTTTCGATCCAATTTTGCTTTGTGATAAACCCGATTTTTCGGTTTGGAAAAATAAAAACCAAAAACTAAAGAAAATTATTTGGGCACCGCATCACTCCATGCACGAGCTCAATCAAGTGTCTAATTTTTTGGAATATTGTGATGTTTTTTTAGAACTGGCCAGCAGGTATAGTGATAAAATTCAAATTGCCTTCAAGCCGCATCAATTGCTGCGAATTAAATTAGAGCAAGATCCTAATTGGGGAGAAGAGAAAACGACTGCCTACTATTCTAAATGGGAGAATTTAGATAATGGTCAGTTAGAGAATGGGGATTATATAGATCTTTTTTTAACCTCTGATGCGCTCATTCATGACTGTGGTTCCTTCATGGCTGAATACTTAATAACGGGCAAACCATCACTTTTTATGATCAGAAAGGAGTCAGTTATGGAACAATGGAGTACATTTGGGGAACAAGCCATTCAAGTACATTATCAATCTAGAAATCAACAGCAATTGGTTGATTTTATTGAAAATGTCGTTTTACAGGAACAGGATACTATGATGACAGCCCGAAAAGCTTTTGTCGATGCGGTTCTTTTGAATACCAATAAGCAAACAGCTTCATCCAGAATAGTAGAATTTCTTGAAAAGGAATTGTTTTTAGAGGAGTAGAATTAAAAATATACAGAATACAATAGATGAATATAGCGGTTATTTTGGCAGGTGGTAAAGGAAGCAGATTAGAAAAATCTCTTCCAAAACAGTTTTTCAAAATTGCTGGAAAAATGGTGCTGGAGCATGCTATAGCCGCGTTTGAAAAAAACGAATGGATTGATGAAATAGCTGTTGTAGTCAACGAGCATTATATTTTTATGGTCGAGGATATGATCATAAAAAACGAATGGAAAAAAGTGAAGCGCATCTTGGTAGGAGGAAAGGAGCGCTACCATTCTAGTTATGCAGCAGTGACAGCTTATGCTGATTTTCAAGATTCCAATATACTATTTCATGATGCCGCTAGGCCACTTGTAAGTCAACGTATCATTACTGAAGTGGTCAAAAAACTAGATAGTTTTGCTGCAGTCGATGTCGCCATTAATTCAGCTGATACCATTATCGAAGTCGAAGATTCCATCATAAAAGCGATTCCCGACAGAAGTAAAATGCGACGAGGGCAAACTCCGCAAGGGTTTAAGCAAAAAGTGATTGCACAAGCGTATAAATTAGCGCTATTGGATGATAATTTTGCAGCCACTGATGACTGTGGAATCGTTAAAAAATATGTACCATCAGAAGAGATTGTAGTGGTTGAAGGTGAAGAAACCAACATGAAATTGACCTATCCAGAGGATACTTACATTTTGGATAAGCTATTTCAATTGCAATCAGGTGAATTGCAAAACATCGAATTAACTAAAGAAGATCTTGCTAATAAAGTCCTTGTAATTTTTGGAGGTAATTCAGGAATAGGGAAGTGTATTTCCGATTTAGCACTCGAACACGGTGCTAAAGTTCACTGTTTTTCAAGATCTCAAAATAATGTTGATATTGCTGATTTTGATGCCGTACAAAAAGCATTAAAAGAAGTTTCAGACCGAGAAGGAACTATTGATTACCTAATTAATGCAGCAGGAATCTTGCATAAAGAACCATTGGCATCAATGAAACAGCAAGCAATAGCGGAGTCCGTGAATACTAATTATCTAGGAATGATAAATATTGCTCTAGTTGCATTGCCTTATTTGAAAAAGTCCAAAGGGCATCTCTTGTTTTTTACTTCAAGTTCGTACACCAGAGGACGTGCTTTTTTTAGTATTTATTCCTCAGCTAAAGCGGCGACAGTCAATTTTGTACAAGCCATTTCGCAAGAATGGGAATCCTTTGGGGTCAAGGTAAATTGTATCAATCCAGAGCGGACTAAAACACCCATGCGAGTAAAAAATTTTGGTAATGAGGACGAATCTAGTTTATTAAATCCAGAGTTAGTTGCTATGCGAAGCCTTCAAACGGTGGTATCTGACTATACGGGTCAAGTTGTAGATGTTCGATTGTAAAAGCGACTAAATTATAAAGCGACTAAAAAAAACAATGTATACTTCTCCTCTAAAATCAGCTGCTGCAAAAGGAATCCTATGGACTGCCTTAGATAAATTTGCAAGTCAAATTGGGCAATTTATAGTAGGAGTAGTGCTTGCTAGATTATTAATGCCTGAAGATTTTGGTTTAATCGGTATGCTTGCGATTTTCATCGCCTTATCGCAAACGGTTATTGAAAGCGGATTAAATATGGGCTTGATCCAGAGCCAAGAGCGAAAAGCGATTGATTTTTCAACAACCTTTGTATTCAATTTAGTTATTAGTACTTTTTTTTACATTCTGTTATTTTTTACAGCACCATATATTGCTGCTTTTTTTCGTCAACCAGATCTCATTGATTTGACTAGAATTTTAGGATTAAGTTTATTTATACATGCTTTTGCTATAGTTCAAAGAACGATTTTAACAATAGACTTGGACTTTAAATCCATCGCAAAAAGTAATGTAGTAGGTGTCGTTTTTGGAGGTTTGTCCGGGGTAATTATGGCTTTGAATGGCTTTGGAGTCTGGTCCTTGGTGGTACAAATGATTGTAAGTTCCATAGCTACATCTGCAGCTTTGTGGTCGTATGGCAATTGGAAACTTTCTTTTTTATTTTCTACAGACTCTTTTCGTACTTTATTTGGTTACGGATCCAAGCTTTTGCTGGCGAGTTTGTACGCACAAACGCTGAACAATATTTACAATATTTGTATCGGGCGTTTCTATCCCAGTACGGTTCTCGGCTATTATACAAGAGCCAAAACATTCGCAGATGTATCTGCGGGAACCATTGGAACTATTTTGCAACAAACTACTTTTCCGATATTTACCTTGATTCAAACGGATAGGAAAAGATTGGTTTCGGTCTACAGCCGAATGATTAAAATGGCAGCCTTTTGCACGATTCCCTTGATGACATTCATCGCTTTGTTAGCCAAACCAATTGTGATTTTGTTACTTACCGATAAGTGGGTTGCCTTGATTCCACTTTTGCAATGGATGGTATTTGCACGGATTTTATTACCGATGAGTGCAATTAATATGAATGTGTTGAATGCGATTGGTCGTTCTGATTTGTATTTAAAAGTGGACTTATCTAAATTGCCCATGACTGTAATTGCGCTAGTGATTACCATTCCGCTAGGAGTAAAAGCAATGATTATTGGGCATGTTATCACCTCGGCAATATCGTTTATAATCAACTCCTATCTACCGGGCAAACTTTTTGGGTACGGTGCAATTAAACAATTTAAAGATATGATTCCGGTACTAATTGCCACTTGTGGAATGGCTGTGCTAATCGTACTAATTCAAATGATTACTGAAGGTTTACTTTTACAATTACTCTTGAGTGGATTTTTCGGTTTGATAACCTATTTGGGTATTTGCCATTTACTGCAAGTAGAGGAAGTTTTCGAATTGAGACAGTTGCTTTTAAATTTTAAAAAGAAAGTATATAATCAATCGAACAATGGGTAAGTGGTATTAATTTTTCAACCAAGTTTGTAAGTACCGTTCAGCTATAGCTTTATAATCGTGTTCTTTCTCAATAAATGCTCTTGCACGTTTTCCAATTGCAGTAATCTCAGTAGGATTTTCAATTAAAAAAGACAATTCGTTAACAAGTGAGGATACATCAGGAAGGGCGTTGATACAAACTGTTTCAGTTAATTTATAATGCACTAAAAATTCGGTTTCGGCTCCCGTGAAAACAACTTTGCCTTTTGCCATAGCTTCTAAAGCATTATAACCTTGGTCGTAAGTCAATACTTGATCCAATACAATATGGCTTTTATTATAAAGTTCTATATAGGTGGCGTAGGGTATACTTTTAGCGGTAATTATGTCTACTCTGGTAGGATATTTATCTTTTATAATTTTTAAAGCTGCTTCAAAATAGTGGTTTCCTTTTTTAAAGTAATTAGCTTCATTTATTCCATGAAAAATGATGATTTTCTCTGCTATTTCAAGAGGACAGTATTTTAATGTAGCTGTATTTATGGGATAAGGAATTAAAGCTGTTGCATGAGGATGATTTACTAACGGAATGGCATAATCTAAATCACCTGGAATTACTGCGATTGTGTTTTCGAATACAAACTCATGTAATTCTTGGAACGGTTTTGTCGCATAGCGCAGCGTGTACGGACAATGACCAAGCTCAGGATTACCGATGCATGGGGTAACTACTGAGTAGCGAAATTGTCCTCCAAGCATATAGTTAACGCTACTATAATCATCTCCACAAGAGGAAAGAAAGACTTTGCTATTGTTTTTGAAAATGTAACTAAGCATTTTCTTTTCCAAAAACACCGTAGATTGTAAAGGATATTCATTAATTAATTGGACCACATCAAAACCCACTAATTTTTTTCGATTGGTATAAAATCGGTAGGCCGTTTCCACTTGTGCTAAGTCGAATTTAAATAATCTAAAAATGCCTTGTCTGAATTTATTAAGGAGGTAATTTTTCTTAAAAGCTTTCGCAAAAACCGAAATGTCTAAAGGATAATTTTTGAAATCATTATCTCCAATGAGTAGTACCTCGTGACCAAGTTCGACCAGACCTTCTTTTAAAGAATTATGGAATCTGCTGTATTCGCCCACTAATAAAATCCGCATGAATAGTTATATTTGTTTTCGAAATTAGTGATTTTGCTTTATGCCTCAAAAGAAAGAGTACAAAATATGCCTCATAAGCGAACAATTAGCCTCAGGCGGGGCTGAGCGTGCGGCAGCTTTGTTGTCTCAATTTTTTGTCTCGAATAATATTAAAGTGCATCATGTGATTGTGATAGACAAAATAGGCTATGATTTTTCAGGTGAATTGTTGAATCTCGGAAAGCTTAAGAATCAAAGAAATGGTGTTTTTAACAAGCTAAAACGATTTTGGGTTTTAAGGCGATTTTTAAACTCGAACCGGTTCGATTACATCATTGATTTCCGAGTCAAAAATAATCAGTTTCAGGAATTCTTGATGACTAAGTTACTGTATTCGGCTCCTTATGTGATGACGATTCATAGCTACATGACAGCATTGTATTTCCCGAAACGGCAGTTTTTAGCCAAACATATCTATACTAACGCATACGGAATCGTGACGGTTTCTGAAAAAATAAAAGAAAAAATAAACCTCGAGTTGGGTTATGAAAATACAATTACAATACATAATGCAATTGCAATTGAGGATATTCAATCTAGTTCCACGGAGAAAATTGCTATAGATTACGACTATATTGTAGTAGTAGGTAGAATGGATGATAGCGTTAAACAGTTTGATAAATTAATTACTGCCTACGCCAATTCAACGCTTCCAAGCAAAAGAATCAAATTAGTAATTCTGGGCGAAGGGAAACTTCGCGCTCAATTACAACAGCAAGTGGTGGCAAGTCAATTGGATAAATCGGTGGTGTTTTTGGGATGGAATGATAACCCGTTTAGCTATTTTAAACATGCCAAATTCACGGTTTTATCAAGTAAGAATGAAGGTTTTGGTACCGTTTTAATAGAATCATTGGCGTGCGAAACGCCTGTTGTAGCCTTTGATTGTCTCTCAGGACCAAGTGAGATTGTACAAGATCAATTGAACGGACTTTTGGTCGAGAATCAGAATTTTGAAAAACTCACACTAGCCATGAACCGCATGATAGAGGATTGTGTTTTATATGAGAATTGCAAGCAAAACGCGTTAGCAAGTGTACAACGGTTTTCATTAGAAAATATAGGAAAGCAATGGTTGGCCTATTTAAAAATTGATGTAAGTTAGCCTTATGAATATAGAATTAATCGAAATCCCTACCTTTGAAAATGTCCTCGGAACCATAGGTGTTGTCGAGAATAATACCATACCTTTTGAAATGAAAAGGGTGTATTATTTGTATGATATTCCTAGTTCAGCGAGCCGCGGCGGACACGCACACAAAAATTTACGGCAGGTTTTAATAGCGATTTCAGGCAGTTTTGATGTTATCGTAAAAGATGGTTTTTCTGAAGAAAAAATTACACTCAATAAACCCAATATGGGTCTTTTAATTAATGCAAATATTTGGAGAGAACTCGATAACTTTTCGTCGGGAGCTGTATGCCTAGTGATGGCTTCGGCAGTTTTTGATGAATCAGATTACATCCGAGATTACCAAAAGTTTATAGCGTATATTCAGGATTAGTAGGTCGTGATTCGGTAGCCTTTTTTTACCAAATATTGTTTTAAGTATTGAACGAATAGCAGCAATTTTCTTGGCGCAATCAATAATAGTCGTTGTGATGGGTTCAAACCTGAAACAAAAGGATCGTTAGCAATAGCCTTCTTTAATTTTTGATACGTTTGCTCCTCTTTTTCCATTTTATACATTTTTGCAAAAATATAACGGTGAAAATCCAAGTATCTTTTCAAACTAGGGTTGCCTTTAGTGTCTTTTTCATAGAAATCTAAATTAGGAAGCACCTTGTTTTTTACTGATGAGGTAGTGATTTTATTTTCAGAAAACATGCTGTAATGTACTAAAGGCTGTGGTGCATAGGCAAGCTGAAAAGTAAGGTTGGCTCTAATATTAAAATCGACATCTTCCGCAAAGGTTATTTGTTCGTTGTAGTTTCCCACTGATTCCAGAACTATTTTATGTATGCACAAACTCGATGGACAATAAATGGGTTGGTTTAAACTAGTCTCAAAGAAATTAGCTACAATAAAGGGATCGTTTTTTTGAATCGGACTTTTGGGTTGGAGTGCAACGGATTTTGAATAGATTTCTAGATAATGAGTTGCAAATAAATTAGCCTCGGGGAATTCTTGGATTAAATCAGCAATAGTAGTTAGGTAATTAGAATCCCAAGTATCATCAGCATCTAAAAAAGCAATGTACTGAGCAGAAGCCGCGCTAATTCCCGTGTTTCTCGTAGCTGAAAGTCCTTTGTTTTTACTATGCTTAATGATTTTTACTTTGGCGGAAGCCAAGCCAATAACTTTTTCTAAACTAGCGTCGGTGGAGGCGTCATTAATTATGAGTAGCTCAAAGTCGGCGAAAGATTGATTAAGAACACTTTTTACAGTTGCCTCAATATAATTTGCTTTATTATACAGCGGAATGACGACCGAGAAAAAAGGCATTATTGGTAGTTTAAGTAACAAAAATAACCAATTTTATAAAGGTCAAAGGCGAATAGAGAAGGTTTTTTTGAAAGTAAATTTCTCTCTAAAAGGGGCGCCGATTTTTGGAAAACAAATGATGTGATCGCTACCAATCGTATCTTTTTTAAAATAGAGTAGGTTTGAGTAAGTTTGGTTACAACCCCTTTATTATTCTGATTTAAGAAAAAAAGGGTTTGCAAGGCTTCCTTAGTTTTTGATAAAAACTGTAGAGATGATTCTAGATTTTGATGAAAAACAGGGTTTTCTATTTGCTCAATTGCAATGTTTTTTTCTTTTAAATTTTGAATAAAAACATAATCTTCATATCCGTAAGTAGTAATCGCATCACTAAATGGACTAGCACGAAATACCGATTTTGAAATTAAAAAATTAGATACAAAGCTAGTGGTATAGGGTTGTTTTTTTCTGTTTTCAACCGAAACAGCCTCTCGCTTATGGCCATATTTCCATCGTAATAATTGATCATTGGCTGGTTGTAAGGAGGAATACAACAGTCCACCAAAGGCTGCTTCGAAGGAATTCTTTTTTACATGATTGCAATAAGTAGCAATAAAAGTGCTGCTTTGAGGAAAAGTGTCACAATCTAGGAACAGGAACCAATCATAAGCACCTTTAGTTGCTAGTAGATTCCGTATTTGGCTGCGACCAATATTTTGGGGTAATAATTCGTAACTACAATTGGATAGCGTACTTATGGTACTATTTGAGGACGTAAAAGCAGTTGAAGCATCATCGATGCAGATAATCTCAAAATCCAAATCGTCTTCCATACACTGCGAGTGCAATTCTTGTACTAAAGGAAGTGCATTGTAATTGTATATCGGAATCAGGATGGAAATCATTACACGGTTCTCTGAACTACCTCAAAGATTTTAGTGTCTTCACATTTCAACGTTTTAGCAGGGAATTTCATTAATAAGGCATAATCATGAGTTGCCATTATAATCGTTTTTCCGTTTTCGTTAATGGTACGTAAAACTTCTAATACTTCTGTACTTGTTTGTGGGTCTAGGTTTCCAGTAGGCTCATCAGCAAGTATCAATTCAGGGTCGTTTAATAATGCTCTGGCAATAGCGACACGCTGTTGTTCCCCGCCCGAAATTTGGTGCGGCATTTTTGAGGCATATGCTTTCATTCCTACTTTGTCCAAAACTTCGTCTATTTTACGATCCATTTCGTTAGCATCGATCCAACCTGTCGCTTTTAAAACAAAAAGCATGTTGTCTTTAATCGTACGATCGGGTAATAATTTAAAATCTTGAAAAACAATACCAATTTTTCTTCTTAAAAACGGAATATCGTCTTCCTTTAGGGTGCCTAAATCGAAATCTACAATCTGCCCTTCACCTTCCGAAAAGGGTAAATCAGCATAAAGCGTTTTCATTAAACTACTTTTACCTGATCCCGTTTTTCCAATAATATATAAAAATTCGCCTCGATTTACTTCTAGGTTAATGTTAGATAAAATCACTTTATCTTCTTGATAAATCGTTGCGTTTTTTAAAGACAGAATTGCTTGAGACATAATTAATAGTGTTTATGGTGTAAAAGTAATTATCAATTATGAATTTTCGCTTATCAATTATTAATTTTTTAAACAATGTTAAAAATTTGTTCATAATAAAACCGCTGACTACCTCGTTATAAATAGTATATTACAATACATTTGAATACATTAAAAAACATATAAAATGCGTAAACTTTCTTGGCTTTTCTTTTTACTTATAGCGGTAAACTCGTTTACAGTTTCAGCTCAAAAATCAGCTATATATACCAGTGATTTAAAGGATTACAATAAAGCAGTGGCGTTATTTAACGACAATCAGTATGCTTCGGCTCAAATGATTTTTGATAAAATCAAGTCGGAAACTAATGATGCCGAATTAAAATCGGACTGCGCTTATTACGATGCATCTTGCGCGATTCGACTAAATCACGCCAATGCAGATGAAAAAATGGAGAATTTTGTAACAAATTTTCCAACAAGTGCCAAAAGTAATCAAGCCTATATTGAGGTAGCTCATTATTATTTTGATCAAGGAAGCTATCCGCAAGCTTTGCAATGGTTTCAAAAAGTAAATGAAAATCAATTAAGTGCTAGTGATCGCGATAAATTTAACTTTCAAAAAGGCTATGCGTTTTTTAGTTCCAAAAACAAAAAAGAAGCGACTACGTACTTAAATAAGGTTGTTAATTCTAAAGAATACGGCTCGCAGGCCAAATATTATCTTGGTTTTATTGCATACGAAGGCGATGATTACAAGGAAGCTACCAAGTATTTCGATGAAGTTTCAGGAGAAGAAAAATATAAGGAAAAGCTGTCTTACTACCAAGCTGATATGAATTTTAAGCTGGGTAATTTCCAAAAAGCTATTGAATTAGGAGATAAAGCGATGGCGAAATCTTCGGCATTGGAAAAATCAGAACTCAATAAAATTATTGGTGAGAGTTATTTTAACTTGAAGCAATATGAAAAAGCAATCCCGTATTTATCGCAATATAAAGGTAAAAAAGGCCGATGGAATAACACTGATTTTTACCAATTAGGATATGCTTATTACAAGCAAAAGGATTTTGAAAGCGCCGTTTCTCAGTTCAATAAAATTGTGAACGGAAAAGACTTCGTTGCTCAAAATGCCTACTATCATTTAGGAGAGAGTTACTTGAATTTAGATAAGAAGCAAGAAGCATTGAATGCTTTTAAAAATGCTTCAGAGATGAATTTTGATGCGGCCATTCAGGAAGATGCAAGTTTAAATTACGCCAAATTAAGTTACGAACTAGGGAATTCTTATCAAAGTGTTCCAGCTGTTTTGCAAGGTTTTTTGAAAACCTATCCTAATAATGCTAGTAAATCAGTAGTCGAAAAATTATTAATTGACTCCTACATCTCTTCAAAAAACTATAAGGAAGCTTTAGTTTTATTAGAAAAAAATAAAAGTCCCGAAAATAAATTAGCCTATCAAAAGGTGACTTTTTATAGAGGTTTAGAGTTGTACATGGATAGGGATTATACAGCTGCTGCCAAGATGTTTAAAAGTTCTTTAGCAGGTCAAATCGATGCCGAATTCGCAGCAAGAGCCACTTTTTGGAAAGGTGAAACCGAATTTACTACCGCTGACTATGCCAATTCTGCTATTAGTTACAAACAATTTTTAAGCATGCCCAAAGCTAGTGCTACTCCTGAGTATAAAAACAGTAGCTACAATTTAGCGTATGCCTATTTTAAAATGAAAGAGTACGATCAGGCAGCAACTGCTTTTCAAGTACATATTGATAAAGTTAAGGATGATAAAGTGCGTTTGACTGATGCTTACTTACGATTGGGAGATTGTCTTTTTGTTACTTCAAAATACTGGCCTGCAATGGATGCCTATAATAAGGTGATCGATTTTAAAAGTGTAGATTCTGATTATGCTTCCTACCAAAAAGCGATTTGCTACGGATTTGTTTCTAAAAATGATAAGAAAATTGAGGAGTTAAATTCGTTTTTGAGTGCGTATCCTAAATCTAGTTTACGTGATGATGCGATGTATGAGTTAGCAAGTACTTATGTTGCCGCTAGTAAGCAGGACTTGGGTTTAAAAACCTATGATCGATTAATAAATGAATATCCCAAAGGTTCCTATACTGCTAAAGCAATATTGCGTCAAGGTTTGATTTATTACAATTCAGATAGAAACGCGGAGGCTTTAACTAAATTCAAAAAAGTAGCTGCTGATTTCCCGAAAACTGCGGAAGCTTTGGAGGCGGTTTCAACAGCAAGACTTATTTATGTTGATGGTGGTAGAGTAGGAGAGTATGCTGCTTGGGTAAAAACATTAGATTTTGTTGCTGTTACCGATGTTGATTTAGATAATGATACATTCGAATCGGCTTTGAAGCAGTTTGAACAAAACAATAATAAGCAAGCCATTTCTGGTTTTATGGCTTACATTTCTAGCTTCCCAAGAGGAATACATGCTTTGAAAGCGAATTTCTATTTGGCGCAAGCCTATTTTGCAGAAGGTCAAAAAGACAAGTCAATTACCAATTATACCTTTGTAATTAACGAACCTAGAAGCGAATTTACGGAGCAATCTTTAGCGAGACTTTCTCAAGTACTATTGGATAACAAAGCTAACGATAAAGCTATTCCAGTGCTTATTCGATTAGAAAATGAAGCTGATTTTCCACAAAATAAAGTTTTTGCGCAATCGAATTTGATGAAATGCTATTACGAAAAGAAAGATTATAGTAATTCGGTTATTTATGCGGATAAAGTATTGAACAATCCAAAAACAGATGATAATGTAAAAAGTGATGCTCAAATCATAATAGCGCGTTCTGCCTTGCAAACGGGTGATGAAACTAAAGCAAGGGCAGGTTATGCTAAATTGTTGACATTGGCAAAAGGCGAACTAGCTGCTGAGGCTTTGTATTATGATGCCTATTTCAAGTACAGAGATGGTAAATACGAAGCATCAAATCTGGCGGTTCAAAAATTAGCTAAAAATTATTCGGCTTACCGTTATTTTGGTGCCAAAGGATTAGTAGTAATGGCTAGAAACAATTATGGTTTGAAAGATAGTTTTCAGGCAACCTACATTTTAGAAAATGTTATTAAAAATTTCACAGATTATCCAGACGTAATCGCGGAAGCGCAAACCGAATTGGATCGTATAAAAGGAGAAGAAGCGAAAACAAATTCATCGATTGTAAAATAAAAAGGATGCGCAATTCAATCAACAGCGTTGCCTAATTTTTTAAAAATTAAATAAATGACTATTCCCTTTTATATCGTAGATGTTTTTACCGAAAAGAAATACGCTGGCAATCAGCTCGCTGTTTTTTTTAATGCAGGCGAGTTAACGACCGAGCAAATGCAAGAAATTACAAGAGAGATTAATTTCGCCGAAAGTACTTTTGTCACGTCATTAAATGCAAAAACTAAAGAAGCATCAGTACGAATTTTCACACCTGCAAGCGAAATGCAATTTGCGGGTCATCCTGTAATAGGAACTTCTTGGGTGATTTTAAACAAAATATGGAATGCTACATCCAAGAATATCACTTTGCAGGTACCTGTTGGAGCGATTCCTGTGGAAGAAATTAACAACCAACTTTGGTTACAGGCGGCTCAGTCCCAATTTTTTGATACCTTAAATAAGGATGATTTTGCTGCTTTTAGTAATCTTACCGCTGCTGATTTTGATTCCCGTTTTGAAATTCAGGAAGTATCAACTGGTAGTGCCTTTGTAATCGTGCCTGTAAAAAGCAAGACAGTTTTGCAAGAGATTCAGTTAGACAAAGAAAAAACAGCGACTTGGTTGCAAGCCAATTGTAAAACGCAGCATAAAGCCTTGTATTTTTTTAGTTTGGAAAACGAAATACTGCATACCAGAATGTTATGTATTGAACACAATCAATTAATTGAAGATGCAGCGACAGGAAGCGCAAGCACCTGTTTACAAGCTTTTTTATTGCGCTATCATAATCCTGTTATCAAGATGATTAACAATCAAGGAGAAAGTGTTCATCGTCCATCGCAAATTTATTTTGATGGAAAAGTGGTTGGTGATCAATATGATATTAGAATAGGTGGCCAAACACAGTTTATAGCTGCTGGAGAATGGCAAGTTGGGTAATAAATACGATAAAATAAGAACTATAATAGCGTAGGATTGGTTTTTGAAAACCGATGCGAACGAGATCAAAATATAACAAATGAAAAATATGAATTTCAATTTTCAAAACAAATTACTTATTGCCACGTTTTTAGTAGCGTTTCAGCTAACTATTGCTCAAAAAAAGGAAGAAACAATAGGTTCTGAAGTAGTAAATGTGGTTAAGCCATATACACCAACCATTTCAGATGCTTTTAAAATTAAAGAGATACCTAATCTTGATGATGAGGGAAATGCTAAGAAAGAAACGATTAGATATACTATATTTTCTTTTCCAGTTGCTTCCACTTTTACACCTTCAAAAGGGAAAGCAGAAGGAGTTGATAAAACCAAACAAGCGCGTTTGTTTAATAATTATGCGACCCTTGGTTTTGGTAATTATCGTGTTTTTAACGGAGAGCTATTTGTAAATCAAGAGTTGGGAGCTAATGATTATGTTGCGGGTATTTTTCGCCATCTGTCTTCGCAAGGAGGGATTTCAGGAGTGGAATTAGACGATCGTTTTTACGATACTTCTCTCGGATTGACCTACGGAGCTAATTATAACTCAATGTCGTGGAATTTGGATTTAGGTTATCAAAATCAAATTTACAACTGGTATGGCCTACCAGAGAGTTTTGGTAATACGTTAAGTCCTTCTGACCGCTCAGCTTTGGTATTTGGAATCGATCCGCAACACAGTTATAATACACTTTCTGCAGGAGCTAAAATTGAATTTAATGATGGATTTTTAAAAGAATCTACGGTTAAGTTCAGCCGTTTTACTGACAACTTTAAGTCGGCTGAGAACCGTTTTTCTATCAAACCCTCTTTGCAATTTAATATTATGGATCAGTTTATTAAAACTAATATTATAGTTGATTATGTAGCCGGATCTTTTGAAAAAAACTATGAAAACACAAATAGCCAACCTTTGAAGTATGGGTATACTAACTTTGGAGTAGCGCCAAGTTTTGTTGTATTAAAAGACGATTGGACCTTGAATTTAGGAGCCTCGGTATTTTATAGTATGGATAATCAAAATAGCAGCAATAAAGTGTATGTGTATCCTAATATTACTGCTTCGCTTAAAGTAGTTGGTGATTTAATGATTTTTTATACTGGAGCTGAAGGAAGTCTTTCTCAAAATTCATATCAAGATTTTGTCAATGAGAATGCTTTTTTATCTCCTACCTTAAATATAACGCCTACTGATAAGCAATATGATGTTTTTGCAGGGTTAAAAGGTAAGTTAGCCTCTAATGTAAGTTACAACATCAAAGGTTCATATGCTTTAGAAAAAAATAGAGCTTTATTTAAAAGTAATAACTATACTGAGAATAGTTCTAATGAGGATTACGCTTTTGGGAATTCGATGGGTGTGGTTTATGATGATATGAAGACATTACGTTTTTCAGGTGATTTGAAGGCAAGTTTTTCTGATAATGTTACGTTTGGCATCGGAGGAACTTTTAGTACGTATACAAATGCTTTTCAACCGGAAGCCTGGAATTTACCAAAAATTAAAATGAACACCACATTAGATGTAGTTATTACTGAAAAATGGTATGCTGGTACCACTGTATTTTATGTTGGAGACAGAAAGGATTTAAAAGTAGATACCAATATCATTTATATTGTTCCTCCTGCTCCGGTAACACTTAAGAGTTACTTTGATGCCAATGCGCATGTAGGGTACAAGTACAGCAGTCAATTAACAGGTTTTGTAAAAGCGAATAATATTGCCAATCAAGGGTATCAAAAATGGTTAAATTATCCCGTTCAAGCTTTTCAAATTGTACTTGGAGCTAATTATAAATTTGATTTCTAAACCTAGAAATTTGCTATAAAAAAAGAGCGCTGTATTTAGTATACAGCGCTCTTTCTATTTAAAATCAAAAGTTTTATTTTGTAAATGGCACTGCAACTCTTACTTTGTCCCATCCCATATTAAGTACCACGCCGTTATCACTTGGAGTGAAAACCATTGATAATGCTTCTAATGAATCAGCAGCAGTTGTTACAGGTACTGTTACACGAGCAACATCGTTAGCTTCTTTGTAAAAATAAGATCCCCAAACATTCAAATCTTTATTGATGATAATGGTGTAATTATCTTTAGCAGGTATAGCATAAAGTGTGTAGGTTCCTGCTTTTACAGTTTTCCCACCTAGTTTCATGTCAGTATAAAGTGTTATTTCAGTAGCTTCATTAGCACCGGTTCTCCATACTTTACCATCAGGAGCTAATTCAGATAAACTACGTCCTTTTAATAACGGACGGCTGTACGTTACTTTTACCAATTTATCTGAAATTTTATAATCTGTAGGGAATGCAGCAACGTCCATGCTACTTTTGTCTAAATCAGGAAATTTTTGTGCAGAGGCATTTGTTGATAGTAAAACGGTAAAAGCAAATGCAGCTGAAGCAATGATTGTCGATTTTTTCATAATTTTTTTAAATTAATTTAATGCTAAAAATAGCAGTTGTGCTGTGAAAAGCACAAAAACAGATGTTAAATTTTGGATAATTTTGCAATATACTCAGCTATTATTAGCCTAACTTTGATTGCTAAATACACCATTGATAAGAAAATTATCTCAAATTTTTAAAGAATAAAAATAAATCAAATGACCTTTAAGCATAAGATATACAACTATTACAAGCAACTTGTTCAAGATCGAATCGATGTTTTTAGAGATATGATCGCCGCATTGACTGAAGATTCTAAAAACGATGCAAAAGGTTCTGCAGGCGACAAGCACGAAACCGCACTTTCGATGATGCACTTGGAGCAAGAAAAACTAAATGCGAAACTACGTGAAGTAGTTCAGCAAAAAGCAGTTTTAGAAAAGATTAACCCTGAAATTGTGGCAGAGATTGTTACATTGGGTAGTTTGGTAAAAGCGAACGGAATTTACTTGTATTTATCATTGGCCTTACCTAAAATTAATATAGATGGAGTTAATGTAATTGCTTTATCTCCGGAGTCACCATTGGGTAATAAGCTAATGGGTAATTCCGTTGGCTATACCTTTGAAATTGGCAATACAAATTATATTTTAGAAGAAATTAGCTAAGCAAAGTTTCATATTTAGTAGTTGTTGATGTATTTTTTTAGTCATCTTTTTTTATCTTAGCCAGCATAAAAATAGACTCTTTATGAAAAAAATTATTTTACTGCTCTCTTTAGTATCGCTTACTTCTTGTCTAAAAAAAGATAAAATCACGGTAGATACTATCATTACTGATGCTACAATATATACTGTTAATAAAAATTTTGATACCGCTACTGCTATTGCCATTCAAGACGGTAAAATAATTGCAATTGGTACGGATGAGGAACTAACTGATAAATACCAATCTAGAAACACAATTGATGCCGAAGGTAAGTTTATTTATCCTGGTTTATTTGATGCGCATTGCCATTTTTACAATTTTGGTTTGACCTTACAAGAAGTTGATCTTCGCGGAACAAAGAGTATGGAAGAGATTGTTGCCAGGATTCAAGCCTTCCAAAAGGTGAAAAAAACTGATTTTATTGTAGGTAATGGATGGGATCAAAACGATTGGGCTATTAAAGAATTTCCATCAAAAGCCATTTTAGATAAATACTTCCCTGATATTCCTGTCGTGTTAAATCGAATAGATGGACATGCAATTATTGTAAATAGCAAAGCTTTGGCTTTAGCCAATATTACGAAAGACACCAAGGTTTCGGGTGGTCAAATCGAAATCAAAAACGGAGAGCCAACGGGGATTTTAATTGATAATCCTATGGAATTGGTTTTTAGTATTATTCCGAAGCCAAGTCGTAAAACACAAATTGCTGCTTTGTTAGATGCAGAAAAAATCATGTTTGATTACGGCTTAACTACGGTAAATGATGCCGGCTTAGACCACAAAATAATCGATTTAATTGATAGCCTTCAAAAGGCAAAAGTGCTGAAATTAAATGTTTATGCAATGGTTAGTGCTAATCCAGATAATTTGGATTTGTACCTTAAAAAAGGAACTTACAAAACAGATAACCTAGATGTGCGTTCCTTTAAAATGTATGGAGATGGTGCTTTAGGGTCTAGAGGAGCAGCTATGCATGCGCCCTATTCTGATAGTCACACGCAGTTTGGAGCCTTAATTACTCCAATTGCTGACATGAAAACAATCGCAAAAAAAATTGCAGCATCTAATTTTCAATTGAATTCCCATGCGATTGGTGATTCTGCTAATACGGTTTTGCTAAAAATATATAAAGATGCATTAACGGGTAAAAAGGATCGTCGTTGGAAAATTGAGCACGCTCAAGTAGTGCGTGAAATTGATTTTGATTACTTCAAATTTGGGATTATTCCGTCGGTACAACCAACACATGCTACATCGGATATGTATTGGGCGGGTGATCGACTAGGAAAAGAACGTCTAAAAAATGCTTATGCTTATAAAAAACTGCTTCAAAAAGCTGGGGTAATTGCATTAGGAACTGATTTCCCCGTAGAAGAGGTGAATCCAATGCTTACTTTTCATGCCGCAGTAGCTAGAAAAGATAGTAAAGGATATCCTGCGAAGGGATTCCAAATGGAAAATGCTTTAACTAGAGAAGAAACACTTAAAGGGATGACAATTTGGGCTGCTTTTTCTAATTTTGAAGATAAAGAGAAAGGAAGCTTAGAAGTTGGTAAATGGGCTGACTTGGTGATTTTTGATAAAGATTTGATGAAAATATCTGAAAGTGAGATCCTTAACATGAAGCCGGTAAATACCTACCTAAAAGGACAAAAAGTAAAGTAAAAGTTTAGAGTAACAGTAGGTTTCTTACTGTTTTTAAGAGGAACGCTTGTTTATTGCATGTTTTGATTACAAAACTGCGGTAAATAAGCGTTTTTTGTTTTGATTTATAATCAGATATAGTAAATGTGTTTGCTATTTGTAACTAATAATCCATCTTTGCCTTGTCAAAATAAACAAAGTAGTAAATAAAATATATAGTTATGTGCGGAATAGTATGTGCCTTCGATTTAAAACAAAATGCAGAAACCTTACGACCAAAGGTATTGGAGATGTCAAAAATAATTCGTCATCGTGGACCTGATTGGAGTGGGATTTTTAGTAATGATAAAGCCATACTATCACACGAGCGTTTGGCAATTGTTGATCCAGCATCTGGAAAACAGCCTTTGTTTAGTGCTGATGGCAAATTAGTATTGGCGGCCAATGGAGAGATTTATAACCACAGAGAATTGCGTAAGCAGTTTGTAGGTAGCTATGATTTTCAAACAGAAAGTGACTGTGAAGTAATCTTAGCGTTGTACAAAGAAAAAGGGCCTCGTTTTCTTGATGAAATGAATGGAATTTTTGGTTTTGCAATTTATGATGTTGACAAAGACGAGTATTTTGTAGCACGCGATCATATGGGAATCATTCCTTTGTATATTGGTTGGGATCAGCATGGTACTTTTTACGTAGCCTCAGAGCTGAAAGCATTAGAAGGGTATTGTACCAAAATTCAGTTATTCCCTCCGGGTCATTACATGACGAGTAAAGACGGTGAATTTGTACAATGGTATAAAAGAGATTGGACGGAGTACGAAAATGTAAAAGACAACGAGACAAAGATTGAAGACATTAAGGTAGCGCTGGAAGCAGCGGTTCACAGACAGTTAATGAGTGATGTGCCGTATGGTGTTTTACTCTCGGGTGGATTAGATTCTTCTATTACATCGGCTGTAGCCAAAAAATATGCGCAAAAACGAATCGAGTCTGATGATACAACCGATGCTTGGTATCCGCAATTGCACTCCTTTTCAGTAGGATTAGATGGTTCACCTGATTTAGCAGCAGCACAAATTGTCGCAGATCATATTGGAACGATTCACCACGAAATCAAATTTACAATTCAAGAAGGTTTAGATGCTATTAAAGATGTTATCTATAACCTCGAGACTTATGATGTGACAACTGTTAGAGCTTCCACTCCTATGTGGTTAATGGCGAGAGTTATTAAGTCAATGGGAATAAAAATGGTGTTATCAGGTGAAGGAGCTGATGAGTTATTTGGTG
The DNA here is from genome assembly GCF_055640565.1 of Flavobacterium sp. KKT103. NCBI lineage: Bacteria > Pseudomonadati > Bacteroidota > Flavobacteriia > Flavobacteriales > Flavobacteriaceae > Flavobacterium > Flavobacterium sp. KKT103. The sequence goes on from NZ_CM145766.1 coordinate 1,887,007, forward strand.
GGTATTTGTACTTTCACAAAGCACCCAATGCTCAAGAATTTCACGAGGAGAATGTTCGTAAATTAAGTAAACTGCATATGTACGATTGTTTGCGTGCGAATAAAAGTTTAGCAGCGTGGGGAATTGAAGGTCGTGTTCCTTTTCTAGATAAAGAATTCATGGATGTCGCTATGCGAATTAATCCACAAGACAAGATGATTAATAAAGAACACCCTATGGAAAAATGGGTAGTTCGTAAGGCTTTTGAAGATGTGTTACCACCAAGTGTAGCTTGGAGACAAAAAGAACAATTTTCTGATGGAGTAGGTTACAGTTGGATCGACACCTTAAAGGAAGTGGTTGCTAAAGAGATTTCAGATGAACAATTAGCAAACGCAAAATACAAGTTTCCTTTGCAAACGCCAACCTCAAAAGAAGAATATTATTACCGATCTATTTTCACAGAACATTTTCCAAGTGATGCAGCAGCCTTGTGTGTGCCGCAAGAAGCAAGTGTGGCTTGTAGTACTAAAATAGCTTTGGAATGGGATGAAGCATTTAAAAACATGAACGATCCATCGGGTAGAGCAGTAGCTAATGTCCATGATGATGCATACCTGAAAGCATAAGAAGAAAATCATTTTTAAATTTTTAATTAGTAAATTGAAAAACGTTCTCCAATTTGAGAACGTTTTTGTTGTGAAGTACTTTAATTGTGATTGCTATTTTTATTAAGTCTAAAAATTAAAAATTTAGTTAATTATTTGGGTTTCTTTTTTATATTTGATTTTAGCTTTAAATTAAATCTAGTAATATGGCGAATTATATAGAGAATATTCTCTTTGTGATTCAGAAAATAAAATAGAATAGTATGTGTGGAATAGTGGCCATTATTGGTAAAGGTAAGGACCTGCAACTTGTGAAAGATCTTTCTAAAAGAATGTCGCATCGTGGTCCGGATGAGAGTGATTTATATTTGACTGCAAAGGGTAATATTTTGAGTAGTGAACGCTTGTCAATTATTGATTTGACCTCGGGTAGACAACCTATTCAAGGAACTTCGGATGCTTGGATGGTTCACAACGGCGAGATATACAATCATCAAGAATTAAGAGACGGGCTGTTAGCAGCACATTCATTTCGCACCAAATCGGATAGTGAGGTAATTGTACATTTGTACGAGGAATTTGGCTATGACTTTTGCAATAAATTAGATGGAGATTTTGCCTTTGTCATTATCAATGGAGATGATTTTATGGCAGCTAGAGATCCTCTTGGAGTGAAGCCCTTGTATTATGGCTTGGATGAAAGAGGAAGAATGTACTTTGCTTCAGAGATGAAAACGATTACTGACCAATGTGTTACTTTATCAACATTTCCTCCCGGACACTACTACACTGTAAATTCTGGTTTTGTAAAGTATTACAGACCTGAATATGAAGACTATTTAAATGCCAATCAGGAATTAGATTTGGAGGCTATAAATAGTACTTTAACCGCAGCTGTAAGCAAACGATTAATGGCTGACGTGCCTTTGGGTGTCATGCTTTCAGGTGGATTAGATTCTTCTTTGATTGCAGCGATCACTGCCAGAATACTGAAAGAGAAAGGTTTGAAATTATATACATTTTCAATTGGATTAGATAAGAATGCTCCCGATGTTATCGCAGCAAGAAAAGCGGCTGATTTCATAGGGACTGAGCATCACGAAGTTTACTTTACTGTAGAACAAGGGATAGAATTGCTTGATAAATTGATTTGGCATTTGGAAACCTATGATATCATATCGGTAAGAGCGAGTGTGCCGATGTATTTTTTATCAAAAGCAATACGTGATCTAGGTATAAAAGTCGTGCTTTCAGGAGAAGGTGCTGATGAGGTTTTTGGCGGGTATTTGTATTTTAGAAATGCACCATCGGCAGAAGATTTCCAGAAGGAAACCATCGAAAGAGTTCAAAAACTGTTTACGGCAGATTTATTGCGTGCGGACAAATCAACTATGGCGCAAGGAGTCGAAACCAGAGTTCCGTTTTTAGATACTGATTTTTTAGATGTGGTAATGCGAATCAATCCGGAAGAAAAACAACCTAAAACGTACGATAATAAAGAGAAATATATTGTCCGAAAAGCCTTTGACGATGTTGATAATCCGTATTTACCGGATGAAATTTTGTGGCGACAAAAAGAGCAGTTTAGTGATGGAGTGGGCTATGAATGGATTGATCAATTAAAATCCTATTGTGCCTCACAAGTGACTGATGCGCAGTTGGCAGGAGCTGCAGTGGAGTTTCCTTATAATCCGCCAACTACCAAAGAAGCTTATTTGTACCGAACTATATTTAATAAATATTACCCGGAAACAAATGCAGCTCAAACAGTTAGAAAATGGATTCCCCGTTGGCAAGAAAACGAAGATCCAAGCGGAAGAGCCAATGCTGCGCATATTGGGTCTGGAGCGGGAAATGCAAAATAAGACTTGCACTAGTCATTGGATTTGCTGTTTAATAAAATTTAGAACGTTCTCCTCGCGGAGAGCGTTTTTTTATGGGCTATAAATCAACAATATGTTAATAACTTAAGGGCTTAAAAGGGTAATTTAACGGTTATATAGGTTGCATTTTTATATATTTGCGTGTTAGACAAAATTTCATTTAGAATAAATCATATGAGCGAAGAAATCAATAAGAGCAATTATTCAGCGGATAGTATTCAAGCATTAGAAGGAATGGAGCATGTTAGAATGCGTCCATCCATGTATATTGGAGATGTAGGAGTTCGAGGATTACATCATTTAGTTTATGAAGTAGTTGATAACTCGATCGATGAGGCAATGGGAGGCCATTGTGATACCATTCGAGTAGATATAAATGAAGATGGCTCTATCTCTGTTGAGGATAATGGACGTGGTATTCCGGTTGGGATTCATAAAAAAGAAGGTGTTTCTGCACTGGAGGTTGTAATGACTAAGATTGGTGCTGGAGGTAAATTTGACAAAGATTCGTACAAGGTTTCTGGAGGATTGCACGGTGTAGGGGTTTCTGTTGTAAATGCACTTTCTAATCATTTAAGAGCTACCGTTCACAGTAGTGATGGAAAAATATATGAGCAAGAATACGAGAAAGGAAAGGCGTTATATCCTGTAAAACAAATTGGTGAAACGACTAAAAGAGGTACAATCGTAACTTTTTATCCGGATCCAACTATTTTTACACAATCAATTGAATATTCATACGATACGCTGTCGGCTCGTATGCGTGAATTGTCATTCTTGAATAAAGGAATCACAATTACTTTTACTGACAAAAGAGAAAAGGACAAAGACGGAAATTTTGTTTCAGAGGTTTTTCACTCTACAGAAGGACTAAAAGAATATATTAGGTATTTAGATGGAAACCGCGAGCCTATTATTGCTCATGTGATTTCTATGGATAACGATAAAGGAGATATTCCTGTTGAAGTAGCACTTATTTATAATACGAGTTATTCAGAGAATATCTTTTCGTACGTAAACAATATCAATACCCACGAAGGAGGAACACACTTACAAGGTTTTAGAACTGGTTTAACAAGATCATTGAAGAAGTATGCAGATGCTTCGGGTATGTTAGATAAATTAAAGTTCGAAATCGCTGGAGATGACTTCCGTGAAGGGTTAACAGCTATTATTTCTGTAAAAGTAGCGGAACCTCAGTTTGAGGGACAAACCAAAACGAAACTAGGGAACAGAGAGGTTGTTTCTCCGGTAAGTCAGGCAGTTGGTGATATGATTGAGGCCTATTTGGAGGAAAATCCAAATGACGCACGAATCATAGTTCAAAAAGTAATTCTTGCGGCTCAAGCACGTCATGCGGCTAAGAAAGCACGTGAAATGGTACAGCGCAAAACCGTAATGGGTGGCGGTGGATTACCAGGAAAATTATCAGATTGTTCAGAGCAGGATCCAGCAAAATGTGAAGTATACCTTGTCGAGGGAGATTCGGCAGGTGGAACTGCAAAACAAGGTCGTGACCGAGCTTTTCAAGCTATTTTGCCATTACGTGGTAAGATTTTGAATGTAGAAAAAGCAATGCACCATAAAGTATTTGAAAACGAAGAGATTCGTAACATATTTACCGCTCTAGGAGTTACCATAGGTACTGCTGAAGATAGTAAAGCTTTAAATATCGAAAAATTACGTTACCATAAAGTAATTATTATGTGTGATGCCGATGTCGATGGTAGTCACATCTCTACTTTAATTTTAACTTTCTTCTTCCGATTCATGAAAGAATTAATCGAGGAAGGTCACATTTACATTGCAGCTCCTCCTTTATATTTAGTTAAAAAAGGAAACAAAAAAGAGTATGCTTGGAATGATGTGCAACGTGATCAAGCGAACGAAAGAATGGGTGGAAGTGCTGCTATTCAGCGTTACAAAGGTCTTGGAGAGATGAATGCAGAGCAATTGTGGGAAACAACAATGGATCCTAATTTCAGAACTTTACGTCAAGTAACCATTGACAGTTTAGCCGAAGCTGACCGTGTGTTCTCAATGTTGATGGGTGACGAGGTGCCGCCACGAAGAGAATTTATCGAGAAAAATGCAGTTTACGCTAATATTGATGCTTAAAACATAAAAAAAGTAAAAGAGTTTCTGATTTTTTTACTGCAATAAAACAACCAAATTAACGATTAACCGAATAAACTCAAAATTATGAAAGTTACCATAGTAGGGGCAGGAAATGTAGGAGCTACTTGCGCAGATGTTATTTCTTATAGAGGAATTGCAAGTGAAGTAGTATTATTAGATATTAAAGAAGGATTTGCCGAAGGTAAAGCATTGGATATTATGCAATGTGCTACCAATACAGGTTTTAATACCAAAGTAGTGGGTGTAACTAATGATTATTCTCGCACTGCGAATAGTAATGTAGTGGTTATTACCTCTGGTATTCCAAGAAAACCAGGGATGACTCGTGAAGAGTTGATAGGTATAAACGCCGGTATTGTGAAAACGGTTACCCAAAATGTTTTAGAATTTTCGCCAGAAGCAATTATTGTGGTGGTTTCTAATCCAATGGATACGATGACTTATTTAGCGCTTAAATCAACAGGATTGCCTAAAAATAGAATTATAGGAATGGGAGGCGCTTTAGATAGTTCTCGTTTTAGAACGTATTTGTCTATGGCTTTAGATAAACCAGCTAACGATATATCAGCTATGGTTATTGGAGGACATGGCGATACAACTATGATTCCTCTGACTCGTTTAGCGTCTTATAATGGTATGCCAGTATCTCAATTTTTATCAGAAGAAGCTTTGCAAAAAGTGGCAGCTGATACAATGGTAGGTGGAGCAACCTTAACGGGACTTTTAGGAACTTCAGCTTGGTACGCACCAGGAGCATCTGTGGCTTATTTAGTAGACAGTATCTTGAATGACCAAAAGAAAATGATTGCTTGTTCTGTTTTCGTAGAAGGGGAGTATGGACAAAATGACATTTGTATTGGTGTTCCATGTATCATTGGTAAAAACGGTGTGGAAGAAATCGTAGATATCAAATTAAATGATGCTGAAAAGGAGTTGTTCGCTAAAAGCGCAACTGCTGTTCGTGCAATGAATGATGCGCTAAAATCAATTTTAGAATAAACTATTTGCAATATAACGGAGAAGACTGCAGTTTTGCAGTCTTTTTTTTGAGATTAGTTAATAAATAAATTGGTTAATCTTTTCGTTAATTATATATTTGCTCGGTTTAAAAAAATAATGGGGGTTTTCACGGTCTTCCTTTTAGGAGAAATATCGTTTGAAGGCTTGTATTATCGGTTTGAAACAAACATAAATAATAAAAAATAATTAATTTTTAGTAATAATGCAGAATAAAGGACTTATTAAATTCTTCGCAATTCTATTTGCATTGGTAAGTATTTACCAACTTTCGTTCACTTTCGTGGCAAACAAAGTAAAAAGTGATGCAAAATCTTTTGCAAAAGGGAATCCTGAAAAAGAAGTTAAATACTTAGACTCTATCGGTAAGGAGAGTGTTTTTAATTTAGGATTTACCAATTTTACTTTTAACGAAGTAAGTGACAAACAAATTAATAAAGGTCTGGATTTAGAAGGAGGTATCAATGTGATCCTTCAAATCTCAGTTAAAGACATTTTGAAAGGATTATCTAATAATTCTAAAAACCCTGTTTTTAATAAGTCGATCGCAGATGCAACAGCAAATTTGCAAGGAAACAAACCATTTATTGATAAGTTTTTTGAAGCTTTCGAAGCGAATTCTAAAGGAACGGTAAAATTAGCATCTCCAGATATCTTCGCTAACAGAAGTTTGCAAGGTGAAGGTGGAGTTGATTTCCAAATGACAGATTCGCAAGTTCAAAAAGTAATCAGAAGAAAAGTTGATGAGTCTGTAGAGAGTGCTTTTGGAGTACTAAGAAAACGTATTGATAAATTTGGGGTAACACAACCAAATATTCAAAAGTTAGGTGAGTCTGGTCAAATTCTTGTTGAGCTTCCAGGAGCTAAGGATGTTGATAGAATCAAGAAATTATTACAAAGTACCGCTCAGTTGGAATTTTGGGAAACCTATAAAATTGAAGAAATAGGTAACTTTTTAATGGCTGCAAATGAGTCATTGAAAAAAACTGAAGTTGCTAAAGTAGAAACTAAACCAGCAGTGGCAAAAGATTCTCTTAGTGCTTTGTTAACTGACGCAAAAGATACAGCTGTAGCTAAAAAAGGAAATAATCCTTTATTAGATAAAATTATTGCACAAGGTGGTGGTCCAGTATTGGGTCTGTTTTCACCAAAAGATACTGCAACTGTTAATGCTTACTTTAAGAGAGCTGACATCAGAATTTTATTAGGTGCTGATCAACGTTATGCTAAATTTGTTTGGGGAAAACCAACAACTATTAAAGATGCAAAAGATAAAGATGTTGATGCTGTTGAACTTTACGCTTTAAAGGGAAATAGAGATAATGTTGCTGCGATGAGTGGTGGTGTTGTAACTGATGCTAGTGATTCATTTGATCAGTTAGGTAAGCCTGCTGTTTCTATGCAAATGAACGGTCAAGGTGCTAAGTCTTGGGAAGAGTTAACAGGAAGAGCCTATACTCAAAAAAGTAATATTGCTATTGTTCTTGATGATGTTGTTTACTCAGCTCCAGGAGTTTCTAGTGGTCCTATATCAGGCGGAAGATCTGAAATTTCAGGTAATTTTGATGTTACAGAAACTAAAGATTTAGCTAACGTTTTAAGAGCGGGTAAATTACCTGCATCTGCAGATATTGTTCAATCAGAAGTGGTAGGTCCATCCCTTGGTCAAGAGGCTATCGATAATGGAACGACTTCAGCAATCGTAGGATTGTTGTTAGTGTCTCTTTGGATGCTTGTATATTATGGTAAAGCAGGATGGTATGCTAACATTGCATTAGCGGTGAACTTACTTTTCTTATTCGGAATCTTAGCAAGTTTAGGTGCTGTACTTACATTGCCTGGTATTGCTGGTATCGTATTAACAATGGGTACTGCGGTAGATGCGAATATCATTATTTATGAAAGAGCGAAAGAAGAACTACGAGCTGGTAAATCTTTAGATGAGGCAGTTAAAATTTCGTACAGTTGGACGGGAGCAATGCGTTCAATCGTGGATGCAAACGTAACGCACATCTTAATTGGAGCAGTTTTATTTATTTTTGGTTCAGGTCCAATTAAAGGATTTGCTACTACCTTATTAATAGGTATTATAACTTCATTATTTACTTCTATTTTTATCGCTAGAATTTTCATCGATAAGGATATTGCTAAGAATGCTAATTTATCTTTTGTAACTAATTTTTCTAAAAACTTCTTTACTAACTTCCATTTTGATTTCTTAAGAATTAAAAAAGGTACTTATGCGTTTTCTGCGATTGTTGTAGTTGTAAGTGTTTTCTCTTTATTCACAAATGGTTTAGATCAAGGTGTAGATTTCGTAGGAGGTAGAACTTTTCAAGTTCGTTTTGAAAAACCAGTTGAAACTGAAGTGGTAAAAGAACAGTTAGCTAAAGTTTTTGATGGAAGTGCTGAGGTGAAAATCTTTGGAAACGACAATCAATTAAAAATTACTACTAAATATAAAGTACAAGAACACGGTACAGAAGCTGACGAGGAAGTTAATAAAATTCTATTCGAAACTTTAAAATCGTATTACAGCACTGATTTAACATATGATAAATTTGTTAACTCGTATGATGGTAAAAAGTTTGGTATTGTCCAAGCATCTAAAGTTGGACCAACTGTTGCTGAGGATATTAAAACTAACGCATACTGGGCAGTACTTGGAGCTATGTTAATCGTATTTTTATACTTAATCATTAGTTTTAGAAAATGGCAATATGGTTTAGGAGCTATCGCAGCTGTAGCGCATGATGTTATCTTTGTATTAGGTATCTACTCATTATGTTATAAATTCATGCCTTTTGGAATGGAAATCGACCAGCACTTTATTGCAGCAATCCTAACGGTTATTGGATACTCGATGAATGATACTGTAATTGTATTTGATAGGGTTCGTGAATTCCTTGATGGTAAAGTAAAAGGTAATTTTGGAGAGATCGTGAATCAATCTATTAATTCAACTATGTCAAGAACAATCAATACTTCGTTAACAATGATTGGTGTATTATTGATCATGTTCATCTTTGGAGGTGAGTCAATCAGAGGATTTATCTTCGCAATGTTAGTTGGTATCGTAGTTGGTACGTATTCTTCACTATTTATCGCTACGCCGGTATTAGTAGATACAATATCTGCTGCTGATAAAAAAATAATTGAAAAGCAACATGCTGAAGCATAATTGCTGCTAATTCAGAAAGTAAAAGACCTAACAACTGTTAGGTCTTTTTTTTGACCTAGTATTAAGGCTTGGTATTTTTGTAGTTAAATAGTATCGAATACGGGATTTAATACTGTAGTTAGTCGGTTTTTATTTTTTAACAATTTCATTTTTAATATATTTACTATCCTTAAGATTCTCCTAGTTTTTGAGATTCCATATCATTTATAAATCGTAACAATGAAAAGAAACATTATCCAATCTGTTTTTATCTTTATAACTGTATTCTTGCTCAATGCGACGGCAGTAGCGAAGGATAGCGCGCCTCTAAATACCAGGTTGTTTTTCAATAAGACCTTTGTAAGCCCAAGTACTTTTGCTCGAGTTGGTACTTTAGCGGTGGCACCTCCAGTTGTTAGCTCTCCAGTTTATTATTGTCAAGGGACTACTGCTGTGCCATTAACAGCAACACCTTCAGTAGGGAACACGCTAAGATGGTATACAGTTGCTACAGGTGGTACTTTTAGTACCACTGCGCCTACACCATCGACTGTAGCTGTTGGATCTGTTTCTTATTATGTTAGCGAAACTGACGGTGTACTTGAAAGTTCAAGAGTCCAAATTGTTGTTAATGTAGTGGCAGATAATGGAAGTAAAATTTTAGTTTTTAGATGTGATCCCTCACAAATTGCTGCTGCGGATAAAAATAGTTCCGTCTTTTTTGATTGGGCAAATACAACTGGTTTGCCTAATCAGTATAATTATAGTTATACCGTTGATGGTGGACCTGCTGTTACGGGATCAAAGAGTCCTACTAATTTGCAAGTTTTTGGGTTGTTACCAGGTCAATCAGTTACATTAACTGTAGAACACGCTACGTATCCATGTGATCGTTCTGTTTTGACCTGTAGTGTTCCGTGTGGGACTGCTACTACTACGCCTAATTTCAGTCCAATACCTCCTTTCTGTATAGGTACTCCGCCTCCAGTTTTGGGACCTACTTCCCCTAATGGAATTTCGGGTACATGGTCTCCAGCAGTGGTCAGTAATACCACTAGTGGAAGTTATGTTTTTACTCCTAACGCTATGTTGCATCCGTGCGTAACTACCCAAACATTAAATGTAACGGTGTTGCCATTAGTAGCGCCAACTTTTACAGGTATTCCAGCTACTGTCTGTCAAAATGCAGCTGCACCTGTATTACCCATGAATTCTAATAATACGCCAGCAATCTCAGGTAATTGGTCACCTTCTATAGTTAATACTGCTATATTAGGACCCGTTACTTATACTTTTACACCTAATCCAGGACAGTGTAGTTCGGTGAATCCTACGACAACTACAATTACTATTGTTGCTAATAATAGTCCGAACTTCGCTGCTATTGCTCCGCTTTGCTCCGGTAGTACAGCACCCGTTTTAGCGACTACTTCTCCATCGGGAGTGACGGGATCTTGGGTACCAGCACAAATTAGTAATACTACTAGTGGTTCGTATGTATTTACACCCAATCCAAATCAGTGTTCAACGAATCAAACGCTTAATGTTACGGTTACAGCTAGGGTTAATCCTGGATTTGTAGCAATTCCCGCATTTTGCGCAGGCACAACCGCACCTACCTTGGCCACGACCTCACCTAATGGTGTAATGGGTACGTGGAATCCTGCTCAGGTTGATAATTTAGTAAGTGGTACCTATGTGTTTACCCCTAATGCTAACGAGTGTGCAGCCTCTCAATCACTTACTACAACTGTAAACGCAAGGACAGCGCCTGGTTTTAGCTCTTTTAGTATTTGCTCAGGAGCTGTACCTCCAACTTTAAATACTACCTCTCCATCGGGCGTAAATGGTTTGTGGAATCCTGCTGTTGTGGACAACATGACAAGTGGTTCTTATGTATTTACACCTGATGCTAATGAGTGTGCTACGGCTCAAACAATCAACGTAGTCGTAAATCCTTCTAATACTTTAACGGATTTTAGTTGGACCGTTACTGAAGCTTTTTCTAATAATCAAATGATTACCATTTTACCAACTATTGCAAATGGCGATTATTCTTATCGATTGGATGATGGTCCGTTTCAAGCTAGTCCCGTATTTGAATTTGTGAGTGCAGGCCTTCATACTGTTACCGTTATTGAGAATAAAGGATGTAGTAGTCCGATAACAAAATCTAATATACTTGTAATTGATTATCCAAGGTTTTTTACTCCAAATGGAGATGGTTACAATGAAAATTGGAACATTTTTTCTCTAAGAGATGATCCAACAGCTAAAATTCATATTTTTGATAGATTTGGTAAACTTCTCAAAGAAATAACGCCAAATAGTGCGGGTTGGAATGGTTTGTACATTGGTCGTCCAATGCCTAGCGACGACTACTGGTTTGTAGTTGAGTACACAGTGCAAGATGTTTTGAAAAAATATAGATCACATTTTTCGCTTAAAAGATAAAAAAAAGCTTCTCATTGAGAAGCTTTTCGTTTTTTATACTAATTTACCATTTAAGGTTGCTTTTCAGCAGTAAAGACAAAGTAAAAACCGATTAAGATGAAGGGAATACTTAGCCATTGTCCTGTTGAAAGTAGTCCTAAGGCACTTTCAAAACCTCCTTGGCTTTCTTTAACTGATTCGACTACCATTCGTACAGAAAACAATAGGACTAAGAACAAACCAAATAAGTATCCTGATTTTTTTCTAGCTTCTGTCTTCCAATATAAGAAAAACAAAATAGCGAATACAAAAATATAACAAACAGCCTCATACAACTGAGTTGGATGTTTTACGGGTACTTGTGCTAATAAATTAGCAAATTTAGGGTCGGTTGCTATCGCTTTATATGCCTCATTAGGATTGGTAATTTGGGTCGCATTTATTGCATCGTTGGGAGTGAATTGATCACGTAAAAAACGGATTCCAAAAGGTGATGTCGTTTCTTTCCCAATGATTTCAGAATTGAAAAAATTACCTAGTCGTACAAAAATAGCTCCACTAGCTACCGCTATTACGATACGATCCAAAATCCATAATAACGGACGTTGTAGTACTTTTTTACTAAAGTAATACATAGCTACAATTATCGAAATGGCAGCGCCATGGCTTGCTAGTCCTTGAAAACCTGTGAATTCAAATGTAGGACTAAAACGAACCGGTAAAAATATTTCTAATAAGTTGTTTTTAAAGTAGCCCCAATCGTAAAAAAGGACATGTCCTAAACGCGCTCCAATTAAGGTAGCCAATACGGACCATATGAATAGTGAATCTAATTTTTCAATTGATTCACCTTCTCTTTCAAAGATGTTTTTCATAATGTACCATCCTAGTCCAAATGCAATTACGAACATTAGACTATAGAAACGAATCATAAAAAAACCAAGATCAATTCCTTCTGATGGGTTCCAGACAATATTTAAAGCGTGCGTCATTATTATTTATTTTAAGTAAAAATACATTTTTTGTAGAGAGGTTCGCTCTAAAATTTTTTGAAAATTAAAACTGGACTCAAGATCGGAATGCTTATCGACTTATTTGTGGTTGCAATTTTTCTTAGGAACGGGATCATATCCATTGCCGCCCCATGGGTTACAACTTATTATCCTTTTTATGCCTAAAAACAAGCCATACAATAAGCCATGCTCTTTTAATGCTTCAATCATATAGGCTGAACAGGTTGGCTCAAATCTACAAGAAGCAGGAGTCAATGGTGATATCACCAGTTGGTAAAAACGAACAAGCACTAAAAATGGGAAAATAAGTACTTTTTTCAGCATTTGTTTTCGTTTTACATTAAAAGCTAGACCGTGAAGGTTGTTCCTTCTTTTCCATCTTTTAACTGAATTCCGATTGCTATCAATTGGTCTCTAATTTGATCAGATAAAGCAAAATTCTTGTCAGCACGTGCTTGATTGCGCATACCAATTAGCATGTTAATCGTTCCTTCTAGCTTATTCGAATTCCCGTCAACAGTTTTATCATCTTCAAGTCCAAGCACATCAAATACAAAGGCGTTCATTGTTGTGGTCAGTATGTCAAGATCATCAGCTGTAACAGTCTCTTTATTATCATTTATAAGGTTGATGAATCGGACACCTTCAAACAAGTTCGCAATCAAAATAGGAGAGTTGAAATCGTCATTCATAGCATCATAACAACTTTGCTTCCAGTCTTCGATTGCTAGTGAACTAACAGTGTTACTTTGTAAAGTTTTAAGCGTATCTATTGCTTCCATTAAGCGTTTGTATCCTTTTTCAGCAGCGACAATAGCATCATCAGAGAAATCTAAAATACTGCGGTAATGTGCCTGTAGCATAAAAAATCGAGCCACTGATGCTGAAAATGCTTTACTAAGAATGCTGTTTTCGCCTGTCAGGATTTCTCTTGGTAGAATATTGTTACCCGTAGATTTCGCCATTTTCTTTCCGTTTAAGGTCAGCATATTGGCGTGCATCCAGTAATTAACTGGGGTTTGTCCCGTGCAAGCTTCATTTTGAGCAATTTCACACTCATGATGGGGGAATTTTAAATCCATTCCACCGCCGTGAATATCAAAATGATTGCCTAAATATTTTGTACTCATCGCTGTGCATTCCAAGTGCCATCCAGGAAAACCATCGCTCCAAGGCGAAGGCCATCGCATAATATGCTGTGGCTCTGCTTTTTTCCATAAGGCAAAATCTTGTGGATTTCTCTTGTCGGATTGGCCATCAAGATCTCGAGTATTGGCAAGCATGTCTTCAATATTACGACCACTTAAGCGTCCGTAATGATTAGTTTTATTGAATTTTACTACGTCAAAATAAACAGAACCATTCGCTTCGTATCCAATTCCGGAATCGATTATTTTTTTGATGATTTCAATTTGCTCCACGATATGTCCTGTCGCTGTTGGCTCAATACTTGGTGGTAAAAAATTAAATGCTTTAAGGATATCATGAAAATCAATAGTGTAGCGTTGTACGACTTCCATTGGTTCTAGCTGTTCTAAACGGGCTTTTTTTGCAATTTTATCTTCGCCTTCATCTACATCATCTACAATATGTCCAACATCTGTAATGTTTCTCACATAGCGTACTTTATACTCTAAATGCAATAAGTACCTAAATATGACATCAAATGACATAAAAGTTCTAACATTTCCTAAATGGACATTGCTGTAAACAGTAGGTCCGCAAACATACATACCAATGTTTCCTTCGTTAATAGGTACAAATGTTTCTTTCTCTCCCGAAAGCGAATTGTATATTTTCAGTTTTTGACTTGAGTATAAAGGCATGTATTTTTTAGTTTAATTGTTTAACTGTTTAAATCGTTTAATTGTTAGGTAGTCAAATAAACGATTTAATCAATTGTTATTGAGCAAGATAGTATTTTTTCAGGCTATTAATTTGATTGCAAATTTTTTCAAGTTTATCTCTGCAGAGTAAATAGTCATCTTCAGTAATATACTTCAGATCTTTAGAAATTATTAGGTGATTTAACGTTTCTGTAGCTGAAGAATATGAAATAGTTAGAAAATGAGCTTTGTCCTTGTTAGTGTTTCTTGAAGTGCCTTCTGCTATATTTGTTGCAATAGACGACGAACTCCTTTTAATTTGTGAACTGATACCATAGGTTTCGCTTGCTGGAAAGTTACTCGTCAATTTGTATATTTCTATAATAAACTCTCTTGAATTTTGCCAAACATCAAGTTTTTCAAAGGAAAAAATATACATGAGAGTAGGTTAAACAGTTAAACAAATTGACAATTAAACATTTCTTTAGAATTTTGTATCTAACTTAATGTAGTCTAAAAATTCTCTTCGGGCTTGTGGCTCTTTAAATTTTCCACCAAATTCAGAGGTTACAGTACTACTTTCAATATCACTAATTCCTCTTGAATTTACACAAAGATGTTTAGCATCAATAACACAAGCAACATCTTCTGTTCCCAACGCTCTTTGTAGTTCCTGAACAATTTGCATTGTTAAACGTTCCTGTACTTGTGGTCTTTTTGAATAATATTCTACGATACGATTCATTTTAGAAAGTCCAATAACTCTTCCGTTTGAGATGTAAGCAACATGTGCTCTTCCTATAATTGGTAAAAGGTGGTGTTCACAAGTAGAATACAAAGTGATGTTTTTTTCAACTAACATCTCTCCATATTTGTAATTGTTATCAAATGTAGATGCCTTTGGTTTTTTTTCAGGATTTAGTCCCCCAAAGATCTCCTTTACGAACATTTTAGCTACACGGTTAGGTGTGCCCTTCATGCTATCATCCGTTAAATCCATTCCTAAAGTTAAAAGAATGTTTTCAACGTCTTTTTTTATTTTTTCAATTTTTTCATCATCAGTAATGTCAAATGCATCTTCTCTTACTGGGTTATTTGCACTAGATGCGATGTGGTTGTCACCCATTTCATCTTGTAATTCTTCCTTATTTATCATTAAAAAAAGCTATTATTGTGTGTATAATTTTCGAGCGTAAAGATAATTAATAAAAACCAAACATTTTCTAAAGGTTTTACTAATTAATCAACTCGATTTAAGGTGTGGTATAATTCTTTTTTTCTGTGTGTATCTGTCCAAAAAACTCAAGGCAGTAACTTCTATTTGTTACTGCCTTGAGTTGTGTCTATTACCTATGGTTACTACGCTTTTAAAGCACCTCTTGTCTATAAAAAATTATTTAGCGTTGTAGACTTTGATTGCTTCTTTTAAAATTTGAACCGCTTTTATTAAGTCTTCTTTTTTCAAAACATAAGCAATACGTACTTGATTAAGTCCTACACCTGGTGTTGAGTAAAATCCTGCTGCAGGAGCTACCATTACAGTTTCTCCGTTAAAATCGAAACTTTCTAGTAACCATTGTGCAAAAGTATCTGCATTGTCAATAGGTAGTTCGGCGATACAGTAAAAAGCCCCTTTTGGATTGGCTACTTTTACACCTTCGATTTTGTTTAACTCCGTAACCAATGTGTCTCTACGTTCCCTATATTCAGAAATTACTTCGTCAAAATAACTTTGTGGTGTATCAAGTGCAGCTTCAGCGGCTACTTGAGCAAAAGTTGGTGGACTCAAACGAGCTTGAGCAAATTTCATTGCAGTTGCCATCAATTCTTTGTTTTTAGAAACAATGCAACCAATTCGTGCGCCACACATGCTGTATCTTTTAGAAACCGAATCAATCATGATTGCGTTTTCTTCTAATCCAGGTATGTTCATTACCGAGTAATGCACGTCGCCATCATAAGTAAACTCTCTATAAACCTCATCAGCAATTAGGAATAAATCGTGTTTTTTAACAAGATCAGCTAATTGCATCATTTCTTCTTTCGAATACAAATAACCGGTTGGGTTACCTGGATTACATATTAAGATTGCCTTTGTTTTTGCAGTAATTAATTTTTCGAAGTCAGCAATAGGGGGTAACGCAAAACCAGTATCTATCGATGAAATAACCGGTACTACAGTAACGCCGGATGCAGTCGAAAAACCATTGTAATTTGCATAAAATGGCTCTGGAATAATGATTTCATCTCCTTGATCCATGGTACTTCCCATGGCAAAAAGCAATGCTTCTGAACCACCAGTTGAAATGATAATATCTTCGGGGTTTATTGGTAATCCAGTTGATTTGTAAAACTGAGAAAGTTTGTTTCTGTAGCTTTCAAAACCAGCAGAGTGGCTGTATTCTAATATAGTGATGTCAATATTTTTGACTGCTTCCATAGCAACTTCGGGTGTTTTAATATCCGGTTGACCTATGTTTAGATGATATACTTTGTTACCTTTTTTCTTAGCAATTTCTGAAAAAGGTACTAATTTACGGATCGGTGACTCCGGCATTTGAGCACCTTTAATTGATATTTTTGGCATAGCTTTATATTATTGAATTGCAAATTTGCGATTTTTTTCTCGAATTATCGGTTGTACAAGCCTTTAAAAATTGTTAAAATAGCAATAAAACAGGAATTTTTCAGTATTTTTATGGAAAGAGATTTACATGAAAAAAATTATAGTTATTGTGTTTTTATTGGTATGCTGTAGTCCAGTTTTAGCGCAAGATGGTTTTATCTTTAAGCAGCAAAAAAGTAAAATAAAAATCCCATTTAAGCTTATTAATAATCTTATTTTTTTTCCTTTAAAAGTAAATGGAACTCAATTAACTTTTATGCTGGATTCAGGTGTTGAGGAAACGATACTTTTTAGTTTAGAAGAAAAAGACAGTGTTAGCTTGTTCAATCCACAAACCATTAGTTTAAGAGGTTTGGGTAGTAGTGACGCTGTTGCTGGTTTAAAATCTACAGGCAATCAACTGGAAGTGAAAGGAATGGTTTCTAGTAATCATGCCTTGTATGTGATTCTAGATCAAGCTTTTAATCTTTCTTCTCATATAGGAATTCCGGTTAACGGTATCATTGGTTATCCTTTTTTTAAAAATAATTTATTAGAAATAAATTATGCGAAGAAGGTGCTCGTTTTTCATCAAGAAAGTCCTCAAATTCGGAGAAAATTAGCTAGAAAATTTAAACAATCGACAATTACAGTTGAGGGTAGTAAACCCTATTTAACAGGAAGTGTTACTATAGGTGCTAATTCAATCCCAGTGAAGCTTTTAATAGATACGGGCCACAGTGACGCTTTGTGGTTATTTGAGAATAAAATTGATGCAATCAAGGTTCCTAGTAAGAACTTCGAAGATTATTTAGGTAAAGGATTCAGTGGCGATATTTTTGGTCGGCGAGCGATTATTTCTGAATTTAAAATCAACGATTTTGTATTCAAGAGTCCAATTGCAGCATTTCCAGACTCAATTTCCTTACGTCATGTAAAGATGGTTTCGAATAGACTTGGATCTGTAGGAGGTGAAATATTCAAACGATTTTCTATGGTTTTCGATTATGGCAACGGACAACTTTTTTTGAGAAAAAATTCAGATTTTAAAAGCTATTTCAACTACAATAAAAGTGGAATCGAAATTAGAACGGGAGGTATGCAATGGGTTCAAGAAACTATTGCTTTAAAAGTAGAAACTAAAGCAAGTAGTTATGCAACAACTTACAATGAGAATTTAATAAATAACTTTAAGTATAATTTTAAGTTGAAACCTATTTACGAGATTGATAATGTTCGTAAAGGTTCTGCTGCTGCTAAGGCCGGATTGTTAGCTGGTGATATTGTAAACGCAATAGATGGAAAAGAGTTGCAAAAATATTCATTGATTGAAGTTAATTCTTTTCTCAAAGCCGAAAAAGAAAAATGGATAACAATAGATATCATGCGAAATGGTAAGCCATTAAAATTTAGAGTACAACTGATCAATATTTTATAAAAAAAGCTTCTTGAATTTAATCAAGGAGCTTTTTATAAAACTATTTTTTATTTAACCACTACCTCGCCTCTTATTTTTAAAGGAATTCTTCCTTCATCGTAATTAATAGCATTAGATTCCACTGTAATCGTCTTACGAATAGGTCCTTCTGTCATGTTGTATTTTACTTCAATTTTTGAGGATTTCCCTGGTAAAATAGTGTCGTTTTGTTTAGATAAAATCGTGCAATTGGATGTCGTTTGGACGGAACTAATGATTAAAGGTGCATTTCCAGTGTTTGTGAACACAAATGCTCTAATTCCGTTGTCATTTTCCTTGCTTATTGTCCCATAGTCTATAGTATTGTTTTGATCTTTGAAATCAATTTTAGCTCCATTTTGCGCGAACCCAATACTACTTATTAGAAGACCAGCTATTAATGGTATTATTTTTTTCATTTTTATTGAATTTAATCAAAGTAAATATAGAATCTTTTTATTAGAGGACAAATTTTTAATTCTCTTTTTATAGTCTACTTTATTATTTACTTTTGTTCCCAATATGAAATGCAATAATTAGACCAATTATAAAAAGTTTATTTGTTGATTTGTTTATACGTTAAATCCGGATGCAATAATCCGCTTGACTTTTTGACAGCAGCAACAAATTAGCGATGAAATAAATCAAGATAAAAAATGACAATCCCTGCACAATTTGACGCTAAAACTATTGAAGATAAATGGTACGCGTACTGGATGGAAAATAATTATTTTCATTCTGAGCCTGACCATAGAACTCCTTATACCATTGTAATTCCGCCACCTAACGTGACAGGAGTCTTGCACATGGGGCACATGTTAAACAACACTATCCAAGATGTTTTAATTCGTCGTGCTCGTTTAAAAGGGTTCAATGCATGTTGGGTACCAGGTACTGATCACGCATCCATTGCAACAGAAGCAAAGGTGGTTGCCAAATTAAAATCAGAAGGCATCAACAAAGCTGACTTAACTCGTGAAGAGTTTTTAAAGCATGCTTATGACTGGACTGACAAATATGATGGTGTCATCTTAGAGCAGTTAAAAAAACTTGGAGCATCTTGTGACTGGGAGCGTACTAAGTTTACAATGGATCCAGATATGTCTGCATCTGTAATAAAATCTTTTGTTGATTTATACAATAAAGGAATGATTTATCGCGGTTACCGCATGGTAAACTGGGATCCTGAAGCGAAGACAACCTTATCTGACGAAGAAGTAATTTTTGAAGAAAGACAAGGTAAATTATATTTCATTCAATATAAAATTGAAGGAAGCGAAGACTTTTTAACCATTGCAACAACGCGTCCCGAAACCATCTTTGGAGATAGTGCTATTTGTATTAACCCAAATGACGAACGTTTTGCACATTTAAAAGGGAAAAAAGCGATCGTGCCTATTTGTGGTAGAGTAATTCCAATTATCGAAGACGAATATGTTGATATCGAATTTGGAACAGGATGCCTAAAAGTGACTCCTGCTCACGATATGAATGACAAAACGCTAGGAGAGAAGCACAACCTTGAAATTATAGATATCTTTAATGAAGATGCTACAATGAATAGCTTCGGTATGCATTATCAAGGAAAAGATCGTTTTGTAGTTCGTGAAGAAGTGGCAGCGGAGTTAGAAACTATTGGTGCTCTAGCAAAAACTGAAACACATTTAAATAAAGTAGGAACTTCAGAAAGAACTAAAGCGGTGATCGAACCTAGATTATCAGATCAATGGTTCTTGAAAATGGAAGACTTGGTTAAACCAGCAATTCAATCTGTATTGGTTGATGGAGATATTAAATTGCATCCTGCTCGTTTTAATAATACATATGCACACTGGTTAAACAACATTCGTGACTGGAATATTTCACGTCAGTTATGGTGGGGACAACAAATTCCGGCTTATTTCTACGGAGATGGGAAAGAAGATTTTGTAGTTGCTGAGAATATTGAGGATGCTTTGGCTCTCGCCAAAGAAAGAACTGCTAATCCTAAATTAGAAATAGCTGATTTAAAACAAGATGTGGATGCCTTAGATACTTGGTTTTCGTCTTGGCTCTGGCCAATGTCGGTTTTTGGTGGAATCATGGATCCAGAAAGCGAAGATTTTAAATACTATTATCCTACGAATGATTTAGTTACGGGTCCGGATATTTTATTTTTCTGGGTTGCGAGAATGATTATTGCAGGATATGAGTATACGGATAAAAAGCCATTTACCAATGTGTATTTGACTGGACTGGTTCGTGATAAGCAAAGACGTAAAATGTCTAAGTCGTTAGGAAATTCACCAGATCCATTAGATTTAATTGAGAAATTTGGTGCTGATGGTGTTCGTGTAGGATTGCTTTTAAGCGCTTCTGCAGGAAATGATATTATGTTCGACGAAGAATTGTGTAACCAAGGTAAAGGGTTTACCAATAAAATATGGAATGCTTTCAAATTAATCAAAGGTTGGGAAGTTTCAGATGCTATACCGCAACCGGAATCTTCTAAGGTAGCAATCGAATGGTATGAAGCGAAGTTACAACAAACATTAGTTGATATCGAAGACAATTTCGAAAAATACAGAATCTCTGATGCTCTAATGGGCATTTATAAATTAGTGTGGGATGATTTCTGTTCGTGGTTCCTAGAGATGATTAAGCCCGCATATCAGCAGCCGATTGATAGCGTAACTTTTGCGAAAGCGATAGAAATGCTTGAAAGCAACTTGAAATTACTACATCCTTTTATGCCATTTTTAACAGAAGAGATTTGGCAAATACTAGCTCCAAGAACAAAAGAGGAAGCATTAATTGTATCCACTTGGCCAGAAATGAAGCCTTTTAACGCCGCATTAATCGCTGATTTCGAAAACACAATGGAAGTAATCTCCGGACTGAGAACGATTCGTAAAGACAAGAATATTCCGTTTAAGGATGCAATCGAGTTAAAAGCAATTAATAATGATAAGGTATCAACTTATTTTGATTCGGTTGTAACCAAATTAGGAAACATCACAACCTTAGAATATGTTACTGAAAAAGTAGATGGCGCGTTATCCTACCGTGTGAATTCGAATGAATATTTTATTCCAATTACTGGAAATATTAATGTTGAAGAAGAAATTGCCAAACTAACAGCTGAATTAGAGTACACGAAAGGTTTCTTGAAATCCGTTCAGAATAAGTTGGCAAATGAGAAATTTGTAAACGGTGCGCCAGAGAAAGTTTTGGCAAACGAAAGACAAAAAGAAGCTGATGCTTTAGCTAAAATCGAAACTATTGAAAGTAGTTTAGCTGGATTGAAATAATCAATTTACTTTATATCTAACCCGTTTCATTTTATGAAACGGGTTTTTTTATGACTTTTAATTTTGAATATGAAACGTACTAAGATGTTTTTTTTAGTAACGTGTTGAATTTGATTCGTTTTTATCGGTAAACTACATGCCGCTTGTGTTTTAAAGAGTTTTTGGTCCTTTCATCGATTTAACTATTCTAACTCGCTAATCCTTATTACTTTTGGTGTATAATACCACATTAAATCACTTATGCGCATGAAACAGACTTATGATTCTATATATGTAAAAGAATATTATGAAGGATATTCAATTGGTGTAAATCCATTTTCTTCATCAAATATGGTACAAAATAGTGAAGCCATCTTCGCTGGATTTCAATCAGGTCGTTCAGAGTATGAGCGAATGAATGGTTTTTTAAGTGGTGGGATCCCAAATCGTATTTTAACCGATAAGATTTTAGAAGATTACTTGCTTGCGGGTATGTTAGGAATGTCAATTGATACTCTTGGCTACACACCTTATCAAATCAATACAATAGTTTTGTGGTACCAAAGCGGTGTTGAAAAATACGAGCCTAATCAATTTGATTCCCTCTTTGGGGTGCTTGAAAATTTAGAAGTAGAACTAATTAGATAATAGCTAGATATTGCATTAGTATTTAAATATACTGTCGATTTAAAATAAAAATAATTACAAAAAAACTCGTTTAATACTAAACGAGTTTTTTTTGTAATTAACTATAGATTTTAATTTTAGAACTTATAACGCAATGATGTAATAACTTGCCTTGGGGCAATAGGATTTACACTGTAGTTTTCGTGAACGGTATAATTAAGTTCATTAGTGATGTTAGATAGTTTGCATAGAATTGAGAATTTTTTCCAGCTGTAACCCGCACTAACATCTATTGTTGTGTATCCTGAAAGAGGCACTTCTCTGTCCTCTGTTGATAAGGAACCTGGGTTATTGGCATCGCTAATATATCTATTGTTC
The DNA here is from genome assembly GCF_055640565.1 of Flavobacterium sp. KKT103. Taxonomy (NCBI): domain Bacteria; kingdom Pseudomonadati; phylum Bacteroidota; class Flavobacteriia; order Flavobacteriales; family Flavobacteriaceae; genus Flavobacterium; species Flavobacterium sp. KKT103. The sequence goes on from NZ_CM145766.1 coordinate 1,909,400, forward strand.
CAACCACCAACTCGATCTCCTATGTAGTTTCCTATTGCGCCTACAGAAAGACCTTTTAATTTTCCTGAAGGTAAAGTGTAGAAGAAACTAAGATTAGCAGTATTTGCCGGAGTTCTTGCTAAACGGTCCCCTTCGACAAAGCTACCCACCAAGCCACTAGTTTTTGTATAGCGCATATCATTGTAACTATATCCAGCTATTACATTAAATCCTTCAAATGGTCTTGCTGTAATATCAATCTCGATACCTTCACTTTTAGTTGCGCCACTAAGTTCTTTAACGTTTGAGTCTATATTTGATGTACCGTCAGCTTTAAATTGTGCAGTTTGTGCAAGATTGCTATTATTTATTTGGTATAGCGTCACGTTAGTGGTTAGCTTTCCTTTAAAGAAATCTTGTTTAACACCAACTTCATATTGATCAATAATCGAAGCTTCAATTGCTTCTCCGTTTACCGTATTTCCAGAATTTGGAGTAAAAGATGAGCTGTAACTTGCAAATAAAGAGCTAGTGGTAGTAGGCTGATAAACTAAACCAACTTTGGGAGTAAAGGCTTGATCTGGACGATTAGGTGAAGTCGTTAAAACTGCCGGTGTAACTGTCGTATTGTAGGTATCCACTTTAGCTTCTTGCCATGACCAGCGTAAACCAGCTAAAACTTTAAATTTATCAGTAAGAGATATTAAATCTTGTGCGTAGACTCCAAAGCGATTAGTTTCTGTTTTTACAATACGTGTAGTGTTCGAGTCAGGAATTCCTGTTCCTTGATTAAAGTTTGCGAAATCATAAATATTTCCACTTCCGTAGGTTGTTGGTGAAAAGGAAAAACTATATGATTGTAAAAAGGAATTTTCTAAATCTACTCCTGTAAAGACTTGATGTTTGATTTTACCAGTGGCAAAAGTTCCTTGTAAACTTATTTGTTCTCCTATTATTTGCTCTAAATTTTTAGTTTGACCTAAAGGACGGCTCCAGTTTCCGGCTGCATCCGGTTGAATACGTTCAGTTCCTTTTGATTCTCTTTCGTAGTTTTGAAAAGAGGAATTGAAATTTAAAGACCAATTGTTATTAAAATTATGGTTTACTAATGCTGATACAGAAGATTGAATTGTTTTACCATTGGACCATGTAGCTCCAAGGTAAGTGCTACGTGGTATATCTACAATTTCTTTTCCTATAATCGCAGTACCAAAATCAGGTGTCCAATCATCGTTCAAATAATCTCCTTGCAAGGTAATTTCTGTTTTTGGGCTTACTTTAAACAAGAACGATGGATTCACATAAAAACGTTCTTTAGACACAACATCTCTAAAACTTTTAGAATTCTCATAGGATCCTGTAAAACGATAGGCTATATAATCATTCAAAGGACCATAAATATCTATTGAAGGCTTATAAAAAGAATAACTTCCCATTTGCATGCTTATTTCTCCACCTTTAGAAAATGAGGGTGTTTTAGTTACCATGTTTAAAATACCTCCTGGCGCAACATTTCCGTATAAAAGAGCTGCACTACCTTTCAGTATTTCTACTTTTTCAAGAGAAGAGACTTCCGGAATTGAACCGCTACTGAATCGGAAACCATTTTTGAACATATTGTTTGCCGACATATCGTATCCTCTCGACCAAAATGATTCTTGAGCACCTCCACGAGCCGATCCTACATAAACACCATTTACATTCTTTATAACATCGCTCAAACGAATTGCTTGTTGTTGAGAGATAATCTCATTTCCGATAATTTGTACGCTTTGAGGAATATCGATAACTTTTAAACCTGATCGAATTGCTGAAACTGGTTTGTGTGGTTTGACACCGTTGATCATTACTTCCTGAAGAATTTCTCCTCGGTTCTTTTTTATGGTATCATGTACTGCTGCAATGTATGCCACATCTGAAGTTCCTTGATCTCCGCTTTGAAAATTTTGTGCAGTAGATGGTAACGTAAATAATAAGGCTAACCCTGATAAAATTATATATTTCATGTCGTTTATTTAGAATAAGTAAAAATAATGGTGCAAATATATAATGGGATTTTGAATCCGCAAAACTTATTTAGACTTAATATAAATAAAATTTTTAATCAAATGTTTTTCAATGATTTATACTTGATTTTAATTTTTGGGAAAATTGAAATGAGCAGCAGTGAGGTCAAATCTGAATACTCCAATTGTGGTTCATTAAGCAGTTTAAGTGAGTTGCATTAGCTAATGACAAGTCTTGTCTTTTAGGAATTTTTCAACGACAATAACGAATACAAAACCAACGGAATAGGCAAATATATCTGACCATGAAAAGGAACTACCCAATACAATCTTTAATGGTTTCGATTGTTGTAAGCCAAGAATATCCAAAAGATGTAGATATTGCGCTAGTTCGACAACATAGCAAAAAAGCAATGCAATCGTGGCCGCCTTTACTTTAGAAAACGCAATTACCGATTGGATTGCACAATAGATGAGAATAATGACAAGGAAATCCCCAAAATAAGGCCGTATAAAGTTATCATAAAGATAAAGGGCAATACCAATCTCCGTTACGAAGATCGTTATTGCCCAAATAAAGTAGTATCTGTTGAACCGAATGATGGTCTTTTTATTAGATTGTAACATTACAATTCTCTGCCGACAGGATAAAGAAGGTAACGTTTGTCGTAATAGTTAGTTTTACTATAAAACCAACCTAATATCGCATTGGGGTTTTTAGCAAACGTAGGGTCAGTCGCGAGCTTTTGTTCAAATTCCGTCTTAAGTGCAGGAGATTCTTGTAGCATTTTAATTGCCATCGGTTCCATAACATAAGGCTCGATATATTCCGTTCGTTGAAAAATAGAAAGGAAAAATCCCCATCTAAAAAAAGAATCTTTAGATAGCGGTTCCAATAAAACCATTGCTAAATCACCCAAAGGTTGATCTGTTGAAACATAAACCGAACCTTTAGGATACACCATCGTGTTCATTATCGATTTTGTGGTACCGCTTACTTGCATTCGCCCCTCAAATGGTTTTATTTGTTGGTTTTCATCTTCGACTTTGGCATCTTCAATGCGATACATTTCTAATGTTAATTCTCGTGGCTTCTCCAGTGTTTCCATCTGAATACCATGCAGTTTCAAGCGCTCAATAACCACATCGCAGGATGTCGGAATCCAATATCCTTTTGGACGACTTATAAAATCAATTGGTTCAGTCGCTTTATAATTGACTATTTTTTGTTTGATTGGTTTTCCTAACCATTCAATATAGTCTCCATTGGTTACGGGTGATTTTAAAATTCGAGAAGCTATTCCAGAGAATACCAAGCTATCAGCTGCTTGCACTGGTTTGGTGCTATTTTGTAAATCACTTAAATTATCAAATCGTACGGCAGTTTCCATTTGTGGGACTTTCCATGCCATAGGAACTTTAGAATCTCTCAAGGTTTTATCCTTGGCGCTAATTGCTTGCAATGTTTTTCCTTCGGTTGCCAAAAGCGATAAGGTGCTTTCTAGCAAAATATAAGTTCCTAATACCCTTTGTTTAAAAGGTTTTAAAGAATGATTTTCTACTAAAATAGAAGCCATGTGTCGCAGATTACCGTAGCTGTCTGAAAATCGAGGTCCGCCAGAGGTTAAAATATTTCCTTCGGTAAAATCACGGTCGTTTACGGCGAATAACAATTGACCCGGAATATGACCATTAGCTGTCAAATACTGGTCAGTTTTGGTCTTATACGTTGAATCAAGCCATTTTGCGATTCCAGGAGAATTACCTTGTAAGCCAACACCTCCAAAGGTTATATCATACTGATAATCCGCTCCATCAGTTACGTGAATGTCCATATACAAGTCGGGATTGTAAAGATTCATTACGTTCACAACTGCTTTGATCTCTTTAGTATCTAGTTTTGCGTAATCTCTGTTTAAATTTAAATTCTGCGCATTGGTACGCCATCCCATATTTTCAGGTCCTCTTTGATTCGGTCGGTTGTAAGGAGAGGCATTTTCATGTGCATCAACACTCAAAATGGGGATGAATAAAAAGTTTACCTTATCTAACAAGTTGCTTTTTCCTCCAAAGGCAATATCTCTCAATAGCATCATTCCGGCATCTTTACCATCAATTTCACCCGAATGGATTCCTGCTTGTACAAACAGTGTTGGTTTTCTAGAGTTTTTCAATGCTTCGGGATCAAAATTAGTATCGGTTGTTCCCACAATCATGTAGATTGTTCTTCCTTCGATACTTGTACCAATCGGGACCATCGATAGTAAGGGAGAAGCATCAGTAAGTTTTTTAAACCAATTGATGGTTTCATCGTAAGTAGGAGTTGTTTTAAAACCCGATTTTTCAGTAGGTGTAATCCACGCATTATTTGGCTTAGCAATTAACTTTTCACTTTTTCCATGCCATTCTATACTAGGAGGAAGGATGCTTTGTGACCATGAGGTAAGTGAAGCGACTAAAGCGAAAGCGATTAGAAAGGGTTTAGTGATACTGCTATTTGACATAGTATGATTTTGATTTAAATTGATTTATCAGGTCTTTTTTAAAAGAAAGTAAATATAAGTATTTTAGTTAGGAAGTACTTTGGTGATAATTATTTTGTAAATAAAAAACCTCACTGTTAGGAGTGAGGTTGTAATTTATTTTCAGCATCTCAGCCTATTTGCTTTTTGCCATTGTGTATTTTTCGGTACTTTGTTTACCATCAATCAAACCTGAAATGGTAGCTACTAAATTATTTTTAGCATCTTTTTGATAGGTGATTTTTTGAGGATAGTCGTGTTTTGGGTTTTCAAAAGCAAGTTGGTTAGCCACAGTTTCCGTGAACAAAAAAGAAACGGGTTTGTCTTCGTTTTGACCTTTTACCGTTGCTTTATAGGTTAAAGCTTCGCCTTTTTGTTGCAAGACAATTGTTTCAAAATGAATAGTGTCCTTTTCTTTGATGAAATAGGACTGTCCTTGAAAAGTACTGTCATTAGTTTTGGTCCAGGTCTCTGATAAAACACCTTCTGCCGATTTGCTTTCCCAACTTCCTAAAAGCCAATGAGCTGATTTTATTTTTTCTTTTTCGTTTGTATCTGAATCACCATTTTTACAGCTAATAAAAGCCAAGGCTAACAACAGTAAAGGCATTTTTTTATACATGTTTTCTATTTTGAAAGGTTGATGAAATTCAGTCTGCAATATTAGTAAAAAAATGAATAGCAGAATATACTTGCAAGCAATCTCTTGCCGTGGAGTTGTGAACTAAACAGTAGCTTGTTTTAAAAGTACAGTTTAAAAATAAGGCAACTTCTTTTTTAGTGATTCTCCTTTAGTATTTGATGAACGAGTTCTTTAGATGGTTTTTGATCTTTTAGTTTTAAACGAACTACGTCAAATCCAACTTTAAAATCACATCCTGACTTATACTGACTGCAACCGTAGGCATTGTTACCTTTTAAAATTGTTCCTTCAAGGCATTTAGGGCAGTTTAAATCATTTTGCACACTTTTTTCAATGACTTTTTTGGGTTCTAATTTTAATTGAAAGTGATCGTCAAAACGCAACAATCCTTCCACAGTACCGGCTTCTGTTTTGAAATCTTTTAAATTCACGGTTGATCCTTTTTGCAGTAAGCGCAAGTATTGATTCTCAGATATTTTTTTCTCTGCAAAAGTAAACGGTAATACAAATGTGCAACCTGCTTTATAATTGGAGCATCCATAGGCTGATTTACCTTTGAGTAAGGTTCCCTTTTTACATTTTGGGCAAGTCTCCGCTGTAATTCCGGCTGCTTTTATTTTAACCACTTTCGCAGCTTCACTTTGTACCGTTGTCGCATGCGAAATTGTTGTGCGTCTGGTTTCTAACCTTACTTCATCTACTAAAACAGCAATCATTTTTTTCATATTATTAATGAAAGATGCGGCAGTAAAATCCCCTTTTTCGATATCTTTCAACTGTTTTTCCCACGATCCAGTCAATTCGGCTGATTTGACTAATTCATTCTGAATCGTATCAATTAGCTGAATACCAGTGGTGGTAGGTAAAACTTGCTTTTTATTTCGAACGATATACTGACGTCTAAAAAGCGTCTCAATAATGTTGGCTCGTGTAGAAGGACGACCGATACCGTTTTCCTTCATTAATTCCCTTAAATCTTCGTCGTCGACTTGTTTTCCCGCAGTTTCCATGGCACGCAATAAAGTCGCCTCCGTAAATTGATTGGGCGGTTTGGTTTCTTTCTCTAAAAATGAAGGTAAGTGTGGGCCTTTTTCGCCTACGACGAAACTAGGTAAAAGGTCGGCTTCTTTCTCTTTAGTGTTAGGGTCTTCGAAGACAATACGAAACCCTTTTTTTAGAATTTCCTTTCCGGTAGTTTTAAAAACAACGTCAGCTGCCTTACCCATTACTGTGGTATTGGCAACTAAGCAGTCATCATAAAATACAGCAATAAATCGTCTCGTGATGATATCATAAACTTGCTGCTGGTTGTATTGTAGGTTATTTTGAATCCCAGTAGGGATTATGGCGTGGTGATCGGTAACTTTTTTGTCGTTGAACACCTTGGGCGATTTTTTTATCTTTTTACCCAATAAAGGCTCTGTTAAAGTAGCGTAATTGGTGAGATTTTGTAAAATCCCCGCTACTTTAGGATAGATATCATTCGGTAAAAAAGTGGTATCAACCCTTGGGTAGGTGACTACTTTTTGTTCGTATAAGGTTTGGACAATTTTGAGCGTTTCATCAGCCGAAAACCCAAACTTTGTATTACAATACACTTGTAAGCCCGTAAGGTCAAAAAGTTTGGGAGCGAATTCGTTGCCATTCTTTTTCTCTACGGATATAATTTCGAACTCGCTTTCTTTGACTTTGTTGGCTAAAACTGCACCATCTTCTTTATTTAAAAACCGACCCTCTTCATAATTAAAAAGCGTTTCCCTGTATAAAGTTTGCAGTTCCCAATAAGGTTGTGGTTTAAAGTTGTCAATTTCTTTAAATCGGTCGACAACCATGGCTAGGGTAGGAGTTTGGACGCGCCCAATGGATAAGACCTGCTTGAAACCACCGTATTTGACCGTGTATAAACGGGTAGCATTCATGCCTAGCAACCAATCGCCTATGGCGCGTGAAAAGCCGGCATAGTATAAATTGTCATAGTTAGCCGAAGGTTTTAAATTGTTAAATCCTTCTTTTATGGCCTCGGTGGTTAGTGACGAAATCCATAATCGCTGCACCTCGCCTTTGTATTGGGCCTCGTTCATAACCCAACGCTGAATCAGTTCACCCTCTTGTCCCGCATCCCCACAATTTATCACTAAGGTAGCTTTATCAAACAGACTTTTTACAATTTTAAATTGCTTTTGGATACCCGTATTCGCTACTACTTTGGTTTCAAATTTATCGGGTAACATGGGTAAATTATTCAAGTCCCAACTTTTCCAATGCGGTTTATAATCGTTGGGCTCCTTCAAGGTACATAAATGACCAAAAGTGTACGTTACCGCATAGCCGTTCCCCTCATAGTAGCCGTCACGCTTGGTGTTAGCTCCTAATACAGCTGCAATTTCTCGCGCGACACTGGGTTTTTCGGCAATGCAAACCTTCATTTTATACTTTTTGTTTAAGTGCGCAAATTAAGGTTTTAGAAATTAGTAAGGAAGTGAAATCTTTGGGAGTTATCAACGCGAAGTTTTTGTATCCTTTTTAGGAGCACAGCACTTATTTTCTAAAGAACGTTTAGTCCTGCTGTCTGCTGTATCTCTTCGCTACGCTACGAGGATGCCGCTCCCATCAGGGCTATTCATCGCGTTTCATTTTCATCACGACCAAAGTACATTAATAAGAGGTAAGATTCTAGTTTTCTGTATTTCCATACACACCCAAGACTTTGAGCAAAGTCATTGCGAGGCACGAAGCAATGGTAGTTAATTTATACTGTATTTTGCTGCAGCTAGTTTCAGATAATGCTAATTAAATTAGGGAAAAGATTCTGCAGCTTTTCGATGTTGACTAATCAAAGCAATCATTAGTTGTGTCTACTATCAGATTCGATTTCGACTCAGTTGTATAAAAACAAACAGGAAAAACAAAAAGCTAATCCAGTCATTGATACCATAAATGGCATAAAACATACCCGCCATACTATCTTTTTCAAATACTTCGGAGATCTTATTGTTCAGGATCCAATTGGTCCAGTGGGTGGCATAAATTATTTTTTCAATAGTAAATACGGCAATCAACCATTTTAATTGGTGAAATTGTTTAGCCACAGCGATATAGGCAAAACCCCAAACAACAATCATAAGTAAACCAAAATTGGACATCGCTTGAGCGTCATATTGCGGGATAACAGCATTGGTAAATACTCTGGAAAAAAGTAATACGCCTGTGATATTCGTCATTCCTGCCAGAATAAATCCAGTGCTGATTTGTTCTCTTTTTAGTGTCATTTTATGGATGATTAGATTTGGATTTACATTTTATAATTCGATTCAAATATTCGGTACTTGAATAAACCTACCACAATAGCACCACCAATACTATTTCCAACCAATGCTAATGCTAGAAAGCTAAAGTAATCTAGTATATGAACGGTATCAGAATATAATAAAGCACCAAATACTTCGATATTCCCCACAATACTATGATGAAATCCTCCGAAGCCAATTACACCTGTTATTAAAAATATAAGTAAAATTCGAGTGAGCGAATTAATAGTGCTATTGAGTAACCAGTTTAATAAACCCATTAACCAACCCGCAACTATGGCACTTAAAAACAATACCCAAGCGTCGTAATGCACTACATGTTCACCAATCGTGACCATGGTTTCGTGTGTAAACAACTTTAATTTAGGTCCGAGATACGCTATAAATAAAGTAAATAATATTCCTCCAACTACATTGCCTAGAATGACTACTCCCCATATGCGGACTAGCTCCATGAATTTTCGTTGTCCGTTTAATACGGGTAGCGTCAGTACCGATGTTTGTTCTGTAAAAAGTGCCGATTTCCCAACAACGACAAGGATAAAACCAACAGGATACACCAAACTAAATAGTTTGAAAATAGTGTTTTCACTTACTTTTCCTGTGAGTAAATAATGTAGCGAACAGAGCAGGAAATAACTAAAACCTATCTCAAGTCCAGCAATAATGGCACTAAGACCTAATGCTCTATTTTTTATTTTAAAAATGGCTTCACCCTCATGGATTACACGACTTAAAATGTCACGGTATTCGCTTACGCCATCAATTTGTTTCGATGTTTTTTCTAAATCTTTCTGGTATTTTTCTTGGTCTTTAGTGTCGGTTTTCATGTGAAAAATAATTAGTTACTGCAATGTAGTAAAAAATTAGGGAGCATTTACGGTATTAGTCTTTCAATACTGTTGACTATATAAGATCATTTTTATTATTTTCATTTTTACAGTCTACAACAATAGTTTGCGCCCAGAGATCGCCTAAACGCTGATTTTTGTCGGTGTTTTTGATCGTTATTATTCCTATTAATCCAAACGGAAACATATCAAGAGGATCCACTAAATGTCTTTTTAGGGATTGACCAAATGTTAATTCACCATTGTTTCGCGTCAACGATTGCGGTTTTAGCCCTACAATAGCATTACCTAGCGTTGCGCCGAAGAACTGTTCAAGTAAAACGGTAAAGCAGAACCAAAAAAGTGTTGGTATTATAGCTAAAAATCCAGTTACAGAATATCCTCCTTCCTCATTTGGCGAACCAAAAGAATAGATAAATACGTAACAAAAGATCCAAATTATCGAGTAGTCAATTAATTCAGCTGTAAATCGTTTTCCGAGATTGGTTTTTTTTCCAGGGTTCATCTTTATAAATGTGTTTTTAAATTAGAGTCAAGTTAGTCTTTAGAGCTACAATTTTATGTATTGTAGTTAATGTCAACAGCTAGTTGATTTATGTTATGGAATTTCGCTACGATTGAACTCAGTAGGTGAATGTGGAATATAGATTGTATTCTCATCAAATTTATTTAGGAATATTTTTGATATTTCCATATCAATTTCAAGAATATCAATTTCATCAACGAGTACTGAAGTTTGATGAATTATCTCAGGTAAATTATCTTCAGTTCTATAATTATAAAATACTAGGTTTCCTGTTTTAATTTTATTCCGTTCTTTTATAAACTGAAATCCAGTTGCAAGTTTATCAAAGTGTATGGTCTTTAAATTTGTTTTTATTATCCCATAATCATAGCTGTAACTCACCGTTTTTGTATTCACTATTAAAGTTTCTTTGCCAAATAAATTCCACAATAGATATCGAACTGGAAAATAAAGAATAAGTGCTAACATCAAAATTAATGGAAATAGCATATCGCGTAGGTGCTCCTTAGTAATTGTAGAAGCAATAAAAGCATATATAGTTAATAGAGTCAAAATCATAGTTGCTACAATGATTTTTCCTGTAATATTTGCTTTTACGCTGAGTGTTGCATACAAGTTTAGTCCGTCGTTATGCTTAATTACTACATTTCTCATTTAGATACTTTTTTAGAGTACTTTTTATTGGCTGGTGCTGTTTTTCTTTTAGTCCCTAATAATAAGTAGTATATCTCACTGAATGCTTTAAAATTGTTTACACTAATTTTTTCTTTATTACTTTACTTATTAGTTAATGAGAAAATGAAATTTTAAAATCTCTTTTAATTAATGCTTTCATTTCAAGTGAAGTAACTAGCTTATTTTCATGACTGTACAGATACCAATTAGTAAGCAGTCCATTTGGAATGTTTTTGCGAGCTTTCCAAATTTCATAGGCAGTTTGAAATTCAAGCATTGGCAAAAAATCAAAACTTGAGTCTATTAAATAGAGACTATGACCTATATTTTTGTTTTGTTTTAATTGCGAATTTGTTGCAAGTAGGATGATTCTATTTAATTGTTTTCCGTCAATTATTGTATCATTTTGTTTTTCAAAATCATAGTTATTGGTCTGAAATTTATAGGGGTTACTCAATACATTTGCATTGGAATCTTTTATGAGGATAGTTGATTTTTCAAATGCTGTGGCAATGAAATTTTGTCTCGCAATTAAACCACTGTTGTCTACAAGCATCAGTTTAAATTTAGATCTTTTTTGAGGGATTTTTTCGGCAAAATAGCTGTTGTCTTTAGAGTTTATAAAATACGATCTGACTTCATTTATACGTGTACGTTGAACTTTACAGATGTACTTAACTTCATAATCAAAATGGTAGTCTCTTTGGGCATACAAGGTATTGAGCGTGAAGAAACAAAGCAGGTAAAATAAAATCCTCATAAATTGATGTGTTTGATTAAAGTCATTATTTTTTATGTAACACGACATAGCTGTATGAATAGTTTTTGAATTTCAACAGCTGTGCAACTTCGTAAATATAGTAATTGTTTACGAAAAGCCTTATAAACATAATAGAATCTATAAAAAGCAGTTAAATCCAAGTTTTGAATAATGGTTTAAACTTCTTCCTAAATTTGTTTTACCTAGCCCAGATAGCAGCGGCATCCTTTTTAAGGAGTATTGACGCAGGAAATAGTCCCTAAAAAGATAGAGCGGATAGCTGGAATTAGCTCCTTAAAAATCTGTGGAACAACATCGAGAAACTGTAAACTATTTTTCGTAATTTTGCACTCCAAATATAAGGACTAAGATTATGTTAGATAGACTTCAAATAGTTAAGCAGCGTTTTGATGAGATTTCGGATTTGATTATTCAACCCGATGTAATCTCTGATCAAAAGCGTTATGTGCAATTGAATAAAGAGTATAAGGACTTGAAAGCTTTGGCTGAAAAAAGAGATGAATATGTTCTTTTAATGGCTAATATTGATGAAGCAAACGAAATAATAGCGGATGGAAGTGATGCTGATATGACCGAAATGGCCAAGATGCAATTGGATGAAGCTAAAGACAGATTACCAGAGTTAGAGGAAGAAATTAAGTTCATGTTGATCCCTAAAGATCCTGAAGATGCCAAAAACGTTATGGTTGAGGTTCGTGCTGGAACGGGTGGTGATGAAGCAAGTATTTTTGCAGGTGATTTGTTTCGTATGTACACTAAATACTGTGAAGGTCGCGGATGGAGAACATCGGTTGTGGATATGAATGAAGGAACATCGGGCGGATTCAAAGAGGTTATTTTTGAAGTTACCGGTGAGGATGTTTATGGAACTTTAAAATTTGAAGCAGGAGTTCACCGTGTGCAGCGTGTTCCACAAACAGAAACGCAAGGGCGTGTACATACATCAGCAGCGACGGTAATGGTATTGCCAGAAGCTGAAGAATTTGATGTTCAAATTGATATGAACGATGTACGTGTGGATTTCTTTTGTTCTTCAGGACCTGGAGGACAATCGGTAAACACAACCAAGTCGGCTGTACGTTTAACGCACATTCCTACGGGATTAGTGGCGCAATGTCAGGATCAAAAATCACAACATAAAAATAAAGATAAGGCGATGGGCGTTTTGCGTTCTCGTTTATACGAACAAGAATTAGCCATGAAAGAGGCCGAAGATGCTACTAAGCGTACATCGCAGGTGAGTTCAGGTGACCGTTCGGCTAAGATTAGAACCTACAACTACGCTCAAGGACGTGTGACAGATCACCGTGTTGGGTTGACTTTGTACGATCTAGGAAACATTATGAACGGAGATATTCAAAAAATTGTTGACGAGCTACAGTTGGTTAACAACATGGAAAAATTAAAGGAAGCAAGCGAAGTTTTCTAATAAACAAGCCTCATTTATTGAGGCTTTTTTTTGGAGCTATTTCCCGCTTTCGCCTTTATCTCTCCGTTTCACTGCGAGGATATCGGCTCTATCGGGGCTAGGAAGTACGGTGGATTTCAAGAATATAGATTGCATCCTAGTGGGAAAATTAAATTTTAAAACTTTAAACTTTTACAATGACAACACAACAACTAATTGAACAAATCCGGCTAAAAAAATCGTTTCTATGTGTAGGTTTAGATGTTGATTTGAACAAAATCCCAAAACACCTTTTAGCACTAGAAGATCCTATTTTTGAATTCAATAAAGCCATAATCGATGCGACCCATGATCTTTGTGTTTCGTATAAACCCAATATCGCTTTTTTTGAGGCTTATGGAATTAAAGGTTGGATGGCATTACAAAAAACAATCAACTACATAAACGAGAACTATCCCGAAATTTTTACTATTGCCGACGCCAAACGCGGCGATATTGGTAACACTTCCTCCATGTATGCTAAGGCCTTTTTTGAAGATTTAAACTTTGATAGTGTAACTGTTGCTCCGTATATGGGGAAAGACTCTGTCGAACCTTTTTTAGCGTTTGAAAATAAGCACACTATTATGTTGGCGTTGACCTCTAATGAAGGTGCATTTGATTTTCAAACACTTTTAGTAGATGGTAAGGAATTGTACAAGCAGGTTTTAGAAACTTCTACATCGTGGAAAAACAGCGAAAACCTAATGTATGTGGTTGGCGCTACCAAAGCCGAATATTTTACCGAAGTACGTAAAATTGTCCCTGATAGTTTCTTGCTAGTACCAGGAGTTGGTGCGCAGGGCGGAAGTCTTTCAGAAGTGTGCAAATACGGCATGAATGATTCAATAGGTTTACTGATTAATTCTTCGAGAGGGATTATCTATGCTTCAAACGAACTTGATTTTGCCGAAAAGGCAAGAGCTGAGGCAATGAAAATGCAGCAAGAAATGGAAGGAATAGTACGTTTAAAGTTTCAGGTTTAAAGTTTTTGGAATTGTCTATTACCTATTTGGAACAGTAAAACTCTCAATTTTTCATAAAGTCTAAATGGTTTAAACTTTTTTACCATTAAGAAATTAAGTTTTATTAAGCCTATAAAAAGGTTTTTAAACTTTAAACATAAAAACGTTGTGTACTTTGAGTAAAACCTTCCGACCTTTGCGGTTGAACTTTAAACCATAAACTTGAAACAAATTTTTTTCACTGATCAATTCGGGACCACTCACAATTTTGAAACTTCGCCGCAGCGAATCATCTCGCTTGTGCCATCACAAACGGAATTGCTTTATGATTTAGGTTTGGAGGCGAGAATCGTGGGTATCACCAAATTTTGTGTGCATCCGTATCATTTAAAATCAACCAAAACTAGTGTAGGCGGTACTAAAAAAGTGAATTATCGTAAAATAAAAGCGTTGCAACCGGATATAATTATTTGTAATAAAGAGGAGAATACGCTTGAAATGGTGGAACGATTGCGAGAAATTTGTCCGGTATGGATAACCGATATAAAAACAATTGAGGATAATTTCCAAATGATTACTGATTTTGGTCAATTGTTTAACGCCCGCACCGAAGCTCGAAAGTGGAATGATAAATTGGCTTTTGCCTTGAGCGATTTCAAAAAATGTATCGCTGCGGTTCCGGTTAAAAAAGTTGCTTATTTTATTTGGAAAAAGCCCTACATGGTAGCAGGTTCTGATAATTTTATAAACGAATTATTAAAACTGAATCATTTTGAAAACATATACGATACCAAAGGACGTTATCCTGAAGTTGCTATCGAAAATATAGTGGAAGAAGGTGATCCTGATTTTGTTTTACTTTCTTCTGAACCGTTCCCATTTAAAAAAGAGGATGGCTATGAGATTAGTAATTATACGGATAAAGCCCAAATGATTATAGTCGATGGAGAAATGTTCTCATGGTATGGCAGCCGACTCCTAAAGGCTTTTGATTACTTTAAAATGCTACATCAAAAAATGGGCTGATCGTTTTGTTTTCTCCAAAGTGAGAATGCTCCCTTTTATCACTATCAAAAAAACCATTTAAAAATTAAGAAGTGAATCTTAATTTTTAAATGGTTTTAAATTTTATCAGTTGTTTATTTATTTAAAACACAAATTCCAAAGTCGTATAAAAACTTCGAGCATCTGATGGAATGATTCCTGGTCCCGGATATCCGGTAGCTCTTCGTGTGAAATAGCTATTGTTTGTGAAATTAGTTACTCCTGCTTCTAACTTCCATTTTTTCCATTTGTAAGAGGCAGAAAAATCAGCAACATAATAGGCGGGTATCTCTCCAAAGATTCCGTAGGTGTTGTCGTTTTTATCCGTCTTACTGTTATTGGCCTCGGTAAATTGTGATGATACATAGGTAAATTGCAAACTTGTCAAGAAGTTTTTGTAGCCAATAGCGGTTCCGGTTTTGATATTCAGTAAAGGAACGAATTCCACTTTGTTTCCTTCTATATTTGGCGCATCTGATTTGAGGTACTTGGAATCGGTAATGGCAGTGTTCGTAAATGCACTCCAAATAAAATTCTCGTTCGTCTCAAAGAACGTCTTGCTTATACTCCAATCGAACATCGTTTCAAAGCCATAGGTTACTGCCGTACCAATATTAGAACGGTAGCGAACCACAGCGGCTGATCCATTGGGGTTTCTTGTTTCGTATTCTCCTATTTTATCATTGTAGTAAAGGCCATAAATACTTGCGTCAAAAGTTATTTTGTTACCCAATTGTCCACGAATTCCAATATCAGAAGTGTATCCTTTTTCATCGGAAATATTGGGGTCTATCACACTACTCGGACTCACTGTGCGGATATCATTAAAGGTAACAGAACGGTAATTTTGAGATACGTTTCCGTACAATTCAATTTGGTTTTGAGGCTTGTAGCTTAAACCTATACCGAGAAGTACAAAATTTCTATCTTTAGTATTGCTTTCGTCAACCCTTTCATCAAGAATGACATTTCCAGCTAAGTCTTGGTTTATTTTTCGATAAAATCCTTTTGCTTGAGTTCTAATTTTTTCAAATCTAAAACCGGGTGTTATGGAGAAGTTAGAGGAAAGTTTGAATATGTTCTCACCAAATACTGCGATATTTAAATTAGGAAAGGTATAATTAGATTGATTTCCATAAAAAGGAAATTCAGCATTGGCTACATTAAAATTAGCATCGCTGCCAGAACTACCTGGTCCTTGTAATCCCGTGTTATTCGATTGATAGTATTTAGCTCCAATTAAAAAAGCAGAGCGATTATCATTAATCGAATAGCGTTTTAAGTAACGAGCTTCGGCGCCCCAGTTTACAAAATCACCTACGATTAAATCTCTTACGGTACCGTCAGTATCAGGGTTTGAAACACGATTAGAGCGATATCCAACCGATTTTCTGCTGGCATTTAAACCAAATAATTGCAAAGAGAAATCAGCGTCGTTCGTGAATTTATGCTCTAATTTTAACGCAAATAGATTCCAATCTACAGCGAACCAATTCCGTGTTCGGTTACTTTGTCTGGGATTTTGGTTGAACATTGCATCTGTTAATCCGCCTGCTTGTTGTGCCAAATAATTAAAATAGGTATAATCAAAATGTAATGAAGTTTTGTCGTTGAACTTATAATTAAGATTGGCAAAGTAATTCTTGCTTTCAAAATCAGAGTTGGGTCTAAAACCGTTTCCTTTTTTGTAATTAAAGAAACTGTAATAGCTAAATTTTTCGTTAGTACCACTTACTGAGGTAAAATTAGTGTACAACCCATAGGAACCTAATGTATTTCTTGTAACCAGTTCAAAAGGTTTTTCAGTTGGCGTTTTTAGTTTAAAATTTACTAATCCTCCAAACTGGGTTCCGTATTGCAAGGAGGCGGCACCACGAATGATTTGGATTTCCTCTAGTGCTTCAGTAGGAGTAGCGTAATAACTTTCGGGATACCCTAAAACATCAGCACTAATATCATAACCGTTTTGACGTGTATTAAAGTTGGAGGTACGGTTTGGGTCTAATCCGCGGCCACCTATACTTAGCTGTAAACCACCATCGGAACTTTCGTTGATAGTAAGGCCTACCACTTGGGCAAAAATTTGTCTTGTATTATTGGTCGCTGTATTTGCTGTCAATTTGCTGACGTCGATAACTTCGGTCTTTTTACCTGCATAAATAGCGGTGCCTTCAATGTCTTTTAGTTTGCGAAGTGCAAACAATTTGTCATTTTGTTTTTTAATAACTACTTCAGTCAAATTATTTATTTTAGTCAAAGCAATTGTTACCGTGCTTCCGGTAGTAATGCTGTTTTGCTCTACAATAGCGTAGCCTTCTTTAAAAAAAACAAAATCAAAACTACCAGTTTTAGTTGAATTCATTTCGAAGTAGCCCAAAGCATTAGTAAAGACTTTGTTATTTAAGGTTGTATTAAGTACTTCTACTCCAGCTAATGGTTTAGCATTGGTATCAGTTATCGTACCTACAATCTTATTTTGAGAATACGTAACTACAGATAATAATAAAAGCAATAATAGACTAAAATCCTTTAATCGTATCATTGAAGGGCAGTATCCAATTTTTGTGTTCAAAACTTTCATTTTCGTTTGCTAAATTTATTTTTGGGTCAATATATTTTTGGCTTAATCGTCCATTAAGCGCAACATAACTTTCAACATAAACTTCAGGATTTTGTATCCCTTGATTCTTGTAATAGGTATGAAGATAATGGGCGTATTCCAAGATGAAATCCGGTTGGAAAGCCATTTGTTTTTCTTGAAAGGGAGTTAAAAACTGACTGTTGTTAACGATTATTTCTTTATTTGAAAGAGTATCTTTTACCTTAAATGTCGCATATCCCGCTTTTTCCATTAGCATTACACGCCATGAGAATCGGAATCCTTCTTCGGTCCAAAACAGTTCGTTTGGATATAATAAATAGCGAAATGGAAATAGCAATTGGAATAAAATAAAACTGCTAATAAACAACATTTTCCCTCTGTAAAGAAAAGTAGCTTCTGGTCGCTTCTCCTTTCCATTTTCGAATAGTACAATTGGTATTGTAATAAGTTTTCCTACTATTGAAAGTACTTTTTGATGAAAAGTAGCATCAAAGAATAGGAGTGAACTAATAATCATAACATAAGGAAACACACCAATTGGGAATAAGATTCTCGTTAGTATATGAAATATTACTACCAAAGCGAAGCCAAATAAGCGCGTTCTTTTATTAAGCAGTAAAAATACAATTCCAAGGTCGTAGATAGCGCCAGTCCAGCTAAAAGCATAATGCACCCAGTTTTCATTTAGGAGTGCACCAATTAAGGGAAGATTAGAACTGTTAGGAAGCCAAATTTTGAGTGGTATCGCATCAATTAGCCAGTCCGAATTTAATTTTGCTAGACCTGCATAAATATAAACGATAGCTAATATTAGTTTTAGGATGTCAGTATTCCATCTTGGGATTTTTTCAAAACGCTTTTCGTTATTTTGATATGCATCTACAGAAAAATAGCAGTTAGCTGGTAAAAATAGTAGGATAAGGCTGATTACGGTAATGAAATAATAGTGGTTCAAGTACGTCGTCTTGTCCATTAATTCAATGTAGGTGAAGGACAAAAAAAAGGTTAGTATAGCCCATTTGTATTTATAGCCAATAGCTACCATAAACGATGCGACAGCTGCTATAATAAAAAGTAAATACGTATAATTTCCAAAAGGAGTAACCCAACTAAAACCGTAATAGGTAAAGTGAAAGATGGGATCAATATAGAATTTTTTGATCCATCCATAACTTGCAAAGCGAACTAGGCTAAATAGCATCATTAAACCAAACGCTAGCCTGTAAAAAGCTAGCGTCGATGCATGTGAATAGGTATTCAGGTATTTTTTTATTGCTGTAGTCATAAGTTAATCACCATCGCTATCAACATAATCAATAGTAATGTTTAAGGCTTGCATCATATCCAGTTTAGTGTAAATTACATTTTGCTGTAAAGCATCGTATGCTAGAATCATTTTAGCATTATCACTAATCACTTGAGTAGAAAAACTATTATTTAAAGTTGCATTTGTTTCTAAAATAGTGCTGAATTGGTTGTTGATTATCGTACTTAAATTGCTACCATTTCTAATCACTTTGCGATAATCGAGATAGGATTTTAAACCTTCGCCAGTAGTTGTTTTGTTAAAATGTTGTCCGTTAAAAAAGTCTTGGGATGCTTTAATAGCGGTATTTAGTAATTCTTTTGAAATATCATTTTTATAATATGCCTCTACTTTTTCAGGGTATTTAACTCCGCTTGAGAAAAGACCCGCTGGAATTCCAAGCTTTCCAGAGCGAACGTTTTTTTCTAAGTTTTTAACAAAATTATTGGTTGTGATATTCACAGAGCTACTTACAGAAGTACCATTATTATTGATGTATGCGGCTCTATATCCATTGTTCCAATCATTTAAAACGGTTTCAGCAGTTGTTTTTAAACGAGCAACGACATCAGTTAAATATTTCTTGTAATTTACCGCGTTAGCATTAACAGTGTAGTAGGTTACAATTCCATCATCTGTTGTGTTTAAACCATTAATTAGGTAATCGATTGCCGGAAATCCTTGCTTATCAAACTGAGAAAGTAAAGTAAGATTATAAGAAGAGGACGAAATGTTCGACTCAATTCCTACTGCACTTGTTGGGTAGGTATTAGCACTTTGTTTTAAAAAAATTTCGTCAGCTTTACCAAAACCAAATAAGGCAACATATTGATACGCTTTATAAGCTTCAACCCAAGAAGTGCGCAACGTTTGTAGGTTTGCAGTTGTTGGGGCACTATTAAAACTTGCGGTATTTGAAGCCATAACTTCTAGTTTAGCTTGGTAATTAATATAGCTAGGAATAATAATGTTATCAGCCCAATTGGTTAAAAGTAGTGTTTTGTTGTAATTATTTCCGTCAATACTAGTCTCGCTACTGTCATTGGATGAACAAGCTACGATAGCCATTACTGCGGTAAAAAGTAGGATTAATTTCTTCATTTTTTTAAAAATTTGTTGCAAAAGTACAAAACCATTGGTTCTTATCTATATTTATTCTAAATTAATTTACTGTAGCAGCTTGAGCCACAGTGAAACCAAATTTTGTTGCTATTTGCAGTGATAAACTGTCTAGTTTTGCTCCTAAGGTATCGATATCCCATAATCCATTAGTACCGCTTGTCATGGATGCAAGCATTGTATCTACCTCTGCTTTTGTGAAATACGGGCTATTAGTGCCGGGTTTGTTAGTATATCTCAAGGTCATTATAAATCCGTACGCTTCAGAAAGAGCATGGAATGCTTTTGCGCCTTTATCAGTTGTCAGCTTGCCTTTTCCTTCTTGAAGATAGTATACCGCTCTTACTGCAGGCACTAAGGCTAATTTAGCTTTGATAATATCAATTTGTGCATCGCGTTTGTCATAGTCATTATTGACAATTGCTGCTCTACCGGTACGGAAAGCCAAATTAATATCAGCTTTTACGGTATTAAAGTCCACATCTGCATTTACTTGATCGATGTAACTACTCCAGAATTTTGTGCCATCTACGCCATAAACATATCCGTAAGCTTCATCCCAAGTATGTTCCATGGTTGTGTAGTTCTTACTGTCTTCTACAATTTTATTGCTATTGTTGATTTTACTTGTACCCTCATCTAGTTTATTTTTACTTAGATAGTTGTTTACAATTTGGTCCATAAAACAAGCTCCCATCATCCCTTTTAATAGCACTTGTTGTGGCTCTAAACCATTACTTGAAAAAAGTCTTTTACTTGTGCCGTCAAGATAAACACCGGCTACACCTGCTGAAGCTGTTGCTCCTAAGCTAGCAGAATTAGATGCCGTCAATTGTGATTCAAAAAACGCCTGAACTGCTACTTTTTCAGTTGTTGTTCCACCACCTAGAAACAATTGAAAGTAATCCTTTGAAGCGGCTGTTTTATCTTTCAGTTGTTTACCCGATGTATTAAGGGTAGCATCTGCGAAAGCATTATTAGTATTAGAATACATATTTGTCAATACAGTCAAATTGGCTGCCGTGCCATTAGTTGCTGCCGTTTTAATATAATTACCCATTTCCTCAAGCATTAGCAAACGACTTGTTTGGCCCGAAAAGTCTACTGTAGTTTTGCTGTTTCTTTCGAAAGTATAACTGGTAGGAATAGTATAAGTTGGGTTTTGAGTTAGTGCGTCATCATTTGAGCATGAGCCAAGTGTTAAAGTTGTGATCGCTAGCGTTGATAATAGTACCTTTTTTAGAATCATTTTAGTTATTATTTAGATTGAATAAGAATAATTTTCTGCAAATGTAGTATCCAATTTTAGATTTACAAAATTTTATTTAGATTATTTCTAAATAATTTTTAAGTAATTAATTTGGTGTTGTTTGAGAAGGAATATAATTGCAAATTTTGGTCTTAAAGTAGCTTTATCCTAATGAATTCAAAAGGTAATTGTTATTTTTGGCACTAGGATAGCGTTCCTTAAAGCGGAAGTCTTCTTCTATTGTATCAATTAGAAATATTATACTATTTTTACAAAAAAAATCACGTGATTAATTACACTCTTTATAGGAACGATAATAGTACGCAGTGGGTAACTTTTGTGCATGGCGCAGGGGGAAGTTCTTCTATTTGGTTCAAACAAATTCGGGATTTTCAAAAGCAGTACAATGTTTTGCTACTTGACCTGCGCGGTCATGGTAAATCACAATCTATACTGAAAACTAGATTTAAGCAGCGGTATAGTTTTCCTGAGTTAGCCAATGACATTTTAGAAGTTTTAGATTTTTTAAAAATTAAGTCCTCGCATTTTGTGGGTATTTCATTAGGAACAATCTTAATTAGGCAATTAGCCGAAATGTATCCTAGTCGCGTGCAAAGTATGATTTTAGGTGGTGCTATTTTAAAGATGAATTTTCGATCTCAGATTTTAATGCGAGTGGGGAATTTATTTAAGTATGTGATGCCGTACTTGATTTTGTACAAACTCTTTGCTTTTATTATAATGCCAAGAGAAAATCACAAGCAATCGAGATTGCTTTTTATAAATGAGGCGAAACAATTGTGTCAAAAAGAATTTATTAAATGGTTTAGATTAACTGCTCAAATTAATCCAGTTTTGAAGTGGTTCAGACAAGTAGAGTTAAATATCCCTACTTTATATGTAATGGGTAATGAGGATTATATGTTCTTGCCATCAGTTAAAGCTGTTGTAGCTAGTCATTTTAAGTCCTCTAAATTATACGTTATAGAAAATTGTGGACATGTAGTTAACGTGGAGCAAGCGGCGGTTTTTAATACCGCAGTCTTATCATTTATGCAATTGGTACCACAAAAAATGCCGACATTTTAAAAAATGCCGGCAATTCTTTAACTAACCAAAACCAAATAATAAATAACCAGTTTATTACGATACAAAGATCATTTAAATAGTTTTATTTCGCTGTTAATATTGTGTTATTAGTTTGTTGTCAATACGTTAACTTTTTATCTGCTACTTTTTTTAGTGCTTTTTTAGTAACTCACACAAAATCAGCCTTCTTTACAAATGAGCAGTAGAAGTCTAAAAACTCCTACTAGTTTCCTTTTGTAAAATGTAAGAGACTACTTTTTGTCTTGCATGGCAAAAACCGAAAGTAATAATGGAGAGGTTCTTGCAGCAATATTCGTTCTAATATTTTGTTCCTCTACGGCAATCATTTTAAAAACGCCTATCAATGCCTGATTAGTTACATAGTCATTTAAATCCGGGTTTACTTTGCGAACCAAAGGAATACTGTTGTATTTTGTTATGATGTTGGTCCAAACCACATCTGCTCCCACTTTACTAAATGAGTTTTTAATTACAGGGTTAAATTTGGCATATAAAGCAGTAGAGGTACTATTTTGTAAATAATTTGTTGCAGCGATGTTACTTCCTAACAAAATGGTTTTAGCATCAGTGAAGGTCATGTTTTTTACAGCTCCTACAAATATTGGCGTAGCCTCTTTTACGGCATCTTCGGCAGCACGATTCAATGCTTTCAGTCCTTCATCTGCAAGGGAACTGAGACCAATACTTCTTAAACCTGCATCAACTTTTCGCAATTCCTCGGGCAGAAGGATTTTTACGGCTTCGTTTCGATAGAAACCATCTGTTGCAGTTAATTTAGATACTTGTTTCGAAATTCCGTTATTCAATGCTTCCTTTAATCCTGCCGCAATATCAAGGCCACCTACAGTGCCTAAAGTTGGGTATTGATTCGCTATTTGTTGCAGTTCAGCACAACTAGAAAGCGTAAATACAGCAACTAATATCAATAATTTTTTCATAGTAAAGTTTTTATTTCTTTCAAAAATACTGTTTTTAAGGGTAGATGTGGCTTATTTTTTTGCTATTTATTTTTTGGAAGGTGTATTGATTTTTCTCGATTCTTGGGTTGTGTTTTTATAGTAGATCATTTATTCTACTTTTTTTTGCACTGTAGAATTGCTTATAATTCACGAAAAACCTCAAAAAAAGAGGGATTCTTTTTTCAAAGAATCCCTCAAGTTTGTGCAGATGATCGTATGATCTATTTTTTTATTTCAATTTTCCCGCCTTGGTTACAGTAAATCAAGTTAGAGTTAGATTCATACTTTTTATAGCAGTTCTCTCCTGTTTTTTCCACTAAAATTAAATTGTTTAGATAGGAAATATAAATTAATTCCAAGCCATCATCAGTTTTAATCGTTGTTTTGTCATCAACCATAACAAAATCAACTTCGTTATTTGCGTTGGTTATCCATACTTTTGGTTTAGTTGGGTCATCCGATTTAAGGATGTTACCTTCAGCTAAATTTGCAAAACGATCTACCTTTAACTTACCCGATTGTGTTTTACCATTTTGTGTAACACTTCCGTTAATATAGATATAGTATGCCGAATCAAAACTAAGATTTTGCACTTTTGCACCTTCTGCTTTTGCGTTAACTACCACTAAACCGTCAATATTAGCTTTTGTGTCTATTGGCCAAATGCTGAACATACCAGCGCCTTGTTTGGCTGTTTCAAGATATTCTGAAGCCTTATCAAGTTTTGTTAAAAATAATTGCGTTAAGGACAGGTTAAGATAAATCACTTTGTTGTAATCTTTTGTTTTTATCTTTTTGTATTCTTTACTTTCGTAAGTTAAATAGAATTTTTCTAAACCGCTTAAATAGTCTGCAGTTAGTGAATTAGCCTCTATCTTTTTCAAGAATTCATCTGTTTTAGTATTGAACTCTATTAACTCGGGAAAATCTTCCGCTTTGTCAAAAAAACCATAATTAATAACAAGTTCTTTTTCAGATGTGATTATGTTATTGTCAGTCAAATACTTGTAGCCGATGTTATTTAGGTCATTTACTAAACTAGTATACGGTTTTCCATTATAGGTTGGTGAATACATGATGGCATTCGTTCCTTTTTCAAGAAGTATTTGGTTATTTTTATCTAAGACCAAGTACTTAAAGTCTCCATCTAATGCAAATTGTCCATTACTTGATTTTTTATAAGTAGCACCTTTGTAGCCCATTAATACTCTAACATCGGGATTAATTGTGTCTTTTTTAGAGTAATCTTCAATCGTGTTTTTGACTAGATTTTTTTCGTAAGTATGTTTCTTTTTGTCTGCATATTCCGTGTTCCATGTGTCGTCACCTTGGATTATAATGTCGTATGTTTTTAGTTTTTGAAAAAATTCAGATTTTGGTATAATTACTTTTAATTTCTTTTTTTCAGTGTCTGCCTTTTGTGCGTAAATGCTTCCTGAGAATGCCGATAAGAGTAATAATAAGGTAATTTGTTTCATGTTTTTGGATTTCAATTAGGAGCGAATATAAGATTTTATCTCGGGTTTTTGCTGATTTCGGCTGTGTTTATTCTTTATTTACTGATAATCAAGCGCTTAGTTTTTATTTTAGTTGTGTTATTTTAAAGTCTTTTTTTGTGTGCATAAAAGTTAATATGAAGAAACAATGATTAAAAATTTTTGTAAATTGCACACTTAAAATTATCATATTCTCAAAATGAATCCACAAACACCGTATATTCCTAAGAATAAAGTAAGAATAGTAACTGCAGCCTCCTTATTTGATGGACATGATGCAGCGATAAATATAATGAGACGTATTATTCAATCCACTGGAGTTGAGGTCATTCACTTAGGTCACGACCGTAGTGTTGAAGAAGTAGTGAATACTGCAATCCAAGAAGACGCCAATGCAATTGCAATGACTTCGTATCAAGGTGGTCATAATGAGTATTTTAAATACATGTATGACTTGCTAAAAGAAAAAGGAGCAGGGCACATAAAAATCTTCGGTGGAGGAGGTGGTGTAATTTTGCCTTCTGAAATTGCCGAATTACAAGCCTACGGAATTACTAGAATTTATGCTCCTGATGATGGACGTTCTATGGGATTACAAGGAATGATTAATGACTTAGTTCAGCAATCAGATTTTCCTACAGGTGATAAACTTACGAATGAAGTAGCGCAATTGGCCTCTAAAAATCCTACTGCAATAGCACGAATTATATCGGCGGCTGAGAATTTTCCTGAGGTAGCGAAACCTGCATTAGACGCTATTTTAAAAATAAATGAAAACTGCAAAACTCCAGTTTTAGGAATTACAGGAACGGGTGGTGCTGGAAAATCGTCACTTGTTGATGAGCTAGTACGTCGTTTTTTAATTGATTTCCCTGAAAAAACAATCGGTTTAATATCTGTAGATCCATCCAAACGTAAAACGGGAGGTGCTTTATTAGGAGATAGAATCCGTATGAATGCAATTAATAACCCTCGTGTTTATATGCGTTCGTTAGCGACTCGTCAATCTAATTTGGCTTTGTCAAAATATGTTGCCGATGCGATTCAAGTTATCAAAGCAGCAAAGTACGATATTATCATTTTAGAAACTTCTGGAATTGGGCAGTCTGATACAGAGATTATGGATCACTCTGATGTTTCACTGTATGTAATGACACCCGAATTTGGAGCCGCAACACAATTAGAAAAAATCGACATGCTTGATTTTGCTGATTTAGTAGCACTTAATAAATTCGATAAACGTGGTGCACTTGATGCGATTCGTGATGTGAAGAAACAATACCAACGCAATCATAATCTATGGGATGTAAATCCTGATGAAATGCCTGTTTTTGGTACAATCGCTTCTCAATTTAACGATCCAGGAATGAACACGCTTTACAAATCGATCATGGATAAAATTGTAGAGAAGACTAATTCAGACTTAAAATCTACTTTTGAGGTTACGCGTGAAATGAGTGAGAAGATATTTGTGATTCCGCCGCACAGAACACGTTATTTATCTGAAATTGCCGAAAGCAATCGTAAATATGATGAAACTGCTTTGAGTCAACAAAAAGTAGCTCAAAAATTGTACGGTATTTTCAAAACTATCGAATCGGTTTCTGGACAAGTTCCCGTTATTACTAAAACGGGACTGGATGATAGTACCGTTTATCCTTCTGCAGTAAAAGAGCACGATGAAAATACGATCTTCCTAAATTTATTACTGAATCAATTTGATAAAGTAAAAATGGATTTAGATCCATATAATTGGGAAGTGATTTTAACTTGGGACGAAAAAGTAAATAAATATAAAAATCCGATCTACTCGTTTAAAGTGAGAGATAAGGTAATCGAAATAAAAACGCATTCAGAGTCATTATCCCATTCTCAAATTCCGAAAATAGCATTGCCTAAATACGAAGCTTGGGGAGATATTTTAAGATGGTGCTTGCAAGAAAATGTACCAGGAGAATTTCCTTTTGCATCAGGTTTGTATCCTTTTAAAAGAGAAGGTGAAGATCCTTCCCGTATGTTTGCTGGAGAAGGTGGACCTGAAAGAACAAACAAGCGTTTTCACTATGTAAGTGCAGGATTACCTGCTAAGCGTTTGTCTACAGCGTTTGACAGTGTGACTTTATATGGTAACGATCCGCATTTACGTCCCGATATTTATGGAAAAATTGGTAATGCCGGGGTTTCTATTTGCTGTCTTGACGATGCTAAAAAATTATACTCTGGTTTTGACTTGGTGCATGCTTTAACTTCGGTAAGTATGACTATCAATGGACCAGCTCCTATGTTGCTTGGTTTCTTTATGAACGCTGCTATTGATCAACAATGTGAATTGTACATTAAAGCCAACGGTTTAGAGAAAGAAGTTGAGGCGAAAATCAAAGCGATTTACAAAGAAAAAGGAGTAGCTAGACCAACATACAACGGTGATTTACCTGCAGGGAATGACGGCTTAGGATTGTATTTACTAGGAGTTACTGGAGATCAAGTTTTACCAGCTGACGTCTATAACGAAATCAAAGTAAGAACACTTTCGCAAGTGCGTGGAACGGTTCAGGCTGATATTTTAAAGGAAGATCAGGCACAAAACACTTGTATCTTCTCTACTGAATTTGCACTTCGATTAATGGGAGATGTTCAGGAATATTTTATTACAAACAATGTAAGAAACTTTTATTCGGTTTCGATTTCAGGATACCATATCGCTGAGGCGGGCGCTAACCCAATTACGCAATTAGCATTTACACTTTCGAACGGATTTACGTATGTAGAATACTATTTAAGTCGCGGAATGAATATTAACGATTTTGGACCTAACTTATCCTTTTTCTTTTCGAACGGAGTAGATCCTGAATATGCAGTTATTGGTCGTGTAGCACGTAAAATTTGGGCGAAAGCCATGAAAAACAAGTACGGAGCTAATGAAAGAGCGCAAATGTTGAAATACCATATTCAAACATCGGGACGTTCTTTGCACGCACAAGAAATTGATTTCAATGATATTCGTACCACTTTGCAAGCCTTATATGCTATTTACGATAACTGTAATTCGCTGCATACCAATGCGTATGATGAAGCGATTACAACGCCTACAGAAGAATCAGTACGTCGTGCAATGGCAATTCAGTTGATTATCAATAAGGAATTAGGTCTAGCCAAAAACGAAAATCCAATTCAAGGTTCGTTTATTATCGAAGAATTAACCGATTTAGTTGAAGCTGCTGTTTTACAAGAATTCGACCGAATCACAGAGCGTGGTGGTGTACTTGGTGCTATGGAAACCATGTACCAACGATCAAAAATTCAAGAAGAGAGTTTGTATTATGAAACATTGAAACATACGGGTGAATTCCCAATTATTGGAGTAAATACGTTCTTAAGTTCTAAAGGATCGCCAACAGTTATTCCAGCTGAGGTAATTCGTGCAACTGAAGAGGAGAAGCAATTCCAAATTAACACTTTGGAGAATTTGCACAAAGCCAATGCGAAACAAGTTCAATTACAATTGGAAAGTATTCAAGATGCGGCCATTAAAAACGAAAATTTATTTGATCATTTAATGGAAGCAACTAAGGTATGTACTTTGGGACAAATCACTGCTGCTTTATTCGAAGTAGGTGGCCAGTATAGAAGAAATATGTAAGCAGAGAACCGCTTTTTACGAAGTAAAAAGCGTGTGAATCGCTTATCCCGATTTTTATCGGGATCTAGAGAACCATTTTTTACGAAGTAAAAAAGCGTGTGAATCGCTTATCCCGATTTTTATCGGGATCTAGAGAACCGCTTTTTGCGAAGTAAAAAAGCGTGTGAATCGCTTATCCCGATTTTTATCGGGATCTAGAGAACCATTTTTTTACGGAGCGAAAAAGCGTGTGAATCGCTTATCTCGATTTTATCAGGACCTAGAGAACCATTTTTTGCGGAGCGAAAAAGCGTGTGAATCGCTTATCTCGATTTTTATCGGGATCTAGAGAACCATTTTTTACGGAGCGAAAAAGCGTGCGAATCGCTTATCCCGATTTTTATCGGGAGCTTCAACATAATATATCAATGAAGACCTTTCAGTTTTGAAAGGTCTTTTTTTGTTAGGGAACAGGGATGTTGTTTAAGACTAAAAATAGTATATTTACTTTTTAACATTAAACGGTACACAAGATGAAAAGGCTTTATTTTATTTTCTTATTTTTTCTATTAATTCAGGTTGGTTCGGCCTATGCTGCAGTAGTTGATACATTACAAATTCCTAGTGCAGCCATGAATAAGACCTATAAAGCGGCAGTAGTTTTACCAAGTTCATATGCAAAAAGCAAGTCGAAATATCCTGTTTTGTATTTGCTCCATGGTGCTTATGGGCATTTTAATGACTGGCTTTCTAAAACACCTAATAAAGATTTAATACACCAATTGGCTGATCAATACAATATGATAGTCGTAATGCCAGAAGGAGAAACCTTTAGTTTTTACTTAGATAGTCCCGTAAATCAAGGAAGTCAGTTCGAGACGTATATTACCAAAGAAGTGGTACAAAAAATAGACAATACCTACCGAACCATTAATGATAGGAAAGGTCGTGTGATATCAGGTTTGTCTATGGGTGGACATGGAGCGCTCTACTTGTCGGCAAAACATCCAGAATTATTTTGTGCAGCGGGAAGCATGAGCGGCGCAGTAGATATGGGAAGTATGATGACGCCAGAATCTAAAGAGAGAATTACGAAATTAATGGAGCCAGTTTTTGGGAAAGAAGGCAAATCACAAGAAGTCTATGCCTCTTATGCCGTTTTAAACATGGTGCCTACAATGGCAAATAATAAATTAGCTTTAATAATGGACATTGGTGTGGATGATTTTTTGATTGAATCCAATCGAGAATTACATCGCAGATTAGTGTATTCGAAAGTGGCACATGATTATACGGAGCGTCCGGGCGCTCACACTTGGGAATACTGGGAAAATGCATTGCCTTATCATATGTTGTTTTTTAGCAAAGTAATAAAAAGCAATGGTGTTCTGTTACAATAGAAGCCAATTGAGGCGTTAAACAAGAAGGACTTTCATGATTATGAAAGTCCTTCTTGTTTTAATTTAGCTCAGTCAATTAAATTAAACAGCAATCGTTTTTATTTTAACGTATCCAATATGCAGTTCATCTTCCTCTAATGGTGTCTCAGATTTTGTGATTTTCAAGCTATAAAGCTCCTTATATTGCTGGTCTAATATATCATTCACTCGGTGTGTTTCATCAACATCAATTCCATATTTATCATCAATATGAGAAGCACCCGCGCCTTCAAAGCCGCAATGTTTAAAAAAGGTGGTTGTTTTTACTTTTCGGGTAGCAACTCCTAAAGTTTTGGCAACGGTAACCATTTTATAATGATATTCTTCAAACTCTCCTTTTTTATATCCCCCCAAGTTGATAAAAAATAGCGAAGCTTCACTTGGTTCCAATTGCTTTGTTTTTGCAATGATTTCAATAGAATGATTGTCTACTGAGGTAATTTCGCGCCAAGCATCTATGTGGATTTTTCCTTTGGCTTCAGGCCAAAAAGCTTTCATCTCAGGAACTAAATCTTTTACGGAGGTTCCAATTCCAAAAAAAATATCGTGTTGTTCTGTTAGGCGTCCTTTTGGCGTACAGCCTAGCATTACCATGTAAAGTTTGAGTTTGTTTTCCATACATCAAAGCTACAAAAATTTATTAAAATAAATTTTGGCATAGTTCATGGATAAGGATAAAAAGAACAAGTTAAATTAATCATTATGAAAAAATTATTTACCCTTTTATTATTTGTGGGCGTTTTAAGTTTACAAAGTTGTACGATAACTGATGATTTATATCTTGAAGATACATCAGTAAGTGAAGTTTTTGAAGTGCCTACCTCATTTACGGCATCAAATAATTATAGCAAACAAATTATTTTTAATTCAAAGCTCTATGCTTCTGATGAGGTATTGGTTTACCGTTTAATTGGAAGTGCTCAAGGTAAAAATATTTGGAAATTATTACCAGAAGCACATTATTTTAATGATGGTTCATTTGATTTTGGATACGAGTATGATTATTCTCTTAGAGACGTCACCGTGTACTTAGTAGGTAATAATCTTAGTACGGTTCCAACTTCTTACAGATTGAATCAAGTGTTACAAGTTGTAATTGTTCCGGGTAATTTCGCAAAGCTAGTAAACAAGAATGATTACTTTAAGGTAATGTCAACCTTGAAATTGAAAGAATCAGATATTCAAACAATTAATTTATAATATTATATAACCTTAAAATATACAGCCATGAAAAAAGTATTTACCCTTTTAGCACTAGTAGGACTTATTAGTCTACAAAGTTGCACAGTTACTGATGTAGCACCTATCAATGATAATGATACGATAAGTGAGGTTTTCGAAGTAACCACAAGTTTTAACGCGTCAAACAGTTATTCAAAAATAGTAGGACTTAACCCCGCGATATTCACTTCGGATGTGGTTCTTGTCTATCATCTTTACGATGTTGTTAACGGTCAAGATGTATGGAGACAAATGCCTCAAACGTATTACATTGATAATGGTGGAGCGATCGATTATAATTTTGACTTTACTAGAAATGATGTAAAAATTTTCATGGGAGCAAATTTTGCTTTAAATACGATTCCATCTAGTTGGACGCAAAATCAAACCTTTAGAATCGTTTTAGTTCCTGGTAAATTTTCCTCGTTAATTGATAAAAAAGATTATATCTCGGTTCTTGCTGCCCTTAATTTGAAGGAAAGCCAAGTACAGAAAGTCAATTTCTAACATTTAGATTTCAGAGAAAAAGGAGAGCAATTTGCTCTCCTTTTTTATTGAATTTAGTTTGGATTCTTTAGTCGGCTTTATTTTTATAAAGTGAAAATACCACTCCAGATAGTAATGAAACCGCTATTACTGCTAGTGAAACCCATTCCGCAATTTCTACTAAATCTTGTATGATCATTTTTATTCCTACAAAGGTTAAAATTACAATAAGGCTGTACTCTAAATAACTAAATTTTTCAAGCATGTTGGCTAAAAAGAAATACATAGATCGTAGCCCAAGTATCGCGAATATATTAGAGCTAAACACTAAAAAGGGATCATTGGTAATGGCTAAAATCGCAGGTACGCTATCAACAGCAAATACCACGTCCATAACCTCAATGACAACTAGAGCAACAAATAGTGGTGTTGCAGCGGTTAAATGTCGTCTTTTTACAAAAAAATGTTCGCCATCGATATGATTCGAAATGGGAATTATTTTTTTTAAGCTTTTGTATACAAAAGAGGTTTTGGGGTCAAATTGATCTTCCTCGCCGCTCCATAACATTTTAGCAGCAGTATAGATTAAAAAAGCGCCAAAAATATAAGTAGTCCAAGCGAATTTATGGATAATTAAAACGCCAAAATAAATCATCAATCCTCGAAAGAATATAGCTCCAAGAATACCCCAAAAAAGGACACGGTGCTGGTATTTTTGCGGAATCTTAAAGGCTGAAAAGATGATGGCAATGACAAATATGTTGTCGATACTTAAAGAAAGTTCAATTAAATACCCTGTAATATATTTAATCGAAGCTCCTATTGGTTTTAAATTGTCGGGATTTTCAATATAGCCATTACCATAAATCCAATAGATAACACCCGAAAATAAAAAGGAAACTGTGATCCAAATTACAGTCCACTTCGTAGCTTCTTTGGTACTTATGATATGAGGCGTTTTATTAAAAACACCCAAATCTAAGGCAAGAATAATAATAATTATAATAAAGAATGAAATCCAGACCATTGCAACTCAATTTTAAGTTCTATGACAAAGATACTTTTTGATTCTTGATTTTTAAGGTCATCACGGTATTAATTATAGGTACAAAAAAAAGTGTCATTAGTTATAATGACACTTTTTTAATAGTTGTGTTACAATTAAAGAACAGAGTTCACTGTTTTTATAATTCTAGCAGCAATTTTATATGGATCTCCGTTTGAAGCCGGTCTTCTGTCTTCAAGCCATCCTTTCCATCCTTTTTGAACCGTCATTAGTGGAATACGAATCGAGCAACCTCTATCAGAAATTCCGTAAGAGAAGTCATGAATAGATGCAGTTTCATGTTTACCTGTTAAACGCAAATCATTGTAAGCGCCGTAAACTGCGATATGCTCGGCAGTAACAGAACGGAAAGCTTCACATATTTTTTCATAAGTTTCTTGTGATCCACATGTTCTAAGAGCTTCATTTGAGAAATTAGCATGCATTCCTGAACCGTTCCAGTCTGTATCGCCTAGCGGTTTTGGGTGGTATTCAATGTAATACCCGTATTTTTCAGTCAAACGGTCTAATAAATAACGTGCAACCCAAATTTCATCACCTGCTTTTTTTGCTCCTTGTGCAAACAATTGAAATTCCCATTGGCCACAAGCCACTTCTTGATTAATTCCTTCAAAATTAATTCCAGCAGCTATACATAAATCTGCATGCTCTTCCACTAGTTGTCTTCCGTGCGTATTTTTACCACCCACTGAGCAATAGTACATTCCTTGTGGAGCTGGATAACCACCAATAGGGAAACCTAAAGGAAGTAAGGTCTTAGTATCCATGATAAAATATTCTTGTTCAAAACCAAACCAGAAATCACCATCATCATCAATAGTCGCTCTACCATTCGAGGCATGAGGAGTTCCATCAGCATTCATTACTTCTGTCATGACTAAGTAACCGTTTAGTCTCGTAGGATCAGGATAGATTGCTACAGGAACAAGTAAGCAGTCAGATGATCCTCCTTCAGCTTGTCTTGTAGAAGAGCCATCAAATGACCAATTGCCTATTTCGGCCAAGGTGCCTTTGAAATCTTCGTGTTCTTCAACTTTAGTTTTACTTCTTAGATTTTGAGTTGGTTCATATCCATCTAACCAAATGTATTCTAATTTAATTTTTGCCATGGTACTATCGTTTAGCTTGGTTGTTTATGTTTTATTGGCAAATATAATTATTTTTACTTTTCGTTGAAAAAAGTGGGGGTTGTTTTGTTTTAACAGTCACTATTTTTGTCAAAACCCTATTTTAGTATGGGTTGAAAATGTAAATTCTGATTTTTTAATGTGTTTTTCGGCTATTATTGTAAAAGTTGTTCTTCTTTTTAAGAACAAATCATTAACTTTGTAAAAAAAAAATATGTCAACAATTCGTTTCCAAGCTTTGAGAGAAGCTTCCACAAGAAAACCAGTTCAATTTGAAGAATCAGGAAAAAAATCTGCTATTTTCGGTTCAAATGTGTTCAATGAAAAGGCAATGAAGCAGTATTTAACTTCGGATGCTTTAAAAGGTGTTCAAAGTGCCGTACTACACGGTACTAAAATTGATAGAAAATTAGCTGATTATATCGCAATGGGTATGAAAGAGTGGGCACTTTCTAAAGGTGTTACTCATTATACACACTGGTTTCAGCCACTTACAGGTGCAACTGCGGAAAAGCATGATGCCTTTTTTGAAACTTCATATGATGGGAGCGATCCAGTTGAAAAATTTGGAGGTGCACAATTAGTGCAACAAGAGCCAGATGCTTCTAGTTTTCCTAATGGAGGAATTAGAAACACATTTGAAGCAAGAGGATATACAGCTTGGGATCCAACTTCGCCAGCATTTATTTATGGAACAACTTTATGTATTCCAACTGTGTTTATTTCTTACACAGGGGAAGCACTTGATAATAAGATACCTTTACTTCGAGCATTATCTGCAATAGATGAAGCAGCTACTGATGTGTGTAAGTATTTTGATAAAAATGTTAAAAAAGTAACAGCAACCTTAGGTTGGGAGCAAGAGTATTTTTTAATTGATAAGTCATTAGCAGAATCTCGTCCTGACTTAATGATGACAGGAAGAACTTTGCTAGGTCATACTTCTGCAAAGGGGCAACAATTGGATGACCATTATTTTGGAGCCATTCCTACTCGTGCTTTAACCTACATGAGAGATTTGGAGCAAGAATGTATGTTACTTGGTATACCTGTAAAAACGCGTCATAATGAAGTTGCACCAAATCAATTTGAATTTGCACCTATATTTGAAGAAACTAATTTAGCGGTAGATCACAACTGTTTATTGATGGATGTAATGCAAAAAGTAGCAGAGCGTCATGATTTAAAAGTGTTACTACATGAGAAACCGTTTAAAGGTGTAAATGGTTCAGGAAAACACAACAACTGGTCATTAGCTACTGATACAGGAGTGAACTTATTAAGTCCAAGTAAGACGCCAATGACTAATTTACAGTTTTTGGCTTTCTTCATCAATACGATAAAAGCGGTTAATGATTATGAGGCTTTATTGAGAGCTGCAATAGCAACTGCAAGTAATGATCATAGACTTGGAGCGAATGAAGCACCACCAGCAATTATCTCTGTTTTTATTGGAGCACAGTTAACTAAAGTATTGGAAGAATTAGAAGGAGTTACCAAAGGGAAATTGTCTCCTGAGGAAAAAACCGACTTGAAATTAAATGTGGTTGGGAAGATTCCAGAAGTTATTTTGGATAATACAGACAGAAACAGAACCTCACCATTTGCATTTACAGGAAACAAATTTGAGTTTAGAGCTGTAGGTTCTACTGCAAACTGTTCCAATGCAATGACTACTTTAAATACGATCGTCGCTAAGCAATTAAAAGACTTTAAAAAAGAAGTAGATACTTTGATTGAGACGAAAGACATGAAAAAGGATGATGCCATCTTTAATGTTTTAAGAGAGTACATCAAGCATTCTAAGAAAATTCTTTTTGAAGGCGATGGGTATAGTGAAGCGTGGGAAATCGAAGCTAAGAAAAGAGGATTGAGTAATTTTAAAACAACACCTCAGGCTTTAAAAGCGAGAGCGTCAAAACAAGCATTGGATCTGTTTTCAGAAATGGGAATTATGAACCACATCGAAGTTGAGGCACGATACGAAATTGAATTAGAGGAGTACACTAAGAAAATTCAAATTGAAGGAAGAGTTTTGGGTGATATTGCTACTAATCATGTCATTCCAACTGCAATTCGTTACCAAAATACCTTGATTGAAAATGTAAAAGGATTGAAAGATATCTTTGGAGCTGAATTCGAAAGCATCGCCAAGGAGCAAATTATCTTAATCAAATCCATTTCTAAGCATATTGAGGGAATTAACTCTAAGGTAGTAGAAATGACTAACGAAAGAAAAAAAGCAAACGTTTTAACAGATGCTCAAAAAATGGCAGAAGCGTATTGCGATAATGTAAAACCATATTTTGAAGTTATTCGTGAGCACTGCGATAAATTAGAGTTACTAGTAGATAACGAATTGTGGACCTTGACTAAATATAGAGAGTTATTGTTTACTAAGTAATGTATGTAATTTTCTTGAATATTAGCCGCCTTCACCATTGAAGGCGGTTTTTTTATATCTCAGCCTTATTGGTCTTTGGTGACTATTATCACAGCGAAATAAAGGATGCTTTAGCCTATCTTCGTTTCAATTTACTTTTGCAAAATGGTTTCTAAATTATGAAGCTAACCCTTTCTATCTAGTTGTGTCTTTCTTACAAAATAAGGAGTAGTATTTCTTTGTTAAACTACTTTCTATTACTATTTTTTGTTAAATGCTACATATGGTCTGTTTTCTCCTTAGTATTTAAAAATATTTATCTATTTGCTTAAAAATAATGGGTTTCAAGACGAAATAGTGTTTAAAATTATGATTATGTCTGTTTTTATACTTAAAATCCAGACAGAGTAGTTTTTTTCTTAGACGATTTTAAATTTAAAGTGTAGTTTATCGATAAGTATCGACACTTAATCGAAAAAATTACTATTTGCTTGAAAAACAAGTATTTATACGGGGTATGTTTTGCAATGATATTTATATATTTGAAATGTGATAATAAAACAATCGTTAAATTATTTGTTAGCAATTAAATATTATTTGATCAAAGTAGATTCCCAAATCTCAAAAAAATAACCTACAAAAAAAACAAGAAAAGTTAAGCCCATAACTTTTATTAAAACCTACGTAATAACATGTATTAATAACCAATTAAATATATTTATTATGAAAAAAGTAGTTTTAAGCGTCTCAGCGATGCTATTTGTAGGAGTGATGTCATTTGCTCAAACTAACATGTCTAATGTGAACCAAGTTGGTAGTCTAAATGGTTCTATTGTCCAACAAAATGGTGGTGCTAACGATGCTGATGTAAATCAGTATGGCCGTAGCAACAGGTCAACAGTTTTACAAGGTGTTCAACCAGCCTTAGTTAACGCAATGACAAACAGTGCGGAGGTTTTCCAAAGAGGTCAATCAAACACAGCGTACGTTTCTCAAAGTAACAAGAATAATGAGGCTTTTCAAAGACAAATTGGAGACAACAACCGTGCAACAATTTGGCAAGACCAAGTTGCTGGGGCTCCGGGGGCAACACAAGGTTCTGATTGGGCTAAACAAGTTCAAAGAGGGGACAAAAACACGGCTACAGTAGATCAAGGTACTTCAGGTAATGACGTTCCATCTGTGGTAGGAGCTTTTGATGCAGCGCAAATTGGTCTTGCAGGAGGAGTTGTTGTACCAGTTTCTCCACACAGAGGTAACAAAGCGTTACAAACACAAACAGGTGACGGCAATACAGCTTACGCTAGTCAAGGAGGTATAGCTAATCAGTCTTATCAAACACAAACTTCTCCATCTGGTACTTCTGTTGCTGACGGAAATCTTTCTAACCACTATCAATATGGAAATAGAAATATTGCAACTTTAACACAAAATGGAACTAAGCTGGTAGAGAATACAATGCAAATAGGAAATCGTAACGATACTACTGTTTCTCAATCAGGTGTGGGGCATCAGTCAACTAATTTTACTTTTGGAAATGCTAACACTATTAGTGTTACTCAATCAGGAATGTAAATTCATCTGAATTGTTAATAAAAGGTGAGATAGTTTTGAATAAGGCTATCTCATCTTTTTACTTTTAAAAATAAGCAAAATGAAAACGATATATTTATTAAATATTATTTTATTACTATGTTTTGTCTCTCCTATTTTTTCGCAAAGTGTAAAGCATGATTCTAATGTAGAAAATGAATATTCTAAAATTATAGAGCCTAAAGATATTACTACTGATTTAAGATCTATTGCTGATAGAAATGCTTTAAATAAAAAAAATGTAATAGAAAATAATAGAACTGCAGGTATTTTAATTCAGCAAATTGGGAACTTCAATTCCTCTGATATTAATGCTAGTTCAAAAGAAACTTCAATTTCTGTAATTCAAAACGGAGATAATAACGACTACTTATTAGTAAAGAATGCAGCAAAAATAAAAGCTAATATAATCCAGAACGGGAATAGTAATTCAATTAATGATTATAGCAAGGCAACTAACTATGAGATTAATTCTCAAATGATTCAAAATGGAAATAATCTTAATATTCAAAGTATTGGAACTAATTCTATTTCGAAGGATATGAAAGTGAATCAAATAGGAAATGGCACTACAATTATTATTTTAAATAGAAGTAACTAAAATGAAAGTATTTAAAAGTTTTATGGTGATCAGTTTCTTTGTGCCTACAATGTTAATGTACGCGCAAAAGAGTGTACCTCAAGATGAGGTAAAGGCTAAGATTGAAGTAAATAAAATGGATAATACAATCATGGTAACAGGCACTGCTGAAAATAAAACAACGATTACTAAAAGCGCCTCTTACAAGTTGTCTGTTATTAAAAATAGCCTTACTACCACCGGAAATCAATCGAACAATTCTCAGGAAGGTGTATTTACTTTAAATCCAAATGAAAAAATCAAGTTAGCTACAACTCAAGTTAATATTGATGACAATACCGTAGTGATAGTGATGTTGCTTTTCTTTAATGAGAATAAGGAAGTAATTAGCAAGGAGCGAATTGAATTTAATGAAGAAAAAAAAAAGTAGAGGCAACGCAGGTACTGCCAGATGATAGTTTTATTCTAAAAGGAATTATAACTGATAATACCAAAACCAGAATTGGACTTGATTTTTACGATAAATACTATTATAAATACAATGATATAAATATTAATGGAAATGAGATAATTACCATTTTAGAAGAGCTTAGCCTTGGCAGAAACACCAAAATCAGTATTGTTGTAAATAACGAAGTAATTTATGATTTTTTAGCTAGGCCAGACGATGAATTTCTAGATGCAGTGGCAGAAGAAGCGGTAAGAGTATCCTATTATTATTTTAAAGAGAAAGAAAAGGAAAAGACCTATTTTATTCAGTATTAAATATTTAAAGTTATGAGAAAGCAGATCGTTATTTTAGTTATGGTTTTCATTTATCCTATAGCTTCACAATCTCAGGCATTGGTTTACAAGCCAATTAACCCAGCATTTGGTGGAGAAACTTTTAATTACCAATGGTTAATGAGTAGTGCTGAAAATCAAAATAAATTTACTGAGAAGGTGACTGCCGGAGCAGAGAAAACAGAATTGCAGCGTTTTAAAGAAAGTTTAGACGCCCAATTATTGAGTCAAATTTCAAGTTTATTATACCGTCAACAATTTGGAACTGATGGACTGGCACAAGGATCTTACACATTTGGTAGTTACTCTATTGATATCTATCCAACTGCTGATGGCTTATCATTAAATATTTTAGATACTAAAACTGGAGAAAAAACTCAAGTAATTATCCCAAACAAATAGTATGAAAATCTATACCTGCTTTACCTTAGCTCTATTGCTTTTATTATCAAGCTGTGCTGCATTTTACAATCAACCCACTGGGATTGAAAAAGCGATTATTGGTGAAGGAACACCAGCAACTTCAGCACTTAAACAGTTGCCAAAACCCAAGCAGCAAGTGGTGGTAGGTGTTTATAAATTTAGAGATCAAACTGGGCAATACAAACCGCTAGAAAATGGGAGTAGTTTTAGTACTGCTGTTACTCAAGGTGCTACTTCTATATTGTTAAAAGCACTTGAAGATTCTCAATGGTTTATTCCTATCGAAAGAGAGAATATTGGTAATTTATTACAAGAACGCAATTTAATACGATCTACAAGACAAGAATACATAAAAAATAGTGATCCTAATGAATCTCAATTAACACCTTTACTATATGCAGGTGTTTTACTTGAAGGTGGGATTATATCGTATGATTCTAATATTATAACGGGCGGTTTTGGGGCTCGATATTTTGGTGCTGGTGGATCTGTAAAGTATAGACAAGATAGAGTAACTGTTTATTTGAGAATGGTATCAACTTCCAATGGAAAAATTTTAAATTCAGTATACGTTTCTAAAACTATTTTATCGCAGGCAGTTGATCAAAGTTTATTTAGATATGTTAACTTCAAGAGACTTTTAGAGGTAGAAACAGGATATACTACCAATGAGCCGATTCAAATGGCTGTTACGGAGGCTATTGAAAAAGCAGTGCAATCGATCGTATTAGAAGGGATTAAAGATGGTATTTTAGAAACTGAAGATCCAAAAGCTAATGTTGATGCGCTACTAGCTGCTTATAAAGCTGAAAATGAAATTGCTGATGGGTCAAAGATCTACAATAGAGATTTTCAGCTTAAGAGATCTAAATTTGGTGTTGAAATTGGTGGTGGAACCGCCCTAATAGATGGTGATTATTCTAATCCTGTAGCTAAACCTTTTGGCTCAGGATCAATTAAATTTTTTGCGGCACCTAGTTTTGCTGTTTCTGCTTCAGGAAGCGCTATGAAGCTAGCCAACGAAAATAAACCTTATGGTGGTTTTGTTTCCGCTGAATTGAATGGAGAGTGGATTATTTTGCCAAGAGATTCTTTCACTCCTTTTCTTTACGGTGGTTTTGGGTTTGGTAGTCGCAAAGACTTAACTAAAATATACGGCAAAACACAGTTTGGCGGCGGATTAGAGTATTTAGTTTCTAGTAAAATTGGAATTAGAGCCTTTGCCGAATACAATATTAATTTCAATGATAATCTCGATTTCACAAAAGTTGGTGTGCGAGGAGATAACTATTATAAATTTGGAATAGGATTGAATTTTTATTTTGGGAACAAAAATAAAAACTAGGCGAAAATGCGATCAGCAATAATTAAATTTTAGGACAGATGAAACACATGAAAATTATATTTTTTCTAATCAGTTTTGCTCTTTTAGTTGGGTGTAGTGAGGATAAAATAGATGGTAGCACAGAAGTTTATGGTTCTATCTCTGGGAAAGTAGTAACAAAAGATACATTCACTCCTTTAGAAAACGTAAAGGTATTCTCTAGTCCTACATCTAGCATTGTTTTTACTGATGCAGCAGGAAAATTCACGATTACTAATGTTAAAATTGGTGAATATGCGCTACAGGCACAAAAAGATGGCTTTTTAACAAAGTTTGAATCTGTAACGATTAATAAAGATTTAAATAGTGAGGTAGTTTTTGAGTTATCAAAAGATACAGGAGTAAACGTTGCTCCAGCTACTCCAACTGCAGTAGCTCCGGTAGATAATGCAATTGGTCAAAGTTTAACTACCAAATTGCAATGGGAATCAACAGATACCAATGGTGATGCCCTGACCTACGAGGTAACAGTGCGAAATAATAAAAATTCAATTGTGGCTGTTTTTTCTGATATCAAGGTTAAGGAGTTAGAGCTAAAGGGTTTATTATTTGATACTAAATACTTTTGGCAAGTTTCTGTTACCGATACGAAAAGTACGGCTGTTTTAAGTACGATTTTTACTTTTTCAACAGTTTCATTTCCTAGTACTCGGTATTTAATGGTCAATAAAGTAAATAGTAATAATGTTATATTCGCCGCGGATAATGATAAAAATACATATCAAATTACCAGTTCTGATACTAATAGCTGGAGACCTAGAAAAAACAATCAATCAGGAAAAATAGCTTTTATTCAATCTAATGGCGGACAAAATCATATTTACACTATGAATGCTGATGGTTCTAGTAAAACTAAAGTAACAAATTCTATTCCTATAGCCGGATTTAATTCAGATTATGTTGGATTTTCATGGAATGCTGCTGGTGATAAAATAATCTACCCTAATTTTGATAAATTATATGAGATTAACAGTTCAGGAAGTGGACTTAGAAAAATATTTCAAACACCAAATGGTAAATTTATATCAGAATGTGATTGGAGTATGGACGGCTCGAAGATAGCCGTAAAAGTAAACGATAGCCAAGGTTATAATTGTGAAATTTACATCATTAGTAGTGCAGGTGTAATACTGTCTTCTGTTCTATTTGGTCAGAGTGGCGCTGTTGGAAGCTTAAATTTATCAGTGACAGGCGAAAAATTATTGTACACAGCTGATATTTCTGGCTATGAGCATCCGTCTTATAGACAACTTGATACACGTATTTTTGAATTCAACTTAAGTACTGGTTTTAGTACACAAATTTCAACGGATAAAACTGCAGGAACAAATGACTTGGATGTACGTTATGCACCTAATGAAGCCGAGGTGGTTTTTGTTAATACTTCGAATGATGGAGTTTCTGAAAAATATATTACAAAAATGGAGTTAGTTCCAACGAATCTTATAGCCTTTAGGAGAGAGGTTTTATTTACGGGATATTTTATGCCAGATTGGGAATAAATAAAATTGAAAATTAAGTGACCACAATACTAAATACCCTCCAGTGATGGCAGGGTGTTTTTTTGTTTACTATGTTGTTGGTATATAATTATATTACCAAAAAAATGTAGAAGTGATTTACAAAGCTATCATAAGTTTTGTTATACTATTTCTGTAAATTACCCGTTCATAAAATAAAGTTATCTAATGAAATTCAGCCTTACTCTTTTATTACTATTAGTTTTAAATTATTCCTCAGCTCAAGAAAAATTCCAATTGTTTTTTGACTTTAATAAAGACGTCATTAATAAAACTTCTGTTGTTGATCTTGATAAATGGTTGGAAGAATCCAGTAAAGTAACTGTTTTAAAAATCGAAGGATACTGCGATAGTGTTGATACCAACAATTATAATAAAATATTAGCAGCAAGAAGAGTAAATACCGTTCTTGAGCTTTTGCAAAGCAAGGGAGTACAATTTGATGATAAATTGGTAATTAAAGCAATTGGGGAGAATTTTGAACAAGCAGCCAATCAAAGTCAAAACCGAAAAGTAGTAGTATATTATCAAACTTTGAAAGATAAGATTGAAAACGAAAATTCAACGACTACAAAGCAGCAATTTAAAGCATTGCAAGAAGAGCAAGCTGTAATAATTACCGAGGATACTTCTATACTTGAGCAATTAGGTAAGGCAAAGGCTGGTGATTTGATTCCAATAAAAAACCTAATTTTTTATTTTAATTCTGAAAAGATTGTACCCGAATCTGAGGCGGTACTTCAAAGCCTTTTAGATGCCTTACGAGCGAATCCACGATTAAAGATCAATATCTATGGTCATATTTGTTGCAACAGAAACCCAAATGATGTCAAACTTTCGTATCGCAGATCCAAGTTTGTTTTCGATTACCTAATCAAAAATGGAATTGCTACGGCAAGGCTTGGACACAAAGGTTATGGTAGTAGTAAGCCGCTGTACGCCTTGCCTGAAAAAAACGAAGCAGAACGCGCAGCAAATAGGCGTGTTGAGATTTTTGTTGTTCAAAAATAGTGTTACAAATCCCCAAACGGTAGTCTTAAATCCTAAATCTAATTAGTATCTTTGCACCACAACC
This sequence comes from Flavobacterium sp. KKT103, assembly GCF_055640565.1. NCBI lineage: Bacteria > Pseudomonadati > Bacteroidota > Flavobacteriia > Flavobacteriales > Flavobacteriaceae > Flavobacterium > Flavobacterium sp. KKT103. The sequence goes on from NZ_CM145766.1 coordinate 1,952,687, forward strand.
CGGCTTATTTAAAACAGCCAACACAACTACACTACATGAGTTCAGATACTTCTAAAAGATACGCACAGCGCGGTGTTTCGGCATCCAAAGAAGATGTGCATAATGCCATTAAAAATATTGATAAAGGATTATTTCCGCAGGCCTTTTGTAAAATTGTTCCTGACTATTTAACTCAAGATGCCGATTATTGCCTAATTATGCATGCTGACGGAGCAGGAACAAAATCCTCTCTTGCCTACATGTACTGGAAAGAAACCGGAGATATTTCGGTTTGGAAAGGAATTGCACAAGATGCTTTAATCATGAATATCGATGACTTACTTTGTGTAGGTGCGACTGATAATATTTTGCTTTCTTCAACCATTGGTCGCAATAAAAACCTGATCACGGCTGAGGTAATTTCAGCAATCATCAATGGAACCGAAGAGCTAATTAAGGAGTTAGCTTCATTTGGAGTTACCATCCATTCAACAGGAGGCGAAACAGCTGATGTAGGTGATATTGTACGAACTATTATCGTAGATTCTACCGTAACGGCACGCATGAAACGTTCAAAAGTCATTGATAATGCCAATATCAAAGCAGGCGATGTCATCGTTGGTTTGGAATCTTTTGGTCAAGCTACTTACGAAAAAAGTTATAATGGCGGAATGGGAAGTAATGGTTTGACTTCAGCTCGTCATGATGTTTTTGGGAAATATTTGGCCACTAAATATCCCGAAAGTTTTGACGCTACCGTTCCCGAAGAATTAATTTACTCCGGTCAAGTTAAATTGACGGATGCAGTCGCTAATTCTCCAATCGATGCAGGCCAATTGGTCCTTTCGCCTACGAGAACGTATGCTCCAATTATAAAGAAAATTTTAGACAAATATACCTCCAACGACATCCACGGAATGGTGCATTGCAGTGGCGGTGCTCAAACTAAAATTCTGCATTTCGTAGAAAACCTTCATATTATAAAAGACAATTTATTTCCAGTACCGCCTTTGTTTCAGCTTATTCAACAACAATCAAAAACGGATTGGAAGGAAATGTATCAAGTATTTAACTGCGGTCACCGCATGGAATTATACGTTCCCGAGGCTGTTGCGCAGGACATAATCGCTATTTCGAAGTCTTTTAATGTTGACGCTCGCATCGTAGGTCGAGTAGAAGCTGCAAATACAAAAAAACTAACGATCTCAAGCGAGTACGGAACTTTCGAATATTAGTTTTTTTAGGAGCTAATCCCGCTATACGTTGCAATCTTTTTTGGTGATCCCTAAAAATCGGGACCACCAAAAAAGGATTTTCACTACTATCGGGGCTAGATTAAACGAGCTACCAATCACTTGAACCGCAAGTATAAAAATTAAAGAATATGTACGAATTAGTATTTTGGAAATACCTCGACGAGATTTATCTAAACCACCAAGAAGTTTACGAAGCATTAGAGGAGCAACCAATAGTAGAAGGTTTAGAGGAGCTGCCTATTCAAGTTATTTTAAATAGAATAGCTTCGGTTTTTGCTAAATGGGAAAAAGTAGATGAGACCAGTTGGAAAAACAACGATGGAGTAGGTGCTTTTCAAGTAAAAACAACCGCTCAAAGTATTCAAATCGACTGCTATGGTACCCAAGGAAAAACCATGGACACCTTGGTAGGCATTATGGAAGAATTTAAATGTCCGCTATTTGATCCTCAAATTCCTGCTCGTTACGATGAAATGTACGAAGAGGAATAACTAGATAGTGAGAACGGTTTGGTGTTCAAATTATAATAATAAATGTAATTTTTTATGCAGTTGACTTTTGACTCCTTTCCCAATTTAGTTTTAGAAAACGAATCCGTTTTGCTTCGCCCATTGCAAATTTCGGATGTAGAAAATCTTTTAGAATTTTCTATCAATGAACCCGATACTTGGAATTTTTCCTTAATTCGTGCTAACGGTCAGGAAAATCTAATAAAATACATACAGCTGGCATTAGAGGCCAAAGACAAAAAAACCGAATTCCCTTTTATAGTTTTCGATAAAAAGTCAGGTAAATATGCTGGCAGTACCCGTTTTTACGATATTAATTTGTCTCATAAAATATTACAATTGGGGTACACCTGGTATGGTAAAGATTTTAGAGGAACTGGATTGAATCAAAATTGTAAGTACTTGTTACTTCAATTTGCTTTTGAAACCCTAGCTGTAGAACGCGTGGAGTTTAGAGCAGATAACAATAATAAAAGGAGTATTGCGGCAATGAAAAGTATTGGCTGCACCGTCGAAGGAATACTGCGAAATCACATGCCTACCTTAGGAAGTGACGTACGACGTGATACCATTATTTTAAGTATTCTCAAAGAGGAATGGTTCAGTACAGTTAAACCTAAGCTAGCGCTTCAACTCGTTTAATTCTTTAATAATACGTAGAAAAAAAAAACACCCATCACTTTCTTCTATTTTTACAATTTTACCTCGCTTACTGCAAAGAAAAATAGAATATGAAAAAGTAATGGGCATTTAAGAATAAAAGCTCTATTTTGTTTTATTCAATAAAATAGGACTACCAAAACCAAGCTGGTCTAATTTTTTCAATTGTGTTTCAGCATCTCCTACAATTAAATAAATCATTTTATTGGCATTTAAATAGCGATTAGCTAATTGCTTGATTTGCTCTAAAGTCATGTTTTTCACTGTATTCTCCTGCTTTTTGGCATAGTCATCTGGGTAATTGTAGTTACTGATGTCATATAACATTTTTAGCTTTGAACTAATTGTTTCAAAAGCCCTAGCGTTACTTTTAATCAAGTAACTCTTTGTAACTTCAAGATCATTTTCATTAAAGTTGGTACCGTATTGTTCCACTATACTTTTAATTAAACTTACGGATTCGTACGTTACATTGGAACGCACTCCACTGTAAATAGCAAAAGGTCCTTTTATCGTTGATCCATCAAATGACGAACCTATACCATACGTATATCCTTTTCCTTCTCTAAGTTCTTGCGTCAACTGCGATGCAAAGCTTCCACCTCCTAAACGATAGTTCATGATTTCTACAGGATAAAAATCGGCATCCGTGGCAGGAAGGGCAAGATAACCTATTCGCAACACCGATTGTTTAGCACCGGGAACATCATAAAAATAGACTTTAGAATCCGCAGCTTGTTGTGCAATTGTGATGCTAGGGAAATTTACCTTCTTAGGTTTCCAATTGCGGTTTAGTGCTGCTAATGAAGTCATAACTTCCTTTTGAGAAATTGCTCCTACTATTTGGAAATTGGCTACTGTAGGAGAAAAATTGGTTGTGTAATATTTTTTTAAGTCTGCTAATGTTATGGTATTTACCGTTGCTTCGGTACCAATTGGGTTATGAGATAAAATAACGTTTTCTCCATAAAGTAATTTTCGGAATTCAATTTGGGCGATTCTGTTTGGATCTCCTTTTTGCTGAATAATTTGATTTAAAGTACTTTCTTTTATTAAATTAAACTCTTTCTCGTCCCATCTTGGTTCCAGTATAATTTCTTGTACTAATTGCAGTGTTTGATTGTAATTTTTTGCAAGAGTTGTACCGGATATTGTAATAGATTCTCCATCTGAAGTTGCTGAAATTGTTGCTCCAAGGCTTTCGATCGCATTTTCGAGTTCCTCAGGCGTTTTGTTTTTAGTTCCCTTCGTAAGTAGTTCAGCAAGCAAATTGGAAACTCCTATTGTAGACACTTCCTCTAAAAGCAAGCCGCCTTTTAATTGCAGTTGAAATTCTACAAGAGGAACTTCATTTTCTTCGATACCGATAACCTGAAGGCCTGATGTTAATTTGTTTTTCCAGACTGTAGGCAATATAATATCAGGACTTGCTCCATATTGTGGTTCGATTGAGCGGTCAAAGCTAGACGGCGTTTTCGTATAAGTCGCTGCAATACTAGGATCAAATGAGTCTTCTTTTCCTTCAATTATTTTTTCTTCAACAATAGCTGCTTTTGTAGAACCCGTCAGTATTAAATCGGTTTGGCCTTTTGGAACAAAACTTGCTGCAACAAATGGTTTTCCTTTGATATAGGTATTGTAAACACGCATCACATCAGCAGTGGTTACAGCTAGAATATTTTTAATATCCTGATTAATATAATCAGGTGTCCCGGCAAAAATTTCGTATTGCGCTAGTTGGAATCCCTTACCATTTACGCTGGCTAATCCAGTATAAAAATCTGTTTCTTGTCCCGCTTTAATTCGGTCTAGGTCTTTTTGTGCAATTCCGTTAGCTTCAAAATCTTTAAAAGCGGTTTCGATACCATCAAAAACCAAATTTAAATTAGTCTTATCAAATGCTGTAATTCCTAACATGTACTGCCCAGCAATTTCTGAATTGTATTGATAAAAACTAATGTTGTCTGTCAGCTTTTTATCCTCTACTAAGGTTTTATAAAGAGGTGCTTTTTTGCCTCTTGAAAGGTAGGTTGCAAGAACTTCTAAAGCATAACTATCAGGATGGTATTGGTATACTGATGGCCAAGCTAACGTTAATCTTGGTAAGCGCGCAAAGTTATCTTCATGATATAATTTTTTGGTTTCTTGTAAGGTTACCAACTGCTTATCCATTTTAGGAATAGCTTGACCGCGTTTAATTTCTCCAAAATATTTTTGGACCCAAGCTTTGACCTGTTTAGTGTCAAAATCACCGGCAATAGTTAAAGTTACGTTGTTGGGAACGTACCAGCGGTTGTAAAAATCTTTTACATCTTGCAATGAGGCATTTTGTAAATCTTCAAGAGAACCAATCGCTTCCCAATTGTACGGATGGTTGGTTGGATATAAATTTTTATTAATTACGGCATTTGTATTTCCATATGGACGGTTGTCATAGCTTTGTCTTTTCTCATTTTTCACTACCTGTTTCTCTTTCGCAAGTACTGGTTCCGTTACAGTATTGATAAAGTAACCTAGCTTATCTGCTTCGGCCCAAATCATTTTTTCAAGTGCGTCTTTAGGAACTGTTTGATAATAATTGGTGCGGTCGCGGCTTGTTGAACCGTTGGCACCTGCACCACCAATACGAGCACTCATTATGTCAAGTCCACCTTTACCTAAGTTTTCAGACTCTAAAAATAGTAAATGTTCAAATAAATGGGCAAAGCCCGTACGGCCTTCTTTTTCTCTAGCGGATCCAACATGACTGGTTAAGGCTACGGCTACAACAGGATCTGATCGATCGATATGAAAAATGACATTCAAACCGTTGTCAAGCGTAAACTGTTCAAAAGCTACTTTAAACTCAGGAGCTTTTGCAGTTTTAGATTGTTTTTGGGCTTGACCCAAAATGGTAAAAAATAGAAAAAAGGGAATAATAAGGAGATACTTTTTAGTAATCATACTACAGTTAGTTTTGCTTTTAGGATAAATTTTTCAATGAATTTTTGGAAAGACTAAGTTACTTAATTTTTATGGTAAGTTTGCTTTTATAAAGGGATCTCTGTTGATAAATTAGTATAGTTAACTAGCTTTGTATTTTTGGTTGAGAAATAGCGTATTCTTTGTGAAAACTTTGCGAACTTTGTCAAAAACACATACGGATGAAAATAAATTTGAAAAACGGAATTGATAAGCTCATTTTCGGGATGAAACAAAAAGATGTAACTGCTATTTACGGTAAACCCGATAGAAATTATAAAGATGAAGATGATAATGTTATTTATGCTTACAATAAGCTTAAAATACGTTTGACTTTTTATCAAGAAGAAGAGCTGAAATTAGGTTATATGGTAGCTTCAAGCCCTGATTTAGATTTATTTGGTTCTAAAGTAATCGGTAGGAAGATTGCTGATGTAAAGAAAGAACTTACTGCCAAGGGAATCACAAAGTTTACTCAAGAGGAGTTTGATACTTTTGAGAATTATTTTAATGAGGAAAATTGGATCATTTTACAAACAGAATTTGAAGAAATAGTAAAATTTGAAATTGGTGCTATTATCAATCAAAAAGACGAATTCGATTGGAAATTTAAAAGTTAATTTTATTGCTTTTCAATTTTATACATTGCACAAACCCCGACTGCCTGGTAGTGTCGGGGTTTTTTGGTATTATAATGTAGCTATCTTGATAGTTATTCTAATGCAGTAAGTGCTTTGGAGTTTCTAGTGATCAATACATATTGAAAATAGGAGGTGGTATTTTGACCTGCTCTTGGATTGATTGTTTCAGCAAAGGCTCTTGATTGTATCGTGATGAGCTTTTGTGACTGTAAGTAAGGAGTTTTTTTACTATTTATTTTAAAAAGCGTGTTGGTGTTTTCAGGACTTAGTTTTTTTAAATCATTGATTCCTTTTACTAGCATCAATGGACCATCAGCTTTCATCCAAGTTAGTTTTTCGTCAGGAGGAGAAGGATAGTTTGGGTTCTTTGGTAAATACATTTCACTGTCTATTGGGAAACTCACAATCGTCGTGACTTTCGTACCTGTTTGTTTTAATTGAGTTGCAAAAGGGATATTGTCAGAAGTTGTGGCGTTTTGTAATGTATGATAAAATCCAAATAGGCCGTAGCACTTTTCATTGTTGAGATGCAGCTTTTTCATGTAGTGTTGAAAATTTAGTAGCATTGCCTGTTCGCGACTAATTGCAGTAGTATAGTCATCACTGTTTTTGTCTATTCCTAACACGGTTATTTTTAAGGAATCAGCAAGCTTTTGATTGTAGTCATAAATTAAACTCCATTTAGTGTATAATTCAGCGCTCGATTGCTGTGGGATGCGAGCACCAACTGATTTGACTACGTTTTTTAGTACTGTAGCGTCTTTTAGGTTCTTATTATTTAGATATTTGGTAAGTTGGTTGGCTGTGATGCTATCCATTTCAGCGATATAATATTTAACTCCCATTTTTTTATTTAAGAATAAGAAAAGTTGTCTATCGGCAATTTGATTGGCTGCAAAGCCGTGTATTTCTCCCAATAGGAAAACCTCGGATTTATAAAAATCAGCATCAAATAGAGTGGTGTCAATTGTGCTATTGTTTAATTCAACTTTATTAGCCGTAAGATAATCTATAGTAGTTTGGTCTTTCGATTCTAAAAATATAATGGAACTGATGTATAAGGAAAAGAGGGTTACTAGTACTAAAGTGATAAGAAGACCGAATGTGATTTTCAAGAAGGTAAATATTTTTTTCATTTGATTTAATTTTGATTCAAATGTATTCTGTTTCTTTTAGTACTTCTTTTTTTTATGACTGAACTGTTGAATCGCTGAGATGAATCGTGGTTATTGGCTTGCGAGGACGTACCAACTAAGTAAAATTTGAGAATGATTAAAAAGTGGTAGTCCTGATGGTACGTAGTAGTTCTGTTTTTGCGTAAGGGATAGTAGCGGCATCTCTCCTTACGGAAACGAGACGACAGTCGAAGGTGTAGTAAGGAGAATACAGCGGAAAGCCCGACCTTTACAATCTTGATTTTTTATTCAAGATTGCAAAGGGTACGCCCAAAAAAAAATACCCCAACTCGCAGTTGCAAATTGGGGTAGATTGGAAAATATTGTATTTACTTAGTTGGAATTTTTTCGAACATTTCAATTTCAAAAATTAAGGTAGCATTGGGCGGAATAACGCCTCCTGCACCTCTTTCTCCGTAACCTAAAGCAGGTGGTAAAAATAGGATTGCTTTGTCACCGTAATTGATCAAACTTAGTCCTTCGATAAAACCAGGAATCATTCCGTCTTTTTTACCCGCTTGAAAAGGAAATGGGTTGTAGCCGTTTTGTTTCGCTCTGTTTTCGTCAAACTTACCATATTCTTTATTTACTTCTTCATAGCTGCTGTCAAAAAGAGTTCCGTCTTCAAAATAACCTGCATAGTGAAAATAGAAAGTAGCACCATCAACCGGTTTTATTCCAGTTCCTGTTTTTACTATTTTATAAGTTAATCCAGAAGGAGTTGTCGTTGCCGATGCTTTCATTTCATTGAAATAAGCAAGTTTTTTAGCAATTACCTGCGCATATTTTGCCTTTTCTGCTTTTTCTGCTTCGGCAGCAAGGGCTGCTTGTTTTTTGGCATCCTCCTCTTTATTGTTATAGTAATCAGAAAATACTTTTGCTGCGTCAAATTTCTTTGCGAGTGCACCTTTTCGGGTGATGATTACTTTAATCATTTCATCACCTTGCACAATACTATTTACCACATTCATTCCTGAAGTCACATGACCAAAAATAGTATGTTTACCATTTAACCAAGGTGTGTCTTTATGTGTTATAAAAAACTGACTCGCATTTGTTGCAGGTCCAGAGTTAGCCATTGCTAGAATTCCACCTTGATCAAACTTTAGATCAGGAACGAACTCATCTTTAAACGCATATCCTGTTCCTCCTGCACCAGTGCCCGTTGGGTCACCTGTTTGAATCATAAAATTATCGATTACGCGATGAAATTTTAGTCCATCATAAAATGGTTTCCCTTTTAGTTTAGGATCTGTAACGAAAGTATTTTTTCCTTCGGCAATCGAAATGAAATTAGCTACTGTTACTGGCGCTTTTACATATTCTAGTTTAAGTGTAATGTCTCCTTTAGTAGTAGTTATGGTAGCAAAAATACCTTCTTCAGTCGCCGCTGCTTTAGCTACAGTGGGAGCCGGTTTTTTTACTGGTTTTTTAGATGTCTCTTGAGCCTGACTGCTCAAAAAAGTCAAAAGGGCAATGCATAAAAGTTTAATTTTCATTTCTTCAGTTAATTAAAGTATTGTTTTATTATCGTTTATTTACTTTGTAGCAACTCTACCTCAAAAATGATATCAGCATAGGGAGGGATTACATTTCCTGCACCTCCAGCTCCATAAGCCAAATGCGAAGGGATAAATAAGATGGCTTTATCGCCAAAAGACATTTGCTCAATTCCTTCTATGAATCCAGGAATCATTCCATCTTTTTTACCTGCTGTAAAAGGGATTGGTTCATAACCACCTTGCACAGCTCTTTGTTGGTCGTATTTTCCAAATGTTGTTGCTACATTTTCGATACTAGTATCAAATAATGTTCCATCTTTTAGAAATCCAGCGTATGCTATGCGTAGCGGTGTTCCAGCGGTTGGTTTTTTTCCGTTTCCTTTGGTAGTGATTACGTATTTTAGTCCAGTGGTTGTTTTGGTAGCTTTAGATTTTAAAGCTTCAAAATAATTCACTTTATCTTGGATCACTTGACCGTATTTAGCTTCATACTCTTTTTTACCACGTTCTTCCATTTCGGCTTGTTTCAATTGTTTTTCAGCTTCTACTGAAAAATAATCGTAAAATACCTTAACGGCGTCGAATTTTTTAGCAGCTTCTCCTTTTCGGATGATTGTCACTTTTTTCATGGTATCATTTTGGTCAATTAAATTAACCACTTCCATACCTTTGCCCACCACATGTCCAAAAATAGTGTGCTTACCATCTAACCATGGAGTTGCTACGTGAGTAATAAAAAATTGACTACTATTAGTTGACGGTCCATTATTAGCCATTGCTAAAACACCACCATTATCAAAACGCAAGTCACTAAATTCATCTTTGAACTTATAACCAGCATCTCCAGATCCTGTTCCCATTGGGTCACCAGTTTGGATCATAAAATCTTTGATTACGCGGTGGAATTTTAATCCGTCAAAAAAAGGTCGGCTTTTTAGGTTTTTATTAGTAACAAAATCATTTTGACCCTCGGCAAGAGAAACAAAGTTGGCCACAGTTATTGGCGATTTAGTGTAATCAAGTGCTACAATTATGTCTCCTTGATTGGTTTCAATTTTCGCATATAATCCATCTGCTAAATCACTATTTTCCTCTTTACATGAGTATAGAGAGGCAATAACAAGGCATAGTAATAAGAATCTTTTTTTCATTAGAATAATTAATTTAATTTAAACTGTCTTTTGATTTTTTTGGTACTATAGTGGGTTTCTTAGGTGTTGCTTTTACAGGTTTATCCGTCGAAAGCGGCAAGCTAACTGCTGATGTAGCTACGGAAGCTTTAGCAGCTAACTGTTTTTTATATTCTGTTTCAGGCATAAAGTCCCGTAAGGTCACCGTACACCATAGAGGTTGGTTGATACCTATTTTTTTATTGTCGCCGTGATAGCCAAATCCCATGTGTGATGGGAAAAGAAAGGTTACTTTCTCGTTTCGGTGCATTAATTTGATTCCGTCTCGAAGTCCCATCATAATCTCTTGTTTGTCTACACGATATAGTTGTGGTCTAAGTTCCAATTCAGAGTATATTATGTTTTCGTCCAAGTCTTTTATTTCATAATCAAAAAAAGCGACGTCTCCTTTTTTAGGATTCAATGTGTCTATGTCATTTTTAGTGATATAGGTATACCAATAGCCTTTGGTCGAAGCAATATAATTTTCAGTTGGATTCTTTTTGATAACTGCTTTGATTTGATCTTCTTCAGAAGCTACTAGTTTTTTATTTCTAGCCACTGATTTTTTCATGAAACTACCCGAGGTTTGCGATATAGGTCGGCGTGCCTCTTGTGGTTGCTTACAACTTGCGAAGAGTGTAACGAGGAGTAGGGGTAATGCGATGTGAATTAATTTCATCTGAGTTATAGTGTTATTTTCGTTACCAGATCTTCAAATTTTTGAATCGTTTCAGCCATCGAAACGGTTGATTTCCCTCCGGCAGCATTGCGATGTCCTCCACCATTAAAATGGTCTCTAGCAAATTGATTTACGTCAAAACCACCTTGTGAGCGGAACGATATTTTGATTATGTTTTCTTCTCTATTTTCGATAAAGATAGCAGTAAAATGGATTCCTTTGATGCTTAAACCATAATTTACGATTCCTTCGGTATCTCCTTTTACATAATCGAATGAATTTAATTCCTCCTGAGTCAACGTAATGTAAGAAGTTTTAAATTCAGGAATGACCTTCATGTTTTGTAACGCTCTACCTAACAACTGTAATCTGTTGTACGAGCTGTTTTCAAAAAGTAAGGTAGGTATGGTAGTATTTTCGACACCTAAATCAATTAAGTCTGCTACAATTCGGTGCGTGTTACCAGTTGTTCCAGGGAATTTAAAGGAACCTGAATCAGTTAAGATTCCGGTGTAAATACAAGTCCCAATAGTTTTATCAATAGCTTCTTTTTCTCCTAAAAATCCAATAAAATTATAAAGCATTTCACAGGTTGAACCAAAAGAAGTATCCGAGTACATGTAAGTCGCGTAATCATCAGGTTTTTGATGATGATCAATCATTATATAGGTTGTGTTGAGTACTTCAAGTACTTTTTCCATTTCTCCTACTCGGTGAAAAGCATTAAAATCAAGAGTGAAAATAATTTCAGCTTCTTCTAATATTTTTGTGCACTTCTCTTTATTTTTTTCAAATATTTGCACTGTTTCTGAACCGGGTAACCAACTCAAAAAGTCAGGAAACTCATTTGGTGCAATCACAACTGCTTGGTGATTGTGTTTTAACAAAAAGTGATATAGTCCTAGTGTTGAGCCCATAGCGTCTCCATCAGGACTGCGGTGTGGGATTATTGCAATTTTTTTTGGCGTAGCCAATAATGCTTGTATCGATTGAATATCTTGTATTTTCATAGGTTGCGAAAATACATTTTTTTACTGTAAAATAGTAGGTGATTAACAGGATTTTATTCTTTTTGACTTTTTGCTATTTCTTCAAGTAAGTCGGTTATCTTATTGTTTAATGATCCGATTGGACCGTCATACATAGAGGTGTTTTCATTTATTTTTTTATATGCTAACTCGTAAACTTGTTTCCTTAATTCGCAGTATAGAGCAAGCTGTTTATTTATATCATGGATTTTTTTAGGGAGATACAATTTATCTAGCTCTTTTATTAGTTTGATATCTTCTTCCCAATAATAAATTCCTCGTTCCTTAATCATGTACAATACATCTTCCTTCGTAGAGTTGTAATCGATACTGTATGCTTCTAGTGCCATTTTTTCCATATCAACAAATTCTTGCATTTTAGTTTCATATTCTATTATTTGGTAGATGTAGATTTTTTTAGATTTACAGTAAATACTAATCGCGGGCGCCAGAATAAAAGTCAATAGTGTAGCAAAAACTAAGGCGTTATTTCTTTTTGTTTTGAAAAAAGCATACAAATTTCCAAAAACAATTCCGGTAAAAAAACCACCAAAATGTGCTGCACCATCTGTTCCTTCTTCGAAGCTATACAATAAGTTAATGGCGATAAAGAAAACTATAAAAAATTTGGTATTGGTACTTAGTTTTTGACGAATTTCTTTGGTAATAAGTAATACTAACAAGATGCCATACATTCCAAAAATAGCACCCGAGGCACCCGCACATACTAAGTCTTCATTCCAATATAAACTACATAGACTCGCTAGAATTCCACAAAATAGATAAAGTGATAAAAAACCAATTCTCTTTAAATGAGATTCTAAAAATAAACCAACATAGGCTAGAGCATAGCAATTGGCAACTAGGTGAACAAAACCAATATGCACGAAAACGCTAGTGATTAAACGCCACCAATCTCCATCGGTAGTTAAAGGGCCATAGTTTGCTCCCCAGTGGATAAGATCTAGAATAGCAGGTGAGAAAAAGTGTACTCCTGAAAAAAACATACTAAAAAACACAAGAATGTTTGCAAGTAGCAACAGCGGGGTAATTAGATATTGGGAAGTGGGAATGAAAATGGAAAAAACAGAATAAAATTCGGTTACTGATCGCTCTTCTATTTTGTTTGATTTACAGTTTTCTTTCGTATGAGCTAGCAGTTTTTCTATTGCATCCTTCCCTTCATCAGTTTGAGTAACTTCCTTGCGGGCTTCATTGAACTCATCAAAAAAAATTTCCGTATTTTTTTTATTTCTACCTCGGTCATAGATTTGGTTTCCATTACTGCTACTAATCAATAAGGGATCATCTAAACTAAAATCAACAGTAATTTTTTCATTCCAAGTAGAATTCATTTGATTTGTCTCAGCAATGAGTAAGTCTTCATTCATTACAATTACTGTCCAATTTAATTTTTCAAATGTTCGAATGGCCGCATACTGAAACGCTGCTTTCGATAAATTATTTAGAGGAATGTACTGTGAAAAAGAAGCAGGTAGACCAAATGACATAGATTCAAATATTAAGAATGAATTGTATTACAATACTATTACATTTATTTGAAGAAACAATACTAAAAATGATCTAGTTTTCGGATTTTAAGTTTTTTATAGAAAAGATGTTTGGGGCCTTTAACTATTTGTGATTGGTAAATACCGGTGGGTCCGGAAGCAAAATAGGCAATAAAACAGGCAATCGCGATAAATAAACCACTTTCCAAACCAAACAATTCAATTCCCATAACGGTACAGGCAATGGGGGTATGCGTAGCTCCTGAAAAAACCGCCACAAATCCCATTCCCGCCAGTAGCCCAATGGGAAGCGGTACGACAAGGGACAGAGCACTACCTAATGTCGCGCCCACAAAAAATAAAGGAGTTACTTCGCCACCTTTAAATCCAGCTCCTAACGTAAATCCCGTAAAAAGTATTTTAAGTAAAAAGTCAGCGCTATCACTAGGATTTGAAAAAGCATCAACAATTACCGGCACTCCTAATCCCATGAATTTGGTAGTACCGATTAAAAATAGAGCAATGGCCAAAATTACTCCCCCCACGAACGGCCTAGCAGGTGGATACGTAATGTGTTTTTTAAAAAGTGTGGACCAAAGGTGTGTGCTTCTTGCAAAAACTAAGGCGGCTAAACCAAAAAGTATACTAACCGGTAGTATCCAAAGTGAAGTTAGGCTGAGAAAGGAAGGGACAGTTGGGATACTATAATGAGTATGATGTACCTGCCATATTTCTACAGTAAAATAGGCAATATAAGCCACGATAAAAGAGCAGATGATACTTTTAAAATTAAATTTACTAAAATACAGAAGTTCAAGTGCAAAAAGAGCGCCCGCTAGAGGTGTACCAAAAACGGAGGCAAATCCTGCACTAATTCCCATGATTAGTAGCGTTTTTCTATCAGAAGGCTCAAGGTGGAACAACCTAGTAAATTGATCCGAAATTGCGCCTCCCATTTGTACTGCAGTGCCTTCACGACCGGCTGATCCGCCAAAAAGATGTGTAATTATAGTTCCTGCCAAAACCAGAGGAGCCATTTTTAGTGGAATAATTTGCGTGGGATTTGCATATTCTTCTAATAATAAATTATTTCCTTTTTCAACTTCTTTACCATAATAGTAATATCCCAATCCAATAAGTAAACCGCCTAAAGGCAATAATCCTAGAACCCACGGATTTCCCTCCCTAAGATGAGCTGCCCATTCAAGTGCGACTAATAAAAGCGCTGATGCAGAGCCAGAAAGCACTCCTACTACTGTACAAATTAGAAGCCATTTGAACGAGACCAAAAGTGTTTTTTTAAATAGTTTTAAATTCATTGTTATTAAAAGCTTGTTCGGCTAAGAAAAAGTAAATGTATCAAAATTGAAATTGTTTGCTATTGAATTTTGCAAATTATACTATTCATGAGGGAAAAAAGGGTACAAATTTGCTAAAAGTAGCCTCTATTAGCTATTATTTTTGCGCTTAACGATACTTTTTTTTAACTTTCGCAGTTAATAATGCAAGGACTTTAGTCCGAACTAGTAGATAGTTTGCTTTTAATAACTTTAAAAATAAATACAATGAAGTACAGATCAACGATAGCGCTAAACCGAATTTTGCTTTGTGGATTGTTACTTGGGGCTATGTCAAGTGGATATGCTCAGGAAGAATTTAATTCTAAATCGAAAGTAGTACCTGCTAAAGAAAAACCTGTAAAACCAAGAGTGGTGGGGAAACCAATTCCGGATCCGCCAAAAATTAAAAAATACGTAGCTGATCCAATTCCGGAGAATGATTTTAAAATACCCAAAAGTGAAGCAATTGTAGCCACTGAAGTGTACAGAAGAGATCAAGATTTAGGAATTTATAAGTCGGCTTCATCCACCGCTAAAGTTCGATTTAGAGATGGAGCTTATTTAGACGGTGATAAAATAAGAGTTACTTTTAATGATATTGTGGTGGACTATGATGCACTATTAGATGGAACCTATAAAGAATTTGAAGTTAAATTGGTAAAAGGTGTAAATAGAATTGTTTTTGAAGCTCTAAATGAAGGCTTTGCACCACCTAATACAGCCGAATTTCAAGTTTTTGACGACAAAGGAGCGCTGATTTCGTCTAATCAATGGAATATTGGTACAGGATATATCGCGACTATAATTATTGAAAAGCCCTAAGTAGCGGAACATTTCAATTGGAATAATAGCTATTTTACATCATTTTAAAAAAAAAATAATAATAATTAGATGTAAAATAGCTATTTTTAATTTACCATAAATCAATAGGGCGCATAAGGTTAAAATTTTTTTAATGTTTGGAGTGCTTTTAGTTTCTAAAACTAAAGCTTGGTATATTTGTTGCATATAGTTTAGGAAGAAAGATTTAGTATATGAAACAGGTTTTTTTGCTTTTTATGATGTGCGTTGCAGCTAGTGGCTATTCTCAAATGGAGTTTGGCAAAAAATTCAAGTCCATTCCTCCTGTTGATATCGGGATTAAAACTAAGAAAGTAGCTCCCTTACCGGCAACCAAACCCGATATTTTAGCACCTGATTTGTTTAAAAAACCAGAATTAAAGTTACCAAGTACTGATTTTAAAATAGGAGATCCTGATCCTATTTCGATGACACGTACCAATGATTTCATAAATCCTGGTGATGCCGTTAGAGACAAGATGAATAAAAGTATTGATAAAGCTTTAGTTAAAGAAGGCCTCAAAGAAGATACTTCCTATTTAAACTTAAAAGATTTGGATTTTGGCGTAATTACCACTAAATCTGCAGGATTAGTGATTAGAGTGCGTGATTATGGCGCTATAGATGGCGACTTAATTAAGGCAACCATGATCCACAATTACAAAAGCACTGTTTTAGCACATAGTTTATATTTAGATAGTACTTTTAAAGAAATAAAGGTCGAACTGCAAAAGGGAATCAATGATTTAGAACTACAAGCCTTAAATCGCGGTACGCTAGGAGGAAATACAGGTGCATTCTACATATATGATGCAGAGGGTAATTTATTACTGTCTGATTTATGGAATAATTTTGATACCGGCGTTAAATCTAAATTCAAATTTATAAAAGAGTAAACCGGGTCTAGATTTTGACTTGACTCCAGTTTTCACCTGATTTTATTCTGCTGATTTGCATTTCGCTTACGCCAAATTGTTTCGCAATCATTTTCATTCTGGTTTTTTGACCGGGTCTTGCTAACATTTTTTTAATTAGCATTACCTTAGTAACAGTCAATTTACGACCATCTGCCTTACGGTTGTGTTCGATTAAATTTAATTTCGCTTGTTTTACAAAAGGACTAGCTTTACTGTGTTCAATCATTTCGGCTCTTGTAGCCCATTTCAAATTTCTATAATCGTCATTATCGCGAACCCTATCTAAATGTAAAACGTAAGTTTGGTCTTCGCTCGTTTTTGGAACAAAAAATTCTGCAACAAGTTTCGATACGAAACGGTGTTTCGTTTTAATTTTGCCATCTACGTTTAGGGTATAGCGAAACATTTTATATCCGTCGCTGTTTCCTCCCCTAAGTATTCGACCAAAAGTAATATCATCTACAAAACTCATGAGTCGTCCTTTATTCGAAACCGCGTAACGCAGTCTCAATTTGTCCTCCACTATAATTTCTCTAAATTCTTCGTTAGGATAAATCCTTATTCGTTTCATTTCTTCTAGTTTCATAGTACGAATTTATTTGTTTTGGTTTCCTACATGAATTACCGCCACGCTAGCCTAAGGGCTTAGTAGTAGTGGTTGTATTATAGGTTTGTGGTATTTGAATCGTAAAAATAGTGAAAATAGATGAATCTGAAAAAAAACGGGTTTTTTTCAGATTCAATCTAGTAATTTATGCTATAAAATCTACTTTTTGTAAACCTTTTCAATAGGGATTTGATGGCTAAAACAGGAGATTTGTTTGTGGATTAGTATTTTCTACTGTACAACTTCACAAAAAGGAAAGTTGCGGTACATTTTTTTCCTTCAGCCAATGAATTAAAAAGGATTGGCTGTTACTTTAAATTTCATGTCAGCCTTTATGCTAATATCTTGGGCTAAGGTTTCTTTTATTACTGCTTTGGTCCTGATTTTATAAGAAGATGCTTTGATGTACTTGTCTAATTTAGCTTTACTAGGGATTAAATCAATCGAGCTAGTTGTTGCATTGATGTCTTCCAGATAGGCTAATTCGATTTCGTCATTGGCATCAGTTGAAATATATAAAGTAACCGATTTTAAAAAACTGAAAGACTTATCTGTTGGATTGGTGATTGTCAGTTTTAGAGAGGTTAAGGCAACGTCTTTAACTAAATCGGCTTTGGTGTTGTTATTTTCAAAAGTAGAACTGGAGTTAGTTGTTACTTCGGGAGTAACTACACTAAAAGCAGTCCCAAGTGGAAAACCACTTGCGATTTTAAAAGTGGTTTGGTTGTCTACAGAGAAGGTCAGTAGATCGTCTATCACATTACAAGAGCTTAAAAAAAGTGTTAAAAGGATTAAAGGCAAATAAATTTTTGTTTTCATGTAAGTATTAATTTTTTGTTTTTACAAAATGAGATTTGGTTAAAGATACGTAAATTTAATTATTGTGGTTTTTTAGCGTGTGTGGGATGGCTGCTATACAGTGCCGAAATAAAATTAATATTTTTCAAAAATCAATTTTTCAATTCAAAATATAAAAAGTATTTTTGCGCATGCAACACAACGTACTTATTTTAGATTTCGGATCGCAATACACACAGCTTATTGCGCGTAGAGTTCGCGAATTAAATATATTCTGCGAAATTTTCCCATACAATCATTTTCCGAGTGATTTATCAAGTTATAAAGCCGTAATTTTAGGTGGTAGCCCTTTCTCTGTTAGAGGAGAGGATGCTCCTCATCCTGATTTATCTCAAATAAGAGGTAAATTGCCTTTACTCGCTGTTTGTTATGGCGCTCAGTACTTGGCACACTTTAGTGGAGGAGAAGTAGCTGCGTCGAACACGAGAGAATACGGTAGAGCCAATTTATCGTTTATCAAAAAAGACGAAATATTCTTTGAAGGTGTAGATCTAAACAGTCAAGTTTGGATGAGCCATAGTGATAGTATTAAAGCGTTGCCTACTAACGGTGTAAAGCTTGCAAGTACCCATGATGTGGAATTTGCTGCCTACAAAATTGAAGGAGAGACGACCTATGCTATTCAATACCATCCCGAAGTTTTTCACTCTACGGATGGATCAAAAATGCTGGAAAATTTTCTTGTAAAAATTGCTGAAGTTCCGCAAACATTTACTCCAACTGCTTTTGTTGAAGAAATGGTGGCTGAGTTGAAAGAAAAAGTAGGAAATGACAAAGTAGTTTTAGGACTATCTGGAGGTGTAGATTCTACTGTAGCAGCTGTTTTATTGCACCAAGCTATCGGAAAAAACCTGTATTGTATTTTTGTAAACAACGGTTTGCTACGTAAAAATGAATTTCAAAGTGTATTAGATCAATACGAAGGAATGGGCTTAAATGTTAAGGGAGTTGATGCTTCGCAACGTTTTTATGATGCTTTGGCTGGAGTAACGGATCCCGAATTAAAACGAAAAGCCATAGGAAATGCTTTTATAGAAGTTTTTGATGCTGAGTCTCATTTAATTGAAGATGTAACTTGGTTGGCACAAGGAACAATTTATCCTGATGTAATTGAATCGGTTTCTGTGAAAGGACCTTCGGCTACTATTAAATCACACCATAATGTGGGTGGATTACCAGATTATATGAAATTAAAAATTGTAGAACCTTTGCGCATGCTTTTCAAAGATGAAGTGCGTCGTGTAGGAGCTTCATTAGGAATTGATCCTGAATTATTAGGAAGACATCCTTTTCCTGGACCAGGATTGTCCATTCGTATTTTAGGTGATATCACTTTAGAAAAAGTACAAATTTTACAAGATGTAGACAAAGTATTTATCGACGGATTGAAATCTTGGGGATTATACGACAAAGTTTGGCAAGCTGGAGCGATTTTGCTTCCTGTGAACAGCGTTGGAGTCATGGGTGACGAGAGAACCTATGAAAAAGTAGTGGCGCTTAGAGCTGTGGAATCAACTGATGGAATGACCGCTGACTGGGTACATTTGCCTTATGATTTCTTGATGAAAGTATCAAATGATATAATCAATAAAGTAAAAGGTGTGAATAGAGTTGTTTATGACATCAGCTCAAAACCACCAGCAACTATCGAATGGGAATAAGAGTGATCGTTTTTTAAATTGATCATGAAACTAGAAAAGAACTAGATATTTTAAGGACGGTACCTAATTTTAACTCTAAAATTTGGTACCGTTTTTGTTATCTTTGGAGCAAACATCTACATAAACAAAACAATGAAATATTTTTTCACCCTATTTATTACACTTCTAATTGGGAATAGTTCTATTTTTTCTCAATCAAAACCAGTTACTCACAAAGTAGAAAAAGGAGAGACGATAAGTCAAATTGCTCAAAAGTATCAAGTAACTCCTTACGATATCTATCAATTAAACCCGGATGCGCAATCAGGTTTAAAACCAAATAGTATTTTGCTTATTGCGAAGCAATCCTCTTTAAAAACGGCTGTTTCAAATGTAGGGAACAAATCAAATACATCAGATCGTTCTCATATTGTTACTGCAAAAGAAACACTGTATGGCATCCAAAAAATGTATGATGTGACGGAGGTCGAATTAAAAAAAGCAAATCCATTTTTAGAGAAAGACGGCTTACAAATAGGTCAAACCTTAGTAATTCCGTCTCAAAAGGGTTCAAAAGCTGTCGCAACAAGTACGCCTACAACTCAAAAAGTAATTTTTCATGAGGTTATGCCAAAGGAAACTAAATATTCTATTGCTAAGCAATATGGAATCACAATAGAAGAATTAGAAAAAAAGAATCCGGATGTAGTAGCGAATTTACCTATAGGGTATCAGTTGCTTATCA
The DNA here is from genome assembly GCF_055640565.1 of Flavobacterium sp. KKT103. Taxonomy (NCBI): domain Bacteria; kingdom Pseudomonadati; phylum Bacteroidota; class Flavobacteriia; order Flavobacteriales; family Flavobacteriaceae; genus Flavobacterium; species Flavobacterium sp. KKT103. Next base: position 1,972,707 of record NZ_CM145766.1, read on the forward strand.
AAGGAACTGCTCCTAAAGCAAAATCGATTGCTACTGATGCACAACCTAAAAAAGAGACAACGGTTCAAAATAATAAAGTAGCAGCAGTGAATTATACCAACTACGAAGTGCAGCCTAAAGAAACTTTATACAGTTTGTCAAAGACTTTTGGTTTGACGCAAGAGGAATTGATTGCTCTAAATCCAATCCTGAAAGAAGGAGTCGAAATAGGGATGATTTTAAAAGTACCAGGCAAAGTTATAAGTGCGGACCAAGTTAAAAAAGAATATACTGCTTTGACTCCAAATGTTAATTTTGATACTCGCAAACGATTGGTGTTATTGTTGCCGTTTAATATCGCAAGGATTGAAAACGATTCTACCAATACCACCGTAGAACGTATAAAAAAGGACAAGTTTTTAAATATGACATTGGATTTTTATGCGGGTGCATTAATAGCAATAGACTCTGCGAAAACACTAGGCTTACCGATAGATGTTGAGATTTATGATTCGCAAGAAACTAAAAATTCATCGGCAATTGCATCGTTAATTGCTGCACATAAATTAAAAACTGCTAATGCAATTGTTGGCCCTTTTTACCAAAGCAATGCAGAGTCAACTGCCCAATTAGTAAGTGCCAACAATGTGCCTGTAATTTCGCCTTTATCTAAGGATGTTGGTAATCCTTACGGTAATTTGTTTCAAACAATTCCAGCTCCTGAGGTGGTAAAGAATAAAATGTTTGAGTTTATGCGCTCTAAAAACGGAAATATAATGGCTGTTGTGGACAAGAAAAAAGAATCGATCTTGAACTATTTGAAGGAGTTTCAGCCTACTGTTCCGTTGGTAGCCTTGAGCGGTAGTAGCAGTATTTCGGCAGCAAGTTTAAAGGGTATGTTGGTTAAAGGAAGAATGAATTATGTAGTAATGGAAACGGCAAATACCATGATGATAAAATCCACTATAGCAGCAATGCTAAGTGCGATGGCTGATTATCAAGTGCAGTTGGTCATTCTAGAATCAAATGATACCCTAGACTCAGATGAAATTAAATTCTTGAATCTTACGAAATTGAAATTAATGTATCCATCGGTTTCTAGAGATAATATCTTGCCTGAGGCTGTGGTTTTTGAGAATAAGTTCAAAAAAGCAAATGCGATTTTTCCATCCAATTATGCTACACGCGGTTTTGATGTCACTTTTGATACCATGATGCGTATGGCTCAAGAAGTTAAATTTGAACAAACTGTAAACGCTGTGGCAACAGAGCAGGTGGAAAGTAAATTTGAATATTACAAAAAACCAGATGGTGGTTACACCAATAAAGGGGTGTTTATTATGTATTATGATGAAGACTTAACAATAAAGGAAGCTAAGTAATTATCTTGCAATCGTTTTTTAAAATCGATTAACCTTGTAGTACTAGCTTAGTAATCAGATTAAAAGTATACAAAATTAAGGAAGGGAATTGCCAGTAATTGGGTTTGAAACTAAAACTAAATTTAGCTGGTCAAGCCAAAAATAAAAATGGATAAAAATCAAGAATTACTAGTTAAATTAGCGCATACTAAAATGCCTTTTGGTAAATACGAAGGACGCTTTTTAATAGATTTACCAGAGTACTATGTAGTTTGGTATCATAACAAAGGCTTCCCCAATGGAGTTTTAGGCGATCAATTAAAACTAGTTTATGAACTAAAATTGAATGGTCTAGAAGATTTAATTCGGAACATTAAAAAAAAATATCCAAAACCTCATTGATGTAGCTACACAGTGAGGTTTTTGCTTTATTGTAGGCAGGTTTTGTAAAAAGTAATTTTATCAATTATCTCATTTTCAAATTAGCATATTCTCAATTTATAATCGTATTTTTGCCAAGTTTTTTACACAACTACAACACAAACAACAACAGAATGAATCAAACGAAATATATTTTTGTTACAGGCGGTGTGACTTCTTCCTTAGGTAAAGGAATTATAGCAGCATCTTTAGCAAAATTGTTACAAGCAAGAGGGTATCGAACTACAATTCAAAAATTTGATCCGTATCTAAACGTAGATCCGGGAACTTTAAATCCTTATGAACATGGGGAATGTTATGTAACAGATGACGGTGCAGAAACGGATTTAGATTTAGGGCACTACGAACGCTTTTTGAATGTACCTACTTCACAAGCCAATAATGTTACCACTGGTAGAATTTATTTGTCGGTAATTGAAAAGGAAAGAAGAGGAGAGTTTTTAGGAAAAACGGTTCAGGTTGTTCCTCATATTACAAATGAGATTAAAGAAAGAATGCAATTACTGGGTAACTCTGGTGATTATGATATAGTGATTACAGAAATTGGTGGTACGGTTGGAGATATTGAATCGTTACCTTATATTGAGTCTGTTCGTCAGTTAGTTTGGGATTTAGGGGAAAGCAATGCAATTGTTATTCATTTAACACTTGTTCCTTATTTAGCTGCAGCAGGAGAATTGAAAACAAAACCAACGCAGCACTCGGTTAAAACATTAATGGAAAGCGGAATCAAAGCCGATATTCTTGTTTGTAGAACGGAGCACGAACTTTCACAAGAAATACGCAACAAGCTAGCCTTGTTTTGTAATGTGAAAAAAGAAGCAGTAATTCAGTCTATCGATGCTTCAACAATCTATGAAGTGCCTAATTTAATGTTAGAAGAAGGGCTTGATATTGTTGCTTTGAAAAAATTAGATTTGCCTAAGAAAGCGGCTCCTGATTTAAAGAATTGGAATACTTTTTTACGACGCATTAAAAATCCAAAACATACCGTAAACATTGGTTTAATTGGTAAGTATGTGGAAATGCAGGATTGCTATAAATCAATTTTAGAGGCATTTATACATGCTGGTGCAGCGAATGAAACGAAGGTAAACGTAGTTTCAATTCATTCTGAATTTATCACAGCGGCAACTATAAAAGAAAAATTAGTAGGACTAGATGCTATACTTGTTGCTCCTGGATTTGGAGAACGTGGTATCGAAGGTAAAATTGAAGCAGTTCGCTATGCTCGTGAAAACAAAATGCCGTTTTTCGGAATTTGTTTAGGGATGCAAATGGCGGTAATCGAATATTCAAGAACTGTTTTAGGATATAGTGAAGCCAACTCAACAGAAATGAACGAGGGAACTCCTCATCCTGTTGTCAATTTGATGGAAGAGCAAAAAAATGTTACTGAAAAAGGAGGAACCATGCGTTTAGGTGCTTGGAAATGTGAAATCAAAGAAGGATCATTGGCACACCAAATTTACGGTCAAACTATGATTTCGGAGCGTCACCGTCATCGCTATGAGTACAACAGTGCTTATGTAGATGCGTTGCAAAAAGCAGGATTAAAAGCATCAGGAGTAAATCCGGATACTGGTTTAGTAGAAATTGTGGAAATTGAAGAGCATCCGTTTTTTATAGGTGTACAATACCATCCTGAATATAAGAGTACAGTTGCAAACCCACATCCAATTTTTGTGAATTTTGTGGCGGCAGCGGTTAAAGCAAAAAGAAGTAAATAGTACGCTGCAAAAGAAGCATACTACATAATGAAAAGGTTTATTGAAATACAATAAGCAAATAAAGAAAAACAATAATTTAAGTTATAATGGAAGAAAAAAAGTTTGACCCCAATTCGTTAATTGGTTTTGTATTGATTTTTGGAATTTTTATTTGGATAATGTACCAAAATCAACCTTCAGAAGCCGAAGTTGCTGCTGAGAAAGCTAAAAAAGAATTGGTCGTTGCAAATGAAACCAAAGCAAAAGAGAACGCAAATACTACTAAAGAAGTGGTGGCTTCAGCTGTAGCAGGTGATACTGTACAACTTGCGAACTTAAAAAAATCATTAGGAGATTTTGCTTATTCAGCTACTTTACCTTCTGCCAAAGAAGCTTATACTACTATTGAAAACAAGCTGATAACGTTAAAAATTGCCAATAAAGGGGGTTATATTGTTGAAGCTACATTAAAAAACTACGAGCGTTTCAAGAAAGGATCAGGGGAGTTAGTGGCTTTAATTAAAGACAACAATGCTAATTTAAATGTACAATTGATCACTAATGATAATCGTACTTTAAACACTAAAGACTTGTTTTTTGAGCCTACATTAACAAAAAATGGTGAAGATCAAATTTTGTCGATGCGTTTGAAAGCTGGAGCTGATGCCTATTTAGAATATAGATATGTGCTTAAAGCAAATGATTACATGTTGGATTTTGATATCCAATCACAAGGTTTAAATAAAGTACTGAACGCTGCTAAGCCATTAAACTTAGAATGGGACTTGAAAGCCTATTCAAATGAAAAAAGTTTAACGACTGAAAACCGTTACTCTGAAATGTATTATGAGTATGAAGATGGTAAAAGTGATTATTTAGGACAGTCAAAAGATAAAACGGAGAATGCAGAGAAGGTTTCTTATATCGCCTACAAGCAGCATTTCTTTTCAAGTATTTTATTAACTGATGTACCTTTTGCAAAGGCTGAATTGTATACCAACAACCTAGTTGGTGGTGATAATATTGACACAACATACACGAAACAATTTAAAGCGATCGTTCCATTAGCATTTAAAAACGGAGAGATTGATGAAAAAATGAATTGGTATTATGGTCCAACAGATTATAAGTTATTAAAAACTTACGATAGAAATCTTGAGGATATTGTGGCTTTAGGTTGGGGAATCTTTGGTTGGATCAACCGTCACGCGTTTATTCCTATGTTTGGATTTTTGACTTTGTTTATTCAACAAGGTTGGGCGATTGTATTGTTTACTATTTTAGTTAAGCTAGTGATGTCTCCGATAACGTATAAGTCATTCTTGTCTCAAGCAAAAATGAAAGTATTGCGTCCTGAAATTGCTGAATTAGGTGAAAAGTTCAAAAAAGAGCCTATGAAAAAACAGCAGGAAACCATGAAGTTATACAGCAAAGCGGGTGTAAATCCAATGGCTGGATGTGTACCGGGTTTACTGCAAATGCCTGTGTTTTATGCTTTATTCCAATTCTTTCCATCGGAATTGAGTTTGAGACAAAAAGGATTTTTATGGGCAGATGATTTATCTTCTTTTGACTCGATTTATGAGTTACCATTTCATATCCCAGCTTACGGTAATCATATTAGTTTATTTCCAATATTAGCTTCGATTGCAATTTTCTTCTATATGAAAATGACAACTGGTGATCAGCAAATGCAGGCGCCACAGCAAGAAGGAATGCCTGATATGGCTAAGATGATGAAAATAATGGTTTATATTTCTCCTTTGATGATGTTGCTTTTCTTTAATAGTTACGCTTCAGGATTGAGTTTATATTACTTTATTTCTAATACAATTACAATCGGAATTATGTTAGTGATTAAAAACTACATTATTGATTCGGATAAAATTCATGCTCAAATCCAAGAAAACAAATTGAAAGAGCCTAAGAAACAAGGTAAATTTCAAAAGAAGTTACAGGAAGTAATGGAGCAGCAAGAAGCTTTAAAAGAGCAACAAAAAAAGAAATAAGCAAAACAAAAAAATCTCGTTAATTCGAGATTTTTTTGTTTTAAATCGTAATTTTAATATTCTTAATACGTTAGTACAATAAATAGGTTATGAAAGTATGTTATAGTTTTGCATTGGTGGTGCTTCTTTTTTTATTAGGAGTAACTAGTCACGCTCAAACGGGTGTAAATGGATTAGATTCTAATGGTAAAAAAGACGGATTGTGGAAAGGATCGTATCCGGAATCGAAAAGACCGCGTTATGAAGGAACCTTCAATCACGGTAAAGAGGTGGGGTTGTTTAAATTTTTTGATGATACGAAGGCTGGTTCGTTAATTGCGACTCGAGAATTCAATCCTGCTGATGAGGTGGCGTATACTACTTTTTATGATCAATCTAAAAACAAAGTAAGCGAAGGTAAAGTTATTAATCGCCAATTTGAAGGAGAGTGGAAATATTACCACCGAGGATCCACCGTTATTATGACCAAAGAGAATTACGCTAAAGGTAAATTAGAAGGTTTGCGTTCTGTTTATTATCCAAATGGTAAAATTGCAGAGGAGCAAATGTATAAGAACAACCTAAAAAATGGTTTTTATAAAAAATATGCTGAAAACGGTGTCGTTCTGGAAGAAGCTAATTATAAAAACAACGTATACGATGGTCTAGCTGTTTTCAAAGATCCTGATGACAGCATCGTTTCAAAAGGGAAGTTTTCGAATGGTAAAAAGTCGGGAATTTGGCAATTTTATAAAAAGGGTAAATTAGTAAATGAGTTTAATATGAGTAATCCCCAAGAGGCTTCTAAGGCTAATAGGATTTAACTTTATGGTGGGATAATTAGTGCGATAATCTTTGTAACTTTGCCGTCTTATAAAATTTTAAAGTTTTTAGAATGAAACGTGTTGTAGTAGGACTTTCTGGCGGTGTTGATTCAAGTGTTGCAGCTTATTTATTGCAGCAACAAGGGTATGAGGTGATAGGTCTTTTTATGAAAAATTGGCATGACGATTCGGTTACCATATCGAATGATTGCCCATGGTTAGAAGATAGTAATGATGCTTTGCTAGTAGCAGAGAAATTAGGGATACCTTTTCAAACAGTTGATTTGAGCGAAGAATACAAAGAAAAAATTGTAGACTATATGTTCAAAGAATATGAAATGGGACGAACTCCTAATCCTGATGTGCTTTGTAACCGTGAAATTAAGTTTGATGTTTTCATGAAGATTGCTTTGAGCTTAGGTGCTGATTATGTTGCTACAGGACATTATTGCCGAAAATCAGAAACAGAAGTTAACGGTGAAAAAATGTATCAGTTGTTAGCTGGTGCTGATAACAATAAAGATCAATCGTATTTTCTATGTCAGTTGTCTCAAGAGCAATTGGCTAAATCTTTATTTCCTATAGGCGAATTAACCAAACCTCAAGTTCGCGAAATTGCTGCTGAAATGGAATTGGTAACGGCTGAGAAAAAAGATTCTCAGGGTTTATGCTTTATCGGAAAAGTCCGTTTACCAGAATTTTTACAACAAAAATTACAACCCAAAGAGGGGATTATCATTCAAATTGATAAAAATGACGCCATCTATAATGTTCCAAGTACAGCAGGTTTAGATGAACAAGAGTTGCTAGCCTTGGCAGCCCGCAAGTTGGCGTACACTCCAACAATGGGTAAAGTAGTAGGTAAACATCAAGGGGCGCATTATTTTACTGTGGGACAACGCAAAGGCTTAAATGTTGGCGGAACCACTGATCCTTTGTTTATCATTGGCACAAACGTAGATACCAATACCATTTATACGGGTTTAACTAGCCAGCATCCTGGTTTGTTTAGATCCGCTTTATTTATTGAAAAATCCGAAGTACATTGGGTTCGTACTGATATGCAGCTTGCTGTCGGCGAGTCTAAGGAATATAGTGTTCGAACTAGATATAGACAGCCTTTACAAAAAGCAACGCTCCATCAATTTGAGCATGGAATGTACATTTCATTTGAAGAACCACAATCAGCCATTACAGAAGGGCAGTTTGCTGCTTGGTATTTAGATGAAGAATTAGTTGGTTCGGGAGTAATTTCTTAGCTTAGTGTCTTAAAAAGAGAATTGGTGGTAGTTTTTTACTCCACCGATTCTAAATGGTGTAATACATCCCACCCATCCCATGAAGCAATTGTATGTATTTCTTATTTTTTTAGTTGCAACAGGAGCATTCGCTCAAGAAGATGCATGGGTCTATTTTAAGGACAAGCCTAGCGCTTCTTACTACCTAAACGCGCCATTGGAAATGTTGACCCAAAGAGCTTTGGACAGGAGAGCTAACCAAAATATAGCACTAGATAGTAAAGATGTACCGATCGAGTCCGATTATGTAAATCAAGTCAAAGCTTCGCTGGGCATACAAGTGAAAGCGCAATCTAAATGGCTTAACGCACTGCACATTCGTGGATCAGCCGCTGATATCAATGCATTGAAGTCCAAGTCGTTTGTCGATAAAATTGATTTTGCCAATAAGGCATTAAACCAAGCAAATAAACTAGTTAAACAATCTAAAACTAAGGTAGCTAATAAAACCAAAGATGCCAAGATTACCTTTGCCTATGGTACCTCTCAAAATCAAATCGAGATGCTAAAAGGGACGGTTTTGCACCAGCAAAATTTTACAGGATCGGGAAAAATAATTGCTGTTCTAGATGGTGGATTTCCAGGTGTCAATACGGTTTTACCATTTGCAAGACTAAGAAACAACAATCAAATTTTAGGTGGTTATAACTATGTAGGTCGAGATCCTAATTTTTATACAGGAGACACGCATGGCTCGTACGTACTTTCGACTATGGGAGGGTATAAGGAAGGCGAATTGGTAGGAACTGCTCCTGATGCGTCTTATTATTTATTTATTACCGAAGACGGCGCCAATGAAAATCCAATAGAAGAATCATTGTGGGTTGAAGCGGCTGAGGAGGCAGATAGGCTAGGTGTGGATATTATCAATACCTCTCTTGGTTATTTTGATTTTGATAACAGCGCTTACAACCATACCTACAGTCAGATGAATGGAAATACTACTTTCATTTCTAGGGGAGCAGATATTGCTTTTAGCAGAGGAATGATTGTGGTGACTTCAGCGGGTAACTCCGGCGGGTCATCTGAACCTCATATTGCAGCACCTGCAGATGCATTCAATGTAATCTCAGTGGGTGCAGTGACAGCAACTAAAGTAAAAGCTAGTTTTAGTTCTATTGGACCTAGTTTTGACAATAGGGTAAAACCAGAGGTTATGGCGCAAGGAGCAGCGAGTGTACTATCTGACGAAAAGGGGAACATTATTACAGCAAACGGTACTTCGTTTTCTAGTCCCATATTGGCCGGTATGATCGCTTGTTTGTGGCAAGCGCTTCCTAATAAAACGAATCGTGAAATAAGAGATTTAGTCATTCAATCAGCAGATCGTTTTAACAGTCCGACACCGCAGTACGGATACGGAATTCCTAATTTCAGTACAGCTAAAACACTTAATGTAGTAGCATTCGATTCTCCTTTTTTTGGCATTTATCCTAATCCCGTTACTGATATAGTGAGGGTTAGTTTTCCAGAAAGTGTTTCTACAGGATCCGTAATCTTTTATTCGCTCAGAGGCGAAAAAGTATTCGAAAAACAACTAAATGAAGCAGAAGAAACTTTTTCTCTACAGTCACTAACTAAAGGTTTGTATATTTATCAAATACAATCAGATGCGTTTGTTAAAACCGGAAAAATTATAAAACAATAACAGTTACTTTTCAAATGAATAAAATTTGTTCTCTTTTTAATATAAAATATCCCATCATTCAAGGGGGTATGATTTGGGTTAGTGGATATAAATTGGCTAGTGCTGTGAGTAATGCTGGTGGTCTAGGTCTTATAGGTGCTGGTTCGATGTACCCCGAAGTACTTAGGGAGCACATTCAAAAATGTAAAAAAGCCACAACAAAACCCTTTGGAGTGAATGTTCCTATGTTGTATCCCAATATTGAAGAAATCATGAAAATCATTGTTGAGGAAGGCGTTAAAATTGTTTTCACTTCGGCTGGAAATCCTAAAACATGGACCGCCTATTTAAAAGAGAATGGTATTACCGTAGTGCATGTGGTGAGTAGTAGTACTTTTGCTTTAAAAGCGGAAGCTGCTGGTGTTGACGCAATAGTTGCTGAGGGCTTTGAAGCAGGTGGTCACAATGGAAGGGAAGAAACTACAACTCTTACCTTAATACCAATGGTGAAAGAACAACTAACAATTCCGGTGATTGCTGCTGGAGGAATCGCTACAGGTCGCGGTATGCTTGCTGCGATGGTTTTGGGTGCAGATGGTGTTCAAGTGGGTAGTCGCTTTGCAGCATCAATCGAATCTTCGGCCCATAGTAGTTTTAAAGAAACGATCCTTGCGGTAAAAGAAGGAGGCACACAACTAACATTAAAAGAATTAGCGCCAGTGCGTTTAATCAAAAATAAATTCTTTGACGATTTGCAAGAGCTCTATGGTAAGTGCCCGTCTAAGGAAGATTTAGTGGCTTTTTTAGGTCGTGCTAGAGCAAAAAGAGGTATGTTTGAAGGGAATTTGGTAGACGGTGAGCTGGAGATTGGTCAAATCGCTGGTTTAATTAACGAAATCAAATCGGCTGAAGCTATTGTAATTGAAATGATAGCAGAAATGAGGTCCGCTCAAAATGAAGTAAATTCTATCCTTTTTTAACTAATGAATAATGAATAAATTAAAACTGTTTTTGGTAGTACTTTTTGTCGCTTTTGGGATGCAACAAGGCCATAGCCAAACGTATAAATTTAAAACCTCGGGTGTTAGTGTTTTAGAAAAAAATAGTAAGGCCAAATGGGGTAAATGGTCTGAGCTCAACTTAGTCAATCTTTTAGTGACATTAGATACAAACAAAAATAGGTTTGTGGTTTATTCCCAAATCATCCAATTATTCGAGATTGTAGACTACGTTCCTGTTCAAGAGAACGACACTGATATTGTTTATTCTTTTGCTTGTAGAGACAACAATGGTTTGGATTGCACCATTTCAATTATAACCAGAAAAAAGCAAGAAAACCGAAAGCAACTTTATATCACCTACGACGATCACATTATTTTGTACAATATATTTAATATGTAGTCACAGTGGAATTACGAGGAATTGTTAGTCTATATCCTTGATGAATTCGTCATATTCCAAATAGAAACGCTCTAAAGCATCCATTTTTTCAAAGTAAAAATCAAATATTTCATCCCAATAGTTTCGATTGCTAAAACCGACACCTAGTCGTTCGACCCATATACGCGAAATGGCTTTTCCGTTTTCTAAAATATAATTCTGTTCGTAAACCAGATCTTTTATAAATTCCTCTTCTAGTATGTTTTTTAGGGCTTCAATTTTTTCGAAATAGGCCATGCGCTTTTCATCACTGCGGTGTTCGATGTCAATTAAAACTTGTGCTTTTTTATTATCTACATAAAATTTAAAAGAAAAATCCTTGATTTTGGTGTCGTACAAAACCCATTTGCGAGGATATTTCTCAGCGAATGTGACCCAGAATTCTCTTTTTAATTTTTGAGTTTCTTCTCTACTATACATTTTTTTTAAATTTGGATTTTATAAACAGCTTCAAACGTATTTCTAAACTATATTTACAGTAACTCTTTGTGCAAAAATAGACTTTGATTATGGATTTCCAATATTTTTTACAACATGTTCCTTTAATAGCTACAACGGTTCTGCCCGCAAGGAAGGCGCATGCTATCATGGCTCCTGTAGAAAGGTTAGAAACGATAGACGGTCCTGAAAAATCAGCAACACCACCTAAAAAAGCAGCTGTTTTAATGCTTTTTTATCCCAAAAAGGACCAAACTCATTTGGTATTGATTGTTCGCAATACGTACGAAGGAGTACATTCGGCTCAAGTTGCATTTCCAGGAGGTAAGTATGAATACACAGACGATGACTTGTCTCACACAGCTTTGAGAGAAACCTATGAAGAGGTTGGGGTAGATCCGCAAGATGTAGAGCTGCTCAAGCCATTTACTCCCATGTACATTCCGCCTAGTAACTTTATGGTACATCCCTTTTTAGCAGTTGCTAAGGAGGAATTGCAGTTTATTCCCGATCCATCTGAGGTCGCTCGCATTATCGAGCTCCCTTTGACTTTGTTTTTAGACGAATCTATTGTTATTGAAACGCGTTTGGCTACTTCTTATTCACAAGAAATAAGTGTTCCCGCTTTCAATATCGAAGATACGATAGTGTGGGGAGCCACCGCTATGATGTTAAGTGAGCTCAAGGAAGTGTTAAAAGCGGTCTTTGAAGTTAAAAGATAGTAAATGTTTTTTTTACAAGCATTTTTTCCCTAATTTGTTTTGCTTGGTTCAAAGGATTCACTTTAAAAATATTTTGTATGTTTGCGTTCCAAAAATGATAAATTGAATAATTTTATGGGTTTGTTAAAAAGAAATCCTTTTGGTCATATTCTTTTTCTAAAGAAATGGTTAATCCGAATATTTGGCGCTATTACACACAGGCGTTACCGTGGTTTTAATGAATTACAAATCGAAGGGTCAGATATTCTTAGGAATTTACCTGATACCAATGTTCTTTTTATATCCAATCATCAAACCTATTTTGCTGACGTAGTGGCTATGTTTCATGTCTTTAACGCTAGTTTAAATGGTCGTGACGATACCATTAAAAATGTATGTTACCTTTGGCAACCCAAATTAAATATCTACTATGTTGCGGCCAAAGAAACAATGACAGCGGGATTGTTACCGCGAATTATGGCTTATGCCGGTGCGATAACCGTAGAAAGAACCTGGCGTTCTAAAGGAGTTGATGTCACAGAGAAAAGAGATGTTAATCCTAATGATACTGAGAATATAAAAACGGCATTAAAAGACGGTTGGGTGATTACGTTTCCGCAAGGAACAACCAAATCATTTAAGCCAGTTCGTAAAGGTACAGCACATATTATCATGGAGCATAAACCCATCGTTGTTCCTATTGTGATTGATGGCTTCAGACGTTCTTTTGATAAAAAAGGATTGCGAGTGAAAAAGAAAGGGATACTACAATCCTTCATCGTGAAAGAACCTCTTGATATTGATTATGAAAACGATAGTATTGAGGCAATCGTAGAGAAAGTAGAATACGCCATTGAGCAACATGCTTCCTTTTTAAAAGTCATTCCGGTTGAGGAAATCGAAGAACAAGAAAAATTAAATAAATTGCGTAAGTGGGATTACTAAGTTTTATAGGAACCACATAGTAAATCAAAAAGCCCGATAACTATACAAAGTTATCGGGCTTTTTTCAACACTAATTGAAGGTAAACACTACAAGTCTATCTTCTTCAATTCTTTATAATTGGCTAGTAATTTTCGTAACAGTCTTCCGTAAAGGAGTCTGTAAAACAGCCAAAATGCTCCAAATATAAACAAGGTAACTAAGGACAATAAACATATCGTAATCGCCATTGCGCTTGTGTTACTGCTTACTTTTTCTTTTAGTGCATCAATTTCAGGACTAAAGCTAAAAGCAATAATAAAACCAACAACCATACTGTACGCAATCATGATTAGGTTGTAGTACACATAGTATTGCACTGTTTTTCTTGTTCTTAAAATATCTTTCATCAGTTGCTTAGTCGAAGCAATAGTGGATATTTTTACATAATTGCGGTAAAATAAATAAATAAACACGAGCGTTATCCCATAGCCAGCAATGTTCATTATTTGAAAAACAGTACTCAAACCTGATTTACTTATTTTGTCCAAATAATCATCGCTGTTGAATACCAAACCAATCGTACTCCAAACCAAAATCTCCAATATACTGATGATTAAAATCCACTTCACAATCGAAGACGATTTTTTATGAATCATTTTATATAGTTCTATCTCTGATATCTGTTCAAAAGAATCCGTTCGCTTCTTCCAGTCTTTTTTTAATAAATCCAGCTCTTCCATATTCCTTAAGGATTTAGTATTTTTTTTAATTTCCCTTTAATTCTATTCATCTTCACCCTCGCATTAACTTCACTAATTCCTAGTGTTTCTGATATTTCATGGTAATCCTTGTCTTCCAAGTACATAAAAACCAGCGCTTTCTCAATATCATTCAGCTGATAAACGGCTTTATACATTAATTTAATTTGTTCCTCTTCTTCATAATTGTAATCAACATCTTTAATAAAGTGTTGTCCCCCTTCGTATTCCACGGTTGCTATAGAGCGTTTGCTCTTTCGATACAAAGTAATAGCAGTGTTCAAGGCAACGCGATACGCCCAAGTCGAAAACTTGCTGTCACCTCTAAATTTCGGAAAGGCCTTCCATAACTGAATCGTAATTTCCTGAAACAAATCCTTGTGCGCATCCTCACCATCAGTATATAATCTACAAATCTTGTGGATAATATTCTGATTGTCCTTTAGTTGCTGTACAAACGATTGCTCTAAATTCTCACTCATATATACGTTAGTGTCATGATAGTAGTTTTTGTTACAATGTAAGATGTTTTTTTGGAGCACAACAGAGGCATTTCAATCACTATTGGTCCCGCTCTACATTGCAATCTCCCGCTGGATTGCTTCGTTCCTCGCTAATCCACCGGGAGGATTTTCATTGCGATCGGGGCTAGAATAGAACGAGTTTTGTTCCTCACTAATGGAGAATGGACCATTTGTTTAAAATGGCGCTATTTAATCCCATTCAAATTCCTATTTTTTCCTGTGTTAAAGTCGGTATAACTTGTATATTTGAGTTCGCAGAACGATCAATTGAAACTACTATGAATATTCCTCAGTCTAAAAATCCCCGAATCGTAATTATAGGTGGCGGTTTCGCCGGTATCGCTTTAGCGAAACAACTCAAAAATAAAAACGTACAAGTTGTATTGCTAGACCAGCATAATTACCATAATTTTCAGCCTTTATTGTATCAAGTGGCAACAGGCGGTTTAGAAGCGGGTTCAATTGCATATCCTATTCGTAAGGTGATTCAGGAATACGATGATTTTTATTTTAGGTTAACCACTGTTCAAGAAATTGACACTGCTAACAAAAAAATAATTGCCGAAATTGGCGAACTCTATTATGATTATCTTGTTATTGCAACGGGTTCAAAAACTAATTTCTTTGGTAACAAGGAAATCATGCGCAATAGTATGTCTATGAAAACCATACCGCAAGCGCTTAATATTCGTAGTTTTATTTTAGAAAACTTTGAGCAAGCAGTGTTAACTACTGATAAAGTAGAGCAAAATAGCTTGATCAATTTTGTACTCGTAGGTGGCGGACCAACAGGTGTAGAACTGGCAGGTGCTTTGGCCGAAATGAAAAAAGCGATCCTTCAAAAAGATTATCCCGACCTCGATATATCGAAGATGCAAATTAATTTAATTCAAAGTGGTGATCGCATCCTCAATACCATGACTGAAAAATCATCAGCAGCAGCTGAACAATTTTTAGTAAATCTAGGAGTCAAAGTTTGGAAAAATGTACGGGTTACCAATTACAACGGGCGCACGATCACCACCAACTCTGATTTGGTTTTTGATACTGCAACCGTAATTTGGACTGCAGGAGTGCAAGGAGCCGTTGTTGCAGGTTTAAATGGGGATGCCTTAGTAGAACGTGTGGAGCGTATTCGGGTGAATGAATTTAGTCAAGTAAAAGGATATACTGATATTTTTGCAATTGGCGACATCGCTTCAATGGAAACTGCTGATTTCCCACAAGGCCATCCTATGATGGCGCAACCGGCACTACAACAAGGAGCGTTATTAGGTAAAAACATTATTCGTTTAATCGCTGGTAAACAGCTAGAGCCGTTTACCTATAACGATAAAGGATCTATGGCAACCATTGGTCGTAATAAAGCAGTAGTCGACTTGCCTAACTATCATTTTAGTGGTGTTTTTGCCTGGTTTGTTTGGATGTTCGTCCACTTATTTTCGCTTATAGGATTCAAGAATAAAGCCGTAGTTTTTCTGAATTGGGTATACAACTACATTCGTTTTGACCGCGAAGGTCGATTAATTATCAGGCCTTTTAGAAAACGTAGTTTTACCACTTTTACGAGTGATGAAATTTAAGGGATAAACCTTTAAGTAGAAAATGACTAAAAAAATACAAACATATTCGGCTGAAGAAGTTCTTGAGATTTTCATAGAGCAACATAGACTTTGCAGTCCACTTGATCCAGAAGCAGACCGGTGGGCAGAAATAACAGCCGAAATGTCAATAAGAGAATGGAGATGGGCTAACGACTTATTAGAATGGAAAAATCTAAGTGAATTTCTTAATCAGGAATTCCGCATTAATATACCAGATAATAAATGGTTTGAAGCTTTAGAACCAGCTAAAGCTAAAAAGCTTAGTGGTGTTTGCACGCTAATTAGCAATTATGCTGTTAAAGATAGTTACGAAGCAAAAAAACTTTTTGGAACTCCGTGTATTAAAGCAGGCCTGTTTTTGACAATAAAAAGAAACTTAGAAAGAAAAGGTGTTGATGTTTCAGAACTAAAACCATCTTCAAATTTAGCAGAGTTCCTAAATAAATATTTTTCACCTGTCTTAGAGGAAATTACTTTGACGGGAGCGAAGGGAATAGAAATAAGCAAAACGAAAACAAAAAATGAAATAACAAATAAGGGATTTTGGAAATCTTTTAAAATGGAACAACAAGAATTAGTCCTTACCGATCTGAAAACTTTTCGAGATCTTATGGAAAAAATAATTGAAAATACAAATCGAAACTTTGGATAAAAGCGGATTATATAGAAGGCTAGAAAAAAGCTTAGTTGAGATTTTTATTCCGTAGGAAAATCTAATTGTTAGATAAGTTAGGCCTGTATACTAAATTGCGATTGTAAACGTTAAAGTTCCTCTGTTTTGTAATAATTCACCATTAAGTCAACAAATTTGCTATAGCTATTGATGCCGTCCTTTTGTTGGTTTATTTTCAAGAAATTATCGTAAAATACATGAAACCCTTTGTCGATAAAGCTTTCGTATTGATTCCAAAAATCATCTGTTTCTTTATAGTTTTTTATAATACCAGGATGAATTGTTTTTAGTAATCTATTAAAAACTACTTCATCTCTTCCTTGCCAGTTGTACAAGCAATAGCGCAACGCAAAACTGTAACCGGAATATTTCATGTACAAATCATCATTTTTTATAGTAGCTAAAAAACCAATAAAATTGCATTCACTTTCACTTGCAAATCCTATTTGGTGTGCCATTTCATGTGAGGTGGTCATAGGTGAACTGTAGCGAGGTAATAAGTAATTCACTTGAGCTTCATTCGTAAACGGATTTAAATAACCTCCAAAACCCATATAGGTGAGTGGTACACTAAATAAGGAGTTCTTAACACTTAGGTCTTTGTACTCAAAAAAAGGATGTTGTTTTGCTAGATTTTGATAGCCTTTTAGATTGATATCCCATTCTTTTTCTGGAGTATATGGAAACACGACTGCTAAGCTATCATTATTTGTAAGCTTCAGTTGAACTGCATTGGTTTTTAGAATCAGTCGTTGAGTGAATACTAATAAATCAGGATCGCTGTATTCTCTTTCGATTTTTAATTTCTCAAATAAGGGTTGGCGGTAATAATTGAGCGCCCAAAAAAAATGAAAGAAAAAATAAAAAACGGAAACAAAACTAACTAACTGTAAACCATTATTTTTCCAATTAACTTTCCAAGTTTTTCTCGTAGTCCAAAACCAGCGCAAGAGTAGTCCAATCAAAATAAAATACAAACAATCACCCACTGAAAACGGAATAGGTCCTAAAACCAGTCTTGATAATCGCGAAACATGCGGAAACAAACCCGTGCTGTAATAGCGCTCTACAGTTTCAGGAAAATTTGCGATAATCTGTAAAAAGATAATTTGAAGTACTAGAAAAAGCGGTAAGACATATTTTGATTTCACTTATCGATGATTAAAGTTGAAGGTACTTGTCGAAAGCGGTAAAGATAATTTCTTTTGATTTGAATGGGAATTTAAAAAATAGTTTATTTCCACTGATGTCTTTCCATAGTCGTTGTTATATGTGCTAAATGATGATTAGAATGCCATGCATACATCGCTATGTATTCAGCTATTCTAATTTTAGGAGTATGATCGGGGTGAATAAATTGCAAATCATATTGTGCTTCTGTTAATCCTTTTAATACAACCGTCCATCGCTCATGTATCCCTTCAATCATTTTTAAAGAAGGGGAAATGGGCATATGTATCGAGTCGGATAGGGTAGCCCAATTGGCTTCATCATAGGGTTTGATTGTGGGTTCATTTTCTGTTAAAGTCAGTTTTAAACGTATGAAACTATTCATATGACTATCGGCACAATGATGTACGACTTGCCTAATGGTCCAGCCATCGGGGCGGTATGTCGTATCTAGTTGCTCCTCAGTTAATTGCTTTACTTCGTGTGCTAATCGTGATGGAAAAGTAGCTATTGCTTCAATCCATTCCGCTATTTGCGTAGCGGTAATGGTCGAAGGTAGCTCAAATTTACCAATGGGATATCTTAGCTCTTCTGCATTCATTAAAGTGAATTTTTAGAAGTTCCAAAGTAGCTATAATATTTGACATTTGGCACTTTCTTACTTTTTTAATTTGTTTTTCAAAAGATCGTAAGCCATGTTGATATTCATGCAAATATAGTCTTCTTGAACTAAATTAGGAATAATGCCTATGGCATTCATTTTGTCTTTGGGTTGCTCTTGTAGCCCCACTAAAATGACTAGAATTTCTTTATTTTTTAAATCAAATAAGACATTTTCTAGTGCATACAATCCCGATTGATCAATATAGGGAACGCGATCCATTCTGATCACTAAAGCTTTGGTATTGGCATCGCGTTTATCGGCCATGGATAAGAACTCTGAGGCAAAACCAAAAAATAAGGGTCCATATAGATGTTTTATATACACACTATTTTTAAATTCGGTATAAAGCGCTTTTTCATCTTCCCATATTTCTTCTCCAAGCGAATCTTCTAAAGATTTTATACTGGAATATTTTTCGGCCAAATCGCCACTTTTTTTCATAAAAAGTACAGAAGCAAGAACGATTCCGATACCAACCGCATAGATTAAATTACCAAATGTGGTAATAAGCAAAACTAAAATCAGTACAAACGAATCTGATCGGGGTACTTTTAGCAAGTGTTTTAACGCTTTGTAGTCTATAATGTTAAGTCCTACGGGAATCAGAATCCCTGCTAATACCGGAATAGGAATGTAAGCAGCTAAAGATCCCGCACCAAGTAATATCACAAGAAGGAAAAAGCCGTGTATTGCACCAGAAATACGTGTGGTACCCCCTGAATTAATATTAATAACGGTCCCTTTAGTTGCACCAGCTCCAGGAATTCCTCCAAACAAAGCTGCTATGGCATTTCCAATTCCTTGTCCTATCAATTCTCTATTGCTATTGTGTCGGGTTTTAGTAATATTATCAGCGATGACTGAAGTTAATAAAGAGTCTATTGAACCTAAGGCAGCTAAAACAATAGCATATTCGACAATTATAGCATAGGCTTCAGTTGGAATACTGAAAAAACCATTTATCTTAAGTTCAGGCATACCCGAAGGTATTTCTCCAATAAGTGGTACATCAATTTTAAATAAATAGGCAACCAGCGTAGCGACTACAAGAGCTACCAATGTACTCGGGATCTTTTTAGTGATTTTAGGGAAACTGTAATAAATTAAGATTGTAAGTGCGGCGATTCCAATCGCGGCTACATTGGTGTTAATGAAAATATCGGGTAAATTTTCTATCACCGCCACTGTAGATTTAGGCGAAGACAGCCCAAAAAACGGAAACAACTGAAATAAGATTATAATGAGTCCAACTCCGGTCATAAAGCCAGATATAACGGGATAGGGAAAATATTTGATGTAGGTACCAATCCTTAAAACCCCAAAAAGTATTTGAAAGATTCCACTCAGAAAAAAGGTAAGCAAAATAATGGGCAGCGCACTGTCGATATCGCCAAATTTACTAATTGCAAGAGCGACTACTGAAGCAGATACTACAGTCATTGGTCCTGTAGGACCACTGGCTTGTGTAGCTGTTCCGCCTAATAGCGCAGCAAGTATTCCCAATATAATTGCACCATACAGTCCTGCAATAGCACCAAGCCCTGATTGTACACCAAAGGCAAGCGCAAGTGGTAAGGCGACTACCCCTGCTACAATACCTCCGTATAAGTCACCTTTTAAGTTTTTAAAGTCGTAAAATTTGTTAGTCATATAGTATGTATTAAGGTTAGTTGATTTGTTGTAGCGCTTAGTAAAAAGTCACTTCGCCGCTGGTTACATCGTACAGTCCTCCAACAATTTGTACGTTACCTTTACTTTCCAATTGTGCTATAATGCTACTTTCTTTCCGTATTTGATCCATAACAATTTGTATGTTGTTTATTGTTACATTGTTTACAAATGGTTCGTTACTTCCTGTTCTATTTGTTACTATTACTTTTTCGGCATCGATGGCTGGTTTTATTTTATCTAAAAGTTGTGTAAGATTACCCATTTTTACAGCATCGCAGGCACCTACTATTGCTCCGCATTTAGTATGGCCTAGCACTAAAATAATTTTAGTACCTACTACTTTGGTGCCAAATTCCATACTCCCCAAAATATCATCATTTAAAACATTACCAGCAATACGAATACTAAATATATCACCTAAACCTTTATCAAAAATAAGTTCTGCTGAAGTTCGGGAGTCCATACAACTTAGTATGGTGGCTATAGGAAACTGACCTTCGCTAGTTTCTAATACTTGTTGTTGTAAATTGCGATTTGCTTTTAAGTTTTTAGCAAACCTTTTATTTCCTTCTTTAAGCATTTGTAGGACTTCCTCTGGACTAAGATTTTCTTGAGTTTCTTTAGATTGTGTTTTCATATTTATCAGTGTTTAGAGTGGTTTAGGATTGTAATTAGACCAATAAGTTACAAAAAATAACCTAAATAACTAGCTGATAATGTGATGTATTCTGTTTTTTATCGTTTTCTTAAGAGTAAATTACGAACCAAAATAACTGTTTTACTTTAAAATTTGTGCTTGTAGTGGAGCTAGAATTAAGGTGTTTTTTATTTATTAAATTGCTACTTAAGTTGATAATGGCCCTGATTTTAGTAGTATCTATTTCTCGAATTAGATCCTTGATTCCTAAATTTGTGAAGCTTTTAGTTCTTGCTATTGGTATAAAAATAAAAAGTCCCAAGCATTAACTTGGGACTTAAAAACAAGAATCTGTTTATTTTATAAAAAGAAATACCCTACTGATACTTGTACAACACCGTTTTTATTGGTGGTATTTGCAACGCTACTAATATTAGATAATCCGAAATTATATCTCGCACTGAAATTAAGGCCGTTCTCAAGTTTGTAGCCTAGGCCCGCATTAACTCCAAAATCAACTTTTTTAAATAAATTTTTTACATCGGCATTGTCCGTTTTTGCAGAAAGTAAGAATCCTACTTGTGGACCTGCCTCAAGGCTCAGTCCTTTTGTTACGTAATATTTTCCCATTAGTGGAACGTTAAGATAATTTAGCGCTGCTATATCGTTACCAAAACTATATCCCTGACCTGAAAACAACACCTCAGGTTGGAATGAAATTTTTTCGGAAAGCGGAATTTCAGCTAAACCACCAAAATTAAAAGAAGTTACGGTATCGTAAGCATCTGAATTTTCTCCCCTAACGTTAGCAAAGTTCAATCCTGCCTTAGCACCAAATTTAATCTCTTGCGCATGACCGCTAGCAAATCCTAAAACTGTAAGTACAGCTACCAATAAAATTTTTTTCATAAAGTTAAAATTTAAGTTATTTTGTACAAATGAATGCTTTTTTGCGATACCAAAACTTTCCGTTTATACAATTTAACTTACTTTTAACCAAATTTAACACTACTTTTTAATGGAACTCAATTGAAGTGCTGCAGTTAAGCTGTTTGCTGTTTTTTTAAGATTATTAAGTACAAAAAGCAGTGAGTGAAATGGTAAAAGACGCTGATTTTGTTGCAACTGTTTTACGAAAAATCAATATTGAATTTTGCTGAGGAGGTTCATTAGCACGAAATCCTGCGGATTCAAATTAATGTAGAAATCAAAATTACGGACTGCTTTTAAGGTGTTAAGCTTTTATTTCGGTTTGTAATTGTCGGCCTTCTGCTACTGCTTTTTTATCCATTCGAGCGCCAATTAGAACGCCAATACCCATTCCTATAGGTAAACCGATTGCTAGTAATCCCATATTTTTAGCAATTGCCCCAATTGCAGCTCCAATAGGCAATCCAATGGCTGACATTCCAGTAACTTGCCATAGTTTTTGGTAGTAATCTTTTGGAACAATTTTAAGCTCTTTTTCTACTAGTTTTAAAATTGTAGTTTGCTTGGTTTTAATCAATTTTGATAAGCCATTAACAGTAACATCATGTTCGTTTACAGCTACAATATCTTGATTAATAGATGCAATCATTTCAGGAGTTAAATCCTTTTCAGCGAGTTCGTTCAAAAGTGAGCCAAGTTGCGTATGTTGTAGATACACTTTATTGTTTTCGTATAGTCGTTCTTTTTCTTTTAAGTCAAGTAGCGCCATGTGTTTTTCTTTCTTATTGTGTTAGTACGTCAATTGATAGGCCTAATGCAATAATGATTACATAAAAGGATATTGTCCCTAGTAGAATTGCAAGTATTGCTTTTGCATAATTTGCTATTTTTCTTTTTTCAAAAAAGTTACCTGTCGCCCAAGTCATGTAAATAAATCCGAGAATACCAGCTGCACTTATTAGTTTTATGTGAAATAGGCCTTGTAATAAAGCAAAAATAGCGAAGATTAGCATTGATATTCCTTGCACGAAGCACAACATAATTATGAGTTCATAAAAATTATATCCATACTTTTTAAAAAACAATTTTAGCCAAGGAGCAATGAATGCGGCCGTTAAAATACTGGTATATCCGTAATTGTTTTGCATCCAGGTGATCATTTTACCTACGTAGGAAGCTCCTATATCATGAACGGATATTAATTCTTCTTCGATATGAAAAAAATGACTAATCAAGGTATAAATTAGGGAAGTCAGAATGATAAAAATAATAGGCTTTATGAGACGGCTTCTATTTTCACTTAAGTACTTACGAATATTTTGTCCAGGCCTTGTAAGCAATTCTCTGATGGTATATAAAATACCACGTTCAAAATGTAAAACATGTTCTATTTCATGCATGATGTAATGACCGTCAATTCTTTTTAGTTGTGCGGGTTGTCCACAATTAGGGCAGAATTTAGTATTTAATTCTGTGCTGCAATTTGTACAAGTCATTTGGTTTTATTTTAATTTTGAGTTAGTCTTTTTTATTGTTTCGTTCAGTCGAATTATTGTTATGCTTTTTAAATGGTAAAATTTTTTTCTTCTTGTACAATTACGACAGTACAATAACAGCCTTAAATAGTAATGATTTTAAAATTTCAAAGATATAGATTATATCTTACAAGACTCTATTCTCCGCTGCAGCCTTGTTATCTAATCGTTGACCAATTAATAAACCGGCACACAACCCGAATGGTAAACCAAGTGCGGGACCTAAAGCGATATTTCCTAAAGCGGTTGCAATTGGCAATCCAAAACACATTCCTAGACCAATTCCTAAAGCTAAGTATTGGTTGGAAAAATGCTTTTTTTTAACCAAATTAAATTGCTGCTGTATGGTAGTTTGTAAATTAGTTATTTTGTTTAGCTGCTGTGATTTATAGTTTAATTTGCTGTCTTTAATTTTGATGGGCATATCATTTATGATAGCTTCCATCGTGGTTTGAAGACTAGGTTCGATAATCAAATTATCTTGCTCTATCTTGGAAAGTAGATTTTTCAAATAGTCGGTGTGAAAATTTCGTTTTTCCTGATCAGTATAATTAGCTGTTTTAGATTGTAGCGTAACCGCTAACTCTTTTGTCCAGTGTATCATAGATTTTTTATTTTGATTACTGCTTTTTTTTTAAAAACTATTTACGTTTAAATAAGGGTATGAAGCTGATTTAAAGTCTAATACTAGTCCGGATACTACTTGAAAAAATTTGGTACTAAAAGAACATTCTATTAAATTTCCAGCTTTTCAAGCGGCTGCTGCTACATATTATTGCCTCCTCCCATGAAATATCCTTAATGTATCTTCTTCGTGCTTTGTAGCATTCCAAATGATACCATACTTATCTATATAGGCTTCTAATGTATCTAACCCTATTTTGAGTCTTCTTTTATTTATAGATTTTGGATTTTTGATTGGCCAAACATAATACTTTTTATTTTCATCAATTTTTAATTGAGTGCCATAGGTTTGCATTTTATTACTGTTCACTGCAATTCGATCTTCTAAATAAGCCAAATCATTTGGGTATTGTTTACCATCATCAACTGCCTTTTTTATAAAGGGTAAATATTTTTTCTGAATCTCTAAATTATTATGCTGGACTATTGTAAATAAGGTGTTTACCCCATCTTCTCCAATTACCTCAGGTCCTAGCCATCCGTATTTATTGATGACATGTTCAAATTCGATAAAATTTATTGAATCAACTTCTCTTACTTTGATTCCATATTTTCTAAATTCATCTGATTGATCTCCATATTTTTGCATCGTTTCTGCAAATTCTTGTCTCACTTCTTGGTCTTTTTTGCTTATTTCTTTTAGTAATAAAACTAAGTTCTCATTAATTGTATTGTTTGCTAGATCTTCACTAATCTTGATTTTTTCAAGAAGTTTACTCCATTTTTTCTCGTCGTGCAAATTTTTAAATCCTTCTTCCTCTGCTATGTTTTTATAGTTTGTGTAAGTATCAAATATTCCTTTCTTAGAAATTTTTAATAACTGTTTGTAAGTAGATTTTTTATCATTGGAAAGTGAGAATGCAATTGCTGCATCAAAACGTATGTCTGGAGTTATTACATTTTCGTTTACTATTTTAAAAGCTTTTTTATAGTATTGATTTGCTTCGTTGTAATTACTTGATTCTAAAAAATCTTCAGCTATTTCAATAGTTTCATCATATGAAATTAGTTCTTGTGCAAAAACTGTATTAATACTTAAAAGTAGTAGAAAGATAATTTTTATTCTATTCATTTTTTTAGTTTGTGGTGTCTATCGTTGGAGCTTTTTTTGGATTCGAAGCAAGGTCGTATCACATTTGAGCTGGCTGGTAGTTCTAAAAAGGCTGATTTTCCTCTGAAATCTTATTGCTGGTGAAGGATTATTGCGAAAGTAGCTAATTTCTTTTCGTTTAGCTCTACTGCTGAAACTATTTGTTATTGTTCTTTAATCCAATTAATTACTAAATTAAGTGGTTGTTTATCCATATTATATAAAGAAGAGCCAGCTTTTCCGTTTCTATCTGTCAAATAATGATTTAAACCTTCAAATATTTCAATTTTAATATTTGGATTTCTAAAAGATTCTATCAGATTGGTTTCCTCTTTATAGTTGATAATAGTATTTTTTGTGCCCGTTAAATACAAAGTTTTTACAGAAGTTTGCTTCAAAGTCTCTTCAAGATTAGTTGTTATCGATTCAATAAAAAACGTATCGTATAGTAAGGCAATAAATCTTTTGTCAAAGCTACTTTGTTTGATGTACTTTTTTAGTTCACTTTTTAAAAATTCGTTCTTGAACTTGTTAGCTATGGCAATGTAACCATCGATAAAAAATAAAACCTCTTCTTTGGTCTTTCCTTTTCGCATAACTGCTGGTAAGCTGTTTTCATAATCTGCTTTAAATTGATTAATGATGAATGAACCATTTTTTAGTACTGGAGTTTCTATTAAAACGATAAAATCAGGGTTTATTTTATTTTGAATCATTTCCAGAGTGGCAATTCCTCCTAAACTGTGTCCAATAATCCCAATTTTTTTCTCCGGATACGTTTTCTGTAATTTTCGAAAAACAAAACTTAAATCACTAGATAAATCTCCTGCCAGTTCTGAATATTTTCCATCGGATTTACCTATTCCGCGTTCATCAAATCTAAAAACAGCACTATTGTTTTTGAGGATTTCTTCCGCTAAATAATAATGAGAATGTCGTGTATCTTTTCCGCTACCTGGAACAATGATAATAATTTTACCATAATCTGACTTTGGTTCAATTAACGTACCTGAAATGGTGATATTGTTATCTTGGTTTATCGTGTTGATTTCTGTCGTGTCGTAATTTTCGACAGTACTTATTTCCTTTTCGTACCCATAAATATTTTGTGCATTTGAGTTGCAAGAAAAAAATAGTACAATCATTAATACCGTGTTTTTCATAAATGGTTGTAATGTTTTGCTGCGTTAAGACTATACGTTTTTAACTTATTTGCATTAAAAATAAAACGTGCTTTCACGACTTATTTTTCTATACACCTTATATTTTGACTAGCTCTACTCTTCTGTTTTTTGCCTTGTCGGTTTCAGAATCGTTAGAAACCAATGGCTTTTCACTTCCATAGCCTTTCACTTGTAAACGTGAAGATAGAATTCCAGCGGTAGTCAATACATTAAATACAGTAGTTGCTCTTTGCTTTGAAAGTTCTTTGTTATGTTGGATTTCTCCAGTATTATCCGTGTGTCCTTCAATAGAAAGTTTTAATAATTTATTGTTCTCCAATAGTTTTGTAATTTGCTCCACGAGTTGTTTACCGTCTGCTTTTAAAGTTGCTTTATCGGTATCGAAATTGATGTAAAGGATAGCTTTCCCTTTTTGATCTAACTGTTTTTGAATTTCAGCAGCAGGAATAATAGTCATTTGATTTTTAAATTCTTTAACTTCCAAAATAGTTATAGCCGCACTTTCGGAGCCTATATTGCATTGTATAAAAATGCTTTTATCTCTTGTACGTATTACATAGGTATGTACATTTTCTATATTTACGCTCGAGTGCGTATATTCATTTGCAAGTGCATTCTTGTCAATACTGTCTAGGCGGTTATTTTCTCCAGGTTGTAATCGTTCCGCGTTATTGATTTTTTCACCTCCCATTTTTAAAATAAGGTCATCAAAACTCTTTTGCAATTCTAATATTGAAAATTTTTTATCTTTAAAATTTTCGTCATCAACCCTTATTGTTGCTTTATAAGTTTTGCCATCCATTGGGAAATAGATACCTCGGTTACAAAAATATTCTCTGTCGACTTCTTTGGTTTCCCCTTGTCCGTGGTATTTTCTTGGGTCATTAAAAACATAGCCTTCTGGCAGTTTAAAAAAAGGAAAAGTTCCTTCTAAATTTTCTGATAATTTAATTTTATTAATATCAAATTTACTGTCAGGAGATTGTATCTGCTTATCGTCAGTTTCTTTAACAATTACTTTATCAACTGCAGCTGCTTCATCATTGACCTTGTTTTGATTTTCTTTGCAAGAGGTAAGCATAGTTAGTACTACGATTAATCCTAAAATGTTTTTTTTCATCTTTTATTATAGTAAGTTAGGTATATTTTTTTATTTGTTTTAAGTCTTTGATAATAATGTTTTGCTGTTTGAGTAAGGCTAAAAGCTTTTCTCCGCTTAATTTTTAGCGGAATAATAACATGATTCGAAATGCTAATTAATAGCTCCATAGTAGACTTACAGACTTGATTTTCTCCATTTGTAAAGTAGTAATCTTCTTCGATCGTCAATATCATTCACTCTAATTTCGGTTACGTCTTCGATTTTAAATATAGATGTTCCTAAATCCTCGCCATTTTTCGCTACACAATTCAGTATAAAATCGTCCTCAGATATGTCTTTTACAAAACCACTAAAAAATTCATTTCCATTAATTTCAATGCTTGCCATTTCAGTTTTAGCGTTGTAGAGTTGCAGTAATGCGTTATACTGCCAATATCCGGATTGATTTAAGTCTATATGAAAGGTAGAGGGTTTGTCAATTATGTCAGAATATTGAATTAGGCATTCCATTACTTTAGTGTAATCATCATTAAAGTCGATGTTTTTAATGTTTGAAACCCTTATAAAAATGATACCATCTTGTTTACCAAATCTAGTGAAATGTCTAAATCCAATGTACTCGTCATTGATCTCTGTGATATAACCAACAATAGATCCTTTATCGTTGTTGTATTGCCAAATCGAAATTATTTCCTTGTTGTCTTTCGATTTTTGCAAAATCGACTGCAAAATACCTGTTTTCATTTTTTGTGTATGCTTAGATTGGTTAAATAGATTTTTAATGAACTGTATCATTTTAAGATTTTTAATTGCTTTTTAGATCGTATTGTTTTCATCTTTTTTAGAAGCTAATTCCTTTTGTTCTTTTGCTACTTTTTCTACCCACTCTTTTTTATTTGGGTCATTGATAGCTAAATCGTAAAATTGGATTGCCTTATCAAAATTCCCACTTCTTCTTGCCATTTCAGCGATCAAGTAGTTGATATTAGCTATGACAGTTTTGTCCTCGTATTCGTTTTTTGTTAAAGCAGTAATTAAATTCTCAGAAGCTTTAGTTTGAAGCTCTTTTCGAAATGCATCTTGTTTGGTTTTTTCGCGCAGTAGGTAAGATCCTGTCACATAACAAAAAGCAATCTCTCTATTTGGCTTTTTTTGCAATTCCTTGATTTCTGCTGCAATTAAACATTCTCTTGCATCATCAATTTTGATTTTTTCCAATTTTGCCAAATAATCTTTAATTATCGATTTTTCGTCTTCATTTAATGTTACTTTAAAGTCGTCTATATATCCGGAAAAATGACATTTAGGACAGCTATTTATTAATTCTTCATAATGGCTTCCAATGGCACCTTGACTTTGAAAATCTTTAGTTGTACCAAAAGTAGACATACTCATTGTTACACAAAACGAAACTTCTTGATTATCTATTGGACATTTTACGGTTTCATTTTCACAAGTATGTGCATTAACGAAATTTTGTCCTGCTAAAAGCACTAGAACTAGGATTATCAATTTTTTCATAGGTAACTGTGTTTGTGTTTGGTTTGAATAATTTACTCTTCGCTGCAGTGATTTAGTTGTGAGTTTGTAATCTATTAATTTAACGATTAAAGATAATTTGTTCCTGTACGCTAATTAAAATGCGCTTCATCGCTATCTAGTTCAGTACTAGCTGCTGCTCTTTAATTTCAATATTGTGAGTTCCCGTATGGGTTTGTCATTATCTGTTTTTAGGACAATGTAATACCATTTTTCATTGGTAACATCTACCTTAAATACTGCATTTTGTTTGTGGTTTTTTACTGCTGTTTCAAACTCGGGAACCATCATTCCTTCAGTAAACCAACCTAAATCGCCATTTTTATTACTGTCCATTGTATATTTATTCGCTAAATCCGAAAACGGAATACCATTGCTGTATTCCTTCAAGATTGTAGTTCTTAATTCTTCAATTTTTGCTAATGGTGTTTTATTCGCGTCTAGAAAAATATAACTAACTCGAAATGCCATTGTGTTTTTCTCAAAAAGTATTTTGTAAGTAAAATTTAAATCTGAAAATACTTCACCTGCTTTTGCTTCAGCTACTTTATTTGCGAAAGCATCATTTTCAATTTCCGGGTGAATGCTTAATAGTTCAGCTTCAAAAAGTGGATTTTCTATCGCTAAATTCTGAGCCTCTTCAATCGTATTTACTTTTAATAACTGCTCTGTAATCGATTGAGAAAAGGATTCGATTGAAACAAAAGCAAGTAGAAGTAGAAAGAGTGTTTTCATATTTATGGTTTTAATTATGGCTGGAACTTGATGCGAAAGGTAAACGTGAATTTACCACATATCTCGCCATTTATGCAAACCGCTGTGCTTGTTGCACAACCCAAAAAACAGTAATGCTAGTCAAAAAGTGTAAAATTAAAAAAAATGATATTCAATTGATTTATAATACTTTGTAAATTCACTATTTATTAAAACTAATCAAAATTAATCAAAAAGCCAGTTATGCAACAAGCACCGGTGTTGGCAGATCGTTTTTACTCTTTCTTTAATGACATATTGTAGGTAACATTCAGATACATTTCATTTAAATATCCAGTTTCACCATTATAAAAAACTTTCCAATATCCATTTTTGTTTCCAAATACCCTAATAGTTGCATTAGCGGGAATGGTTATAATAAAATCAGATATAGGACTATCACTACTCCTCAATTTTCCTTCAATTTTCATTGTGGTAATTTCATAATTTTTTGAATTTGAATTTGACTGGATATTTCCATTTTGCATTGTGGACATATTAAATGTAATGTTTAAATACATTCCATTTAAATATCCAGTTTCACCATCGTAAAAAACTTTCCAATAGTCATTTTTGTGTTCAATTACTTTAATTGTTGCATTAGCAGGAATATGTTTAATAATACTTGACATAGGGTTATCACTGCTTCTTAATTTACCGTCTACTTTCATAGTAGTTGTATAGTCATTAGAACTTTCTCGGTTAGTACTGGAACCATAATCATAATTTTCTTTATTTATATTATGTTCACCTCCAAAAATTAAAGTATTGTTGGAATAATCAAATGAAAATTTTCCTATTTTACTTAAAGCCGATTGTCCCAATAGTAATGGAGATGATGTTGAATGTACAATGGAAGCATTAACATTATATAAATATTTATTTCCAATTTTTATTTTTCTTAAATTAATTGTAGTACCCTCTACAATATCTCCGTTTGCAATTTGATAGTAAGTTGAACCTTTTATGTCGGTTTGTGATAAGTAATTGTTCTTTAACATAAATATTGCTTCGGTTAATGAAATTGAAACATCACTTGCTCCAGTGTCAAAAATAAATCTTAATTGCAATCCGTTTACTTCACAAGGCATTGTGTAAATTCCATTTTCGCTACTCATTTGAACTATATCTTGAGAAAAAGAAGGAGTAGTAGATATAATAAATAAAAATATTATGTATTTCATTTAGTTGTTAAATTTATGCGGTTTTTCAAAATGTCTGCCAACGTCAGACTGTGAATAAACTCAAAAAAACCTCCTGAGAATCGGTTGTATGAAATTTTTCTCCGAGAGGTATCCGAATACCTTCTCTTTTTTGACTTAGTTTTTTCACGGACTGACGTTTTGCGGCTTCATGAAGTGGCGAACTTCGTAACCGATTTCTTTCCACTAAGATAGAATATCATTGGGAAATAAATTTGTCATGCATGCACATTTCTCGCCATTTCATGAAACTGCTGTTATGCTTTCGGGCTTTTTGAATGTCAGATAATTGCATTGATATTCTATATTGCCTTTTTGTATTTATCGAGAACTGCTGCATTACTTATGTCTGTATAAATATTGTCTAACATACATATTATTTCAACATGCAAAACTTCATATTCTTGTTTGTTTAAAGGTGGTTGATTTCCGTGTGCTATATCATTTCTATATTTTAATAATTGTTTGTCAATTAGATTTGACTTAAGGTCATAATTAGTAATGTCCAACCCAATTGTTGCAAATATTTCTTTTAAAATTATTGAGTTTAAGTTTGATTGTGTCTTAATAGATTCGGTTTCTGAAAACGAAGCTCTTTCATTAAGATTGTTTTGAAAAAAGTCAACAAATTGAACATGTGTTGTTGCTTTATTTGTCATTGAAAATTCGGTTATTTTTTGTTTAAGAGATAATGCCAAAATATTTGAATTAACTTGATTGAGATTTAGTTTTTGAAATTTAATATAAGTTAAATAACTCTCTGCTGAATTTTTCACAAAGCCTTCCCAATGAGCATATAACAATACAGATGCACAACGTAATGCAGTTGGTAGATTTTTTGAATTTGCTGTTTTAACATTGTTGTATAATGTCGTCAGTTCCTTTTTTCTCCAAGCCAAGTCTGCTGTTAAATAATCAATTAATTCCTCCTTACTTCGTACTTTCATGGACGCAAAATATTTTCTCCCAATGGAAGAAGGGTTGGAACTCTTGATGTAACATTTACACCAGAACCATATCGCGCCTGAAAACTACCATCTGCCCATATTTCCTTTACTTTAGAAATCAATGAAGCCTTAACATTTTCATTATATTCAATCGCTGTCCACTGTTCGATGTTCTTGCCAAGTCCAATTGCAATTGCCTCAAATGCAGCAACTAAAAATTTACCTTCAAACCTACCTTTAGCTTCACTGTATTTTTGAAATGTTGAGTCAGCAAATACATTGTCAAGTAACAAAAATGTCTGACGGAATTTTATTTCCATTTCGTCCCGATTAAATTGAGGGTCAGCAGCAATAGTAACCATCTTATTTGTAACAAACTCGCTAAAATCGGTAACGCTTTTTACTTCATTTGGGTCTATTATATTTAAAATTATAAAACGAAGTGCAAGCTCCATATTATATTTTTCTCTAACGAGTCTATCTGTTATTGAAATTGTATTTAGAAAATGTTCATCATCAGCAAGTGCTTTCAGCCATTCGTAGAAGGATTTGTCAAGCATAACCAATAGGCAGTTTCTTACTTCCTGGTCAGACAATTTTGAACCAAGAGTATTTAATCTTTGAAACAATTCAAATTTTATAGAATCATCACTCTCTTTTTTTACAATTTTCACATCAATTTTTTCCCTCTTAAATGCAATTCGCATTGCAGGATCTAAAGAATTTGCGGAGTCCGCATCATTCTCCCAAACTTTTCCTTCTAACGATGGAAGATAATCTGTTTTTACAAGTGTACTTGCAGGTAATGCTGCTTTGTTTTCATCTTTAAGTATGCCAATGAATTCAAAAATTGTGGAAAGTCTTTGCAGTCCGTCAACAACATCCCAAACACCGTCCTTTCTTTGGGAAACAAAAATTGATGGAATAGGTATACCTAGTAAAATACTTTCTATAAGTTTCGTCCTTTGAGTCGGTGTCCATCTAAAAAATCTTTGAAACTCAGGATGAATATCAAGTTCTCCATCCTTATATAAGTTTATAAGTTCTCCAATTGACATCGGATAACCATCAGTGCTTATGTCTTTTTTCTTGATTTCAATTTCGTCTTGTAGTGCCATTATATTTTGATTATATTATTTATGTCTGTTTTATTCTATTTGTGTCGTTATAGCCTGACACATAACTCATCAATAACACCAAATATACACATCTTTCCCACAAATGCACCGTTTGAACTCAGTTTTTTCTTTCTTTTGTACCTGTGGTTGTAGGCAGTGGCTAGCGTGAGGGATAGCAGCTAGCTACCGAAGTAGCGCGAATAGCCCGACAGCAATCTAGAAAGGGCTTTTTATTTACAACTATTGGTTAGCCCTTTTTAGATTGCTGGCACGCCCTAAAAATTATCGTTTTTTGCGGATTTATTAGTTTCTTGGGGCTATAAGCTGTTTAAACTTTGTAACTTTGGATTTTAATACATTTTAAGTCAAAAACCGATATATGAGTCAAGAAGTAAGAAATCTAGAACCAAAAGAACTTTGGAATAAATTTGCTGATTTAAATGCCGTTCCGCGTCCGTCTAAAAAGGAAGAGCGCGTGATTGCTTTTATGAAAAACTTTGGGGAAAGCCTGGGTTTAGAAACGTTTGAAGATGAAATTCGCAATGTAATCATTCGCAAGCCGGCGACGGCAGGAATGGAAAACCGCAAGCCAATCGTTATGCAAGGTCACCTGGATATGGTGCATCAAAAAAACGGAGACACCACTTTTGATTTTGATGCACAAGGGATTGATATGTATGTTGATGCGGACTGGGTGCGTGCTCGTGGTACGACGCTTGGTGCTGATAATGGTTTAGGTGTAGCAGCAATTATGGCGGTTTTAGAAAGCAAAACGATTGCACATCCCGCGATTGAGGCTTTGTTTACGATTGACGAAGAAACCGGAATGACGGGTGCTTTAAACCTAAAAGGCGGAATCCTAAAAGGAGAGATTCTGTTGAATTTAGACACGGAGGAGGATGATGAAATAGACATTGGTTGTGCGGGTGGAATTGACGTGACGGCTCAGGCTGAGTTTGATGAAGAGGATACACCTGATGGATCAGTAGGATATAAAATTACGGTTAAAGGATTGAGTGGTGGACACTCTGGAATGGATATTCATAAAGGTCTTGGGAATGCTAACAAAATCATGAACCGCCTATTGTTTGACGGTTTTGATAATTTTGGATTGCAAATAGCTTCGATTCATGGAGGTAGCTTGCGCAATGCGATTCCGAGAGAAAGTGTAGCACAGGTCATTATTGCTTCGGTTTACGATGAAGCTTTTGTTTTTGACATGCAGCAAATTGTAAACGAAATCAAAACGGAGTTTAAAACGACAGAGCCGAAACTGGAAGTGGTTTTTGAAAAATTAGAGAAAGCGCCTGCTAAGGTAATGCCATCGATTGCTCAGTTTTATTTTGTTCGTGCGATGTACACGGCGCACAATGGGGTGTACCGCATGAGTGCCGACTTTGATAACTTGGTGGAAACGTCTAACAATATCGCCAAAGTGATTTTGGAAGAAGGTAAACTAGTCGTGCAGTGTTTGACACGCTCGTCAGTAGAGACGTCTAAGTTTGATTTGGCTAACGCCTTGCGTTCGGCTTTTGAACTGATGGGTTGTGAGGTTGAATTTTCAGGAGCTTATCCGGGATGGACGCCTAATGCACAGTCAGAAATTTTAGATGTGTTGGTACCAATATACGAAAAACAAAACGGAGACAAACCAAGAGTTGTGGCTTGCCACGCTGGTTTGGAATGTGGAATCCTAGGAACGAATTATCCGGATATGGATATGATTTCTTTTGGACCTACGATTCACGGAGCACACTCTCCAGATGAAAGAGCGAGTATTAGTTCGTCTCAGAAATTTTGGAAATTTTTAGTCGAAATTTTAGCTAACATTCCTGAAAAGGAATAAGCAGTAGTAGCGCTGTAAATAATAAAACCCTCGTTTAGTGATAAACGAGGGTTTTTCCTTTTAGTACTGTGGTATTGTAAAAGTGGTATTATTTATTGCTTTTCTCTAGGATGGTTTTAATGATTTCGCCTTTGTCCAAAACGCCTGATTGTCGCCACAATTGTTTTCCGTTTTGGAATAAAATCATGGTTGGCACACCACGCACTTGGTATTGTGCAGCGATTTGTTGGTTTTTATCGACATCAATTTTAATGATAGAAACACCATCACCCATTTGGTCTTTTACGTCTTTCAAGATTGGGCCTAGCATTTTGCAAGGTCCGCACCAAGTAGCGAAAAAATCGATTAAAACGGGTTTGTCAGATTGTATTAAAGTATCGAAGGAACTATTCATTTTTGCTTTTTTTAAGGGTTGGTACTTCGCATCCGTTCAAACCGCATCCGGTGTTAAAAACAGATTGGAAGATAAAAAATACCGCTATTATAGCAGCTACTATTTCACGATGCTGAATGGCTTGTTGCATGAAAAAAAGACCGATTACGAGTCGGATCCAGCGCATGCTGTGCCAATTGGTAAAAAGAAGTTGTTTCATGTTAGTACTTTTTTATTTTATATTTTTCATCGTAAGATACGATGGCTTGCAGTTGCGTTAAGGGAATTTCGGTTGTACTCACTATCAATACTTCAGAAAAATCAGTACTCATACTCACATTTTTAACTTCTTGGATGTTCATAAATGCAGCGCTAACCGTATCCATGCAACCGCTGCAGGTAATGCCTTCGAATTCATAAAGAGAAACTAATACATCACTGTTTTTTCTAAATTCGATAAACAATTCAGATTCTGCTCTTGGCGCAATTGAATTGGTGGCAACTGCTATGTGTTGCAAATGAAATGCCTGCTGAAATAATTTTTCGTATTCGTCTTTGCTTCCTCCAAAAGGCGGACTCACTTCAAAAGAACGATTGAATAAAAGACCTGCTAAAATTCCGTTTTGAGCTAACAGTTCATGCATTTTCCAAACATACTTTTGGCGTAGGCGAGGAGGTAAGGCACAAAAAAAGGTTTGCTCAATAATTATATCATACTGTCCTTGGTGTTCGAAAAAATCACCGCAAATCACTTTGATATTGGGATTGTTACCAAATTTATTTTGTAAAGCAGCCACTAAGGTAGGTGCGATATCTATTACGGTGATATTTGTAAAACCTTGTTCTAATAAGTAGGCTGCTTCGTACGTATTGCCACAACCAGGAATTAAAATGGCACTATCTTTATTGGATAGCGTATCGACACAGGATTTTAGGGGAGGAGAAACCTGCCCTAAATCCCAGCCTGTGGTATTATGTTGGTATTGTGTGTCCCAATAGTTGCCATCTAAAGGCTTGTCACATGAAACTGCACAACATTGATCCGTACTCATAATTTTTTTCTTTTTATTTTAAATAAGCAGTACTAAAGCACTTTACTTTGACAAACAAAATCTGTTTTAGGTATTGTTGTTTGAGCAATGGCGTTAAAACCACCGGCTACTTCTTTGAAATTTCTAAACCCACGCGCTTGCAAGATCGATGCCGCCATCATGCTACGGTACCCTCCTTGGCAATGCAAAAAGAAAGGTTCTTTTGGATCAATATCTTTAATCCAGTCGTTGATGTTAGATAAGGGTCTGCTATACGCTTCATCCACGTGTTCTGCTGAGTATTCACTTTCTTTACGAACGTCAATTACTTTGCTTTCTCCTATTTTTATTTCTTTTGCGAATGTTTCGGCAGTAATTCTGTTAACAGTATCAGTTTCCTTACCTGCTTTTTCCCAAGCTTCAAATCCACCTTCTAAGTGACCTACTAAATTATCAAAACCTACGCGGCTTAGTCTTGTAACCGTTTCTTCTTCTTGACCTAGTTCTGTAACCAATATAATAGGTTGTTTCACATCAGCGATTAAGGCACCAACCCATGGAGCAAAATCTCCATCGATACCAATACTGATCGATTGCGGAATAAATCCTGCAGCAAAAACACCATTTTTACGGGTGTCTAAAATCAAAGCTCCAGTTTCTTCCACCACTGCTTCAAAGTCGGCTACTTTTATCGCTTGCATTCCATTATTTAAAACCGATTCAAAGCTTTCGTACCCTTTTTTATTCATTGCTACATTCATCCCAAAATAAGCAGGAGGAGGTAGTAACCCATCGGTCACTTCTTTAATAAATTCCGCTTCAGTCATGTTAGCACGTAGCGCGTAATTTTCTTTCTTTTGGTTTCCTATAGTCGATACGGTCTCTTTGCTCATGTTTTTACCACAAGCACTACCCGCACCATGCGCAGGATAAACGATCACCTCGTCAGGAAGCGTCATGATTTTAGTACGTAACGATTTGTACAAAGTAGCGGCTAATTGATCTTGCGTCATATCAGCTGCTTTTTGAGCTAAATCAGGTCTTCCCACGTCACCAATAAATAAGGTGTCTCCTGAAAAGATTGCGTGTTCCTTACCTGCTTCATCTAACAATAGGTACGTTGTACTCTCCATAGTATGCCCAGGAGTATGTAACGCTTTTATTTTTATGTTTCCAATTTGGAACTCTTGATTGTCTGTCGCAATAATAGATTCAAACTCCGGTTTAGCCGTAGGACCGTAAACGATGGGCGCATCTGTTGCTTTACTCAAATCGATATGTCCTGATACGAAGTCAGCATGGAAATGAGTTTCAAAAATATATTTTAATTGTACCCCATCTCTTTCCAAGCGGTCCAAGTAAGGTTGTACCTCACGAAGGGGATCGATAATTGCGGCTTCACCATTAGAAGTAATATAATAAGCTCCTTGAGCTAAACATCCGGTATATATTTGTTCGATTTGCATGAGTGTAGTTTTATTTTAAATATTTGATACAAAGATAATTCTTGTATTGCGGTTGTACAGTGACTAATGTTACAAAGGTCAAAAAAACAACAATTGGGTTGCAATTAAATACCTTTTCTGTTGTTTTTCTTTGTCAAGCAAAGGTGTATCTTTTATAAAGTTGCAAATAAGATTACTAGCGTTCAACTCAGAACAACTCTTCCCTGTAGGAAGGATTACACGATTTTAAATCGTGTAATCAGGACGGGACTAAAAATCAAAAAAAATACCTCTTGCGATTACAAGAGGCATTTTTTTAACTATAATTTGCATAGCATCGTACATCTTTTTTATTCCTCCTCCGTCATGTGTGATTTTGAGTAACCCCTCCATTTCTCGATACAATCTTGAAAATCTTGCGGTAATTCGGTATCAAAACGCATCATTTCTCCAGTGGTAGGATGAACGAAGCCTAATGTTTTCGCATGCAGCGCTTGTCTTGGCAACGCTTTAAAGCAGTTATCAATAAATTGCTTGTATTTAGTAAATGTAGTTCCCTTTAAAATCAAATGACCACCATAACGCTCGTCATTAAATAAAGGATGTCCTATGTGTTTGAGATGCGCTCTAATTTGGTGCGTACGTCCGGTTTCTAACTGGCACGAAATCAAAGTAACGTAACCAAAGCGCTCTAGAACTTGGTAATGGGTAATCGCTGGTTTCCCAATTTCAGGATCAGCAAAAACGGCCATTTGCATGCGGTCTTTCAAGTGGCGTGCTAAGTTTCCTTCGATCGTTCCTTTTTCTTCTTCGACATTTCCCCACACTAAAGCAATGTATTCCCTTTCGGATGTTTTTGCTTCAAATTGCTTGGCTAGGTGCGTCATCGCCGCCTCTGTTTTAGCAATAACCAGTAAGCCTGAGGTGTCCTTATCAATACGGTGTACTAATCCTGGACGCTCGCTGCTGTTCATAGGCAAGTTGTCAAAGTGGTATGCCAAGGCATGCACTAAGGTTCCAGTATAATTTCCGTGTCCTGGGTGAACCACCATACCGGGTTCCTTATTAATTAACAACAAGGCATCGTCTTCGTAAACAATATTCAACGGAATATTCTCAGCGATAATATGATTCTCATACGGAGGATGTGTTAACATTACACGTACAATATCAAATGCTTTTACTTTATAATTCGATTTTACAATCGCATCATTTACAAAAATATTACCTTCGGTAGCGGCATTTTGGATTTTGTTTCGGGTCGCATTTTGAATCAGTCCCATTAAATATTTGTCAATTCGCAAAGGAGCTTGCCCTTTAGGAACTTCAAATTTAAAATGTTCAAATAATTCTTCTTCTTCTAATTCAACCGGCTCTATATTATTGTTCATTTGGTAATTCTTCTGATGTATTTCTGATGCTATCGTTAGCAATATCTTCTTCATAACTCGCTTTTCCGTCTCCTAAAACCAAATCAATTTTAGACGATTTCAAAACTTTATCTCCCGCTTTGATGCTTCTACCTTTGTAACGCATGTCAAGAACCATGTCTTTTCCTAGATTAGGAATATAGGTAATCGTACCTTCTTCTAAACCTAGCGCTCTCAGTGTTGGAACAGCTTCTCGGTATGTTTTTTCAATTAAATCAGGCACTTTCACTGATGAAAATCCGCTGCTATTAATTTTAATATAAACCTTACGTCCTTCTTTTACCTTCGCTCCCGGTAATGGATCTTGCTGAACCACACTGTATTTAGGATAATCGCTGCGGTAATCTAAACTATCTAGCAGGACATAATCTAAATCGATACCGTCTAATTTCTCTTCCACTTGCTCCTCAGTCAATTTGCTCAAATCAGGAACCGTAATTTCATTTCCGTGATTAGTAGTAAAGGTCAACCAGTGCATAAACAGGTAGCCTAACACAGCAATTATTAAGGCAGCAAGAAAAACTTGTGTAAAAAACACACGGCTAGTAAGGTATTTACGTAAACTCATAAATTTATTTTTATAATAGGGCAAAGATATAGCTTATTCGTTTCAAAAAAAATGATAATTTTGTTTAAGCTTAGAATACTAGTTTTTATTCGAAGCTATTCCCGCTATCCGCTTTATTCCCACCAAAAAAATGGTGGGCGATACCGCTGCTATCGGGGCTAAAAACGAACTGTTTTCAGAACATATAACTTAAACAAATGAAAAATATTGCCATTATCATGGGCGGTTATTCTAGCGAATACAAGATCTCTCTCATCAGCGGAAACGTAGTCTACAACAATCTTGATAAAAGTAAATACAAGGGTTTTCGTATTCATATTTTCGAGGAAAAATGGGTGTATGTAGATGATAATGAAACCGAATTTCCCATTGATAAAAATGATTTTTCAGTTACAGTTAATGGTACTAAAATTAATTTTGACTGCGTTTTCAATGCGATTCATGGAACTCCAGGCGAAGACGGACTCATGCAAGCCTATTTTGAACTGCTTAAAATTCCGCATACCTCTTGCGGTTATTACCAAGCGGCTTTGACTTTCAATAAACGAGACTTACTATCTGTTTTAAAACCATACGGAATTAAAACGGCCATATCCTATTACTTGAACAAAGGAGATGCTATCGATACTGCTGAAATTGCTGCCAAAGTTGGAATGCCTTGTTTCGTAAAGCCGAATAAAGCAGGATCAAGCTTCGGAATTTCGAAAGTAAAAACCGAAGATGAATTGCCAATCGCAATTGCAATGGCGTATAAAGAAGACGACGAAATTATTATTGA
Organism: Flavobacterium sp. KKT103; assembly: GCF_055640565.1. NCBI lineage: Bacteria > Pseudomonadati > Bacteroidota > Flavobacteriia > Flavobacteriales > Flavobacteriaceae > Flavobacterium > Flavobacterium sp. KKT103. The sequence goes on from NZ_CM145766.1 coordinate 2,012,694, forward strand.
AAGTTTCCTTGATGGTACCGAGGTTTCAGTAGGAGTTATTGAATACAAAGGAGAGGTAGTTGTATTACCAATTACCGAAATTGTTTCCGAAAATGATTTCTTCGACTACGAAGCAAAATACCAAGGAAAGTCACAAGAAATTACGCCTGCACGCATCTCTGATGAAATGACTGCTAAAGTTGCAGCTATTGCTAAGCGTGCTTATGAGGTTTTAAAAATGAAAGGATTCTCACGATCTGAATTTATTTTGGTAAATGGTGAGCCACATATGTTAGAGATGAATACAATTCCGGGATTAACCACCGAAAGTTTGATTCCGCAACAAGCAGCTGCAGCCGGAATATCTTTGGAGGATTTGTTCACCAACGCTATCGAATTGTCATTTTAAGAAATTAAATAGCACTTTCTGCTCTTATCAAAACGGTAAATGCACAAAGTCAAAAAACCACACTAAATGAGAAAAGCCATCTTTCCAGGGTCATTTGATCCTATTACACTCGGTCATGAAGACATTATCAAAAGAGGGATTTCTTTATTTGATGAAATTGTAATTGCTATAGGAATCAATGCCGATAAAAAATACATGTTTCCTCTTGAAGAACGAAAGCGCTTTATCGAAGAGACGTTCAAAAACGAACCAAAAGTAACCGTAATTACCTATGAAGGACTTACGATTGACTTGTGCAAAAAAATAAAAGCCGATTTTATTTTGCGTGGTTTGCGTAACCCTGCCGACTTTGAGTTCGAGAAGGCCATTGCGCATACGAACAGGCATTTGTCTCAAATAGAAACCGTCTTTTTATTGACAGCAGCGCGAACGTCCTACATTAGCTCCAGCATCGTAAGAGACGTGCTTCGCAATGGTGGCGAATATGAAAAATTAGTTCCTAAAGCTGTTCGAGTAAAATAAAAGTATTGGTAGCGTTTTACAGCTTAGATAAAAAATTACACTAGATTAAAAATAAAGGTGTTGCCAGCGCAATTAAGCCAGCAACCACAAACAAAACAAACAATGAGCATAGAAAGAGAGTTGAGCAAACGTGCAGGGTCAAAATGTGAATTATGTGGGTCTACAGAAAACCTGAAAGTATACGAAGTACTACCAACTAAAAAAGGAGGTTTAGACGAAGCAGTCATGACTTGTGCTATTTGTAAAGACCAAATTGAAAATCCCGGAAACGAAGATTTGAACCACTGGAGATGCTTGAACGATAGTATGTGGAATGAGAACAGTGCAGTTCAAGTGGTTGCTTGGAGAATGCTTAGTCGCTTGCGTTCTGCTGGTTGGCCAAAGGAATTATTAGACATGATGTATCTCGATGAGGATTTACTTGCCTATGCGCAAGCAACAGGTGAGGGTGAAGAGGATGAAAACAAAATTATTCATAGAGACAGTAACGGCGTGATCTTAGAACATGGTGATAGCGTAGTACTAATAAAAGACTTAAAAGTAAAAGGATCGAGCATGGTCGCAAAACAAGGAACAGCTGTGCGTAACATTCGTTTGGATCATGAAAATGCTGAATACATCGAAGGAAAAGTAGATGGTCAAATGATTGTGATTATTACGCAGTATGTTAAGAAGACGTAGCTTCAGAGTTTCAGAGCTGCAAAGTTTCAGAGCTGCAAAGTTTCAAAGTTGCTGAGTTTGAGTTTTAGAGCTTTGAAGTTATTAATTGTGGTTTTATTTTGATAACTAAAAAAAAACGTTAGTAGGAATCGAGTTCTTACTAACGTTTTTTGTTTATTTCTAGGTTTTACTTTTACTTCACTTTGATCGAATCACTAGTTACTATACACTAATTACCAATCACTATTCACTAATCACTATTCACTAGTTACTCTACACTAATTACCAATCACTTTTCACTAATCACTATTCACTAGTTACTCTACACTAATTACCAATCACTAATTACTAATCACTATTCACTAGTTAATCTAAACTAATTACCAATCACTAATCACTAATCACTATTCACTAGTTACTCTACACTAATTACCAATCACTATTCACTAATTACTATTCACTAATCACTAATCACTATTCACTAAACACTAATCACTCCTCTTCCTTCTTAATAACCTTTCTCGCTACTTCAATTTTAAACTTTTTGCCTTTCATTTTTTCGTCTCTAATGTTGTGCAATAGGTCTTTTACTTTATTGAATTTCACCGCAGCGAAGGAAATGAAATCTTTTACTTCGATTAGGCCTAGATCGCCTTTTTCTAATTTTCCTTTTTGAGAAAAGAAACCAACAATATCAATTTTGTTTAGTTTATTTTTCTTTCCACCACTAATATAAATGGTTTGGTATAGAGGAGGTTTTGGTAAAGCAACGCTAGTAGGAAGTTGGTACACATCCATGCCGTAATCCAGGTATTCCATTTTTTTCTCACTGTCATGAGCTATAACGTAAGCCGTTCCCGAGGCTGTCATACGTGCAGTACGACCATTCCTGTGCGTGAATTCGTCTTCCTTTAGTGGTAAATGGTAATGAATTACGTGATTCATCTCGGGTATATCTAAACCACGAGCTGCTAAATCAGTAGTGATTAAGTAGCTTACACTTCCGTTACGGAATTGGATAAGGGCACGTTCGCGCTCGTCTTGATCCATTCCTCCGTGGTAGTAGGTGGCATAAATTCCTTTTTCGTTCAAAGTATCGCTGATGCGTTCTGCAGCATCTCTATGGTTACAGAATACAATTGCGGCTTCTGATTTTAGAGAACAAATCAACTGAAACAAACTTCCTATTTTGTCTTTTTCCTTAGACACGACTAGTTTCATGGCTAGGTTCGATTCTTCCTCGTTTTCCGGGATGAAATCAAGAATGGTAGGATTGACTACTCTCGTGTATTTTGGAATCTCAATATCAGAGGTTGCCGAAACGAGAATACGCTTGTTTAGCTTTGATAATTTACCAATGATAAAAGACATTTGCTCGTGGAAACCCAATTGCAATGATTTATCAAATTCGTCTAGCACCATTGTTTGGATTTTGTCCAATCTAAAAGTACCACGATCGATATGGTCCGCAATACGTCCAGGAGTTCCAATAAGAACTGCGGGAGGATTGCTTAGGTTTTTAATTTCAGTGTCAATAGCGTGACCACCATAACATACATTAACTTTATAATCGGTTCCCATTTTTTTCCAAACTTGCTCAATCTGAAGTCCTAGCTCGCGTGAGGGAACCAAAATTAAACATTGCACCGATAAAATTTCGGGTTGTAATAATTCTAAAATGGGTAATAAAAAGGCTAATGTTTTCCCTGAACCGGTAGGCGACAGCAGTAAAATATTATTATCATGTAAGATGGCATCTTGCGCCCTGTCTTGCATTTCGTTTAGCTGAGCTATACCTAAGTTCTTAAGTATGTTTTGTGGGAGGTGTTTACTATTCATGGCGCAAAGGTAATTAAAAAGTTTTCACTTTTTTGGCTACCGTTTGTGATGCTGCTCGTGATTTTTTCGCGTGAGGGATAGAAGTAAGCTACCGAAGTAGCACGGATAGCCCGACAGCTTACGTGATAGAGGCTACTATTTATGATAATTAGTAGCCTCTATTGCGTAGGGTGGCACGCCCAAATGATCTTTTTAAGACTGTGTGACTGGCTCTTCTTCGAAAAGTAATTTGATGTTCTCGTAGGAGTTTTTGAGCAGCTCTGGAATGTCGTTAGGATGTACCCAAGCAACTTTCTCGATTCCTTCCTCTAATTGTCCTTGCGGTGTTCCCTCAAAATCTGAATGCATTTCGAACCAGTGCGTAATTTTTAGTTTGTAGACGCCGTTGCGTTTAAAGATGTGGTAGGTTTTTTGTAGTTTTTTAATTATGCGGAGTTGGTTGACACCTGTTTCTTCCTCTACTTCACGCATAGAAGTCCCTTCGATATCTTCGCCTTTTTCGGTTCCGCCCTTGGGTAAATCCCATTTTCCGTTTCTAAAAATGAATAAAACCTCTCCTTTTTTATTGTAAACAAGACCGCCTCCCGCTTTGTTAACAGGAATTTTGGCCTTCAGGGTTTTCATAATCTCTTTTTCGTCCGGATGGTAGAGATAAGCTTTCTGAATTTTATTTTGAAAAATTTTAATAATAAGTTGTTCGATATCAATACTCTCTAATAAGAATAGTTGAAAGTCCGTTTCTTTTGATATTTTATTTGTCAAAAAAAGTGGTTTGTCGTTCACAAAAACTTTATACATTTGTACTATGATTTTTAATAAAGATACTGCCGAAAAAACAGCCGAATTGCTTTTACAAATAAATGCAATTAAATTGAATCCAGGAAATCCTTTTACATGGGCTTCCGGATGGAAATCGCCTATTTACTGTGATAATAGGTTAATTCTCTCATTTCCAGCCATAAGAAATTATGTTAGAGATGAATTTGCAAAAAATATCGAAAAACAATTTGGGAAGCCAGATGTTATTGCTGGAGTTGCGACTGGAGCGATAGGAATAGGTATTCTTGTGGCCGAAAGCTTGGGATTACCTTTCGTTTACGTTCGTCCAGAGCCTAAAAAACATGGTCGCCAGAACCAAGTAGAAGGTTTTTTGCAAAAAGGACAAAATGTTGTTGTAGTTGAAGATTTAATTAGCACAGGAAACAGCAGCTTGATGGCTGTGGAAGCCTTGCGTGCTGCAGGTGCCAACATTAAAGGTATGGCTGCAATATTTACCTATGGCTTTGCAGTTGCTGAAGATAATTTTAAAGCTGCTAAATTAGATTTGTACACATTAAGTAACTACCAAAACTTATTGAACTTAGCAGTAGCAAAAAGTTATATAACAGAGAAAGAAGAAGAAACTTTGAGAGAATGGAGTAAAAGTCCATCGACTTGGGGAGTTAATATTGAAAAATAAAAAAAAATGAACTTAGAAAGTCCTAAAGTTACTGTTGAAAAATCAGCACAAGAATTATTTGATTTATTGAGCGATGTAAATAGTTTTGAAAAATTAATGCCTGAGAATATTGCAAAATTCGAGGTTATTGGTGATGACGCCTTTATTTTTGGTTTAAAGGGTATGCCAGAAATCAAACTTAAAATGAAAGAAAAAGTAGCTCCCTCTAAAGTAGTTTTAGGAGCGGCTAGCGATAAACTTCCTTTTACATTAATTGCTAATATTGAGGCGGTATCAGATGCGTCTAGTGCAGTGAAATTAGACTTCGAAGGTGATTTTAACCCAATGATGGCTATGATGATCAAAGGACCTATTGGGAAATTTATCGAAACATTGGCTGGGAATATGGGTAAACTATAAGTGCCAGAATCAATTCCTGATTGGGTAAGATTGTAAAGAGCAAACATAAAAAAAACGGTAGCAAGTGTACACTTGCTACCGTTTTTGTTTTTAGATCTTATTTTAAATGCGATTTAAAAAAAGTAATTGTTCGTTCCCAGGCTAGATCAGCGGCGGGTTTATCAAATCGAGGAGTCGAGTTGTTGTGAAATCCGTGATTTACATTTGGGTAGATGTAAGCAGTATACTCTACGTTATTTGCTTTTAAAACAGCTTCGTATGCCGGCAATCCTTCGTTTACTCTGGTATCCAATCCTGCATATTGCAGTAATAAGGGTGCTTTAATTTTTGCTGCTTCTTCGGCAGTGGGTTGTCCTCCGTAAAAAGGTACTGATCCAGATAGTTCAGGAAGTCTAACCGCCATCATATTAGCAATCCAACCTCCAAAACAGAAGCCTACGACACCTATTTTTCCGTTGCAGTTTTCATGTTTGCTTAAATAATCATAGGCAGCAATGAAATCTTCCAACATTTCGTTACGATCGCGTTTTTGTTGCATGACGCGGCCATCATCGTCATTTCCTGGATAGCCTCCCAAAGGGGATAGCGCATCAGGTGCAAGACTGATGAATCCATCAACAGCACAGCGACGACCTACATCTTCGATATAGGGATTAAGTCCGCGGTTTTCGTGAACGACAATAATTCCGGGTAATTTCTTTTTAGTTCCTTCCGGAATTGACAGTAATCCTTTTATTTTTCCGCCTCCTTTTGGAGAATCATAGGTAATATAATCAGAGTTCAGTCTTTCATCATTAGGTTGTACAATTAAGGTATCGATATAATTAGGCGAAATAAAACTAAGTAACGACCCAACGGTAACGGTTCCGACTGCGTACAGGGATAATTTAGCTAGGAAATCACGGCGTTCTAATTTATTGTGAGCGTATTGATCGTATAATTCAAATACTTCTTGAGGGATGTCTTCTTTATTTAGTGGTTGCATGTTAAAGTGGTAATGGTTGTACAATAGAAAGCTCTAAAATAAGTTTTTTTAGCACGTAACTTTTAATTTTAACGTTTGTTTGCTTTGTTAAACAGCGGTTTATGCTTTTTGTTTCAGGTTGATGGTTCGAAAAGTGAGGTTTACTCGTGCTGTGCTTACACGGGTTGTGGGAGGCAAGCGGTGCAGCCATTGCGACTGCGTTTGCTCCTTCATGACTAAAATACTGCCGTGTGCTAATACTTGCGAAACTACCTCTTTTGTTTCTTTGTGTTTAAAAGCAAATTTCCTTTCGGCGCCCAAACTAACGGATGCAATAGCACCATTTTTTTTTAGCTCTTTCTCTCCATCGCTATGCCAAGCCATTCCTTCGGCACCATTGTGATATAAATTAAGTAAGCAAGAGTTGTAGGTTTCTCCCGTGGTATCCTCAATTATTTTTTTTAATTGTAGTAGTTCAGGTGTCCATACTAAAGCCTCTTTTGTAGTTTTAGAATAGGTATAACTAAAGGTGGTGTCACCATACCAAGCTACTTTACGTTTGGTTATAATTCGTTTTCCAAAAATTACTGCTTCATCATTTTTCCATTCTATGGTTTCTAAAAAAGTGTTGAGGTAAAAGTTGGCTTCTGCAATGGAAAGCACGGGTCCGTAGTAGATAACGGTACCATCTTTAGGTAATAAGTTCGTGTTTTCGGGAGAAGTGGTGGTAAATAAATCCATCTTTAAATGCTGTTTTATGGAAGTACAAGGTCGGGAATTGTTTTGAAAAGGAAAGATGAATGTTTGTTAAAAAAGGGAACAAAACTTATTTTGCGTAAGGGATTGCAGTGGAAATCCTCCCGTTTTTTAGGGAGATTGGAACGAAAAGCCCGACCTTGTTGCCAAGACAGTAGTGAATGTAATCGAATTTTACGGCAACAAGGTTACGCCCATTAAAAAAGTAGGGCAGTACCGGTTTCCTTTTTTTATTTTTTGTAGCAGAATAGACAGTTGTTAATAATAAGTTAAACCAATAAGTAATGTGTAAACTAACGGTGTTTAAAATTATTTTTGATAATGAATAACTAATAAATAACCACTAAATGAAGAAAATTCTCATTCTATCTGCTTTTAGTGCATTGATGATCGCTCCGGTAGCTTCGAATGCACAATCGAGTAGAGAAAACAAAAAGAAGAAAAATGCGCCTGTTGCAGTAGCACCTCCCGTTAAAAAGCCAGAAACTGGAATTAAAGAATACGATAAAGTAATTACCAAAGAGGCTGTATCCGACGCTGGACTGTTTACGGTGCATCGTGTAGACAAAAAGTACTACTTTGAAATCCCGAATAATTTATTGAATAAGGACATGCTATTGGTGAGTCGTTTGTCTAAACTGCCTTCGAATTTAGGTGGTGGTTATGTGAATGCGGGATCAGAAACGAATGAGCAATTGGTGGTTTGGCAGCGCTTTCAAGACAAAATTTTGATCAAAGTGAAATCGTATGCAGCGATTGCTGACGAGAGTTTGCCTATTAGTATCTCAGTTAAAAACAACAATTACGAGCCTACTTTGTATGCTTTCGATATTGCTGCTTTTAGTAAAGATTCAACTAAAACAGTCATTGACGTGACTAAGTTTTACAGTAGTGATGTAAAGGCTATTAGTGGATTATCGTCTTCAATGAGAGATGCTTACAAAGTAAAAGGATTAGATGACTCACGTAGTTTTATTACGGCTATGAAAAGTTTCCCGATGAATATTGAAGTGGTACAAGATTTTACCTATAATGCCGGTAAACCACCTGTTTTAGAAGATACCGAGACTATTAGTTTACAAATGAATCAATCAATGATTTTGTTGCCTGAAGTTCCCATGACTCCAAGGATTGCAGATTCTAGAGTTGGTTTTTTTACTGTTAGTCAATACGATTACGGTAGCAATGAGTTGAAGTCAGATAGTAAAACGTACATCCGTAGATGGAGGCTAGAGCCAAAAGATCCCGCTGCCTATGCAAGAGGAGAACTGGTAGAGCCTGTGAAACCTATCGTTTATTATATTGATCCTGCTACGCCAGAGAAATTAAGAAAATACATTAAGCAAGGTATTGAAGAATGGCAAAAACCATTTGAAACTGCTGGATTTAAAAATGCTATTATAGCTAAAGACCCACCATCGAAAGAAGAAGATCCAGACTTTAGCCCTGAAGATGCACGTTATTCGGTAATACGTTATGTAGCAAGTACGACTCGAAATGCGGTTGGACCAAGTGTATCTGATCCAAGATCAGGTGAAATTATCGAAAGTGACATAATTTGGTACCACAATCATTTGCGTTCGTACAGAAACCGTTATTTGTTAGAAACTGGCGCTGCTAATCCTTCGGCTCGAACTTTGAATACCAGTGATGAAGAAATAGGAGAGATGATGCGTTTTGTTATCGCTCACGAAGTGGGTCATGCATTAGGTTTTCCGCACAACATGGGAGCTAGTAATGCCTATGCTGTTGAAGATTACAGAAACGGTGCTTTTACTCAAAAAAATGGAATTGCAGCTAGTTTAATGGACTATGCTAGATACAATTATATTGCGCAACCAGGCGATAAAGGCGTTCGTTTTATCCGTCAAATGGGACCTTATGATCACTACGCTGTGAACTGGGGTTACCGTGTGATTCCAACTGCGACTTCACCTGAAGCTGAGGTTCCAACTTTAGATAAATGGATTTTAGATAAAGCAGGAGATAAAATGTACAAATACGGACAGCAAAGTAGTAGTTTTGATCCTACCTCACAAACAGAGGATGTTGGTGACAATTCAATGAAAGCGAGTACGTACGGAATGAAAAATCTGAAGTATGTTGCTGAAAACTTAGCAAGCTGGACTAGTGATGTGACGAACAACTACGAAGATTTAGATGAGTTGTACCAAGAATTACACGACACATGGAGTAGGTATGTAGGTCATGTGGTTACTAATGTGGGAGGAGTTTTTGAAGATTTAAAAAAACCAAATCAAAAAGGAACTGTGTACGACGTAGTATCTAAATCGCAGCAGCAAGAAGCCATGCAATGGTTGCAAGCGAATGCCTTTGCTTCACCAACTTGGATGGTCAATATTCAAACCTTAAAGGATATCGATTATGCAGGTTATACAGAAAGATTTAGAGCACTTCAGGTTAGACATCTTAATAATGTAATGAGTCTGGAGCGAATTGGTCGTTTGATGGATGCTGAAATTTTAGGGTCAAATAACTATAAGGCTTTGGATTTATTGCGTGATATGCGAACTGGAATCTGGAAAGAAACCGCTACTGGTACTAGTGCAACGATTTACCGTCGTAACTTACAAAGAGCGTATATCGAAAGAATGGAGTACTTGATGAAAGAGGAGATCAAACCAAGTAGAAACGGACAGTATTACAATGTGTCGCAATCTGATTTAAGAGGTTTAGTTAGAGGCGAGCTTAATAGCTTAAAAACGACACTTGCAACTGCTAAAAATGGAGCTGTAAACACGGAGACGAAGTACCATTATCAAGATTGTATCAAGAGAATTGATATGATCTTGAATCCAAAATAATAGTATAGTAACAAAAAAAATCTGCTTTCGAGCAGATTTTTTTTGTCTTATTTGTAATGATTTATTTCTTTACCGGCTTTTTTTCTGGAGCTGGTTTTACCGCTTTGTTTGGTTGTCGGTATAATTCTAAGTTTGTCTTGCCAATTCGCTTTTCCAACCAAGAGTTCATTTTATTTAAAAGATCCTCGTTTAACGGCTTTTTAGAATCGTATAGTAATACAGGTACCGTTTGAACGCTATCGGTATTGGCATTGAAAATATGATTAGAAACTGAGATGTTTGTGATTTCGGGAAACAAAATTTGGATTTCAGCTAACAAGGCTCTGTTATCATAAGTGCCTGCGGTTATTTGTTTTTTCAAATTTAGAATGGTAACATCTTTTTCACTTAAGACGGACTTATTGAACTTTATTTCATTCAGAATATCACTCTTTAAGTCAGTTGTATCTTGTATTACGCGTAATTGGGTATTTGTAATGTTATAGTCCTTTAATTTACTATTAAGTGCTTTAATCTCAGTAGTTGAGAATTTTTTACTTAAAAATCCAAGATCTAATTTTTTAGGGCTTTCAGTGAATTTTGTTTTTTTATATAAAATAGCGATTCCTTTATTCGAGAATTCATTTTCAATAAAAATATCAATTTGGTGTTGGTAGTTTTTTTGCTGAATTAATTGATAAGCAAAATAAATACTCGGCAAAATCAGAATAGTAATTAAGGTCGAAATGATGTATTTTACTTTCTTTTCGCTTTTTTCATCTAATTGCTTAGCCTTTGGATACTTTAAATAGGTAACGATAAAAAAAGTAGATATGCAGATAAATACACAGTTGATAGAGTACAAGTAAATAGCTCCAAAAAAGAATTTCATACTACCTATTGCAATTCCGTATCCGGCCGTACATAAAGGAGGCATCAAGGCTGTTGCTATTGCTACTCCGGGAATTGGATTTCCTTTTTCAACACGTGTAATTGCAATAGCACCTACTAAACCACCTGAAAAAGCTATTAATATATCGTAAATATTAGGAGCAGTTCTAGATAATAATTCGGGTTGGGTTTCCTTAAACGGACTCAAATAAAAATAGATTGCTGAAACTATCAATCCTACAAATGTAGCAATCCCTAAATTTTTTAAGGATTTTTTTAGCAAACTAAAATCGAATACACCTAATCCAAAACCAGCACCAATGATTGGCCCCATTAAGGGTGAAATTAACATGGCACCAATAATTACGGCTGCAGAATTTACGTTTAATCCTATCGAAGCAATCACAATGGCACAAGCCAAAATCCAAAGGTTGGCTCCTTTAAAAGAGATGTTAGACTTTACATTTTCAAGAACTTTAAACTTGTTGTCTTCTCCCGCACTCAGATTGATGTAGGCTAGTATTTGACTAATTATTGTTTTCATCGGGATTCGCTTTTAAGGTTTGCTTTAAGCATAGGAATCCAATAATTCCTGCTGTTAGTGACGATAATAAAATTACAAATTTAGCATGACTGATCAACACCTGATCATCAAAGGCCAATAAAGTGATAAAAATGGACATAGTAAATCCTATACCGCCTAGAAAACCAACACTAATAATCGTTTTCCAACTTAAATCAGCAGGGAGTTTACAAAAACCTAAAGTGACAGCGATAAAGCTAAATAAGGCAATCCCTATTGGTTTACCTAAAACTAATCCTAGTGCAATACCAATACTGTAATGTTGGGTTAGGGCGTCAACAATGTCTGCACCTACAACAATTGCAGTATTCGCCAATGCAAATAGGGGAAGAATAAAGAAAGCGACCGGTTTGTGTAAAAAACTCTGTAATTGGTAGGAGATAGACTTTTTACTTCCGTCTCCAAACGGAATTACAAATGCCAATAGAACACCAGTAACGGTGGCATGAATTCCAGAGTTTAGCATAAAGTACCACATGAAAACTCCACCTATTAAATAGATTGCAAGAATTTTAACCTTCATTCTGTTAAGGATAAACAAGAACAACAAGATTCCCATTGCTAGACCAAGGTTCAGCCAAAAAATAGTTTTTGTATAAAAGATGGCGATCACCATAATAGCACCCAAGTCATCAATAACAGCCAATGCCGTTAGGAATACTTTTAAAGATAAGGGCACGCGATTTCCAAGTAGTGATAACACACCCAAGGCAAATGCAATGTCAGTGGCCATTGGAATTCCTGCTCCAGCTTGTGCATCAGTTCCAAAATTAAGCCAAAGGTATAATCCAGCAGGTACTGCCATTCCTCCTAAAGCGGCAAAAATGGGAAGTAGGGCGTCTTTTACATTGGAGAGTTCACCATCGTATATTTCTCTTTCTAATTCTAAACCAATTAGAAGAAAGAAAATAGTCATTAAACCATCATTAATCCAATATTCTAAACTTTGTCCACCAATTTTAGTGTGCCATGTGTGAAGGTATTGATTACCAAAAATCGAATTGGCCAGAATTAACGATATTAAAGTGCAACCTATAAGTACAAGTCCGCTGGCTTTTTCGTTGTTAAAAAATTCGTTCCACAATTCTGCATTGTATATTTTTTTAATCGTTTTCTTCACTGTTCTTTTCATGTATTCTTTGTTTTGTCTGCACAGCAGCGGCTGCTGCTATTTTGAGCCATAGAGGCGATTTTTAACTAGGATCACAAAAATAGGGAATTAGTTACGATTCCCCTCGCTCAAAGTGATTTTATTGCCTTTATTTAGTGATTTTAGGTGGTTATGATCCAATTTTGATTTTCGATAATTACTTGTGTTATTTTGCATTTGGCAAGGACCTTAATTTAGAAGAGGTAATTTTTTTATTTCACATTTTTTTGATGTTTTTGGGTCAACATAGTAACTTCTAGTGTGCGGTGGCTTAGGTATTATTTTGGTAATTGATAGCGGAGCAAAAGGTCTGTTTGAACTTCGTTACCTAAAGTAAATTGGTGTTGGTTAAAAGCGGTAAAGCCATTTTTTTTATAAAACTGTAATGCCTTATGATTGTGCTCCCAAACACCTAACCAAATACTAGCTACTTTTTTAGCTGTTGCAATTGCAAACGCTTCCGCTAGTAGACGGTATCCTATTTGCTGTCCTTGAAACTCTTGGAGTACATAAATGCGTTGAATCTCCATTGCATCTTCTAATACATTTTCTGTTTGAGCTGTTCCCCAATTTAGCTTCAAATAGCCTAGAATTTGATCATTTGCTTTAGCAAAGAAAAAGGCGGATTGTTTATTTTTTAATTCGGATTGCAGTAGACTATCAGTAAGATTTTCTGTTATGTAAGTCGCTAAATTGGCAGCTAAATTCACAGGTGCGAACGTCTCTGTAAAAGTTTGGATACTTATTGCTTTTAGTGCGTTTAAATCATTTGGTGTCACTGCTGAAATCTCAATCTTTTCCATTCCCGTTTTATTATATTCTATTTTCAAAAATAGTGTATATTTTGTCTTATTTGGATTTTCTATGACATCATTACACATATCAATTTAGTTTTGGCTATTTCTTAGTTTCAATTTGTATTTTTGGAGTCTAATCAGAAATTAAAGCATCAAGCAGTCTATGAAAATTGTTATCTCACCCGCAAAGTCATTGAATTTTGAAAAAGAATTACCAATCGAGACGTTCACTGAACCCTTGTTTTTAAAAGAATCGCGACAAATTCAGCAGGTGTTAAAGCACGAATCACCAACTAGTTTATCTACGATGATGCACATTTCAGATAAGTTGGCACAATTGAATTGGGAACGCAATCAAGCATGGAAAACACCTTTCAATCCTGAAAACGCAAGACCAGCCATTTATACTTTTGATGGGGATGTGTATACCGGTTTAGATGCTTACAGTATTCCAGTAGAAAAAATAGAGGTATTGCAAGATAAACTGCGTATTCTTTCCGGACTATACGGATTGTTAAAGCCTTTGGATTTGATGCAAGCTTACCGCTTAGAGATGGGTACCAAGTTACCAATTGGTGACCAAAAGAATTTATACGAATTTTGGAAAACGACCATCACTAAAGCACTTAACAAAGAATTAAAAAAAGAGGAGCTATTTGTAAATTTAGCCAGTAACGAATATTTCTCAGCAGTAGATGTAAAAGCGTTGAAAGTACCGGTAATTACGCCTGACTTTAAGGATTATAAGGATGGTAAATTAAAGATCATTAGTTTTTTTGCCAAGAAGGCGAGAGGGATGATGGTTCGTTATATCATTGATACGAATGCCGAGACAATTGATGACTTAAAAGGATTTAATTATGATGGGTATCAATTCGATGCCAATTTATCAAAAGGAAATAATTTAATTTTCACAAGATAGTTTTACACTATTGATAGAATCAAAAAGCGCCATTTTCTTTTGAAAATGGCGCTTTTTGCTTGTATACTTCTTTTAATGCATCGCATCAGCAGGGTCAATTTTATTTTTCCCTCTTTTGATAAAAAACACAATTGGAATACATAATAAAAATAGAATTCCTAAGTAGAGAAAGATATCCATATACGCTAGAACGGTACTTTGTTTTAAAACGCTGTAATCGATGGCTTGATAGGCTTTTTTTAGGGATTCATTGAAAGTAAAACCTTTAGACATAAATCCTTTTTGCAACTGCATGATTCGTTGCTGTACTTCAAAGCTGCTGCCGTCTAAATTAGCGATAAGATCAACACGGTGTTTTTGTGAAAACCTTGTTATAAATGTCGTAATAATTGCAATACCAAAAGAACCTCCTAATTGTCGCATCATTCCAGTAAAAGCGGCACCCTCCCCAATGTTCTTTCCTTTTAAGGTAGATAGAGAAAGGGTAGTAATAGGAACAAAAAGTAATCCTAGACCAACTCCTCTTAATATCAATGGCCAGTACATGTGTTCAACTCCTGTGTCAGGCGTAAGTACATTGTACATCATAAACGTAAACAAAAAGAAACTCAGGAACCCAACTGCAACCATGTAGGATTGCGGTATGCCTTTTTGGATCATTCTACCGACAAAGGGCATCATGATTGCCGTAGTAATCGATCCGGGAATCAACAGTAAACCTGCATCAGTGGCGGTCCATCGTAAAATAGATTGCGTGTAGATTGGTATTATTAAAGTTGATCCATATAAACCAAATCCTAAAATAAAACTCATCAAGGTTCCTATTCGTAAATTTCCATCTTGTAAAACACTTAAGTTGACAATAGGATGCTTATAAACGAGTTGTCTCCAGATAAAAAGGATTAATCCAAATAAGGAAACAGTGCTTAAGGCTGTAATTAGTGGATTATTAAACCAATCGTCTTGCTGCCCGTGCTCCAAAACAAATTGCAAAGAGCCTATAAAAGAAGCGAGTAATATTATACCAATCCAATCTACTTGATTTGATTTTAGTTTTTCGCCATATTTAGGACTTCTAACAAAAGTTATTGTAAGCAATGTTGCTATAATTCCTAACGGAATATTGATGTAAAATATATAAGGCCAAGAAAAATTATCAACTAAATACCCACCTAATGGCGGACCTAAAGTTGGTCCTACAATTACTCCCATTCCGTAGATGGCTTGCGCCATTCCGCGTTTAGCAATAGGATAACTCTCTGTAATAATAGTTTGTGCGGTAACTAATAATGCGCCACCACCTAATCCTTGAATAAACCGAAAGGCCACTAGCTCCCAAATATTGGTTGCGTTACCGCATAAAAAGGAGGAAACGGTGAAAATAATAATAGATACTGCAAAATAATTGCGTCGGCCAAATTGCTGCGAAAGCCAGCTCGTCATGGGTATTACTATAACATTGGCAATGGCATAAGCAGTGATTACCCATGCAACATCAGTCAAAGTAGCACCAAGACTTCCTCGCATATTCGTTAATGCGACATTAACAATAGTAGTATCTACAATTTCAAGTAAGGCGCATAAAACAGCAGTAATCGTGATGATTACTCTCCTAAAGCCATATTCTACTAAATCGTCTTCTGATTTTACCATTTTATTTGATATGTACATCGACGTCCACATTCATTCCCGGACGTAATAGTTTTACTTTTTCGATATCATTACTAGGATCAATACTGATTTTCACGGGTAAACGCTGAATCGTTTTTACAAAATTTCCCGTTGCATTATCAGGAGGCAAAATAGAGAAACGAGATCCTGTTGCTGGTGAGAACGAAACCACTGTTCCTTCAAACTCATAGTCAGGATAAGCATCTACTTTTAATGTTACTTTTTGTCCTGCTACCATTTTATTCAATTGCGTTTCTTTAAAATTAGCAATAACCCAAGCTGTAGTATTGTTTATAATGTAAAATAGCGATTGTCCGGGTTGTACCAATTGTCCTGGCTGGATATCAATTTTAGAAACTTGTCCATCCATTGCTGCGGTAATTACTGTATAGGTTAAATTAAGTTGTGCTGTTTCAAGCATGGCCTTCGCTTTTTTAATATTGGCAGCAGCAACATCGGTTTGTTTATCGGATACTTTTTCTTTAGCCTTGATTACTGACGTTTGGAAAGCAGTAGCTTTTTCTTGCTGTTGCAAAATTCGGACTTGACTCTCCGCTTCTTGTTTTGCAGCAAGTGCTTGCTCGTATTGTTGCTTGGTAATGGTACGGCTCTTGTACAAGTTTTCATAACGATTGAAATCGCTAGTAGCACGTCCTAATCTAATTTTTGCAGTTTCTATATTTCCTGCTGCAGATTGTACATTAGCATTGGAAACAGAAATACTTGCCAAAACACTTCCGATATCTGCTTTAGATACTTCAAAATTGCTTTCGGCTGCAGCCAAAGTTGCTGCTGCTTCATCGATTTTCAATTTGTAGTCATTGCTATCAATGGTAAACAACGTATCGCCTTTTTTTACAAAGTCATTGTCTTTAATGTACACTTTACTCACATATCCCGATACTCTTGGAATAATAGGATTCATGTTTTTTTCTATCTGTGCATCATCAGTTCCTTCATGAGAAAGAGAGTGAATGTATTTATAAGTTCCGTAGGTGATTCCTAAAATTAGTAATGTACCTATGATGATAATAAACTTTTTGTTTGTTGGTTTCTTTTCCATTTTGGATTATGATTATATTTTTGAAAGATTGAAGGTTTGGTTTAATTGTCCGTTTACCGAAAGCAATTCATAGTATTTTTGAATTACATTCGCTTTGGCTAACGCCTTATTGATTTTAGATCCTAATTGTTCTACATCAGCTTCTAGCAAATCGTTCGTATCAGATAATCCATTGTCATATTTCTCTTTTATGATACGATAGTTTTCTGAAGCTTGGTCAACGGCTTCTTCATAAACTATATCTTGTTTAATCGCTAAGTTGTACTCTTCCATCGCTTTTTGAACTTGAATTTTAATAAAATCCACAAGCATATTTTCGGAGTTTTGTACTTCCAGCGCCTTACTTTCGGCTATTTTAACATTGGTACCATTCTTTAAGATTCCGCTTAAATCATACGAAAGTCCTACACCAATATTGATTGCGTTTTGAACTGTAATTACATTTTTTAATCCTAAGGAGGTATAGCCACCAACTATAGCAACCTGAGGATAATAAGCGCTTTTAGCCACTTTTATATTTGCCAAACTTGCTTTTTCTTGTAAACGAATTGCTTCTAAATCTTTTCTGTTTTCAAGAGCACTCTCATCATTCGCGGGAACGTTGTTCATTTGAAAGTTAGCGAAGTCGCTTTCGGTAATCACCAAATTTGTTTTAGGATCTAATTTTAATAACGATAGAAGTTCATAATTCACAGTATTAAGATCACTCATCGCTTTATCTAATGACAGTTGCACTTTAGAAACTTGCAATTGTGCTTTCATTAGATCATTACGTGGAATTATTCCGTTTTTTTCTAAGGCGGTAAAATCTACGGCACGTTGTTTTGTGCTTTTTTGATTTTCTTTTAAAAGTTCCACTGTTTTTTGTGCTTTATATAGTCGAGCGTAGTAATTCACCACTTGCATCGCCACTTCCTCCTTAGTTTGCATGGCATTTGCTGCTTCCGCTTGGTACATATTGTCAAAAGCAACAATTGTATTTTGAATTTTAAATCCGCTAAAAACAGGTAAACTTGCAGTGGCCTGTCCTAAAAGCAATTGATTAACAGCAGGAGCGGGTTCGCTACCTGAGCCACTACTGTTTAATTTTAAGTCAACAGTCGCTTTAGTCAGGTGTTGGTACTGCGCTGATACCTTTAAATTGGGATATCTTTCGTTTTTGATGGCTTGCAGCTCATATTTTTTGGTAGCCACTTTGGTATTGGCTAACGAAATCTCATTACTTTTTGACCAAGCCATATTGATGGCTTCATCGAGTGTTAAGCTCGTTTTGTCTTGCGCTACCGCAGCTGAAATTCCGCTAAAGAAAATCCCAAAGAGCAATAATTGACTAACTTTCATAAATAAGAAGGGCTTTAATGGTTTGTTGAATATGTTTTGTAAGCGTTGTTTTGATATAATTATCATAACTCTCAGGAGTATTTAAATCAAGTAAATTCTCAAAAAAGGGTCTGTTTGTCTCAAAGTGAAAAAAGGTTCCTAAAATTGTAGGAGTGATTAACGGAACAATAATATCTTTTCTAAAAAGGCCTTTATTTTGACCTTCTTCAATTATGGTTTCTAGTGTTTTTAAATTTCCTTTTTTCAATTCTACAAAGGCATCTAAGTTGATGCTTCTTTTTTTTGACGAAAATTCAAAATGTAAGATTTTGTATATTTCACTATTGCAGTGCACTCGGGTAACATACAACTCAATTAATTTATTGATTTTTTCAATTGGATCCAGACTTTCCATGCGTAAAGTATCTAGTTGCAATTTTAAATCGGTCGCTCTATATATTATTAATGACTCCAGCATTCGCTCTTTGGAACCAAAGTAATAAGAAACCATGGCAATATTAATCTTAGCTTCTTTAGCAATATTTCTGATAGAGGTTGCGTCGAAACCTTTTTCAGCAAAAAGTGATTCTGCTACCTGCAGGATATGAATTTGTTTATCGTTAAAAGTGGAGTCCAACATCATGCTTAAAATTTATGAAACAAAATTAAACATTTGTTTAAATTAAACGATTGTTTAATTTAAATTTAACGTACTATTAACAAGGGTTTGCCCTGTAGGTTTGTATTGAAAGATCTTGCTGCTTATTTTTTTTATCTCTTTGTTACTTAATACTCTATTGCATCTAGTGTTTCAATTCAGGGTATGAAGTGACGAATTGTGAATATCTATTTTAAAAAACAGCATTTATTTTTTTTCTAAAATCTATCTTTGGCTTCCCAACTAAAAAACAAAAAATATGAGCGCAATTTGGTATGAATGCAAGGTGAAATATAGAAAAACAGATGAGACTGGAAATCAAAAAGTGATTTCAGAGCCATACCTAGTAGACGCTTTATCCTATACCGAAGCAGAGAGCAGGATTAATGAAGAAATGGCTGCCTACACTAGTGAGGAGTTTAAAATTACCAATATTAAGGTAGCCAACTATGCTGAGATTCATCCTTTTGAGAATGCAGATCGCTGGTTTAAATCTAAGATTTCCTTGCTCGCTTACGATGAAGAAAGCGGTAAAGAACGCAAAACAAACATGTACTTCTTAGTTCAAGCGAATGATGTGAAAGAAGCATATGATAATACAGTTGAAACCATGAAAGGAACGATGGGAGATTACAGTATTCCGGCTATAACCGAGTCACCTATCATGGATGTTTTTCCTTATTTTAGCGGTGAAGAAGACAAATTGGAGCAACTTGAAAAGTTCAATGCTTTGAAAGCTTCTAAACCAGAGGTTGCTGTTGAAGTAGAGGATCATATGGAGTTTGTGACTGAAGAGGAAGTAGAAGCGTAAATTGTCAATCAATTTTAGAGCATTCGCAAGTATAAATTTCAGTAATGAGATTTTGCTTGCGAATTTTTATTTACAACTACCATAGCGAGTATTATATGGTGGCTAAGGTTCTAATGCTATTTAGTTTTACGTCTTATTCATTTCTTTTATTTTTTTGTAAAAATTACCTTTAAATTTTGTAACATTACTTAATGGTAAATTGCCTTCTTTTTTGAATAAGAAAGAGCCTTTTGTAGTTTTCTATTAAATTAACGCATCATGAAAATTTCCCCCGTAATACTATTGTTGTTTCTAGTTATTTGTACTCTTTTTACGGCTTGTAAGAATGAAGAAAAGAAGATAAGTGGACCAAAAGTCGAATTGCTTCCCAAAATAAAAAAAATAAATGTAGTTCCTGCAGACACAAAGGATCTAGAGGATTTTGATTGGTACGAAGTAAAAAATAATTCTCAAAACGAAATTCTTGTTATCTCTTCTAATCAACCTTTAGAAAATTCGCCAAAACTTCTTATTGCTGATAAGAATTATATGTTAGTATCTAAATACAAACAGAATGAGGATGGAACGCGCTTATTAATTCAAAAAGACACCTTGCTTTCTTGGGATTACGTTCATGTAACCATACAAAAGAGCAATTTCTTAAAGAAAAATGTTGATGGTACTGAATTTGTTTTCCTTTCAACTAAAGAGAATGAGATGGGACAAGCAAGTACAGAAACTACTCTTTCTTTTATAATGGTTGATGCGGTTAGCGGCGAGCATTACAATCTTTCATACACGGGAGATGAAACAGAAAGGAGCCGGAAAACTGAAACTATCGAAGGTGGTTTTGTATTTAATAAAAGGCTGAACGCTAAACCTAAGTTCAAACAATTATTATTGGATTACGCTGCGAACAGTACGTTAATTTATAGGCCAACAAAAGAAGAGAAAAATATTTTTTATTATTCAAATTATGCGCAAAAGTGGGAAATGGATAATAAATTAAATGGCCGATTGGCTAACGGCTATACTGATATCCCTAAGAAAATTTATAGTACCTATTATAAAGAAAATATTATTGATTTTACTGGAACTATTTCGAGCTATGATGTGGTAATTGAAAATGATCATTTTAAAATTGTCGCAATTTTCAGGAACAACATTCTAGGGTATGATAAAATTAAAAAGCGCTATTTTCCTATTTTTATTGAGAGTTGCATTACCGGATGCAACAAAGAAGTAAAATTTATAGGACAGGATACTATTTTAATCACTCATTATGAATATGACCCAAAGTCCTACAAGCTGGATTTAAATTCTATTGTTTTTAAAAATTAAGAAGATTTTTCTGTTTTTTTTACTGATTTACTTCACTTATCTCCAATTCTATAAAAATATTTAAACGTAACATTTGTCGTAAATACTGTAACTTTTTCTATCGTTAATGCTATAATTTAGATTTATTAAATGGCAAACAAATGAATTTAGAGATAGGTCTGGTTTTAGGGATTTTAGGAATTGCATTTTTATTATTTGTTAGTGAAAAGTTTACTGTCGATAAAACAGCCTTTTTTATACTAACGAGTCTTTTGATTTTTAGTCTTGTTAGTCCAGAAGAGGCTGTTTCTGGATTTTCAGATAATGCTGTCCTTACGATTTTATGTTTAATGATTATTGCCATAAGTTTAGAAAAAAACGGAGTGGTTTCTTGGGTAGCGCAAAAGATGATTCCCATTATCAAGTTACCTATATGGGTTTTCTTGCCCTTTTTGATGATAACCGTTGCCTTTTTTTCCTCTTTCATAGCAACAACTGCTGTGGTAATCATTTTTATTAAATTAGTAAATGAGCTGGGTAAAATGGGTAAAATTGATCGTGCTCAAGTACTCTTGCCTATATCATTTGCAGGGATTTTAGGCGGTAGTTGTACACTGATGGGAACGAGTACCAACTTAATTGTTTCGGATATTTCGAGAAAAAGTGGTATTGGACGCTTTAGTTTTTTTGAGTTCTCTGCAGCTGGTATTGTGTTTTTGCTAGTATCTATTCCGATTATATATTTCTTAGCAAAAAAGTTTTTACCAAGAAGTGCTTCTCAAAAGGAAGTTGACTCCCATCAAAAATATGGCTACATCACTGCGGTCAAGATCAAAGAAAATTCTAAATTAATAGGAAAGCAAGCGGGCGAGACCGAAATTTGGAATGAAAATGATATTCGTTTAATCAAAATCCAAAGAGGTAAGAGGCATCTCAAAAACAATATCAAAGCAGAGGTTTTAGAGGCGGGCGATGTTTTGTGGCTAGACCTTACCCTAGAGGATTTGACTGCTCAAACTGAAAGTTTAGGTCTGAACATTTTAGGAGTTGATCATGATGTGATCGAAGAGAATTTTAGCAATGAATACCATGAAGTAATTATATTGCCTAATTCTCGTTTTATCAATATGACTATAGAGGAGTTTAACATGACTTTACCAAACAACATCTATGTAAAGGGCGTAAGTAGCGATTCTAAATTTTCCAAAAGCAATAATTATTTCAAAAAGATTTTTACTAAAAAATTTATGAACCCAGGCAATCGTGTGTTGCTGTCCGGAAATCTGAGTGAAATTAGAAAAATAGCAAATGAAAGCAATTTACTTTTTGCTAATACCGTAATCACGGATCCTTATATTCCAACGTACAAAAAGTTGATTTCGTTTTTCGCAATCATTTTGGTTATTGTTTTAGCGGCTACAAATACTTTTTCAATTCTTAAATCTTGTTTGTTAGGAGTTGCGTTGTGTTTGTTTACCGGTTGCATTCAATTAAATGATGCTTACAAGGGAATAAATTGGCAAGTAATATTTCTATTAGCAGGAATGATTCCGTTAGGTATCGCTATGAAAAATACCGGGACAGATGTTTTTATAGCTAATCAGCTGTATGCCGTTCTAAAGTCGGTTCCAGCCTCAGTAACAATCACCATAATTTTTGCATTTACGATGTTGATGAGTGGATTTGTATCCAATAATGCGACTGCAATCATTATTGCACCTATTGTAATTGCTGTTGCTGCTAAATTAAATATCAATCCTAAACCTTTACTTTATGCGGTCATGTTTGGTGCTAATTTTAGTTTTTATACACCTATGGGATATCAAACCAATGCTATTATTTATGGATTAGGAATTTATAAATTCAAACATTTTTTAATTATTGGTAGTGTATTATCAGTAGTGCTGCTTATTGTAGCAAGTATTTTACTGCCGATGCTTTATTTATAATCGTTTAAGGGAATAAAAAAAGCGTTTTACTCTTTTTTAAAAGGAGTAAAACGCTTTTTTTTATTGCAAATGAATACTGTCTCTATCGAATTGCTTTTACAAATTCACTGATTTTTCCGGTTCCATTTTTGGTTAAATCTTGTATAAAAGCACTACCAATGATCGCTCCTTTAGCATATTGGGTTGCTTGGTTAAACGTCTCGGCATTGTTGATTCCAAAACCAATCACTTGTGGATTTTTCAAGTTCATATTAGCAATTCTCTTGAAGTAATCGGCCTGTGTGTCACCAAATCCTGTTTGAGAACCAGTAACACTAGCAGAACTTACCATGTAGATAAAACCACTTGAAACGCTATCAATAAAGCGAATGCGTGCATCAGAAGTTTGAGGCGTGATTAAAAACACATTGATCAAACCATATTTTTCGAATGTAGGCTTGTACTTTTCGGCGTATACGTCAACTGGAAGGTCGGGAATAATTAAACCATCAATACCAATTTCTGCACATTTTTTACAAAAAGCTTCAATACCGTATTGCAACATCGGATTAAAATAGCCCATGATGATAAGCGGAATATTTACGCTTTCGCGGATGGTACTTAGTTGGTTAAACAACGTTTGGGTCGTCATTCCGTTATGTAAAGCGGCAGTTGAACTTTCCTGAATTGTAGGTCCATCAGCAAGTGGGTCGCTAAAAGGCAATCCAATTTCGATCATGTCTACTCCGTTTTTTTCTAAATCTTGTATGATTTGCACGGTATCGTTTAGATTAGGATATCCTGCAGAGAAGTAAATGGAAAGTATTTTTTTATCTTCTTGTAATTTTTGTTCTATTCTGTTCATTGTTTTCGAGTATTGAAAATGCTATTTTATTTATTGCAGTTAGTTTACGGCGCTGTATACCCAAACTTTTTCTTGAGACTGCAATTGAACTTCGATGCGTCGATAGTACTTGCCTTCATACGTGTCAGCAAGCTCTAAATCTTTTTCGGATAGTTCATATACAATTCCGCTAATCACGTCTTCCTTGTTTTCGGTTGGGGTGATTATGGGATAGGTTTCTACACCAAATTCCTCCTCAATTTGTATGGTTTGAACACTGTAACCCAGTAAGGATTGAGCAGTACCAGTGAGGCTTCTACCGAAGATGTTCTCTTGAATGTCTTTTTCTCTTAAAGTTCCGTAAGCAAATAATTTAGCCATTTTTCTAATTTTGAAACGTTAGTCTTTTTTTTTGCGTTAGGGATGGCAGCGGTATCTCCTAATTTGTGAAAACGGAGGCTTTTTTTAGCCGTAGTTTTTGCAAATTGGGAATTTAGCGTACAGCCCGACCCGCTTTTTTTGCGGGAAACGCCCTGAAACCTATTTTAAATTCGGTTGTTTTATAACTTAAAATAGTCAATATAGGTACTTAAATCTTTATCCCCACGACCTGACAAGCTTATCACGACAATATCGTCTGGTTTGAATTTTTTATCGTTAAACACAGCGAGTGCATGAGAGGTTTCTATGGCTGGAATTATTCCTTCCAGTTGTGACAAATAAAGACCTGCTTGCATGGCATCATCATCAGTCACAGAGAAAAACTCCGCTCGACCAGATGTTGCTAAATGCGAGTGCATAGGTCCAACACCAGGGTAATCTAATCCTGCTGAAATGGAATAAGGCTCTGTAATTTGTCCATCAGGCGTTTGCATCAACAAGGTTTTACAACCGTGAATAATACCTACTTTACCCAATTTACTAGTTGCAGCACTCTGTCCGCTATTTACTCCTTTTCCTGCTGCCTCAACCGCGATAATTCCAACTTCGGGCTCGTGCAAAAAGTGGTAAAAAGTACCTGCTGCGTTACTACCACCGCCTATACAAGCGATCACGTAATCCGGGTTTTCACGTCCTTCTTTTTCTTTTAACTGCCACTTGATTTCCTCGGATATAACTGATTGGAAACGTGTTACCATGTCAGGATACGGGTGCGGCCCTATAGCGGAACCAATGATGTAGTGCGTGTCTACAGGATTGTTAATCCAATCGCGAATGGCTTCGTTTGTAGCGTCTTTAAGCGTTTTTGATCCTGATTTTGCTGGACGAACTTCGGCACCAAGCATTTTCATTCGGGCCACGTTAGGTGCTTGACGAGCGATATCTACTTCGCCCATGTAAATAATACATTCCAAGCCCATTAGCGCACAAACTGTTGCTGTTGCAACACCATGTTGTCCTGCGCCAGTCTCAGCTATGATGCGTTTTTTTCCTAATTTTTGAGCTACTAAAATTTGACCAATCGTATTGTTGATCTTATGCGCTCCCGTGTGATTTAAATCTTCTCTTTTCAGGTAGATTTTAGTATTGTATTTTTGTGATAATCGAGTTGCAAAATAAAGTGGGCTAGGACGTCCCACATAATCTTTTAGTAACTGATCAAACTGCGCCTTAAAATCAGGTTCAGCAGTAATTTTTAAATATTCTTGGCGTAATTCTTCAACATTTGGGTATAACATTTCAGGGATATAGGCTCCGCCAAATTCTCCGTAATAGCCATTTTCGTCTACGTTGTATGACATTGTTTTTAAATTTAAGGTTAGAGTGCCAAATTATGTTGGAACGCTCTCAGTAACTTTGCATTTTTTAATCCAGGTTCAATTTCGAATTTACTGTTTACATCAATGGCATAAACGGGTAAATTAGTTTTAAGTATTTCGTGAACGGCCTGGGCTTCTTCAAGTCCGATGCCGCCGCTTAAAAAGAAAGGCTTTGAGGAAGGATAGAGTTTTAATACATTCCAATCAAAGGTAGTTCCGTTTCCTCCAGGCAATTTTCCTTTTGTATCAAAAAGAAAATAATCACAGACATTTTCAAATGGTTTTAAGCGCTCAAAATCAAAATCATCAGCCACAGAAAATACTTTGATAATCTCTATTTCGGTTTGATTATGAAGGTTCAATTCACTCTTCAAATTTACGCAAAAATCTACAGATTCTTTGCCATGTAGCTGTACAGCTTGTAAATTATTTTTAATTATTATTTCAATAATGTTGGCAATCGATTCATTCACAAAAACGCCTGTTTTTTTAATGGATTTTTGTAATTCAGGAATTTGTCCATCAAAATAGCGTGATGATTTTTCCCAGAATATAAATCCCATATAATCCGGTTTTAATTGGGCTACTTCCATTATGTTTTCAGGATATTTCATGCCGCAAATTTTGAGTTTCATAAGGCTGTTTTTTAATGATGATAGAATCGAGTTATAGTTGAGCTATGAAATCAATAGCAGCTTGACCAGCATTATCTGTTTTCATGAAATTTTCTCCAATCAGGAATCCTTTATAGCCATAAGGTTTTAGTTCGGTAATGGCTTCAATGGAACTAATTCCGCTTTCGGATACTTTTACGAAATCATTCGGAATTTGATCTGCTAATTGCTTACTGAAATCCAAACTAACTTCGAAGGTTTTTAGGTTTCGGTTATTGACACCAATCATGTCTAAAGAAGGCATGATCGATTTTTCTAACTCCTCTTGGTTGTGGACTTCTAATAATACTTCAAGCCCCAAGCTCTTGGCAAATAACGATAATGATTGAATTTCGGCACGAGTTAAAACAGCAGCGATAAGCAAAATCAAATCGGCGCCATGTGCTTTGGCTTCTAAAATTTGGTATTCATCAACAATAAATTCTTTTCGCAATAGCGGAATCTGTACAGAGGCTCTTGCCAAAAGTAAATCGTCTAATGAACCACCAAAATATTTACCATCTGTCAATACCGATATACCACAAGCGCCCGCTGTTTCGTACCCTTTTACTACTTCTTCAACGGTGAAACTATAATTAATTGCTGCCTTAGAAGGGGAACGACGTTTGTGTTCTGCGATAATTCCTGTTGTACTGTTTCTTAAATTGCTGCTTAAAGAGAGTGTCTCCTTTTGAAAAAATACAGATGCTTCCAACTGTGAAATTGGAATAATCGATTTTTTAAGAATTATTTCTCTTCGCTTATCTACTATAATTTTATCTAGAATATTCATTTTGGTACTTTAAATATTAAAATCTACTGTGCTCTTTATTTACTTAAATCTTGAAGAATTTGTAATCGTTTTAGTCCTGCTCCAGATAGTAAACTTTCTTTGGCTAACTCAAATCCCTCTCGTGGCGAGCAACCATTTACCGTTGCAATGGCCATACCCGCATTCGCACACACTACATTATTTTGAGCTGTTGTCCCTTTACCTGAAATAATAGCTGTAAAAAGTGCCGCTGATTCCTCAATAGTGGTTCCGCCGGCGATTTCCTCTTCCTGCAATTGGCGTACACCAAAGCTTTCGGGGTTAAGCATACCTTCCATTTTTGGGGTGATGATCTTTGTTGGACAAGTCAGCGATACTTCGTCATAGCCATCTAAAGAATGTAAAATGGTAAAGTTTGTGTTCGTATCTTGGTATAAATAAGCATACATACGAGCAAGTTCTAAATTAAAAACACCTACTAATTGATTTTGAGGAAAAGACGGATTCACCATGGGACCTAACATATTAAAAAAGGTCTTTACGGCTAACTCTTTTCTAATTGGACCAACATTTTTCATAGCAGGGTGAAATAGGGGAGCATGGAGAATCGCAATTCCGGCTTTTTCCATTGATTTCTCTAAAAAATCAGCGTCGTTACTAAATTTAATTCCAAGTTTTTCCATCACATTGCTAGACCCTGAAATAGATGATACGCCATAATTCCCATGTTTGGCCACTTTAATTCCCGCTCCCGCAGCTACAAATGAGGCCAAAGTCGAGATGTTAAAAGTGTCCTTACCGTCGCCTCCTGTTCCGCATAAATCGATTGTATTGTATGCTGATAAGTCCACGCGGATGCATAACTCTAACAATGCCTCCCTAAAGCCGGCGAGCTCGTGGATGGTAACGCTACGCATCATATAAACCGTTAAAAAAGAAGCAATTTGACTGCTGTTGTAACTTCCGTTGGAGATGTTTACTAGAACGTTTTTCGCCTCTTCTTTTGTTAAGGTTTCGTGATTGATTAATCTATTGAGTATATTTTTCATTTTAAAGTAGGTCTTAAAGTGGCTATTCGGTCACTGTTTTTGTTAACTGTTTACCCAGTTTTCTAACATTTTTTTTCCGTTTGGAGTAAGCACGCTTTCGGGATGAAATTGAACACCACGTACATCAAATGTTCTATGACGTAGTGACATTACTTGACCGTTTTCATCGAATGAAGTTGCTTCCAAAACATCGGGTAAGCTTGCATCTACAACCCAAGAGTGGTAACGACCCACTTCAAATTCGGTTTCTAAACCTTTAAAAAGTACCTCGTCATTTACAGTCGTTTTAACAGTGGTCGCTACGCCGTGATAGACTTTGTCTAGATTCGACAATGTTCCTCCATAAACTTCTCCTATCGCTTGTTGTCCAAGGCAAACACCAAAAATGCTTTTGGTTGATCCGTATTTTTGAATCACTGCTTTTAGTAAACCAGCTTCATCGGGTATACCAGGCCCTGGCGATAACAAAATTTTGTCAAAATGACCAATTTCGTCCAATTCAAATTCATCGTTTCTATAGACGGTAACTTCGCAATTAAGGTCTTCTAGATAATGTACTAAATTATAGGTAAAGCTATCGTAGTTGTCTATTACTAATATTTTTTTCATGTCGTTGTACTAATGTAAAGATTGAAATTGATTTACGATCGATTTTCAATCTTGTGTTGTGTTTTTATATCTGTTCGGCTAGGTCTAAGGCCGTATTCAAAGCTCTTAATTTATTGTATACTTCTTGCATTTCGCTTTCTTCATCAGAGCTAGCCACGATTCCTGCACCTGCTTGAGAATGCAATTGGTGGTTTTTGCTAAGGAATGTTCGAATCATAATGGCATGATTGAAGTTACCCTCGAAATCCATGAACCCAATAGCACCGCCATAAAAATTACGATTGGTTTTTTCATATTCTTCGATCAATTGCATGGCACGGTGTTTAGGCGCTCCACTTAATGTACCTGCAGGAAACGTATCTGCTACTACCTGCATGGTTGAAGCATTGTCATGCAAATGACCGGTTACTTTAGAAACTAAGTGAATAACATGAGAAAAAAACTGTACTTCTCTATAACTCTCCACATTGACCATATGTCCGTTTCTACTTAAATCATTTCGAGCTAAGTCCACTAGCATAACATGTTCGCTGTTTTCCTTCTTGTCTTCTGACAGTTGTTTTGCTAATACAGCATCTTTTTCATCGTCACCCGTTCTTTTGAAAGTTCCTGCAATAGGATGAATTTCGGCTTTGCGATTTTTCACGATAATTTGAGCTTCGGGCGAAGACCCAAAAATTTTGAAATCACCGTAATCAAAGAAGAATAGGTAAGGAGAAGGGTTGATACTGCGCAAAGCACGGTACACATTAAATTCGTCTCCTTTAAAACCTTGGGTAAAACGTCTTGATAATACCAACTGAAAGACATCACCACGGAAGCAGTGTTTTTTAGCTAGCGCTACGTTATGCTTGAATTCGGCATCAGTTAGATTTGAGAATCCTTCACCTTGTTTTGAGAATTTATAGGAAGGAATATTTCGAGATTGCATTAATTGCTCAATTTCGGCAATATTATCTTTCCCTTCTAAGCTGTGGCAAAAGATATACGCTTCATTTTTAAAGTGGTTGATAGCAATGATGTTTTGATAAACAGCATAATAAATATCAGGAATGGTATTGCTGTTTTCTTTTTTAGCAATGGTTACTTTTTCAAAATACCGAACTGCATCATATGAAATGTATCCAAACAAGCCGTTGTTTATGAATTTGAAATCATTTTTTTCAGCTTTAAATTGATTTGAAAATTCTTGAATGATAGTAGGAACATCAATAGAGCTGTCAATTGTAATTTGCTCTTTAGTACCATCAGGAAATTGCTTAATAATAAGTTCATTTTCTATTTTGATAGAAGCAATTGGATTACAGCATATATAGGAGAAACTGTTGTCATTACCATGATAGTCGCTACTTTCCAGTAAAAGGCTGTTAGGGAATTTATCTCTGATTTTAAAATAAAGGCTAACAGGGGTAATCGTATCCGCTAAAAGCTGCTTGTATTTTGTTTTTAATGTAAATAGTTTCAATTGAATTAAGTTTAAGATTTATACTTATTTAATCATTTTTTTTAGCACAAAAAAAAGGCTTGTCGTCATGACAAGCCTTTTATAAATGTATCTAATAATACCATAGGAGCTTAGTTCACGACGTTTGACGTAAATTGTTCCACCACCAAGTATTGTTTGTAATCGTTTTCATGAGTCAAAGATAAGAATGTAATTTGGTTTTACAAATAGATTCTGAAAAAAATAATCACAATTAGACTAGAATTTTGTTAAATATTCTCAGGTAGAAAATAAAAAACCCAACAGCTTCCTGTTGGGTTTAAAATGGTAGTGTTTAGGATCTTAAAATTAGAATTTTAAAGCGATCGCTAATTCAAATTCATCTGAAATTGCTTTGTCTCCAATAGTACTAAAAATACTTGCTGAGTTGTATTTGATATCATATTTGGTTCTGTCAACTTTAAAAGCAGTTGTTGCAGTGTTTCCGTTTACAGTCATATCAAATGTAACTGGTTTAGTGATTCCTTTGATTGTTAAATCAGCTACTACAGTATAAAGGTTAGCAGATTTAGTTCCAATTTTTTTAATAACTAAGGTAGCGGTAGGATATTTTTCAGTTCCAAAAAAGTCTTCTGATTTCAAGTGTCCGTTTAATTTCCCTTGGTATTCTCCCTGAAGATCTGTAGCAGTTAGTGAAGTCATATCAACTGTGAAAGTTCCTCCTGCTAATTTTTTTCCTTTAAGAACGATAGCTCCATCTTTGAAGTTTACTGTTCCGCTATGCTCGCCTGTTACTTTTTTACCAACCCAGTTGATCGTGCTTTTTGAAGCGTCGATTTTTTTTGTTTGAGCTGTAGTTGTTGCAACTGAAAATACAACTGATAATGCTAATGCGATTGATTTTAAATTTTTCATTTTTTTAATATTTTGAGTTTGTAAATTAGTGTTGTTAATTATAATGTTATAAAAAGATCTTGTGGTGCTTTTCTAACTTTTTTGTAATGTTGAGTTTCATCCTCTTCGTGACGGTATCCTATTGGTACAATTACTGAAGCGTTCAAGTTTAAGACATCTAATCCTAAAATTTCATTGTACTGCGCCGCATTGAATCCTTCCATTGGCGTAGTATCAATTTTTAATTCAGCCGCAGCATGCAATAAATTGGCCATTGCAATGTATGTTTGTTTTGATGTCCAAATGTTTTTTAAATCTTCAGGCATTGGATTTATCGTGTTTTTCATGAAACCACCGTATCCTGCTAATGCTTCTAAAGGTAGCTCTCTAGTTGCGCTAGTGTTTTCTAAATAGGCGTCTATTTCAGTATCCCCTACGTTGGTTTGATTTGCAAAAACAATTAAATGTGATGCGTCAACTACTTGCGTTTGCCCAAAAGAAGCTGGTAACAATTTAGCTTTTAGTGCTGCATCTTCGATGATTAACACTTTGTAAAGTTGCAGTCCGTATGAAGAAGCACTTAAACGAATCGCTTCTTTTAAAATTTCTAAATCAGCAGCAGTTACTTTTTTACTACTATCAAATTTTTTAGTGGCATAACGCCAGTTTTGGTGTTCTATAAAGGTGTTCATAATGGTATTTGATTATTTATTTCTATATTTTTCTAATAATGTATTCAATTGGTGTTGTTCTTCAGCGCTTAAATTTTTTGCTAATGAACGGTTGTGCTGCAACAGCTTTGGGTCTAATTCAGTTAAAATATCAAGCCCTTTTTGCGTGATTAAAACTTCTATTTTTCGTCTATTTGCAGGACATACTTTTCGGGTAACGTATTGTTTTAAAAGTAATTTATCGACTAGCCTTGTTGTATTACTAGTACGTGCAATCATTCGCTCCTGGATCATAGACATGTTTGCAGGATTTCCTTTTTGACCTCTGAGTATTCTCAAAACATTGTATTGCTCTCCTGAAATTTCATAAGGCTTTAACAGCTCATTAAAATTTTCATTTATTAAATTTTGAGTATACATTATATTTAGAATTATTTTATGATCATCGTCTAGTTTGACGGTTGATTTTATAACTTCTTCAATTTTCATGCTTACTTTTTTATTTGTTGGTACAAATGTAACACTTTTTTTATTTGTATATACAAGTGTTTTGTATTTTTTTGATTTAAAATTTATGATAGACCTGTTTTGAATTTTAAATTGATAATTCGAAACAATACATAGCACTGTTATTTAAGAGTTTAAATAGCTTTCTTGCTAATTATATTGTTATAGTTTGAGATTCGCAAAAAAAAAAAGATATAACTACATCTTGAAGGAAATCAAATTTTAATACAGGCTACTTTCCAACTACAAACGAAGTTTTTTTCTTTTATCAATAAAATATATAAACGACAGAGGTCTTGTTTTTTTGTGATTTTTCATTATAATTACTAACTTTAACTAAATGCAATATTGCAATTCCTTAAACAATTAACTTTGGTTTTGGTTGGAGCTTCTATTAATCCCAATGATAGCATTGATAATATGTAAATTATGAGTAGTACCGAAGATGTTCCATCCTATGATGATTTAGTCAGGAAAATCAAAAGTCAGGAGATTTTAATGCAAAATTATTTTAATAACAGTAATTTCTTATCTGATTTTAATTTTCGCTTAGAACACTCCTCAGATTTAATATGTTCCATTAGCTT
Organism: Flavobacterium sp. KKT103; assembly: GCF_055640565.1. Classification (NCBI taxonomy): domain Bacteria; kingdom Pseudomonadati; phylum Bacteroidota; class Flavobacteriia; order Flavobacteriales; family Flavobacteriaceae; genus Flavobacterium; species Flavobacterium sp. KKT103. The sequence goes on from NZ_CM145766.1 coordinate 2,045,368, forward strand.
TGATGGAAAGGTGTTGGAGTTGAATTCGGTCTTAAGTAGTATTTTAGGCAATTCGCAAAAAACGTTTAAAAATAAGTCGTTTTATTCTTTATTTCATCAGGAAGATTCTGGGGCAATTCAATCTGTTTTTATTAGACCGGAACGTTCGATTTTAGGCTTTAAATTTAAAGGTAGACTAAAAAGGGGAGATGAACAAGTCCTTAATTCAAGCTGGATCATTAGTGAACTTAACACTGAGTTTAAAATCATTTACTTGACTGGTTATGCTGTTAGTCCATTACATGCAGTTGGTTTTGATAAAATAGGAAACGACATGCGTTTTCGTACTTTGGTTGAAAATAATGAAGGAATTATAACTGTTTTTTGCCCAGAGTCAAAAGTTTTATTCCGGAGTTCATCCTCTTTTAGAACGAATGGATACACTGATGAGGAATTCATAAAATTATCAGATGAAGAGTACTACCATCCTGATTATATTGAAATCGTAAAAAATAAAATTAATCAATCACTGCAATCTCCAGCCACTCCAATATTTATTTCCTTTAAAGTAAAGCATAAAAAGGGGCATTACATTTGGCTAGAAGGGGTAATTACCAATATGCTTCATGATCAACATATTCGTGGAGTCATTGCAAATTTTAAAGATGTTACCGAAAATAAGCGAGTAATAGAAACGCTAAAAAAGGAACGCGATAAATTTCAGAAAGTTGCTGCTACTTCATCAGGTCTGATATACTCGATGCAATATAATGTCGATGGTAATTTGGTATTTACCTATGTTAGTGATGCTTTATTTGATATATACGGTTTTAACTTATCTGAGATTGAAGATAATTCTGATTTGATTTTTAATTTAGTTCATTCTGAAGACAGAAAGTTATTGCTAAGCAGCATAAAAACCACAAAAGAGCAATTAGTTCCTCATAAAATGAACTATCGATACCACCATCCCACAAAAGGGTTAGTGTGGCATAAAGTAAATTCACTACCTGTTTTGGAAGATGATGGGAACGTGGTTTGTCATGGAGTAATTACCGATATTACTTCGTCAATATTGGCACAGTCAAAAATTAAAAAGACGAATCGCTTGTACCTTTTTATTACTCAAATCAGCCAAATGATTGTTCGTGCAACTGATAGAAACTCGCTTTTTAAAGAAGCCTGCTCAATTGCTGTTAATTGCGGTCAGTTTAAAATGGCTTGGATCGGATTAATTGATCGTCAAAATAATTTAATACTCCCGATTATGGTTGCTGGTGAGGATAAAGATTATCTATCTGAAATAAGAGCCATCACTATAGATGAAAATGTACCCGAAGAGCAAGGACCAGTTGGAAAATCAAGTCGAACTGGTGTAGCCGTAGTTAGTAATGATATCGAAAATGACCTAATTATGCTTCCTTGGAAAAAATCGGCCTTGGATCGTGATTATTTATCTATGATAGCAGTGCCAATTAGGAGTTTTGGAGATGTAATTGGTTCTTTTGTGATGTATTCCAGTGAAAAAAACTTTTTTGATGAAGAAGAAATAGCATTACTAGAAGGAGTAGCAGAGGATATAACATTTGCTTTAAATTTATTTGATAAAGAAGAACGAAGAAAAAAAGCAGAGGATGCTATTTACGAAAGTGAAAAGAGGTACCATACATTAACCGAAGTTTCTCCTGTGGGTATCTTTCGTACGGATGCAACTGGTTTTACGACTTATGTCAATTCAAGATGGTGCGAAATATCAGGTTTTTCTTATAAACAAGCCATGGGTGATGGATGGCTAGACGCAGTGCATCCTGACGATAAAGAAAGGTTATTTACCAGTTGGGAAAAATCAACTTCAAAGCAAGAAATCTCCGTTTCTGAATATCGATTTGTTAAGCCAAATGGTCAAGTTGTATGGGTGATGGGGCATGCAATTATGGAACGAAACTCTGAGAATGTAGTGGTGGGGTACATAGGCACTATTACGGATATCACGGAAAGGAAGTTATCAGAAGAAGAATTTAAGAAAATGAACAAAAAAATGGAAGCTATTATTGAAGCGATTCCTGATTTAATGTTTGAAGTGAGCTTGGATGGTACCTTTCATAATTATTATTCGAAACGCAATGATTTATTACTGCTGCCGGTAGATGATTTTATAGGAAAGAATATTAGAGAAGTATTTCCACCAGCAGCTACAGATGCTTGTTTACTTGCTTTACAAGAAGCCGCAGTAGCAGGCGTTTCAACCGGTGTTCAATATACTTTAGAATTACCCGATGGTTTGTATTGGTTTGAATTATCGATAGCGCCTATGGAGCAAAGTGATGAGAAAACGACTCATTTTATTTGTTTAGCAAGAGATATAACAGTAGCTAAAAAAGGAGATGCAGCACTTCTTGAAGGAGAGCAAAGGTACAGGGGACTGTTGGATAATTTAGAAGCAGGTATAGTAGTACACGGAGCAGACGGAAAAATCTTAATGATAAATGTCAAGGCCACAGATATTTTGGGACTAGAGGCGGAAGTTTTTTTAGATAAGGATATCAGCGACCCAGTTTGGCAATTTATAAGTGAGGAAGGAGTCGAATTAGCGTTAGAAGATTATCCCGTAGCTAGAATTTTGAAAACCAAAAAATCCATAAACAACTACATCATTGGTAGACCGAATCCAGTAAATGATAAAACAGTATGGGTCTTAGTTAGTGGATATCCTATTTTAGATGAGAACGATCAAATAACAGAGGTTGTTATCAGTTTTATTGACGTCAGCGAACGTAAAGAGATGGAAACCGAAATACGAGCTGCTCAAGAGCAGGCGGAGGCGGCTAATAAAGCAAAAACAGATTTCCTTGCCAATATGAGCCACGAGATCAGGACTCCATTAAACGGAATTATAGGTTTTACCGATTTGTTAATTAATTCCGATCTAAGCTCTAGTCAGTTTGAATATATGGCCACGGTAAAGGAATCGGCGAACTCGTTAATGCAAATTGTAAATGATGTTTTAGATTTTTCTAAAATTGAATCAGGTAAATTGGAACTTAATGAAGAAGAAATTGATTTATTTGAATTAATTGATCAAGTAATTGGTTTGTTCAAGTACGCAGCTTCTGAAAAAAATATAAATTTGCAATTGGATATTGATCAAAATATTCCTCAATTTATACTTGGTGATTCGCTAAGACTAAAGCAAATTTTGGTTAATTTGATCAGTAATGCAATTAAGTTTACGCACAAAGGATCCGTTAGTTTAGAAATTAGTCGTGAAAAAATTCCGAAGGAAAATTTTTGTAATATTAAGTTTTCTGTAAAAGATACCGGCATTGGGATTAAAGCAGATAATAATAAAAAGATATTTCGCTCTTTTGTTCAAGAAGATAATTCCACAAGCCGAAAGTTTGGCGGAACTGGATTAGGGTTGTCCATATCAAATCAATTACTAGAATTGATGGATAGTAAGCTTAATTTAGAAAGTGTTTATGGAACAGGAAGTAATTTTTTCTTTACCATCGAGTTGAAAACAGTAGATAAAAGTAAAAAAGTGGATAAGATAAATGCCAAAATGAATGACGGGTCGCCTTTTAAAAGTCTAGATCAGAAAAAAATTCTGATTGTTGAAGACAACAAAATTAATATGTTTTTAGCAAGAACATTGGTAAAACGGATCCTTCCTAATAGTATTTTAATAGAGGCGATAGACGGAGAAGCTGCTGTTGTGGCTTACAAATTAGATGTTCCAGATATAATTTTAATGGATATCCAAATGCCTAATAAGAATGGTTACGAAGCTGCCGCCGAAATAAGAGCAATAGAAATAGAATCTAATTCTAGAACTCCTATTATAGCGATAACAGCTGGAATTTTAATTGGTGAAAAAGAAAAATGTTTTGAAGCAGGTATGGACGATTATATGCCCAAACCCATAATAATTGAAGATCTTGAGCGTATTTTAGCTACTTATCTTCGATAGATTTAATCTCTTTTAGCACTGTTTTTCTTTTCTCTTTTTTCCTCTTTTTTCTCTTTTGCAGTTTTAAGAGGTTCTTTTTTTACGGTTTTTTTTGCATCTTGACTTTTTGCCATTTCTTTTTTATTTAAGGTTAGTAGTACTGTGTTTTGTTACAATACGAATCAGCCGAATGAATACTATCAGGTATCGAAAGCGGCTAATTAGCACATAAATGAATTATTGCTTTAAGCTATATAGTATTTTTTGGAAATCAGTTTTAAATTTATCTTTGTTAGCTAGGTTGGTCCAAGATAATACTTTGTAAAAGTGCGATTTTGTTTCTACAATACCTACTAAGTAATACACTTCAATTTGCAGTTCTTCATCAAAATAGGATGCATCGTATTCTGCAAAATTAATATTGTTTTTTGTTGTAAAGATAGGAGTGGAGCTGGTGCGTTTTTTTTCATCTTTAATAAAGTCTTTCTCAAATTCCTCTTGGAACTCTTTTAGTGAAGAGTAAAAAATATCGGCTATAGCTAATTCTTCCTTACTGTCCTCGATAACAATAGTATAGATGTCTTTCACGCTATTTTTATACTGGACTGTAGCAACATCATTCAGTCCCACAGTGCGAGTCATATAATCAGGAATGTCTATGTCAAAGACATTACCTGCTTTTTGTTGGTTGAATTTGGTTTGCCCCATTGTTAGAACGGTGAAGCTTAGTGCAGCAGTTGTAGCTACAACTGAAAATAGATTTTTTATTGGCATGGAATAGTAATTTAAAGTCAAAAATAAGTTTTAAATTGATTTAATGGAGTTAAAAGTAAAAAAAAAATCCCGTCCATGGTTTGTACGAGATTAAGATTTGTTTGAATAAAATTTAGCGCTTTTTAAGAATTTTATATTCCTCATAACAGCCGCTAATAGCATCCATTATTTGTAGATCGTTAGCAGTTTTTATAAATGATTCCGAATAATTGCAACGCTGTAAAATTTCAGGTATGTCTTTTACATCAATTCCTAGCAGTACACCTAACGTTTCACGGTCAAATTTAGATTCAAGAAGATTTCGTACGGTGTCGTCCTTTTTCATTTCCTTTAACTTCTTCAACTCCTTGGGGTTTTTTCCAAAAAAGTTGTAGAGCATATCAGCTGGGTTAAATATAGAACCTAATACTTTACCGAAGGCTCCAGCCGAATTTTGTCCTGCTTCGTAGCCTGAGGTAAGACCTGAAATACTGTATCGGTAGTTTTCTCTTGTTGGTATTGTTTTAGAATCTACTTCTAGAAAGCCTGTAAGGTTAAAGGGGCGTATTACCACTTCTTCCAAGGCAATAGCTTTTTCAGTTAGAAAAATTTTAGCCACTTTGTTTTTAAGCCAGTCATTGGTAACTTTTACTCGTAAGGATTGAAATCCTAGAAGTGTAAGGTGAAGTGTGTCGGATGGTTGAACATCGATCTCAAAGTAGCCGTTAGAGTCAGTTCGAGCTCCTCTTACCTTATTGATATTAATGACGTTAACGTTCGCTAGTGCGGTTTTGGTATTGTCATTATAGAGGTATCCGGTAACTTTTTGAGAATGTATTACTTCCTGCGCAGAGGCAGTAGTTAACGATAGTACTAAAAAAAAGAAAACTACAAAATATTTCATATACTGATTTAAAACTTTAAAAGTAGTAAATCAGGATTAAATATTTTGTAGTTTCTTAGTATAATTATAAGAAAATTAACTAAACGTTAGTCTCTTCTTGGTCTTCTTGGTCTTGGTGAATCACCAAAGCTTTCAGAACGTCTAGGTGCTCTTTCAGAACTTCCTTCTCCTCTTGGAGCCGAACTTCTACCTCCAAAACCTCCTTCACGTGGAGCAGAGCTTCTTCCGTCAAATCCACCTTCTCTTGAAGAGTTTCTGTCTGATCTAAAACCACCACCTGAACCTTCACGTCTAGGAGCGAAGTTTCCTTCTCTTCTTGGAGCCGAACTTCTTCCGCCACCAAATCCACCACCAGAACTTCTTCCATTATGGTCACGTCTTCCGCCACCATCATTTTTAGAAATTTCAACATTAATACGACGTCCTTCTAATTGTACGTTGTTCAATACTTCCATTACTTTATCAGTATGCTCAGGGTCAGTGTTAAAGAAAGAGAATCCTTCTTTTACGTCTACTTTAAATACGTCATCACGACCTAAGTCTAATGTTTCTTTTAAATAGTCTTTTAATGACATCCAATCAAAATTATCTCTAGAACCAATGTTCACAAAATATCTTGTTGCACCACCATTATTATTTTCTCTAGGCTCTCGATCGTCGCTTCTTTCACGTCTTTCACCTGATTGAGAAGATAGATCTCTAGTTTTCTTGTAGTAGTTGATAAAACGATTAAATTCTACCGATACCATTTTCTTAATCAATTCTTCTTTAGATAAATCTTCAAGAACATTATTGATAGCTGGTAAGTAGTTGTCAATTTCGTGATCAACTTCAGTATCTTTTATCTTAGTTGCAAGGTGCAATAATTGGATTTCGCAGATTTCAATTCCAGATGGGATTGTTTTCTCTTCGAATTTTTGCTTGATGATTCTTTCAATAGAAGAAATCTTACGCAATTCACTTTTAGTTACAATAACGATAGAAGTACCTAATTTACCAGCACGACCCGTACGACCGGAACGGTGATTGTAAGTTTCTATTTCGTCAGGTAATTGATAATTCACTACGTGTGTAATGTTATCAACGTCAATTCCACGTGCAGCAACATCAGTTGCAACAAGCATTTGAATTTGACGGCCTCTAAACGATTTCATAACACCATCACGTTGCGCTTGAGATAAATCTCCGTGCAATGCAGCAGCGCTGTATCCGTCTTCAACTAATTTTTCAGCAACAGCTTGTGTATCACGTTTTGTTCTACAAAAAACTACTGAGAAAATGTCTGGATTAGCATCAGCTAAACGTTTCAAAGCTTCGTAACGATCACGAGCATTTACTAAGTAGAATTCATGAGATACTGTAGCTGAACCTGAGTTCTTAGTACCTACAGTAACTTCAACAGGGTCTGTCATAAATTGTTTTCCGATACGTGCTACTTCAGCAGGCATTGTTGCAGAAAACAACCATGTGTTTTTTTCGTCTGGTGTTGTAGATAAAATGTTTACGATGTCATCATAGAATCCCATGTTTAACATTTCATCTGCTTCGTCAAGGATACAATAGTTGATTCCGGTAATGTTTACCAAACCTCTATTGATCATGTCTTGCATTCTACCTGGAGTCGCAACAATAATTTGTGCTCCTCTTTTAATGTCTCTTGCCTGTTCTGTAATGCTAGCCCCGCCGTAAACTGCTACCACATTAATACCTTTTTCGTATTTAGAGTAGTTTTTAAGTTCGTTAGTAATCTGCAAACACAACTCACGCGTTGGAGATAAAATTAATGCCTGAGTGTTTTTGTTGTTGGCATCAATTTTTTGGATAACTGGAAAACCAAAAGCTGCCGTTTTCCCTGTCCCTGTCTGAGCCAACGCAACCATATCTGTATCTTTTTCCAATAATAGGGGAATCGCTTTCTCCTGTACTTCGCTCGGATTTTCAAATCCTAGATCTAAAATCGCTTTCAGTAACGATTCACTCAATCCTAATTGTTCAAATTTATTCATATGTATTTTTAAAATAGGGTGCAAAATTACTCTAAATTATTCATATAAACTAATGCAAACTTAAGAATTAATGTTTTATTAGTAATTGATTATCAGAAAGTTGTGTTACTTCAAAACGTATTGTATTTTATGAAGTAGTTAAAAAGCGCTATCTTTTTTAAGTTATAAATGCAGAATGAGTATTTTTTAGTAACTATTTGACAGCATTCAAATAGTGAATGAGTTGGTTTGTTGCTTTTGCTCGATGACTAATTTTATTTTTCAATTCGGCTGAAAGTTCCGCAAAGGTTTGGTCGTAATTGGTTGGTTTAAAAATAGGGTCGTATCCAAATCCTCCTGATCCTGATTTTTGGGTAGTTATAGCTCCCTCGGCAATACCTGTAAATAGATACTGTTTGCCCTTGTAATTTAGCGCAATAACAGTTTTGAAAGCAGCATTTCGGTTGGATTTTGAAAGTAGCTGTTCTAAAACTTTATCCATATTATCAGCAGCGCTACGTTGCGGTCCTGCATAACGAGCGGAATAGACTCCTGGTTCGCCATTTAACTCGTCGATTTCAAGTCCTGTATCGTCAGCAAAGCAATCGTAACCATATTTATCTGATACATAATTAGCTTTTAAAATGGCGTTACCTTCAATAGTATCCGCAGTTTCGGGGATGTCCTCAAAACATCCGATTTCTTCTAATCCTATTATTTGAATTGTTTCAGGTAGTAATTGTTGGATTTCGGCAATTTTATTTTTGTTGTTGGAGGCGAAAACGATTTGCATGTAATGAGTTTTAATGTACACTAGCAAAGATATAAATTATTTAAAAACTATTTTTTTTCATAAAGATGAGGTTAGCGATTCTTTTTTGCTTTTGATTTAACTAGGGTAGGCGAGTCGGCTAATGAATTGCGGTGTTTTTATTGAAATGCAGAAAAACTACAGTTGTTTAATGCCTATGTATTTGTAATAAATTGAATTGATTTTCCTTATTGATTATAAAAGGCTTAGCTGTTTTTTTTCTTAATAGTTTACTTCTTTATAAAAGGTGTAGGGTAAACTAGAACTTTTATTTATTTTAAAATTATTGAAGTTTAAAATAAATAAGCTATCTTTCCTTACCAAATTTAAAAAAAAAGTTAAAGTGTTAAAAACTATTAGTTGTTTTTAACCGTAGTTAATTGAATAACATTTACTTCAATAAAAATGCATAACAATACCCTTACTAGTAGATTATGTCTCGCTATTTTAATGTTATTGTGCTCAAATACATACTCCCAATATGTTTTTCGTCAAGATACATTACCCAATACGGTCTCACTTCAAAATTTCACCTATCTAGCCGATGTAGGTGAACGGGAAATGGATATTAATTTTGTTTTAAAAAATTATGATTCCTTCAATGCAATTAATTTTAAGAATACCAAAGATTATCTGGGTTTTACCGAGAGTAACTTTTGGTCTATGACTACTATTATTAATGAGACAAATTCTGAGCTACATTATTACCTGGAGACAGCTAGACCCATTACTAATCTTGTAGAACTTTATATAGTAGATGTGAACTCTGGCTCTATTGTAAAGGAAATTAGTGGAGATGGCATTGCTTATAAAGACCGTAGCCATCCCAACCGAAGAAGTCTTTTTGATTTAAAAATTCAGCCCAATGCTAATTTAAAATTAGTCTTACATGTTAAAAGCGATGGCGAAGTACTCAAATTACCACTAGTGCTATACTCTGCAGATGGTTTTGTTGAAATGAATTCAATGGAACAATTTCTATTTGGTATTTTCTATGGGATATTGTCAATAGTCGCAATCATTTATTTGTTTTTCTTCTTCGCACTAAAAGAGTCCACTTTTCTATATTATAGCTTATACGTTATTTCTGTCGGGTTATTGCAATTTGCGTTAGATGGTTTTTTCTATCAATACGTTACCCCAGGAGGAGGTTGGTTTTCTAATCATGCAGTTTTGTTTTTTGCAATAATAGGTGCTTTTTTATCTGGAAAGTACAGCGAAGTTTTTTTGAACATAAAAAAGCACAGCAAAGTCCTCTTCAAGTTATTTAACATGAGTTATGTATCGTTGTTAGTTTTGTTGTTTTTTTCAGCTTTAGTGCCTGCCGCTTTGCCTTATTGCTATAAGATTGTCAATTTGTTGGTTTTGGTTTTTTTATTATTAATTATTTTTTCTATCATTTATTTATATGTCAAGAAAAAGCCTATCGACACTTTCTTTACAATAGGTATTTTTTTCCTGATTGTAGGGTTTGGTGTTTTTATTTTGAACAATCTCGGATTTATCGAAAATACGTTTACCACTCAAAATAGTTCGAAAATAGGTACGGGACTAGAACTTATTTTCTTGTCACTTTCAATGTCGAATTTAATTAGGAATTTAAAAAATGAAAAAAATGAACTTAATCGTTTGGCGTTAATACGTTCAGAAGAAATGAATGATTTGAAGTCTTATTTTTTATCTAATATTAGCCACGAATTAAGGACGCCTCTCAATGCGATCATGAATTTAATAGACTCTATTTCAACTGAAGTTGAGGATCATAAAATAAAAGATAATTGTAAGGTAATTAAATATTCATCACAAAGTTTGCTGAGTTCAGTAAATGATATTCTTGATTTTTCTAAAATAGAAAAGAATGAGTTAACGTTAGATAAAGCTCCGTTTGATCCACTAAAATTGCTGGAGGAAATAGAAATTAGTGCTGGAATTAGAGCAAAGGAAAAGGGATTAGAATTTAGATTTGAAAAACCTAACGCAATACCGGTACAGTTTGTAGGAGATGAAATGAGATTGTCTCAAATTGTGAATAATTTGATCAATAATGCAATAAAATTCACGTCAACTGGTTATGTGTCGTTTAAAATTGCTAGTGAGCAATTAAGTGCAAGTAGGGCTTCATTAAAGCTAACAATAGCTGATTCAGGAATGGGTATTGCTGAGGATAAAATAGTAAGTATTTTTGATTCCTTTTCTCAAAATTCAATTAATAATACAAGGAAATTTGGCGGACTAGGTTTGGGATTATTTATCGTTAAAACACTTGTAGAGCTTCAGGGTGGTCGTATCCGCGTAAAGAGTAAAGTGGATAAAGGTACCGTTTTTACTATTTATCTTGAGTTTGATACTGTTGCTCAGCAAGTAGTGCAACCGGCTACTATAGCTACCTCCGAAGTATGTGATTTAGGGGGGAAGAATTTGCTAGTTGTAGAGGATAATGCTATTAACCAAATGGTTATTAAAATGATAACTAAAAAATGGTTGAATACAACCGTGTTTTATGCTTTAAATGGTCAGGAAGGCTTAGATGTTTTAAGAGAACATCATATAGATTTAGTGTTAATGGATTTACAAATGCCTATTATGGATGGATATGAAGCAACAATAGCCATTCGTAATGGTTTAGCAGGAACTAAATATAGCAATGTTCCCATTATAGCAGTGACAGCTGACGTTATGGAAGGCACTAAGTTGCGAACCAAAGAAATTGGCATGAACAATTATTTGTCCAAGCCAATTAAAAAAGAAATTTTATTTAAAGCCGTAAAGGATTTACTTTAACTAAAACGCAAACGCACAAATACATGTTTAATCCCCTTTTTGTCGGACTCTCTTTCGTCAATCTCTAGGATATCTGTCAATGTTTTTAGCATTGGCGTCAGCTTAACAAATCCGTAATTACGAGGGTCAAATTCAGGTTTTTTCTTTACAATTAAGTTTCCAACATCACCAAGAAATGCCCAACCATCATCATCTCCAATGTCTTCAATGGTAGATTCGATTAATTCAATGGTAGGCTCATCTATTTTATTAAGTGGTTTTTGAGCTGGTTTTTCAACTGCTTTTACTGTTGTTTTTTCAACCGGCTTTTTAGTGTCATTATTTTGTTTAGGTGCTTTTTTCTTAATTGCACCATCTAGGACTTCGATAAATATAAAACGATCGCAGGCGCTTATGAATGGTTTTGGTGTCTTTTGTTCACCAATACCGATAACTTTCATACCTGCTTCTCTCAACCTTATGGCTAATCTTGTAAAATCACTATCACTAGAAACGATGCAAAAACCATCTAATTTTCCGGTGTACAGTAAATCCATAGCATCAATTATTAATGCGGAATCCGAAGAGTTTTTGCCTGAAGTGTAACTGTATTGTTGGATAGGGGTGATTGCATGCTCTAATAAGACACCTTTCCATCCATTGGCATTTGGACGCGTCCAATCTGCGTAAATACGTTTGGTAGTTGGTGTGCCAAATTTTGTTATTTCTTCCATCATTCCTTTTACATTGCTGTAAGGAACATTGTCAGCATCAATTAATACAGCTAGTTTAAGTTCTTTAGTAAGTTGAGACATAAAATAATTGGTGTAAATTTAGTCAAAGATACAAAGTTTAATCGATTCTGTTTTAGGACTATTTCAATAGACTATTGTTTTGTTTGGCAAAAAACAGTTATCTTGGCTTAAAGAATGTTGTAGAATAGCAATTTTGTACTTTCGCTAAGGAAAAAGAAAGTTGGTGTAACTGGGTTAGTAAAAAGTGGAGTCGTCTATTCGAAAATAAATATACTTTAGCTACTTTTATAAAATTTAAATAATTATTTTTGCAACTTCTTAAAATTAAAATTATTACTTAACGATATTATGGTAAAGGATTTATTCGAAAGAATTCAAAACAATAAAGGACCACTAGGAAAATGGGCTTCGCAAGCTGAAGGCTATTTTGTTTTCCCTAAATTAGAAGGTGAACTAGGGCCAAGGATGAAGTTTCATGGAAAGGATATTTTGAATTGGAGTATAAACGATTATTTAGGTCTAGCTAATCATCCTGAAGTTCGTAAGGCAGATGCTGACGCGGCTTTAGAATACGGTGCTGCCTACCCAATGGGTGCTCGTATGATGAGCGGTCATACCACATATCACGAGCAATTAGAGAACGAATTGGCTGCTTTTGTACAAAAAGAATCTGCTTATTTGTTGAATTTTGGATACCAAGGAATCATGTCTTGTATTGACGCCCTTGTTACTAAAAACGATATTATTGTTTATGATGTGGATGCTCATGCTTGCATCATTGATGGTGTTCGTTTACACATGGGTAAACGATTTACGTACAAGCATAATGACTTAGAGAGTATGGAAAAAAACCTGCAACGTGCTACTAAAATGGCTACGGAAACAGGTGGAGGTATACTTTTTATCACTGAAGGTGTTTTTGGAATGCGCGGTCAGCAAGGTAAGTTAACTGAGATCGTTGCGATGAAGGAAAAGTACAACTTCCGTCTTTTAGTTGATGATGCTCACGGTTTTGGAACCTTAGGTAAAACAGGAGCTGGAGCAGGGGAAGAGCAAGGTTGTCAAGACGGAATCGATGTTTACTTCTCGACTTTTGCAAAGTCAATGGCTAGTATTGGTGCTTTTTTAGCAGCTGATAAAGACATTATTGATTATTTAAAATACAATTTACGTTCTCAAATGTTTGCTAAGGCATTGCCTATGATTCAAACAATTGGAGCACTGAAAAGATTGCAATTGTTGCGAGATAATCCAGGCTTAAAAGATAAACTTTGGGAAAATGTAAATGCATTGCAAAGTGGATTGAAAGAAAAGGGATTCAACATTGGGGATACTAACACTTGTGTAACACCTGTTTATCTTGAAGGATCAATTCCAGAGGCAATGATCATGGTGAACGATTTAAGAGAAAATTACAATATATTTTTATCAATAGTCGTTTATCCGGTTATTCCAAAAGGGATCATCTTGCTAAGAATGATTCCTACAGCATCACATACACTAGCTGATATCGATGAGACATTAACCGCTTTTGAAGCTATTCGTGAAAAATTAATTGGCGGAACTTATAAAGAAATCGCTGCTAGAACTACAGTAGATTTAGACGCATAATTGTCCAATACAAGCATAAAAAAAATCCATTTACGAAAGTAAATGGATTTTTTTTGTTTTGGTATCTAGATTTAAAGTGTTAATCTAAAAGTTTTTCTGCGGCAATGCACCACAGGATCAAAATTCTTCCAGATAGCATGTATAGCATGGTTATCAGCTAATTCTGGTGTGCGAATGCAATTTTGAATTCCTTTCTCTGTAAAGGTCGTATGGTATTCCTTAAAAATGATAGCATGTGCTCCTTTACTTTGATAATCAGGATGAACACCAATAAGATAAAAAGTAACGTCTTTACTGTTTTTCCTAGCATTTAAAAGATGGTAGAAACCAAAAGGGAAAAGTTTTCCATTTGCTTTTTGTAAAGCGCGTGAAAAGCTTGGCATTACTATAGCAAAAGCCACTAAATTATGATCTTTATCCTCTACAAATTTTATGTATTCAGGATTAATAAAACTGATGTATTTTTTTTTGAAATACTCTTTCTGGATATCTGTAATAGGAACAAAAGACGATAAACTAGCGTACGAAGCATTAAATAGATCAAACATTTTGTCTACATAAGGCAAAACGTCTTTCGTCTTTTTAAAATTAAGTTCTTTTAATTGATACCTTCTTTTAATTAGTTCTTGCGCTTTATCAAAATGATCTAGTTTCACATTTTCGAATGGAAACTTACTTTCGATATATTCTTTCTCAGTAACATAGCCTAACTTCTCAAAATGAGTGGCATAATACGGATGGTTGTACCAAGTAATCATCGTGCCTAATTGATCAAAACCTTCAGTTAAGACGCCTACTTTATCTAAATTAGAAAAACCCATTGGTCCCTCAACATATTCTAAATTATTTTTGCGACCTAGTTCATATACTTTTTCAAGTAGTGCTTTTGTTACTTCTATGTCATTAATTACATCAAACCAGCCAAAGCGGACTTTACTCTTTTTTTGATCATTAACCTCGCTCCAATTGATGATAGCGGTAATTCTACCAGCTATTTTATTGTTTTTGTAAGCGAGATAAAAGTAAGCTTCGGCATTTTCAAAAGCGGGGTTTTTAGTTTTGTCAAATGACTCTAGTTCATCTGCAATTATTGGTGGTACCCAAAATTCGTTGTTTTTATAGAGTTCAAAAGGAAATTTTATGTATTCAGTAAGTTCCTTTTTGGTATGTACTTCTTTAATAGTAATCATTATTTTTTTTATGTTTAATCTCGTTATTCAATTGCATCCTTGCGTTTTTTGTCTTTTTTCTCCGCTTTCTTTTCTGACTTAGACTTTTTTCTTCCGCCATTGTCTAAATTCATTCTAACTTCCTTATAATTGGCGTCATAGCGCCATGAAAAACCTAGTCCTCCATAAAATATTGTTGGAGTATCTTTAAAATTAGTACTTACTGAGGCGTCAATTTGCATGTCTTTAGTTAGTAAGAATGCGGCACCTCCACGCAAAATAGCATCGCTGTAAAAGTCGCTTTTATATCCTTGATTTTCAATAAATCCAGACCATTTTTCACTTATTCCTTTGGTTAAAGTAATTGCGTAGCCATAACTTGGGAAGTCAGTAGTGACATAATCGGCAATAATATTAGTTACAAAAACCCAAGAACCATCACCTAGGTGGTTTTGAGTGATAAGCATTATTTTAGGCGATATCGAAGCATCTGCAGAAAAGGAATAGGGATTATTTTTCATCGTGAAATTAGCTCCTGCATATAGTGATACGGCAGGTACCAGTTGTCTCCAATTGAATTTTTGATTCGCTTTCCAACTGTAGACATTAATCTTTTTTTCGTAATTTTTAAAAGGATCGTAAATCAAGTATTTTGCTCCTAAAACGGTTTGCTTCAGTCCTGCTTTGTTAATACTACTGAATGGTGTGTTAAAATCAGCATTTTGGTATTGCAAATTGGCTACAACTTCCAACCGTTCCATAAATGCGCCATATCTCAGTGTCAGATCAGCTCCAAAACCTTTGGCATCGTATCCTAGTAGTACATGGTTTTCATGAATTCCGTAGGCACCTGTTTCGACTTGAATCACTGACTTTCCTACTGCAAAGGCTGACATAGTAACTCCAGGTCTGTTAGAATTGATTTGGTCAGTATGCTGAGCATAATTAGAACTACAAATCAGTACTAGAACTAAAAGCGAGTATAATTTAGATTTTGACATATTCTTTGCTGTTTAAAATAATAACGTATTTCAAATGTACTATATTTTATCATTTATTTAAGAGTCATATTTTAAGTTTGTTCCTAATTTTCGACTTTGATTCCTTAATTTTGCTAAAAAATATCTACTTATGGAAACGGCTTCATTTACTGGTTTTGTAAAAACTATCTTTTATATTCTCATGTTTTACTATGTTTTTAAATTTTTAGCAAAATTATTTCTGCCGCTATTAGTTAAGAAAGTAGTTGAAAAAGCAGGCCAGAATTTCCAACAGCAACAACAAAACTACTCTCAGGATAATTCATGGCAAAGGACAGCTGCAAAAGATGAGATTATCTACAACACAGCCAATGCAAAAAATCCAAAAGAAACTAAAAAAGTAGGGGACTATGTTGATTACGAAGAAATAGATTAATTTTGGTCCTGAAAATCTCCTTTTTTATTAAATTAAAAGTTTTAAATTGAAAATAGTAAATAAATTTTATCCGCATATTTTAGCCCTTATTGGTTTTATTATAGTTTCACTAATTTATTTCTATCCCGTACTTCAAGGGAAGCAAATTTTTCAATCAGATATTGTTCAATATACGGGAATGGCTAAAGAGCAAAATGACTTTAGAGCCACCGAACACTTGGAACCATACTGGACTAACAGTGCCTTTGGAGGCATGCCAACGTACCAGTTAGGAGCAAAATACCCTTATGATTTTATTGGCGCTATAGATGATGTTTTACGTTTTTTACCTCGTCCAGCGGATTATTTATTTTTATACTTTTTAGGTTTTTATGGATTATTACTTGTTTTAAAAGTAGATCCTTTAAAAGCGTTTTTTGGCGCAGTAGCTTTTGGTTTTTCTACTTATCTCATCATAATTTTAGGAGTAGGACACAATGCCAAAGCACACGCGATTGCCTATATGCCCATGGTTATTGCCGGTTTTATTTTAGTTTTCAGAAAACGATATGTAGTAGGCGGTTTACTTACTTTGTTTGCAACGGCGCTTGAAATCAATGCGAACCACTTTCAAATGACCTACTATCTTTTGATTTTCTTGTTGATTCTGTCTAGTTATTTTATATATCTCGAACTTAAGAAGAAAGACTTTAAGTCCTTGTTTATCTCAATTGGTGTCTTAGCCGTAGCCGGAATTTTCGCAATTGGTGCGAATGCTACAAATTTATTAGCTACAGCTGAGTATGCTAACTTTAGTACTCGTAGTAAAAGTGAGCTAAACTTTAATCCAGATGGATCTAAAAATACAGCTAGTACCGCAATGAGCCGTGATTATATTACAGAGTACAGCTATGGAGTGGCAGAAAGTTTTAACTTAATTGCTCCTAGACTTTTTGGAGGCTCTAATCATGAAGCCGTAGGTACGGATAGTAGTATGTATGACTTTATGGTAGGGCAAGGCGTGCCTGAAGGTCAAGCAGCTGATTTTGCATCGGGCTTACCTACCTATTGGGGAGACCAACCTATTGTTGCGGCACCCGCATACATTGGTGCAGTTGTTTTCTTTTTAGCTTTAATTGGCTTATTTATTGACGATCGCAAAATAAAATATGTATTTCTATCGGGAGCAATAGTGTCGCTTTTATTATCTTGGGGTAAAAATTTTCCAGCACTAACAGACTTTTTTATTGATAACGTTCCCATGTACAATAAGTTTAGAGCGGTGTCCTCTATTCAGGTTATATTAGAATTATGTTTTCCGGTTCTCGCGATAATGGGTCTGCAGTCCTTTTTTAAATTAGAAAAAGAGCTGCGATGGAAATCCCTTTGGCAACCTACTGCAGCTGCTCTAGGATTGATTATGTTATTGTTCTTTAGCAAGAGTCTTTTTGATTTTGAGGGACCTAACGACAGTTATTTTGTACAGAGTTATGGGCCAGGTTTTGTAGATGCCTTAAAAGCAGATAGAATGAGCTTGTACAGTGCCGATTTATTGCGCTCAGGCTTCTTTATAGTCTTAACGGCAGGTGTTTTATGGTTATTCATAAAAAATAAAATCGCTCATAATACTGCTATTATTCTCGTGGGACTGTTTATGGTTTCTGATTTGTTTTTTGTGGATAAAAATTATGTGTCATCCAAGGATTTTGTTAGTGCAAGAGAGGTGCAAGTCCCTTTTGTTGAAACGCCTGCTGATGCCATGATTTTACAAGACACCACACATTACCGCGTGTTTGAAGTAAGTGGGAATTTTTCGAGTGCTCGCGCTTCTTATTTTCACAAATCAATTGGTGGCTATCATGCTGCTAAACCTAGAAGGGTACAGCAGTTATTTGATTACCAAATTGCCAAAAACAATTTGGAAGTCTTGAATATGCTTAATGTAAAATATGTAATTCAAACTGATAAAGAAGGCAAAGAATTTCCTGTTATTAATCCAGATGCAAATGGAAATGCATGGTTTGTAAATGATATTAAGCTAGTCAATAAAGCCGATGACGAAATGAAGATGCTTAACAATATCAATACTAAAAAGGCAGCTATTTTTAATATTCATTTGTATGGTGCTAAATTTAAAAATGCGCGTTTAAAGCGAAATTTAGATACTACGGGTACAATTACTTTGAATGTTTATAAGCCTAACTACATCAAGTACAGTTCAGATAGTAAAAAAGAGGGCTTAGCTGTTTTTTCTGAAATTTATTATGAAAAAGGATGGAACGCCTACATTGATGGTGAAAAGACTAGCCACTTTCCTGTAGATTACGTCTTAAGAGGGATGATGGTTCCCGAAGGAAAGCATACAATAGAGTTCAAGTTTGAACCCGATGTAATACAGACGGGAAGTAGTATAACAATAGCTAGTGGAATAGGTATTTTAATCTTGTTGGTTGCCGGTATTTATTTTGAAAAGAAGAAGATCGCCAAAATAATTGACTAATTATATTTTTTAAATAAGTCTAGTCAAAACGGTAACCCACCAACAATTATAAATTGGAACATAAAAAAATCTTAATTATTACTTATTATTGGCCTCCCGCTGGTGGCCCTGGAGTGCAACGATGGCTTAAGTTTGTCAAATATTTGCCCGACTTTGGAATTGAACCGGTGGTTTATATTCCCCAAAATCCAACGTATCCAATTATCGATAAAAATTTAGAAAAAGATGTTTCAGATAAGGCAATAATACTGCGAAAAAATATCTTTGAGCCTTATCAACTGGCTTCATTTTTGTCTAAGAACAAAACTCAGAAAATGAATTCGGGGATTATTCCCAATCAAAAAAAACAGCAGTTTTTAGATAAGGTATTATTATGGATTCGCGGAAACTTGTTTATTCCTGATGCCCGCTGTTTTTGGGTGAAACCATCAATAAAGTATTTGGAAAACTATATCAATGAGAATAATATCGATACCATCATTACATCGGGTCCACCTCATAGTTTACATTTAATAGGTTTAGGTTTAAAAAATAAGTTAGACTTAAAATGGTTTGCTGATTTTCGTGATCCTTGGACAACTATAGGTTATCATAAATCACTAAGACTTTCGGCTTATGCCGCTAAGAAGCATAAAAAATTAGAGCATCAGGTTCTAAATACAGCAGATGCAATCATAGTGACTAGTAAAACTACTAAAACCGAATTCCAAGCGCTGACTACAAAGCCTATAACTGTTATTACAAATGGTTTTGATACTGAAATTGTACCAACTCAGGTTAAGGATACTAAATTTAGTTTGGCACATATAGGCTCCTTTTTATCGAATCGAAATCCTGTAATCCTATGGGAAAGCTTAGCGGAGTTAATTGAAGAAATCCCTAGTTTTAAACGCGATTTAGAACTAAAACTTATAGGAGCGGTAAGTCAAGAAGTATTAGATGCGATTAGCGCAAGTACTTTAGCTACTTACCTCAATACAATGGGTTACGTTTCACATAGTGTGGCTATCGCCGAACAACGTAAATCTCAGGTGCTTTTATTGATCGAAATTGATTCTGAGGATACCAAAAGTATTATTCCTGGGAAGTTATTTGAATATATGGTTTCTAGCCGACCTATAATTGCCATAGGTCCTAAAAACTCTGATTTTGAGTCAATTATTAAGGATACTAACACTGGAGTGTTTTTTGAATACAACCAAAAGGAGAAACTCAAACAAACAATTACACACTATTACAATCAATATTTAGAGGGAAATTTACAAGCAAATGGAGTAGGTGTCGAAAAGTATTCTCGCAAAAATCTAACGGGAGAGTTAGTAGCACTTCTTAATAACTAATAATCAATTCCTAAATACCATGGGTATAGTACTAAATCAGTCTTTAAAAAATACGATAATCACTTATATTGGTTTTGGGATTGGCGCTATCAATACAATTTTTTTATATCCTTATTTTTTAGGCGCTACATATTACGCGTTAACTAATTACATACTTTCGGCTTCAAGTATTGTTATGCCATTACTTGCTTTCGGAATGCAAAATACCTTGGTTAAGTTTTATTCGCAATGTAAAACGGAACAAGAGGAAGACCGGTTTCTCTCTTTCTCCGTCTTTTTTCCACTGGTCTTATCGGTTCCATTGTTGCTGATTGGCTGGTTCTTTTTTGATGAAATAGCAGCTTATTTTTCGAAAGAAAATCCAATCGTTAAAGAATTTTTATGGCTGATTCCTTTTACAGGATTGTGTATGGCATACTTCGAGATATTTTATGCTTGGGCGCGTGTACACATGCATTCCGTGTTTGGTAATTTTATTAAGGAGGTTGGATTACGTACATTTTCATTATTCGCGTTGATTGCTATTTATTACAATTGGATAACAATCGTACAGTTCGTTTATGTAACAGCGGCAATTTATTTTGTAGCTTTGATTGTAACGATGTTGTATGCTTTTTACTTAAAAAGACCTAACTTTCAACTTGGGCTTCCTCATAATTTTAAAGATATAGTTGTTTACACTTTTTTCATTATTTTATCAGGGAGTGTAGCTACTTTGTTGCTAGATATTGATAAGATTATGCTTAATCAATACATTAAAATAGAGAATATTGCCTATTATTCTATCGCTACGTACATTGCATTAGTTATCTCCGTTCCAAGTAGAGCGATGCATCAGATAGTGTATCCCATCACTGCAAAATTAATGCACGAAGACAAACAAGAGGAATTGAATGAACTTTATAAAAAGACTTCAATTAATTTACAAATCGTAGGTGGTTTTGTCATGCTTTGTATTTTTGTAAATATCAATCAGTTGTATGATATGATTCCTAAAGAGTATGGAGGAGGAGTTTTAGTCGTTTTTATGATTGGTTTGTCAAAGTATTTTGATTTAATTTTAGGAAATAACAATGCCATTATTTTCAATACAAAATATTATAGGGCAGTGTTGTTTTTAGGTGTTGTTTTAGTTTTGCTGACCGTTGTTTTAAATATGATTTTTATTCCAATTTTTGGTATTCTAGGTTCGGCTTTTGCTACATTACTTTCCATTACCCTATACAGTTTAGCTAAGTTAATGTTTGTTGTGAAACGCTTGCACTTGTATCCATTTACCAAAGAAACCGTTTATTCGATGTTTTTGACCTTTGGGTTGTTCTTGTTGTTTTATTTTTGGGAATTTCCTTTAAATCCCATAATTGCAATTATCTTAAAATCAATATTAGTAACCATTGCTTATGTTTATTTGAACTTTAAGTTTAAATTGTCGCTGCAAATCAATGAAGTCTTAGATGGATTATTGAAAAAATTCAAATTAACCAACTAAACATCTGCAATCAAGCTTACATGTGTTAATCACTAAATGTGGGTATTGACTTGGTTCTACATTCTTATTATTTTTGTTGTGTTATATTGAAAACTAGTTTTTGAAGTAAACACTACAATTATGAAAACAGATCAGTTTATTAGGGAAGAGGACTGGAAAAATTATCTTTCTATTTTGTCTTCAAAAGTAAATAGCGGGTTCGTTATTGAAGAAAAAAATGACAAACTACCTTTTGCGGTTTTATCCAAAGAAAATAGGAAAGTCAACCACAATTTTAACTTGCTACTCTGTTGCATCACTTTTGGACTTTGGTCACTCGTTTGGGGTTACTTATGTTACTCTTCAAATAAAAAAAAGAAAATATTGGTAGCGATTGATGAGGATGGAAAAACCTTTGTTGAGAACTGTTTTTAGTCTATATTTGGACTTTTCAAAATATAATTTCAAATTTTTTAGGACTTACTTATGAACAAAGCTATTGTTACTCTTGCACTTATTTTTATTAACTTTTCATTTCTTGCAGCTCAAACGGATCAGGACGTTGTTAAAGTAAAGGACTCTTCGGGAGTTATTAATTCGGTCAATCTTCCAAAAAAAAATAACGTAAAGATTAGTCTTACGAGTCTAGTTTTTAAAAATTATCAATTTCAATACGAAAGAAGTTTAACCAAAAGTATTGGAGTAGTTATAGGTTATAGTTTTATTCCAAAGGGAAGTGTGCCATTCAAGAGTCAGCTTAGCGAATTAACGTCAAGTAGCTCAAACTCACAAGGTATGTTCGATAATACTGAATTAGGTTATACCGCCTTTACACCAGAGGTTCGATTTTATTTAGGAAAAGGATATGGTAAAGGTTTTTATATTGCTCCTTTTTATAGAAATTTGACATACAATCTTACAGGTGTTAATTTTACCTATGATACAGATTTAGTAGGAGGACAGGCTGACATTGATCTAGGAGGAAAGTTAACTGCTAACACTTTCGGATTACAGTTTGGAGCACAATTTAATTTAGGGAAACACCTTATATTAGATTGGTGGATCGTAGGACCTCATTATGGAACATCTAAAGGTGACTTTGTTGGAGTTTCGTCAAGACCTTTAAATGCTTTTGAACAAAATGAATTACAAAAAGAACTAGATAACATTGAATTACCATTATCGGATGTTACCGCTAAAGTGAATGCTAATGGAGCGACTGTTAACATAAGTGGTCCATGGGCTGGGGTACGTAGTGGAATAAGTTTAGGTTACAGATTCTAGAACTAAAATAGATTGAAATAAAAAGCAGAAAAATAGTAGCTATTTTTCTGCTTTTTTATTTATAAAACTTCTTTTAAATAAACTCCAGTAATGGATTTTTTGTTTTTGGCAATTTCTTCAGGTGTACCTACTGCAAGCAATTGACCACCGTTCTCACCGCCTTCGGGTCCTAGATCAATAATCCAATCACCACATTTTATCAAGTCAAGGTTGTGTTCTATAACTAGAATAGAATGACCTTTTTCGATTAAAGCATCAAAGGAAGCCAAGAGCTTTTTAATATCATGAAAATGCAAACCAGTTGTAGGCTCATCAAATACAAAAAGAGCTTTATCTTTAGTTGCTCCTTTAACTAGAAAGGAAGCCAATTTGATACGTTGTGCTTCTCCACCAGAGAGCGTTGAGGACGATTGCCCTAATTGAACGTAACCCAAACCAACATCTTGCAATGGCTTTAGTTTTTGTGTAATCTTAGCTTGCTTATTATTCTCAAAAAACGCTACCGCATCATCGATAGTCATAGTTAGAATATCATGGATGTTTTTGTCGTTAAAGGTGACTTCAAGGACCTCTTTTTTAAAGCGTTTTCCATGACAGGTTTCACACGGTAATTGTACATCGGCCATAAAAACCATCTCTACATTAATCGAACCTTCACCTTTGCAGGTTTCACAACGTCCACCATCTACGTTAAACGAAAAATGTTTGGCTTGATACCCTCTTATCTGTGATAGTTTCTCTTTCGAAAATAAATCTCTAATATCATCATAGGCTTTAATGTAGGTAACGGGATTGGAGCGGGAGCTTCGTCCAATCGGGTTTTGATCTACATATTCAATATGTTTAATTTGAGAGAACGATCCTGTTATTTCGGTAAATTGTCCTGCTTTTTCTCCAATATTTTCTAGTTTTTTCTGCATTGCAGGAAAAAGGATTTTTTTAATAAGGGTACTTTTTCCACTACCTGAAACACCTGTAATAACGGTTAAAACATCCAATGGAAAAAGCACATCGATATTTTGTAGGTTATTTTCGCGAGCACCCTTAATTTCTACAAAGTTTTTAAACTTTCGTCGCTTTTTTGGGACTTCTATTTTTTCAGCTCCACTTAGGTATTTAGCAGTTAAGGAGTCGCATTTTAATATCTCAGCATAGGTTCCTTGCGCAACTAAATTTCCGCCAAATGTTCCTGCTTCAGGGCCAATATCAATGATCATATCGGCAGCTTTCATAATGTCTTCATCATGTTCCACTACAATAACTGTGTTGCCTAAATCTCGTAAGGATAGCAATACTTTGATCAACCGTTCGGTATCCTTTGGGTGTAAACCAATGCTGGGTTCATCAAGAATATACATGGAGCCAACTAAACTACTACCTAATGAGGTTGCTAGATTTATTCGTTGTGATTCTCCTCCTGAAAGCGAAGCGGAGTTTCGGTTTAAAGTTAGGTAGTCTAAGCCAACCTCGGTTAAAAAAGACAATCGATTATTAATCTCGGTTAATAAGCGTTTGGCAATTTGTTGTTCATAAACATCTAATTCTACGTTTTTGAAAAAGGTGACTAAATGCTTAATTGGCAAATCGACTAATTCAGAAACAGTTTTAGAATTGATTTTTACATATGAAGCTTCTATACGTAAGCGTTTTCCTTTACACGAATGGCATTTGGTTTTACCACGGTAACGGGAGAGCATAACTCTGTTTTGAATTTTATAATTTTTTTCTTCAAGCTCTTTAAAAAAGTCATCTAGACCCTGAAAATAGCTATTTCCCGTCCATAACAAATCTTTTTGTTCTTCTGTTAGCTGATAAAAGGGTTTGTGAATAGGGAAATCGAATTTGTATGCATTATTTACTAGTTCGTCTCGAAACCAACTCATACTATCGCCTCTCCAAGGAAATATGGCATTTTCATAGATAGATAAGGTTGTGTTGGGAACAACAAGTTCAGCATCGATCCCTATAATATTTCCATACCCTTCACAAACAGGGCAGGCGCCGTAAGGGTTGTTAAAGCTAAATAAATGGACATTAGGTTCTAAGAAAGAGATGCCGTCTAATTCGAAGTTGTTTGAATATTCGAATCGATTTGTTGTATTTAGCTCTTGTAAGTAACAAATGCCTTTTCCTTCGTAAAAAGCTGTTTGAACCGCGTCAGCTAATCTGTTGTAAAACTCTTCTTCGTCTTTTACAACTATACGATCGATAATTAAGGATGTTTTTTTAGGATCTAGTTTATGTTGGTCTATTTCATCCAAGCGAATCATTTGCTCACCAACTAAAATTCTTGAAAAACCTTGCTGTAATAATACCTTTAGCTTGTCCTCGAATTTCCGACCCTTTTCTAAATGAATAGGAGCTAATAGCAACCACTTACTTTCTAAAGGTAGCTTTTGAACATCGCTGACTACATCTGTGACTGTGTTTTTTTTAACCTCTTTTCCGGACACAGGCGAATAGGTTCTTCCAACGCGTGCAAAAAGGAGTTTCATGTAATCGTAGATTTCAGTAGATGTACCTACAGTCGATCTAGCATTGGTTGTGTTTACCTTTTGCTCTATAGCTATTGCAGGAGCAATTCCTTTTATATATTCGACTTTAGGTTTATCTAACCGACCAAGAAATTGTCGTGCATAGGAGGAAAGGCTTTCAACATAGCGACGCTGCCCTTCGGCATAAAGCGTATCAAAAGCCAAACTCGATTTACCTGAGCCCGAAAGTCCAGTAATAACTACAAGTTTATTTCTAGGAATGACTACATCTACATTTTTTAAGTTGTGTACCTGAGCCCCTTTTATGATTATATTTTTCTTTGGATCTATTTTAGAAAGGTCAATTTGCATAGAAAATAATGAATTTCTACAAAAGTAATCAATTTTCAACTGAGAACAGATCGTGAACAAATCATAAAATTGGTTAATAATGCAAGCATTAGCAATATAATTTTGATGGTTTAAAGGGAAAGGATTATGTTCTATTATTTTTGCACACCAAATTTTAAGTTTAAATTTGTTACAATCACAATTTTTAAAAGCTCAATTTTGAAAGCCAAATACTTATTATTTTTTTTAACTTTTTTTACAGCTGGTTTTGGTCAGGATTTGCCTCCAATAGTCAACTATGCGCCTAGTATATATGGAGCAGGAAATCAAAATTGGATGATTGCCCAAGGCAGTAACCAGTTTATCTATTTTGCAAATAATGACGGTTTATTAGAGTTTAACGGCTCTTCATGGAAATTATATCCTTCGCCAAACGAAACCATTATTCGCTCCGTGAAAGCAATCGGTGATCGTATTTATACCGGAAGTTATATGGAATTTGGATATTGGCTGCGCCAAAAGAACGGATTATTACAGTACTTTTCTATTAGTAAAGCCATTAAATCCAAACTTTTAGACGATGAACAAATTTGGAATATTTTAACCTATGAAGATCAAATTGTTTTTCAATCATTAAATAGAATTTATATTTATAATCCTAAAAAAGGAAGTTTTACCATTATAGCACCACAAAAACCAATAATTAAGGCTTATAGCACCGTTAATGCTGTTTTTTATCAGGTAAGTAATTCAGGTTTGTTTGAAATTGAGGGTGGTAAAAGTAAACTAGTTTCGAACCACGCCGCAGTTAAAAACAATCACATTGTAAATGTTTTTTTGAAAGGAGAACGACTGTTAATCTCCACACAAATGCAGGGTTTTTATGAATTAGATGCAGGAAAAGTTTCAAAATTCAATACTGAAATTGATTCGTATTTGCAAGATGGAAGTGTTTATAGTTGTGAGTCCATAGCTGATGATGGTTATGTTTTAGGTACGGTTTCGAGTGGTATTTATGTGCTAGATAAGAACGGAAAAGTTAATTATCATATCACACAACGCAATGGTTTGAGTAACAACACCGCACTATCCTTATACGAAGATGTAGATAAAAATGTATGGGTGGGACTTGATAATGGAATCAACTGTATAAATATGCAATCACCAATCCAGAGTTTTGTTGATAATTCAGGTGATTTAGGAACTATTTATACCTCTAAATTATTCGAAGGTCATTTATATGTTGGAACAAATCAAGGTTTGTTTTATAAGAAGTATAAAAGTAAGGATCAGTTTAAATTTATCAAAGGGACAAAGGGACAAGTATGGTCTATTTTTGAACACGATGGGACACTTTTTTGTGGACACGATAGAGGAACTTTTACTGTTAAAGATGGTAACGCTACTAATATATTTGCAAATTCGGGTACATGGAAATTTACAACAGTTCCCGGTAATACTGATTTACTATTACAAGGAAATTATTATGGACTATCTGTTCTAGAAAAGCGTTCCAATAAGTGGTATTTTCGAAATAAACTAAAGGGATTTGATTATTCCTGTAAATACTTTGAAATAACGGATGATTTCGAAATTTATGTTAGCCATGAATACAAAGGAGTTTTTAGGATAATCGCTGATAAAACTTTAAAGGAACGCCTGCACTACACAGCATATGAAAGTCCTATAAAAGGAAAAAATGCCAGTTTAGTAAAATTTAATAATTCTATTTTTTATGCATACAAAGGTGGTGTGTACAAATTAAACGATAAGACAAAAGAATTTCAAAAAGATAAATTATTAAGCTCGGTTTTTGAAAAAGATGAATATACCTCGGGGAAAATGATTGTGGATGATTCTAATAAAATATGGTTGTTTTCGAAAAACTATATTAATTATTACACCGCCAGTAAATTTAGCTCCCAATTAAAAAAGAATAGCATCCCCATTCCTGTTTCTCTTACTAATTCTATGTTAGGGTATGAGAATATTACTCAGTTATCAGCATTTACATATCTATTTGGTACTACAGATGGATATTATGCTATGGATATTAATGACTTAATTTTTAAAAAATATAAGGTTTTAATATCTGCGGTAGTTTCTAATGCATTGGATCAAGAGAGCCAAACAAATGATATTGATAAGGAAGGTAATTTTCATCATAGCGCTAACAATATAAATATTTATTATACGGTACCGGAATACAATAAGTATATAAATGTGGAGTACAAGTATATCTTAGAAGGCTTTCAAAATCAATGGAGTGAATGGAATACAAAAGCAGTTGTAAGCTTTAAGAATTTACCTCCAGGTGATTATGTGTTTAAAGTAAAGGCTAAATATGCAAATTCAAATTTAGATAGTAGTGCAGACTACTCTTTTACCATTTTAAAACCATGGTATGCAACCCACTTAGCCCTTGTTATTTATTTTATTTTGGCCATAGTAGGTATTCGTTTTGCTCATGGTTATTACAATCGCTACTACGAACGACAAAAAGAAAAATTGATAGAGGAGAATAATTTATTATTGGAGATAAAGGAATTGGAGAATAACCAGCAAGTAATGCGATTAAAAAACGAGCAATTATCTGAGAATGTAAATGCAATAAATAAAGAACTCGCTGCTTCCACAATGAGCTTAATTAGTAAAAATGAACTATTAGAATTTATCAAAGCAGATTTAAAAAAGACTGCTGTTGACGAAAACAGAAGTATAAAATCAGTAATAACTACTATTAATAGAAATATTACCGGTAAAGATTCATGGAGTGTTTTTAAGGAAGCATTTGAAAATTCAGATAAAGAATTTTTCAAAAAGATCAAAGCACTTCATCCATCTCTGACATCAAATGATTTGCGATTATGTGCTTATTTAAGACTCAATTTAAGTTCAAAGGAGATAGCACCGTTGCTCAATATATCCGTACGAAGCGTTGAAATAAAAAGATACCGATTGCGTAAAAAGATGAATTTATCGCATGAACAGGGACTCGCTGAGTATATATTAGCTGTATAGTTGCAGCTTAAAAAATCAAAAATAACTATACATCACCACAACATTAACGTTATTGTTGTGGTTTTTTGTTTTCTGATGTATTTGCTTTTGAGGATTTAAGGCTAAAAAGCGGTTGTTTTATCGGGTATTAACAATAAATCGAGGTTTTTTTTGAATTGTATGTTTTTTGTTGAGGTTATTTTTGTGTATTTAAAAGTTAACCCTGCTAAATTTACAATTCACACTAAACCTAATTTTATGAAGTCAAACTATCTATTAATTCTGTTTCTGCTATTGACATCTTTTGGTTTTGCCCAAGGAGTCGAAGTAGGTGGAGTTGTAAAAGAAGCAATCTCTGGTTTACCGATACCAGGAGTAAATGTTCAAGTTAAAAACGGAACTGCAAATACGGCTACCGATATGGATGGACGTTTTAATTTAAAAAATGTTGCAACGGGATCAGTAGTAGTTTTTTCTTATATCGGGTATAAAAGCTATGAATATAAGGTTAGCTCTACAAATAGCACACTTTCAATTGGATTACAAGAAGATTCAAAATTATTGAATGAAGTAGTCGTAATTGGATACGGAAGTCAAAAAAAGAAAGAAGTTACTGGAGCTGTTTCTACGGTAGATAGTAAAACGCTAGAAGTTTTAAAACCGGTTAGGATAGAACAAGCATTACAAGGAACTGTCTCAGGTGTAAATGTTACCTCGCAATCCGGTTCTCCTGGAGCTGCTTTAGACATTCGTATTAGAGGTATTGCTACAAATGGTGATGCGAAACCACTAACTATTATAGACGGATACATTGGTGAATTAGGGTTATTAAATCCTAATGATGTTGAAACTATTACTGTTTTAAAAGATGCACAGGCGGCTATTTATGGTTCAGCGGCAGCTAATGGTGTAATTCTTATTACCACTAAAACGGGTAAAAAGAATTCGAAGGGTAAAATTGCTTATAACACGTATACAGGTTTTCAAGAATCATCACGAATTCTACCGACCTTAAATGCAACTGAGTATGCATTAATTTTAAATGAAAGCTATGCTAATAGCGGGAATGTTATTCCTTTTCCTAACGTTAGTACTTTGGGTAAAGGAACTAATTGGCAAAACGAGACTTTAAGTACTGGAGTACCTATATTAAGTCATGATTTAACTTTTTCAGGGGGTTCTGATAAAATTACTTATTCTGTTAGTGGGTCCCACTTAGATCAAGAAGGTATTGTAGGTAGAGGAAAGTCTGGTTTTTTAAGAAACACAGCAAGAATATCATTGGCTGCTGATGTAACAGATCGGTTAAAGCTAAAAACGAATGCTATTTACACTTACTTTACTAGAAGAACTTTACCTGAGAACGGTAATGCTTCTGTTTTATTAAATGCTGTAAATGCTCCTTCTACTATCGCACCGTATGATAACACAGGTAATTTTTCACAGTTCCCCGGAGGTTCTCTAGGAAATGAAATGATTAATCCTTTGGCACAAATTGCTAATACCTACAATGATTATAATTTTAAGCAGTTGAGCGGTAATTTCGGGTTAGATTATAAATTTACTTCTGCCTTTGTTTTAAGCAGTACGATTGGATTCAAAACTGCCAATAGTGAGGGAAAATCTTTTTCACCAGTACTTAATTATGGCAGTGGAAAAGTATTTAATACAACTAGGTCCTCAGTTTCTCAAAATGCGGTTAATGATAACAACTACTCATTTGATTTGTTTGCTACTTATACTAAAACAATCGCAAACGATCATAAAGTGGTAGGGATGATTGGGAATACCATTTTTAAGGAATATGGTAATGGACTCTTTGCTACTGGTTTTGATGTGCCAAACAATTCATGGGAATTTGCAGATATCGCACTGGCAAATGGAGCTCCTGCGCCAGGAACAATTCCAGTTGGATCGTATGTATATGATGAGAGACGACTTTCTTATTTTGGAAGAGTACAGTACGATTATAAAGGAAAGTATCTCTTGTCAGGAATGATAAGACGTGATGGTTCTACTAAATTTGGACCAGGTAAAAAATTTGGTTATTTCCCGTCCGTAACTGCAGGTTGGATTATTTCTGATGAAGGTTTCTTTGGCGAATCTAAAACAGTAAATTTCTTGAAATTAAGAGGAAGTTACGGAATTGTAGGTAATGACGCTATTCCAAATAATGGTTATATTTCGCAGTTGACTGGGGAAGCTACCTATGTTTTTGATGGCGCATTGGTCAATGGTCGAGCAGGTGGTCAAATTCCTAATCCAAATTTGAAGTGGGAGGAAGCTAAGAAATTTGATATTGGTTTGGATATGAATTTGTTTAACAACAAGCTGACTCTAGTTGCTGATTATTTTATAGATACTCGTGCTGATTTATTAATTGCAAACATACCCGTTTCTGGTATCTCAGGAGGTCAAGCACCTGGGGCATCTAATCCAACTATTAATGCTGGAACGGTTAGAAATGAAGGAATCGAATTTTCAGCCAATTTCAGTAATAAGTTTTCGGATGATTTTAATATGAGCTTAGGGTATAATGTAACCGTTTTAAGAAATAACGTAACCTTTATGGGAACTCCGTTTATTGAAGGTGGTTCTTTCGGTATTGGTCAACAGGCACCGTCTAGAATGCAGGTAGGACATTCGATTGGATATTTTTACGGTTTAAAAACCAATGGAGTATTTCAAAATCAACAAGAGGTAAATGATGCTCCATCTCAAGCAGAGTTAGGCGTGGCTGCTTCTCCGGGTGATATTCGCTATGTAGATGTTAATGGTGATGGAAAAATTAATTTTGATGACCGTACTGATATTGGTGATCCAATACCAGCGGCAACAATGGGATTTAATTTGCAGTTCAATTATAAAGCGATCGATTTCTCTATGTATACGTTTGCTTCATTAGGTAACAATATGGTCCGTAACTACGAAAGTATTGCACCTGATGCCAATCGTTTGAATTACGTTTTAGGTAGATGGACCGGTGAGGGAACGAGTACTACAAATCCTAGAGTTACTACTGCAGCTACTACTAATAAATTATTTTCAGACTATTTTGTTGAAGACGCTTCTTATGTTAGAATTCAAAACATACAAATAGGATATTCTGTTAATCCAAATGTGATTGAAAAAGTTGGCATCAGTAAAGTACGTCTTTATGCAGGTGTAAATAACTTATACACTTTCACTAAATACAAAGGCTTTGATCCAGGTGCCTCTAATGGTGCGCCTATAGGAGGAGGAATCGATTACGGATTCTATCCTATTCCAAGAACATATATGTTAGGTTTAAACATTAATTTTTAATTCACACAAAAATGAAAAAACATTTATTTATAAGCATATTAACGTTATCCGTTTTTGCTACAGTTACCATTTCATGCAGTGATGATTTTGTTAATCGACCGGTAGAATATTCGATCGATTCCGAGAATTATTTTAACTCAAAATCAGATTATGACAATGCTTTAATAGCAGCGTATGATATGTTGCATTCCACTTTTATTAATGTCCTAATGGGCGAGATTGCATCAGATAATACCTTTGCGGGAGGAAATAGCCCTACGGATGTTCCCGGTTACCAACAAATAGATCAAATGACGCACAGTCCCGTAAATGCAAATTTAAAACAATTGTGGGATTGGATGTTTGCTGGTGTTCAAAGAGCTAATTATATTCTTGAATTTAAAAATAAAACCGATTTCCAAGGAAAAAACCAAATTATTGCAGAGGCTCGTTTTTTAAGAGCTTATTATCAGTTTGAATTGGTTAAATGGTTTGGTGGTATACCAATGAAAGGGGATGCCCGTTTTGCACCAGGAGATGAAAAGTCTATCCCTCGTTCTACAGTCACAGAGGTATATGCTTCAATACAAAATGACCTTATTTTTGCTGCCGCTAATTTGTCAGCTATCCCAGCTCAAAAGGGTAGAGCTACTAGTGGTGCAGCTCTTGCATTGTTGGGTAAAGCCTATTTGTATGACAAAAAATACGATAAAGCAGCTGAAACATTTGATAAATTAATTGCTACAGGAAACTATAGATTAGTTAAAACCACTGATTTAACGCCACAACAAATTAGTAGTGGTTTGTCGGCCTTTGGGAGTATTTTTGAAGATGCTGGAGAGAACGGACCAGAGTCTGTTTTTGAGGTGCAATACACAGATGTAGAAGGAGCAAGTTATGGTGCTTTGCAAGCCAGTGAGGGAAATGTGGCAGTTGGTTTTGCTGGACCTTTTGGGTACGTTGGTCCAACGTTTGCAGATGGGAATAATTTTAATTTACCTACTCCAAAGATAGTAAGTGCTTTTGAAGCTGGTGACTCTAGAAAAGCAGTGACAATTTTAGATATGGTGGCTTGGATTGCTCAAAACCCAGGAACGAGCTACACGAAACAAAATCAAGATACAGGATATTTCAACAGAAAATACATCCCTAGAACAAGAAGGCCAGAGGCTGCTGGAGATGTTAAACTTACGAGTCCTAATAACTACAGAGCCATCCGTTATGCTGATGTTTTATTAATGGCAGCTGAGGCACACAATAAAAGTACGACTCCAAATGATGGAAGAGCAAGAACGTACTTGAATGAGGTTAGAGCGAGAGCTTTTGGAGATAATAATCACAATATTACCGCATCAGGAGCAGCCTTAGCTGATTTTATTCAAGCAGAAAGAAGAGTAGAATTAGCCGGTGAAGGATTCCGTTTCTTTGACCTAGTGAGAACAGGAAAGGCAGTTCAAGAAATACCAAATTTTAAGGCTAATAAAAATGAGTTATTTCCACTACCGATTGAAGAAATTCAATTTGCAAACGGTAATTGGGCGCAAAATCCTGGATATTAATTTAATAAATACATTATGAAAAATATAAAATATATAGCAAGTCTTATCGCAGCAGTTCTAGTTGTAAGTTGCTCATCAGAGAGCGATTTAATGGACCTAGGAGTGGTAGGTGCGCCCGCAAATATCTCTGCTCTAACGACTATAACGCAAGATAATACTGGTAATGTTACTTTTATTCCAAGAGGTGAGGGAGTAACGCAGTACGAGATATACTTTGGTGATGGCACAGCTACACCAGCTTATGTACGACCAGGGGAAACCGTGACGCATAAATACAAAGAGGGTAAATTTCAATCCAAGATTGTTGGTATGACTGTAAACGGAAAAAAGACTGAGGTTGTTCAAGAAGTTACTGTTTCATTTTTAGCGCCTAGAAATTTTGAGCCAACAATTACGATCGGAAGTAATCTCTCGATCAATGTGTCTGCCAAAGCAGAATTAGAAACTTTTTTTCAAGTTTATTATGGTGATGTTGTTAATGAAGTGCCTGTAGATTTTATGGAAGGTGAGGTTAAAACGCATACTTACAAAGCAGCAGGAACCTATCAAGTTCGTATCGTAGCTTTAAGCGGTGGTGCAGCCAAGACGGAAAAGACACAAAGTGTAACAGTTACCAATTTAGTTGCAGCACCAGTTCCAACTATCCCAGCAGCAAATGTGATTTCAATGTTTAGTGATAGCTACACAAATGTAAATGTAGATACATGGAGAACTTCATGGTCGCAAGCTAACCTAGAGGAAATCGACATAAGCGGAAATAAAGCGAAAAAATATAGTAGTCTAAATTTTGTTGGTGTCGAAGCAACGACAAATCCAATAAATGCCTCTGCAATGACCTTTTTTCATACCGATATTTGGTCATCGGATTGTACAGAGTTCAAAGTTAAACTAGTTGATTTTGGTGCTAATGGTGTATTTGGTGGTGGAGACGATAAAGAACATGAAATCACTATTTCTAATCCTGATAAAGAAAAATGGGTGAGTTTAGACCTTCCTTTAAGCAGTTTTACTGGCTTAACAACTCGTTCTCACATTGCTCAAATAATTTTTGTTGGAGCGCCATCAGGTGCTACTACAGTATATGTAGATAATGTGTTCTTTTATAACCTTGCAGGTTCAATAACTGCTGCTCCTGCACCAACAGTGGCTGCGTCAAAAGTGATTTCTATGTTTAGTGATAGCTATACTAATGTTACTGTTGATACTTGGAGAACATCGTGGTCTCAAGCTAATTTAGAAGATGTTGTAATTAGTGGAAACAATACTAAAAAATACACTGCACTTAATTTTGTTGGAATTGAAACTATAGCTAATCCTATTAATGCTTCGGCTATGACACATTTTCATACGGATGTTTGGTCTTCAGATTTTACTGAATTTAGAGTTAAATTAGTTGACTTAGGTGCTAATGGAGTATTTGGTGGTGGAGACGATGTAGAACATGAAGTAGTAATTCCTTCACCAGCTAAAGGAGTTTGGGTTTCACTAGATATTCCTTTAAGTTCTTTTACTGGATTAACTACAAAATCTCACATTGGTCAGTTGATATATGTAGGAGCACCAGCAGGTAGCAATACTGTCTATGTCGATAATGTTTACTTTCATAATTAAGAATAGTATTTAAAATCACATAAACAAATGGACTACAAATTAATTAATTAGAATTAATTTTTTTAAAAAAAGATAAAGATGAAAAGAATACTAATAAAAATAGTAGCGGTTTTTAGCCTTCTACTTATGATTAATTGTCAAGAGGACAATCTAAGTTTTGGATCATTAGCAGCTCCCTCCAGTCTACAGGTTACGGCCGAAATTATTGGAAAAACGGTAGCAAAGCCTAATGGAGACGGTTCTGGAAAGGTAAAGTTTACCAGTAAGGCGACTAACGCGATATCTTACAAGTATATTTTTAACGATGGTACTTCTCAAAATTCTCCAAGCGGAATATTTGAAAACACTTTTTTAACACCTGGTGTTAATACGTATACCGTTACTGTAATAGCGTCAGGAGCTGGTGGTGTATCCACTAATACAACAATTGAGGTTACTGTTTTTAGCGATTTTAAAGACGAACAAGCTGTTCAATTTTTAACAGGAGGATCAAGTAAAAAATGGTATTGGGCACAAACAGAGGCCGGTCACTTGGGTGTTGGTCCAAACGTAGCATGGTCAGATGCTAACTTTGGTACGCAAAACTATTATCCGTCATTCTACGGTGCGCAACCTAATGAAAAATCAGGTACTTGTCTTTATAAAAGTGAAATGACATTTTCGTTAGTAGCTAATGTCATGAAGTTCCAATTAGATAACAAAGGCCAAACGTATTATAACGGAGCCTTTAAAGGTGGAGGTGATGATGCTTGTTATGATCTAAACACCAGTGGTTTAAAAACGGTAACTTTAAGTAAGTCAGAGTCATTTGTTAGTAAAAATCCAGATGCCGCTACGCAAACCAGAGGAACGGTTTTAAATATTGCTGATGGTGGTTTTATGGGTTATTTTGTAGGAACAAGTTCATACGAGATACTTTCTATTACGGATAATCGTTTGAGAGTGAGAGTTGTTCAATCAGGTAATCCTTTCTTAGCTTGGTATCATATTTTTACAACTACTCCGCCAACTTCTTCTGCTTCACCAACAGACTACACAGTTTTGAAATTCTCTGATGAGTTTAATACTGATGGTGCTCCGGATCCTACCAAATGGGGATATGATTTAGGTGCTGGTGGTTGGGGAAACAATGAGTCCCAAAGTTATACTTCTGCAGCTGATAATGTTAGTGTTTCAGGAGGAACGCTAAAAATAACCGCTAAGAAAGTAGGCTCAAGCTATACTTCTGCAAGACTAAAATCAGAGAATAAATTTGAATTTACCTACGGGAAGGTTGAAGTTAGGGCTAAACTAACAACCGGTGCGGGTACATGGCCTGCTATCTGGATGCTGGGAGAGAACTATGCTACGAATACTTGGCCAGCTTGTGGTGAAATTGATATTATGGAATTCAAAGGAAGTCAACCTACTACCGTTTATGGTACGCTACATTATCCTGGTAATTCAGGAGGAAACGGAAATAGTAATTCTACAACAGTAACTAATGCAGCTTCTCAGTTTCATGTTTATAAAACCATATGGACACCAGCTTCTGTAAAGATATATGTTGATGATGTACTTTTTCATACAGTAGCCAATACAGCTTCGTTGCCATTTAATAAGGATTTCTTTTTAATTCTTAATGTAGCAATGGGAGGAAACTTTGGAGGTGCTATTGATCCTGCCTTTACACAATCTTCAATGGAGATTGATTATGTTAGGGTTTATCAATAACCAATTAAATCATAAATAAAGGTCGAAAGTAATTTCGACCTTTACATTTAAATAAATGAAGATGAAAATTATAAAGTGTTTTTCTTTTCTTTTTGTTGCACTAATTATCTTTAGCTGTAGTCAAAAAGTAGTACAGCCACAGCAAATGTTGGTAGTGCAAAATAAAATAGAAACTCGAGTGGACTCTGTGATCAAATTAATGACCTTGGAGGAAAAAATTGGACAGCTGAATCAATACAACGGTTTTTGGGAAATAACAGGACCCACTCCCAAGGAAGGACAGGCAGCAAAGAAATATGACGACTTGAAAAAAGGTTTGGTGGGTTCGATGTTGAATGTTAAAGGAGTAAAGGATGTTAAAGCTTTGCAAAAGATCGCTGTTGAAGAAACACGCTTGGGTATACCTTTACTTTTTGGATTTGACGTAATACATGGATACAAAACGATTAGTCCTATACCTTTAGCAGAGGCGGCTAGCTGGGACTTGATTGCTATTAAAAAATCAGCAAAAATAGCTGCTGAGGAAGCGGCGTCGGTTGGTCTCAATTGGACGTTTGCTCCAATGGTGGATGTGGCTCGTGATGCACGTTGGGGCCGCGTAATGGAAGGTGCTGGAGAGGATCCTTATTTAGGAAGTCTCATCGCAGCAGCTCGGGTACAAGGATTTCAAGGAGATGATTTAAAAGCTAGAAATACCATTTTAGCATGTGCTAAACATTTTGCAGGTTATGCTTTTGCTGAATCAGGTAGAGATTATAATACAGTCGATGTTAGTGAATCGACGCTTCAAAATATCATTTTTCCTCCTTTTAAGGCTGCTGCTGATGCAGGGGTGCGAACTTTTATGAATTCTTTCAACGAATTGAACGGAATACCAGCAACGGGTAATTCGTATTTGCAGAGACAAATATTGAAAGGTGAATGGAAATTTGATGGATTTGTAGTCTCTGATTGGGGTTCTATTAATGAAATGATAGCACATGGTTATGCAAAAGATAGTAAGCAGGCCGCTGAAATTGCTATGAATGCAGGCTCTGATATGGATATGGAATCAAGTGCTTATGTGGATCACTTGGTAGCTTTGGTTAAAGAAGGTAAAGTCAAAGAAGCTCTTATTGATGATGCTGCAAGACGAATTTTGAAAGTTAAATTTGAATTGGGACTATTTGATAATCCTTATTTATATTGTGATGAAAACTACGAAAAAGAAACGGTAGGTAAAGCAGCTTTCCAAGAAGGTGTCTTAGATATGGCTAAGAAATCAATTGTTCTCTTGAAAAATGAAAACCAATTACTTCCTTTAAAAAAATCAGGTCAAAAAATTGTAGTAATCGGAGCTTTAGCAAATGATAAAACAAGTCCGCTAGGAAGCTGGCGAATCGCTGCCGATGACAATTCTGCTGTTTCACTATTAGAAGGGCTGCAGCAGTACAAAGGAAACCAAATCTCCTATGTTAAAGGTGCAGATGTCGTGACAGGAAGAACACAGTTTGTTTGGGAAACTAAAATTAATACAACTGATAAGTCAGGTTTTGCAGAAGCAATTGCAGCCGCTAAAGGGGCTGATGTAGTAATTATGTCATTAGGGGAACATGGTTTACAATCTGGGGAAGGACGAAGTAGGGCAGAAATTGGTTTGCCAGGTGTACAACAAGAATTATTAGAAACAATTTACAAAGTAAATAAAAATATAGTTTTGGTACTTAACAACGGACGACCGTTAACGATTCCGTGGGCAGCGGATACTATTCCTGCAATAGTTGAAGGCTGGCAATTAGGAACACAAAGCGGAAATGCAATTGCACAAGTTTTATACGGGGATTACAATCCAAGCGGAAAATTACCAATGACTTTTCCTAGAAGCGTGGGCCAATTGCCTCTTTACTATAACTATAAAAATACAGGTCGACCAATAATGAATGAACCCGAAAGTGTTTTCTGGTCTCATTATACTGACGAAAAAAACACAGCTGTTTATCCTTTTGGTTTTGGATTGAGTTATACTAAATTTGAGTATTCTAATCTTAAACTAAACCGTGATACTTTCAATACGACTGATGAAATTGAGGTATCAGTTAATGTTAAAAACACAGGTAAGTATGCTGGTAAGGAAGTGGTACAGCTGTATATTAGAGATGAAATAGCATCAGTAACCCGTCCAGTTAAAGAGCTTAAAGGTTTTGAAATGATCGAGTTACAACCTGGGCAATCTAAGGATGTACTTTTTAAAATTAATAAAAAAACAATTGAATTTTTTACAGCAAATCGTAAATGGGAGTCTGAGGAGGGCGATTTTAAAGTCTTTGTTGGTACTAACTCTGATACTACGCTTGAAAAAAGGTTCAGTTATCGAAATGACTAAATAATGAAAAAACAAATAGTAATACTGTTGTTTAGCACGCTAGCTATAGCTCAACCCAAAGGTAAAAAATTGGTATGGGAAGAGCAGTTCAGTGGAAAGGAATTAAACGCGAAAGATTGGAATTTAGAAGTTGGTGATGGTTGTCCTAACTGTGGCTGGGGTAATAATGAAAGACAATTGTATTCCAAGGAAAACCATCATTTGGTTGATGGCAATTTAATAATTGTTGCTTCTAATAAGGAGGGAAAATATGCAGCTACGAGAATGAATACCAAGGGCAAAAAGGAATTCACTTATGGCTATATAGAGGCGAGAGCTAAAATACCGCGTGGTCAAGGAATTTGGCCCGCTTTTTGGATGCTAGGAGCAAATATTGATCAAGTAGGTTGGCCTAAATGTGGTGAAATTGATATTTTAGAATACGTAGGTAAAGAGCCTAGTACTATATTCACTTCCTTGCATACCCAAGATAGCCATGGTAATACTATTAATACTAAAAAAACGAAATTTGAGGGCATAGATCAGGGTTTTCATTTGTATGCTATTGATTGGACTAAAGATAAAATCGATTTTTTCGTGGATCATAAATTAGTATATTCGTTTAACCCAACGGTGAAAAATGAGAATACTTGGCCATATGATAAGCCTTTTTTTATCTTGATAAATGTAGCTATCGGAGGTAATTTTGGTGGCCCTGAGGTTGACGATACAATCTTTCCACAGGAGTTTTTAATTGACTATGTCAAAGTGTATCAATAATGTATAGAAGTGGAACGGAGAGTTAGCACGATGTATAACAATGTATTACCTTAAAAAATATTTTTTGAAACGTTAAAATGCAAAAAATATTTTTTTATTGGTGTTAAATGTTGTTTAAAATAAATATTTTATTAAATTTGACTATTAAACAATCAAAAAATTATATTAGCCTATAGTAAAAAACTACTTTTTAGAAAATTACCCCAAATTTAAATTATACTAAAAAGTATTACTATGACAGCTAATATACAAACCCCAGATGCTTTATTGGTGCAAGATTATATAGCTGGTAACGAAGAAGCGTTATCTGTTTTGATCAAAAGGCATGAGTCTAGAATATATGGTTTCATTTATTCGAAGATTGCCGATAGAGACACTTCCAACGATATTTTTCAAGACACTTTCATAAAAGTAATCAAAACGCTAAAATCTAAGTCATACAACGAAGAAGGTAAATTTCTTCCTTGGGTGATGCGAATAGCGCACAATTTAATCATTGATCATTTCAGGAAAAATAAAAAAATGCCTTTGTTTAGAGAAACTGAGGAGTTTTCTATTTTTTCAATAATGTCAGATGACTCACCAACAATCGAGGGTAAAATTATATCCGATCAAGTAGAAAGTGATATTAAACGGCTAATCGAAGAACTTCCTCAGGATCAAAAAGAAGTTTTAATCATGCGCATGTACCAAGACATGAGTTTCAAGGAAATCGCTGAAATCACTGGGGTTAGCATCAATACATCCTTAGGACGTATGCGCTACGCCTTAATGAATTTGAGAAAAGTTATTGACAAACATCAAATTGTTTTAACCAATTGATACTATTTTAGAATATGCTGCGTTCAATATAAAAACAAAATAGTTAGAACATGGCAAAAATTTACTCTAAGAATGCATTGGCTCCTAAGTCAATGAAACCTAAAAAAGAAATAGTTTCTTTTTTACTCAACTATTCTAAAGCGCTATCGATTGCCAAAGTGGGTAATCTAAATATCGAAATTATGGCAAACTAGGTGTTGCTAATCCAATCTAAACTTCCCTAAAATTATATGTTTTAGGGAAGTTTATTTTTTGGTAGCAGTTGCAAGTACTGATTTTCTACCAATCGTTTTGGTAATGATATCCTTTTCAATATCCCAGCCTCGCGCCGGAGAGTATTCTCGGCCGTACCAAATTATTTGTAAATGCAAATCATTCCAAATTTCCTCAGGAAAAAGGCGTTTGGCATCTTTCTCTGTTTGAACTACATTTTTACCATTTGTTAAATTCCATCGGTACATTAAGCGGTGAATATGCGTGTCTACAGGAAAGGCCGGCACTCCAAAAGCTTGAGACATCACCACACTCGCAGTTTTATGTCCCACGGCAGGAAGCTCCTCTAAATACTCAAAACTTTCAGGCACTTTTCCGCCATGTTTATCAATTAAAATATGGGATAATCCATGAATTCCTTTCGATTTCATAGGAGATAATCCACAAGGACGTATAATCTCCTTAATTTCTTCAACCGACATTTTAACCATATCATACGGATTATCTGCCTTGGCAAAAAGCAAAGGTGTAATCTGATTCACACGCACATCTGTACATTGTGCGGACAGCAAAACAGCAATTAAAAGCGTATAAGGATCTTTATGGTCTAACGGAATTGGGATCGTTGGATACAATTCTTTTAACGTATTTATAACAAACGTTACCCGTTCTTGCTTTGTCATTTTCGTAAATTTATATCTTGTAAAAATACTATAATTTTTATCAAGCGCCTAATCCAGCTGTCTGTTGCAAGTCCTCCTTAAAAAACTTTTTTTCTAAAGTCAAAAAAGGAGCTTCCTCTGGTCGCTCTTTTTCGCCAAGAAAAAAATAGTTTTTTACCTCCGGGCTTTCCACGACCATCTGGGGCGGAACTAGTCCGAACATTAAAATCAATTACAACAAACCTGATATCAAAATACATTATTATGACAACATTAAAAAAAGGGGACAAAGCTCCTGCATTTTCAGCATTAGATCAAGACGGTAATTCCCATAGCTTAGCCGATTATAAAGGAAAAAAACTAGTAGTTTTCTTCTATCCTAAAGCAAGTACACCGGGTTGTACTGCCGAAGCTTGTGATTTAAGAGATAATTTTGAGCGATTCGAGGCTAATAATTATGCCCTTTTAGGAGTAAGTGCGGATGCTGCAAGTAAACAAGCTAAATTTAAAGAAAAATACAGCTTCCCCTTTCCTTTACTAGCCGATGAAGATAGAGCTGTAATTGAAGCATTTGGTGTATGGGGACCTAAAAAGTTCATGGGAAAGGAATATGAGGGCATCCATAGAACAACCTTTGTAATCGACGAAAACGGAATTATAGAGGAGGTTATCGATAAAGTGAAGACTAAAGAGCACGCTGCGCAAATTTTAAAGTAGTAGCGTCCAAACAAAAAAAAGTTCTAAATAATTTTAGAACTTTTTTTTTGTGCTTAGTTTGCAAACGACTT
The DNA here is from genome assembly GCF_055640565.1 of Flavobacterium sp. KKT103. Taxonomy (NCBI): domain Bacteria; kingdom Pseudomonadati; phylum Bacteroidota; class Flavobacteriia; order Flavobacteriales; family Flavobacteriaceae; genus Flavobacterium; species Flavobacterium sp. KKT103. The sequence continues at coordinate 2,087,630 of NZ_CM145766.1, forward strand.
ATATTTTTGTAAAACTTCCGGTACTGTTTAATTTGTAATTTAAGTTTTCTGTAGTGGTATCTTTTACTGCTTTCGTACCAATTATAGTCCCATCATCGTCATAATTCAAACCATTAATAGTAACTTTTTTAATCAGTATCGTTCCATCTTCTTTAATTGAGAATTCACGATAGTATTCGGTTTCAAAAACAAACCTACAGTCCAGTAATAAAGCATCGATTGGTTTTCCACCAGAATAACTATTTAGTTGTACATTTAGTACTTTGGTATCATTTTCACCATAGGAATAGTAAGCGATAACCTTGTATGCAATTTTATCTTTTTCAAAAGTAAAGGGCGTATAAAACTTAAAATCTTTTGATTTATTATATTCAAATTCATTTTCTTTAACAGGAAAATTAAGTTCAGTAGTACTAAATGACTGCGGGTTTTCTAGCTGAACTAGTTCATATTCGCTAAGCTCTGAATTAAACTTTATGTGCTTTTCCAGTGACTTTGAACTGTAAATAAAATTAGTTGCAGGCAAAGATTGCATCTTTGGTGGTGCTGGTATTGCAGTATTGCTTTCTTTCTTTTTACAGGCGCAAACAAAAAGTACTAGGATTAAAAATGTAATTTTTTTCATTGCTTTATTTCTTTAAAATCCGGTTCGTATTTTTGAACATGTAAATGATGGTAATGATTAGCTGTTTTATGATCTATGTGATGTAGTTTATTCGTCTTGCGTTTGATAGTATAGGTCCAACCAAGCATTTCTTTCCAACCAAATTTGTACAAGGCATCATTCCATTTATTCTGTCTTGAATAATCTAATGAATCAGCAGCCTTACTAATATTTAAGCTTGTTCCTGGCCCACATCGTAGTTCCTTGGTAGCTCTTAAATATTTAAAATCACCATTATTCCCATTAATATGACTTCGACTTGGTTTAGAAGAGCCATCCTCGTGACTAAAGCCATTGCAACTTATATCTAAATAATTGACATCAAGCATGGCGCCAAAAAAGCTAGCTAATGTTTTTTCGTTTACAAACGATCTTCTAGAATCAATATTAAAATGGTATTGGTATTCATTTTTCTTGAAGTACTTAGGAACAGTTTCTAAGTTAATCAAATTGACATATTCGTCCGGTTTCCCTTTATAGGCAATCGTTTTTTGAACGTTATAAGTTCCTAAATCAATAGATTTTCCAGTTTTAGGAAAATATTCGTATTTGTATTTTTTTTTATTTCCTTTCGCAATTACTCTAGGAATATATTTCACGATGGTTCCGTTATGATAAATCCTATAGGTGATGATATCAATTCTTTTAGGTAAATTGATATTGGTATTTAGATCCGCAAGAGGAACTTCACTTTTATAAATGGTGTCTTTTATGAATTTTAGCTCATGACTAGACTCTTTTTTATCAAAATGAAATTTCGAAGGCGTATCTTTTAGACTAATATTAGATGTGGTTATTTTGGTATTGTTTGATACTAAGTGAGTTTTATTTGTTGAAATTAATTCTGAATTATTACTTACTAGTCTGTCTGTTTTTGCAATTGTAAAAAACAGACTTACAGCTCCTAAAATATGCCAAGTCATATAGTTACTTAATCTCTATTCTATTATTTATTTTATTTTTTTGATCAATTGATCGCTTCTAATTGTTTATTTGGATCGTAACCAAAAAGGTAATGCTCCTTGATAATCTCAGCAATACCTGCGGGTAACATAGGTTCCCATCCCGGTCTACCTTCATTAATCATTTTTAATACTTCACGTGAAAAGACTTCAAGAGTCTCACGATCATAATCAGTGATATCAGTTACTTTTCCATTGAATTTAAAGAACTTGTACAATTCTTTCATTCGAGGGTGTACCTTTAAATTTTCAGAATTGATGATTTCTCCATTTTCATCTAACATAGGATATAAGAATACCTTCATATCTCTAAAAAATAGTTTTCCGAAGGCCTCTAGAATTCCTCCACTCAAATGGCGGTAGTACTTCTCGTCAAATATATCTACTAGGTTGTTAACTCCCATGGCTAATCCCATTCGGGCTTTAGTATAATTAGAGAAATATTCAACTACTTTGTAATATTCTTGAAAGTTAGAGATCATTACCGTTTGCCCTAAGGAACATAGCAATTCCGCTCTATCCATAAAGTCGCGCTCGTCAATTTCACCATCAGATCGTAAATTAGAAAGAGTAATTTCAAACACAACAAGCGTGTTTTCTTTTTCTACCTTACTTTCCTCAAGGAACATTTCAAGTGACTTTTTATACATGTCCATATTTACCTTAGTTACAGGACGGAAACTTCCTCTCAAGGCTAGGATATTTTTTTTGTACAAAATGGCAGCAGGAAGGATGTTTTTTCCGTTAGGATCAAACATTACCGCATCGGTCATACCGTTTTTTACTAATTGCAAACTCATCAATCGGTTGTCTACATCAGCAAATCGAGGACCTGAGAAGTTAATCGTATCAATTTCGAGTTGATCCTTATCTAAGTGATCGTATAAATAACGCAACAAACGTTTAGGATCATTGTACTTGTAGTAAGCACCGTATATTAAGTTAACGCCTAGAATACCTAATGTTTCTTGTTGTAAACGAGCATCAGTTTCCTTAAAGCGAATGTGCAATATAATTTCATTATAATCTTCGTCGGGTTCAATTTGGTAACGAATTCCAACCCAACCGTGTCCTTTAAATTGTTTAGCAAAATCAATAGTTGCAACAGTATTGGCGTAACTAAAAAACATTTTATTTGGATGTTTTTCTCTGCTTAAACGTTGTTCTATTAATTTACCTTCCATGGTAATCATTTTCTTCAAACGACTTTCAGTAACATAACGGCCGTCTTCTTCGATTCCATAAATAGAATCACTAAAGTCTTTGTCATAAGCTGACATTGCTTTAGCAATCGTTCCTGAGGAACCACCTGATCTAAAAAAATGCCTCACCGTTTCTTGCCCAGCACCAATTTCAGCAAATGTTCCGTAAATGTTATCATTTAGATTGATACGGAGTGCTTTATCTTTGATCGAAGGTATTTGATTGATGACTTTGTCACCTTTTAATTTTATTTCAGTATCCATTTTTCTTTAAATATGGGTAATATGTTACAAAGTTAATTAATTAGGTTTCTAATGAAAGAGAATTAATCCTATTTTTGTAAAAAAATTAAATTGTAGTGAAGGTATATTTTTTAGGTACTGGTACATCGCAAGGTATTCCCATCATTGGGAGTACGCATCCAGTTTGTTTAAGTTCTAATACTAAAGACAAACGGCTACGTGTTTCCATAATGATTTCTTGGCCTAATAATACCTTTGTAGTTGACTGTGGACCCGATTTTAGGCAGCAAATGTTAGCTTCTAACTGCGATAGAGTTGATGGTATTTTATTTACGCATGAGCATGCTGATCACACAGCGGGTCTTGATGATATTCGACCTTTTAATTTTCGACAAGGTGAAATTCCGGTATATGCACACTCTAGAGTTATAGATAATTTGCATCAGCGTTTTGGATATATCTTCGAAACTGTCAACAAATATCCTGGTGCTCCATCGGTAAAAACAATTGAGGTGGTAAATAATCAACCTTTTGCTGTGGGCGATAAAATAGCTATTCCTATCAATGTGATGCATGGAGATCTTCAGGTTTTTGGGTATCGAATTGATGATTTCGCTTATCTTACGGATGTTAAAACTATTGACGCTGAAGAAACAAATAAGCTAATGGGCTTGGATGTTTTAGTAGTGAATGCGCTGAGAGAAGAGCCACATAATACACATTTTAATTTAGAGGAAGCTTTGGATTTTATAGCATTGGTTAAACCAAAAAAAGCCTATTTGACGCATATAAGTCATCTTTTAGGTTTTCATGATGCCGTGCAAAAGCAGTTGCCTCCAAATGTTTTCCTTGCCTTTGATAATTTAGAAATTACTTTATAACACAACCACAATGAAAAAATCGTTTTTCCTGTATGCCTTTATTTTAGTAGCGCTTATGAATGTTTTTACCTATATGTTTTTAAGCAAACAAGTTGAATTTGAGCAGAACTTATTTGATAAGACCACTAAAAGATTAAAAGATAGTTTGGCATCTGTTAGAACAAAATTGAACGATGCTAATTATTTCTCGTTAGAGAAAAATGAAAATGCTCAAAATTATTTTGAATCGGGAAATAGTAAAAAAGTTATTCAGTACGAAAAACTAATTCCGTTTGTAACAGAAAAATTATTGGATTTGAATTCAAACCCAAAAGGGAATCCGTATGTAGGCCAAGATCAAATTGGTACCAACAAATTTATCATCAATAAGGTGAAAGTATTAAATCACCGTTGGATTATTGCTGATTTTAGCGATGGAGAATATTGGGGTGAAGTGCTGCTCAAATATTTCGTAAATGATGACGAAACCATCACTTTTGAAGTTAACCAATCGTTACTTTACCAAAAATAAAAAAAGGGTTCCAAAAAAATTTGGAACCCTTTTTTTTATTCGTTTGCCAGCCAGTTTTTAAAGTCATAAAAAACTTGCGGCGATATGCCATGTCCTATCGGATATTCTTTATATACTGATTGAATGCCAATTTGTGCTAAAAATGGCTGTGTTTTCTTTGCCCAATCAACAGGAATCACCTGATCAACTGTGCCATGTGAAGTAAAGATTTTAAGTCTAGAAAAATCATTTGTACGATAGTTTTCTTTTAAGATGTCTTCATTTAAATAGCCACTTAAACCAATTACTTTATTGACTTTTTGAGGATAAGATAACGCTACTGCTAGACTCAAAATAGATCCTTGGCTGAAACCAATTAAGTTAACATTCGCTGCATCAATAGGATATTGCGCAATTAATTCATCAATAAACCCTACGATGGCATCTCTTGATTGTGCGGCTTGCTCGTTATCTGAAAATTTATTTTGGTTGGCATCAAAGTTAATAGCATACCAAGCATAGCTCCCATATTGTAGGTCATATGGAGCTCTCGCAGATATTACATAATAGTCATCAGGTAATTCGTCTGCAAACGAAAATAAATCGGCTTCATTACTACCGTATCCGTGGAGTAAAAGTAGCAGCGGATTTTTTTCTAACTTTATTTTTGGTTCTCTAATTTGGTATTCGAATGCTAAATTGCTCATTTAATTTATTTGAAATAGAATTGTGATTTACTAGGATGTTTGATTATCCGATACTTGAAAGCCATTTTTGAAAATACTTCCCTAAGATAGGCATAGGTTGGGTTGATCCGTTAATAGCACTAAAAATGCCGTACGACCATAAAATCATTATAAATATCCACATAGGTGCTGAGATCATCAAGCTGTCGAAATTACTAATAATTAGTCCCAAAGAAACAAATGTAATTGTAATTCCAAGTCCCTGTCGGATGTGAAAAGAAGCAAATTTATTTTTGTCCTCGGCATTCATTGACATGGCTATAAATACACCTATTCCTAAAATATAACAGGTTATCGCTGCTGTTTTTCCTTCGTCAATTGTTTTTTTATCCATTATTATGCTAAAGTTATTTTGCCTTGATTAATTATACCGTATACTTTTCCCCTTGTTTTTTGTCCTAAAAATGCGGAATTTTTAGATTTGGAAAGGATTGCTGCTTTTGTGAAAACACCATCACCCTCAGGAGTAAATAAAGTTATGTTTGCTTTTTCTCCTATATTAATACTTGCTCTTTCGATTTGAAATAGTGTTTTTCCAGCTGTAAATTTTTCAACAATAGTTTCCAGAGGTAAAACCGTCATTAAAGCACCAAATGCGCTTTCTAGACCAACAGTTCCATTTTTGGCCATATCAAATTCCATTTTCTTGTGCTCGATATCAATTGGGTTGTGATCTGAAGTTATAAGGTCTATCGTATGATCCAGTACACCTGCAAGAAGCGCTTGTCTGTCTGCTTCTGTTCGTAAGGGTGGAGCCACTTTAAAGCGGGTATCAAAACCTTCTAGTTTTTCATCAGTTAATACAAGATGGTGCACGGAAACACTACAACTAACTGCTAAGCCTTTCGCTTTCGCTTCTCTAATTAAAGCGACGCTTTTGGCGGTAGAAATAGTAGGAATATGTAGTTTTCCACCGGTGTATTCGAGTAGGAATAAATTACGAGCAATTTGTAACTCTTCGGCAAGGTTTGGAATTCCCTTTAACCCCAAACTTGTCGAAACGATTCCCTCGTTAGCCACACCTTGTCCTTTAATTTTTTCATCTTGTGGAAAAGCAATTACAAGACTATCGAAATCTTGTACGTATTGAAGTGCGATTTTTAAAAGATTGGCATTTTCGATGCTTTTGTTATAATCTCCAAAAGCAATGGCACCTGCATTTTTCATATCGTACAGTTCAGCCATATCCAAACCGGCTGCTTCCTTTGTCAACGATCCTATTGGATATAGTTGGGTTGCGTACCCGTTAGCTTTATTGCTTACAAAATTTACTTGTGCTTGATTATCAATTACAGGGTAGGAGTTAGGTTGTAATGCAATGGCAGTAAAACCGCTTTTGGCAGCTACAACTAGTCCGTTAGCAATCGTTTCTCTATCTTCAAAGCCAGGTTCTCCAAGTGAAACACTACTGTCAAACCAACCCTCAGAAACATGGAGGTTGTCCAATTTTAGTTCTTTTATATTTTCATTATTTGTAATTGAAGTAGCAATTGTATCAATAATACCATCGTTTATAAGTAGGTCGACTATTGAATTGTGAAAGGGACTTTTAGAATCTATAATTTTTGCGCTTCGGAGGATTAATTTCATAAGATAGCTGCTATTTATTTTAAGAATTTTATAATTGCCATTTCGGTAAGGAGTAGTAATACAGCAAAGATAACAAACCATTTCCAAAGTTGATTGTCCGATCGTTGCCTTTGTAGGTCGTCGAAAATAGTTTTGATGGAGTCGATAGTTTTATAGTCAGACCAGTTTTTTTTATTGGCTTCAGCCAAATTACTTTCTGTGCGGGCAGTATTGAAACTGACGTTATCGATCCAGTTTTCTTTATTGTAAATTTCAAAATTTCCAGCTGCAGCAGGAAAGTCGTTAAACGTCAATTTTACTTTGTTATTCATAATTTGCTGAATCGGAATAAACTGCTCTTGTTTATTTTTGACTTCTAAAATAGCATCTTTACTCAATTGCGCTTGCACTAGGTAAGGACTATTTGTGCCAATGGTAATAGCATTTATTCCGTTTTTACCATCACTCGTTCCCATTTTATAAAAAGTAGGTACGATTAATGGTGATTTTTGGAAATTAGAGTTGGTCAAATTTAGTGGAGCTGCAAAGACATATACAGCGCTGCCTGATGCGGACAATGAGGTTAAAAAAGTAGATTGATCATCATAGTACAATGCTGCCGGGGCTGTGCTTTTTAAAGTGAATGTCCCGGACGTTTTAGGATACTGAAAATTGCTAATTTTAGTTTCAAATACGCCTTGGTACAAAGGATGTCCAAAATTAATTTTAGAGACTAATTTCTCTACGTTTTCAAAGCCATTAACTTGAATTGATCCAAAATTGTTTAAAAAACGGCTAAGGTCAATAGGGTTGGTAGACGCAGCCGGTATAATCACTAAATTTCCTCCTTTTTCGACTACTGATTTAAGTGTAGTTTGCAAGGCTTGTGGAATTGATTCCAATTCATTTACTACAACTACATCTTGATCTCCAAGAATATTGTAATCTAAACTAGCGATTGGACTGCTACTAAATAGGAACTCGTCATCGGTATAAATGCGACTTAAAAAAGAGTTATCCGCTGGATCGCCTATTGCCAGCACCTTTATTTTTTTTACTTTGGAAATGCTAAAATATAAAGTATTGTCGTAGGCTAAACCATTATCTGTTATGGAGATGTAGCCATGAAAAACTTGCTTTGGGATGGTGAACTCTAAACTCTTTTTTGCTGATTCAATAGGACTTATTGTTTTTGCAATTAGCTTCCCGTCATTATATATCGCCACTGGAACCGATTTGATATCAGTACCATATGCTGATAAATCAACTCCTATTTCATAAAAATCATTAGTGGTTTCTTTAATATAAACGCTATCTATTGAAACATTATTTTTTTGCTCAGCTTGAGCGATTATAAAATAAGCAGTGTTGTTTTTACCTATATTTTGAATTTGCTTTTTTTGCAAGCCTACACCATCTGTTATGATAAGGATATCTTTATTAGTCCCCGATTGATGTGCATTAACTTTAGTGAGCAAATTATCCAATTGAAAAGGTAGAGCACTGTATTGTGTTTTTTGTAAATCACTTTGGATAGTTTTTACATCAGTGTTCCAAAAGCTTTCAGAATTGGTAAGTAACGAAAAGGTAGTGTTTTCAGGAAGGTCTTCTAATAATTCTTGAACAGCACGTCGTAAAAGTTCGCCTTTTTGGCCTTTGGCCTGCATACTATAGGAATTATCTAAAAGAATGTACATTTCGTTTGCCTTCGTGCTACTGTCTTTTGCCGGGAAAAAAGGCTGAGCAAACGCAATTATGATAGCGGCAAGCAGCAGTAATCGAGTCACTAGTAAAAGCCATTTTTTTAATGTGGCACTTTTTCGGGTTTGTACGCTAAGTGCTTTCAGGAATTGTACGTTTGTAAAATATTCCTTTTTAAAGCGACGAAATTGAAATAAATGGACCAAAATAGGAACAATCAGTAGAAAAAGAAAGTAAAGAATTTCGGGTTGTTTAAATTGCATTCGTTTGTTAGGTTTTCTACATTATTTTTATCTACAATGTAGCTAGTTTGATTATTGCAGTCAAAAATACAAATTTGTAGACAGTTGTTACTTCACAAAGTTCGGTTTTTTTAGTCAGTCGTTTTTTTATTGAAGAACTTTGCTTAGGGTTATCCTTTTTTAGATGCTATTACAGCGCTTTTGTTTTAAATTATTACCTACTTTAGCCTTTGTAAAAATAGTATTTATGAAAAAAATTAGTATTGTGCTTGCCATGACTTTCTTAATAGGAAATCTTCAGGCTCAAAAAACAAATTTAAATCTTCTTGTGGGGACGTATACCAATAAGTGCGATAGCAAAGGAATTTATGTTTACAGTTTTGATGCTAAAACTGCTGATTTTAAATTAAAAAGCGCAACCAATAATGTGGTTAACCCTAGTTATCTAACGGTTTCCAAAAAGAATGATTTTGTGTATAGCGTAAACGAGAACGGTCAAGAGAGTACTGTTAGCGCCTTTGGTTACGAGCCTAAATCGGGTAAACTTGATTTCATGAATAAACAAGCGTCCCAAGGTGCTGATCCTTGCTACATTATTAATGATTCTAAAAATGTTATCATTGCCAATTATACAGGAGGGAACATCAGTATTTTTGGAAAAAACAAAGATGGTAGTTTAACAACAGCCAAGCAAGTTGTGGACCACAGCGGTAGCAGTATTAATACTAAGAGACAAGAAAAACCGCATGCTCATATGGTGTATTTTTCGCCAGATAAAAAGCATGTTTTGTCGAATGATTTAGGAACCGATAAAATTTACACCTATCAATATAATCCAAATTCAGAGGATAAAATTCTTGTACGAACGGACAGTACGGCGATTAAAGCGGGTAGTGGTCCAAGGCATTTAACTTTTAGTAAAAATGGGAAATTTGTGTACTTGCTGCAGGAACTTGACGGTGGTTTAACAGTTTTCGCTTACGCAAAAGGGAAATTAACAAAGATCCAAGAAACCTCTATTCTTGATCCTGATTTTAAGGGAGTTGTTGGAGCGGCTGATATTCATTTAACGTCTGATGGATTGTTTCTCTATGCTACCAATCGCGGAGAAGGGAATAGTATCACTACCTTTAAAATACTTAAAAACGGATTAGTCGAAAGAGTAGGTATTACAAGTACCTTGGGGAAAGGTCCTAGGAATTTTGTGATTGATCCTACGGGAAATTATCTGTTGGTAGGACATCAGTATTCGAATGAAGTTGTAATTTTTAAACGCAATATGATTTCAGGCGATTTAACTGATACGGGAAAACGTATCGAACTTTGTGCGCCAGTTTGCCTTGTTTTTACTAAGCAATAAAAAAATCCCGAAAGCACGAGTTGTGTTTTCGGGAGTTACTTAATTTTTTAATCTATTACTTTTTCTTTTTCTTTTTCTGAGCTTGAATTTTTAGCATGTTTCTGTTCACCGAGCCATGTGTTTTTTTCTTGGTTACACCAGGACCACCAAGATTTACTTTTTTATTCTTTTTCGATTTCTCGTGGAAAGCACCATCTCCATCTAATTTTTTCTTCTTGGTCAAAAACTTTATGACCTGTCTGTCTTTCTCAGGTTCGATAAGCTTGTCTGAAACTTCAACAGCTACTGGAAATGGTTCCATCACAAGTTCCATGTTCATCAATACTTCAACTTCAACTTTAGCTTCTTCCTCTCTTGGAGTGATAAAACTTAAGGCAGTACCAGTAGCATCAGCACGACCCGTTCTACCTATACGGTGCATGTATAGTTCAGCTGCTTCGGGCATTTCAAAATTGATAACATGGGTAATATTGGAGATATCCAATCCTCTAGCCATAATATCCGTAGTGATTAATCCTCGAAGGTTTCCTTCTTGAAAAGAGGCCATAGTACTCAAACGATAGTTTTGAGACTTATTAGAGTGGATGACACCAAACTGATCTTCAAAATCCTCTTCGATGCGGTCATGCAGCATATCAGAGATTTTTTTATTATTCACAAAAACCAACACGCGGCTCATGTCCTCGTTCGTTTTTAGCAAATGTTTTAATAGGTTAACCTTAGTGTTAAAGTTGGGTACATTATAAGTGATTTGCTTAATATTCTCTAATGGTGTACCAGAGGCAGAAAGTGTTACTTCTTCAGGATAGTCAAAATAATCATTTAAGATAGCATCTACTTCATCTGTCATGGTAGCTGAGAATAGAATATTTTGACGTTTTTTAGGCATCATAGCCAAAATTGATGTCAATTGTGTTCTAAATCCTAAGTTTAGCATTTCGTCGAACTCATCGATAACTAATTTTTGCATTTCTTCAAAACGAATAACATTGTCTAATGTTAAATCCATTATTCTTCCTGGTGTACCAACAAGTATGTCGCAACCTGTATAAACCGTTGTTTTTTGAGTATTAATGTTAACACCTCCAAAAATACCTACCGTACGAACCGACATGTATTTTGTCAATTTTTCAACTTCCTCTACCACTTGAACAACTAGTTCACGTGTTGGAACAAGAATAACCAATTTAGGGGTATGACCCGGAGTAAATTTGTAGAGCTTTAATAGCGGTAATAAATAAGCAAAGGTTTTCCCAGTTCCCGTTTGTGCAATACCCATCATATCTCTACCAGACATGATTACTGAAAATGATTTTTCCTGAATAGGAGTTGGAGTTGTAAATCCTAAATCATCAATTGCTTTTTGTACTGATTTGGGAAGATTAAATTGCTCGAAAGTAGCCATAAAACGTAAATTTTGTGCAAAGATAGTCTTTTTGAATCTAAGGTCTAGTTTTGATGTAAAGGTTGTTTATCTTCAAGTTTATTTAAAGTTTAAGTCCCAAGTCAATGTTAAGGAGTAAATCCAAAAATAACTACCCGGATCAAAACTTATTTCTTGGTGTGCTACATCAATTTGAGCACCCCATGCATCTTTGTTTTTGGATGTTGTAAAGTAGTACCCTGCATTAAGTCGTTGTGTTTTTAGGTTGATAATGGCAGCATCATTAGCATTGAAAATGAATTGATTCACTTCGGGAGACACTCCCATGCTGTAAGTGAAACTAACATAGTTGTTCGCATTACTTCGATACTTACGATAATTAAGCGCCGCTGATGTACTCGTACCTCCATCTCCTGGAGTAAAGTAAGGACGTAGTGACCAATAGCTATTTCCGGTGTACCAACCAATGCTTCCCGTGTAAATATTTGTGGTGGTACTATATTTCAGTGTTCTAAATCCTGCCGAAAGTTCCAAGCTATGAGGTAATGATTTGTATAGTTCAGCACCATAACGTAGGTCTGGGAACAAAAAAGTATTGGCAAAACCAATATTGACATAAGCGTATAGCCCTTTGGTGATTTTTGGATATAAATCAAATTCGACTTGAGTACCATTTTCATTAAAGCGCCTATTGAAATTTAATTTTCCAATAATGCTTCCGTATTTCGTCTGTCTCCCGTAGCTTATTGTATAATATTGCATTGGATCAAATACTTTGGAGTAAATATCAACCGCAGCTCTTACGCCTATCGTGTTCATGCGTAAGGTTTGGGATAAGCTTGCTTTGTAGTCAATTGCTTTTTGATCCGCTGGATTTTTATCCAAAAGTGACTCTACAATTGCCAATGATTCTAGTGGTTTATTAGTTTTCTCAGTGGCAGCAGCCTTAAGAAGAGTAATCTCAGAATCATTAGGGAATAATTTTAAAGCTTTATTTGCCATTAGGATAGCTTCTGCATAAGAGTCACTCCAAGATTCATTTTTTATTGCTGCAATCCAATTTTCTTTATTACTAGGGTCATTTTTGATGACCTGCTCAAATTCGGTTCTAGCTTTTTTATAGTTGCCATCCCAAGAGTAAGTGGTGGCTAAAAAAGTTCGAATATCACTATAATTAGGATATTTAGTCAAAATATGAATCAAAGTATCTTGCGCCTGCTTGCGCTGCTCACTAAAAGCTAGTTTACGTGCGGTTTCAAAGGAAGTATCAGGATTGCCATTGTAGGGTTTGTTTTGTCCCTTTACAGACACTAATGAAACTGCCATAAAAACTAGTGATAAGATGTAAGTTTTCTTTAAAATCATTGTTAAAATGTTTTTTTAATTTTTAGGAATGCTGCATTAGACGGATATTTTTTTATGATACTGTCTATCGTTTTTTTCGCCATTACAACATTGTTAGTTCTTTTATAAGCTTGCGCTAATTTCACGCCTAATTCGGGATCTTGTACTTTGTTTTTTAGTCCTTCTTTAGCAATATTGATTCCTTTGTTGTCTTGATTGGTCCACCAGTATAAATCCATCAAGGCAAGGTAACCATCATTGTAATAGGGCGTTCTTTTAATAACTTCTTTTAATTCTGTCTCTGCTTTGGCATATTGTTTATCCCAAGCGAGTGTTCTTCCTTTTAATGTTCGTACATCGGCATAATTAGGGAATTCATTTAAGATATAATTGCACAGTAATCTTGCCTTTTCTCTTTCGTTATTGAAAGCAAATTCTCTTGCCTTCAAGAAAATCTCATCATAATTTAACCCTTTGGTTAATTTTTTAATGGTCGTTAGATCAGCTTTTGAAAATTCAAATGCAGCTTTTGTATAAATATTAATCGCATTCGGTATAATTTTATTTTTTTGAGTTAGGTAGGCGTTCAGTTTTTTAGCCTCGTTTAAGCTATCTTTTATTGTTTGTAAAATGGCACTATCACTTATTTGGGTGGTTTCAAAATTTTCATCGATTTTGAACAAATCTCCATTGGAGTATAGGTAATCCTTATAAATCATTTCATTGATGTTTCCCTTATTTTGCATTATGGGAATGGTATGAATATTTCTAAATTTTTTAACGGTATCCAAGCCGGTGCTCATCCAAGCTGTTTTTTCCATTTTGTTCATTTTATAATTATTCATTAAAAATGAGACTAAACTGGGTGTAATATCCCAATGCGAAGAAACTGACTTAAAAGTTTGTGGTCTTTTTAATAAGGGACTATAAATGTACAAAGGAACATGAAAACGGCACAATTTGTCTTTTTGTGCAATAGGTATTAGTCGGTGGTCGCCAGTTATTACAAATATTGTATTCTTGTATTCGGGTCTTTTACTGTAGGAATTGATGAACGTTTTAATAGAGTTATCAGTATACAGTAAGCTAGCAAATATATCTTTGTAAGTGTTAACTTCTTCCTTCGCTACTTTTAGATTTTTGTTTGTATTTAAGATACTATCTACTTTTTTAAGATATTCTTTTTTTTGTGGAAAATCAAAAGGTTCATGATTGGTAAGTGTCATAATTATATCCAAACGGGGTGTTTTTTTACCGTCCAATTCAGATAATGTTTTTCTGAAAATTTCGCTATCGGGATAACCCCAAGAGAAACCGCCCGAATTGGCTTTTGTTTTTTCGTATCCGGATCCAAATTTGTTGATATCAATAACATTATCAATTCCGTTGTACTCTAGGAAATTTATTTTTCTGTCAAAACTAGACTCATCACCACAGTAAAAGGAGGTTGAATACTCATTAGCCTTAAGAATACTTACTAAAGATATATTAGAAGGTAGTGGATTTAATTCTAAAAAGCCTTTTTCTCCGTAGGGCAAAGAACCAAGTATCGAAGGCAGTGCGCCAAATGTACGACCTGCATTACTGACAAAATTTTCCCAGTATAATGATTTTGGAATAAGTGAATCTAAGTAGGGTGTAAATCCACTGTAGCCATTTTTACCAATAAATTCGTCTCCCAGTCCTTCAACAATAATCATAACGATATTTGGTTTCTCTTCATTAATTTGGAAAAATGGTGCTAGGACGTCCGGCGATGATGAAAAGGGTTGAACGAGTGGATACTCTTTTTTGTAAGTTAAATTATTGATATCAAAGTCATTTTTTTCAGATTGGTAACGAATGATATCAGACGTAAAAAAAGCTAATTTATTTTGATTGGTTGTATCTGAGAAAGTTGAATTAAAGAATTTTAAGCCAAGGGTTAGTGCGATGATGCATACTGCCGCAACGATAAAAGTTTTGTTTATCGTAATTTTCGATATTTTTTTATGAATAAAAAGGAAAAGAACTGGAAATAAGACAAAAGGAATAAAATAGAATATAGATAATGATTCCGATGCCGTTACGGTGGTAAACATATCTGATAAAGAGTAGCCCAAAATATCTGCACCAAGATAGACTAATGTTGTCAGGTGGTACTTTGTTAAGGCGAATTGCGCAAGGACAACCAAACAAAAAATGCATTTAATAACTAGATTTGCCCACTTTTTAGAAAGTAGTGAAAAGACAAAAAACAATGGATAACAAACACAAAAGATGATTAAACTTGTCCATAAATCATTTAATAATTTGAATGAAAGTACTTCCGCAAAATTTGGAATTTTTATTCCATTTGCCATTTTACTGACTATTTCGAAGGTGCTAATGGTCCAAAATGCAAGTAATAAAGCTAAGTTAAGTTGAAGATAGGAGCTGTTGCTTTTTATTTTTGGTTCAGTATTCATTGGTTTGATGTACGTTTATTAATTGTTAGACATGCCCTTTCGAGTCATTTCTCCCCATTTTATTTTTTTATTAAAATAATAATCAATATTTCCTTTTATGGCCGCATACAAGATAAAGGGGTGATTGATGAACGGTTCTAAAAAAGCGGTCTTTAGTAATTTTATTCCAATACCTTTTTTTGTGTATTGGTGGTAAGTATGCTCTTCAATTACAATCGTAACAATAGAGAAAAAAACAGTAAATAGATAAGCCATTACCATAAAAGCAATTGCATAATCCCATTTTACGCTGTTGTTTACGATCAAAAAACCAAAATAGAATAGTCCTGCTACTTCAATAAGTGGTGCTATTCGCTCAAAAATCAGCCAATAAGGATAACTTACTGTCCCTAATGAATTGTATTTTCGATTAAAGCCTATTTTTTTATGTTTTTTTAATGTTTCAATAGTTCCTCTAGTCCACCTATTTCTTTGAGAGATAAAAATTTTATAACTGTCGGGAGCTTCTGTCCAGCACAAAGGATCAGGAATGTAGGCTACTTTATATTTCACTTTTTTCTCTTCCATGTACCGTCTCATTCTAACGATAATTTCCATGTCTTCGCCTACCGTTTTTGTATCGTATCCTCCAACTTCTAATGCTATTTTTTTATCAAATAGACCAAAAGCACCAGAAATAACAAGTAACCCGTTCAATCGACTCCAAGCCATACGGCCTAATAAAAAAGCTCTAAGGTATTCTAAAATTTGTCCTTGTACAATAGCATTTTTCGGGAAATTGACGTCAATAAGTTTACCATCTTTGATGGTGCAGGAATTAGCAATTCTAATGACTCCACCTGCTGCAATTACTTTTTTGTCGGTAGATTCAAGAAACGGTTTTACCAGTTTTTGTAACGCATCTTCAAGTAATAAACAGTCAACGTCGATGCAAGCTACATATTTATTAGTGCTAATATTTAGTCCCATATTTAAGGCATCTGCTTTTCCTCCATTTTCCTTGTCAACTATGATTAATTTTTCAAAAGCAGGATTTGTAGATTTAAAAATTCCGTCGCGCAATGGTTTTGTTGGTATTTGATTGTTAATTTCGTAATCTATTTTTACTAGATCGTAGGCTTCAATTAATTTTTGGAGGCTATCATCTTTGCTACCATCATTTACAATTATAACATCATAGTTTACATAATGACACGATAATAGCGATCGTACATTCTCAACTATATTTAAGGTTTCATTATAAGCAGGTGCAATAATGGAAATAGATGGTGAGATACTAGATTTCATTATTTCGCCATAATTGACAAATCGGTTTTTTTTCATATAATCTACAGTCTCAAAGCCGGATATGATAGCTAGGATGATATAGGATGATATCGCTAAAAAAGCAAATGTGAAAAAGATATATTCTAAAAAATTTATGATAAATTCAGGTAGTGTTGATGTCATAATTATCCAGCTTTAGTTAAGTCTAAACCTTCGTACTGTTCGGCCTTTTTGCGATTGATATGTATGGTGTACGTATCTTCTGGATCAATAGAGTGCATTATTAATTCTGCAGACTGTTTAATCTCGTAATTGTGATGATTTATAAATTCGGATACAAATGCGATGTCTTCGTTTGTAAACATTTTTTCACCCATTTTTAAAATAGCGATTATTTCCTCAGTGCTTCGGTTAGTACTATCTTTTTTCAAAATAGTAGTTGCTTCATGAAACCCGAGCGGTGAAACCAATTCAATAGCCTCAATTCGGATAGCTATGTTGGGATGATTAAATAATTGTATTACCTGTTCTTTAGTTTCGTATTGGTTAAATATTTTTGCTAGTTTTAACGTAAACGAAATTACGGATTCATTCGAGGATTGTAACCAATTTGTTAAATCAGGTAGGTTTAAACTGTTTTTTCGTTGTAAAATTTCCAACAATTGGATTTGATCCCATTCCGATAATTGAGTTTGGATAATATCTAGAAAACTAAGTCCATCAAAAGAAAAAAGTTTAACTAAATAAAATTGGATTTCTCTTCGTACCTCTTTTTTTGGATGATTGATATGAACTATTATTTTCTCATGAACTTCTTTAATGTCAAATTGTGCTAGTTCACTTATTCCATTTGCTATTCCATTCCATTTTTTACTATTTAATTTAGCTTCTGCTTCTCCTATAAAATTTAAATTATAATATAGTTTTTGAATAGCATCAGCGGTTTCGCCCGAAATTTCATTTCTAAGTTTTAATAACGTTTTAATTATGATTCGTTTCTTAAGACGATTTTTGGCACACTTTTTTAAATAAGTAATTATTTGTTGTTGTTGAAGGCTTAGCTCGTCGCCTTCTTCTCCTGCATATAAGTACTCTATTAAATCAGATTCATATTTTTTTTGATAGGTGTTGATAATTCTGCCTTTATTGCGCAATCGAGCTCTCACATATTTTAAGTATCCAATCAGAACAACTAGCGCTAGTAATAAGATAGCACTTATTAACCACGAAATCTGTATGATTGCAGGGCTACTATGAAAGTAGTCAAATAGATATTGGGTATAGTTAGTAGTCATGTGATAAAGTGCTAAGAGTTATCGTAATAATCTTTTTGCTCTAATAATTAACTCGTTGGGGCTAAATGGTTTACTCATGAAATCAGTTGCTCCTAAATTAAAGGCATTAACCACCATTTCCTCTTGGCCAGCAGATGAAAAAACTACGATGGGCGTCGAAGAGTTCAATTTATTTCGAACATGACTAATTAATTCTAAACCACTAACAAAAGGCATCATTATGTCAGTAAGAATCATATCGGGATTATGCTCTTCAATGAGATTAATCGCTTCCTTGCCATTTACTGCAATTAACAACTGATAGCCTTCTTTTTCTAATTTGAATTTCAATAACAACGAAAGAATGGAGTTGTCCTCGGCTAAAACAATTTTTTTTGAATTTGTCATTATTAGGTTATTAAAGTGTTAGATTTTGGGATTTAACGCATATCAAATATATTATATTTTTGTTTATAAACTCGATAAAGTGTTTAAAAAACACGATTAAATGCATAAAAGTAGTATAAAATAAGTTTATTATTACAAAATAATTTTAAATTACAAACAATTGATTCAATACGTTATTGATTTAGTTTTAAACAAGTTATGGAAATGTTAGACTAATTTGTTTGCTTTCAGTGTCAAAAGTGTTTTAAAACCCTTCAAAAACGCCAAGACCAAATAAAGCAAAATCATATTTTACGGGATCCGCAGGATCTAGAATCCGCAATTGGCAATCGAGCTCCGCTAGTGCCTTTCCGTCATTTTGTTTCCGAGTTAAAAGGCCTAGTTTACGGGCTACATTACCTGAATGGACATCCAAAGGGCAGGAGAGTGCCGCAGTTGAGATGCTGTCCCAAATGCCCAAGTCGACTCCTTTTTTGTCATTGCGTACCATCCAACGCAAGTACATGTTTATGCGCTTTGCTGCTGAATTATTCAAGGGATCGGATACGTGCTTTTGTGTGCGTTGTTGGTGCGGAATTTCAAAAAACATCTTTTTAAATTCGGATATACTTCGCTGCATTGAAGTTGGATCTTGATTTTTTGAAAAAGCAGCTTCTAGTCCGCCGTGTGTGGTATAAATATGCTTTAAAGAACTGATAAACTGCATGAAATCAGCGCCATTAAAAGTACGGTGTACAAACTGGTCTAAGCGCTCCAATTGAGTGTCAGTGTGAGACATGACAAAATCATAGGGAGCATTTCCCATGAGATCGATCATTTTTTTTGAGTTTTTTATTATCATGGTTCGGTTTCCCCATGCTATGGTAGCACTTAGGAAACCGGCGATTTCAATATCATCTTTTTGGGTGAAAAGATGCGGAATTTGCACTGGATCACTATCGATAAAATCGAAGGTGTTGTATTGTTCTACTTTTTGATCTAGAAAGTCTTTGAGTTCGGATTGGTTCATCTTTTGAAAAAGGAGTTTCTGTTAAATAGAATTGTTGTTCTAGGAACATTTCTTAGCCCAGATAGGAACGGCATCTCCCGATTATAAAAAACAAGGCTTTTTCGGCCGTAGTTTTTATGATCGGGAATACAGTGGATAGCTGGAATAAGCTCCTAGTTATTGACCAAGCCGTCCACCATTACTAATTTTCTATCGGCCATATTTGCCAGTTCTTCATTGTGAGTCACAATCACAAAAGTTTGTCCCAACTCATCCCTTAATTTAAAAAAGAGTTGGTGAAGGTTCTCAGCTGATGCGGTGTCCAGATTCCCTGAGGGTTCATCAGCAAATATAATAGCAGGTTTATTAATCAAGGCTCTTGCAACAGCCACGCGCTGCTGTTCCCCGCCCGAGAGTTCGTTTGGTTTATGGTTAATACGGTGCGATAATCCTAGGTATTCTAACAATTTTTTAGCTTCGGTTTCAGTTTCCTGTTTGGGTTTATTAGCTATAAAAGCGGGAATACATACATTCTCTAAAGCGGTGAACTCAGGCAGTAATTGATGAAACTGAAAAATGAAACCCAAGTTCAGATTTCTAAATTTTGACAAAGTCTTGTCGTTCATTGACAAAATATCTTCGCCGTTTATTTTTAGTTCGATTCCTGCAACTGAACTTGGTTTGTCTAGCGTACCTAAAATTTGAAGTAATGTGGTTTTCCCAGCACCTGAAGCGCCTACAATCGAGACAATTTCGCCAGCTTTAATATGTAGGTCAACCCCTTTTAAAACCTGAAGTTGATCGTAATATTTATGTATATTTTTTGCGTGTATCATTTTTGCTATTTTTACAAAGAAACAAAGATTTTAGTGATTATTTAAAAGTTTTTCCTCCCACAACCCATAAAATTTAGTTAATCAATTCCTGCTATACTGCTATTAAATTGTAAATTTGGGCAAGGAGGCAGGCGCACTTTTGTGCCAGTGGCAGTCCTACATTAAAAATACAATAGACAATATAAAATGGATTTACACGAAGGTTTAGAAGTCGCTACTTTAGCAGGAGGATGTTTTTGGTGCACCGAAGCTGTTTTTTTAGAGTTAAAAGGAGTACATAGCGTGGTGTCAGGTTATATAGGAGGTGAAGTTGAAAATCCAACCTATGCGGCAATTTGCAAAGGAGATACCGGTCATGCAGAAGCAATAAGAATAACGTTTGACCCTAAAGTTATTTCTTTCGGCACACTTTTAGAATTGTTTTTTGCCACGCACGATCCTACAACCTTAAATCGTCAAGGCAACGATGTGGGAACGCAATATAGGTCGGAGATTTTCTATCACAGTCAACTTCAAAAAGAAATAGCGCAAGCCTACATGGATCTATTGGCTCAAGAAAACGTATTTGATAAGCCTGTAGTGACTAAATTATCAGCGGTATCTACATTTTATGAAGCCGAGGGTTACCATCAAAATTATTACAACCAAAACAAATTGCAAGGCTATTGCTCCTACGTAATAACACCAAAGATCGAAAAGGTTTATAAAGTATTTCCTGAGTTGTTGCGATAGTAGTTTTTGGCATTAGATTTGTTTATTATTGGTAAAAACTAAAAAGTATGATCGAAGAAGCCAAAATTGCGGAGACCAACAATAAAACGCGAAACTTAATTTTAGGAATTCTTTTTGACGGTATCGGTATGCTGTCCTTCACCATTCCGGCAATAGGGGAGTTTTCGGATGTCGTTTGGGCGCCAATTGCAGGATATTTAATGACAACGATGTATAAAGGGACAATTGGTAAAATAGGAGGAGTGATCACATTTCTAGAAGAGTTGTTTCCTTTTACTGATTTTATCCCATCGTTTACTTTGACATGGGTTTACAATTACCTTATTAAGCGCAATAAAAATTAATTGCTTCCTGTAAATAGAAGGTACAGCCATTATATTTCTTCAGGAGCTATTTACTTCGTCAGTCCGCTTCGCTCGTGTCCAGCTATCTGTTTCAATCTTTTACGGGGATAATAATCCCCATAAAAGGATTTCCACTGCTATCAGGGCTAGGCGAGCGGTAGTTTTCAAGAACATCAATGTACCATTTAAACAACGCTGATTTATTCTCCCTACCTTGTTTTCTTTTCTACCTTATATATAGGAGGAAAAAAGCACCATTAAAACCTAACAACACGCCTCAATAGTCAAACCTCCAATGTCGAGTGCCAATGTTTCCAAACACAATTGCGTTATACATATACCTGTACATATATGTAAAGTAATTATATACGAAACCTTCTATGGTCATAAAATCTGCTAGAATCTGCGAAATCTGCGTGCTAATGTATCCAAACACAATCACAGCATACATACATATATGTACGCAATCATATTCAAAACACTTCAAAAACAATAAATCCGCTATATCCGCGTCATCCGCGTTCCAATAATTCTAAACACAATCACAACCTACATATATAGTAGCTCAGTTACCTAAATTACATATTAAAAACAGTAAACCCGCTAAATCACCCTGCCAATAGTTCTAAGCACAAGTCACTCACATATAAAATTAGCTTTCGAACACCATCCAAACACTAGCAACACAAGAACAAACCCGCTAATTCACTTACTTTTTTCTTACAAATGTAAAAATCACCAAATTTCAATAAACAGTAACAATGTTGTTTTTCAGAGTTTTAAAACGAGTGATAAAAAAAGATTAAAAAAAGTGTGTTGTAAAGTATTGTTTAACGGTAAAGACTCACTACTTTTGCACCCGCAACAGCGACAAAGTTCTTTACATAATGACAAGCAAACGAAAAGGGAGTTGAAAATTTATTTTCAAATTATTTT
Organism: Flavobacterium sp. KKT103; assembly: GCF_055640565.1. Lineage (NCBI taxonomy): Bacteria > Pseudomonadati > Bacteroidota > Flavobacteriia > Flavobacteriales > Flavobacteriaceae > Flavobacterium > Flavobacterium sp. KKT103. The sequence goes on from NZ_CM145766.1 coordinate 2,109,649, forward strand.
CAAAAAAGCTTGTGAGAAGTAAAAGAGTTTATTACTTTTGCACCCGCTTCCAGCGACACACACAGTGAGTCAAGGAGAGGAAAAAAAGATACACACGTTCGTAGACATATTGAATTGACAGCCGTTTTAAGAGAAATCTTGAAACAAAAGAATAAGAGTAATGAGATCGAGAGATTAAAAAATGAACCGATAGATCTTCAGTCAAAAATAAATAGCTTAGTAATAAGCAAATAATATACGATGAAGAGTTTGATCCTGGCTCAGGATGAACGCTAGCGGCAGGCTTAACACATGCAAGTCGAGGGGTATAGTTCTTCGGAACTAGAGACCGGCGCACGGGTGCGTAACGCGTATGCAATCTACCTTTCACAGAGGGATAGCCCAGAGAAATTTGGATTAATACCTCATAGTATTATAGAGTGGCATCACTTTATAATTAAAGATTTATCGGTGAAAGATGAGCATGCGTCCCATTAGCTAGTTGGTAAGGTAACGGCTTACCAAGGCTACGATGGGTAGGGGTCCTGAGAGGGAGATCCCCCACACTGGTACTGAGACACGGACCAGACTCCTACGGGAGGCAGCAGTGAGGAATATTGGACAATGGGCGCAAGCCTGATCCAGCCATGCCGCGTGCAGGATGACGGTCCTATGGATTGTAAACTGCTTTTATACAGGAAGAAACCACTCTACGTGTAGAGTCTTGACGGTACTGTAAGAATAAGGATCGGCTAACTCCGTGCCAGCAGCCGCGGTAATACGGAGGATCCAAGCGTTATCCGGAATCATTGGGTTTAAAGGGTCCGTAGGCGGTTTAGTAAGTCAGTGGTGAAAGCCCATCGCTCAACGGTGGAACGGCCATTGATACTGCTAGACTTGAATTATTAGGAAGTAACTAGAATATGTAGTGTAGCGGTGAAATGCTTAGAGATTACATGGAATACCAATTGCGAAGGCAGGTTACTACTAATATATTGACGCTGATGGACGAAAGCGTGGGTAGCGAACAGGATTAGATACCCTGGTAGTCCACGCCGTAAACGATGGATACTAGCTGTTGGGCGCAAGTTCAGTGGCTAAGCGAAAGTGATAAGTATCCCACCTGGGGAGTACGAACGCAAGTTTGAAACTCAAAGGAATTGACGGGGGCCCGCACAAGCGGTGGAGCATGTGGTTTAATTCGATGATACGCGAGGAACCTTACCAAGGCTTAAATGTAGATTGACCGGTTTGGAAACAGACTTTTCGCAAGACAATTTACAAGGTGCTGCATGGTTGTCGTCAGCTCGTGCCGTGAGGTGTCAGGTTAAGTCCTATAACGAGCGCAACCCCTGTTGTTAGTTGCCAGCGAGTCAAGTCGGGAACTCTAACAAGACTGCCAGTGTAAACTGTGAGGAAGGTGGGGATGACGTCAAATCATCACGGCCCTTACGCCTTGGGCTACACACGTGCTACAATGGACGGTACAGAGAGCAGCCACTGGGCAACCAGGAGCGAATCTACAAAACCGTTCTCAGTTCGGATCGGAGTCTGCAACTCGACTCCGTGAAGCTGGAATCGCTAGTAATCGGATATCAGCCATGATCCGGTGAATACGTTCCCGGGCCTTGTACACACCGCCCGTCAAGCCATGGAAGCTGGGGGTGCCTGAAGTCGGTGACCGCAAGGAGCTGCCTAGGGTAAAACTGGTAACTAGGGCTAAGTCGTAACAAGGTAGCCGTACCGGAAGGTGCGGCTGGAACACCTCCTTTCTAGAGCCTTAATTGTTAGTTGATTTATCAACACGTTAGGGAAAAAGACGAAAAGACCTAAAGGTTTTTTAGTTTTAAGATTTTATTACTCTTGCTGTTAATTTATAAAAAAATTGAATAAAAGAATTTAAGAATAAGAGTGTCTCGTAGCTCAGCTGGTTAGAGTACTACACTGATAATGTAGGGGTCGACAGTTCGAGTCTGTCCGAGACAACTATTTACCTTAAATAAGGAAATTCTAGAGTTGAAAAGCAACAAAAATTAGTGCTAGTCACTAATTACTGTTCACTAGTCACTCATGAAATGGGGGATTAGCTCAGCTGGCTAGAGCGCCTGCCTTGCACGCAGGAGGTCAACGGTTCGACTCCGTTATTCTCCACGAATTTGGTCATAAAGTCCAAAGTCGATAGTCCAAAGTCCTAGACTTTAAGACATTTGACTTTACGATTTTAGACTAAATAAAGTTCATTGACATATTGAGATAAGAAAAATATTAAAAAGTAGAAAGCATTTTACTTGTTTATCATTAGGCAAGTAGAAAGAACGGCATTCTTAACTGAATGTTGGTACAATAAGCAAAATAAGGGCGTATGGGGGATGCCTTGGCTCTCAGAGGCGATGAAAGGCGTGATAAGCTGCGAAAAGTTACGGGGATTGGCACACACAATATGATCCGTAAATACCTGAATGGGGCAACCCACTAGATTGAAGATCTAGTACACCTACGGGTGGGCAAACCCGCTGAACTGAAACATCTAAGTAGGCGGAGGAGAAGAAAACAAAAGTGATTCCGTAAGTAGTGGCGAGCGAACGCGGATTAGCCCAAACCAATGTTGTTACGGCAATGTTGGGGTTGTAGGACCACGACATTTTATGTATGAAGAATTAGAATCTACTGGAAAGTAGAGCCATAGAAGGTGATAGCCCTGTATAAGTAATGAATATAATAGATAGTGGTATCCTGAGTAGGGCGGGACACGAGAAATCCTGTCTGAATTTGGCGGGACCATCCGCTAAGGCTAAATACTCCTGAGAGACCGATAGTGAACCAGTACCGTGAGGGAAAGGTGAAAAGAACCGTGAATAACGGAGTGAAATAGATCCTGAAACCATACGCTTACAAGCGGTCGGAGCCCTTTCGTGGGGTGACGGCGTGCCTTTTGCATAATGAGCCTACGAGTTAACGTTGCTGGCAAGGATAAGTGGTTAAGCCACGGATCCGTAGCGAAAGCGAGTCTGAATAGGGCGCTTTAGTCAGTAGTGTTAGACGCGAAACCGTGTGATCTACCCATGGGCAGGATGAAGCGCTGGTAACACAGTGTGGAGGTCCGAACCGGTTGACGTTGAAAAGTCTTCGGATGACCTGTGGGTAGGGGTGAAAGGCCAATCAAACTCGGAAATAGCTCGTACTCCCCGAAATGCATTTAGGTGCAGCGTTAGTTATAAAGTTATATAGAGGTAGAGCTACTGATTGGATGCGGGGGCTTCACCGCCTACCAATTCCTGACAAACTCCGAATGCTATATAATGTTCACTAACAGTGAGGGCTTGGGTGCTAAGGTCCAAGTCCGAGAGGGAAAGAACCCAGACCATCAGCTAAGGTCCCCAAATATATACTAAGTTGAAAGAACGCGGTTTGTCTGCATAGACAGCTAGGATGTTGGCTTGGAAGCAGCCATTCATTTAAAGAGTGCGTAACAGCTCACTAGTCGAGCGGACGAGCATGGATAATAATCGGGCATAAGTATATTACCGAAGCTATGGATTTACAATTTATTGTAAGTGGTAGGGGAGCATTCTATCAGGGTAGAAGGTGTGTTGTAAAGCATGCTGGACTGGATAGAAAAGAAAATGTAGGCATAAGTAACGATAATGCGGGCGAGAAACCCGCACACCGAAAGACTAAGGTTTCCACAGCTATGCTAATCAGCTGTGGGTTAGTCGGGACCTAAGGCGAACCCGAAAGGGACAGTCGATGGACAACGGGTTAATATTCCCGTACTACTGTTAACTGTGATGGGGTGACGGAGTGATGAAAGTGCCGCGAACTGACGGAATAGTTCGTTGAAGTACCTACCTATAAGGCCCGCAGGCAAATCCACGGGCTTTGGGGAAATACGATAGTACTCGGCGTCTTCGGACAAAGAGATAGTGCACCTAAGGGCTTCCAAGAAAAACCTCTAAACTTCAGGTTAATAGTACCCGTACCGCAAACCGACACAGGTAGTCGAGATGAGAATTCTAAGGTGCTCGAGAGATTCATGGCTAAGGAATTAGGCAAAATAGACCCGTAACTTCGGGAGAAGGGTCGCCAGCAGCAATGCTGGCCGCAGTGAAGAGGTCCAGGCGACTGTTTATCAAAAACACAGGGCTCTGCAAAATCGTAAGATGAAGTATAGGGCCTGACACCTGCCCGGTGCTGGAAGGTTAAGAGGAGATGTTATCTTCGGAGAAGCATTGAATTGAAGCCCCAGTAAACGGCGGCCGTAACTATAACGGTCCTAAGGTAGCGAAATTCCTTGTCGGGTAAGTTCCGACCTGCACGAATGGTGTAACGATCTGGACACTGTCTCAGCCATGAGCTCGGTGAAATTGTAGTAACGGTGAAGATGCCGTTTACCCGCAGTGGGACGAAAAGACCCTGTGCACCTTTACTATAGCTTAGTATTGACCTTGGATAAATGATGTGTAGGATAGGTTGGAGACTGTGAAGTGGCGTCGCTAGGCGTTGTGGAGTCATTGTTGAAATACAACCCTTTGTTTATCTGAGGCCTAACCCCGCGATTGCGGGGGACATTGCTTGGTGGGTAGTTTGACTGGGGTGGTCGCCTCCAAAAGAGTAACGGAGGCTTCTAAAGGTTCCCTCAGTACGCTTGGTAACCGTGCGAAGAGTGCAATGGCATAAGGGAGCTTGACTGAGAGACATACAGGTCGATCAGGTACGAAAGTAGAGCATAGTGATCCGGTGGTTCCGCATGGAAGGGCCATCGCTCAAAGGATAAAAGGTACGCCGGGGATAACAGGCTGATCTCCCCCAAGAGCTCATATCGACGGGGGGGTTTGGCACCTCGATGTCGGCTCGTCACATCCTGGGGCTGGAGAAGGTCCCAAGGGTTGGGCTGTTCGCCCATTAAAGTGGCACGCGAGCTGGGTTCAGAACGTCGTGAGACAGTTCGGTCTCTATCTACTGTGGGCGCAAGAAATTTGAATGGATCTGATTCTAGTACGAGAGGACCGAATTGGACTAACCTCTAGTGTATCTGTTGTCACGCCAGTGGCACCGCAGAGTAGCTACGTTGGGAAGGGATAAGCGCTGAAAGCATATAAGCGCGAAACCCACCATAAGATGAGATTTCTTTTAAGGATCGTGGGAGATGACCACGTTGATAGGCTATAGATGTAAAGGCAGTAATGTCATAGTCGAGTAGTACTAATAATCCGTAAGCTTATGTACACCTCCTCTCAGCCCCCTAACCCCCAAAGAGGGAACAAAGGGCTGAGAAGAAACTTTCTCCCTTCGACTTCGCTCAGGGCAAGTCAAGATTAATACTTTTTTCTTTATCTCAGTATGTTAAGATATTGCAGCAAAGCTGCGTTTAAAGTTTGAAGTTTAATGTTACAAGTTGTATAACTTGAAACTATAAAAACCTTAAACTCCTTAAACAATAATCTTAAGGTGGTTATTGCGGCGGGGCTCACCTCTTCCCATCCCGAACAGAGTAGTTAAGCCCGCCTGCGCAGATGGTACTGCAGTTATGTGGGAGAGTATGTCGTCGCCTTTCTTTTTAAAAACCCTGATTCTAAAGAATCAGGGTTTTTTGTTTTCAAACAATTTTTCTTGTGAAAACTCATTTTTTGGCTGAGGGATAGTAGTGAAAAGGATCAAGTTCAAAAGTTGGGGATTAAGCAAAAAGATTAGACAATCTAAATAGGAAAAAATCAATTTTTCTTACGCCTCTAAATTGCGATCTAAATGCCTTTATTTTTGCATTGAAGGATTCTGCTGAAGCATTTGTACTACGATTGTCAAAGTAATTTAAAATTGATTGATAGTTAATTGTTATCGTATTAAGTACAATATTGAAGTTTTTAAATCCCGATTCTTCTACTTTTCTATACCAATGCGCTAATTTTAGCATAGCAACATTTTTATCGTTGTTACTGTTGTATATGGCTCTTAGTTGCTGAGACAAAATATATGCTGTTTTTAAATCAGGATAGATTTCAAAAAGAAGCTGTGCTCTTTCTACTTGGTTGTGCGTCCACTTTTCTTTTGATTTATATAGTAAATAGCGACTTCTGGCTAATAACTGTTTTACGGTATCACCATTGTTTAAGAGTTGTGGAGTGTGTGTTTTGTTTTGGGATTTAGCATTTAGTATTGCCTGATTCTCTCTATCCATTGCTTCCCAACGGTACTTGATTCTGATTTCTTGTAAAGCCTCTAATGCTAATTTCTGTACATGAAAGCGATCCGTTACTTGTATGGCTTTTGGAAAACATTTCTTAGCTATCAACTTCATGGAATTTGCCATATCAAGAGTGATTTCTACAACTTCTTGTCTTTTTTTTAAGTCGATTTTACTGACTTGTTCGATAACCTGTTCTGTTTTAGTGCCAGCAACAATAGCCACTAATGATCCTTTTTTGCCTTTGGCTTCTTTATTGGTGACAATAGTATAAAGTTCTCCGTGGGATAAGGCAACTTCGTCAATGGCGAGATGAGTACCAATATTTTCAGGGTAAATAATCCAGTTATGAGCATGTTTTCTAGGTTCCCAAGTTTTAAAAGAACTTAAGTGATTTTTATACTGCCTTTGGAGTTTTTTACCGTCAACGCCAAAGAACCCTCCAATGGTGTTACAGTTAATAGCGGTATTATCTATTAATTTCTTTTAAAAAAGCCGCAAACTCTTGCGTCATACGTGTTCCCTTGGCAACTAACTGCCAATCTCTTTTAACAATCTCGCCATTGGTTTTATTTGTCCAACGACGTCGTTTAATGTGTAAGAAAACAAATTTACCCCTTAGCGGAAAATCTTGAATTGTAATTTCATCCAAAAACCCTTTGGATACTAATTCTAAAGAATCAAACTCTTTGGGAGGTTTTGATTTTTCTTCAAAATAGAGATGTAGGTTTTCCTCAGAATTGAGAGCAGAAACTATTTCAAAGTTATCTACTAGAAAATCGGGAAGAACAAATTTTAAAAGTTCGACAGAATCCATTTGTTATTGTTTTACTCTGCAAATATCTATATTTTTATTAAATCCCTCCCCAGGTTTTGTTCCTGATCCAGTGAAAATCCTTTTTTGAGGCTTTTTTATCCGCAAAAAAGATTGTAACGAATAGCCCGACGGTACTGGAACGTAGTGGAAGTAGCGGCAGGCCCATGAATTTGGAATATATCAAATTTATGTAAAATAGTGATGTAGTTATTATTTTGGCAATAGTTCTAACTTGTTAATTATGATTGTATTACTGTAAATCCTGTTATAAAATGCTAGTTAATAAGTGTTTCTAATAATAGTTAGCTCGGTATGTTTTTTACTATTAACGTTATATACAAGGAAGGTCTGGCAGTTAATACGAGAGTCTTTGTGTTGTCATGATTTTACTTTTTTGCTGATTTTTACTTTTAGCTGGACATTGGCAATTATTTTATTAGTAGGCATTATATCATTTTTTAACTATTTCGATCGTTATTTTTAGTAGGCTTTTTATGTATTGACGGACTATTTTGTTCCAACTCAAACTTAATTCTTAAATAAATTTCATACTTTTGAACCTCATTAAAAAAACACATTATGGCAGCAATTACATTAGGAGGAAATCCAATACATACAGTAGGAGTTTTACCAGAGGTTGGTACACGTTTGGCTGATTTTGAATTAATTCAAGCTGATCTTTCAGTAGCGACGTTGCACTCTTTTGAAGGCAAAAAGCTTGTTTTTAATATTTTTCCTAGTATTGATACTGGTACTTGTGCGGCATCAGTTAGAAAATTTAATGAAAAGGCGGCTAATTTAGGGAATACTTTAGTTTTATGCGTATCTAGGGATTTACCATTCGCTCAAAAACGATTTTGTGGTGCTGAAGGGATTGAGAACGTAGTTAATTTATCTGATTTCAATAACGGTAGTTTTGGAAAGAAAAATGGTTTAGAAATTGTAGATGGTCCGTTGGCGGGTTTGCATTCAAGAGCTCTTATCGTAACCGATGCTGATGGTACCGTATTGTATACTGAGCAGGTTGGTGAAATTGCTGATGAACCTAATTATGAAGCTGCATTAGCAGTACTTTAATTTGTCTTTAATGGAATTTCAAAAAGATAATTCTTTTTTTAAAGGAAGATTGAAAAGTGTAAGCTATGCTTATAAGGGAGCTTTGAAATTAATTACTACTGAGCATAGTGTCATGGTTCAATTTTCGCTTGGAGTTTTGGTTTCGATTGCAGGTTTTTATTTTAATATTACTCCTACTCAGTGGCTGTTTCAAATTTTAGCAATAGGTTTGGTAATGAGCGTTGAGGGGTTAAATACAGCTATTGAAAAAATCGCAGATTTTATTCACCCAGATTATCACGAACGAATTGGGTTTATTAAAGATATAGCAGCTGGTGCAGTATTTTTTGCAGCAATGACCGCAATTGTAATTGGTTTAATTATATACGTGCCCTATATCAGAGGCATTTAGAAGATCCAGAAATAAATAATGGCAAAATCAGTAAAGAAGGAACCTATAAAGAAGGGTAACGGTGTTACATCAAAGACTATAAAATCATGGGAATTTACAAAACAGCATAAGTTGGTTTGTGGTGCCTTACTTGTTTTATTTTCTGTAGCGCTATTGGTTTCTTTTGTTTCTTTTTATATCCATGGTCAACTAGATCAAAATTCTGTTTATGAATTTGGTGATCGCAATGAAGCGGTTGAGAATTGGTTGGGAAAGATGGGGGCTTACGTTTCTCATCTTGTAGTTTACCAAGGTTTTGGTTTAGCATCTTTTTTATTTGTTCGCTTATTCTTTTTAAGTGGTATTTATTTAATGGTTGGAATTGCTCCAAAAAAATTAAAGGGAATTTGGTTTTGGGATCTTTTTGCTTTAGTGGTTGTTTCGATTTTATTTGGATTTTTCGCTAGTTCTTTACCTGAATTGGGTGGGGTTGTAGGATATGAGTTGAACTTGTTTTTACAAGACTATTTGGGTAAAACAGGGACGCTTTTGGTGTTGTTGTTTGGGATTATTATTTATTTGGTTTTTAAAATCAAGATTTCTCCAGAGAAAATTCAACAGTTTTTTGAAAGTACTAAAAAAGAGTTGAAAGCCGATTTGAAAAACTCCGATATTGCTACTTCAGAAAATGTTAATTATAATTTGGAAGAGTTTGCTGTAGCAAATGACGGATCAGAGGAGAAAGATGATCTTCACAAGCATGATAGCAGTTCTAAATTCGAACTTAATAAAGAAGCGTTAAAACCGACAATAAGTAATTCGTCAGAAATAAATTTGGACCCTGTCCTCAAAACAGTTCCAGAAGCTCCTAAAGTTAAGGTAGAAGTTGCTAGTACAGACTCTTTCGTTGTTGAAACAGCACCCGAAGAAGTTTTTATTGAAGAAAATTTAGCTTCAAAACTAGTTTCCGACTTTGGTTTGTTTGATCCTACGCTTGATTTGTCTAATTACAAATACCCTACAATTGATCTTTTAAAGGAATATTCTACAGGAGGAATTACTATCAATCAAGAAGAACTAGAAGAGAATAAGAATAGAATTGTAGATACACTTCGTAACTACAAAATAGAGATTGCCCAAATTAAAGCAACTGTTGGACCATCTGTAACGCTGTATGAAATTGTTCCAGAAGCTGGAATTCGTATTTCTAAAATTAAAAGTTTGGAGGATGATATTGCACTGTCACTTTCAGCTTTAGGTATTAGGATTATTGCGCCTATTCCTGGAAAAGGTACAATTGGAATTGAAGTTCCCAACAAGAATCCTACTATGGTTTCGATGAAAAGTGTTATTGGGTCTGTAAAGTTTCAGGAGGCCGAAATGGAGTTACCCATCGCTTTAGGAAAAACCATTTCTAATGAGACCTTTGTCGTTGATCTAGCTAAAATGCCTCACTTATTGATGGCAGGAGCAACGGGTCAAGGTAAATCGGTTGGACTGAATGCTGTTTTGACTTCGTTACTCTATAAAAAACATCCTGCCGAAGTAAAATTTGTTTTGGTAGATCCAAAGAAGGTTGAGTTGACTTTGTTTAATAAAATAGAAAGACATTACCTAGCTAAATTACCCGATGTAGAGGATGCGATCATCACTGATAATGCCAAAGTTGTAAATACCTTAAATTCGCTTTGTGTAGAAATGGACAATCGATATTCTTTACTGAAGGATGCGATGGTTCGTAATATTAAGGAGTACAATGATAAGTTTAAGTCAAGAAAGCTTAATCCTGAAAACGGACATCGTTTTTTACCTTACATAATTTTAGTTGTTGATGAGTTCGCAGATTTGATAATGACCGCCGGAAAGGAAGTTGAAGTTCCAATCGCCCGTTTAGCGCAATTGGCTCGTGCGATAGGAATACATCTTATTATTGCTACGCAAAGACCGTCTGTAAATGTTATTACAGGTTTGATTAAGGCCAACTTTCCGGCTCGAATTGCCTTTAGGGTAACTTCTAAAATTGACTCAAGAACTATTTTAGATACTCAAGGTGCTGATCAGCTGATAGGTAGAGGAGATTTATTGTATACTAATGGTAACGATGTCGTGAGGGTACAATGTGCCTTTATTGATACACCTGAAGTAGAGCGAATCACTGATTTTATTGGATCGCAAAAAGCGTATGCGACTGCTTATTTGTTACCTGAATTTGTTGGCGAGGATAGTGGCATCAATCTTGATATAGATATTTCAGAAAGAGATACTTTGTTTAGAGAAGCAGCCGAGATTATTGTAAATGCTCAGCAAGGTTCAGCATCTTTACTTCAAAGAAAACTTAAATTAGGGTACAATAGAGCGGGTCGATTAATTGATCAATTAGAAGCGGCAGGAATTGTAGGTCCTTTTGAAGGAAGTAAAGCGCGATCTGTGAATATCTTAGATTTAAGTGCTCTTGATCAATTTTTCAATAATGAACAAAATAATTAAAATCATGAAAAAAGTTATCCAAATTACATTAATTTTTATTTTTAGTTTCTCCATTCAAGCACAAGATAAACAAGCTAAATCGCTATTAGATCAAGTGACTACCAAGGTAAGAAGCTACAACAATATTGTAATTGACTTTAAATATACGCTTAATAACGCGAAGGAAAATATCAACCAAGATAGTAAGGGAAATGTTATTTTAAAAGGCAATCAATACGTCTTGAACTTCATGGGAGTGACTAAGATCTTTGATGGTAGAAAGTCTTATACTATTGTGCCAGAGGATGAAGAAGTAACCGTTTCAAGTGTGAATGAGAATGACGATAATGCGATTACGCCTTCTAAGATGTTGACTTTTTTTAATAGTGGTTATAAGTACTATATGGATAAGGTGCAAGATGTGAGAGGAAGAAAAATCCAATATATTAAATTAGTACCAAATAGTGCTAAAGATCAGAGAAAACTAATCTTATTAGGAATCGATGTTCAAACCAAACACATTTACAATTTGATTGAAATGGGTAAAAATGGTACTAAAACTACTTTAACCGTTAATTCTTTCAAAACCAATCAACCTTTGTCAAAAAATCAATTTACTTTTGTGGAAAGTAAATACTCCAATTACTACATCAATAAATTAGATTAATTTCATCAGTGAAAATTCTAGACAAATACTTATTAAAAACATTCTTGATTACATTTGCTACGGTATTTGTAATCTTGTTTTTTATATTCATTCTTCAAACTATTTGGTTATTCATAGCTGAGCTGGCAGGAAAGGATCTTGATCTTTTCATGATTATAAAGTTTTTGCTTTTTTCAATGCCTAGGATTATACCTTTGGTACTTCCATTATCTATTTTACTAGCGTCTATAATGACTTTTGGTAACCTTGCTGAAAATTATGAATTTGCAGCAATTAAATCGTCGGGTATTTCTCTTCAAAGAGCCATGCGCAGCCTAACTGTTTTTATTCTACTGCTTAGTATTGTTGCGTTTTTTTTTGCTAATAACGTGATTCCGTACGCGGAATATAAATTTATTAATTTCAGACGAAATATAGCGCAAGTTCAACCTGCATTGGCAATTTCAGAAGGTCAGTTTAGTGATGTAGGTGTTTACAACATCAAAGTAAATAAAAAATCAGGCGACAAAGGGAGTTATTTGACTGGAGTTACTATTCACAAAAAATCAAATATTGGAGACGGAAGTAAAACAGTTATAAAAGCAAAAAATGGGGAACTGATTAGTAATGAAAGTTCGAACAATTTGCAGCTTGTCCTTAATGATGGTAATTACTATGAGGATGTAGTTCCGCAAAAATATGAAGATAGAGTTAAAATGCCTTTTGCTCGAAGCTCTTTTAAAAAATACACCTTAAATATTGATCTGTCACAGCTTAATAAAGTAGATGTTGACGAAAATAACAGCAATAGTTCTAATACGATGCTTACCATTACAGAGTTGAATTATACGCTGGACTCTTTGCAAAAAAATATGAAAACGGAAGTACTTTCTTTTTCAGAAAACAACAATATTCGAACCGGTATTGCTACCATTGTGCCGTTGAAAAAAGGGAAATTTAAAGATAAGCAGCCTAAGGACATTTTATCTTTATATACCAAAGAAGAACAATTGGCGATTTTAACGATAACACACAGCAATATGCTGAGTACAAGTTATTCAGTGGATGCGACTAAAGTTAATTTAGAAAATAAACAAAAAAACATCAACAATCATATCTTGGCTTTTTATGATAAATTTGTAATAGCCTATGCTTGTATTATGATGTTTTTTATTGGAGCTCCTTTGGGTGCAATTATTAGAAAGGGTGGACTTGGTCTTCCAATTATTTTCGCTGTGTTAATTTTCATTTCTTTCCATTTTATTAACACTTTTGGAAAAAGAATTTCACAGGAAAATGGATTATCACCCTTTTTAGGTTCTTGGCTATCGTCGATAGTTTTAACGCCTCTTGCATTGCTTTTAACCTACAGAGCCACAAATGATATTGGATTGATTAATATGGATGTTATTTTAACTCCGATTCAAAAACTATTTAAAAAATTAGTACGCTTTAAAAAAAGATAACAAAATGTCTAAAGATAAAATAATACTCAATACTATTGAGGAAGCTATAGAAGATATCCGTCAAGGAAAGATAATTATTGTAGTTGATGATGAAGATCGTGAAAACGAGGGAGATTTTCTAGCCGCTGCTGAGAAAGTGACTCCTGAAATGATCAATTTTATGGCAACACACGGTCGTGGTTTAATATGTGCACCTTTAACTGAATCGCGTTGTAAAGAATTAGGTTTACATGTTATGGTTAGCAATAATACAGACCCGATGGAGACTGCCTTTACGGTTTCCGTAGACTTAAAAGGGAAAGGAGTTACAACAGGTATCTCTGCAGCTGACCGTGCTGCTACAGTTCTTTCGCTAGTAGATGCAGCAACTAAACCACATGATTTAGCCCGCCCTGGGCATATTTTTCCGTTGATTGCTAAGCAAGGTGGTGTTTTGCGTAGAACAGGTCATACAGAGGCTGCTATTGATTTTGCAAGATTAGCAGGATTTAAGTCTGCTGGGGTCATTGTTGAAATAATGAACGAAGATGGTTCTATGGCACGATTACCCGAATTGGTGAAAGTAGCTAAGAAATTTGACTTAAAATTAGTGTCTATCGAGGCGCTTGTTGCTTACAGAATGCAGCACGACAGTCTAATAATTAAAAAGGACGATTTTGATATCGAAACTCGTTTTGGGACTTTTCGCCTACGAGCTTATGAGCAAACCACCAATAATCAAATTCATATTGCCCTAACAAAGGGTACTTGGAATACTGGTGAAGCTATCTTAACTAGAATTAATTCATCTCAAGTAAATAATGATTTATTAGGTACATTAACTAATAATGCAGATCAGCAGTTAGATGATATGTTCAAAATTATAAATGAGAATGGTAAAGGAGCTGTTATTTTTATTAATCAAGACATGCAATCGGTTAATTTATTGAATAGACTATCGGAGTTAAAGCAATTACAGGCCGAAGGTCAAATGAAGGCGCCTAAAATTATAATAGATAGCAAGGATTACGGAATTGGAGCTCAAATATTGCATGATATTGATATTTCTAAAATTCGGTTAGTTTCGAATACAACCCAAGGAAAGAGAGTTGGAATGATAGGGTATGGCCTTGAAATTACTGAATACGTCAGCTATTAATACCTTTGCCAGATTTAATTTTAAAAATAAGTTTAAAGTAAATCTATGGAAATGAAAGGATTAAAAATTAGTTTAAAAAACTACTAAAATTTTTATCTAAATTGTTTTTGTAAATCGAAAAAGGTGCTTATATTTGCACTCGCAATCAGCAAATGATTGTCGCTCACTGGAGAAATGGCAGAGCGGTCGAATGCGGCAGTCTTGAAAACTGTTGACTGTAACAGGTCCGGGGGTTCGAATCCCTCTTTCTCCGCAAAACAAAACCCGAAACGAAAGTTTCGGGTTTTTTGCTTATCATATGTCCCGTCCTGAAGTAACGATGTACAAAAAGTGGATCAAGTTCAAAAGGGATCAAGTTCAAAAGTTGGGGATTAAGCAAAAAGATTAGACAATCTAAATAGGAAAAAATCAATTGGATCAAGTTCAAAAGTTGGGGATTAAGCAAAAAGATTAGACAATCTAAATAGGAAAAAATCAATTTTTCTTACGCCTCTAAATTGCGATCTAAATGCCTTTATTTTTGCATTGAAGGATTCTGCTGAAGCATTTGTACTACGATTGTCAAAGTAATTTAAAATTGATTGATAGTTAATTGTTATCGTATTAAGTACAATATTGAAGTTTTTAAATCCCGATTCTTCTACTTTTCTATACCAATGCGCTAATTTTAGCATAGCAACATTTTTATCGTTGTTACTGTTGTATATGGCTCTTAGTTGCTGAGACAAAATATATGCTGTTTTTAAATCAGGATAGATTTCAAAAAGAAGCTGTGCTCTTTCTACTTGGTTGTGCGTCCACTTTTCTTTTGATTTATATAGTAAATAGCGACTTCTGGCTAATAACTGTTTTACGGTATCACCATTGTTTAAGAGTTGTGGAGTGTGTGTTTTGTTTTGGGATTTAGCATTTAGTATTGCCTGATTCTCTCTATCCATTGCTTCCCAACGGTACTTGATTCTGATTTCTTGTAAAGCCTCTAATGCTAATTTCTGTACATGAAAGCGATCCGTTACTTGTATGGCTTTTGGAAAACATTTCTTAGCTATCAACTTCATGGAATTTGCCATATCAAGAGTGATTTCTACAACTTCTTGTCTTTTTTTTAAGTCGATTTTACTGACTTGTTCGATAACCTGTTCTGTTTTAGTGCCAGCAACAATAGCCACTAATGATCCTTTTTTGCCTTTGGCTTCTTTATTGGTGACAATAGTATAAAGTTCTCCGTGGGATAAGGCAACTTCGTCAATGGCGAGATGAGTACCAATATTTTCAGGGTAAATAATCCAGTTATGAGCATGTTTTCTAGGTTCCCAAGTTTTAAAAGAACTTAAGTGATTTTTATACTGCCTTTGGAGTTTTTTACCGTCAACGCCAAAGAACCCTCCAATGGTGTTACAGTTAATAGCGGTATTATCTATTAATTTCTTTTAAAAAAGCCGCAAACTCTTGCGTCATACGTGTTCCCTTGGCAACTAACTGCCAATCTCTTTTAACAATCTCGCCATTGGTTTTATTTGTCCAACGACGTCGTTTAATGTGTAAGAAAACAAATTTACCCCTTAGCGGAAAATCTTGAATTGTAATTTCATCCAAAAACCCTTTGGATACTAATTCTAAAGAATCAAACTCTTTGGGAGGTTTTGATTTTTCTTCAAAATAGAGATGTAGGTTTTCCTCAGAATTGAGAGCAGAAACTATTTCAAAGTTATCTACTAGAAAATCGGGAAGAACAAATTTTAAAAGTTCGACAGAATCCATTTGTTATTGTTTTACTCTGCAAATATCTATATTTTTATTAAATCCCTCCCCAGGTTTTGTTCCTGATCCAAAAAAGTCTAGTACCTACATGGCACTGGAATACCAAAAACAATTAGAATAGTTTATTCTATAGGAAACAAAAAAAACGCTCTTATTGCTAAGAACGTTTTTAAAGTAGTATGTAGAATTGGAAATTCTTATTGATCGATAGAACCTAAAACTCTTTTCATAAAAGTATTTAGTGCTTCTTTCTTATCTGTCCCGTTTTTAACTAATTTGTGCACTTCTAAAGCACCATACATGTTAGAGATCAGTTCGCCTATAACATCTAGTTCTTCATCCTTTAAAGTAGCTATTTCAGTCATAGATTCTAATACATCAATCGTTTCAATGATGTAGTCTTGATCATTCTCTTCGATGAATTGTGTTAGGTGCTTAATAACGGGTAATTTCATTTTCTTATTTTATTTAAGTTGTACACTTGTAAAAGGTTACTTTTTTTTCATTTTTGAATAACTGTTCAATGGTAAGAATGGTATCAAATGAATTGCAGTAATACCTTTAGACAAAAGGTTTAGACAATTTCGTTCACTAATTCAATTAGAACTTCTTGTTTATTGGTTTGCGTCTCATTTACTAATTTTCCATCTACAAAAGTTGCAAAAGTAGGTAAGTTACTTACATTAGCTAGTTTTCTTGATTCTGGAGAATTTTCAGCATCTACAAGTACAAAAGTGATAGCTTCATTTTCAGTTGCTAACTTTTTAAATTTCGGTTTCATGATACGGCAATTTCCACACCATGAAGCAGAATATTGTACTACAACCTTATTGTTTTCACTGATTAAGTTTGCTAGTGTATCTTCGGTTAAATCGATTAACATATGTTTTTATTTAGTTGCAAAAGTTTATTTATGGAGTCTAAAGGTCTAAAAGTTGCAAAGTCTCAAAGTTTTGAAATCTTTTGAACTCTGCTACTCAGGTGCTTTGCAACTTTGAGACTTTGTAACTCTAAATTTATTAGTTTAAGCTTAAGTATTCTGCAGTACTATTTCTGTCAGCGCTCATTGCTTCTTTACCAGCTTCCCAGTTTGCAGGACAAACTTCTCCTTTTTCTTGGATGTGGGTGTAAGCATCTACCATACGCAAGTACTCGTTTACGTTACGACCTAATGGCATATCGTTTACACTTTCGTGGAAAATTTTTCCAGTTTCATCGATTAAGTATGTTGCTCTAAAAGTCACGTTAGAACCTTCAATTATTACTGAATCCGTTTCTTCACTGTACTCAGTTGAGTCAATGTCTAAAATCCCTAGAATGTTAGATAAGTTTCTGTTAGTATCAGCAAGAATTGGGTAGGTAACTCCTTCAATTCCTCCATTGTTTTTTGGTGTGTTCAACCAAGCAAAGTGTACTTCATTTGTATCGCAAGAAGCACCAATTACAATTGTATTTCTTTTGTTAAATTCAGGTAAAGCAGCTTGAAAAGCGTGTAATTCAGTAGGGCAAACAAAAGTGAAATCTTTTGGATACCAAAATAAAAGTACTTTTTTGTTATTGTTTACTGCTTCTTCAAAAATATTGATTTTTAAGTTGTCTCCCATTTCAGAAATGGCGTCTACTGCAATACTTGGGAATTTCTTTCCTACTAATGACATAATTGTAATGATTTTTATTAATTTAATTTTTTGCAAAAGTAGTCTAAAACAACACCTTTGGTAAAGCATAAATCATTTAATCTACCTATTGGTTAATAGGTTTTTACTATAATCTACTAGTAGGTTTAGTAACTATATGTGAAACACTATTTTAAAGTGCAAGTCTCTTTTTTAATCGCTTTTTATTTGTAAAAATTTATGCTAACCGGCAGGGATCCGGTATAGTTTTCATCCTCTAAAAGCTTATTTGCTGCTGTGATTTGAAAAGATTCGAAATCTTGATAGGCTTGAATGATGCCATGACTGCTAACCAAGTTTTTTATAACTGATAAAGCGTAGGGATTGCCAAAGAGATGAAAAATACATTTTTTTAAAGGTAGCAGCTCCTCTAAAAAGTGAATTACTTCAGATTCAATATCAAAATTATTTAGGGGTTTTGCTTTAGGGACAAAAAGTGCGATGATAAGGGTGTCATAGGAAGCCAATTCTTTTATCAAAGCCTTTTGGTCTAATCCTTTTCCGTTTGCAATACTGTAATTAGACAAAGCAATGCTTTTATCTAAGGTCTCTATAAAAGCATTATTGCTGTCTTTATAGATGCTGATCGTCGCTAAAGTTCTTTTTTTGGATGCATCCAAAATCGTTTGATCGAGTGCTTCTCCTTTAACTTTCGTGATGCAATGTTGCGCAATTTCCAAGTTTAAATCATCTGCAGCTTTAAAATCTAAAGCGGTATCACTTTCTGGAGTGGTGTCAAACAAACCCGCTTTAGTTTTACATTTTATTATTCGGTTGTAGCTTTCTTCAATGCGTTCTGGTCGCGCATTTTTTAAGATTGCAGCAATGCCTTCGGGTACGTTTTCGGCAAAACACAAAATATCGTTGCCTGCATCAAAAGCGGTCCATTCGAGTTGTCCCTTGATGGAATATAGTTTAGAAACGCTGTGCATGTTCAAGGCGTCAGAGATAACCAAACCTTTAAATTTTAATTGCTTTCGCAAAAGATCTTCAATTACGACCTTGGAGAGTGTAGCAGAGGTATTGGCTCCAGCATGCATTTTAGGCACAGCGAGATGGCCTATCATAATGGAATCTACGTTGTTTTCGATTGCTTTGATAAAGGGATACAGTTCGTTCTCTAGCAATTGTGCTGCGTTTTCTTCTAAAATGGGTAATCCCAAATGCGAGTCAACATTGGTGTTTCCATGACCAGGAAAATGCTTCAAGCAGCCAATTACGCCTGCATCCGTCAATCCCCGTAAATATTCGAGAGCGCAATCAGTTACATTTTGTTTGTTTTCTCCAAACGAACGATACCCAATGACGGGATTATTCGGATTATTATTAATGTCGGCAAGGGGAGCTAAATTGTAGTTTATCCCTGCTGCTCTTAAATCAGTTCCTATTTGTTTTCCTACCTGATAAACTAGGTTTTTCTTGTTTTGTGGTAGTGCACCAAGTGTAATGGCGTAGGGATACTGTGGTGTATTTTCTACGCGCATGGCTAAACCCCATTCGGCATCGATACTCATTAATAAAGGTGTGGAAGCACACTTTTGATATCGCTCAACAAGTTCCTTTAAACGGGAGAAGCTATCAGAATTAAAAGTGATTTTCTTTTGACCTTCATAATTGGTTGCGGCACTAGCGCGACTATGAAAAAAGGTTAAACCACCAATATTATACGTTTTGATTAGGGATTCCATTGCTTGAATGTTTTCTTCTGAATCATTGATGAAAACTGCAGGAAAAAAGAATTGCCCAATTTTTTGTTCTAATGTCATACTTATGCAAACAAGTTGAAATAAATTTATTTTTTGATGGCTGCTGATTTTTTACCAAAATCCTTTGGGAAAATCAAAAATCGAGAGAGTAGTAATCCTGGAATGGTCGCCAAAAATACCCAGATAAAAAAGTTACCGTAACCAAGGTATTCCTGAATATAACCGCTTATCATTCCGGGTAGCATCATTCCTAATGCCATAAATCCAGTGGCTAAAGCGTAATGGGATGTTTTTGACTCGCCTTCGGCAATATAAATGAGGTACATCATAAAGGCAGCAAATCCAAAACCATAACCAAACTGCTCTGCAATGACCGTTGCATAGATGTAATAAACAGAAGATGGATGAAAGTGAGATAGCAAAACAAATCCGATAATAGGTAAGTGCATGGCTAAAAACATAGGTAACATCCACTTGCCTAAACCATCGCGAGAGATAGCGATTCCACCAAAAATCCCACCTACTGTTAAAGCGATAACTCCAAATGTTCCATAAATAATCCCCACGTCTTGGGTAGTTAGACCCATCCCGCCCACTGCTATGTCATCAATTAAAAAAGGAGTTAGCATTTTTAATAATTGCGATTCTCCAAGCCTAAAAAGAAGGATAAACGCCAAGGCTAGACCAATTTGCTTTTTTTGGAAAAAACTAGCAAAAACTGCAGTAAAACTCTTTTTTGATCCTTCGGTATCTAGCTCTTTTACATTAGTTGTTTCGCTGCGAGGCGCTGTGAAGTAATTATAAATAGTAATAGCCGCCATAAATAAACCTACAATTATCATGGTGTATGACCAAGCCTTTTGTTTGTCGCCATATTGCTGTTCAAGGTAGCCACCAATGATGACAATTAAACCGTTTCCTGTAAGCATCGATAGGCGGTAAAACGTACTACGGATTCCCAAGAAAAAGGATTGTTGTTCTTTCTCTAAAGCTATTAAATAAAAGCCATCGCTTGCTACATCATTTGAGGCTGACGCAAATGCTGCAACCCAAAAAATAGCCAAACTAACAACGAAAAAATGATTCAGTGGGATGGTTAGTCCTACAATTAAAAAGGAAATTGCGATTAGAAATTGCATCGCTAAAAACCATTTTCGTTTTGTAGAATACAAGTCAATAAATGGACTCCAAAGTGGTTTTATCACCCAAGGAAGGTACAGTAAACTTGTGTAAATACCGATATCTTCATTATTGATACCCAGATTTTTATACATGATTACCGAAACTGAAATTATAATAGCATAAGGTAAGCCAGAAGCAAAGCTTAAAATAGGTATCCAGTACCAGGGTCTATTGTCTGTTTTCATTTTTTATGGCGCTTTGGTTGGTTTTGATTTCGGGTTGATTACTTACAAATGTAGGCTGACTTTCATTACCATAATAATCGATAAAAGTAAGGGCACAACTGTTGTTTTTCTCTAAATATAGTTTGGGTAGCGCAATACTTATAGTGTCTCTTTTTTCTTTGAAAGCGATTTTGTTAAGTATAAAACTAGGATTGTTAATGTCTACTTTACTGTTGTTTTTTACACCATAAACCATGACATAACGCACCTTGTCTTTGGTTGGGAAAGTTAGGGTTACCAAGGCCGTATCAACAGCGGTTTTGATGTCACATACCGTTGGGATTTCGGCCATTAATTTTCTAGAATTAGGAACTACATAAGGCAATGCAGGATATTTATATTGCTGTTGCAAAAGTAAATCTGTTACAGCTTTGTTTTTGTTGACAAACCATTTAGCACTAAAAAACGCATTTCCATTGATATTTGCATAACTTCTAGTCAAATCAATTTGATTAGGAATCTCTTTGGGATTAAACCATTTTTTATCAGAATCAGCATTGATTTTGTACGTTCCATTTCCGATATATACGGCTGTGTTCTTAGAATTTTCAGACCACCACTTGATTAATTTGGCATAAGAAGCAGTACGGTGGTCAATACTCCAATACAATTGTGGCAAAATGTAATCGATATAATTATCTTCCATCCAAGCCATTGGATCAGCGAACAAATCATCATAGTTCGTTTGTCCCGCCTGCGTGTCAGAACCTCGCGGATCTACTGATTTGTTTCTCCAAACCCCAAACGGACTGATTCCGAATTGAACCCAAGGCTTTATTTTTTTGATTGAATTGTAGGTGTTTCTAACATAGGTATTCACATTGTCTCTACGCCAATCCTCTAATTTTAATCCTTTACCATATTTTTTATAGGATTCGGTATCGTTAAAATTCTCTCCTGTAATGCGGTACGGATAAAAATAATCGTCAAAGTGAATCGCATCAATATCATATTTAGTCACCACTTCATCCACGATGTTCATTAAATGACTTTGCACTTCGGGTAAGGCCGGATTGTAATAGTATTTACCTCCGTATTTGATCATCCAGTCCGGATGTAAGTTCACATCATGACTTGGGCTCAGTGGTGCTGTATTCATATCCATGGTTGCTCTGTAGGGATTTAACCAAGCATGAAATTCAAAACCGCGATCGTGTGCCTCCGTAATCATCCAATCCAACGGATCGTAAAAAGGAAACGGAGCTAGTCCTTGTTTTCCAGTCAAGTACTTAGACCAAGGTGCTAAATTAGTAGGGTACATGGCATCGCCGGCACTTCGAATTTGAACAATAACTGCGTTGTAATTTAATTTTTTGTAGGTATCTAAAATAGCTATAAAATCTTTTTGTTGTTTTTCGACAGCATCGGTATTGGTGGTTGGCCAATCAATATTAGCAACAGTCGCAATCCAAACGGCTCTAAATTCATTCTTTGGGTGTGCACTAAATTGTTCTTGCGCATTTCCTTTGGTAAAAAGGAGAAGTAAGCTAGAAAGAACTAAGAGAAGGGATTTTGTTCGATTCATGTTTTGGAATTTTATAGGTATCAAAAATAGTTTTTTTGACCAAGTTTATTGGCAATAACTAAAATAATGTTTTTGTGAAATTACCATTGCAATTTTGTTGCCAAAATTTTTTTTGAATAAAAAACGTATTACTCTCTATTTTAATTATTAACTGTTCAATGTTATACTTTTATAAATATTTTTTTTACAGTAAAAAACCATAGTAAAGTTGACCAAAAGATAACAAAAATTAAAGCGTAGGTTAACGAGGCGTTTTTTTCATAAGTAAAATACGGAATCAGTCCCTGCTGATAGCAGTATTGTAAAACACCTATATTTTGGCTTTGAATACTAGGATTAACTACTGTGATCATGCCAAGTGCCCGCGGAATAATACCCGAGAGAAAAAAAACAATCATTGGATTTACCCCCCAAATTAAAAAAAAGTAAAATGATTTTTTTAAACCTTTTACCTCAATTAAATAATGAATAATAGTTAAAATAAGCAAAGCTATTCCGCTAGTATATAAAACGTAAGAGCTTGTCCAGAGCGCTTTATTTAGTGGGAAATAAAAGGACCATAATAATCCAGTACCAATTAGCAGTCCTGCCCAAAGTAGCATATTGTAAATCTTTTTTTCTTTAGCTAATAAAAGTGCACTTGTAATTATTCCAATTAATGCAGTTGCTATCGCGGGTAGGGTAGTTAAAATGCCTTCTGGGTCCCAAGTTTTGGTTACGGGGTACATGTGTCCTTGCAAAAGCATGTTATCTAGCCAAGAAGCTATATTTGTTCCTTCGTTGTAATTAGCAGTATCAACAAAAGGTACAGGTACAAAAGTCATCAGTGCCCAATAACCAACCAATATAGTTAAGACGATCGTAATTTGCTGTTTAAAAGATGTAGTTAAATAGATTAATGAAGCAAAAAAGTAAACAATTCCTATACGCTGTAGTACTCCAGGTAAACGGACATCATTAAAGTTCAATGAATTACTATGGGCTAAAAATAAAAATATAGTAAGTAACAGCATCGCTAATGTTAACTTGAGTTGTGGTCTAAAGTTACCTAATAAGGCATATCCTACTATTATTGTAATTAGTAGTCGAATGAATAGCAAGATTATTTCATTATCTGATAGAATTGAAATTTTATTGAAAAAATTCAAGAATAATCCCAGACATATAATTCGTATTGAGCGTGTCATTATTTTTATAAAAGTTGCTGCATTCCATATTTTATCTGGTAAAGCTAAGGGAATGGCTATTCCTAAAACAAAGATAAAAGTAGGGAAGACCAAATCAGTAGGAGTACAGCCATGCCACTTTGCATGTAACAAGGGAGCGTAAACTGCATTCCAGTTTCCAGGGTTATTAACAACAATCATTAAGAGCACCGTCATTCCTCTTAAAACATCGACTGCAATTACTCTTTCATTTTTCATTGATGGTGTTTTGATATTTGCAAAAAAAAAAAAAAATTATCTTGGAAAGGATATCTTACCCATTGAAACAGATGGTATTCCATTTATACCCTCAAACTCTTGCGCTCCTCCGCACAAAGTTTCATTCGCTAATACTGCAAACAATACAGCTTCTTTTGCGTCTCCTGCTATTCCTAGCTCATCTGTTGTTTTAAATAAACAAGGGAGTAAAGCTTGTAAGTATTTTATAAGTAAAGGGTTATGTGTCCCTCCGCCTGAAAGATAGATAGTGAAGTGTGATAGTTTTAAATTTAATATTTTTACTTTGAACTGAATCGCCTCTGCAATTGTTTCAGCACTAAAACGTGTGAGAGTAGCTAATAGATCTTCGATAGCTATTTTTTGGGTATTAGTCTTTAGTAGTGCTTTATTGACATATTCTACATTAAATAATTCAGGACCAGTCGTTTTTGGGAATGAATTTTTAAAAAATGAATCTGATTTTAGCTGACTTAGAAGTGGTTGGTTGATCGTCCCATTTTTTGCAATTTCAGCATCTTTATCGTACCCTATATTAGGAAAATATAGTCTTGTAAAAGCGTCAATAAGAGTGTTTCCTGTCCCAGTGTCTGTTACAAAAACATCTGCTGTATTCATGGTAGCGGGTAAATATGTAAAGTTTGCAATACCTCCTAAATTCAGCATTATTCTCTCTTCTCCTTTCTTTCCAAAAAGAAAATAATCACCATAAACTGCTAAAGGAGCGCCCTCTCCTCCGGCAGCCAAATGTTTTTGTCTAAAATCGGATATTGTTATAATTCCTGTTTTTACTGCAAGATGATCTCCATCTCCAATTTGTAAAGTAGCGTTTGGGAATTTATTGAGTCCATGAAGTGTTTTAGGTATATGCATAACAGTTTGACCATGAGATGCTACGATATCTACTTCTTCACAATTTACTTTCCATTTTTGAAGGGCGTAATTTATTTTTTCGGCATGTATTAATCCAATCCATTCATTCAGCAATGCTAAATGTTGAAAGTCAATGTTTTTTTTTGCAAAAACAGCTCGTATTTCAAGTTTAATGTCTTCGGAGTAATCAATTGTTTCAAAATGAGTCACCACAAGTTGAGTCTTGCTTCCCGAGCCTGAGATTTCACACAAGGCAATATCGAGACCATCTAACGAGGTTCCAGACATTAAACCTATAATTTTGCGAACAGGTTTATTGGCAATAGCGTATAGGGATTCTATGTTTGTATTCATAAGTTCATTTTAAACGTTGCAAGAACTACAGTGGCAATATATGTGAAGCTAAAACTGGTAATTTTCAGTTGTGCTTTTACTTATGGCATATAGACCAAGAAAGGTGATCAAGGTGTTTAGAATTATTAATTCATTATCAAATACATACCCAAACAATAAAGTTTGTGAGTTTTCATTGATGATATAAGTGAATAATGGTGCTAGTAAACATACAAATGGGACTAATTTATCATTCACTTTTTTTGATTTTAAAAATAGACCAAAAGTGTACAATCCTAATAAAGGACCATAAGTATAGGAAGCTACTTTAAAAATCATACCTACAACGGAGCTGTCATTCAAAGAATTAAATACAATAATAACCAAGAAAATAAGAGCTGAAAAACCCAAGTGTATAAAATGTCTTGTTCTTACCATGTTTTTTTTATTACTATTTTCTATTTTATCCATTCCAAGAAAATCAACGCAAAACGAAGTAGTTAATGCCGTTAATGCAGAATCAGTCGTAGCAAATGTTGCTGCGATTAGTCCTAGTAAAAAAATGACGGCAGGTATTATGGTAAGATTATTTAAAGCTATCTCAGGGAAAAGCAAGTCAGTTCTTGGTTTGTTTGTTACAAAATCTAGCGGAATCGCGATATTGTTTTTAGAAGCATAAATGTAAAGCAATGCACCTACGCTGAGAAAAAATATGTTGATAATTACAAAAATACCTGTAAAGGTGAACATGTTTTTTTGCGCCTCACCAATATTTTTGCAGCTAAGGTTTTTTTGCATTAAGTCTTGATCAAGTCCCACCATAGCTAAGGTTACAAATATTCCTCCAAGGACTTGCTTAGCAAAGTGGTATTTACTGGTAAGAAAGTCCTCAAAGAAGAATATCTTCGAATAATTGCTATCTTTTATTTCATTGAAAGCTTGAATTCCATTTAAATTAAGGCTATCACAAATGAAAAAAATAGTTAGGAAAACGGATGTTACTAGGAAAAATGTTTGTAAAGTATCTGTAATTATTATTGTTTTCAATCCGCCTCTGTAGGTATAGGAAAAAATCAAGAGTAAAGAGATAAGAACAGTAACAGCAAATGGAATATTATAATAATCGAAAACGTAGCGTTGCAGTACGATTACCACGAGATATAACCTGAAAGCAGAAGAAATAGTTCGACTAACTAAAAAAATTGATGTAGCTGTTTTGTAACTGTAAACCCCCATTCTTTTTTCAATATACCCGTATATCGAAGTCAAATTCATTCGATAATAAAGTGGTAGAAGGAGCTTTGCGACAATTATAAAACCAATTGCATTACCTACAATAAATTGAAAGTACTTAAATTGTTCTCCATTTGGTGAACCAACTTCTCCCGGAACGGATATGAAAGTAACGCCAGAAAGCGCTGTGCC
Source organism: Flavobacterium sp. KKT103 (assembly GCF_055640565.1). Taxonomy (NCBI): domain Bacteria; kingdom Pseudomonadati; phylum Bacteroidota; class Flavobacteriia; order Flavobacteriales; family Flavobacteriaceae; genus Flavobacterium; species Flavobacterium sp. KKT103. The sequence goes on from NZ_CM145766.1 coordinate 2,135,936, forward strand.
GATCATTCCAAAAGCGACCAAGTACCATTTAGAATCTTTATTAGCTTTGAAAAAAGCGTCATTTCCTCCGTCATTTTTACTGACAGCATGAGAAATAAAGAATAAAATTGCGAAATAGGAAATGAAAAGAATTAGAATTATCGATGGAGTCATTTATATTTTTTTTACAATTTTGAAAATTATTTATAGGCAAGTATTGCTGCTCTCACACTTTTGTGTTCTAATAATAATTTTTCGGCAATAGATTTATCAATATTTAATTCGTCCATCACCATTTTAATTCCTCTTTCTACAAGTTTTTTATTAGACAGTTGCATGTCTACCATTTTATTTCCGTGTACTTTTCCTAGTTGAATCATAACGGCTGTAGAGATCATATTTAAAACTAATTTTTGTGAGGTTCCTGCTTTCATTCGTGTACTACCAGTTAAAAACTCGGGGCCTACAACAATTTCAATAGGAAAGTCAGCTTCTTTTGAGATTAAACTGTCGTTGTTACACGATATACTTCCTGTTGCAATATTATTTTCTCGTGCTTTTTTCAAGCCACCAATTACATATGGAGTGTTTCCAGATGCTGCAATTCCAATTATAAAATCAGCACTAGTTATGCTGTGTTTTTGTAAATCTATCCAAGCCTGATTAAAATCATCTTCGGCATTTTCTACTGCTTTACGAATAGCTGAATCTCCACCAGCGATAATTCCGATAACTAATTCATGAGAGACACCAAATGTGGGAGGACATTCAGAGGCGTCTAAAACACCTATCCTTCCTGAAGTACCAGCACCAATGTAAAATAATCGACCACCTAATTTCATTTTTGAAACAATAGCCTTCGTTATTTTTTCAATTTGAGGAATTTGCTCATCAATTATTTCGGCAACTTTTTTATCCTCTGCATTAATACCAATTAAAATTTCTTTAACGCTCATTTTTTCTAAATTAGAGTAATGAGAGTTTTGTTCAGTATCGGGTCTTTTTTCTTCCATCTTTGATTTTAATAAAAACGAGGTAAATAATTGGGATAGATACCTCGTTTGTTTTTATTTTTAATTAGCAGGGTCTGCAGGTGTATTTGTATTGTTAAACCTTTCAGAATCAGGGTATGGGTAATACGTTCTGTTTCTTTCACTTGCTGGACGACTAAATCGTCTACTGTCTTCTAACTTTAAACCAGACATAAATAACTCAATGCATCTATTTCTGTATATTTCTGTCAATAAGCTTGCTTGATTCATTGTACCTGTATACGCTGGTAAGTTTGCCCCAATTCCAAAAGCATCATTTGATGCTGTTTTTGTCAAAACTTTATCTAATTCTGTTTTTGAATCAGTTAACATGTTTGGTGTTTTTCGTGCATAAACTTCGGCTTTGATCAAAGTTATCTCACCTGGTAGATATACTGGAATTGCAATAGTGTTTGAATTAAAAAAACCAGCAGCTGTTGTAGGATTTGAGCCTGTAGTGATATAAAAGTTAATACGTCCATCATTAGTGACAGGAGCTAAACTACTTGGCAAACCAAAGGTGCGATCTAAAGGTTGGTATACGTTGTTCGTTAATATCGAATTAAAAGCAATTGGGTTATTGCTTACAGCATCATAAGTAAAGGTTGATTTTGATGACAAGTCGACTAAATTGGCGAACGTTAAAGCATTATCTAATTCACCTGCCATCATATAAAAGCGAGCTAAAAGAGCGTTTACGGTATTCTTGTATTTTATACTCGAAATTAATCCTGTAAAACCATTGGCATTAGTAAGGTAAGGCTCTGTTGCTTTTAATGTTGCAATTGTTTCTGCTAATACTTCGGCTCTAGAATTAAATGGTGAGTTTGACATTGTTTGTATTGGTACTCTTTCATAAAACTGAATCAATGTACCCAGCGCCAAAGCTTTGAAAATTGATGCATGCACGTAGATACTTGCTTTTTCACTTTCAACAGTCATCACATTTATATTATCTATTATTTTTTGTGATTCAGAATTTATCACTAAACATTGAGACCAGAGATTGTTTGTAAGTGCATTTTTTGAGGTTAAGGACACACCACCAATAGATAGTTCGCCTTCATCTGCATTACCGGCGTTAATTAGTCTTAGTTCATTTGTAGTAAATCCATTTGCGGTAATTATAGTGTATACTGGACTTAGCCTTGTAGTCGACCATAATTGCTGCAAACCGTTTGCTGCTCCTATAAGTCCGCCTCGAGTACTTAAAACAGCTTCTTGAGAGGGTAGAGTAGGGTCTAGGAATTCATCATTACACGACGTGAATAATAAACCCATAGCTAACATTGAAATAAATATTTTTTTCATTTTGTTTGTTTTAAAATTAGAATTGAAATTTTAATGCAAGAGAGAATGATCTTGGAATTGGCACAGTTCCAAAATTATATTTGGCTACTGATGACTGACCTCCTGAATTGGTCTCTGGATCAAAACTTGTGAATTTATCCCATGAATACAAGTTTCGTCCACTTGCACTGATCGTTAAATCATCAAAAAAGGAATTCAATTTTCCAAAAGAATAGTTAAACGAAACTTCTCTTAATTTAATGTAACTTCCATCAACAACTCTAAACTCTTCGATTCCGTAAATTGACCAAATATAACCTCTAGGTAATTCGCCATTAAGTTCTTGTTCAACTAATGTTCCACTACCCACTCCTTGACGAGTTCTGTAATCTGCATCAAATACATCTACACCTTGAACACCATCAAATAAAACAGACATTCCAAACTTTTTGTAATTCAAATTCAAACCAAATGAGATAATATAATCTGGATTAGGATTTCCTATTTGTTTATTTAGAATCGTACCAGTTGGTTGACCTGATGCATCTCTAGTTGCAACTCCGGTTGTTGCGTTACCTTTTTCTACCTGAGGATACCCTTCAGGTGTTAATAAAAAACTACCATCATTATTGCGAGCATAGTATGTTCCATAATAGATTCCTATCGGCTGTCCTCTTTCAACAAAAACAGGCGCTCCAGATGGATTACTATCTAATTTAAATCTTTGCTGCGGCAAGCCAGTAACCTTGTTTCTGTTTTGGCTATAGTTCACATAGACATCAAGATTCAAATCTTGTTTTTTAATAACATCATAACGTAAACCAATTTCCAAACCTTTATTATTCATTTCTCCAATATTTTGGATAGTATTAGTTGAACCTGTAGAGCTAGCTAACTGCACTGGTAACAATAAGTCCTTGATGTCAGCATTGTAATAGCTAAATGATAGGTTTATGCGATCATTTAAAAATCCTAAGTCAGCACCTATTTCATAGGTAGAACTTTTTTCGGGACGTAAATCTAGGTTACCTTTTTTAAAGCCTTCAAGAGTAAATGAGGTGTTTCCAATTAGATTACCCGTGGCATAATTAGTGAATCTAGCATAAGGAGTAATCGCAGTTAAACTTCCAGACTCTCCCCATGATGCACGTAATCGAGCAGAGCTTACTGGTGAATCTTGCATGAATTTCTCATCAGATAGTACGTAACTAGCACTCACTTTAGGATAAAATTGAGAGCGATTTTCTTTAGAAAAAACCGTAGAAGCGTCTTGTCTTCCCGCTACAGTTAAGAAAAGTTTGTCTTTAAAACCAAACGTTTCTTGAACGTAATAACCCCATAAATTGTATTTTGATTCTCCAGCATTTGGAGATCCAGGTAATAAGGTGTTAAATGCATTGATGGTTTCAACAAATGGCTTTAAATCTCTACCTTCAATAGCAAACAGCTGATCTCTGTAAGTTTGGACGTTGTATCCAGCGAATGAAGTAAGTTTTAAATCTTTATTGATGTTCCATAAATACCTAAGGTTAAGGTCATTGTTAAATTGAACTACTCTATTTGTCGCTTCAGAAACGTATCCATCATTAAAATAAGTTCCGTTAACAGGCGAGTAAGGATATCTTGGAATAAATACTTTTCCTTTTTGATTGTAATTGTCTAAACCAAAGATGAAATCAGCATTAAAATTTTTAAATGGTTTAAAGTTTAATTGAACGTCTGAAACCATACGGTCAGTTTTTTGTGTAATCTTAAAAGTTTCAATTACGGATAACGGATTGACTCTATTTGGATCGACTGCTAATAAATCGCCATTTGAATTACGCTGATTAATATCATAGATGTTATTAGTTATTGTTATGGAGTTAATAGGGCTCCAAAAAACATTTCCATCAGGCTTTTCATTTGAATTAGAGGTTATGTAATTTAATCCAATAGATGCAGATAATTTATCACTAAATTCGTGTTGCAATCTTATTTTTGCTCCTAAACGAGAAAAATCGGTATTTTTTACAATTCCTTCATTTTTCAAATAACCAATAGAAGAAAAGTACTTTGTTTTCTCATCTCCTCCTCGTAGAGAGAAGTAAGTATCCGTTCCGATTCCAGTTGTAAAAATATCATCTTGGTAATCGTATCTTTTAATTCCTGAAATGGTTTGTGTTTCAAGGTTTCTACCTGCTACTAGCACGGTTGTTGGACTAGCTGCTTGACCTTGAATAGGAAATAAAGCAGTAGAGGAGTTTACGAATTGTTTGTCAGACATATTTACATCTAATTTTTTTCGTAAACTACTAGAGGTGAGACTTGTAGAGAATGTATATTTAGTGTCTCCAGCTTTACCTTTTTTAGTAGATATTAAAATTACACCGTTCGCAGCGCGGGAACCATAAATTGCAGCCGCAGCACCACCGTTCAATATTTCGATACTTTCAATATCATTAGGGTTAATATCTGAAGATCTATTTTGACCTATTTGAAGGTTTGAATTTCCTTTACTTACATTTAGATTTGTTAAGTTGGTCGTCGCGTTATTCAAAACAACTCCGTCTATAACATATAAAGGATCTGATGAACCTAATATTGATGAAGTACCTCTAAGTTTAATAGAAAAACCACCAGCGGGATCTCCAGAGTTTTGAGACACTTGAGCTCCTGCAATTTTACCTTGCAAAGCGGATGATATGTCTACAGGTTTGGCTTTATTAAGCCCCTCTGCTTTTAAGCTTGTAACTGCATTTCCAAGCTCTTTCCTAGTTACTCTGACAGTAGAACCAAGAACAACTACTTCATTCAAAGTATTTAGTTCCTCAGATAGAACAATATTATAATTGTTGTTTTTATCAGCTAATTTTAGCTGCTTAGTTTCAAATCCAATGTAACTAAAGATTAGTATATCTCCACTTGTACCGCTAATGGTATAGTTACCATCTAAATCAGTTATTGAACTCTTGGTGGAGCCTTTAATTAGGACTGTAACGCCCGGAATTGGTATTCCATCGGCTTTGTTTTTTACAGTTCCAGAAATTGTTTTTGTTTGTGCAAAAGAGGATTGAACTAAAAAAAACAACAATGAAATCAGGAATAATTTTTTCATAATTATTTGGTTTATGTTAATGGTTAGTAAACAAATGTATCTATTTACTTTAAATAATTGCAATGTTTTTCGAATTATTTTTATTTTTAAGTCAAAAAACGCAACAAAACGCAAATTTTGTTTTGTGGTAGTTCTTTTTTAATCTTGTTTCGTTTGGCATAGCTTAATTTGGAATCATTTATTTTAATACATTTGTACATCATAAATTTATTGAATAAATATGTTAAAAGCAGAAAGGCGTAACTTTATAATGGCTAAATTAGCTGAAGAACAACGTGTTAATACTATTGAGCTTGCAGAGGTTTTAGGTTTGTCAGAAGATACGATAAGAAGAGATCTTTTGAAACTGCACGAAAAAGGCTTACTCGAAAAAGTCTATGGTGGGGCGATTCCTATCGTAAATAAGGAGAAAAGCGTGTTTGATATCACTATTTCTAATGAAAAAAAGAAAAAAGCAATTGGCCTTAAAGCGCTTTCCTTGTTGCACGACGGACAGGTAATAATTATGAGCGGAGGTACTACAAATTTAGTTTTTTCAAAGTTAATTCCTCCTTTATTAAGTGCCACGGTTTACACGTATAGCCTGCCAATAGCGATGCAATTATCACAATATCAAAATATTGATTTGATATTTATTGGAGGTAAGATGCAAAAAAATGCAATGGTTACTATAGGTATAGATGTGCTGCAAGTTTTGTCAAAGATTAAAGCTGATATCTGTTTTATGGGTGCTAGTAGTATTAACATAGAGCAGGGATTAACTGAAGTTGGGTATGAGGTTTCTATTGTGAAAAAAGCGATGCTAGAAGCTTCAGACAAAGTTGTTTCCATGTTTACTGCTGACAAACTTAATAGTAAAACACCACATGTGGTGTGTGGCATTAATCGTTTAAATACTATTGTAACTGACTTAAATCCAAATGATAATGTCCTTCAAAGTTATAAAGATGCTGGTGTAACAATTCTATAATATGCGGTATTTTGCGGTATTTAAATTAAAATTAGGTAAATAATGCATTTTATTGCATATTGAATGCTTTAATTTTTTATATTTGTTGAATTAACTATACTAAAACATCAAATATGACAGCTATTCGCAACCTCAATTATGTAGCTCCTGGTAAATACGAAACCACTCGTTTTGAGAAAATTCATAGTGAGATTTTTAAAAACTCTCAAGAAGCATCTAAGATTGTTGCTTTGGAAATAGCGGATTTGATTCGGGCAAAACAAGCAAGAGGAGAAAAGTGCATTTTAGGGCTTGCAACTGGATCTTCACCAATACTTGTCTATGCAGAATTGGTTCGAATGCATCGCGAAGAAGGTTTGAGTTTTGATAGTGTTATTACCTTTAATTTGGATGAATATTACCCAATGAAGAAGGAGAATAATCAAAGTTACCATTACTTCATGCACGAACATCTTTTTAATCATATTGACATTAAAGCTGAGAATGTGCACATACCGGATGGTACAGTGTTGATGGAAGACTTAAATCAATATTGCGCAAATTATGAAGCAAAAATAAAGAATGTTGGCGGTCTCGATTTTCAACTGTTAGGAATTGGACGTACGGGTCATGTTGGTTTTAATGAGCCTGGATCCCACACAAATTCGGCAACACGACTAATTACGCTTGATCATATTACTAAGGTAGACGCTTCTTCAGACTTTAATGGGATAAGTAACGTTCCCAAAAGAGCTATTACTATGGGAGTTTCTACCATTTTAAGATCTAAAAGAATTGTTCTACTTGCTTGGGGACAAAATAAAGCAGCAATTGTAAAGCGAACAATACAAGGTGATATTAGTCCTGAAATCCCTGCTACTTTTTTACAAAATCATTCTAATACTACCTTTGTTTTAGATCAATCAGCAGCATCCCATTTAACACGACTTGACACTCCTTGGCTAGTTGACGAATGCGTTTGGACTCAGGAACTGAAAAGCAAAGCGATAGTTTGGCTTTGTTTAAAAACCAAGCAGTCTATTCTCAAGCTTACTGACAGGGACTATAACAATAATGGTATGTCCGACTTATTAGCGCAAGAAGGTTCTGCTTACGATATGAACATAAATATGTTTAATAAATTGCAACATACTATAACGGGGTGGCCCGGAGGTAAACCGAACACTAATGATAGGAATAGACCAGAAAGAGCAAATCCTTCGGTGAAAAACATTATCCTATTTAGTCCGCATCCAGATGACGATGTTATCTCCATGGGAGGAACTTTTTCTAAGCTAATCAAACAAGGACACAACGTTCATGTCGTATACCAAACTTCGGGCAATATTGCTGTAACCGATGACGAAGCACTAAAGTTTGCTGAAGTAGCTAATGACTTCATAGGAAGCGACCAAAATGAAATTAATTTTAAGTCAGCAATTGAGTTTCTAAAAAGTAAAACCGAAAATCAAATTGATTCAATTGAAGTTCGAAAGTTAAAAGGGCTTATTCGACGTAGAGAGTCATATGCAGCGACACGTTACATAGGATTAAAGGATGAAAATATTCATTTCCTAGATCTTCCTTTTTACGAAACGGGACAAATTAAAAAAAATCCTTTAGGAGTAGAGGATGTAGCTATAGTTACGGAGATTATAGAAAAAATCAAACCGCATCAAGTTTTCGCTGCGGGAGATTTAGCTGATCCGCATGGAACTCATGAAGTGTGTTTGAACGCTATTTTTGAAGCAATGGGAAAATTAAAAACAAAAATAGACATGACTAATTGTTGGCTGTGGCTATACCGTGGTGCTTGGCATGAATGGGACATCGACGAGATTGACATGGCGGTACCATTAAGTCCGGATGAGGTTTTATTGAAAAGGCATGCTATTTTGTATCATCAGTCTCAAAAGGATAGGGTAATGTTTCAAGGTTCTGATTCAAGAGAATTTTGGGTAAGAGCTGAGGATAGAAATAAAAATACGGCTAAAATATATGATGATTTAGGGCTTGCTGAGTATGAGGCAATCGAAGCCTTTAAACGCTTTGATTATTAAATATTAAAGTAATTGTTCTACATGCTCCGTAAAATTGAAAGTTATTTTTTAATGATATTTTAGTAGTTTGCTGGTACTATAATTATCAAACTATAAATTATATTTGTAAAAACAAAAGCAATACCCAATTCAAAATGCTTACTACACATCAGTTTCAACAATTAGCAGTATCATTAGATGGCACGCTTTTATTCGATGATCTTCATAAAACGTTGTATGCCACAGATGCTTCGGCTTACCGTATTATGCCTTTGGCCGTGGCCTTACCCAAGACGGATGCCGATATTGTAAAGTTAATTCATTTTGCAAACGAGCATGGTGTTTTTCTTATTCCACGCACTGCAGGTACGTCGCTTGCCGGTCAAACGATAGGAAACGGAATCGTTGTAGACGTGTCTAAGTATTTTACTAAGATTTTATCTTTCGATCCAATTAAAAAAACAGTTACTGTTCAACCTGGAGTAATTAGGGATGAGCTTAATTTATATTTAAAACCACACGGATTGTTTTTTGGACCCAATACTTCTACTTCCAATCGATGTATGGTAGGAGGTATGGTTGGTAATAATTCTTCTGGAACAACTTCGATTCGGTATGGTGTAACTCGCGATAAGATTGTTGAGATCAAAACGATTTTAAGTGATGGTTCGCAGGCGACATTCAAAGAGTTGACTTCAAGTGAATTTCTTTCAAAAAAGCAAGGCGATACACTTGAAAGTGCTATTTACAAATTATTGTACGAAGAACTTTCGAATAAGGAAATCCAAAATGAAATAATAAAAGAGTTTCCAAAGCCCGAAATTCACCGACGAAATACGGGTTATGCTGTCGATATTTTGTTGCAATCAGACCTCTTTGGCGGAAGCCAATCAACTATAAATGTTGGGAAATTACTGTGCGGAAGCGAGGGAACTCTTGCTTTTACAACTGAAGTAACTTTACAACTGGATGATCTACCGCCAACCAATAATATAATGGTAGTGGCGCATTTCACGAGTATTCAAGAAAGTTTAGAAGCGGTGATGATCGCTATGAAACACCATTTGTACACTTGCGAAATGATTGATGACACCATTTTAGATTGTACCAAAACAAATAAAGAGCAAAGCAAAAACAGGTTTTTTATTCAGGGTGAACCCAAAGCGATTATGCTCTTTGAAGTCGCTTCTCATGTGAGTATGGAAGATGCCGAAAATCAGGCAAATGCATTAATTAAAGATTTAGAAGCGCATCATTTTGGATATGCTTCACCAAAGTTATACGGAGCTGATATTGATAAGGTAAATGAACTAAGAAAAGCGGGTCTTGGTTTACTTGGAAGTATAGTGGGTGACGATAAAGCAGCGGATTCTATTGAGGATACTGCAGTTGAACTAAGTGATTTGCCTGCCTATATCGCTGATTTTGCGGCAATGATGGAGCGCCACGGTCAAAGTGCAATTTACTATGCGCATGCTGGAGCGGGCGAATTACACCTTAGACCTGTTTTGAATTTAAAAACGGCAGAAGGGGTGCATCAATTCAGAAATATTGCTACAGAAGTGGCTGTTTTGGTAAAAAAATACCGAGGCTCGTTAAGTGGTGAACATGGTGACGGAATTGTACGTGGTGAATTTTTACCGTTTATGATTGGTGAAAAAAACTATGAATTATTAAAGCGTGTTAAATTGGCTTTCGACCCGAATTCAGTTTTGAATATGGGGAAGATTGTAAATGCCTTGAAAATGGACGAGAATTTCCGTTTTGAAACGGGCAGGGTAGAGCCAGAGGTGCAAACCCTCCAAGATTTCTCAGATAGCATGGGGATTTTAAGAGCTGCTGAAAAATGCAACGGCTCAGGAGATTGCCGTAAGTTACCATCGGCCGGAGGAGCCATGTGCCCAAGTTACCGCGCCACTCGAAATGAAAAGGATACGACTCGTGCCCGCGCCAATGCACTACGAGAATATTTAACCCAATCTGAAAAAGAGAATAAATTCGATCATAAAGAACTATACGAAGTGTTTGATCTTTGTGTGAGCTGTAAAGCCTGTGCTAGCGAATGTCCATCGAATGTAGATGTTGCATCGCTTAAAGCCGAATTTTTATACCAATATCAAAAAGCGAATGGCTTTACATTCCGAAATAAAATTTTTGCTAATAATGCTAAGATGAACGCCATGGGAAGTTTGTTTCCCTCATTCACCAATTTTGTTGCTAATTTATCATTTGTTAAAAAAGGAATGGGAATTGCTCCTGAACGCCAAGTTCCATTATTAGCGCCGCAAACGCTTCGAAAATGGATTGATAAACAGGAAAGAACTCAATCAGAATTTCTAAAAGGGAAATTGTACTTATTTATTGACGAGTTTACCAATTACTATGATGTGCAAGTAGGAATTGACGCTTTTGAGCTTTTAACACAGTTAGGATATCAGGTTTTAATAGTAAATCACGAAGAGAGTGGAAGAGCCTTAATTTCCAAAGGATTTTTAGAAGAGGCGAAGCTAATTGCGATTAAAAATGTTTCGACTTTTGCACCACTTATTACCGATGATTGTCCGCTTGTAGGGTTAGAACCTTCGGCGATATTGACTTTTAGAGACGAGTATTTGCGTTTAGCAGAAAATAAAACAGATGCCAACCAATTGGCTAAGAATGTTTTGACCATTGAGGAGTTTTTCAAGAACGAAATCACAAAGGGAAAAATACACGCTGATCTATTTACGGAAGAAGCGAAGCAAATAAAAATTCATGGCCACTGCCATCAAAAAGCGTTAAGTTCGATTGAAGCCACTTTTGCTATGCTAAACCTCCCTAAAAATGCAGCGGTGACGATATACAATTCGGGCTGTTGTGGTATGGCGGGGTCCTTTGGGTACGAAAAAGAGCATTATGACATTAGCATGCAAATGGGGGAAGACACCTTATTCCCGAAAGTAAGAGCAACCGAGGCAACGGTGGCCATTGCGGCCGCAGGAACAAGTTGCCGTCATCAAATATTTGATGGAACTAACCGCAAGGCGCAGCATCCCGTTTCAATTTTGAGAAATTGTCTCAAATAAATTTAAAATGAAGCAAAAAGGTACCTATCATATCGTTTATTATTTTGAATGTTTTGATGGTCTTGTGGCATGCTAATCTGGTTTTTAATTTTGAAATACCAAAAAACAAGGCGTTAAATCAGTAAAAATTAAATTAGTTTTATACATTTGGATTTCGAATAAAATGAGGATTATTTTAGAAATAATTAAATTTTATGAAGAAGATAGTAAGTTTTAATGAGAAAAAGCAACATATGAAGGGTTCGAGTTTATTTAGAAAAAAAACAGTTCAAGATATTTTAAAGCAAGTAGAGCAAAATGAATCCGATGGGCATAATGCATTAGGAAGGCATTTGACAGCCAGAGATTTAGCTGCTTTTGGTATCGCCGCTATCATTGGTGCAGGTATCTTTAGTACGATCGGAAAGGCGAGTGCTGATGGAGGTCCTGCGGTTATTTTCTTATTTATTTTTACGGCATTAGCTTGTAGTTTTGCTGCCTTTGCCTACGCTGAATTTGCATCGATGGTTCCCGTTTCTGGAAGTGCCTACACCTATTCGTACGTAGCTTTTGGAGAATTAATTGCCTGGATTATAGGATGGGCACTGATTATGGAGTATGCTATTGGTAATATTACCGTTGCTATTTCTTGGAGTGATTATTTCACGGGCTTACTCGAAAGTGGTGGCATTCATCTCCCGCAGTGGATACAAATGGATTACCTAACAGCATCAAACGGCTTTAAAGACGCAACGGCATTAATGCAAAGCGGAAAATCATACGAAAACTTAAGCGAAGGACTAAAAGCGTCTTATATGGCTTGGACAACTTCGCCTACAATAGGATCTTTTCACTTTGTAGCTGATTTACCTGCCTTATTTATTATTGTCTTAATTACAGCTTTAGTCTATCGTGGAATGAAGGAATCTCGTAATGCCAGTAATATGATGGTAGTTGTAAAACTGTGTATCATTTTACTCGTAATTGCAGTGGGTGTTTTTTATGTAGATACTGATAATTGGACTCCCTTCGCACCAAATGGTGTCAGCGGAGTGTTAAAAGGAGTGTCGGCAGTGTTTTTTGCTTACATTGGTTTTGATGCGATTTCAACAACAGCTGAGGAATGTAAAGATCCACAACGCGATTTACCGAGAGGGATGATGTGGGCCATTATTATTTGTACTGTGTTGTACGTGATCATCGCCTTAGTTTTAACCGGAATGGTCAACTATAGCTTACTTGATGTAGGTGATCCTTTAGCGTTTGTATTTGCTAAATTAGATTTAAAATGGATGTCGGGAATTATTGCAGTAAGTGCTGTAATTGCTATGGCAAGTGTACTGTTGGTTTTCCAAATGGGACAACCTCGTATTTGGATGAGTATGAGTCGTGACGGTTTGTTGCCAAAGAAATTTTCTAGAGTACATCCAAAATTCAAAACGCCTTCGTACGCTACTGTTGTAACCGGTTTTGTAGTTGCAGTTCCGGCCTTGTTTTTAAACTTAACAATGGTAACGGATCTTTGTAGTATAGGTACTTTGTTTGCTTTTGTATTGGTTTGTGCTGGAGTTTTAGTACTTCAAAATAAAAAAGATATTCCGCGTGGGAAATTCAAAACACCCTACGTGAATTCAAAGTATGTCGTTCCTTTTATGCTAGCTGCTGGACTGATTTATGCTTTTAATTATAATAACAAAGCGACAATGGGCTTTATTACTAATGAAGCTAAAATTGTAAATGCAACTGATATTATCACTTCGCTAAACAAAGAAGATTCTCAAAAAGTATACGATTATTTAATAGGTCTTGAAGCAAAATCTACAACTGAAAAATTAGATTTAGAAAATTTATTGAGCCAATATCAGCAAGACGATGCCAAATATGCAGAGGTTGTAGGCAATTTGCCAATTGACAATGACTTAAAATATGAAAGTGGTTTTGCTTTGTTCAAACATAAAATTCCAATGTGGATTTTCTTATTTGTATTGGTAGGATTAACATTTTGGTCATTCCGTGAAAACCTTTCATTGATTCCTTTATTAGGTTTGGTGAGCTGTTTGTACATGATGGCGGAGTTAAGCGTTTGGAATTGGATTTACTTTACCATTTGGTTACTAATCGGACTTACGATTTACTTTGGCTTTAGCCGAAAAAACAGTAAGTTGAATTGGAAAGATGCTTAAAGTATAGGCTTGAAAGCAAAAAAACCGTTCTGAGTATTTCAGGACGGTTTTTTTTTTTTTTGAGATCGTAACTAGAAAATTAAAGCTGACGTACTACTGATTGCAGTAAATACGGGTTAGATCATATCGATTTTGGTGCTTTATTAACTAAATATTGACCAACGGCATAACTTAAAATCACTTACTTTTACATTCAATTTCTAAAAGATACTGCTGTTATGCGATTAAAAATAATACTGACTTTACTGTTACAACTAATTTTTATTTCGGTTATCCATTCACAAAAAAATGTCACAATATCGGGTCTAATTAAAGATAGTAAGAGCCAGATCGTTTTACCGTACGTGAATGTAGTTTTAAAAACAGAAAAGGACAATGCTTTCGTAAGTGGCGCAATTACAAATGAAGAAGGTCGGTTTACTTTATCCAACACAAAATCGGGGAAATACTTTTTAGAAATTTCTTATTTGGGTTACAGCACTAAAAGGCAAGAGTTATATGTAGGAACGCTTTCTGAATTTTTGGACCTTAATGCGATTGAACTAGTTGAGAATCTAAACCAACTTAATGAAGTCGTAATTACCTCCAAAGCAAGTGAAATTAGTGACAAGATGGATAAAAAGACTTTTTCACTTCAAGATAATATCAGTCAAACGGGTGGTTCAGTGCTTCAAGCTATGCAAAATTTACCCAGTGTCACAGTTCAAGATGGTAAAGTTCAGCTAAGAGGAAATGATAAAGTGACTGTGCTTATTGATGGGAAACAAACAGCGATTACGGGTTTTGGTGGCCAATCAGGCTTGGATAATATTCCAGCATCGGCCATAGAAAAGATAGAAATCATCAATAATCCCTCATCGAAATACGACGCGAATGGAAATGCGGGAATCATTAATATAATTTACAAAAAGAACAGAAAAAACGGTTTTAATGGGAAGCTAGGTTATACCACCGGTTTAGGATCATTATGGATTCGAAAAGAGAACTTGCCAACCATTCGACCACAATATACTTTTACCCCCAAAATTAATCCTACTGTTTCCTTAAATTATAAGAAGGACAAAGTAAATGTGTTTTTCCAAGGTGATTATTTGTACACCGAAACGTTGAATAAAAATGAATTTGTGACGCGAACGTATGACGATGGTGCTATTATTAATTCGCAACTAAAAAGAAATAGGAACACCCATTTTACTACTTTGAAAACGGGAGTTGATTATGCTATTAACGACCAAAATTCATTGACTATTTCGGGACTTTTTGGTTCAGAGAAAATCATTGATCGCGGAGATCAACCGTTTTTTAATGCAGATTATTCACAGCGCCGCAGATTTTGGCAATTTCTTGAAGATGAATTGAAAACGACTTGGATGGCAACTGCAGCCTACCAACATAAGTTTAAAGAAGCGGGTCGTTTATTAAACATTGGTTTTAATTATACCTTTCACAGGGAGGACGAGAAATATTTCTATGATAATTTTTTACCTTCTTCAACAGGTAATGATGCGTTTAAGCTTTTGTCAGATGAGCAAGTGTATGATTTTAATTTGGATTACATCAAACCATTAAAGTACGGTCGACTTGAAACAGGTTTAAAACTTCGTAACCGAAGTATTCCAACTAATATGCAATTTATGCCAGGCGCAAATTCGGTTTTAGATGCTAGTGCAGGTGGAGCGGCAACTTACAAAGAATTAATTCCTGCCCTTTATGGGAATTATATTTTTGAAAACAATAAATGGGAAGCAGAGGTTGGCTTAAGAATAGAGTATGTGAAAATAGAATATGATGTAAACGAAGATCATCCTGTTTATACAACTGATAGATACAATTATACGCAGCCCTTTCCTAATTTTCGTTTAGCCTATAAAATCAATGATAACAACAAACTGTCGGCTTTTTACAATCGAAGAGTAGACCGACCGAATGAAGTCGATATTCGTATTTTTCCGAAATATGACGATGCCGAAATTATTAAAGTAGGAAACCCAGCCTTGCGACCACAATTCACTAATTCAGTAGAACTTGGTTTTAAAAACAATTGGGAAAAAGGAAGTTTGTATACTGCTGCCTACCATCGTTTTGCTGATGGTACCATAACTAGAATCTCGAGTACTGTTGCGGGAAGTCCTATTATTTATGCCATTTTTCAAAATGTGAAAAAAAGTTTCAATAGCGGTTTAGAGGTCGTTTTAAGCCAAGAAGTGTCAAAATTGTATTCGTTCAATATTAATTTGAATGGGTACAGGAATCAAATCGATGCATTTACTGTTGAAAATAAATATCCCGTTTTAAACACCTTTTCTGCAGACCAGCAGCAAATTATTTCTGGAAATGTAAAATTGAATAATACCTTTAACTTCCGCAAGGATTTTAGTGCGCAATTAACAGCGATTTATTTGGCACCAGATATTATTCCGCAAGGAAAAATTAAGTCGCGATTTTCAATTGATCTAGGGGTAAAAAAAGCAATTCAAAAAGGAAAAGGAGAGCTGTTTATGAACGCCACCGATTTATTTAATACCATGATTACCAGAAAAGAAATTACAGGTCAAGGTTTTGATTATACTAGCAATGATTACTACGAAACTCAGGTAATTCGTGTTGGGTATAGTTATAAATTTTAATCAGGAAGAGTAAGGGTTGGATAATTGCTGAAATCGACTAAATCTTATGTTGATAATAACTAAAAATAAAAAAAACGAAACCATAATGCACCACGCATTTAATTCTAATAACTAATAAATTGTATGACTGCATTGTATATAAATTGGGATTTTAACGATCAAATTATTTCTATTTTTGGTTTCCCATTAAAATATTACGGACTCTTATTTGCATCAGGATTGTTGCTGTGCATGTATATTCTAAAAGGCATTTTTAAAGCAGAAAAGCTTTCGAGTGAAGCGCATGAAGCTTTATTCATGTATGGTATTATTGGGATATTTGTAGGCGCAAGATTAGGACATTGTTTTTTCTATGATTTTGACTACTATTCGCAACACTTGCTTGAAATTATCTTACCTATTCAAAAAACAGCTAATGGGTCTTATCACTTCATTGGTTATGCGGGTCTAGCTAGTCATGGTGGTACTTTGGGTTTATTGCTTGCCCTTTATTTATATGCTAAAAAGTATCAAATAAAATACATGATGATTCTCGATCTGATTGCTGTAGTTGCTCCTTTGGGCGCAACTTTTATTAGATTGGCTAATTTGATGAATTCAGAGATGATAGGAAATCCAACTAATATGCCTTGGGCCTTTGTCTTTAGCAGGATAGATAATATACCTAGGCATCCTGCACAGCTATATGAAGCAATTGCTTATTTGATGATTTTTATCACGATTTACGCTATTTACAGATCTAAAAAGATAAAAATTGGCAAAGGCTTTTATTTTGGATATGCGATCACATTAATTTTTGTAATGAGAATTCTAATTGAATTTGTAAAGATCAACCAAGTTGAGTTTGAAAATGGAATGCTTTTAAACATGGGTCAAATATTGAGTATTCCATTTATAATCATTGGAGTTTATTTTATTAATAAAAGCATCCGAACTAAGGAAGCAAAATAATATTTATGATTTTGATAGTGAACCTATTAAAATTGCTTGTAACCAAATTTTTAAACTGTTTTACATTAAATTATGTCGGTATTTCCAGTAAGCGCGTCCACTTTATCCGAAAAATTTTTTCTCTGAGGATCTAGAAGAAATGATTTTCCTGAAAAGAACAGGTCTACAGATAGGAGAAGCTTTATCCTTCAAAGATTCTGATAGCGGTAAGAGCGGAATCGTACATCTCGATATGTGGTATGATAATTTTAGTGTCGACCAAGAGAATGAAATTACTATATTTGATTTTGATAATTATGGCACGGGTCGGCTTATATTAGATGTAGGCTACTTTTGTAAACAATTGTTTTTTATCGAACAAGACAAGAACTTGTATGAAGATAAAGTGCGAAGTTTTATAGAAGATTATCGTAAAAAGAGACCTTTAGCAGCTGATGAACTTGAACTGATTCCTGAAGCTGGAGCCGCTATATTTATTTTTTATATAGGAATACAAGCGCAGCGATATGATTGGTCCAATATTTTTTTTACCGAAAATTATCTCAAAATGTATACGGGCAGAATTAAAAACTGGATGTCATACTACAATAAAGAGGAAATCTAATAAATAGGATTATTGTTTAATTACAGTTCATTCTAAAAGAAAATTAATCGCGATTTAAACAGTATTTATATGTTCATAGTTATTAGTATTTGTGCTTTTTTAATCGTTTTATGTACGGTTTTGCCTCTGTCACGCAATAAGCATTGGATTGTGAGGAGCATGGATTTTCCTCGTGCACAAATTTCGGTTTTCGCAATCGCTATTTTGGTAGCGGCTGTTTTGTCCCTTGATTTTAAAAAGTCTTTAACGATAGGGATTTTTGTAGTAGTTCTCATTTGTTTGTTATATCAATTATGGTGGGTTTTACCTTATACAGTGCTATGGTCGAAGGAGGTGGCGTCTTGCAAGGATGCTAATCCTGATCGAAAACTGAGTATTATAAGCTCTAATGTACTCACACCTAATAGGAATGTTGCGGCCTTGTTGCAATTAGTCGATGCGTATCAACCAGATATCTTGGTGACTTTAGAGTCTGATTTGTGGTGGGAGCAACAACTTTCAGTTTTAGAAGTTTCCATGCCATACACCGTTAAATGTCCCTTGGATAACCTTTATGGGATGCATGTGTACTCCAAATTGCCTTTGCATGATGCAGAGATTTCGTTTTTAATTGAAGATGATATTCCTTCGATACATGTAGCGATCGAATTGCGTTCAGGTGATTTAGTGAGAGCCCATTTCTTACATCCTGCGCCGCCAAGTCCCACCGAAAATGTCGAATCCTCCCAGCGCGATGCCGAACTAATTGCAGTAGCCAAAAGTATTGCCGAAAGTGATCAGCCCGTACTTGTTGCTGGCGACCTTAATGATGTGGCGTGGTCGTCGACAACACGACTTTTTCGTAAAATTAGCGGTTTGTTAGATCCTAGAATAGGACGCGGAATGTTAAATACGTTTCATGTTCAAGTTCCCATTGCGCGCTGGCCAATGGATCATTTATTTCATAGTAACCATTTTACCTTGTGTTCGATCCAACGATTGCCATCGATTAGCTCTGATCACTTTCCGTTATATACTTCGCTTGCTTTTACACTTCAAGAAGGAGTTGTTCAAGAAGGAATCGAAGCCGATCAAGACGATCACGAAAGGGCAGAAGAAACTCTTGTTGAAAATGGTGGCGATAGCAACGATGTTCCAACTCCAAATGAGAACTAATCGCTAGATGGTTTTAGACCTACCAAACAAAAAAAAAATCCGTTGTAGCTTATTCTACAACGGATTTTAAATGTACTAGTTTATTTTATTACAAAATAGAAAGTTCTTTCATGCAAGCCTTCATCATTTGATATGTTCTTTCAATATCATTATCTAATCCTATCGAGAAACGAATTAATCCATCGGTCAAGCCCATTTCTGCTTGTTCTTCCATCGGGATTTCGCTTGATGTTGAGGTTCCAGGTGCGCTAAACAATGTTTTATAAAATCCTAAACTCACTGCTAAGTACCCAAGATTTTTAGACTGCATTAACTCCATTAAAGCATTGGCTTGAGCCAAAGAACCCACGTCTATAGTCATCATTCCTCCATAACCGTACTCAGGATTGATCATCCCGGAATAAATTGCATGACTCGGGTGACTCGCTAATCCAGGGTAAACCGTTTTTAAACCGTCTTTTTCAAAACGCTCCGCTAGGTAAGCCGCATTATGACTGTGTTGCTTCATACGAATGTGTAGCGTACGCATGTTTTTCATTACACTCGCTGATCGTAAACTATCCATTGTTGGACCTAAAAGCATACTTGCTCCACTATTTACATCCTTAAGTTTGTTAATAAACTCCTGCGAAGCACAAGTTACACCACCCACAGTATCGCTACTACCGTTAATGTATTTCGTTAAACTGTGAATCACAATATCAGCTCCTAATTTAGCAGGCGATACGGATAGTGGCGAAAACGTATTATCAACCACCAACGTCAAATTATGTTTCTTTGCAATTTTAGACAATCCAGCAATATCTGCTACTTCAAGCAAAGGATTACTTACTGTTTCGCAATACAAAACCTTGGTATTTGGCGTAATAGCTGCTTCGACACTATCCAATTTAGTGATATCAATAAAAGTAGTTTGTATACCCAATCTTGGTGTGAAGTTTTTCAAGAACGCATAGGTACCACCGTAAATCGTGCGGCTCGATACAATATGATCACCAGTGCCACACAATTGTAATAGTGTAGGGGTAATAGCACCCATTCCTGAGGCCGAAACATTAGCTGATTCTGTTCCTTCCATCGCAGCAAGCGCTTGGTCTAAGTATAAGTTACTAGGCGAGGAGTGACGCGAATACAGGTAACAACCTTCCATATTCCCTTCAAAAGTATCAAACATGGTTTTTGCTGATAAAAAGGTATAGGTCGACGAATCAGAAATGGACGGATTTACTCCACCAAATTCACCAAAGTACTGTAAATCTTGAATGTTGTCTGCAGGATTGAAATTTTTCATATGCTATGTTTTTTAGTTTTTTTTAGGAGCTTATTCCAGCTATTCGCTATATTCCCAATCAATAAAAACTACAGCTTGAAAAAAGCTTTGTTTTTCTAAATCGGGAGATGCCGCTACTATCTGGGCTAAAGGCGTGGAGTAGTCCAAACCTAAATCAAATTAACAGTATTACAGTTTATTAATCAAGTATCTGTTTTAAATATAGATTTTTAAACTACTAATTTGTATTTTTACAGTTTAATTTTTGGTTTTTTGATCAATAAATTAAAATTAGTAGATTTTATTTCAAACTGTAAAAACCTGTACTATGAATCTTGACGCTGTCGATAAAAAACTACTTCTTTTACTGCAAACCGATAGTAAAAGAACCAATAAAGAATTATCCTTAAAACTCAATCTGTCTGTTACTGCTGTTTATGAGCGTATCAAAAAGTTAGAGCGCGAAGGAATCATTGATAAATATGTGGTAGTACTCGATAAATCAAAAGTCGAGAAAGGATTTGTCGTTTTTTGTCATTTAAAATTAATTCAACATTCACATGAATTCCTCACTCATTTTGAAAGCGAAGTAGTCAAACTCAACGAAGTGCTGGAGTGCCATCATGTAAGTGGTGATTACGATTACATCTTGAAAATTGTGGTAAAGGATATGGAAGCGTATCGGGAGTTTTTGGTAACTAAATTGACTACGCTCAAACATATTGGGAGCACACAAAGCACCTTTATGATTAGTGAAGTAAAAAACACAACAACTATAGCGTTGTAGTGTTTTCAAGTGCAAAAATCGCTTCTAGACAAATTAGAATGCAATTACTTCACAAAAAATCTGGTTTTTAGATCTTCAAACAAAACTTAATTCCTTAATTTTGTAGCACTTTTTATTAAAATAATATATAAAACAATATACTATGAATTCATTTGACGTAGTCATTATAGGTTCTGGACCTGGAGGATATGTATCAGCGATTCGTTGTGCACAACTGGGTTTCAAAACAGCCATTATCGAAAAATATTCAACTCTTGGAGGTACTTGTCTTAACGTAGGATGTATTCCTTCTAAAGCCATGTTAGCTTCTTCTCATCATTATGCTGAAATCAAGCATTTCGAAGATCACGGAATCGAACTTACTGGTGAAGTAAAAGTAAACTTGGCAAAAATGGTGGCTCGCAAGCAAGCAGTCGTTGACCAAACTTCAGGTGGAGTGAAATATTTAATGGACAAAAATAATATTACAGTACTTGAAGGATTAGGATCTTTTGTAGATGCAACTCATGTTGCAGTTGCAAAAGCGGATGGAACATCAGAAACTGTTGAAGCAAAAAACATCATAATTGCTACAGGTTCTAAACCATCTAATTTGCCTTTTATCACAATCGATAAAGAAAGAATCATTACATCGACTGAAGCATTAAAATTACCAGAAGTTCCTAAACATTTAGTAATTATTGGTGGTGGAGTAATTGGTATCGAGCTAGGTCAAGTGTATTTACGTCTAGGAGCGCAAGTTTCAGTTGTTGAATATATGGACCGAATCATTCCAGGAATGGATAGTTCATTATCTAAAGAATTGACAAAAGTATTAAAGAAACAAGGAATGAAATTCTATGTTTCTCATAAAGTAAAATCGGTAGAAAGAGCTGGCGATGCCGTAACTGTTCAAGCCGAAAATGCAAAAGGAGAAATCATCACTCTTGAAGGTGATTACGCATTAGTTTCAGTAGGTCGTCGTCCGTACACAGATGGATTGAATGCGGATAAAGCGGGAGTGAAAATTTCGGATAGAGGACAAGTAGAAGTAAACGATCATTTACAAACTAATGTACCTAATATCTATGCAATTGGTGATGTAGTTCGGGGAGCCATGTTAGCTCATAAAGCGGAAGAAGAAGGAACGATGGTTGCTGAATTAATAGCTGGTCAAAAACCACATATCGATTACAACTTGATTCCGGGCGTTGTTTACACTTGGCCAGAAGTAGCTGCCGTTGGTCAAACCGAAGAACAATTAAAAGAAGCGGGAATTGCATACAAATCAGGAAGTTTTCCTTTCAAGGCATTAGGTCGTGCGAGAGCAAGTGCTGATTTAGACGGATTCGTAAAAATCTTAGCTGACGCTACTACTGATGAGGTATTAGGAGTTCACATGATTGGAGCTAGAACGGCTGATTTAATCGCTGAAGCAGTGGTTGCAATGGAATTCAAAGCATCTGCTGAAGATATTTCAAGAATGTCACACGCACACCCTACTTTTGCGGAAGCAATCAAAGAAGCAGCATTAGCAGCTACTGATAATAGAGCATTGCACGTTTAATAAAAATAGTTTTTAAAGTAAGCCCGTCTTGTGTGAACAATACGGGCTTTTTTATTTTAGAGCTATTAATCAGCTCGAAATAAACTTTTGTAATTATCCCAATGGGTGAAAATCAAAAAGATGTTTCCAACGAAAACAAAAATAGCAATAGGCAAGTTTTCAGGAGTCAAAAAATAGTTGATTAGTAAGATGTTTAAGGTTACAGGAAAGATCATAATATTAGCTAATGTCATGTATTTGCCGGTAAGAAAAGAGAGTCCGCACAGTAATTCTACTGCCTTTGCGAGTGGCAACAAATACATGGAAGCAACTAACCCTACTTGAAATGCTTTAAATTCGCCAGTTGATGCTGGCTCGGGTGTTAGGTGAAAAAAATAGCTAATTGAAGTGTACAAAAATAAAAGACCTAGCATAATTCGAATAATAATCGTTGCAATTTTCATAATATATAGGTTTTATTGGTTACATGAGTAAAATTGCTGCAAGTCTGGGGCGCTTTAATTCTCTTTCATCATCGTATTACCATTGGCCTCTAAAGTATAAAAACAGGTTGAATTCAAAATTACAAGTATTTTACTTTCAGTGCCTTTTAGTAAATTTACGAAAAAAAAGAACTGATTTTTAAGATTATGTCATATTAAAGGATTTTTTTTATCGTAATTTTGAGTTTTAAAGCAAATTATCACCTTGAGAGTATCCGTTAGTAAGCCTATTTCAGACCCTAAATTGTTTAAAAAACAGCTGTTAACTTGGTCGCAACAATTTCGCGAGCTCGTTTATTTAGATAGTAATGAGTACGATCATGGCTATTCTAGTTATGATTGCGTGTTAGCCGTAGATGCATTTACCTCCTTAAAAACTGATTTTTATAATGCATTTGACGATTTAGCACAATACCAGCAAACTACTAGAGATTGGCTTTTTGGTTACCTATCCTACGATCTTAAAAATGATTTAGAACCATTACAATCTGCTAATTTTGACGGCTTACATTTTCCTGATTTATTCTTTTTTCAACCTAAAAAACTATTTTTAATTAATGGAGATGCGGTCGAAATTCAATATTTAGGCATGTGTGATGATGAGTTAGAACTTGATTTTGAGGAGATAGTATCCCAAATTTTACATGAGGATATTCAAGAGAAAACATTTGAAATCAAGCAGCGAATCACCCCAAATAAGTACATTGAAAAAGTCGGCAATTTGTTGGAACGAATTCAGCGTGGTGACATTTACGAAGCTAATTTTTGCATGGAGTTCTATGCTCAAAATGCCATACTGAATCCTCTTGATAAATTTTTTAAACTAAACAAAATTTCACAGCCGCCTTTTGCTGTCTTTTTTAAGAATAATAAACAGTTTCTGCTTTCGGCATCGCCTGAACGCTACCTGAAAAAACAAGGACAAGACTTGATTTCGCAACCTATAAAAGGGACAGCAAAACGATCTTTGGTTACTGAAGAAGATGAGTCTATTAAAAAATCATTAGCACAAGACCCTAAGGAGCGATCGGAAAACATCATGATTACAGATTTAGTGCGAAACGATTTATCACACACAGCCCAGCGTGGTTCCGTACAAGTACCTGAGTTGTGTAAAGTGTATTCTTTCCTGCAGGTACACCAAATGATTTCGACGGTCACCTCAAAATTAGATCCACAATATTCGGCAATTGAAGCCATCAAAAAATCATTTCCGATGGGAAGTATGACTGGAGCACCCAAAATTTCGGCTATGAAAATTATCGAGGAATTAGAAGAGACCAAACGCGGATTGTACAGCGGTTCCGTTGGTTATTTTACACCCGATGGCGATTTTGACTTCAATGTGGTTATTCGTAGCATCTTGTATAATCAAGAAAATCAATATGTTTCTTTTTCAGTTGGAAGTGCTATTACGTCTTTGTCTGTGCCCGAAAACGAATACGAAGAATGCCTTTTAAAAGCAAAAGCCATGCGCGAGGTGTTAGAATAAGCAGACTATAATTTGTAGATAGATTAATAATCTTTAATTTTGAAGAATGCTAGAAAAACTACAAGCTCATATCACCCAAAACTTTCCGTTTTTACAAAATAAAAAACTGCTTCTTGCCACTAGCGGTGGTTTAGATAGCATGGTGATGGCTCAATTATTTTGTCAATTACCCTATCAAATAGCACTGGCACATTGCAATTTTCAGTTGAGAGGCGTCGAGAGTTTTGAGGATCAAAAATTTGTAGAGGATTATGCGGAGAAAAATAATATCCCACTTTTTGCAACGCAGTTTGATACGACGGCTTTCGCCAAAGATTATAAGCTTTCTACACAAGTAGCGGCGCGTGAACTGCGATACAATTGGTTTTATGAATTATTGGAGGAGGAGCAATTTGATTATGTCTTGACAGCGCACCATGCCGACGACAACATCGAAACATTTTTGATTAATTTAAGCAGAGGAACCGGCTTAGATGGTTTAGTGGGAATTCCAGCTCAGAACGACAAAATCATTAGACCACTTTTACTTTTTTCTCGGGAGGAAATCGAAAATTATGCAACTGAAACACATTTGCAATGGCGCGAAGACAGCAGTAATGCTTCCAATAAATACTTACGAAATAAAATTAGACACGATCTTGTTCCTTTGTTTAAGGCAATGAATCCGCATTTTATTGATAGTTTTCAAAATACACAAACGTATTTGCAGCAAGCACAAGCCATGGTTGAGGATGCCGCTATTATGGTCTATCAACAAGTTGCGGAGCAAAACGGCGATACGATTCAGTTTGATCTTGCACAACTCAAGCGCTTAGCGAATTACAAATCGTATTTGTACCATTGGCTTAAAGAATTTGGTTTCACCGCTTGGGATGATATCTATGATTTAGTCGAAAGTCAATCCGGAAAACAAGTCCACAGTGTGGAGTATAGATTGATCAAAGATCGCGACCATTTACTACTTGTTCCGTTGCAATCCAATTCGAATGGGGAAGTGTATTACATCGAGAAAGGAGAGCAAGACGTTAAGATTCCCTTAAAGTTATCCATTACCAAGGTAGAGGATTTATCCACTTCATCGAATACTACTATCTTTGTTGACGAGAGTAAATTGGTCTATCCATTGGTTTTACAAAAGTGGAATGAAGGAGATTCTTTTCAACCTTTTGGGATGAATGGAAAAACGAAAAAACTCAGTAAGTTTTTCAAGGACGAAAAATTATCCGTCGTTGCTAAAGAAAATATTTGGATTTTATGGTCTGCAAATGCCATTGTATGGGTTGTAGGCTTGCGCCAAGATGAACGATTTAAAATAGAAAATAACACAGAAAATATCCTGAAATTAGAAATATAATAATGAAGAAAATACTATTTATACTCATCTCTTTCTTGGCTTTTGCCAATGCAAATTCCCAAATGTTAGACCCTGTAAAATGGACAACCAAAATAGAGAAGAAATCAGAGAATACCTTTGTTCTTGTTTTTGATGCTGTACTGGAGAAAGATTGGCATATGTATTCTCAGTTTACGCCTGATGGTGGACCGCTACAATTAGAAGTTGCTTTTAAAAATCAAAAAGGGAATTTTACTTTAGTTGGTAAGGCCAAAGAAAGTAAAACGAGAACAGCCTACAACGATATCTTTGAGGTTAATGAGACTTTCTTTGAAGGAAAAGCTCAAATAAGGCAAGAGGTAACAATTACTAATCCAAAGCTGACTAAAATTGATGCGACTTTAAATTACCAAGTGTGTAAGGAAGTTTGTATCAATCAAGAGAAAAAATTCACATTTGCTATTCCAGCAATGGCTTCGGTGGCTGCTGCGCCAACGACTGCAAGTACTGAAATCCCAACTGCAGCAGTAGCTTCGGATTCGGTTGCCGTTGATTCCTTAACGCCAAGTTTAGGCGAAAGCAATGTCTACGACGCCAGTGATCGTACTAAAGAAGTAGTTGCTATTGCTCCAGAAGATACTACTACAACCCGTGGATTATGGTCTATATTTTTTATAGCCTTTCTTTCTGGATTCGCCGCTCTTTTAACGCCTTGCGTTTTCCCTATGATCCCAATGACGGTTAGTTTTTTTACCAAACAAAGTAAAACGAGAGCTGCCGGAATCAGAAATGCTATTATTTATGGGGTTTCCATAATTGTTATTTATGTTATATTGGGCTTCTTAGTAACTTGGATTTTTGGTGCGGGAGCATTGAATGCGTTGTCTACTAATGTTTGGTTTAATATTATTTTCTTTGTGCTATTGGTTGTTTTTGCTTCTTCATTTCTGGGAGCATTCGAGATTATGTTGCCTAATTCATGGGCAAACAAAGTCGATAGCCAGGCGGATAGAGGTGGTATTGTAGGTATTTTATTTATGGCATTAGCCCTGGCAATTGTATCTTTCTCTTGTACAGGACCTATCGTCGGTACGTTGCTTGTGGAAGCTGCATCTAAAGGCGGAATTGCTCCAATAATCGGAATGTTAGGTTTTTCATTGGCATTAGCCTTGCCCTTTATGCTTTTTGCTATGTTTCCAGGATGGTTAAATTCCTTACCTAAATCAGGCGGTTGGTTGAATACGGTTAAGGTTGTTCTAGGATTTTTAGAATTGGCATTAGCTTTTAAATTCTTATCCAATGCCGACTTGGTATTACAATTACATTTGCTAGAACGAGAAGTGTTTTTAGCGATTTGGATAGCGATTTTTGGAACATTAGCCTTCTACCTATTCGGAAAAATCACTTTACCTCATGATAGTCCGTTAACGCATATTTCAGTAGGACGATTAATGATGGGATTATTAGTATTAACCTTTACTGTTTATATGATTCCAGGATTGTGGGGTGCACCCTTAAAATTAATAAGTGCTTTTCCTCCAACCATAGAATACAGCGAAAGCCCAAGAGGACTAGGTGGAGCATCAGTGGCTTCGACCGAAGTTTTACCTGAGGGTGCCAAGTTGGGTCCGCATGGTATCATGGTTTTTGAAGATTATGACAAAGGATTGGCTTACGCCAAAACGGTCAATAAACCCATTATGATTGATTTTACAGGCTATGCTTGCGTGAATTGTCGGAAAATGGAAAACAATGTATGGTCTGATGGGAACGTTTTACCTATTCTTTCGAATCAAATCGTTTTGATTTCTTTGTATGTCGATGATAAACGCGCTTTACCTAAAGAAGAGCAGTTTGTGTCAAAAACAACAGGAGCTGAAATTGAAACAGTAGGGGACAAGTGGACCGACTTTATGATTTCGACTTATAAAACGAATACCCAACCTTTGTATGTTTTAACAGATTTAGAAGGGAACAGTTTAAATACTGCTAAACCTACTATTAGCTACGTTGGAGTAGCTGAGTATGAAAACTGGCTTAAAACAGGTATCGCTAATTTCAAGAAATAAATAGTACCGTGATTTTCAATTAGAGAACTGCATTACTTTTGAAAGTGCATTTGTCACCAATTCTAAAACAAAAAAGTCCTTGAAATTTACTTCAAGGACTTTTTTATGTGGATTGTGTTGAACTACAAGAATTCTCCGTGTTGAGATATATCTAATCCCATTTCTTCCTTATCTTCTGTAACACGTAGCGGTGTTATTTTGTTTACGATAAAGAACAAGAAGTAAGAAACTGCAAATGCAAAAACAGATACAATCACTAATGCAATTAATTGGTGTGTAAATAAGGTAGTTTCTCCAAAGATTAATCCTTGATCAGTTACACCTGGGTTTACTGCAGAAGAAGCAAAAACACCAGTTAGCAACATTCCTACCATACCACCAACACCATGACAAGCAAACACATCTAACGCATCATCGATTTTACCTTTAGGGAATTTACTAACCACAACATTACTAACAATTGCAGCGAAAGCACCAATGAAAATAGCATGAGGAATTGTTACAAATCCTGCAGCTGGTGTAATAGCTACTAACCCGACAACTGCTCCAATACAAGCTCCCATAGCAGAGACTTTATGTCCGAGGATTTTATCATAAAAAATCCATGCCATTCCAGCTGCGGCAGCTGCAACAGTAGTTGTTCCTAATGCTTGTACAGCTAAACCATTTGCGGCTAAAGCCGATCCTGCATTAAATCCAAACCATCCAAACCATAATAGTCCAGTTCCAAGTAAAACATAAGTAATACGAGCTGGGTTTGATTTTTGTGTTTTACGTTTTCCTAAAAACATAGCTCCAGCCAAAGCAGCCCAACCTGCGCTCATGTGAACTACAGTTCCTCCTGCAAAATCAAGAACGCCCATTTTAAAGAAAAATCCATCTGCGTGCCATGTCATATGACAAAGTGGAGTATAGACAAAAAGGATAAAAAGTAACATGAATAGCATATAGGCCCAAAAACGAATTCTTTCAGCAAAAGCACCTGTAATTAATGCGGGTGTGATAATTGCAAATTTGGCTTGAAATAAGGCAAAAAGCATAAAAGGTATTGTTCCCCAAGCGGTATTGATATTTACATTTTGAAACATGAAATATTCGGTTGGGTCACCTATGAAACCTCCTATTGATGTTCCAAAAGAAAGACTAAATCCTACTACCACCCATAGTAAGGTGACAATGATCATTGCCATAAAACTTTGAAGCATCGTACTGATAACATTTTTTTTACCTACCATGCCACCGTAAAAGAAACCTAGTCCTGGAGTCATAATTAAAACTAAGGCTGTTGCAACAATCATCCAAGCGGTATCACCGGTATCAAAGACCGCTGCTACCTTAGGTGCAGGGTTGATGTTTAAGATAAAACTGGAAAACAGGGTTAGGAGTAACAGTGAGATTAAGGTCACACTTAAAATAATTTTTCTCATTTTGTTTTGGTTTAAGTTTAAACAAATATATTAAATCATTATTTATCCCTTGAAAAAGTATGGGTATGTTGCTTATTTTTATCAATTACGTATTTTGCACCCCTAAATTTTGAGGGTATTGATATTTTGTATAGGATAAAAATAAATTTTTGTAATTGCGATTCGTGTTTTTGAGCGTATTTAAAGTTTTTTTGAAGTTTTTTAAAGCCATTCTAAAAAAAAAATCAGACCGTTAACTAGTAGTTATGGGTCTGATTTTTAAAAAGTACTAAGTACCTATGAAATTTGGTTAACTTAAAATATGTGTACTTAAAATTTTGTACACCTCGTTTATGTTATTGTCTTTTCCAAATTGCTTTTTAATAGGAACTGTTTCCCCTGTAATCCATATTTTTAATTCGGCATCAAGGTCAACTATTCCACCACTTTCTTTGGAGAATTTCTTGATACTAGTGTAGGGTATCGATTGATAATCTACCTTAGAACCAGTAACGCCCTGTTTTTCGACAAGAATTAAT
Source organism: Flavobacterium sp. KKT103 (assembly GCF_055640565.1). NCBI lineage: Bacteria > Pseudomonadati > Bacteroidota > Flavobacteriia > Flavobacteriales > Flavobacteriaceae > Flavobacterium > Flavobacterium sp. KKT103. The sequence continues at coordinate 2,165,809 of NZ_CM145766.1, forward strand.
CGCTTATTTGTAAAGATAAACATATCACGAATTACCTTATACGCTTTTTCGATTTGTTCCCCATCGATTAGAATCGGTTCAAATTCTTTAGTTACTTTTTCAATAGTAACTTCTGACGCATTTCCTAAAATGGCATTAAATATTCCCATGATTATTGGTTGTATTTTTTCTTGTAAATTTCATTTAACTTGGATTGGTGATTATCTAAGTTTAGCAATTTGCCTTGAATAAAAGCTTGTGTTAACTTATTGGTTCTCATGTCAAGTGCATCGCCTTCTGATACAAATAAAGTAGCGTCTTTGCCTTCTTCTAGCGTTCCGCAAACGCTGTCAATACTCAATAATTTGGCTGTGTTAGAAGTGATTAACTGCAATGCTTGTTCTTTATCTAAACCGTAAGCGGCGCAAGTACCGGCAAGAAAAGGTAGATTTCTAGTGTTCATTCTTTCCATTTCACCACTGTTTTCTAATCCAACAACAATTCCTTTATCGACTAAGATTTTTGCCATTTTATACGGTAAATTAACATCGTCATCATCGTTTTCAGGCATCTCGTGAACGCGCTGTAATAAAACTCCAACATCATTCTTTTTTAGCATGTCTGCAACTTTGTAAGCTTCAAAACCGCCAACGATAACTATTTTTTTGATTCCGCTTTCTTTCGCTAAATTTATGGCATCTACTATTTGAAGTTCATTTGTAGCATGGATGAATAAAGTTTGTGTTCCATCAAATAAGCCTTTGGTTGATTCAAAAATTAGATTCCTTTCTTTACCTGGTTCTGCGATATAAGATTTAGCATTGACAAGAAATGCTCTGGTTTCATCTACTTGTTTACTGTAGTTTTTATTAAGGTTTGAAGCTGCAGGTTCAGCCCACCAACCGTTTCTATTAAAAGAGGAAGGAAAATTCATATGAATTCCATCGTTCTCTTTCATAATTGCATCTTGCCAATTCCAAGAATCCAATTGTACAATTGAAGAAGCTCCAGAAATTCTCCCGCCGCGAGGTGTTATTTGTGCAATTAATATTCCGTTTGGACGCACTGTTTCAATTACCTTTGATTCCGCATTGTAAGCAATAATACTTCTTACATTAGGATTAAAATCGCCTATTTCGCTCTCATCGTCTGAGGATTTAACAGCGTCAATTTCGACTAATCCTAAAGTCGAATTAGGAGCAATAAATCCCGGATAAACATGTTTTCCTGTAGCATCGATTGTTGTATCGTAGGCACCCTGCGCTAATCGTATTTGGGTAGCATCAGCGACTAGAGTTAGTTTTCCATCTTTAAAGCCAATAGCACTATTTTGGATTACTTGTCCATTTCCAAGGTGTGCCGTAGCATTCATAATCAAAATAGATTTTGTTTGCTTATCTGCAGGAGCATGCTGAGCGGTCATAGACAAACTCATTGCTAAAAGTAATATATATCGTTTTTTAAGTATCATATTATATGTTTTTTCAATTATTGAGTCGGCTTATTGTTCCATAGTATCACAGTGGTACTCTACTTTAGTTTTCTTCTTAGGTTCTTGTGTATTCATACCTTTGTTCTTTTCATCAAGCATTTGACCTATGATTAAGTTTCTTTCTTGACTTACAGCAACTCTTTTAGCTTCGTCTTTTTTCGCATCATAATAAACCGTTCCTTCAATAATTGTTTTCTCTGCTTGCGCATAGATTGATAAAGGGTTAGTGCTCCATAAAACGATATCAGCATCTTTTCCTACTTTGATACTTCCTACTTTATCATCAATGCGTAATAATTTAGCTGGATTTAGAGTAACAAATTTCCAAGCTTCTTCTTCTGAAATATTACCATATTTTACAGCTTTTGCTGCTTCTTGATTCAAACGTCTTGACATTTCAGCATCATCTGAGTTGTATGCTACTACAAGTCCAGCATTGTGCATGATTGGACCATTATAAGGAATCGCATCGTTTACTTCAAATTTGTAAGCCCACCAATCGGCAAATGTAGATGCTCCTACACCATGTTCTTTCATTTTATCGGCTACTTTGTAACCTTCTAAAATATGTGTAAAAGTGTTTACTTTAAAATTGAATTTATCAGCTACATTCATCAACATCAAAATTTCTGATGCAACATAAGAGTGGCAAGAAATAAAACGTTCTTTGTTCAGTATTTCCAAAAGGGTTTGCATTTCTACATCCACTCTTGGTGCTTTCCCTTTGTTTTTCTTAGAGGAAGCATTGTATAATTTCCAAGTTGCTTCGTATTCTCTAGCACGCTGAAAGTAGTCTGTAAAAACTTGTTCAACTCCCATTCTGGTTTGTGGAAAACGAGTAGGGTTATTAGTTCCCCAGTTCGATTGTTTTACATTTTCTCCTAAAGCAAATTTGATGAAACCGGGTGCATTTTTGTATAGCATTTCGTCAGGAGCAGCTCCCCATTTCCATTTTACAATGGCTGATCTACCACCTATAGGGTTTGCAGATCCATGAAGTAATTGTGAAGTAGTTACACCACCCGCCAATTCTCTGTAGATGTTCACATCATCAGAGTTCACAACATCTTGTATCGTTACTTCGGCGCTTGAGTTGTGTCCACCTTCATTCACACCACTAGAAATGGCAATATGAGAGTGTTCGTCAATAATTCCACTAGTAAGGTGCTTTCCTTTTGCGTCTATTACAGTCGCTGATGCGTCACTTAAGTTATTACCAATAGCAGCAATTTTACCATTTTTAACTAACACATCCGTTTCTTTCAAAATTCCGTCTTTTTCATTGGTCCAAACGGTTGCATTTTTGAAAAGTAAGGTCTCTTGGCTTAATTTAGTACTATTTCCAAAAGCGATATTTGGATAGCTAACAGGAACGATCGTATTTAATTTAGTCTCGTTTTTCTTGTCTTTTTCTTTTTCGAAAGGAGCAGTTTTTAAAGCAGACCAAGTTGATTCTCTTCCGTCATAGGTAATTACCTTTCCACTAAGATTAGGCGTGTTCTCGATGTAGGCCGTTAATCTGTTAAAATTAGTTTTCACAGAATCTTTGGATTTCATAATCAAAGACATCCAATTATTAGCAATGGTGAGTTTAGAATTTACCTTAGTCGAATCAATATTTTTAATTTCGGCTTCAGGAGAAGCAATTTCGCCTTTAATCAGTAATTTGAAGGTTGTATTATCAACAGTTAAGTCGTAACTACCGCGAATATCTTTCGCTGTCATGTCTTTAATTACATATTTAGTTCCTTCAACCCAGTTTTCATAAATAGTAGTTTTTTTGTCAAATACTTCACCCGACGTGATCAAAAAGTTAGCAAGATTACCGTCTTTAAGTGTTCCTATTTGGTTACTTCTTCCAAGTAAAGATGCTGGTACAGTTGTCAAAGCTTCTAATGCTTTCGTTTTATCAAAACCATATTGTATCGCCTTTAGAAGATTTGTTCTAAAGTCTTCCATTTTTTTAAGTTTGTCAGTTGTAAGTGCAAAAACAACTCCGTTATCAGCTAAAACTTTCAAGTTGGTTGGAGCTTGGTTCCACAATCTTAGGTCATTAAAGTCCAATTGACTCGCTAGGTACGGATTGGTAACATCATACGCTTCCGGAAAATTAATTGGAATGATGAAGGATGCATTTGTCTTTTTAATTTCTTCAATTCTTTCGAATTCATTACCGCTACCTTTCAGGATATAGTTTAATCCAAATTCTTTGGCCAATTTAGCTGCTCTTAAACTATTTAATTTGTCTTCAGAAGCAAATATTTGAACTAGTTTTTGGTTGTTATTCATTGCTTCCAAAGACAAATCAGTGGTAGATGAATTTCCGTTTTTATACCAGTCAAGGTCTAAATACATCTGACGCAATAATGCCATCATTCCCATAAGTGAGCTTGGGTATGACTGAATCGAACCTGCACTTTTAGTAAAACTGAAATGATTGGTGATTTTATTAGCTAATAAACGTTTGCTATTGTCTTCATTATTTAGTGCAATTAATGAACCACTTCCTTGTGCAATTCCGTCAGCAACATGCGTTCCAATAACACCAAAACCTGCTTTTAAAAGCTCTTCAGCTTTTGAATTGTCATATTTAAAGTTAGCAAAAGCTTCTGTTTCTGGCTTGATGTGCTCGTTCCAATAGTAGCCTTCTTTTTTGGTGTCATATAAAGGATTCTGACGTCCTCCGCCTTCGGCTCTTTTTGTTTTTTCTATTCCAAAAGTGGTGTACATATCGATAAAAGAAGGATAAATAGATTTTCCTTCAAGATTTACAACGATCGTGTTTTTTGGAAGTGTAACTGTTTTTCCGGCGCTTACTACTTTTCCGTTTTGGATTAGTAATGTCCCTTTTTCAATTACTTGTGTGGGAGTAACAAATATTTTAGCATTAGTGAAGGCCGTATAGTTGTTATTTTTGTTTTGGATACTTTCATTATTTGGAAAGTACTCCTGCGCATTAATTTTTGGTATAAAAACTAATAAAAAGAGGAGGTAAATAGTTTTTTTCATATGGTTTTAGTTAATTTTTCATAAAAATACTAAAACTCTTTATTTAAAAATGGTTAAGAATACAAATTAACACTTATGCAATAGTTAATTTATTTTTTTAATTCGGTGTATAATTTTAATTTAAAAATTAATGTGTAAAATTGAATTATATCTAAAAAAAGGAAAATACCTTTGAAGCATTTTCCTTTATATAATGTATTTGTTGCTAAATAGTAACTATCCTATTTTCTTTTCAATATAATCTGAATTCAAAAGATAAAGGGCTCCCATGTATTTGATTTTAAATGAAATCAAGTCGCCAATGTTATATTTTTTTTCAGACCTACTAATATCTATAACTAGCATATCTGAACTAGCATCTACTATGGTAATAGCGTCGTCCTCAGCTTCTAAATATTGTGGTTGCATGTCTAAAAGTCCAATATCAAGAATTGCTCGCAATGAGGTATGACTTAAATCAGCATTATCGTCTTTTATGAAGGTATTTCCAACACCACTTTCTCCCAATTCCCCAATTGGAGTGTCTGGTTTTTCGGTGATTTCAATTATTTCACTGTACAATTTAAAGACATCATTATGCATTCCTTTTATAGTTTCACCCGTAAAAAGATCTTTACCAAAGAATAAAGCTTCGCCAATCCTAAAATGATTAACTGCCATAGGACGTGCATTTTTCAATATAAGCGGAATCGCAACGGAGGTGCCACCAGAAACCCATGGAATTTCGATATTGAACTTGGCTTCAATTAGCTGTTTATACAAGCTCAATTGAATTAGCTTGTCTTGTGTTGGCATAATACCGCTTAGGCAGTTTAAGTTTGTTCCAATTCCTCTGATTTCGATATTAGGCAAACTCAGAATTTTGCCATAAAATTCAATTAACTCTTCACCCATAACACCTTCACGCAAATCACCCATTTCAATCATGATAATGATTTTATGAATTTTGTTCTGCTTTTGTGCTTCTTTAGATAATTCCTGAATGGTATAAATTTCGGTATTGAAACTAACATCGGCATAGCGAACGATTTTATCAATGCTTCTTTTTGCAGGAGGCTTGATGTAAACCGTTTGGATAGTAGGATCCAGCTTTTTTATTTTACGTAAATTACTAATTCGGGAATCATGCATTTCTCGAACTCCTAAAGACATGATTTCTTTTAAGTACAGCTCATTTCCGCAAAGGAGTTTGGTTACCACGCCCCATTCTATGTTTCGACTGGTAAAAATCTCGTTCAGAAAGGTGTAGTTTTCTTCTAATTTTTTTCTGTATAGTTTTATAAAAGCCATTATTAGATAATTTTACGAGGGATCGTTTTTGCTATTCTAGTTAATAATTCATAATTAAGTTGATTGCTTAAATCACTAAAGGAGGCAACGGATACCGTTAGGTCTTTTTGTGATCCAATTAATACTACTTCATCTTCTTTTTTTACAGCATCGATATCTGTTACATCAACGGTCATCATGTTCATATTTACAGATCCGATAACGGCACATCGATGTCCTTGTATAAGGACGCGCCCTTGATTGCTTAAGGAACGGCTATAACCATGAGCATAACCTATGGGTACTACCGCAATTTTCATTTTTCTCTCGGCTAAAAAGCTGGTTCCATAACCAATAAATTCACCACTGTTTACTTTCTTAGTCGACATAATTTTGCTTTTCCAAGCGATGATGCGTTGCAAAGGATCAATTTTGTTTTTGTACGAATTTAAAAATTTCACAAATACCTCCGGACTTGACCACAGACCGTATTGCATAATTCCAATGCGGACAAGGTCCATTCTTGTTTCTGGATACATCATTGATGCCGCAGAGCAAGCGGTATGTTTTATTTCAGGTTGGATGCCCGTACTACAAATATAGTCATAGATTTCCTGATATTTTTTTATTTGCTTTTCTACTCGATAGTAATTGGTAATGCTTTCGGCACCTGCATAGTGCGTGCACAAGCCTTTGAAAACTAAATGCTCTGTTTCTTTTTTTAAAGTAGCAATAACCTGCGTTAGTTCTTGTTTATCAAAACCTGTACGGTTCATTCCCGTTTCTACTTCGATATGGACAATGGCCTTTGTACTTAATTTTTTAGCTGTCTTTACAGCTGTGGAAAGCCTACTTTTATCAAAAATATAAAACTCTACACCATTAGTAATTACCCATTCCATATCTTCATCAGGAACGAAACCCATAATCATAATAGTCACTTTGTCAGACAATGCTTCCCTTATTATTTTAGCCTCCTCTACGTCAAAAGCAGAAAAATGGTTGACACCACAATCATTTGCCATAGTAACAAATTCATGCAGTCCGTGTCCATAGGCATTTCCTTTTACAACCGAAGAAAGAGTGACTTTTTTGCCAAAAGTCTTTCTCAAAAATTGGATGTTATTACGGTAAGCTGTTTTGTTAAGTTCTATTGTTGAATTAGTGTGCATTTAAAATTTGTTTACTAATTTGATGAAATAAGGCAACGCCGGTGGGAATAATCTCGTCTGGGAAATCATAATCAGGATTGTGCAGGGCAGGGGAGTCCGTTCCTGATCCTAAACCAAACATAGCGCCTGAAAATTGGTGGGTAAATAATCCAAAATCTTCTCCCCAAGTAAAGGGAGTCTCTTTTTCTATATAATTAAATTGATGTGTTGCAGCCGCCTTTTTTATATGATCTACTGCCTTAGCATTGTTTTCGTTTGCATAGAACTTTTGGGTCCATGAAGTCCGGCATTTCAACTCAAATTGCGCGGCTATCTTTTTCGCCTCTTTTTCTAGATCTTGTTCGATTATTTTCATTCGTTCATTGCTATCACTCCGCACGGTAAAATGAATTTCGGCAGCACCCGCAGATACGCCGTATGCTTTTTTGCCCATTTTGGAATAAATAGGAGTGATCAAGCAGTAATTTTCTTTAGTAAGATCCGCTTGAATTAGGCTGTTTAATTTAGTGGTTATTTCGGCTAAAGCCAAAGCAGGATTAATTCCCATATGAGGCTCAGCTGCATGTGACGTAATTCCATCTAGTTTTATGATGAAACTGTTGACGGCGCAGCTAAAGGTTTTTTCTTTAGCTACAATTTGATTTTTTGGATAACCGGGAATATTGTGCAAGGCAAAGGCAAAATCCGGTTTGTAACTAAATTTAGGGTCAGAAAGGACTTTTTGCGCTCCACTACCGTCTTCTTCTGCTGGTTGAAAAAGCAAAATTACTGTTCCTGTATCGGGTCTGTTTTCATGCAGTTCCATCGCTAAACCACATAGTATTGCCATGTGTCCGTCGTGACCACATTTATGAGACACGCCTTGGTTTACAGATTTGTATTCAAATGTATTGACTTCGTCAATAGGTAAGGCGTCGAGCTCGCACCGAAATAGAATAGTTTTACCTGCTTCCTTTCCGTTATAAATTGCTACAATTCCTGTTGTTCCAATGTTTGTTATTAGCTCGTCAGGACGATAGTTTTCAAGAAAAGAAATAATTCTTTTTGCAGTTTCGATTTCTTTTCCTGAAACTTCTGGATATTGATGTAATTCCTTTCGTAAGAGCGTCAGAGTGGCTATGCGTTGGTTTAAATTTTCCATTTTGGATTATTTGATAAGACGCATTTCTAGGTATTTGTTAGTAAAGCCTAGTTTTTCGTATAGTTTCTTCGCAGGATTATCTGGTTCAACGTGCAATGCAATATTTCCTTCCGCAATCGAAATGGCTTTTTGCATTAATTGTTTACCATAACCTTTACCACGATGGCTATTGTCTACAGCAATGTATACTAAAATGTTCTCGGGAATAAAATCTTTCATCCCTGTATTATTCAGGATCACGATACCAACAATTTCATTTTCATCTATTCCTACGACAATATTTCCTCCTTTGTCAGGATGCATTACATAATCGATACATTTTAAAATATCTGCAATTTTATCGCCGTATTCCTCTAGGTGTGTGAATAAAAATTGAGCAATAACTCCGCTTGTGTATATTGGATCAGCACCTGTTGTTTGATTAATTATTTTGAATTCCATTTTGTTTTACTTTTTTGTTATGATGATAGATCGAAATTGTCAAGAATAAAATTAAAGAAACACTTAGGCCGTAAATATTAGCGTCTAAATGTTCGGGCAATTTTATTCCTAAAGGTAATTTATTTTTAGTAAGTATTAAAAAAATTGTAGTACTTCCTCCAATTAGCATGCTCCAAAAAGCGGCAATTGGATGGCTTTTTTTCCAAAAGAGAGCACCTATTACGGGGACAAAAAGTCCTGAAACCATAAAAGCATAAGAGTAGAGCATTAACTCTAATACATTTTGCATTTGCGAGGCTAACAAGATGGCAAATAAACCTACAGCTAGTGTTACTATTTGTGATAGTTGTAATTCTTTTTTGTGTGTAAATTCTTTTTTAGAAAACTTAGAGATGATATCCGTAACAATATTTCCAGAGGCAGCCATCAAGCAGCTATCAGCAGTGGATAAAATTGCTGAGAAGTAAGAAGATAGCATTAAACCCAATAGCCCAACAGGAAGTATGGTTGCTAAAAGTACTGGTAAACCCATTTCGCTGTCCATCGTATTGGCGTCTGTTATACCCGTAAACATACCTTGAGAGGCTGCAACTTTAGCTAGCATTCCTAAAATTACTCCCATAAATGCCATGATGGGCCATTCAAAAACACCTGCGATTAGCCAGGCTTTTTTAGCTTCTTTTTCTCCTTTACTAGCGTAGATTCTTTGATATAATGTCATTCCAACAAACCAAATTGGAATTATAGTCACTGACCAATTAAAGATTTGATACCAATGCACATTAGTTAAGGAAAGGTATTTTGGGTCCAGCGTTGCTTTGATTGCCTCATAACCACCTACAGCATGATAGGCCATAGGAATTCCTATAAATACTAAACCGCCTATAAGGATGAGCCATTGTATAGTATCGGTGTAAATAACGGCTTTTAATCCACCAATAGCGGTATAAACCACCGCAATAAGTCCCATAACAATTAATGCAGTCTGTAAATTCAAGCCGTCGATAGTAGCCGACGCTAATTTGGCTCCAGCCAAAACTTGCGAGCTAGTGAATCCTACATATCCGATCGCAGAAATAATTCCGGCAAGCAATGCCACTTTAGGATTGTAAAAATGATTGAATATTTGCGGAAATGTAAAAAACTTATACTTGTGTCCTAAGTGACTTACTTTAGGAATTAAAAAAACGGCACTCAACCAAGCACCCAAAAGCCCTGTAAATAGCATCCATGAACCCGATAGGCCCATCGTAAAACCAAGGCCACCGAGACCGATAGAAAAACCACCACCAACGTCAGTAGCTACTACCGATAGCCCGATGTGCCAGCTGCTCATGTTCCGACCGCTTACATAAAAGTCCTCGGCAGTTTTGTTTTTATTAAAGAAATATAGCCCTACGCCAAGCATAGCAAGCATATAAACAACAAAGATTAGATAATCTATCCAGTGCATTTTTATTTCATTATTGAATATTAGTAGCCTGTATGTGGAATTTTTCCAAAAGGCAAAGATGCAGCGAACTACAAATACGGTAACTGTTAGTAGGATTGCAAGATTTTGTAATCCAAGTCAGGTTTATATGAAACGATTGAAAAAATCATTTTTGATATAAAAATCCTGTAATTGAGTGCAAATGTAGCTAAAAATTATCAAAAAATCAGTAAAAAGGCCTTTAAGCTGATTTTACACTATTTGAGAGGTGTTGATCTTCAAGCTGACTTTAATTTTTGAAATGCTGCTAAACGTCTTATTTTTAGAATAGTAATAAATTTGTGTTCGTGTGTTTTTGGTATATTAAAATTTATTATTTTTAATAAAAATTATCTCACATGCTCGTTAAAGTTTTTGGAAGCGCTGTTTTTGGAGTGGAAGCCACAACAATTACTGTAGAAGTAAATATTGATAAAGGAATTGGTTATCATTTAGTTGGCTTACCTGACAATGCCATTAAAGAAAGTAGCTATCGAATTGCCGCTGCTCTCAAGAATAATGGGTACGCGATGCCGGGCAAAAAGATTACCATCAATATGGCTCCGGCTGATTTGCGCAAAGAAGGATCAGCATATGACCTTACTTTAACCATTGGCATCTTGGTTGCTTCACAGCAAATTACTGCCGTAGATGTTGACAAATACATTATCATGGGCGAGCTATCTCTCGACGGAAGTTTACAACCCATTCGTGGTGCCTTGCCTATTGCCATTAAAGCGAAGGAAGAGGGTTTTAAAGGATTTTTTCTGCCAAAGCAAAATGTAAAAGAAGCCGCAATCGTTGCTGGACTGGATGTGTACGGCGTGGAAAATGTGCAAGAAGTAATTGATTTTCTAGAGGGAAAAGGCAATCTAGAACCAACGACAATAGACACGAGAGCCGAATTTTACAAAGATTTAGACTTTCCAGAATTTGATTTTAGCGATGTCAAAGGGCAGGAGTCTATTAAGCGATGTATGGAAATAGCGGCTGCCGGCGGTCATAATATTATTTTGATTGGACCACCCGGAGCCGGAAAAACCATGCTTGCTAAACGATTGCCTAGTATTTTACCTCCTATGACGTTACGTGAAGCGCTCGAAACGACTAAAATTCACAGTGTAGCTGGTAAACTAAAGGAAGTTGGATTGATGAATCAAAGACCTTTTAGGAGTCCGCATCATACGATTTCTAACGTGGCGCTAGTAGGAGGAGGGAGCTACCCGCAGCCAGGCGAAATTTCGATGGCACATAATGGGGTTTTGTTTCTGGATGAGCTACCTGAATTCAAGCGCGACGTGCTTGAAGTCATGCGTCAGCCGCTTGAGGATCGCGAAGTCACGATTTCAAGAGCCAAGTTTACGGTCACCTATCCGTCGTCGTTTATGTTGGTGGCGAGTATGAACCCGAGTCCGAGTGGGTTTTTTAACGATCCTGATGCGCCACAAACATCCTCACCACATGAAATGCAGCGGTATTTAAGTAAAATATCGGGTCCATTGTTGGACCGAATCGATATTCACATCGAAGTAACCCCTGTACCTTTTGATAAATTGTCCGATGATCGCAAAGCCGAAAGTAGTGTTGACATCCGCAAGAGAGTCACAGCGGCTCGCGAAATCCAGTCGGCACGGTTTGAGGAGATGAACAACATTCATTACAACGCACAAATGAATACGAAACACATCAGGGAATACTGCTCGCTTGACGATACCTCCAAACAATTACTGAAAACCGCGATGGAACGCTTGAATTTATCCGCTCGTGCTTACGATCGGATTTTGAAAGTAGCCAGAACGATTGCTGATCTTGAAGCAGCGCCTACAGTTGTTTCTTCGCACATCGCTGAGGCAATTCAGTATCGCAGTTTGGACAGAGATGGTTGGTTGGGGTAATTTGGAGTTAACTTTGAGTACTTACTATTTTGTCATTCCGAAGAATGAGGAATCTCTTTATTGCGATAACTGTTTTTAGGAGCACAACAATTGGTTTCCATAACAACTTGATTTCCCGCTTTACGTTTTATCTCTTGTATTTGCTACCGCAATACAAGAGGATGCCACTGCAATCGGGGCTAATAATGACCTTTTGTTTTCGAAACAACCCTAGGTATTGTTTGTTAACGTGGTTAGACTATTTTGTTTAAATCAATGCACTTTAGGATAATTTGGAATCTCTTTATTGCGTTAACTGTTTTTAGGAGCACGACTATAGGTTTTCATAACAACTGCATCTCCCGCTTTTCGTTTTATCTCTTGTATTTGCTACCGCAATACAAGAGGATGCCACTGCAATCGGGGCTAGAAATCACGTTTTATTTTCTAAAGAATCATAGGTATTGTTTGTTAACGTGGTTAGGTTATTTCGATTTCAGAACAGCTTCCGTTCCAGATTTTTGTAAAAAGCTGCAAGTTGTTTTTAACCTTTAAGAGAAAGGGTATCTATTATTCTTCTGAAAATAAATCGTCTGGTATAGCCCCGATAGCAATGAAAATCCCCGTATGGGCTAGTGTTTAGCCTATACGGGGATTGTAATGTATAGCGGGAGAGATCGACTTTTGAAAAAGAAGTTTTCTGCTCCTTGAAAAAAAATTATCTAGATCTTCGGTCATTGTTAGCGTTGGGACGTCTTGGTCCAAAGCTATTATTTGAACTTCTGGTAGTAGTGTCCGCTTTTGGTTTCCTTGGAGCAGAATTACGTTGTTGTCTGCCTTGTCCTTGTTTTATAGGCGCGGTAGATGCGTTAGGGTCAGGCTCGAAACCAGCGATATTTTCGGTTGGTAACTTCATTCCGATTAACTTTTCGATGTCACGCAAAAACACGGTTTCGTCAGGGCTGAATAAAGAGATAGCCTCTCCATTTGCACCAGCTCTACCGGTACGACCAATGCGGTGCACATAATCCTCAGGGATGTTAGGCAATTCAAAATTGACAACATGCGGCAATAAAGGAATATCCAGTCCACGAGCGGCAATGTCAGTAGCTACCAAAGCGGTAAGTGAACCGTCTTTAAAACCAGCTAAGGCCTTTGTACGCGCGCCTTGTCCTTTGTTTCCATGAATAGCTGCAGCTTTGATACCTGCGGCAAGCATACTTTCGGTTAGTTTGTTAGCGCCTTGTTTGGTGCGGGTAAAAACCAAAATTTGTTTCCAGTTTCCGTCGGTGATTAATTTTATAATTAGTTCGGTTTTCTTCTCCTTTGCCGTTGGATATACTTTTTGAGTAATCGCATCCACGGTTGTGTTCTCAGGGGTAGCCTCAACGTGCACGGGATTGTTTAAGATTCCTGTAGCTAGTTTTTTAATGTCTTTTGAGAAAGTGGCTGAGAACATCAAGTTTTGCCTTTTGACAGGAACTAGTTTTATAACTTTCTCGATATCTCTAACAAATCCCATGTCTAACATACGATCAGCCTCATCTAGTACTAATATTTCGACTTTGGCAAGTGATAATAGGCCTTGATTGTGTAAATCTAGTAAACGACCGGGTGTTGCAACCAAGATGTCGATTCCTTGACGCAATTGTGCTACTTGTGGTTTCTGGTTTACACCACCAAATAATACGGTAGTTCTTAAATCTAGAAATTCACTGTATTCTTTGATATTGGCTAGAATTTGCGCTGCTAATTCTCTAGTAGGAGTAAGGATTAAAGCACGAACGGGTCTGTTGCTTAAGTGTTTTCCTTGTGATAATATTTGCAAAATAGGTAGTGTAAAACCAGCTGTTTTTCCTGTTCCTGTCTGTGCTGATGCTAATACATCTTTACCTTCTAAAATGGGTGGTATTGCTTTTTGTTGTATTGGAGAAGGATTTGTGTATCCTTTTTTGCTGATGGCTTTTAGTAGCGCATCAGATAAACCTAATGAGTTGAATGACATAAATGGTGTTTATGAAGCATTTTGTATTTTTTAATATGCTTCTTTAAGTAGCTGCAAAGGTACTGCTAATTTTTTTGATGTGGTTTTGATTCTAGTTTTGTTTTTGAAAATGCTAATTATAGTAGAATTGTACAAATAGAGTAATTGAATCTTGCCGACTTATTGTTTTGTATTGGAGCTCTAATATGAATGAAAGAGCTAATTTTAAAGAGCAAAAAAAATGGGACATTGTCCCATTTTCTATTACTTATATTTTTATCGGATTTCAGCGAAAGTATTTCCTTGCTTGATATCTCCCGTTTTGTATCCTTTCATAAACCAATATTTACGCTGTTCAGAAGTACCGTGGGTAAAAGATTCTGGAACGATATGACCTTGCATTTTAGATTGAATGGCATCATCGCCTACTGCGTGGGCTGCGCTCAAAGCTTCATCAATATCTCCATCTTCAAGGAAGTTATTCATTTGTTGGTTGTAATGTGTCCAAACTCCAGCATAGAAGTCAGCTTGTAGTTCTAGGGCTACGGACAATTTATTAGCCTCAGCTTTGGATTTACCTTGTTGCATTTGTCGCATTTTTGATGAGGTACCTAGTAACGTTTGTACATGATGTCCGATCTCATGAGCAATCACATAAGCAGTAGCAAAATCCCCTCCTTTTGCACCAAAACGTGTTTTTAGCTCTTCAAAAAAAGTTAAGTCCATATAAACCTTTTGATCCGCTGGACAATAAAACGGTCCTGATGCTGAGGTTGCATTTCCACATTTCGTGTTTACAGCGCCTGAAAACAAAACCAAATTAGGCTCTTTGTACGTCATGTTGTTTTCTTGGAAAATTTTAGTCCAAACGTCTTCATTATCTACTAGAATAGCATTGATAAAGGCTTGTTCCTCGAGTTCTTTTGCTGTTAAATCTCTTTGCTCTGTTGGAGCGCTTTGCTTGCCCTGTGTTTGTTCTAGTATGTTACCGACCATTTGTCCGTTCTCACCACCAAAAGCATTTAAAAGTAAAATCACTATTCCAATAAGTCCACCACCCACGATGGTTTTACCACCGGATGACATTCCTCGTCTGTCTTCTAAATTACCGCTTTTACGTCTGCCTTGCCATTTCATATTGTACTATTTATTGTTTTTATTCGTTTCAGTTTTATTTTATTAACCATTTTAAAAGTGTTTGTTCGATAGCGCCTTTTATAATTGGTTTGGATATGTAATCATTCATTCCTACTTTCAAACATTTATTTTTTTCTTCTTTTTCAGTTCCTGCGGTAATTGCAATTATTGGAATTTGTTCCCCTAAAGTAGTTTTTCTGATTGCTGTCGTAGCTTCATATCCGTTCATTATTGGCATTTGAATATCCATAAATATAATTGCTGGATTAATTTCTTCAAATTGATCGATTGCCTTTGACCCATCAGAGATTTCATAAATAATTGGATCAACTAAGATGTTTT
This sequence comes from Flavobacterium sp. KKT103, assembly GCF_055640565.1. Taxonomy (NCBI): domain Bacteria; kingdom Pseudomonadati; phylum Bacteroidota; class Flavobacteriia; order Flavobacteriales; family Flavobacteriaceae; genus Flavobacterium; species Flavobacterium sp. KKT103. The sequence continues at coordinate 2,181,120 of NZ_CM145766.1, forward strand.
TTATAATTGTTTTCAGTAATAACATATTAATTTTATTGTCCTCTACTAACATCACTCTAAGATTATGAAGTTGCTCGTTAGTTTGGAAAATAGCAATACTGTCGGCTTCATTATTGACTTCGAGAAGATTTAAATTCAGATCAGTCTCATTTGTCGTTTTTAAATCTAGATCAAAATAGAAGGTACTACCTACATTAAGTTCACTTTCTAATTGCAATCTGCTTTTCATCAACCCTAGTAATTTGTTTGAGATGGTGAGACCTAATCCAGTACCACCAAACTTTTTAGTTGTTGAATTGTCTTCCTGTGAAAAGGCTTTGAAAATTTTACTTTTATTTTTCTCGTGAATTCCAATACCGGAGTCAATTACAGCAAAGCGTATTCTCGTTTTACTTGCACTGATGTTTTTTAGCACTGAAACATTAAGTTTGATCGTTCCTTTTTCAGTAAACTTTACCGCATTGGCTAATAAATTGATCAAGATCTGCTTTAAGCGAACTGTATCTGCATAGAAATACGTTGGGACTTCAGGATCGATAGTAAGCTCTAGCTTTAGGTTTTTCTGATTGGATTCGAATAAAATTAAATCTACAATTTCTTTTAATAATTCTCTGATATTGTCTTTTTCGATAAACAAGTCAAGTTTTCCTGCTTCTATTTTCGAAAAGTCTAATATGTCATTTACAATCTCTAGCAAGGTATGAGCCGACTGGTTGACGGTATTCATGTGCTTTTGCTGAATTTCCTCCAGTTGGGTTTTCATCAGCAAGTCAGTAAATCCAATTATTCCGTTTAGTGGCGTTCTGATTTCATGACTCATATTCGCTAAAAACTCTGATTTGGCTCGATTGGCAGCTTCGGCATATTCCCGACCTTTTATAGCTTCATCTGCTTCCTTTCGCTGTGTGATATCGATCATGATTCCTTCGATATAGGCTATTTTTCCGTTTTTTAGGATGACATCTGCAAATTCCTCTACCCATACAATTTTTTGATCTGCCCTGATGATTCTAAAAACTAAATGAAAGCCTTGGTTTTTGGCTAATTTTGCTTTTATTTTCTGCATGGTTTGATCTGCATCATCAGGATGAATCAAGTCAGTGAAGAGGATTTCTTTATTTAAGAATTTAGTTCGATCATAGCCCGTTAGTTTTTCTATTTCGTCATTAAGATAAATTTTGGTGTAAGCGGTATCATTTTCAGCTAGGTAAACGGTACCAGGAATATTGTTGGCTAATAATTTAAATTTCTCCTCACTTTCATAAATAGCGGTTTCAGTATCAATCTGTTCAATTGCAGAAGCTATGTTTCGTGCTAATGTTTGTAATATGTTTAATTCATCGTCATTCCAAATTCTTTCTTCATTAGTGTCATCAAACCCCAGAAAGCCATGAAATTTTTCTTTTACAAATATGGGAAACAATATCAAAGACTTAACGCCAACATGTTTAAGTTTATTCTTCAAAGATTTGTTTTCCAAATTAGGAACGTAAGCACTAAAAATTTTATTCTCTTGTAATGGAAGTAAAAGGTCCTCAAAGAAAGGATATGGCATGTTTTGCAGCTCTGGATTATTTTGAGATAAACTTATTTCATCCTTTATCCAGCGGTATTTTTGGCTAATTGTTTGTTCCTTTGCATTATTTTCGTAGTAGTAAGCTCGGTGCGACTTTGTGGCATTTCCCATTATAATCAATACATCAGCAAACATATCTCCGATATCTTTATTGTTCAAGAATTTTTCAGTGCATTTAGTCATGGCAGCTAATAATTCGCTTTTATACGTTAGCTTTTCTTGAATTTCAAGTCTCATTTTAGATTCAAATCCAATCGCAATAATATCAGATACTGATCTAGCAAAATTCACGTCTTCATTATCCCAATGTTTCAAGTCCTCAATAGCTTCAAAACATACAATACCTTTAAGGATTCCGTTTATAAATACCGGCGTGTCTATCAGGGAAGTAATATGATTATCTGGGATATAGTCTTTGCACAATTCTGAACAAATCACATTATTATATACATTAGAAGCTACTACTTGGACCTTATCTTCGATTGCATTAAAATAATTTGGATAAGCTGCTTTACTCAGCTGATACCCTCTAGAGAAACTAAATCTTTCGTGGGTACGCTCATATAGGTAAGTGCACTCAATGTAATCAGGGTGGTATTCCCAGTAGCTGGCCCTACAAACGCCAATTGTTTTAGTGGTTATTTCTAGTATTACTTTTAGTTTATCTTCAATACTTTCCGAGTTCGAATAGCTTTTCTCTGTAAAACTTTTTAAAGCTTCACTGAATTTTAAATTTTTAAGCTGCCTTTGAGCTTTCTCACTTTCTATGTTTTTTAAGAATGTTATATCTCTTGCTATGATTGAATACCCTATTATTTCTTGATTTTCTCCCCTAAGAATGTTGACTTTTTGAGATAGCCAAATTTCGTCTCCATCTTTCTTTTTAATAGGGAATTCCAATAAAGGCAAGTTGTCTATACCCTTTTTAATTTGGTTGTAAAATTCATCAAAAGTAGGTAAGTAAAGATCGGGAATTAGTTGATAGTATTTCATCGAATATAATTCAGACAAAGTAAATCCTGTTATGATTTCTGAATTTTTATTAATAAAAGTGAAATTACCCTCAATGCTTAGCTCGTAGATCATATCATAGGCACTTTCTACTAAATTTTCATATCGTTTTTGAGTTTGAATATGATCCGTAACTTCCTGACCGATACTAATAGTCAAATCATCTGAAAATCTTTTGTCGTTCCATTGAATAAATTTAAAAGTACCGTTTTTACAAGTTAGTTTTTTGATCTTTAGTGCATCTCCCTTTTTGTCTGTGATATCAGTGGCGCTATGTGTTTCTATATTTTCAACTAATTGCCAATAACCTTGACCTAAAACTTCTTCGACAGTATAGCCAAGAATAGGTTTTATAGTTTCACTGCAAAAGACAATTTCGTTTTTACTATTCTTGGCAATAATCAGCGAGTTTCCTTTATTTATAATTTGATTATTAAAAAGGAACTTATCGTTAATTCCTGAAATTGAAATATGTCTGATATAATTGATGCAAATAACAATTAGAGTATAGTTAAGCAGTATAATACTTGTCTCTATGGGTATTGTTGTGAAGGAAAGTAAAGCGATTAAAAATAAAACAATACAAGCAATAAATAGTTTATAGTATTTTGCAGGTTTTAGGACATTGTAAGAAAAGAAAATAAAAATCAAAAAGGTAATTACAGGAATCCCATCTGTAGTCAAAAAGATTAAATTGCTGCAAACATAAACAAAGGCTAGTAAAAAGATCGTTTTAAAAATAATTTGAATATTGGCAAAAACTAGCTTTGATTTTAAACTAACAAAATAAATGAGCAATAAAAATGCTGCTATCGAAGCATTGTATATAAAAAGGCTTTTAGGTCGTAGTTTAAAAACCTCGAATGTGATTTCAAGTGTTAAAACAATGAGACCAATAAATAAAAAATAAAGTTGGAACTCTTTCGAGATAGATTTCTCTTTGGAATAGTTAACACTAAAATTGTTTTTTAGATCTTTATTAATCTTATGAAACTTAAATAGCAATAAAAAGATAAAGACATATATTAGTGGCAGTACCGCTCTAAAAACATTTTTGCTAAGAGAAAGGGTATTGATCAGTTGGTCTGAATTTACTATTGTTGGCAAATATTCATTGTCAAATCCTAAGCTGATAGCTATATAATTATTAAAAATAATAAAATATAATTCCATTGATTAGGATTTGACTAAGTAGTTACTAATTTTCAATACTAGCTAAATGTAAAAAAAAATCGTTAAAAAAAACAATATTGGTTAAAGTTCTTTGCCTTTAACCACTATTAGTTTCATTTTGTACTTATAGTATTTCATCTTCAGCGGTGTCAAAACCTACGATTTGACTGTACACGGCAAAATAGAGGGAATACATAAAAGGTATGGTGAAAAATATACCAATGCAACAACCAAAAATCCCAATTAGTGAAGTAATGTAGGAAACTACAAATAAACCAACTAATGTTAACGGTTGTTTGAGAATCAAAACAATGCTTGATGTAATAGCATCAGTAGCTTTTAAGTCGCTAAAAATAATTAAAGGTATCGTTAGCATCGTTATAAAAGTGACTGCAGTAGAGGTTAGGATTTCCAGGTAGGGAAGATCTAAATAGGTTATTGCTGTACTCAAAGCAGTATTGAAAATTCCGATTAGTAACGAGGAAAGTACCAGCTCCTTAAAGTAGGGTGCTGCATAATAAGTAAATACTGTTGAAACATGAAATTCTTCGTCTCTTTGTGCTGCGTGTGCCATTTTAATAAGACCTGCAGGAAATGGACTAAGTAAACAAACAGCAATGACTGTTCCAATCATTATAACTATATTATTACTTTCGGATATAGTCGAACCATTTAAATTCTCTGGTTTCATTGCTTCAACAAAGCCTGTAACTCCAAAATAGGATATTAATCCTGTGACTAAGAGGATACTTATTAAAATTGAAAAAACAAAAATCATTAGCCCAGCATAAAGAGCAATTTTTTTGTAATTCTCGAAAGCTAGATTGAAAACGTTTTCAAATTCTAGCTGATATCCATTTGCTTTTAAAGCTTCAATTTTAGATTTTTTGTTGTCCATAGGTATGCAATGATAGGTTTATTTTAATGTAAAGTATAAAAGGACTCTTAGGTCCATTTCAATAATTTTTTAACTAATTCTAGTTTGTCTTTATAAGGAGCGTAGCGTAACGGTAAGTCGAGCCAAGTTGCTTTTTTCACAATGCTTTTTTTATGCGAAAAAGTATCAAAACTAAATTTACCATGGTAGGCGCCTGATCCACTATGTCCCACACCTCCAAAAGGTAATCTACTGTTAGAAAGGTGCACTACTGTATCATTTACACAACCACCTCCAAACGAATATTTTTGGATAATTTCATCAGCAAAATTACTGTTTTCAGTAAAAACATAAAGCGCTAGTGGTTTTTCATATTTTGAAAACAAAATCTTAATATCCGCTTCATTGGTGTACGTTACAATTGGTAAAAGTGGACCAAAGATTTCTTCTTGCATGATGGCAGAATCGATGTCAAACTCTTCTATTAGAGTAGGAGCAATATAAAATGTTTCAGCAGCTGTTTTTCCACCAAAAACAACTTTGCTAGGCTCGATTAAAGCTTTTACGCGTTCCCAATTTTTATGATTAACAATTCGGGCAAAATCTGGAGAAGTCTCTGGATTAGCGCTGTAAGCTAAAGTGATCTCTTCTTTCAGGTAATCGATTAATTTGGCTTTTACTGTCGCGTGCACTAAAATATAGTCGGGAGCTACACAGGTTTGTCCTGCATTTATAAATTTACCCCAAACAATCCTTTTGGCGGCCAATTTTAAGTTGGCTGTCTCGTCAACAATGCAAGGGCTTTTACCGCCTAACTCCAAAGTAGTAGGAGTAAGGTGCTGGGCTGCTGCTTTGGCAACTATTTTTCCAACAGGTATACTACCAGTAAAAAAGATATAATCCCAACGGGCAGATAGTAAGTCTTGAGCGACTTCAACACCACCTTCAACAACAGTCACATGCTCTTTATCGAAAGTTTTGCTGATCACTTTAGCAATAATTGCTGATGTATATGGCGTTAATTCCGACGGTTTGATGACCACCTGATTACCCGCAGCAACTGCTGATACAAGTGGACATAAGGCCAATTGAAAGGGGTAATTCCATGGCGCAATAATTAAAACTTTGCCGTAGGGTTCTTTGTATATATAATCTCGTGAGGGAAAGTTTATAATTGAAGGCAAAACTTTAATTGGTTTTGACCACGATTTTATGTTCTTTATAGTGTGTTTTAGTTCGGTAATAACATAATTCGTTTCCGTAATAACCGACTCAAAAGCCGGTTTTTTGAAATCTTTATGCAGTGCGGCTACTATTTCATCTTCATGTGTAATCAGATTGTGGAGCAGTTTTACTAAGGTTTCTTTGCGGTAGCTAATATTTGTTTTATAATTCATTTTAAAAGTAGCTTACTTGTTTCTACCGCAAGTTAATTTAAAAATTCAATTATATATTTTTATTTTCATTATTTATAGTGCTTTCCAAAGTACTTCATTGGGTACTGGCGCTACGATTGTTACCAATTCTTTACTCACCGGATGTATAAAAACAAGTTTTCGAGCATGTAAATGAATACCTCCATCAGGATTAGAGCGGTCAAAACCATACTTTAAATCCCCTTTAATGGGAGAATTTATTGCAGCAAGTTGTGCTCTAATTTGGTGATGTCTTCCCGTATGAAGGTTAATTTCCAAAGCAAAATAATTGGTCAATTCTTTAAAAACGGTATACTCTAAACTAGCTAATTTACTATCAGGCACTTCTTTGGTGTGTGCTTTCGAGCTGTTGTTTTTTTCGTTGCGTTTAATGTAATGTACTAATTTAGACTGCGCAAGTTCTGGTTTGTTCTTTACGATCGCCCAATAGGTCTTTTGTGTTTCTCTATTTTTAAATAACTCATTTAATCGGGTCAGCGCTTTAGAAGTTCTTGCGAATACGACGATGCCGGTAGTCGGTCTATCTAATCGATGCACGACTCCTAAAAATACTTCGCCGGGTTTGTTGTATTTATCCTTGATGTATTCTTTTACAACTTCACTTAAGGGCTTGTCTCCCGTTTTGTCCCCTTGCACAATATCGCCAACACGTTTATTGACAATAATCAGATGATTGTCTTCGTGAAGTACTTGGAGATTTGTCTTATTTGATATTTCTTTCATTTGTGTATTTTCAGCTCTTATTTACGAATATAAATAGCCGTTTTGTAATTGCTTTCGGTTAAAATCATTTGGTCAAGATACTGCTTAGGAACTGCTTCGTCCCGCTGTGTCAAAGTGATTAAAATCAACTTTTTATTTAGTTTAAAAACCGAGTCAAGTTGCGATGCTTCTTTGATTAATTGTGCCTTACCATTAGTATAAAATTGTCCCGAATAATTTTTTTCTTTCCAATAGTAAATTGGTAGAGTTGTATTCTCTTTCTTTTCCATAGTCTGTTCCAAAATATATTTATCGGAATTCATATAAAAATCTATTTTTCCGGTTGCAAAAACAGCAAAATAAGCGATAAAAACAACGGCGGGAAAAAATAAGGCGATACGTATAAGTGTTTTTTTAGTTGCGAAATCTTCCCACCAATGTACCATTAAAAACATGATAGGAATAGTCACAGGAAGCATGTAGGTATGTAAAATGTTTTTAGAAATGGTAAAAAATACCGGTGTCCAAAGTAGCCATAAAACTAAGAAGGAAATCCAGCTATCTTTCAAAATAAGCTTTCTGTTTTTCCAAATTTTATAAAAAACAATTTGGACCCATGGAAAACCAAAAGCAAACATAAAAGCCCAGATCATTCCCAGCGGTTGTGTCTTTGGTTTGCCATATAAATCACCATTCCAACCTGAAACTACAAATCGCTTGTAATGCTCGCCAATTATAAAATAGTCTAGAAAACCAGGCGTCTCTTTTTCAGCTAAATAGTACCACGGAATAGCAATTACAACAGTAATAAGGAAACCAAATATGATTGAAAATTTAGAAAAAAGCGCTTTAAATCGTCCGGGTTCAAGACAGCACCAAATAAATAGCGGTGGAAAAGTAAGGACCATAATCAATGGACCTTTAGCAAGTAAACCGAGTCCTAACGCGACAAAAAACAAATAATTCCAGTAGGTTTTTTTATCATCATACATCGTTTTCCAAAATGAAAGCATCATGATGGTTACACAAAAGAGCAAGGCAGTATCTGTGGAAACAACGCCGGTATGAATTAAAAACTCAGGCATTGTAAGCAAAATAAATCCTGGTAAGTAAAAAGACACTCCACTTTTTTTAACCATTTTTCCCGCTAAAACAATTAAGGCAATATTTAGAAGGAAGGAAGGTAGTCTCGATGCAAATTCGTTGACTCCAAAAGCAATATAACTCCCCGCGGATAGCCAAGTGGATAATGGAGGTTTAGCCCAAAATGGAATCCCGTAATCTATCTGAGGGACAATCCATTTATTAGTTTCCCACATGATTCGGGCTATTTCAGCATAACGAGCTTCTGTTTTATCTAACAGAGGAATTTTTGCGATTAGCAGCAATCTAAAAAGAACAAGCGTTATAACGGCAATGTAAAGTACGTAGGAATTGTTTTTTAATTTTTCAGGAATCATGAAAGACGATTTTTTATTAAACAAATTGGCTGTTTTTTTGCTTATTGTACTGCTTACTTATGTTGTACAAATCCAACCACAATTTGAAAAAATACGTTGGTTTTACTTTTGAGTTTCCTTTTTCGATCCAAGATTTAAGTGGTACTTCATTCATTTTACTTAGCGCCTTTTGTTTACCATAAAGCAGCTTCATTCTAAAAAAAAGTTCCACATCAAAAAGCCATTTCGATATAAATTCTTTTTTAAAAATAGCAATTGCAATTTCTTTAGTAAAGACTTTACAACCACATTGGGTATCGTACACTTTTAAGTCCAAGATGTGAGAGATGAAAGTTGCTATGATTCGACCGATCAAGAACCTACTGTTTTCTCGTTCAATCGTAGAGCCTATCTTTGTAATTCTGGACCCAAAACAAAAAACAACATCATTTGTCAGATTGTCGCTAACGGCTATGAATTCTTCCAAGGTAGTCGCTAGGTCAGCATCTAAATACCCTATAAATTGATGGGAGAAATTTTGATTACAATAATGTATTCCTTGGCGTACTGCCTCTGCTTTACCTGAGTTTTTTAATAAGGAAACAATATGAATTTGGCTTGAAAAATCATTCTTAATTTCGTTTAAAACAGCTAAAGTCTTATCAGTCGAGCCATCATTTACAAAGCAAATCATGGCAGTAGGGTAGTTGTTTAAGAAGTTGCTGTACTCCGCAATACTAATTCCTTTAACCTCGTTATAACAAGGAATAACAATACAAGTCGAAAATGTGGTTGTCATAGGAATTTGTTTTAAACAAATGTACGGTCTTCCAATCTAACAGAGGATTAAATAAAGGTTAATATTGTTCTTTTTCATTAGGGAAATCACGCGATTTTACATCAGTAACATATGCACCAATGGCCGTGGTCATACCTTGATAAAGGTCCATATATCTTCTCAAAAAGCGAGGACTAAATTCATTATTCATTCCTAACATATCATGAATCACTAAAACTTGACCGTCTACACCACCACCAGCACCAATTCCGATTACAGGTATTGAGATGCTTTTAGCAACTTTTTCGGCTAAATGCGCTGGTATTTTTTCCAAAACAAGTGCAAAACAGCCTAATCTTTCTAACAGTTGAGCGTCTTCGATCAGTTTGTCGGCTTCTTCCTCTTCTTTAGCACGAACTGTATACGTGCCAAATTTATAGATGGATTGTGGGGTTAAACCCAAATGTCCCATTACTGGAATACCTGCATTTAGTATTTTTTTTATTGATTCTTTGATTTCTTTTCCGCCTTCGAGTTTGACAGCATGTCCACCGCTTTCTTTCATGATTCGGATCGCTGATCGCAATGCTTCCTTAGGATCTGACTGGTAGCTACCAAAAGGTAAATCCACTACTACTAAAGCGCGTTCTATAGCTCTTACTACTGATGATGCATGGTAGATCATCTGGTCTAACGTAATAGGTAAAGTCGTTTCATGTCCTGCCATAACATTACTGGCGGAGTCGCCCACTAATATTACATCAATACCAGCGGTATCTACGATTTTGGCCATGGTATAATCATATGCTGTTAGCATCGCTATTTTTTCGCCATTAGCCTTCATCTCTATTAAGGACTTGGTCGTAATTCTTTTGTAATCTTTTTTCGCAGTAGACATAATTGTAGCTTTTGTAGCTGTAAAAGTAGTAAAACAAATTTGGATGAACCTAAAAAATGGATTTGACTTTCGTCAAACCCATTTAAAAAGTGCTTAATTACTTTCACTAATTAATGCTTTAGATCCGTAAAGAGTACTTTAGGTTCAAAGGAGGGATGCGTTTTTTCCACAACTATCTCGTTTTGCACTGAAAAGATGGCTTCCTTTTTAATCGCTAGTGATGAGGAACCAACTTTAACCGTATAAGAACCCGCATCAGCTATCCACGCATTTTTAGCAGGAACAAACGAGGCTAAATCTTTCTTATTGATCTTCATTGTAAGTAGTTGACTTTCTCCAGGCTGTAGTAATTTTGTTTTGGCAAAAGCTTTTAATTCTTCTGACGGCTTATCAATAGATTTTTCGGGAGCCGAAAGGTATAATTCAACTACTTCTTTACCAGCTATTTTACCTTCATTTTTAATGGTGATCGAAACGGTTATTTGGTCTTTAAATAGCGGTGTGCTTAGTTCTAAATTAGAATAATCAAAAGTTGTATATGATAATCCAAATCCAAATTCATATGAGGGTTTGATTTTAAAGGTGTTGAAATAGCGGTAACCAACGTAAATACCTTCTTCATAATTTACAGTAGTTGGTTCTTCAGCCGGTATTCCAATCCAGTTTTTGAATGAAGGGGTGTCTTCGTATGTAATTGGAAACGTCATTGTTAATTTGCCCGAAGGCGTCACTTTTCCCGAAATAACGTCTGCAACGGAATTACCACCTTCTTGACCTGGTTGCCATGGAAGCAGAATTGCATCGACTTTGTCTCTCCAACTAGCTGTTTCAATAACACCTCCTATGTTTAAGATCACCAATACTTTTTTACCTGCGGCATGAAATGCCGCAGAAACTTGATTAATAAGCGTCAGTTCATCTGCAGCCAAATTAAAATCATCGTCTACTTTTCGGTCATCGGCCTCACCAGCATTTCTACCAATGGTTATAATAGCTAATTCTGATGTGTTTGCTTTTTTCAATATGATGTCATTTCCAAGCTCTAATTCAAGAAGTCGCTTAGGTGTCGCTAAAAGTCCGCCTTCCTTTTCGCGACGTGCTAGCTCTTTATTTTTTTGATCTTCTACAAATGGAGCGTACAACTGTTGCAATTCAGTATCTACTGCAAATCCCGAGTTGGTTAAACCTTGAATAAGTGAAATAGAGTAGGCTTCATTAACATCGCCACTTCCTGTACCTCCTGATATAAAATCATACGATGTTATTCCGAAGGCGGCTATCGGTGCGTTTTTAGAAGTGAAAGGCAATAAGTTTTGGTCATTTTTTAGTAAAATAGTTCCTTCCGCCGCAGCTTGTCGAGTAATGGTAGCATTTTCTTTTAAGTTTGGGCTGTTAGAATAGCGGTAATTGTTCATTGAAGGGGATTTCAAGACTAACTCCAAGACTCTGCGTAAGCTCGTCTCTACTACAGATGGTTTTAAAGTTCCGTTAGTAATGTTTTTCAAAATACTTTTTTGCTGACTTGGTAATCCAGGCATTAATAGATCATTGCCTGCCTCTATTTGATTTTTCACATCACTTACGGCATCTTTGGTGAAAGCATCTTTAAAGCTATTATATCCACCAAACCAATCAGACATTACTAAGCCTTCAAATCCCCATTCGTTCCTTAAAATAGTAGTTAATAAATCAGTACGAGCTGAGGTGTAGGTTCCATTTATTAAATTGTAGGATGACATAACTGTCCAAGGCTGCGCTTCTTTTACAGCGATTTCAAAGCCTTTTAAATAAATTTCGCGCATCGTTCGTTCACTTATATTGGCGCTGATACTCATTCGATTTCTTTCTTGATTGTTGGCTGCAAAATGTTTGATTGAAGTTCCAACTCCTTTTGATTGTATACCGTTGACAATCGCTGCAGCGGTTTTTCCAGAAATGAGGGGATCTTCTGAAAAATATTCAAAATTTCTACCGCACAAAGGATTACGATGAATGTTCATCCCCGGGCCCAATAATACATCGACTCCATATTCCTTGACTTCATTACCCATAGCTTCACCAACAGCTTTTAGTAGGTTTTCGTTCCATGTAGAGGCTAAAGCTGTTCCCACAGGGAAAGCAGTGGCATAGTAGGTCTTAGAGTCATTGTCTCGTTTAGGATTAATTCGTAATCCTGCTGGTCCATCTGAAACTATGATAGAAGGGAGCCCTAAACGTGGTATGGCAGTTGTACCACCAGCTGCACCGGCTACTTTGCCTTTGTCTGCATTAGGAACAAACGTAGCGGTTGAGGGATCAAATCCGGGCATTCCTAAACCTATTAACAAAGATGCTTTTTCTTCATTCGTTAATTTTTTAATTAAATCCTGAACTCTGTCTTTCATGGGTAAGCGGTAGTCCTCGTAAATATCAAGTTCTCCATTTTTATTATAATCCCTAAAAGTAAATCCATTTATCGTCAATAGTACGTCTTTATTCTGCTTTTTTTTGGTAGTTGGTGTCGACCATGAGATTAACGGGAAACCCATAACGATCAGTAAAATACACTGAAATGCTTTTGGTACAAATTTATTTTTCATATTGCTATTTATTTAATTTATATTTATTGCTTCATTAAGAAGCAATAATAATCATTTTTACTCAGAAAATAGTTTTTAGCCCTTTGTTTTTTATTTATTTTTCTTCCTTTGCGTTCAAAACAGTATTTTAGCCAACAATTAACAGCCATGAGTTTTAAAAAAATAATTGAAGAAAATTCTAAAAAATCGTGGGAACTTTACTTGCCCGGTATATCGATAGATTGTGTTTTATTTGGTTTTCACGAAGGAGAATTAAAAGTCTTAGTTGTGAAGATGAAACAACACCCAATTTGGGCGCTTCCGGGGGGATATGTTTTTAAAAACGAAAATCTAGATGAAGCAGCAACCAGAATCCTGAAAAAGCGTACTGGTGCAGAAAATATTTATTTAAAACAATTTAAGACCTTTGGTGAACTCAATCGTTCTGAGGGTTTTTTCGAAGAGTATCCTGATTCTTTGTGGAATAAGCAACGCTTTATTTCGATTGGTTTTTATGCTCTAGTTGATTACCGTCAAGCTACTTTAGTGATTGACGAATTTTCAGATGCATGTGAATGGAAAAATATAGATGACTTGCCAGAACTAATGATGGATCATCAAATCATTTTTAATAGTGCATTAGAAACATTAAGAAAACAATTAAATGATAAACCCATTGGTTATAACTTATTGCCAGAAAAATTTACAATCCCCGAACTTCAGCGATTGTACGAGATTATTTTAAATAAAAAATTGAATCGAGGAAATTTCTATCGCAAAATTTTACGGTTTGATATTCTGTTAAAGTTAGACGAAAGCCGCAAAGGAGGCGCTCACAAAGCACCAGACTTATATCAATTTGATGTTGAAAAGTATAAAGTTGCATTAGAAAACGGCTTGAATAACGGTTGGTAGTTATGCTCAATTTGTATTTTTTACTATTACTTTTTTTCAATTATTGGTGTCTTGCTAGCAGTTGCTATTGCTTAATGCATCGTTAACAATTTAAAAAAAAAAAAAATAGTTTGTGCAGTCGAGAACTCTCTACACTATTGGCTGTTTATTACTGCAACATCTCTGTAATTCTAATACAACGCTCTGTTCCTAAGTAGGCGGGATCGCCGTGTTTTTCAGACCAAAATCCGTCTAACACATCAGGAGTTATGCAACGGTACACCGCCACGCCCTTATAAATTGTTTGGTCTTCGCCTTCGTAATTAAAATTTATTACTAGGATATTATCTCTAAAAAATCCAGTTCCGTGTTGTGTTTGATCATGTCCAATATTCCATTTTGCATTTATTCGGTTGTCTTGATCTAACGTTAATGTTAAGGTTCCAGAATAGCTATTTCCTTCGTTGTCCTGATTTGCTCCTAAGATGGAAAATCGACCAAGTATATCTTTTATATTCATTGCGTATAGTCATGTAGGTGGTTGCTGAGGTAAAAAAGCTACTAAAGTACTTTAAAAATGGTTGATTATCATTGATTTGTTATCTGTAGATTTTAATTTATTTCTCAATTTCAAAAAAAAGGAGCATAAAAAAACCGTCGCTTTAAGGCAACGGTTTCAATTAAAAAGTAGTACTGAATTATTTTGGCATAACCACTTTATCTATTGCGTGTATTACACCATTTGAAGCTGCTACATCTGCAAGTATTACAGTCGAAGTTCCTCCGTTAGCGTCGGTTAACATTACTTTACCATCTTTCAAGCTTAGGTCAATTTTACCTCCTTGTACGGTTGTAACTGTAAATTTACCGTTGTTTTTAGTGATTGCATCAGTCACCGCTGCGGCGTCAAATTTTCCTGCAACAACGTGGTAAGTCAAAATTGATTTTAACTTATCTAAACTTTCTGGTTTTAGCAATGTTTCTACTGTACCAGTTGGTAACGCTGCAAAAGCTGCATTGTTTGGAGCAAAAACGGTAAATGGACCTTCACTGCTTAAAGTCTCTACTAATCCTGCCGCTTTAACTGCTGCAACTAAAGTTGAAAAATCTTCGTTTCCTGCTGCTACTCCTACAATGTTAGGCGTTTCAACTACAACTGTTGTATCAACTGCTACTGCTGTGGTGTCAGTCATTTCTGTTGATTCTGATTTCTTTTTGTCTCCACAAGAAGTTGCGATTACTCCAACTAATAAAAGTGTGCTGATTGTTTTAACTACTGTCATACTTATTGTTTTATGGTTAATTAAATTAAGATAACCAAAGATAGTCTTTAATATCGTTTGTTTAACTAGTTTAACATTTTATTAAACAAAAAATATATTTTAATTAAAGTAGGATTCTTTACTGATGCTGTAAGTTGGGTTGTGAATAGTATTTTTTTCTAAACCAAAAAGCGACGTTTACTAATGCAATTAAGGCAGGTACTTCGACTAAAGGACCAATCACACCCGCAAAAGCTTGTCCGCTGTTGATACCAAACACACCTATGGCTACTGCAATGGCTAGCTCAAAATTATTTCCTGTTGCTGTAAAGGCAATAGCGGTACTTTTCGAATAATCAGCTCCAAAATATTTTCCAACAAAGAAGCTCAGAATAAACATAAAAATAAAATACAGCACTAGTGGAATAGCTATTCGTAGTACATCAAACGGAATTTGCACTATTAATTCCCCTTTAAGGCTAAACATAATCACAATGGTAAAAAGGAGTGCTATTAGGGTAATAGGAGAAACCAAAGGAATAAATGCAGTATTGAACCACTCTTCTCCTTTTATTTTTAAAAGCGTATACCTGCTTATAATTCCTAGAGCAAACGGAATTCCTAAATAAATTCCAACGCTCTCAGCGATCGCTCCAATGCTAATGTTCACTTCAAATCCAGTAAAGCCAAAGTAGGGAGGAAGAACGGTAATAAAAAAATAGGCATACACACTATACAACACCACTTGAAAGATGCTGTTTAGCGCGATCAAACCAGCTGCATATTCTCTATTTCCATCTGCGAGGTCATTCCACACTACAACCATAGCAATGCAGCGTGCCAGACCTATTAATATAACTCCAATCATGTATTCGGGGTAATCTTGTAAAAAGTATAGTGCAAGAAAGAACATGATAAAAGGACCTACGATCCAATTAAGCAATAGTGAGGCTGTTAAAATTTTAAAGTCTTTGAAGACCTGGCCCATTTGCTCGTATTTGACTTTTGCTAAAGGGGGATACATCATTAAGATTAAACCTATGGCTAATGGGATGTTCGTGGTTCCATTTGAAAACGAATTGATAAAAGTGGCACTGGAAGGTATAAAGTTCGCGATTCCTATACCTAATGCCATTGCAAGAAAAATCCATAATGTAAGGTATTGATCAAGAAAACTAAGCTTTTTTCTTTTAAGGGCGGGAGCACAGTTAGTAGCGGACATAATTTACTTTATTTTAGAAAAGACGTATAAAAGTGCTGACGCGATTTCGATACTTCTTTCCATATATTTTTCGGCTTGTTGCGGACTATTGTCAAACGCCTTAGGGTCTTCGAACGGAAGCGGAATGCGTTTTTCTGCCCCAGTAATAAAAGGACAACCTTTATCAGCACTTGAGCAGGTCAATATGGCAGTAAATTCGGTTTCGGGGTTAAAAGGGTTATCATAATTTTTTGAAAAACCGATGATAGGATGGTCATTTTGACTATAACGGATGCTGTAAATAGGATTGTCACCTAAGGCCAATTTGTCTATTTCAAAACCTGATTTTTCTAAAGTTTGAGCAACCATAGGAAATAGAGCAGTCGCTTCGGTTCCGCCTGAGTACGAAGTCACTTTTGCAATAGCATAAAAAGCAGCTGCAGTTTGCGCCCAAACCTGCGCTAGATGACTACGACGCGAATTGTGCGTACAAATAAAATTAAGTCGGATTTCTTGATTTGAATTGACTTTATCTTGAATATAAGCGATTAAAGGCTCCAGTTCTGCTTTGCGATTTGCCGTAATCGTATCTAAAGGTATTGTTTTTATTAGCTCATCCAGTGAAAGGAATAGCGCTTTTGGATTATTCATAGTAATCAAATTTTAATTAGCAACAGCCTCCACCTGGAGTACAAGTGTTTTGTTGGATCGAAATGGTTTCTGTTTTTGCCTCCATTTGTGGAATACCACATGCGTCTTCAGCTAGGCAAGCAGTTTGCTTATTTACAAGGACAAAGTTTTTACCATTAAAGTCAAGATCGTATTTTCCTATGGTTTCTGATTGGTACTCAACCTCAATTTCGCCATCAGGCATACCCAAAGTTCGTTCGGATAACGCAATGATATTCATTAATTTCTTTGGCTTTAGGCGATGTTCAAAATCATTGGCATTCCATAACTGGAAATTAACAACCGATTCATTTCGGACCTTACCACCACAATCAATAAAGTTTTTTGTGATTAGACCTACCTCTGTAACGTGAAAGTGCTCGGGAACGAAAGTTCCGTTTGGTAGTTGAAATTCTACAGTATCAAGAGTAGCAAGAATAGTTTTAATTACGGATAATTTCATTTTAATTGGATTTAAATATTAGCAACAAGAAGTGTTTGTTTTAGTTAAAGAGGAATAAATGCTTGCAAAAAACTGTTCAATTTTTTGAAACCCTTCATGGTTCAAGCAGTAGCAAATGGCATTGCCTTCGATGTTTCCGCTGATTAATCCCGCGTTTTTCAGTTCTTTTAAGTGTTGAGAAACCGTAGGTTGAGATAACGGTAATTTATTAACAATATCGCCACAAATACAGCTATCTACTTTAATTAGGTGTTGAATAATGGCAATTCGGGCAGGATGTCCTATGGCTTTCGCCAAAGTTGCCAATTCATTTTGTTCCTGCGTAAAATTCTCGGATTTAGTAATTCCCATATCGTATAAGTATATTGCAATATTACGATAATAAATGGAGGTTTTTATTTTTTTTTGTAAAAAATGCATCCTAAATTTATTTGGTTAAATCAGTTTGTGGTAAAAAATAAAAAAACCTATCTGAAATAGATAGGTTTTAGTATTTAAATTATTTTTTTAATCACACGAAGCTTGTGTGTATGCTTATTGATTTCAGGATTATAGATTCCGAGATGGTCAATACGGTCAATTCTAACTTTACCACTAGCATGAATGATATAGTTGTTTTCCATAATGATCCCAACATGGATGATAT
Source organism: Flavobacterium sp. KKT103 (assembly GCF_055640565.1). Classification (NCBI taxonomy): domain Bacteria; kingdom Pseudomonadati; phylum Bacteroidota; class Flavobacteriia; order Flavobacteriales; family Flavobacteriaceae; genus Flavobacterium; species Flavobacterium sp. KKT103. Next base: position 2,198,703 of record NZ_CM145766.1, read on the forward strand.
TGCCTTCATCGTTATCAAAAAAGGCTAAATCACCGGGTTCACTTTCTTCAATAAAACTGAGGGCTTCTCCTTGCATTGCTTGTTGCGAAGCATCACGGGTTAGCTTGTAGCCGTTTAATTTATAAACCATTTGAGTAAAACCGGAACAATCAATACCAAATGGTGTCTTGCCTCCCCATAAATAAGGGGCGTTCAAATACAAATAAGCGGTAGAGATCAAATGTTTTTTGTCTTTAATTCCGTTCGTCTTGTTTCCTTCAAATTCAAAATTGGTTGTATTAATTTCGTTATGATTTAAAAAAGACAATGAAGAGCCTAAAGGAATCGGTAATAACATATTGTTGTTCCCTGTAATGTATTCAATTAGATCTGCACTTAGAATTAAGGCATCATTAGACAATTGGATAAAGTTTGCTTCAGATAGTACTTGATATTGTTTAGAATCTACCCAACCTTCATAGGAGTCATATTGTAATTTAATACGAGACCATTGTTGTACTTGCTCTAAAATTTCAAAATGCTCTCCAAATAAAACTTGAGAAACAATTTCGCTTTTGTCACTTGGTTCGAACCGAAGTGGGATTATAGCCAGATTGCAAATTCCAAACATCTATACTTTTTTTATTTCTTTATACTCTTTCGATGACAATCGCTGATGCACCACCACCACCATTGCAAATTGCGGCAGCTCCAGTTTTTGCGTTATTTTGTTCCAATACATTAAGTAGGGTCACAATAATACGTGCTCCAGAACAACCTAGCGGATGACCTAATGAAACAGCACCACCGTTTACGTTTACTTTATCGTTGTCAAGACCTAAAATTTTTGAATTTGCTAAACCAACCACTGCAAATGCTTCGTTGAACTCAAAAAAGTCAACATCAGCTACAGTCATTCCCACTTTATCTAAGGCTTTAGGAAGCGCTTTAGCTGGGCTAGTGGTAAACCATTTAGGTTCTTGAGCAGCATCAGCATAGCTTTTTATGAATGCTAAAGGTTTTAAACCTAAGGCAATTGCTTTTTCCTCACTCATTAAAATTAAAGCAGCAGCTCCGTCATTTATTGTTGAAGCATTGGCAGCTGTTACAGTTCCGTCTTTAGTAAATACAGCATTTAAAGTAGGGATACGGTCTATTTTTACATTACTAAACTCCTCGTCTTTAGAAATGATAATAGGATCTCCTTTTCGTTGAGGTACCGCTACAGGAACAATTTCTTGATCAAATTTCCCAGCTTCCCATGCTTTTGCTGAACGCTCGTAGGATTGAATAGCGTAATTATCTTGGTCTTCTCTTGTGAATTCATATTCAGAAGCACATAAATCAGCGCAAACACCCATGGCATTATTGTCATAAGCATCTACGAGACCGTCTTTTTGCAATCCGTCTACCATAGTAGCAGGACCAAATTTGGTTCCATTTCTCATGTGCATATAATGTGGAATCAAACTCATGTTTTCCATTCCTCCAGTGATAACAACTTCAGCATCACCTGCCTGAATTGCTTGTGCGCCCATCATTACTGCTTTCATACCTGAAGCGCAAACTTTATTTATAGTAGTACAAGCAACTGTATTAGGTAAACCAGCGTATATTGCTGCTTGACGCGCAGGTGCTTGTCCTGTACCGGCTTGAACGACGTTACCCATAAGGACTTCGTCTACTAAATTTGGATCTAAATTAATTTTATCTAATGCCCCTTTAATCGCTATAGCTCCTAATCTAGGTGCAGTGATTGTAGATAATCCACCCATGAAACTTCCAATGGGTGTTCTAACGGCAGAAACGATGACAACTCTTTTGTTCATGATTTTATAATGTTAGTTTGTGTAGCAAATTTAATCTTTTTTAAACAAAATTCGATTTTGAATTGCGGTTAATATTTTTTGGCTCCCAAACGGTATTTTTAGGGAATGCTATATGATTGATTGTGAAGTTGTTTTAAATTAAAGTAAAAAAATACGAAAAAAAAGCGTTGAAATAGTTGTGAGTAATGGGATGAAGTGTTACATTTGCAACCGCAAAACGAGACACGTTCTCTGAGCTTGGAGGGGTGCCAGAGTGGTAATGGAGCAGTTTGCTAAACTGTCATCGGGTAACCGGTGCCAGGGTTCGAGTCCCTGTCCCTCCGCATAATTTTAAAATGTTGTGTTTTAAAATTTCATATTGAAGATTGTCACGGGGTGTAGCGTAGCTCGGTTATCGCGCCTGCTTTGGGAGCAGGAGGCCGCAGGTTCGAATCCTGCCACCCCGACAATAAAACTTTTACCATTTGAGTTTTAAAAGATAAATGGAGGCATAGCTCAGCTGGATAGAGCACCTGCCTTCTAAGCAGGCGGTCGAAGGTTCGAATCCTTCTGCCTTCACAGAAACCACTCACATGAGTGGTTTTTTTGTTTATAGTAATAAATCAATTAACGTTTAAATAGATTGATGAATACTACCGGTTTTTAATTTACTTCATTTTACTAAATTCTAAAAACAGCTCTATTCCTTTCTTAGCCATCCCATAATTCGTTTGTTGCCAATTTTCCATTGATTGTTTTTCTTTTTTAGTTCGAATGTTTCTCGTGAAGCGCTAAACGGACCTGCATTTTGCTGAATTATTTCGATTTCTTCATTAGAAACCTTGGATATTATGGCTACATGTCCGTATTTATTAAAAATAGTTCCGCTAAATATAAGTAGATCATTCTTTTTTGGAATTTGCTTACTCGGATTTGTGTATTGAAAAAGAGCTCTTTTTTTGTTAATTCCTCCATCTTTTATTCCTTTATCAAAAAAGTCTATCGCATTACCATAACTATCAGGCATTTTATGATTTAAATGCTCGTAGTAGTAGCGTTTGACAAATTCTACACATTGATACTTTAAACCAAGATTATAACCGTCTTTCGTCTTATTTCGCCCTTTTGTAGTATTTACACTTCCGTTATAATAAACAACTACACCATTTAGATTATCAATAGGATCACCAACCCTTTTGTTTATTTTTTTACCATCTTTCCACAGTATCAAAACTACTAGTATCAGTATTGCAGCTACAATATATGGTACTATTTTTAAAAATGATTTTTTCATTGTTTGCTATTAGTAATTATATTATTTTCTTCTTTTACTTTGGGTTGAAAAGACATAAATTGAAAGTTGTATTGATTAGATTTTTGTGTTATTACCTGTTTCGAAAAAAATCTATGGTATACAGTTTTCTGCTTTTCGATCTAAATCAAAATGACTGTAGTGCAGAATTACTATAGTTGTTCTTGCACTACATTAGATTTTCCTGAAGTAATAATTTTAGTCCCATAAAATCTTGCTTTTCGTTTAATTACACAATCAAAAAATGATTTTATGGTTGCTAGCCATTCTCGTGTAAAGTATCTTTTTTTTCCATAATTTGGATTGCTTGCAAAACCCACCGCATTTATCCCTTTATATTGGGCAATAAAAACGGATCTAGGAAGGTGATAGCCTTGAGAAACTATAATAGCTTCATCAATAGCAAAGGTCTTTACCGCTCTTTCCATTGATGAATAAGTGTCAAATCCTGCATAATCAGCATAAATAATGGCTTGAGGTATACCTTTACTTAATAAGTAATTATTCATTACTGAAATTTCATCGTGATTTATCGCGCCATTATCTCCCGTTAATACTATTTTTTTTATTTTTCTAGCGGTGAATAATTTGTAAGTATCATCCAGCCGTTGCTTAAGATAACTTCCAGGTGTTCCATTTTTTTTTATTCCTGCTCCAAGGATAATTGCGAACTCTTTTTCATGAACATTATTAATGTTAGAGAGTAAACTGTGGCGAACCATATACTTGATGTATAAGGGTATAGATAAAATAATAATGACACTGATAATCGACACAAGTAAAAGTCTTTTGATAACTGTATGTTGCTTCTTTTTTTTATTAACTGTAGTCATAAGTAGTTTAAAAAACAGGTTTTTACTTTATTTACTCTGTAGCTAATGCATCGTATTAACTGTCCAGAAATGGAATTTATTTTTGCAGCAACTCTACCCAAACTGGGACGTGATCAGAAATAGTACGTGCCTCTTTCAAGGAACTAAAATCTTTATAAAATGCTATTATTCCTTTGTTTTTAATACTGAAATTCAGTGTACTGTAAAATATATTATCAAATTCAGAAGCTAAGTATTGCCCCTGTATCATTTCCTTTTTTAGTGAAGTTTTTTGGTTGATAAATGCAGGTTGATATCCCATTTTTTTTAGAGGATTAAAGACCGTATGAGATTGAGGGCAATTCCAATCACCGGCAAAAATTAGATTCAGTTTTGGGTATTCTAATGGTAAAAACTTAAAGTATTTGATTTCTGTTTCTGGTTGTCTATTTTTCGTTATTGCATGATAATTAACTACTGTAAACTGTTTATTGTCATATTCGAACGTGCAAAAGTAGGGTTCTCGATCAATCGTTAAGTGGTACTTTTTCTCCAACCAAGGGCGACCTATTTTCTTTACTTTGCTTTTTTTCCATAGGAAAGCATAGCGCTCTGTTTTGTAGGCAGAGCTGGAAGTAGGATCACTGATCACATAATCCCAACTGCTGCCTTTTCTATTCAGCTCGTCAGCTAGTCTTGCTACTGCTTGTGAACCACCATAACCCGCTACTACTTCTTGAATCGCAATAATATCAAAATCTTTAATGGTATTCGCCATGAATGCGATTTCACTATTGGATTTTGATTTCCCTAAGTTTTCAATGTTCCAGGATAGGAGTTTGGTTTGGGCGGATACACTTGTTGGTTTGCAAAAGAGGCAGAGAAGGATTACTATGACTCTTAATTTATAGGGCTGCAGCAGTAATTTCATTGTGTGTTTTAATTCTTTTTTTGTCTTTTCGAAGGTAATTTAATTGAGACTAATAAACCAATAGCAATTACAACATCGACGATATTCCAAATGGTTCTTCCTAATGCGATTTTTATAAAGGGTTGAAAAAGTAATGCTAAAGCAATGAAAATTACCATTTCATTCTTCTTTTTGTTACTCGACGCTAAAACTGCTAAATAGCCAAATCCCACCATCCCTAAAAACCGAACGAGTTGAAAATAACCGTAGGGTAAGTTTAGGAGGCATGATAGTAGGAGAATGGATAGGGTGATTTTTATTAACGAATTATTCAAAAGTAATTTCATTTTTTTTGTAATCAATTGATATTTTACCAAACTCAGCCAAGGCTGATTGACCAAAAAGTAAAGGAGCTTGATTATTATGGACTACAGAAGCTCTAACATTCTCAAGCGTTTTATTTCCAATTTTTACGGTTCTTAAATTTATGATCGTTCCCTCAGAAATACTACCGTCTGCTATTTGGTATTGCTGCTGTCCTAAAATATCTTCGTCTTGCAATGTACCTTGTTTATATAAAAACATTGCTTCTGTAGCCGATATTGTAATATCTGAAGCTCCAGTATCAAAGATAAATTTCATGTTACTGCCATTTATTTGAACTGGTATCTTATATACTCCGTCTTCTGCAGACATTATAATTGTATTCTTTTCCTCTGTTGTTTGATTTATTGAAATATTTACAATTTCATTGTTAATTCTAACTTCATCATTTGATTTCTTGGAATCAAATCTATTAAAACTTTCACTTTCTGGATGCTTGCATCCTGAAATCAAAATAAGGATAAGAAGATATTTTTTCATATTTACAATTTTGATTTTATTGAAGGTATGTTCCTAATTGTATCTTTAGTATAATAAAATATGTTATCTTTTAGCTCAAAGCATTCTTTATTAGATTTCAAAATTTCATTAGAGTACAACTCTAAGTTATTTTCGAAATATTGTTTAATGTCAGTTGGATTTTCGTTAAAGATTATCTCAACTACCTTCTCTAATGACATACCCTTTTTTATGTTTTTTGAAATATTTTTAATGTCATTTTTGTTTAGTTTGCCGTTTGGTTGTGGCAAGAGTTGTATTTCTGCATTCGAATTCTCAATAATTTCTGGCATTGCAGTTCTTTGATTACTATTTTCATTTGTAGTCATAACATTATTATTCTGTTCAGTTTCTTTTATAAAAAGAAAGTAGAATAATGTAAATATCCATAAAATGAGAAACACCAGAGATAATAATTTATAAAGTTTGAATGGTTTTTTTTTTCTTAAAACTTTTATTTCACTCTGTTGATTAAGATTACTTGGCTGTAACCAGTCAGCTTGATCATTATAACTTATTGATAATTCAGTTTTAACTGGATTATTTTTTAGGCTACTTAAATATGTTGGTTTTATACTATGGTCAATATAATTTGTGAATTCACGCTTGTTTGAAAGGTGTAACATTTTTACATCTTCTACATTTTTATTGGAATTAATATCAATGATTGCTTCATTAATTATTTTTGAATATTCAGTAAATTTTTGATTTACTGTAGAAATTTGTTTCTCGGATTCTTCAATTTTTTTTCCATTTTCCTGATGTAACAATAAGTTTTGTTTTATACTTTCTTTGATATTATTTATTGTCACCTCCTTTTTTTTATCAAGTTCTAATAGTTCTCGTCCGAAATCGCTAACAAGAATTTGGCGCTGCTTCTTTTTTTCATCATTGAGGGATTGTACAGTATTGTCGAATTCGTTTTTATTTTCATCTAATAGTTTATACAATCTTTTTGAAACAGTGAATTTTGCGATTTCGTCGCTATTAGTAAAAAATATTGTGTCAAAATTATTGAGTAATTCCAATGATTTTTTGAAGTTTTGTTGTAATGTGTTCGTGTCAATCTGAGAATAAACAACGAGATTTGAATTGGAATTATTAAAATTTGTTGGTTCTTCTAATCGTCGTAGATTATATACTATTTTATCAAAATCAACTGTTACTGATTTTGATATCACGAAATCATTTGGATGATTAATAACCAATCTCCCATCAGATAGATTTGTTTTCACTAATTCTTTGTGGAAATGATTTAATTTTTCAATTGTAATATTTTCACTAGGAATTCCATTTGTATAAAGTAAACTAGAACCAATAAAAGTTCCATCTCTTTCTGATAATTTTTCTTTAGCGAATGTATAAATAGCGTATGAAATAGCAATCTTACCATTTATATTTTCTTTTCTTATTGAGTACAGTGTACTTTTAGGATAAACTTTAATTGCATTTGTTAGGTCAAATAATTTTACCTGTAAATCTGATTTTCTGTTTGCTGGTAGAAAACAAATTTGTCTAAAGTCGTTAGGATGTCCAAATGTTGCAAAGGCAAAGGCATAGATATTTTCCATACTATTAAAAACTAAATTTTATTTTTTCCCAAAAAGTTCCCTCAAAATTTAATGGATAACCGGTTATACTTTCATATAACCAATGAGATAGAATTTCTGAAGATTCCAAATTAAGTAGCGTTATTTTTTCTTCGCTTCCTATCTTTTCAATATTTCCAATGGTAAAGTATGTTTTGCTTAATTCATAAGAATTGATCAAATTGTTTGTCATTGGTAATCTTTCTTGTATAAAGTTTTCTAATTCTTCTTCATTTGAAATATCAGTTCTTCCAGAAATATCCCATTTCGAAACCACTAATATTACTTTTAGAGTTTTCATATGATTGCCCCTTCTTTCTAATTCCCCAAAAAATTCATTTATAAGAGAGTCATCTCTGTGAGCGGTGTCGTAACTTGTAACAATTATAATATTTAGCGGAATTTTAGCATTTAAATAAGCATCAATACTGCTATGATATGAACCTCCACGAGTTATTTCTTGATGATCTGCACCTGCTGTTTCTAAAAAAGTTAAATTGATTGGTGGTACTTTTTTTGATTTATTATTTGGTTCGAATATAAAGTCCATCCTTGTTACCTGATGCCTAGTTGTTCTATTAGGTAAGATTCCTTTACTAATATTTTCAAAAAAATCAGCTAGTAGAACTTGAGCTTCTTTAGTATTTGGAGTTCCTAGCTTAGGGCGTAGTACTCCCCCTTTTGTTCTTAAATAATATAAAATTGCTGACAAAATAACAGATTTACCAGATGCTGAAACACCAAAAAAGAAAACAAAATTACTGTCTTTGTTTTTAATGTCATTAGTATTAGCATTCACTAAAGGGACAAAATCTGTAGGCATATTATTTGCACTATCAAAAGAAATTGGTTTTAATAAATCGTCGTTATCAAAGGATAATGGTTTTAATTTTTCTTCACTCATTTTTCTAATTTTTTCCTATTAATACTTTACCACTTCTTTTACTGCTATTAAAGACACTTGAACTACTGTTATTGTTTTCGTTGCTTGGTGTCACTAATAAAACGATAATTACAATTACAAAATCTAATAAGATACACCCCATAAGAACAACAAATTGGTACATACTGAAGTTTTTAATGGCGTGGTCAAATGCAAATCCAATTTTACCGACATCTTGAGTTTTAGAAATTTCAGGAGTAAACTTAAATTTACTTTCTCCTAAAACGGTACGAGCACGATTACCTAATTTATTGTAGTCAGTTAGCGATTCATCAATTAAGCCTTGCGAAATATCATCTTTTTCCTTTTTTGAAAGTAGTAATAAATCCTGAATTTTTTTATTCCATTTTAAAACTGCATTATTTACATCAGTTTTTAGCCCTTTTTCTTCTGGTGAAAGATCAGAAATCATATTATCAATTTGACTCCCCATTCTTTCAGATAAATCGTCGTAATCGTTTCCTACAGGCGTTAGAAAATCAACTTTTTGTCCCGTTAATTTTTCAATATCTCTTATCAAAGATTGTGCTCTTGTTCCTATTCCTTTATTGCCAGGATCTTTTATTTGCTCCATCATCTGCTTTTTCTTTATTTCAATATTCTGAGCAGTTTCTCGATTGTACTTGTAGCTAAGTTTTGATTGAATATCAGATTCTAAATTGTTAAAACGCTCGTTAATATCCCGTAGTTCAGTTGTATATATATCAGTTCGCATAAATCTTGTGTATAAAGCATTAAAATTTGCAATAAAACAAAAAGAAGCAATAAATATATAGATACCAACTAAACTCGATGTTGAACGACCTTCAACTTTTGCAACTCTCATCATCCAAACTAGAAACAATAGTAAGAGTGATAAAACTAATGCTATTACAAATGATGCAGGACCAAAAATTTGATCTAGTCCAAGCCAAGTTTGATAAAAACTTACACTTATTAATAAAATGGCTAAGATTGCTAAAAAAAGATCTGTAATAGTAATTGATTTATTTTTCATTTTTTTTAAGTTTATTTGTTTTCGTTTTCATAATTACCAATCGTTTCAAGGAGTTCTTTCTCAAATGAATAGATGTCATCTAAAGATTCTAAAAGCATTCTTTTTTCAACTTTGCCTTCATTGAAAAGGCCAATATACTTTTTACTAGCATTAAGATGTAATCTACATAAGGGCTTTCTGTTGTTGTCATCTAAGAGAATTCCAAAATAAGATTGGGTGTCACGATGAACGATACGGTCAACAGAAATTTTTCTTCGAAGAATTGCGATAACTATTCTAAAACCCTCCATTTCTTCTTCAGTGGTTTGAACAAGGCTTTCTTCTACAAATTCAACTAGTTCCTCTTCTTGTTGTTTTGCCTCTTTATTTAAAGCAGCATTTAATCGGTCGTTAATTTTTTCGTTAACAAATTGATTAAAACCTTTTTGGACTAAGTCTTTAAACTCTTCCATTACCTTTTCAGTTAATCGGCCAGCATATACCTTGTTTGCAAACATTTTCACAAATTCGTTTGAGGGATTTGTCAGTTCATCATTAATTTGTTTTCTTATTTCTTTTACATATTTCAAAGAGCTTGCATTGGTGATGATGTTGTTTACATCAAAATTTGATTTGTGAAATTTGGAAATTTCACTAATTACATTATCTTTTAAATTGGTTATGTCAAATTCTAAAAATGGTTTTTGATCCATTTTATTTTTTTCATCAAGGTCTGTAAAGAATTGATAAACTATTCCATTTGTTAATAGTGCGAATCTTGTTTTTGAAACATGAAAATATCTAAAGAGTTGTGAACCATGAACAGTTAAATTTTCCTTCCAATTTTTACATTCAATTATTAAAATAGGTTCGTCGTCTTGTATTATTGCATAATCTACTTTTTCTCCTTTTTTTAAACCTAAATCAGCTGTAAATTCAGGTACAACTTCAGTAGGGTTGAAAGTATCATAGCCTAATAAATTAATAAATGGCAAAACAAAAGCATGTTTTGTAGATTCTTCTGTTTGGATCTTATCTTTAAGTAAAATAATTTTATCTGCCAATGCTTTAAGCTGTATGTTAAGTTCCATCTTTTCTTGATTTAAAAGTTTTCTCAAACTTACCGCCATAAAAAATGATTCCCTTACGGGAAACCGTAATCGAGTGAAATTTATGGCAAATACTTTTTTGAATATTGTGATTTAGTGGTTTTGAGCTTTGCAGAGGGGTTTTTACGCGTAAGAGATGGTAGCGGCATCCTTTTTATTTTGCCAAACGACGGTAGGAGTGGGCGAAATAAAAAGATATAGCGTACAGCTCGACCTCGTTGCTTGCAGCAAAAGTGAGGTTAGCCTATTGTTGTGCAAAGAGGTTACGCCCAAAAAAGAAGATGGATTGTTGATTGGATTGTGCGTAAATAAAAAAAGCTCCCCAATAGGAAGCTTTAAACGTAGTACGGGTGTTTTTATATTATGCCTAAATCTTTTGCGATGGCCACAAGGTGGACGGTATTGTTAGCTTTGAAATAAATTTTGAGTTTATTGATGTGTTTTTCGATGGAGCTTTTACTATTGGGAGTGATTCCTTCTTCTTTCAAAACCGTTTCCATACTTTCTTGTGATATTCCAATGGACAAGTTTTTTATTAGCATAATATCATAATCATTGATTTCAGTGGTTGTTTTGTCTTGAAGTAGGTGCAGGAGCTCGGCTGAGATATTTTCTGATTGGTTATTATATGCCTTTTCAATGGCTATTTTTAGATCATACATGGTATTGCGACCTTTTAATACATAGCCGTTTACTTGTAATTCATCAAAAAGCATCTTGATGCGATGGGAGCGATCCTCGATCGAAAATACTATTATTTTAATTTCAGGATAAAGGCTTCGCACGGCTTGTACTAATTCTACACCAGAGTTGAGTTGGTTTTTGTTATGATCAGCTTTAAAGGATAAATCAGAAATTAGCAGTTGATAGGGCTCGTTGTCAAGGGCTGCTTTTTTAATTTTCAATAATGCATCATCGCAATATTTGGAATACTGCACCTCTTCAACATTGAGTTCCCTAAGGATTTGTGCGGCACCTAAATCATTAAAATCGATATCGTCAGCTATTAGGACTTTTGTAAACATGTTCTCTTATTTTGGTAATGAAATTGTTGCTTTAAAACCTTTATTGGGTTCGGTTTCAAAAGTAACTATTCCGTTCAAAGCATGAATACGGTTTTCCACATTCTGGAGTCCATTTTTTAAAATTAATTCTTTGGCAAAACCAACACCATTGTCTGAGTAGCTGATTTTAATGGTGTTTTGGACTAAATCGAAACCGATTACAACCAAACTAGCATGGCTATATTTTTTCATATTTACCATAAATTCTTGTAAAACACGCTGTATGGTAATCTTTTTTTCGATTGATGTGACGGACCAATTTATGGGCTGACCGTTTTTAATGATCACTTCGGTAGTGGTGGATTTATAGCTATTTAGCATTTGCTTTAGCAGGTATTCGTAGTTTTCTCCTGTATCGATAGTGCTATTTTCTTTAGAGATATTGCGGGTTCTTGTATAAATTAGGTCTAAGTTATTTAAAAGTATTTCCTTTTTTTCTGGATTTTGCAAGTCTTGTGTGTCAGCGAATGTCATAGCATAAAACACATCATTGGCGAGTTCATCATGCAGTTTTTTGGCAATGCGGGTTTCAGTGGTATAACTTGCTTGGATGCGTTCTCTTTTAGTTTTATACTTATAATGATTGGCAAGTGCAGCGATGGATAGTAATACTAAGGCTAATATAAAGTAAAGAAGGTAATTTTGATTTTTTTTAGTTTCCAGTAGCAGTAAGGTTTCTACTCTTTGCGCCTTGATTTGGATGTTCTCTAAATTGGCCTGTCGAGCATCATATTTAATTTTAGCAAATTGATTTTTGGCGTTATTCCGCACTTTTTTAATGCTATCGTTTAGTCTAATAAAGCGAGCCGTGTAGGGATTAATTCCTTTTTCCTGATTTTCAGCCATTAAAAACTGCAATGCCTCTAATCGTTCATCAATACTTTGATGTAGTGTGGCTGTTTCGTATGCTTTTTGGGCGTAGTTGGTCGCGATCGTAGCATTAGTATTTTTGTAGAAATCAGCAAGGTGCAAGTAGTTTTCGATACTGCCGTAAGTGTCCTTATTGTTGGTTCTTATTGTTAATGCTTCTTTTAGGAGCGTCAATCCTTGTTCGACTTGGTTGTTTTTGAAATAAGCATATCCAAGATTATCCACGATGTTTGCTTTTTGAGACGGAATCGTATCGAGTAGGGTTAGCTTGTAAATAGGTTCCAAGAGTGCAATCGCTTTTGAATATTGCTTTTGTTCGATGGCGACTGCAGCTAAATTATTAATAGGGGCAGTTTTTAAAACCTTATTTTCTGTTTGTTCGAGTACCTGGTTGTAGTATTTAATGGCATCACGATAATTATATAATTCTTTGGCCGCAATTCCTAATAGGTTATAGGCTCCTAATAGATAAGCTTGATTTTCTTGAAGTAACGGTAAGGATTCAGTTAATGTCTCTTCACTCCCTAAATAGTCGCCATAGGTTTGTTGAATGCTGGCGATTTGCATTAGGTTGTAAGCGGTGTACGCGGTGTCTTTTTCAGATTCAAATAATTCTTTTGACTTGGAATAGTAAAATAAGGCACTATCGAACTTTTTATCGTAGTAAAAGGTATCTCCTTTTCCAGAATAGGTGGTGGCTTGCAAATGCCTTGAATTATCTTGCTGCGTGGTTTTAGGTGAACTGTTTTGTTGGCAGGCTACAGCCAAAAGGCAAACGAAAAATATAAAAATCGGGGAACGGAACATGTTAAGTTTCTTTCCCCGAATGTACTATTTTATTACAAAATATGGCTTTTTATTATGGTTTTTTTGGTGGGAGAATAATTATCACCGTGTCGCCCGGTCCGTCATCAGCAAAGGTGTTTGCTGGAATAGTTGGTATTGGGTTCTCTATAATTCTGGCTGTTGCAGTAGGATTTGACTCTTCAATTGCTGGTGCTTCGCATGATACGATTAGCATGCTGCAAAATACAATTAGTGCTGTAAAAAATATTTTTTTCATTTTAGCTTCTTAAAAATTAGACATAAGTTTGGCCGTTCGACATTGTAGATCGAATACTGTAAGGGTCAAACCATTTGGTTATTTGCTGTTTGTGGGAAGTAAAGTGCGCTAGTGTAAATCTTTAGGTTATACTTCCCGAATAACTGTTGGGACTTATATAGCAGCACTTTTTAGAAGTTGTTTTTGTACATTTGTTCCTATCGCGAAATAGAACGGTAACAATTTCTGAAGCAAAGAAAAGGCTGTTTTGTGCCTGTGTTGCTTAGGAATTCCTATGATTCCGTGAATTCCCAAGAATTCCTTTAAATTCCTAATGGTATATGATGAACACTAATTTAGAAAAGTATAAAAACGCTATTTTGGCCCAATATGAAGTTGCAAAAGAAGGTGTAAATGCTAGTTTTTTAGTTTTGCCATCGAGAGCTAAACTTAGAAAGTTATGTTTTCAAGTGTTTAAGGATACTTCTAGTACCGATGACTTGAAGACTTTTACTGCTTTTTGTGGTTTTGATTTCAGCCCATTGCTTGTTCACAAAATGACTGATGTTACCGATAAATTTCGTCCGATAGAAACCTTTTTTAAAAGGGAAACTGTTTTGTCAGATATTGAAGCACTGAATATGGCTGCCATTTTAGTAGATTTTGAAGTAAGACCTTTTTTAAAATTTTGTAAAGTTGCAGTACAGGAACCATCTACTACTATTGATAAAGAGTCTGTTTCGCCACAAGAGCAACTAAAAAGTAATAAGGAAACAACTGGCCGCGTAAGAAATAATAGTACACAACATCATTCAAAGTCCAAGCAATTTTATTTGAAGTCTATCGTTCTGGCCGTTTTTTTGACCCTCTTAGTATGCGGAATAGGATTTTACATATTCTCAAAAGAGGAATGTATGCAATGGCAAAGTGATCATTATGAAATAGTCGATTGTTCAGAGGATACCACTTTGGGTTTTGTAGGTGCAAAGGATAAGTTGGCGCTAAATAAAAACATGCTTACTTTTAAGAAAATACAAGTGAGCGATTCTACCATTTTTTTTAAAGATCATAAAGCTACCGTATGGTATTGTAAGAATGGGCAAGATTTAGAGTTTTATAATGGACCAGGTTTTCAACCTGAGAATGACAAACCACTAAAACCTATCACTAAATATATAATTAATAAATACATACATAACAAGGAGTAGTGAGGCAGTATCGTGTGTTTTATTTGTATTTTTTAAGGATTTGGGAATAAAAACTGCAATATTACATCCTGATAAGTACGTTTTTTATTTTCGATTCTTGAATAACTATCCTAAAAACGCTAATTTTATACAAATTACAATTATGCAATCATCCTTCAAGTTAGTAATAGCAGTGCTTATAGTCTTACCTCTTTTTTCGTGCAACTCCCAGCGCGTTACCTCTGATGCAGTCAAAAATAAAGTTAGTGATACCACCTTTGTTAATTTAAAAGAGTACAGTTCTGATTTTGTTTACGACATGAAATACGCTACATCAGACAATTTCTTGAATGCCAAAGTTTATGATTGCGATGAATGTTTTTTGAGGTTAAAAACGGTAGAAGCATTAGTGAAAGCCAATACCATTTTTATGCAAAAAGGCTTACGAATTAAACTTTTTGATTGCTATCGTCCTTTAGATATTCAAAAGAAAATGTGGGAAATCGTTCCCAATCCAAAATATGTTGCCGATCCCTCCAAAGGATCTATTCATAATCGCGGTGGAGCAGTAGATATTACCTTGGTAGATCAAGCGGGTAAGGAGTTGGATATGGGGACAGCTTTTGATTTTTTTGGAGTAGAGGCGAGTCATAATTATACCAAACTTTCTAAAAAAGTAAGAATCAATCGAGCATTGCTAAAAAAAATAATGACTGCGAATGCATTCAATTCTTTTGATTCAGAGTGGTGGCATTACAATTTGAAAGCAGGGCTACAGGATAAGGTTTCCAATCAAAAATGGGAATGTAAGGAATAGGTTATTCTACACACTTTAGGAAGTTAATAAAATAGTTTTCTGGATTATAAACAGTTCCATCCATCTCTGATTTTATTTCTTTTTTAATTACAAAGTCTTCTAAGCCAGTCGAAAATTTTATGCGCATCAACGATACGGGTGAATTTTTTAAATCCTCTAGAGTTCCTTTTAAAAACATAAAAGTACCCACGGTCAGTCTATTGTCAAAACCTTTATCGTCGCGCAGTAAGGTTCCACAATTTTCTTGATCGATGTGTAGTAAAGTAATTATTTTTCCATTATCTAATTGTAGATAAAGTTTTGAGTTCTTGTCGAAACAGTTAGCCTTGATAAAAACATTACTTTTTTGAATTAGTTGAACATTCAAAATCAATAAACCATCATCATAAGTTAAGGTGTTAAAGATATAACTCGCATTATCACCAAAATTCTTTTCACTCATTAGGTACGCTTTTGTTTCCTTATAGACTCCTAGAGAGTCTGTTACATTGGTGCTGTACTCACATGGGACTTGAGCATTCATTGCTAGAGATAGTAAAAAAAAAGTAAGCGTAATTAGTGGTTTCATGACATTTTAAATTTTAGTGCAAATTAAAACTATTTTATCGTTATTCTGATCAGTTGTAAAGAAACAGTACCTATTCCCTCCCTCCTTTATTTTATATTTTTTCCGAATACTTTCTACACTATCCGGAAAGTTCCTTATGGTGATATTCGCTTGTTTTCCAACCAAAGCTTCTTTCATTTCCTTTTTTGTGTACTTTATTAGTTGCTGGATTTCAAAAGTTCTACCGGGAAAACTAATAAGTTCGTCTGAAGTATACAAGTGTGAATGCTGATGTAGTTTGTTGAGTTTATAACTGCTACTAATGGCATCAAATCCACCTGATTTCATAATAGCACTATTAGGTTCGTAAACGTATTTTAGCGGAAGGCCATAGGTAGCTAGTGTGACTTGATTATTAAAGACGAATTCGAAAGTTTCGGTTTTTTCTTTACCAAGATTAACGGTTTTTATTGCTGTAGGACCTATGTAATCTTTGTGTAGTTCCCATAATAGTTCCTTAACTTCATTTTCAAGAGCAACGATGTGAATGATTTTCACATGCGCTAATTCAGCCATGCCTGCCGTTAAATCTAGTAATGGAGCAGTTTTTATTAGAATTGCAGTTGCGTACTCAAAATAGGTACTTAAATGAGCAGGGACATTAGGTAAGCAGTCTTGTAATAAGAAAACCTTTCCCTTTGCATCGTGCCTTCTGGAGGGATCAATATAAATCCAATCCCATTTTTTATCTAAAGTTTGGAGTGTTTCTAGGCTATCACCATGATAGCAACTAATATTCGTTGTTTCTAGTTGAACAAAATTGTGCTTTACAATCTCGGATAATTCGGTGTTTATCTCGCAGTGCGCAACCTCCCTAAGTTTTTTAGAAAAATAATAATCGTCTACTCCAAAACCGCCAGTCAAGTCAATCAAACTATTTCCAGATAGTAAAGTTGCTTTGAAAGCTGCGGTCTGTTCCGAAGAAGTTTGCTCAACTGAAATTTTTGATGGATACAAAATACCAGATGTTTTAAACCAAGTTGGAAGCTTGGCTTTAGCTTTTCCTTTTGCTTCAATTTGATTTAAAATACGAATCCAATCTACAGTAGGGAAAGGATTTTTTTGAAGGGCTAATTTTGAGATAGGGTTCGCAACGTTAGCATTTATAAAGTCCTGTATGGCTTCGTTTAGAAGGGTGTTGTCCAAAATTAAATGTCTTTAGTAAGTAATTTTATAAGTTGGTTTTCCGGGAAAAATTCCTTTGCAATAACCTTTATAATGGTATATAAGGGTACAGCTACAACCATTCCTACTATCCCAAATAAGAAGCCAGCGCTCAGGATAACCAAGAAAATTTCCAAAGGATGTGAACTCACACTTTTTGAAAAAATTAGCGGTTGAGAGATATTATTGTCCACTATTTGAACAATCCAGAAACCAATTAGAACATAGATAGTAGTTGGTAAAATTTCGGATTGAAAATCAGATCCTAAATTACTTAACATAGTTAAAATTGCAGCCAATACCGAAGCAATTAAAGGACCTATATAAGGTATGATATTTAGGACTGCACATAAAAAGGCAATTACAAGCGCATTTTCGACTCCAAAAATCAACAAGACAATTAAGTACATTATAAAAACTATAAAGAGTTGCAATAGTAAACCAAGGAAATAGCGCGATAATAAGATATTGATTTTGTTTAATGAATTTAAAATTTTGTCCTCATGGCTGTCGGGGATTAGTTTTTTAGCCCCATCAATAAACATCTGTCTGTCCTTTAAAAAGAAAAAAGTAATAAACATAATGGACCCTAAAGCCACACCTACACTACTAACGGTATTTAATATTGTATTTAAAAAATTAGGGATTATATTGAAATTTATTTTTGACCCTATGTTTGCCTCATTCCAAAGTGTCGATAAATCCAATTGATGATCCTCTAAAAAAATAGTGATTTGATTCATTAACTGCGTGATGTTTTTTTCAATAGAATTGGTATTGAGTAGCGATAAATTTTCACCTTGCGACACGACAAGTGGGACAAACATCATAATGAATCCAAAGATCAGCAATACAAAAATTAGTAAAGTGCTGACAGTGGCAAAAAGATGATTGAATTTCATCCTTTTTTTGAAGAAATCTAGTATGGGATTGCCGATCAATGTTACTATCAATGAAATGATAACATAAAGAAGGACAGATTGAATTTTATAAAAAAATAACAATGCTAAGCTACAAAAAGCAATAATAAGTAAAGCTCTTAAAATACCATTTGCGATCATTTTTGATGGAATCATAAATCTAATTTAGAGTATAAAGATAAAAAAAACTCGCTAGTAAATAGCGAGTTTCTTAATTGTTATAAAAAGGATGTAATACTATAAACGGAAACTTGCTCTTGAACCTCCTGAAAGGAATATAGCTGCCATTCTGCTTTTTTGACCATTTGAGAACATAAACATTCCTCTGTCATCCGTATAATCCATGTAATTCATAGTCATTTCAATAGGGTTACCGGAACATGTGCTGTAGTGTGGGTATGCAGGAACTCCATAATTAGCATCATTGTGCGTAGGAGTATCACTTACTAAATCACTTCCACAGTTAGCATCTCCCCATATGTGGCGTAAATTCATCCAGTGTCCTACTTCATGGGTTGCAGTTCTACCTAAGTTATAAGGATAAACAGCAGTTCCTGTGTCTCCAATATATTTTGAATCAATTGCTACACCATCTGTTGAAGAAGCGCCTCCTGGAAACTGAGCGTATCCTAAAATTCCGCCACCTATGGTACAAACCCATAAGTTTAATTTTGTAGTTGGAGCAGTGGCGTTGATACCACCTGTTGATGTGCTCTTCATAGCATCTGATGTTCCCCAAGAAGTTTTTGTTGTGGCTTTACGGTAGATCGCTTCAAGTACAAAACTAATTCCAACGTTAGCTTTAACTCCTGAAAATGCTGCTGGTACAGAATTGAAATCAGCATTTAATGCATTATAATCTTCATTTAAAATATCGATTTGTGATTGAATTTGAGCTGTCGAAATGTTTTCAGCAGTAGTTCGGTACAAAACATTAACTACTACTGGAATCTGAATTTTACCATTTACGATTCTTCCAGTTGCAATTGCATTTTCTGTAAATGCTTCAATTTGGTTCATTCTAATTGCTAAAGTAGGGTCAGCAGCTAGTTTTGATTTTAGAACTTCATCTGTAGCACATGCTTTTTTTGCTACTGTTTTTGCTGTTAAAGCGGTTGCTTCAGTGTTGTCATTTTGACAAGAGAAAAGAGTCAGTACTGCCATTGCAGTTAAAATAATTTTTTTCATAATTTACTCGGGGTTTGTTAAATATTATGTGGTTTTGTTAATAATGGTTCAATTATATAACAATAGTTTTAAATTATATAAAAAACATAAAAAATATTTTAACAATAAATTAAGAAGTCAGGATTGGCGCGGTTTTATAAAAAAAAGAACCGTAAAATATTTTTCATTAATGCTGTAATTTCTGATAGTAAATATTTTTTTTCTTGTAATTAGTACTTAGGAAGTAAGGCATATTGATGCTGTTTTTTTATTATTATTTAAGAAATAATTTTAGGTTAGGGTTACTGTTAGGTACTGTTACTATTACTATGAGACGTTTTTAGGTAACATTTAGAGCTGTACCGTTTAGGTCGTAATTAGCGTATTGTTATGGTTGTAAGGAATAATTCTTACAGTTATCATGTAGGAATAAATAACAAGACTGAATTTTTATAAGGTAAAGTATAAAATTGACGTTTTAAATCCCAAACTGTTTTATTGTTGAGTAGATGAAGTACCGCTTATTTTGGGCAATAAAAAGAAGTAATACTAGGCTTATTTGATCTAATCAATCTTAAAGACGAAACAGTTATGAAAACAAGCAAAAAAAGTTTTAGTCTATACAGTTGGTGTTTTTTTAATCGTGAGTTTATTCCTTTAAGTTGTATATTCCTTGTTAGGCATAAAAAAACTCGCTATTTACTAGCGAGTTTCTATAATGTGATTTTTTTGATTGATTAGATTCCAAAGCCAGATCTTGCACCTCCTGAAACGAAGATAGCAGCCATTCTACTTTTTTGTCCTTCTGAGAACATATACATTCCTCTATCATCAGTATAATCCATGTAGTTCATTGTCATTTCTACAGGAGTTCCTGTACAAGTACTGTAGTGTGGGTAAGCAGGTACACCATAGTTTGCACCATTGTGAGAAGGCGTATCACTTACTAAGTCACTACCACAAGTAGCATCTCCCCAAATATGACGTAAATTCATCCAGTGTCCTACTTCATGCGTTGCAGTTCTACCTAAGTTATATGGATAAGCACCAGTACCTGACATTCCAAAATATTGTGAATCGATAACTACTCCGTCAGTAGAAGAGCTTCCACCAGGAAATTGAGCGTATCCTAATATTCCACCACCTATGGTACAAGCCCAAATGTTTAATTTGGTCGTTGGAGATGTAGGATCTAAACCACCTTTTTTAGTACTTTTCATTACGTCTCTTGTTCCCCATGAGGTTTTTGTAGTCGCTTTTCTGTTTATACCTTCTAAAACAAATGTTATTCCAACGTTCGCTTTTACTCCTGAGAATAAGGCTGGAACATCAGCGAAGTCAGCGTTTTGAGCATTGAAATCTTCGTTTAAGACGTCAATTTGAGATTGAATTTGTGCATCTGAAATATTTTCTGAAGCCGTACGATACAATACATTTACAATTACGGGAATTTGAACTTTGCCATTTACTAAACGAGCGGTTCGCATTGCATTTTGAGTAAAACTTTCAATTTGGTTCATTCTTATTGCTAAGGTAGGGTCTTCAGCAAGTTGCGTTTTTAGTACTTCATCAGAAGCACAGGCTCTTTTTGCTACTGTTTTAGCTGTTGATGCTACAGTCGTAGCTTCATTGTTGTCATTTTGACAAGAGAAAAGCACCATTACTGCTACTGCAGATAAAATAATCTTTTTCATAATTTCTTTGGAGTTTGTTATAATAAATTCGGGTTTGTTAACATTGATGCAATTATATAACAAATGTTCTAATGTTGTGAAGAAAAAATTAAAAATAAATTAACATTAAATTAAGATTGCTGTAACAGTGCGGTTTCGCAAAAAACAGACAGATAAAATAAATTTTCAAATTGCGGTATTTTCTGATAGTACTTTTGTTTTAGATAGTACTTTTGTAAATTTTTCGGATACTTTCAGGTAGTGTGAATTGCGATATTTGTGTAAATAAGTTCTGCTTTTATTTTGTTAGATACTATTAGCGTTGGTTTAGAACGATTTGTTTCCTAATTAAACGCTGTTTCTAAGAGTGGTTGATTATATGGTAAGATCTCTTTTGGTTGTAATTCTTATAGATATCTTGTAGGAAAGGATTTGAAGTATTTTTTCTCATTAACCAATAATCAATTATCGTTATCAAGAAAAGCAGGATTCCGTTTATTAGTATGTAGTTGAGATATGGTTTTTTATGGTAATATAGTTATCTTATTTTTTGTAGTTGGATGTTTGTTTTAAGTAGTTGGTATCGCAATGTAAACGTAGGAAGAAAAATATTTTGTGACGCAGTTAATTATTTTATCAAGATTTACATTTTTTTTGAAGTCAAATTTTAGACATAAAAAAACTCGCTATTTACTAGCGAGTTTCAATCCTTTTAATTTTTCAGTGATTAGATTCCAAAGCCAGATCTAGCACCTCTTGAAACGAAGATAGCTGCCATTCTACTTTTTTGTCCTTCTGAGAACATGTACATTCCTCTATCATCTGTATAATCCATGTGGTTCATTGTCATTTCTACAGGAGTTTTCATATACAAAAAAAATGAATTCATGGAAGTAGATCTCTTGATTTGGAGATTATAAGGACGAAAGAAATGTAGTTCGAGCTATAAATAACAAAGACTGAAAAAAAATGGTGATTTCAGTTTAATTTAGAAGTAGAAAAGGAAATGAAAACGGTCTTAATTAATGAAAATATAATTCAAAATATTAGCACCCATTTTTAAAGCTTTTTCACGTACGAGTGTAGGATCATTATGGACTTCGGGATTTTCCCAACCGTCACCTAGGTCGCATTCAACCGTATAAAGTAAAACCAACCTGTTATCTTTAAAAATACCTAAAGCTTGCGGTCTCTTTCCATCGTGTTCATGAATTTTAGGTAAACCAGAAGGGAATGCATACGGTTTCTGAAAAATAGCATGACTTGAAGGTATTTCTATTAATTCATTTTTTGGAAATATCTTTTTTATTTCTTTTCGGATATATTGGTCCATTCCATAGTTGTCATCAATATGCAAAAAACCACCTGACTCCAAATAATTTTTCAAATTAGTAACCTCTGCATCATTGAACACTACGTTTCCATGTCCTGTCATGTGTATAAAAGGGTAGGAAAATAAGGAAGGACTACTTGGTTCTACCGTTGCAGGTTTAGGAGTTATAGTTGTATTAATATTGCTGTTGCAAAAGCGAATAAGGTTAGGCAAAGAAGTAGGATTAGCATACCAATCTCCACCGCCTCCATATTTTACCAAAGCAATTTCTTGCGAGAATGAAGTAAAACCAATCAATAACAATAAGATAATAGCTGTTTTCTTCATGCTGTTTTATTTACGCTTCATTAAAAAAGGCCACACTATGACAAGCCACAATTGCTGCAGTTTCTGTTCGAAGTCTAGTGGTACCCAAAGTAACGGGTTGGTAATTGCTCTCTAATGCTAGTGCGATTTCTTTTTCACTAAAATCGCCTTCGGGACCGATTAAAATAGTAGTGTTTTGGTTTTTTTGTAAAACTGATTTAAGTGTTTTTTTATCCGTTTCTTCACAATGAGCGATTAATTGTAAGCCGTCATTTTGTTTTTTGATAAATTCCTTAAAGGTCACCGCATCATTCAATTGTGGTAAATAGCACTCATTAGATTGTTTCATGGCTGAGAGGACAATTTTTTCGAAACGCTCTTTGTTTATTACTTTACGCTCTGATCGATCACATATAATAGGAGTAATTTCGTGAATCCCTATTTCGGTTGCTTTCTCAAGAAACCATTCGAATCGATCATTCATTTTTGTAGGTGCTACTGCCAGGTGCAATCGGTAAGAAGAAGGCGCTTTTTTTACAATCCCATTAATTTTTACGGCACATTTATTATCGGATGCTAAAGTGATTTCTGTTTCGAATAATAAACCTTGACCGTTTGTAACGTATAAAATATCACTATCTTTTTTTCGAAGTACTTTAATGATGTGTTTACTTTCCTCCTTATCAAAAAAGAAATTTTCTGTTTGCTCGTCTATATTTGGATTATAAAATAATTGCATAATTTTAAAACTGTATTCTTGCTTTAGAAACAACTGCTGCTGTTTCAAAATGTTGAGATAAAAATTTTTGATAACCTACAATTCCAATCATTGCAGCATTATCGGTGGTGTATTCAAATTTTGGAATAAAGGTTTTCCAACCGTATTTTTGTTCCGATTCTTTCAGTGTTTTTCTTATTCCTGAATTAGCAGAAACACCTCCACCAATCGCTATTTGTTTGATTCCTGTTTCTTTAACGGCTAGTTTTAACTTGTCCATCAAGATTTCAATAATAGTGTGTTGTATCGATGCGCAAATATCGTTTAGATTTTCATCTATAAAAGTAGGGTTTTCTATTTTTTTCTTTTGGATAAAATATAAAATAGCTGTCTTTAGACCTGAAAAGCTAAAATCTAATCCAGCCACTTTTGGCTTCGTAAAAGCAAAGGCTGTTGGATTTCCTAACTGCGCATATTTATCAACCAAGGGTCCGCCAGGATACGGTAAACCTAGGATCTTGGCGCTTTTGTCAAATGCTTCTCCTACGGCGTCATCTGTTGTTTCGCCTATTATGGTCATGTCAAAAAAGTGGTTAACTTTCACAATTTGAGTGTGACCACCACTAATGGTTAATGCTAGGAAAGGAAATTCGGGTTTGTCAAATCCTTCCTCATCAATAAAATGTGCTAAAATGTGCGCATGCATGTGGTTTACGGCAATCAACGGAATTCCTAATGCAATTGCCATTGATTTAGCAAAAGAACTACCTACAAGCAGTGAGCCCATTAAGCCTGGACCTTGCGTGAAAGCTATGGCGCTTAATTGTTCTTTTTTAATTCCAGCTTTTTGCAGTGCTGCATCAATTACAGGGACAATATTTTGCTGGTGTGCTCTTGAGGCTAGTTCCGGAACCACGCCACCATACTGTGTGTGTATCAGTTGGTTTGCTACAACATTTGATAGTACTTTATCGTTATGTAAAACGGCTGCAGCTGTGTCATCGCAGGAACTTTCAATAGCAAGAATAAAAACGTCGGAATTTTGCATAAAAAGGCACAAATTTTGAATTATATTTACAGACCGATTTAATTTTTTTTACTTTTACGGCGCAGCCAAAATTAAAGAATTTTTATCAAAGGTGCCCCTCTTTCCTGAGGCAAAATATTATTTATAGAAAAATTATAATCTAAAGTAGCTATCAAAAAAATTTCAAACATAATCTTCCGATTTATTCTGGGGCTGATCGTACTTTTATTAGTGTTAGCTATTGCATTATCGCTGCCCTATGTTCAAACCAAAGTGGCTCGCTATTTTACAAACAGTATAAACAAAGATTTTGGAACTAATATAGCAATTGGGGGAGTACGAATTTCTATTTTTGGAGGAGTTAAATTCAAGGATGTTGTTATCTTAGATCATCATAAAGACACGCTTATTTTTTCAAAAATCCTCAATACCAACATTTTAGAAGGGAAGAAGATTTTAGATGGAGATCTGATTTTTGAAGATATTAAATTGGAAGGACTGCTTTTTAATTTAAAAACGTACAAAAACGAAAAGGAGACCAACATGGACTTTTTTATCAAGTCTTTTGATTCGGGAAAACCAACTAATCCTAACAAGCATTTTCTTTTAAAAGCCAATAGCGCTGAAATTGTAAATAGCCATTTCATTTTAACCGATGAAAATAAACAATATCCTGTTCAAGTCGATTTTAAGAAGTTGAACGCTTCCATTACTGATTTCTTACTATATGGTCCAAATGTTAGTACATCCATAAATAAAATGTCCTTTTCAGATTCAAGAGGACCTTATGTGGCTAATTTAAGTTCGAAGTTTAGTTACACAAAAAAAAGTATCCGACTCGAAAATCTTTATCTGCAAACTAAGGAATCAAAAATCAAAGCAGATGTTTTTTTAAATTACAAAATCGAAGATTTTGCGAACTTCACAGATAAAGTCAAGTTTGATGTTACCTTATATCCTTCATTAATTGCATCTAACGATATCAGATATTTTTATGATGAGTTAGGAAAAGACTTGTTTTTCACACTAAGCAGTGAAATAAAAGGACCATTAAATAATTTGAATTTTAAAAAACTTAATTTAAAAGATTCAAAAAACACTACGATTACAGGAGCCATTAACTTCAAAAATATCCTAGGAAATGCAAGCCAAAAGTTTGCCATGGATGCTGATTTGACCAATCTTCATACTAGCTATGATAATTTAGTAGCAGTAGTACCTAATGTCCTTGGTAAAAAGCTACCTATTGAAATAAAACGCCTGGGTACTGTTGATTTGATAGGTACTGTTAAATTAACTGCTCAGTCTATTGCTGCTGGAGTAATTATGAATTCGGATCTAGGTAAGATACAGTCTGTTTTTACTATGGATAATATTGATTTTATTGATAAAGCCTCCTACAACGGAAATGTAATTTTGGAAAAATTTGATTTAGGGACTTTTCTGGAAAGGAAAGATTTAGGGCTGATTTCCATGAATATTGATGTGGATGGTAAAGGTTTTACCGAAAAATATTTGAATACCGGTGTCAAAGGAGATGTTACTAAAATAGAATACAACAACTACACTTATAATAATGTAGTTGTTGACGGATATTTCAAAATACCCAATTATAGAGGGAAAGTGTCGGTTAATGATCCCAATCTAATTATGGATTTCGACGGGTTAATTGACTTGAGTAAAAAAGAAAATAGCTACGATTTTCATATCAAAGTGGCTTATGCTAACTTGAAAAAATTAAAATTTGTTACTGATTCTATCTCTAATTTTAAAGGTGATGTTATCGTGCAAGTATCAGGAAATACACTTGATAATTTGCAAGGGAATATTTTTATTAAAGAGACGTTGTATCAAAATACTAAAGACACCTATGCTTTTGATGACTTTAATATCAATTCCAGTTTTGATGCGGATCGCGTAAGGACGATTACCGTTAACTCTCCTGATATTGCCGAAGGGCAAATTGTTGGTAAATACAAATTCAATCAATTAGGGGACCTGGTTCGAAACTCTATTGGTAGTTTGTACACTAATTTTAAGCCAGACAAAGTCAGCAAAGGGCAGTTCTTAAAATTTAATTTAACGGTTTATAGTAAGATTATTGAAATCTTTTATCCTGAAATTGCATTAGGGACTAATACTGTTTTGAAAGGGAATATTAATTCAGATATAAAAGAATTTAAACTGAATTTTAATTCGCCACAAATAACCGTAACGGATAATACTTTTGACAATATTAGAGTGGCTATCGATAATAAAAATCCATTGTATAATGCATTTATCGAATTGGATAGCATAAAGACTAAGTATTACAAGGTGCGCGACTTTAGTTTGATTAACGTAACAATGAATGATACCTTATTCTTTAGATCCGAATTTAAAGGAGGATCTAAGGGTGAGGATTATTTTAACTTGAACTTGTATCATACTATTAATGAAAATAATTATAATGTTGTTGGAATCAATAAGTCCGAACTTAAATTCAAGGATAACCTGTGGTTTTTAAATGAAGAGGACTCCCATGACAACAAAATTGTTTTTGACAAATCGTTTAAGAATTTTAGCTTCGATGATATAATCCTGTCGCATCAAGGACAGGCAGTTTCTCTTAAAGGCAAGATAAAAGATAGAATTAACAAAGACTTGCAATTAAGTTTTAAAGATGTTGATTTATTTAAAATAACCCCTGCAAATGATCAGTTTGTTTTTAATGGAAATTTAAATGGTGCCATTAATTTCAAGCAAAATGATAACGTATATAAACCTACGGCTTCCTTAAAAATTGACGGATTAAATATTAATAAAACAGATCTTGGTTTATTAACTTTTGATATTGAAGGTAATCAGAGTTTGGATAAATTTACAATTAACTCATTTTTAGAAAATGATAATTTAGAATCTTTTAATGTTAATGGTAGTTTTGGCATTGTCAACAAGGAAACTATTTTAGATCTAAAAGTTCAGCTAAGTCAATTTAATCTCGGCATTTTAAGTACTCTAGGTAAAGGAGTTTTATCCAATATTCGTGGATTAGTCTCAGGAAATGCTATTGTGAAAGGAAATGTCAAAAAGCCAACTATCAACGGACGTCTTTTTGCTGATAAGGCAGGTTTAACTATTCCGTATTTAAATGTTGATTATGAATTGGGAGAACGATCAGTAATTGATTTAGTTGATGAGAAATTTTTGTTTAGAAGTAACACACTTACGGATACTAAATTCAAAACCAAAGGACTTTTAAATGGAGTCATTGAACACAATAATTTTGCTGATTGGAAATTAGATTTAGGCATAAGCTCGCGTCGATTGCTAGTTTTAGATACTCAGGATGCTGAGGATGCTGCTTATTATGGAACTGCATTTATTAACGGAAGCGCTACAATCACAGGTCCAACAAATGGTCTTTTTATCAAAGTAGCAGCGGAGTCCGAAAAAGGAACTGAAATAAAAATCCCCATCAATTATGCAGAGAGCGTAAGCGAAAACTCTTTTATTCACTTTTTAAGTCCCAAAGAAAAATACAATAGAAAAATGGGGATTATAGAAGATACCAGAAACTACAAAGGTCTGGAATTAGAGTTTGACTTAGATATCACTCCTGATGCCGAAGTGGAAGTTATTTTAGATCGAAATTCAGGCCACGGAATGAAAGGGAAAGGATATGGTTCATTGCTATTTAAAATTAATACTTTAGGTAAGTTCAATATGTGGGGCGATTTCCAGGCATACGAAGGAACCTATAATTTTAAATATGGTGGTTTAATAGATAAGAAGTTTGATGTAAAAAAAGGAGGTCAAATTTCATGGGAAGGGAATCCAATGCGTGCACAATTAAATTTGCAAGCGGTGTATAAAACTACTGCAAATCCTGCCGTATTATTAGATAATTCGTCTTTTAATAGAAAAGTACCCGTTGAAGTAGTTATTGGTATCCAAGGAGATTTAGCTAGTCCTGAACCTGATTTTAATATTGAATTCCCAACGGTTAGTAACGTATTAAAATCTGAGATTCAGTACAAACTGAATGATAAAGATGTAAGGCAAACCCAAGCGCTTTATTTACTTTCATCAGGTGGTTTTTTAAGTCAAGAAGGTGTAAGCCAGTCTGATTTTTCAGGTAGTTTATTTGAAACAGCCTCTAGTTTATTGGGTGGGATAATTAAATCAGATAATGATAAATTCAAGGTTGGGTTGAATTACATTTCGGCAGATAGACGAATTGGAAGGGAAACAGACGGTCGAGTAGTAGCCACCATTTCTTCACGAATCAATGAACGAATTACAGTTAATGGAAAAGTTGGGGTACCTTTTGGAGGTATCAATGAATCAGCGATTGTAGGCGATGTCGAATTCCAATACAGGGTAAACGCTGACGGAACGTTGAACTTAAGGCTATTTAATAGAGAAAACGACATTAATTATATAGGACAGGGTATTGGTTATACACAAGGTGTAGGAATGAGTTACGAAGTAGATTTTGACACCTTCGCTGAACTAGTAAACAAGATTTTTAAAAAATATAAAATAGGAAAGGCTGATTCTACTATTGATCAGTATCAAGATTCTAATCTAGCGCCGGAGTTTATCAACTTTAATAACAGTAAAAAACCGAAACCCGAAACTCCAAAAAAAAATAGTGAAGCTGTAATACCGGAGGAAGATTAATTACTACACCTTTATTATATAATCAATTTTTTTTTTTACATCACCGCTGTCGCGGCTTAGTAATAGAATTTCTAATTGCCTCTACTTACCTATAGCGGACTCGTTTACCTCTTGCGTCTTTTTTCAAGACATTACTAAGTAATAGTTAATTAGAAGCACAACAGCTTACGCTTAAATTCAGGTATATTTCGATAATTGTTAATTTTTACTGAAATAAATTAACTTTTTATGAAAAAACCATCTTTTTTTTGATTTAATCGAAAACTTATCAACGAAAACGTTTGAATTTAAAATAGTTAACTAATTTAAGTATTCACTCATTGCTGAATCCATTTTATGTTTGTTAATTTTACACTTTAATACTTTAATAATGCAAAAAACAATAAAAAAAATAGGTGTACTAACCTCTGGAGGAGATTCTCCAGGAATGAATGCTGCTATTAGATCAGTTGTTCGTACATGCGCTTATCATAATATAGAATGTATAGGAATTTATAGAGGGTACCAAGGAATGATTGAAGGAGACTTCAAAGAAATGGGACCTAGAAGTGTCAATAATATCGTTAACAAGGGTGGGACTGTTCTTAAATCTGCTCGATCGCAGGAATTCAGAACTCCTGAAGGGCGCTTAAAAGCACATGAAAATCTTGTAAAAGCTGAGATTGATGCCTTAGTGGTAATTGGTGGAGATGGAACTTTTACAGGAGGATTGTTGTTTAATACTGAATTTAATTTTCCAGTAATGGGAATTCCAGGAACGATTGACAATGATATTTTTGGTACCAGTCATACTCTTGGCTATGACACGGCTCTTAATACTGTGGTGGAAGTGATTGATAAAATTAGAGATACAGCGAGTTCTCATAACCGACTCTTTTTTGTGGAAGTAATGGGTAGAGATGCTGGTCATATTGCTTTAAATGCAGGAATTGGAGCAGGAGCTGAGGAAATCCTTATACCAGAAGAAGATCTAGGTTTGGACCGACTTTTAGATTCTTTAAAAAAGAGTAAAGCCTCAGGAAAATCCTCTAGTATCGTTGTTATTGCCGAAGGTGATAAAATAGGTAAAAACGTCTTTGAACTTAAAGATTATGTCGAAGCTAATTTACCGGAGTATGATGTTAGAGTTTCTGTCTTAGGTCATATGCAACGCGGTGGTTCGCCTTCCTGTTTTGATCGCGTGTTAGCGAGTCGTCTAGGAGTTAAAGCGGTAGAGTCATTATTAGAAGGTAAATCCAATTATATGGTAGGATTACAAAATGACAAAGTAAATCTTACCCCATTAGAACAAGCTATAAAAGGAAAATCAGAGATTGACAGAGAACTGTTAAGAGTTTCTGATATCATGTCAACATAAAAAATTAAACAGAGGTATTTTGTACTTCAATTCAATAAAATAGTTAATAGTAAATACAAAAGAAATGTCAAAAGTAAAATTAGGAATAAACGGATTTGGAAGAATAGGAAGAATCGTTTTTAGAGAATCTTTCAATAGAGATAATGTTGAAGTTGTTGCGATCAATGACTTATTAGATGTAGATCACTTAGCATACTTATTAAAGTATGATTCGGTTCACGGTCGTTTTAATGGTACTGTGGAAGTTAAAGACGGGCAACTTTTTGTCAACGGAAAAAACATTCGAATCACTGCAGAAAGAAATCCTGCTGACTTGAAATGGAATGAAGTAGATGTGGATGTAGTTGCAGAATGTACTGGTTTTTTCACAACTGTTGAAACAGCAAATGAGCACATTAAAGGTGGTGCTAAAAAAGTAATAATTTCAGCTCCTTCGGCAGATGCACCTATGTTTGTAATGGGAGTTAACCATACTGAAGCGAAAGCTTCTGACTTAATCGTTTCAAACGCGTCTTGTACTACAAACTGTTTAGCACCTTTAGCTAAAGTTATCAATGATAACTTTGGAATAGTTGAAGCTTTAATGACTACAGTTCACGCTACAACATCGACGCAAATGACAACTGATGGTCCTTCAAGAAAGGACTGGAGAGGTGGTCGTGCCGCTTCATGTAATATCATACCTTCTTCTACAGGAGCAGCAAAAGCAGTAGGAAAAGTAATTCCGGAATTAAACGGTAAACTTACAGGTATGGCTTTCCGTGTTCCAACTACAGATGTATCTGCAGTGGATTTAACAGTAAAAGTGGCTAAAGAGACTTCTTACGAAGAGATCATGGCTGTTTTGAAAAACGCTTCAGAAACAACAATGAAAGGAATTTTAGGATTTACAGAAGATTTAGTAGTTTCTCAAGATTTTGTAGGTGACTCAAGAACATCAATCATTGATGCTAATGGAGGTATTGGTTTAAACAGTACTTTCTTTAAAATCATCTCTTGGTATGATAATGAATACGGTTATTCAAGTAAATTAATTGATTTATCAGTATACATTGCAGGATTAAAATAATCTTTATACATTTATAAAGTCCCGTTATTGCACTGTAACGGGACTTTTATTTTTAAGTGATAAGCTGCCAGATTTTAAGTGGAATCTTGTAAGTAACATACGAAACCAAAACCTAATACAATGAGATTAATAGTTGATAGTGGCTCTACTAAAGCAGATTGGATAGCAATTGATGAAAACGGAAAAGTATTGTTTACAACACAAACTTTGGGTTTAAACCCTGAAATCCTAGAAAATCATGAAGTAATTGAACGATTGAATGATCGTTTTGATATTCTTCAAAATAAAAACGAGGTGACACACTTGTTTTTTTATGGGGCAGGATGTGGAACGGATAAAATGAAGATTACGCTGTCACGCGCTTTTCAAGATTATTTCAAAAATGCCATAATATCAGTAGAGGAAGATACCTATGCTGCTGTATATGCTACTACGCCTAAGGGCGAAAAAGCCATTGTATCAATTTTAGGTACAGGATCTAATTGTAGTTATTTTGATGGAAAAGAATTGCATCAAAAAGTACAGTCATTAGGTTACATTGTAATGGATGATTGTAGCGGAAACGTTTTTGGAAAAGAGTTGATTAGAAAGTATTACTTTAATAAAATGCCAAAGGAACTAGCTACTGACTTTGAAAAAGAATACAATCTAGAGCCTGACTTTATCAAAAATAAATTATATAAAGAAACGAATCCCAACGCTTATTTGGCAACTTTTGCAAAGTTTTTGATCAAACATAAAGATCATGAATTATGCCGCAAAATAATTTTAAAGGGAATGAAAAGTTTTGTGAAAAACTATATCAAGCAGTTTGAAAACTGTAAAGAGGTTCCCGTTCACTTTGTTGGTTCTATTGCTTTTTATCTAAAAGACGAACTAAAGGAAACCTTTGAGAAATACGATTTGCAACTAGGTACTGTTTTAAGAAGACCAATTGATGGCCTTATTGCTTACCATGTAGCCAACAAATAAAGACTTTTAGTAAAGAAAGATAAATAGTAAAAAAGCCAAATTATAAATACGTATTTATAATTTGGCTTTTGTTATTTTATGAGCTTTGTGACTACAGTATGGCAATCATGGAAATTTCAACATTTACATTTTTTGGTAGGCATGCAACTTGTACCGTTTCTCTTGCTGGCGCTGTACTTTCGTCAAAATAAGATCCGTAAACGGCATTAATTCGCGCAAAATCATTCATATCCATAATGAATATAGTAGCTTTTACCACATGATCAAAAGTCATTCCCGCTGCCTTTAAAACGGCTTCCATATTCTGCATCACTTGTTTTGTTTCTGCTTCAATAGTTTCCGTAATTAACTGATTGGTTACGGGATCGATTGCGATTTGTCCAGAGGTATACAAAGTATCACCTTTTAAAACAGCTTGACTATAAGGTCCAATAGGAGCAGGAGCATTGTCGGTAAAGATTACTTTTTTCATAATATAGGAAAAGGTATTAATTAGGTTATTGTTTGTAATGAATCGTCTTATCGGTTTGTATTTAGACTTCTTTTATCAAATTTAAGATCACTCAAGACACCTGATTTAATTCCGATAAAGAATCCCCAGTTTGCATTAGTTCCAAAAGGTGTCCAGTTGAAATCCATTCTCCAGCTCAGTAAATCACGCTCAAAGCGCAGTTGTGTAAACGTAACTCCGTTTTGAACAAAATCATATCCGGTAGAGATTCCAGCTTTCCATTTTGGTGTTAAATCAGCATTGGCAGAAATCATAATGGAGTTTCCGGTGATTTGTTTTTGACGATTGTTGTTTCCGTAGGTTAAGGAATAAGCAAATGTCATATCCCAAGGTAATTTAGAATGGAAAAATTCTGAAATCACATCTGTGCCCTTTTCTTCACTACCATCAAATTGACTTCTTCGATTGTCATTTAAATTCGTATTACTTCCAAATAAATCATCTTCACGACCTCCATTTCTGGTGGTTTGCGAATTTTTATCCTTCGATTTTTTATCGTTTGAAGAACTGGATATGGAATAGTTTAAAAATATATTAGCACTTGTCATTCTAAAAAGGCTTCCACCGTTATTGATGTTAAAAACATTAATTTTATTACCGCTATTGTCAATTGCATAGGGATCTAAGGTAGTTCCAAAGTTCACAGTCATCTTATTTTGAAACAATTGTGTTCCACCACTAACTTGAAGAGGTGCAAATGCTAAGCTGTTTACACCATCAGCATTCAGGTTATAACTGGTCGACAGATTTAGATTGTTTATTAACATAATTTTCTTAGGCGCTACCTTTGTACTATCTGAGTCTCTCACTTTAGCTTCAAAAGTATTACTTAAATCAAATCCTAAGATATTGGAATTAGTTAAACCTGGAGCACCAAATAGCCCGTTTTCAAATCTACTGTATTGTTTAAAAATGGTTCCTGTAGCATCAGAAGCATAGGTGTCGTAATACTTTTCAAAACTAGGTGTATAGGAATAAGATAAATTAGGACGCATGACGTGTCTAATCGATTGTATTTTTTTATCATCGCCAAAGTTAAAAGTACCGTAAACCGTGGTCCCTAAACTAGACGAGAATGAATACGTTCTATAGGCATCAAAACCGTTGATTACCTTATCTTCTACAATATTTTTATCAGTATTATAGCCTCTTTGCAAAGTTTTAGCGGTCCAAACTTCGTTGTAATTGGCAGTAGTAGAGGCACTAAAATATTTGAATAACTTAAAATTAGTGCTTATTGGTATGCTGTGCTGCATCCCAATTCTAGCATCTTTAAACATTTGAGGTTTGAAAAATAGGGAATCATTTGTTACTATTTCGTTACGCCCATTTAAGTTGTATTGGAGGTTTATATTTTTTATAAATCCTTTTTTCACGCCATCCTTTCCAACAAAGGGATAAACTCGGTCCACACTTAATTGAAGAGTAGGCAACGTCATATTGATTACCTCCGTTTGTGTGTTTTGTGAATGCGTAGCTGTTAGCGACATTCTTAACTGAGGTATGGTGTTAAACGTTTTAGCATAGGATATAGAGGAACTTAAAGTGTTATTTAAATTGGATCCTATATTAGCTAAATTAATGGATGTTTTAAAGTATTTGCTACTTCCTAAATTCACCGATGCTGAGAAAGTGGAATTAGGGTTTGCTTTGGCATCACGAGAGTGAGACCATTGAATATTATAAATTTTCTGTTTTGAATAGTCTGGAAAACCGCGTTCGCTTGTAATTAAATTTTCGAATCTAAAATTAACATTTCCTGAAAAGCTATACTTTTTAGCATACGAGGATTCAAAACGCATACCGTAGCTTCCATTAGTATAATAATCTCCAGATACGGTTAAATCATAATGGTCATTTAAAGCAAAATAGTATCCTCCATTTTGCAATGAAAAGCCTCTAGCATTGGAATCGTTATAGCTAGGAAGTATGATACCAGAGATACTTGTCTCTTTACTCATTGGGAAATAAGCAAAAGGTAAAGCAATAGGAGTAGGTACATTGGCGATTACCATGTTTGTCAATCCAGTAACTACTTTTTTTCCAGGGATAAATTTTACTTTATTAGTTTGGAAATAATATTCTGGATCTTCAATATTTGCTGAGGTGGTAAAACGTGCGCCTTTTAAAAAGTAAACCGAATCGTTTTCTTTTTTCGTTATCGCTGCTTTAATTTTAAATTCACCTTGGTCTGAGCGGGAATTGTAAATTAGCGCTTTTTTGGTCTTGAAGTTAAACCTAATGGAATCTGGTTCTACAATATTGGTGCCTTGTTTAAAATTGGGATATTGAGAATATTTACCAGTCGAATCTTTCATGCGACCTGCATAAACTTCATTCTTTTCGTAGTCCAAAACAATCTTTCCAGCTTTGAGTTCGATGTCTTGATAATAAAGTTCGGCTTTGTCGTATAAGGTAATCAATTTATTTTTTTGATCTATTTTAGCATATTGCTCTGCTTTGTATCGCACTTTTCCATCTAAAATTGCCTTTTTAGGGCTTTTTTTGATTTTTATAATCGTGTCTGTTGCTTGAAGGGGCTTAGTTGCGATCGTATCTTTTGACTTTGTAGTTGCTTTAACTGCATCAACTTGTTTTATAGTTGTTTGCGGTTTTTTTTGGGACCCTAATTCTTGCGCGTGCAATGTACCACAACCTATTATTAGGAAAAATGATAACAAAACGATATTAAATAAGTTTGTCTGCAAAGGTTTAAATACTATTTTTGTAAAATTATGGCTTGTTTTTTGAAGTGTCAAACTTACAGATTATTTTGTGGCAAAAATAGTCAAATAAAAAAATTAAGTACTAACCTTCTATTAAAATTAACTCTTTAAGATGAAAATCAAATATCATAGTTTTTTTTTACTAACCATTTTGGTGTTGTGCAACAAAACTATAGTGTTCGCTCAGGAAAATCAAAATTTTACAATAATTCTCGATGCAGGTCATGGAGGTAAAGATCCCGGAAATTCCTATCATGGTTTTACTGAGAAAGAGATTGCTCTTAAAACAACGTTAAAAGTAGGTGAGTATTTGGAAAAAATCCCCAATTTTAAGGTAATCTATACGCGCACTACCGATGTTTTTATTGAACTAGCTAACAGACCTAAAATAGCCAATAAAGCGAATGCTAATTTATTTGTTTCTATTCATTGTAATTCAGTAAAGAGTTACCAACCTTACGGGACTGAAACTTTCGTGATGGGACTTTCGCGTAGTGATTTGAATTTAGAGGTTGCTAAAAAGGAGAATTCAGTTATATTATTAGAGGATAATTTTAAGGATACCTATCAAGGTTTTGATCCTAACAAGCCCGAATCGTTGATTGGTTTAACAATTTTGCAAGAAGAAAATTTAAATAACAGTATTATTTTGGCTAACGAAATTCAAAATAATTTTACACATACCTTGAAAAGGAATTCAAGAGGTATCAAACAGCAGCCTCTATGGGTATTGGATGCAGCTTACATGCCTAGTGTTTTAATTGAGCTTGGTTTTTTATCAAATAAGGAAGAGGGTGAATACCTTGATTCTGATGAAGGGCAAGAGCAAATGGCAGAACAAATTGCTAAGTCAATCGTAGCGTACAAAAAGAAATATTATGGTAGTAAAAAAGGCAGTAATAAGGTAGTCGAGATTAAGGATGTTCCTATGGTAAAGCCAGTTGTAATTTCAGCAAATACTGATACTAAAACTGTTTTAGGAGGGTATAAAATTCAGCTTTTAGCTAGTTCTAAAAATATTCCCTTAATTCCTCGAAACTTTAAGGGATTGACGGATGTTAAAAGCTCTTATGATCATACTATTTATAGGTATACTTATGGGCAAACATCGGATTTTGAAGAAGCTAAATTGTTGCAAGCTCAGGCAAAAAATGCTGGTTTTGTCGATGCTTTTATTGTAATGCCAAACTAACAATAACACATTTTCTAGCGGTTTTTAATTTGAATCGAAGAAATATAAAATACATTTTAAAATTGAAAAACAATACAATATATAAAACCGGACTAGTGCTTTTTACTTGTTTTTTAACAAGTGTAAGCTCGTATAGTCAAGGCACTAATTTTAAAGTGGCACTTGATGCTGGGCATGGTGCACACGATTTTGGAGCATCTTACAATGGTCATATTGAAAAAAATATTGCTTTGGCTGTGGTATTAAAAGTGGGTAAAATTTTAGAAGCTAATTCGAAAATTGATGTCATATACACGCGTAAAACCGACGTTTTTATTGATTTAGTCGAAAGAGCAAACATCGCCAATCGAGCTAATGCTTCCATATTTGTTAGTATTCATTGCAATGCCAATAAAAACACGGCCGCTGATGGGACAGAAACCTACGTGATGGGTATGACAAAAATAGCATCTAATCTTGAGGCTGCTAAAAAGGAAAACTCCGTAATTACTTTAGAAAAAGATTATAAAACCAAGTACGAAGGTTTTGATCCCAATGCACCTGAAACTATGATAGGCCTGACTTTGATGCAGGAAGAGTATTTGGAAAACAGTATTGCTTTAGCAAGTAAGGTAGAAGATAAATTTGAAGCACTTGGTAAAAAAATTAGAGGAGGAGGAGTAAAGCAAGCTCCTTATATGGTACTTCACAAAGCGTATATGCCAAGGGTTTTAATCGAAATGGGTTTTATTTCTAACTATACCGAAGGAAATATACTCGACTCAGAAGAAGGTCAGAATGAGATTGCGAAAGCAATTTCAGATGCTATTTTGAGCTATAAAAACGAATATTATGGAAGCGAATAAGGTTAAATTAGAAATGCGCTTTTAACAGATAAAGTATTTTTAATTACTCTCGTGAAATAGTTTAGAGCCAAGACCACTGCTTTAGATAAAGTTAAAAACTCCGACTTAGCCTTAAAGTATAAAAAGTAAACCACTAAAATTTTGGTTTGATAGTAAAGCTGCAGGAAATTAGTAGTTAAGGATGCTGTTTATGTGATGATGAAACTTCTGATTATGAGGGCGCTAAAATCACACCAAATGAAGTATGATAAATCGGGTTGGGTAGTACCTATCAGGCACCAATTAATGATGGCTATAAAATCAGTATTTAAGAAGCAATTAAATAGGCTTAGTTCTGATTTTTTATTATTAAATTTGCAATAAATAAAAATATATTTTGAAATTATCAAGAGAAATTAAAACGGCAATTCTAGTAATTGCATCCCTTTTATTATTTATTTGGGGTTACAGTTTTTTGAAAGGAAGAGAACTTTTTAGTACCTACACGACTTTCTACGCTGAATATGATTCTGTGGAAGGATTACCTAATTCTGCGCCAGTGACTTTGAATGGTCTAGTGATTGGTAAAGTGACTGTTATTAAGATCAATCCTAGTACCGGTAAATTAATGGTGGAAATGCAGGTTAAAACTGATTTTCCTATTTCAAGGTCAAGTAAGGCGACCATTTATGAGCCAAGTTTTATTGGAGGAAAGCAAATTGCCATTGAGCCCAATTTTCAGGACAAAGAATTAGCAATGGATGGGCAATTATTGGTAACTAATGTTCGTGTTGGTTTAGTTGAGTCATTAGGGAATCAATTGAGTCCTATTCAAGCGAAGTTGGATAAGATATTGACAAATGCCGATGTGCTACTGACGGGAATCAACAATGTTTTGGATAAAAAAACGCAAGAGGATTTAAAAGTTAGTTTGTCTGAATTAAGTCAAACTATGGTTCAATTTCGTAAAGCATCCTCTACTGTTAATGTGATGCTGGATGAGAACAAAACACAAATTAAAGGTGTTGTCACTAATTTTAATAAAGTTTCAGGAGATTTTGCACAAATATCGGATTCTATCAAAAAAGCTAATTTAGGTAAAACCGTTCGGGATATTAATGCTACAATAGCAAAAGTAAACGCGATAATGAAAGGCCTAGAATCAGGTAAAGGAAGTATGGGTAAATTACTTAATGATGATGCATTATATTCCAATCTTGAAAAATCGTCAAGGGAATTGGAGTTACTTCTTCAAGATGTGCGCCTATATCCAACGCGATACGTAAATATTTCTTTATTCGGCAAGAAAAACAAACCTTATACTGGTCCACCTTCAGATACAATTAAAAAACAATAAAACTAGCATTTATGAGCTACTTAGATAATGTATTATTTGCCATTGTATTAGCAATTGGTTTTGGTTATTTTTTTATAAATATCAAGAAAATAGTTAGAAATATCAATCTTGGAATTGATGTAGATAGAAAGGATAACCCTAGCGAAAGATGGAAAAACATGGCCATGATTGCTTTGGGGCAGTCTAAAATGGTGAAACGCCCAGTAGCGGGAATTATGCACATCATCGTTTATTTAGGATTTATAATTATCAATATTGAATTACTTGAAATCATTATTGATGGATTGTTTGGTACGCATAGAGTTTTTGCTTTTTTAGGCACAACCTATAACGTTTTGATTGCATCTTTTGAAATATTAGCAGTTTTGGTACTTTTTGCTGTAGCTGTATTTTGGATCAGAAGAAATGTAATTAGACTAAAACGTTTTATACATTCTGATTTAAAAGGGTTTCCTAAGAATGACGCGAACTATATCCTTTATTTTGAAGTTGTATTGATGACTTTATTTTTGCTAATGAATGCTACTGATTTACATTTGCAAAATGTACCAGGAGGATTTTCACATTTTATCCAAGCAGGATCTTTTCCAATAAGTCAATTCATTGAGCCGATCTTTAACGGAATGTCGAATGAATTTGTAATGTTATTGACCGAGGTTTTTTGGTGGATGCATATCGTTGGGATTTTAATCTTTATGAATTACTTGTATTTTTCAAAACACCTACACATTTTATTGGCTTTCCCGAATACCTATTTTGCTGATTTGAACCCATTAGGGGAGTTTGATAATTTAGAAGCGGTGACTAAGGAAGTAAAGATGATGATGGATCCTAATGCAGACCCATTTGCGGCAGCGCCTCCAGCAGCAGAGGGAGAAGTGCCAGCTAAGTTTGGTGCTAGTGATGTGCAAGATTTGAATTGGGTACAATTACTTAATGCATATACGTGTACGGAATGCGGTAGATGTACTTCGTCATGTCCTGCTAATCAAACCGGGAAAAAATTGTCTCCACGTAAGATTATGATGGATACTAGAGATCGTTTAGAAGAAGTGGGTAGAAATATAGATGCTAATAAAGGTATTTTTATTCCAGATAATAAAACCTTATTAAACGATTATATAACTACCGAAGAATTATGGGCATGTACCTCATGTAACGCTTGCGTTGAAGAATGTCCCGTAAATATTAGTCCGTTATCAATCATTATGGATATGCGTCGCTACCTAGTAATGGAGCAAAGTGCAGCGCCAATGCCCTTAAATGCTATGATGTCTAACATTGAAAATAATGGTGCACCATGGCAATACAACCAACAAGATAGATTGAACTGGAAAGACGAAAACTAATATTTTAGTAGTTAAAGTTCAAAAGAAATAAGCTGAAAAGCGATAACCGAATAAAAAATTAAACAATGTCAGAAAATTTAATTGTGCCTACTATGGCAGAGATGTTAGCTCAAGGAAAACAACCTGAGGTATTATTTTGGGTAGGTTGTGCAGGTAGTTTTGACGATAGAGCAAAAAAAATAACTAAAGCATTTGTACGTATTCTAAACCGTGCTAATGTTCCTTTTGCAGTACTTGGTACTGAGGAAAGTTGTACTGGAGATCCAGCTAAAAGAGCCGGGAATGAGTTTTTGTTTCAAATGCAAGCCATGATGAATATTGAGGTGCTAAATGCATATGAAGCTAAAAAAATCGTTACGGCTTGCCCACATTGCTTCAATACTTTAAAGAATGAATATCCGGAGTTAGGTGGTCAATACGAAGTGGTACATCACACGGAATTTTTAAAATCATTATTAGATGATGGTAGACTAACAATCGAAGGTGGACAGTTTAAAGGAAAGAAAATAACATTTCACGATCCGTGTTATTTAGGTAGAGCCAATAAAATTTATGAAGCACCACGTGAGTTAATTGAAAAATTAGACGTGGAACTTGTAGAAATGAAGCGTTCTAAGGCAAATGGCTTATGTTGTGGAGCAGGTGGAGCTCAAATGTTTAAAGATGCTGAACCAGGAAACAAAGAGGTAAATGTATTGAGAACTGAGGATGCACTTGAAGTACAGCCTGATATTATTGCAGCGGGTTGCCCTTTTTGCAATACGATGATGACAGACGGAATCAAAAATAAAGAGAAAGAAGGCGAAGTTCAAGTGATGGATATCGCAGAGTTAATTGCTAATGCACAAGATTTGTAATTTAGTTTCCAAAAAATTGGTATGCGAAAATTTCATTCCCATAGCAGTTGAAAAAGCTTTCAATTAAAAAACAAAATTAAAACATGTACGTACCATTTGAAGATTTACCAGAAGATTCTAGAATTTGGATTTATCAATCCAATAGAAAATTTTCTGATGCGGAGTTTGCTGAAGTAGAGACAGCCTTGCGTTCTTTTCTTGATGGATGGGCTGCACACGGTACTAGTTTAGAATCATCTTATCAATTAAAATACAATCGTTTTATTATTTTAGCAGTGAACCAAGATGTTCAAGCTGCAACGGGATGTTCAATTGATGCTTCAGTTGAATTTATTCAAAGTTTAGAAAAGAAATATACTGTAGATTTGTTAGATAAAATGAATGTAACCTTTAAGTTAGGGGAACACATTGCTCACAAACCACTACTTGATTTTAAAAAAATGGTGAAGGATAAAGCAGTTACTGAAAATACTATCGTTTTTAACAACCTTATAAATAATATAGAAGAATACAAAGAGTCGTGGGAAGTACCCGCAATTGACAGCTGGCACAGTCGCTTTTTTTAAATGACTCTAAGGTACTTAAGTTTATATAAAACATCTGGATATATTTCAGATGTTTTTTTTTGCTCTATGTTAACTCTGTCTTGATTTTCTAGTTAATAATATTGCTGCTGTGAAAGTATGTCGTTAGTAAAAGCAACAAAGTTGATTCAAGTAAATGCAAAGTTTAACATTTTAAAAGGTTTTTCTTTGCCGATTTAAAATGAAGTCCGCTTGATTTTTATTAAATTCGTTCCATTAAATTACATACATGAGAATTGCAATAGTTTGTTATCCAACATTTGGAGGAAGTGGTGTCGTAGCTACTGAATTAGGTTTAGAATTAGCGCGCCAAGGGCACGAGGTACACTTTATAACTTACAGTCAGCCAGTACGTCTGGCTTTGCTAAATGCTAATGTTCATTACCACGAGGTTAATGTGCCTGAATATCCTTTATTTCATTACCAACCCTACGAATTAGCCTTGTCAAGTAAGCTCGTTGATACGGTTAAGTTATACAAAATTGAAATTTTACATGTTCATTATGCTATACCTCATGCTTATGCGGGCTATATGGCTAAGCAAATGTTAAAAAGCGAAGGAATAAAAATTCCGATGGTAACAACATTGCATGGAACGGACATTACTTTGGTTGGAAACCACCCTTTTTATAAACCGGCCGTTAGTTTTAGTATCAATAAATCAGATATTGTCACCTCGGTTTCGCAAAGCTTAAAGGATGATACCTACAATTTATTTAATATTAAGAAGGACATTCATGTTATTCCTAATTTTATCGAATTAGATAAAAACAGATTAGATCCTTCTATTCCTTGCCATCGATCAGTAATGGCTAAAAAGGACGAACGCATCAT
The DNA here is from genome assembly GCF_055640565.1 of Flavobacterium sp. KKT103. NCBI lineage: Bacteria > Pseudomonadati > Bacteroidota > Flavobacteriia > Flavobacteriales > Flavobacteriaceae > Flavobacterium > Flavobacterium sp. KKT103. The sequence continues at coordinate 2,241,215 of NZ_CM145766.1, forward strand.
AACACATATCAGTAACTTCCGAAAAGTGAAAAGAATTCCGGATATTATCAAGATATTCCATAAAATTCAGCAAACAATTCCAGCCAAGTTAATGATGGTTGGGGATGGTCCTGAAAAAGAAAAGGCAGAAATGTTATGTCAGGAGTTAGGTATACTAGACAAGGTAATCTTTTTTGGTAACAGTAATGAGATTGATAAAATATTGAGTTATACTGATTTATTTCTGCTTCCGTCTGAAACCGAAAGTTTTGGTTTAGCAGCTCTTGAAGCAATGGCTTGGGGTGTACCAGTAATTTCAAGTAATTCCGGTGGTTTACCGGAAGTTAATTTTGAAGGTATTTCAGGATATTTATCTGATGTTGGAAATATAGACGAAATGGCTACTAATGCTATTCAAATTTTAGAAAAAGACGAGGTACTTAGCCAGTTTAAAGAGCGCGCATTGACGGTCGCTAAAAAGTTTGATATTAAAAATATTTTACCTCTTTATGTTGATTTGTATAAAAAAGCCATCAAGAAGCACGGATAAGTTGCTGTTTTTACTACCTATGATTTAAATTGTAGCATAAAAGTATACTAATGAAAAAATATTTTGTCATTCCTTTCCTTTTAGTTCTTTTTTCATGCGGTGTTGCTACTATCCCCGTGGCTGAAAGCAACAAACTATATGAAATACTTACGCAAAAATCAGATGGTGGGGGGAATATTCGTTTTTTTGAAATCTTATCGGAGCCCAGAGAAATTAAAATGCTCCAGAATGATCCTAGTTTAGCCAAGAAAATTAGTTTGCAGGATGTTCAAAAGTCCAATTTTGTGATCCTTAATATGGGAGAAAAAGCTACAGCTGGATATTCAATAGGAGTTGAGTCTGTTGAAGAAACTGAAAAGAATATTATTATCACCGTAAAAGAGAATGTGCCTGCGACTGGAGCCATGGTAGCTCAAGTAATCACCTATCCTTTTTGCGTTGTGAAAGTAAATTCTAAGAAAGAAATTATTATAGAATAAAAAATGCCACTATTTCTAGTGGCATTTTTATAAGATTGATTCTGATTAGAATTGGAATTTAACTCCCAATGCAATATCTGAACCGTAGTTGTTTTTGTAGTATCCGTTACCTCCAAATTCAGGTCTGAAATCTAAAGAGATTAACAATGGAATATCAAAGTTGTATTCGATACCAATATCTCCTGCGGCAAAAGCAAAGTTGTCATTGTAACGTGTGTTACCGGCTGTGTAGTTATAACTCCCTAATCCACCACCAACTCCAGCGTACCAGTTAAAGCCACCATCTATGTTCCAAACCCATTGGTACAAAGCTGCTAATTTAATCGCATTGTCATCGTAACCGTTGTTGTTGAAGTTTTTTCTGTTTCTCCAACCTAAGTCAAGTTCAAGACGGTTGTTGTCTCCTAAACCTCTTTGGTAAGTGATCTCTGAGCCAAATCCACCACTGTCTCCTAAACGTAGTCCTAGTGCATTTTTAGATATAGTTTGAGCTTGTGAGCTAAATGCTAAACCTAGTAGCATAACAGCTGATAAAATAATCTTTTTCATAATTTGATTTTTGTTTTAGCAAAGATACAGTCAAAGTAATGCTTAACGATTATGAGATTATTTTGAAATGTTATACAATTTCCATGTTTGGTGTTTTTTATAATATCTGACTGCAAATTATGTTTTTAATATCATGTTGGTAAGGAGGTGTTTGCCTATTTGATCCTCCATTTCAAATAGGTTTTCATCATCATTGAAATTTGATTCTTCGTACTTATATAGTTTCCATCTTTTTTTATTGTATTCAAGAGCAGTAAGATTTTCTACCCAATCTCCGGAGTTTAGATAGGTTGTGCTACCTTCCTTGTTTTCTCTCTTAATGATTTTTGGTTCATGAATATGACCGCATATGACGAAATCATATTTATTTTCAATAGCAAGGTCAGTAGCTGTCTGCTCAAAATCTGAAATGTGTTTTACTGCTTTTTTAACACTCGCCTTTATCTTTTTCGAAAAGGAGTAAGGTTCTTTTCCAATTTTTTTGAGACACCAATTTACAAATCGATTGCATAAGATAAGGTAGTCATATCCTTTTCCTCCTAGTTTGGCGATCCATTTAGCATGATTAACGCTAGCATCAAATACATCACCATGAAAAATCCAAGCCTTCTTGTCATCTATTTCCAATACGAGTTTATCAATTATTGAGAAGTTCCCCATGAAAGTATCTGAAAATTTTCGCAGCATCTCATCGTGATTGCCAGTTATATAATGTACGGTGGTACCTTTGGAGGCCATACTAATAATTTTCTGAATCACTTTTAAGTGGCTTTTTGGGAAATATGATTTTCTAAATTGCCAAATATCAATAATATCGCCATTCAGTACTAAAACTTTAGGTTTTATAGAAGAAAGATAATTATGAAGCTCTTCTGCATGACTACCATAGGTTCCTAAATGCACATCGGATAGCACTACTAGTTCTACTTTTCTTTTTTTCAATTTGATTTAATTTGAAGTTTTACAAATTAAAACCACTATTGTTAACTGAAATACTTTTAAAAGTTAAGAAAAAGTATAAAAAGACTCTTTTTTATCCTAATTTGCTATTGGTTTTTCAAACTTCTAAACCATAAGTTTTTTAACTTTCAACTAAAATAGTACATTTGTTCAAAACAGAAAATAATGGCGGGAAATAGCTACGGAACATTATATAAAATAACCACTTTTGGTGAATCTCATGGCGAAGCATTAGGCGGAATAATAGATGGTTGCCCTTCGGGAATAGTACTTGATTTAGAAGCCATAGAATTGGAAATGTCTAGAAGGAAACCAGGACAATCAGCGATAGTTACGCAACGTAAAGAACCGGATGCAGTCCAGTTTTTATCAGGAATCTTCGAAGGTAAAACCACGGGAACCCCAATTGGCTTCATCATTCCGAATACCAATCAAAAGTCAGATGATTATTCACACATCAAAGATAATTACAGACCCAGTCACGCTGATTATGTTTATGATCAAAAGTATGGGTTTAGAGATTATCGCGGTGGTGGTCGTAGCTCAGCTCGTGAAACTGCTAGCCGTGTAGTAGCGGGAGCTATAGCGAAGCAAATGCTGCCTGAAATAAAAATTCATGCCTTTGTCTCTGCTGTTGGAGATTTGGCTTTAGATAAGTCCTACCATGAGCTTGATTTTAGTTTAATCGAAAGTAATCCTGTACGTTGTCCTGATCTTGAAATGGCAGCTAAGATGGAAGATTATATTCGCGAAATTAGAAAACAAGGAGATACAGTAGGAGGTATGGTAACATGCGTTATTCAAAATGTACCTGTAGGACTAGGGGAACCTGTTTTTGATAAACTACATGCTGAATTAGGAAAAGCCATGCTATCCATAAATGCGGTAAAAGGATTTGAATACGGCAGTGGTTTTGAGGGGTGTAAAATGAAAGGAAGTCAACATAATGATCTTTACAATTCAGATGGATCTACTCGAACTAATTTGTCAGGAGGTATTCAGGGAGGTATAAGCAATGGTATGGACATTTATTTTAATGTAGCATTCAAGCCAGTGGCCACTATCATGCAAAAGCAAGAGTCTTTAGATAATCAAGGAAATATTACTGAGATGACAGGCAAAGGTCGTCATGACCCTTGTGTTGTTCCAAGAGCAGTGCCTATCGTAGAAGCGATGGCAGCTATAGTCTTAGCTGATTTTTATTTGATCAATAAAACATATTAAAATACAACCTAAGGGTAAAGTCATATTCTTATAAAATATTGGCAAAACAGTAATTTTGGAGTATTTCCACCTAATTAATTAAAAGTAAATGAATTCTACAGAAACAAAAAAACCGTCAATTTTATCCAATTTGACAACGCAAATCCTAATTGCGATGATACTAGGAGCTGGACTTGGTATTGTACTTCACAATACAATATCAGAAGAAGCTGCATTGGAGTTTAGCTCAAAAATTAAAATTTTAGCAACTGTTTTTATCCGTTTAGTTCAAATGATTATTTCTCCCTTAGTTTTCACAACTTTGGTAGTAGGAATCGCTAAACTTGGAAATGTAAGTGCAGTTGGTCGTATTGGAGGAAAAGCTTTGGGATGGTTCTTTACTGCGTCATTGATCTCACTATTAATCGGATTATTTTATGTTAATATTTTAGAGCCTGGAGTAGGTTTAAATTTATCAAATGTTGATGCTAATTCGGTTGCAGAAGTGACTGATAAAACGCAAAACATTAACTTCAATAATTTCATAGAGCATATTGTTCCCAAAAGTATCTTTGAAGCCATGTCTACTAATGAGATTCTACAAATTGTAGTATTCTCTATCTTTTTTGGATTGGCAGCTGCTTCAATTGGAGATCACGTTAAACCAGTAATTAACGCATTAGATAAATCATCGCATATTATCCTAAAAATGGTAAATTATGTAATGAATTTTGCACCAATTGGAGTTTTTGGAGCAATTGCAGGTGTATTTGCTGTTAGGGATTTCCAAGAATTAGCAATTACCTACTTTAAATTCTTTGGTTCTTTTTTAGTCGGAATTTCAACATTATGGGTGTTTTTAATTGCAGTTGGATACTTATTCTTAAAAAGCAGAATGACTGTTTTATTGAAACGTATCGTTAGTCCTTTAATTATTGCTTTTGGTACCACAAGTAGTGAGGCAGTTTTTCCAAAATTAACGGAGGAGTTAGAGCGCTTTGGGGTAAAAGATAAAATCGTTTCGTTCATGTTACCGCTAGGATATTCTTTTAACTTGGATGGAAGTATGATGTACATGACTTTTGCTAGTATTTTTATTGCTCAAGCCTATGGTATCGAATTAGATTTGGGAACACAATTAACGATGTTACTTGTTTTAATGCTAACTAGTAAAGGAATTGCAGGTGTTCCAAGAGCAAGTTTAGTGGTTGTTGCTGCTACTTGTGGTATGTTTGATATTCCAATCGAAGGTATTGCATTAATATTACCAATTGACCACTTTTGTGATATGTTTAGAAGCGCAACTAATGTTTTAGGGAATGCACTAGCTACATCTGTAGTAGGACAATGGGAAGGTGATAGTGATCTAGAAATTGGAACTGCTGAATAATTAAGCCTTTTAAAATACATAGAAACCTCTTTTAATTTTTTAAAAGAGGTTTTTTTTTGACTTTTTAAAATAGGAGGAAGTGGAGTTTTTTAGTTATGTACTAGGTTCACAAAGTTAATTCCATTTTGTAAATAGTTGGAAAACACAAATAAAATTACCGTCGAAACGGAAGCGTAGATTCTAAATTCATGCTTTTATTTTTTAGCTATATTTTAAATTTATGCCTACTTTTGGATCAATATTATTCCAACTAAAATATTTAATTATGAAGAAAACCATTGTAATAGCATGCTCTATCCTAGCTTTAGCTAGTTGTAAAAAGGAAGAAAAACAGTCAGAAATGAAGTCGGATCTAGCTTATGCTAGCTTTGGTGATAGCATTTCTGTAGATAAAGCGCTTTCTGAACAAGAAATTCTAGCTACTTATGCGAAGTTGTCACAAGGTGATACTGTAGCTGTTAAGTTTAAGTCAAAAATTAAAGCAGTTTGTAAAGAAAAGGGATGCTGGATGAACTTAGATTTACCAGAAGAGAAGGAAGTATTTGTAAAATTTAAAGATTATGCTTTTTTCGTTCCTACAGATTCTAAAAACGAAGATGTAATCATTAGTGGTAAAGCATACATAAGTGTTGAATCTGTTGCCGATTTAAAACATTATGCTAAGGATGGTGGTAAATCACAAGCTGCAATTGATAGTATAACTGCACCAAAAACAAAGTATTCGCTAATGGCTGATGGCGTTTTAATTGGAAAATAAATCAGGAGTCTTTACATCTTGAAATCTCAGAAGAAGTACATAAAAAAAGCGCTCTTTTTCAAGAGCGCTTTCTAATACTATAAAAAGAAAATTACTTTTTCTCAATCCACAATCGTGCATTAACAAATGCTTCATGCCATGTTGAAACCTTGTAGAGTATGTTTAAAGAGAAGTTAACCTAATTCAAGACGCTCTATAGAAATAACGATTATAAATTGATATTTAAAGGTAAATGTGCTTGAGTTTGACCCGTTACTAGATAAACAATAAACCACATTATAATGATAATTTCAATGATAGTTAACGAATAAAACATGAGAATCCTCCATATAAAACCCATGATAGAATACTTTTTTTTTGTAGCATTAAAGTAAGTCCAAGCTGGAAATAAAAAGATCAAGAATAGGCAAATAGATTTAAGAATCTGTGCAAAGTCTTTTATTCCTTGAAATATGAATAAGAGTGAAAACAAGTTTACGAAGAGGCATAAAACTAGAATTCCTAATAAATTTATTCCTCCAATTATAAAATGTTCAGCTATATTGAGTTTCAATCTTCTGAAAATAAGAATTGCATTTATAGCAATTAACGGAACGAACCCTAGTAAAACTACTTTTACATTAGCCGATAAAAAATTCATGAATTTTAAACCATTGCCTATATTTTCCTTTACTGCTGAGTGGTTAATTTCATGATAATAATGCACCGTAAGAATATTTAATCCGATCAGCATTAAAATGAGATAAAAAACATTATAGTATTTGACTCTTTTACCATTAATGTAATCCAATGCTGCTTGTCCAGGTCTTGTGAAAGTTTCCTTTATTGTTAAGAGAATACCTTTTTCCAAATGCCATACACCGTGTATAATGTCGTGAAACAAAAAGTGTTTTAAAGTAATAGGGTGTGTATCATTTTTTTGTCCGCAATTTTCACAATAATTCCCAGATACCTTTTGTTCACAGTTTAAACATTGCTTGTTATTCATACGGTAATTTGTTAAGTGTTCTATTCAGTCGGTAAAAGACAGAGTCTACTGTTTTCAATTGATAAAGCTTTCAATTATACTATTTGAAAGCTCTATCAAAGTTGAAATTTAGTAAACTTTATTTATTTTCAATCCATTTTCTAGCATTAACAAAGGCTTCGTGCCATGGTGAAACTTCGTCATTTCGATCTTTTGGATAATTTGCCCAGTTCCATTGGAAAGTTGAACGCTCAATGTGTGGCATCATTACCAAGTGGCGACCTGTGGTGTCGCAAAGCATGGCCGTATTGTAGTCAGATCCGTTTGGATTGGCTGGGTAGCTGTCGTAACCATACGTTCCAACAATGTTGTAGTTATCTTTGGCTTCAGGCAAGTTGAATTTACCTTCTCCGTGCGATACCCAAACTCCCAATGTGCTACCTGCTAAAGTCGATAACATTACCGATTTGTTCTCATTTACGGTAACAGAGGTAAAGATGCTTTCGTGTTTATGACTGTCATTGTGCAACATTTTTCCGTGTACTTCGTGCTCAGGATTGATTAATTCCAATTCCATAAACAGTTGACAACCATTACAAATACCCACAGATAAAGTATCTTCTCTTTTAAAGAAGTTTTTTAAAGCAGTGTTTGCTTTTTCATTGTATTTAAAAGCGCCTGCCCAACCTTTAGCAGAACCTAATACATCTGAATTAGAGAAACCTCCAACAGCTCCAATAAACTGAATATCTTCTAACGTCTCACGACCTGAAATCAAGTCGGTCATGTGCACATCTTTCACATCAAAACCAGCTAGATACATCGCATTAGCCATCTCACGCTCAGAATTACTTCCTTTTTCACGGATAATTGCAGCTTTTGGTCTTGCAATTCCAGTAGGTATAACTGGTTTTTTTCCAGTAAAATGAGCCGGAAAAGTATAAGTTAGCGGTTGGTTTTTGTAATTGTCAAAACGAGCTTGCGCTGTACCGTTTTTAGATTGTTTTTGATCTAATAAAAAGGAAGTTTTGAACCAAGTGTCTCTGTATGTTGGGATGTTTAAAGTCCAAGTTCCAAGATTCAAAGTGTTGTTTGCTGTTGCAACGCCAATTTTAAAGAATTCAATGTTGTTCTGATTCAATTTGTTTTCTAATATAGCATCATCTTTAGCTTGTAAAACAAGTCCAATGTTTTCAGAAAACATAATTTTGACACTATCTTTTTCTTCAAAAACAGATAAATCTATTGTTGCTCCTAAATTAGTGTCAGCAAAACACATTTCTAAAAGGGTAGTGATTAAACCACCGCTTCCTATATCATGTCCTGCAAGAATGTTGTCTTCTAAAATTAATTCTTGAATAGTATTAAAAGCATTCTTGAAGAAAACAGCATCTGTAATAGTTGGTGCCTCTTGACCTATTTTATTTAGAGTTTGCGCAAAAGAGGATCCTCCTAATTTAAACTGATCTTGTGATAAATTAATGTAATAAATCGATCCACCGTCTCTTTGAAGAACGGGTTCAACCACTTTTTGGATATCGATACAGTTTCCACCTGCTGAAATAATAACGGTACCTGGAGCAATGACTTCCTCATTAGGATATTTTTGTTTCATTGAAAGAGAGTCTTTTCCTGTTGGAATATTGACTCCTAATTCAATTGCAAAGTCGGAACAACTTTCTACTGCCGCATACAAGCGAGCATCTTCACCTTCATTTTTACAAGCCCACATCCAGTTCGCTGACAAAGAGATTCCGTCTAATCCACCTTTAATTGGCGCCCAAACTATATTTGATAATGCCTCAGCAATTGCGGTTCTGCTTCCTGCAATGGGATCGATTAAAGCGGCAATTGGCGAGTGGCCTATAGAAGTTGCCACTCCTTCTTTACCATTGTAATCTAAGGCCATAACTCCACAATTGTTTAATGGCAATTGTAAAGGTCCAGCTGTTTGTTGCTTGGCTACTTTTCCTCCTACGCATCGGTCCACTTTATTTGTTAACCAATCTTTAGAAGCTACAGCTTCAAGTTGTAAAACATTTTGCAGGTAGGTGTAAAAGTTGCTTTTATCATACTCTAATTCACTATACTTTCTTTCGATAGTGGTGTCGTGCATGACTACTTTTGGAGAACTCCCAAAGAAATCTTCTAAGGCAAAATCCATAGGCTTTGCTCCAGTAGTTTTGGATTCAAAAGTAAAACGATGGTCACCTGTAACATCACCTACTTGGTACATAGGAGAACGTTCTCTGTCCGCTATGCGTTGTAAGGTATCAATATCTTTTTGGGCAATTACTAATCCCATTCTCTCTTGTGACTCGTTACCAATGATTTCCTTAGCTGAAAGTGTAGGATCACCAACAGGTAATTTATCCAAATCAATCAATCCTCCAGTATCTTCCACTAGTTCTGACAAGCAGTTTAAATGACCTCCAGCTCCATGATCGTGAATAGATACGATAGGGTTGGAGTCACTTTCTACTAATCCGCGAATTGCATTGGCAGCGCGTTTTTGCATTTCTGGGTTCGAACGTTGTATTGCGTTTAACTCAATACCTGAACTAAAAGCACCGGTATCTGCAGATGATACTGCAGCTCCGCCCATTCCTATTCTATAATTTTCACCACCAAGGATAACAATTTTGTCGCCCGTTTGTGGTGTTTGCTTAATAGCTTGATCTAATTTTCCGTAACCAATTCCACCTGCTTGCATGATTACTTTGTCGAAACCTAATTTTCTGGCCGGTGCTGAGCTTGTTGAAATATCTTCTTTTTGTTCAAAAGTTAATATAGATCCGGTAATTAGGGGTTGTCCAAATTTATTTCCAAAGTCAGAAGCTCCGTTAGAAGCTTTTATTAAAATATCCATGGGGGTTTGGTACAACCATTTTCTTTCTTCCATTCCTTTTTCCCAAGTACGGTTGCTTGCAGTCGAGTCAGAGGCATCTTCTAATCGAGAGTAGGAGGTCATGTAAACGGCTGTTCCTGCAAGAGGTAATGAACCTTGTCCACCAGCTAAACGGTCTCTAATTTCTCCTCCCGAACCGGTAGCAGCACCATTAAAAGGTTCTACTGTGGTCGGGAAATTGTGAGTTTCTGCTTTTAAGGAAATAACCGAATCAAATTCTTTTAACTCATAAAAATCAGGTTTGTCAGCAGTTTTTGGAGCAAATTGTTCTACACGTGGTCCTTTTACAAAAGCGACATTATCTTTGTAGGCCGATACAATATCATTTGGATTCTCTTGCGATGTTTTTTTGATCATTTTAAACAAAGAAGATTCTTTTTCTTCTCCATCAATGATAAATTTACCGTTGAAAATTTTGTGACGACAATGCTCAGAGTTGGCTTGCGAAAAACCAAATATTTCTGAATCGGTCAATTTTCTACCAATTTTTAAGGCTAAATTATCTAAGTATTCAACTTCGTCGGGACTCAACGATAGACCTTCTTTTGCATTATAAGCTGCAATGTCATCTATATTTAAAATTGCTTCTGGTGCGATCTGGATCGTAAAAATTTCTTGGTTTAATCCTTCGTACTTTTGCGAAAGCATGGGATCAAAATCACTAAAATCAGCAGTAACAGTTTGGAATTCTTCGATTCTAATAATGCCTGATATACCCATATTTTGTGTAATCTCTACCGCATTAGTGCTCCAAGGAGTGACCATTGTGGCACGAGGTCCAACAAAAAAATCCGTCAATACGGATTTTTCTAGTTTATGAGAGTCGGCAAAAAGCCAGTTTAATTTTGAAATATCTTCAGCCGATAGCTCGCCTGCGCTCGATATGTTTTGCATTTGTACGGCAAAAACAGTTTTGCTTTGGTTTTCAAAGAAATGGATCATTGTTGTGTAGTTTGTTGTATTGATGCGCAAATTTAGTCATTTATCATTTAAATTTCTAATAAAAAAAGCGGCATAATTGCCGCTTTTTAAATTGTTCTATTTTTTCATCAACTAGTTGATAATGATTTTTTTAATCGATGTTTCTGTGGCGTCTGTGATTTTAACGAGATAGATTCCTTGGTTAAGGTTTGAATTTATTTCGCTGCTACCGATGATTGCTTTTTGCTCAAAAACTTTTTGCCCAAGAAGGTTGTATATTTCAACAGAGAATTCATTATTAGAACTCAAGATTGTGAACACACCATGCGATGGGTTAGGATAAATTGCAATTAATTTTTCATCTGAAGCTATGACTGTTTTACCCTCTTTAGCAGCTGGTTTACTTCCTAGATTACTGCAAGTATCAGCTGAATAAGAATCCCAATCGGCACTAAGATTAAAAGTGGTTTTTGGTCCAGTTACTGTTGCTTTTCGTCTCAAGGTTACATCAGCGGCAAAATTAGCGGTGCCACCATTAAAAGTTCCGATAATATCAATAAGGACTCCATTTTTAAATAAACCAACGGCATCGTTACCATTAAAAGTCATTTCAGTAGCAGCAGTTGAAATATTTGCTGAGTTCGTAGAATAACATGTTGAAGCAATTGCACTGTTTACAATCGTGAATTTTTTACCTGTTGCCAAAGTTCCGCTCAAGGCGATTCCTGTACTCCAAGCACCCGCTCCATTGGTTTGCTTTTTAACACTGTAGATCGATAAATTTATAGACGAACCCGTCGCATTTGAAATTTCAAGTGCTTTGTTATTCCCGCTGCCCTCAATGTATTCTGAAAACAATAGGTCAGTCGTGGTCCCAGCTGGTGACGATGTCGTGACATTTAAGGTAGAACTAGAGGCCGATATATTTCCTGCAGCATCTTTTGCCTTCACTGAAAAAGTGTAAGCAGTTGCAGCTGCTAAACCGGTAATAGTTGTTGATGTACTTGTAATAGTAGTTTTCAAAGTACTACCTTGATATAAGTTGTATCCCGTTACACCCACATTATCAGTAGACCCTGTCCAAGATAGGTTAGTTGTCGTTTGCGTTGTTCCCGAAGCAATTAAATTAGTTGGGGTGCTTGGTGCTTGCGTATCTGCTGTTGGGTTCCAAACTCTTTGTACATATTCAGGATGGTCGATGTACGGGTTTCTATTGTTTTGAGCTGCGTAAATAGCATTGTTTCTTGCAATTTCTCTAGGGCTTACTGGATCTAATGCATTCCATGCTAGTAACATATTCAAGAAAGCAGTAGTAAAGACTTGCGTTGAAGTCCCGTTAAACATAGGATAAGCATATCCAGCAATAGTAGTTTCATATCTAGTAGCGAAATAAAAATACATCCTAGCTACATCACCTTTAAATTCATCAATTGGTTCAAAAACAGTCCCGGTATATCCTGAAACAGCGCTCGAGCCTAACTTGCTCCCGTTCAAAGAAGTCCAGGTTGCCGTTCCAACAGTCCCGTGCGGATAATTAGATCGTTGCCCATTTACTTTCCCATCTGTTGGGGTAATAAAGTGTGCATCTGAAACCATGGGTGCGGCAGAACTAAATGAAGATTGTGGTATAATATGTTCTCTGTTGTAGCAGTCTCCTTCCTTAGCATAAGTACCACATCGTTGGGTACTCGTAGTGCTGTAATTGTAGGGATCAACTCCATTTGGTTTTTCAGAATACATATCTAAAACCGATCCGTCATTTTCATAGAAATTATCTACGTCAGAGGTTTGGTACGTAGTGTATAATCCATTATAACCATTATCAGTATGACCTTTAATGATATTGTAAAGCTGTGTTTTTAAAGTATAGGAACTGCCTGTCGCCGTGGTGTAGTACCCGGTTGGAATTTGCGCAATGGCTGCTGTAAAAAACAATAAAAAAAAGAAAGAGTAAATGTGTTTCATAAATGGTAGTAGTTTGTTGGTTTTGGTTAAAATACTTACTATTCAAAAAGACGGAATTTTTTGAATTTTGGTTGAATTTGAGCGCAAACGTACTTATTTATGAAATAGCTTATGTTAACAAATAGTTACTAATTTTGAGTATTTTTCTATTTTATTGTGAGAAAAGTAAGGATATTTAGTTTATTTTCTTAATATAATGTTTTATTGTAGGTTAATTCCAATATAAGAGTATTATTTTGGAAAGGGTTTATTTTGGTACGCACCTAAATCAGGTGGTGTTGATCTTGTATTTCCTATTATATCTATTGGAATTATAAAGTTGGGATTAGCTTTCCCTACCGCAGGAGATGATGCGTCGATGTTGAGCTTATTAAGAGTACTATTTAAAAATTTCGGATTCTGATTTAAAATGATATTGGAATAATGTACTGCATCAGTTGCAAATTGGTACAACGGATTGGTACTTGAAGCCTCCTGTTTTAGCAAGCAATTAATAAATTGATAATTAAAAGCAGCAGTTGTTTTTTTATTCAAATATAGTTCGTTTGTATAAGTACCATAAATAATACAGTTAGTAAAGGTTGCTGCCTCAAGATCCTTCGATTCAGGAATGGCTCCGGTACTAAAGTTGTTGAGGGTGACCGCAACTTGATTAGAGCTATTCCAGTTATTATTAAAGGTTGAATGTTTGAATTGGTATTTTCCACCATAGCTACACGCCAAGGTTGCTTGACCCGCATTATTTATGACTACATTCTCAGCATTAATGTAAGCGGTTTGAGCCAATATCCCATAATTAGCGCAGTTATAGATTTGAGTGTTTTTTAATGATAGGGTGGTGCCGTCATTATTTTGAATCAATAAACCTATGGTTGCATTTTTAATCGTTAGGTGATTAATGCTGTTATTAGTGCTACCGCTCGTAAGCCAAATAGCGCCCCATTGTCCTGGGACATCATCATATAAGGCCTCTAACCGATCTCCTTCAAAAATGACTTCGTTTTCCAAATTCGCTGTAGTCGAATTACTTCCATTGATTTGTAAAGAGGCTTTATTGCTAACAATTATTCCTGAGTTAGCATGAAAGTAAACTCTAGATCCTGCATCAAAAAGAGCAGTTTTGTTGGAGGGAACGGCGGCATAACCATAAATTACGTAAGGTTTGTTTTTCGTAAAATGCAATTCATTCCCATTTATAGGATCATTTTCGTCGAGGTAAAAACCATATATTTTTTCTTGACCTATTGGTAAACTTTCTGTTGTACCATCTGACAATCGTTTCGGATACAGAAAAACAGCGTCTTGAATGAGTGTAACGAGCTCTACAGTTTGTAAATTAGCTCCACTGTCAAATTCTATTTGATCGGTATATAAAAGATCCGTAGCATTTGCATCGGCAATATTAGCGGTTGTTTCAATAAATATATACAAACTATCTTTTGCTAATATTTCAACGTTAGTAAATGATTTTCCAGCATTTCCTTGCAAACCATCTACAGACAAGCGGTACTTAGAATTTAAGCCTTTTCCAAGTTTGATAGAGGGTATATTGATGTCATTTTTAGATTTATTGTACACTTTTAAGCGATAGGTACTTGATCCAATGTTAGAAAAAACAGTATCAAGATAGACGGTGTCACGCGAAAAAACGAGACTTCCGGTACTTGGGACAGTTTCAAAATCAGCCCGACAAGAACCTAAAGTAACAATTAAGCCGAGAATTATTAGAAGTGAGAAATGACGCATGGTAATTATTTTTAGTAAAAATAGGAAAAAACAATAGTTAATTGATAAGAAATCAAAATTGTGATTTATTTAAAGATTAAATGGATGAATTATACAACATAATTAGGATTACCGTCGGATTTTGGCATTATAATAACAACTGTTTTACTCTTAAAATCACCTTGTTTTTGTTAAATTTACCGAATTAAAAAGTACAAGATGATATTTGATAAAGAAAGAATTTTAAACTACTGCAACGAAGTTTCCAAGTATACCTTAATGGAGACTTTAAATATAAAATATGTGGATGCTGGCGAAGGTTTTTTAGTAGCTACAATGCCTGTGAATTCCTCCGTTCACCAACCAATGGGATTATTACATGGAGGAGCCACTGTTGCCTTGGCGGAAAGCGTTGGTAGCGCAGCTTCCTTTTTATTTGTTAACACTGAAATTAGTGAAGTTCGTGGAATAGAGATAGCTGCCAATCATGTAAAATCGAAACGAAACGGTATAGTAACGGCGACTGCCAGAATTGTACATCAAGGAAAAAGTATTCATTTGTGGGAAATAAAGATTACGGATGAAAACGATAATTTGATTTCAGTGTGTAAACTAACGAATATGGTTTTACCAAAAAGAAAAAGGGAAGAGAAATAATGAATTTACATTTTGATAAAATCAAGGATCATCTAGAGCAGCAATTACCTTTAGTAGTGTACTGCAAACCAAATAGCTCTAAAGTTGTAGGGCTTCTGCAGCAGGATGATCGTTTGTACGCTACATCTGATTTTAAGGAAAGTGGTTTTTTATTTGCATCATTTGATGGTAACTCGAAAGCGTTAATTCCCGAAGGTCTTTCGGATAGGATTACTTTTGATAAAGATTTTTCTGGTTTCGAACCTGAAGAGAAAATAATTGAGCATCAAAATACAAGCGAAAAGAAAAATTTTGAAACGCTTGTGCAGTCGGGTATTGATGCGATTTCTAGTAATAATTTTAAAAAAGTAGTTTTGTCTCGAAAAGAGACAGTCTCTTTAAATGAATTTGATTTGCTTGTGACCTTTCAAAGATTGCTTCAATTGTATCCTACCGCTTTTGTATATTGTTTTTTTCACCCTAAAATCGGAACTTGGTTGGGTGCAACTCCTGAACAATTAATACAGTCTGACGGGAAAAGTTTTGAAACAGTGGCCTTGGCAGGAACACAAAAAGATGCGGGTGCTACCCAAATAAAATGGCAGGCAAAGGAGCAAGAAGAACAGCAATTTGTCACCGATTATATTGTAGACAAGTTAAAAAGTAAGGTGTCAGAAGTTATGGTTTCTCCACCTTTTAACGTAAAAGCAGGACTAGTTTGGCATATCAAGACCACAATTAATGCAGTTTTTAACCCCGATACAAATTTAAAGCAGATCGTTGAATTATTGCATCCTACGCCCGCAGTTTGTGGTTTACCTAAGGAAGATGCCAAAGCGTTTATACTTAAAAATGAGGGTTACGATAGGAAATATTATACAGGTTTTTTAGGTGAACTGAGTAGTAAGGATGTAAATAATGCTTCCATCTCTGATTTATTTGTAAATTTACGATGCATGGAGATTGAAAGCAATCAAGCTCATATTTACATTGGTTGCGGCATCACCAAAGAGAGTGTCCCAGAAAAAGAGTGGGAGGAAAGCCGTAATAAATCAGTAACGATGAAACGTGCTTTATCTTAATGAGTACTTAAAAATTAAAATAAAAACACAAACTTCTACAAATAGTGATGCCAGTATCAAATTCGCTTGTTTCACTATAGGATGATAAAAAATGAAAGAAATGAAACTAGATATATTAGCGTTTGGAGCGCACCCTGATGATGTAGAATTGGGTTGTTCAGGAACTATTTTAAAAGAGATATCCTTAGGGAAAACGGTAGGAATAATTGATTTAACTCGTGGTGAATTGGGTACGAGGGGTTCGGCGGAAATTAGAGATCAAGAAGCTACTGCTGCTGCAAATATTCTTGGAGTCAAGGTTCGTGAAAATTTGGAAATGCGTGATGGCTTTTTTGTCAATGACGAAAAGCATCAACTAGAAGTTATTAAAATGCTTCGTAAATACCAGCCTGAGATTGTATTGTGCAATGCTGTAGATGATCGCCATATTGACCATGGTAAAGGAAGCAAGTTAGTGTCTGATGCTTGTTTTTTATCTGGTTTAATTAAAATTGAAACAGAAATTGATGGTGTACTACAAAAAGCTTGGCGACCAAAACTTGTTTATCATTATATTCAATGGAAAAATATAGTGCCTGACTTTGTGGTAGACATAACTGGCTTTACCGATAAAAAGATTGCGTCTATTTTGGCTTATAGCTCTCAATTTTATGATCCGAATTCCAAAGAGCCTGAATCGCCAATTTCATCAAAAAACTTCCTAGAAAGTTTAAATTATAGATCAAGAGACTTTGGACGATTAGTAGGAGTAGAGCATGCTGAAGGATTTACGGTTGAAAGATATTTGGCAGTCAATAGCTTAGCAGATTTGAAGTAAAATTGCTGATTTTTTTTTAAAAAAATATTTGGAGAACTAAACTTATGTTGTATCTTTGCCACCGCTAAGCAAATGGTGGTTGTAGCTCAGTTGGTTAGAGCATCGGTTTGTGGTACCGAGGGTCGCGGGTTCGAGCCCCGTCTTCCACCCAGAAAGCAAAAGCCTCTCAGAAATGAGAGGCTTTTTTTGTACCCTTAAATGAAACGCTAAAGTCTTATTTTAGATTATTTTTTGAAAGTTGTAAATATTTTCATAATTTAGTAAGGCAAAATGCAACTAGGCAGTATTTTACTAATGGTATTCCTGTCTACTAAACTAAAACCAATTATATTTATGGGAACATTTTTAATTACTAAAAGAAAAAATGATGAATTTCAATTTGTCTTGAAAGCGGGTAATGGTCAAGTTATTTTAGCAAGTGAAGGCTATACGACTAAAGCGGCTTGTTTAAACGGAATTGAATCAGTAAAAAAGAATTCGCAAGTTGACACTCGTTTTGATAAATTGGAGTCTAAAAATGGCAAACCCTATTTTAACTTAAAAGCTACGAATGGTCAGATTATTGGAAACAGTGAATTGTATGAATCAGTAGCCTCACGTGATAATGGAATTGAATCAGTAAAGAAAAACGCACCTGAAGCTGAAACTAAAGAAGATTTATAAAAAATCAATTTAATAAAGCAGAGCCTTTATTATTGATCAAATATAGTATAATAAAAAAGAGCTTTGAAGTGATTCAAAGCTCTTTTTTTTGGGATAGAAACCGTTATTTTTTGTCTACTACGGGTCTGTTTTCCCTATTTGCCAGTTCCCAAGCAATAGTAAAAGCTAGTTGTGCTCTTTTAGTTAAAGCATCATACTCAATTTTATCTGGAGTATCTGATTTTTGGTGGTAATCCGCATGTACTCCGTTAAAAAGGAAAACAGACGGAATTCCAAATTTCGCAAAATTGTAATGATCAGAACGCTCATAAAAATGGTTAGGATCTTTAGGATCATTGTATTTTAAATCTAAGTCCATTTTAATGTACTTATCGTTAGCCTCCATACAAATTGTATTTAAATCCGATGATAAGCGGTCAGCACCGATTAAATAAACGTAGTTGTTGCTATTGGCATGCTCCTTGTCGCGTCGTCCAATCATATCTATATTGATATCAGTAATGGTATTTGCAACTGGAAACAAAGGGTTTTCAGAGTAATATTGAGATCCAAGTAATCCGTGTTCCTCTCCTGTTACGTGCAAGAAAAGGATAGATCTTTTAGGTCCGTGACCTTCGTTTTTTGCTTTTTGAAATGCTTGAGCAATTTCTAATAGCGCTACAGTTCCTGATCCATCATCATCAGCTCCATTATATACATTTCCGTTTTTCACACCTACGTGATCGTAATGAGCTGAAATTACCAATACTTCATCTGGTTTTTCAGAACCTTCGATGTAAGCCCAAATATTTTCAGAGTCATTTAATTTTTGTCTACTGTTTTTGTTCAAAAAAGCTGCAGGAACTGCTTGATAAAAACTAGTTGCTCCCTTTGGAAAACCAATGCCTTCTTTCTTGTATTGATTAATCATGTACTCACCAGCTCGTTTTTGACCTGCTGAACCCGTTTCTCTTCCTTCCATTTCGTCAGAAGCTACAATGTACAAATGTGTTTTAAGTTCATCTGCTGTAATGCTGTTCATGTATTTTGTTGGGTCAGAATTATCTACACTTACCACTGCTTTTGTACCAGAGCAAGAAACTGCTGCGGTAAATACTAAAAGGCCTAATAATTTTTTCATTAAATTAATTTATAGTTGTTTTTGAATTAGTTTATTTTTTTAAAACTTCATTTAGAAAAAGTTTTAAATGCTCAAAAGAGCGTTTTGCTGCTGTAGAATTGTAAGCAACTCCAGTAGATTTGTCGTTACCATACTCAGGATTCGTAAAACCGTGTACTGCATCAGCATAGTAAATCATTTGCCAATCTGCTTTTGTGTCTCGCATTTCTTGTTGAAAGGATGCAATTTCCTCCGCTGATTCAAAAAAGTCATCTGCTCCGTGGCATACTAAAACTTTAGCAGTAATAGGTGTGTTGACTCTTGTTTTATCCCTGCCTAATCCGCCGTGAAATGAAACCACTCCTTTTACATTCAAATGGCCTCGAGCTGCCTCAAGTACGCCAGTACCTCCAAAACAATAACCAATTACCACAATATTATCAGGGTTAGCTCCCGCCTTAATCAGTTGGTCTAATGCTAATGAAATTCTTTTTTGGTATTCTTTATAATTTGTTTTGTAAAAGCCTGCACTTTTCCCTGCTTCGGTATTGTCTTTTGGGTAATTGCCTTCGCCATAAATATCAGCTATAAAGGAGTAATAACCTAGTTTAGATAAGTCGGTTGCTATATCTTTAGATGCTTTATCAATTCCTTTCCAAGCAGGAAGTATTAATATACCTGGTTTTTGACTGCTTTTGGTAGCAGGAGCAATTGCGAAACCATTAAGAATTTGGGCTCCATCTTGATAAACCACTGCTTTTAATTGTGCCATAGTACTGCTGGAATAAATAAGTACTCCAATAAGTAAGTATTTTATGTTCTTCATGTTTAAATAATTTTATGTAAATATCAGAAATAAATGGTTATTAATGAATATTATTTTTAAATGAATCTATTAAAGCCTTCCTATTTATATATTATTTAACGAAGTAAAAGTGGGTGCTATTCTCCAGGATGATAATTTCGCTCTGCATTTTTTAGAACATCTTCCTTATAAAATAATACATCTTTAAATTGTCCTTTTTGGTACATGACGGATTGATCACTAAAATGTTTGGATTTAGGATCTCCGCTATTACCTCCTGCAAGTAGTGATTTTGCTTTAATTTTTGGACCAAACTCTACCGCACAAACAAAGCTGTTACCGCTGCTTCCGTATCGTAGCGAGCTATTTTCTTGGTAATTACTTTTAAAAGCAGGTAGGCAACCCCATAGCGAGGAAGCATTGGCAATTGGTAAACTGGATGCTGCATCATTATAGGTTAAGTCTATAGCGCCGGTTTGTCTTTGGAATCGATTAAGAGTACCCCACGGAATTTGCCAGCTGCCAAATTTGCTAGTTAGCTCCTTTACCACTTCTTGAAGTTGTGGTAAAAGTTGGACTGCAGTTGCGGTTTGTGCAAATAAATAGGTGTTTTCAACCTGATCGCTCTCGCCTTCGTTAGTGTATGTTTTTCTTAATATTGGATCTAATTTAAAAGCCCATTCATTGGCCAATGTCGTAGCAACCGAATTCTCCTCAGCATAGTAATTCCATTGTTTTAAAATTGAAATAGGCTCTGCTAAAGTAGCAAATTGTGAATTTCCATTTTTAATTTCTTGGTCAAAGCTCTTGATTAAGGCCGGAATCAATACTTCAAAAATGGACAGTTTTCTATCGTATCCATCTGCAATGATTTTGTCTAAGGTGTACTTTTCCCCTTTACTAAGCAATCGTATGGCATTAACACCTCTAAAACTTTCTCCATCGGGAGCCATATAAAACGGATAATCCGATTTTTTAGGACTATCAGAGCCAGACACAGAGAAAGGAGTAGAATTGCAATTTTGCAACCAGCCATTGCTAGGATTGTACAAATGTACCGACTCTGAAACGGCATGTAAGCCTTTCCATTCTGTGGCTGATGTTGTTCCATCCATCACTTTTGACCAGTCTAATTTAGGATTTCGAATAGGTAAAAAATTTCCGTGCCAGTAAGCAATATTTCCTTTACTATCCGCAAATACAGTATTATTTGAGGTATTTGCTTTTAAATCCATCGCTTTTTTATAGTCCTCTAGTCCTTTCGATTTGGTTCGAACCCAACTTTGAACAAGTCCTTCCATCGAACGGTTATTGGATTTTAGACTTATCCATTTTCCGTCTCTTTGCGCCATGATAGGACCGTGATTTGTAGCGTAGGTTTTAAAAGTTTTTGCAATTAGCTTTCCGTTTTGCAAATATTTGATGGTAATGTTTTTTTCAAGAACAGGCACTAATTTGGAATCGTATTCGTAGAATAATTGGTCTTTTTTGCGAACAATTTTTTCGGCATACATATCCGCTACGTCCACGTTAGAGGACGTGTGCATCCAACCACAGTAATCATTAAAACCTTGGTAAATAAAAAATTGCCCCCAGGTTACTGCACCATAAACATTCAATCCTTCTTCACTATGTACCTGAACCTCGGGTCTAAAATAAAAAGTAGTGTGTGGATTGATGTATAAAATAGAATTTCCCGAAGCTGTTTTGGCTGGAGCCAAAGCAAAACCATTTGATCCAGTCTGTACTTCGGTTTCTCGGGCTACATAAGCCACTTTATCACTGTTGCCAGAATAAAAAGTTTTAAGTTCTCCTGTTGTCAATCCTGCTGTACTAATTGCACCAATGCTTCCGTCCGTCCAAAGTAACGGGTACCAAGGTTCAAAATGGGTCAAAAGTGCTGGTTGTACCTCAGGATGTTTGTAGATGTAAAAATTGATTCCATCCGCATAACTATCTAGTAATTTTTTAAGCCAGGGAGCCGCTTTTTTATAATCCGCTTTTGCGTCATTCTCATCGATTAATAAACGTATTTCTAAATCATTGTACAAAACACTTTGACCTTTAATCTCAGCTAGACGACCTAGTTTTTCGATATAATTAAGTTCGACCCGTTTAAAATCGTCTTCACATTGGGCATAAAGTAATCCGAAGACAGCATCAGCATCAGTCTTACCGTAAACATGAGGAATTCCCCAATTGTCTCGAATAATGGTGACCTGTTGGGCTAGTTTCTCAAGCCGATTGATTTCTTTGGTATTCATTTTTTGAGCATCAACAGTAAAGCTAAAAGCAATAAAAAGGAATGCTAAAAATAAGTGGTTAGGGTATTTTTTCATTTGGTTTTGGTTATCAATTATATTTTATAAAGAAATATTTCTTTTAAAGGCACAGCCTAATTCAATCATAGAATCGGTTTTTGCAATACCTGGGATGACATCTATTTTATCGTACAATAGCTTGCGCATGTGTTCATGATCGCGCGCAATAATTTTGATATATAAAGTGTAGGATCCAGTAATGTAATAGCACTCTGTTACTTCGGGTATTTTTTTAAGTTCTTCAATAATTCGGGACGAATCTTCATCTTTATTTAAACTAATTCCGGTAAACGAACCCCAATCATAACCAATTTTCTTTTCGTTGATTATAGGTTTAATTCCAGTAATGACACCTTGCTCCATTAATCTATTGATGCGTTGGTGCACCATAGTGTTCGATATCTTTAAATTTGTAGCAATAGCGGAGTAGGGCATCCGACCATCTTTCTCTAGTTCTTTAATAATTTTGATGTCAAATGGGTCTAAAGTGTCAATCATGGTGTGCATTTTGCTGATTTTGTCCTAATTAGAGATAAATATAGGAGTTATTTTTATCATTTAGGATATGATTTTGAATTAAAATAAATTAATTTGACTTTTATAATACTTATATTTTTAAATAGTGACTTTTTTATACTTTTTTAAAGTCAAATATCGCGAAAAGTACTTTAAAATAAATAAATAGTTATATTTTTGTATTCTAACGTTTAAAATACAAACTCATGCAAGATTCAAATGCTACTCTTTCTTTAAAATCACAAGAGCTAATCGAAAAAGAAAATAAATATGGAGCTCATAATTATCATCCTTTACCGGTAGTTCTAGAAAAAGGAGAAGGTGTATATGTTTGGGATGTTGACGGAAAAAAGTATTTTGACTTTTTATCTTCTTATTCAGCAGTTAATCAAGGACATTGTCATCCAAAAATTGTTGGTGCTATGGTAAAACAAGCGCAAACATTGACTTTGACGTCACGTGCTTTTCATAACGACCAATTGGGAGTTTTTGAAGAATACGTAACAAAGTATTTTGGTTTTGATAAGGTTTTACCAATGAATACAGGTGCTGAAGCGGTTGAGACAGCAGTGAAATTGTGTAGAAAATGGTCGTACGAAGTAAAGGGAATTCCTGAAAATCAAGCGCAAATCATTGTTTGTGAAAACAACTTTCACGGTAGAACAACCACTATTATCTCTTTCTCTAACGATGAAACAGCGCGCAAGAGTTTTGGACCATTTACCGAAGGATTCATAAAAATCCCTTACGATGATACGGATGCTTTAGAAGCGGCTTTAAAATCTAGTCCCAATATTGCTGGTTTTCTAGTAGAACCAATCCAAGGTGAGGCTGGAGTTTATGTGCCTAGCGAAGGTTATTTGGCTAAGGCCAAAGCGTTATGCGCTGCTCATAATGTGCTTTTTATTGCAGATGAAGTGCAAACAGGAATCGCCCGTACGGGAAGATTATTAGCTACTTGCGGAAACTGTTCTTGTACCAATGGTTGTGAGAACAAACCAGAGGTTAAGGCAGATATTCTTATTTTAGGAAAAGCAATTTCGGGTGGTGTTTATCCTGTTTCGGCTGTTTTAGCGAATAATGCAATCATGAATGTGATTAAGCCTGGTCAACACGGTTCGACTTTTGGTGGAAACCCTGTAGCAGCTGCCGTTGCCATTGCTGCATTAGAAGTAGTTAAAGACGAGAATTTATCTGTAAATGCAGAGCGTTTAGGTATCATTTTAAGAGATGGTTTGAATGCTATTGCTGCTAAAAATCCTTTAATTAGTTTGGTAAGAGGGAAAGGATTACTAAATGCAATTGTTATCGATTGTGACGAGGAATCAGACTTAGCTTGGCAAATTTGCTTGCGATTTAGAGATTACGGTCTTTTGGCAAAACCTACTCACGGTAACAAAATACGTTTTGCACCGCCTTTAGTAATAACAGAAAATGAAATAAAAGAGTGTTTGGCTATTATTGAAAAAGCGCTGAACGACTTTAAATAAGAAATAGATAGTAAAGTGAAGAATCCCAAAGTCAGTTAAATGATTTTGGGATTTTTCTGTTTTACCGCATTATTTGTGGCGGTCCCTATTAAATGCTATTTTTTTATTTTACTATTGTGTCAAAATATTTCCGTTTTCACGTAACACAATTTAGATTTGCTACTCTAATCATCGTGACAACTTTATAACCAACCTTAAGATATGAAAAAAATAATGTACTCCGCTCTTGTACTTTGCTCCAATTTTGCATTACAAGCGCAATCAATTGATAAAATAATCAATGTTAAAAAAGTAACCGAAGTAGAGAAGATCTTGGCTGCAGATGATATGCAAGGTCGTAGAGCTTTTACTCCCGGCATCGATAAAGCTTCGTCTTATATTGAAACGGAGTTTAAAAAAATAGGTTTGCAAACACTAAACGGTGCCAAAGATTACAAGCAATCGTTTTTTATGACCGAATCGCAACGAAAAACTGCCACTGTAACAATAGATGGCAAAGAAATCAGTACAGATGCTATTGTTTCTTTTTCGTATCAGCCTCAGTTTTCTTTTAGCAACGGATCTGAAATGGAAATAGTAAAAATTAAGGCTGGAGATAAATTTGGACCTAAGTTTTATGAATATTATCGTTCGGATAAAAACCTACTTGTTTTAGTAGATGCCTCTTTTGAAAAATTCATGTCTAATATCAAGCACATGAACCAAATGGCTGCTACTCCTAGTACAAACACTGTGGTATTTGTTTTTGGAGTTGCTGATGCAACTACTTTTAAGGTAGACGGAACTAATGAAGTTGTAAAGAAAGCGCTAAATAATGTAGTAGGAGTTTTGAAAGGAAAAACTAAACCAAATGAATATGTTATTTTTTCCGGACATTACGATCATTTAGGAATTGGTTCGCCTCAAGAAGGTGAAAAGCATGGCAGTACGGATTCTATCTATAACGGAGCCAATGATGATGCCGCAGGAACAACTGCTGTTATGATTTTAGCGGAGTATTTTAAAAAATTAAATAACAACGAGCGTTCCATTATTTTTACTGCTTTTGTAGCCGAAGAAATAGGAGGGTACGGTTCTCAGCATTTTTCTAAACAGCTAAATCCTGATGAGGTTGTGGCTATGTTTAATTTAGAAATGATTGGAACAGACTCTAAATGGGGAAATAATTCAGCCTATATTACCGGTTTTGAAAAATCGTCTATGGGTGCCATTTTACAAAAGAATTTAGAAGGTTCTGCTTTTAAGTTTTATCCAGATCCGTATCCTGAGCAGCAATTGTTTTACAGATCTGACAATGCAACTTTGGCGAGGCTAGGTGTACCAGCACATACCATTTCGACTTCAAAAATGGACAATGAACCAAACTATCACAAAGCAAGTGACGAAATAGGAACATTAGACATGGTTAATATGACTGAAATTATCAAAGCAATAGCAATTAGTTCATCGTCCATCATTAGCGGAAAAGACACACCAACAAGGGTGGATACTACTGCATTGCGTAAATAGAAAATTAATAGCTGAAGGCTTCATGAAAATGAAGCCTTTTTTTATGAGTTTGTTATCATGAGAGAACCAACTGTATTATTTTTGGTCCTCAATTGATTTTGTTATCGCTGATTTTACTTTTCCAGTATGCTCCGTCGTCTTGGATTCAATTAGCATAATAGAACATTCTTCGACCGCTGATACGCGATGATTAACTCCTTTTTTTACTACAAAAAGATCGCCTTGGTTCATATCAAATGCTGGTTCATTTTCGATTTCCATCAAAAGGGTGCCGGATACGATGTAGAATAGTTCATCTTCATTTTCATGATTGTGCCATGGTAAATCTTGCCCTTTTATTTTCGCCACCTTTATGTATTGGTCATTTACCTCTCCCAGTATCTTTGGTGAAAAATAAGTAGTTACCTTTTCTAACGCTTCGGTTACATTCATTTCGATTTATTTTTAGTTTTATAGCCGTTTTTCCTTTCTCTGATTAAAAGAGCTTTATTTGTAAAGTATAAAAAAATTCACGCTCGATTTTCTTTTTTGTCCATTGCTTTTCCTCTTGGTGAATTGCCTTCTTGCAATACGTTTTCTGAATGCAGTAAGTGCGCAGCGGCAGCCGAGTCTTTAACTTTTACCGCTGATCGTTCTATCATTTCTTGTTCAAAATTAGTTAAAATACTACTTCTGATACCTTCTGCTCTCCAATTAGAATTAGCTTGACAGCTTTCTGTAATCGCCCGAGCTAGTGCTAATGCATCTAATAAAGCCTGATTTGCACCTTGGCCTTTAAAAGGACTCATAGGGTGTGCCGCATCGCCAATAAGCGTTGCTTCGCCCGCCTGTTCGAAACTTTTAGAAGTTAACATTTCACGATCATAAACGGGATAACCAGAAAGTTGCTCTACAGCAGTATTCGCAATAATTTGCGGAATAGGAGCGTGCCAGTTCGTTCTACTCATTGCTTCCTCCTTCAAGGCTTGTGGTCCTAACGCACTTAATTTTTTTGCATCCTCCTCAATCATTGGAAAACTCAATTGCCACATAACTGATGCACTATCGTAAGGCATGATGTAAATGCGTTCTTGACCATTAGCGGTTTGAAATACAGTCTCTGAGTCTAACAACGGACTTTCTAAAGATGTTAAGGAGGCTAATGGGCAAATTCCTAAAATTACAATGCAATCTAAAAAGCGTAGTGGATAGGTATCAGCTCCAAAAAGAAAACGTCGGACGGCACTGCGAATTCCATCTGCTCCAACAACAAGGTCCGTGTGTTCATATTTTGTTTTTCCATCGACCTCAAACGCTAACGATATCTTTCCGTTGTCAAGTTGTTTGAAATCGGTTAGTAAGTGTCCCCATTGCAGCGAATTTGAATCATCCAATTCTTCCAATAGCGCTAAACGCAAAGATTGTCTAGCAATATGAATATTTGTTTTTTTTGAATGTTTTTGATTAGTCGAGGGCATCCATTTACGCATTCCCCATTCGCCAAGTACAGTCCCGTCAGTGTTGTGTACAATATGCTTAGTAGACACGACACCTTTATCTAAATTTGAAATTCCTAGACCTTTAATTGCTTTGCTTGCTTGTTGTAGCGTTAGACCGTATCCTTGTGAACGAGCCTCAAAATTACAATCGCGCTCATAAAGAGTGAAAGGAATGCCTCGATGTTGGCAGGCGACTGCTAATGCAACTCCACCAATCCCACCACCGATAATGGCTACATGAGGATAATTTTCATAATCAGCAGGAAGTGGTTTTTTAGCCACAGCTAATCCTGAGCCGGAACAGTTTTTGCAAGGTTGTAAACTGCCAATCGGCTTAATGGGTAAGGTGCTATTTGATCCGTTTTTCTGGTGTATTTCTAACTCAGCTTCAAACTTAAACTGTTCTTTTTTTGAAGGTTTACGTCTGGTCGTACCTCTGCCAAGACAAGCGGTACAGCTGATCCAATAGTTTTTTGATTTATCCTCGGCTTTCAATTTATTTGGTGTTTTTAGGATAAGTATCGTTAAGATTTAAGGTGATTTACATTTAATGTTTATTCCTTTGAACCAATATTCATCGGCATTTCACTCAAAGTTGTCCCACCTTTTATTCCAAAATCAAGTGTTCGAATTGGAAACGGAATCATGATATCATTAGCGTCATACGCTTTCTTAATTCGAATAATAGCTTCGCTACCCACTTTATTGTAAACGGATTGTTCAGTAGAACCGACCCACATTCGAACAGATAAATTTACAGAGCTATCACCAAATTCAACGAAAAACACATTTACGGGATCGTCCTGCGATAGTTCTTCAATATCGCTAACGGCATCCAAAGTAATTTGTCTTACTTTTTCGAGATCGTCACCGTATGAAACACCAACACTTAGGTCAAATCGCCTTTTTTGCAAGATGGTGTAATTTTCAATTGGATTTTGGAAAACTTCTTTGTTGGGTATGATCACAGTTTTACCTTGAAAAGTTTCAACCAAAGTATCTCTTAAGTTGATTTCTCTAACTTTCCCCATGTACTCTTTAATCTGTACAATATCACCAACTTTTAGCGGTTTCCTGAAAGAGATAAATATACCCGACATGAAATTGGCGGCAATATCTTGAAAAGCAAAGGCTAGAGCAAGACCTAGTATACCTGCACCGGCTAGAATCGAAGTAACCGCTTTGTCTAAATTTAAAATACTAAGCACCGTGAATAGAACGATTCCAATAAATGAAAAATAAATGATCGAACTAAAAAGGTTGTTTAGTGTCAGGTTATTAGAGATCTTAGCAACTAATTTTTGGGTTATTTTCCTGACAAATTTTGCTATATAAAAACCAACAACCATTACAACTGCTGCTAGTACAATATTCGGTAATAACTTTATTAGTGCTTCGCTCCAACTAGATAGTTTGTTATTGATTAAGTCAGTGATTTTGTCTAAATCCATAGGTAATTTTGCTTAGTTTACTTCGATTTGAAGTAGGTTTGTAAAGCACTAAGGTAGTAAATCCTATGATTGTTCACAAAGTAAGTGCGCCCGTTTTTTTGCCAACGAGCGCAACTCTTTGATATTGATAACCAATATTCAGTAAGACTATTTTGTAGCTAACCATTTGTAGTAATTCAATTTATTGATTTAAAAAGGCTTTGAATTCTTCAAATGTTGTAATCGTAGTTTTAATTTTCTCTTTATTTAGCACGCTTTCAATTTGTTTTGGAATAGGTAGTTTTACTTCAAGGGCAGCTTCGACTGTGTCCAAAAATTTTATAGGATGCGCAGTTTCTAAGAAAACCCCAATGGCATTAGGATGATTTTTTAATTCTTTTTTTAATCCTAAGTAGCCAACCGCACCATGTGGCTCAGCAATGTATCCGTTGTTATTGTATATGCTTTTGATAGCTTCAATAGTTTCTGAGTCGGTGAAATTAAAAGAAGAGAAATCTTTGCTAAAAAGCTCCAAATCATTGTTGTACATTTCCTGAATCCGAATGAAATTGCTGGGGTTTCCTACATCCATTGCATTTGAAATCGTTACTTTAGAGGGTTGTGGGTCATAGATACCGTTTTCTAAAAAACGAGGTACTGTGTCATTAACATTGGTAGCTGCTACAAAATGTTCGATGGGTAATCCCATTTTTTTTGCTACTATTCCAGCGCAAATATTTCCAAAATTACCACTTGGACAAGAAAAAACTAAAGGTTTGTCGTGTTGCTTTAACGCTTTGCAAGCAAAGAAAAAGTAGAACATTTGTGGCAACCAGCGCGCAATATTGATGGAATTTGCCGATGTGAGGTTGTGCTCTTTTAAACTTGGATCTAAAAAAGCACGCTTTACCATATCTTGGCAATCGTCGAACATTCCCTTGACTTCTAAAGCTGTAATGTTTTGCCCTAAAGTGGTTAATTGTCGCTCTTGAATTTCACTTACCTTGCCAGACGGGTATAAAATAATTACTTCTACACCGGTTACCCCTAAAAATCCACTTGCAACGGCTCCACCGGTATCTCCTGACGTAGCAACAAGAACGGTGTTTTTACTGTTCACTTTGTCCTTGTTGAAATAGCCTAAACAGCGTGACATAAATCGAGCACCAACATCTTTAAAAGCCATAGTGGGACCGTGAAATAATTCAAGTGAAAAAATGCCGTCTTCAACCGTTGCCAAAGGGAATTCGAAGCACAATGTTTCTGCTATGATTTCCTTAAGTACATTATCAGGAATCTCGTCTCCAATAAATTGATGTATGGCTTGAAAAGCAATCTCCTCATTAGATAGCTGTTCTATCGAATCAAAAAACTCTTTTGATAAAGGTGTTATTGTTTCCGGAAAATACAAGCCTCGATCGCTGGCTAATCCTTGAATTACAGCTAATTGAAAAGAAACGTTTGGAGCGTTATGGTTTAAACTGTAGTATTTCATTTTATTTGTTATTGCGAGGCACGAAGCAATCTCGTTATTATTTTAATTTTGTTCACCATTCAGAGGCTAGGGAGCTATTATTTTTACTCCATCCGGATTTACTTTGGAAACATGAATTTCGTATAGCATTTTCATATCGTCATAAATGGTACACATTGCTTCGGCAATTTTTTTAGCAGCTGCTTCGCCTTTGCTTAAAGCAAAAATCGAAGGTCCTGATCCTGATATTCCGGCGCCTAAAGCCCCATTAGCCAAGGCAACTTGTTTTATGGAATCAAATCCTGGAATCAATACAGATCGCAATGGTTCGACAATTTCATCATGAAGTGACCTACCAATTAAATCATAATCTTGCGTATATAAACCAGCAATTAGTCCGCCTACATTTCCCCACTGCATAATAGCACTTTTTAAGGAGACCGTTTTTTTTAATACAGAGCGCGCGTCCGAGGTTTTTAACTCAATTTGCGGATGAATTACAGTAGCATATAATTCTGCTGGACTGGCTATTTTAATAATATCCAAAGGATTGTAGCTGCGAACTAAGGTAAATCCGCCTAAGAGGGCAGGAGCTACGTTATCAGCATGTGCGTTGCCGCAAGCTAATTTTTCACCTTGCATAGCAAATTGCACTAAATCTTTGATTTCAAACGGGCGACCTAATAATTCGTTAATCCCAAAAACAGCTCCTGCTGAACTGGCGGCACTGCTTCCAATACCGCTACCGGCTTTGATGTTTTTATATATTTCAATGTCAAACCCAGCGTCTGAATTCAATGCTTCGAGCATGGCAAGAGCAGCAACACCAGCCACATTCTTGTCGGTTTCAAGTGGTAAATCGGCACCCACTAACTTAGTAATGCGAATGCCCTTTTGATTTGATTTTTTGATAATCATTTCGTCACCCACAGTATCCAAACACAATCCAAGCACATCAAATCCGCAGGATAAATTAGCAATTGTTGCTGGGCAAAATATTTTTATTTCGTTCATTTTTTTTAGTTTCTAAGTTGCTTAGCTGCTAAGTTTCATAGTTTTAAAGTTTTAAAGTTTCAAAGCTTCAAAGTTTCTGAGTTTCATAGTTTCTGAGTTTCTGAGTTTCAAAGTTTCAGATTTTCAGAACTTCAAAGTTTCATAGCTTCAAAGTTTCATAGCTTCATAGCTTGAGAGTTTAATAGCTTGAGAGTTTCATAGTTTCCAAGTTTTAAAGGTAGCAAGCTTACGGTTATAAACAGACTTTTTCACTTTACAACTTCACAACTTTGTAATTCTGAAGCTTTGAAGCTTTGAAGCTTTGCAACTTTGCAACTTCACAACTTCACAACTTCACAACTTCACAACTTTGTAACTTTGTAACTTTGTGACTTTGCAACTATGTAACTTCACAACTTCACAACTTTTTTAAACATTCCCAATCCTAATCACATCCGCAAAAATTCCGGAAGCAGTAACCGCTGCACCAGCGCCAGCACCTTTAATCAATAAGGGTTGGTCTACATATCGGTCAGTATAAAAAAGCACGATATTGTCTTTACCTTCAAGATTGTAAAAAGGATGGTCTTTTGGGATGAATTGCAAACCTACACTAGCTTTTCCATTTTCAAATTGTGCTACAAATTTCAAACGACTGTCTTTAGCATTGGCTTCCGCCAAAATTCCTTCAAAATGGCTTGCATATTTCGTAAGCGATTTAAAAAAGTCGTCGTTGTTTGTTGTTGCCATGCATTCAGCAGGTAAGAATGATTCGTTTTCAATTTCTTCAATTTCCATTTGGTAACCGCTTTCGCGAATTAAAATCAGAATCTTTCTAGCGACATCAATTCCGCTTAAATCAATTTTCGGATCGGGTTCTGTAAATCCTTGTACACCAGCTTCTTTAACTACATCATGAAAAGTGTTATTTGAATCAAAATTATTAAAAATAAAATTTAAACTTCCTGATAAAACAGCTTGGATTTTATTTACTTTATCTCCCGAAGCTACTAAGTTTTTCACAGTATCAATAATAGGCAGTCCCGCTCCAACATTAGTTTCAAACAAGAAAGGGGCATTATACCTTCGTGATAAATTCTTCAAGTTTTTGTAATTATCAAAAGCAGATGAGCAAGCGATTTTATTACAAGTGACTA
Source organism: Flavobacterium sp. KKT103 (assembly GCF_055640565.1). Taxonomy (NCBI): domain Bacteria; kingdom Pseudomonadati; phylum Bacteroidota; class Flavobacteriia; order Flavobacteriales; family Flavobacteriaceae; genus Flavobacterium; species Flavobacterium sp. KKT103. The sequence continues at coordinate 2,273,038 of NZ_CM145766.1, forward strand.
CAGAAACGCTTTCTTTTAAATAATGAGCATAGGTTTGAGAGACCGTTTCATTCGCTGTAATGTCTACAAAAATACTGTTGCGAAGGTTGAGGTTTTTAACTTGCTCGATAAAAAATTGCTGGTCGGCTTTTTCTCCATTTTCAAGAAGTCCTTTCCATAATTGTAAATCGATTCCTTCTTCATCAAAAATCATTTTTCTAGAATTAGACAAAGCGATTACGCGTAGATTTATTTTGAGATTCTCCTTTAAGAACTTGTTTTGCTGGTTGATTTGATCAATGAATTTTTCGCCCACATTACCCACACCCATGACAAATAAATTCAGCTGTTTGGTGTTGTCCTCAAAAAAGCGTTCATGTAGCGTGTTCAATGCTTTTTTAACATCTCGTTCATTAATTACTGCGGATATATTTCTTTCTGAAGCGCCTTGTGCAATAGCTCGAATATTTACATTGTTTTTACCTAATGTACTGAACATTTTACCACTTAAACCTTGATGATTTTTCATGTTTTCACCAACTAATGCGATGATACATAAATTGCTTTCGACCATGCAAGGTTCTACTTTATTATGAGCTATTTCTATTTCAAAAGTTTTATTGACAGCTTCCACTGCGAGTGTAGCATCAGAATTTAAGATACCGATACAAATAGAATGCTCAGAAGACGCTTGAGTAATAAAAATAATATTAACATTAGCTTGAGAAAGTGTCTCGAACAATCGCTTTGACGATCCTAAAACACCAATCATTCCTGGACCCTCTAACGTAATTAATGTGATGTTATCAATATGACTAATTCCTTTTACCGGATTCCCATTTGCGACAGCATTATTAGAAATAAAAGTTCCTTCAGCAGTTGGTTCAAAAGTATTCTTAATTAGAATTGGAATATTTTTTTGAAGCACCGGTTGAATCGTTGGTGGATATAGGACCTTTGCTCCAAAATGAGACAATTCCATAGCTTCCTGATACGAAATTGTGGCAATTGCTTGTGCTTGCTTGACAATTTTTGGATTCGCTGTATACATTCCGTTTACATCTGTCCATATTTCTAATTCAGTTGCATTTACAGCAGCAGCTAAAATAGCAGCAGTGTAATCAGATCCTCCTCGACCAAGGGTTGTAGTAATGCCTTCATTTGATGAGGCTATGAAGCCAGGCATCACAGTTATAGGGCTTTTATTTGCTTTAAAAAATTCGCTAATTAAAGTCGTAGTGCTTTCAAAATTCACAGTCGCTTTACCAAAGTTACTATTGGTTTTTATGAGCTCTCTACTGTCTTTATAAGCTGCAGTAGGTACCGATTGCTTTAAAGCTTCGGCGATAATATACGAAGATAAAAGTTCACCAAAACTCAATATAGTATCTGCTGTTCTAGGAGAAAGTTCACCTAACAGGAAACAACCTTCAAGTAACGTTTCGAGATGATTAATTATTCGTTTAATGTGACTCAATACGCCACTTTGCTGACTTACTGGGATAAAATCTTTTATGGTATCTAGATGTTTTTTTTCAATTTCGACAACTAAGGTTTTATAGGTCTCATCAGATGCTGCAGCTTTTGTTGCTGCTGTTTGAAGTAAATCAGTTACTTTACTTAAAGCAGAAACAACTACAATTAATTGATCCAGCTGCGCTTGCTGCTGAACGATCTCTAAAACTGATTTTATATTTGTGGCATTGGCTACTGAGGTTCCGCCAAATTTTAAAACTTTCATATGCTGTATTTTAATATTGAAAAAAGGGAATATTTTTATTCACCCAAGAATGTAATCTCTCGAAAGAAATAATGGTATAGTACGATTATATGTAAAAAGGTATACCCCTAAGGGGTTGTAACAGTTGTAGTGAATGTAAACGTCATAGCAGAGCCAACTCCAAACTGAGTTGTAATCGAAGAATGATATGTTTTGCTATTGTTTACCATAATTAGTTTCAAAAATACGGCTTTTTGTAAATAAGAGAAAACGATTGTGTCGATTTGCGAATATTTTAATAATAGGAGCTTAAACTGAGCAAGGATTGGAATTTGATATATTATGCCCTGAATATAAGCATAATTACTATTTATGCGTGATTTTAGAATACGATTTGGGTTTTTAATACTTGTTTAAAAGTTCAAAAAACACTGTTTACAGCTTCAATTGTGCTAGTTTTTGAAGTGAGTACGTATAAATTGACAATGATAAGGTAAATAAATATCAGTTTACCTAGATAAGATTGGACACCTATTTAATGAGTTGTTTTTAGTTTATTTTTTATTGATTTATAAATTAGTACCAATATATGTTGTGTATTAATATTGATTTAATCAAATTTGGCACACAAAAATGAAAAATACATGGATAATACACACTATATAAGCACTGATCTTCTCTCGCTAGAAAGTATTCAAGAAATCATAAGTCAAGGTAAAATTTTGGCTTTATCGGAGGAAGCAAAAGTAAATATTCAAAAATGTCGTGATTATTTAGACGCTAAAATGCTTTCTCATTCCGCTCCAATATATGGTATAAATACAGGCTTCGGTTCGTTGTGTAATGTGAAAATTTCGAATGATAATTTATCGAAGCTCCAAGAAAATTTGGTTAAGTCGCATTCTTGTGGTACCGGAGACGAGGTACCTGCGTCCATTGTCAAAATAATGTTGTTACTTAAAATTCAGTCTTTGAGTTATGGACATTCTGGAATTCAATTGCAAACAGTCGAAAGACTAATTGCTTTTTATAATAACGATATTTTGCCAGTTGTGTATACACAAGGTTCTTTGGGAGCTTCAGGTGATTTAGCTCCGTTGGCGCATTTGTCTTTACCTCTTTTAGGAGAAGGCGAAGTGTATTACGAAGGGAAAAAAGCAGATTCAAGTATCGTTATGAAGCAATTTGATTGGGATCCAATCATTTTAAAATCAAAGGAAGGTTTGGCATTACTAAACGGTACACAGTTTATGAGTGCTTACGGTTCTTATATAATTATCAAGGCAAATAAATTATCCTACTTGTCCGATTTAATTGCTACTATTTCACTGGAAGCTTTTGACGGAAGGATAGAACCGTTTAATGAAGCAATCCATTTTATTCGTCCTCATAAAGGCCAAATTATAACTGCAAAGCGAATCAAGGGTTTTTTAGAGGGAAGCCAAATCATCAATCAAGAAAAAATACATGTACAAGATCCTTATTCTTTTAGATGTGTACCGCAAGTGCATGGTGCCTCAAAAGATGCACTAGAGTACGGTCATAAAGTGTTTAAAACCGAGATTAATTCAGTAACTGATAATCCAAATATTTTTGTAGACAGTGATGAAATCATCTCAGGCGGAAACTTTCACGGCCAACCATTGGCTTTAGCCTTGGATTTCATAGGCATTGCCTTGGCTGAATTGGGTAGTATTTCTGAAAGGCGTACCTATCAATTAATCTCGGGATTGCGTAATCTTCCTGCATTTTTAGTTGATAATCCTGGCTTGAATAGCGGTTTAATGATTCCGCAATATACCGCTGCAAGTATTGCTAGTCAAAATAAGCAGTTGGCTACGCCTGCAAGTGTAGATAGTATTGTTTCAAGTAATGGGCAAGAAGATCATGTGAGTATGGGTGCCAATGCAGCAACAAAAACGTTACGTATTTTGGAAAATTTGGAACGTATTTTATCCATTGAACTATTGACTGCCTCTCAAGCCATTGCTTATAGAAGGCCATTACTTTCTAGTCCTGTAATAGAAAACTTTCTAAAAGCATATACAAATGAAGTTCCCTTCGTAAATGAAGACCGCATATTGCACTACGATATCAAGAAAACAGTTGCTTTTTTAGATAGTTTCACCATTGACCAAGATTTGTTAACAATGGCTTAACATTGCAAATTATTAATGAAGTAATTTTGTAACCTTAAAATAGATAAAATGTCAATAAATAGTTTATTCCAATTTTTAGTTCCTAAGGACAAAAAGTTTTTTCCACTTTTCGAAGAGGCGTCAAGTAATTTAATTGAATTAGCTTCTAATTTGCATGAAGCAGTAAATCTCCCTTTGAAAGAGAGAGAAGTGTTGTTTTCTAAAATTGATACTCTAGAACAAAAAGGAGAGGATATTACGCGTCAAACTAATCTTGAATTGAGTAGAAATTTTATTACTCCATTTGATAGAGAAGATATTCACTCTTTAATTACTAGTATTGATAACGTAGCGGATCGTTTGCACGGTGCTTCAAGCATTATGCGTTTGTACCAAGTAGACAAAATTACAAAGTCAATTCGTAAGTTAACAGAAATCAATCTTGAAGCGTGTCAAAATATTGAATTGGCGGTAAAAGAGTTGAGTAACTTAAAAAATATGAGCGTTATCAAGGATGCATGTGCCAGAATTAATAAGCTAGAGAACAAATCAGATAATGTATATAATAAAGCAGTTTTTGAAATTTTTGAAAACGAAACAGATGCTAAAAATATAATTAAGTACAAAGAGGTTTTATCTGTTTTAGAATCAGCTACAGACAAATGTAAAAGTGTTGCAAGTATTCTAGAGTCGATCTCTGTAAAACACTCTTAAATTTAATTTATTTCAATCTGAAGATCTAGTTTATGACGCTACTTATAATTATTATAGTATTAGCCTTAATATTTGATTACATTAATGGTTTTCATGATGCTGCTAATGCCATAGCTACGGTTGTTGCTACTAAAGTATTAACTCCTTTTCAAGCCGTTCTTTGGGCAGCTTTTTTTAATTTTCTTGCCTACTGGGTATTTGGTTTTGGTGTTGCTGATACCGTTGCTAAAACGGCGAATACCATGGAGATCAATCTTGTAGTTATTTTAGCAGGTGTTATAGCTGCTATTTGTTGGAATTTATTAACCTGGTGGTTAGGAATTCCTTCAAGTTCATCCCACACATTAATTGGTGGATTTGCAGGTGCAGCAGTTGCTCATGCTATTGCAGTGCATGGCTTTTCAGGCTATGTAGGTGCTGATGGAGCAACGCATTACTGGTACGAAATTGTCAGTTGGTACAAGGCTAGCAAAGATGGCGGCATGCCTTCGGGAGTTCTAATCATCATTGCCTTTATAGTTTTAGCGCCTTTGATGGGAGCTCTAGCATCGTATTTAATTTCGATATGGTTACTTAATGCTTCACGCAAAAGTATCTATCCTAAGTTGTTTACGATTGGACTTATGATTGCTACGGTTTGGTTTGTTTACACACAAATGATCCCTTATGAAGAAATAATTAAAGGCGGAAAAGCACCGCGATTTGAGAATTCTGTTTTTTGGAGTGTTGCTTTTGAGCCTCATAATATCAAATGGTTTTTAGTAGCTTTTATTGTTTTGACTGTTAGTGCATTTTGTTTAATATTCAGTAGTTTGAATTTACAACAAGCTGATGGAGCATTAAAGAAGATGCAATTATTATCTTCAGCGGCTTTTAGTTTAGGTCATGGAGGAAATGATTCTCAAAAAGTAATGGGTATTATTGCTGCGGCCGTTGCGGTATACATTAATGCTAATCCAGGGATTCATATGGAATCTTGGTTAGATGTTGTTTTGCCATCAGAAAGTGGTGCGTTTAAAATGCCTGCATGGATTCCTTTAGCTTGTTACTCTGCCATTGCAGCAGGTACTTTAAGCGGTGGATGGAAGATTGTAAAAACAATGGGTTCAAAAATTACAAAAGTAACTTCATTTGAAGGAGTAGCAGCAGAAACCGCTGGTGCTTTAACTTTGTATTTTACGGAGCACTTGAAAATACCAGTAAGTACAACACATACTATTACAGGATCTATTATTGGGGTTGGATTAACTAAAAGAGTCTCTGCAGTACGCTGGGGAGTTACAGTAAGTCTATTATGGGCTTGGGTATTGACAATTCCAATTTCGGCATTGTTAGCTGCTTTGGTTTATTATGTGCTAAGTATTTTTATATAGTCCGAAATAATCAAATAGAAAAAGCCACTCAAATTAATGAGTGGCTTTTTTTTGTAATGACAATTTAAGTTAAATATGTTCTGAAATAACCTTGGCAATAGGTGTTTGCCTTCAGCTTTAATTAATTAAGTGAAGGCTCCTAAAAGCGTGTTATAGCTTATGTTTGAAGTTTTTCTCGATTGCTTTAATCATTTCGCCTGCTATATCTTTATTAGTAGCGCCTTCAATACCTTCTAATCCTGGTGATGAGTTCACTTCTAAAAGTAAAGGACCTTTAGAGGAGCGAATGATGTCGACACCTGCTACTTTCAAATCCATAGCTTTTGCTGCTTTAATAGCAATACGTTTTTCTTCAGAAGTGGCCTTGATAACTGATGCTGTTCCACCTAAGTGAATATTGGCTCTAAATTCACCGGGCATAGCCTCACGTTGTATTGTTGCTACCACCTTGCCATCGATAACAAACAAACGTAAATCTTTTCCGTTTGCTTCCTTAATGAACTCTTGTACTAGAATATTTGCATTTAAACTTTTGAAAGCATTGATGACACTTTCAGCGGCTTTTTTAGTTTCTGCTAATACCACTCCTTTTCCTTGTGTTCCTTCTAACAACTTCACAATTAAAGGTGGACCACCAACCATCTTGATTAAATCATTGGTATCTAAAGGCGAGTTAGCAAATCCTGTTGTTGGGATTCCAACGCCACTATGCAATAACAATTGTAATGAATATAACTTATCTCTAGATTGTGTAATCGCTGCCGCAGAATTTAAACAGTATACTTTTAAAGCTTCGAACTGACGCGTGAGGGCACAACCATAAAAAGTAATACTCGGTCGTATTCTTGGAATAATAGCATCAAACTGATTCAAAATTATTCCACCGCGATAATGAATTTCAGGCGTTTCAGCGTCAAGTCTCATGTAGCACTCTTTGATATTCAAAAAGTGCATTTCATGGCCTCGCATTTCGCCCGCTTCCATAATACGCTTATTGCTGTATAATTCGGGATTACTTGCTAATACTCCAATTCGCAGCCCAGTTGGTGCTTTTTCAGAGTTTTGGTATAACTCTTTTAGACTTTCGGATGTTGGTTGACCAAGTAAATATTGTTTTTCAGGATCAACTAGTACGCGTCCGCTCATGGCTTCTCGTCCTAGTAACATCCTAAATCCCATTGAGTCACGATTAGTCAAGGTCATTTCGATTGGCCAGTTAGCATCTCCGATTTTTAAACTGGTTTGTATCACGTAGCGTTGTTCTCTAAACCCGCTAGAACTTTTCACAATTCGCTTGTCTACAAGAGGTGCCTCGCAGTGAATAATGGTTTTGAGATTGTTTTGAATCGGATTGATATCAAATTTTACCCAATTGCTGTCATTTTTAATAAAAGGAGCTATGTTAATGGCATGTAGAGCAGATGTTTTAGCTCCTGAATCCACACGTGCCTTTATAATTGGAATTCCTAATTCAGGAAAAGAACACCATTCTTCGCTACCTAAGATGACTTTGTCTTGAGACATATACTTTTATTTTAAAATGATTATAAAACTCAAATGTAGAGATTTGTTTTTAAAAATGTTTGGTTTCTATAAAGAATAAACCCGTTATGTTGTAAAAACGTAACGGGTTCTATCTTTATTTTGAACTGTTATAATTTATGAGTTCGATGCTTCATCTGCTTTTTGAACTTTAACTGTAAGTTCTTGTGCGCCTTCTTCAATATCCATGAAGATTTCGTCTCCACTACTAATCTTAGATGTGATGATTTCTTCGGCTAAGGCATCTTCAACATATTTTTGAATTGCTCTTTTCAATGGTCTTGCACCAAATTGCTTGTCAAAACCTTTATCAGCAATATAGGCTTTAGCTTTGTCAGAAAGCTTTAGTTGGTATCCTAATTCACCTACACGTTTGTATAGTTTCTCCAATTCAATTTCGATTATTAAATCGATATCATGTTTCTCTAAAGCATTGAATACGATAACATCGTCAATTCTGTTTAAGAATTCAGGAGCAAATGTTTTCTTCAAAGCATTTTCGATTACACTTTTCGAATTATCATCGGCTTGAGCCACTTTGGCAGCAGTTCCAAAACCAACACCTTGTCCAAAGTCTTTTAGTTGTCTAGCACCTACGTTAGAGGTCATGATGATAATTGTATTTTTGAAATCAATTTTTCGACCTAAACTATCTGTTAAGTACCCATCATCTAAAACTTGTAAAAGCATATTGAAAACATCAGGATGCGCTTTTTCGATTTCGTCAAGAAGTACAACACAGTATGGTTTTCTGCGTACTTTTTCAGTTAATTGACCACCTTCTTCATAACCTACGTATCCCGGAGGTGCACCAATTAAACGTGAAATTGCAAATTTCTCCATGTATTCACTCATATCGATACGTACTAATGCATCTTCTGAATCAAAAAGTTCTTTGGCTAATACTTTCGCTAATTGCGTTTTACCAACACCTGTTTGTCCTAAGAAGATAAACGAACCGATAGGGCGATTTGGATCTTTTAAACCCGCACGATTTCTTTGAATAGAACGCGCGATTTTTACTACTGCTTCTTTTTGACCAATAACTTTGCTTTCGATTAGTTCTGGTAATTTTGCTAGTTTGTTACTTTCGGTTTGAGCAATACGATTAACAGGAATACCAGTCATCATCGATACCACATCAGCAACATTGTCCTCAGTAACTTCTATTCGGTTATTTTTAGCATCTTCTTCCCATTGTTCTTGGGCTATAGCCAAATCTTTTTCGATACGTTTTTCATCATCTCGAAGTTTAGCTGCTTCTTCATATTTTTGTTTTTTTACAACGACATTTTTAAGTTCGCGAATGTCTTCCAATTGACGTTCTAAATCTAGAATTTTCTTCGGTACTTCAATATTCGTGATGTGTACACGGGAACCAGCTTCATCCAAAGCGTCAATCGCCTTGTCCGGTAAAAAACGCTCAGACATGTACCTGTCAGTCAATTTAACACAAGCTTCAATAGCTTCCTGTGAGTAGGTAACGTTGTGGTGGTCCTCGTATTTATTTTTGATGTTATTCAAAATTGTAATGGTCTCATCAACAGAAGTTGGTTCCACAATAATTTTTTGGAAACGTCTCTCTAATGCGCCATCTTTCTCAATATATTGTCGGTACTCATCAAGAGTTGTTGCACCAATACATTGAATTTCTCCTCTTGCTAAGGCAGGTTTAAACATGTTGGAAGCATCTAGCGAACCTGTCGCTCCACCAGCACCAACAATAGTATGAATTTCATCAATAAACAGAATGATATCATCATTTTTTTCCAGCTCGTTCATCACCGCTTTCATACGTTCTTCGAACTGTCCTCTGTATTTTGTTCCTGCAACTAGGCTAGCCAGATCAAGCGTAACTACACGTTTGTTAAACAAGATGCGAGATACCTTTTTTTGGATAATTCGCAATGCTAAACCTTCCGCAATTGCTGATTTCCCCACTCCGGGTTCACCAATTAATAGTGGATTATTTTTTTTGCGTCGGCTTAAAATTTGGCATACACGTTCAATTTCCTTTTCACGACCCACAACAGGATCTAATTTCCCTTCTTCAGCCATTTCGGTTAGATCGCGACCAAAATTATCTAAAACAGGTGTTTTGGATTTTTTATTAGACTTATTAGCAGGATTGTTGAATGTTCCTTCTTTAAGACTGTCATCTTGTCCGAGGTCATCGTTATAGGAGTCGCTTGCTCTTGGTAAATTTTCCAAGAATTCTTCTTCGCTTGGTGTCATATTTAAATATTGTTCTTTAGCCAGATCATAATCTATTTTTAGTTTATTCAATAGCTTGGTTGTAGGGTCATTTTCGTTTCTTAAAATGCACAATAACAAGTGTGCTGTGCTTACTGACGAACTTTGGAAAACCTTGGCTTCTAGGAAAGTAGTTTTTAAAGCTCTTTCTGCTTGTCGGGTTAGGTGCAAGTTTTTCTTTTCTTGGTTCGTATCTATTCCAGGAATTGCTGGGCTTAGAATTTCCACTTTTCGGCGTAAATGTTCTAGGTCAACCGCTAGATTGTTTAAAATCTGAATTGCCTTACCATTTCCGTCTCTAAGTATGCCTAGCATTAAGTGTTCAGTGCCTATAAAGTCATGTCCTAATCGTAAAGCTTCTTCTTTACTGTAGGTTATGACATCTTTTACTCTTGGTGAAAAATTATCATCCATAATATATATTTAGTATCCGTAAATTTAGTGAATTACTATTTAAAAAACAAAAACCGTTCCTTAAGTAACGTTGTCAGCTAAGGGAAGAAAAAAAACCTGAAAGTACGTTATTAAATGCTGTTTTTAGTGAACAAAGCCGTTATTTCTTTGTTAATAAATCATTGAAATAAGTATAGTGAAATGTTTAAATAAATTTCAAAAAAGCGTATATTGGCACGTTTTGAAACTAATATAATTTTTTAATATAACAACTTATGTCTGAAGGAGAAAAGTTAATTCCTATTAACATAGAAGATGAAATGAAATCAGCTTACATTGATTATTCGATGTCAGTAATTGTATCAAGAGCGCTTCCAGATGTTAGAGATGGTTTGAAACCAGTGCATCGAAGAGTTCTTTACGGAATGTATGATTTAGGAGTTTTTTCAAATAAAGCCCATAAAAAATCCGCCAGAATTGTCGGTGAAGTTTTAGGAAAGTACCACCCTCACGGAGATACCTCAGTGTATGATGCTATGGTTCGTATGGCTCAAGAGTGGAGTATGCGTTACTTATTGGTAGATGGTCAAGGTAACTTTGGATCTGTCGATGGTGATAGCCCTGCAGCAATGCGTTATACAGAGGCTAGAATGCGTAAGATTTCGGAAGAGATCATGGCAGATATCGAAAAAGAAACAGTTGATTTTCAATTGAACTTTGATGATACTTTGTATGAACCAAAGGTTATGCCAACAAGAGTTCCTACCTTATTAATCAACGGAGCTACAGGAATTGCAGTAGGTATGGCAACAAACATGCCTCCTCATAACCTTACGGAGGTTGTTAATGGTACGTTAGCGTACATGGATAACAATGATATTGAAATCGATGAGCTAATTACACATATTAAAGCACCTGATTTTCCAACTGGAGGAGTTATATATGGTTACGAAGGCGTTCGTGAAGCTTTCAAAACGGGAAGAGGTAGAGTAGTAATGCGTGCCAAAGTAGGTTTTGAAGAAGTTGAAGGAAGAGAAAGCATCATCGTTACTGAAATTCCTTATCAAGTTAACAAAGCTGATATGATCAAGCGTACTGCTGATCTTGTCAATGATAAAAAAATAGAAGGTATTGCCAATATTCGTGATGAATCGGATAGAAATGGTATGCGAATCGTTTATATTCTGAAACGCGATGCTACTCCTAATGTAGTGTTGAATACCTTATATAAATACACACAATTACAATCATCATTTAGTGTAAACAATATTGCGCTAGTGAAAGGACGTCCGCAAATGTTGAATCTGAAAGATATGATTCATTATTTTGTTGAGCACCGTCATGATGTGGTCATTAGAAGAACACGTTTCGAATTGCGTAAAGCAGAAGAAAGAGCACACATTTTAGAAGGATTAATTATTGCATCTGATAATATCGATGAAGTGATTGCCTTGATTCGTGGCTCTAAGAATACGGAAGAAGCGCGTGAAAAATTAATTGAAAGATTTCAATTATCAGACATCCAAGCGAGAGCAATTGTTGAGATGCGTTTGCGTCAATTAACAGGTCTGGAGCAAGACAAGTTAAGAGCGGAGTATGATGAGTTAATGAAGTTAATTGATCACTTAAAAGCGTTGTTAGAAAACGTTGACTTAAGAACAAACCTTATCAAAGAAGAATTAGTTGAAATCCGTGATAAATACGGTGACGAACGTCGTTCACTAATTGAATACTCGGGAGGAGATGTGAGTATCGAAGATTTAATTGCCGATGAAAATGTAGTAATTACAATTTCGCATGCAGGTTATATCAAACGTACTAACTTATCCGAATATAAAACTCAAAATAGAGGTGGAGTAGGGCAAAAAAGTGCTGGAACTAGAGATCAAGATTTCTTAGAACACATGTTTGTAGCCACAAATCACCAATACATGATGTTCTTTACCCAAAAAGGTAAATGTTTCTGGATGCGTGTTTATGAAATACCTGAAGGAAGTAAAACTGCTAAAGGTAGAGCGATTCAAAATCTTATCAATATCGAAAGTGATGATAAGGTAAAAGCATTTATTTGTACTCAAGATTTAAAAGATCAAGATTATATCAAGAGTCATAACTTAGTGATGGTAACTAAAAAAGGTCAGGTTAAGAAAACATCTTTAGAGAAATATTCTAAACCAAGGATTAATGGTGTTGCTGCAATTACCATTAAGGAAGGTGATGAGTTACTAGAGGCTAAATTGACTAATGGTGAAAGCCAAATTATCCTTGCTGTGAAGTCTGGGAAATTGGTTCGTTTTGAAGAAACCAAAACACGACCAATGGGTAGAACAGCATCAGGAGTTCGTGGAATTTCATTAAAAGATGATACTGATGAAGTAATTGGTATGATTACTGTAGATAAGGATGCTGTGAATGATACGCAAGTATTAGTTGTAACAGAAAACGGTTATGGTAAACGTACTAAATTAGTTGACGAAGACGGTGAAGACGTGTACAGAATTACGAACCGTGGTGGTAAAGGGGTTAAGACACTTAATATCACAGAGAAAACGGGACAGTTAATTTCGATCAACGCCGTAACTGATGCTGATGACTTGATGATTATCAATAAATCAGGATTAACAATCAGAATGGCAATCGAAGATTTACGTGTCATGGGCCGTGCTACTCAGGGAGTTAAACTAATCAACTTGAAAGGTAAAGACTCTATCGCAGCAGTTACCAAAGTAATGAAAGACGATGCCGAAGAAGTTGTAGTTGATGAAGACGGAAACGTTGTAGAGGTTGCTGCTATCGAAAGAGTGAAACCTGTATTAGAAGTTTTAGAAGACGAAGGTGGAGAGGATGATGACGACGAAGATGATTCTGAAATTGAAGAAGACGAAACCGCGGAAGACGAAGAAGACGAAGACGAAGAATAAAAATAATTAGAAAAAGAAAATAGTAAATAATAGAAACAAAATTGAACAATATGAAAAGTAAATATGTACTACTTGCGTCAGCATTACTGATTTCAGTAACCACTTTTGCTCAAAAAGATGAAACAAAAGCAGCTGAAAAAGCATTAAAAAAAGGAGAGAGTAAAGAGGCAGCAACGATTTTAGCAGGTGCAGAATCTTTAGTAGCTGCAGCTAATGATGCTGATAAAGCACAGTTTTTCTTTGTAAAAGGAAATACCTATTTAGATTTAGCGAACAAAAAAGTTGATGTTGATACCAACTTAGGAGTGGCTGCGGCTGCTTACCAAAATTTAATTGAGGCTGAAAAAGCTTCAGGTAAACCAAAGTATTCTACTCAGGCGGCGGCTTCGATAACTGAAATTAAGTATTTATTGATTAATAGTGCTATTGCAGATTCAAAAGCTGACCGAAATGCAATTGGAGCAAAGAAATTATATGATGCTTACTTATTAGATAAAAAAGATACTCTTAATCTTTATTATGCAGCTTCAACATATGTGAATGCTAATGAGTACGATAAGGCTTTAGCTGCTTATTACGAGCTAAAAAACTTGAATTTCTCTGGTAAAGCAACTGTTTACATGGCTACTAATAAAGCGAGTGGAACTGAGGAACCTTTTAAGACTTTGGCTGACAGAGATAGAATGGTTAAATTAGGAACGCATGAAAAACCAACAGTTGAAGTAATTCCTTCAAAAAGAGGAGAGATCTTTAAAAATATTTCTTTGATTTTAGTTCAAAATGGGAAAACTGAGGAAGCTAAAAAAGCAATTGCAGAAGCAAGAATTGCTAACCCAGATGATACTTCTTTAATACTTACTGAAGCTAATTTATACTTAGAAACTAAAGATTTTGATAAGTATAAAGAGCTAATTACTCAGGTATTGGAAAAAAATCCAAACGATGCAGATCTAGTTTTTAACTTAGGCGTAATTAGCGGTAATGCGAAAGATGCGGTTAATGCAGAGAAGTATTATTTAAGAGCAATGGAAATAAATCCTAAATATGTAAATGCTTACATCAATTTAGCAGCTTTAAAATTAGAGAATGAAAAGCCAATCATTGATGAAATGAACAAGTTAGGTTCTTCTGATAAAGACATGAAGCGTTATGATGTTTTAAAGAAACAAAGAGAAGCTGTTTTTAGAAGTGTTATTCCCTATTTAGAAAAAGCTTTCGAAGTTGACGCTAAAAACGAAGCGGTAAGTAGTACGTTGATCAACGTTTACAGTGCTTTAGAAATGACAGCTCAAAAGAAAGCAGTACAAGCTAAGATTCAAAAATAATACATACTCTAAGCAACAAAACTAATCTATAAACGATAAGTTTTGTTGCTATAGTGTAAACTTAATTCAACTAAAAAAGCCTCTTTTGCATTGCAAAAGAGGCTTTTTTTTTATTAAATTGTAACCATCAGGTTAATACCAACGTTTTTTATTTTGCTTTGAAGCGCTCGATTTCCTTGATTTATGTGCTCCTCCACTGCGATTAGAGTTTTTAGGCTTCTCACCATCGTTTGAAGAAGGGCTTCCTGCATGCCAAGGGTAAGGATGATCGGTTACCGTTTTAACGTCTACCTTGATTAATTTTTGAATATCCTTCCAGTATCCATGTTCGTCCTTAGAGCAAAAAGAGATTGCTACTCCGCCATTTCCTGCGCGACCTGTTCTACCAATGCGGTGAACATATGTTTCGGGAATGTTGGGTAAATCAAAGTTGATTACATAGGGTAGTTGGTCTATGTCAATACCACGAGCAGCAATATCAGTAGCTACAAGAACTCCTATTTCTTTGTTTTTAAATGCATCAAGTACACGCTGTCTGGCGTTTTGTGATTTATCTCCATGAATTGCTTCCGCTGGGATGTTTCGTTTTCGTAATGCCTTAACCACATTATCAGCACCGTGTTTGGTTCTTGAAAAAACCAATACATCGGTCAAATTCTCATTGGTGATTAAATTATATAGTAGATTTCTTTTTTCTGTTTTTTCAACAAAATAAACACGTTGCTCCACGTTTTCAGCAGTAGATGATACCGGAGAAACCGTAACCGTCTCCGGATTTGTTAAAAACATTTCAGCTAATTCACGTATTGCCATCGGCATAGTTGCAGAGAAAAACAATGTTTGTCTGTTTTTAGGTGTTAGCTTTACAATTTTCTTCACATCGTTAACAAACCCCATGTCAAGCATTTGGTCCGCTTCATCGAGTACTAACGTATGCAAGTGGTCTAAATCAATAAATCCTTGTTTATGTAAATCTAATAATCGTCCTGGCGTAGCGATCAAGATATCTATTCCAGCCTTCAGTGTATCCACTTGTGGGTTTTGTGAAACGCCTCCAAAAATGGTTAGTTGTGTTAGATTAGTATATTTTGCATACGTATCAAAACTTTGACCTATCTGTACGGCTAATTCTCTTGTAGGTGTAACCACTAAGGAACGGATTACTTTCGCTTTTTTAGAGGATCCTACAATTCGGTGTAATTGATGAATAATTGGAATTGCAAATGCAGCGGTTTTTCCTGTACCTGTTTGTGCGCACCCAATTAAATCATTTCCAGCTAGAATAGAAGGAATGGATTTTTCTTGAATTGGAGTAGGATTAATATAGCCTTGTTCGTAAACGGCTTTTTGAATACTTTTAGAAAGTGATAAATCTTCGAATAACATATTTTTGAAATTAAATATCATGTAGGAAGTACAATGATAGTTGTGCAAAGATAGTATTATTATTTAAGGTTGCGAACTTGACCGTTTTACAGGACGCATTGTCTTACAGATCTACCGTATTTGCTTTCACGAAATCAGTAATCAAGTAGCCAATTAATTTACCAATCAAATGGTTGTTTTTTTCTTCACCTAAATCCGGAGCGCCTTCGCAAATGTGTAAATACGCTGCATTAGAATGTTTACCAAAGAAAGAAATAAACTGTCGCAGTTCCTCTACCGAAAATCCGCTAATGGTCATGGCACTACTAGCTATATTTGGTATGGCATCTAGATCAATTTCAATTCCAAAATAATCGTTTTTTATAAATTCAAATGCGTTAAACATCTCTAAATTAAAATCTTTTTCTTTGCGAATTTTAAGACTATCATAGGTTATGTAACGTACGCGGTTTTCTGTTTTTTTGATGATATCTAACACACTTTTTGAGGTATAGTTTTCATGTAAGCCAAAAACAAAATATTTCTTCAGAAATCCTTCTTCATACGCATAGGAGAATCCGTTACCACTGTGTCTACCTTCTAAAATTCGGAAATCAGAGTGTGCATCAAAATTGATGGCATTAATTGGTTTTCCCTTAGCAAGTGCAGTTCCTTTAATGTTACCGTATGCGTTATTGTGACCACCTCCAATAATTATAGGAGTTTTTCCTAATTGTATGATGCTACAAATGATATGTGAAACATCTTTATCTATTTTTTCTACGAGTTTACTTAGTTTCGAACGATCGTCTATAGAATTAAAGTCAAGATGCTCGACCTCTTTCATTTCCTCCGAAACATTAACTTGTCCTAAAACAACTAGATTACTTCCTTTACAAAAACGATTGTGCTGGATATTGGCAACACTTCGGATAGCGCTTTCCCAGGCTGAAGCAGCGCCAGGTCTACCATAGTTCGCCCTGATTCCTATGTCTTCTGGAATTCCTATTATTACATACTGTGCTTCACAAGTGCTTAAAAATGTGATCGCGTCAGCATCTTTAGGTACGGTATGCATTTTTTCGCCAAATTTAATTTCACCACTTCTATGATTAGTAATTTTTGCGAGGTCGTGCTTCGTAAATGGCAGTAATTTTTCCATGAAAAAAATATTTTTCCCAAAAATAATATAATTGCAATAACAATCGTTATAACTTAAATATATATTGTTAAATTTGAAAAAAAAATATTAAAAAATGGAAAATCAAAAAAGTAGTTCAAGTTTAAAAGCGGTAATCGCGGTTTTAGCTGTATTATTAGTAGGTAGTTTAGTGTACATTTTTAAAATGTCGTCTGATGCTGAGGTAGTGCAAACAGAATTAAAAACTACAGAAACTGAGAAAGAAACTGTTATGAAGGATTTAGAGCAGTTGAAAGCTACTTATGATGCAGCAATCTCTGAAAACACGTCCATGTCTGACGAATTGATTAAAGAAAGAGATAAAGTTGTCGTTTTAATGGCTGATTTGCAAAAATCAAAAGGTGATGTAGCATCTTTACAGAAATATAGAACGCAGTTCGCCACCTTGCAAAGTAATATGAAAGTCTTAATGCAAGAAAATGAAGGATTGAAAAAAGCAAATGTTACTTTAAAAACACAACGCGATAGTACTGTTGTAGTTTTAGGAGAATCTAAAAAATACAATGAGACGCTTGTAGGTCAAAATGAGGAATTATCTAAGGTAGTTGAAAAAGCAGCCAAGCTTACTGTTTTAAACACTAAAGGTTCTGCTTTTAAAGTAAGAAGCTCAGGTAAAGAAATCTCTACAGACAAAGCTAGTAGAGCAGACATGCTTAAAATTAGTTTTACAATCGCTGAAAATCAAGTTGCACAATCAGGAAGTAAAACGTATTATGTGCAAGTAATTGATAGTAAGAATAATGTTTTAGGTAACAAAAAAACCGAAAATTTTGGAGATAACTCACTTACATATAGTTTTATGACTAATGTAAATTACGAGAATAAAACAGTGAACATTACCGAGAATTTACCGGGTAAAGATTTTGCACCTGGAACGTATTTCGTAAACATTTTTGATAAAGGGCAACTAGTTTCAAAAACAAGTTTTTCATTAAGATAAAAGCATATTCTTAATTCAAATAAAAAAGAGGAACTACTAGTTCCTCTTTTTTTATGTAATTATTTTTCCATCTATAAAGACAGTATCTATCAAATTACTACCAAAAGCGTACGGCAGTTGGTAGAAGGACGGAATTTTTTTAGTAAGGATTAGGCTTGCTTTTTTTCCAATAGTTATACTGCCATGAGAATGTGATAATCCCATAGCATAGGCGCCGTTGATGGTCGCAGCATTGATCGCTTCTTCAGGAGTCATTTTCATTTTGATGCAAGCAGTGGCAACAACAAAATTCATATTTCCGGATGGTGTGGAGCCAGGATTAAAATCAGAAGCTAATGCTAGTGGTAATCCAGCATCAATTATTTCACGTGCTGGCGTATAGGGTATGCCTAAGAAATAGGAGCAAGTTGGTAGGGCAACCGGCATAGTTGTACTGTTCTTTAAGACTTCTATATCATCCTTTAGCATTATTTCAAGATGATCTACTGATAAAGCGTTGTTTTTAACTGCTACTTGGACACCGCCAATAGAATTGAATTGATTGACATGAATTTTTGGCTTTAAGCCATATGCTGCTCCAGCTTTAATAAGTTGTTCGGTCTCAGGAATACTAAAATAACCTGTTTCACAAAACACATCGATATATTCAGCGAGCTGATTTATATGAATTTGTGGTAAAATTTCATTTATAATTAAGTCAATATAGCCTTGGTGGTTCTCTTTGTAAGTTGCGGGAAAAGCATGCGCACCCAGAAAAGTAGCTTTAATTGCTACTGGATAATTAGTAGCTAATTTTTTGATTACACGAAGTATTTTTAGCTCGCCATCAAGACTTAAGCCATAACCTGACTTAATCTCCACTGCGCCAGTTCCTAATTGTATAACTTCTTCTAGTCTTGTCTTAGATTGCTCGTAAATCTCGTCTTCGCTTGTTTCATTGAGTGTTTGAGCAGAATTTAAAATTCCGCCACCACGCTCAGCAATTTCTTCATAGGTTAACCCATTGATGCGATCTACAAATTCTTGCGATCGGTTTCCTGCATATACAATATGTGTGTGACTATCACACCAAGTTGGTAGTATGGTTTTCCCTGATGCATCGATTAAGTTATCCGCAATTACAGTTGGGACTTGACTCATGGGGCCAAAGTCCGCTATTAAATCATCTTTAATTAATAAGTAAGCATTTTTTATAGTGGGCAGTATTGCCATATCGTGTCCAGAAACTTTTTCAATAAAAGCGTCACGGACTTGAAGTAATTCCTTAATATTTATAATTAGGGTTGTCATTATTCCAATACAATTATCTCAAACATTTTGTCCCAGTTTTTACCGGTGACAAAAATAGTTTTGGTTTTCGGGTTGTAGGCAATTCCGTTTAAAACATCTTCAGAGGTAACTGATATTAGTTTACGTAGTCCTGACATATCTAGAATTCCTTCGACAGCTCCAGTAGAGGGATTGACTACTGCTATGGCGTCTTTCTGGAAAACGTTAGCATAAAACTTACCATTTATATATTCCAGCTCATTGATTGCTTTAATTTTGGTTTTACCAGAATAAACATTGATATAGTCTACCATTTCTTGATTATCGGGATTGGTAGTCCAAATTTTCTCTGTTCCATCTGATTGGTAAATATTTTTCCCGTCATTTGTCATTCCCCATCCTTCGATATCTTTGGTGTAAGCGAAGCTTTTTTCAAGCTTTAAAGTGTTTGCATTGTAAATAAAACCTGTTTTTTCTTCCCAAGTGAGCTGGTATAATTTATTTTTTAAGAAAGTGATTCCTTCTCCAAAATATTTGGCATCTAAATCAACTTGCTTGTATATTTTTCCAGTTTTGTAATCGTATTTTCTTAAATAGGAGGTTCCTTTTTGCCCTGTGCTTTCGTATAAGGTGTCTTTATAAAATTCTAAACCTTCAGTAAATGATTTGGTATCATGAGGATAGGTATTAATGATTTTATATTTTAGTAATTTGGGAGTGATATTAGACACAAGTTCGATTCTAAATGTGGCTTCTGAGCTATCTCCATCAAAATAAACAAGTGCTTTCAGGTATTGATAACCTAATTTTTGCTTTTCTAAGGAGTAAGTTAATCGTTCTAGCCCTTTGCTGCTTCCTATTTTTTTATCATTTACGTAGTAGATAACACTATCAATAGCTTTCGCCTTTTCATTAGTAATGGCTAAATCCAGTTGGTCTTGTGGTTCGTATTGAGTCTTTACGATTGCATTATCGAAAGTAAATAAAGTATTTTCACCTTTTTTTGTGTCACCACAATTAGAAAGAGTTAAGGCTAATAAAATGATAGATAGCAAGTTATAATTTTTCATTGTTTTAATTTTGAATACCCCAATATACAATGTTATTTTTAGAGCACAAAGGGCTTGCAAAAATATAAAAAGATTGTATATTTGCACCGGCAAGTCCTACACGACCAGCTCCTGCAGACTCCCCCAGGATGGGAACATAGCAAGGGTACGTGGTTGAGCGGTGCGATGTAGGTCGCTTGCCATTTTTTTTTAATCTGATCACTAATGTGAATCAGATTTTTTTTTACATTAAAAGCAAAGTTTATAAATTAAATACAAAAGTAGTCTTCCTTCGGGAGGATTTTTTTATTTTTGGTGCTCGGTAAATACCATAACTAATTATGAGTTCGAATAAGAAAGTAATTTTGATCACTGGTGGTTCTTCCGGTATCGGAAAATCGATTGGTGAATTTCTGCATCAGAAAGGATTTGTTGTCTACGGTACTAGTAGAAACCCAGATCGTATTTTGAACTCCATTTTTCCTTTGGTAGCTTTAGATGTTAGAGATCCTGAGTCAATTGCGCAGGCTGTAGCCAAAGTGATTGCAATATCGGGTCGTTTAGATGTTGTTGTTAACAACGCCGGTGTAGGTATAGCCGGACCATTAGAGGAGATTC
Source organism: Flavobacterium sp. KKT103 (assembly GCF_055640565.1). Lineage (NCBI taxonomy): Bacteria > Pseudomonadati > Bacteroidota > Flavobacteriia > Flavobacteriales > Flavobacteriaceae > Flavobacterium > Flavobacterium sp. KKT103. The sequence goes on from NZ_CM145766.1 coordinate 2,293,838, forward strand.
CTACTACTGAAATGAAGAATCATTTTGATACTAATTTTTTTGGACCTATTGAAGTGATGAAGGCGGTACTGCCTCAAATGCGGGAGCAGCAAACGGGTTTAATTATTAATATTACCTCAATTGCGGGTTATATGGGGTTGCCTTTTCGTTCTCTTTATTCGGCATCAAAAGGGGCACTTGAATTAATTACAGAATCTTTGCGTATGGAGGTAAAGTCCTTTGGGATTGCTATTACTAATATTGCGCCTGGAGATTTTGCTACTAATATTGCATCTGGTCGCTATCATGCACCAGTAGTTAAGGGTTCCGCATACGAGGCTTCTTATGGGGAGTCATTACGAACGATGGATGAGCATGTTGACGGTGGGAGTAATCCAAATGAAATGGCTGAAGCGGTTTATAGAATCATTGAAACTAAAAGTCCTAAAATACATTATAGAGTAGGTGCTTTTATGCAGAAATTCTCGATTGTTTTAAAGAGGATATTGCCTGATAAAATGTATGAAAAAATATTGATGAAGCATTATAAGTTGTAATTTTACAACTGATTTGCGTGAGGGATAGTAGTGAAAAGCCCACAGCATCGTGTAGCAATAGCGGAACGATGGGAGGACTTGTAACGAATAGCCCGACCCGAAGTGGCTTGGAGGAACGACAAAGCGCACTGAAGGGTCACGCCCAAAAAACAAAAACACACAATTAAACAAAAATAATATTATGAAGTTTTTTATTGACACAGCTAATTTAGCGCAGATTAAGGAGGCGCAAGCTTTAGGAGTTTTAGACGGGGTAACTACTAATCCATCGTTGATGGCTAAAGAAGGTATCACTGGAAAGAATAATATCTTGAAACACTACGTGGATATTTGTAATCTTGTTGAAGGAGATGTAAGTGCAGAGGTTAATGCACTGGATTATGACGGTATGATTAAGGAAGGTGAAGAATTGGCTGAATTACATGAGCAAATTGTTGTAAAGTTGCCAATGACTAAGGAAGGGGTTATGGCTGCGAAATATTTCTCTGACAGAGGAATTAAGACCAACGTAACGTTAGTTTTCTCAGCTGGTCAAGCTTTATTAGCTGCTAAAGCGGGTGCTACTTATGTTTCTCCTTTTATTGGTCGTTTAGACGATATTTCGACTGACGGATTAGCATTGATTGAAGAAATCAGAGAAATCTATGATAATTTTGGGTACGAAACTCAAATTCTTGCGGCATCAGTGCGTCATACCATGCATATTGTTAACTGTGCAAAAATTGGAGCGGATGTAATGACAGGTCCATTATCTGCAATTTATGGTTTGTTAAAACACCCATTGACGGATATTGGATTAGCACAGTTTGTTGCTGATTTTGAGAAAGGAAATAAATAATTATCTCTTTTATAAAGTAAAAGGCCCATTTCAAATGAAATGGGCCTTTTTATTTTTAATGTACTTTGTTTCTAACAAAGGGAGGAAGCAACTTGCTGGAAACTTCTCCAAAACCGATGCGGACTTGCGTGTTTTCACAAAAACCTTTCATGATCACCGTGTCGTTATCATTGATGAATTTTCGTTCCGAGCCATCATCAAGTTTAATTGGGTTTTTACCACCCCAAGTTAATTCTAACATCGAACCAAAACTTCCTGGAGTAGGACCTGAAATGGTTCCTGATCCCATCATATCACCTGAGTTTACACGACAGCCGTTAGAGGTGTGGTGCGTTAACTGCTGGCTCATGGTCCAATACATATGTTTGAAATTTGATTTGCTTACTACGGTAGGCGTTGCGTTTTCGGGCTGAATTGCTACTTCTAGATGTATATCAAAGGAGTGTTTTCCTTTCTGTTGCAAATAAGGAAGCGGACTTGGGTCTTGCTTAGGGCTTGAAACTCTAAAAGGTTCTAAGGCATCCATGGTTACAATCCAAGGAGATATTGAAGAGGCGAAATTTTTAGCAAGGAATGGACCTAATGGTACATACTCCCACTTTTGAATATCACGAGCACTCCAGTCATTCAATAATACCATTCCAAAAATATAATCCTCAGCTTCATTGATTGGGATGGTTTCTCCCATAATGTTAGCATCTGTAGTAATAAAGGCAGTTTCAAGTTCAAAATCAATTAAACGAGAAGATCCAAATACAGGACTTGATTCACCATTAGGTAAGGTTTGCCCCATTGGGCGGTGTACTGGAATTCCTGAAGGTACGATTGTCGAACTACGACCGTGGTATCCTACGGGGATGTGTAACCAGTTAGGAAGTAAGGCATTTTCGGGATCACGAAACATTTTACCTACATTGGTTGCATGTTCTTTACTAGAATAAAAATCAGTGTAATCACCTATTAATACCGGTAATTGCATCTCTACTTCTTCCATCTTAAAAATAACGATATCTCTATCCTTAGCATTATCTCTAAGCTTAGGATTATTTTCATCAAAGATTTCAGCGATTCTATTTCGAACTAATCGCCATGTTTTTTTTCCGTCAGAGATAAAATCATTCAAAGTATCTTGCATGAATATATCATCAGTAAGTTCGATACCTTCAAAATAGTTTAGTTGCTGCAAGGCACCCAAATCGATTGCAGAATCACCAATTCTTGTTCCTACAGTAACTACATTTTCTTTGGTTAGGAAAACTCCAAAGGGAATGTTTTGAATGGGGAAGTCACTTTTTGGAGCAACTTCTAACCATGATTTTCGTTTAGTATCGTTGGCTGATATAGGCATATAGTGTTAATTGTTTTGTTGAAAATTATAAGTCAAATATATCATAATCTAACAGTTTCACAAACGTTTTTTTGTATTTTTGCTTCAAATTAACTAAAAACAACAAAATGCAACGCGACGAACAAATTTTTGATCTTATTCTAGACGAACAAGATAGACAAATAAACGGATTAGAACTTATTGCCTCTGAGAACTTTGTGAGTGATGAAGTAATGGAAGCAGCTGGATCAGTATTAACTAATAAGTACGCTGAAGGTTATCCAGGGAAAAGATATTATGGAGGTTGTGAAGTAGTCGACATAGTTGAGCAAATTGCTATCGATAGAGCCAAAGAATTATTTGGTGCTACCTATGCTAATGTTCAGCCGCACTCTGGCTCACAAGCTAATGCTTCTGTTTTTCATGCTTGTTTGAAACCTGGAGATAAAATTTTAGGATTTGATTTATCGCATGGTGGTCACCTAACACATGGTTCACCTGTTAATTTTTCAGGTCGTTTGTACGATCCAGTTTTTTACGGTGTAGAAAAAGAAACAGGACTTTTAAATTATGACAAAATACAAGAAATAGCTACTAAGGAGCAACCAAAAATGATTATTGCTGGAGCGTCAGCTTATTCTCGTGATATGGATTTTGAGCGTTTTAGAGCAATCGCTGACAGTGTTGGCGCTTTGTTACTTGCTGATATTTCTCATCCTTCAGGATTAATTGCTAAAGGGTTATTGAATGATCCAATTCCGCATTGCCATATTGTTACAACTACTACACACAAAACATTGCGTGGACCAAGAGGAGGTTTGATTTTAATGGGGAATGATTTTGAAAACCCAATGGGATTGACGAATCCTAAAGGTGAAATCCGTATGATGTCAGCTTTATTGGACTTAGCGGTTTTTCCTGGAAATCAAGGTGGACCATTAATGCACATCATTGCAGCTAAGGCAGTAGCTTTTGGAGAGGCATTACAGGATGAATTCTTTACTTATGCAATGCAAGTACAAAAAAATGCGAAGGCAATGGCTGCAGCATTTGTAAGTAGAGGTTATGATTTAATATCAGGAGGTACTGATAACCACATGATGTTAATCGATTTAAGAAATAAAGGAATCTCAGGTAAAGAAGCTGAAAATGCCTTAGTAAAAGCGGAGATTACGGTAAACAAAAATATGGTTCCATTTGATGACAAATCACCATTTGTAACATCAGGGATTCGTGTAGGAACGGCTGCGATTACAACTCGTGGACTAGTGGAAGAGGACATGGAAACTATCGTGGAATTGATTGATAGAGTATTAGTTAATCCTACTGATGAAGCAGTAATTGAAGCTGTTGCAGATGAAGTTAACGATATGATGAGCGAAAGAGCGATTTTCGTTTTCTAATAAGAAGTCATAAAGTACAAAGGTCGAAGGTCGAAAGTCTAAAATAGGGATTTAAATCGCTATTTTATTTCGATCTTCGATTTTTTCTTTTTTGGCTTTCTAACATTTAAACTTTAAGACTAAAAAAATGGGTGTATTACGATTACAACTACCTACCGACCCGAGATGGGTTAATATTGTGGAGAAAAATATTGAGGAGATCTTAACTGATCATGCTTGGTGCGAACAAAAGGCCGCTACAAATGCAATCACGATTATAACCAACAACTCGGAGCATCAGGACTTAGTGAAAGATTTATTGGCTTTGGCCAAAGAAGAAATTGACCATTTTGAACAAGTACACAACATAATTATTAAGCGCGGACTGAAATTAGGACGTGAGCGTAAGGATGATTATGTGAATGAATTGTATCTCTACATGAAAAAAAGTGCTACTGGAAGTAGGGTTTCGAGTCTTGTGGAACGATTATTGTTTTCGGCTATGGTCGAAGCGAGAAGTTGTGAACGATTTAAAGTTTTGTCAGAGAACATTCAGGATGAAGAACTAGCTATTTTTTACAGAGAATTGATGGAAAGCGAAGCGGGACATTACACCACATTTATAACTTATGCTAGAAAATATGGTGTAGGGATTGATGTAGAGCAAAGATGGAGAGAATGGATTGATTTTGAAGCTTCAATTATTGAAAATTACGGAAAAAGTGATTCTATACATGGGTAAATAGGTTGTAAAGTGATTTTTGTTAAAACTTGGAGCATTACTTAACATCAGTATTATAGCGTGTTTAATCTTATATATTTTGATAAAATTGCTCTCAGGTACGGCCTATATAATCATTTTTGTAAAATTTGAATTATATTTATGCCTTCAAACACTAAACAATTGTAAATTTTTTAAATGAAACTCTATATAAAATATGACGGAATTGCGGCTTGTAGAGTGATTTTGCAAGAGCAATTAGAAAGATTGAACATTAAGTACCAGATGTTAGAACTGGGCGAATTAGAAATAAGTGACAGCGTATCTAAGGATGCATTTGCCGAGTTGCAAGCTTCCCTTAATAGATATTCTATTTTTATTGTAAATAATGAGAAGAGTCAATTAATTCAAAAAATTAAAGACACGATTGTAGAGATGATTTACGAAAATGATAAACTACCATCAGTAACTATATCGCAGTATTTATCTGATAAATTGAATTTTAGTTACGGCTATATCACTAATATTTTTAGTGAACATACGTATTCATCAATTGAGAACTTTATTATTATTCAAAAGATAGAAAGAGCTAAGAAATTAATTATCGAGGAACAATTGACATTAACTGAGGTTTCCTATAAATTAAATTACAGTAGTGTAGCTTATTTATCAAGCCAATTTAAAAAAGTTACTGGTTTAACACCCTCCGCTTTTAAAAGAATTGTGGACAAACGAAGAGGGTTATCCAATTAGAAAGGTTCTAGTTGCAAGCCAAAAATAAAAATTAAAATAATAATAAAATACGCTATATGATTTCAAATAAGGACTTAATGCACATTTTGATTGCTGATGACGACGAAGATGACCGCACTTTTTTTAGTGAGGCAATGGCAGAACTAAAAATGAATAATAAGTTAACCTTATTTAATGATGGACAAGATTTGATGGACTATCTATCTGATCCAGATATTGTCGTGCCTCACATATTGTTTTTAGATTTAAATATGCCCTACATGTCCGGCTTTGAATGTCTAAAGTTGATTAGAGCAAATAGCAGGTTTAAAGATGTATCTGTTGCTATTTACTCAACCTCGTCTTCAGAAAAAGATATAGAAGAAACTTTTATTGAAGGAGCTAATATATATATCAAAAAACCAAATGATTTTACCAAATTGAAAAAAGTGATCAAAGAAGTATTAAATATAAACTGGCAATTTCACTCTTCAGGTTTAAATAAGGAAACTTTTTTCTTTAGTATCTAGATAAAAAGAGGAGCATGAAATTACTTAAACTATATAAAAATACGCAAATATTTAAGATTGCTCTCGGTATAGCTATTTTAGTAGTTGGCTATATTGCTTCTGTTTTTTATACGCAAATGAAAGCGTTAGATGCTTCGGTCAGTCTAATCGCTACTTCTACAGAAACACAGTTAGAACTTGAGAAAGTGCTTTCTGTTATTAGTATGTACGAGAACAATTTGAGAGGATACATAATTACTAAGGATGAGGCTTATCTTGATAACAGATTCTTGGACAAAGGAGAAATCGAGCAAAATATTAAAAGAATTAATAAATTAGTTGCTGATAATCCAGCGCGATTAAGAGATCTTAAGGAGCTTAATCGTTTATTAGATCGCCGATTTGAATTGTTTAGAGAGACTTTATTGCTTTCTAAAAGCAAGAATTTTGACCAAGAAAAATTTCATGCCAAGTTGCAAGAAAGTAATAGTTTTACGGATTTGATGAAGAAATTTGTCCATAAAACAATTAACAACGAAGGAGATAAAATCAAGTTTCATAATGTTAAACACCAATTTGAATTAGAAGACTCCATCATTAGTGCTTTTTTATTAGTGATTCTTTCCCTGCTAATATTGCTGCTCTCCTTTAACAAAATGAATGTGGATATCGTTGAACTCAAAAAGGCCAATGATGAATTAAAATTCTTGAATCTTTCCTTTAATAATGCTGAAAAAATAGCCGGTTTTGGACATTGGAAGGTCAACGGCCAAACAGGTGTTTATACTTTCTCAGATAATTTTTATAGACTTTTAGGAGAAGAACCAGGAGCTTTTGAACCCAAATTAAGCAGTATTATTAAATTCATACATCCTGATGATTTAGAGTATGTTATCGAAAGACATAACGGTTCATTTTTGACTGAGGAAACCACGAGTATTATGTTTCGTTTTATCTTGGCAGATGGACAAACAAAGTACATTAAATCGGTAGGAAGTTTTACTAAAAACAGTAGTGACCAAATAGTAAAAACGGGCGTGCTGTACGACATGACTGAAGGCTATAAGAAAACGTTAGAATTAGAAGAAAGTAATATTGAGTTAAAAAGTATTAACGATGAATTAGAATCTTTTAATAATATTGTAAGTCATGATTTGCAAGAGCCATTGCATAAAATCCAAATGTTTATTTCGCGAATTGAAGGAAGCGAAATAGATGCTGTTTCAGATGTTACAAAAACTTATTTTGCTAAAATTCGACTATCAGCAAACAAAATGCAAACGCTCTTGATTGATCTCGTTAACTACTCCCGAACAATCAAAGGTGACAAAGTGTATGTAGATATTGATTTACGAGAAACCATTCATAGAGCTATTGATGAACTTTCATCTGATATTGAAGATAAAAACGCTACGATCGAATTGGGCACCTTGCCTAGAATGAAAGCGATTTCGTTTCAGTTGGATCAATTATTTATTAATTTAATTTCAAATTCTCTAAAATACAGTAAGGATGATGTTGCTCCATTAATAAACATTTATACTGAAGATATCTTTGAGAACGTTTTTTGTGGTGATAAATTAATATTAGATGAAGAATACCACAAGATTGTCTTGAAAGATAATGGAATAGGGTTTAAACAAGAATATGCTGATAAAATTTTTATTTTATTTCAACGTTTAGAAAAAGATCCTAAATATTCGGGTACAGGTCTAGGATTAGCAATTTGTAAAAGAATCGTAGATAATCATGGTGGCTATATTAAAGTGGAGTCAGAGCCTAATGTTGGAACGGAATTCACCATTTTTATCCCTAAAAAATCGGTTCAATTTTAATTGTTTGAGTTTTTTTACTTCAAAGTAATTCCTTGTTGGATTTTGTGAAGGAGTCATAAAAACGATTTATTAGTTGGATTATATGAACATAATAGAAGCTGGTTTAGAAGATATTTCCACCATAAAAGATTTGGCTTACAAAATTTGGCTTGTGACCTATGGCGCAATTCTGTCTGAAAAGCAACTAGCTTATATGTTAGACTCTTTTTATTCAGAAGCTTCTTTACATGATGCTATACTAAACAAAGGACATCGCTTTTTACTAGCGGTCGATGGTGCGACATCAATTGGTTTTGCCTCTTATGAACACAACTATAAAGCGGAATTAACCACTAGAATTCATAAAATATATCTTCTGCCAGAGACACAAGGAAAAGGCTATGGCAAGCAACTTATTGATCACATCAGTACGTTAGCAATCGCCAATAAAATGACCGCACTATCATTAAATGTAAATCGTTTTAATAAAGCGCTCTCTTTTTATCAAAAAATAGGATTCAAAATAATTGCTCAAGAGGATATTCACTTGGATCATGGGTATCTTATGGAAGACTATGTTATGAAATTGTCTCTTCTTTTAATTGAATAAATAGCAATTATAGCAACTTTCGGCTATAGCGAATAATTTATAATTAAGGTTTACCAGATTGTTTTTTTAGTGCAGCTATTTATATTTGACTTTTAATAACAATTAGGAGTTCTTAATTTCCTTTTCAGTAAGGTTATACGTACCATTATTGTACTATTATATCGTGTTTAGTTAACAAACCTTTCAAACCTGCTTTCGCAAAAAGTGCTTTGTTAATTTTAGTTCTTGAGGGATCAATACTGAAGTTTATGCTAGTTCTAAAATCAGCTTTGGAAGCGTTTGCTCGGTCAAATTCGGCTCGATATAGATCACAATTAATAAACTGAGCGTTAGTTAAGTCTGCTGCCATGAAGTCAACCGCTACTAAGCTAGATTCTATGAATGAGGTGCTTTTTAATTTCAAACTATAAAATTTTGAAAAATCCAATACTGATTTTTTAAAATGAATTTCAAATATCAGTTTGTCACACATGGCAAAATTCACATCTTTGATTTGGCATGAATTGAAATATACCGTTCTAAATGCAACATGGTTAATGTTAGCGCCGTTAAAATTGCAATTAAAAAAGGTACAGTCTACAAAGGTGACTGCAATAAAATTACAACCTGAAAAATCACAGTTCGTAAAAGTACACGACTCAAATTCTTTGAAATTAATTTCTTCCAATCGATAGACTGAATCGCTAAATTCCTGATTAAGGTTGTAAGCATACATAGTTTGTATGGTCTAAATTAAATTTTTAAAATGGAGGACGAACAATACCCACAAACGTACTACATCTATTTTAAGAAGACTAATAAAATTTGGTTGTCTTGGACTTTGTTATATAGGTAGTATTTGTTAGAACTATTGATTGAGTATACCATTATTTGCTATTTTTAAGTTTATTATGGAATTTAATCCAGTTATTGATAGCTTTTTAACGTAATTAAGCCAAATATGGGTCATTTTAGTTTTTTAAATGAGGAATCAATTAAAACTGTTAAAATGCAACTACCTGAATTATAGTTATTTAGAATAGTGGTCTTTTGAAGAATCAGCATGAATCAATCGATTTCGTTGAATTTTACTTAACAAAATCATAAAATTTGATTTAGTTTTTAATCTTTAACTACATTTGATGTCTAAATGAGAGTCTATCTAATCATATTATTATTCGCTTCATTCTTCTCGTTTGGGAATGGACAAGATGCACACAAGAAAACTACTTTAGAAAGGTTTTCTGTGGAGCAATCGCCTCTTGCGAATAAGGTGGAGACTGATTTTTTAGGTAAATCTAGTTTACATGCTAGCATTACCGTAGAAAGCGAATATCTAATTGTTGAAGAAATTTTCAATAATGATGATGTTTCTAATTCTTTTTTTTCTTTAAAACTTAGTTCAACTAAGAAAAATTTCCCATCACTTCCTGTCATAGTAATTATCAAGGACAGTGCTAAAGGTTTAAAAAACGAACAGCCATTTTACGGTTATTCCCAACCTATTTACATTTCGCAGCAAGTACTTCGTATTTGATTGACACCCATACAATAGATTTTTTTCTTCACCATTTTTTATCAGTCTAAAATTGGCTTGTAAGGACGATTAATAAATCGTTCCGTCTATTGTATTTCCAAATTTATCCCAAAGAACAATTTAATTTAAGCATTCCACCACTCAATTCATAGTAATCATGAAGAGAATTTCCATTTTATCTGGACTAATAGTCCTATTAAGCGTAGTGAGTTGTAACTCAAAAGTAGAAGAAAAAGAGGCAGAAGAAATATACACAGCCACAAATCCCGTGACCATTGATACCTCTTTCACTAAAGAATATGTTTCGCAAATTAGATCGGTCAAAAACATTGAAATTAGAGCACTCGAAAAAGGATTTTTACAAAAAATTTATGTTGATGAAGGTCAATTTGTTAAACAAGGACAACTTTTGTTTAAAATATTACCAACCATGTACGAAGCCGAGTATCAAAAGGCCATTGCAGAAGTAAAGGCATCTGAGATCGAGATGATGAATACAAAAGTATTATCAGACAAAAATGTAGTTTCTAAAAATGAATTGGCTGTCGCCAAAGCAAGACTAGAACAAGCCAAAGCAGAATTAGCGGTTGCTAATTTTCATTTGTCTGCAACGAATATCAAAGCCCCTTTTTCAGGAACTATCGATAGAATACCTAAAAAATTAGGGAGTCTGATTGATGAAGGTGAGTTGCTTACAAGCTTATCTGATAATAGTCAAATGTTTGCGTACTTCAATGTATCTGAGCCTGAGTATTTGAACTATGAAACTGATATTAAAAATCGTGCTGATAACAAAGTAGGTTTGCTTTTAGCCAATGGAGTAGCTTTGAAATATAAGGGAAATGTTGAAGTAATCGAAAGTGAATTTGATAGTGAAACGGGTAATATTGCTTTTAGATCTCGTTTTCCTAATCCTGATAAACTATTAAAAAACGGCGAAACTGGAAAAGTGCAAATGACCGTACCGCTTAAAAATGCATTGGTAATACCTCAAAAAGCGACTTACGAGATTCAGGATAAAAAATATGTTTTTGTCATTGATAATAAAAATAAGGTACACTCACAAGAGATTAAAATCAAAGGTGAAATTCCTGATTTATATGTAATTGAAAGCGGTCTTACCATGGGTGATAAAATTTTACTAGAAGGTGTTCAAAAAGTAAAAGAAAATGATATCATTAAGTTCAAAGTTTTAAAGGCTGCTGATGTGATTTCACATTTAAGATTGAAGGCTGAATAAATTCATCACATAAAAAGAAATAAAAATGTTTAATAAATTTATTCAAAGACCCGTACTGTCGATAGTAATATCGCTCATCATAGTATTTTTAGGGGTCCTATCAGTACTTAATTTGCCTATTACTCAATTCCCATCTATTTCACCGCCAATGGTGAATGTTACAGTTGATTACCCTGGATCTAACGGAGAATTAATGATTAAGTCCGTTATTATTCCGCTGGAAAGAGCTTTAAATGGTGTTCCAGGCATGAAATACATGACTTCAGATGCTGGAAATGATGGTGAAGCAAGTATTCAATTAGTGTTCAACTTGGGAACCGACCCCAATCAAGCAGCCATTAATGTTCAAAACCGTGTTGCTTCGGTTACTAATAAATTACCGCCATTGGTGATTCGTGAAGGTGTGAAAATTACACGAGAAGTACCAAGTATGTTAATGTACGTCAACCTTTTTAGTACGGATAAAGGTACTGATCAAAAATTCTTATATAATTATGCCGATATTAACGTATTGTCAGAATTAAAAAGGGTGAATGGTGTTGGATCAGGAGATATTTTAGGAACACGTGAATATGCCATGCGTATTTGGTTGAAACCGGATCGTATGCTTGCTTATAAAATCTCTACAGATGAGGTTATGGAAGCATTATCTAGTCAAAGTTTAGAAGCTTCACCCGGGAAAACAGGAGAAGCATCTGGAAAAAGATCGCAAGCATTTGAATATGTATTGAAGTATTCAGGACGTTTTACCAATGAAAAACAATACGGAAACATAATTTTACGATCTAGTGCGAATGGTGAAATATTGCGATTAAAAGATGTTGCAAATATTGAATTTGGAAGTTCAATGTATGATATTTATTCTAACTTGAACGGAAGACCTTCAGCAGCAATCGTACTAAAACAGTCTTTTGGTAGTAATGCGAATCAAGTGATTTCAGACTTAAAAGCTAAGTTAGAAATCATTAAGAAAAAGTTTCCAAAAGGAATGGATTATGAGATTTCTTATGATGTATCTAAATTCTTGGATGCGTCTATCGAAAAAGTAGTACATACGCTAATTGAGGCTTTCATATTAGTAGGTTTGGTGGTGTTTCTATTCTTAGGAGACTGGCGCTCTACTATTATTCCAGCTATTGCCGTGCCGGTTTCGCTAGTTGGTACTTTCTTGTTTATGCAATTTTTTGATATATCATTAAACTTAATCACGCTATTTGCATTGGTTTTGGCTATTGGGGTTGTTGTAGATGATGCAATTGTAGTTATTGAAGCCGTGCATGCCAAGATGGAAGAGGAACATCTCACGCCTCTTAAAGCGACTAAAAAAGCAATGCATGAGATCGCGGGAGCAATTATCGCAATCACCTTTTTGATGGCTGCTGTATTTATTCCAGTTGCATTCATGTCGGGACCAGTTGGAGTATTTTACCGTCAGTTTTCAATCACAATGGCAACTGCGATTATTTTATCTGGAATTGTAGCGCTGACTTTGACACCAGCACTTTGTGCTATGATGCTAAAAAACAATCATGGTGTACCTAAAAAGAAAACACCAATTAATAGATTTATTGATGGGTTTAATAACACCTTTAATTTGGCTCAAGGCAAATACCAAAATTTACTTGGCAAAATTATAAATAGAAAAGCGATCACGTTTATCGCATTGATCGGATTTTGTGCAGGAACGTGGTTTATTAGTAGTACCGTACCATCTGGATTTATTCCTAATGAGGATCAAGGTATGTTTTATGCTATTATTCAAACGCCACCGGGATCATCTTTGGAGCGTACAAATGATATCTCTGTTAAATTACAAAAAATTGCTGAAAGTGTAGAAGGTGTAAAATCAGTTTCTTCTTTAGCAGGATATGAAATTTTGACCGAGGGTACGGGATCGAATGCAGGAACCTGCTTAATCAACTTAAAGGATTGGGACGATAGAAAGCAAACAGTGCAGGAAATCATGACAGAACTGGAGGAAAAATCAAAAGATATTCCAGGTGCCAACATTGAGTTTTTTCAACCACCGGCTGTACCAGGATATGGAGCTGCAGGAGGATTTGAACTTCGTTTATTAGATAAAACAGGTTCAGGAGATTACAAAAAGATGGAAGCGATTAATAATGATTTTGTTAAAGAACTAAACAAGCGTAAGGAGTTATCCAATGTATTTAGTTTTTATAGTGCGAGTTTTCCGCAGTATATGATGAAAATCGATAATGATCTGGCACAGCAAAAGGGTGTTTCTATCGAAAATGCTATGAATACCTTGTCTACTTTGGTGGGAAGTAACTATGAAATTAGTTTTATAAAATATGGTATTAACTATAAGGTGATCGTACAAGCATCACCGGAATACCGCGCTTTGCCTGAGGATATCTTGAAGTTATATGTGAAAAACAATAGAGATGAAATGGTCCCGTATTCTGCTTTTATGAAGTTAGAAAAAGTATATGGTTTATCTGAAATCACACGACACAATATGTATACCTCTACTGAAATTAGTGGAGCTGCAGCCGTGGGATACAGTAGTGGAACTGCTATTAAAGTAATTCAGGAAGTTGCTGCAGAAAAATTGCCAAGGGGTTATGACATCGATTGGGCAGGAATATCAGCTGATGAAGTAGCACAAGGTAATCAAGCGATTTGGGTGTTCTTAATTTGTCTTGGATTTGTATACTTAGTGTTGGCGGCGCAATATGAGAGTTTCATATTACCACTATCAGTAATTTTATCTCTACCAGCTGGTATTTTTGGAGCTTTCTTACTACTGAAATTAACAGGTTTAGAAAACAACATTTATGCTCAAGTTGCGATGGTCATGCTTATTGGTTTATTAGGTAAAAATGCGGTACTGATTGTCGAATTTGCAATACAGCGACATGCGGCCGGTCGATCCGTTCTCGAAGCTGCCATGGAAGGTGCTAAAGCAAGATTTCGCCCTATTTTAATGACCTCATTTGCATTTATAGCTGGTTTAATTCCGCTTGTTTTTGCTTCGGGTCCAGGTAAAATAGGTAACCGAACTATTGGAACAGCTGCCGTAGGAGGGATGCTAGTAGGTACAATTTGTGGTGTTTTTGTAATTCCAGGGCTGTACTACATTTTTGCTAGACTAGCAGAAAAATATAAGTTGGTTAAAAACGAAGAAGAAAATCCATTAACAGAAGAAATTGATAATAATGAAGTTCACAAAGAAAAATAGTATAGCACTTGCTATCAGTATCTTGATAGTTGGATGTAAAGCACCGTCAATAGTAGAGAGTTCTACCAAAGCGGTTGTGCCTGAAGCGTTTCTTGCTAGTACAGACACTTTGAATACCGCAAATGTACAATGGAAGACTTTCTTTAAAGATAAGAATTTGCAAACATTGATAAGTACCGCATTAGATAATAATCAAGAGTTATTGATGACGTTGCAAGAAATTGAAATTGCTAAGAATGATATCCGCATGCGAAAAGCGGCCTTGTTACCAACTGTAGGACTAAGAGCAGGAACAGGCGTAGAAAAAGTAGGACGATATACGAGCCAAGGTGCGGGTGATGCCACAACTGAGATCGCTCCAGGCAAAGATTTTCCTGATCCTTTAACTGATTTTACCATTGGTGCCTATGCAAATTGGGAAGTAGATATTTGGCATAAGTTGCATACCGCAAAAAAGGCGGCAGTTTCCCGCTATCTAGCCACTGTCGAAGGTAAAAACTTTGTCCGTACTAATTTAGTGGCTGAAGTAGCTAATTCTTATTATGAATTGCAAGCCTTAGACAATCAACTTTTGATTATAAAACAGAATATCGCACTGCAAAAAAGCGCTTTAGATATTGTTAAATTGCAAAAAGAAGCTGCTAGAGGTACGGAGTTAGCCGTTCAAAAGTTTCAAGCAGAGGTTTTGAAATCGCAAAGTTTAGAGTTTGATATTAATCAGAGTATTAAAGAAACTGAAAACAAACTCAATTTTCTTTTAGGTCGTTTTCCGCAAGAGATCGCACGTGATAAAGGTTCGGTATTGTCTATCGTTCCGCAAGTGATTGCCTCAGGAATTCCAGCTCAATTGCTTGAAAACCGTCCTGACATTAAACAAGCCGAATTAGAATTGGCTGCAGCTAAGTTAGACGTAAAGGTTGCAAGAGCTGAATTTTTCCCTTCCCTAGGAATTTCAGCTGGAGTGGGCTATAATGCATTTAAAGCGTCTTATTTGTTTAAATCGCCTGCTTCATTATTGTATTCCTTAGCCGGAGATTTAGCAGCACCATTAATAAATAGAAACGCGATTAAAGCGGAGTTTAGTAGTGCTAATGCAAGACAAATTCAAGCTTTATATAATTATCAAAGAGTAGTACTTATCGCTTATTTAGAAGTGTCAAATCAATTGTCACGAATTGCTAATTTAGAGAAAAGCTATGATTTAAAATCAAAACAAGTGGCTGCATTAGACCAATCGATTTCAGTGTCTAATGACTTGTTTAAATCGGCTCGAGTGGATTATTTTGAGGTTTTAATGACCCAAAGAGATGCATTAGAGACCAAATTAGAATTAATTGATACCAAAAGGGATCAGTTAAATGCAGTGGTTACGATTTACAAAAATCTTGGTGGAGGTTGGAAGTAAATCAAAAATTAAATTGTTAGTTAAGAGAGTCGGAAATTTTTTTCCGACTTTTTTAGTTTTTGCTTGAAAGTTATTGACAAAAAAAGATAATAAATTTAACACAAAAGGTACTTGTAGTGTGGAACAAACTTATATTTTTGCGATCTAATTTAATAAAGTATACTATGAAAGATTTATTAGTAAAAATCAATGCTGAAATCGAGACGTTTAAAGTTGAATCTGAATCTCTTACTGAGAAAGGGATTAAAGCTGCAGGTGCAAGAGCTCGTAAATCAACTTTAGAAATAGAGAAACTTTTAAAAGAGTTTAGAAAAGTTTCTATCGAAGAATCAAAAAAATAATATTTTTTTATTTTTTTCCAGCCTCGTTTAACCAAGTTGAACGAGGTTTTTTTGTTTTAAAATCGTTCTCTTTAAAGAGGTTATTTCTTTTTAGAAAAAACAATGTTGCTTTAGAAAGTTAACCTATAAAAACGCTTTCTTTTTTGTTTTATAAAACGCAAAGAAATCTTTCTACTAATTCGTACTTATAGGAAACCTATAAATGGCTTGTACCTTTAAAAAAGCACTTGTCTCAAGGTTAGTGTTCAATTTGGTTCTATTGTCGCCAATGCGAAAAGGGGTAATCGCGAGTCCTATCTTATCATCTACGGCATAAACATCGTATTTATTGGTAGCAACACCAAGCTTTAATCGCAAGAGCAAATTTTTGGTCAAAGAATTATTTTGCACGTAAGTTGAGAATTCCAATGTATTATTCTCGGTATAGGTTAATGGAGTGTTTTCGGTATGAATTTTAAAAGTTTCAGAGTTGCCCTTGTAATCCAGCCCAACTCTAGTGGTGTTTGAAAGACCATAGTTCACGTCAAACAAGCCCGGAATCAAAGCAGTAAACTCAAAACGAGCATCGAGGCTTTTATAATACATACCAACTAATGGAGTCGCATACAATCCATACGCTTCATTGCCTGCATATAGTCCAAATTTATAATTGAAATTAGTACTTTTTTTATAGGTCAATACAGCAATTCCTCCCATATAAATATCATCAGTTCCAATTTTTTTATAGTTAGAGGATAGGATAGGAAGTAAGACATAAATACCAGACCATTTTTTTGAATGTTGTGTTGTAAAACCTAATTTTAGTCTGGTATAGTATAAGGTGTTGTAATTAGCATCAGGATACAATTGAAATTTTTTAATGTTAAAATCGAAACCTGTTATAAGAGCTGTTTTTTCATTTAAAACAACTGGTAAAAGTATTTTAGAATCAAAAATTGAAATTGTGGTGCTTTTATCACTGTTAATATAAGGAGTAGCGCCAGTTTTAGAATAGCTAATATCAGCAACGTCAACATATTGCTGTGAATAACTCCAAAATGATAATAGTAATAATGATAGCAATAGCAATTTGTTCTTCATGCCTTAAATGTAGGTTATTTTTGGATAGTAGGAGTTGGTTTTTGGTTTTAGATCCATTTATGAATCCATCCTCTGATCATACGATCTCTTGGCTAACCGTTAGAAAGACTATTAATTTAAAATAGAATAGTAAAGTGAAGATTTTCTTTTAACGGAAGAGTGTAAAAAACAATATTTGCTGGGACTTAGTATGAGGCACCTTTTTTAGGTTCTGTTTGCAATTCAATATCTTTTAGATCATAAAGTTTAGTATCTGGTTCAACAACAAGTACTTTTGTACTAAATGTATAGAAACAATTGTTCTCTTACAACATTTAGCCCGATAGGGATATTTGATTTTTTTTAAAAATACCGAAACACTAGTACTCGTAAAGGTCAATGATTTCCAGTGCACGTTTATGGATCTTGTCCTGCATTGCTTTAGGTTCTATAATTTTAACCTCTGAACCATATTTAAGAAGTTCCATAATAATATCATTGGTTGGGTGCAGGAACAATTCAATCACTACTTTTTCTTCGGTATCGATAATGGTCTTTTGAGAAGTATGCAGCGGGAAAGATTTAATATAATTCCCTTGTTGCCATGTAAATTCTAAAACTATTTTTTCAGCAGGGAAATAGGTTTCAATACCAAAAGCGTGCTGATACTTCTCTTCAATATCGACGGTAATCGGCTTGAATTTCGTGTCTAAAATACGTAGGTTGGTGATACGGTCAAAACCAAAGTTTTTTATCATTTCCGTATTATGATCCCAGGCAATTAGATACCAGCGGTGTTGCGATTCTTTAATTGCCAAGGGTTTTACGGTTCGCTCTGTGATTTCCATATCCCAAAATTTGGTGTGTGTAAAACTCAGCTGTAAATGATTTTGGATAGCATATAAAATTCCGTT
The DNA here is from genome assembly GCF_055640565.1 of Flavobacterium sp. KKT103. Lineage (NCBI taxonomy): Bacteria > Pseudomonadati > Bacteroidota > Flavobacteriia > Flavobacteriales > Flavobacteriaceae > Flavobacterium > Flavobacterium sp. KKT103. The sequence goes on from NZ_CM145766.1 coordinate 2,311,987, forward strand.
CATTAGATGGGTTCCTGATGACTTTCTTTTTTCTAAATAGATACTGGGAGCGATTTTATTGCTTTCTTTCAGTGCTTGATGGATCGAAAAAGCTTCTATCATTCTTGATACGGATGGATCTTCTATCTCCTCATCAATATGATATACCTTGTCTTTTCGGTTGAATTTGATGTAAATACCAAACAAGTCAGCAATGTCTTTTTTATCCCTATCAAAAGTACGTGCCGAAAACTCAAAATTAGACCCTAAATCATCGTTTTCTAATTTAGTCAGTACATGCTGATGTAAATCTTTAAAGTTTGTGGGAACCGTATGAAGCCGCTCGATGATGTATAAATACCTTTTGTAAAAACCTACTTTAGCCATGGTGCGTATAATTTGATATCTGCTAAAGTACTATTTAGTGTAGACAAAACGCGGCAGAGTAAATAAATCTACTACAGTTTATTTTATTTCAAATGCACTTTCATGTGTAATTAAAGTGTCGCTCTTACTAAATTCAAGCTGTTGTTGCTTGTAAGTAATAGTCGTTACTATGCGATTATTTTGAAAAGAGGAAAGTTCAAAAACAAAATCATTGAGGTTTAGTTTTTCATCTAAAGTATTTATTGTGAGCGATTGAAGTAATCCTGTTTCTTTTTTGATTGCATACAATCCAGCTTGCAATTCAGGAGTACCAAACACAAAATTTTCTTTGGTTTGAAACAACGGAAACAAAACCATTTCGTTGAATAATTCATGCGATTTGAATTTGAGTACTTTACGGCGCTGAAACCAAATTTCTATTTGGCCTTTTGGAGAGTGTAACATCGCTTGTGCTATGTTAGCACGGCAATCTTCAAGAGATTTTATATCGGGATTCCGTAATCCATGATAAAAAAAAGGATCAGTAATTAGGTCTGTAATAACTTTGTTTTTTCGATCAGCGATTTCATTCCATTGTTTTATGATTTCAGGATCGAGCAGGAGCTGTCTTATTTCAATCCCTTCTCCAAATAGGTTGATTTTAATTTGTGGCACAGTCTAGATATATTTGATGCGTTAATCGGTTGTAACAGTTAATACGAATTAAATAATTATCCAGTCGACATCACCTAGATCTAATTCACCATTCATGTCAACCGTTAGCCACGACATACCAGGAAAAACTTCTTTTAAAGTAATCGTAAAACCGGAAAGAGTAGTGTGCTCTACATTTTGCTGTGACTCGTTACTCAATTTAGCCGTCAATTTTTCGTGCTGCTCATCAGTCAATTTAATGCGTAGTTCTTTCATAATAGGTTGTTTAGGCGATGTTTTATTTAGTAACCTTTTTTTTGCTGACGCGTAACGATAAGTGAAACAGAGAAGTCACGCAAAAATATTTTATTGTACTAACTCTAATTGACGAAAAAAATCAGCTACTTCTGTTTCAAAAACATCCAGTAGAATTTGATGCCCCATTTGGTTGTGAATCGAAATTTTTAGGTCAGTATTAGCCTGTCTGTTTTCAGAAATCCATTGTAGATTATCATTGGCTTTGATTATATCGTCTTGCCCGCCTAAAGCAAAATGCATGACTGACGAACTATTTGATGAATCTAAATCAGAAATATTTTGAGGAACGGGCCGGTGTGGCAATGCAGGGTTGAAAAGCAAAGCAGGACAGTTGACTGTATTGGCAAAATAGTAACTCATAAAACCTCCCATACTGCTCCCAATGGCTACATCAAAATGATATTCTTTGTTTAGTTTCAAAAGGAATTCAAATACATTTGGGTTGTTGTAGTAATCCAAATCAGGTGCAATAACGGTTCCGAAACGTTCTAAAACGGATCTCTTTGGTGGACTAAGTTTGCTTTCGAGTCCATGTAAATATAAAATAGTCATTGGTATCATTTTTTAATATTTCTTTTGTAAAAGTAAGTGGCGACAACGACAAAATAAGGCGCTCTAATTTTTTTTTAGCTGAATTAATTCAATACAAAAATACGCTTAATTTAGTGCACTAGATTACGGTTTCCCGCAAAACAGATCAGTATTAATTTAGTATTTTTACAAAAAATCGTTTGTGCCATTTGCTGCTTTTATACCGTTATTAATGGCGATATTGCTACTGTAAAGCCTACGGTCGAACCAAGTTTAAGAGTGGTCACTCATTATAAGTTTAAAGCATGAAAATACTACATACTGCCGATTGGCATTTAGGAAAAAAACTAGATCATTTTTCGCGACTAGAAGAGCAAAAGATCGTCATGAATGAAATTTGCGAAATCGCCGATCAACAAAATGCCGATGTAGTCATAGTGGCGGGTGACTTATTCGACACCTTTAATCCGCCAGTAGAAGCCATAGATTTGTTGTATAAAACCCTCAAAAGATTGACCAATAACGGCAAACGTCCCGTAATTGCTATTGCTGGAAATCACGACAGTCCGGATCGGATAGATTCCCCAAATCCTTTGGCACGAGAATGCGGAATTTTATTTGTAGGGAACCCAGATGTTACGATTCCGACACTCACTATCGAAAATGGCTTCGAAATTACCCAGTCAGAAAATGGATTTATCGAAATTAAATTGCCTCATTATGATTTTCCTATTCGAATAATAGCCACACCTTATGCCAACGAAATGCGCTTGAAAATGTATTTGGGAGCCGAAAATAAAGAACAACAATTGAATCAGTTATTGCATGATTCTTGGGCTGCGCTTGCCGATAAATATTGCGATACCAAAGGCGTGAATATCCTCACAACACATTTATACATGCTCAAACGTGGAGGCGAAATCCTAGAAGAACCCGATGGCGAAAAACCGCTCCGAATTGGGAATGCCGATATCGTTTATACCGATTGCATTCCGCACCAAATGCAATACACGGCTTTGGGACATTTGCATCGCTTTCAAAACGTGGGCGGGCATCCTAGTCCTGTAGTGTATTCGAGTAGTCCGCTGTCCTACAGCTTTTCGGAAGCGGGACAAGAAAAGAAAGTCGTTTTGATAGAAGCAAAGCCTAACGAAGAGGTTAAATTCACTGCTATTCCGCTGCAATCTGGGCGGGTTTTATATAGAAAGCGATTTGAAAATATAGACGAAGCCGTAGCTTGGTTACTTGATAATCCCTATTGTTTGGTCGAATTAACATTGGTGAGTGATACTTTTTTCACCACTCAAGATTTAAAGAAAATACACGAAAGTCACGACGGAATCATCTTCATTATTCCAATTGTGAACAAGAGTGGTGCAATGGACTCTGATACTCCCAAAGTTAACTTGGAACAAGACATTCAAGGCTTGTTCAAAGATTACTTTGTATCGAAACATAAACAAGAACCCAACGAAGAATTACTGGATTTGTTCAATGAGATTATCGGAAGTAACGCTAAAAACGAATAAAACACACACTTTATGTTACCATTAAAATTAAGTATTACTGGTTTGTATTCGTATCAAAAAAAGCAAACCATTGATTTTGAAGAATTGACAAATGCAGGTTTGTTTGGGATTTTTGGTGCTGTTGGCTCCGGAAAATCATCTGTTTTGGAAGCGATTGGTTTTGTCTTGTACGGGGAAACCGAGCGTTTAAACAGCCGTGACAAGCGATCGTACAATATGCTGAACTTAAAATCGGACAAAGCCAATATCGAATTCGAGTTTCAGAATTTTGAAGAACGAAAATTCAAATTTGTTGCTGATTGGAAACGAAACAAAAAGCGTTTTGAAGAAACCACCACCATAGAACGATTGGCGTACGAGTGGAAAGAGGAGCAATGGATTCCGCTTTCATCCGCTGATGCGACAAGTTTGATCGGACTTACCTATGAAAATTTTCGTCGAACCATCATCATTCCACAAGGGAAGTTCAAGGAGTTTTTGGAACTAAAAGGCAAGGATCGCTCGGACATGATGAAAGAAATTTTTCATTTGCAACGTTTTGATCTGGCATCGAAAGTGGCTGCTGCGCAAAGTAGCGCACGTACGCAGTTGGACCAGTTGCGAGGTGCTTTGTCTGGATTTGAAACCATTTCGAAAGAAAGTGTTGCTGCCTTGGAAGTGGAGGTTTCAGAAGCCACTACCAACCTTCAAAAGAGCAAAACCGAATTGGAGCTAGTGCAAGCCGAGCTGCAGAAAATGACTGTTTTAAAAACTAATTTTGAAGAGCTAGAAAAAAAGAAAAACCAGCTTGCTACTTTTATCGAAAGAAAACCGGAAATGGAAGCGTTGCAGAGGAGCATTGACCTATTCGAAAAAACAGAAAAAGCGTTCAAGCAAGAACTGAAAGAGTTGGATTTGGCAAAAAGTAATTATTCGAAAACAAAAGAAAAATGCCTTTCGCTTGAAAAAATAAAAGAGGATTTAGATAAAAATAGAAGAGTCAACCAAACCATTTTGACGGAATTGCAACCGTTGTTTGATAAATTGGAACCTTCGAAAAATAAAGTATCGGACTTAGAGTCCATCGAAAAAAGTATAGCCTTACAAACCGAAGTTGCTGTACTCGAAAAGAAGGCAGCTGCTATGGAATTGTCAGCGGTTGCCATTCAGCAGGCAGCTACAGATTTAAAGGAAAAAACAGAAACCATTCAGACCGAATTAACCAATTTGAAGTCCAAAAAGATCGATGGAACTGTTTTATTGGAAGTAGGTAATTGGTTCACAAAGCAAGAGTCGATTGCGGAGCAAATAGAAGTAAGGCAAAAAAGAATTCTTACTATTGAAAAAGAACTTCTAGCACACAAAGAACAGTTTGAAGCGATGCAGTTGCCCAAAGAAAATTGGAAAATTGTACTCCTAGAGAAGCTAGAGCAACTGAGAAAGAAGTTTAAAACGCTACAGGATGCGAAGACAAAACTTATGGTTTCAAAAGAATTGGCTGATTACGCATCGAAACTTCATGATGGCGAAAATTGTCCGTTGTGTGGATCATTGGAGCATCCTCATGTGATGCACGCAGAAGATGTGACCGGACAATTGAATGCAGTTGAAACAGCATTAAAAACGGTAGAAACGGATGGAAAAGAGCTCAATGCTATCGAAAAGAAAGCATTAAAGAGCGAAAATGATATTGCGCACGCACAGGAACAATTGCGTTTGACTGTTATCGAAAAAGAAACATTAGAATCCGATTCAAAATTGCACCTTTCAAAGTTTGTTTGGGAGTCTTTCTCCGCTACTGATAATGCTGGTTTTTTAGCCAAAAAACAAGAGCAACAAACCATTGAGAAAGCTATTGCTGCACAAGAACAACAAGAAAAAGCCACGCGCTCACAACAAGAGCAACTGTTGGACGAAGTTAAAAAACAAGCAGATGAGAAAGCGACTATTGCCAATAAAATAGCAGCCAAATTGGGTGCGATTACCAACGAATTATCACAATTAAAAGTGCTCATTTTCGCAGAGTATGAAAATAAAGAAATAGCACTCATTCGAGAAGAAAAAGAGAAATTGCACCAAGAAAATAACAGAATAGCAGTCGAATACAAGTCAAAATCGGACATTTTAGTGCAGCAAAATCAAGAATTGGCAGGTCATGAAGCCAGTTATAAAATTTTAGCCGAGCAATTGGTCACAGCCGAACAATTGGTGACTGAAAACCAAAACAAAATTACAACCTTATTACAAACGCATCAATTCGAAAGTATAGATTCCGTACAAACGATTCTATCAAAAAACTGGGATATCGAAGCCGAAAAAGCCAAAACAAAACAGTTTGCTGTCGATATTAAAGTAGCCGAAACTGCGGTTGCAGCTGCTGAAAAGCTAGTCGAAAACCAAAGTTTTGACAGTAAACTATTCGAAGAAAAGAAAATGGTAGAAGCAGAACGAAAAACGCAATTTGAAGCGCAAGTAGGGAAGGTTTCTACTTTACAAGACAACCTTAAACGAATCCAAGATTCTTTGCTTCAAAAAGCGGAATTACTAGCTCAATTTGATGTTTTAAATACGCGTTATACTAATTTGGGCATTTTGTCCAATATGTTCAACGCCAGCGGATTTGTAAATTATGTGTCAAGCATCTATTTGCAAAACTTGGCCGATGTGGCCAATGTACGTTTTCACCGCATGACCAAAAACCAGTTGAGTCTGACCATTAACAGTTCCAACGAATTTGAGGTGATCGACTACCTCAACGATGGTGCTTCCCGAAGTGTCAAAACCCTTTCGGGTGGGCAAGGTTTTCAGGCTTCGCTATGCTTGGCTTTGGCATTGGCAGAGAGTGTACAATCTTTAAACAAAAACGACAAAAATTTCTTCTTCATCGACGAAGGCTTTGGTACCCAGGATCCCGAAAGTGTCGCCATCGTTTTTGAAACCCTACAATCCCTCTACAAAGAAAACCGAATCGTCGGAATCATTTCGCACGTAGCCGAACTACAGGAACGTATTCCCCGCTCGATTAATGTGGTGAAGGATGAGGAGAGTGGGAGTGTGGTGAAGGAGAGTTGGGGGTAGTTGTTGTTAATAGCGTGCTTAACTAGTTAGTGAATGTCATGTCAAGCATTAAAATTATTTTTATTAGCCCCATTCTCTATGGCTTACCTTTAAACGATTTAGTTATTTAACTCTTATGTAATTGATGGATTAACAGGTTGTAATAGTGCTGTGTTTTCGATCGCGGGTAATCTATCAAATGATAAGTTATTGAGGGCTACTTTACTTAATGTAGCAACAACTGCTCTTTCTGACTCAGTTACTTGATTCCACCAAATTGAAACATCCTTTTAAGAGCAATTATATACTTTTTTTAATTAAAAAATCTGGAGTTTTAATTTGTACTTAATTTGTCAGTGTTACTTATATTTTGTTTTATAATATTCTGGATATGAGTACTTTAATTTTATTACAGTGTAATTTTGTGATGTGGAAATGAAAAATAAAGATGTCAATTATATGCATTTTTTTAATTTTAATTTTTTATTTCAAGGCCTCTTGTGGTTTCCCGTAATTATTATTGAGTAGGTTTACTTACATTTGAGTTTCAACATTATTAAATTTAAAAACAGTCAGTCAGTGAATATAATAGATACAAAGCCCGTAGGAAAAGTAATTCTTAGTGAGAGCACTCCCGAAAGATCTCCTAGAGTAGAACATTTTTTGATTCCGTATTATCAGAGAGGGTACAGATGGGATATTGAAAATGTAGAAGCACTATTAGATGATATACATAATTTTATAAAATCTGGAGAAAAAAATTATTGCTTGCAACCTATAGTTGTGGTTCCTAATACTGACCAACAGGGCATTCCAATTTGGGAGGTTATTGATGGTCAACAACGTTTAATTACAATGTACATTATTTTTAAATACCTTAATAAACCAAGGTATTCACTAGTATTTGGACAAAGAGCACAAAGCACCACTTTTTTGGAAAATTTAACCGATGATACCTATAATCATGATAGTCCAGACTTTCACTTTATGAGTCAAGCGCATCAAATAATAAAGAACTGGTTTGAACTAAAAACTAGAAATGATGTTGGATATATTGATGATTTCTACTCAACAATGACAAAAAAGGTTCAAGTGATCTGGTATCAAGTTGAAGAGTTAACAGGGTTAAATGAAAGTATCTCAGTAGATGAAAAAGAAAATAAAAAAATCGACATTTTTAATAGACTGAATATCGGAAAAATACCCTTGACTGATGCAGAATTAATCCGAGCCCTATTATTGTCTAAAATTAAATTTGGCTTATCAGAGAGGGAATCCATCATGCGACAAGCTGAAATTTCAAACGAATGGCATCAAATGGAAATGGAATTACGAGAAGATGAATTCTGGTATTTCCTAAATAACAAATCAAAAGAAGAAACTTCTTCAGCAATAGAATTAATTTTCAAATTAATTGCGGCTGATAGTTCTAAAAAATACTCCACTTACTTATGGTTCGAAAAGCAAATCCGTTCTGAAAGTGAGGAATTAGAAAAAGAAAAAGCGATCAAGTTGTGGGATACCACTAGAGACTATTTTAACAAAATGAAATTCTGGTTTAATGATAATGATTTGTACCATTACTTAGGGTATATATTGGCTATCAAGGACAATAGCTTAACGACGATTAGAGGAATTCTAGAAAACTCAAATTGTAAAAAAGACGCTTTCAAAAAATGGACCTTGGATACTATTATTGATAATTTAAAAGACGTAAAAATAAACGAGTTATCCTATGAAAAAGACAAAACAGAACTTCATAAAGTTTTTTTACTTCATAATGTTATAGCAACGAAAAAAATTAATTCAGCTCAAAAAGCTAGATTCCCATTCAACTTGTACAAAAAAATTCAAAACGATGGAGGATGGAGCATTGAACACATTCATGCACAGCAATCTAAGGGAATGAAAGATGAAAAATCAATCAGGAAATGGCTTGGAGATACTTATAAAGCAATTGAAAACATTACAACAATTGAAAAGGAAAGTAAAATTGAGGATGAGAATGGAGATGCAAGTGAAGTAACTGAATTGATTACAATAGATGAAGAAATAAAAAAGGAAATTAAAGACTTGCTAGAGTCTGAAAAAATCAATGCTGAGGAATTTAATATTTTGAAAGATAGATTAATAAAGTTTTTTGAATCAGACTCACTACATGAATTAGATAATCTAGCATTATTATCTAAAAAAGACAACTCTTCATTGAATAATGCCCTATTCCCTGTAAAAAGAAATAGAATTATTCAAATGGAAAAAGAAGGAAAATATGTTCCGCTCACTACAAAAAATGTCTTTCTGAAATATTATAATGACTCTGATCTACAGCCATTTTATTGGAGTAAATCAGATAAGATAAAGTATGTAGAAAACATCGAAGCCATTTTAAAACCTTACTTAAGCTAAAACACATTATGAATATAAAACATACATTCTGGTCACTTTGTGACAAGTACGACAAAATTGAAGTGCCAATTATACAAAGAGATTACGCTCAAGGTAGAGAAACTGCTGAAATAAAAAGGCTTAGAAAAAAATTCATTAACGACTTCTTGATTAATTCATTGCTTACCAATCAAAAAGTTGAATTGGATTTTGTTTACGGATCTATTTTGGTTGAAAGAAATGAAGATGATAAAAGAAAAATCTTCATTCCATTAGATGGGCAGCAAAGATTAACCACGTTGTATTTACTACACTTTTTTATTGCTTTAAAAGAGAACAGATTAAATGAAGTGCGCACTGTTTTAAGTAAATTCAATTATGAAACAAGACCTTCAGCACACGATTTTTGTAAAAAGTTAATAAATGATTTTGAGGTTATCAATCTTACAAATATTAAATTTGATATTGAAAACTCAGAATGGTACAATGAAAATTGGGACAATGACCCAACAGTTTCAGGTATGATAAACATGCTCGATACTTTTGCTAATAATGATGCATTAGTAAATGCTAGCGATAGTTTATTGGACCGTTTGTTAGATTCACAAGATCAATTGGTATCCTTTTATTTTACAGATCTAGATGAATTTGGATTAACAGAAAACCTGTATATCCGAATGAATGCTAGAGGTAAAATGCTGACTGATTTTGAAAATTTTAAGTCAGAATTCTTTAAGATCATTAACTACAACCATGTATTGTTAGATCAAGTAAAAGATAAAATTGAGTATGGCTGGGTTGATAATCTATGGAATTTTAGAAACAAAGACAGTTATGTAATCGATGAACCCTTTATGTTTTATTTGAATTTCATTACAGAGATGCTTTATTCTAAAAATGTAGAACTTAGATCATATGATAAAGAAATAGATTATTTAGATTTCAAAATTTTGAAAGATGTTTATTCGGTAGAAGCCAATCTAAAATTTTTAATTTTTGCATTTGATTTCATCAAAGATTTAAAAAATCATACCCAGCCTGATTTACTCTGGAAGGAACACAGCTCATTAAACGAAATTTTAAAAGTAATTGTAAGTAAGAAAGGAGACATTAATGAGTTATTTTTATTGTTTGCAGCGATAGAATTTAAATATCAAGGCAAGAGTAATGCTAATTTATACGACTTTCTACGAGTTGTTAGAAATCTTGTGCACAATACTAGGGATAAATCTCGTCGTGAATGGTCAAAATTATTACACGCTATTAATAATTTGATCTCAGATGAAAATGTCTACACCCTATTAATAAATAAAGTGAGTCCTAAGGCCTTAGCAGGATTTGAAGTGAAGCAAAGAAATGAAGAAATCTTTAAAGCAAAGCTATTTGATCACTATCCAGAGATAAAAGACAGCATCTTTCAAATGGAAGATGATGAGAACTTCAAAGGCAATATTAGTAATTTATTGTTAAGCAATTATGCAAATAATCCTCAAGAATACAGTCAATTATTTCTTGAAGAGCTAGACCCAAGCACCATCAACAGTAAAGAGCTTACGGCTACATACAGTGGTTATATGGCAATTGCAAAAGATAATTTCAATCAAGTATGGGGTGATTTACTGATTACTGGCATTTACAGTCAAACCAATGAGTCTCGATTAATGTATAACTATGATTTCAGGAAGGCACCAGCAATGATCTATTTTGCCAAAAAGTTTTCTAAGAAAAACAAGAAGCTAAACCTGCAAGCGTACCTCATGGACGTGCAAAAAGAATTTGTCAAAAAGCTAGAGAAGAAACAGCCTGCTTTTGAAGAGATTACTAATGTAAAGCACCAGTTGTACCTGTACTACATCATGCATACCCGCATATACAATAAACAGTATAATTCATTTTTTAAAAATGGTTATAACTTTGGGTGGTTGTCTAAGGAAAAGGGATTCAAATCACTTTTTGTAAATGGAATCGAAGACTGCCGCTATTTGCATACCACAAACCCTATTTTTCAAACTTACGAATCTCAATTTAGGTATAATCTAGGGCTTAATCCTAAAAATTCTTTAGAGCAAGAGATGATTGCTAGTGGGAGGAAAAGAGAGCCTTTTAAATTAATAATAGATTGGGCAAATAGCGAAGTTGTAAACGAACTGTAATAATCACCGACAAAAAAATAATTCAAGCTAAGCTCATGATTTTCTCATTAAAAATTTGTGGCTTAGCTTATTTATTACTGCATTATCTCTGGATGTAGTTTTGATGGATAATCGAAACTAAAATATACAAGAGCAGTCTCGAAACAAATAGGTTTTATTGACAAATTTATTTAGTTTTACAGTTAACTCAAAAAAACAATTCCCTTTATGCAATCAGCTATTAATGCAGCTGATTGTGTATTAATTAACAGTTTCAACACCATACATGAACAAGCAAGACCTAATCTCAAAAATAAAACAGCTCGACGGTATCTCTCAAGATGAGCGTGCTTACTTGATAGAATTAGTAAACACCAAGAAAAAATATGGCTTAGTGTGGGAAGACAAACCTGAAGACGTTGAGGAACAACTACGAGAAAATCTACCTGTCTTAAAAGAAGTTGTCGACAAACGCATTTTGACACCAGTTCCCCCTTTGGGGGCGGAGGGGGCTCCTAACCACGTACTTATTGAAGGCGACAACTTGCACGCACTAACGGCATTAACCTTTACCCACGAAGGTAAAATTGATGTAATTTATATTGACCCGCCTTATAATACTGGAAATAATGATTTTACTTATCACGATGCTTTTAAAGATAAACCAGAATTTATAGGTAAAGAGCATCCCTTTAGACATTCAACTTGGTTAAGTTTTATACATAAAAGATTAATAATTGCAAAAAGATTATTGAGTGAAAAAGGAGTGGTTTTTATTTCTATTGATGATAATGAGCAATCTCAATTAAAATTATTATGTGATGAAGTATTTGGCGAAAACAATTTCATTGGTGCGATTGTTTGGTTTAAAAAAAGAAAAGGTTCTTTCTTGTCAAACCAATTAGTATCATTAACGGAATATATTTTACCATATAGAAAGAATGAACCAATTTATCTTTTTGGAGGAACTCCTGACAACACAGAATCACAGCCAATAATTAAAAGAACTAATTCAAGGAAAACTTTAAAATTTCCAGCAAAGTTAGTATTGACTAAACTTAAAGACGGAATTTATAAAAGTGGTAATTATGGTGACGGAACAAGTGCAAGTGTTTTAAAAAATGATATTGAAGTAGTCAACAAAGTTATTGTTAATAGTTTTTCAATTGAAGCTCCATTTGTGTGGTCACAAGAATATTTAGATGATGAAATCGAAAGAGGTACAGATATTTTAATAAATACCATAAATCTTCAAGTTCGTGTTATTAGGCATAATAATGATTCAATAAAAGCATTACCATCATTTATTGACGGTAGAGAAATTAGTGCTACTAATGAAGATGCTTATGAGTTTTTAAAATCTATGTTTAATACTGATAGACTTTTTTCATATTCAAAACCAACTAATCTTGTGAAAAAAATTATTGAATCTTCAACTCATTTTAACAAGAATGCAACTGTTCTTGATTTCTTTGCAGGTTCAGGTACCACACTTCACGCCACAATGGCACTTAATGCAGAAGACGGCGGAAATCGTCAATGTATTTTAGTAACCAACAATGAAAATAATATTTGCGAAGAAGTTACTTATGAGCGTAACAAACGAGTAATTGAGGGTTATACTAATACCAAAGGCGTAGCTATTGAAGGTTTGAAAAGTAATAACTTGAGATACTATAAAAGTGAGTTTGTACCTAGTTCTAGAACGGAGCAAAACAAAAGGATATTAACGCAAACCAGTACTGAGTTGCTTTGTATTAAGGAAGATTGTTATAGTCCACTAGCCCCCAAAGGAGGAATTGAAGTCTATAATGCGAATTTTAACGAGAAAGAATGTAAAATTTTTACAGATGGTAAGGGTAAGTTTTTAATTGTTGTGTACCACAGTCGCCAATTGAATAGCGTGTGTGAACAATTAACACAATATATTAAAGAACTAGAAACTACTCAAAAAGTAAAACTCTATGTTTTTAGCCCCGAAAAAGAAACCTTGGTAGATGATTTCTATGAAGTAAGAGATAAAATAGAGGCTGTGCCACTACCAGAAGCTATTTACAATGCTTACCGAGCGACTTTTAGAGTATTAAAACTAGATAAAACGGCTAAAGCAATTGTTACTCCAACAGATGATATAGAAGGCGAAACCACTTTGTTTGACAACCAAGACCAAGAATAAATTATGTACATACTTAAAGATTTTCAAGAAAAAGCAGTTACTGATTTATTAGAACATACTTTTGAAGCCTTGGCCGAAACGCAGCCACAGACCAAAATTTTACTAGAGGCGCCTACAGGTGCTGGTAAAACAGTAATGATGGCTGCTTTGATAGAAAGAATAGTTGAGGAACTCCCTATGCAACCTGGGCTCAATCCCAATGTGGCATTTATATGGTTTGCTCCAAACACTTTGCACATACAAAGTTTTCAATCGTTACAAAAACTATATGCTGATGCTAATAAGTTGCATTGCATTGATCTTAGTGAATTGGCCAGTAACCCAGTTTTGGACCACAAAGATTTGCTTTTTGTCAACTGGAGTGCGGTTGACAAAGTAAAAAACTTGTGGCGTAGAGAGAATGAGACCAATACCAATCTCGAAACATTAGTAGAAAATACCAAAGCAGAGGGTACCCAAATTATATTGATTATAGATGAGGCGCATTTAAGTGCTTTTTCGGGTGCTCAGGCAATAGCGGTTAGGAATTTGATTAAAGCCAATGCTGAAATTTTAGTCACCGCCACACCAAAGATGAGACCGCAAAGAACTGTTTCTATCTCACGAAAAAAAGTGATAGAGCAAGAAATGATCAAAAAAGGTGTGCGCATTAATATAGGTTTGAATGCAGCCGAGCAAAACGGAGATAATGTACACATCCATTTACTTCGTACTGCTTTTAAAAAGAAGAGAGAATTAGAGGACTTGTACAATGCTGAATTGGGCGAAAATGTTGTTAACCCATTAATACTTATTCAACTGCCCTCAGACAATGCCTCTTTGTCAGAAGATGATAAATCGATACGAGAAACATTAGAAGGATTACTAAATACAGAATACAATATTTCTACCAATAACGGGAGACTAGCGGTTTGGTTATCTGGCGAACGTAACAAAGATGGATTGGAAGATACTAATGGATTTCAAGATGTTTTGATTTTCAAACAAGCCATCGCGCAAGGATGGGATTGTCCTAGAGCTGCAATATTGGTTAGTTATAGAAACATTAATAGTGTAGAGTTTGGTATTCAGACCGTCGGGCGTATTTTGAGGATGCCACATCAACGACATTACAAAAATGATGGGCTTAATTATGGCTATGTGTATTCGAATATTGAAACCCATAAAATTACTTTTGTGCCATCAGACAATGATTTTTTTGACAAACAATTTGCCGAACGTAAAAGTCAAAATAACTGGGCATTTGATATTATACCTACAGCAACAATCATAAATGACAGACCTTCCAGTGGGGTTTTGACATCTATATTTGAGCCAAAGTTTTTCTCGGTAATGGAACAAAGATATGGAGTTACACAATTACCAGATATTGATTTGTTTACCCCTCAAAACCTTGAATCGGTCAAAAGTCAAATTGACCAAAATAGGCAAGCCTTAATTAAAAATGGTTGGCAATTAGAAATTGACATTAACCAAATTCATATCCCTACAGATATTGAAGTAGATCCGTACGAAGTCAATTCGATAGTATTACAAGCAAACCAAATCCAGCATTTTGCAATAACTACAGCTCAGTTTGGAGAAATGTTTGATCGTTTTTGTTTTGCAAATATTACGCGATTAAATAGATCTAAAAGTTGGAAAAAGTTAAGAGAGACTTTAATTCATTTTGCAGAATATTACTTGGGAATATTTGAGGTAGAGGCAAGAAAAATTTATTTATATCCCCAAAACAAAGAATTGTTGGTGCAACATATTGTGACAGCACTTGAAAGTTTTGATACTTGGCAAAAAGCAAGAGGAAATGATAATAAACGTGTAGAAAACACCAATTGGGAAGTGCCAGAAGTACGTTATTACTCTGAAAATTATAACCGTCAAGAAATTGATAGCCATGCGCTAGAACCTTTTTTTGAGATTAACAATGTTTCAAGTCCTGAGAAGGCCTTCAAAGAATTTTTGATTGCAAATGAGCAATACATTGATTGGTGGTACAAAAATGGTGACAGCGGCCGAGAGAATTTTGCAGTAGACTATGTTAATTCAGCACATGAATTGAAATTGTTTTATGTTGATTTTGTAATTAAATTCAAATCTGGTAAAATTGGGCTGTTTGACACAAAAACAAAACGATCGGATAGCGAAGCTCCTAGAAAACACAATGCGCTTCTCGACTTTATTGAAAAGGAAAATAATGAAAATACAAAAAGAGAACTAATTGGTGGCATATTAATCCCTGACGAAAATGCAGATGTTCTAGGTTTTAGATATCCAGAGTTCAGAATAGATGACACCAAGGATTTAACAGGATGGACATTTTTTAACCCAAATGCGCTTTAATTATACAGCATGGAAAACAAAATTATTTTTTATCAAAGTCAAGATAGCAATGTCGTAATAGATGTTACTTATTTTGAGGAGAATTTTTGGCTTACCCAAAAGCTATTAGCGCAGCTTTTTGGTGTAGCAGTGCCTGCTATAAGCAAGCATTTGAAAAATATTTTTGAGTCGGGAGAACTTATTGAGGATGCAGTTGTTTCCAAAATGGAAACAACTGCATCAGACGGTAAAAACTATACTACTTCTTTTTACAATCTAGACGCCATAATAGCGGTTGGTTACAGAGTAAATTCAAAGCAGGCCACCCAATTTCGTATTTGGGCTACACAAACGCTTAAAGAATACATTATTAAAGGTTTTGTCTTGAATGACGAAATGCTCAAAAACGGAAAACCATTTGGTAAAGATTATTTTGATGAATTACTGGAGCGTATTCGAGAAATTCGCTCTAGCGAAAGACGACTGTACCAAAAGTTAGGCGATATTTTTGAACAGTGCAGTGCTGATTACAACAAAGAAGCTGAGGAAACAAAGCTATTTTATAAAATGGTTCAAAACAAACTACATTTTGCTGTTACCGGAAAAACAGCTGCCGAAATTGTCTACACTCGTGCCGATAAAACAAAAGAGTTCATGGGATTAACCTCTTGGAAAAAAGCACCAGAAGGTAAAGTTTTGAAAAGTGATGTAACCATTGCAAAAAACTATTTGCAAGAGAATGAAATTGGTGATTTGAATCTATTGGTCAGTGCCTATTTAGATTTGGCAGAGTTTCAAGCACGTAGAAACCAATTAATGAACATGCAAGATTGGTTAAAACGAACTAACACCTTTTTAGAAAGTAATGAGCTTGGAGTACTGCCAAACGCAGGAAATATTTCGCATGAACAAGCAGTAGAGAAAGCACATTCAGAGTACGAACAGTTCAGAATAGAGCAGGATAAAAAATACATTTCTGATTTAGATCGAGAAATAAAAAAACTCAATAACAAATAAAAGTTATGATAAACAAAGGCTTAGATACAACATTTATTCATTTTGGTATTCGAAAAGACGATATGGAAATCATCAAAAATCTATGTGAAGAACAAGGTTTGGACTTTGATTGGATGCAAGAAAACATCTTGAAAGAGTTCCATAATCTTAAAATCAATAATGAAGATATTGATAGTAAAAAGATTGAAAAAATTATCGAAAAGGCTTTAAATAAAATATAAGTACTATGCTCATTACTAGAATAATTGCCAAAAATTTTAAAACCTATCAAGATCTAGATTTAGACTTGACTGTTAATGACGAGCAGCCAATAATCTTGATTGGAGGAGAAAATGGAGGAGGAAAAACCACCTTATTTCAAGCGATATACAGTGCTCTATATGGCATGAAAGTTAAAGATGAACAACATTTTTATAAATTACAAAATGCTGGTGAAAGAGCAAAATCGTTAGAAAACAATAGCAATAAAATTGAATTAGAAATTCATTTTACTGGTAAAGTATTACAAAATGATTATAAGTACATCATCAAAAGACTGTACACCATTAACGCACAAAACAACCCTGTTGAAGCTGTAATGTTAAATCTTAATGGAGATATTTTCAATTACGGGACTGCCACTCCACATGCTGAAAGAGTTAAGAAAGAAGCCGAGGTCAATAAAATAATCAAGGCCAATTTACCTCAAGAATTAAGTAAATATTTCTTGTTTGATGCAATGGAAGCGGGTAACTTATTGAAAGACGAGTACCTAAACCGTGTGATCAAAGAGAATATTGAAAACGTTATGGGATTCAATAAATACATTCAGTTAGGAAATGCTACTCATACCCTTACACAAGATTATATTGCACAAAGCATAGAAATTGGGGAAGAAAGAACACAGTATAAAAACCTAATAGAAGAGCAAAAGAAGTACCAAGAATTAATAGAGTCTACAGCATCACTAAATGAAAGAGCATTAAACTATTCCATCTCTCACAAAGAATTGTATGAAAGTGCCAAAGAGGGTAAGAACCTTCAAGCGGATATAAAAGAACAGATCTTAATCATAGATAAAAAGATTGAAGACATTTTAAATAAAGAATCATTGTTTATTGAGCAATCTGAAAAATTTCTAAATGATATCGAGATTCAGGTTTTTATCCCAAAGCTTGTTAGCATTGTACAATATGAAATAGAATTAATTCTTTCTGAAAAAGGACAGCAAAATAACAATGACTTTTTAGATTCTGAACAAATTAGCAAGGTTTCAGAAACTGTACTAACGTTTCTTAGGGAAAATTTACTCCTACCTGCAGACCTATCTGCAAAACAGAAAAATGACTTAACAAAATATATTCTCACTAAATCAAGACAGAGTGATAAAAATACAGAATATGACTTTATTGATAAAAAAGATATTTCATATTTTGAGCAATTATTAGGTTGGTCAAGTATAAATCAATACACAACCTTAGAACAACAAAAGAATAGTTTAGAGAAAGACTTAGTAACACTGCCTAATCTAAAAATTCAGCTTTTAGATTTAAGAAAAAATGATATTGGTGGAAGTGAAGATGTGATTCAAAGCTTTGAAGCGAATGAGCTTAAAATTAAAGATTACAAGGATACCCTTAGCAATTACATATTAGAAATAGAAAAACTAGATGCTAAGATCAAAAAATTTGACTTATCTGACGAAGAAGAGCCCAATCCTAAGTTAGAAACTCTGAAAAAACTAGGTCCATTATTTTCTAAAATTTCGAATGCTCTACTGGTAAACAAAAAAGCACGAATTGAAGAGGAAATGAAAAATGACTTGAATACAACCCTAGTTGTGTATAAAGATCAAATAGACCGAGTAGTGTTGTCAGATGATCTAAGTAATCTTTCGTTTAAAATATATCATAAAGCAGGTAACGAAATTTATTTAGACGAATTGAACGCTGCATCAAAGCAGATAATTATTCAAGTATTATTGAAATCACTGCATTATTTTGGTGATTATGACCCACCCGTAATGATAGATACTGTTTTTGGTTATCTTGATGAAAGCAGTAGAGCTTCATTATTAGAAAATTATTTTCCAAAACTTTCACATCAGACTATTTTGTTGAGTACAGATAGTGAAATTAGAAAATCAATTGATTTGGCTAAAATTGAAAACTTTATTTCAAAGAAATACACACTCGTTAGGGACAAAGAAAATCAACTGACACATGTTGTCGAAGGTTATTTTGATAATAATATTTAAGTAGTTATGGCAGCATTAGAAACAGGTTTAAGACAAGCAGAAGCATTAAGTTCAAAAATGAATGATTTGCGTGAGCGATTGGAAAAACATATTAATTTGAAGCAGTACACGGATAATCATAAGAGCGTTACTCCAAAAGGAAATGCAAAGTTGATGCGTATTTGTTTAATTGCTGGATTATCAGATACTGAAGCAAGGCATAAAGACATGCTCAATATCCAAATGTCTAGCAATAGTATTCACCCAACATTATTCACAGTGCATAACTTAAATGGAATTTTATCATCAATGATTAAATTGCGTTATCATCACTTAGACATCAATTGGGAAGATAACATCACAAAAAGTAAAGTTGTAAATGCTGAAATATTCAGAGGTTATGATTTGCTTATGAAGGGTGATACATTACACGATTGGTTAAAAGTGAGTACTGCAGCGTCTGTAAAAGCGGGTCAAATACCATTACTAAACTTAAATATTGGTAGTTATGATGGTGATATAAGTGCCTACTTGGATATGAATAGTAAAAATGTAACCAATACGCAAATATTGATTGCAGGAACCACTGGATCAGGGAAGTCAAATTTATTAGCTGTACTAATGAATGAAATGCGATCTTTATCCGTTGAAAGTAACTATCCTGTAAACTTTCTGTTTTTTGATTACAAGGGTGAGTTTTCGGATATTGCAAATAATGACTGGCTACAACATTTTGAGTTAGATCGCACGGCCATTTTAGATCCAATGATAGAGCCACTACCTTTTACACCTTTTAAAGATTTTGTGGGTAAGACACAAAATGAAGTAAATATGTATTCTACTGCACTGGCAAATGCATTATTGGCAATCGATAGTGCAAAGATTAGTGCAAATATGAGCAACCGATTGTCAGAAGCAATCATTAATGCTTATAAAGAAACAAAGGGGAAGCCAATAAATTTCACTATGATAATAGAACACTATACAGATTTGCAGCCTCAAAATGAAAAAGACAGAGTTGATAGTGTAAAATCAGTATTGAGTCAATTAGAGCGTTCTAATTTGTTTTCGAATGAAGATAAAATAGATTTAATTGGTAATAGTTTTATCGTTAAGATGGATAGATTTCCAAATGATGGACCACTTGGTAAAGCAATAGTCTACTTCATTGTTTCTAAATTAAACTCAATATATGAAAACTTACCGGTACAAGCCAATGACAAAGAAAAAGTAGAACTTAGGCATTTTACGATTATTGATGAAGCACACTATATGTTAGGGTTTGACAACAAACCGCTTCGAGATTTGATTGCGGTTGGTCGAAATAAGGGAATGAGTATTATTCTTGCGACTCAAAATATGGATGCTTACAAAAGTAAATATTTTGATTTTTATGCAAATGCGCAATACCCTTTAATCATGAAGCAGCAATCTATAAACGATGGCGTTCTAAAAGATATGTATGGTGTGTCAGGAAATGATTTAAATGATATCAAACAAGCCATAGCAGGACTACAAAAAGGAGAACTCATAATCAAAAATAACGATGCAATCCTTATGGGTTTTGGTAAAAAATATAAAAAAATAAAGGTTAGACATTTGATATAATATTGATTTACAATAATTAGTAATTATGAAGGATTAAGATAATTTATACTATAGATTTTAAGGCAATTCATTTCAAACGCTACAGCATGAAAATAGATATCTTTGAATTTGTCTATCTTATTGCTGAAATTAAATATAATAGTTTCTTACTCTTTTGATAAATAATTTTAACACACCACAATTTATGAAAAACAACTACGATATAAATAAATTATTTGATTTTTTTGATTACTGGAAAAATTACACACATCCTACAGAATTTTATAATGAAGGTTGGCTGTTGAAATTATTAGTACTAGCAGTTACTGATTGTAATTTAAGAGAGCATCCTCTATTTGTAAATCACGAGAATAAGTTTTTCAGTGAAGGATTATTGTCAAGTCCATTTTTAACGAAAGGTGAAAAAAAACCTTTTGCTGAAAGTCACACTCATGCAGATGGGGCTATTGGAGATTTTACTGTTGGAAACGATAACACTAAAGGTCTTTTAGAGTTAAAAGGAAACAAGCTAAATATTTTTGAAGCTAAAATTAATTCTGACTTTTCTAAAGGCGTAACAAACGCGTCCTTTTATAATCAGGCAGCGAGGTATGTTGCATGTATGGTAGAGACACTTGATAAAGCTGAGAAACTAGAAAATTTAGAAAACTTATCAATTGGTTTTTATTTAACCGTTCCAAAAAATCAATATGGCAGGAGAAAGAATTTTCGAGAATACATGGATAGAGAAGATATCAAAAACATAGTTAAAAAGAGAGTAGATCAGTATGAAAATGAAGATGATTATATTGAAAGAATAGAATGGTTTGATACGAAATTTATTCCAGTTTTAAACAAGATAACTATAGAGCCAATTTTTTATGAAGATATAATTAAAGACTTGCAAGGGTACGACCACATTATAAAAATTAGTGAATTCTATGAATTATGTATTGTTAAAAATGTATAATTCTATCTTTAAGGTTAAAAATAATTTATATGGATGTTATAAAGCTATTAAAACAATACTCTATCAATAGTAAAAATACTTAATCTCCTATAAGTATGAATTGTAAAATTGCCTAGGCATCTAAGTATAAAAATACATAGACTGTAATTTTTACCTAGGATATCATGTTTAAATTTTTTGTCTTTTGAAATTGGCAAGACAAGGCATGGTCAGGTGGAATAATAAATAAACTTAAACTTTAGGAAATTTGAAACAGCAAGACATTTGGAATAAATAAAGCAATATTCAGCTCAAATTTTAGAAATGTATCATGAAATGTATAGTCAAACTAGGGTAAGTCAAGAATTACTGATCAATGAGGGTATTTCCCTTCAGGATTGTCTTATCAAAATTTTAAACGGAGTCTTTTTCATAGGTAAGAAAGTTGTCTTGTCACTTGAAATTAATCAAATGGAACGTATAGACTTTACAAATAATACTATTGACAGTAAATACGATTACGATACTTACGCGGAGATTTACAAAGAGACTCTTAATTCTTGAAAATTATAAATTAGGTTATATCTCAAAATAGATACAGTTCGTTTTCACTACGACACACTTTGGCAGTGTGTCGTTTTAGTTTTGTACCATTCTAAAAAACTAAATCATGAAAACCACAGAAATTACTATTTTGAAAGCCGTTGAAACAGTGCATCAAGTTTCAAAAGAATCCAAGTTAGATAGTGATAAATACAGTAGTGTACTGTTAGAATTAAAGTATATTTCTACTTATTTTCAAATTAACGAAGTCCAAAGTATTTTGCTTGCTAGTTTTATTAGTTTGTCGTGTTTTGATGAAATTGAATTGAATGAATTGATTTCTTATTTGGGTGTAGAGAAAATTGGTTTATTAACTCACATGAGTGATATTACGCATTTAATTGACAAAAATATATTGGTGAGTGACACGCATAGAAACATGCTACGTACAGATTATTGCATAAGGAAAGATCTGTTAGAATTTTTAGTTTCAAATACACAAATTCCCTCTGAATTGATTTCAATACAACCTAAAGAGGATACTTTTTATACCTTTTTGAAAGAATTAGATATTTTAAGTGATGCCAAAGACCAAAAAGAAATTCGTTACAGTAGTTTTGTATATCGATTCAAAAAATTAATAGAGAGTAATCTAAAATTTCCTTTAGTTAATTATGCATTTGAGAATTTAGAACCTATCGATTCTTTTATATTTTTTGATACTATAATTGATGTTATTGCTATAGGTGATAATAATTTCAATACCGCTTTTCAAAAAACAGTTGATGATTTTACCAACACGAGGAGCGACACTTTCGACTATGTTTCTAATTTTCTACTGGGGAAAACAAAGTTAAATACGTTGAATTTAGTTGAAAAAGACAAAAGTGAATTTGCCAATAAACACCATTTACGATTATCTGCAAAATCGATATCGATGCTCCGCGATATGGAAGGAATTGTATTTCTTCAAAAGGACAGCAACAATGATAAACTCACTTATCCAGATGCCATTCAAAAAAACAATTTGTTTTACAATCCTTTAGAGAAACAATTGTTAGAGCCTGTTGTTAACAGTATGTCACATAAGTCATTTTTAAATTTGCAAAAGGGATTAGGTGAGCATCAGCTCCCGGTTGGTGTGGTAGTATTGTTTTATGGTGCACCAGGAACGGGGAAAACGGAAACCGTTTATCAAATTGCTAAAAAATATAAAAGACCAATATTTAAGGTAGAAATCTCGGAAACTAAGTCGATGTGGTTCGGCGAAAGCCAAAAACTAGTTAAAAAGATATTTACAGATTATTATGAATTCAAGAAACAAGAAAAAGTATGTCCGATATTACTTTTTAATGAAGCGGATGCGGTGATAGGAAAACGCAAAAGTGCTGGTTCCTCCAGTGTGTCCGATACCGAAAATGCGATTCAGAATATCCTTTTAGAGGAAATAGAAAATTTTAACGGAATCCTATTTGCCACTTCAAATTTGTTTTCAAATTTGGATCCTGCTTTTGAAAGACGCTTTCTATTCAAAATAAAATTTGAGGTGCCATCATTAGAAAACGCTGCTAAAATTTGGAAAAATAAAGTACCGTCAATATCCGCAAAAGAAGCATTATTTCTTGCCAATTCCTATAAATTTTCAGGTGGTGAAATGGGGAATATTGCCCGTAAATGTATTATGGAAGAAGTAGTGCTAGGAAATAAATTAACTTTTGAAAAAATCATTAGTTTTTGTGATTCTGAGAAATGGGAGAAAAGTGGCACTGCTACTAAAATTGGTTTTTAATAGTCTTACTTTGGCTGAGCCTACTACTAACTTTGTTTAGAAGATAGCATTGTTCTACATGAATTCATTTTGATGCTTAGACCAAATGTTAGTAGTAGGTACTTAACCTTTGTAGAAGTGGTCTAAGTGCATTACATCCCAATGGAAAACTAATTTAACTGTATTGGAAAGTACTGTGATGAAATCTAACTGTAGATGTTATTTTTTGATTTAAATTTTTGGTTGCGCTCTTTAGATAAAAGTCACTAACTCTCGGTCCAATTTTATTTTTTTTCTACCACCGTGCTCTCCTTTTATAGTATAGAAATCCATCAGAGATTCGCCTACCGCTTCTTTTATTTTTTTGTTAATTCGGGATAATACAATATCCTTATCATTATCTAAGGGGTTTACCAAGTTGTCAATAGCCTGATTAATAAGATTATTATCTGTTTGTGTACAAAAGCAACTGTAAGTATCTTTTAATTCTTTCCTGTGGTCTTGTAGTTCATGAAGAAATATACCGTCAGGATGTTTTAAAAACAGAAGGTAAAGCGCTTTTTCTTTGGGGTTTAGCCTTAGTTCAAGACCGCCTAAATCAATAAAGAATATTTTTTGTGCCCGACTTTTTATTTCTATGGCGCTAGGTTTGTGTAAAAGCACCGCTCTTCCACGAAACGTCATACTTTTTCTGATACCATCTAAAATGTCAAAAAACTGTTGCGCATATAATACGGGTATGTCTCGAGCTGTAAAATGTTCCATACATTTTTCACAAACATCTGCGGTACGCATTTTTAATATAATTTGAGATTTATCTTGGCAAAAATCCATGATACACCCTATGGGGTTTTTATGTATATTTCGAAATATGGAATTAGTATCAGGAAACATATAAAAGCGCATTAGCCAGATAATTACTTCGTACGCAATAGGGAAACGAGTATCAATGCCGTTACCAAAATAATGCTCCCAATTCGATGTCTGAATAAAATAATTTTTCATTGAAGGGGAAGGTGCTCCAAACCAATTCTTGTCGTTCCCAATATCAGTTAATAAGATTACGATCTCATTAGCGGGAATTTTTTTTATCTTTCTGTAGGTGTCACATTCTTTAAAAAACTGCTTCCAAGTCTTGACTTTTTCTTTGTGAGGGAAACTAATTTTATATTCACCGATGGATATTATTTGTGAACATAAAATTAGGTTCTTTTTCTCAAAGTCTTCTTTGTTCAGCCAAGTTTTTTCCTGCATTTCATCTTCATGAAATCCCAGCTCATTTTCACTTGAAATAAATTGTATAGGCCCCCGGTATTGTTGCAGTAACTGCAATACATTATGATAGGTTATTTCGTCTAATTCAGGAGATCTTACAAGGTGAATTTTCATATGACTAAGCTAATAATTAAAATTTAATTTCTTTTATTCTTATTGCTGATAAAATCTAAAAAGTTTTTTTTAGTAACCCCTGTAGCTTTACTTTTTGAATACAAATGCATCCCTTCACTAATATCATCCATCATTTCTTTCATCCCAGATTTATTAAATGAAATGACATTTTCTTCTCGGATATTTAACATTTTTGAAGTGTGGACAGCATCAATATCAGCCCCTAAAAAAGTAAATGTCCATCTCTCTGTATTTTCTAACGTAGCTATTGTGGAGGCAATTTGATGATAGGTAAATTCGCGGCTTGCATTTTCTATACCATCTGTAAGGATAACCATAACCACACTCATATCGTCGTTTAAGATGTTACTTTCATTAGTAATTCTTATTTGATTGATCGAAGTACCTATTGCATCCAATAACGCTGTAGTTCCACTTGGATTGTATTTTTTACTTGTTAGGTATTCAAAATTGTTGGCTCGTACATGACTGAGAATAGGGTTAATTTCATGGTCGAAAATAGTAAGTGAAATTTCAAAGCACTGTTCTGGAAATTCACTTTGCAAACTCTTTATAGTTTCTAATTGTGCATTAAAACCATTTATAGTTGTTTCTCTGCAATTACTCATTGAACCACTTTTATCTACTACAAAATGGTAAAGCGTTTTTTTGTTTTTCATGACATTTTTTTTTGATTATTGTTCAAAATTATCATGAAAGAGTAGGGTAAACTATTCTTTGCAAGCTTGCAATTCTTTTTAAAATTACAAAACAACATCAAATCCTAGTAGTAATCGTGAAAAAGTACAGCTGTAATAGATTGTGCACTTGCATAAAATAAGGCAGGACTTAAAAATGATTGGCTGTAAAAGGATTACTGCACTTAATAACAGTTAGAAAATAATAAGATTCGAATGCAGTCCGATAAAAACGTTTTATTGAAGGACAAAATAGTAGTTCCTGTATAGCAGAAATTGAGTTAGCTTAAAATTGCTATGTTGCTAGCTCCGTTTATCTTTGGCCACATCCTAAAGTCTTACTTTAAAAGAGGAAGGAGCTAATGTAAATGATGATTTAGGTACGCCATTATGGAGGGTGAATTAGTACCGATAAAAGTGTATTTGAAGTAGTAGTTGGTATCTCAAAAGATTTTTGCTACATCAATTCTAACTGTATTATTTTAGGCAGGTTTTTGACTTTAAATCATAAAAAAACTCCAAATTTTCATTTGGAGTTTTTTGTGACCTTGACTGGATTCAAACCAGTAACCTCTTGAGCCGTAATCAAGTGCGCTATTCAGTTGCGCCACAAGGCCATTTGCAATGGTTAATAATAACCTGATTGCGGGTGCAAATATAAGTATAAATGTGTAAATTGCAAGCATATTATTCGATAAAATTTAAAAAAAATGACCTTAAAAAAGTATATACGTGATATTCAAGGATTTCCAAAAGAAGGAATTGTATTTAAAGACATCACTCCTTTATTAATTGATGCCACAGCCAACAAAGAATGCTTGCAAATACTAGTCGATTCGGTAAAAGGCAAGCAGATTGACAAAGTAATTGGAGTAGAAAGCCGTGGTTTCTTCTTTGGGATGTTGTTGGCGCAAGAACTAAATGCTGGCTTTATTCCTGTTCGTAAACCTAATAAATTACCTTACGATACTATTGCTGCTAGTTATGATTTAGAATATGGTTCAGATACATTAGAAATGCATAGTGATGCCATTAAAAAAGGCGACCGAATTCTAATTCACGATGATGTTTTGGCCACAGGAGGTACCGCTAAAGCGGTTTGCGAATTAGTAGAGCGACTAGGTGGTGAGATTGTACAACTTAATTTTATAATGGAGCTTTCGTTTTTAAACGGAAGGGATAAATTAGGTACTTACCCTATTTTTGCTGCGATAAACTATTAGTCTATTGCTCTCGTAGTAATATAATAGCGGTATCCAATGATTGCCATTTGCCATTTTTTGGCTTTAGCCAAATCTAAACCTTGTTTGGTGAAACTAGGAAGAACTAAGCGGTTGAGGTGTGCCAGAATTTTAAACATACTTTTATTTTTGACAAAGATATAAAAAATGCCGCTCTTTGATGGAGCGGCATTTTTATGTGATTATTTAGTAGCTTTGATTTTAGCTTGATAGGCTTTCATTTGCTTTTCATATACTTCCATTTCTTTTTCAAAAACTTTCATCTTGGCATTAAAAGGCTCCATTTGTTTATCAAATTCGGCCATTTTTTTGTCAAAAGCAGCGATCTCCGGCTCAATGGCTTTCATTTTCTTCTCGAACTCTTCCATTTTTTTGTTAAAATCAGCCCATTCTTTTTTATCTCCCGTGCTAGGTGAACCTTTGGGTGCTAGAGGTGCTTTGGGGAAATTGGGAGCTTTTGGAGTTTTAAAGTTAAAAGTAGGCGGTGTTGGTGGAGTAGGCGGTTCAGGTACATTTACTTTGTTATAGACGTAATTTTTGGTTACAATACGAACGGCATTTTTATTGGTTCCCGTATTTTTATCTACATCAACAGAGGTTATATCATTTGGACTCAGACTTTCGGCTTCAAGTGGGCTTACTTTTTTTCCGTTTACAAAGTATGTTACATTAGTAGGGAGCGTATTTTTATCTGACGTAGTATAAGTTGATGTTACTGTATAGCTTCCTCGTGGTCCCTTAGCTCCTGTCAAATTTGTAGGATCTATTTTTTCAACCTCTAATTCTTCCGTAGCCGTCTTTGTTTCAAATGTGAATGAGGAAGTATTTTTGTTGTCTTTAGTAATAATCTCAATAGTATTTTTACCATTGTTTTTCGTGACATTCATCGTTGCAATAGTTGCTGCATCGGTAGCATCTAATTCTTGCTTAGTAACTTTTTTACCATTGATATAAATTTCTGTTTCAGCAGTAATCGTATTGGTAGTTTCTGATGAAGTTACAGCAGTTTTCATTTTTTTAATGCTGTCAGTCGGCATAACTTCAACTGCGCTCGAAACAGTATTGTATGTAGTTTTGTTAGTTTCTTTTGGTGCTTTTTCTTGCGCCACGACTTCTACTTGAAACAATAACATAAATCCTATTAGTGCGGGTACAACAGTAGCGTACTTCCAAGAATTTCTTTTGTGAGATTGATTTTTGTTTAACATAACGATTCGTTTTTTGATTAATGATTGATAAAAAGGATTGGCAAGTGCAACACATTGCTCTTGGGTTGTTATTTTTAGTAAGGTAATTTGATAGGCTTTTTTGTCGGTTATTCTTTTCAATGCCACACTGTCTGCAATGAATTCCAAATTTTGAATGATTGCTTTTTTGTACAACCACACCACCGGATTGAACCAAAAAAGAATACAAAAGAGTCGGGATAGTAAAACATCTACTGAATGATGTTGCTCGCTGTGCACTTTTTCGTGTTCTAAAATATTTTGAAGTTCGGAGGGATTATAAAGTGCTGAATTGTAGACAATGGTTTTGAAAAAAGAGAAAGGCGCGCGATTTTCACTACTATCAATAAGGATAAAGTTGGCTTTTTTCGTTGCAGGCTGTCCTTTAAAAAGTTTGCGAAGGCTGTAAAAGTCAAAGCCGAATTTTGTTAACAAACCTAAAACTCCCACAGTATACAGGAAGGCTAAACTAAAATAAATATATCTTTCGGTAGTATCCTCCTCAGCTATTGCTCTCACTGGCATTTTAGACCAGTCAAAAGGTTCGGGATTGGGTTCTACCCAAACAATTGTAGTAAATACTACCAATGGTAAAATGACGGAAGTCAGTAATCCTGCTACTAAAAACCATCTGTTAGCAGTGAAAAAGGTTTCCTTTCGCAACAAAAAGTGATAGGCTGCAAAAAACAACAGTAGCAAGCCACACGATTTAAGTAGATAAATTGCAATAAGTTCCATGTATAGAGCTGTTTAAGTAGACTTTAAATGTACACAATTATTTGGTTGCTTCCTGATTCTCAATCATTGCCAAAATTTCTCTTAATTCCGCAGCGGATATTTTTTCTTCTTTGGCAAAAAACGAAACCATATTTTTGTACGAGCTATTAAAATAAGTATCAATTGCAGTACTCATAAATCGTTTTCGGTAGTCCTCAATAGGAACAATAGGGTAGTACTGATGCGTGTTCCCGTAGGCATTATGTGCTACATATCCCTTTTCTTCCAGGTTGCGTACAATAGTCGAAAGCGTATTGTAATGCGGTTGCTCCTCGGTGATTTCGGCCATAACTTCTTTCACAAAAGCCTTTTTTAGCTTCCATAAAATCTGCATGATTTCCTCTTCTTTATTGGTTAATTTTTGCATCGTTTTATTTTTTTAAAAAATCTTTAGTTTGAACATAAATAATTCCATTGATAGCTTGCTCACCAAATTTCTGTATAGCCAACTGTTTACTTTTTTCACTAACACTGTCTATCTTTTCAATGCTTATATTTGCAATTTGTTCTGGCTTTAGCTGATTCAAAATTGCAACGCTACTTACTTTGCCATTTATAATAATTACTGCTTTTTTGTAGTCAACATCTTTATTGATTTTAACGTTATCTAAGTTATCTTCTGGAATAGCTATCCTATATTTTGCTTCTGAATCTTTATCTTCTTTTTTATCACTAAAATTTTTAATTGTATTATAACTTACTTCTGAAACACCCATTTTTATCTCCCAACCTTTATTAGTAGGCTTTGTATCCTCTAAGGCTTCGCTAGATTTTGAGCTATTTTTTTTTGTTGTTATTTCAAAGGCTCCGTTAGCTCCTTCCGCACCATATTTTTTTTCTGCTAAAGTAGCTGGCAAAGTAATCGATGATGCAATTTCTGAATCTAGATCCACTTTGATTAGGTCATTCTTATTTTGTTTTTGCCCATCAATTACGATAAGGTATTCTTTTCCGTTTTTAGTTGCATTTGTGATGCTCCATGATGGATAAGGTGACGATGAAGAAATTATTTCTACTTTTGGCTCATCATTGTTTTTATCTGATTTATTCTGCTGCTTGTTCACAAAATCCATATGATTTTTTAAATGAAGATTCTCCTTACTTGAGGCACTAAAACCAAAAGTGATTTGATTTGATTTGTCTTCTTTTACAAAAATATCAAAGGGCTTAATAGGTTTGTCTCCATTGACTTTGTATATTTTTTTTACTCCAGCTTTGTCTTCCATACGAACTGAAATTGCGATTATCTCATTATTGCTATTAAATTTAAGATCCGTAAATGTTAAACCTATTCCATAAGTCGTTTTAAAGAATTCTTTCTCAACATCGAGATCTTGTTGAGTCGATTTAGACATAACATGTAGCGACACTGTTACCGGCGCATTAGTGATTTTAAATTCACTTTCCTTTTCCTGTGCTACAACTTTTACTTGAAATAAAAACACAAAAGCAACAAGTGCCGGAAGGACCATAGCATATTTCCATGAATTAATTTTTTTTGATTGATTTTTGTTTAACATAATGATTCGTTTTTTGATTAATGATTGATAAAAATGATTGGTGATTGAAATACAATTTTCTTGAGTTGTTATTTTTAAAAGAGTTAACTGGTACCCTTTTTTGTCTTCTAATTTCTTTAAGGCCTCCTTGTCAGCGATAAATTCTAGATTTTGAACAATGGCTTTTTTGTAGAGCCAAATTATAGGATTAAACCAGAAAAGAGCACAAAAAAACCTTGTTAATAAAACGTCTACAGTGTGATATTGTCTGCTGTGAACTTTTTCGTGCTGCAAAATACTATCTAATTCAGTCGAATTGTATAATGATGAATTGTATACAATGGTACTAAAAAAAGAGAACGGCTCAATATGATCTACTGTGTCGATAAACTTAAGGTTAGATTCTGATCTGAAGGCTTTGTTTTTTAAAATCGTTTGTAGTCTATAATAGTCAAGTATGATTTTTGACATAAAGAGTAAAGTACCAAACCCATATAAGTAACTTACGATCAGATACCAATCAATTCGCGGATTATCTTCTTTTGATGCGTTTGTAGTTTTTAAAGTTGTCCAATCAAAAGTAAGAGGAGTGGCTTCAACTTGAATTACCTTTGTATAAAATAGTAATGGTAATGAAACGGAGGTTATTAATCCGGCCAGTAAAAACCATCTGTTGGAAGTAAAGAAGGTCTCTTTTCTCAGAGTAAAATGATAGGCTAAATAAAATAGTGTAAGTAAGCCGCTAGCTTTAAGAAAATAAATGTAAAATGCTTCCATCTCAAAATTGGTTTATTGTGGTTGGTTAGTTTTATTGTTAATCCTGATTCTCAATCATTGCCAAAATTTCTCTTAATTCTGCAGCCGATATTTTTTCTTCTTTGGCAAAAAACGAAACCATATTTTTGTACGAGCTATTAAAATAAGTATCAATTGCAGTACTCATAAATCGTTTTCGGTAGTCCTCAATAGGAACAATAGGGTAGTACTGATGCGTGTTTCCGTAGGCATTATGTGCCACATATCCCTTTTCTTCCAGGTTGCGCACAATAGTCGAAAGCGTATTGTAATGCGGTCGCTCCTCAGTGATTTCGGCCATAACTTCTTTCACAAAAGCCTTTTTTAGCTTCCATAAAATCTGCATGATTTCCTCTTCTTTATTGGTTAATTTTTGCATAGTATAAGTTTATTTGGGCGTTACCCGCTAAAAAGCGGGTCAGGCTATTCGGCTGTATCTCTTCGTTTCACTACGAGGATGCCGCCTACTATCCTTAACGCAATCCAAACTTACAACTATATTTATAGTTTACAAACTATTTTTATAGTTATTTAACTAAATTTTAAGTTAGCTAACTGTCCGAAAATTAAAAAAGCCTTTGTTTACAGGATAAACAAAGGCTTCTCAACACAATTTATTTTTTTGAATTTGCTACACTATTTGGGTTTCTTTTTTCAAAAGTTTCTGAATCCAAATGCAACATACTGCTGCTGCGATACCAAAACTTCCCATAATAAACCAATTGGTTTGATAGCCTGATTGAGCAATAATCTCCAATCCCGATTTAGAACTGACAATGTGAGCTAAACTAAAACTCATCGTGTACAAAGCCATATAACGTCCTTCGTGTCCTTTTGGCGCTCTACTTAAAGCAAAAGTATTCGAAAACGGAAAAGCGAGTATTTCACCTATCGAAATAAAAATCATACTAATGACTAATATGCCGGCCCACGTATTTATTAAAAGTAGATAAAAACTAAAAGACATTAATAAAACACCCCAAAGGATGATTTTTAATTTCTGCACCTTCTTTCTTTCAAAATAACCCACAAAAGGCATTTCAAGGGCAAATATCAAGAGTCCGTTTAGAGTCATTAATAATCCAGTTTGAAATTCGCTTAGTCCAAATTGCTCACTATGATAAAGTGGTAGCGTCGTAAAAAGTTGAAAGAAAATCATAGCCGTTACAAAACTAACGAATAAGAAAATCCAGAAAATCTTATCTTTAAAAACCGAGGAAACAGCTGTAATTGAAATGGAGACATTTGGATCTACTACTTTCTTTTTTTCTTTTACTAAAAGTGCAAAAATTAAAATAGCAACCACACAGGACGATCCATCTACCCAAAATAAACCTTGGTAACCCATACCCATGATAATAAGTCCACCCAAGGCTGGTCCGGCAGCAAAACCAAGATTAACAGCTAAACGAACTAGTGTCAGCGCTCTGGTTCTGTTTTCAGGTTTCGCATAGGTAGCGAGCGAAACAAACATCGCGGGTCTAAACATATCCGCTAAGGTCATGATACTAAACATCCCGATACACAGTCCCCAAAATGAAGTAATGTACTGCAAAACAAAAAAGAAGATTCCGCTGGTGAATAAACTAAATACCATGATTTTATAAAATCCTATTTTGTCCGAAAGTTTTCCACCTAACCAAGAGCCTAACATTGATCCACAACCAAAAGCGACCATTATCCAACCCACTTCACCGTAGGAAAATTGTAAATTTTCCTTCAAATACTTGGATAAAAAAGGCAAGACCATAGTTCCGGCTCGATTGATAAAAGTGATGATGGCGAGTATCCAAATTTCTCTTGAAAAACCTTTGAAATTATTGATGTATTGTCGAAAAGCGTTTTTAAGCATGGGGAAATTTCTAATGAGTTACAAAGGTAAAAAACTTTGTCTCATGGTTACTTTGTCTCTTTGTTACTTTTAAACTATTTTTGCTAAAATCTAAATCATGAAAAAAATACTTTCTGTAATCCTTTTGTGCATCGCTACGATTGGACAAGCCCAAGAAAAATTTGATAGTAAAGCAGTACAAGAATTCCAAAATAAAATCAACGCAGAGTACGCCAACCCAAAGGAAAGCCCATTGATGGCAGCCGATTTGGCTAAATTTAAGAGCTTAGAGTTTTTTCCCATTAATGAAAAAGCTTTCGTTGTTGCTCAGTTTACAAGAACTAAAAAAGAGAAACCTTTCAAGATGAAAACATCTACATCTAGAACGCCTGCTTATATAAAATATGGAGAGCTAACGTTTACTCTGGAAGGAAAGAAGCTTAAACTAAACGTGTATCGAGACATAGAGCTTTCTAAAAAACCGCAGTACAAAGACGATCTTTTTTTACCTTTCTCTGATCTAACCTCAGGAAAAGAAAGCTACATCGGTGGAAGGTATATTGATTTAAAAATTCCAGAAGGAAATACAATTGTAGTAGACTTTAATACTGCCTACAATCCGTATTGTGCGTACAATTATAAGTACTCTTGTCCTTTGGTTCCTCTTGAAAATGATTTAGATATTGAAATTAAAGCAGGTGTAAAGAAATTTCATTAGTCATGGACTATTTTAATTTACATACGCATCAGTTTACAAACCAAACGACCGTTTTAGAACTGGTCAATCAATATCCGTGGGAGTTTGATTGTGCTTGTACTGCCTATTCTATTGGAATTCATCCATGGTACATTGAAACCGATAGGATAGCAAGTGATTTAAAGACTATTGAGGAGAAAATAATACTCGATTCTTGCCTTGCCATAGGCGAATGTGGACTCGATAAACGGATAGAAACTCCATTAGATCTGCAAACAAAGGTTTTTGAGCAACAGCTAGTGTTGGCCCAAAAGTACAATAAGCCCGTTATCATTCATTGTGTAGCTGCTTTTCAAGAACTAATCGAAATCAAAAACAAATTAAATAGCACGGTTCCAATTGTAATTCACGGTTTTTCTAAAAATGTACAGTTGGCAACACAGCTGCTAAACAATGGATTTTACCTGTCGTTTGGAAAGTATCTTATGAAAAATCCCGAATTAGAGTCGGTATTTACTGCTGTACCAAACGACCGATTTTTTTTAGAAACCGATACATCTGAACAAACGATTCAAGAAGTATATACTTTGGCAGCAAAATACAAGAACATTTCAATAGCAGAATTACAAGCAATTATTGCGACGAATTTTAATGCTGTATTCAAAAATAAATTAACATAAGAAGAAGGGAAGCGCATCGCTTCAATTTTTAAACTAGAAAAAAGTACAATGGCAGAGTGGACAGAAAGAGCAGAACTATTATTTAAAAAAGAAGGTCTGGATAAATTGCAAAAAGCAAATGTATTAGTAGTAGGCCTTGGAGGCGTAGGATCTTTTGCAGCTGAATTTTTGGCAAGAGCAGGAGTAGGAACTATGACTATAGTTGATGGGGATGTGGTAGATATTACCAATATTAATAGGCAACTACCTGCTTTACATTCTACTGTTGGACAACCAAAAGTAACCATAGTAGGTGATCGATTAATGGATATCAATCCCGAATTAAAACTGACGCGTATACAAGAGTTTTTATCTCCAGAGCGTGCGCTAGCGACCGTAACGGCCGACTATGATTATGTATTGGATTGTATTGACAGCATTACTCCAAAACTGAATTTGATCATCGCAGCAAAGCGAAAAAGAGTGAAAATCATCTCAAGTATGGGAGCGGGTGGAAAAATGGAAGCCGCCAAAGTAAAAGTGGCGGATATTAATAGTACTGAGAATTGTTTTCTCGCAAAAACCATTCGTAAAAGACTTAAAGAACATAAAATTGACAAATTGAAGGTGGTTTTCTCATCGGAAATACAAGACGAAAGCAGTTTAAAAATGACGGATGGCTCTAATTTTAAACGATCATTTTATGGTACAAACAGTTATATGCCTGGATTATTTGGGTTGTATGCTGCCGAAACAGTGATTCGATATTTACTTAAAAAAGAGTAAAGAGCCTATTTAATTAGTAAAAGAGGAGCTATCTTTAAAAAAGCATTCAGTTCTCAAAAAAGCATACTTACTTATGATACAAACAGTAATATTTGATATGGATGGTGTAATTGTTGATACCGAACCGGTGCACCGTTATGCCTATTTTCAACATTTTAAAGAACTGAACATTGAAGTTTCGGAGGAGTTATATACCTCTTTCACCGGTTTTTCTACCAGAAATGTTTTTCAAAAAATAAAAGAAATATTTGGTTTAGAACATGAAGTAGAAGATTTGATCCAGCGAAAGCGTGCTATATTTAATGATGCCTTTGACACTAAAAAGGATTTAGATTTATTGGATGGTGTTAGGCAACTTATTGTCGATTTACACCAAAACGGAATACAATTGATCTTGGCTTCATCTGCTTCGAAAGTGACAATCGATCGTGTTTTTAATCGCTTTGGACTAAATCCCTATTTTACACACAAGGTGAGCGGCGAAGATTTTCCGCAATCCAAGCCGCATCCTGCAATTTTTGAATTTGCTGCTAGTTTATCTTTGGCACCTAAAGAAAAATGCATTGTTATTGAAGACAGTACAAATGGTGTTAAAGCTGCTAAAGCCGCCGGTATTTTTTGTGTTGGTTATAATAGCATCCATTCGGAAGCGCAAGATTTATCTGCGGCGGATACTATTATTGATCATTTTACCGAATTAAATTTTGAAGTAGTCCGTCAATTAGATTCCAAATTAAGTAATAATTAACAAATTAACATTTCTGAATTTGTAAATTTGGAAAAACATAAATTTAAATAGATATAGTATGAAAAAGATTCTTATTGCTTTAGCAGTTATTATAACGCAATTTACGCTGCAAGCACAAGTAAAAACACCACAAGCGAGTCCCAAAGCAGTGATTAACCAAGTTGTAGGTTTGACTGATGTTGAAGTTGTTTACTCAAGACCATCTGCCAGAGGAAGAGCTGTTTTTGGTAATTTAGTTCCGTTTGGACAGTTATGGAGAACCGGTGCTAACGAAAATACTACTGTTTCTTTTAGTGATGACGTTATGATCGACGGGAAAACATTAAAAAAAGGAAAATATGCCTTGTATACTATTCCAAGTATCCAAAGTTGGGAAGTTATCTTTTATACAGCAACGGATAACTGGGGAAATCCAGCAGAATTTAAAGAAGCTAATGTAGCATTAAGAACTACTGTAAAAGAAGAAGCATTACCTAAGGCAGTTGATACTTTTACAATTGGATTTGGTGCATTGACAAATAACTCTGCTAATTTAGAGATCTCTTGGGAAAACTCATTTGCCGCTATAAAATTTGAAGTACCTACGCAAAAAATTGCGATCGCTAGTATAGAGAAAGTACTTGCAGGTCCATCAGCAGGAGATTATTTTGGATCAGCTCAATATTTTTTACAATCGAATGGAGATATTAATAAAGCGAGAACGTACATTGATAAAGCTTTAGAAATGAGTGCTGAAAAACCTTTTTACTACCTACGTTTAAAATCATTGATTCAAGCAAAACAAGGAGATAAAAAAGGAGCTATGGAAACAGCTAAGCTTTCGTTAGTAGCATCTGAAGCAGCAGGAAATCAAGATTATGTAAAAATGAATAAAGACAGTATCTCTGAATGGAGTAAATAAAAACTTCTTTTTTTAGCATAAAAAAACACCAGCATTGCTGGTGTTTTTTGTTTCAAGGAGTTGGCTGTTTTTAAGCAGGTATTTGTTGGCTCAAGCAATGTAAGGTTCCAAATCCCCATATGAGGTCAATAGCACTGATTCCTATGATCTCTCTATCAGGAAAACACGCTGCTAAGATATTAAGTGCTACGCGGTCATTAGGATCGTTAAATGTAGGCATCAAAACGCAGTTATTCAAAATTAGAAAGTTGGCATAACTAGCAGGTAAACGCAAATCTTCAAAATCCAATCGCTTTGGCATTGGTAATGCCACAATAACGGGTGATTTTCCGTTTTCTAATTTTGCATTTTGCAATCGTTTTAAGTTGTCCTGTAGTGGAGCGTAGTTGCTGTCCTCAGGATTTGTTTCCACAATAGTAACAATGGTATCTTCATTTATAAAACGACATAAATCATCAATATGACCATGCGTATCGTCACCAGCAATTCCATCACCCAACCAGATTACATTGGTAATTCCTAGGTATTCTTTAAAAACGGCTTCATAATCTGCTTTAGTAAATCCTTCATTTCGAACTTGAATAGTAGGATGCATTAAACATTCTTCGGATGTTAGTAAAGTTCCTCTACCGTTTACATCAATAGCGCCACCCTCGACAATTACGGGTTTACCTTTGTACATTACTTGGGTCATCGGCATATTCAGTTCAGCAGCTATTCGAGCAGGGACATGCTTGTCTAATTGATAGTTTTTGTATTTGGCCCAGCCATTAAAATTAAAATTGAGTGCTTCTCTTTCTGTTCCATTATAAACCACTATCGGTCCTGAATCACGCATCCAGCTTCTGTTTGTTTTTTGAATAATAAACGAAACTTTTGCAAGATCAACTCGAGCTCTTTCTAGCATCTCCGTTACTTTGTCTTGTAACTTTTGGTCAGCAACTACCAGAAAAACCATCTCGTATTGACTTACTTTTTTAATGAATTCAACAAAAGCCCATTGAATAGCTTCATACTTTCCAGGCCAATCGTTACCATTATGGGGAAAGCAAAGTAAAATTCCTTGTTGTTTTTCCCATTCAGCAGGAAACCTTCTTTTATTTTCAGTCATAGCGAATTTATTTTATGAAGAACAAAGGTAAAATAAAATGTTTTGATTGTGGAATGATTTTAAAACCAACTGGTTTTTAAAAGTAATTCTGGTTAATACTTACTTTATTTTTAGTAAAGATTCCGTAATGTTTTGTTAATCTATATCTTAAAGTATCCTTCTATTTTTGGCAAAACCAATAAAAGAATCAAACAAGATGAAAAATTACGGATTAGCGCTATTACTAGTAGCAAGTATTGTATCAAGCTGTTCATCAAACGATGCAGCTGATACTAAGATCGAAGAGATCGTAAACGAAAACCCAGCTACTTTTAAAGAAATTGGATCCATTACGATTGGAGGATCGGGTGCTGCAGAAATTAGTGCTTATGATGAGGTTTCTAAAAAATTGTTTACTGTAAATAATAGTGATACAAATAGGATTGATGTTATAGATTTATCTGACCCTAGCAATCCTAAAATTATAGGTCAAATAGATTTAACTCGATTCAATGGTGCTTCGAATAGCGTTGCCACTTACAATGGTAAATTAGCAGTTGCTCTTGAATCAGTACCTAATAAGCAAGCTTTAGGTAAAGTGGTTGTGTTTGATACAGCTAATTACGCTGTTATTAAAGAAATTACTGTTGGATCACTGCCAGATATGGTTGTTTTTTCACCAGATGGCAAGTACATTATGACTGCAAATGAAGGGGAACCCAACAACGATTATTCAGTTGATCCTGAAGGTACCATTTCAATCATTGAGGTCAATAATAATTATGCAGTTACTACTTTGAACTTTAGTTCTTTTAGTAATCAACTACCAGCACTTAAGGCCAATGGCTTCAAGATTTCAAGTCCAACGAATGACTTTGCCAAAGATATTGAGCCAGAATACATTACTATTTCAGCTGATTCAAAAACGGCTTGG
The DNA here is from genome assembly GCF_055640565.1 of Flavobacterium sp. KKT103. Lineage (NCBI taxonomy): Bacteria > Pseudomonadati > Bacteroidota > Flavobacteriia > Flavobacteriales > Flavobacteriaceae > Flavobacterium > Flavobacterium sp. KKT103. Next base: position 2,350,762 of record NZ_CM145766.1, read on the forward strand.
GTGACGCTGCAAGAAAATAATGGTGTGGCTAAAGTTGATCTACTTTCGAAAAAAATCAGCTCGATTTTTGCCTTAGGTCTAAAAGATTTTAATACTGCTGCAAACGGAATTGACGTTAGTGACAAAGATGGAGCTGTAGCTTTCAATCCATGGAATGTGAAGGGAATGTACATGCCGGATGCTATTAGTAATTTTGAAGTGAACGGTACAACTTACTTTGTAACTGCAAACGAAGGCGATGCGAGAGAATATACCAATTATGTTGATGTAAGCAGAATAAGTAGTAGTGCTATCGTTTTAGACCCAACACGTTTTCCTAACGCATCTGAGCTAAAGAAAGATGCTAAAATGGGTAGATTAAATATTGTAAATAAAATGGGCGATACGGATAATGATGGAGATATTGATGAGCTTGTAAGTTTTGGTGGAAGGTCGTTTTCTATTTGGAATGGTAATACAGGGGATATGGTATTTGATAGTAAAAATGATTTGGATACTAAAGCTTTTGCTTTTGGTACGTATGACGATAATCGAAGTGATGATAAGGGATCAGAGCCAGAATCAGTTGTTACAGTAAAAATGGGAAACAAAAATATTTTATTTGTAGGACTAGAACGAACAGATAACTGTATGGTTTACGATGTTACAAACCCTGCAGCTCCAATCTATTTGCAAACCCTGAAAACAGGTGATGCTCCCGAGGGACTATTATTTATTCCAGCTTCAAAAAGTCCAACTAAAAGAAGTTTACTTATTGTAAGCAGCGAAGGGGACGGAACAGTGAAAATTTATCAGCCGAGCTTAAATTAGAAATGCTTTAACTTAAAAAGAGCCTAGAGTTTATTAACGCTAGGCTCTTTTTGTATTTTATGTATCTTAATACTTAGTCAATTGCTCTTTTAGTAATATCTCCAAAAGCATCAATACGTCTGTCTCTAAAGAATGGCCAATTTTGACGCACATTTTCTTGTAAATCCAAGTCAACTTCGGCAATTAATATCTCTTCTTTGTCGTGTGAGGCTTGCGCCAAAATTTCTCCTTGTGGTCCAGCTATGAACGAAGCACCCCAAAATTCAATTCCATCTGTATCTGGCAAGTATTTTTCAAGTCCTATACGGTTTGCAGCAGCAACGTAAACACCATTTGCTACAGCATGACCTTTCATAACGTTCATCCATGCACCGTATTGATTCACGCCGTATTGCTCTTTTTCACCTGGATGCCATCCAATAGCAGTTGGGTAAAATAAAACCTCGGCACCTTTCAAGGCAGTCAAACGTGCAGCTTCAGGATACCATTGGTCCCAGCAAATTAGTGTTCCAATTTTTCCTTTTTGAGTTGGTATTGTTTTAAAACCTAAATCACCTGGTGTGAAATAGAATTTTTCATAAAAGTAAGGATCATCTGGAATATGCATTTTTCTGTACAATCCAGCTTCTGAACCATCAGTATCGATAATGTAAGCACTGTTATGGTAAATTCCTGCCATTCTTTTCTCGAAGAAAGGAACAATGATGACCACGCCTAATTCTTTAGCCAAAGCGCTAAATGCAATAAATGAAGTGCTGTATAATGGTTCCGCTAAAGCAAAATTATCAACATCTTCACTTTGACAAAAATAATGACTGCTGTACAATTCTGGAAGTGAGATTACCTCGGCACCTTGACTAGCGGCATCACGAACCCAACTAATACATTTTTTCAAGTTGTTTTCGGCGATATCATTAAGATTCAGCTGAATAACGGCAATTTTATATTTTTTATTTGGCATGATATATTGTTTAGGATGCAAAAATAGTGAATTTCGCAAAGTTTTAAAAGTGAAGATTTAGCTAATCCTCGAAAGGATTTAGTTTGGGACCTAATAAATAGTAATTACTCTTAATTTATGTTGAATAGTAAAGCTGTCTAAAAGCATTATTTTATTTTGAAATCTTTAATTATCGCTTGAATACCATTAGCATAAGTGGTCGTTTTAAAATCGGGAAATCGCTTTTTAAACTTACTAGAATCAAAAATGTTATCGATAGCGTATCTCGGAAGCAGCTCCTGTGTTTCTCTCAGATTTTTGTCGAAGTAAGAAGCTAGTTTAAGTACAAAACGAGATAAAACGCTATAGTTGACTTTTCTGTGTAGTTGTTTCTCAATTTCTGCTAGGAATTGTTTGTAAGTTAACCGATTGTCATCACAAGGTAAATGCCAAGTTTGACCGTAAGCATCGGCTGTATTTCCTATCAGTGCCATGGCCTTACTGGCATCAGGAGTATAGATTAAAGTACGAAGCACATCATCTTTTAAAAACACTTTTGGATTTTTACCATTTTTTAAATTTTCGAAAATCAGGGCATTGGTAAATCCCTTCGTTTTTCCAGGACCATAAAATTCAGGAGCACGACAAATTACCGCTTCAATTTCTTTATCAGCAATAGCGTTCAATAATAGTTCAGCAGCCAAACGTTTACCTGTACCTTTTTTTCCTTGGGATGACATGGGTGTCTTCTCGGTTTGAATACTTTCATCTTGAGGGTAAGCGTAGGTATTGTCAAAATAGACCAATTTGCAATTGTTGCTTTTGCAGGCATCAATTACATTTTTCATTACTAGAACCCAATCCCGCAGCCAAACGGTCGAGTCATAAGCAAGACCAACGGTCAAGTAGGCTATCGAACTCCCTTTTAATGCTAAGTACACTTGATTGGGATCAAGTAAGTCAGCTTTAAACAATAGATCATCAGCATTTATTTTTTCAGGATTCCGACCCACTACTTTAATTTTATCAGCGTAGTTTTTACGAAGTTCTCGAGCTAATTCTTCGCCAATGATTCCGTTTGCGCCTAGTATTGTTTGCATATTGATGTTTTGATAAATAAGATGGTTGTCAAAATTAAAGAAAATATTGAAATACTTACTGTAATCAACCGCGTTTATAGTTTGTACCAATATACTAATAAGCAGATGTAATGTAGTTTTAAATTTTAAATCTATAAAAAGTACTTACTTTTGTTACTAAGAATCAATCAAAAAGAAAAATATGAAAAGTATTGTAAAAGCAGCGGTTATGGCTGTAGTGATTATGGTAAGCAGCACGGCTATTTTCGCACAAACTAAGGACAAAAAAGCAGCTGCTATTGTCCAAGAAATGTTGACCGCAATGGGTGGGATGAAGAACTATAATGCTACGCATTTTATCCAGTGGGATTTTGTAAACAGAAAACTTTCTTGGGATAAATGGACCGGAGATGTTAGAGTAGAGAATCCTTCAGCCAACCAAGTAGTATTGGTAAATATCAATACGATGAAAGGAAAGGTATACGAGAATGGCGTGCAACTAATAGATGAAAAGAAAGTAAATGCACTGCTAGAAAAGGGAAAAAATTGGTGGATTAATGATGCGTACTGGCTCGTTATGCCATGGAAACTACAAGATCCAGGTGTTACCTTATCATTCGTTAAAACCGATACTTTGCCTAATGGTAAAACAGCAGATGTATTGCAATTGACTTTTGATGAAGTAGGAGTAACGCCAGAGAACAAATACTGGGTGTATGTAGGTCAAGAATCTCATTTAGTAGAGCAATGGGCTTACTACCAAAACTTTAATGATGCAGAGCCAAAATTTTTAAAACCTTGGAACAATTATCAAAAAATGGGATCTATCTTATTGTCATTTGATAGACCTAATGAAAATGTTAGTCCTAAAAATGTTATCGTAAAAGATAACTTAGATAGTGCCCTATTTACTACTTTGTAAGTAGTGTTATTCCATTAACAACAAATACTATTTGATTTAGTTTCAAATAGTATTTGTTTTTTAAATGATTATCATACTTGTACTGATTGTCTCTGTCGTGCAGAAAACGCATTAACGGCATCTGTTAGAAAATCAGCATTCTAATTGATCCGTTTTTGTTTTATCCAGAATGTTGCTGTTATAGACTTCGATTTCTTTTGCAATTACCTTGATGACAGCTTCAATTTCAAATGGTTTGGTCATCACTTTATTCATGCCAGCATCTTGACATCGTCGAAACTCGTTTTCTCCAACGTTTGCTGTAAGCGCAATAATGGGAATATTTTTCTTTGAATCATTATCTAGATTTCTAATGGTAACCGAAGCTGTTATACCATCCATTACAGGCATTACAATATCCATTAATATTAAATCATAGTCGTTATTTTGAACTAGGTTAACTGCTTCTAAACCATTGTATGCAATAGTTATAGAGCTGTTTTTCAGATTGTTAATTAATTGCTTTTCTAAGATCATCAAATTTATTTTATTGTCATCGACAATCAAAATTTTCAAATTATTCAAGTAGATTTTGGTTTCGTCTATTTCTTGATCACCTGCTATTTGCTCCTTTAAAGGTAGTGGTAAGCTAACTGTAAATGTAGTACCAATATTAACTTTAGACTTGTATTTTATTGATCCATTCATTAGTTCGATTAAGCCTTTAGAGATAGTTAAACCAAGGCCTACACTATCTTTTGTCTTACTAGAGGTATTGTATTTTTCAAAAAGTTTGGTACTCAAAGATTTCTCTATACCTTTTCCGCTATCAGCAACTGTAATTTGTACTTCGAACACATTTTTTATCTCTGTACTGTATTTTCCTTTGGCTTTGAGTTTTACAAATCCAGAATCGGTATGTTCTAACGCATTGTTCATTAGGTTTAAAATGATCTGGTCTATTCTGTTTTTATCAGCATAAACCATATTAGGTATATCATCTGCAATTTCAAAAACGTATTCAAGTCCTTTTTCTTGAGCAACGCGTTCATTCATTTTAAATATTGAAAGTAATGAGTTTCGGAGGTTAAACTCGGAAAGTTGTAAAGTAAAGGCACCATCGTTTAATTTAGTGAAGTCCAAAATATTATTTACTAAAGCTAAGAGATGATTTGAGGAATAATCCATCAATTCTAGTAATTTATAATCTTCATTGTTAGCTCTATTATTTTTTAAAATATCACTAATGCCCTTAATGGCGTTAAGTGGTGTTCTAATTTCATGACTCATAATCGCAAAGAAAGATTCTTTATTGATCTGTAATTTTTTTAACTCAATTTTAGATTCTTCAAGTTCCGCATTTTTATGTTTCAAATCTTTGATAATGGCAGATATAGCTTTGGTTCGTGCAGTCAACAATATCACTAAATAAATGGATAGCATGGCGAAAATAAAGTAAAAAAGAGGCTCATAAATATCTCTTCCAATGTACTTTTTATTTCCAAAATCAAAGCCAAAAAAGTCATAGTGAATGGTGACTCCAATTATGATAACAATTATTAGTGCGAAGAGAATCATTAACCTGTTGTAACGTATCATAATTAGCAATGATATTGGTGTCAAGTAGGTAATGATAATGAAGTTAAACGACTTTCCGTATAAGATAAAAGCAAAGGTATAAAAGGTGGTAATCGCCGCAATAGCAAGTATTGATTTTTGTCGAAAGTGAAGATTTTTAGCGAAGGAAAAGTAAATGAATAAGAGAATAATTGGTATTGTGCCATAAGCGGCATAATAGAATTTTATTCCAAAAAGAAAAACCATTATGAATAAAAACTGAACTGTAAATAAGTTGAAACTGAAATTATCAATCTTATTAACCTTAGAGATACTGGCAAGGTTTGATTTTGTAATTTTTTTGGCCATAGATGCGTAGCTAAGTAATAAAGTAGATTTTGGTTATGCAAAGTACAAAATATAATTAGCAACTACAATATGTTAATATGTATTCAATTAGCTAGTTGTTTCGTTTTTAGCTTTTTTTTAGTCATGGTACGTTTAGGTGTTTTGCATGGTTGTTAAAAATAGTTTTTTTGAAGCTTTTTAAAACAGAATAAAATTTTGTTAAAGTAATAATAATAGTATTTTGTTTTTTTAGAAAAGCTTGTATATTTGAGTAAGCACCGTTTGTAAAGAGACAAATTGTATAGCAATAAACACTATAATACTAACTTAAAATACCCAGCCATGACCTTAAATTTTGAAACCATAGAAAAGGAAGCAATCGAGTCGTTAAAATTCCCACACAGTGAAGTTTTAGAAGATGATAGTGCGATAGATCAGAGAAAAAATGAATTGGAACGCGCTTTGTCCCTGGGTAATTTAGAACATTCTAAAATTCAGATCTTCTTTGAGGACGATTTATCTCAAAAAATGGTCGAAACGACGGTCTGGGCATTAACAGATGAAAGCGTCGTGCTTAAAAAGGGAGTTGGAATACCGATTAACAGAATTTTAAAAATAGCTTAAATAATCACAAAGAAAAAATCGGATTGAAATATACATTTCAATCCGATTTTTTTATTTAAATAAGTGGTTTATCTCTTGTAGTACATTACAATACTAGCTTTGGCAATAGTTTGATTCCAAAGGTTAAAACCTACTATTGCTGGGTTAATCGTGTCGGTTAATCCCAAAGTATTGGTTTTTAACGCAAAAACAGTGATGATGTACTCATGGTAGCCATGACCTTCTGGTGGACATGGACCTCCAAAACCCTTAATTCCGTAATCTGTAGTACTTTGTATCGCTCCTTTTGGTGCCAAGTTCAAAGATACATTTCCGGCGTTTTGGACTAGTTCGTTAACATTGGCTGGAATGTCGAATACAACCCAATGCCAGAATCCACTTCCCGTAGGAGCATCAGGATCATACATTGTAATTGCGAAGCTTTTAGTTCCTTCAGGTGCATTTGACCAGCTTAGTTGCGGTGAAGCGTTGTCACCAGAACAGCCAAAACCGTTAAACTCTTGCATTTTTGTGGCTTGACCACCAATACTTTTACTACTTAAAGTGAATGTTTTTTGAGCGAATATTGTAGTTGTGAACAATAATGCAATCGCTACAGCTAAGTTAATTTTTTTCATTTTGTTGTTATTTAATTTTTAACAAAATTAGATGAGAAATAACAATCAAAGAAGGGGCATTTGTTCAAAAAGTAGTGCTAAAAGGTCAGTTTTTACCATCTTGTTTGGGAGTGATTCCATATTTGGCTTTGTATGCCTGAATAAAACTCGATAAGTTTTCATAACCTACTTCAAAGTAAATTTCAGATGCGATTTTATGCTCCTGACGTAGTAGGTAATGCGCATGCTCTAACCTCTTGTTTTGAAACCATTTTATAGGTGATTCCTCATAGCATTTTTCAAATTCTCGCTTAAAGGTAGAAACGCTCATATTACAAATAAAAGCCAATTCTGCGACTGTTAATTTGCTAAGGAGATTGTTTTCGACCGTTTTTATGATTTTCTGTTTGTTGTTATCACCATTTGCAAGAAGCGAAAATATGTAATCTGTTCCGTATATTTCAGTTAAATACAATATGATTTCTTCTAGCTTTACTTCCAATAATTTAGACTGAATACTTTCAGCTAATTTAGAAACAGCTACTAAACTACTCACAAACTGATGAATAAATTCGTCGTATTGAAACCCATAAACAGATTGAATTTGGGGCGGTTTTACAGATTGAATTGCGGTTTTTCTAATAATTTTCAATAGTGTTTCATTCGAAAAAAAGAGTAAAACACTGCGGTAGTTTTCAATATCAGATAATTTCTCCGTCATCAAACAATGACCTGCCTTCATTAATAAAAAATGAGAGTTCGTGATTGATAAGGCAGTGTTGTCAAAAAAAACTTCTTTACTACCGTCCATCAAAAAGCTAAACGTATTTTGATTGAGAATAATTTGCTGTTTATTGATTTCTAACGAACTTCGATAATCATATAGTTGAACTAAATCAGTCTTTTCAATAGGAAGCTCATCTGGTAATGCAATAGTTCTCATTCTAAATTAATTTTAACAAAAGTACGAATCCCTATTTGATTTTAAACTTTTCAATCTATAATACTAATAAGTAGGATTTTTGATAAATACCAACGAAATAGTGCTTTGTTTTTACCACCAAACGATAAAAAATTCACTGTACAATCCGTTGTGATTTTGCCAGCAAAGTGGCGCTTGCTTTTCTGCGATAGTCATAGAAACATGCCGTTCTATGGTGCTAAATTCTTGCCAGTTCTCATTTTCATTTGGCTCCATTCCCCATTCTGTTTTCTTGGGTAAGTAATACTTTTTCCCGGTAGAATGCTGTTTTTTAAATGATTCAAAGTTGAGGTAGTACCCTTTCATTCCTTTTGTGTAAGCTGCATCTATTTTGGAGTCATAATTAAAAGGCAAATACAAAGCTGTTAAAATACAAACTACTTGTTTTATGTGAGCTGTTGAAAGTGGTTTCAAACTTTCTCTAGTACGTTCATCAAATAATAAAGGAAGCTGCTTTGTTTTTAGCTTCTCTAATTTCTTTTTTAATGAATCGTTTCTATTGGGGCCAATCCAATTAAAAAGAGAATCGGATGAAATGGTTGGGTCGTATAGGTAAAACTTATAAGCTAGTTCTAAATGATAAATTTGGTTGCTACTTTTTTCTTGGATAATGAAATCAAGCTCGCCTATCGTTTTTTTATCATCAATTATTTGAATATTGTCAAATAGCAACTCATAATTACTAGCTTGTTTTAAGAGTTCAGCAACAATTTTCTCTACTAAATGTCCTAAACGTAGATTGGTTGGCAATGGAAAATCAAGATGTTGAGGTAGTTGTAATAGCCTCAAATCAAAAACAGGAATTCCCGTAAGCTCGTAGCCTAAAGGGGTAGCTTGGAGTACAGACGCTATTCTTGATTTTGTATTCATCAATTAGAAGAAAAATAGTTGAGATATTGTTAGGATGGACAGAACTAAGAGTTAGTCCTCCTTGGAATCCGTAAGCTTATACAAGTTTTCTATTTTTGGGTATAATTTGATAGCGGTATCATGGTCAGTTTTGGATCCTTTTAGGTCACCAAGGCTAGATTTAACATTGCCTCGCATGTAATAGGCCATTGCATCAGTACCATCTATCGCAATAATTTTAGTATAATCAGCAATTGCACCTTTATAGTCCTTCATTTTGTTTTTAAGTTTACCTCTATTCACGTAGGCATCCTTAAAGTCAGGATTTAATTGCAGTGCTTTGGTAAAATCGGTTATTGCACCTTTATCATCATGCAGATTCATTTTGGTATACCCTCTAATATAGTGAGCAAATGGATTTTTAGGTTCTAGATTAATCACAGTGCTATAATCGGATAAAGCGCCATTATAATCCTTAAGTTTTGCTCTTGCGCTACCTCTAGTTGCATATAAATTGGCAGTTGTTGGATCTAAAGTAATTGCCGTAGTGTAATCGGTTATAGCACCTTTGTAATCAGCTAATTTAAATTTGGAAAAACCCCTGAAAGCATAATTTTCAGCATCTTTAGTATTTAATGCAATTGCTTTATTGTAAGCTAAAATAGCACCGCGGTAATCTTCTTGTTCAATTTTGGCATAGCCTTGATCTGCGTATTTCTTTGCAGTTTGACTGTATCCATTTATGAAAAACACAGTAGTAATTAAGAGAAGGAAAATACGTTTGCTGCTCATAGCTTGTAGTCAATTAAGAGTTTGGTTTGCATTATGCAAGTAAAAATATAAAGATAGTAAGAAATAACTTTATTTATTAGTGTTTTTTCATTAAGATTATGGTACTTGTATTAATTTTTTTAAGAGCAACAAATGCAGCTGATCTATTTTTAGTTAGTTCGGGATACTTTATTTGTATACAAATCCATTTGTAATTTATTTAGTTTGCGCTAATAGTTATATTTACAAGAACCTTAACAACTGTTTGGAAGTAGTTTTGGTATCTTTCCTTTTCATTATAAATCACGTCTTATGTCTCAATTTCAAATACAAGCTTTTATACCTCTTTTCTATCTCGTTTGGTCTGATGATTTATTAACACCTTTAGAGTTTACCACGCTTAAAAAATTTATTGAAGAACAAGAATGGTTAACGAAGGTAGATAAAGAAGTGCTACTTTCGAAAATCGATGTTTCTAATCCGCCATCTCGTGAAATCCTTTCGGAATGGAAAAATAGTATTGACAAAATCACTTCTGACAATCCAGAATTAAAATCAATTTATGAAATTGCAGTAGCGCTTTCTAGCGGTAATACTGACGTGAAAAAGTCAGAAGAGTCATTTATGATACTGGAACACAATTTAGGAATTACAAGTGCCGAGGCAATAAGCCATTTCAAACTCAAAATAGATCCTAAAACAGCAACGCACACTGCTCATACAAATTTTGATGTAGCTAAAATTACTTCAATTTTAGATGGAGAGCAATCGCCTATCATGAATAAGGTGAAGGAAATTATTTCCCGTCCTGAGTTTAAACTTGAAACAATAACCAATACTGCGGAGTATCGCGAGCATGTTATGCAATGGTCTAGGATTTTAGCAAAAGAGGGCTTAGGTAGTATGGCATACCCTAAGGAACATGGCGGAGGAGATAATATTTTAGATTATTTTGCCATAATGGAAACATTGAGCTACCACGACTTGAGTTTGGTCATAAAATTTGGAGTGCAATTTGGATTATGGGGAATGAGTATTCATTCTTTAGGAACGGAGAAACACTACGCCAAATATTTAAGAGATATAGGGAGCTTAAAATTACCGGGCTGTTTTGCTATGACAGAGACGCACCACGGATCTAATGTAAAAGGTTTAGAGACTACGGCAACTTATAATCATACACATCAAACTTTTACGGTACACACGCCACATCCTAAAGCACAGAAGGAATACATAGGTAATGCTGCTGTGCACGGACAAATGGCTACCGTTTTTGCTAAGCTTATTATCGACGGTCACGACTATGGTGTAAATGCTTTTATAGTGCCGTTACGTGATGAAAACGGAACAATACTAAAAGGAATCACGATTGGTGACTGTGGACATAAAATGGGACTAAATGGTGTGGATAATGGTACTATTCGTTTTGACAGTGTCACTATTCCAAAAGAGAACATGTTAGACCGCTTCGCCTCGGTAAACGAAAAGGGTGAATTTATGAGTCCAATTCCTAGTGATAACCGACGTTTTTTCACGATGCTAGGAACTTTGGTTGGAGGACGTATAGGGATTCCGCGTTCTGCTTTGGCTGCAGCCAAAACGGGACTTACGATTGCAATAAAGTACAGTGATCAACGACGTCAATTTGGACCCGAAGGCGGATCAGAAGTACCCATTTTAAATTACCGCATGCACCAACGTAGGTTGTTAATTCCGCTTGCAAAAACCTATGCGATTCATTTTGCTTTACAATACCTGACGGACCGATTTACAAAAAGGTCAGAGAGCGATATGCAGGAAATCGAGGCACTAGCGGCTGGTTTAAAAGCGTACAGTACCTGGAACACCACAGCAACATTGCAAGAGTGTAGAGAAGCGATCGGAGGGAAAGGGTACTTATCTGAGAATAGAATTGATGCTTTAAAGAATGACACCGAGATTTACACCACTTTTGAAGGCGACAATACGGTACTGATGCAATTAGTTGCAAAAAGTCGTTTATCTGAATTTAGGAAATCGTTTGTCGAAAAGGGATCACTGGCAGTCATCAATTATGTGTATGAAAATGCCAAGACTGCCATTTCAGAAAAAAATCCTATTGCGATTCGGAACACAGATGAAGCACATTTATTAGATGGCGCCTTTCATTTACAAGCGTTTCAGCACCGTGAGCAAACCATCGTAGCATCAGCGGCGCGACGCATAAAAAAATTAATTGATAGCGGTATGGATGGTTACGATGCCTTTAATGTGGTGCAACACCAAATGATCGATTTGGCGGGAGCACATTTAGACAGAGTGGTATTAGAGCAATTTCAAATAGCTATTAGTACAGTTGAAGATGCGGATGCCAAAGCAATTTTTAATCAGTTGTGTCAATTGTATGCCCTTTCCCAGTTAGAAAAATACAAAGGTTGGTATTTAGAAGATGATTATATGGAAGCCGTGAAAACCAAAGCCATTAGGAAAATGGTTAATCAATTGTGTTGGGATTTACGTCCAGATGCTGTTGCTTTAGTCGATGCCTTTGCTATTCCAAATTCTTGTTTGGGTGCTTTAATTGAGCAGGTAATTGTAAAGGGGAGAGAAGTTTTTGGTGTATAGATTAAGGAATAGTTTTAGTAGGATTGCTTCGTTTCTCGCAATGCCTTTGTGGTTTTGTTTATGCACATTTGTCATTCTGACGAAGGAAGAATCTCTGCATGTAGTTAGGCTTCAAATTATGGATTTGATTTAGTAGGATTGCTTCGTTCCTCGCAATGACTCTGTGGTGTGTTTTTGTTTATGCATAATTGTCATTCTGACGAAGGAAGAATCCCTATTGGTATTGAGGCTTCGTATTAAGTAATTGTTGTAGTAGGATTGCTTCGTTCCTCGCTATGACTATGTGGTGTGGTTTTGTTTATGCACATTTGTTATTCTGACGAAGGAAGAATCTATGTTGGTAATCAGGCTTCGCTTTATGAATTTATTTTAGTAGGATTGCTTCGTTCCTCGCAATGACTTCGTGGTGTGGTTTTGTTTGTACAAAATTTTCATTTTGACGAAGGAAGAATCTTTGTTTGAAGTTAGGCTTCAAATTATGGATTTGTTTTATTAGGATTGCTTCGTTCCTCGCAATGACTTTGTGGGGTGGTTTTTTTTATACATTTGTCATTTTGTAGAAGGAAGAATCTTAGTTTGTAGATAGGCTTCGTATTAAGAAATTGTTTTAGTAGGATTGCTTCGTTCCTCGCAATGACTTTGTTAAATGTGTTTGCGTTAATAGCCCTGATCGTCGCGGCATCCTCGCAGTGAAACGGAGAGATACAGCAGAGAGCAGGAGGGAATGTTAATTGAAAACCAATCGTCTGCTTCCCCAAAAAAAACACCAGCCTCTCGACTGGTGTTTTCTTACTACAATATAAAAACTATTCTGGAATGAGTACTGACTGGTTTCTAAAAACCAATTCGTCATCAAAAGCATCTAGCAAAATGATACTGTCTGTAGTGATAGCACCCGAAAGAATTTCCTTCGATAACTTATTCAGTACTTCTCGCTGAACAACACGTTTTACAGGACGGGCTCCAAATTGTGGGTCATACCCTTTTTTGGCTAAATAAGCTACTGCTTGCGGCGTAGCGTCCATAGTAATCCCTTGTAGGGCCAACATTTTAGTAACCGATTTGAGTTGGAGGCCTACAATTTTGGCAATATTTTCGCTTGATAAAGGGGTAAACATCACGATCTCGTCGATACGGTTAATAAACTCTGGACGTACGGTTTGCTTTAATAAGCTTAGCACATCGGCTTTGGCTTCCTCGGTAACGTCCTCGATACTTCCCTTAATATTATCAAATTTATCCTGAATAATCTGACTTCCCATATTAGAGGTCATAATGATTATAGTGTTCTTAAAATCGGCTAGACGCCCTTTGTTATCTGTTAATCGTCCTTCGTCTAGTACTTGCAATAAAATATTAAAAGTATCTGGATGTGCTTTTTCGATCTCATCAAGCAAAATTACAGAATATGGTTTTCTACGTACAGCTTCAGTCAATTGTCCGCCTTCGTCATAACCTACGTATCCTGGAGGTGCACCTACTAGTCGGCTCACGCTGTGTCGCTCTTGGTACTCACTCATATCGATGCGCGTCATGGCGTTTTCGTCGTCAAAAAGGTATTCGGCTAGGGCTTTGGCCAATTCGGTTTTTCCCACACCGGTAGTTCCTAGAAAAAGGAAGGTTCCCACGGGTTTGCGCATGTCTTGCAATCCTGCACGAGAACGACGCACGGCATCACTCACGGCCTCAATTGCTTCCTCTTGACCAACTACTCGACGGTGTAATTCTTCCTCTAGATGAAGTAATTTTTCGCGCTCGCCTTGTAGCATTTTCATTACTGGAATTCCGGTCCATTTCGCTACTACTTCGGCAATGTCCTCGCGTGTTACTTCTTCTTTAATCAGTGAGCTTCCGCTAGATTGATTTTCTAACAGTTCTTTATGTAAAACGTCCAAGCGCTCTTGGGCTTCTTTGATTTTTCCGTAACGAATTTCGGCTACTTTTCCATAATCGCCATCACGCTCTGCACGCTCTGCTTCGTATTTATAGTCATCGATTTCGGTTTTAATAGCTTGCACATTATCGACCACATCTTTCTCTGATTTCCATTTGGTATAAATAATATTGCGCTCTTCTTTTAGATTAGCCAACTCCATACCCAAGACTTTGAGCTTACTCTCGTCTTTTTCGCGTTTGATAGCTTCAATTTCGATTTCGAGTTGCATCACTTTTCGGTCTAAAACATCTAATTCTTCGGGTTTAGAGTTAATTTCCATTCGGATTTTAGAAGCCGCTTCGTCCATTAAATCGATCGCTTTGTCTGGAAGAAAGCGGTTGGTAATATAACGCTCAGATAATTCGACAGCTGCGATAATTGCTTCGTCTTTTATTTGGACTTTATGATGTGTCTCGTATTTTTCTTTAATCCCACGGAGAATAGAAATCGCACTTTCGGTATCTGGTTCATCGATAATAATTTTCTGAAAACGACGCTCCAAGGCTTTGTCTTTTTCAAAATATTTTTGGTATTCATCCAAAGTCGTTGCTCCAATAGCACGAAGTTCACCACGAGCTAAAGCGGGTTTTAAAATATTAGCCGCATCCATAGCGCCTTCACCACCACCAACACCTACAAGGGTGTGGATTTCGTCAATAAAAAGTACGATATCGCCTTCGGCAGCGGTTACTTCTTTCACTACTGCTTTTAGTCGTTCTTCAAATTCTCCTTTGTATTTAGCTCCTGCGATAAGCGCTCCCATGTCTAATGAGAAAACAATTTTGTCTTTCAAATTATCAGGTACATCGCCATCTACAATACGGTGTGCTAAACCTTCGGCAATGGCTGTTTTACCCACACCAGGTTCACCCACAAGCATCGGGTTGTTTTTAGTTCGACGAGTCAGGATTTGCAAGACACGACGAATTTCTTCGTCACGGCCAATCACAGGATCTAATTTTCCTGCTTTGGCTAATTCGTTGAGGTTTTTAGCGTACTTGTTTAATGAATTATACGTTTCTTCGGCTGATGCTGAGGTTACTCGTTCGCCTTTTCGCAGTTCGTCGATGGCTGCTTTTAAACCTTTTTCGGTTACGCCTTGGTCTTTTAAGATTTGAGAAACCTTACTCTTTGATGCGAAGATAGCTAAGATTAAATGCTCGATCGAAACAAATTCATCGTTCCTCTTTTTAGCGATAGTTTCTGCATCGTTCAGTGTGCTGTTAGCTGTTCTCGAAAGCAGAATTTCACCTCCGGATACTTTTGGAAAACTCTGTATTTCGCTATTCAAAATTTGGATAAACAAGGGCACGTTGATATTTAATTTTTTCAAAATAAAAGGCGCTACGTTTTCGTCAACTTCAAAAATCGATTTGAATAGATGTTCGTTTTCTATTTGTTGCTGCCCGTATTCTTGAGCCATTTGCTGGGAGCGCTGAATGGCTTCCTGCGATTTAATGGTAAATTTATTTATGTTCATAATTGTATATTTTTTATGTAAGCTACTTGTTTTTTAATTTCAAAATAATCAGAAGCTACATGTATTAGTAATTTGTTTTATCTTTGTTTACGAATCATCAATTTATATTCCATAGCGAAATTACAGACAAAATGGCTTAAAATAAATGATTTTTATCATATAACACAGTCAAAATGACTGAAATACCGACAAATTATGAGTTTTTTAAAAAATATTTTTGGGAGTTCAGAGAACCCAAACGAATCCAATATTAAAATGGATTGGGAACCATTGAATCATATTTCTCAGTTAGATGAGATTGTAGCAGCTTCAAATGAAAAGCCAGTGGCTATTTTTAAACACAGTACACGCTGTAGTATTAGCCGTATGGCTTTGAAACAATTTGAAAATGAATTTGATTTTCCAGAAAAGGTAACGCCTTACTTCTTAGACTTGATTACTTTTCGAGACGTTTCAAATGATATTGCGAGCCGTTTTGGAGTGCAACATCAATCGCCTCAATTGATTTTGATAAAAGATGGAAAAGCGATTTATGATGCTTCGCACAGTGATATTGATGCTGGAGCATTGAAAACTAAAGTTTAGTTTTTATCAAAAACATTAAAACTGAAGCCCCAAATTCACCTATGCTGTTTGTGAATTCGGGGCTTTTTTTTATTTATTGTTGAAGTAAAAACATTTTAATAGGCCTGGTTCATTTTTTCTTTAATCTCCGCTAAACAAAGGTTGTTAATACTTCCTTCGTGTGTGTGTTTAGTTTCTTTCGGGCTTTCATAAGTTCCGTTTTCTAGTTGTTCAGCGACAGCTTTATAGGCGTCTCTAAAAGGCATTCCTGCCACTACCATTTCATTTAAAGTGTCTACGGTAAATAAATAGTTGTATTTTTTATCTGCTAGAATATTGTCTTTCACTTTAATGTCCTTGATCGAAAAAATTGCGATATCTAAACACGCCTGTAAATTTTGAATTGCCGGAAACAAGCCTTCTTTTAAAAGTTGCAAATCTCTGTGGTAACCACTTGGTAAATTATTGGTGATTAATGTGATTTCATAAGGCAAAGCCTGAATTTTATTGCATTTCCCACGAATTAATTCGAATACATCAGGATTTTTCTTGTGCGGCATAATGCTGGAACCTGTGGTTAAATGCGCTGGTAGGCCGATGAAATCAAAATTCTGACTCATGTACACACATACGTCCATAGAAAATTTGGCTAGTGTTGCGGCTACGCTACTCATGGCGAAAGCCAAGGTTTTCTCCGATTTTCCACGGCTCATTTGAGCGGCAACTGAATTGTATTTTAAGGTATCGAAACCGAGCTCTTTTGTAGTGAATGTTCTGTTGATAGGGAAGGAACTACCATATCCTGCAGCGGAACCTAGTGGGTTTTGATCCACTACTTTTAAAGCTGCATTTAACATCGTAATATCATCGATTAAAGTCTCTGCATAAGCTGAAAACCACATCCCAAATGATGATGGCATAGCGATTTGCAGGTGCGTATATCCGGGTAATAAAACGTTTTGGTATTTCTCAGCCGATTCCATTAACAAATCAAACAATGCTTTTACCTGCTCTTTCATTTCGATCACGACCTCTTTCAAATATAAGTTGACATCAACTAAAACTTGGTCGTTACGAGAACGTGCGGTATGAATTTTTTTTCCGGCATCGCCCAGTTTAACGGTTAGTAAATATTCGATTTTGGAGTGTACATCTTCAAATGAATCTTCGATTGTAAAGTTTCCTGCAGCTATATCGGTAATAATATCATTTAATGCCGCTACAAGCGAATCAGTTTCAATTGTTGTTAGTAAACCAATGCTTCCTAACATTTTGGCGTGAGCAATAGATCCTAAAGCATCATATTTGGCTAAAACCAAATCTAATTCTCTATCGTTACCGACGGTGAATTGTTCGATTTTTTTGTCTGTAGGTATTCCTTTTTCCCAAAGTTTCATATCTATTTTGTTTCAGGTTTAAAGTTTCAAGTTTCAAGTTTTCGATTGAAGCTTAACTATTGTTTTTTATTTCACGGAGTTACTCAGAGGTTGCTCAGAGAGTCGCGAAGTTTTATTTTATGTTTTGGTTTCGCAGAGGTTCTTAGAGATTAGTCAGAGAATCGCGAAGTATTATTTTATATTGTTGTTTCGCAGAGGTTCTCAGATGTTGCTCAGAGAGTCGCGAAGTTTTATTTTATGTTGTTGTTTCGCAGAGGATCTCAGAAGTTACTCAGAGAGTCGCGAAGTATTATTTTATTTTGTTGTTTCGCAGAGGTTCTCAGAGGTTACTGAGAGAATCGCGAAGTTTTATTTTATGTTGTTGTTTCACGGAGTTACTCAGAGGTTGCTCAGAGAGTCGCGAAGTTTTACTATTTCCTATAGAACTACTCCATTTTAGCCCTGATAGCAGCGGCATCCTTTTACTGCTTTCTTTAAGCAGGAAAAGATAGAGCGGATAGCAGGAAATAGCTCCTTATTTTAATAATCTTAGGATAGTTTTACTGCTTTAAAAAAATCGGTTAGTATTTTTATGTACAATTCGATTCCCTCTTCAATTTCGTTAAGATAAATAAATTCATCTGCTGAGTGTGACCGCAGGGTGTCTCCGGGTCCTAGTTTTAATGATTTACAACTCAAAACCGATTGATCCGAAAGGGTAGGAGAGCCGTAAGTTGTGCGACCTAAAGCGATTCCAGCTTGTACTAAACCATGATTTTCAGGTATGGAAGACGAACTTAAATTCATAGAACGCGGCGTTACTTCGGCATTTACATGTTCTTGCACTACCGCCAAAACTTCATGATTGGTGTAGCAATCGTTGACACGAATATCTACTACAATATCACATTCTGATGGAACGACATTGTGTTGTTTTCCAGCATTGATTTGGGTTACAGTCATTTTTACCGGCCCCAGTTGATCCGAAACTTTATCGAATGTATAGTTTTTAAACCATTCCATCACGCGAATTGTTTTATACAAAGCGTTATCCTCATTTTGATGTGCAGCATGACTTGGCGTTCCTTTTATTTTGACATCTAGCACAAGTAAGCCTTTCTCGGCTATGGCCAATTGCATCAAAGTGGGTTCGCCTACAATGGCGCATTCCAGCTCAGGCAAATGTTTCAATACGCTATTCAAACCATTTTTCCCGCTACTTTCTTCCTCAGCGGAAGCTACTATTACTATATTATAGGGTAAATTTTCAATAGCATAAAAATGTACAAAAGTAGCCAATAGCGAAACCAAACAACCTCCAGCGTCGTTACTGCCCAAACCATATAATTTACCATTCTCTATAATCGCCTTGAAAGGATCTTTGGTGTAGGCTTGGTTGGGCCTTACCGTGTCGTGATGGGAATTGAGTAAGAGTGTGGGCTTAGTTTTATCAAAGTTTTTATTGTGCGCCCAGATATTGTTATTTTCTCTTTTAAATGGTATTTCGTTTACAGCGAACCAATTCTCAATTAAAATAGCCGTTTTGTCCTCCTCGCTCGAAAACGAAGGGGTTTCGATTAATGCTTTTAAAAGTGAAATGGCTTCTTGTGTAAGGATTTCGATGTTTTTCATATTTTTTTTATGTCGAATTCTAAAAATGAAATTTTCAGTTTTAAACTAACCATTACGATATTTAGTTCTTTAAGCTTAAAGGCCTTAATCGATTAATGGTGATTTCTATAAAGCAATTGTTGTGCAAATAGCTTCGTTATTTTGTAACATGCTATGGTGACCAATTCGTATTTTTTGAACACCCTTAGACAAGCTGTTAAAACAATTGTCTAATTTAGGTATCATACCAGAATGAATGGCTTTTTCAGACTTTAATTTGGTATATAAATCGCTATTCATTATTTTAATTACTGAGGTGTTATCCTCTGAATTGAACAGAACACCGGGTTTTTCAAAACAATAATTTAAAGTTACTTCGTACATCTCAGACATGGCGATTGCTAATTCACTTGCGATTGTATCCGCATTCGTATTTAATAATTGTCCTTTTTTATCATGAGTGATGGCACAAAAAACAGGTGTAATACCCGTTTCAAGTAGGGTTTGCAACAGCGTATTATTCACTTTTTGCACGTCGCCAACAAATCCATAATCGATAGTAGGGTGGTTTCTTTTTTCGGACTGAATTAAATTCCCATCCGCTCCCGAAAACCCCATAGCATTACATCCATTTCCTTGCAATTGCGCAACACAATTTTTATTAATTTGTCCGGCATAGATCATGACAGCTATGTTTAACATAGGTTCATCCGTGATGCGTCGTCCGTCGACCATTTGAGGAACCAAACCGATGCTCTGTGCCATTTTAGTAGCTGACTTTCCGCCACCATGTACCAAAATTTTTAGACCTTTAATTTTTGAAA
The DNA here is from genome assembly GCF_055640565.1 of Flavobacterium sp. KKT103. NCBI lineage: Bacteria > Pseudomonadati > Bacteroidota > Flavobacteriia > Flavobacteriales > Flavobacteriaceae > Flavobacterium > Flavobacterium sp. KKT103. Next base: position 2,370,614 of record NZ_CM145766.1, read on the forward strand.
AATCGGCTAGAAACTGTTGTAATTCAGCGGCATCATCAATTATGTTTCCACCAATCTTCACTATCGTTAATGGTACTTTATTGTTCATTTTCTAGTATTTTTTGTAAAACTAGTTGTGCTGCGTAGGTTCTATTGTTAGCTTGCTCGATTACAATAGCATTATCGCTGTCTAGTACTTCATCGCTTACAATTACATTGCGTCGTACGGGCAAGCAATGCATGAATTTAGCGTTATTAGTTAAAGCCATTTTTTGGGAGGTTACTGTCCAATTTGGGTCGGTATTGGTAATTTGACCATAGTCAGTATAGCTACTCCAGTTTTTGGCATAGATAAAATCGGCATTTTCAAAGGCTTTATTTTGATCATATTCAATAACCGAATCTTTAGTAATCTCAGGATTTAATTCATACCCTTCGGGATGTGTGATTACAAAATCGGCATCTTGCAATCGCATCATTTCAACAAAAGAATTGGCTACCGCCTGCGGCAAAGCTTTGGGATGCGGTGCCCAAGACAAAACTACTTTTGGTTTATGTGGTGTTTTGTATTCTTCCATGGTAATAGCATCTGCTAGTGCTTGCAAAGGATGACCGGTGCATCCTTCCATATTTACAATGGGCACGGTAGCATATTTTAAAAATCCCGCCAACACAGTCTCGGCATTGTCTTTCTCTTTGTCAACTAATCCAGCAAAGGCACGTACAGCGATTATATCACAATATTGAGAAACGACTTCAGCGGCTTCTTTAATGTGTTCCGAAGCGCCTTGGTTCATGATGGCACCATCTTCAAACTCTAGTGTCCAACCTTCATTAGTAAAATTCATTACCATGACATTCATTCCTAAGTTTAAGGCTGCTTTTTGGGTGCTTAAACGAGTTCTTAAACTAGGATTAAAAAAAAGCATTCCTAAGGTTTTGTTTTTACCTAGCTTTTTACTTTTGAGCGGTTTCTTCTTTATTTTCAAAGCTTGCTTGACCCAGTGGGATAAAGAATCTATGTTTTGAACGGATATGTAATTCATTGTTTTTATTTTTTTTCAACGTAAGCTTCCTACTAGTTGCTGTTTTTTAATTCTGCTAAGGATTCTTGCAATGCTACGATAAAGGTATCGATCGCCGCTGTTGTGATTGTTAAGGGAGGAAGAATTCTAAGTAAATTTTTATTACTAGATCCACCCGTGAAAATATGTTTTTCGATAATCATCTTCTTTCGTAATGCATTTACATCAAAATCGAATTCGACTCCTAGCATTAATCCTCTTCCTTTTACTTTGATAATTTCAGGAATCACTTTTATGGCTTCCATAAAATAAGCTTCTACTTTGCTAGCATTTGCCATCAAATGTTGCTCCTCTATCACATCGAGCACTGCAATACTCGCAGCACAAGCCAAATGACTACCTCCAAAAGTGGTTCCAAGTAAACCAAAGCTCGCTTCAAAATGAGGCGCAATTAGAATTCCTCCTATCGGGAAACCATTCCCCATTCCTTTAGCCATACAGATGATATCGGGTTTGATATCATGAAACTGATGTGCAAAAAACTTCCCACTTCTTCCAAAACCGGATTGTACCTCGTCTAGAATTAATACAACCTCATATTGCTTGCAAATTTTTTCTAATCCTTGAAAAAAGGGAGTGGTTCCTTGATCTAAACCTCCAACACCTTGGATAGGCTCGATAATCACACAAGCGACATCTCCTTTTTTTAGTTCAGCTTCTACCAAATTTAAATCGTTCAACGGTAAAAATGTTACCACTTGTTGTGCGTTAATAGGAGCTATGATTTTAGGATTATCCGTTGTAGCGACAGCAGCCGATGTACGTCCGTGAAAAGCATTGTGAAACGAGATTACTCTTGCTTTATTGGTGTGAAAAGAGGCCATTTTCAAGGCATTTTCATTTGCCTCAGCTCCTGACGAGCACAAAAATAAGCTGTAGTCATTGTATCCTGAGAGTTTCCCTAGTTTGTCCGCTAGTTCTACCTGAAGTGGATTCTGGATAGCATTGGAGTAAAAGCTTAATTTATCTAATTGGTCTTTTACTTTCGCAACATAATGAGGCTGCGTGTGTCCAATAGAAATTACACCGTGACCAGAGTAAAGATCTAAATATTCAATTCCTTTGTCATCCGTAATAATGCAATCTAATGCACTTACAGGCGTGATAGGATATAATGGGTAAACGTCGAATAAGTTCATTGTGTTTTTGTTTAAATGGTTTAAAGTTTCAAGTTATTTTAGTAACCTTAGACTTGAAACAAATTTTTAGAATCCTGATGGCTTTAAATGCAATCCAGTTGTTTCATCAAGGCCAAATAGTAAGTTCATGTTTTGAATGGCTTGTCCTGAAGCACCTTTTACTAAATTATCTATAATCGAAGTGATTAATACTCGATTTCCTTTTTTCATGATGCTGATAATACATTTATTCGTTTGTACTACCTGTTTCATATTGATGTTTGTTGTTGTAACCGTAACAAAAGGTTGGTCTTTGTAAAACGCTTCATATAGTGATACAACCTTTTCGCAATCAGCTTCAACGGTGGTGTATAAGGTAGCAAAAATTCCTCTTGCAAAATCACCTCTATTCGGAACAAAGATTAGTTCTTTATCATATGACGCTTGCAACTGATTTATACTTTGATTAATCTCACCTAAATGTTGATGATCAAAAGCTTTATAATGTGACATATTGTTTGATCTCCAGCTGAAATGGGTTGTTTCTGAAGGGCTAACTCCCGCACCAGTACTTCCAGTGGTTGCATTAATGTGTACGTCGCTGGAAAGCAAATTGTGCACTGCTAAAGGCAATAATGCCAATTGAATTGCTGTTGCAAAACAACCTGGATTTGCTATATAATTTGCATTTTTAATACTAGTTTTATTGAGCTCAGGCAAACCATAAACAAAGGATTTTCCTTCGAATTCTTTATCTTTTAGCAAACGGAAATCATTTCCTAGATCGATAATTTTAGTATGGCTGGCAAACTGATTTTCTTTTAAAAAGGATATTGATTTACCATGACCTAGACACAAGAAAACCACGTTTACATTCGGGTTTATAGTATCGGTGAAATTCATTTCGATATCGCCCATTAGATCGTGATGCGCAACTGACAGCGGTTTTCCAGCATTTGTAGTGCTGTACACAAAATCAAGATTTGCATGCGGGTGAAACATCAATATTCTGATTAATTCCCCTGCCGTATATCCTGAACCTCCTATTATTCCAATATTAATCATAATTGTTTATTTAAAAAGTCTAAAGTCTCAAGTCTCAAGTCCAAAGTCATAAATTTAAATGCGTTGTACTTGCAGTTCTTTCGACTTTATGACGGCTGACTTTTAGACTAAATTAATCGTACGTTTCGTTGTTTACTGATGAAAATATGTTTTGAGCATTACCTAGAATCTTAATGAATCCTTTGGCATCGTCAGAAGTCCAAGCATTGTTCATTTCTCCGTATTGACCAAAACCAGTATTCATTAAATCATTTTCTGATTCGATTCCGTCTAACGAAAAATGATAGGGTTTCAACGAAACAGTGACGACTCCGTTTACCGTTTTTTGAGTGTCTTCAAGGAAAGCCTCGATATTACGCATTACTGGATCTAAAAATTGTCCTTCGTGAAATAGCATTCCGTACCAATTTCCTAATTGTTCTTTCCAGTATTGCTGCCATTTTCCTAAAGTATGTTTCTCTAATAAATGGTGTGCTTTGATAATAATTAGTGGTGCAGCAGCCTCAAAACCAACTCTTCCTTTAATTCCAATAATGGTATCACCCACGTGCGTATCTCGACCAATGGCATAGGCGTTAGCCAACTTTTCTAAAGCAACGATGTTATTAGAAGGTTTGTCTTTTTTACCATTTACAGCAACTAATTCTCCTTGTTTGAATTCTAGGGTAACTTTTTCTTCTCCGTCCTTAATTAATTGTGATGGATAGGCTGCGCTAGGCAATGGTTGACTGGAAGTTAGTGTTTCTTTCCCACCAACACTGGTTCCCCAAAGTCCTTTATTGATTGAATATTGTGCTTTTTCCCATGAATAATGCACGCCATTTTTAGATAAATAATCCACCTCTTCTTGTCTTGACAATTTTAGGTCACGTATAGGAGTGATGATTTCAATTTCGGGAGCAATGGTTTGAAAAATTAAGTCAAAACGAATTTGGTCATTTCCAGCGCCTGTACTTCCGTGCGCAATGGCAGTTGCACCCACTGATTTTGCATATTTTATTGCTTCGATGGCCTGAAACACACGCTCAGCACTGACAGATAAAGGGTAGGTGTTGTTTTTAAGAACATTACCATAAATTAAATATTTAATGGCTTTATCATAGTATTTGTCTACTATGGTTAGGTTAGCGTGTTTTGCACTTCCTAAATCGTAGGCTCTATCTTCAATAGCAGCTAACTCTTCGTCATCGAATCCTCCTGTATTGATTAATACCGTATGAACCTCGTATCCTTGTTCGTTCTTTAAATATTTAAGGCAGTATGAGGTGTCTAAACCTCCACTATATGCTAATACAACTTTTTTCATCTTTTATGCTTTTAGGAGTCTTTGGCTTTAAGCCAAAAACATTAATATTGTAAATTAATCTTCTAAGAAAAGGGCTTGTTTAATTTTTTTCAAACGATTCCATATCCGGACATTAAACGGATGTTTCGGCGGATGCTTTGTTTTTTCTTTTGGGTCAAAAAGCATTCCTGTACACAAACACATTTTATTGTCTTTGCTTTTTAAAATTTCGTAATTAGTACAGGTTTGGCATCCTTTCCAAAAACTAGGATCAGTTGTAAGTTCAGAGAATGGAACGGGTTTGTATCCTAGCTCTGAGTTAATTTTCATCACCGCTAAACCTGTTGTGATCCCGAAAACCTTAGCATTAGGATACTTTTTTAAAGAATAATCAAAAACCTTTGCTTTAATTTTTTTGGCAAGTCCTAGATTTCTATAATCAGGATGTACAATCAACCCAGAATGAGCGACATAGTTACTGTCTTGCCAACTTTCGATATAACAAAAACCGGCTAATTTACCGTTGTCTAAAGCAATAACAGCATCCTTGGTTGCCATCTTTTTTTGGATGTATTCTGGAGTTCTTTTTGCAATTCCAGTTCCTCTTAATAAGGCAGATAGTTCTATAGTATCGCAAATTTCTTGTGCGTACTTAAAATGTTCTTCCTGAGCTATAACAATAGAAATATTCATTTTAAAAGATGAATTTGTTGATTAAAAAATAGGATGAATTTGTTTTGAAAAAAAGATCTTTTATTTCAATACAATAGAGAATAAGAAAACAAGTAGTTGACTTACAGCTAATTGTGGTTAATTTAGTTGTGGTAGTTTCAATGTCGCTAGTATGCACTAGTCCAATGACGAACGAATGTAATTTCAAAATAGTAAAGGGTAAAATGAATAAAATAAAATAGATCTTGGGTACTGTAATTACAGCATCCGCACTACGGGAGAGGTAGCGATTTTATTTGTCCGTGAGGTAGAGGTTGTATGTAAACTCTTTTTATTCATAGTGCAAAAGTACACATAATAACTTTACACTGCGTTGAAATTTAAAATTCTAACAAAATTTTAATGCAGTGTTATTTTTTTTCTGTAAATCGTTTATGGAATTCTACTAATTCCTAGTAAAAGTATTTCGACTTATAATTGCTTTAAATTTTCCTTTTAAGTCTGCGGCAGTGTTGTATACCATTTGCTCATTATTAGGGAAAGGTAACGCTCTACGTTCAAAAGTAGCGTAGTACTCACTTTCGGTTGCTCTACGGTCTCCTTTATATGTAGCATAGGTGTTTTCAAAAACAGATTCAGTTGCTAAAGGGAAACTGTTGAGTAATTGATTGCTTTTTAGGTCAATAAAATTAACGTCAGCAGCAATATGACACGCTTTGAATTGGTGAAATTCATAGATTCTGATTTGAATCGTTTTTAGGTTATCAACCATTACTGGTTTACCAAGACTATCCTTAACCGTTTTTCCTCGGCTATCAACAAGTGCTTTCAAACCGTCTTTTATTTGTTTTTCTTTTACAAATTCTTTTTCCTTTATTTGCTCTGGCGAAATATCAATTTGTTTAAAATTAAGAACTAAACTGTAGTCATAAAGTACGCCTTTTTGAATATTGCTATCAAAAACCATCCACTTTTGGTCTAAACCATAAGTATTGAAATCCATTAATTCTCGTTGTAATTGCAATGGTATAAGTTGGTTGGTATCATTTTGAAGTACTACTTTGACGTAGTCAGTTCCTTTGTTTTGTGCCTCAATCATTAGCTTAGCCGTATCTTTGTAATTAGGGTTAATACGGTTGAGATAGTCTAAATCATCATAAGCTCTACGCGCATTACTTTTACTGTTATTTAAGAGTAAGGCTTTGCTGTTTTCATACAAATAAATTGAAAGTTTTTGTTTAGAGGTAATAATTTCAGAATTGTAATTGCTAAATATGAATTTAGCATTTTTGTTTTCCTTCAATAATTGTAGTGGAAGCAAAGGTGCGATTTGATCTTGACGATTTGCCAATGCAACGTAAGTTGTGTAAATTTTCTCTAAGTTTTGAGGATTCGCTTCTTGCTCCCAAAAACGAATGGAGTTGGTATCTCTTTCTTTTGCTTTGGCGAAAGCCTCTTCCAAAAGGTATACATAATCTTGTTTGCCTTTCGCATTTTTATTAGAACGTAGGCCATCTACAGCGCGGCTAATTGCAGCATCATAGTCGCCTTCGTTTACTAAATTTTGAGTGTTTTTGATACCACAAGAGTGGATGAATAAGACAACAACGAATAAGAGTAAAGATTTTTTCATAGCCTAAGATTTAAACAAATGTATTTTATATATATGAGGAATTCAAAATTGATGCCATAAAAAAACCATCAAATAATTTTGATGGTTTGATTTTTTTATTGGATCGAACTAGTGTCCGCCGCCTTCTGATTCTACTTCTAGAACTCCTTGTTTTCTTAATATTTTAGGACAATAAAAACCGTAAAATCCTAAATATGCAAATCCTAAAAGTGGCACAACATAAGAGAAATGCGTCCAAGTAATCCCTAAAATACCGTCAGCATGAGTTAAATCATAATCGCAAATTTTACCTTGTAGTAACGGAATCACACCACCACCAAGTATCATCATGATTAAGAATGAAGAGGCTTTTCCAGTGTTTTTTCCTAAACCAGCGATAGCTAAATCGAAAATAGAAGGCCACATGATTGATAAAAATAAACCTCCTGATATAAAGAAGAATTTAGCTATTTCAGTATCAGTACACACAAGTCCAGCTACCATCATTACTAGTCCGGATATACCAAAAAGCATTAATGTTTTACCTGCATTTTTACCACCTATGAAACTCACTCCAATAAACAATAAAATCCAAATTGGGTAAATATAAAATGAAGAAACCTCATGACCAGCAAAAACATTTGCTCCAATAATAACTCCAAAGGCTAAAGCAGGAACAATAAATTTTAAAGCGGTATTGACTAAAGTAGTTGTATTAAAAACATTTACTCCACCGTTCCAACGACCAATCATTAAACTTCCCCAATACAAGGCTATAAAAGGTGAAATCGCATCTTCTAATATACTTCCAAATTCGGCTGTTTTTAATAAAGCGGGTAGATTACTAATTATCGTAACTTCAGTTCCTACATAAATAAAAATTGCCAACATACCAAGGTATAACTGAGGGTAATCTAAAATTCTGAATTTATCACTACCATCTGTTACTACAGATTTTTCGATTTTTGCAGGGTTTTCGATTTTAGAAAAATTCATAAAAACGGCAACAACAATAAATGCAATACCCAATATGATAAAAGGTAATTTTATGTCTTCAAGCGAAAGAGTTGTTTTTTTATCATTTCCCATTCCAAATAAAGCAATTCCAAGTAGTATGGCTCCAATTGTTGTTCCAAAGGAATTGATACCACCAGCTAGTGTCAAACGGTGTGCACCTGTTGCAGGACTTCCCATTTTAATAGCAAGGGGATTGGCAACAATTTGTTGGATAGAAAAACCTAGACCTACAGTAAAAAGTGCGGTTAAGAAAAAAGGAAAACTTTCCATTGATGCTGCGGGAACAAATAAAAACGAACCAATAGCTGACAACACTAATCCAGCAGACAGTGTTTTTTTATATCCAAATTTTTGTAAAACATCGACCTTTAGCGAAATCAAGAAGAAGATGATTGATCCTACGAAGTAAGCAACATAAAATGCCCAAGCTACTAATTGGGATTGTACTTGTGAAAGTGTAAATACTTTTTTAAATACGGGTATAAGAATATCATTGGCGGATCCCACGAATCCCCAAAAGAAGAATACAATGATTAAGGAGATGAATTGACCCCATTTAGTTTGCACATTTTCTGTTTCCATGCTTTTTAAATTTTTTAGTTTGAAATCTCGGTTTAGTAATAGTTCAACGGTAAATGTATATTTAAAGCGAATTAAAAAAAAATATATTTTAAAAAAAGCAGTTAAAATTATTAAATGTTCATTTATTGTTCTGTTTCACTTGTTTTAGTAGATGAATTTCAAAAGAATTATCATTTATTTTTTTGTAGAAATGTATCGTTTGGATGATTTTGTGTTTCTGTTAATCCGTATTTTTTTTGTACTTTTGCACAAATTTTTTAAAAGATATTCATGTTAACAGTTAATAATTTATCAGTTCAGTTTGGCAAAAGAATTTTGTTTGACGAAGTAAATACAACCTTTACACACGGTAATATTTATGGAGTTATTGGTGCTAATGGTGCTGGAAAATCTACTTTCCTCAAAATTATTTCGGGTGAAATGGATCCTACTTCAGGTCACATTCATTTAGAGCCTGGTAAACGTATGTCGGTTTTAAACCAAAACCACAATATGTTTGATGAGCATACGGTGTTAGAAACCGTTATAATGGGTAATAAAGTATTGTACTCAGTTAAAAAGGAGATGGACGAACTTTATCTTGATTACAATGACAAAAACGCAGATAGAATAGGGGAATTGCAAGTGCAATTTGAAGAGATGAATGGTTGGAATGCTGACTCAGATGCTGCTTCAATGCTATCCAATCTTGGAATTACTGAGGAACACCATTACACCTTAATGGCAGATCTAGAAGGAAAAATAAAAGTTCGTGTCCTTTTGGCGCAAGCTTTATTTGGAAACCCAGATTTACTGATCATGGATGAGCCGACCAATGACTTGGATTTTGAAACTATTGCCTGGTTAGAAAACTTTTTAGCAAACTATGAAAATACGGTAATTGTTGTTTCGCATGACCGTCACTTTTTAGATTCTGTTTGTACACATATATCTGATATCGATTTTAGTAAAATAAATCACTACTCAGGAAATTACACTTTTTGGTATGAGTCTAGTCAATTAGCAGCTAAACAACGTGCACAACAAAACAAAAAGGCAGAAGAGAAAAAGCAGGAATTAGAGGAATTTATTCGTCGTTTCTCTGCGAATGTGGCGAAGTCTAAACAAGCTACTTCACGTAAAAAAATGATCTCAAAATTAAATATTTCAGAGATCAAACCATCAAGTCGTCGTTATCCAGCAATTATTTTTGACCAGGAGCGCGAAGCAGGAGATCAAATTTTGAATGTGCAAGGACTTAGCGCTTCTATTGAAGGAGAGGTTTTATTTAAAGGTGTTGATTTAAATATGGCCAAAGGAGATAAGATTGTTCTTTTCTCAAAAGACTCTAGAGCAACCACTGCTTTTTATGAGATTTTAAATGGTAACCAAACTGCAGATGCTGGAAGTTTTGAGTGGGGAGTTACTACCAATCAGGCGTATTTGCCTGTTGAAAATCATTCTTTTTTCGAAAGTGATTTATCATTAGTAGACTGGTTACGCCAATGGGTAAAGACAGAAGAGGAACGCGACGAGGTGAACATTCGTAGTTTTCTTGGTAAAATGATTTTCTCAGGAGAGGAAGCCTTAAAAACATGTCGTGTATTGTCAGGAGGAGAAAAAGTACGTTGTATGCTTTCGCGAATGATGATGGAGAGAGGAAATGTATTGATGATCGATGAACCAACCAATCACTTGGACTTGGAGTCGATTACGGCTTTTAATAACTCTTTAAAGAATTTTAAAGGATCAGTTATTTTTACAACACATGATCATGAATTTGCTCAAACCGTTGGAAATAGAGTAGTAGAGTTAACACCAAAAGGAGTTATTGATAGCTACATGACTTTTGATGAATATCTTGATGATGAAAAGATACAAGAGCTACGTGTTAAGATGTATGCTAAATAATAGTAATTTAGTTTAAAATGTGAAAAACTCCTAAAGTAATCTTTAGGAGTTTTTTTTATTATTTTTTTCCAAAAAGTTTGCTGGCAATAAATAAAATAATCGCTAGCACAGCAACTACTATAAATATACCAACGCCCATTCCTGCTTTAAAAATTCCTCCAATAAGTTCACAACTGGTAAATGAAATTAATACTACAAACAGCATTAAAATTCTTGTAATTTGATTTTTCATGATAGCTAGTTTTAATGTTAATAACGCTTGATGTAAAATTACTTTTGATGTCTTGATTATTTATTACAGAATTTCGTTAAACAATTGTGATATTATAAGATGGTTAGTATAAAATAAAATGATAAATGATAATTTGGAATTCGTATATTTGTCAAACCAACACAATTCATTATCATGACCGAAAGAGTATTGCTTAATTCAAAAGAAGTAAATGTTATTTTACATCGTTTAGCATGCCAATTGATCGAAAAGCATTTGGATTTCTCCGATACTATTTTAGTGGGAATTCAGCCGCGAGGTACTTTTCTCGCTGAAAGGCTTAAAACTATTTTAGAGACGGAGTACGACACTCCCGAGATTAAATTAGGATACCTAGATATTACTTTTTTTAGAGATGATTTTCGAAGAACGGATAAACCTTTAGAGGCTAATAAAACCAAAATTAACTTTATAGTTGAAGATAAGAAAGTCATTTTTATAGATGATGTATTATTTACGGGAAGAAGTATTCGTTCCGCTTTAACGGCGATACAATCCTTCGGACGACCTTCAGAGATTGAATTACTGGTATTAATAGACAGAAGGTTTAGTCGTAATTTACCAATTCAGCCTGATTATAGAGGCCGACAGGTAGATGCTATTAATGGTGAGAAAGTTAAGGTAAGTTGGATAGAAAATGAAGGTGAAGATAAAGTATACTTGATTACTAATTAACTTTAATCTTTATCAAAACAGTTTTAAAAATAATAATCTTAAGATAAAATGAAAGAATTAAGCGTGGATCATTTATTAGGTATCAAATACATCAACAAGAATGATATCGACTTAATTTTTGAAACTGCTGACCATTTTAAAGAGGTTATAAATAGACCTATTAAAAAAGTCCCGTCATTACGAGATATTACTATCGCAAACATTTTTTTTGAAAATAGTACGCGAACTAAGTTATCCTTTGAGCTTGCTCAAAAAAGACTTTCGGCTGATGTCATTAGCTTTTCAGCAGCACAGTCATCAGTAAAAAAAGGAGAAACACTCATAGATACCGTGAATAATATACTTTCTATGAAAGTTGACATGGTAGTAATGCGTCATGCAAATCCTGGAGCGGCTTATTTTTTGTCTAAAAATGTAAAAGCAAGTATTATAAATGCGGGCGACGGTGCTCACGAACACCCAACGCAAGCTTTATTAGACAGTTACTCTATTCGAGAAAAATTGGGTGAGGTAGGAGGAAAGAAGGTCGTAATTGTTGGAGATATTTTACATTCTCGCGTTGCTTTGTCAAATATTTACGCTTTGCAAATGCAGGGTGCCGAGGTTAAAGTTTGTGGACCTAAAACGTTACTTCCTAAATACATTGAATCATTAGGGGTACAAGTGGAGCCTAATTTGCGAAAAGCTTTAGAATGGTGTGATGTGGCTAACATGCTTCGTGTTCAAAACGAACGGATGGATGTAAACTATTTTCCTTCGACTAGAGAATATGCGCAGCAATACGGTCTAGATAAGACATTATTAGATTCCTTAAATAAAGAAATAGTAATCATGCACCCTGGTCCCATAAATAGAGGAGTCGAAATAACATCGGAAGTGGCAGACTCTAACCAATCAGTAATATTGAATCAGGTTGAAAATGGTGTTGCGATCAGGATGGCTGTAATTTACTTATTAGCATCAAAAATTCAATAAACAAAGTCAATAGACTAAATCGAAATTATTTAAATAGTATAGTATTCAAGTATGAAAGTGAGTGAGAAAGGACATTCGGTAATAATAAAAGATACTCAAGGTGACTTTAGTTCATTTTTGATCAAGTTAACGAACCAATATAAGACGTATGAATCGCTAAACATTATTATTGATTTATCAAAATACGATAATTTGACTATTGCAGATATCAAACAATTCTCCCTTTTGTCCAAACAACATAAAAAGGCAAAGAAATCTTTTGTAGTAGTCGTTTTAAACTTGGATTTTAACGCAGTACCGGAGCAATTAACAGTTGTGCCGTCGTTGCTCGAGGCACATGATATTATTGAAATGGAAGAGATCGAACGAGATCTAGGATTTTAGAAAAGTAGGCCTGACATGAATTTTTACACTAGCACTAGAAAAAAGACTATTTTTTGTTGGGCTGTAGTTCTAGCTTCTTCACTTTTGTTGATTGGAAATATAATTGATTAGTAAATGATATGAGTCATTTTATGGGAATCACCTCAAAAATATTGGTCATCATCGCTATGATTTTACAAATTAAAACATTTAAAAAGGAAGTGTAGTTAGTGAAAAGGTAATTCTCATTACCACGTATTGTAGAATCCGAATTCTGTTTTTGTTATAATAATTAACTAAAAAAATCAATTGAAGATAACTATACTTGGCTGTTATGCAGCCACTCCTCGCACATTTACAAATCCTACTTCACAGGTTTTAGAAATCAAAAACAGATTGTTTTTAATTGACTGTGGCGAAGGCACTCAGGTGCAATTAAGGAAAAATAAAATAAAATTCTCTAAGATTAACCATGTCTTTATTTCTCATTTACACGGAGATCATTTTTTCGGACTTATTGGATTAATTTCGACTTTTACTTTATTAGGACGTACTACAGACTTACATATTTATGGTCCAGTTGGAATAAAAGAAATAATTACACTACAACTACGAATAACTGATTCATGGCTCAACTACACGTTACATTTTACCGAATTGTCAAGCAAAAGTAGTGAACTAATTTATGAGGATGATAAGGTTAGTGTGAGTACAATTCCGTTAAAGCATCGAATTTATACAAATGGATTTTTGTTTCGCGAAAAAATCGACAAACGTAAATTAAATATATCTGCAGTTACCGATTTTGAAATTGAGTCGTGCTACTTCCAAAATATCAAAAACGGAAAAGATATAACACTTGATGACGGTAGAATAATCCAAAATAGCCAACTAACTTTTGATCCTATTGCACCTAAGAGCTACGCTTTTTGCTCTGATACTGCCTACAGCGAAGAAATTATACCACTTATTAGTCAGTGTGATGTGCTTTATCATGAAGCGACCTTTTTAGAATCAGAAACGCTTTTGGCAAAAAAGACCAAACATTCAACAGCTATTGAGGCAGCAACTATAGCGCTTAAAGCAAAAGTGAGTCAGTTAATTTTAGGACATTATTCAACAAGATATGAGAATATTACACTTTTTAAAGAAGAGGCGGAGACTGTTTTTCCAAATGTTCTCCTAGCAGATGATGCAAAAACTTTTGATTTTGTTGACCAGTAAAATAGAAAATAGTACTAATAAAAAATAGGAATATGGAAGATTTAAGTAATTATAGAAAATCATATGACAAAAGTGAATTGCTAGAGAGCGCAATTCCTGCTGATCCGATACAGCTCTTTAAACAATGGTTCCAAGAAGTAGAACAATGTGGAGGAACGGAAGAAGTAAATGCAATGACGGTCTCTACTATCGGACAAGATGGCTTTCCTCGATCTCGAGTAGTATTGCTAAAGAAATACACTAAGGAAGGCTTTGTCTTCTATACCAATTATAGTTCTGATAAAGGAAAAGCAATTGAAAATAATCCAAACGTATGTATTTCTTTTTTTTGGCATTCAATGGAACGTCAAGTAATCATAAAGGGGATAGCTGAAAAAGTTACTGCAACTGATTCGGATACTTATTTTAAATCACGTCCTGTTGGGAGTCAGTTGGGTGCCGTTGTTTCAAATCAAAGTGAGGTTGTGCCATCTCGTGATTTTTTAGAAGATAAGTTGCATAGGCTAGAGAGGGAGTATGACGGATTACTTATACCAAGACCTGATCATTGGGGTGGATATATAGTCAAGCCTGTAGAAATAGAATTTTGGCAGGGTAGAGCGAATAGGTTACACGACAGAATTCGGTTTACAACCCAAAATGAGATAAATTGGAAAACAGAAAGATTAGCGCCTTAATGTAAGAAAAATATTTTCTTTTAAGTAAAAAGATGTAGTTTATCGATTTTATTTGCTTTTTATCTGTATATTTTGATACATTTGAAAAGAAATAAAAAACAACGATTTATAATCTAAAGAAGTTTGCCCCACAATCTACTTTAAACTTAAACTACTATCTTATGAGAACAATTTTACTCCGAGTGCAAATATTATTGTTAGTAATATTCACAATGAATTCTTGTTCTTCAGATTCGTCAGAAGAATCCACAACTACTGCTAAAGCACAAGCTGCCGTTAAATTTGAATACTCAGCTGCTGAGTTATCAACCATGAAGTTGATCAATGATTACAGAGTGAGTAAGGGTTTAAATGCTCTCGAGCAAGTGAGCTATGTATCTTTGAAATCAGAAGAGCATGATCAATACATGATTACTAAAAATGTAGTAAGCCATGACGGGTTTGTTTCAAGATCAGAAGATATTGTAAAGGTAGTAGGTGCTAAAAATGTAGGTGAAAATATAGCGTATAACTACAATACTCCTGAAGCAGCGGTAAACGCTTGGTTAAATAGTGCAAGTCATAAAGAAAATATAGAAGGCAATTTTACTCATTTTGGAATTGCAATCAGAGAAAATGCAAGTACTGGCAAAAAATATTACACAAACATATTTGTTAAGATATAGATTACCCATTAAAAACAGATGCTATAATTCCCCAAATCTTACAGCTTTTGTTTTTAGTTTATAAAAGAGATTCTACTTTTGAATCTCTTTTTTTTTGTGCCAAATTTAAAAACAGCTGGCACCGCTAAAAGAATTTATATGCGTGAATGATCAAGATTTAACGTTCGTACTATTTCTTTTTTAATAGGGAGTTAACTATGTAGTAGTAGTTTTAAGGTACAAATTTACTTAAATAGTTATCTACGTTGTAGTTCCTCAAGGTCTTTTAAATTAGAGACTCTTGTATAGCTTTTAATTTTACTTTTAGTATACTTTAAATTTACTTCAATTTTAGTACTTCAGTTTACTTTTGTTTGTACCAAAGATTGTAATTAATGTAAGTAAATTATATGTAAATAATAAAAATGATGTATTTCATCGATTTTATTTGCTTTTCAGCTGTTGTTTGTAGTATGTTTGACATGTAATAAAAAACAAGCATTCAAAAATATTAAAGAAGTTTGCCCCACAATCTACTTTAAACTTAAACTACTACTTTATGAAAACAAAATTACTTTCTATCCTTTTTTTAACTGGAATTTTATTTAGCATGAATTCTTGTTCATCAGATTCTTCAGAAGATAATTCTGTAACAGCAAAGGCACAAGCAACTGTTAAGTTTGAGTATTCAGCTTCAGAATTGTCTGCTATGAAGTTGATTAATGATTATAGAGTTAGTATGGGGTTAACACCGCTACAGCCTATCAATTATGTTTCGGTAAAGTCAGAAGAGCACGATCATTACATGATTGATAAAAATGTAGTGAGCCACGATGGTTTTGTAAGTAGATCAGAAGATATTGTGAAAGTAGTAGGAGCAAAGAACGTTGGTGAAAACATAGCATATAATTATAATACACCAGAAGGAGCTGTAAACGCTTGGTTAAAGAGCGCAAGTCATAAAGAAAACATTGAAGGTAACTTTACTCACTTTGGAATAGCCATAAGAGAAAATGCTACAACTGGAAAAAAATATTACACAAATATTTTTGTAAGGATTTAATTTAAAATAATAAGTTATCACAAATTAAATTTTCCCAAAATCTTATAGTTTGTGTTTAATAAAAAAAGAGAGATTCTAATTTAGAATCTCTCTTTTTTTATAGGGATGTTATAATAAACTCACTTCGTCTATTTTGTTGATGTTCTTCTTCGCTACAATTAACCCCATCAGAACATTTATTGACTAGTTTACTTTCTCCATAACCTTTGCCAATCAATCTTTCAGACGAAACACCATTTTTGATTAACCATTCAACTGTTGACTTCGCTCTTTTTTCCGATAGATCTTCGTTGTATGAAGCAGTTCCTCTGCTATCAGTATGTGATCTAATATCTAAAGTCATTTTAGGATACTGGTTTAACACGTTTAATATTTTTTCTAAATCAACTGCCGCTTCTTCTCGGATATTCCATTTATCGAAATCAAAGTAAATCATCTTTATACCAAAACATTTTCCTAGATCATCGCCAATAGTTACCTTACATTGGTCTTTTTCTAGTGCTATATCTAATAAAGTTTTACCATTACTATTTGGAATTGTTATTTGCTTTTCATTGGATTTATAGTCTTGTTTTTCTGCTCTTACCGTATAAAGTAATCCACAGTTTACTGTAAATAAATAATCCCCATTTTTATCCGAAACGGTATTTGAAACAATGGTCATATTACGGTCAAACAATGTAACTTTCGATTGTATGATTAAATTGGCAGAATCTACATCAGTAATTTTACCTTGTATAATTTGCTCACATTTAAGAGGTTTAGTTTCTATAAATTTATAAATGTCATCGTATCCTTCTCCTCCATCTTTATTTGAACTAAAAAATCCCTTTTTAGATTTAGCATCGATTAAGTAAGCAAAATCATCTTTTGGAGAATTGATATCACTTCCTATATTTTGGACTTCGTTAAGTGAAGAATCATTATTTATTTTTGACATAAAAATATCTAGACCTCCTAGGCCAGGATGTCCATCAGATGCAAAATATAAGTCATTATCGGCACTTATAAATGGAAAGGTTTCTCTTCCTTCTGTATTAATTGTTGGTCCCAAATTTAAAGGAGTCCCAAACGAACCATCATCTTTAATTTCTACTTTAAAAATATCTGAAAGGCCAATTGTACCTGGCATATCAGATGCAAAATACAAAGTTTTTTCATCAGGACTTAGTGCAGGGTGGGCAGTGTTGTAATTATCACTATCAAACGGTAATTCATTTATATTGGACCAATTATCTCCCTCCAATGTAGCTTTGTATAATTTTATTAAAGTGACACCTTTACTGTTTTTTCCTCTTTTACCATCCAAGTAGTTGTTTCTTGAGAAGTAAACGGTTTTCCCGTCTTTAGTAAAAACAGGACTAGATTCATTGAACTTAGAATTGATATTTCTATCATATTTTATGGGGTTACTTGGGGTCATCTCATTGTCTAGGTCTGCACTATATAAGTTGGTAAAATGTTGATTGGTCCAAGAGTGTTTACGTTGTCCTATACTGCCGGTATCCCTTGCAGATGTAAAAATAATTTTGTTGTTATAAATAGCAGAGCCGTAATCAGAATATTTAGAATTTATTGCAGTTTTCTCTATCTTATATCGACCTGAATTAGCTTTTATAGCATCTAAATAGTTTGTGTTACTCACAAATAATTTAGCTCGACTATCGTTGTCTGTAATTTTATCAAACTGAGCTAGAATTTGGTCTGCTTTATCATTCTCACCAACCGATCTCAACGATTGTGCATATCTATAGTAATAGGTAGGAAGAATCTTTGCATCAGGAATTTCAAAGAGTTCTTTATACCAATAAACAGCCTTATCTAGTTGTCCGTTGAAGTAGTAGGCGTTTCCAAGTTTTTCAAACATTGGAGCAGATTTATATCCTTTTTCCGCTATTTTTTCATAGATAGTAATGGCATCTATGTAAGCAAAGTTTTCGTATTTTTTATCAGCAGCTGATAAGGTTGTTTTTTGAGAATAGATGTTAATAGTAAAAACATTTACCAGTACAAGATAGAGGAGTATATTTTTTTTCATGATACAATTTTTTAGAAGAAACGAGGAGCATTAACTTTATTATTAGTTTTGAAAATTTCATACCTTATAAAAAACTCATGGGAGCCTGAATTATAATTATTCAATTTAGTTGTTTCTAAGTCATAGCCATAGCCCAGGTACATCGATTCAGAAACCTGGAAACCTACCATTGCACTAGCAGCAGCACTTAATCGGTAAGCAAGTCCAAAGGTTAATTTATCATTAAACATAAAATTCCCTGACATATCTAGTTGTAATGGTGCTCCTTGAACAAGTTTTGTCAATATAGCTGGTTTGAATTTTACTGTAGAAGACAGTTCCATCACATATCCTGCAATTAAATAATAATTGATCTTTTCCTTAAATAAAGCAACTTCATTATCATCATATCGATTAGTCTCTATGAAATTGGGTATTGATATTCCTAGGTATGCTTTATCGGAATGCAAGTAAATTCCCGCTCCGATATTAGGTGTAAACTTGTTGGTAAATCCACGTAATTTAGGATCACCTCCAAATTCAGGGGAAAGCTGTGACACATCTAAATCAAAGATATTGGCAGTAGCTTTGATACCAAAAGAAAGTTTAACATTATCAGATGTTGGTATAGTGTAAGATAAGTCTGTTGAGATTGTGTTTTCCTTTGTAGGGCCAATTTTATCACTTATTATTGATATCCCAAGTCCCAATCTACTTTCGTTAAATGGAGTATTTATCGAAATTGCATTTGTTGTTGGGGCACCATCTAAACCTACCCATTGTGTACGATGAAGAGAGAAAATACTCATAGCCCCTCTTGAGCCAGCATAAGCAGGATTTATATTTATAGTGTTGTACATGTATTGGGTAAATTGTGCATCTTGTTGCGCAAAGCTTACCATGGCTGTAAACATCAAACTGAATAATAATAGTTGTTTTTTCATTTGATTTGGTTTTTAATCTAGAGGCATAAGCATTACCTCTAGTATTAGTTTGTGTTTGTTTATCTAGTAAGGTATAAGTATCCTTGTTTGCTATTCGTTATGATTTCATTTTGCAAACCAACTGATTTGTAATTTAAAACATAGAAATAAGTTCCTGTTGGTAAACCGGCTGACCTATCGACGGTAACTCTTCCTTCTGAATAGCCTCTAAATACTTTGGTCACATTATCGTATCCTTTTGTTTCGTAAACTAATACGCCCCAACGATTGTATATTTCTACTGTATTTTCAGGATAACAGATTACATCTTCAATATTATCTATTTTAAATCGGTCATTGATACCGTCTCCGTCAGGAGAAAAAGCATTATGAACAAAAATAGACCCACAACCCAAAACAAAACTTTGGTCAATCTTTAAATTAATTATGTACTTTATAGGGCAAGTATCAGTTGTTGCGTTATATTCAAAACTATAATCACCTGAAGCTAAGTTATTAGGATCTAAAAAACTTCCGCTAAGGGCACCCGTATTAGATATATCTTGCCAAGTTCCGTTTTTCGGAGCATCTTGAGGTAGGTATATTGTTAGATCAACTGGAATCGAATTAATGCTATTGATAAAATCAGGTACAGTGATAGTTATTGTATTGGTGTTTATGGTAACATTTACAGTCTGTATATAATCTGCTGCATTTCCACAATTATCTTTAACATTCCATGTTCGAATGATTGAATAAGAATTTGCTGAATTAGTTATAGTACGTTCGGTATAGACAACTATAGGTTTTATATCAGAACATTGATCAATAAATACTAGAATTGGTGCGCTTGGAACTACATCGCAAGTAACGTTAATTACCGCAGGGAAATTAGTTGTAGGTATTGGTGCAGCTACGTCCTGAACATTAATTTTTTGTGTTGCTGTTGCCATATTACCGCAATTATCTTTTGCAGTCCATGTTCTAATGATAGAATAGTTACCTGCACAAGTACCGTTTATTCTTTGATCCACAAATGTTAAGATTACTGATTGATCTATATTATCAGTTGCTGTTGCCTGAGTGAAGCTAGGAATGGCAGGACAATTTATTGTAGTTTCTGCTGGTAGCGGATTAATAATAGGCGGCGTTTTATCTCCATCAATAATAATAATTGATTTTGTATCACTGCATCCGCTTGCATCAGTAATTTTAACAATATAGGTTCCTGCTGCTAAATTTGTCGCTACAGCTGTAGTTTGGATAGGGTTTGTATTCCAACTGTAAGTATAACTTCCAGTTCCTCCACTTGCAGTAGCAGTTGCTTGTCCATTGTTACCTGCAAAACAAGAAACATTAGAAAATGTATTAATACTAGCTGCAATAGGAGTCGGTTGCACGATAGTAAACGTACCGGTCATCGGCTTACAGTTATTGGCATCCGTCACGCTGTAAGCCAAGTTGGTCCCAGCAGCATGCGTGAATATCCCTGTCGCATTCGTCACCCCATCAAAAGTATAGGCTAAAGCACCCGTTCCACCAGAAGCAGCTATGGTTACAGTAGCATTTCCACCATTACAGGCAATTGTAGATTGAGAAATCGTAGACACTGCAATAGGAGTCGGTTGAACGATAGTAAACGTACCGGTCATCGGCGTACAGTTATTGGCATCCGTCACGCTGTAAGCCAAGTTGGTCCCAGCAGCATGCGTGAATATCCCTGTCGCATTCGTTACTCCATCAAAAGTATAGGCTAAAGCACCCGTTCCACCAGAGGCAGCTATGGTTACCGTAGCATTTCCACCATTACAGGCAATGGTAGATTGAGAAATCGTAGACACTGCAATAGGAGTCGGTTGAACGATAGTAAAGGTACCGGTTATCGGCGTACAGTTATTGGCATCCGTTACGCTGTAAGCCAAGTTGGTCCCAGCAGCATGCGTGAATATCCCTGTCGCATTCGTCACCCCATCAAAAGTATAGGCTAAAGCACCCGTTCCACCAGAGGCAGCTATGGTTACCGTAGCATTTCCACCATTACAGGCAATTGTAGATTGAGAAATCGTAGACACTGCAATAGGAGTCGGTTGAACGATAGTAAACGTACCGGTCATCGGCGTACAGTTATTGGCATCCGTCACGCTGTAAGCCAAGTTGGTCCCAGCAGCATGCGTGAATATCCCTGTCGCATTCGTTACTCCATCAAAAGTATAGGCTAAAGCACCCGTTCCACCAGAAGCAGCTATGGTTACCGTAGCATTTCCACCATTACAGGCAATTGTAGATTGAGAAATCGTAGACACTGCAATAGGAGTGGGTTGAACGATAGTAAAGGTACCGGTTATCGGCGTACAGTTATTGGCATCCGTCACGCTGTAGGCCAAGTTGGTCCCAGCAGCATGCGTGAATATCCCTGTCGCATTCGTTACCCCATCAAAAGTATAGGCTAAAGCACCCGTTCCACCAGAAGCAGCTATGGTAACTGTAGCATTTCCACCATTACAGGCAATGGTAGATTGAGAAATCGTAGACACTGCAATAGGAGTCGGTTGAACGATAGTAAAGGTACCGGTTATCGGCGTACAGTTATTGGCATCCGTCACGCTGTAAGCCAAGTTGGTCCCAGCAGCATGCGTGAATATCCCTGTCGCATTCGTCACCCCATCAAAAGTATAGGCTAAAGCACCCGTTCCACCAGAAGCAGCTATGGTTACCGTAGCATTTCCACCATTACAGGCAATTGTAGATTGAGAAATCGTAGACACTGCAATAGGAGTCGGTTGAACGATAGTAAACGTACCGGTCATCGGCGTACAGTTATTGGCATCCGTCACGCTGTAAGCCAAGTTGGTCCCAGCAGCATGAGTGAATATCCCTGTCGCATTCGTTACTCCATCAAAAGTATAGGCTAAAGCACCCGTTCCACCAGAGGCAGCTATGGTTACCGTAGCATTTCCACCATTACAGGCAATGGTAGATTGAGAAATCGTAGACACTGCAATAGGAGTCGGTTGAACGATAGTAAAGGTACCGGTTATCGGCGTACAGTTATTGGCATCCGTTACGCTGTAAGCCAAGTTGGTCCCAGCAGCATGCGTGAATATCCCTGTCGCATTCGTCACCCCATCAAAAGTATAGGCTAAAGCACCCGTTCCACCAGAGGCAGCTATGGTTACCGTAGCATTTCCACCATTACAGGCAATTGTAGATTGAGAAATCGTAGACACTGCAATAGGAGTCGGTTGAACGATAGTAAACGTACCGGTCATCGGCGTACAGTTATTGGCATCCGTCACGCTGTAAGCCAAGTTGGTCCCAGCAGCATGCGTGAATATCCCTGTCGCATTCGTTACTCCATCAAAAGTATAGGCTAAAGCACCCGTTCCACCAGAAGCAGCTATGGTTACCGTAGCATTTCCACCATTACAGGCAATTGTAGATTGAGAAATCGTAGACACTGCAATAGGAGTGGGTTGAACGATAGTAAAGGTACCGGTTATCGGCGTACAGTTATTGGCATCCGTCACGCTGTAGGCCAAGTTGGTCCCAGCAGCATGCGTGAATATCCCTGTCGCATTCGTTACCCCATCAAAAGTATAGGCTAAAGCACCCGTTCCACCAGAAGCAGCTATGGTAACTGTAGCATTTCCACCATTACAGGCAATGGTAGATTGAGAAATCGTAGACACTGCAATAGGAGTCGGTTGAACGATAGTAAAGGTACCGGTTATCGGCGTACAGTTATTGGCATCCGTCACGCTGTAAGCCAAGTTGGTCCCAGCAGCATGCGTGAATATCCCTGTCGCATTCGTCACCCCATCAAAAGTATAGGCTAAAGCACCCGTTCCACCAGAAGCAGCTATGGTTACCGTAGCATTTCCACCATTACAGGCAATTGTAGATTGAGAAATCGTAGACACTGCAATAGGAGTCGGTTGAACGATAGTAAACGTACCGGTCATCGGCGTACAGTTATTGGCATCCGTCACGCTGTAAGCCAAGTTGGTCCCAGCAGCATGAGTGAATATCCCTGTCGCATTCGTTACTCCATCAAAAGTATAGGCTAAAGCACCCGTTCCACCAGAAGCAGCTATGGTTACCGTAGCATTTCCACCATTACAGGCAATGGTAGATTGAGAAATCGTAGACACTGCAATAGGAGTCGGTTGAACGATAGTAAAGGTACCGGTTATCGGCGTACAGTTATTGGCATCCGTTACGCTGTAAGCCAAGTTGGTCCCAGCAGCATGCGTGAATATCCCTGTCGCATTCGTCACCCCATCAAAAGTATAGGCTAAAGCACCCGTTCCACCAGAGGCAGCTATGGTTACCGTAGCATTTCCACCATTACAGGCAATTGTAGATTGAGAAATCGTAGACACTGCAATAGGAGTCGGTTGAACGATAGTAAACGTACCGGTCATCGGCGTACAGTTATTGGCATCCGTCACGCTGTAAGCCAAGTTGGTCCCAGCAGCATGCGTGAATATCCCTGTCGCATTCGTTACTCCATCAAAAGTATAGGCTAAAGCACCCGTTCCACCAGAAGCAGCTATGGTTACCGTAGCATTTCCACCATTACAGGCAATGGTAGATTGAGAAATCGTAGACACTGCAATAGGAGTCGGTTGAACGATAGTAAAGGTACCGGTTATCGGCGTACAGTTATTGGCATCCGTCACGCTGTAGGCCAAGTTGGTCCCAGCAGCATGCGTGAATATCCCTGTCGCATTCGTTACCCCATCAAAAGTATAGGCTAAAGCACCCGTTCCACCAGAGGCAGCTATGGTTACTGTAGCATTTCCACCATTACAGGCAATTGTAGATTGAGAAATCGTAGACACTGCAATAGCAGTCGGTTGAACGATAGTAAACGTACCGGTTATCGGCGTACAGTTATTGGCATCCGTCACGCTGTAAGCCAAGTCGGTCCCAGCAGCATGCGTGAATATCCCTGTCGCATTCGTTACCCCATCAAAAGTATAGGCTAAAGCACCCGTTCCACCAGAAGCAGAAATAGTAACTGTAGCATTTCCACCATTACAGGCAATTGTAGATTGAGAAATCGTAGACACTGCAATAGGAGTCGGTTGAACGATAGTAAACGTACCGGTCATCGGCGTACAGTTATTGGCATCCGTCACGCTGTAGGCCAAGTTGGTCCCAGCAGCATGCGTGAATATCCCTGTCGCATTCGTCACCCCATCAAAAGTATAGGCTAAAGCACCCGTTCCACCAGAAGCAGCTATGGTTACTGTAGCATTTCCACCATTACAGGCAATTGTAGATTGAGAAATCGTAGACACTGCAATAGGAGTCGGTTGAACGATAGTAAACGTACCGGTCATCGGCGTACAGTTATTGGCATCCGTCACGCTGTAAGCCAAGTTGGTCCCAGCAGCATGCGTGAATATCCCTGTCGCATTCGTCACCCCATCAAAAGTATAGGCTAAAGCACCCGTTCCACCAGAAGCAGCTATGGTTACCGTAGCATTTCCACCATTACAGGCAATTGTAGATTGAGAAATCGTAGACACTGCAATAGGAGTCGGTTGAACGATAGTAAACGTACCGGTCATCGGCGTACAGTTATTGGCATCCGTCACGCTGTAGGCCAAGTTGGTCCCAGCAGCATGCGTGAATATCCCTGTCGCATTCGTCACCCCATCAAAAGTATAGGCTAAAGCACCCGTTCCACCAGAAGCAGCTATGGTTACTGTAGCATTTCCACCATTACAGGCAATTGTAGATTGAGAAATCGTAGACACTGCAATAGGAGTCGGTTGAACGATAGTAAACGTACCGGTCATCGGCGTACAGTTATTGGCATCCGTCACGCTGTAAGCCAAGTTGGTCCCAGCAGCATGCGTGAATATCCCTGTCGCATTCGTCACCCCATCAAAAGTATAGGCTAAAGCACCCGTTCCACCAGAAGCAGCTATGGTTACCGTAGCATTTCCACCATTACAGGCAATTGTAGATTGAGAAATCGTAGACACTGCAATAGGAGTCGGTTGAACGATAGTAAACGTACCGGTCATCGGCGTACAGTTATTGGCATCCGTCACGCTGTAAGCCAAGTTGGTCCCAGCAGCATGCGTGAATATCCCTGTCGCATTCGTTACCCCATCAAAAGTATAGGCTAAAGCACCCGTTCCACCAGAGGCAGCTATGGTTACCGTAGCATTTCCACCATTACAGGCAATTGTAGATTGAGAAATCGTAGACACTGCAATAGGAGTGGGTTGAACGATAGTAAAGGTACCGGTTATCGGCGTACAGTTATTGGCATCCGTCACGCTGTAGGCCAAGTTGGTCCCAGCAGCATGCGTGAATATCCCTGTCGCATTCGTCACCCCATCAAAAGTATAGGCTAAAGCACCCGTTCCACCAGAAGCAGCTATGGTTACAGTAGCATTTCCACCATTACAGGCAATTGTAGATTGAGAAATCGTAGACACTGCAATAGCAGTGGGTTGAACGATAGTAAACGTACCGGTCATCGGCGTACAGTTATTGGCATCCGTCACGCTGTAGGCCAAGTTGGTCCCAGCAGCATGTGTGAATATCCCTGTCGCATTCGTTACCCCATCAAAAGTATAGGCTAAAGCACCCGTTCCACCAGAAGCAGCTATGGTTACCGTAGCATTTCCACCATTACAGGCAATTGTAGATTGAGAAATCGTAGACACTGCAATAGGAGTCGGTTGAACGATAGTAAAGGTACCGGTTATCGGCGTACAGTTATTGGCATCCGTCACGCTGTAAGCCAAGTTGGTCCCAGCAGCATGCGTGAATATCCCTGTCGCATTCGTCACCCCATCAAAAGTATAGGCTAAAGTACCCGTTCCACCAGAAGCAGCTATGGTTACCGTAGCATTTCCACCATTACAGGCAATTGTAGATTGAGAAATCGTAGACACTGCAATAGGAGTCGGTTGAACGATAGTAAACGTACCGGTCATCGGCGTACAGTTATTGGCATCCGTCACGCTGTAAGCCAAGTTGGTCCCAGCAGCATGCGTGAATATCCCTGTCGCATTCGTCACCCCATCAAAAGTATAGGCTAAAGCACCCGTTCCACCAGAAGCAGCTATGGTAACTGTAGCATTTCCACCATTACAGGCAATTGTAGATTGAGAAATCGTAGACACTGCAATAGGAGTCGGTTGTGTTATGGTTGCTACGGTGGTTGTTGTACAGCCTTTATTGTCAGTTATAGTTACAGTATACGATCCTGCAGTTAAACCAGATGCAGTAGCGGTTGTTTGAATTGGACTAGTGTTCCAAGAATAGGTGTACGGAGAAGTTCCGTCTTGCGCAGCAACAGTTGCAGTTCCGGTATTACCGCCAAAGCAATTTATATTCGTCTGAGAACTAATTGTGGCAGATAGTGCGTTAGCTGGTTCAGTAAGAGTGAACGACTGAGAAACCGTACATCCTTTCGAATCTGTTACAGTAAC
Source organism: Flavobacterium sp. KKT103 (assembly GCF_055640565.1). NCBI lineage: Bacteria > Pseudomonadati > Bacteroidota > Flavobacteriia > Flavobacteriales > Flavobacteriaceae > Flavobacterium > Flavobacterium sp. KKT103. The sequence continues at coordinate 2,397,214 of NZ_CM145766.1, forward strand.
AGAGAAAGTACCCGCTTTTAAAGTTACTTGATTTTGAGATGTGGTAGAAACACCAGTGCCGGTCCAAGCATAAGTGTATGGAGCAAGTCCGCCTGTTGGTGTAATGTTTATTGATCCAGTTGAAGCGCCCTTGCAAGCAATATTAGTTTGAGTAAATGTCAATGTTGGTGCTTGTGATACAGTGATTGTTGCTTCAGTCGTATTTATGTTATTACCACTACATAGACCTGAAATTGAAAAAACTGCTCTAAATTTAGTTGTTACATTTAAGTTTGTTGCTGTGTATGTATTTGTTGTGTTTGCTATATCTGTCCAAGTTGAATAAGGACTAATAGCGGATTGCCATTTAATAATGGTAGAACCAACAGTAAGTCCATTGGCTGTTAAAGTTGTACTATTAGTTCCTGAACAAACAGTTTTATCAGAAGTTACCGAACCTTTTAGTGGAATTCCAAAAGTTAATGGAGTATCGATACATCTGCTAGAGTTTGCTGAATTACCGCTTACAGATGCTAATTTAGTTACAGTTAAAACCCCTGGATTATTAAGCAGGCAAAGATTATATCCAATACTTCCAAATGGAATATTAAATTCTAAAAATGAACCACCACTGCTAGTACATCCAGTGGAGCTTCCGTTTTGTGCAGCAAGTCCATTATTGACAGCTAGCGCAGTTTTAATACTGCCACTACCTGAGTATAACTTAAACGTTGATGTATTCGAGTTTACTTCAATTATGTATTCAGCACCAGCAACGGTAAGTGGGCCCCCAAAATCATCCGAAGTTAAACCAGTTAAAGGATTATTATCCGTATCTAGATAAAGTCTGAAAAGTGCGGCTCCACCGTTACCTATATTCATACCTAATCGAAGTACTTGATTTTGCGTATCTACTTTAGCATGAATTGTTCCCACTTGGCAAGTAGAGGAGGGTGAAGCTGATACTATTTGGCTGAAAAATATTCCAGTAGCATATTCATCGCCGATTTCTCCTGGACCAGGACAATATTTACCGTCAAATGTGTTTTGTGAAAAACTATTTGTTTGTACAATTAATGACGTTATTAAAAGTAGAAAAAAATGGTTTAGTGTTGTTAGTTTTGCTTTCATACAACTAAATATTTAATTATGATTGTTGCTCTTTAATCAAAAGTGGATTAGTTCGCGATATGTAATTGAAATATAATTTATCAAACGTATGATTGTCATACGTTAAACAATAATTGTTTTTGTTTGTCATTCTACGGGGCTTGAATGACTTTTTATTGTTCTATAAAAAATTGTGATATATAAATTTACCATATTAAAGAATTAAACATTCAATTTATCTTTAACTAACCTAAATAGTCGATAAAATGTTAAAATTTTGTATTTTTTGTACTATTTATGGTAAAAGTTGTTGAACTTTTAAGGTGTAAAGAGTAGATGCATACTACCTGATTGGATATGAGTTAGTTGTCTTTTATTTAGTTTGTATACTTTTAGACATAAAAAAAAGCCTTAGAATTACTTCTAAGGCTTTATAAAATTTTAATTTATTCTAAATTTATAATTTTGTTATTATAAATTCACTTCTTCTATTTTGTTGGTGCTCTTCTTCAGAACATATGACACCATCTACGCATTTATTAATTAGTTGTGATTCACCATAACCTTTACCAGTTAATCTTCTAGCTTCGATACCGTTTTTAATTAACCAACTAATTGTAGATTTAGCTCTACGATCAGATAAAGATTCATTGTATTTAAATGTTTGTCTACTATCTGTGTGTGATCGAACATCTATTTCCATATTTGGATTCTCTTTTAAAACATCCAATATTTTTTCTAAATCGATTGCTGCTTCAGGTCTTATGTTAGATTTATCGAGATCAAAGTAAATCATTGTAATTCCGAAACATTTACCTAAATCATCTCCTATAACAACGTTACAACCTGCTTTTTCTAAAGCAGTAGGAGCGTAGGTTTTTCCAGACACTTTTGGAATGATTATTTTTTCTTCTTTTGCACTGTATTCTGGTTTTTGAGTTCTGATACTATATGTTTTTCCGCACTCCACAGTAAACGAATAAAATCCTTTATCATCGGATATTACTTGCTCTATAGTATTTAATTGCGAATCAAGTAACATTACTGTGGTATTAGGTAAAGCTTCACCTGTTGCTTCATCAGTTACATTTCCATCAAGTATTTGCTCACAAATTAGTTTTTTAGTTTCCACAAATTTATAGATGTCGTCGTATCCTAATCCACCATCTTTATTGGAGCTAAAGAATCCTACTCTAGATTTTGTATCTATTAAATAAGCAAAATCATCTTTAGGCGAATTAATATCTGCACCAAGATTTTGCACTTCGCTAAAAGAATTGTTTGGACTTATTTTAGAAACAAATACATCCAAACCACCCAATCCAGGATGACCATCTGATGCAAAATACAATTCGTTTTCGTCAGTCAAGAATGGAAATGTTTCTCTACCTTCAGTATTTATTTGTGATCCTAAGTTTACAGGAGTACCATATGTGCCATCATCATTAATTGATACTTTAAATAAATCAGATTGTCCAAGAGTTCCTGGCATGTCCGATGCAAAGTATAGCGTTTTTTCATCTGTGCTTAGTGCGGGGTGAGCAGTACTATAATTGTCGCTATTGAAAGGAAGCTCTTCAATATTGGTCCATGTATTGTTAGTCAATTTAGCTTTATATATTTTAACTAAAGTGATTCCAGCAGTATTACGTCCTCGTTTTCCTTCTAAATAATTATTTCTAGTAAAATAAATAGTTTCGCCGTTTTTAGTAAAAATAGGAGTCGATTCATTGAACTTGGAATTAATATTTTGATCGAATTTAATTGGGTTCACAGGATTCATATCCGTTCCTAAATCAGCTGAATACAAATTTGTAAAATGTTGATTTGTCCAAGTATGTTTTCTTTGTCCCACAATACCCGTATCTCTAGCAGATGTGAAAATTATCTTGTTATTGTATAATGCAGTACCATAATCAGAGTAGATTGAATTTATTCCGGCATCTTCTATCGTGTATCTTCCAGAATTTGCTTTAATCTCATCAAGATAATTTTTATTCTTTAAGAATAATTCAACTCTACTATCATCAGGTGATAATTTACTTAAATTTTCAAGAACAGCATTTGCTTTATCGTTATTACCTATAGATCGTAAAGACTGTGCGTAACGATAATAGTATTCCGTTCCAAAGTTTGTCGACATGTTAAACAGTTCGGTGTACCATTTAGAAGCATTTTCTAATTGCCCATTAAAATAATAAGCATTTCCAAGGTTTTTAAAAAGTTCCTCTGATTTATAACCTTTTTCAGCGATTCGTTCATACGTTTTTATAGCGTCGATAAATGCATACTTATCATAGTTTTTATCCGCTCTTTCAACTTTTTGGGCGAAACAGTTAGATGAAAAAACACTTACTATTAGTAGGGATGTATATATAAATTTTTTCATAGTAATTGTTTTAAAAGAATCTTGGGGTTGTAATTTTTTTATTGTTTTTAAAGATATCATATCGTAAGAATACTTCATGTGATCCAGCATTATAATTAGCTAACCTTGTTGTTTCAAGGTCATACCCATATCCTATATACATTCCATCTGTAATTTGAAATCCTACCATAGCACTTACTGCAGCACTCCATCTGTATGCAACTCCAACAGTAAACTTATCATTAATTAAAAAGTTACCTGACAAATCGACTTGTAATGGCGCTCCATTTACCATTTTGGTTAATAGGGCCGGTTTAAACTTTAGGTTATAATCTAAATCAAATACATATCCGGCAATTAAATAGTAATTGATTTTCTCCTTAAAGATTGCTACCTCATTATCATCATATCTATTAGTTTCAATGAAATTAGGTATTGATAATCCTACATACGCTTTATCTGAATGATAATAAATTCCTGCTCCTATATTCGGAGTAAATTTGTTATTGTAATCGCGGATGCTTGGGTCACTCTGAACAGGATTAAGTTTAGAAGCGTCTAGGCTAAATAAATTTGCAGTTGCTTTTAAACCAAATGATAATTTAAATTTTTCAGATGTAGGCACAGTATACGATAAGTCAGCTGAAACTGTATTTTCGTCGGTTGGACCAATTTTATCATTTATTATAGAAACTCCAAGACCTAGATTTTTAGTATTTAAAGGTGTATTTATGGAAGCAGTATTTGTTACAGGTGCTCCATCTAGACCTACCCACTGTGTTCTATGTAAAGCAAAAATACTCATGACACCTCTCGATCCGGCATAAGCTGGATTTATATTGATGGTGTTATACATATACTGCGTAAACTGAGCATCTTGTTGTGCAAAGCTCATTAATCCCGTAAACAATATCGTAACAAGTAGGAATTTATTTTTCATTTGAATTAATTTATAAACCTGGGTGCTGTTGACCCAGGTTGTTTATTATTATCTAGTTAGGTAAAGGTATCCATCTTTTTTGTTAGTCACCAATTGGCCATTGCCATCTACTGATGTATAATTTAAGATATAGAAATAAGTTCCAACTGGTAGACCAACTGATTGGTTTACTGTAACTCTACCTTCTGAAAATCCTTTGAAAGCCCTATTTTCGTTATCGTAATCCTTAACTTCATAAACAAGAACACCCCATCGGTTGTATATTTCAACTGTGTTACTTGGGTAACAAGTAGTATCTGTAATACTGTCAATTGTAAACACTTCATTTATTCCATCTCCATTAGGAGAGAAGGCATTATGAACCACTACATTTCCACAAGGTAATACGATTGCTACTTCTACAACTGCATCATCAGAAGCTGACACTTCTTGGTCGTTTGGCGTATTTGCTTTTACATAAGCTATATTAGTCACCGTTGAGTTTGTAATATCATTCTGCGTTACACTGTAACTTTGAACATATTCTCTAAAAGCTCCTGGTTCTAATTTATCTATTGTTGTAGATAAACCAGTCAATGGGTCAGTCACTAATACTTTAGTAAGAGTTACGTTTCCATTATTAGTAACTTTAATTGTGTAATTTAAAACATCACCAACATTTGTATAATTTTCGGTAGTTGCTGTTTTAACAATCAACAAACTTGGATTTTGTGGTAATGGAGTAGTGGTTGGCGTGTCATTAGTAACAGTGCTACCTGAAATATCCGTAACCGTATTTCCTTTAGGATCTTTTGCTGTTGCCAATGCGGTGTTCACTACTTTACCAGCATCGATATCTGCTTGAGTTATCGTGTAGGTTCCTTTAATAGTAGCGTTAGTAGCACCTATTGCAAGTGTTGCAATTGGGTTACCTGTGATTGTTAATCCTATCATAGGGTCCGTTACTACTATGTTAGATAGTGCCAAATTACCAGTATTAGTTACTGCGAAAGTATAGGTAATTACATCTCCTACTTTACCCGTTCCACCTACTACAGCTGTTTTCACAAGTGCAATACTAGGGTTTTGAGGTAATACAACAATGGTTGGCGTATCATTAGTTACCGTAGTACCTGAGATATCCGTTACTTTATTTCCTTGAGGATCTTTCGCTGTAGCTAAAGCAGTGTTCACCACTTTACCAGCATCAACATCCGCTTGAGTTATTGTGTATGTTCCTTTGATAGCTGAGCTAGAAGCACCTACAGCAAGCGTTGCAATTGGGTTTCCAGTGATTGTTAATCCTACCATTGGATCCGTTACGATAACATCCGTAAGGGTGACATTACCAGTATTAGTTACTGCGAAAGTATAGGTAATTACATCTCCTACTTTAGCAGTTCCACCCACAGCAGCTGTTTTCACAAGTGCAATACTTGGGTTTTGAGGTAATACAGTAGTTGTTGGGGTATCATTAGTTACCGTAGTACCTGAGATATCCGTCACATCATTTCCTTTAGGATCTTGAGCTGTTGCTAAAGCGGTGTTAACCACTTTACCAGCATCGATATCGGCTTGCGTTATTGTGTATGTTCCTTTGATAGCAGAGCTAGAAGTACCTACAGCAAGTGTTACAATAGGGTTTCCAGTGATCGTTAATCCTACCATTGGATCCGTTACAATTATATTAGTAAGAGTAGTGTTTCCAGTATTAGTTACTGCGAAAGTATAGGTGATTACATCACCAACTTTACCAGTTCCACCCACAGCAGCTGTTTTCACAAGTGCAATACTTGGGTTTTGAGGTAATACAGTAGTTGTTGGGGTATCATTAGTTACCGTAGTACCTGAGATATCCGTCACATCATTTCCTTTAGGATCTTGAGCTGTTGCTAAAGCGGTGTTAACCACTTTACCAGCATCGATATCGGCTTGCGTTATTGTGTATGTTCCTTTGATAGCAGAGCTAGAAGTACCTACAGCAAGTGTTACAATAGGGTTTCCAGTGATCGTTAATCCTACCATTGGATCCGTTACAATTATATTAGTAAGAGTAGTGTTTCCAGTATTAGTTACTGCGAAAGTATAGGTGATTACATCACCAACTTTACCAGTACCACCCACAGCAGCTGTTTTCACAAGAGCAATACTTGGGTTTTGAGTTAATGGAGTAATAGTGCATGTTATACATCTAGGCAGTATCGGACAAGTGGTACATGGGGTTGGATCAGATGATGTTCCAGTTACCTCAGGACTTCTAGGTGGTGTTCCAGTTGCAAGTGCTGTGTTGTAAACATAACCCGTGTCAATATCTGCTTGAGTTAGTATATGAACTGCAGTAAAAGTTTTCGAGTCTGTTTGGCCTGTTTTTAAAAGTGCAATAGGTCCACCAGTAACTACTGCATTGTTATCTACAACAGTTATGTTAGTAAGATCAACGTTACCTGTATTGGATACAACAAATGTATAGGTAACAGTATCACCAGGGTTTGTTTTTCCATTATTGTCATTATCGAAATAAGTACCATCTTTTAACAAGCTTATTGACGGTTCATCAACGTAAACATTAACTGTTACCGTTGCTGTATCACAATTATTAGGATTCAATACTTCACAAATAGTGTATTGAACCGTATAGGTTCCAGCAGGAGTTTTAGCATCTACCGTTACCGTTCCGTTAGTGTTCACTGTAAGAGGACCTGTTTTAGTAGAAGTAATCACTACATCGGCAGGAGTTAAGATTACACCGTTTAATTTATCATTAGCCAATACGTTTACGTTTGGAACCGTTGCAGCACCGTCTTTTCCGTTGATAGGAGCTGTTACGATATCATCGATAGCATCGATAGGAGCAGCAACTACAGTTACCGTTACCGTTGCTGTATCACAGTTGTTTTTATTCAATACTTCACAAATAGTGTATTGAACCGTATAGGTTCCAGCAGGAGTTTTAGCATCTACCGTTACCGTTCCGTTAGTGTTCACTGTAAGAGGACCTGTTTTAGTAGAAGTAATCACTACATCGGCAGGAGTTAAGATTACACCGTTTAATTTATCATTAGCCAATACGTTCACGTTTGGAACCGTTGCAGCACCGTCTTTTCCGTTGATAGGAGCTGTTACGATATCATCGATAGCATCGATAGGAGCAGCAACTACCGTTACCGTTACCGTTGCAGTATCACAGTTGTTTTTATTCAATACTTCACAAATAGTGTATTGAACCGTATAGGTTCCAGCAGGAGTTTTAGCATCTACCGTTACCGTTCCGTTAGTGTTCACTGTAAGAGGACCTGTTTTAGTAGAAGTAATCACTACATCGGCAGGAGTTAAGATTACACCGTTTAATTTATCATTAGCCAATACGTTCACGTTTGGAACCGTTGCAGCACCGTCTTTTCCGTTGATAGGAGTCGTTCCGATATCATCGACAGCACATATATAGTTATTCAGAACAACCGTAGTTTCCTTAGAAATACATGTATTGTCTTTTGTATTACGAACTGTAAATTTGTGATTTCCTGGTGTTAAATTTGTAAAAGTAGTTTCCACTTGATAGTTACCACCATCAACATTATATTCAAAACCTGTACCAGCTGATGTAATTAAAACCGTTCCTGTAGTAGTACCACATTTAGGCTGAACACTTATTGTAGCAATAGGTGCTGCTGGTGCTGTTGGTTGTGCATTAATAATAACCTCTACTGATTCATTAGAAATACATCCTAAAGAATTTTCAACCTTGAAGTCATATTTACCAGCAGTTAAACCTGTAACTGTATAATCAGGAGTGTTTCCAGTATAATTCCCTGGAGTTATTGTCCAGTTGCCAGAAGGTAAACCACTCAATTTAACGCTTCCTGTAGCTAAAGAACATGTTGGTTGAATTAGAGTACTACTTGTTGGAGCATTTGGAGCCGCATTAATAGTTAATTTAACTGCTGTTCTTGTCAAACTAGAACAAGTTCCGTTTGAAGATTCAGCATAGTATGTTTTTGTTCCAACTCCAACTTGTGTAGGTGTAGTTACAACTGTACCTCCTGTTGCTGCAGTGTACCAAGTGATAGTTCCTCCAGTAGCAGTAGCTGTTAATGTTTGAGTAGTACTACCATCAGTACAAACTGTTTGATCAGCTGCTGTTGGAGCATTTGGAGCCGCATTAATAGTTAATTTAACTGCTGTTCTTGTCAAACTAGAACAAGTTCCGTTTGAAGATTCAGCATAATATGTTTTAGTTCCAACTCCAACTTGTGTAGGGGCAGTAGTTAATGCTGTACCTCCTGTTGCTGCAGTGTACCAAGTAATAGTTCCTCCAGTAGCAGTAGCTGTTAATGTTTGGCTAGTACTACCATCAGTACAAACTGTTTGATCAGCTGCTGTTGGAGCATTTGGAGCCGCATTAATAGTTAATTTAACTGCTGTTCTTGTCAAACTAGAACATGTTCCGTTTGAAGATTCAGCATAATATGTTTTTGTTCCAACTCCAACTTGCGTAGGTGTAGTAGTTAATGCTGTACCTCCTGTTGCTGCAGTGTACCATGTAATAGTTCCTCCAGTTGCAGTAGCTGTTAATGTTTGGCTAGTACTACCATCAGTACAAACTATTTGATCAGCTGCTGTTGGAGCATTTGGAGCCGCATTAATAGTTAATTTAACTGCTGTTCTTGTCAAACTAGAACATGTTCCGTTTGAAGATTCAGCATAATATGTTTTAGTTCCAACTCCAACTTGTGTAGGGGCAGTAGTTAATGCTGTACCTCCTGTTGCTGCAGTGTACCATGTAATAGTTCCTCCAGTAGCAGTAGCTGTTAATGTTTGGCTAGTACTACCATCAGTACAAACTGTTTGATCAGCTGCTGTTGGAGCATTTGGAGCCGCATTAATAGTTAATTTAACTGCTGTTCTTGTCAAACTAGAACATGTTCCGTTTGAAGATTCAGCATAATATGTTTTAGTTCCAACTCCAACTTGTGTAGGGGCAGTAGTTAATGCTGTACCTCCTGTTGCTGCAGTGTACCAAGTAATAGTTCCTCCAGTAGCAGTAGCTGTTAATGTTTGAGTAGTATTACCATTATAGCAAACTGTTTGATCAGCTGCTGTTGGAGCATTTGGAGCCGCATTAATAGTTAATTTAACTGCTGTTCTTGTCAAACTAGAACAAGTTCCGTTTGAAGATTCAGCATAATATGTTTTAGTTCCAACTCCAACTTGTGTAGGTGCAGTTACAACTGTACCTCCTGTTGCTGCAGTGTACCATGTAATAGTTCCTCCAGTAGCAGTAGCTGTTAATGTTTGGCTAGTACTACCATCAGTACAAACTGTTTGATCAGCTGCTGTTGGAGCATTTGGAGCCGCATTAATAGTTAATTTAACTGCTGTTCTTGTCAAACTAGAACAAGTTCCGTTTGAAGATTCAGCATAATATGTTTTAGTTCCAACTCCAACTTGCGTAGGTGCAGTTACAACTGTACCTCCTGTTGCTGCAGTGTACCAAGTAATAGTTCCTCCAGTAGCAGTAGCTGTTAATGTTTGGCTAGTACTACCATCAGTACAAACTGTTTGATCAGCTGCTGTTGGAGCATTTGGAGCCGCATTAATAGTTAATTTAACTGCTGTTCTTGTCAAACTAGAACATGTTCCGTTTGAAGATTCAGCATAATATGTTTTTGTTCCAACTCCAACTTGCGTAGGTGTAGTAGTTAATGCTGTACCTCCTGTTGCTGCAGTGTACCATGTAATAGTTCCTCCAGTTGCAGTAGCTGTTAATGTTTGGCTAGTACTACCATCAGTACAAACTATTTGATCAGCTGCTGTTGGAGCATTTGGAGCCGCATTAATAGTTAATTTAACTGCTGTTCTTGTCAAACTAGAACATGTTCCGTTTGAAGATTCAGCATAATATGTTTTAGTTCCAACTCCAACTTGTGTAGGGGCAGTAGTTAATGCTGTACCTCCTGTTGCTGCAGTGTACCATGTAATAGTTCCTCCAGTAGCAGTAGCTGTTAATGTTTGGCTAGTACTACCATCAGTACAAACTGTTTGATCAGCTGCTGTTGGAGCATTTGGAGCCGCATTAATAGTTAATTTAACCGCTGTTCTTGTCAAACTAGAACATGTTCCGTTTGAAGATTCAGCATAGTATGTTTTTGTTCCAACTCCAACTTGTGTAGGTGCAGTTACAACTGTACCTCCTGTTGCTGCAGTGTACCATGTAATAGTTCCTCCAGTAGCAGTAGCAGTTAATGTTTGAGTAGTATTACCATTATAGCAAACTGTTTGATCAGCTGCTGTTGGAGCATTTGGAGCCGCATTAATAGTTAATTTAACTGCTGTTCTTGTCAAACTAGAACAAGTTCCGTTTGAAGATTCAGCATAATATGTTTTAGTTCCAACTCCAACTTGTGTAGGTGCAGTTACAACTGTACCTCCTGTTGCTGCAGTGTACCATGTAATAGTTCCTCCAGTAGCAGTAGCTGTTAATGTTTGGCTAGTACTACCATCAGTACAAACTGTTTGATCAGCTGCTGTTGGAGCATTTGGAGCCGCATTAATAGTTAATTTAACTGCTGTTCTTGTCAAACTAGAACAAGTTCCGTTTGAAGATTCAGCATAATATGTTTTAGTTCCAACTCCAACTTGCGTAGGTGCAGTTACAACTGTACCTCCTGTTGCTGCAGTGTACCATGTAATAGTTCCTCCAGTAGCAGTAGCTGTTAATGTTTGGCTAGTACTACCATCAGTACAAACTGTTTGATCAGCTGCTGTTGGAGCATTTGGAGCCGCATTAATAGTTAATTTAACTGCTGTTCTTGTCAAACTAGAACAAGTTCCGTTTGAAGATTCAGCATAATATGTTTTAGTTCCAACTCCAACTTGCGTAGGTGCAGTTACAACTGTACCTCCTGTTGCTGCAGTGTACCAAGTAATAGTTCCTCCAGTAGCAGTAGCTGTTAATGTTTGGCTAGTACTACCATCAGTACAAACTGTTTGATCAGCTGCTGTTGGAGCATTTGGAGCCGCATTAATAGTTAATTTAACTGCTGTTCTTGTCAAACTAGAACATGTTCCGTTTGAAGATTCAGCATAATATGTTTTTGTTCCAACTCCAACTTGCGTAGGTGTAGTAGTTAATGCTGTACCTCCTGTTGCTGCAGTGTACCATGTAATAGTTCCTCCAGTTGCAGTAGCTGTTAATGTTTGGCTAGTACTACCATCAGTACAAACTATTTGATCAGCTGCTGTTGGAGCATTTGGAGCCGCATTAATAGTTAATTTAACTGCTGTTCTTGTCAAACTAGAACATGTTCCGTTTGAAGATTCAGCATAATATGTTTTAGTTCCAACTCCAACTTGTGTAGGGGCAGTAGTTAATGCTGTACCTCCTGTTGCTGCAGTGTACCATGTAATAGTTCCTCCAGTAGCAGTAGCTGTTAATGTTTGGCTAGTACTACCATCAGTACAAACTGTTTGATCAGCTGCTGTTGGAGCATTTGGAGCCGCATTAATAGTTAATTTAACCGCTGTTCTTGTCAAACTAGAACATGTTCCGTTTGAAGATTCAGCATAGTATGTTTTTGTTCCAACTCCAACTTGTGTAGGTGCAGTTACAACTGTACCTCCTGTTGCTGCAGTGTACCATGTAATAGTTCCTCCAGTAGCAGTAGCAGTTAATGTTTGAGTAGTATTACCATTATAGCAAACTGTTTGATCAGCTGCTGTTGGAGCATTTGGAGCCGCATTAATAGTTAATTTAACTGCTGTTCTTGTCAAACTAGAACAAGTTCCGTTTGAAGATTCAGCATAATATGTTTTAGTTCCAACTCCAACTTGTGTAGGTGCAGTTACAACTGTACCTCCTGTTGCTGCAGTGTACCATGTAATAGTTCCTCCAGTAGCAGTAGCTGTTAATGTTTGGCTAGTACTACCATCAGTACAAACTGTTTGATCAGCTGCTGTTGGAGCATTTGGAGCCGCATTAATAGTTAATTTAACTGCTGTTCTTGTCAAACTAGAACAAGTTCCGTTTGAAGATTCAGCATAATATGTTTTAGTTCCAACTCCAACTTGCGTAGGTGCAGTTACAACTGTACCTCCTGTTGCTGCAGTGTACCATGTAATAGTTCCTCCAGTAGCAGTAGCTGTTAATGTTTGGCTAGTACTACCATCAGTACAAACTGTTTGATCAGCTGCTGTTGGAGCATTTGGAGCCGCATTAATAGTTAATTTAACCGCTGTTCTTGTCAAACTAGAACATGTTCCGTTTGAAGATTCAGCATAATATGTTTTTGTTCCAACTCCAACTTGTGTAGGTGCAGTTACAACTGTACCTCCTGTTGCTGCAGTGTACCATGTAATAGTTCCTCCAGTAGCAGTAGCAGTTAATGTTTGAGTAGTATTACCATTATAGCAAACTGTTTGATCAGCTGCTGTTGGAGCATTTGGAGCCGCATTAATAGTTAATTTAACTGCTGTTCTTGTCAAACTAGAACAAGTTCCGTTTGAAGATTCAGCATAATATGTTTTAGTTCCAACTCCAACTTGTGTAGGTGCAGTTACAACTGTACCTCCTGTTGCTGCAGTGTACCATGTAATAGTTCCTCCAGTAGCAGTAGCTGTTAATGTTTGGCTAGTACTACCATCAGTACAAACTGTTTGATCAGCTGCTGTTGGAGCATTTGGAGCCGCATTAATAGTTAATTTAACTGCTGTTCTTGTCAAACTAGAACAAGTTCCGTTTGAAGATTCAGCATAATATGTTTTAGTTCCAACTCCAACTTGCGTAGGTGCAGTTACAACTGTACCTCCTGTTGCTGCAGTGTACCATGTAATAGTTCCTCCAGTAGCAGTAGCTGTTAATGTTTGGCTAGTACTACCATCAGTACAAACTGTTTGATCAGCTGCTGTTGGAGCATTTGGAGCCGCATTAATAGTTAATTTAACTGCTGTTCTTGTCAAACTAGAACAAGTTCCGTTTGAAGATTCAGCATAATATGTTTTAGTTCCAACTCCAACTTGCGTAGGGGCAGTAGTTAATGCTGTACCTCCTGTTGCTGCAGTGTACCATGTAATAGTTCCTCCAGTAGCTGTAGCTGTTAATGTTTGGCTAGCATTACCATTATAGCAAACTGTTTGATCAGCTGCTGTTGGTGCATCTGGAGCCGCATTAATAGTTAATTTAACTGCTGTTCTTGTCAAACTAGAACAAGTTCCGTTTGAAGATTCAGCATAATATGTTTTAGTTCCAACTCCAACTTGCGTAGGGGCAGTAGTTAATGCTGTACCTCCTGTTGCTGCAGTGTACCATGTAATAGTTCCTCCAGTAGCAGTAGCTGTTAATGTTTGGCTAGCATTACCATCAGTACAAACTGTTTGATCAGCTGCTGTTGGAGCATTTGGAGCCGCATTAATAGTTAATTTAACTGCTGTTCTTGTCAAACTAGAACAAGTTCCGTTTGAAGATTCAGCATAATATGTTTTAGTTCCAACTCCAACTTGCGTAGGGGCAGTAGTTAATGCTGTACCTCCTGTTGCTGCAGTGTACCATGTAATAGTTCCTCCAGTAGCTGTAGCTGTTAATGTTTGGCTAGCATTACCATTAGAACAAACTGTTTGATCAGCTGCTGTTGGAGCATTTGGAGCCGCATTAATAGTTAATTTAACTGCTGTTCTTGTCAAACTAGAACAAGTTCCGTTTGAAGATTCAGCATAATATGTTTTAGTTCCAACTCCAACTTGTGTAGGTGTAGTTACAACTGTACCTCCTGTTGCTGCAGTGTACCATGTAATAGTTCCTCCAGTAGCAGTAGCTGTTAATGTTTGAGTAGTATTACCATTATAACAAACTGTTTGATCAGCTGCTGTTGGTGCATCTGGAGCCGCATTAATAGTTAATTTAACTGCTGTTCTTGTCAAACTAGAACATGTTCCGTTTGAAGATTCAGCATAGTATGTTTTTGTTCCAACTCCAACTTGCGTAGGGGCAGTAGTTAATGCTGTACCTCCTGTTGCTGCAGTGTACCAAGTAATAGTTCCTCCAGTAGCAGTAGCTGTTAATGTTTGGCTAGTATTACCATTATAACAAACTGTTTGATCAGCTGCTGTTGGAGCATTTGGAGCCGCATTAATAGTTAATTTAACCGCTGTTCTTGTCAAACTAGAACAAGTTCCGTTTGAAGATTCAGCATAATATGTTTTTGTTCCAACTCCAACTTGCGTAGGGGCAGTAGTTAATGCTGTACCTCCTGTTGCTGCAGTGTACCAAGTAATAGTTCCTCCAGTAGCAGTAGCTGTTAATGTTTGGCTAGTATTACCATTATAACAAACTGTTTGATCAGCTGCTGTTGGAGCATTTGGAGCCGCATTAATAGTTAATTTAACCGCTGTTCTTGTCAAACTAGAACATGTTCCGTTTGAAGATTCAGCATAATATGTTTTTGTTCCAACGCCAACTTGCGTAGGGGCAGTAGTTAATGCTGTACCTCCTGTTGCTGCAGTGTACCAAGTAATAGTTCCTCCAGTAGCAGTAGCTGTTAATGTTTGGCTAGTACTACCATCAGTACAAACTGTTTGATCAGCTGCTGTTGGAGCATTTGGAGCCGCATTAATAGTTAATTTAACTGCTGTTCTTGTCAAACTAGAACAAGTTCCGTTTGAAGATTCAGCATAATATGTTTTTGTTCCAACTCCAACTTGCGTAGGTGTAGTAGTTAATGCTGTACCTCCTGTTGCTGCAGTGTACCAAGTAATAGTTCCTCCAGTAGCAGTAGCTGTTAATGTTTGGCTAGTACTACCATCAGTACAAACTGTTTGATCAGCTGCTGTTGGAGCATTTGGAGCCGCATTAATAGTTAATTTAACTGCTGTTCTTGTCAAACTAGAACAAGTTCCGTTTGAAGATTCAGCATAATATGTTTTAGTTCCAACTCCAACTTGTGTAGGGGCAGTAGTTAATGCTGTACCTCCTGTTGCTGCAGTGTACCAAGTAATAGTTCCTCCAGTAGCAGTAGCTGTTAATGTTTGGCTAGTACTACCATCAGTACAAACTGTTTGATCAGCTGCTGTTGGAGCATTTGGAGCCGCATTAATAGTTAATTTAACTGCTGTTCTTGTCAAACTAGAACAAGTTCCGTTTGAAGATTCAGCATAGTATGTTTTTGTTCCAACTCCAACTTGCGTAGGGGCAGTAGTTAATGCTGTACCTCCTGTTGCTGCAGTGTACCAAGTAATAGTTCCTCCAGTAGCAGTAGCTGTTAATGTTTGGCTAGTATTACCATTATAACAAACTGTTTGATCAGCTGCTGTTGGAGCATTTGGAGCTGCATTAATAGTTAATTTAACCGCTGTTCTTGTCAAACTAGAACAAGTTCCGTTTGAAGATTCAGCATAATATGTTTTTGTTCCAACTCCAACTTGCGTAGGTGTAGTAGTTAATGCTGTACCTCCTGTTGCTGCAGTGTACCATGTAATAGTTCCTCCAGTTGCAGTAGCTGTTAATGTTTGGCTAGTACTACCATCAGTACAAACTGTTTGATCAGCTGCTGTTGGAGCATTTGGAGCCGCATTAATAGTTAATTTAACTGCTGTTCTTGTCAAACTAGAACATGTTCCGTTTGAAGATTCAGCATAATATGTTTTAGTTCCAACTCCAACTTGTGTAGGGGCAGTAGTTAATGCTGTACCTCCTGTTGCTGCAGTGTACCAAGTAATAGTTCCTCCAGTAGCAGTAGCTGTTAATGTTTGGCTAGTACTACCATCAGTACAAACTGTTTGATCAGCTGCTGTTGGAGCATTTGGAGCCGCATTAATAGTTAATTTAACTGCTGTTCTTGTCAAACTAGAACAAGTTCCGTTTGAAGATTCAGCATAGTATGTTTTTGTTCCAACTCCAACTTGCGTAGGGGCAGTAGTTAATGCTGTACCTCCTGTTGCTGCAGTGTACCAAGTAATAGTTCCTCCAGTCGCAGTAGCTGTTAATGTTTGGCTAGTATTACCATTATAACAAACTGTTTGATCAGCTGCTGTTGGAGCATTTGGAGCTGCATTAATAGTTAATTTAACCGCTGTTCTTGTCAAACTAGAACATGTTCCATTTGAAGATTCAGCATAATATGTTTTTGTTCCAACTCCAACTTGCGTAGGGGCAGTAGTTAATGCTGTACCTCCTGTTGCTGCAGTGTACCATGTAATAGTTCCTCCAGTAGCAGTAGCTGTTAATGTTTGGCTAGTACTACCATCAGTACAAACTGTTTGATCAGCTGCTGTTGGAGCATTTGGAGCCGCATTAATAGTTAATTTAACTGCTGTTCTTGTCAAACTAGAACAAGTTCCGTTTGAAGATTCAGCATAATATGTTTTAGTTCCAACTCCAACTTGTGTAGGTGTAGTTACAACTGTACCTCCTGTTGCTGCAGTGTACCATGTAATAGTTCCTCCAGTAGCAGTAGCTGTTAATGTTTGAGTAGTATTACCATTATAACAAACTGTTTGATCAGCTGCTGTTGGTGCATCTGGAGCAGCAGGTTGTCCCACAGTTACTGCATTCGTTTTAGTAGAACAATCATCTGTTACTGTAAGAGTATAAGTTCCAGTTGGAAGGTTAGAAACAGTTGCAGTTGTACCAACAACTGTACCCGTAGCATTTTTCCAAGAGTAGGTAACTGTGCCGAAAGACCCCGATACCGTTCCTGCAGTTACCGAACCTGTACTAGTTCCGAAACAAGAAGCATCAGTTTTAGATGAATTTCCTAGGGCTAAAGTTGAAGCGGGTTTAGCGTTAATAACTACCGTTGTGCTAGATGAAACACAACCAGTAGCTGACTTGGCTGTTACTGAATAACTTCCTGGTGATACACTTGTAAAAATTCCAGTAGTATTTTGATAAGTTGAACCATTGATGCTATAAGTCACTCCCGTTCCAGTTGGAGCTGTAACAGTTATAGTTCCTGTTCCTACAGCGCATGTTGGTTGCAAGGTTGCGCTAGCGGTTGGTGCATCAGGTGTATATGTAATTGTGATAGTAGCTGTATTTGACGTCAAAAGTGTACCGTCAGAAATCACATAACTTATAGCTGTTGGATTTCCTTTATAGGTCGATAAAGGAGTGAATGTCACGATACCATTATCGTCAACAGTCCATATTCCTTGACCATTAGTTGTAAAAGAAGTTTGTCTTCCTAAAACCGAAGGATTAAGATCGACTGTAGCTTTATTAATATTTTGGTTAGGATCCGTATCGTTTGTGGTAACATCAATGCTTACAGGTCCATATGTAGCACATAATTTGGAATCATTGTTAGCAACAGGAGGTTTTGGAACGGTAAATCTTACCTCACCAAAACTAATTGAACTTTGTCTAGAAGCAAGAGAACCATTGCTACCTAATCTAAAAGAGACAGATTGTAAGCTTCCGAAACTAACAGATGCTATATAGGCTGTGTTCGTTATACTTATTGGATCTACTGATATCGTTGGCCCTTGAAATCTTGTAAATAACGGTGCTTGTCTAGAGGTAACGGCTATAGCTGTTGGTGTTTCTAAAGCGTAGCTCCCACCTGCAGGAATCACTACGTCAAAGAACTCACCTCCGTCAAGATCGAGTACTTCCATTACAAAACTAGTCAAATTAACCTGCAATTGTTGGGCTGTTCCATAAGTACCTGCTACATAAAAGTCAAATGTAAACTCAACATATCCTCCAGTTGCTGTACTAGATATAACAGGCTGAAAACGGCTACGTAAGCTACCTCCACCGTTATTAGCATTGTCAACATCAATTATCCTTGCATTTACAATATTGGCTATTGTAACTATCGCATCAACATTTGTACCATCAACGGTAGTAACGTTCGTATAAATATACTTAGCGCCAATGGCTTTGTCAGTTCCTGCTTGTAAAACAGGAGTGTCAAAAACAGGAACTTGAGCGTAGGTATTAATGGAAACTAGCAGACTCAAAAACAAGAACAATAGTTTTCCTAATTTGAGATTCGTTTGAGTAGTTTTATTCATTTTTATGATATTTGGCTTGGTGTAATATAGTATACGAGATCTAGACTGAAAAGGTTGTTTTTTCAGGCTGATTTATAAGAAATATTTAAAAAGGGTGTAGTTTGTACTGATTTTTTACTAGCAAAGCTGATTGTTTTGTCAGTTTTATTCTGATTTTCTTGTGCTAAATTGTTGTGTTTAAACTTATTTATTTTTAGAAACTTGGTAGTTTCCTCAAACGAAAGTAAAAAATAACGAGAAGGATTTAAATAGCATTTAGTTGATGCGATTTGAAAAAGTAGATTTTTTATCATTCGTGCCTTGGGTTTTTTACTACAACTTAATTTTAGTTAACAAAATTATAAAAATGCTTTTTTTTTTTCAATTTTAATCTTTAACTAACCTAAATAGTCGTTTAAGTGGTAAAATTTGACCATTAGTGTTAGCTTTCTTTTTAAGTTGTTAATCAACTTTTTATTCTTTATCGCCTTTTAATTACATCAAATGTAGATAGTCATAAGATATAATC
The DNA here is from genome assembly GCF_055640565.1 of Flavobacterium sp. KKT103. Lineage (NCBI taxonomy): Bacteria > Pseudomonadati > Bacteroidota > Flavobacteriia > Flavobacteriales > Flavobacteriaceae > Flavobacterium > Flavobacterium sp. KKT103. Next base: position 2,416,105 of record NZ_CM145766.1, read on the forward strand.
CAAAAAAATAATCGATAAAGTGTTGTTTTATACCGATTAAGTGTAAAAAATGTAGTATTGTACTACAAAATTATATTTTTAGGCTAAGGCAAAGAATACTTTGATAACTAAGATTTTCGTAAGCGATCAAATATTTTGCCTATTATTTAAAATTATCTCCATAAATTGTAATCTGATAATAGCTATATTAAAAGTTCAAATTATGAAAAACTTAATCTTGATTCGACACGCAAAATCTAGCTGGGATAGTCCAGTAAATGACATTGATCGTTTACTTGAAAAGCGAGGTATTGATGATGCTCATTTGGTTTCCTCTAATGTTCATGAGTTTTTGCCGAAGACTTTTACTATTTGTAGTAGTACAGCAAAAAGAGCTGCCTCGACTGCAATAATTTTTGCACAAAATGTTCATTTTCCTGTTGAAAATATTGTATTTAACAAGCAATTGTACACGTTTGATGGGAAGCAATTAGAAAAAATCATTAAATCTTTTGATAAAGTAGCCGATAATGTTATTCTTTTTGGTCATAATGCAGCTATTACAGATTTTGTTAATAAATTTGGGGATGTTTTAATAGCTAATGTACCCACAGCAGGATTTGTATCAATTTCTTTTGATACCAATTGTTGGACAAAGATTAGTAAAGGAAAGACCAATAAAATAGTAAACCCAAAAGACTTAAAATAATTACCCTAGTGTTACAAAAAAAATATATTGACAGAGAGAAAAGTTGGTTAGCATTTAATGCAAGAGTACTTCAAGAAGCAGCTGATGATTCAGTCCCACTACTAGATCGATTGCGCTTTTTAGGAATTTTTTCAAATAATTTAGATGAATTTTTTAGAGTTCGTTTTGCGGCTATTCGCAGATTAAGTTTGTCAGGGAAGACTGGAGAAAAAATCCTTGGCGGTATTTCGGCTCAGCAATTAGTTAAAGATATTACCGAAATTGTGATTGAACATCAGACTGAAAGTTTGCTTATTTTGAAAGAAATAGAGACTAAATTAGAGACTGAAAACATTTTTATTATTAATGAAAATGAAATTTCTGAAGAGCAAGAAATATTTTTGAAAGACTTTTTTATTCAAAAATTGAGTCCAGAATTAGTAACTATTATCTTAAATGATTTAGCCGAATTTCCTTTATTGAGAGATAATATTGGTTATTTAGCTGTTAAATTGGTGATGAAAAAGGATGCTGAAGTGCGTTATGCCATCATAGAAATACCTAAGACAATGAATCGATTTGTTGTTCTACCTTCATCTGATCATAATCAATATGTGATTTTAATTGATGATGTGATTAGACACAACCTCGAAGGTATTTTTAATATTTTTGATTACGAAAGTGTCTCAGCTCACATGATTAAAATTAGTAGAGATGCCCAATTAGATATTGATAGTGACTTGAGTAAAAGTATGCTGGAGAAAATTTCAACCAGTGTTAAGGAAAGGCGAGTAGGAGAACCAGTACGTTTTATTTATGATCAATTGATCGAAGCAGATACACTTTCTTTTTTTCTTGAAAAGATGAAAATTGTATCTACAGATAGTATAATTCCTGGTGGTAGGTATCATAACCGACGCGATTATATGGATTTTCCTAGCCTAGGTAGATATGATTTATTGTACAAAAAAAATGTTTCATTACCGGTTCCAGGCTTAGATCTTGAAGGAAGTATTTTGGAAAAAATCAGCAAGAAAGATTATCTGTTAAACGCTCCATACCAATCTTTCTCTTATCTGACTAAGTTTTTACGCGAAGCAGCTTTAGATCCAAAGGTAACTTCTATCAGTATTACGCTTTACCGACTGGCAAAAAATTCTCAAATTGTAAGTTCCTTGATCAATGCAGCTAAAAATGGTAAAAAGGTTACCGTACAAATTGAGCTGCAAGCACGTTTTGATGAAGCTTCAAATATATCGTATGCGGAGCAGATGCAAACGGAAGGAATTAATTTAATTTTTGGAATTAAAGGATTGAAAGTACACAGCAAAATTTGTGTTATTGAGAGAAATGAAGAAGGCAAGACGAAAAGGTATGGTTTTATTTCAACAGGTAATTTTAATGAAGCCACTGCAAAAATTTACACTGATGTGACCTTATTTACGAGTCATCAACAAATTTTAAAAGACATAACTAAAATATTTGAATTTTTTAATATCAACTATCGTATTCATCGTTATAAGCACTTAATTGTATCTCCTCACTACACCCGTAGCCGATTTTATAAGTTAATAGATAGAGAAATTTTACATGCTCTAGCAGGAAGAAAAACCTATATCAAGTTAAAAATGAACAGTCTTTCTGATTTTGGTATGATTGATAAATTATATGAGGCTAGTAATGCAGGTGTAAAGATTCAATTGGAGGTTAGAGGTATTTGTTCTTTAATTCCTGGCGTAAAAGGAATGAGTGCCAATATTGAAGCAATTAGTATCGTTGATAATTATTTGGAACATTCTAGAATATATATTTTCGGAAATGCGGGACAAACAGAGGTTTACATCTCCTCGGCAGATTTTATGACAAGAAATTTAGACGGACGTGTGGAAGTGACTTGCCCGATATATGATCAAGAAATTAAAAATGAACTGATTGAAAATTTTGATTTAGGTTGGAAAGGTAACGTCAAAGCGAGGTACCACTCCGAAAATTTAGATAATAAATACAGAGGTAATAATGGGGAGCCTGTTTTTAGAGCGCAACTTGAGACATATAAATATTATCAAGCGAAGGTAAATATGGTAAATGAGGATCCTGCCTAAATAAGAAATAACGTTTTTTAACGTCCCAATTCACACTAATACGTTATGATTAAAATTAAAAAATACGCTGCAATTGATATTGGCTCTAATGCCATGCGACTTTTGGTGGTTAATATTGTAGAACAAGAAGGTAAAGAAACGCAATTTAATAAAAGTTCACTTGTTCGAGTGCCTATTCGTTTAGGTCAAGATGCCTTTACAGTGGGAGAAATTTCTGCAGAAAACATTGATAGAATGTGTGATGCAATGAAGGCATTTCACCTTTTGATGAAGGTACACAAAGTACAAGATTATAGAGCTTATGCTACGTCGGCTATGCGAGAAGCATATAATGGTAAGGAAGTCGTTGAGTTGATTCAAGAGCAGGCTAATATTAAAATCGAAATTATTGATGGTAAAAAAGAAGCAGCGATTATTGCATCAACTGATTTAAATCATCTATTAAAATCTGATGAAACCTACCTTTTTGTGGATGTAGGTGGTGGAAGCACAGAATTCACATTGTTCTCGGCCGGAAAATTAATAAACTCTAGATCTTTTAAAGCAGGTACCGTAAGGTTATTGAACAATATGGTTTGCGATGTAGTGTGGGAAGAAATCGAAAAATGGATTAAGTCAAATACAGCAGATTATGAAGAAATATCTATTATCGGTTCTGGTGGAAACATTAATAAGTTGTTTAAAATGTCAGGGAAATTGCAGGAAAAACCACTTTCCTATATTTATGTAAACTCTCAATATGCTTTTTTAAACTCGTTGACTTACGAGCAAAGAATTTCTGAATTAGGACTGAATCCAGATCGTGCTGATGTAATTATTCCTGCAGTACGCATTTATTTAAATGCAATGAAATGGAGCGGAGCTAGACAAATATATGTACCTAAAATTGGTCTTTCTGATGGTATTGTGAAAGCGATGTATTACGGTAAAATATAAATTTTCGGATTATTTTAAAATCCATAGAATAAAAAAAACGCTTTTTTAAGCGTTTAAATCCAATCCAAATGTTGTGCGTAAGAGCTCAATATTTGGATTTATTTCATGTAAACGATTGTATCTATCTTGATCGTTAAAACTTTTTCGATTAGTGACTGCTTCGTTTACAATTACTTCAATAGTAATGTTGTGATTATGCAAATGACCTCTTAAATGTCCTAAAAGACCATTTAATTCTTTTTCAAAATCTAGTTTTGAGCCTTCATTTGGCAATTCAATACTAATAGATGTTCCATTTAAAACGGGATCGTTAATCAGTAAAAGGGATTCCATGATTTTAAACCCTTTGTCACCTAGTTTTTTAGCGTATTTAGTCCATTGCAAAAGCATTTCTGTCTCGGTAAATTCTTCTGTTGGTAAATGTGTCGTTTCTTTTACAATCGTTTTGCTACTTTCCTCTAAAGCTTTTTTGGCTCTAATACTTGAAAGAGATAAAGCCGAATATTTAGGACTATTATCTTCAGGTTTTGGAATCGAAGGAACGGTTTTTGGCTCGATTATCTTTTTCTCCTCTTGAGAGCTGGAAGAATTTTGAGAAACAATTTTTTCAGCAAGTGGCTTATTTACTGGTTTAACTTCACTTACAATTGAATAGTCTTTTTTTCTAAAGTGTGTAGGTGGAATTATAAAGGACTCAACTTTTTTTTTTCTCCATCAAAATTGATAGAGGCAAGTTGCATTAAGCAAAGTTCAACAAGTAAACGCTGATTTTGGCTAACTTTGTACTTTAAATCACAATCATTTGCGATCGCAATTCCTTTTAGAAGGAAGTCTTGATCACTCTTTTGCGCTTGTAAGCCATACATTTTTTGCGCTTGTTCGCCAACTTCTAATAAACTTAAAGTAGCGGGTGTTTTGCTAACTAAAAGATCTCTAAAGTGAGTAGCTAAGCCTGAAACAAAATGATGTGCGTCAAATCCTTTAGCTAATATGTCATTAAAAGACAACAGTAAATCAGGTATTTTATTTTCTAAAATAAGGTCGGTTACGTTAATATACGTCTCGTAATCCAACACATTTAGGTTTTCCGTAACTGCTTGACGCGTTAAGTTTTTACCACAATACGATACGACCCTGTCAAAAATTGACAAAGCATCTCGCATGGCTCCATCAGCTTTTTGAGCTATAATGTGCAGAGCATCATCTTCAAATTCGATTCCTTGGTTTAAAGCAACTTCAGCTAAATGTTCTTTCGCATCTTTTACAGTAATTCGTTTGAAATCAAATATTTGACAACGAGACAATATGGTAGGGATAATTTTATGCTTTTCAGTAGTTGCAAGTATAAAAATAGCATGCTTTGGTGGCTCTTCTAATGTTTTTAGAAAAGCATTAAAAGCTGCAGACGACAGCATATGTACCTCGTCAATTATATATACTTTGTATTTACCTGTTTGTGGCGGGATGCGCACTTGGTCAATTAAATTTCTAATATCATCAACGGAGTTATTAGAAGCGGCATCTAACTCAAAAACATTAAATGCAAAATCTTCATTAGGATCATCATATCCTGGTTGATTGATTTTTCGAGCAAGAATACGTGCACAAGTAGTTTTTCCTACTCCTCTAGGTCCTGTAAATAGTAAAGCAGAAGCTAAATGATTACTCTCTATGGCATTCAATAAAGTATTTGTAATCGCTTTTTGACCCACAACATCGTTAAATGTTTGAGGACGGTACTTACGAGCTGATACTACAAATTGTTCCATATACTTGAATTCGAAAGCAAATATAGTTTATAATTCAAAGAATGAAAAATTTAAATATTAAAACATTTTAACAAATCAGTTTGCTTTATATTTCAAGTGAAATCGGTTTATCGTCTTCCTGAATTACGCTCTTTAATACTAATGTTTACGAGTACTTGAGTCGCTTCAGTGGCGCTATTTGCCGAAAAGCCAGCTACAAAAACTCCTTTTTTACCCGATTTAGATTGAATACCATATACTATAGACTCATCATCGGGGTTAGAATTACCTTCGTACCTGTAAATGTGTTTAATTTCATATCGTTCTGGATTTTTTACGATTTGATCTTCATGTAAATTAAAGTCAAAAGTAAAGCCTTTTTCATGGAGTTCGTCTAGTGCTTTTGATACGCTTGCATATTTATATATTTGGCTCATACTATTGTTGTTTGGAATTATTTTTAAAATTAAGTAATTTATAGTGAAGTTATTACAATTAGTTGTTAAACTAATTAAAGTTAAATTAAAATCATTAATTAAAAAACGTAAATTTGCACCACAGACCGCCTTATCGTCGTTTTACTTTTAGAAGTAAGAGGGAGGAAAGTCCGGACACCGTAGAGAAGCGTAGCGGGTAACACCCGTCATCCGTCAAGGCGGATAGGACAAGTGCAACAGAAAGTATGTACAGGTAATGCTGTAGTGAAACCAGGTAAACTCTACGCGGTGAAATACCAAGTATATCAGCATTTAAGGGCGTCTCGTTCGTTGTTGAAGGGTAGGTAGCTTGAGCTTATGAGTAATTATAAGTCTAGATAAATGATAAGGTGACATCGATTTATTTCGGTGTTAACAGAATCCGGCTTATAGGTCTGTTTTTTTTTATTTTTGAGATTCATTCTTCTAATTAGAATCATCGAATAGTAAACCATCAAGAAAGTATTTTGTTGAGTCATTTGGCTTAATTAGAAAACTGTTTGATGGTTTATTTTTTAATACCAGCATACATTATGAAAACAAGAATTGGAATTTTAGGTTTAGGAGGAGTAGGTGGTTATTTTGGTGGGCTTTTAGCCAAAACGTATTCCAATTCCGATACAATAGAAATTATTTTTATTGCTCGTGGAGAAACGCAACGAATAATTAAAGCCAATGGCCTTACTATTAAAACCGATGATGCGGTAATCGTTGCTCATCCCTTTTTAGTTTCGAATGATCCAGAAGCAATAGGGAAACTGGATTATATTATTTGTGCTACCAAAACCTATGATATTGAAGAAAGCCTGAATTCAATCCAAAAATGTTTCAAGAAAAATACTATTGTTTTACCATTATATAACGGTGTCGATGCTCCCGAAAGAATAAGTACGATGTATCCTGATCATGAAGTTTTACAAGGGTGTGTTTATATAGTGTCAATGATCGAAAGTCCGGGTGTTATTCGTAAAATAGGGCCTTTTGAAAAGCTGTTCTTTGGTTCTCCATCAGCACCAATGAATCGGTTGAAAGAACTACAAACGATTTTTAGTAAAGCAGGGATTGAAAGCTATCTTGTTGATAATATTGAAGATAAAGTTTGGGAAAAGTTTATTTTCATCTCGGCCTTAGCCTCGGCGACCTCGTATTTGGATCAAAATATTGGACAAATTATAGCAACGGATGCAAGTAGGGCAATTTATGTAGAACTACTTAATGAAATCACCATGATTGCGGCGGTCAAAGGGTTGAATTTACCTAACGACATTATTATGCAAACCATATTAAAATTAGAGAAAACACCGCACGATGCTACTTCTTCGATGCACCGAGATCTTTTAGCGGGAGGCAAATTTGAACTTGCTTCCTTAACGGAGTTTGTAATCAATGAAGGGATAAAATATGAGATTGGAACACCTACTTATGACAAGGTTTTTACAAAGTTAAAAGCGCCTTTACCTTCTTAAAGTAATAGCTACTGGCTACTAAAACAGAAATCCCTCAATGAGGGATTTTTTTGTGTTTTATTCTTCTTCGCCATCTTCATCAAAGTCTTCCTCTGAGTCGTCGTCGTGCTCCTTATCTTCATCAGATTCAAATTCGAAGAAAGTAAAAATCGATCCTCCGTAACTTTTTTGAAATGAAAAATGAGGCATATGATCAAGCTTTGTATATTTAGAATGTTCAATAACCATCATGCCTTCTTCGCTAAGGGTGTTTTTTTCAAAAATAAGTAAAACTATTTTCTCAAATGTTGCTTGGTCCAATCCGTAAGGTGGATCAGCAAAAACAATATCGAATGTGGCATTGTTTCGTTCTAAAAATTTAAACACATCACTTTTAGTTGCGGCGATTGGAAAGTCATACTCAGCGGCAGTTTGCTTGATGAATTTCACGCAACCAAAATCGCCATCAACTGATGTTATAGGTGAACTTCCTCTCGAGGCAAATTCGTAACTTATGTTTCCTGTTCCAGCAAAAAGATCCAAAACTTTTAGTCCTTCAAAGCTGAAATGATTGTTTAAAACATTAAACAGTGCCTCTTTAGACATGTCGGTTGTAGGTCGAACGGGTAGTCCTTTTGGCGGATTGATGCGTCTCCCTTTGTATTTTCCTGAAATGATTCTCATGAGTTGAAAAGTATAAAATGATTTCTGTTTTCGGCCTCAGAAAAATAATTGTTCCATCGTAAATCTTCCACATCTATTAACGATACGGTACGAATGTATTTGTATGCGATTTTGTAATAAGCACTATCCTGGTCAATTGCACCTATTAATTCTAGTATGAAATTTTCAGGATTTAAATTAAGTTGTTCGGCAGTAAATAAGATATAGTAAATGAAGTCCTCCGGTGTTACATATTCAAAACTATTAAATAAGAGCAACTTTTGATTTTGAATTACTATAATTTCAAAATGCCCTTCATTAAAATGAACGGTCATTTTTTTATCTTCTTTGTTTTTGGAGGCATCCAATAATTTAGTAACTAAAATACTATTGGCATGTTTGTAATCGAAAGTCCCAAACTTGTCGATAAAAAAGTTATTCATATTCACATACGGAATATAAACCGTATTGATATCGTAATTGGATAAAGTGTCGAAAGCAAAAAAGTCGGTTTCAAAAACTTTAGTGTTGTATTGTAAATAGCTTCCTAAATAATTATCATCAAATAAAGGCGCCGGAACTAAAGTGGATAAATTGTTATTATGAATGATTAAAACATCATCATAATTAGCTTTCAACTCCTGATATTCCTCAAAAGCGTTGGCAAACAATTCTTCAATTTTGATGTCTTTGTGAAAACGATCAAATCGCAACTCATTGAAGGAAGTAATGGTTCCATTTAAAGTATCAAAACAACAGAACGATAAACCATTCAAAGAGACTTGAATAGAAAGTTTCTTATATAATTTTTCAGTGATATTGATGTTTTGTGAAGTCATATGATGCGCTTTGCAGCAGTTTCGGTCTTTTAAATTCCAGCAGCAAACTTACGATTTTTTTTCTTTCTTACTTTAATATAGCAAGCCAAGCTTTACTTTCTTTCTAAAAAGTATAGCGTGCAAGTCAGCATCAATTTCATCTTAGGGAATTGAATAGAGTACTAAAACCATTTGATTTAAAAAACGGTTTACTGTTTAAGGATCATTATAAAATGTAAAGCTTATCTTTGAGGTTCATTTTAAAAAGGATTACCACCTATGATTTCTGCTACCTTTTACAGTCTTTTAAAAAATAAATTTCCTTTTAGTCCGACCTATAATCAAGATATATTTTTTCAGAAGATTGCTATTTTTTTAACCGAAAATCAAAACGATACTATTTTTGTCCTAAAGGGATATGCAGGAACGGGAAAGACTACAGTAATTTCGACCATAGTAAATAACCTTTTAGAAATTAATAAAAAATATGTGCTGCTAGCTCCAACGGGTAGAGCCGCTAAAGTGATTGCCAATTATTCCGATAAGCCCGCTTTTACAATTCATAAAAAAATATACTTTCCTAAAAAGAATGCTGGTGGCGGATTGTCGTTTACGCTACAGCAGAACAAACATAAAAACACTATTTTTATTGTCGATGAAGCTTCTATGATTTCTGATGTCGACTCTGATTCTAAAATGTATGCGAATGGTTCTTTACTCGATGATTTAATATCTTATGTCTATTCAGGTGTAAATTGTAAAATGATTTTACTTGGGGACACTGCTCAGTTGCCACCCGTAAATTTAGACATTAGTCCAGCTCTAGATATCCAGACATTAAGTATGAACTATAATAAGGAAGTCGATTATATTGAGTTAGACGAAGTGATGCGTCAGGAAGAAAGTTCGGGGATTTTATACAACGCAACTGAACTTCGAGAATTATTGAAAGACTCCTTTATAACCGATTTTCAGTTTGATGTAAAAAAATTCAAAGATATTGTTCGTCTTGTTGATGGTTACGATATTCAAGATGCTATCAATAGCGCTTATAGTAATTATAGTATCGAAGACACCGCTTTTATCGTTCGCTCTAATAAAAGAGCCAATCAATACAATGAGCAAATCCGAACTAAAATTTTAGATAAGGAAAGCGAATTGTCAACAGGTGATTTCTTGATGGTGGTCAAAAACAATTACTTTTGGTTGAAAGAATCCGACCATGCCGGTTTTATAGCTAATGGTGATATAATCGAAGTTTTAGAGATTTTCAACATTAAAGAATTGTATGGGTTTAAGTTTGCCAATGTAAAAATTAGGATGGTCGATTACCCAGATCAAAAACCTTTTGAAACGGTTTTGCTTTTAGATACTATAAAAAGCGAATCACCATCACTAACATTTGAAGAGTCTAATAGATTGTACCAAGAGGTCTTGAAGGATTACGAAGGTGAAACAAAATTCAAACAATTCCAAAAGGTAAAAGCGAACGAATATTTCAATGGCTTGCAAGTGAAATTCTCTTATGCTATCACTTGTCACAAATCTCAGGGTGGACAATGGAATACTGTTTTTATAGAACAGCCGTATTTACCTAACGGAATAGATAGAGATTACATAAGATGGTTGTACACTGCTATGACTCGGGCAAAAAATAAATTGTACCTAATAGGTTTTAAAGATGAAAGTTTCGTAGATTGATTTTAACTAATACTACTATGAGATTAATTTAGTTTTTTCTCAGCCTACTTATTTTTTCGTTATTCTTCTTAGTTTATTTGCAAGTGGTTTTTTATGAGAGATCAAAAAAATGAACGGATCAATAATAGGTATTGACATAAATAGTTTTGTCAATTAATTTGTTGTTTAAAAAACGTTCCCTTGTTTTTATATTTCCTGCAGTGTCATAGGTGTTTTTAAAAGTCACAGTTTCTATAATCGTTCCGTTGCCATCATGAAATGTTTTTGAAAGTAGATTTCCTTTCTTATCGATTATGTGAGTATAGTATTTTGAATTTGAATTAAGGTTTTCAGTTTTTAAGATAAAGCCATTTTTGTCAAAATACCTTTTAGTTATCACTTCCTTTTTCACTACGGTATCCATAATGCTCTTACTAATTATAAATTTCTTTTTGTAATTGTAGTCGTTAGAAGTCGAATGTCTGATTTTGTTGTAGAAGTTCTTTTTTATTTCGATTGGATTATGGTATTTATCGAAAGTCTGATTTGTAATATTAAATATGCCATTGCGATCAGCTGCTATTTCCTCAATGATATTATCTTGGTTGTCGTATTTGAAAGTTATAACGGCAGTATCATTTGCTGAAATCACCTCTTTTTCTATAATTAAATCGTTGCTATATTTGAAATTTGATTCTTTACTTCCTTCTTCGGTAAATATTTTTTCACTTATTAATTTTTGGTCCTTATCAAAATGTACGATGATAGTCTTAACTAGATTAACAGTGTCCTTTTTGTTAAATTTATACTCGTACTTTTTAATGTCCATCATTTTAATTTTCCCTACTACTTCTTGAGTGTAATCAGGACTAATGTCTTTTATTTTGATTGTTGTACACGAAACTAATAAGAGAGAAAATAGAAAGCCAAAGTATTTCATGAGCGATTTAAATTAATATGTTTAAAGTTTAAAGATAGAAAGTATTACGTGATAATTTTAAAATAGTAGTATTTTTGTCTTAAACTCAAAAGCAGTATATGAAAATTATAGCAGTCATTCCCGCACGTTATGCTTCCACTCGATTTCCAGCAAAGCTTATGCAAGACCTTGGAGGAAAAACAGTGATTTTAAAAACGTACGAAGCTGCGGTAAACACTAATTTGTTTCAGGATGTTTTTGTAGTAACCGATTCTGATTTGATATTCAACGAAATTGTATCTCATGGCGGAAAAGCAATCATGAGCATTAATGAACATGAATCAGGAAGCGACCGGATAGCAGAGGCAATTGTAAACCTAGATGTCGATATTGTCATCAACGTTCAAGGCGATGAACCTTTCATTAATGCTGAACCGCTAAAAGAAGTAATTGAAGTTTTTAAACAAGACACTGACAAAAAAGTAGACTTGGCTTCTTTAATGAGAGAGATAACGAATAAGGATGAAATCAATAATCCTAACAACGTAAAGGTAGTTGTGGATCAAAGTAGCTTTGCTTTGTACTTTTCACGATCGGTAATTCCATATCCAAGAGAGGAAAACGCGGGTGTTCGCTATATGCAGCACATCGGTATTTATGCTTTTAGAAAACAAGCGCTACTTGATTTTTATAGTTTGCCAATGAAATCATTAGAAGCCTCTGAGAAATTAGAGCAATTGCGCTACCTAGAATTTGGCAAGCGCATTAAAATGATAGAAACCACTCATATTGGAATCGGCATCGACACCCCTGAAGATTTAGAGCGAGCAAGACTAATGCTATAACTCCTCTTTGCTACTAGAATCAAAATAGCCTTTTGCCTTGATTTTAGTCGAGAAAAAATTCAGGAATAAAACTACATACATTAAAACAAGCATGGATTGTACACTAACTAAAAATTTACCCATTGGTGCAACCGGATAAAAATCGCCATATCCAATTGTGGATGCGCTAATCGTACTAAAGTAGATAGGATCGAACCAATGTGTAAATGGTTTGTTGAAATAGGTGTTAAAGGAGTACAACACTGCAAAGGAGAAAACCATTTCTAAGTAGTTTAAAAAAAGCAGTAACATTGATCTTTTGTAAGAGCGCGGTTGTGAAAATAAATCGGAGGCAAAAATTAAGGTCGGTATATATAAAATGGTTTCCAACATTAAGTAAACCATTAAACCTATAATAATGCTATTTTCCTGCCATTCATTAATTATAATTAGTAAAGGGAAAAGGACTTTTAGTAAAACATAAAAATCGATTGCCAAGTCGGCATATTCGGTTCCTTTCTTTGAAACAATATATTTAAGGTAAACCGCAGGAAAAAAAAGCTGAGAGCTTGAAAGAAAGAGACGAACTATTTTTTCAATTCCGTTATCGTCCTGATGGTCATTGTTCCAAATTGCTTTTATATTTTGTATCCTTTTTTGAATAGGATTAAATGTAGGTTTGCCTATTCTAGATACATTTCCTAAAAGTAATTTTCGGATAATTCTTTTCATGAAGGTATTGTTTTTCTGATGCCTCCAAAGTACGAAATAAACTTTTGATGTAGACTTTAGTTTAAATACAAAAATGCAAAAGGCATCATGTATTCATGATGCCTTTTATTTGCCTTTTTAAAGTTCACAAGATAATAATGCGGTACTTTAGTTTATACCTAAATATGATACTTAAAAATTAAATTCTAATTGATGATTTGAAATAAGAAAAATTATCATTGTTCTCCAATTTCAATAAAGTCTCATAAATAAGTTTAATTACATTTTCTACGTCATCACGATGTACCATTTCCACAGTAGTATGCATATATCGCAATGGCAAAGATATTAATGCTGATGCAACACCACCGTTACTATAAGCAAAGGCATCCGTATCTGTACCCGTAACTCTTGACGAGGCTAATCTTTGAAAAGGGATTTTGTTAGCTTCGGCAATATCAAGAATTAATTCTCTTAAGTTGTTTTGTACCGCAGGCGCATACGTCACAACAGGACCTTTACCTATTTTTGTTTCGCCTTCAATTTTCTTATCAATCATTGGCGTAGTAGAATCATGACATACGTCAGTTACTATAGCCACATTGGGTCTGATTGTTTTAGTAATCATTTCGGCGCCGCGCAGACCTACCTCTTCTTGAACCGAGTTGGTGATGTACAATCCAAACGGAAGTTTGATTTTATTCTCGTGTAATAAACGAGCCACTTCGGCAATCATAAAACCACCCATGCGATTATCAATAGCTCTACAAACGAATTTGTTATCATTCAATATTGTAAAAGTATCAGGATAGGTAATCACACAGCCTACGTGAACGCCCAATGCTTCAACTTCTGCTTTAGTGTCGCAACCACAATCTATAAATATGTTGGTTAGCTTTGGTACTTCTTCTTTATCACGCATTCTGGTGTGAATTGCTGGCCACCCAAAAACGCCCTTTACGATTCCTTTTTTGGTATGGATATTTACTCTTTTCGAAGGTGCAATTTGATGATCTGAACCACCATTTCTGATAACATAAATTAATCCATCGTCAGTAATGTAATTTACATACCATGAAATTTCATCTGCGTGTCCTTCAATTACTACCTTGTAAGGAGCATCTGGATTAATAACCCCCACGGCAGTACCATAAGTATCCGTGATAAAAGTATCAACATATGGTTTCAAATAATCCATCCATATTTTTTGTCCCTCTGCTTCGAATCCAGTTGGTGAAGCATTGTTTAAGTATTGTTCTAAAAAATCAAGTGAAGACTTTTTTAGTATCGATTGTGTGCTCATAAAAATAATTTTTTGCTAAAATATAACTTTGGTATTACAGTTGTATATATAATGTATAATTTTACAAATAAATTAAGTCTTATGAAGCGCATATTTTATCTTACACTCTTTTGTTTCGCATCATTCGCAAGTAGTGCGCAGGAAATTCCGGCTAATCCTAAACAAATGGGTTATGAGCTAAAAGAGACTGATGATGTTCTTAATGATACCATACAACTCGAAGAAATAGTGGTATCCAAGGAGAAGCTAGACCCTGAGGCTAAAAAGCAGTTTTTAATTCTTCAAAATCGAGTTTATCATACTTATCCCTATGCGAAATTAGCTTCTGAACGACTTACAGCTTTAAATAAGGGAATGGAACGGTTGTCAACAGACAGAGAAAAAAAGAAGTATTTCAAAATAGTCGAGAAATACCTCAATGATGAATTCGAAGCCAAGCTAAAAAAGTTATCTCGTAGTCAAGGCCGAATTTTAGTCAAACTAATCCATCGTCAAACAGGAGTTACTACATTTAATTTGGTCAAAACACTCAAAAGTGGGTGGAAGGCATTTTGGTCTAACACAGCAGCGAGTATGTTTGATATCAACCTGAAGTCTGAGTACGCACCCTTTGTTTCTAATGAGGACTTTTTGATCGAGACTATCCTAACGAGAGCTTTTGAGTCTGGTCGCTTACAAAATCAAGCACCTGCCAATCCTGTCGATATGGATAAGTTAAATGATTTTTGGGAAAGCAATAAGAAAAACAATACGCTTCAAACGTTAACCAAATAAAACAACAAAGCCGAAACTCTTAATTAAGTTGTTTCGGTTTTTTTTTCAGGAGCTATTTACTTCGTCAGTTCGCTTCGCTCGTGTCCTGCTATCCGTTTCAATCTTTTGCGGGGATAAAAATCCCCATAATAGGATTTCCACTTCTATCAGGGCTAGGGTAGTGTTAGTTTTCAAGAAGATCTATTTACCATTTAAACAACGCTGATTTATTCTCCCTACCTTGTTTTCTTTTCTACCTTATATATAGGAGGAAAAAAGCACCATTAAAACCTAACAACACGCCTCAATAGTCAAACCTCCAATGTCGAGTGCCAATGTTTCCAAACACAATTGCGTTATACATATACCTGTACATATATGTAAAGTAATTATATACGAAACCTTCTATGGTCATAAAATCTGCTAGAATCTGCGAAATCTGCGTGCTAATGTATCCAAACACAATCACAGCATACATACATATATGTACGCAATCATATTCAAAACACTTCAAAAACAATAAATCCGCTATATCCGCGTCATCCGCGTTCCAATAATTCTAAACACAATCACAACCTACATATATAGTAGCTCAGTTACCTAAATTACACACCAAAAACAGCAAACCCGCTAAATCACCCTGCCAATAGTTCCAAACACAAATCACCTCATACATAAAATGCGTGTTCGAACAGCACCCAAACACCACCAACACTAGAAAAAACCCGCCTATCCATCTACTTTTTTCCTACAAATACAAAAATCACCAAAATTCCACTAGTTGTAACAATGTTGTTTTTCAATGCGTTAAAACTTGCGAAGAAAAAAGATTAAAAAAAGTGTGTTGCAAAGTATTGTTTAACGGTAAAGACTCACTACTTTTGCACCCGCAACAGCGACAAAGTTCTTAACATAATGACAAGCAAACGAAAAGGGAGTTGAAAATTTATTTTCAAATTATTTTCAAAAAAGCTTGTGAGAAGTAAAAGAGTTTATTACTTTTGCACCCGCTTCCAGCGACACACACAGTGAGTCAAGGAGAGGAAAAAAAGATACACACGTTCGTAGACATATTGAATTGACAGCCGTTTTAAGAGAAATCTTGAAACAAAAGAATAAGAGTAATGAGATCGAGAGATTAAAAAATGAACCGATAGATCTTCAGTCAAAAATAAATAGCTTAGTAATAAGCAAATAATATACGATGAAGAGTTTGATCCTGGCTCAGGATGAACGCTAGCGGCAGGCTTAACACATGCAAGTCGAGGGGTATAGTTCTTCGGAACTAGAGACCGGCGCACGGGTGCGTAACGCGTATGCAATCTACCTTTCACAGAGGGATAGCCCAGAGAAATTTGGATTAATACCTCATAGTATTATAGAGTGGCATCACTTTATAATTAAAGATTTATCGGTGAAAGATGAGCATGCGTCCCATTAGCTAGTTGGTAAGGTAACGGCTTACCAAGGCTACGATGGGTAGGGGTCCTGAGAGGGAGATCCCCCACACTGGTACTGAGACACGGACCAGACTCCTACGGGAGGCAGCAGTGAGGAATATTGGACAATGGGCGCAAGCCTGATCCAGCCATGCCGCGTGCAGGATGACGGTCCTATGGATTGTAAACTGCTTTTATACAGGAAGAAACCACTCTACGTGTAGAGTCTTGACGGTACTGTAAGAATAAGGATCGGCTAACTCCGTGCCAGCAGCCGCGGTAATACGGAGGATCCAAGCGTTATCCGGAATCATTGGGTTTAAAGGGTCCGTAGGCGGTTTAGTAAGTCAGTGGTGAAAGCCCATCGCTCAACGGTGGAACGGCCATTGATACTGCTAGACTTGAATTATTAGGAAGTAACTAGAATATGTAGTGTAGCGGTGAAATGCTTAGAGATTACATGGAATACCAATTGCGAAGGCAGGTTACTACTAATATATTGACGCTGATGGACGAAAGCGTGGGTAGCGAACAGGATTAGATACCCTGGTAGTCCACGCCGTAAACGATGGATACTAGCTGTTGGGCGCAAGTTCAGTGGCTAAGCGAAAGTGATAAGTATCCCACCTGGGGAGTACGAACGCAAGTTTGAAACTCAAAGGAATTGACGGGGGCCCGCACAAGCGGTGGAGCATGTGGTTTAATTCGATGATACGCGAGGAACCTTACCAAGGCTTAAATGTAGATTGACCGGTTTGGAAACAGACTTTTCGCAAGACAATTTACAAGGTGCTGCATGGTTGTCGTCAGCTCGTGC
Source organism: Flavobacterium sp. KKT103 (assembly GCF_055640565.1). Classification (NCBI taxonomy): domain Bacteria; kingdom Pseudomonadati; phylum Bacteroidota; class Flavobacteriia; order Flavobacteriales; family Flavobacteriaceae; genus Flavobacterium; species Flavobacterium sp. KKT103. Next base: position 2,433,406 of record NZ_CM145766.1, read on the forward strand.
CGTGAGGTGTCAGGTTAAGTCCTATAACGAGCGCAACCCCTGTTGTTAGTTGCCAGCGAGTCAAGTCGGGAACTCTAACAAGACTGCCAGTGTAAACTGTGAGGAAGGTGGGGATGACGTCAAATCATCACGGCCCTTACGCCTTGGGCTACACACGTGCTACAATGGACGGTACAGAGAGCAGCCACTGGGCAACCAGGAGCGAATCTACAAAACCGTTCTCAGTTCGGATCGGAGTCTGCAACTCGACTCCGTGAAGCTGGAATCGCTAGTAATCGGATATCAGCCATGATCCGGTGAATACGTTCCCGGGCCTTGTACACACCGCCCGTCAAGCCATGGAAGCTGGGGGTGCCTGAAGTCGGTGACCGCAAGGAGCTGCCTAGGGTAAAACTGGTAACTAGGGCTAAGTCGTAACAAGGTAGCCGTACCGGAAGGTGCGGCTGGAACACCTCCTTTCTAGAGCCTTAATTGTTAGCTAAGTATGAAGTTGTAAGGATTAGGGATTAAGTATTTATTACTTAATACTTATGAATTACTACTTAAGAAAAGCACGTTAGGGAAAAAGACGAAAAGAGCTAAAGGTTTTTTAGTTTTAAGATTTTATTACTCTTGCTGTTAATTTATAAAAAATTGAATAAAAGAATTTAAGAATAAGAGTGTCTCGTAGCTCAGCTGGTTAGAGTACTACACTGATAATGTAGGGGTCGACAGTTCGAGTCTGTCCGAGACAACTATTTACCTTAAATAAGGAAATTCTAGAGTTGAAAAGCAACAAAAATTAGTGCTAGTCACTAATTACTGTTCACTAGTCACTCATGAAATGGGGGATTAGCTCAGCTGGCTAGAGCGCCTGCCTTGCACGCAGGAGGTCAACGGTTCGACTCCGTTATTCTCCACGAATTTGGTCATAAAGTCCAAAGTCGATAGTCCAAAGTCCTAGACTTTAAGACATTTGACTTTACGATTTTAGACTAAATAAAGTTCATTGACATATTGAGATAAGAAAAATATTAAAAAGTAGAAAGCATTTTACTTGTTTATCATTAGGCAAGTAGAAAGAACGGCATTCTTAACTGAATGTTGGTACAATAAGCAAAATAAGGGCGTATGGGGGATGCCTTGGCTCTCAGAGGCGATGAAAGGCGTGATAAGCTGCGAAAAGTTACGGGGATTGGCACACACAATATGATCCGTAAATACCTGAATGGGGCAACCCACTAGATTGAAGATCTAGTACACCTACGGGTGGGCAAACCCGCTGAACTGAAACATCTAAGTAGGCGGAGGAGAAGAAAACAAAAGTGATTCCGTAAGTAGTGGCGAGCGAACGCGGATTAGCCCAAACCAATGTTGTTACGGCAATGTTGGGGTTGTAGGACCACGACATTTCTTGCATGAAGAATTAGAATCTACTGGAAAGTAGAGCCATAGAAGGTGATAGCCCTGTATAAGTAATGAATGTAAAGGATAGTGGTATCCTGAGTAGGGCGGGACACGAGAAATCCTGTCTGAATTTGGCGGGACCATCCGCTAAGGCTAAATACTCCTGAGAGACCGATAGTGAACCAGTACCGTGAGGGAAAGGTGAAAAGAACCGTGAATAACGGAGTGAAATAGATCCTGAAACCATACGCTTACAAGCGGTCGGAGCCCTTTCGTGGGGTGACGGCGTGCCTTTTGCATAATGAGCCTACGAGTTAACGTTGCTGGCAAGGATAAGTGGTTAAGCCACGGATCCGTAGCGAAAGCGAGTCTGAATAGGGCGCTTTAGTCAGTAGTGTTAGACGCGAAACCGTGTGATCTACCCATGGGCAGGATGAAGCGCTGGTAACACAGTGTGGAGGTCCGAACCGGTTGACGTTGAAAAGTCTTCGGATGACCTGTGGGTAGGGGTGAAAGGCCAATCAAACTCGGAAATAGCTCGTACTCCCCGAAATGCATTTAGGTGCAGCGTTAGTTATAAAGTTATATAGAGGTAGAGCTACTGATTGGATGCGGGGGCTTCACCGCCTACCAATTCCTGACAAACTCCGAATGCTATATAATGTTCACTAACAGTGAGGGCTTGGGTGCTAAGGTCCAAGTCCGAGAGGGAAAGAACCCAGACCATCAGCTAAGGTCCCCAAATATATACTAAGTTGAAAGAACGCGGTTTGTCTGCATAGACAGCTAGGATGTTGGCTTGGAAGCAGCCATTCATTTAAAGAGTGCGTAACAGCTCACTAGTCGAGCGGACGAGCATGGATAATAATCGGGCATAAGTATATTACCGAAGCTATGGATTTACAATTTATTGTAAGTGGTAGGGGAGCATTCTATCAGGGTAGAAGGTGTGTTGTAAAGCATGCTGGACTGGATAGAAAAGAAAATGTAGGCATAAGTAACGATAATGCGGGCGAGAAACCCGCACACCGAAAGACTAAGGTTTCCACAGCTATGCTAATCAGCTGTGGGTTAGTCGGGACCTAAGGCGAACCCGAAAGGGACAGTCGATGGACAACGGGTTAATATTCCCGTACTACTGTTAACTGTGATGGGGTGACGGAGTGATGAAAGTGCCGCGAACTGACGGAATAGTTCGTTGAAGTACCTACCTATAAGGCCCGCAGGCAAATCCACGGGCTTTGGGGAAATACGATAGTACTCGGCGTCTTCGGACAAAGAGATAGTGCACCTAAGGGCTTCCAAGAAAAACCTCTAAACTTCAGGTTAATAGTACCCGTACCGCAAACCGACACAGGTAGTCGAGATGAGAATTCTAAGGTGCTCGAGAGATTCATGGCTAAGGAATTAGGCAAAATAGACCCGTAACTTCGGGAGAAGGGTCGCCAGCAGCAATGCTGGCCGCAGTGAAGAGGTCCAGGCGACTGTTTATCAAAAACACAGGGCTCTGCAAAATCGTAAGATGAAGTATAGGGCCTGACACCTGCCCGGTGCTGGAAGGTTAAGAGGAGATGTTATCTTCGGAGAAGCATTGAATTGAAGCCCCAGTAAACGGCGGCCGTAACTATAACGGTCCTAAGGTAGCGAAATTCCTTGTCGGGTAAGTTCCGACCTGCACGAATGGTGTAACGATCTGGACACTGTCTCAGCCATGAGCTCGGTGAAATTGTAGTAACGGTGAAGATGCCGTTTACCCGCAGTGGGACGAAAAGACCCTGTGCACCTTTACTATAGCTTAGTATTGACCTTGGATAAATGATGTGTAGGATAGGTTGGAGACTGTGAAGTGGCGTCGCTAGGCGTTGTGGAGTCATTGTTGAAATACAACCCTTTGTTTATCTGAGGCCTAACCCCGCGATTGCGGGGGACATTGCTTGGTGGGTAGTTTGACTGGGGTGGTCGCCTCCAAAAGAGTAACGGAGGCTTCTAAAGGTTCCCTCAGTACGCTTGGTAACCGTGCGTAGAGTGCAATGGCATAAGGGAGCTTGACTGAGAGACATACAGGTCGATCAGGTACGAAAGTAGAGCATAGTGATCCGGTGGTTCCGCATGGAAGGGCCATCGCTCAAAGGATAAAAGGTACGCCGGGGATAACAGGCTGATCTCCCCCAAGAGCTCATATCGACGGGGGGGTTTGGCACCTCGATGTCGGCTCGTCACATCCTGGGGCTGGAGAAGGTCCCAAGGGTTGGGCTGTTCGCCCATTAAAGTGGCACGCGAGCTGGGTTCAGAACGTCGTGAGACAGTTCGGTCTCTATCTACTGTGGGCGCAAGAAATTTGAATGGATCTGATTCTAGTACGAGAGGACCGAATTGGACTAACCTCTAGTGTATCTGTTGTCACGCCAGTGGCACCGCAGAGTAGCTACGTTGGGAAGGGATAAGCGCTGAAAGCATATAAGCGCGAAACCCACCATAAGATGAGATTTCTTTTAAGGATCGTGGGAGATGACCACGTTGATAGGCTATAGATGTAAAGGCAGTAATGTCATAGTCGAGTAGTACTAATAATCCGTAAGCTTATGTACACCTCCTCTCAGCCCCCTAACCCCCAAAGAGGGAACAAAGGGCTGAGAAGAAACTTTCTCCCTTCGACTTCGCTCAGGGCAAGTCAAGATTAATACTTTTTTCTTTATCTCAGTATGTTAAGATATTGCAGCAAAGCTGCGTTTAAAGTTTGAAGTTTAATGTTACAAGTTGTATAACTTGAAACTATAAAAACCTTAAACTCCTTAAACAATAATCTTAAGGTGGTTATTGCGGCGGGGCTCACCTCTTCCCATCCCGAACAGAGTAGTTAAGCCCGCCTGCGCAGATGGTACTGCAGTTATGTGGGAGAGTATGTCGTCGCCTTTCTTTTTAAAAACCCTGATTCTATCGAATCAGGGTTTTTTGTTTTATAGTTGTTTCGTACTGAAACAGCGGCTTGGTTCGGATCAAGATCAAAAGTTGGGGATTAAGCAAAAAGATTAGATAATCTAAATAAGAAGAAATCAATTTTTCTAACTCCTCTAAATTGAGATCTAAATGCCTTTATTTTTGCATTGAAGGATTCTGCTGAAGCATTTGTACTACGATTGTCAAAGTAATTTAAAATTGATTGATAGTTAATTGTTATCGTATTAAGTACAATATTGAAGTTTTTAAATCCCGATTCTTCTACTTTTCTATACCAATGCGCTAATTTTAGCATAGCAATATTTTGATCGTTGTTACTGTTGTATATGGCTCTTAGTTGCTGAGACAAAATATATGCTGTTTTTAAATCAGGATAGATTTCAAAAAGAAGCTGTGCTCTTTCTACTTGGCTGTTAGTCCACTTTTCTCTTGATTTATATAGTAAATAGCGACTTCTGGCTAATAACTGTTTTACGGTTTCACCATTGTTTAAGAGTTGTGGAGTGTATGTTTTGTTTTGGGATTTAGCATTTAGTATCGCCTGATTCTCTCTATCCATTGCTTCCCAACGGTACTTGATTCTGATTTCTTGTAAAGCCTCTAAGGCTAATTTCTGTACATGAAAGCGATCCGTTACTTGTATGGCTTTTGGAAAACATTTTTTAGCTATCAACTTCATGGAATTTGCCATATCAAGAGTGATTTCTACAACTTCTTGTCTTTTTTTTAAGTCGATTTTACTGACTTGTTCAATTACCTGTTCTGTTTTAGTGCCAGCAACAATAGCCACTAATGATCCTTTTTTGCCTTTGGCTTTTTTATTGGTGACAATAGTATAAAGTTCTCCTTGGGATAAGGCAACTTCGTCTATAGCGAGGTGAATACCTATGTTTTCGGGGTAGATAATCCAGTTATGGGCATGTTTTCTAGGTTCCCAAGTATTAAAAGAACTTAAGTGATTTTTATACTGTCTTTGAAGTTTTTTACCATCAACACCAAAGAACCCTCCAATAGTGTTACAATTAATAGCGGTATTATCTATTAATTTCTTTTAAAAAAGTCGCAAACTCTTGCGTCATACGTGTTCCCTTGGCAACTAACTGCCAATCTCTTTTAACAATCTCGCCATTGGTTTTATTTGTCCAACGACGACGTTTAATGTGTAAGAAAACAAATTTACCCCTTAGCGGGAAATCCTGAATTGTGATTTCATCCAAAAACCCTTTGGATACTAATTCTAAAGAATCAAACTCTTTGGGAGGTTTTGATTTTTCTTCAAAATAGAGATGTAGGTTTTCCTCAGAATTGAGAGCAGAAACTATTTCAAAGTTATCTACTAGAAAATCGGGAAGAACAAATTTTAAAAGTTCGACAGAATCCATTTGTTATTGTTTTACTCTGTAAATATCTATATTTTTATTAAATCCCTCCCCAGGTTTTGTTCCTGATCCAAAATCCTTTTTTGAGGCTTTTTTAGCCGCAAAAAAGATTGTAACGAATAGCCCGACGGTACTGGAACGTAGTGGAAGTAGCGGCAGGCCATAATTTCTTGTATTTAAATCTGTTTACTTCTAATTTTCTATCGATTTTCCCTCTTAATTCCTGTAGTCTTAGCTATTTTTCGACTTTCATTTTTAAAAATAAAGTATATTACTAAAAAGTTACTATCATTCTTTAAATATACGGTGGTGAATTCTTGTTGTATTTTCAGTTACAAAATGTGTTGTTGACTATTAATTATTCGGTACTTATTGTATTTAATGGTTTTAATTGGAGTTTTATTATTTGAATGAAGCTAAGGATAATCTTCTGTTTTACTTTTGTAGTTCAAAGTATTTATATAAATTTAAGAAATTAATTTTTAAATCAATTTTTATGGAAAGACGGTCATTTTTAACGACTGCTACTTTGGCAACAGCTGGAATAGGAACTTTTTTAGTGTCAAGTTGTTCTAATAAGGAAAAAACAGGGGAAGACGGTTTAAAAGAGGAAGGTATAGACGATTTTGTTTTAGATGAAGAAACGATATCTAGCTTGAGTGCCAAATTAAAGTCGGGTGAATATACGTCTGAGAAGTTGGTGGAATTGTACTTAAAGCGAATTGAAGAAATAGATAAAAAAGGACCTGCATTAAACGCTTTAATTGAGGTTAATCCTGATGCTTTGAACTTAGCCAAAAAACTTGATATGGAATTGAAAGATGGTAAATCAAGAGGGTTGCTTCATGGGATTCCTGTTCTTATTAAAGATAATATTGATACTGCTGATCAAATGCAAACTACCGCTGGCGCATTAGCCTTAGAAGGGAATATTGCTAAAGATGATGCTTACATAGTAAAGAAATTAAGAGCTGCTGGAGCTATTATTTTAGGTAAAACAAACTTGAGCGAATGGGCAAATTTTAGGTCTACTAGTTCTTGTTCAGGTTGGAGTAGTAGAGGTGGACAAACGAAAAACCCTTATATCTTAGACCACAATCCGTGTGGTTCAAGTGCAGGTTCAGGTGTTGCTGTTTCAGCTAATTTATGTACAGTTTCAGTGGGTACTGAAACAGATGGTTCTGTTGTTTGCCCATCATCTGTAAGTGGTGTAGTGGGGATTAAACCAACAATAGGTTTGGTGAGTAGAAGTGGGATTATACCTATTTCGTCGACTCAGGATACTGCAGGACCTATGGCCCGAACTGTGCAAGATGCAGCTATTTTATTAGGAGTTTTGGCGGGTATTGACAATAACGATAAAAGTACAATAGGAAGTAAGCAAAGGCAAGAGAATGAGTATGTTAAATATTTAGATAAGAACTTTTTGTCAGGAAAAAGGATAGGTGTAGAGAAGAAGCAACAAGGTGCTAATCAGTTTATGCACGCTTTGCAAAAAAAATCTATTGACTTGATTAGAAGTTTAGGTGGTACAGTTGTAGAAATTGATTATTTAGATGCTATTAATGAATTGGGAGCGGCAGAATTTGAAGTGATGCAGTTTGAGTTTAAAGAAGGTGTCAATAGTTATTTAAAAAAATCGGATATTAAAGTTAAGTCTTTAAAAGACGTAATTGATTTTAATTTGAAAAACGAGGATAAAGCCATGCCTTATTTTAAACAAGAAACATTGGTAAGTTCAAATGAAAAAGGAGACTTAGCAGATGCAAAATACAAAGAGGCACTTAAAAACAGTCATTTTAAAGCTATTGAGATTTTAAATAAAGTTATTGATGAAAACAAGTTAGATGCTATTAGCGGATTAACAATGGGGCCCGCTTGTAGTATCGATATGATATATGGAGATCGATGGGGTGATGTGTTTTTAACCTCACCAGCTGCTATTAGTGGTTTTCCGCATATCACTGTTCCTTGTGGTACCGTGTATGATTTGCCAGTTGGATTTTCATTCTTTGGTAAACCATTTACTGAGCCGGAATTAATAGGTTTTGCATATGCCTTTGAGCAAGCTTCCAATAGTAGAGTTAAACCTAGTTTTAAAAAGGCTTTTTTAGGTTAGGATTCTAATAATTAACTAATAAGAATTGTTTTATTTACAATAAAAACCCTTTATTCAAATCATAAGTATTTGAACAAAGGGTTTTTAAATAGAGCGTAATATATGTGGTTAAAATGCTTAATAAAATATTTCTGTTTTTGTAAATAATGACTTTTAACCTTCTTTAAAATCAATAGATAAACTATTTACACAGTAGCGTTCTCCTGTTTTGGTAGGTCCATCATTAAAAACATGTCCTAAATGACCTCCACAATTCGCACACACTATTTCAGTTCGAATCATACCATGCGTTTTATCTAAAACATTTTTTACTTTTCCAGGAATCGCATCATCAAATGATGGCCATCCACAATGAGCATCAAATTTAGAATTGCTTTCGAATAATGGTTCAGCACATCCACCACAACAGTAGGTACCTTTCTCATAATGTAGGTTATATGCGCCAGTATGAGGGTATTCCGTTCCTTTTTTTCTTAATATATGGTAACGATCCTCTCCTAGTTCTTCTTTCCATTGTTCTTCGGTTTTATGTAAAGGGAATTCCATTAGTTCTTGTATTTTAATTATTTTTCAAAGTAAAGTTAATCACTTTTTCTATTACTTTCTCATTGCCTAATATTTTTCTGTGTCCTAAAGATTCAGTAAGCATTAGTTCTCCTGCTTTTAAATTTTCGTAAATATGTATTCCTGCTGTAACAGGTACTTCGAAATCTTGATTATCGTGTATTACTAAAACAGGAATATCAGTGGTTTGTGCTGCTTTAAATGCTGAAAAGTCGCCCATATTCTCTTTGTACTTCTTTTCAAAATGAGCTCTCAATTTAGTGGCATATTTAGGAGGTAGTTGGAGTTTGGCTGTAAAATCATCTATAATGTCTTGTACAATATCTCCGCTTCCTATAATCGTTGCATTTTTTACTTTTAGTCCTTGTTTAATTGCATTAAGGACTGACATTCCGCCTAATGAATGTCCAATTGCACTTTCAAACGGACCGTATAATCTGTTTATTTCATGGATTGAGGCTATAAAGTCAACCATAATGCTATTGTTTCCAGGGGATTTACCGTGGCCTGGCGCATCAAAGCTTACGGTAGAGAATCCGTTTTTCACCAGTTCATCCGCTATTTTAAATAGTTGTGTACCTCGTCCAGACCAGCCATGTACAAGCAGCATTTTCTTTGGGCTTGTCCCATAGGTATACACAACAATTTCTTTATTAATATCGGGAACACTAACTACTTTTTGGACACTTGTATTGTCCATATTTTGTTCGCGCTTCGGAATTTTATGTTTAATGGGTGTTGTAAATAATTTAGCAATATATAAAGTGGCTAGTTTTGGGGATATAAATGCGAAAAATTTACCAGTCATGATGATAAACTTTGGTATTTCTGTTATTTGTTTGCTATCCGTTGCTTTTTTTGTCATTTTAATAAATTTGTATTTAGGCTTATTATCTCTGAATTTTTTACTAAATTTAGAAAAACATAAAAGTACGATATTTAATAGGTTTTTGATAGTAATTGTTTCTCACTTCTCTATTGTTTTACGAGATGCGAATTTAGCTTATTAATTAGTAGTGAAAAGATAAAAATATAAATGGAAATATTTCACATCAGCGCAGAGTGTTACCCTGTAGCTAAAGTAGGTGGCCTTGCCGATGTAGTTGGGGCCTTGCCTAAATACCAAACTAAAGCTGGCGAACTTGCTAGAGTTGTTATTCCGTGTTATGAATCTAAATTCAGGAATGAAAATGAATTTGAATGTGTTCATTGGGGATTTGTCAAATTGGGTAAATTTAATTTTCCCTTTAACGTTTTAAAGGAAAAAACAGACAAGCTCGGTTTTGAACTTTATCTAATTGAAATTAAAGAATTATTTGATCGACCCAATGTTTACGGTTACAAAGATGATATTGAACGTTTTTTAGCTTTTCAGATCGCAGCATTAGATTGGATTATTGGTCGCGAAGAAATGCCTTCAGTTATTAATTGTCATGATCACCATACAGGACTTATTCCTTTTATGATGCTTTATTGTTACAAGTATGGTAAGTTGAAGAATGTTCCGTCAATGATTACCATTCATAATGGTCTATATCAGGGGCAATTTGGTTTTGATAAATTGCAGTATATTCCAGAATTTGATTTAGCTCATGTTAATGTTCTAGAATGGGATAATTGTATCAATTCTTTAGCTGTAGCTGTAAAGTGTGCCTGGGCCGTTACCACTGTGTCACCCAATTATCTAAACGAAATTAACTTTTCGGCAAATGGCTTGGAATCCCTTTTTAATCTTGTTCGTTATAAATCAAGAGGTATTCTGAATGGCATTGATACTGAAGTTTGGGATCCTGCTACTGATAAAATGCTAGAGAAAAACTACTCAATTAAAAATTTTGAAAAAGGCAAGCAACTAAACAAGGAAGTACTTTGTTCATTATTTAATTTAGACCCTTCTAAGCCTTTATTTAGTTTTATAGGAAGGCTACTTGATGAAAAAGGTGGTGACTTGCTACCTCATGCAGCAGCACTGGCATTGTCAGAAAATTATAAGCAAATCAACATATTAATTTTGGGTTCAGGAAATACCTTAATCGAAAATCAGTTAAATAGCTTATTAGGAGACTACAAAGGAAACTACAATACTTTTATAGGTTACAACGAAGAGCTGGCTCATTTAATTTATGCTGGTGCTGATTTTTTACTAATGCCTTCACGGGTTGAACCTTGTGGATTAAATCAAATGTATTCACTTCGATATGGCACTGTTCCTATCGTTAGGCGAACCGGAGGACTTCAGGATACGGTTATAGATTTTGGAGATAATGGAAACGGAATTTGTCATGATCAATCATCTGTTGGCGATATTTGTTATTCCATTGGTCGCGCAGTCAGTCTATACAATGATAAAACGAATTTAAATAAAATTAGAAAATTTGGGATGAATATAGATCATTCCTGGGAGCGCGTTTGCCAAGAATATTTAGAGATGTACAATTTAATAATAAGTAAAATATGAAATCAAATAAGAACAACATAATTTCAATTATTCTAGGTGGGGGTCAAGGTTCCCGTTTGTATCCATTAACAGCTACTCGATCAAAACCGGCCGTTCCCATAGCAGGAAAATATAGATTGGTAGATATTCCTATTTCTAATTGCATGAATTCTGATATCAAAAGAATATTTGTATTGACGCAATTTAACTCTGCTTCTCTAAATGCACACATAAAGAACACTTATACTTTTAATGCTTTTAGTCAAGCTTTTGTTGATATTTTAGCTGCTGAGCAAACTCCTGATAATCCTACTTGGTTTCAAGGAACCGCTGATGCTGTTAGACAGTGTATGCCTCATTTTTTAAATCATGATTTTGAATACGCATTGATTTTATCAGGCGATCAGTTGTATCAAATGGATTTTAACCACATGCTTGAAGAACACATCAAAAGCAATGCTGATATTTCAATTGCAACTTTGCCTGTTAATGCGAAGGATGCTCCTGAATTTGGAATTTTAAAAACAAATAGTGAAAATTATATCGAGTCATTCATTGAGAAACCAGCCAAAGAATTATTACCGGAATGGGAATCAGATGTAAGTGACCAAATGAAAGCAGAGGGTAAACATTACCTAGCCTCGATGGGAATTTATATTTTCAACAGAAAGCTTTTGGTTGACTTAATGTCTAATCCAAAGACAAAAGATTTTGGGAAAGAAATTATTCCACAAGCAGTTGGAAACAAAAAAATTCTAAGTTATCAGTATGAAGGCTATTGGACAGATATAGGAAATATTGACTCTTTTTTCGAAGCAAATATTGGTTTAACAGATGACGTCCCAAAATTTAATTTGTTTGATAACGATAATAAAATTTTTACAAGACCAAGGTTACTTCCTCCTTCTAAATTTAATAAAACAATTGTAGATAAGTCCATACTGTCTGAAGGTTGTATCATAAACGCTAAAGAAATTAAAGGATCTGTAATTGGTATTCGAGCAAGAATAGGCGAGGGTACTGTAATTCAGAACTCCTATGTCATGGGTAATGATTATTATCAAAGTTTAGATGATATGGAAACCGACTGCAAGAGTGGGCAAATACTAGTAGGAATTGGCGAAAGATGTTTTATTAGCAATGCACTAGTAGATAAAAACTGCCGTATAGGTAATGATGTTCATATAAATGGAGGCAAGCATCTTGAGGACGCTTCCACTGATCTCTATTCTATCAAAGATGGTATTGTAGTGATTAAAAAAGGAGCAATTGTACCAAATAATTATCAAATAGGATAAAACCATTTCCTGTGAACGATCAACTAATGTTCTAAACTCAGCTTTAGAATTACACAATTATATTATGACCAAAGTTATTTCGCATTCCCTTTTTACTGATTTTGATATCGATTTATTCAAAGCAGGAAAACATTTTAGACTGTATGAAAAGCTAGGGGCACATTTGATTGAAGTGAATGGAGTGCATGGTGTATACTTTGCTGTATGGGCACCTACTGCTCATTCGGTTTCTGTTATTGGTGATTTTAATTTTTGGAACCAAGGAGAACATCAGCTTGAAGTACGTTGGGATTCTTCAGGAATTTGGGAAGGTTTTATTCCGAATTTAGAAAAAGGAACGGTGTACAAATATAAAATTCAATCAACAATTGCGGGTGTAAGTACTGAAAAGGCCGATCCTTTTGCCTTTTATTGCGAACAACCGCCCAATACAGCTTCTGTTGTTTGGGACTTAGACCACAAGTGGAAAGATGCGAAATGGATGAAATCACGTAAAGACTTCAATGGACTTGATAAACCATACTCTGTTTATGAAGTACATATAGGTTCGTGGAAGAGACACAGTAGTGACAATAGTTTTTTGTCTTACAAAGAATTTGCTGATGATTTGGTTAACTATGTTGTAGAAACCGGTTTTACCCATGTAGAGTTTATGCCTATCATGGAGTATCCTTATGATCCTTCATGGGGTTACCAATTAGTTGGTTATTTTGCCCCTACATCCCGATTTGGAACTCCGCAAGATTTTATGTTTTTAGTCGATAAACTGCATCAAGCGGGAATTGGCGTAATTTTAGATTGGGTGCCTTCTCATTTTCCTGATGATGCGCATGGATTGGGTTATTTTGATGGATCTAGTTTATATGAACATCCGGATCGAAGAAAAGGGTACCATCCTGATTGGAAAAGTTTGGTGTTTAATTACGGTCGAAACGAGGTACGTTCTTTTTTAATTAGTAATGCATTGTTTTGGTTGCACCATTATCATGCAGACGGTTTAAGAGTGGATGCAGTAGCTTCGATGTTATATTTAGACTATTCTAGAAATGATGGAGAATGGGAACCTAATATTTATGGAGGTAAAGAAAATTTAGACACCATTAGTTTCTTAAAAGAATTTAATGAAGCTGTCTATTCCAATTATGAGGGCGTTCAAACTATTGCAGAAGAAAGTACTTCATTTCCAATGGTTTCCCGACCGACTTCAATAGGAGGTTTGGGTTTTGGAATGAAATGGATGATGGGATGGATGCACGATACTTTGCAATATTTTCAAAAAGAGACTGTATATAGAAAGTACCATCAAAATGATTTGACTTTTTCGATGACTTATACTTATGCAGAAAATTTCATGTTACCGCTTTCTCATGACGAGGTAGTTTACGGTAAAAAATCGCTTGCTGATAAAATGCCAGGAGATGAATGGCAAAAATTTGCTAATCTCAGACTTTTGTACTCTTATATGTTTACACATCCGGGAACAAAGTTGCTTTTTATGGGTAGTGAATTTGGTCAAATAAAGGAATGGAATTTTCAGGAAAGTTTAGATTGGCATTTATTAGAAAACCCATATCATCAGGGCGTAAAGAAAGTTATAACAGATTTGAATGCACTCTATAAAAAACAACCCGCATTATATGAAAACCAATTTAGTTCTGAAGGATTTGAGTGGATCAACTACTCTGACCATCAAAATGCAGTCCTTGCATACATACGAAAAGGAGTAAAAACAGAAAATGACTTAATAGTTATTTGCAATTTTACACAAGTGGTTCGTTCAAATTACAAAATTGGCTTGCCTCGCAAAGGAAAACTACAAGAAATATTTAATAGTGATGGTAAGTCATATGAAGGTAGTAATGTGGAAAACGGAAAAAAATTGAAAGCAGAAGCCTCACCTTATGATGGTCGCGATTTTTCGATAGCATTAGAACTTCCTCCTTTGGCAGTTATAGTACTCAAATACAGTAAATAGATCCAAGAAAACCGAAAATTAGGTTAGTTCAAATGAGGTTTTGAGTTAATAAATGAAGGGTTTTTTGCTGAAATTGCAAATTATTTTGTTATTTGTCATTTCGCTTTTTAAGTGCTTGAACTACAGCTTCCCCAAATGTCATAACAAATACTCCTAATTTTATAATTCTCAAAATAATAATAATCGTATTTTTGTTAAAATATAAAATAAATATCATGAAAAATTATACAATTCTAGCAGGAGTATGTGCCTTAGGACTTTTAGCCTCTTGCGCGGTGAATCCACTAACAGGAAAGAAAGCTTTAAATCTAGTATCAAACGATGAACTTTTCCCAACTTCATTTCAACAGTACGGTACTTTTTTACAGGAAAACAAAGTTATTTCAGGTACTACTGATGCGAAAAGAGTAGAGTCTGTAGGTATTAAAATTAAAGCTGCTGCTGAACGCTATTTAGCTTCTATAGGACAAACAGAATATTTGAAAGGATACCAATGGGAATATAAGTTAGTACAAAGTCCCGACGTTAATGCTTGGTGTATGCCAGGTGGTAAAATTGTTGTTTACTCAGGTATATTACCCATCACAAAAGATGATGCAGGATTAGCAACAGTAATGGGACATGAAGTTTCTCATGCTCTAGCCAATCATGGTGCGCAACGTATGAGTTATGCTCAACTTCAAGAATACATTGGATTAGGGGTTTCTGCTGCTACAGCGGGGAAAAGTCAAAGTACACAACAAGCATTTAGTACTGCTTATGGTTTAACTTCTCAATATGGAGTTATGTTACCTTTTAGCAGAAGCAATGAGAGTGAGGCTGATAAAATAGGTTTAACTTTAATGGCTATTGCGGGTTATAATCCTGAGGAAGCGATTTCATTTTGGACAAGAATGTCGGCTAATTCAGGGGGAGCTGCGCAACCAGAATTTATGAGTACGCACCCTTCAGATGCAACCAGAATTGCAAATATAAAAGCTATGATTCCTGAAGCAAAAGCAACAGCTGCTAAATTCGGTGTTGTATTTAAATAATATGTAGTAAAGTAGTATCAAGCCATTTCTAAAGTAGAAATGGCTTTTTTTATGTCCAAAATTTAATTTTTTCAAAAAACGTACTTTCCTAAAATAAAAGAGATAAATTCGTTAAAAAATATTTTATGAAAGCTTTACAAAAAGGTGATTCAAAATTAATAAATGCTTGGGCTTTTTACGATTGGGCAAACTCTGTCTATAGTCTAGTGATCGCCACAGCAGTTTTTCCAATATATTATGATGCTGTCACTAGTGACAACAACGGTATAGTACGGTTTTTAGGAGTCGATTTTAATAATTCTACTTTATTATCCTATTCTTTGTCTTTCTCCTTTTTAATTGTAGCAATATTATCTCCTATTCTCTCTGGAATAGCCGATTATACTGGAAATAAGAAAAAGTTTCTGCAGTTTTTTTGCTATCTAGGTTCTTTGTCTGTAATGGCTTTATTCTTTTTTACGGGTCAAGAAACATTATGGATAGGGATTGTAGGAACTATTATGGCTAGTATTGGTTTTTGGGGAAGTATTGTATTTTATAATTCTTATTTGCCTGAAGTAGCTCCTCCTGAGCAGCACGATCGAGTAAGTGCCAAAGGATTTATGTACGGTTATTTTGGATCTTTAATTTTGTTAGTTTTCAGTCTAGCTATGGTAATGAAACCCGATTTATTTGGGATCACTGATAGCTCCTTACCGGCAAGAATATCCTTTTTAGCGGTAGGAATTTGGTGGATAGGTTTCGCTCAAATTACTTTTTATTATTTGCCAAACAATGTTTTTCATAAAAAACCTGAAAAAGATTATATTTTTAAAGGGTTTAAAGAACTTGTAATTGTTTTTAAAAGTTTGACAGAGTTAAAAGTTTTAAAGCAATTCTTAACGGCTTTTTTTCTGTACAGCATTGGTGTTCAAACCGTTATTTTGTTAGCGGGTTTGTATGGTAAAAAGGAGTTAGGGATAGACACTAGTAAATTAATTACAATTATTTTATTAATTAATTTAGTGGCTATTTTTGGTGCTTTTGCGTTCTCTAGGTTGTCTGAAAAAATTGGAAATATCAAGACATTGAAAATTACGATAATTATTTGGGGCGGAATTTGCGTTGCTGCTTATCTTTTAGATGCTAAAAGTGAATATATTGATCTTCAGTTTTATGCTTTAGGCGGATCGATTGGAATGGTCCTTGGCGCTATTCAATCCTTGTCCCGTTCCACTTATTCTAAATTATTACCGGAGACTGAGGATCATGCTACCTACTTTAGTTTTTTTGATGTCACTGAAAAGGTAGCTATCGTATTTGGAACCTTTATTTTTGGTTTTGTTGGAGCGATTACCAATTCCATGCGAAATTCTTTCTTTATTTTGGCGGTTTTTTTCTTACTAGGATTTATAGTACTTAGTATGATTAAAGAAAAAAAGAAATAGAAGAATACTAAAAAAGCTGTTTTTAAGAATTCTTAAAAACAGCTTTTTTATTTGATAACGCAACAGCTTTATTTCTTAGAAATTCGGCCTGAACCACTTACTTTAGTGTCTTTCGTTTTTGGATTGCCTTTATATTCAATATCCCCAGAACCTGAGATTCTTGCCGTTAAAGTATCAGTACAGTTAACTCTAATATTTCCTGATCCTGACATGGCTGCATTACAATTAACTGTCTCTAATTCATAGGAATTAATGTCTCCTGATCCAGATAATTTACATTCATAATTAGATGCCTTTCCTTTTAAGGTAATATCTCCTGAGCCACTAATAGCTGCCATAGTATCTTGAGCATCTATTAGTAACACGATGTCTCCCGATCCAGATAATTTAGCATTAAAACGATCAGCTTTAATGATGCTTTTTCCAATTATACTACCTGATCCACCTAAAGAAACATCTGAAATACTCTCAAAAGGTACTGTTACAACGATAGCTTTTCCAGAAGTGGAACTTATATTAATATTCTTCTTTGGATAAATTTTTAGAACATTTCCTTCGACTTCGACAATTATTAAAGGGAGTAAGTTTTCTTCTCCTTTTAAACTAATTTCACCTTCTTTTCCTGCAATTAGTTCAACATCAAATGCCCCACCTATTTTAATTTCATCATAGGAAGCAGTAGTTCGTTTCTCGCTAACGACTTTGCCATTTCCTTTAACTTTAGAGCTGTTTGACCATTGTGCATTGGCACTCATTGCGCTTAATAGCGCGCAAAAAACTAGCGATTTAATTGTGTTTTTCATTGGAAGTCTGATTTTAAGTTTGTTATTTTTTTGATAATAGTATGTTTCCGTAATCTGATTTTATATTTAGATTATTTATTCCTTTTTTACTAAAATATCCGCGATATGATTTGCTCGAATTGGTTTCTTCTTTATTGGAAAATAGTAAGTCAGTATCAGATTTTAAGTTGGCATAGCGAACATTGATTGTGAAATCAAAATCATAACTGCTGCTATACCCAATTTTCATATTTGAATAACCAGCAGTAATGATGCAATCTTTTGCTTTAGCGCTAAGGTAATCAATGGCTATTTGACAATATTTGGCGGTTAAGTTAAAATCGCCGTTTATTTCTCCAAATTGGAGCTCCATATAATTTGCAGTTCCTGCAATTGATTTTACTTTCTCAACATTTAATGTCCCATATTTACTAGTATATTGAACAGCTTCTGCTTCTTGGATTGTTGTTTCGGTATAGTCAGATAATAAGTCAATTTTTGATAGTGAATTTATTTTTAATCCAGAATAGCGGGCGGTGATGGTTCCATTATTTAAATATTCTATTGAGGAATTTGGACAATATTCTATTTGGATCGCGTTTTTACCGCTATACAGTTTGCCGGTAGTTACATTGCCGTATTTACAATTTATGTCAGATGGTGCCCAAAGGTCGGCCACAGTAATATTTCCATATTTATTGCGTAACTGAATGCTTCCTTTTTTTGGAATTTTTATTACATAATTGATTTCAAAGCTATTGTTATTCCCTTTGGTTTTATAATTGGTATTTCCTAAAATTGTTTTGGCCGAAATTAAGTGCTTTAACGCATTAATATCAATGTCGATTTCGTTCAAACGCTGATTAACCCAACCTTCATTGCTGCCACTTACTTTAATAATAATGTCGAGATCAATTTTGTCTTCATCCCAAGTAGTAACAGTTATATTACCGTATGAATTATCAATATTTAAGCCCGCATCAGGATTAACGTAATACGCTTTTTTTATGATTTTAGTTTTCACATAGGCCGCGTCAAATTCATTTGCTAAGGACAATATCGGAAGCAAGAATAAGAGCAGGAGGGTGCTATATAGTATTTTCATGGGGAATATTTTTTAATTTTTCAGTATTTTCAATATGCTGTAATACTTCTTGAAGGAATGAAATCCTAATTTGAAGATTACTTATTAAAGCATTTATTATTGGCTTACTTTCTCCATTTAACTCTAGTTCCTTTAATATTTTAGCGTAATCCTTGTCTAAAATCTTCATTTGTTTTAAAGCATCTGAAATTATTTTTTCGTTTTCAGGTGACTTTTTATCTTTTATTTTTTCTAGCTCTCTCTCGATCAGTACGGTAAAAATAGAGTCTGTTTGTTTGGTTTCTTTGGAGGCAAACTTGAAATCTTTGGGACTTTCTATAGGATCAGCGTTACTATTTAAAAACAAGAATAGCATTATTGACGCTGCTATTGCAAGGGGTAAAAATAGTTTAAGCTTAAAAGGTGTTTGCTTTTGTTTTTTTAAAAATCTAAGTTCATGTTTTTCTTTTGGTTCCTGAATATCCCATTGATTAGTCAAATTGATAAACATTTGATCTAACTCTTCATTTTCATTTTTCATAATTTCATTAATTTAATTCTCAAACAATCTTTAGCTCTGCTTAGTGTGGTGCGGCAGTTGGTATAACTTATCTTCAATATTTCACTGATTTCTTCTTGATCGTAACCTTCAATATAAAATAGCGTCAAAATCATTCTGTAGCTATCCTTTAAAGTGTTCATTACTTCCAAGACTTGCTGTACTTTTAAAGTGGTTAAGTCTAGTGCATCCATATGCGATTTTTCGAGATCCTCAATTTTATATAGATTATCGCTAAAATCACTAACTGTGAATTTGACTTTCTTTTTGTAGAAATCAATACTGCAATTGATAATTATTTTTTTTAGCCAAGCTCCAAAAGCGACTTCGTTTTGGTAGGCATCGATTTTGGTAAATGCTTTTAAAAAACCTTCTTGCATAACATCTTCAGCATAGTGCTCGTCTTTTACGATTCGATACGCCACGTTGTACATCGCTTTGCTGTATCGATTATAAATTTCAAACTGTGCTTTTTCATTTTTCTGTTTACAAAGTAAAATGAGCTCTTCAGTATTTTGGTTGGTTCCGGTCAAGTGTAAGAGTACTGGTTTATACTATAGACTGCGTTACTTTTAAAATGTTACAGTAATAAAGAATTTTAATCCTTTTTTAGCTCATTATAATAGGTTGATACTAAAAATAGTACTTAAATGTGAGGCAAATACCATTACTAATTAAATTGATCCCTTTCTTTTGGCATAATGATTGTCTCTTTTATAGGCTCATTAAATAAAGAGTCAATTCCTATATTTCTTGTAAAAAAGGTTTAATTTACAGGCTCATTTGTTTACGTAACGAAATTTTTCACTGACAAAAAGACTTATATATACTATGTCAAATCATAAAATACGCACTATTGACAATCTGTCACTTCAAGAATTTGATTCAGATGCTGAATTAATACCATTATTAACTCCCGAAGACGAGGAGGAAATGATAAACGAGGAATTACCGGAATCTTTGGCTATTTTACCCTTGCGTAACATGGTTTTGTTTCCTGGAGTAGTGATTCCAATTACGGCAGGAAGAGATAAATCAATAAAATTAATTGATGATGCTAATGCTGCAGGAAAAATTATTGGTGTTGTAGCACAAATAAACGAAGAAGATGAAGACCCAACCAAGGATGATATTCACTCGGTAGGAACTGTAGCTCGTATTTTGCGCGTTTTAAAAATGCCTGATGGAACTACAACCGTTATATTACAAGGAAAGAAACGATTTGAAATTGACACTGTCACTTCTGAAGAACCTTATATCACTGCTACGATTAAAAATTTTGTAGAAGATAGACCTGATAGTAAGGATACGGAGTTTCTTGCTATTTTAGATTCTGTAAAGGAACTAGCCATACAAATTATCAAGGAAAGCCCAAACATTCCTAGTGAAGCTACATTTGCAATTAAAAACATTGAAAGCCAATCGTTTTTGATCAATTTTGTTACTTCAAATATGAACCTTTCTGTTAAAGAAAAGCAAGATTTATTGCGAATTAATAATTTGAAAGATAGAGCATTAGAAACTTTGCGTTTCATGAATATTGAGTTGCAAAAATTAGAATTAAAAAATGATATTCAGTCTAAAGTTCGTTTTGACTTAGACCAACAGCAACGCGAATATTTCTTGCATCAGCAAATGAAAACCATTCAAGAAGAATTGGGTGGCGTTTCACAAGAGGAAGAGTTAGAAGAAATGCTTGTCAAATCAAGAACCAAAAAGTGGGATGAAAAAACGCAGAAAAATTTCGAGAAAGAACTTTCGAAAATGCGTCGCATGAATCCGCAGGCTCCCGATTTTGGAATTCAAAGAAACTACCTAGAACTTTTATTAGAATTGCCTTGGAATGAATATTCTAAAGATAATTTTGATTTAAAAAGAGCACAAAAAATACTAGATCGTGACCATTTTGGGTTAGAAGAAGTAAAAAAGAGAATGATCGAACACCTAGCTGTATTAAAGCTAAGAAACGACATGAAGTCTCCAATTATTTGTTTGACAGGACCTCCAGGAGTTGGGAAAACCTCGATTGGTCGTTCAGTAGCGGAAGCGTTGGGGCGTGAGTATGTTCGTATTTCTTTGGGTGGTTTGCGTGATGAAGCGGAGATTCGTGGGCACAGAAAAACGTACATTGGCGCAATGCCGGGTAGAATTATTCAAAGCTTGAAAAAAGCGGGGACCTCTAATCCTGTTTTTGTTTTAGATGAAATTGATAAATTATCTAGTAGCAATCAAGGAGATCCGTCTTCAGCATTGTTGGAGGTATTAGATCCAGAGCAAAATAGTGCTTTCTACGATAATTTTGTTGAGTTGGGTTATGACTTATCTAAAGTAATGTTCATTGCTACGTCTAACAATATGGCTGCGATTCAGCCTGCCTTGAGGGATCGTATGGAAATTATCAAAATGTCTGGTTATACAATCGAAGAGAAAGTAGAAAT
Source organism: Flavobacterium sp. KKT103 (assembly GCF_055640565.1). Taxonomy (NCBI): domain Bacteria; kingdom Pseudomonadati; phylum Bacteroidota; class Flavobacteriia; order Flavobacteriales; family Flavobacteriaceae; genus Flavobacterium; species Flavobacterium sp. KKT103. The sequence goes on from NZ_CM145766.1 coordinate 2,454,846, forward strand.
CGCAAAGCAGCATTTATTCCCTAGACAATTAAAAGAGCACGGATTAGGGCCAAAAGACCTAACTATTGGTAAAAAACAATTGGAAAAAATTGTTGAAGGCTACACAAGAGAATCAGGTGTTCGTGGTCTAGAAGCTAAAATTGCTCAAGTCATTCGTAATGCTGCAAAATCAGTAGCGATGGAGGAGGAATACAATAAGAAAGTGACCGAAGAAGATGTGCTGAAAGTGCTTGGTGTACCAAGATTAGAAAGAGATAAATACGAATCTAACGACGTGGCGGGAGTGGTTACAGGCTTAGCTTGGACAAGTGTTGGAGGTGATATTTTATTTATAGAGTCGCTACTTTCCCCTGGAAAAGGGACAATGACCATCACGGGTAATTTAGGAAACGTCATGAAGGAGTCGGCGACGATTGCTTTAGAATATATAAAAGCGAATGCCCAGCTTGTTGGTATTAATCCAGAGGCATTAACAAAACACAACATTCACTTGCATGTACCTGAGGGAGCTACTCCTAAAGATGGTCCAAGTGCAGGAATAGCCATGCTTACTTCTCTAGTTTCGTTGCTTACGCAAAAGAGAATCAAGAAAAATATAGCCATGACGGGTGAAATTACACTTAGAGGAAAAGTACTGCCTGTAGGAGGAATAAAAGAGAAAATATTAGCAGCCAAACGCGCTAATATTAAGGAAATTATTTTATGTCAGGATAATAAAAGCGATATTGATGAAATCAAGCCCGAGTATGTACAAGGTCTTACTTTTCATTATGTTAAAGAAATGAGTGAGGTACTTAAAATTGCTATCACCGATCAAAATGTAAAAAACGCGAAGACACTTTAACTAGCGCTATTTGTCGTTTAAAAACTAATTCCAAAACCAAAACTTATTTTTGTAAGAGTTGGTTTTGGAATTTTATTTGTTAGTAAATAGCAGCAGGAAAAGGAGTATTACTATTTTTATAATTTTATCTTCGCATTTGCGTTTTATTCTCCTAAAAGAGCTTTCCACATGTTCAAAAGAGTTGTATATTATTTATTGCTATCATTTTGTTCTGTATCCTACAGTCAAATTGGAGGTAAATATGTATACCAATTTTTAAATTTAGTTACTTCGCCACGACAGGCAGCTTTGGGCGGGAAAACCATCACTATTTATGATGACGATGTCAATCAAGCTAATTTTAATCCAGCAACCATCAATGCAGAGATGGACAACCATTTAGCTCTGAATTACGGTAGTTATTTTGGTGCAGTGACTTATGGAACAGCATCTTATGCTTATACCTACGATAGGCATTTGCAAACGTTTCAAGCAGGAGTAAACTACGTTAATTATGGTAGCTTTGAAGGCTATGATGAAAACGGGCAGTCTACAGCTAGTTTTTCAGGAAGTGAAGTAGCACTTTCCTTTGGGTACTCTTATAATATTCCGTACACTGATTTACATATTGGTGCGAATGCAAAACTGATTAGCTCTAGCTTAGAAACCTATAATTCTCTTGGTGGTGCGATTGATTTAGGAGCAATTTACATTGATGAAAAAAATGATGTAAATTGGGCCTTAGTGATTCGGAATATAGGAACGCAATTCACGACTTATTCTGGTAATAGTGAAAAGTTGCCCTTAGAAATTATGTTTGGCGTTTCACAAGAATTAGAAAATGTTCCCATTAGGTGGCATCTGACCTTAGAGAATTTACAGCAGTGGAATCTTGCTTTTTCTAATCCCAATAGAGCACAAACTAATTTAAATGGAAGTAGCGACCAAGAAAAAATATCTGCTATAAATAATGCTTTACGTCATTTAATTGTGGGTGTAGAATTATTTCCAAAAAAAGCAATTAATTTTAGAGTGGGATATAATTTTAGAAGAGCCGAAGAATTACGTATTGTGGATCAACGCAATTTTTCTGGTATTTCAGCTGGTTTTGGACTCAAATTAAACAAATTAAAATTCAATTATTCCTACTCAAGATATACCTTAGCGGGTAATACAAGTCTGTTTGGATTAACTATTAACTTTCAATAATATTATTTTGGATAAAAAAATTACCATTGCCATTGATGGCTTTTCTTCAACAGGAAAAAGTACGCTTGCTAAACAACTAGCGAACCATTTATCCTATGTTTATGTAGATACTGGGGCGATGTACCGAGCAATTACTTTTTTTGCTATGCAAAATGGCTACATTACTGCTGATTATTTTGATAAGGAAACACTAATTCAATGCCTACCTTTTATTACGCTAGAATTTAAATTTAATGCAGCAGCTGGTTTTGCCGAAATGTATTTAAATGATACCAATGTCGAAAAGGAGATTCGAACAATCGAAGTTTCGGGATTTGTTAGTAAAGTAGCCGAGATTGATCAAGTACGCACTAAACTTGTTGAGCAACAGCAGGAAATGGGAAAAAACAAAGGCATCGTAATGGATGGACGCGATATTGGAACCGTGGTTTTTCCGGATGCTGAGCTAAAAATATTCATGTCAGCTAGTGCTGCTACGAGAGCACAAAGACGTTTTGATGAATTAATTGCCAAAGGCGATCAGGTAACTTACGATGACGTTTTAAAAAATGTAGTAGAACGGGATTATATTGATAGTCATCGTGCTAACTCTCCATTAGTTCAAGCTGAAGGTGCTGTAGAGATTGATAATTCTAATTTAAACAGAGCGGAACAATTTGACATGGTGGTCGCATTGGTAAATGAAGTAGTAAAAAAAGTATAATTTTTTGTAGATCTCATTTTTAATATTAGATTTACGGCCTGAATAAATTTAACCACAGCAGCAGCGATATGAATATAAAATTAAGACTTACGATTATGAATTTCTTCCAATTTTTTGTTTGGGGGATTTGGTTAATTTCATTGGGAGGTTATATGGGACAAACTTTTGGTCCTATCGAAGGAGGAAGCATTGGTTTGTCGATTGGTAGAACGTATGGATCTATGGGTTGGGCGAGTTTATTCATGCCTGCTTTATTGGGTATTATAGCCGATAAATATTTTAGTGCTCAAAAAGTTTTGGGATTTGCTCATATTGTAGCTGGTATTGCTATTTTTTTTGCAACTCAAGCCACTAATTCTACTGAGATGTATTGGGTAATATTCGCAACTAGTTGTTTCTATATGCCAACTATTGCATTGAACAATTCAGTAAGTTACGCGGTATTGAATAAATATGATTTTGATGTTCAAAAAACATTTACACCTATTCGTGTGTGGGGAACGGTAGGATTTATATTCGCTATGTGGACAACGGATTTAACTGATTGGAAATCGAATACCAATCAGTTTGTATTTGCATCTATCGCAATGATCATTACGGGATTGTTTTGCTTTACGTTGCCTAATGTTCCAGCGGAGAACAAGAATAGTAATCAAACATTAACAAGTAAGTTTGGTTTAGATAGTTTCGTGCTTTTCAAGCAGAAAAAAATGGCTATCTTTTTTGTATTTGCAATGCTACTTGGTGCTGCTTTGCAAATAACAAACATGTTTGGAGATACTTTTATAAGAGATTTTGGATCCAATCCAGAGTACCAAGGGACTTTTGGAGTAGAGCATTCGGTATTAATTATTTCGCTTTCGCAAATTTCAGAAACGTTGTTTATCTTAACCATTCCGTTTTTTTTAAGGAAATTTGGTATCAAACAGGTGATGATATTTAGTATGATTGCTTGGGTATTGCGATTTGCATTATTCGGCATAGGGAATCCAGGTTCGGGTGTGATATTCTTGATCTTATCGATGATTGTTTACGGTATGGCGTTTGATTTCTTTAATATTTCAGGATCTCTGTTTGTAGAAAAAGAGACAGATAGTAAAATTAGATCTAGTGCTCAAGGTTTATTTATGTTGATGACCAATGGTATTGGAGCAATTGTAGGAGGAGAACTAGCGGGAAGAACGGTTAGTTACTTTACGGTAGAGAGCAAGGTCGAATGGCCAAGTGTTTGGTTTTCGTTTGCAGGGTATGCCTTTGTTATTATGATTGCCTTTGCTTTTTTATTCAAATACAAGCACGATCCAAAGATTGCTGATAGTTTGAATCACTAAGTACTTTAGATATTTTTTATACTAGCCCGATGTTAATAGCATCGGGTTTTTTATTGTTATGAAATTGAATCGTCAAGTATAGCCCTGATAGAGCCGATATCCTCGTAATGAAATGGAGAGATAAAGGCGATAGCAGGAGGGATGTTGTTGAGATGTACAATGTGCCTGCTCCCGAAAAAAGACTGATTAGTATGGTATTAGATACATAAGGCATGGTTTTTCTATCTAATTTAGTATCTATGAGGTAATTATTTTGCAGTTACATAAAAAAGTATTAATTTTGCGCACCTTTTGGTGGATAAGAGTTTCCATTAGGTATCAACAAATTACATAAACAACTTCTGTTGTTTTCTACTACTTTAAGAAACTCGAGGAAATGCAGAATACAAATTTTTAATCAGCATGTCTGAACAAATCCAATCACAAGAAGAGTTTTTAGCAAATTTTAACTGGCACAATTTCGAAGAAGGAATTGATGTAGTTGATGAAAAAAACTTATTAGAATTCGAAGAATTAGTATCAAAAACTTTTATCGCTACTGACCAAGAAGAAGTAGTAGATGGTACTGTTGTTAGAATTACAGATAGAGACGTTATCGTTGATATCAACGCAAAATCGGAAGGTGTTATTTCATTAAACGAATTCCGTTACAACCCAGCATTAAAAGTAGGTGATACTGTTGAAGTATTAATCGATATTCGTGAAGACAAAACTGGACAACTAGTTTTATCTCACAGAAAAGCACGTACTATCAAATCATGGGATAGAGTTATTGCTGCAAACGAAACAGGTGAAATCGTTAATGGTTTTGTAAAATGCAGAACTAAAGGTGGTATGATCGTTGATGTTTTCGGAATCGAAGCGTTCTTACCAGGATCTCAAATTGATGTTAAGCCAATTAGAGATTACGATGTTTACGTAAACAAAACAATGGAATTCAAAGTTGTGAAAATCAACCACGAATTTAAAAACGTTGTTGTATCTCATAAAGCGCTTATTGAAGCGGATATTGAAGTACAGAAAAAAGAAATCATTGGTCAATTACAAAAAGGACAAGTATTAGAAGGTGTTGTTAAAAACATTACTTCTTATGGTGTGTTTATTGACTTAGGTGGAGTTGACGGATTAATCCACATTACTGACCTTTCTTGGTCAAGAATCAACCACCCATCTGAAGTTCTTGAATTAGATCAAAAATTAAATGTTGTAATCCTTGATTTCGATGATGAGAAAACAAGAATTCAATTAGGATTGAAACAATTAAACGCTCACCCATGGGATGCATTAGATGCTAACTTGGCTATTGGAGATAAAGTTAAAGGAAAAGTAGTTGTTATTGCTGATTACGGAGCTTTCATCGAAGTTGCTGAAGGTGTTGAAGGTTTAATCCACGTTTCTGAAATGTCTTGGTCTACGCACTTGCGTTCAGCTCAAGATTTCGTAAAAGTTGGTGATATTGTTGAAGCTCAAATCTTAACATTAGATAGAGACGATCGTAAAATGTCATTAGGTATCAAACAATTGTCTCAAGACCCTTGGACTGATATTACTTCTAAATACCCTGTAGGTTCTAAGCATTCAGGTATCGTTAGAAACTTTACAAACTTTGGTATCTTCGTAGAACTTGAAGAAGGAATTGATGGATTAATTTACATCTCTGACTTATCTTGGACTAAGAAAATCAAACACCCATCTGAATTCGTAAACGTTGGTGAAAAACTTGACGTTGTTGTATTAGAATTAGATGTTGATGGACGTAAATTATCTTTAGGTCACAAACAAACTACTGCTAATCCATGGGATCAGTACGAAGATTCATTCGCTGTTGGAACTATCCACAACGGAGAAATCTCTGAAATCGTTGATAAAGGAGCTACTGTAGAATTTGGAGAAGATATCGTTGCTTTCATTCCTACTCGTCACCTTGAAAAAGAAGATGGTAAGAAATTGAAAAAAGGAGATTCTGCTGATTTCAAAGTAATCGAATTTAACAAAGAATTCAAAAGAGTTGTTGCCTCTCACACTGCTATCTTCCGTGAAGAAGAAGAGAAAAATGTGAAAGCTGCTACTGAAAATACTTCTTCAGCTTCAAACACTAATGCACCAGCTGCTACTCTTGGAGATAGTAACGATGTATTGGCTGCATTGAAAGCTAAAATGGAAAAATCAGAGAAAAAATAATTCTCAGATAATCTAAATATCAAAAGCCTCACAGCAATGTGAGGCTTTTTTTTATGTTGTAATTTCTGATAAATTTTATATATTTGGAACTAATATTTAAAAATAATTAAAATGGAAGAAACTACTTTTCAGGAGAATGAAAAAATGTATTTAAGCCAAGAGGCACAAGGTTTTCTTAAAGAAACAGCCAAATGGGCATACTTCATGTCTATCTTAGGATTTATTGGAATTGGATTTATGGTTGTACTTGCTTTGTTTATTGGTACGATTTTTTCAGCGATTGGTAGTATGAGTCGAAATGTAAATTCTATGGGGATTCTTGAAACCGGTATTATTTCAGGAATGTACTTAGTAATTGCTTTGGTTTATTTTTTTCCAATTTATTATTTATTCCAGTTTTCTTCTAAAATGAAAAAGGCTTTCAAAGTAAATGATAATGATTTAATCAATTCATCTTTTGAACACTTAAAATCACATTACAAATTTATAGGTATTGTATCACTTGTGTTTGTTGTGCTATATGTACTGATAATTTTATTTTCTATACTAGCAGGTGCAATAGCTTTATTTAATTAAAAATAATTTAAAAAGTGCTTTATATACTGCTTTAATTAAGGCAGTATAAAAGCACTTTTATATTTTATGATAACTTCTAGCTTTTACTTTTTTTCAAAAGCAACTGCTCCTCATGAGTAAAAGTATTGATTACAGCGTAAGACTGGATGTTATTAATTTGCATTTGATCTAAAACAGCCACGAGATTGCCGTAATTTGATTTTTCACTTGGTTTAATGATTATATTCATTCCTCGATCTGGCCTACCTTTACTAGCTGAATATGTAAGTACTTCTTTATTTTTAATTCCTATTTCTGTTGTTAGTTTATTTTCTTTTAAATTAAATGCCTTTGGAATATCTATTGGAAAGTATATTAATCCTTGATAACAAACTACGTTATCATTTTCTCCAATTAATATGGTGTAGGAACGATTCTCATCAGGCATGTTACAAACCCATCCTTCAACAGATTCATCATAGTAGGGTAATGATAGGTGCATACTATTTGCCTTTCGCATTTCAGCTGCTACCATAAAAAAGATCATCAACAAAAAAGAGACGCTAACCATAGCGGTTAAATCAACTCTATTATTTAATTTTTTAGATCGAATTTTGGAGGTTGTATTTATCATCTATCTTAATTTATTTGTAGCTTCAATCTTAAAAGTAGCTAAAAAAATGATACAGTAGGCTGTGACTTAACCATTTTTCTGCCTTAGTTATATTTTCTTTACGCTTTTTTTGCTGTTTTCGAGATTAGTTTTGATATTTTAAAACAAATGATAGAGTATAATAAGTTGTAAAAGTGTCTGATATATAGTGCTTTATGATTTATTTAAAATTAAATTCTATTTTTTAAATCCATATCCATAGTTGCTGCGTAAATGACTATGTATAACAACAAAAAATAAATTATGAAAACTAGAAAATTTTTATCAGTAGCGTTTTTCGCTTTAGTATTTGGAGCCACTTCATTTGCACAAAAAACAGTTATGGTTGGTGGAGCAGCAATGTATCCTACTAAAAACATTGTTGAAAATGCGGTAAATTCTAAAGACCACACAACATTAGTTGCTGCTGTAACTGCTGCTGACTTGGTAGCTACTTTACAAAGTAAAGGACCATTCACCGTTTTTGCCCCAACAAATGCGGCTTTTGATAAATTACCAGCAGGTACTGTTGCCACTTTATTGAAACCAGAGAATAAAAAAATGTTACAAACTATTTTAACTTACCATGTAGTAGCTGGAAAAATGAATGCTTCAGATATTGCTATGGCAATTAAAAAAGGAAAAGGAAAAGCAACGATGAAAACTGTTAGCGGTGGAACATTGACAGCTTGGATGAAAGGAAAAAAATTATATATTACTGATGAAAAAGGTGGTATGTCGCAGGTTACAATCGCAGATGTTAATCAATCAAATGGTGTAATCCATGTAGTTGACGCTGTATTGTTACCAAAAAGTTAGGTTTTTTTTACAATTGGTTTTGTTTGAAAGTCCCGTCTATTTACTAGACGGGATTTTTTTTATTAAAAAAATGCCAATTCAAAAGATGAATTGGCATTACTTATTCGATTTTTAAACTTAGCGTAAACTCGCTCCTAGCTCAGTTTCAAAATTCTTTTGCAGTTTCCCCATTAATTTATCAATTTGCGCATCAGTCAAGGTTTTTGTAATGTCTTGAATTATAAAGCTAATAGCATAGGATTTTTTTCCTTCGCCTAAGTTGCTACCTTCGTAAACATCAAACAAATTAATTTCTTTTAGTAATGACTTTTCTGTTTGTCTTGCTACTGCGTAAATTGCATCGTAGCTTACACTTTGATCAACTAGTAAAGCTAAATCGCGTCGTACTTCCGGATATTTGGGTATGTCAGTAAATTTAATTTTTAATGAAATAGACTTGATAATAGCATCCCAATTAAAATCAGCATAAAATACTTCTTGCTTGATTCCAAAATGTTTAAGGATTGATTTTTTTACAACTCCAAATTCCACCAGTGCATTATGTCCCATTCCGATAGCTACTCCTTCTGAGAACACATCCGATGTTGCTGGGCTATTTTGTGTTTTTTGGATTCCAAATCGTGCTAAAACGGCATCTACATAACCTTTAAATAAGAAAAAATCAGATGGCCTTTGAGTGGTAGTCCAAGTTTCACTATTTCTGTTTCCAGTTAAAAAAAGTGTTAGATGTTTTCGTTCTTCAAAACCAGAAAGTAATTTATGGTATGATTTACCGAATTCGAAAAACTTTAAATCAGCATTCTTACGATTTATATTATAGGATAGTGCTTCTAAACCTGAAAACAATAACGACTGGCGTAAAGTTGCTAAATCATTACTTAAAGGATTTAACATTGTCACATTATGCTCTTCTTTTAAAGTAGATGAAAGCTGAACATAAGAAGCAGTTGTTAGCGAGTTAGCCATCATTTCATTAAAACCTTGTGAGTTTAATTGTGTAGCTATGATGTTTTGAAGTTTATAATCTTCATTTCGTGGTGAGTTCGTTACGGTAGCATTTAATTTTTTAGAAAAACTAATATTGTTATATCCATATACTCTAAGGATTTCTTCAATTACATCAATTTCTCGTTGTACATCTACACGATAAGATGGTATCGTTAATCCAAGACCAGCCTCAGATACACTATTTACTTTAATATCTAGTGAAACCAATATTTGCTTGATTGTATCTTTTGGTATTTCTTGTCCTATTATTTTTGCCACATTAGCAAAGTTTAAAAATACTGAGAAGTCTTCGATCTTCTTGTTGTAAATATCAACGATTTCAGAAGTGATTTCTCCACCTGCTACCTCTTGGATTAACAAAGCTGCGCGTTTTAAGGCGTAAGCAGTAATACTTGGATCTATTCCTCTTTCAAATCGGAAAGAGGCGTCGGTATTTAGTTGGTGTCTTTTCGCAGTTTTACGAACACTAACTGGATTGAAATAAGCACTTTCTAAGAAAATAGAATTCGTGTTTTCACTAACACCTGAGTTTTTACCTCCAAAAACTCCTGCGATACACAACGGACCTTTTTCATCACAAATCATCAAATCTTCTTCGTGTAAAGTACGTTCTACATCGTCAAGCGTAGTGAATTTAGTTCCGGCTGCAGCCGTTTTAACGATTATTTTACCATTAATTTTAGCAGTGTCAAAAGCATGTAATGGTTGTCCTAGTTCATGTAAAACATAATTAGTGACATCAACGATATTGTTTTTTGGATTTAATCCAATAGCTTTTAATCTATTTTGTAGCCAATTAGGAGAAGGTTTTACAGTAATTCCCGATATGGTTACGCCACAATATCGTGGCGCAAGAGTAGTATCCTCTACAGCAACATCAATTTTTAAAGTACGCATGTCTACTCTAAAATTACTAACGGAGGGCGTTATTAGTTCTACATTAACACCACTTTGTATCATTCCAGCACGTAGGTCACGTGCAGTGCCTAGGTGACTCATAGCATCGGCACGATTGGGAGTTAAACCAATTTCGAATACCTCATCATTTTCGATTTTAAACACTTGTGCTGCTGAAGTTCCAGGAACAAGAGCCTCGTCTAAAACCATGATCCCATCATGACTTTCTCCTAGACCTAATTCATCTTCAGCGCAAATCATTCCGTGGCTTTCTTGACCTCGTATTTTTCCTTTTTTAATGGTAAAAGCAACACCTTCTTTATCATATAATACAGTTCCTATGGTTGCAACAGGTACTTTTTGACCTGCTGCCACATTTGCAGCACCACAAACAATTTGTACCGGAGTACCCGTCCCTAAATCAACTGTAGTCACTTTTAATCGATCTGCATCGGGGTGTTGTTCACAAGTAAGAACGTGACCAACAACTATTCCTTCAAGCCCACCTTTTACCGATTGGTATTTTTCAACCATTTCAACTTCAAGACCTAGATCTGTTAATAATGCCGACGTTTCTTCGGAATTCCAATCGATTTTGATGAACTGTTTTAACCAGTTATATGATATTTTCATTTGTCAATTTTATAAGGTTGCAAATATAAGGATTGCAGATTGTAGTAAGAAACTATTTTTTTTGTTTTTTAGCGTGGTAATTGTGCTGTTGTTTGTTGCTTGATTTTTTGAATTCACTAATTATTTGCTAAAATATTGTTAATAGCTTAATTTTTTTGTGTTAAAAAAACACATATGGAAATTTTGTGCTACAATTTGAACACATTGTGCTGTTTATAGTGAGAATTTAAAAGTAAGTTTGAATAAATTAAAATCAAAACAGTATGAGCAACCTAGCAGAAAGACCTGAATTTAAGGCAAAATATGATAATTATATTGGTGGAAAATTTGTAGCTCCTGTAAAAGGGGCTTATTTTGATGTGTTTTCACCTATCGATGGAAAGGTTTTTACACAAGCCGCACATTCTACAAAAGAAGATTTAGAATTAGCTGTAGATCATGCACACGAAGCTTTTCAAACATGGGGAAAAACATCGCCAACAGAACGAAGTATCTTATTGAATAAAATAGCGCAAGTTTTAGAAGATAATTTGAGTTATTTAGCGGCTGTTGAGGCAATTGATAACGGAAAACCGATACGCGAAACAACTTATGCAGATATGCCATTGGCAATAGACCATTTCAGATATTTTGCTGGTGTTATTCGTGCTGAAGAGAGTTCTATCGCTGAACTTGATTCCAATACAGTTTCTATTGCTTTAAGTGAACCATTAGGAGTTATTGCTCAAATTATTCCATGGAATTTCCCAATACTAATGGCTGTTTGGAAATTAGCTCCAGCATTAGCAGCAGGAAATACTGTAGTTTTAAAACCAGCCGAAAGCACTCCAATTTCTATTATGGTTATGATGGAACTGATTGGTAATATTTTGCCTCCAGGAGTAGTAAATATTGTTAACGGTTTTGGTGCAGAGCTGGGTCGCTCCTTGGTGACTAATAAAAAAGTAGCCAAAGCTGCGTTTACAGGTTCGACTACAACTGGTCGATTAGTAATGCAATATGCTACCGAAAATATTATCCCCGTTACCTTAGAATTGGGCGGGAAATCTCCAAATATTTTCATGAAATCAGTTGCTGATCATGATGATGATTTTTTTGACAAAGCAATCGAAGGTGCTGTTATGTTTGCTTTGAACCAAGGTGAAATTTGTACTTGTCCATCCAGATTATTAGTTCATGAAGATATTTACGATAAATTCATGTCTAAAGTTATCGAGAGAACGGAGGCTATTGTTGCTGGAAATCCATTGGACATGGCAACGATGATTGGAGCTCAAGCCTCTTTAGTTCAAAAAGAAAAAATTATGTCCTATATAAAACTAGGGAAAGAAGAAGGCGCAGAAGTATTAACTGGTGGTGACGAAAATGTTTTTGAAGGAGATCACGCTGGAGGATATTACATCAAACCAACGATTTTTAAGGGACACAACAAGATGCGAATTTTTCAAGAGGAAATATTCGGACCGGTTTTGGCGGTAACTACTTTTAAAACGACTGAAGAAGCAATTGCTATTGCAAATGATACGATCTATGGTTTAGGCGCGGGTGTTTGGACGCGTGATGCTCATGAAATTTATCAAGTACCAAGAGCCGTTCAAGCAGGAAGGGTATGGGTCAATCAGTATCATTCCTATCCTGCAGGAGCTCCATTTGGAGGCTATAAGCAATCAGGTATTGGACGTGAAAATCACAAAATGATGTTAGGACATTATCGTCAAACAAAGAACATGCTTATTTCGTACGACAAAAATAAATTAGGTTTCTTTTAATATATAGTTGTTAATCTAAAAAGGTAAGTTTTTAACTTACCTTTTTTATTAAAAGGAAAAAAGTAATTACTAAATAATATAAAATGAAAAGGATCGATGCTACAAAGGAGGCAATAGAATTAATAGCGATTTTAAAAGAAAAGCACGGTGAATTAATGTTTTATCAAGCAGGTGGCTGTTGCGAGGGCACGCAGCCTCAATGTTTTGAAAAAGGAGGTTTTTACCAGCGAATGGGAGACGTTTGTATAGGCACAATCGAAGAAGTCGAGTTTTGGGTTGATAAAGATTTGTTTGAATATTGGAAACACGCACATTTTACGTTAAAAGTAATTGATGCTTTTGGAGCTGGTGGATTTTCCTTAGAAACGCCTTTCAAAAAAACGTTTCAAATTGAATATCGGATTTTTACAGCTGCAGAAGAATTGGAACTAGATCCCGTAACAATTATCGAATAATTTTAATTAATGTAAAGCAGCTGGTATTGTTTAGGCGTTATGCCTTCATGTTTTTTAAACAATCGAATAAAGTAATTACTGTTATCAAATCCGGCCATATAACACACTTCGTTAATTTGGATCGTCGGGTTTTTTAGTAATTGCTTAGCATGTCTTATTTTTTCTTGAATTACAAATTCTATGGGACTCATCCCTAATTCTTTTTTGAAATAGCGGTAAAATGATGTTGTACTCATACATGCTTTATCACTAAGGTTTTTAAGACTAATATTTTCTCTGATATTTAATCGAATGTAATCCAATACTTGTGTTATTGGAGAGTGCGGATCAGTATGTAAACCATCTTCGATAGATTTTGCGGTTTGTGTTTGAATAATTCGAATTAGTAACTCTTGCAAAGTGAGATCTGCCAAGACATCTTTAGTAATAGATGTACTCATGCATTCTTTGATTAGTTTATTGATTGTAGTGGCTAATTCAACATTATTATAAAAATAGTAGTTCTGAAAATTTAAATGCCAAAATTGTTTTTTGCCTTCTTTGGGGTAGCGTTCATTTAAAAAATCCAAAGTGGCATTGATCTTATGCTGATCAATAGCCAAAGCCAAGCATTGTGTTGGATTTTTTTTTGAAGCTTCAGGAAAATCAATTTTCATTTCAACATTCGAGGGAATCATCACTGTTTCACCAGGCAGGTATTCAAAACTAGGATCATCAAAAAGGTGCATTATCTTTTTGCCACGTAACATACTGGTAACAACTAAATCGTTAAATTTTAGAGGAACTAAAGCTGAAGCCTCGTACGTTTCGAATAAATTTAATTCACAATGATTTAAATTATAAACGGTCCTGTTTTCTACCAATGTTTTTAAAGATCGTTCGTTAGATAAGTTAGGTGGTTTTATTAAAGCACGATTCGTATTCATAAATTAAGTCTTTTTTGGTAAAGATTAAATTTAATGAAATTTAATGTTGTTACGTATTAAAAAACTGTTATAATTCTAAAGTATTTCTTCGACATGTTTTTTAATATTTTCAGCTATTTTTCTTGTTGGAAGATCGTTATCGTCATTACCAAAAGGCTCTTCAATCTCTTCAGCGATTAACTCCAAACTAGCTAAGACATAAAATATAAAAACAACAACCGGAATTACATAATATCCTAGATTAAAAACATAACCAAAGGGTAAGGTCATCACATAAAAAAAGATAAATTTTTTCAAAAATACGCTATAGGAGTAGGGTATAGGAGTGTTTTTAATACGTTCACATGCTCCGCAAATATCCGTAAAGGACTGTAGTTCGCTGTTGATAATGATTAATTGATCACCTGTGATTTTTTTATTTTCATACAAATCATTTATTTTCAGGAACATCATTTTTGCAACTTGATTGGGACGATGGGTGTGATGATCCTCATTAATAGCAATTTCTTCAGATAGCTGCTTGCCTGTTTCTTCATCCTTCAAATGCTTGTTTAAAATCGACGCATAACTAGGAATCATTTTTTTGAAATAAGTTATATCTTTTTCATCTTTTAAAATGGCATGCAATTTAATAGCTAGATTTCGGCTATTATTGACTAAAGCGCCCCATGATTTTCGTCCTTCCCACCAACGGTCATAGGCGGTGTTGGTCCTGAAAACTAATAAAAGGGATATTACAAAGCCAAGCATACCGTGCATCATTGAAATGTTTTTGACATGACTAGTATCAGGTAAGTGCCAATATTCGATTTCGAGATAGGCCACTACACCAGCATAGGTTGCAATAAGTACCATTAATGGTAGTAACTTACGTAAAGTATCCGCTTTATGGAACCTAAATATAAAAGTAATCCAGTCTTTAGGGTTGTATGAAATCATAGTAACGATGGTTTCTGCAAATTTATATTTATTATGCCAGTATTGATAAAAAAAACTCTCGTTTTAAATTAAATACAGTAATTTAAAACGAGAGTTTATACTAATTGTTACAATCTACAATAGTCCTAGAAAGTCAAGTTACCAGCAATTTCTCTTAGTGCAATCTCTGATAGTTTAGCTTGATACTGCGCATTGGTAAATCTTACGGTAGCAGTTACATAGTTCAGTTGAGCCGTTCTAAATTCTAAAGTAGTGATGGTTCCAATTCGTAATTTATCCAAAGTAATGTCTAAATTTTGCTTCGCAATGGCCTCATTCTTCTCTTCTAATTCAATTAATTGCAAATTGGTTAAATAGGTTTGGTATGCCGTTGTTAATTGCGTTTTCAGTTGCATGCTTTGCTGCTCAATTTGGGCTGTTGCTGTTTCAATTTGAATGGCAGCAATTTTTTCGTTTCTATTTTGTGCTAAACCGTCAAATAAGTTTAAGGAAGCATTAAATCCGTAGTTCAAACCCCTCGAAGTCGACTGTGTTATAAAGCCTAGGCTGGATTGGCTTTGGCCAAAGTTGTACCCTGTACTTACTCTAATTGTTGGATACCGACCTGCTTTTACTTGCTTTAGTTGTAATTCAGCTACGCGCTTATTGATTATTTGTGCTTGCAGCAACGGATTTTGCTGCTCGGCTAAATTCATTAAGTCCGATAAATTCAGTTGATTATCAATAATAAGGTCGTTTGCAACCGTAAAAGGCGTTGTTGCATCTCTTGCCAAAATTTCATTTAAAGCCGTTTTAGTATTGGTATACAACTCCTGTTGACGCAATAAATTTACTTTGTCTGTATTCAAATCAACTTGGGCGTTTAATACTTCTAGTTTCGACGCCTTACCAATCGAAAAGCGATTTTTAGCTAAATCAAGTCTTTGATTCGATATCACCAGAGTGGAGTCTAATGCCTTTAGCTGTTGCTGTTGTTGCACCAAGTTAAAATAAGTGGCATTTACATCACTGATTTTAGTAAGAATTGCAAATTGTAATTCTGCAGTCCCTAATTTCTGTAATTCCTTCAACTGTTCTTTTCGAGCAAACATTCTCAAACCGTCAAAAATGGTCCAGTCTAATAATACACCATAACTTAAACTATTGTTTTTGGCGTTATTTAAACTGTTTTCAGTTCCATCGATACGGGTTTGATTCAAATTTTGAACATTGTTGTTATCTGTAATAGATGCTGTCGCTCGAGGCAACATTCCTGCATTACCTGACGAAACATTTGTTTCATCAATTTTAAGATCATTCTTGGCAATTTTGATATCGTAATTATTTTCTAATGCTATTTTTACAGCATCTTCAATTGTTAAAATTTCTTGTGCCTGAGCTTGCAGGCAAAGAAACAGACCCATTAACAAAAATTTTATTTTATGATTTACTATTTTCATCCTATTTTACTTCTTTTTCATATTCTTCAATGTGTTCAAATTCAGGGTAATGCTTTTTAGCTCGTGACCACATGAAATAAAGTGCTGGAATTACAAAAAGTGTAAGTACCAACGAAAATATTGTACCTCCAACGATAACAACTCCCATTCCAATTCTACTAGTCGAGGCAGCGCCAAGTGACATTGCAATTGGCAAAGCGCCCAATGAAATAGCCAAACTCGTCATTAAAATGGGTCTTAATCGCGCTTCTGAAGCTTCTAAAATAGCTTCTAGTTTTGGTTTTCCTTGTTCTCGTAATTGATTAGCAAATTCAACGATTAAAATACCGTTCTTCGTCACCAAACCAATTAGCATTACGGTTCCGATTTGGCTGAAAATATTCCAAGTTTGATTGAATAACCATAGTGAGAATAGAGCTCCAGCTACCGCCATTGGCACCGTTAAGATTATGATGAAAGGATCGATGAAGCTTTCAAACTGAGCAGCTAAAATTAAAAAGATAAGTAACAACGCTAAGCCAAATGCAAAAGAAGTATTTGAACTACTTTCAACAAAGTCTCTTGATTCTCCTCCTAAATCTGTTGTGAAGGTGTCATCTAAAACTTTAGCACGAATTTCTTCCATGGCTTCAATTCCATCGCTAATACTTTTGCCTGGAGCTAAAGCAGCAGAAACGGTTGCCGACATGAATCTATTGTTATGGTATAACTGAGGTGGTTTACTTTGCTCTTCTGTACTCACTATATTGTCCATCTGAATCAATTCGCCTTTATTATTTTTAACATACATCGAGGTTAAATCCAATGGTTTCGAACGGTCTTTTTGATCAAATTGACCAATGACTTGGTACTGTTTTCCTTTTTTCATGAAATAACCAAAGCGCTGTCCACTTAACGAAAGTTGTAATGTTTGAGCAATATCTATCACGGATACGCCAAGACTCTCTGCTTTTTCGCGGTCAATTGAAACGTTTATTTCGGGTTTATTGAACTTTAGATTTACATCAGTCATAGCAAAAGTAGGATTGTTAGCAGCTTCCTCCATAAACTCGGGAATCTTTTGCTCTAACTTTGCGAAATTCTGTGTTTGAATAATGTACTGTATTGGTAATCCTCCACGGCGGTTAACAGCAATGGTTGGCTGCTCCGTAACCGAAGTCTTAGCATCGACATAGCCTTTTGTCCATTTGGTTAATTTATCAGCGATATCATGTTGTGATAATTTGCGTTCACCGGGCTCTTTTAAAGAAAGTCTCATGAACCCACTATTTACTGATGACGAACCAAATCCTGGAGAAGTAATCGTTAAAGCAACCTTCTTTTCGGATATAGAATCATCAACAAGTTGTGATACTTCTTGCATGAAGCGATCCATGTATTCATAACTTGCGCCCTCAGGAGCTGTCATTCTTAATACCAATGAACTACGGTCATCATAAGGAGCTGTTTCTTTTTGAATTAGATTATAAAACACATAAATTAAGCCAAAACAAGCAATCAGAATAGGGAAACTTAACCATTTTCGTTTCATGAAATTAGCCAAAGAACTGGCGTAATTGGCATTTAACTTTTGGAAATAGGGCTCTGTAGCAATATAGAATTTTGATTTTTTTTGTTCTCCACCTTTCATTAAATACGCATTAAGCATCGGTGTAAGGGTTAAGGATACAAAAGCAGAGATTAATACAGCAGCACCTATGACGACTCCAAATTCTCGAAATAGCCTTCCTACGAAACCTTCCAAGAAAATAACGGGCAAAAATACCGCTGCAAGTGTCACCGATATCGATATGACAGCAAAGAATATTTCGTTGGATCCTTTTATTGCCGCTTCGATAGGTGTCATACCTTCTTCTACTTTTTTGAATATATTTTCGGTAACCACAATACCGTCATCTACGACAAGTCCTGTTGCAAGTACGATGGCTAATAATGTTAATACATTTATGGAGAATCCAAAAAGCCACATGATAAAGAAGGTGGCAATTAGGGATACCGGTATATCGATTAAGGGTCTAAAAGCGATAGCCCAGTCTCTAAAGAATAGGTAGATAATTAAAATTACCAATAAGATCGAGATACCTAGGGTTTCAGCAACTTCTAAAACTGATTTTTTTACAAAAATGGTATTGTCTAGTGCGATATTTAGTTTGATATCCTTAGGTAAATCTTTTTTCAACGCTTCGTATTGCTCGTAGAATGATTTTGAAATATCAAGATAATTGGCGCCCGGACGAGGAACAATGGCAAGACCTATCAAAGGAAGTCCAGACTGGCTTAATTTGGTTTCAATATTTTCAGGACCTAGTTCGGCTCTTCCAATGTCGCTTAAACGAACGGTTTTCGCTCCATCAGTTCTGATAATGATGTTACTAAATTCTTCAGCTGTTGCTAAATTACCAACTGTTTTTACGGTAAGCTCCGTATTGTTTCCAGTAAGTTTACCCGAAGGTAGTTCCACATTTTGCTGGTTTAAAGCTGCTCGAACTTCTGCAACTGTGCATCCGTAGGAAGCTAGTTTTACAGGGTCAATCCATAAACGCATGGCATACCTTTTTTGTCCCCATATTTGTACTCCGCTGACACCCGGAATAGTTTCTAGTCGCTGAGAGATTACATTTTCGGCATAATCACTTAGCTCCAATTGGCTTCTTGTATCACTTTGAACCGTCATGGAAATTATCGCATCACTATTGGCATCGGCTTTTGAAACAACTGGAGGTGCATCAATATCTTGAGGTAAACTACGAATTGCTTGCGATACTTTATCACGTACATCATTTGCTGCCTCCTCTAAATCTTTATCTAAGTTAAATTCGACTGTAATGCTGCTACTTCCTTGTGCACTTGAGGAGGTGATATTCCGAATTCCATCTATGGAGTTGATCGCTTTTTCGAGTGGCTCTGTAATTTGCGATTCAATAATATCTGCGTTGGCTCCAGTATAATTGGTTCTTATCGAAACCTGCGCTGGATCGATCGAAGGGAATTCACGAACACCAAGATAGGTATATCCTATGATTCCAAATAAAACTATCGTAAGGTTCATTACGATAGTCATTACAGGTCTTTTTATGCTTAATGTGGATAAACTCATTTTAGTAGTTTAATGATGAGATAATTAATTAGTAGGAGAGGTTATTTCTTAACCGATACTTTCACGGGAGTGTCATTTTTTAAGGACATGACACCAGTTGTTATAACCGTATCACCTGCTTTAAGTCCGGACAAAATTAAAAGCGAAGCATCAGTTCTTGTTGCCGTTTCTACCATAACTTCTTTGGCTTTGCCAAAATCAGAAATAAATATTTTTTTACCGTTTTGAACCGGAATTACCGCTTGTGTTGGAACCACGATCGCGTCTTGAATCACATCCAAGGGAAGTACTACATTAGCAAAAGTTCCCGGTAATAATTTTCCTTGTTGGTTATCAGCAATGGCTCTAACTTGAAGTGTACGCGTGGCAACTTCCACCGCTGGCTCGATAGCGTATACGGTTGCTGTGTAAGTTTCAGTAGAACCTGAAACAGTAAATTTAAGTACAGTATTAGTTTTTACTTGATTAGCGTATTTTTCAGGAATAGAAAAAGTAATTTTAAGTTTAGCTGTATTGACTAAGTTCGCTACTAGCATAGTTGGATTCACATATGCTCCTTTAGAGATAGATCGCAATCCAATTTTTCCTGAAAAGGGCGCACGAACGGAAGTTTTAGCAATTTGAGCCTTAATGATTTGGCTTTGTGCTTTGGTCGAAGCATATTCTGCTTTAGCTACATCATATTCTTCTTGACTGATGGCTTCTTTTTTTAACAAAAGTTGTGCTCGTCGTGCATTTTCAGCAGCCAAATTCTCTCTCGTGTTGGCTTGACTTAATTGTGCTCTTAATTCTATATCATTTACTTTAAAAAGTAGTTGACCTGCTGACACGTTACTACCTTCTTTAAAATTAATGCTTTCCACGATACCCGATACCTCTGATCGAATTTCAACTTGCTCATTAGCTTCTATTGATCCCGATAACGATAAGGTATTATCAAACGTTTCTGTTTTTACAACTATTCCGCTAACGTTTAAGGAACTTTTTTTATCTGATTTTCCATTTTGATCACCTGATTTGCTATTATTTTGAACAATTCGGTAGGTAATAAAAGCACCAAATCCAATGAGTAAGAAAGCGTAAATGATATTTTTTAATTTCATAATATAGGTCTAAAGAGAGATAATATTTTATTATAAATTTATGTTAAAAGCAAATTTAGGTTTTCCATTTAGTAAAGTAGATAACGTTAGTCTTTATTTAACACTTGTACATACAAATATTGTGTTTTCTCAAAAAAAAATAGTTTCACAACTACTTTTACGTCTATTTTTAAATAAAACTAAGAATTCAATAAATACAACAGCGACCTGTTTTCGACTAGTTAATAGTCAAAGATGACCGTTAGACGTTAAAAATAGTTAAAGGTTTAATGGGATTAGAAAAAAAATTAACTGATGTAATTCCAGATATTCTTTTTCTTAGTTAGTTCGATGTAAACGGCGCGCATAGCAGCATGTTCCGGCTTTTCCATGGCGGTATCTACTTGTAAAATTTTAAGAGCATGATGCCTGGCAAGTGCTAAAATATCTCGGTCCTTAACGATATCTGCAATTTGCAGGTTCAAAACACCACTTTGCTGCGTACCCATAAGATTGCCTGGGCCACGTAATTTAAGGTCGACTTCGGCAATTTCAAATCCATCATTGGTGCTTACCATAGTTTCCATTCGTGTTTTACTGTCAGCACTTAATTTATGGCTAGTCATTAGGATACAATAACTTTGATCAGCGCCACGACCCACACGACCACGCAACTGATGCAGTTGCGATAAGCCAAAACGTTCAGCACTTTCAATAATCATTACAGAGGCATTGGGAACGTTCACACCAACTTCGATAACGGTAGTTGCCACCATGATATTGGTTTTACCATCGGAGAACCGTTTCATCTCCGCATCTTTTTCGGCTGGTTTCATCTTACCGTGTAAAATAGATATGGCATACTGCGGTAATGGAAAATCACGAGAAATACTTTCATAACCATCCATTAAGTCCTTGAAATCCATTTTTTCTGATTCTTGAATCAAAGGGTAAACAATATATATTTGTCTGCCAATGGCTATTTCATCACGAATAAATTTCCACACCTTAAGTCTGTTGCTGTCAAATCGGTGGACGGTTTGGATTGGTTTCCTTCCCGGAGGTAATTCATCTATCACTGATATGTCTAAATCACCATACAAACTCATGGCTAGTGTACGCGGAATAGGGGTAGCGGTCATCACGAGGACGTGAGGCGGAATAGTATTCTTTTTCCACAATTTAGAGCGTTGTTCTACGCCAAAGCGATGTTGCTCATCGATTACGGCTAATCCTAGATTTTGAAACTTAACCTTGTCTTCAAGTAAAGCATGGGTGCCTATTAAAATTTGTAGGCTTCCGTTTTCTAATTCTTCGTGGAGTATTTTTCTGGCGGCCGTTTTCGTAGAACCGGTTAGTATTTTTATAGTAATATTGGATTTGCTAGCTAGTTCAGATAGTCCAATAAAATGCTGATTGGCTAAGATTTCTGTCGGAGCCATTAAGCAAGCTTGAAAGCCATTATCAATAGCCAAAAGAATACTCATAAAGGCTACTATTGTTTTTCCTGAACCTACATCTCCTTGCAATAAGCGGTTCATTTGAGCGTTGCTGCCCATATCTGTTCTTATCTCTTTTATTACTCTTTTTTGAGCACCTGTAAGTTCAAAGGGTAAATGGTTTTGATAAAAGTCAGTAAAATATTCTCCTACTTTTGCAAATGGATGTCCTTTTATTTTATGTTTCTGAATTTTATTTTTCATGATCAATTGCAACTGAATGAAAAACAATTCTTCAAATTTCAGTCGGAATTGGGCTTTCGCCAAAGCTTCAGCGCTTTTAGGAAAATGAATGTTGAATAAAGCGGCATTTTTAGGGATGAGCTTTAATTCTTGCAGTAGATAGTCTGGTAAGGTTTCAACAAATAAGGCTTGCGTTTCAATAAACAACTGTTGCATCATTTTGTTAATACCCCGATTTGTAATACCTCTATTGGTTAGCGTTTCAGTAGAGGGATAAACGGCTTGCATGGCTGAACGCAAACTTTTTTCATGTTCGCTCCACAATTCGATTTCAGGATGCGCCATATTGTACATTCCGTTAAACGATGTGCATTTTCCAAAAATGACAAGGACTTCATTTAATTTTAATGATTCGCGGACCCATTTATGACCTTGAAACCAAACCAACTCCATTTGGCCCGTATCATCAACAAAGGTAGCTACCAATCGTTTTCTGCCTTTTCCAAACTCAACTGTTTTTATGTTGATTATTTTTCCAATAATTTGAACCTCGGCAATATTGTTTTGTATTTCGTTAATTTTATAGTAGCGTGTTCGATCTATATATCTATTCGGGTACAAATTAAGTAAATCACCATACTTATGAATCCCTAATTCTTTGCGGAGCAAGGTTCCTCTGTTAGGTCCAACACCTTTCAAGTATTCAATAGGAGTAAGCAGCAAGTTGTTAGACATTTTAAATAATTTGGATAGCTTTTCGGTTCTAAAAACAAAAAAACGAAGATAGTTTTAAAATAGGAAATTAGAAAATTCAAAAATACAGGAATTTCGAATAAAGTAGGAGGTAGGCCTAAAACTATGGATCTTATTTTTGATATTTGCGGCCTAACTTAAGGTACTTTACAAATGGTATTGGATTCAATTAAAAATTATGGACTGTATGCCTCTATCACAGATCGACTAGCGGCAGGATTTAACTTTATTACGTCAACCGATTTAACAACTATTCCCGAAGGTGTCTACGAAATTGACGGAAGAAATATTTTTGCAATTGTCCAAGAGTATGATACAAAAGAAGAAAAAGATTGTTTTTTAGAGGGACATACGAAGTATATTGATATTCAGTATATGCTGCAAGGTGAAGAATTAATTGGAATCGCTTCGAAAAGAGATCAAAAAATACAATCATTTGATGTGGATAAAGACTATACTTTTTATGAAGGCGAAACATCCTATATTAAGTTAGAAGCGGGAATGTTTACGTTGTTTTTCCCTGATGATTTACATCGTCCTTGTATCCAATCAGGTAATGAAACCAAAGTAAAAAAGATTGTTGTTAAAGTTTTATTGTAGTAACGTTGACTATTCTTCCGACTTAATTCATTGGAGACAAGACAGTGAGATTTTAATTATGATTCTGCTAATAAAGACAATATCTTTGTCGTGTTAAAGTATAAAACACAATTTCATGACAACTCACTTGGCTTTATTAAGAGGAATTAATGTATCTGGTCATAATATGATCAAAATGGATGCATTGCAAAAAATGTTGGAAAATATGGAATTTACCAACGTTACCACCTACATCCAATCAGGTAATGTATTTGTTACAACTGAGGAGGAAAATGCAGCTACCGTTGGATTTAAAATTAAGCAGGAAATTTTTAAAGTTTTTGGTTATGATGTTCCAACTATTGTAATTGGTAAAAAAGACCTTGAAAATTGCTTCAACAATAATCCATTTTTAAAAGAAAAAGAGGTCGATCATAAGAAATTGTATGTAGCCTTTATTTCAAAAGAACTTCGCCCTGAAAACATCAATGATTTAAAAATAAGTCAGTTTAAACCAGATGAAGCCACAATCGATGCAAATAAAATTTTTATTAAATATGCCGTTGGTGCTGGTAAAACAAGATTAGATCAAAAATACATTGAAAAAAAATTAAGCGTCACCGCAACTATCCGAAATTGGAATACTGTGACTCAATTATTCAAGATGTATGAGGATATGAACTAATTTTCTATTCGTTGGTCGTTTTAAATCTAAGATACTTCTGTTATTCAATTAGCAACTAAATTTTAGGAGTCTAAAATAGAAACGGTAAGCAGTTATAAAAATAGTATATTTACTATAAAATTAATTTATAATTCATTCTTAATATGTTTAAAACCAGACTTTCTTTTATAGTGCTGTTTTCTTTTTTTGTGAATTTGGCTTTTTGCCAAAGCGGAAATCCTACAGATTATTTATCAGCACAATTTCATAAAGAACGCCGAGATGCTTTCCGAGCAAAAATGCCTGCGAATAGTGTTGCAGTTTTTTTTGGAAATCCCGTGCGAAACCGTGCCAATGATGTAGATTATGTCTACCATCAAGATCCTGATTTTTATTACCTAACAGGATATACGGAGCCTAATTGCGTTTTAATGCTTTTTTCTAATGAGCAACAAGATAGTGAAGGCAAGACCTACAAGGAGATACTATACGTACAAGAAAAAAATGCAAGTCAAGAGCAATGGACGGGCGTACGATTAGGTACTGAAGGCGCTAAAAAGGAATTAGGGTTTTCAAAAGCATATAATGGTTCTGCCTTTTTAAAATCGGGCATTGATTTCACCAAATTTGATCATGTTTTATTTAAAGAATTTAAAGACGACAATGGAGAGTCCTCAAGAAGAGAAAAAGCTGATTTATATAAGTTGATAGACTCTTTCAAAAACCAAATTGGTTTCAAAAGTACTGTTACTACTAAAAAGCAGAATTTAGACGACAGTTCTATTTCTCGCTATATGACTAGTTTGCGGGAAATTAAGACGGATGAAGAATTGAAATTATTGACTAAAGCCGTACGCATTTCAGCTATGGCGCAAAGGGAGGTAATGAAAGCGATGCATACAGGTATGTCCGAAACTGAAATTCAAGGGATTCACGAGTTCATTTATAAAAAATATGGTAGCGAGTTCGAAGGCTATCCTTCCATTGTAGGCGCTGGTCAAAATGGTTGTGTTTTACATTACATAGAGAACAGTAAAACTAAGGTTGGAAATGAATTGGTTTTAATGGATTTAGGTGCTGAATACCATGGTTATACTGCTGATGTAACGCGAACAATTCCGGCAAATGGTAGTTTTTCGAAGGAACAAAAGCAAATTTATGAGTTGGTCTACCAAGCGCAGGAAGCAGGGATTGCGGCTTCAAAAGTGGGCGCTAGCTTTAGATCATTAGATGTTATTGCTCGCAAAATAATTAATCAAGGATTGGTCAAACTTGGAGTTGCAAAATCAGAGGAGCTTGCTAATAAATATTTCCCGCATGGTTTGGGTCATCACATTGGCTTAGACGTTCACGATCCCGGTATGTATAACAATCTAGAAAGTAACATGGTTATCACCATTGAACCTGGGATTTATATTCCGGAGGGAAGTGATTGTGATCAAAAATGGTGGGGAATTGGAGTACGAATTGAAGACGATATTCTAATAACTGCCAAAGGTCCTATAAACCTTTCCGCTGAAGTACCGAGAAAATGGCAGGATATTGAAGAATTAATGAAAGAGCAAAGTGTTTTTTCTACTTTTACAGTTCCCAATTTGGAAAAATAGTGTAACTCTGATTCCTTGTATTTTAAATGTGGTAGAAGTCCAGTAAAGCTTAAACAATAAGGAAGATCCGTTACACTAACTTTTTTATAAATTGGGTAAGCAATCATAATTTTTTTTTAAAATAAGGCTATAATTTAGCATTCCGTACTATTTAATGGTAGCTTTACTGTAACAGCATTATGATCTGTTGTTTTACTGTAACCACATCAAGCATGCAAAATCAGTATAAAGTTAAAATCCAAAAAATAATATGATTAAGCCAGAAAAACATAGTAGAGAAGAGGAACGGTTAAAAGCTTTAGATTCTTACGCTATTCTTGACACTTTACCTGAAACTGATTATGAAAATCTAACTTTAATTGCATCTCAATTGTGTAACACACCAATTGCGTTAATTACATTTCTGGACGAAAAAAGGCAATGGTTTAAGTCGCATAAGGGATTAGAATTTTCAGAAACCCCAAGAACACAATCATTTTGTGGTCACGCTATAAATGACTCAAAGAATATTTTTATAATTCCTGATGCTAGAACTGATGTCCGCTTCCATGATAATCCTTTAGTAACGGGGGAATCTAGTATTGTGTTTTACGCTGGAGTGCCTTTGAGAAATGATAATGGCTTTCCCTTAGGGACTATTTGTGTAATTGATCACAAACCGAGAATTTTATCTGAGGAACAAATTAATGCATTAGAAGCCCTTTCAGCGCAAACGATGAAATTGTTAGAGTTAAGAGCTCATAAAGTGAAACTAGAGAAAACTTTGCTTGAACTAGAAGAAAAGAATTTAGCTCTTGAACGATTTGCTTATCTTGCGGCGCATGACCTTAAATCGCCATTAGCTAACATAGCAGGATTAACGGATCTTTTCAAAAGTAGCTACGGCGAGTCTATTGATAGTGAAGGAAAATATATTTTGAACTTGATTCAAAGTTCTTCTGCAAAATTAAAAGAAATGATTGATAGCTTGTTAGAATATAGCAAGACCAACAGAATAGATAGAGAAAAAAACAGCATAATTACGATTAATGCCTTAAAAACAGAAATCATTGGTGTTTTTGCTTTTCAAGATAATTGTAGCATCACATTCCGTTCTACAGTAGAAAGTCTAGTGACAAATAAATCAGCACTAGAACAAATACTTATCAATTTGATTTCGAATGCTGTGAAATACAATGACAAAGAGACAATAGCAATTGAAGTTGAGATTACGGAAGTAGCAGGCCATTATAGCATTACTGTCTCAGATAATGGACCTGGAATTTTACTAGAAAATCAAGAAATTATTTTTGATTTATTTGAAGTTGTGACCACTGTAGATCGCTTCGGGTCTAAGGGAACGGGAATTGGTTTAGCAACAGTTAAAAAAATTGTGGAAGCATTGGGAGGTACCATAACAGTTCAATCAGAGATTGGTAAAGGTGCGTCTTTTACCTTTACTTTAGATCGTGTTTAGGTTGAACATTTTCTTCTTTCTTTAAAGAGGTAGCAAATCACAATAATAAAAACCAAAATCATAAGTATCGCTTGAGTCAGTATCACATGCAGTGTTAGTTGCTGTAGTTTCAGGCTTTTCATATTTACGATAAACGATCTCCCCTTTTTCAAAAAGAATTGGTTCAGCGAATATTGGACCGTCAAATGTAAAGGTGTGAAATTCTCCATTTTCTCCGCAAACATCTACATCCTCCGGTAAGTCATCAATAAAGTTTTGATCTATAATTCTACCCACGAAACTTTTATCGAGGTAGCGCTCATTAACGCAAACTACAATAGTTTTGAATCCTAAAGCTATAAATTCCTGGATTAAGCTCATTGTTGGTATCTTCCATAAGGGAAACAGACCTTTAAAGCCCATTATTTCTAGTTTTTCTTCTCGGTACTTTCGTAAATCCTCTAAAAAAATATCGCCAAAAATAGAGATTGTGTTTCCTTGATCTTTCAGCTTGGTTAAAGTATCCTTCATTACGTTTTCATACGCTTCCATTGTGGGCATTTCGGGAAGGTACATGATCTCGAGCGGGATTCTAATGCTTGCAGCTTGTGCTTGTAGTAAATCAACTCTTAGGCCGTGCATGGATACGCGTTGGTGCTGCGTGTTTACGCTGGTCAACAAACAACTTATTTCGAAATTTGGGTCTTGTAGAACCTTATAAAGTGCTAGGGCTGAATCTTTGCCGCTACTCCAGTTAAATAATGCTTTTGTTTTCAAACCTAGTTTTTATATTGATTGTTGGGTAAACTTACAAAATATCTTCTATTTGAATTAGAAAGGGCGTACTTTTGATTTTTAATCTTTTTATATGAAATACCTTTTTTTCTTCCTCTGTACTTTTGCGTTTGCGCAACAAACTAAGTTTGTTGATTTTACATCAGTTACTGCTCAAATTGAATTAAATGCGAAGGAGAAATCGGTTAAAGGCCAAGCCAAATACTTTTTGAAGGTTTTGAAACCCATTGATACTATTGTTATTGATGCTCAAAAAATGAACTTTTCAGCAGTTAAATTAAACGGATTGGCTGCAAATTATATCAATACTGGCAAGCAAATCAAGCTTGTTTCTCCATTTGGTAAAGGAAAAAATACAATAGAGTTGGAATATACTACACAACCCAAACAAGCACTTTATTTTGTTGGATCAGAGGAAACCAATGATTTGCAAATTTGGACTCAAGGGCAAGGCAGATATACTAGTAATTGGTTTCCAAGTTTTGATGACGTCAATGAAAAAATGGTTTTTAATTTGTCAATTTCTTTTGATTCTAATTACCAAGTCATCGCTAACGGAGAGCTCAGCAGTAAGCAAGTACAAGGAGCAACTACAACATGGGCATTTAAAATGAAACGTCCTATGAGTTCGTATTTACTAATGGTAGCTGTAGGGAAATACAATAGACATAATCTAGAATCCAAGTCGGGCATTCCTTTGGAATTATACATTGAGCAAAATGACGAGAGAAATTTTAATTCGAGCTACCGTAATTCGGTTAAAATTTTTGATTTTTTAGAGAAAGAAATCGGATTTAAATACCCTTGGAAGGTGTATAAACAAGTACCTGTTCGAGACTTTTTATATGCAGGCATGGAAAATACATCGGCCACAATTTTCTCAAGGCGCTATATTGTTGACACTATAGGTTTTCAAGATCGTTCGTATACTAATGTTGATGCGCACGAATTAGCGCATCAATGGTTTGGTGATTTAATTACTGCTAAAAGCGGAAAACACCATTGGCTCCAAGAAGGATTTGCAACCTACTACGCTTTACTCGCAGAAAGGGAAATAAAAGGGGATGATTATTTTTATGCTAAGCTGCACGAAACGGCACAACAATTAAAATATGCTTCAAGAACGGATAGTATTCCTATTTTGAACGAAAAAGCGAGTTCATTGAGCTTCTATCAAAAAGGATCTTGGGCTTTATTTGTGCTTCACGAAGCTTTAGGAGATAAAATTTTTAAGAAAGCAGTCAAGAATTACCTCAAAATGTATGCTTTTAAGAATGTTAATACGCAAGATTTTTTCAATGAAATCCATAAAGTTTCTAATTTCGATACTACTAATTTTAGTAAAATATGGTTGGAGTCCCCAATTTTTAACACTGAACAGGCTAATGGTTTGCTGCTTAAAAATAAAAGTATGCAGCTGCTGTTTGAAGTAGATAAAATGAAAAAAGTCTTGATTAGCGAGAAAAGTCAATTTTTTGCAAAGTTATTACAGTCGGATGCCGCTACTTATGTAAAAGTAGCTGTGGTTAACCAGCTACGGACTGAAAATTTCGAGAATAAAAAAGAACTTTTGCAATTAGCCCTAGCAACTAATGATGTTGAGGTGCGAATGGCCGTGGCTGCATCCCTGCCTAAAATACCGACAGACTTTCGACCTTATTATGAAAGTTTACTACTGGATCAATCCTATGAAACACAGGAAATAGCATTATTTAATTTATGGAACAACTTCCCAGAACATCGAGTTGCCTATTTAGAGCAAACCAAAAATTGGATTGGTTTTAATGATAATAATTTAAGGACTCTTTGGTTGTCTTTAGCATTGTCAACTAAAAGTTATTCGGTCGACAAAAGTGCACTCATAAAAGAGCTTACGCATTATTCCTCTCCTAATTTTGAAGCGATAACCAGGCAAAATGCTTTAGAGAAATTAGTTAACTTTCAATTGTTAAGTGATGAGGTACTCGTCAATCTCGTTAAAGCAACTACACATCATATGTGGCAATTTTCTAAATTTGGTAGAGACACGATCAGGCGCTTATTAAAAAAAGAGGAAATGCGCGCAACATTCGAACGACTATTACCACAATTATCTGATTTAGAACAAGTGCAGTTAAAACGATTATTAGCTGAATAATAGTTTAGAATAATTCGCTTACTTCATTTTTAATAAAAGAAAGTGCAGCACTACTTGGAGCTGTTTTATCCAATAAATCGGTAATGATAAGTTCTCGTAAACTATTGGCATCAGTAACCTTCTCATTTTTTGCAGCCAAGCGAATCATTTGAATTGTTGCATTTTTAGCAGTTAAAACAATGGCCCAGCATTGCTCAGTAACATAAATTTGCTGAGTGAGGTTATGCTCCATCTCCTGTTCAATTTGAGCAATTATAAAATTTTGATAATCATATTTGTCATTCGATACTGGATTAACACGGCTTACTAATTGCGAAGGATTAATACGCTCCATCAACAGAGTTAAGCGTTCGTAGGCCTGTAATCGAAGCGGAAGTGCCGTTTTTTGATTGTCTTTTTGGATCAACCAGCGACGCATGTTTTGTTGGTCTTTAAAATACGAGTTAAAAAGGGAATAAGCAATTAAACCTGTAATTACGGCTGGTAAAGTGTAGGCAAGAATTTCAACAAAAAGTGTAGTGTTCATCTTTATAAATTTTGAAAAACAAAAATATACTTTTTGCTTTTATTTCAAGCCTAATTTTGATTGAATAAATAAATAGAATAGTATTTTTACCGAAGTAGTGCGGAATGTTGAAAATTCACGATTCTGCCAAATTTCTTGAAATTATTTTACTTTAAAATGGAAACATATATAATTGTTTTGCTTTGTGTAGCTGCTTTTGCTGCAGGTTTTATTGATGCCATCGTAGGTGGTGGCGGTTTAATACAAACACCAACAGGTCTAATTTTACTACCTAATTTACCCGTTTCTACCGTTATCGGAAGTTTGAAAATTCCTGCTTTTAGCGGAACCTCGTTTGCAGCTTATCAATACATGAAAAAAGTGAAAATGAATTGGAAATTGTTATTTCTTATGATGGCGTTGGCGATGCCGTCAGCTTTTTTAGGATCTACTTTATTAACGTATATGAGTAATGATTTCATGAAACCACTCTTGCTTTTTATCCTCTCTCTATTAGCTATTTATACCTATGCAAAGAAAAATTTTGGACAGCAAGTCGAAAAAGAAATATCTACCACGCGATTACTATTAAACGCAGTGTTGATTAGTATTATAGTTGGATTTTATGACGGATTTATTGGTCCTGGGACGGGTAGTTTTTTTGTCGTAGCCTTTATTGCTTTAATGGGATTTGACTTTTTGCACGCTTCCGCAAATGCTAAAATGGTAAATCTAGCGACAAATTTTGGTTCGATCTGCCTGTTTGCTTTAAAAGGGAAAATCCTTTGGGCTATCGCATTACCTATGGCAGCAAGTAATGCTTGTGGCGGATGGTTAGGTGCTAAATTAGCTATTAGCAAAGGAAACGGCTTTATTAGAATTTTCTTTTTAGTAGTCGTGGTGGGTACTTTAATCCGTTTTGCTTATGATGTTTTTTACAAATAAAAAAGCGTGGAGATTTGCTGCTTTTGGTCCTAAATACATTTCTTTATAACTCTTGAAAATTGGTAGCAAATGCACTTTAAAAATTTGCCAGACGGCTCTTTATTAACTCTTAAATTCTTATTTTTGCATAAATAGAAAATTTTCATGCAACAATACATTTCCCAACTCAACGAAGCGCAACGCGAACCCGTTCTACAAAAAGATGGACCTATGATCATCATTGCTGGTGCAGGCTCGGGTAAAACACGTGTGTTAACCATAAGAATTGCCTATTTAATGCACCAAGGTATCGATGCATTCAATATCCTATCGCTTACATTTACGAATAAAGCGGCTCGTGAAATGAAAAACCGTATCTCAGATATTGTAGGGTCTAGCGAAGCCAAAAACTTATGGATGGGAACATTTCACTCTGTTTTTGCTCGAATACTTAGGTCAGAAGCCGATAAATTAGGATATCCTTCGAATTTTACGATTTATGACTCACAGGATTCTTTGAGGGCTATTTCGGGAATTATAAAAGAAATGCAATTAGACCGCGATATTTATAAGCCAAAGCAAATTTTAAGTCGCATCTCTTCCTTCAAAAATAGTTTGATTACTGTTAAAGCCTATTTTAACGATCCTGATTTAATGGAAACGGATGCCATGGCTAAGAAGCCAAGAATGGGTGAAATCTATCAGAATTATGTAGATCGCTGCTTCAAATCAGGAGCGATGGATTTTGATGATTTGTTACTAAAAACCAACGAATTATTGACGCGTTTTCCTGATGTTTTGGCCAAATATCAAAACCGATTCAGATACATACTCGTGGATGAGTACCAGGATACGAATCATTCCCAGTATTTAATTGTTCGTGCCTTATCAGATAAATTTCAAAATATATGTGTAGTTGGTGATGATGCGCAAAGTATTTATGCATTTAGAGGAGCCAATATCAATAACATCTTGAATTTCCAAAAAGATTATGAAGGAGTAAAGACCTTTAGATTGGAACAGAATTACCGTTCTACTCGAAATATTGTTGAAGCAGCGAATACGATCATCGATAAAAATAAAGTCAAATTAGATAAAATAGTTTGGACAGCGAATGAATTTGGACCTAAGATAAAAATTCATCGTTCGATGACTGATGCTGAGGAAGGACGTTTTGTGGCAAGTACCATATTTGAGCAAAAAATGCAAAACCAAATGACTAATGGTCAATTTGCTATTTTGTATCGTACCAATGCGCAATCCCGTTCGATGGAGGATGCTTTACGCAAAAGAGATATTCCGTATCGTATTTATGGAGGACTTTCATTTTACCAACGAAAAGAGATCAAGGATGTATTGTGCTATTTGCGTTTAGTTTTAAATCCGAAAGACGAAGAAGCCTTGATGCGAGTGATTAATTACCCTGCAAGAGGAATCGGTAACACGACCATCGAAAAAATAGTCGTGGCGGCCAATCACTATAAAAGATCCATGTTTGAGGTGATGCTCAATATTGATAAAATAGATTTGAAACTGAACTCCGGTACCAAACAGAAAATTCAAGATTTTGTTACCATGATTCAAAGTTTTCAGGTCATCAATGAAAATCAAGATGCTTTTTATATCACGGATCATGTTTCTAAAAAAACGGGATTAGTACAAGAATTAAAAAAGGATGCTACGCCAGAGGGAATGGCTAAAATTCAAAATATTGAAGAGTTGCTTAATGGTATCAAAGATTTTACCGAAGGGCAAAAAGAGATCGACGGTGCAAGAGGCGCTTTGGGCGAATTTATGGAAGATGTAGCTCTTGCTACGGATTTAGATAAGGACACCAGCGATGAAGATCGAGTAGCGCTTATGACGATACATTTAGCCAAAGGATTAGAATTTCCGCATGTTTTTGTAGTAGGTATGGAAGAAGATTTATTTCCGTCCGCTATGAGTATGAGCACTCGGTCAGAATTGGAGGAAGAACGTCGTTTGTTTTATGTAGCTTTGACTAGAGCTGAGCATCAAGCGTATTTGACCTATGCGCAATCGCGCTACCGCTGGGGAAAATTGACGGATAGTGAACCTTCCCGATTTATAGAAGAAATAGATGCGCAGTATTTAGAATACCTAACACCAGCAGAGTCTTCGTATCGCTTTAAGCCGATGATTGATAAAGATATTTTTGGTGATGTGGACAAATCCAAACTTAGATTGGCCAAACCAACAAGTGGGACGCCTCCAATTCCAGCTGCAACTAATATGCCTAAGCCCGATTTAAACGTGCGAAAATTAAAACCTATTGGTGGAAATCCTACTGCATCAGGAACGGCTAATTTATTTGATAATAAATTGACAGCAGGAAATGTTGTAATGCATGAACGCTTTGGTCGTGGTCAAGTTGTAAACCTAGAAGGTGTAGGGGCAGACAAAAAAGCAGAAATTAAATTTGAAGTTGGGGGAATCAAAAAATTATTATTGCGATTTGCTAAACTTGATATCATAGGTTAAAAAAAATGTTTGCAGTTTCGAGAAGAAGAAATCAACTTGGAATAGTAAACTAAAAAAACATAAAACGTTATACGATGGCACAGTTTTTAAAAATATACGAAGACAAACCTAACGAAGCTGCTATTGCTAAAGTCGTTAAGATTTTGAAGGATGGCGGACTGGTAATTTATCCTACCGATACAGTATATGGGTTGGGTTGCGATATTACTAATTCAAAAGCACTAGAACGTATTGCAAAGATTAAAGGCGTGAAATTAGAGAAAGCTAATTTTTCATTCATTTGTCATGATTTGAGTAATCTGTCTGACTATGTGAGGCAAATTGACACCGCTACTTTTAAAATTTTAAAAAGAGCTTTACCAGGACCGTATACTTTTATATTACCAGGTAACAATAATTTACCAAAAGAATTCAAAAAGAAAACTACTGTTGGTATCCGTGTACCCAATAATGAGATTGTTTTAGAAATTGTAAGACAGTTAGGCAATCCTATTGTTTCAACTTCCATTCGTGATGAGGATGACGTAATCGAATATACTACCGATCCAGAGTTGATTTTTGAGAAATGGCAAAATCTTGTCGATTTAGTTATTGATGGAGGATATGGAGATAACGTAGGTTCTACCATTATTGATTTATCAGGAGCAGAACCTGAAATTATCAGAGAAGGTAAAGGAGATATTGATATTATCTAGTATTTTTTAATGATTATGTTTTTATAATAAAATGTTTATCTTTGATTTCATAAGATGTTTCAAATTACAATATAAGCATGTTATTCTTAATTATATTTGATTGGTTATTAGAGAAAAGTTAAGGATACATTAAGGCAGGTCGAAAGACCTGCTTTTTCTTTTACTACCTATCTCCAGCTAAAATTAATACATAAAAAAAGCGCCTCCGTTAAGAGGCGCTTTACAGCTATAGAATAATTTAATTATTTAGCTTGTTTTTTCATTTCTTTCTCAACCATTTCGTAGAATTGGTCAATTTTAGGAAGTACTACAATACGAGTTCTTCTGTTACGAGCTCTGTTGTCAGCGTTGTCATTAGATACTAATGGTACGTATGAACTTCTACCAGCAGCAATTAATTGACTTGGTTTTACTCCTAGCTCATCTGTAAGAACACGGATGATAGACGTAGAACGTTTAACACTTAAATCCCAGTTGTCAAGTAAAATGTTGTTACCAATGTATGGAACGCTATCTGTATGACCTTCAACCATACACTCAAAGTCTGGCTTGTCATTAACTACTTTTGCAACCTTAGCTAAAACACCTTTTGCTTTATCAGTTACATTGTAGCTTCCGCTTTTGAATAATAATTTATCTGCAATAGAGATAAATACCACTCCTTTTTCAACATTGATTTCAATGTCTGGATCATTTAAACCAACTGCACTTTTTAAACTAGTAACAACTGCTAGAGTAACACTATCCTTTTTAGTTAAGGCATCCTGCATTCTACTAATTTTTAAATCTTTCTCTTTGATAGATTCTAATGCTTTTTCAATGTTTTCAGCACCTTTAGTCGTTAAAATCGTCATATCTTTAGACGTGTTAATCAACGTCTCATTGTGCTCTTTTAAACCTTGAACTCTTGCCGTAAGTCCTGCTTTCTCTTCAAGACAAGCATTTAATTTTACTGTAGCCGAATTTAATAGATCTTGAGTTTCTTTGTTTCTTGATTCTAGATCAGCATATTTCTTTTTACTAACACATGAGGTTAGAAGTGCGAAAAGTGATAAGGTGATTACGATTTTTTTCATAAAAATAATGTTTAGTTGAATTACAAAGTTAGTTTTTAAAGGTTGAATACAATAATTATTTACTGTTAAAATCATATAACAAATATCTTGCCAGAATTAACATAATATTGATAAACGATACTTTTTGTTGAATAGTATGTTTCCGACTGAAAATTTCCTCTTTTTTTGTAAGTACTTGATAATAAGCTATAAAAGGAGTAATGCGCCTTTAAAATTGCCATTAAATGCGCAAATTTTCCTTTAAAAATAAATTGAATTCCTGCTAGTCCATCCAATAGCATACGAGTAAAAAGGACTAAGATTAACTTGTTTTTGGGTAAATTCTTAGATAACATTAACAGTGAATTCCTGAAATTCAGAAAGGTTTTCTTTGGATTGCCTTGTTGTAGCGTGGCACCACCCACGTGGTAGACTGTAGAATTGTACTGATATTTGATTTGATAGCCTTTATTTAAAGCACGCCAGCAAAGGTCTATTTCCTCTTGATGTGCAAAAAAGTCTGCATCAAAACCACCTAATTCATGGTAAACCGATGATCGAATAAAAAAACAGGCTCCAGAAGCCCAAGAGATAGCGCAATTGTTATCATATTGTCCTAAATCTTGTTCAACAGTATCAAAAACGCGACCGCGACAATAGGGATAACCATATTTATCGATAAAACCACCAGCTGCACCCGCATATTCAAAGTAGGTCTTGTTTTTAAAGTCTAATAATTTCGGCTGAATTATGGCTGTTTTAGGCTCGGCTTCAAAAGTTTGTAAAATAGGCTGTAACCAATTTTCAGTAACTTCAATATCGGAATTTACTAGTGCATAAATATCGGCCTCAATATGCTGTAAGGCTTCATTGTAGCCTTGAGCAAAACCAAAGTTACTGCTATTTTGAACTATTTGAACTGTTGGAAAATTTGCTTTTACAAAGGCAACAGAATCGTCTGTAGAAGCATTGTCAGCTACATAAATAGTCGCTTCGGGAGAAAATTGTACTACTGAGGGTAAAAACTGTTCCAATAACTTTGTACCGTTCCAGTTTAGGATAACTACTGCTGTTTTTTTCAAGATACTAGTGAAATTTAAATGTACAAATTATTTATAATCAATTCTAAAGTTGATAATCGGGAAGTTGTGGCAAAAAAACGTATGCTTCATTTTCAAAGTCCATTTGGCAAAAATAATGATTCAATCCATTAGTTACCATTAAAAACTGCGCTTTAAGGGTCATATTGTAGCGTGCAATTTGGTCAAAAGTGGCTTGTGTAATTTTTACTTCGGGAGCTTTACATTCTACCAATACTTTAATACTACCATCAGGATTAAAAACTACAGCATCATAACGCTTACTTAATCCGTTTACTTTCAATACCTTTTCTACGTTTATCAACGATTTCGGATACTTTTTCTCGTCCATTAAAAAGCAAACTACATGTTGTCTGACCCATTCTTCTGGTGTAAGAACGATGAATTTTTTCCTGATTTCATCAAAAATAGACACTTTATTTTCACTATTTTTGAATCGGAAACTATAAGAAGGAAAATTAAGCTTTTGCATAGCGCAAAAATAGGTATTTAGTTGAATTTTTCAGAACCTTTAGTCTGAAACCTCCAACTTTAAACTTGAAACACGATATAAATGGACGAAGTAATCAAAATTGTAAACGATATTAAGAACGGAAATATTAAACCCATTTATTTTTTAATGGGTGAAGAACCGTACTATATTGATAAATTATCCGATTATATTGAGCAAAATGTCCTGTCTGAAGAGGAAAAAGGTTTTAATCAAACCGTTTTGTACGGGAGAGACGTAACAGTCGAAGATATTGTTTCATCAGCAAAACGATATCCTATGATGGCCGAAAGACAAGTCATTATTGTAAAAGAAGCGCAAGAATTAAGTCGAACCATCGAAAAGTTGGAATCGTATGCTGACAATCCGATGCCTACAACTGTTCTGGTAATCTGTTACAAATACAAAACATTAGATAAACGTAAAAAAGTAACTAAGGTACTAGCTAAAAATGGACTAGTTTTCGAGAGTAAAAAACTATACGAGAATCAAGTGGGTGAGTGGATAAAAAGAGTTTTATCTGGTAAAAAGTATGCTATTGAGCCCAAAGCTTCAGCGATGTTAGTTGAATTCCTAGGTACGGATTTAAGCAAAATCAATAATGAACTTGAAAAACTCCAAATCATATTACCGAAAGGCGCCACTATTTCTGCCAAAGACATTGAGGAGAATATAGGTTTTAGTAAAGATTTTAATGTTTTTGAATTGCGTAAAGCGATAGGGGAACGCAATCAACTCAAAGCGTATACAATCGCTGAGAATTTCGCAAATAATCCCAAAGACAATCCTATGGTGGTAACGACCAGTTTGGTTTTTGGTTTCTTTGTACAATTATTAAAATACCACGGTTTAAAGGATAAAAACCCAAAAAACGTAGCTGCAATGATTGGAGTAAATCCTTATTTTTTAAAAGAGTACGACCTTGCCCTTAAAAATTATCCGATGCGAAAAGTAAGTCAGGTGGTAGCTTCCTTACGAGATATTGATGTAAAAAGTAAAGGCGTCGGTGCAAATGCGATGTCAAATTCGGATTTATTGCGAGAAATGCTGTATCATATTTTTAATTAGCGGTTAAATCACGATATTTGCAACACATAAATAATATACCACAATCATGGGAATGAATAAAAATACGGTCTTAGGATGGGCTACCTTTATAATGATCTTAATGGGATTGTTATTAATAGGTCTAGGAGCTTTTAGATACAGTGAAGTTTCAGGTTGGGGATTTGTAGCTGTAGGAGTTGGCTTTTTGGCCAATGCTTGGGTTTTTAGCTCACTAAAAGGGAGATTGTAAAAGAATATAAAAATTAAAATTAAATATAATGTCAGACGATAAAAAAGTAATTTTCTCAATGCAAAAATTGAGTAAAACCTATACGGGAGCGGATAAACCGGTTCTTAAAAATATTTATTTAAGTTTCTTTTACGGAGCAAAAATTGGTATTTTAGGTTTGAATGGATCAGGTAAATCTTCACTACTTAAAATTATTGCTGGTGTAGATAAAAATTACCAAGGAGATGTTGTTTTTCAACCGGGTTACACAGTTGGTTACTTAGAGCAAGAGCCAATCTTAGATGATTCTAAAACCGTTTTAGAAATTGTTCAAGAAGGTGCTGCTGAGACTATGGCAGTACTTGCGGAATACAATAGCATTAACGATTTGTTTGGTTTAGAAGAAAATTATTCTGATCCAGACAAAATGGACAAGTTAATGGATCGTCAAGCGGCTTTGCAAGATAAAATTGATGCGTTAGGTGCTTGGGAAATCGACACCAAACTGGAGATAGCAATGGATGCCTTACGTACTCCTGATGGTGATACACCAATCAAAAATCTTTCTGGTGGAGAGCGTCGTCGTGTCGCTTTATGTCGTTTATTGTTGCAACAACCAGATGTATTGCTTTTAGATGAGCCTACCAACCACTTGGATGCAGAATCGGTGTTGTGGTTAGAGCAGCATTTAGCACAATATTCAGGAACTGTAATTGCAGTAACCCACGATAGGTATTTCCTAGATAATGTAGCTGGATGGATTTTAGAGTTAGATAGAGGAGAGGGGATTCCATGGAAAGGAAACTATTCTTCTTGGTTGGACCAAAAATCAAGCCGTATGGCCTTAGAAGAAAAAGTAGCTTCTAAACGTCGTAAAAACTTAGAAAGAGAGTTGGACTGGGTTCGTCAAGGGGCTAAAGGACGTCAAACGAAACAAAAAGCACGTTTACAGAACTACGATAAGTTGTTGAACGAAGACCAAAAACAATTAGATGAAAATCTAGAAATCTATATTCCTAACGGACCACGTTTAGGAACTAATGTTATCGAAGCGAAAAATGTTGCCAAAGCTTTTGGAGACAAATTATTATACGATAACTTAAACTTTACCTTGCCACAAGCAGGAATCGTTGGAATTATCGGACCCAATGGTGCTGGTAAGTCAACTATTTTCAGAATGATAATGGGAGAACAAGAAACGGATAGTGGTGAATTCTCTGTGGGTGAGACGGTAAAAATTGCCTACGTAGATCAATCCCACTCTAACATTGACCCGAACAAGTCAATTTGGGAAAACTTTGCTGATGGTCAAGAATTAATCATGATGGGCGGTAAGCAAGTAAACTCAAGAGCGTATTTGTCTCGTTTTAATTTTGGTGGTGGAGAGCAAAACAAAAAAGTTTCAGCCCTTTCCGGAGGAGAACGTAACCGTTTGCACCTAGCAATGACCTTAAAAGAAGAAGGGAATGTATTGTTACTGGATGAGCCTACCAATGATTTAGATGTCAATACACTTCGTGCATTAGAGGAAGGTTTAGAAAACTTCGCTGGTTGTGCCGTAGTGATTTCGCACGACAGATGGTTCTTGGACAGAATCTGTACGCATATTTTGGCTTTTGAAGGAGATTCAGAAGTGTATTATTTTGAAGGTGGTTTCTCTGAATACGAAGAAAACAAGAAAAAACGCCTTGGTGGAGATTTAACACCGAAACGTTTGAAATACAGAAAATTAATTAGATAATTATCTTTCTCAAATTATACTAAAAGGATGTCTGCTGCTATAGCACGACATCCTTTTTTATTTCTTTTTTTTGTCATTTTTCATAAGTAGTAGTATTGCAGTAACTAGACCTACGATAACCAAACCAAATACAAATACAATTATAATCGAACCATTATCCCAATTTACAAGTATTCCTTTTTTCATAGCTTACATTTTATAATCCAAAAATACTATGATAAGCAATCATAAAATATGATAATAGTCAGTTTATCAAAAAAGAAAAAAGCTCAAAGTTGCCTAAACAATCAATGAGCTTTTTAAATATAAAATTGTGGTATTTGTACCTTATTGGATATCTAAAAATAATCCACCGCTATAGGTAGGCGCAGCATAGGTAATTTTTCCAGATAGTACAGTAGTGTAATTAAAAGTTACCCCAAATTTGCTAGAAATGTAATACCCTATTTCTCCTGCTAAATTGGTGAATTCAACATTGTTTGCAAATACACCCTGACCAGTTCCCGTAGCATCGCCATTGTTAAACGAACGAATATTAGCGGACTTAATTGCTAAAAAGATGGTATTGTTGAATTTAGTACCTATTTCACCACCAAAATGAAACTCGTCTGAAAATCCTTTTGTTCTATTGTTAAAACCCGAATAGATTTTCCCATATACATTTTGATTACCTAATTTAAACGGTATTCCTAAATCAAATTGAACAAGTTGATTGAATTCACCATCTCCAGTTTGTAAACTTCCGTCATTCCCTCCCGATTCTTTACCTGTGGGCAGTCCAAATTTTACTGTTGCTGATATAGCTAAGAAATCATTTTTCAAAACACCATATCGAATCCCTAAATCAATATCTCCTATACTATTCACGCTTTCACCGTCATTAATAACATTTCCTGTAGTTCTTGAAACTTGTTTATTTTGGTAAACCCTTGCTAGTAAAGGAACATAAGCAATTGCATCAATTTTTTCAGTCAAGCCAAACTCTGCATACGCACTTACTACAAAATTTCCGCGTGTTATA
The DNA here is from genome assembly GCF_055640565.1 of Flavobacterium sp. KKT103. Lineage (NCBI taxonomy): Bacteria > Pseudomonadati > Bacteroidota > Flavobacteriia > Flavobacteriales > Flavobacteriaceae > Flavobacterium > Flavobacterium sp. KKT103. Next base: position 2,496,325 of record NZ_CM145766.1, read on the forward strand.
TTTGGATCTTTTTCCTTTGAACTCGTAAAATGTTCATCGGCCACTAATGAGCTTGCTGCCAGTTTATAATATCCATTCCCCTTTCCTTTATTCCATTGCGCCTGAGATAAGCTAGTTACTAATAGTAATACGAATGATAGTTTTATAATTTTATAAGTCATGTCTTATTTGTTTTTAATTTCTGCAACTCCTACTTTAATTCTAAATGGCTCACACCAATGTGTTAAATAGCCAAAATCGTTAATCCCAACGCCCATAACGTCAATGCTAAAAGCGCCACTATAAACAACGCCATCTTTATCGCCTTGACTATCAATTTTTAAAGCATTAGTAATTACATTAGGATTATTTGTCAAATACATTGCAAAGCCAGGCAAAGACCGGTCTGCGCGGTAATTACTAGCAAATTTTATTCGTATTCCTCCAACTATTTCCGTGATTTCAAAATCTCCAGCAGATACATACGAACTCGTCTTAACTATAGATCCTATTTTGACAATAGCCGTGGTAGGAGCGGTTCCTATTTCATTTATTGTAATTGCAACCGAATTTTCAATTGTCTTTCCTCCATAAGTTGTAGAAACAAGTAGAGTAGTAGCTCCTTTAGCTACGGCAGTTATTTCCTTAGTGCTGTTGTTTACCGCTAAAATAGTAGGGTTTTGAGAACTTAAATTGAATTCCACATTTTGTTTTACACCTTGATTATCAAAAAAAGCGGCGTCAAGAAGAAGGGTTTGACCAACATTAAAATTTGAAAAAGAATTGTTTATTCTAATAATTTCTACAATTTCATCATCAACAATGTCCTCACTTACACAAGAACCAAATGTTACTAAAATTATAAAGGCGGCGGCAAGTTTGATAACTTTCATAGACTACTGTTTTTAAATTATATAAGAACAGTCGGTAATACTTTACAATCCTGACAAAAAATGAGTCTATTTTTTAATAAAGGTGTTTGGAGCCAGTTTAATTTTTAGTTGTGCCCAATCCTGCTTTCCACTATACCCGCGGCTCACAAAGCTTTTTTTACTAGGTCTTTGCAGGAGCTTCCGCTGGTCGCTCTACAAATCCCGTAAAAAACACCTTTCCTTTACCGTGGCTGCCGTTGCAATCAGGGGCAAAAAACGAATAACTTTAATTTTCAAGAAATTTGGCTTTTAAATCAGGTGTAGGAATCATACAGTTTTCTTTCTTTCCAAACCAACGGTACCTGTTCTTAGCAATGTAATCATAGATAGTATTACGTAGCGTTTCAGGAAAAATTCGGAAAACAGCTGCTAAGGAATACATAAACCCTAAATCTGAAGCTATTCTCAAAGCAGCTTCTGATTTGTAATAATACGCTTTCCCAGGCTCATATAAAATAATACTATCCATTTTGGTAGGATCAACACCGATGTAGTTACAAATTTCCACACCCAAGTCGGATTGCAAAGCTACAAACCTAAAAACATCTTTTTTATCTCTTTCAATAATAAACTGTACGGCTTGATTGCATAAGTTACAAACACCATCAAAGAGTATTATTTTTTTATTTGGAGGAAGGTTTAGCATGTTAATTTAGTTTTGGTCTTCTTTTTATTTCATTTTAGTTTGTCATTCATAGAGTTACTTTGTCATTATGAGCAATGAAGCAATAGCAGAAGTACAAGCAACAAAAATAAGTAAATATCTTTTAGCACAAGCAGTAATGCTGAGCAACCTAGTAGGATTGCGTCGTACCCCGCAATGAGTTTAATTGTGTTTATTTTTTAGTTTAACAGGTCATTGCGAGGAACGAAGCAATCGCATCAACACGAGCAATTCGTTTGGGTAATGAGGTAATCTGACTAACATGAGTAATAACTTTGAGCCTTAAAGCACTAGCACTAACACAAGCAACCAAATTAAGTATTACCACAAAACCAATACTGAGCAACCTAGTAGGATTGCGTCGTACCTAGCAATAACTTTAGTTGTGTTTGTTTTTTTGTTTACCATATCATTGCGAGGAACGAAGCAATCGCACGAACACGAGCTACAATATTGATGAAAGAAGCAATCGCACTAACACGAGCAACTAAATTAAATAGTAGCACAAGCACCAATACTGAGCAACATAATAGGATTGCGTCGTACCTCGCAATGACTTTAGTTGTGCTGTTTGTTTTGTTTAGCATGTCATTGCGAGGAACGAAGCAATCACACGAACACGAGCAATTATTTTTTGCATTGAAGCAATCGCACTAACACGAGTAATGTATTTGCACATTGAAGGAATCCCACTAGCACGAGCAACATAATTTAGTAGTAACACAAGCACCAATACTAAGCAACTAAGTAGGATTGCGTCGTGCCTCGCAATGACTTTAGTTGTGTTTGTTTTTTTGTTTCACGAGTCATTGCGAGGTACGAAGCAATCGCACTAACACGAGCAGCAAAATTGATCCTTAAAGCAATCCCACTAACACGAGCAGTAAAATTGATCCTTGAAGCAATCGCACTAACACGAGCAGTAAAATTGATCCTTGAAGCAATCTCACTAGTACGAGCAATACATTTTGGGTATTGAAGCAATCGCACTAACACGAGCAGTAATATTGAGCTATGAAAGAATCGCACGAACTCGAGCAACATAATTTAGTAGTAACACAAGCAAGAATTCTGAGCAATATAATAGGATTGCGTCGTACCTCGCAATGACTTTTAAACAGTCATGATATCTTTAATATCATCATACAAATCATTCCAACTAGGGTTTATCGAGCGTATTAAATTATTTTTAGCCTCTCTTGAACCGGCTTTAATTTGTTTTTCTCTTGCGATAGCATCACCAATCCATTGAAACTGCTCATAATAAACTAGAATATTCAAACTGTATCGAGCAGAGAACGAATTTGGATTTCTTTTTTCTTTGTGTTCTAAAATTCTACGAGAAAGATTTGAAGTCACTCCAGTGTAAACTACCGTTTGATACTTATTTGTAATGATGTAAATGAATCCTGGCTTCATACTTTGAGTCTTATGTTATAGAAACAATTGTCTAAAGTTATGATTTTTTTTGTTTCGCAGGTCATTGCGAGGAACGAAGCAATCGCATTAACACGAGTAATGTATTTGCACATTGAAGGAATCCCACTAGCACGAGCAACATAATTTAGTAGTAACACAAGCACCAATACTAAGCAACTAAGTAGGATTGCGTCGTACCTCGCAATGACTTTAGCTGTGTTTGTTTTTTTCCTCGTAGGTCATTGCGAGGAACGAAGCAATCGTACGAACACGAGCAATTCATTTGAGCATTGAAGCAATCGCACGAACAGGAGCAATTCATTTGGGCATTGAAATAATCACACCAACACGAGCAACATAATTTAGCATTACCACAAGCACGAATTTTGAGCAACATTATAGGATTGCGTCGTACCTCGCAATGACTTTAGTTGTGTTTGTTTCTTTGTTTCACTGGTCATTGCGAGGAACGAAGCAATCGCACTAACACGAGTAATGTATTTGCACATTGAAGCAATCGCATTAACACGAGTAATGTATTTGCACATTGAAGGAATCCCACTAGCACGAGCAACATAATTTAGTAGTAACACAAGCACCAATACTAAGCAACTAAGTAGGATTGCGTCGTACCTCGCAATGACTTTAGCTGTGTTTGTTTTTTTCTTCGTAGGTCATTGCGAGGAACGAAGCAATCGTACGAACACGAGCAACAAATTAGAGTATTAAAGCTATGGGACGGATACTACCAATAATATTGAGGAACGAAGCAATCGCACTAACACGAGCAATTCATTTGGGCATTGAAATAATCACACCAACACGAGCAAAATATTTACGCATTTCCACAAGCACGAATTCTGAGCAACTATGTAGGATTACGTCGTACCTCGCAATGACTTTAGTTTTGTTTGTTTTTTTGTTTCGCGAGTCATTGCGAGGAACGAAGCAATCGCACGAACAGGAGCAATTCATTTGGGCATTGAAATAATCACATCAACACGAGCAACTTAATTACGCATTTCCACAAGCACCAATACTGAGCAACTAAGTAGGATTGCGTCGTACCTCGCAATGACTTTAGTTGTGTTTGTTTTTTTGTTTCACGAGTCATTGCGAGGAACGAAGCAATCGCACTAACACAAGCAACAAATTTGAGCATTGAAGCAATCACAATAACACGAGCAACAACTTTAAGCATTGAAATAATCAAATTAACACTAACAATAATTTTGAGTAATAAAGCTATCGCACTAACACGAGCAACATACCTTAGTAGTAACACAAACATCAATACGGAACAACTTAATAGGATTGCGTCGTACCTCGCAATGATTTTAATAACGTCGATTTGTTTCTTGAAATGACTTTAACTACTTCTTACCCGCCTCTACAAATTCCAAAGCTTCTAAGCTTACTTTTGAGGTAAATACACCATAATTTACAGTTGCTTTATTCTTTTCAATTACATCAATTGTTCCTACGGCGCGGCCGTCAAACATGCGTACGCGGTCACCGACTTTTAAAATAGGTTTGGGTTTTTCAACTACGACCTTTAATTTTTTCTCTTTCTTTTCCTTGCGAATTTCTTCTACAACAAGAGTTGCTTCTTCGATAACTTCCTTCTTTTTTATAGCGATTGCCTTGGTCTCTTTTGCTGTAGCTTTTTTACGTTTCGAATTCTCGATTTCGATAATTTTCAAAAATTCACCTAGGAGCTCTTTTTTGTTTTTATTATTGAAATATTTCTCCGCAATATCTTCGATTTTTTGACCGATGTAAATCGTCTTTTGATTACTATCATAAAGCTCTTGGTAACTTTCTAGCTTTTGCTTTATCTTGACATTGATGGTTTCCATTTTTTTACCTTCTTCACGTGCTTTCGTCTCTTCTTCTTTAAGAGTTTGAGATGTTTTTTCAAGCTTAGAACGTTCTTTTTGAAGCGTAGCAATAGTCTTGTCAAAACGAACTTTCCCCACTTCAATCTTTTTCTTAGCACGATTGATAAGACTAAACGGAATTCCGTTTTTAAGCGCTACTTCAAAGGTAAATGAACTTCCGGCTTGTCCTAATGCTAGTTTGTACATCGGTTCTAATGATTTCTCATCGAACATCATATTGGCATTGGTCGCAAAAGGCAATTCATTTGCTAAAATCTTTAAGTTGGAGTAGTGTGTGGTGATTATTCCAAAAGCTTCTCGATGGTAAAACTCTTCCAAGAAAATTTCGGCTAAAGCACCTCCTAATTCGGGATCGGAACCTGTACCAAATTCATCAATTAAGAACATAGTTTTACTATTGCATTTCTTCAAGAAGTAGTTCATGTTCTTTAAGCGGTAACTGTAGGTACTTAAATGATTTTCAATAGATTGGTTGTCACCAATATCTGTAAGTATTCTGTCAAATAAAAAGGTCTCTGAACGTTCGTGTACCGGAATCAACATACCGGATTGTAGCATTAATTGGAGTAATCCAACTGTTTTCAACGAGATGGTTTTACCACCGGCATTGGGTCCAGAGATTACAATAATGCGGTTTTCCTGTCCTAATTCGATTGTTTGCGGATGCGTGATTTCGTTCTTCTGTTTATTGTTTAAAAACAAAATAGGGTGGTAGGCATCTCTAAAATACATGCGACGCTGATCAGTGATCGTCGGTAAGATCCCGTTGATTTTGTTCGCATATTTGGCTTTAGCCGCAACGACATCAATATCACTGAGGAATTCTTGGTATTCAATCAGCAATGGTAAATATGGCCGAATAGAATTCGACAACTGTTTTAAGATGCGCGTGATTTCCTCTTTTTCTTCGTATTCTAAATTACTCAATTCTCTTGAGTATTGCAAGGTCATTTCGGGTTCTACATAAGCGATACTGCCTGTTTTGGAACTTCCTAAAATACTTCCCTTTACTTTACGGCGGTACATCGCTAAAACAGCAAGTACACGGCGGTTTTGAACAAAACTTTCTTTAATGTCATCTAAGTACCCTAAGCCATTGTAATGTGACATAGCGACACCAAAACTTTGATTCACCTTACCTCGAACGCTATTCATACTGCGTCTCGTGTCCAAAAGCACTGGAGAAGCGTTATCCTTTATTTCGCCATATTTATCGACCACATCATCAATCATGTGAACGATATCTTTGGTCAATTCTACTCGAGCGGCACGAGCATTGATATTGGGATAATAATCATCAAATTTGCGCAAGAAATTCAACAAAAAGTTAACGGTAGAGGCCAGAGTGGCTATTTTTCTAAAACTTCCAACTTCAAGAAAACTGTCCTCAATGGCAAGAAACTTAATTTCATGGTTGATAGCGTCAAATCCGTGATTCGGAATAGCATTGTTATTTTGAAAAGACGAAACGTACTCTGATGTTTGCATCAAGGCTTGCATCAAACTTTCTTTGTCTTTAAAGGGAGTAATATTAAGGGCTTTCTCTTTACCAATTTCGGTATTACAAATACTTGAAATCGTTTCAAGAACCGTTGGGAATTGTAAATCTTGTAAAGTTTTTTCTGTTATAGATATCATTAGGATGAGTTGCTTCTTTGCTACAAAAATAGTTAATAGTGTAGACTCTTTTATATATTAGTAGCAAGTTTAACTAATGTTTATTGGCACCGCAATAGAAAAAATCTATGATTCTAAATCCAGATTAAAATCTCTGTGTATCTTTGTGTTCTTAAGCCTAAAAAATAATGCAATTACAACTACCACCGCAATGGGAAGCACTACTTTCTAAGGAACTGGAAAAACCCTATTTTCAAGAATTAAAAGTTCAATTGAAAGCGGAATACCAAAACACAAAATGCTTTCCGCCTAAGGATTTAATCTTGGCTGCTTTTGACTATTGTCAGCTTGCTGATTTAAAATTGGTCATTATAGGGCAAGATCCTTATCATGGCGAGGGTGAAGCGAATGGTTTAGCATTCTCAGTAAACGACGGTGTGAAAATCCCACCTTCGTTACGAAACATTTTTAGAGAACTAAATGATGATTTGGAGCAATTATTTATGCCAACATCGGGCAATTTAGAAAAATGGGCTAAACAAGGCGTATTACTTTTAAATGCAGGGTTAACTGTTCGAAAAGACCAAGCGAATAGTCACAAACATTTAAAATGGAATATCTTCACCGATGCGGTCATTCAAGAAATTTCGACTCAAAAAGAAGGCATTGTTTTTATGTTATGGGGCGCTTTTGCACATAAAAAAGGAAGCAAAATTGATAGAACCAAGCATTTCGTTTTAGAATCAGGACATCCGTCGCCACTGAGCGCTAATCAAGGAAAATGGTTTGGGAATAAGCATTTTAGTAAGGCAAATGCGTATTTGGAATCCATCAACAAAAAACCTATTGATTGGTCTTTGTATTAGGTGAATTTAAAATGGTACTATTTTTAAAACTGCACCAAGCATCAATCTTTGAAGTAATCGTCAAAGGTGAAGCAGTCCGATATAATATTTGAGGATTTAATAATAGGGGTAGAAGCTACCACGAATTGATAAAAAAAACCACTTTCGTTTTACTAACAAAAGTGGTTTTTCGATTTCAGCAATAAAGTGAAATTATTTTCGAGTAATATCTACTAGAATAGCTTTGCTTGGTCGGTTTTCGACCGTTAGAATGATGTCTACATTTTTAGCTGTCTTGCCTTCAATAATGTATAATTTGGCGTTTTTCCCAAATTCGGTGTCACTTTTATCAAAATCCACATCACCAAATGTCAAAGAGTTTTTAATATCGGTTTGGTCTATCCAAGGCTCGGCCAACACTGCCGTTGCTTTTTTAGAATATTCAAAAGGTTTATTGCGAAGGTCATTCAAAACGCGTGAATTAGGAAAGTAACTGCAACGCGTATCTTTCCCGCTAAAAACAAGTGCTACAAAAAAACAACCTATAACTAAACCCACTAGGTAGTAGGCAAAACGATGTACAAACTTCATGACTATTTTTTTTGCAAAGGTAGCGGAAAGATTATTTAAAACACAATTAAATTGATGTCGTTATTGGGTAAATCAAACCAGTCTCCAATGGCCTTATTAGTTAGGATTCCGTGGTACAAGTAAACGCCACATTTAAGTCCTTTGTCACAGCGAATCGCACTTTCGATACCTCCATCATCAGCAATTTGAATTAAATATGGGGTTATGATATTACTAATCGACAACGAGGCAGTCTTAGAATAGCGAGACGGAATATTGGGAACGCAGTAATGCAAAACGTTACTTTTGATAAAAGTTGGTTTCTCGTGCGAAGTCACTTCCGAAGTTTCAAAACAACCGCCAGTATCAATACTTACATCAACGATTACGGCACCTTTTTTCATGTGCTCGACCATGGTTTCTGTAACCACAACAGGTGTACGTTCCTTACCACGCATGGCGCCAATGGCTACATCACAACGTCGCAGCGCCTTTAACAATGTTTTCGGCTGAATGGTAGACGTAAAAATGCGTTGGTTTAAATTATTCTGTAATCTTCGAAGTTTGGTGATTGAGTTGTCAAATACTTTTACATTGGCACCCAATCCTATTGCGGTTTTGGCTGCAAATTCTCCTACAGTTCCCGCACCTAAAATCACCACTTCGGTAGGAGGAACGCCTGTAATGTTCCCAAAAAGCAATCCTTTTCCAAATTCGGTTGTAATCATTAATTCGGCAGCGATTAATATCGAGGCTGTTCCTGCGATTTCGCTCAACGATTTTACAGCAGGATAGGTTCCGCCTTCGTCTTTTATATATTCAAATGCTAAAGCCGTAATTTTTTTCTTGGTTAAGGCTTCAAAATAGCTTTTCTGTTTGGTTTTAAGTTGAATAGCCGAAATCAGAATCGACTGGCTGTTCATCATCTCAATTTCTTCGAGCGTTGGTGGCTCTACTTTTAGAATCATCGGACAGCCGAATACTTTTTTGGTGTCTTTGGTCACTTCTGCACCAGCATCACTGTATTCTTTATCCGAATAGCTTGAGCTTTCACCAGCACCGCTTTCGATCATCACGCGGTGTCCGTGACAGGTTAAAGAGTTCACAGCATCAGGCGTTAAACAAATTCGGCGTTCTTGATGGCTCGTCTCTTTGGGTAAACCAATAAAAAGCTCGCTTCTATGTTTTCCTACCTCTAGTTTTTCTTCTTGAGGCATCAGTTGCTGTTTTGTAAACGGTGTAAATGACATTGACATTGCTATTGTGCTATTTAAGAGGTAAAATTACATAAAAAAGATCAAAATACCGTGAGAGTACTTCCTTAAAAAGAACGAAAAAGGAGCTACTGTAAAACTTTCTCCATTTTGATGTCGGCGCGTTCATAAACGCCAGCTTCTAAAGGTATTTCGACAAAACCGTACTTGTGATACAAATGAATGGCTGATTTTAGGCTTCTGTTAGAATATAAAATAAGGGAACTCGCATTTATTTCTTTGGCCACAATAAAGCAATGCTCTAGAAGGATTTTACCAATTCCTAAACCCTGAACAGGAGATGTGACTGCCATTTTACTAATTTCATAAACCATGTCGCTGACTTTTAATAAAGAAACCGTTCCTACTATTTCGTCTTTGTACGTAGCGTAAAAAATCAAACCGCCTTTATCGATGATTTCTTCTTGCGGATTGGAAAGTACAATTTCGTCTCGATCTTCAATACGAAAATACTTTTGTAACCACTCCACGTTTAAAATCTTGATATAGTCCTTTAATTCCGTACTAAACGGAATGATTTGTACCGCTTCAATCGTGTTTTTCATCTTCTTAACTTAATTCTAAAACTCGTTTTCCATCGGCTTGCTCCTTGATTCGGATAACCGAATGTTCCTCGGGAATCAAATTCGGAATCTGTTCTGCCCATTCGATAAAGCACCAATTTCCAGAGTATAAATAATCATCGACTCCCATATCGAGTGCTTCAGTTTCGGCTTTTAATCTATAAAAATCAAAATGGTAAACGATTTCATTTGCAGTTGTTTGGTATTCATTAACTAAAGAAAAGGTTGGGCTACTAGTCGCTTCGGTAACGCCTAATGTTTTACACAATTGTTTGATAAAAGTAGTTTTTCCAGCACCCATTTCGCCGTAAAAAAGAATCACTTTTCTAGGATTTTGAGCCACCACAATTTCCGCTACTGATGCGATATCTTCTAATTCATAAATAATTTCCATGCTCATTTTTCTTCATTAATTTTAATACAACGCTAGTTCCTTACAATAGCAAGCAACCAGCGTTCGATACTATTTTGGATTGAATACCAAAGCCGGAATAATCATTTCTTCTAACGAAATTCCGCCATGCTGATAGGTATTTTTGTAATAACTCACATAATGATTGTAGTTGTTCACGTAGGCCAAAAACAAATCATTTTTTGCAAAAATATAAGAACTACTCATATTTATACTAGGCAACCCTATTTTTTTTGGATCTTTCACCGCATACACATCTTTATACTCATAGGTAAGGCTACGGCCGGTTTTGTAACGCAAGTTCAAACTTGTGTTTTTATCACCCACCACCTTCGACGGATTTTTAACATTGATCGTTCCGTGATCCGTAGTTAAAATCAATTTGAACCCTAGTTTTTGGGCTTGCTGAATAATTTCTAACAAAGGCGAATTCTTAAACCAGCTGAGCGTCAAGGAACGATACGCCTTATCATCGGCAGCTAATTCTTTTACTACATCCATCTCTGTTTTGGCGTGCGAAAGCATATCAACAAAGTTGTACACGATCGTAACCAAATCATTGCCTTTTAAACCCTTAAAGTTTTCGGCCAGCTTTTTACCGGATTCCATATTGGTAATCTTAAAGTAATCTTCCTTCAGGTTCAGACCCAAACGCTTCAGTTGTGCCGTCAAAAATTCGGCTTCATACAAGTTTTTACCACCTTCCTCAGGATCATTTTTCCAATATTGCGGAAACTGCTTTTCCATCTCCACAGGCAATAAACCCGAGAAAATCGCATTTCTAGCATACTGTGTCGCCGTTGGTAGGATAGAGTAATAGGATAACTCTCGCTCTAGTTTGTAATAATCATTTACAACACTTTCAAAAACTTTCCATTGGTCGTAACGCAGGTTATCAATCACGACAAACAAAATAGGTTTGTCATTTTTCTTTATTTCAGGCAAAACTAATTCTTTGAATAAGTTATGCGAAAGCACCGGTTTATCGGCCTTAGGCTCAAACCAGTCCTCATAATTGCGTTCAATGAATTTCCCGAACTGTGAGTTGGCTTCTACTTTTTGCGATTCCAAGATCTCGATCATCGCTTGATCGGTGATATTCTCCAGCTGCAATTCCCAAAAAATCAATTTCTTGTACAATTCCACCCAGTCCTCGTAGCTGTTCACCATACCCATTTCCATGGCAATTTTACGGAACTCCTTTTGGTAGTCGAGCGTTGTTTTTTCCGAAATCAGTCGCGAGTGATCCAAGTTCTTTTTCAAGCTCAACAAAATCTGGTTTGGATTCACGGGCTTAATCAAGTAATCGGCAATTTTAGAACCAATCGCTTCCTCCATAATGTACTCTTCCTCACTTTTGGTGATCATAATCATAGGAATCGCACTCTTTTTCTCCTTCATTTCCTGCAGCGTTTCCAGTCCGCTCATACCCGGCATATTCTCATCTAAGAATACCACATCAAAGTTTTCATTCTCAAATAAGTCCACGGCATCGCGCCCGTTATTGCAAGTCGTTACACTATAATTTTTTTTCTCCAGAAAAATAATGTGCGGTTTTAGGTAATCAATTTCATCATCAACCCAAAGTATTTTTATTTTGTCCATATGTATCGGTAAAAAGCGTTCAAAAGTATTTATTTATTGTGCCAAAGTACATTTTTTTAGAACGTTGCCGTATTAATATTTTTATAAAATTTTATAGAATTAAAGGGTAAGTAGGGCAGGAATCCAAAGCCGAAGCATCCTCCAAATCGTTCTTTGGGCGTGCCCTCCGCTTGAGCTACGGTCGGGCAGTCCACTGCAAGTCCTCGCTCCGCCCTAAAAGCGTCACTGTGGGCTTTCCGTTTCCGTCCCTCACGCGAGGCCCAAAATTCCAATCACGAGTAGTAGATCATCAAGACGCAATACATTCTATTGACCAAAAAAAGGCGACTATTACGGGAAACCGTAAGGCAATCCTATTGTAGGTAATTATCTTTGAAAAAGAAACAACTAATTTAGGCTTTAATCAAATAAATCTTATATTTGACAACCACAAAAAACAAATTAATCCATAACAATAGGAGCATAAGCTTTTATCTTGTTGTGGATTTTTGTTTTTGGTGGGGAGATGAAGAAAATGCTAGGCTTGTTGATGTAATTTGCAAGTTAGCGGTAAGTTCAAAAAAAAATAAGAAGAATTCAACAACCAAAATAATAAATTGAAAAAAATATATACAACACAACTTTTTAAGAAACAAAATAAAAAAAGAGCAGATAATAGACTTCGCAGAAATCTACTCTTTAAAAATAAAAAGAGAAAAAAAAGAATTAGCGAATTGAATAAAAATAAGCTTCAATTAGAAGAAGAAAGAATTATTAGTAATTATAGTAAAGTTACTGCACCAAAATATTTTTCTTTTATAGAGAAACCAGAAGAAGCAATAAAATTCATAAATAAACTTGAAAAATTATATCTAAACAAGCAAAATGTTTTCATTAATATAAAAGACATTACATACATTGATTATTCTGCAATTACAATCCTCGTATCTGTAATGTTTTCATTTAAAGCAAGAAATATAAAGTTTAACGGTAATTTTCCAAAAAATAGAGGTTTAGCCCAATTATTAATAAACTCGGATTTTTTTGAATATTTACATAAACCTATTGGAGATAAAATTGAATATGCCATAGGAAAGGAGAATCAAATATTTACGCGAGCAAATAAAGAAGTTAATTCTGAATTAGGATTGGTTGTAATGCAAGAAGCTACAAGAACTATTTGGGGAGAGAATAGAACTTGCAAAGGACTCCAAAGAACATTACTAGAATTAATGCAAAACACTAACAATCACGCTGACGTAAATAAGAAAGGCGAAAAGCATTGGTGGCTTTCTGTAAATCACGATAAAATTAACAAGAAAGTGTCATTCATATTTATTGATTATGGCATCGGTATTTTTGAAAGTTTGAAAAATAAGCCATCAACGAACAAATGGTTTGGTTGGATGGAAAAAATTAAAAATAATCTTATTCACGGAGGAAATGATGAAATATTTAAATTATTACTTGATGGTCAAATGCATTTAACAGTAACGGGGCAACATTTTAGAGGTAAAGGTTTACCTGGAATAAAAGAAGTGTTAGGAAGAAATCAAATTAGTAATTTACAAATAGTAAGCAATAACATATTTGCAAATGTATCAGATAATCAATACTATAAACTTAACTCTGAATTTAGTGGTACATTTGTTTCTTGGGAACTGAATTATAATAATATAAATACAAAATGGATAATCGAATAATTTACATAAAAGACTTTTCAATTACCCCAGGCTCTAGATATAAGGACGAAGGTAAAAAAGCACATTCAGGTGAAGAATTTAGAGAATGTTTTTTAGAACCTGTATTTAAGGAAATAATTGATTCAGAAAATCATTTAATTGTCAATCTTGATGGAACAATTGGATATGGTACTTCTTGGTTGGAAGAAGTATTTGGAGGTTTAACAAGAACTTATGGAAAAAAAATAGTGTTAGAAAAACTACAATTTATTTCAGAAGAAGAAGATTATTTAATTGAAGATATTATACAATATATAAAAGATGCTGAAAAATTATAAATTAATATTATCTGTTATTACAGGTATATTAATAGGGGTTTGTCTAAACATTATTATCAAAAAATATTCAATATTACACATCGAAAGCGATGTTAGTTTTGAAATTAACCCTTTAGAAATTTTCTCAATACTTATCAATATTTTTTTGGCAATTTACATAACAAAAAATTTAGCCAAACAAAATGATTTAGAGAAAACTGAAAAAGAACTTTTAATAAATTACCTCAAGGAATTTCAAACTGAATTTATTGGTAAAATAGATAAACTAATTGAAAGTCCTGACTTTGAAACACCAATAACAAATTCTTGTTTTAAAACTTTAAGAACAAAAATAAATTCAATTTTAACTATTGCTGAAGAAAGTAATTTAATTGAGGTTAAAGACGAAACTTCAATTAAAATTAAACAAAAAATTTCTGATATCTGGGAATTATTTACCGATACACCTAGAAATGCTAATCCAAAGACAAATCAAGCTACCAAAGATGGAATAGCAATATTGCGCCTTGAGAAGATTTCAAAAATAGAAGCTTCTTCTGTTGAATTTGACAAACTCATCTTTCAACTTGCAATGAAAATAAACAGAAAATAAAAAACCTACAGCTAACAGCCGTAGCCGTTGCACAACGGCTACAAAAAATGAGTTCCCACAGCAATCATAAGAAAACAACCTTTTTTAAAGCGATTTAAAGAAGGTTATTTTTTTTGGTTTTATAATTATTTATAAAAATAAGACAGTCTAAAAACCTTGTTATTGGTTCATATAAATAGGTTTTACATAAGATTGCTGCTTTGCTTACTTTTAGTTTCATTCTCTGGAGTTCAAGTGTTGGTTTTTTGACAACAAAGCGTAAGTATTTCTTCAAATTATAGGTCAATGATGCCATTAAAACGTGTTTGTTTGCATTTTTTATTCCTCGGGTATTGACGCGCTTCATGTTGGTAAAGTTGATTAGTGTTCCTATGACAGGGTCTACGGTTTTGCTGCGCACTCTGACCATCTTTATGGTGTATGCTGGGTTTTGATTGAGCTTTTGGTGCATTCGGTCGTAATGCTCTTTATGGATGCTGTCATCTATCTTTTTGTATTTTGTGACTTTACCGCAGCATTGTTCTCGTAGTGGACAGTTTTTACAACTGCTTTCGCTCCGCCCTAAAAGCGTCACTGTGGGCTTTCCGTTTCCGTCCCTCACGCGAGACCCAAAATTCCAATGACAATTAGTAGTTCATCAAGATGCAATAATTTCCCTTGACCAAAAAAAAGACTACCATTACGGGAAACCGTAAGGCAATCCTGCTGTAAGGAATTATCTTTGAAAAAGAAACAACTAATTTAGGCTTTAATCAAATAAATCTTATATTTGACAACCACAAAAAAAACAAATTAATCCATAACAATAGAAGCAGATGCTCTTATCTTGTTGTGGATTTTTGTTTTTGGTGGGGAAACGTATTAGAGACTTGATGACTTCAAGGAGTTATAAATAAATTTAAAAAAATACGACAATGAAAAAAATTTTTCTAATTTTTGTATTAACTACATCATTAACAACGTTTGGACAAGGACGAAAATTTCTAAAAGACAAGATTAGAGAATGGGGTCAGTGTAAAAATGTTGCTATGACCTTGACTGGTGGTGACATTGCATTAAAAGGGAAAAATGCTTGGGCATCTGCAGGCTCTCCTATTTCTTTAACTGATAAATTATCGCAATTAAATAGTGGTAACAAATTAATTGATGATATAGTCTTGACTGAAAAAGGAAGTTGGCTGATACTTTGGGGAAATAATGGAATTAGTTCATATGGTTTAACAACTTCATTAGACAATAAAATTGGGAAATGGAATAATGAAGGTGAAGTGATACACTCTATTACATTTAATGATAATGGCGACTGGATTATGATAAGTAAAGATAAATATACTGCATCAAGTCAAAAATTAATGGAGTGGTTGAAATTAGGAGAAAAAATTTATGGAGAAATATGGGCGGCTCATTTGACCAATACTGGACTTGTTGCAGTTTATGCAAAAGGATATAAGTTTTTAGGAGAAGTTCCATCAAATTTAAAAGAAAAATTAAATGAAACTAAATTAAACGTTTTTAGGCTTAAATTCCTGTCTGACGGTTCATATTTTATTGCTGATGTTGATGGAAAATATTCATATTTCTTATAATATCTTTGAGATAGCAAATTTTGAGGCTAATTCATGTTTACGTTTCACAAGAAATTTTATTTTAGTTGGAAACCCGTTGAAAGCTTAAGGGATTTAGACGCTGATAATCCCTTCTATCATTAAAATGAATTGTATAGTAATGTGTCAAATATAAATAATAAATAAATTTTTGAAATGGGAAGCATTGGTCTAATGGAGGGTTTGATTTTAGTTGTGATAGGTATATTGTATTTTTTGCCAGCATTTTTAGTAAGGAAACATAAAGATTTTTTTATGATCTTACTTTTTAATATATTTTTTGGATGGACTTTTATAGGTTGGATTATTATATTAATATGGGCATATTCAAAAAGTAAGAAATAAAATAAGTTACTATTTGGAAAAAAAAGTTCAGTATTTTATATAATGCTTTAACAGTTGAGTATTAAAATGAATTTTCTTAAGTACTTTTTAGTAAAACTAAAGAAGTTTTGGGTTTTGATTAATTTTAACCAATTCAAGTTCATCGTATTAATTAACACCTCTTGTGGTTATGGATATAAAATTACTTCTAGAATTATACTAGTTTAATTAAAAAAGTCAGAATGAAAAGAATATTACTTTGTGTCACAATTTTAGTTTTAAGTGGTTGTGTGAGGAAAATAGATCCAATATCGCCAGAAAATCTTTTTGAAAAGCATAAATCAGCAGTAGTTTTAATAGCACATCAATATTACTATAGAATTCAATCTGAAAATAATACTTTCTATTATTCTCCATCTTCTGAAGGGAAAATTTTTACCTCAGAAGATGAAGTACTTAAAAACTTAACTGTTTCAACTGGAACTGGATTTATAGTTTCTCTTGATGGAGAAATAATAACAAATAGGCATGTTATCAATCCTAAAGATGATAATTATAAAGTCGAATTGTATACATTTATTAATGATAAGGTAACAATTTTATTAGAGAAAAAAAATATTTACAATGACTCATTAGAATCTCTTAAAAGTTATTATGTAGAAAACTCTAGTTATTTGGAAGACTATGAAAAAGAAAATTTGAAGGAAAAATATAATGAATTAACTTCTTCACAAGCAGTAATTTCAGAATTCACAGAATATCTAGAAAGTTTCAATTACAACGATGCAAGAATACAATTAGTATCAGTTAATATTGGTATTGCATATGATAATACGTTTGTCGAAAATTGGGAAGATTTGCAAGAGTGTGTTGTAATAAAAGAGTCTAAGGATGAAAATGTTGATTTAGCTTTAGTCCAAACTAAAAATAAATTATTCAATATTATGCCAACGGATATTTTTAATTTTGAAGATAATAACCCAAACATTATAGAAAACCCAAGGGATAATAAAGAAAGAAATATTAAAAATCCAGTTAAAGTGAATGCAGATGTTTTTATGATAGGTTTTAATAGGGGATTTTCTTTGGCTAAAACTAAACAAGGAATTAAGTCGCAATTTACAAGTGGTAAGATAAGTCAAGAAAGTGACGGTGAGAGAATTTTATATACTATTCCAACTCTTGAAGGATCTAGTGGCAGTCCTATTATTGACCAATGGGGTAATTTAGTTGGTGTTAATTTTGCAAAATTAAACGACAGTCAAGGATTTAGCTTTGGTGTACCAGTTTATGAAGTAAAAAGATTTTATGATGAATGATAAAAAAGTATAAAATAGCTTTTGAGACATGATTGAATAGTAAAAAAATTATTGAGCTCTACCTATGAATTTTGAAAAGGTAATAGTGAAATTTAATAAAAAATTAATGTGTCTGTTAACCATTATATTATTTAGAGATTAAAATTTTACTTGTCACATAAAAAGCAAAACGATAATAAGGATCATTTGTTTACCATATAAAAAATTTAATCTATAAAATAATTTTATAAAAAATTAGAATGAGTATTATTCCGACCATATTTGATCCTTTTATAATATGAAATATCATAAGCTTTAACAAAAAAAAATGATATCATTTTGTTAGTAATTATATTAATGATCATTCGCATTGGTTAACTAATTTTAAGAAAAAAAATATATAATGCCAAAAAACAATTTTAACATCCAATATTAAACAGGGAATGAAAATCAATTACTTAATTATTATTTTACTTCTAATATTTAACAATCTGTATTCTCAAACTAGATTATCCTCAAATTATTTTGAAATTGGAAATTGGGATAATGAAAAAAAAGAATATGATTTTTATTTCCGTAATGGAGTAGATAAAACATTTTTTGAAATTGATAAAAGTCTCTCACGTATAAGTGAGAAAAGAGGTAATGTAGTAATTATTTATATAATCAATGAAGTTAAGAAGGTAGATAATGAATCTACACTTTATTCTGTATCTTGTGAATCCTGTAACGACCATCATAAAAGTACCGTTGATTTTGTTAAGATACTAATTAATTTGAAAAATGAATTTATAGGTATCTACACTGTTTCTGATCATACAAACTTAGTTAGGTACCGTATTGACAATGTTTTGCAAGGAAAATAATGTTTAGTAGAGAATATCAAAAAAAAAAAAGATATAAATTATAGCTTGATGCATTATAATGTATGGACTTAAATATATTAAGAAAATTACTTGATTTTTCAAATTTCAAGTAATTATTTTCATTAAGTGCTGTAATATAATGCAAATAAAAGAGATTCCACTTTTGAGAATTTAATTTTAGATTTTAAGGAAGTGATTCTTAAAATAATTACGTACAATAAAAAGGCATAAAATAGTAAGCAAATCTCAATAATTATGAACTTTAAAGAATATCTTTCGATAAACTAATGAAAAAACGTTTCCTAATTCTTTCTATTCTTCTATTTTCAATAAATGCCTTTTCACAAGCAATTACGCAAAAAAGCATCGTTGGAAAGTGGAAAGTAGTTGCTGTATTGTCTAAAATTGACAACCCTAATTTAAAAGATATTGTTCGAGGTTTTAAAGCTTCAACCTTCGATTTCAATGAAAGTTCAGCAATAAATCTTACTACTACTGATAATTCAAAGCTATTTTCTATGATTACAGCTATGATTAACAAATCGAAGTGGAGACTAAAAGAGAATAGTTTTGTTGTCGAAGTTGGAAGTGAATCCGATAACTACAACATCATGAAAATAATCATAACTGAAGTCAATGACAAAATAATTTTTCATCTTGATGAAACGGAACTAGATTTACAAGTAGTAAAACAGTAGGTAGGCAATTTAGCGCTACACGATTATGATGGAGTGGTAGATAGTTACAATGACCGCATAACTGCTCAAGGAGTCGATTTCCAGTCGATAGAATCAATGGGTAAAAAAGACAACAGTTATAAATTTACTGATTTTAAGATCGAAGACGATTTTATTGAACCAATAATAGAAAACCAAAGCTAAAACAAATACAACCAACCACAATGAAAAACGCTATTTACATTCTCAGTTTGATTTTACTTTTTATTGCAGTCTACTTATTAATTGAATTTCCGGAATCGGGCAGAAAGGGATTAATTGCTGGAATGCTAACTTTTGTTGGTGTCGTGCTGAATATTGTTGGGTTTGTTATCCCGAAGGCAGTTAAAACAGTATCTTAACTTTGTTTTTTACTCATGAAAATTAATAAAAACTTTTTTTTGGTTCTAGCCATTTTATCTGCTACGGAATTAGTCTTTAATTCGATTTACGACGGTGCAAGCCATCGCCTGTTTTGGATGGAAGCTAATATTTGGGTCTATCGGTTCGTAAAACTCCTTTTCGTAGGTCTGTTTTTCTATGGGTATTTAAACGCGAGAAATAAGGAAAAGAGAATCCAGCAATAAGCATTAATTTGCAATGCTTTACCCATTAAAAACCTCACTTATGTACTAGATAAGATTTAGAAATACGTAAGTAAACCAAAACCTATTATACCATTAGCATATGAATATCGAAGTTTCTGCTAGTTTTAAAAAAATGACTACCAAAGCCATTTTTTCAATTGTCCTTTTCCTAGTCGTTTATGTGCTGTTACTGCTGCTGTCAGTAGGAATTACTATTCTTTGTTTGATAGGTGCTTTTTACGTGATTACTATTCGGCCATCCTTTATTACTCTTGCATTGGGCGTAGGTTTGGGAAGTTTAGGCTTTTTTATATTGGCTTTTCTTTTTAAGTTTTTGTTTAAAAAACACAAAATTGACCGCTCGCATTTAACTGAAATTACAGCTGAAACCGAACCTAAACTATTCCGATTCATCGAAACCATCGTACAAGAGGTAGGTACTGATTTTCCGAAAAAGATATACGTATCGGCTGATGTGAATGCCAGTGTTTTTTATGATTCTAGTTTTTGGAGTATGTTTTTTCCAGTCAAAAAAAACCTGCAAATAGGGTTGGGATTGGTAAACGGAATCAGTGAGCAGGAATTCAAAGCGATTTTGGCGCATGAATTTGGTCATTTCTCACAACGCAGCATGAAAGTAGGGAGTTATGTGTATTATGTGAATCAGGTCATATTCAATATGTTGTACGACAACGATTCGTTCGATAAAATGATTCAAAAATGGGCGAACATCAGCAATTATTTTTCGATTTTTCTGATGATTTCGGTTAAGATTATTAGCGGCATTCAATGGATTTTGAAAAAAATGTACGAGTTCATCAACGTGGCGTATTTAGCGCTTTCCCGTGAAATGGAATTCCACGCTGATGAAGTAGCGGCCAATGTGGCGGGAATAACGCCCTTGCAGGAATCGCTGTTGCGTATGGACTTGGTTGATGCCTCTTACAACAAAGTGTTGCAGTTTTATGGAGAGAAGATTGGAAACAACTTCAAAAGTAAAAATATCTATGAGGAACAGGTTTTTGTATTGGATTATTTAGCCAAAGAGGGGCAGTTGCAATTCAAAAACAACTTACCGCTGGTGACTTATTTAGATATGAGTAAATTCAATAAATCGAAGTTGGTTATCGAAAACCAGTGGGCATCGCATCCTTCTGTCGAGGATCGTTGTGCCAATCTCGATCGTGTGGGGATACATAAGGAGGTTGAAAATAATGCTTTAGCCAAGTACATTTTTCAAGATTTTGAAAAAATACAAGAAAAAATTACCAATCAATTGTTTAGCCATGTAGACAATGACCAAACTTTTGAATCTTTTGCGATTACTGATTTTAAACAAGAGTTTGTACAGAAGCAGCAAGAACAATCGTTTCATGCGATGTATAACGGCTATTATGATAACAAAAACAGCACTTATTTTGATACCGAAAAGGTGACAACAACCGATACACTGCCGCTTTTAGAATCGTTATTTGACAAAGAAAAAGTAGATTTAGTATACGATTGCATCGCGATTTCAAATGACGAACAAACTATTCAGAACATTGCAGACGGTCTACTTAAGCTAAAATCCTTTGATTATGACGGTCATAAATTCAAATCCAGTGAAGCGAGTACTCTTTTGCCTAAGCTAAAAAAGGAAAAAGAAGCCTTAGAGGAGCGCATTGCCAAAAATGATTTTACCATCTTTAATTATTTCAGGCTATTGGCCAAGCAGGATCATCAAGAAGCCATTTTGATTGGAAAATACCGGAACTTTTTTGCTTTTGACCAATCTTTCGATATTAGTTTTGAGCATCACAATAAGCTGATGGACGCAACACAATTCATGCAGGTGGTGACGCCAATTGAGCAAATCAAACCCAAGCTTTTGAAAATGTATGAACTGGAGAAAGCCGTTAAAAAAGAAATAAAGGAGATGCTGGAAAGTAGATCGTACGCTAAAGTTCTGACAGCGGAGATAAGAGCTAGTTTTGAAGGGTATCTAAAAGAAGATTATTTGTATTTTAGCACGGATAAATACATCGATTCAGAGTTGGAAATCTTTTATGAAGCTATCACAAACTATCGTTATATGCTTTCAAGAGGTTATTTTGTCGTGAAAAAGGATTTATTAGATTTTCAGGTTCAGCTAGTGGCAACCAGTCGCGAAGCTGTAGCTAAGTAAAATTAAGTTGCTGCATTTTGATACAACCAAAGCAATATACAACCCTCAAAAATATAATAATTTGACACCAGAAATAGTTACTCACCCAGCGATTCAAATCCTAGGAATGCGATCCCAAATGTCCTATGCTACGTACAATGCAGCTGCGGTATGGCAACGATTTATGCCGAGACGCAAAGAGATCAATAACAGTATTGGAAACGATTTGTTTTCCATCCAGGTATTTGGTGCGGACTATTGGGAGCAATTCGACCCTACGGTTTCTTTTGATAAATGGGTTGGAGTTGCAGTAGCGAATACCGATGTGATTCCGCATGACATGGAAACCTTGCTCATACCCGCTGGACTGTTTGCCGTTTTTACTTTCATAGGTGATGAAAGTAAGGCACCTGCTTTTTTTGAGCAAATCTACGCACATTGGCTACCGAATTCTATTTACGACTTAGATGATCGACCGCATTTTGAGATTCTAGGGGAGAAGTACAAGCGATCTGATCCCACATCTGAAGAAACGGTTTGGATTCCGATTAAATTAAAAAAATAGGTATTTTAGCGTCTCGAAACAGAAATAGCAGCATGACTGAAAAAGAGCGTTTAAAGGAATTGGCTTTACTTTTTTTAAAGTTGGGTGTAATAGGTTTTGGAGGACCAGCCGCTCATATTGCTATGATGCAAGAAGAAGTGGTGGTTAAGAAAAAGTGGCTCGATGAGCAACAATTCCTAGATTTATTAGGCGCTACCAACTTGATTCCGGGACCCAACAGCACCGAAATGGCAATTCACATTGGACAGGAGCGAGCGGGTTGGAAAGGATTAATCGTTGCTGGACTTTGCTTTATTGTTCCTGCGGTTTTGCTTACTGGTATTTTTGCCTACGGTTATAAGGAATACGGTCAATTACCCAGTTTACAACCTTTTTTATATGGGATTAAGCCTGCTATTATTGCAGTGATTATTGGTGCAATTTATCCTTTGGCCAAAAAATCATTAAAATCTGTACTGTTAGGAATTATAGCGGGAGTTGTTTTGTTATTGTCGCTTTTGAATGTAAACGAAATTATTTTGCTTTTTGGCGCAGGTTTAGTAGCGTTGCTGTTGTATTCGATTCAAAATAAAGACCAATCGTTTCTAAAAAATAATTGGCTTTCACTATCCCTTTTTTCAGTTTCTAAAACCACAGCGGTTAGTATCACCAACTTTAATTTATTTTTGATTTTCATCAAAATAGGCGCCATTTTATATGGAAGTGGTTATGTATTATTTGCTTTCCTAGATGCAGAATTAGTCACCCGAGGCTTACTTACGAGAACACAACTGATCGATGCGATAGCGGTGGGACAGTTTACTCCTGGACCTGTTTTTTCATCGGTTACTTTTATTGGGTATCAAATAAACGGACTTTCGGGCGCACTTGTGTCCACTTTAGCGATCTTTTTACCATCTTTCTTTTTTGTGGCTTTATTGAATCCTTTGGTTAAAAAAATACGTAATTCGGTTACGTTCAGCACTTTTTTAGATGCGGTAAATGTGGCTTCGGTTGCGATAATTGTATCGGTTTGTATCCAAATGGGTGCAAGTACGATAACGGATTGGCGCACTATTTTGATTGCTGTAATCAGTATGCTAGTGGTTTTTTACTTTAAAAAATTGAATTCGGCTTTCATCGTTTTGGGAGGAGTAGGTCTTGGCTATTTGCTCAGTTTGATCTAGTGACTATCAATTATCTTTTGGTACTCTGTCCAAAAGTCTTTGTGCTTGATACTATCAAAAAAAGCCACTAAACATTGCTGTTTAATGGCTTCTTTCACTTACAATTAACTAAATAATTCTGGGTACAAAATTAAGCTATTGCCATCCGCCACCAAGGGCTTTGTACAATTGTACAATGGCTTTGTATTGTTGAAATTTGTTATCTGCTAAACTTAGTTCGGCATTCAAAGCGGCATCTTTTGCCGTTAAAACCTCTAAGTAGTTGGCTAAACCGTAGTTCAGTAATTCATCAGAGAATTGACTAGCTTTACTTAAAGCTTCGGCTTGTTTTTGTCTTACCGTAATTTTATACGTCTCATTATTGTATTGTGCCAAAGCATCGGATACTTCTTTACCCGCAACAATCAAGGATTTTTCAAATTGCAAATACGCTTTTTCTTGATTGGCTTGCGCTATTTCATATTTAGTTTTCAGTTGTCTTTGGTTAAATATGGGTTGCGTTAAACCGGTAATCACACTTGCAAAAAGAGAGTTGGCACTAAACCATTCCTTCAAATCAATACTTTGAAATCCGCCTGAGGCCGTAACTCTAAAGCTAGGGTAAAAACCACTTTTGGCTACATTGGTCATTTCAAAGTTGGTGATTAAATTGTATTCGGCAGCGATTACATCCGGTCTGTTTCGCAATAAACTAGCAGGTACTCCTAAGGTAATTTCTGGCTGTAATTTTTGAGATTCAAATGTAGCGCGTTCGATTACAGCTGTGGGGTCATTTAGTAAGGTGCTTAAGGTGTTTTCGAGAATAATAGTGCTGTTTTTGAGATCAGCAATAATTAGTTCCGTAGCGTATTTTTGTGCTTCCGTTTGTTTCACACCTACTTCCGTTACATTTCCCGCTTTTTTAAGAGCAAGAATGGTTTCGACACTTTTGTTTCGATTAATTAATGTTTCCTCGGCTATCTTAATTTGAGCATCAACCGATAGTAATTGGTAATATATCGTCGCGATACTAGCAATCAATTCAGTTTTTATAGCTTGATTAGCAGCTGTAGTTTGCAAGAAGGCTGCATTAGCCGCTCTTTTATTCGATCGAATTTTCCCCCATATGTCGGCCTCCCAAGATAAATTTCCTGATAATTGGTATTGGTCCACATTTAAATTTCTTAAAAAAGTACCTGATTGGCTGTTTTTAGAAATGGTTTGGTGTGTCCAATCCGAAGTCGCGGTTAGAGTAGGGAAGTAGCCTGCTTTTCCTTGCTTCATAGTCGCTTCAGCTGCAACTAGATTTTGCATGGCAATGCGGATATCCAAATTATTCTCCAAACCTTTGCTGATGTACTTTTGCAAAAGCGGATCCGTAAACACCTTGTCCCAAGAAATAGTGGCCAAAGAAGCAGTATCAGATGTTACTACTGCATTACGGTACAAGTTCGCTGTTTTAAGTTCTGATCGCCCGTACTCTTTGGCAACAAAACAAGACTGTATTAGTGTTGCTGTTACTACTAATAAGGCAATTTTATATATTTTATTTTTCATTTTCTTCTTCTAAAAGTGGAACATCTGAATCTTGAATCGTTACCGGAATTGGCTTGCTACTAATTTTTTCTTGTAAGGTTTGGAAAACGATAAAAAGTACAGGAATAACGAAAACTCCCAGTAAAGTACCTATTAACATCCCGCCAATCGCTCCTGTTCCAATAGATTTATTTCCAACCGCACCAGCACCTTGCGCTAACATCAATGGCAATAAACCAAAGATAAAAGCAAAAGAGGTCATCAAAATAGGTCGTAAACGGGCGACAGCTCCTTGCACTGCTGCTTGGGTGATACTAAGCCCCTTTTTACGAGAATCGACTGAGAATTCGACGATCAAAATGGCATTTTTGGCCAGCAACCCAATAAGCATAATCAAGGTAATTTGCAGGTAAATATTGTTACTTACATTAAATAAGAAAGCGAATATATACGCACCAGCTAAACCTATTGGTAATGAAATTAATACTGCAAATGGAAGCATATAACTCTCGTATTGAGCCGCAAGTAAAAAGTAAACAAATACCAGACACAGCATAAAAATATACAAGGTTTGTCCTCCTGCACTAATTTCCTCACGCGTCATACCGGAGTACTCGTAGCCATACCCAATAGGCAGACTTTGACTAGCTACTTCCTCAACTGCTTTAATGGCATCTCCAGAGCTGAATCCTTCATTAGGTGCTCCAGTAATTTTTACAGAGGTGAATAAGTTAAAACGATCGATAGCTTGTGGTCCAAAAACTTTTACCAAGGTCACAAATTGTGAAATAGGAGCCATTTGGCCATTATTATTTCGAACTAAAACTTTATT
The DNA here is from genome assembly GCF_055640565.1 of Flavobacterium sp. KKT103. Lineage (NCBI taxonomy): Bacteria > Pseudomonadati > Bacteroidota > Flavobacteriia > Flavobacteriales > Flavobacteriaceae > Flavobacterium > Flavobacterium sp. KKT103. The sequence continues at coordinate 2,522,316 of NZ_CM145766.1, forward strand.
TAATGACTCAGGATCACTTCTAAATTGCGGTTCTGATTGGTAGACAACACGATATTGTTTCCCAAATTTATTAAAGTTAGAAGCATAAACCCCACCATAATACCCTTGCATCGTTCCTAAAACATCAGTAACGGTTAAGCCTGATTTTTTAATCGCAGCCACATTTAAATCAATACGGTATTGCGGATAGTTAGGAGAAAATGAGGTTGCAGCATACTTGATTTCTGGACGACTATTTAAGGCAGCCAAAAATTTGTTGTTCACATCACTTAGTTCTTGAATAGTTCCCCCTTTTTGATCTTGTAACTGTAACTCAAAACCATTGGTGAAACCAAAACCAACCAAGGTAGGTCTTGCAAAAAAAAGCACCTTAGCATCTTTTACCGCTGATGATCTTTTAAATAATTCGGCGACAATCATCGAAATTTCTTGGTTGGCATCTTTTCTTTCCGCCCAAGTTTTTAGTTTAACGATAACCATTCCGTAATTACTACCTGTTCCACTGATTAAGCTTCGACCGGAAATACGTAAAATTGCTTTGATTTCAGGGATATCCTTAACCTTGTTTTCAATTTCTAGTAAAACTTTCTCCGTGTTTTCTAACGAAGTTCCAGGCGGTAATGATACATCTGAAATGATAGCACCGGTATCTTCACCAGGCACAAAAGCCTTTGGAGTAATATTCAACAATAATACAAATAGCGCTGCAAAAAGGGCGATACCACCAAATGCTAACCATTTACGTTTGATGAAAAACTCAACGGATCTCTTGTATTTCTTGGTTGTTGCATCAAAACCGACATTAAAGGCAGTATAAAAACGCTCTAAGAAACCTGTTTTTTTAGCTCCATCATGCGGTTTCAAAAATAGAGCACACAACGCCGGCGACAAAGTCAAAGCGTTAATAGCAGATAAAACAATTGAAACAGCTAAGGTTAAACCAAATTGCTTGTAAAATACTCCTGCTGATCCGCTAATAAAGGCAACGGGAATAAATACAGCTGACATAACTAACGTAATCGAAATAATTGCGCTACTAATATCACCCATGGCACTATGCGCTGCTTTTTTAGGGTCGTGTTCTCCGGCTTCCATTTTTGCATGGACTGCCTCGACGACGACAATGGCATCATCGACCACAATTCCTACTGCAAGAACTAAGGCGAAAAGAGTTAATAAGTTGATTGTAAACCCAAAGACGCTCAAGAAAAAGAAAGTTCCTAAAATAGCTACGGGTACTGATATTGCTGGTATTAAAGTAGATCTCCAGTCTTGTAGAAAGATGAAAACAACAATAAAAACCAATATAAAGGCTTCAATTAAGGTGTGGATTACTTTTGTAATCGATTCCTCAAGAAAATCATTGGCGTTAATCAAAGTGGTATAATCAACTCCTTTTGGGAAATTTACTTTGGATTCATCCAAAACCTTCAAGGCACCTTCAATAACTTCTTGTGCGTTAGATCCTGCAGTTTGTGCGATCGCAATCGCCACCGATTGATTTCCGTTGGTAAGTGTATTACTTGCATAATTTACCGCTCCTAGCTGAACTCTGGCAACATCTCCTAATTTTAAGACTTCGCCGTTGCTGGTCGCACGAACTACGATGTTCTCAAAATCTTTAGTATTCTGTAAACGACCTTTGTATTTTAAAGTGTACTGAAACGATTGATTGCTGTTTTCTCCCAATTGTCCTGGTGCTGCTTCAATATTTTGTTCAGCCAATAAAGCTGTAATGTCTGACGGAATTAAACCGTAAGCGCCCATCACATCCGGCTTAAGCCAAATACGCATTGAATAATCTTTCTGACCAAAAATAACTGCTTCTCCCACACCAGCTACCCTTTTAATTTTGGGCAAGATGTTTATATTGGCATAGTTTTGTAAAAAGGTCATATCATAATCGGGATTCTCGCTGTAAAGAGAGAAAATCAATATGTTGTCACTTTGTCTTTTAGAGGTGGTAACTCCCGCTTTAGTAACCTCTTGCGGTAGTAAAGGTGTAGCACGCGAAACTCTGTTTTGAACATTTACCGCAGCTAAGTCAGGATTGGTACCTAATTTAAAATAGATACTAATCGAAGCTGAACCGTCGTTGTTAGAGGTCGATGTCATGTAAGTCATGTCCTCAACACCATTGATTTGTTCTTCTAACGGAATTACTACTGAACTCATTACTACATCAGCACTTGCTCCTTGGTAGTTAGCGGTAACGGTTACAGTTGGTGGAGCTATTTCGGGGTATTGTGAGACGGGAAGAGATACAAGCCCAATCGCCCCAAGTATTAAGATAATAATAGATATTACCGTCGACAATACTGGTCTGTCTATGAATTTTGAAAACATAAGTTGCTATTTATTCAATTAATTGGATCTATTATTTTTTTGCAAAATCGGGATTAAGAATGGTCTTGTAAGGAACTACTTCTGGCTTAATAGGAGTTCCTTCCGTAATGATACCCACGCCTTCAATTAGCATTTTATCATTAACAGAAAGTCCGCTGTCAACAACAAAAAAGCGACCACCTGGAACGGGGCGAACGGTAATAGGCACTGCCTTTACCTTATTTTCTTTATCTACAATAAGTACAATTCGCTTGTCTTGCATTTCTAAAGTTGCATTTTGCGGAATAATAATCACATCCTTAAGTTGGGTTGGAATTTGGACAATCCCGCTTTCACCAGAGCGTAATAATCTGTTTGCGTTAGGAAAACTAGATCTTACATTAAAAGAGCCCGTTTGCTCATTGGCTTGACCACTAAAAGTTTGAATTTTTCCTTTTTGTTCAAATACGCTACCATTACTTAAAACTAAATTTACGGGAGGCATATTATTTACTTTATCCTGAAACGTCTTTCCTTCAGAGTTCATCATAATATCCAATTGCTGCTTCTCATTTACTGAGAAATAAGCGTAGATCGTACTCACATCTGAAATTCTCGTTAACGGTTCGACCGTTTGGCTGCTGACATAACTTCCTATTCGTAGCGGTAAAGTGCCAACAATCCCGTTTACAGGGCTTTTAATTGTAGCATAGTTGATACGAGCTACGATACTTTGGTACGTGCTTTTTACGCCAGCTAAATTTGCTTTGGCCGTCGCAAGTTGTACGTCGCTTATAATATTGCGTTCTACAAGCGGACGCAATCGGTCTACTTCAACTTGAGCTGCGGTGATTTTTGCTTTGGCTGCAGCCGCTTCTTGAGTAGCTGTTTGTGTTTCTAATTTAAAAAGTAATTGCCCTTTTTTGACTTCTTGACCTTCTTGAACATATATTTTCTCAATATATCCATCTACCTTGGCGCGAATGTCAATATCAGTTATTCCTTCAAGACTAGCAGGATATTCTGCTAATAATGTAGTATTTGATTGTTCGATTGTGACCACCTTATACGGCATAACTGGAGGTGCTGTAGCTGTAGCTTCTTTTTTACAGGATATAAAGCTTATGGATAAAGCTAGTGCACTTAGTAGGTATCTATTTTTCATTGTAGACTTATTATTGGTAAAGAATTTATTATTTAATTTTATTGTTTGCTTCTATTTCTTGAAATTTCTTGATCGTAGTAGAGAACAGCTTTTGCACTTCGTTGACGTGAACTTTATAGGCCCTTACGTTTTCGAGATTGCGTTGTTCTTCTTGGCAAGAGGCAGTGTGTTCTCTGTAGGTGATCATTTTATTTAAAATCGTCATCTCAGAGTCTATGATTTGCATATAATTTTCTAATCTTTTACTAAGATCCGCAGCTTTAAAATACTTTTTACGATCACCGCAAATGGTAAAATAAGTGACCTTTTCCATTTTAAGAAGTAAATTCAAATTAGTGGAAATAGAACTTTTACTAGCACCAATTGTTTCTACTAAAGTGTCAAAGGTTAAGCCTGATTTGCATCCATCGATGATTAAAAGCCCCATTATCCGCGCTGCTAATGGTGGTATATTGTATAACTTTTCAAAATGAACACCAAATAATTCTCTCAGTTCATTTTTTTCCTTTTGAACATCCATCGTTATATTTTTTTTGCAAAGTTAAGCTAGGTTCGTAAAACACTGAACTAATCGAACTTAATTTTTTGTTAATTTTGTTGAAGGTTTTTATAGCAATCTTTAACAATAAAATAATTTGTGTTTACAAGTGTAGTAGTACAAAAGATAGGCTTATCAGATTCCTGCATTATGAAATCTAATTTCCTTATATTTGTTCCTCAATAAATCAACTTCGTGTGAGCACAAGCAACAAACTTAAAATCTTCAATGATCCTATCTACGGATTTATTACCATACCCAATGCTTTAATTTACGATTTAATTCAGCATCCTTATTTTCAGCGCTTGCGTCGCATTTCTCAAATGGGCTTGTCTTATTTGGTTTATCCAGGTGCAAATCACACTCGTTTTCATCATGCCTTAGGCTGTATGCATCTGATGCAAAAAGCGGTCGATGTATTGCGTTTTAAAGGAGTAGTGGTAAGCCCCGAAGAGGAGAATGCACTTTATATTGCTATTTTATTACACGATATAGGTCATGGTCCGTTTTCGCACGCTATGGAGCGCAGTATAGTTGAGGATGTGCATCATGAGGAAATATCCTTGTTGTTCATGCACCAACTCAACAAAGAATTTGGCGGACAATTGGATTTAGCGATTCAAGTGTTTGAAGGCGATTACCATCGGAAATTCATGTTACAGTTGATTTCTAGTCAGCTGGATATGGACCGAATGGATTATTTAAAACGAGATAGTTTTTACTCCGGTGTGGCCGAGGGAAATGTGAACTCGGAGCGTTTAATCCAAATGATGAATGTCGTTGACGATGTTTTGGTTATTGAAGAAAAAGGAATTTATTCTGTTGAAAAATTCTTAATGTCACGCAGGTTGATGTACTGGCAAGCCTATTTACACAAGACGAGTTTAGTAGCTGAATTGATTTTGACCAAAATACTAAAGAGAGCCAAAGAGTTGACTTTAAAAGGAGTTGTTTTACCGTGCAGTTTACCTTTGCAGTTTTTTCTTCAAAATAAAATAACTTTGGAAGCGTTTGATGCTAACATACTTGATTTGTTTTCGCAGCTCGATGATTTTGATATCATAAGTGCGTTGAAAGGGTGGCAGCGAAACGATGATTTTATACTTTCTACTTTAAGCGGAATGATTATCAATAGAGATTTACTTAAAATTAAATTAACCAGTGAAAAAGTAGCTGTCGATGATTTAAGTGAGATGAGAGAACGATTTGCAGCCGAAAACCATATCAGCATAGCCGATACTAATTATTTTATTTTTAAAGGAAAAATAAAAAATCAAGCCTATAGTAAGGAAGCAGAACCGATTCGGATTTTGAAAAAAGACCGTACAGTTGAGGATGTTATCGAGTCATCTGACCAGCTAAATTTAAAATCATTATCTAAAGCGGTTACGAAATATTATGTTTGTTTCCCAAAACAACTGATTTAAATAAACATTTAACATCTATTTTTTTATATTTTTGTGGCAATGAAAAAAAACAGAACATTTTTTGTGAATACGGGTATCCAATTTTCGGGGACCTTTATTCTTGTGCCAATACAAATCATAACCAACTAAGATGAAATTTACAGCAGAACAAATAGCAGGCATCTTAGAGGGAGAGGTAGTAGGTAACCCTAAGTCTGAAGTACACGAGTTATCTAAAATAGAAGAAGGTAAAGAAGGCTCTTTAACCTTTTTATCCAACCCAAAATACCAAAATTACATTTATACCACTAAAGCAACAATTACGATTGTAAATAAAAGCTTTGTTGCCGAGGCCGAAATAGCAACTACTTTAATTAAAGTAGAAGATGCTTATTTGGCTTTCTCTAAATTATTAGAATTTTACGATCAAGCTAAGGGCAATAAAAGCGGTATCGAGCAACCCTCTGTCATTTCAGAAACGGTGCGTTATGGTGCTAACTTATATTTAGGAAGCTTTAGTTATATTGGTGCCAATACTAGCATTGGCGATAACGTAAAAATATATCCCAACTGTTTTATAGGTGATAACGTTGTCATTAAAGATAATGTCACTATTTTTGCGGGTACGAAAATTTATTCGGATACAGTAATTGGACACAACAGTGTAATTCATTCTGGCGCTATCATTGGTGCGGATGGATTTGGTTTTGCTCCAAGTGCGGATGGGACGTTCAAGAAAATTCCACAAATCGGAAATGTAATCATAGAAGATAATGTAGATGTAGGATCTTGTACAACCATAGATCGTGCTACAATGGGTTCAACAATTATTAGAAAGGGAGTCAAATTGGATAATCAAATTCAAGTGGCACACAATGTTGAAATTGGAGAAAACACCGTTATTGCGGCACAAACCGGAATTGCAGGTTCAAGTAAAATTGGTAAAAACTGTATGATTGGTGGGCAAGTAGGTATAGCAGGACATCTTACGATAGGTGATAATGTGCGCATACAAGCTCAAGCAGGAGTAGGAAGAAATATTAAGGATAATGAAATTTTGCAAGGAAGTCCTTCCTTTGGATATAGTGATTACAGTAAATCCTATGTTCATTTTAAAAACCTCCCAAAGTTGGTTGCTGAAATAGAAGAATTAAAGAAACAAATATTAAACCAAAAAAATGGAAATAATGGTTAAACAGAAGACCATCAATACAGAAGTCTCCTTAACAGGGGTGGGGTTACACACAGGTAAAGAAGTGAAGATGACTTTCAAGCCTGCTCCAGTAAACAATGGTTTCACTTTTGTACGAGTAGATCTAGAAGGGCAACCCGTAGTGGAAGCAGATGCAAACTACGTTGTTAACACACAAAGAGGAACTAATTTAGAGAAATTAGGAGTTAAAATTCAAACACCTGAGCACGTTTTAGCTGCTTTAGTAGGTTGTGACTTAGACAATGTGATTATCGAATTAAATGCTTCTGAACTCCCAATAATGGATGGTTCTTCTAAATATTTTGTAGAAGCACTTGAAAAAGCAGGAATTGAAGAGCAAAATGCAAAGCGTAACGTTTATGTTGTAAAAGAAGTAATTTCTTTTACAGATGAGGCTACAGGAAGCGAAATATTAGTAATGCCAAGTGATCATTATTCGATTACTACAATGGTAGATTTTGGCACTAAAATATTAGGTACTCAAAATGCCAATCTTAAAAGTATCAACGATTTTAAAACAGAGATTGCTTCTTCAAGAACTTTTAGCTTTTTGCACGAATTAGAAACTTTATTAGACAATGGTTTAATTAAAGGTGGAGATTTGAACAATGCAATTGTTTATGTAGACAAAGAAATTTCGGATGCTACAATGGAGAATCTGAAAAAAGCTTTTGGTAAAGAAACGATCAATGTAAAACCAAACGGTATTTTAGACAACCTTACCCTGCATTATCCTAATGAAGCTGCACGCCATAAATTACTTGATGTAGTAGGTGATTTAGCTTTAATTGGAACCAAAATTCAAGGTAAAATAATTGCCAATAAACCAGGTCACTTTGTAAACACACAGTTTGCTAAAAAAATGGCAAAAATTATCAAAATCGAACAACGCAACTATGTTCCTGTTTACGATTTGAATTTGGAGCCGTTAATGGATATCCATAAAATCATGTCTGTATTGCCTCACAGACCACCATTTTTATTGATTGATCGTATTATTGAGATGTCAGAAAGTCATGTGGTAGGGATGAAAAATGTGACGATGAACGAGAACTTTTTCGTAGGTCACTTTCCAGAAGCACCAGTGATGCCAGGAGTTTTAATTGTTGAAGCGATGGCACAAACGGGTGGTATTTTAGTTTTAAGTACCGTTCCTGATCCAGAGAACTATTTAACTTATTTCATGAAAATTGATAATGTTAAGTTCAAACATAAGGTGTTACCTGGAGACACATTAATTTTTAAATGCGATTTAATTACTCCAATCCGACGCGGAATTTGTCACATGCAAGCGAATGCGTATGCTAATGGGAAATTAGTTGCTGAGGCCGAATTAATGGCTCAAATTGCCAAAAAACAGTAATTTTTTTGTTGATTTGGTTGATCGTTCAGTCGGTTAATCCAGTAAACAGTTAAACGATTAAATAAAGATTATGAATCAACCTTTAGCATATGTTCATCCTGGCGCAAAAATCGCCAAAAATGTTGTCATCGAGCCTTTCACTACCATTCACAATAATGTTGTTATTGGTGATGGTACTTGGATTGGGTCCAATGTAACGATTATGGAAGGCGCAAGAATTGGAAAAAATTGTAATATATTTCCAGGAGCAGTAATCTCTGCCGTACCACAGGATTTAAAATTTGGAGGTGAAGAGTCATTAGCAATCATTGGTGATAACTGTACTATAAGAGAATGTGTGACTATCAACAGAGGAACAATCGCATCAGGTCAAACGGTTATTGGAGACAATTGCCTTATTATGGCGAGTGCGCACATCGCTCACGATTGTCATGTAGGTAACAATGCAATCATCGTAAATGGTGTATTGCTTGGAGGTCACGTTACAGTGGGAAAATACGCCATTATTGGCGGATTATCAGCTGTTCATCAATTTATTAATATAGGTGATCATGCCATGATATCAGGAGGTTCTTTGTTAAGAAAAGATGTTCCCCCTTTTACAAAGGCAGCAAAAGAGCCTTTATCCTATGTCGGAATTAACTCAGTTGGTTTAAGACGCAGAGGATTTTCACCAGAAAAAATAAGAGAGATTCAAGATATTTATCGCATCTTATATCAAAAAAACTATAATACGACCCAAGCTTTAGGAATAATTGAAGCCGAGATGGAAGCAACTCCGGAACGAGATGAAATTATTGATTTCATCAGAAACTCTTCAAGAGGTGTTATGAAAGGGTACACGGGTAATTATTAGTTTTCAAAATTAAATATAAATCGCTACCGGCTAATTGCTAGTGGCTTAACGCAAATAAAATGGCATCTACATCAGATATTAAAAACGGATTGTGTATTAAGTACAACAATGATATTTACAAAATCATTGAATTCCTTCATGTTAAACCAGGAAAAGGACCTGCATTCGTTAGAACTAAATTAAGAAGCTTAAGCAACGGTAAAGTATTGGATAATACTTTTTCGGCTGGACATAAAATTGAAGAAGTACGAGTTGAAAATCATAAATTTCAGTTTTTATATCCTGAAGGAGATGAATTTCATTTTATGAATACAGAATCTTTTGAGCAAATTTCTTTGAACAAAAATATTTTAGACTCACCTGATTTATTGAAAGAAGGGGAGAGTGTAATGGTAAGTATTAATACAGAAACAGATTTACCACTTTCAGTAGATATGCCAGCTTCAGTTATACTAGAAGTTACTTACGCAGAGCCTGGAATTAAAGGAAACACAGCTACTAATGCAACTAAATCAGCAACTGTTGAAACGGGTGCTACAGTAAATGTGCCTTTATTCATTAATGAAGGTGATAAAATCAAGATTGATACTGCTTCGGGTTCTTACATGGAACGCGTTAAAGAATAATTTATACCTTTTTTAGAAAATGTGATACTAGGTACTAGGTCACATTTTCTGATTTTTATCCTTTTTTAAAATAATTTATGAAATTTTCTAGAAAGTATTCTTTAGATGAAATTGCGACACTTATCAAATGCGAATTCGTGGGTGAAGCTAGTTTTCCGGTTTCAGGTATGAATGAAATTCACGTTGTAGAAGAAGGTGATATCGTTTTTGTAGATCATCCTAAATACTATGATAAAGCATTAAACTCAGCAGCAACCATTGTTTTAATCAATAAAAAAGTGGATTGTCCAGCGGGGAAAGCCTTACTGATTTCTGATGATCCTTTTAGAGATTTCAATACCCTTACAAAGCATTTCAAACCTTTTACTGTAGCTACGGCAGCAATCGCTTCTTCGGCTAGTATTGGGGAAGGTACCATAATTCAACCTAATGTATTTATAGGGAACCAGGTTGTTATAGGTAAAAATTGCTTGATTCATCCTAATGTGGTTTTATACGATCACACCGTAATTGGAGACAATGTAATCATTCACTCCGGCTCTATTCTTGGTGCCGATGCTTTTTATTACAAAAAGAGAGAAGATGGATTTGACCAATTAATATCAGGAGGTAGAGTCGTTATTCAAAATAATGTTGGAATTGGAGCGCTTTGTACTATAGATAAAGGAGTTACTGGAGATACGATTATTGGAGAAGGAACGAAATTAGACAACCAAGTTCATGTAGGTCATGATACTGTTATTGGAAAAAAATGTTTAATTGCTTCACAAACAGGGATTGCTGGTTGTGTAATAATCAAAGATGAAGTTACTATTTGGGGACAAGTTGGTACCACTAGTGGAGTAACTATTGGTGAGAAAGCGGTTATTTTGGGTCAAACTGGCGTTACAAAATCAGTTGAAGGCGGAAAAACCTATTTTGGAACTCCAATTGAAGAATCAAGAGAGAAATTGAAGCAATTAGCTAATATCAAGAAAATACCAGAAATTATAAGTAAATTAAAATAATTATGACAGCAAAAGAGTTTGTTCAAAAATTTTATAAATCAGATGCTTTGATTGATAGCACCGTTATGAAGGATTTTTTGCATGGCGATGTCAAGCTGGACTGGAATAGCAGTACCGGATTTATTCAGCACGATGCTTCCTCTTTATTGAAATTGGCTGATGAATTGGGTCAAGCCTATGTTCGTTCTAAAATTAGAATTAGCCACATTGTTGCCGAAGATAATTTAATTAGCGTTCGCTATGCTCATTTTGTTAAGACCGTTGAAAACCCAAGAGAAGAGATGTTACTAGCGCATTTTATGACCATTTGGGAAATAAAAGACGATAAATTATATCGTGGGTACCAAATGAGTCAATTATCTTAATTTATTTTGGTAGTAAAAAGGCTCAAAATAATTTTCAAAACCTTACTTTTGCAAGACAAATATAAAAATCACATAAAATAGATATCATGAGTGTTTTAGTTAATAAAGATTCCAAAATAATTGTTCAAGGATTTACAGGAAGCGAAGGAACTTTCCATGCTTCTCAAATGATTGAGTACGGTACTAACGTTGTTGGTGGTGTAACTCCAGGAAAAGGAGGATCTACTCATTTAGACCTTCCAGTATTTAATACTGTTAAAGATGCAGTTGAAATCGCTGGAGCAGATACAACTATCATTTTCGTACCACCAGCTTTCGCAGCTGATGCTATTATGGAAGCTGCTGATGCAGGGATTAAAGTTATTATTGCTATTACGGAAGGAATTCCTGTTGCTGATATGATCAAAGCGAACGCTTACGTTAAAGAAAGAAACGCTAGATTAATTGGACCTAACTGTCCTGGTATTATTACTCCAGGTGAAGCTAAAGTAGGTATCATGCCAGGTTTTGTATTCAAAAAAGGAACTGTAGGTATTGTATCTAAATCAGGTACATTAACTTATGAAGCGGCTGACCAAGTTGTAAAACAAGGTTTAGGAATTACTACAGCGATTGGTATTGGTGGAGATCCAATTATTGGAACTACTACTAAAGAAGCAGTTGAATTGTTGATGAACGATCCAGAAACAGAATGTATCGTAATGATTGGTGAAATTGGTGGTCAACTAGAAGCAGATGCAGCACACTGGATCAAAGCAGATGGTAACCGTAAGCCAGTTGTAGGTTTCATTGCAGGAGTTACAGCTCCAGCAGGACGTACAATGGGACATGCAGGTGCAATCGTAGGTGGATCAGATGATACAGCTGAGGCTAAAAAACAAATCATGAGAGAATGTGGAATTCACGTAGTGGATTCTCCAGCTGAGATTGGTAAAAAAGTAAAAGAAGTTTTAGGATAGTCACTATCTGACCAATAAATAAAGTAAGCCTCACATTTTTGTGGGGCTTTCTTGTTATAAATTGAATTAAAGGAATACCTTTGCACTTTATTAAAAATAGGGGACTATTCGTCTGTTATTTTAATAAATGAAACATATGGTTGTAGTAATCCTCACTTCTTGTGGGGTGTTTTTTTGTGAAAGCCAAATAAAATAAATAATAAAATATGTATAAGGAATTAAAAAAATTCAAGGTAACTAATCAATTTTCATTTTCAACAACGGACAGCTTAGAAGAAGTTTGCAACGCATCTGAAGGAAGTGGTGTGTTTTTAGTGTACGCTGTAGCGGAAGAAAAAGAACTAATCATGGTAGGTTCTACTGGAACGGTCCAAAATGATGGTAGCTTGAAAATAAAAAATGGTGGTTTAAATGACAAGATTGTTGAAGGACACCAATTTGCAAAAACAGGAAGAAAATACTCTTGGCCAGCACAAATGATTAAAGAAGAAATTAGTCTTATTGAAGTGGTTTGGTACGAAACTTTTAATGATAAATCAAAAGCAATCCCTACAGCAGTAGAAGGACAGGTACTACAGAACTTCTTAGATGAAAATGGTAGATTACCAAGATGGAATGTTGCATTTTAATAGCAACTAATAAATAAGAAAGACCCCAATTCTACTAGTAGACTTGGGGTCTTTTTTTTTAATTAAAAGGCGAAGACCATTTTGGATCAGTATAGACAGCAGTTCCAGTAAGTGTTTTTAAGAAAGCAATAACTGAATTTACCTCGGTCGCGGTTAAGTGTAATTTTTGACCGAAGCCGTTTGGTCTTAATCTAGGATCTAAGTTAGTATTGCCAGCTGCTAAGGTTATCGTTCCATAATGGCCAATAACGGTTTGGATGGTCTCTAGATTTCCGGTATGCATAAACGGACCATTAGTAGTACCATCCGGTTTTAAAATATCTCGTAAAGAAGGTGCTTTGGTATTCGTAATATCAATTCCGGGACTATTTAATATGCCGATTATTCCATTATTCTTGCTGTTGGGATCAATAGTAAACTCTGGCGCTACATGACAAGATGCGCAACCTAATCCACCGCTTGTCCTGTTACCATCAGCATCGAAAATAGCGGCAGATAGAAAGAGTGTTTTACCCTGATTTTCTTGTGCCGAAAAGTTTGGGAAATTTTGAGTATCGTTTGCTACTAACGCTCTCCCTAAATCATATTTTGAATCGAAGGACTGTATACTTCTAACGAACTGTGATAAGGCAAGCTGAATTTTGTTTTCTGTTATGTCTTCTGAGCCATAAGTGTATTTAAATAATTCTTTATAGTATCCTATGTTTTGAAGTTTTGCTATTAAACTGTTTAAATTTCCATCACCTAAGGTACCACTGAATCCCATCTCGATGTGATTTTGAATGGGCTGTGTTGTTTGGTTTTCTAGATTTACCGCGCGCTCATCCCAAAAGAATTTACTTTCTGCTGAAAAGCGTGTATTTATTAAACGCATCGAATGCCTTGTTGTAGTGCCATTCACCCCTTTACTAGCTACAGCGCCATCTCCGAACGCATTAGATTGAATATGACACGAAGAACAAGAAATGGTGTTATTAGAAGAAAGATTTTTGTCATAAAATAAAATGCGACCTAAAGTAGCTCCTTTGTTAGTAATAGTATTTCCTGCGGTATTATCAAGTCTAATATAGGAAGGAATGGATTGACTGGCATAATTAAGTAAATTGTTTAAATCGATCTTGCCAGAAAAGGTCGCGGTCACATTGGGATAGGAATTAACACTAGCGTAATCAGAAGAATCAGTAGAATTACCACAAGCGGTTAAAAGAATGCTTAACGTAATTACAATTAAGTAGTTTTTCATAAAATAATTTAAGGAGTGACTGTTTTGCTAATTATTGGGAAATGTAGCCTTAATGTTTTGACTATTTTTGCTGTAAAAGGTTTAATGCTGCTAAACATTTTATTTTTTAACAAATTTTATTTCTTTTTAAAATATCCTTTTTTCCAATTGTTCGTCTTTTTGTTATTGGCTTGATTTTTTACTAGTTTGAATTTTTTATTATTCAAAGATTAATGGCTACTTTTGCAGCCGTTATCACGAATCTCATTATGAGATAGCAACCTGCAACAACGAGCAAGGTGCTAAAACGATAAGCCAAATCCTTTGGAAAAAATGTTGTTTTCACACAAACACTATCGGATTTTACTTGTCGTTCTAATTGTTTCATTTAGTACACATTTTTATGACAAATCATTCTAGAACAAAAGGAAATGCCTGGGCATTAATTCCGTTATTCATTTTTATTTTTACTTTTTTAGGAGCCGGAATTTGGCTTAACGATTTTTACGCTTTTCCGTCGCCAGTAGCCGTGGTTCTTGGAATTATAGCTGCCTTTCTACTTTACAAATCCAGTACCGATACTAAAGTAGAAACGCTTATTGCGGGCTGTGGCGAAAGCAAAATCATGACCATGTGTTTGATTTATTTGCTAGCCGGTGCCTTTGCAGTGGTCAGTAAAGCAATGGGCGGTGTTGATGCAGTAGTAAGTCTTGGAATCAATAATATTGATGTGGCTTATTTTCCGTTAGGGATATTTTTAATTGCTGCTTTTTTGTCAACTGCAACGGGAACATCAGTAGGTGCGATTGTAGCGATTGGTCCTATTGCAGTGAGTTTAGCAACTTCTAGTGGAGCTTCGTTACCACTAATTGCAGGAGCTTTATTAGGTGGCTCGATGCTAGGTGATAATTTATCAATGATATCAGATACGACTATTGCTGCCACACAATCATTAGGCACCGACTTGAAAGATAAATTTAAAATCAATTTATTTATTGCTTTTCCGGCCGCTATTATTACCATATTGCTTTTCTTTTATTTAGGACTGAATTCAGATATTACCGCAGTGCCTATTGCTAAAACCGACTTTGAATGGATTGCCATTGTTCCTTATGTTTTAGTGATTGTGCTTGCTCTAGTTGGGGTAAATGTTTTTACGACTTTGGTAATTGGTACTATAGCAGCGGGATTAATAGGTTTGTATGGAAATCATTTTACGGTAATGGAATTTACTCAAAAAATCTATGAAGGATTTACGAGTATGACTGAGATTTTTTTATTGTCGATGTTGTCAGGTGGTTTAGCGGCGATGGTGGATAAAGCAGGTGGAATTGATTATATTCTGCATCAAATAAAAAGACGAATCAAAAGCAAGAAATCAGCACAAATGGGAATTGGAACTTTGGTTGGATTAACCAATCTTGCTATTGCTAATAATACGGTTTCGATTGTAATAACAGGGACAATTGCCAAGGAAATTAATGACGAATACGATTTGAATCCTAAGAAAACCGCAGCGATATTGGATATATTTTCGTGCGTAATTCAGGGGATTTTACCGTATGGAGCGCAAGTTCTTTTGATTTTGAGCTTTGCCGATGGCAAATTAGATTTTTTTGATTTAATTGGGAATGCTTTTTATCATTTGTTTTTATTGTTGTTTACTGTGGTGGCTATTTATGCTGGTTTTTGGGATAAGTTAGTGCATCGTTATTTTAAACTATAAACTTCCTGTTTTTTGAAGGTAATTCAGATTGAAATTTTTTTTAAAAAAGGAAATAGTATATATTTGACGAGTCGTTTTTAGCCCTGATAGAAGTGGAAATCCTTTTTTATACGCGGTAGCGGATTAAAAAGATTGCAACGGATAGCAGGAATAGCTTCAAATAAAAAATAAACTAATTTTTGAATATGAAATTACTAGAAGGAAAGGTTGCCATTATAACGGGCGCAAGTCGTGGAATAGGAAAAGGAATTGCTGAAGTTTTTGCAAAACACGGCGCAAATGTGGCTTTTACCTACAGTTCATCTGTGGAATCAGCGCTTGCTTTAGAAAATGAATTGAATGCTTTAGGGATTAAAGCAAAAGGATACCAATCTAACGCAGCGGATTTTAACGAAGCACAAGCGATGGTGGATGCCGTAATTGCTGAGTTTGGTACTGTTGATATTTTAATTAATAACGCTGGTATTACTAAGGACAACTTGTTGATGCGTATGTCAGAAGAAGATTTTGACAAAGTGATTGATGTGAATTTAAAGTCGGTTTTTAACATGACTAAAGCGATTCAGCGCACTTTCTTGAAACAACGCTCAGGATCTATCATCAACATGAGTAGTGTGGTGGGAGTGAAAGGAAACGCGGGACAAACGAATTATGCTGCCTCAAAAGCAGGAGTAATTGGTTTTACTAAGTCGGTTGCACTAGAATTAGGATCTCGTAACATTCGTTGTAATGCGATTGCTCCTGGTTTTATTGAAACGGAAATGACTGCTAAATTGAACGATGATGTTGTTCAAGGATGGAGAGACGGAATTCCGTTGAAACGTGGCGGAACGACTGAAGATGTAGCAAATGCTTGTTTGTTTTTTGCCTCAGATATGAGTGCGTATGTAACAGGTCAAGTGATGAATGTTGACGGAGGAATGCTTACTTAAGAAATAAAATTCGGGAAAGTCATCGGATTTACTGATGACTACTACTGAACACTGAATACTATTGAATTATGACAACACCTACCTTGCTATTACTATTTGTTTCAATATTAATAGCTGCTGGTTTATCCTATTTTCAATACTTATATAAAGCCAAAAACAAGTCCAAAGTAAACTTGTTTTTGGCTTTTTTGCGTTTTTTATCCATTTTTGGAGTGCTACTTTTATTAATTAATCCAATAATTTCAAGCTCTACCTTAGAAATTATAAAGCCTCCGCTAGCGATAGCAGTAGACAACTCAAGTTCTATCGCAAACCTAAAGTCAGACACTACCGCAAGCTTACTGCTTAAAAAACTACAAGAGAATCCAGCCATCCAAGAAAAGTATGCGGTGCAAACCTATCAGTTTGATAGTGAAGCGAAGCCACTTGATACATTGAGTTTTAAAGGAAAGCAAACCAACTTAGATGCGATAGCAAAGGATTTAAAGGTTATCAATAAAAACGTCATTTTTCCTACCATTTTAATTACTGATGGAAACCAAACCACAGGCTCTGATTATGTTTATAGTTTTGATCCTAACAATGCTGTGTTTCCCGTTATCATGGGAGATACCACGCAGGTTTTGGATTTAAAAATCAATCAATTGAATGTGAACAAATATGCTTTTTTCAAGAATAAGTTTCCTGTAGAAGTGTTTTTGCAATATTCCGGCGGGAAGAGTATAGAGGCTAATTTTCAAATTAACCAAGGTAAAACGGTTGTTGCAAAAGAAAATGTTTCTTTTTCGAAAGCTAAAAATACAGCAGTATTAAAGCTTCTTTTACCTGCTGATAAAATAGGTTCACTAGTTTACAAGGCGAGCATAAGCTCGACGGTAAAAGAAAAAAACACCTACAATAACTCTAAAAACTTTGCCGTTGAAGTCATCGACCAAAAGACGAATGTGGCCATTGTATCCGCTATTAATCATCCTGATATTGGTGCAATCAAACGTTCAATTGAGTCTAATGCGCAGCGTAAAGTAAGTATACTTAAGCCACAAGAGGTAAGGTCATTACAAGATTACGGAATCTTGATTTTATATCAACCCACCGTAGCCTTCAAGTCGGTTTTAGATTTAAATAAAGGAGCAGGATTAAATACTTTTATCATAACAGGAACGCATACTGATTTTGATTTTTTAAATCAGATTCAAGCTAGTTTTGTTTTAAAAATGAGTTCTCAAAAAGAAGATTATTTGCCCAAATTTGAGGATCAGTTTAATTTATTTGCTGCAGAGAATATAGGTTTCGAAAATTTTCCGCCGTTGCAAAATGCCTATGGTAAAATTAAGGCTAACAATACGGTGAGTGTCTTACTTTCTTCTAAAATCAGGAATTTGGATACCGGAGCTCCCTTATTGAGTTTTAGCGATGTTCAAGGAAAACGGACAGCTTACTTGTTTGGTGAAAATAGTTGGAAATGGCGTTTGCAGAGTCACATAGATGAACAGTCATATGATAAATACGATATTTTTATAGACAAGATCATTCAATATTTAGCTTCCAACGGATCCAAAAAGTCGCTAGTAGTCAACCATGAAAGTTTTTACAATAGTGGCGAAGCGATCGAGATTACGGCGCAGTACTTTAATAAGAATTATGAATTTGATGAAAAAGCACGTTTAACAATTGCAGTTGTCAATTCAAAAACAAAGAAAGTTACCACCTATGATTTACTAAAAGGGAGTAACAGTTACAAGGTTAATTTAGATGGTTTAGAAGCAGGAAATTATAGTTTTAAAGTGACTGAATTAAATAGCAAGACTACTTACGCTAGTTCGTTTGAAATTTTAGACTTTGATATTGAACAACAGTTCGT
The DNA here is from genome assembly GCF_055640565.1 of Flavobacterium sp. KKT103. Classification (NCBI taxonomy): domain Bacteria; kingdom Pseudomonadati; phylum Bacteroidota; class Flavobacteriia; order Flavobacteriales; family Flavobacteriaceae; genus Flavobacterium; species Flavobacterium sp. KKT103. Next base: position 2,540,509 of record NZ_CM145766.1, read on the forward strand.
GAATCCAGATAAGGACAAGCTCAACCAATTAGCTACGTTTACGAAGGGGAAACTATATTTTCCGAATCAAATAGATCAACTGATTGAATCCTTGGTACAAGATCAAAATTACAAAGCGGTTCAAAAAAGTAACACAACACGATCTCCGATTATAGATTGGTATTGGTTATTAGTATTAATATCTATTTTTTTAGCAACGGAATGGTTTGTTCGTAAATACAATGGCTTGTTGTAGGTTCTTTTAAAGTAGCTTACTGTTGACTTAGATTGATAATTGTTAAATTAACACAATCTTAAATTTATTTTCTTTGAAATGTATTTAAAAAAAATACATTTGTATCTCAAAAAACAGAAACGAATGAAAACCAAAAAAATTAAATCTCTAGGAATCATGACTGTTGCTATGGCAATAGGATTCCTAACATTATCATGGGGTATTGTTGGTCATGAACGCATCAACAAAGCGGCTGTGATGGCATTACCTAAGCCTTTGTTAGTATTTTTTTACAACCATATTGATTTTATCACACAAGAATCAACGGTGCCTGATTTACGTAAATACGTGATAGCAGATAAAAACGAAGCTCCAAGGCATTATTTCGATATGGAAAACTTTGGTGATGTTGCTAGTTTTCCTAAAAACATGACAGAAGCTAAAAAGAAATACGATGAAAAGTTCTTGTCGAAAAGCGGGACTTTACCATGGTACATCCAAGAAATGATGGAGAAGTTAACTACTGCATTCAAGGAAAAACGCAAAAACGAAATTTTATTTATTGCAGCTGATTTAGGACATTATATTGCAGATGCGCACATGCCATTGCATACATCTGACAATCACGACGGACAATTATCAGATCAAAAAGGTATCCACAGTTTATGGGAAAGTAGATTGCCAGAATTGTTTGTAAAGAATTATAAGTTTAATGTTGCTCCCGCTACTTATTACAAAGATGTGGATCAAGCAATATGGGATATGATTCATGATACACACAGTCTAGTACCTACTTTATTAGCAGCGGACAAAGGTTTAAGAACTAGTTTACAACCTGCACAAATTTATGTTACTGATGCAGAAGGAAATGTAATTAAAAATAAATACAACAGTGCACGATACAATGACGAGTACGCCACCAAATTACACACCGCACTTGACGGAATGGTAGAAAGCCAAATGAAAAAGGCAGTGACGGCTACCGCTAGTTTTTGGTATACAGCTTGGGTAAATGCGGGAAAACCAGACCTAAGTAGTTTGGATGCAAAAGCGCTTACAGTACGTAATGCTAAACTGTTGAAAAAGGATGCTAGATTATTTCAAAAAGGTGATATTTTTGGAGTAGCTGATGATAAAGACGCTGAATAAGTTCTAGTTTTTCATTTAAAATAAACAAGCCTGTGATTGATTTCACAGGCTTTTTGTTTTTACTTCTTTTGGTATTTTTTTTGCTTCAACACATCCGAGGCTGTTTGATAATAAGCTATTGTTTCTTTAATCAAATCAGGTCTTGGTGATTGCAATTGTTTTTGATCGTAATACGCTTGAAAATCAGCCTCGATTCCTTCTTTTGGTTTTAAGGTTAGTTCAAATTGTTTTACTTGCTGTTTTGGTGATAGGATCGTTAAAACATTGTCCTTAATCATACCAAGATCTTGATAAGTGGCAATAAAGGCTCTTGGTTTGTAATCCTCCTTCATTACATCTTGACCAAAAAATTTCGATTGGTACTGGAAGTGAAGCAGTCCAAAAAGGGTTGGCATAATATCAATTTGAGAGACTAAATTTGTATATCGACCTGCCGTCACATAACCCGGACTATAGATCATAGCAGGAATTCGGTATTTATCGATTGGTAAGTCAGTTTTTCCCGCACTTGAAGCGCAATGGTCAGCAATAATTACAAAAACAGTATTTTTAAACCATGGCTGTTTTTTGGCCATTGTAAAAAACTTATTTAAGGCATAATCGGTATATTTTACTCCACCTTCTCTTGACTTGGCATCCCCAGAAATATCAATTTTGTCATTAGGATATGTAAAAGGTCTGTGGTTACTAACAGTCATCCAATGATTGAAAAAAGGTTTAGCTGCTAAGGCTTGCTCATTCATAACCTTTATGGCTTTGTCAGCCATGTCTTCATCGCAAACACCCCATACATTCGAAAAAGTGATTTCATTAGGTTTAAAAGATTTCTTATCGATAATGTTATATCCATTTCCGGTAAAAAAATCTTCCATGTTGTCGAAGAAGGAATCACCACCGTATAAATAATTAACAGCATATCCTTTTTGAGCAAAAACGCTTCCTGTTGAGAATTTGTTTTTGTTGTCTTTTCTTTTCACCACGCTCTCTCCAGCAGTAGGAGGTAAGGATAAAGTTACCGCTTCAAGCCCTCGAACGGTTCTGTTTCCTGATGCGTAACAATTAGTAAACAGTAAACTTTCTTTTGCTAATTGATCTAAAAACGGAGTTATGTTTTGGTCATTTCCATAGGCTTTCATAAAATCAGCACTGTAACTCTCAATAGTTATGAGCACAACATTCTTATGATTTTCAGCAGCTAGATCTTCAATAAGTCTTGAGCTAGAGTGATCTTGTATACCTGGAATTTGAGTCGCTAATATAGCGTACGCTTCATTGGTAGGAAGTGTTTTGTAAAATTTAAAGTAGTCCAACTCACTATTTACAAAGGCTAGGTAAAAGCGATACATACCGTTTGCTTGTAGCTCATTTGTAAATTTATTTTGAGAGTTCTCTGCGCGAGCTAAAGATGGAATAGCAAAAAAGGAAATAGCAAGCAGAGCAAAATAAATCAATGTGAGTTTGATTTTTTCTGATACTGTGGGAATAGAAACGATATAGTCTTTCGAGATTTTTAAAAGCAGTAGGGTGACGCAACCTGCAATAAAAAACAGGCCGCTAAATAATGGAATTACGGGATAGGACTCCATAATATTGCCAATAACTTCGTTAGTATAAACCAAATAATTAACAGCAATAAAATTATATTTTACTCCAAATTCATTCCAGAAAAAGTATTCACTGATGGCATTTTGCAATATTAAAACAACATATAAGAACAGTACAAAGCTGAATAGCCAAAATCGGATTTTAGCACGTTGTTTGGGTAAAAAAAGCAATAAGCCAAACAGAATTGTTTTTAGACCAACAAAAGCCAAACCAATTTCAGGTAATGCTCCTCCATATTCCGACAGTATCGATTGCCCCGAAGCAATATAGATAAAAAGACTAATCATTAACCCTAAAATGATGTATCCGTAGGGTTTATGATATTTTTTATTGGAAATAAAAATAAGGTATAACCATAAAAAACCACTCGCTAAAGCAAAAACAAAGAAGTCAGATGCTAGTCCTAAAACGAATATTTTTAAAGTATCTACGGCAGTAAATGTGGACTGAGTTATAGGATGATAAAGCAAAACAATTCGGAGTACTACACTAACCGCGATATAAAATGCAGCAAGATTGTAAAAAGGAGCAAATTTTTTAAGAAACGACATTTATTTATTTTTTCGGCAAAAGTACTCAAAATAGTACAGCATCAGCCGAAAGGTGTGAATATTGCTTTCTTAAGTTTTACTTAAAATGTAAATTTGGTACTGCTGTGAGTTTTATAAAGATGTTATCTTTGGAAGAAAATGGCTTACAATACGATTAATTAAGTCAGATCGATTGTACTTGCGGTTGCTAAAAAAAAAGTATTGGAAGTGTTTTATTTTTTGAAAGGATACGAACTGTTTAAAGCTAATCAATAATTTTTGAGGCTTGACGGTAGAACCAATTTTAGTCTTTTTTAAGAACTTTTGGCTATGAATTAATATCATTAAGTTGATATTGGAATCAGAGCCGTTAGTGAACTGGATTATTGCTCAATTGCATCCTTTTGGTTTTACATAAGAAGCACACAAAATTTAGAATACTATGCATATTTTAATCGTAGAAGACGAACTTGGAATTATCCAATTCCTAAAACAAGGTCTGGAGGAAGAAGGCTATCGGGTGAGCACTGCAGTTGATGGACTACAAGGTTTTGAATTGTTTAAAAGCAATACCTATGATTTGATTTTATTAGATTGGATGCTACCCAAGATGACAGGTTTAGAATTGTGCAAGGCAATTAGAAATAGTGATACCAATACCCCAATATTGTTTTTAACTGCCAAAGATACAGTACAGGAAACCGTTGAAGGATTAAAAGCAGGCGCTAATGATTACATTAAAAAGCCTTTCAGTTTTGAGGAATTGCTGGAACGTATAAAAATACATTTTAGAAAAACAACTGGTTCTCAAGTACTTTCTTTAGGTCATATTGTAATTGATTTAGATCAACATCTTGTTTTAGCAAATGAAAATCCCGTTTCGCTTACGCATCGCGAATTGGAACTTTTAACTTATTTAGTAAAAAACAAAGGGAAAGTATGTACCCGAAACATGATTATCGAACAGGTTTGGGATATTCATTTTGAATACGATACGGGGGTAATTGATGTTTTTATCAATGCCATTCGGAAAAAATTAAACCTCAAAATTGATCAAGATTATATTAAGACAATTAGAGGAGTAGGCTATATTGCTAATGATTAAAAATAAAGATGCAACAATTTTCATTTAAAAACAGAATAGCGTTTCATTACATCGTCACCACGGCATTGTTGATCTTTGTGGTCTTTTTTGCTATTTATTCTATTGTCCGTTTTAGTGTTTACAATCATGTAAATAACGATATTGGTAAAGAAGTAAAAAATCACTTAAATGAAATTGAAATTAAAGGAGATGCCTTTTTTTTGATTCATATGGAAGAGTGGAAGGAGCGAGAACACAATACCGTTGATGTAAACCCAGTATTTGTCCAGTTTTTAGGGGATAAGAACCGATTATTGGAAAAATCGCCTAATCTAAAAAATGAAGTGTTGGCATTCCATCCTGAGGTCGAAAACAATAGTTTATTTGATACCAGCTTGTCTTTCAATAAAATTAGACAAATTCAAGTTCCTATTATTTCCAATAAGCATACGATCGGTTATTTAATGATTGCTATGTCTTTAGAGGATGAGACCATGGTTTTGCAAAATTTATTAGAGGTATTAATTGTCGCCTATCCTTTGATATTATTAATTCTATTTTTAATTGCGCGTTTTATCGCTGGTAGAAGTATAATTCCCATAAGTACTATTATTGCAACTTCAAACAGAATTACTAAGGACAATCTTAGCTCTCGAATTCCGTTGCCACAAAAAAGAGATGAACTGTATGTGCTTTCACAAACAATAAATAGTTTATTAGACCGAATAGAAACGGCTGTTGAAAGAGAAAAAAAATTCACTTCTGATGCCTCACACGAGTTGCGAACTCCATTAACCGTTATAAAAGGAACTTTAGAAGTGCTCTTGAGAAAGCCACGCACGACCGATGAGTACCAAGAAAAGATTCACTATTGCGTTACCGAAGTGGATCGATTGAATCAACTCGTAGATCAATTGTTACTTTTAGCACGATTTGAAAACCAAAATCAGTCAGTAGTGATCGAAAATATAAGCTTGAACTCGGTTATTGCTGAGGGGCTAAGTCGGTTTTCAAATGCAATTGATTCAAAGCACATCTCTGTAATCACTTCATTCGAAAAAGAATATTATTGCAAGAGCGATCATTATTTACTTTCGATTATTCTCTCTAATATCTTGTCAAATGCAATCAAATATTCTAATCCAAACTCCGCTATAACTATTTCATTAATCGAAAAGGAATCAGTGGTAGAGTGTCATATTTCGGATACCGGTATTGGAATTCCTGCAGAAGATCTAAAACTGATATTCAATCAATTTTATCGTTCCAAATCATCAGAACATCCTGAAATTAAAGGAACAGGTTTAGGATTGTCTATCGTTAATAGATTGTCTGAAATTCTTCAGATTAAAGTAAACATAGAAAGCCAAGAAGGAGCAGGGACAAAGGTTATCCTAAGCTTTCTTTAATCATACCTTAAGGCGTTCTTAAGATAACAGGCATGCAAATGATTTACTTTTGAATATCAAAAAACAACGTTTATGTTAGAAAAAATTATTGCTTTTAGCCTTAAAAACAAACTCATCGTATTGCTGTTTACCTTAGGAATATTTGGTTTCGGAGTTTACTCTATTTTTCAAATTTCCATTGGCGCAGTACCTGACGTTACAAATAATCAAGTACAGGTAATTACGACTTCTGGGAACCTTTCTACTCAAGATATCGAACAATACATTACTTATCCTGTCGAAATTGAAATGGCCAATTTGCCTGGAGTGAAAGAAATTCGTTCTATTTCAAAATTTGGATTGTCTGTTGTTACGATTGTTTTTGAGGATGATTTGGGAACCTATTTACCAAGACAATTAATTGCCGAAAAAATCAAATCGGCTTCCGAGAAAATTCCTGCTGGTTTTGGTACTCCTACCATGGGACCTATTACTACTGGACTTGGAGAGATTTACCAATATACTTTAGAAGTAAAACCCGAATTTAAAAACAATTATTCGGTTACCGATTTAAGAACTATCCAAGATTGGGTGGTAAAGAGACAGTTATCAGGAATCAAAGGGGTGGTTGAGATCAATACCTGGGGTGGTTATTTAAAGCAATACGAAATAGCCATCAATCCGTCTCAATTAAAGGCCATGAATATTGCTACAACAGATGTTTTTACTGCCTTAGAAAAAAACAACAGTATCGCTGGTGGTGCGTATATCGAAAAAGTAAATCAAAGTTATTTTATTCGTGCCGAGGGTAAAGTGAACAACTTAGAAGACATCGAGAAAATAGTTGTTGCAAGTAATAATGGTTTTCCTATTTACATAAAAGATGTTGCCGAAGTCCGTTTTGGAAGTGCTAATCGCTTTGGTGCCATCACCGGTAATGGAGAAGGCGAAAAGGTATTGGGGCAAGTAATGATGCTGAAAGGAGCCAATTCTAAACAAGTAATCAACGATGTGAAAGCTAGAATCGCTTTAATTGAGAAAACATTGCCAGAAGGTGTGTACATCAATGGATTCCTAGAACGTAGTGAATTGGTTGGAAAAACAACTGCAACTGTTGCCGAAAATCTAATTTTAGGTTGCTTGATTGTGATTTTTGTAGTGGTTTTATTGTTAGGAAATTGGCGCTCTGGATTGGTAGTTGCTTCTGTAATTCCCTTGTGTTTACTATTTGCTATTTCCTTGATGAATATTTTTGGAATTGATGCCAATTTGATGAGTTTAGGCGCGATTGATTTCGGAATTATAATTGACGGTGCGGTGATTATAGTCGAATTTATCGCTTTCCAAATAGCCAGTAAATCAGCACAATTAGGACCACTTTCGAAAGAAGATAGACAACTCGAGATCGACCAAATTACATACAAGAGTGCTTCAAAAATGATGAACTCCGCTATTTTTGGACAATTGATTATACTCATTGTTTTTATCCCGATTCTTTCATTGACTGGTATCGAAGGCAAAATGTTTAAACCTATGGCAATGACTTTTAGTTTTGCTTTAGTAGGAGCAATGATTTTTTGCTTTACCTATGTCCCGGTCGTTTCTTCATTATTTTTGAAACCAACAATCGAAAACCCAAAATCTATCTCTAGCCGATTGATCCGCAAGTTAAATTCATGGTATTTGCCTATTATTACTTGGGCGTTAATCAATACTAAAAAAGTGTTGTACGGTGCGGGTGCTTTACTTCTAATAGCAATTACCCTATTTATAACCATGGGAGGAGAGTTTATCCCCACACTTGACGAAGGCGATTTTGTTATTCAACCCGTTCTTAAAACAGGAACAACTTTGACAAAAACAATTGCTACAACAACAAAAATTGAGAAAATAGTACTTAAGAATTTTCCAGAAGTGCAACAAGTAGTAAGCCGTATTGGTGCTGCCGAAGTACCTACAGATCCTATGAGTATGGAGGAAAGTGACGTCATTGTTAAACTAAAACCAAAATCAGAATGGGTTTCTGCAGCTACAAAGGATGAACTAGCCGACAAAATTAAAGCAGCAATAGAAAAGCAAATTCCGAACATGGAAATTGAATTTACACAACCGATTGAGATGCGTTTTAACGAATTAATATCTGGTACGCGCTCTGATGTAGCAGTGAAGATTTTTGGTGAAGATCTAAATATTTTGGCTCGAAAAGCCAACGAAATCAAGGTAGCGATTGCCAAAGTAGAAGGAGCTTCGGATATTATAATTGAAAAAACCGAAGGCTTACCGCAAATGACTGTGAGATATGATCGTTCTAAAATAGCGAGGTATGGCTTAAATATTTCAGATCTTAATGACATGATAGCGCTCGGTTTTGCTGGTAAAACAGTCGGGAATGTCTTTGAAGGCGAGAAACGTTTTGATATGGTGATTCGTTTAGATCAAGCCAACAGGAAAAGTATCAATGACTTAAAAGACCTTTATATCACAGCACTATCAGGAGAGCAAATACCCTTGCAAGAATTAGCAAATATTGATTATACTGAAGGTCCTGCTAAAATTTCTAGAGACAATACTAATCGCAGAATTGTGGTAGGTATTAATGTTCGGAATCGTGATTTACAAAGCGTAGTTACTGATATTCAGGAAATTGTAGCTACTCAAATCAAATTGCCTACGGGCTATTATGTGCAATATGGTGGTCAGTTTGAAAACTTACAAAGCGCAAAAGCCAGATTGATGGTTGCCGTACCTATTGCATTATTTTTAATATTTATCTTATTGTATTTTGCGTTTGGTTCCGTAAAAGAAGCTTTGATGGTGTATTCCGCCATTCCATTATCTGCAGTTGGTGGAGTACTGTTTTTATGGATTAGAGGATTGCCTTTTAGTATTTCTGCAGGAGTTGGTTTTATTGCCCTTTTTGGAATCGCGGTGCTAAACGGAATTGTATTAATTGAACATTTTAAAGAATTGAAACACCAAGGAATGAAAAATATTGACGAACTAATTTTAAAAGGAACCACTGATAGATTGCGTCCGGTATTATTAACCGCGGCAGCTGCAGCATTAGGTTTTCTACCTATGGCTATTTCGTCATCGGCAGGGGCAGAGGTGCAACGTCCGCTAGCGACTGTGGTAATTGGAGGTTTGTTTACTGCTACTATTTTAACGATGATTGTATTGCCTATTTTATTCAAGTTATTTGATCAAAAGGAATTTAAGAAACCGAAATTTAAAAAACGCACTAGCGCCACTTATATTATTTTGTTGTTTTTGTCAACTTCTTTTGCTTTCGCACAAAACAATCAGTCAGAACTTGATAGTCTCATTGTAAAGGGGATTAGCAATAACAAAGGATTAAAGGCTCATCAATTGCAAGTGGAGAAGTCCAATGCCAATATTAACAGTGCATTTTCTTTCGATAAAACAAATATTTATTACAATTATGATCAAAATAATGTAGCGTACAATAACGAACCCTTAAAGGTATTTGGTGTACAACAACGCTTTGAATTCCCTACGGTTTATGGTGCTCGAAAGAAAGTAAATACAACCGAATTCGAAAAGGAAAAAGCTAGTTTTGAGATTCAGAAAAACAAACTTTCATTAGCTATTGCAAAAGGATACCACCAAATAGTGTACCTGCAACATCAGGAAAAATTATACACGTACTTGGATAGTTTGTACTATACTTTCTCTAAAGCAAGTGACAGACGTTTTGAATTAGGGGAGACCAATTACCTAGAAAAAATCACAGCAGAATCTAAATTCAGGCAAATAAAAACGAAGCTGACGCAAATAGGGAATGAGAAGCAATTGGAATACAGCGCGCTGCAGAATTTAGTTCAAACAGATGATAAAATAGTAATCAGTAGTAACAAAGTTGTACCATTACAATTTTTAAGTAATGATGCAAGTAGAAAAGTCTATACTACTTATTTAGAAACGATTAGTAAAACTTACGAAAGCCAAATTAAATTACAAAAACAAAATTGGTTACCTGATTTACACTTTGATGTTTTTAGAGGTTCGAATAAAGGAATTTCACAATCTTTAAATGGTTTTCAAGTGGGTATAGCAGTTCCTATTTTGTATACCGCTACGGTTTCTAAAGCTAAAGTGGCGCAACTTGAATTGCAAAGTTGGGAGCATCAGAAGCAGAACGAAAATCAAAAAATAGAAAGTTACTTGAATCAGAAAAAGGAAGAGTTAGCCAAATATCAGGAAGCGATAAACTACTATAATCAATATGGCAAAAAGCTGTCTGACGAAATAATTAAAGTTGGAAGCATGAGTTATAAGCAGGGCGAGATAGACTTTTTTCAATACATCCAAAGTTTAGAAAACGCAACCATCATACACGTAGACTATTTAGATAATGTGCTACAATTCAATAAAACACAATTAGACATTCAATACTTAAATTACTAAAACGTCAAAAATGAAAAAAATACTATACATATTCACTCTTTCCATGCTTTTTATTTCTTGCAAAGAAGAAAAAAAGGAAGAAGTGTCAACTAAAAACACCGATTTTATAACGGTTACAGCAGCACAATTTAAATCTGGTGCAATGGCAATCGCCGAGCCTATGGAACAAGATTTTGATGATTCGGTTAAAACTTCTGGAAAAGTAGATGTTCCACCTCAAAACAGAGCGCAAATCACCTCTTTTATTGGCGGCTATGTGAAATCAACATCGCTATTGGTTGGTGACAAAGTAACTAAAGGGCAAGCTTTGTTAACTTTAGAAAACACAGAATTTTTAGATATTCAAAAAGAATATTTGGATGTTGCAGAACAAATTAAGTATCTAAAGTCCGAATATGAGCGTCAGAAAACGTTATTTGATGAAAAAATAACTTCACAAAAAAATTATTTAAAAGCAGAGAGTGATTACCGCAGAGCCAAAGGAATGTATCAAAGTTTACGTGCAAAGTTGGTTATGCTTAATATTAGTCCTTCCAACGTTGAAAAAGGAAAATTAACCTCGGTTATTACTATTTATGCACCAATATCGGGAGATATTGTGGTTATGAATGCTAATGTAGGTATGCATGTTGCTCCATCGGATGTGATCTTGGATATCATTCAAACCTCTCATTTACACTTGGAATTAAATGTCTTTGAAAAAGATATTTTGAAAGTGAAAGAAGGACAAGTAGTTAAATTTATCGTTCCTGAAGCATCAAAAGAAACTTTTGATGCCGAAGTGCATTTGGTTGGAAAATCAATTGAAGGAAATGATAGAACAATTAATGTACATGCTCATTTAGAAGAAAAAATGACTCAAAAATTAATCACTGGAATGTTTGTTGAAGCCAATATTATAGTTGATTCCCAAAAAAGTCTGGCTGTACCAATTGAAGCTTTAATTACTGAAAATGCTAAAAAGTACGTACTTTTATTAAAAGAAAACAAAGACAATACGTACTACTTCAAAAAAGTAGCAGTGAGCACTGGCGAACAATCAGAGAAGTATGTAGCAATTACAGCAAACGATCAAATTAATAGTAAGTCTAAGATACTCGTTAAAGGTGTTTTTGATGTAGCAAATTAATTAGAATGTAATTTAGCTAAATTTAAAAGGCAGAAACCGAAATCCAGATTTAAAAAAAGATTTCAAAAAGACCCTAAAGTAAATCGAATGATATGACAGACGACAAAAGCAAACCAACGCTAACAATTGATAATTATTTAGACAGTCATTACATTCATCGTAGCAATTGGCTTAGAGCAGCAGTACTTGGAGCAAATGACGGTATCATTTCTATTTCGAGTTTGGCTATTGGGGTAGCTGCCGCAAGTGCTAGCAGAGAGCCAATCATGTTGGCAACCGTTGCTGGACTTGTAGCCGGCGCTTTATCCATGGCCGCTGGGGAGTATGTGTCAGTCAGTTCACAAACCGATACGGAAAAGGCAGACATTGATCGAGAAAAAGTAGAACTTAGAGAAATGCCTGAGGAAGAGTTAAGCATATTAGCTCAGATCTATGAGAGAAGAGGACTTACAAAAGAAACGGCAATGCAAGTGGCGATTGAACTTACAGAAAAAGATGCATTAGCCGCACATATAAGAGACGAGTTAGGTATTAATGAAATCAGTCAAGCAAATCCAATTCAAGCAGCATTAGCCTCAGGAGCATCCTTTACTATTGGTGGTGTTTTACCGCTATTGGTAGTGCTTTTTGCACCAGTAAAAGGTATGGAATATTGGCTGTATGGATCAACGATTTTGTTTCTTATTTTGTTAGGTGCTATGTCGGCAAAAACAGGCGGATCAAGCATCTCCAAAGCAATTTTGAGAATTACAATTTGGGGCACAATTGCCATGGGGCTTTCAGCATGGGTAGGTTATTTATTTGGTGTAAAAGTATAAACAAACAATTTTAAAATAGTAATTATGAACGACGCGCATTGGCACTTAGTAGTTAACCATTTCCCTATTATAGGGACAATTTTTGGAGTAGGAATTTTAATTGCAGGCTTGGTTTTAAAAAATAATGCAATTAAAAATACGGCATATGTCTTGTTTATAGTGGCAGCTGCTTTTGCGTTTGCGAGCATGTACACGGGAGAAGGCGCAGAAGAAATGGTTGAGGATATGCCAAATATAGGACATCATGTAATTCATGAACACGAAGAGCTTGCTGAGAAACTAGCAATAGCATTATATGCGTTGGCGTTTTTTAGTGTAGTCTCATTTTACACGGCTTTAAAAAATCATAAGTTTGCAAAACTAGTATCCTATATCACTTTAATTTTAGCAATAGGAGCAGCTGTTTTAGGATCTTTCGTAGGGACTTCAGGGGGTGAAATACGTCATACTGAAATACGAGCAAATATCTTGCAAACTACAGCTGATAGCGATTTCAAAAAGGAAGAAAAGTAAATCTTAAAAGCAGATTGACTTTATTTAACAAAAATCTAACTTTAAGTTAAAGTAAAAATTGTTTTATAATAAAAAAAGTATCTATATTTGCAATCGATAAATAAAATAAGTCATGTTTACAAACAAATTACATCATCATCATTTTCATGATTGCTCTCAAGCGATGTGTTAATGGTATGCATGTAAATCATCATATTTAAAAACCCGTTTGAGTACATCAAACGGGTTTTTTATTGAACCTACCTGTACTCAGACCTAACTATTCTAAAAATTATTACAATGAGTACATTAAAAATTGCAATTCAAAAATCAGGACGTTTAAACGAAGATAGTATCCAAATACTAAAAGACTGCGGAATCTCTATCAACAACGGTATCGATCAATTAAAAGCCGAAGCGTCTAACTTTCCTCTTGAAGTTTTATACCTTAGAAATTCAGATATACCGCAATACTTAATCGATGGAGTAGTAGATATCGCTATAGTTGGTGATAATTTACTAGTCGAAAAAGGAAAAGGAATCCAAGTAGTTCAAAAACTAGGTTTTTCTAAATGCAAAGTATCGGTTGCTGTTCCTAAAACATTCGAATACAATTCAATCCAAGACCTAGAAGGAATGCGTATCGCTACTTCTTACCCAAACACAGTTATCGAATATTTCAACTCATTTGGAGTAAATGTTGACATTCACCAAATTTCAGGTTCGGTAGAAATCGCTCCAAATATTGGTCTTGCCGATGCAATTGTAGATATCGTTTCTAGCGGAAGTACGTTGTTTAAAAACAATCTAAAAGAAGTTGAGATTATCTACAAAAGTGAAGCAGTACTTGCGGTTTCGCCAAAAGTAACTCCAGATGTTCAAAAATTAATTGACACTTTAAAATTCAGAATCGAATCTGTTTTAAGAGCACGTAGATCAAAATACATCTTGATGAACGTACCTAATGACAAAATTGAAGAAGTGGGTAAAATTCTTCCTGTATTACGTAGTTTAACCGTATTGCCATTAGCGCAAGAAGGATGGAGCAGCGTACACTCTGTTATCGATAAAGATACTTTCTGGGATGTGATAGATCAGTTAAAAGATGCTGGTGCCGAAGGGATTTTAATTTGCCCAATTGAGAAAATGGTACTGTAGTTAAGTAGTAAGTAGTAATTCATAAGTTTTAAGTTAATTGCAGTTCGTCAAACAGTGCTAAACTTTAAACCTGAAACTTTAAACTAAAAATCATGAACAAAATATACAACCCAAAACCAGAAACTTGGTCCGCTATTTTAGAGCGACCTACAAAAACGGTTGACGATATAGAACAAACTGTAAAAGAGATTTTTAAGGAAGTTCAAAAGAAAGGAGATGCTGCTGTCTCAAAATATACTGCCTTGTTCGATGGTGGTGCTCCAAAGGAAATTGCGGTTTCGGCAATTGAAATCGAGGAAGCGATTGCTACTATTCCAACTGAGTTAAAGGAAGCTATTCAGTTAGCGAAAGGTAATATTGATAAGTTTCACTTGGCTCAGAAGACAGCTAAAGTAGCTGTTGAAACAGTAGAAGGTGTTGCTTGCTGGCAAGAAAAAAGACCGATTCAAAAAGTGGGTTTATATATTCCTGGCGGAACAGCTCCTTTGTTTTCAACCGTTTTAATGTTGGCTGTTCCTGCAAATATTGCAGGTTGCAAAGAAATAGTGTTGTGTTCGCCACCAGACAAAAACGGAAATATAAATCCAGCAATTTTATATGCTGCCAATTTATGTGGCGTTACTAAAATATTGAAAGTAGGAGGGATACAAGCAATTGCAGCAATGACTTTTGGTACAGAAACAATTCCTAAAGTATACAAGATTTTTGGACCAGGAAATCAATTTGTGACTGTCGCAAAACAATTGGCAACACAGTTTGGTGTAGCAATTGACATGCCAGCTGGACCTTCAGAATTGTTAGTTGTTGCTGATGATGCTGCTGTTCCTGCATTTGTAGCTTCAGATTTATTGTCGCAAGCAGAACATGGAGCAGATAGCCAAGTGATTTTGGTTTCTACCTCTAAAAAATTAATCGATGCCGTTGAAGAGGAAATTCAAGTTCAATTAGAGCAATTGCCTCGTAAAGCAATTGCAGAGAAAGCGATAGCCAACTCTAAATTGATTTTTGTCGAAAACGATACAATCGCCTTAGATTTAATCAATGAATACGGACCAGAACACTTTATTGTTTGTACCGCTAACGATGAATTTTACATCAACGGAATAGAAAATGCAGGTTCGGTTTTTATTGGGAATTATACTCCTGAGAGCGCAGGTGATTATGCCTCTGGGACTAATCATACGTTACCAACAAATGGTTATGCGAAGAACTATAGCGGTGTCAATCTAGATAGTTTCACTAAATCAATGACATTCCAAAAAATTTCTGAAAAAGGAATTCAAAATATTGGAAAAGCGATTGAAGTTATGGCTGAAGCAGAAGGCTTGCAAGCACACAAAAATGCAGTAACATTAAGATTAAAGAGTTTAGAATAAGTCAGAAGAGAAAAGAGGCAAGAGACAAGAAACAAGAAACAAGAGGCAAGAAATAAGAGGCAAGAAGCAAGAAACAAGATGCGAGAAACAAGATATTAGAGAAGTAGACACAATATAAAAGTCTTTTCTCTTGACTCTTGAATCTGATTTTCACCTCTAAAAACATAAGAAAATGGAAAATTTCGATATAAATGATATAGTTCGCGAGAACGTCAAGACTATGAAACCGTATTCATCAGCTCGTGATGAGTTTAAGGATTTTGATGTGGCTCAAATGATTTTTTTGGATGCCAATGAAAATCCATACGAAAATGGCGTAAACCGTTATCCTGATCCGCAGCAAAGCAGTGTTAAAGCTGTTTTAGCGAAGCAAAGAAATCTTAAAGCGAATCAAGTTTTGTTAGGAAACGGAAGCGATGAAGTATTGGATTTACTATTTAGAGCTTTTTGCGAACCTAAAGTTGATAACGTAATTACTTTACCGCCAACATACGGAATGTATGGTGTTTTGGCTAACATTAATGCCGTAGAAAATAGAGAAGTTTTACTATCTCAAGATTTTCAGCCTGAGATCGATAAGATCCTGGCTGCGGTTGATGCAAATACAAAAATGCTATTTTTATGTTCACCAAATAACCCAACAGGAAATTCATTTGATGATGAAAGCATAGTAACCTTGCTAAAGAATTTCAAAGGATTAGTCGTTATTGATGAAGCGTATATTGATTTCTCAAAAAAGCCAAGTTGGTTGAACGAATTAGATGAATATCCAAATTTAGTGATTACACAAACGTTGTCAAAAGCGTATGGTTTGGCTGGAATTCGTTTGGGAATTTGTTACGCTTCTGCAGCGATTATTACGGTTTTAAACAAAATAAAGCCACCTTACAATGTGAATGAGTTGACACAACAAAGAGCATTAGAAAGACTGGCTGATAAAGAAAAAATACAATTAGAAATCGACTCTATTGTAATACAAAGAGACGATTTACTTAAAGTTTTAAGTGAAGTAAAATTTGTATCGAAAATTTATCCTACTGAAGCAAATTTTGTTTTAATAAAAGTGGATGATGCTAATAAAAGATACAATGAATTAATTCAAAAAGGTATCGTGATTCGGAACCGAACAACGCAACCGTTATGCGAAAACACCTTGCGTTTAACGATAGGTACTGCGGATGAAAATAAGATTTTAATGGAAGCCTTAAAAGCAATTGGCTAATTAGGAATAGAATTAAATTCACAATTTTATCGCAAAACGTTTTGCGTGAGGGATAGTAGTGGAGCTCTTTTTAGGACGGAGGAACGAAGGCCTAAAAAAGCGGGAACGAATAGCCCGACCCGTAGGGATACGCCCAAAAAAGAATACATATTATAAAAAATAACTAGGCTAAAGGGTAAAAGCTAGTAGCTAAAAGCATTCATATAAATGAAAAAAGTACTTTTTATCGATCGTGATGGAACGATCGTTTTGGAACCAGAAGGATACCAATTAGATAGTTTAAATAAATTAGAATTTTATCCAAAAGCATTTCAGTATTTGGCTAAAATTGCAACCGAATTAGAATACGAATTGGTGATGGTGACCAACCAAGACGGTCTGGGAACAGACAGTTTTCCGGAAGATACGTTTTGGCCAACGCAGAATTTCATTTTGAGAGCTTTCGAAAATGAAGGCGTTTTATTTGATGATATTTTTGTAGACCGTTCGTTTCCTGAAGATAATGCACCTACACGCAAGCCGAGAACGGGGATGTTGACTAAATACATCGATAATCCTGCTTATGATTTGGCTAACTCGTTTGTGTTAGGAGACCGATTGACAGATGTGGAATTGGCTAAAAATCTTGGAGCCAAAGCAATTTTTATGAATGAATCTGAAGGTGCAGGAAGCTCTGAAATCGCTTCTAAACGTGAGGAATTAGATGATGTGATTAGTTTACAATCTACAGATTGGAAAGTGATTTACGAGTTTTTGAAACTAGAAGCACGATCGGCTACGATTTCGAGAAAAACAAACGAGACGGATATCTACATTAACTTGAACCTTGATGGGACTGGGAAAAGCAAAATCGAAACCGGAATTGCTTTTTTTGATCACATGCTAGACCAAATCGCACGTCACGGGCAAATGGACTTAGAAATCAATGTAAAAGGAGACCTAGAAGTAGACGAGCATCACACGATTGAAGACACAGCAATTGCCTTAGGAGAAGTTTTTGCAAAAGCTTTAGGAAACAAGCTAGGGATTGAGCGTTATGGTTTTTGTTTACCAATGGACGACTGCTTAGCGCAAGTGGCGATTGACTTTGGAGGTAGAAACTGGTTGGTTTGGGAAACGGAATTCAAACGTGAGATGGTAGGGAAAATGCCAACAGAGATGTTCTTGCATTTCTTTAAATCATTCTCTGATGGAGCAAAAGCAAACATCAATATCAAAGCCGAAGGAGACAACGAGCACCACAAAATTGAGGCGATTTTTAAGGCTTTCGCTAAAGCGATAAAAGTTGCCGTAAAACGCGATACTGAGAAAATGATTTTACCTAGTACGAAAGGGATGTTGTAATAGCTATGGGCTATCGGCCATGGGCAATCTGCTCAAAGCCGAAAGCTCAAAGCTGAAAGCCTAAATAAATGAAATTAGTAATTATAAATTACGGAGCAGGAAATATTCAAAGCATTATGTTTGCCATTGAAAGATTGGGATACAAAGCGGTTTTGAGTAATGATCCAGCCGAGATTAAGGCAGCGGATAAAGTAATTTTTCCGGGTGTGGGTGAAGCGAGTTCAGCGATGAAAATGCTATTGGCGAGTGGTTTGGATGCGTTGATTCCAACATTGACGCAGCCTGTATTAGGAATTTGCCTTGGAATGCAGTTGATGTGTAACAAAACCGAAGAAGGAAATACGAAAGGATTGGGAATTTTTGACGTTGATGTGCTTAAATTTTCATCGAAAGTAAAAGTGCCGCAAATGGGTTGGAATACGATTTACAATTTGAAATCAGATTTGTTTAAAGACATTTCAGAAAACGAGTACATGTATCTAGTACACAGTTTCTATGCTCCTAATTGCGCTGAATCGATTGCCACGACCAATTACGAACTAGAATATGCTTCGGCCCTGCAAAAAAACAATTTCTACGGAACCCAATTTCACCCAGAAAAAAGTGGTGATGTAGGGGAGAAAATTCTTGGGAATTTTCTGCAACTTTAAACTTTAAACCTGAAACTAAAAAGAAATCATGCGTATTATACCAGCAATAGATATCATCGACGGAAAATGTGTTCGCTTATCAAAAGGCGATTACAACACCAAAATTATATACAATGAAAACCCGCTAGAAGTAGCCAAGGAATTTGAAGCGCACGGAATTGAATATTTGCACTTAGTAGATCTTGACGGAGCGAAATCGAGCAAAATCGTCAACTATAAAATTCTGGAGCAAATTGCGAGTCAAACGAGTTTGAAAATCGATTTTGGTGGTGGCTTAAAGTCGGATGCCGATTTAAAAATTGCTTTTGAAAGTGGTGCGAACCAAATCACAGGTGGAAGTATTGCTGTAAAAAATAGAGCGATTTTCGAAAAATGGATCGCTGAATATGGTGCTGATAAAATTATCCTTGGAGCAGATGCGAATAACGAAAAAGTAGCTGTTTCAGGATGGTTAGAAGAATCAGATCAGGAGTTGGTTCCTTTTATTCAAGGGTATCAAGAAAAAGGAATTCAGTATGTTATTTGTACTGATATTGCCAAAGACGGAATGCTCGAAGGACCTAGTTTTGATTTATATGCTAAAATATTGAAGTCTTGTAATGTCACTTCGAGCTTGTCAGCTCGAGCGGAGTCGAGAGGCGAGATTAAATTAATCGCTTCAGGTGGAATTTCGACCTTTGATGAATTACCTAAGTTAGCGGAATTAGGTTGTGAGGGAACCATTATTGGTAAAGCGATTTACGAAGGAAGGATTTCGATGAAACAACTAGAAAACTACATATTAAATAAATAGATTATTGCGCAAAGACACGCAAAGGTAACACCAAGATTCGCTAAGAATTTTGTGGGACTCTGTGTAAACTCTGCGAATCTCTGTGTAACAAAGAACGAAATGCTTACGAAAAGAATAATACCCTGTTTAGATATAAAGAATGGACGTACCGTTAAAGGCGTAAATTTTGTAGATTTGCGTGATGCTGGTGATCCGGTAGAATTAGCGAAGATCTATTCGAATGAAGGAGCTGATGAATTGGTTTTTTTGGACATATCAGCAACGGAAGAACGCCGAAAAACCTTAGTGAATTTGGTTCGTGAAGTGGCAGCTACAATTAATATTCCGTTTACTGTGGGTGGTGGAATCTCCTCTGTAGCCGATGTGGAAGTGTTGTTGCAAAACGGAGCAGATAAAGTTTCGATTAACTCATCAGCAATAAAAAATCCGCAGTTGATTAATGATTTGGCTAGTAAATTTGGAAGCCAATGCGTGGTTGTTGCCATTGATGCGAAACAAATCGACGGACAATGGATCGTGCATTTAATGGGTGGAAAAGTACCCACAGAACTGAATTTATTTGACTGGGCAGTTGAAGTAGCCGCGAGAGGAGCAGGTGAAATCTTGTTTACCTCGATGGATAACGACGGAACAAAAAATGGTTTTGCTAATGAAGCTTTGGCTAAATTATCAACTTTGATTAATATTCCGATAATCGCTTCAGGTGGTGCTGGAAACATGCAACATTTTGTAGATAGTTTCACCGAAGGAAAAGCAGATGCCGCTTTAGCCGCAAGTGTATTTCACTTTAAAGAGATTGAAATTAAAACGTTGAAAGAAGAACTTAAAAACAATAAAATAGCAGTTAGACTCTAAACTTTAATTTAGACATTTGACTTTATAACTTTAGACTCGTAAAAATGAACATAGATTTTTCAAAAAATACAGACGGCTTAATTCCGGTAATTATACAAGACAGTGAAACTAAAGCAGTTTTAATGTTGGGTTACATGAATGCAGAGGCGTACCAAAAAACAATTGATACTCAAAAAGTAACTTTTTTTAGTCGCTCCAAGCAAAGACTTTGGACCAAAGGCGAGGAAAGTGGTAACTTTTTGAACTTAGTAGATATTAAAAACGATTGTGATGGCGATACGTTATTGATCCAAGCAAAACCCGTAGGTCCTACCTGTCATACAGGAGCCGATACGTGCTGGCAAACAGCCAACAAAGGGGATTATGGATTTATTTCTACTCTTGAGGAAACCATTAAAACAAGAAGAGAAAATGCAGACTCTGAGAAAAGTTATGTGGCTTCCTTGTTTAAGTTAGGAATGAATAAAATTGCTCAAAAAGTAGGAGAGGAAGCGGTAGAAGTAGTAATAGAAGCACTTGATAACAAAGATGATCTATTCTTGAGCGAAAGTGCCGACTTGTTATTTCACTATTTAATTTTGCTTCAAGCAAAAGGATTTGAATTAGAAGATGTGGTTAAAGTTTTAAAAAGCCGTCAAAAATAAATTATTGAATAGACTATAAATAAAGTCACTACCCATTAATGAAGTAATTCGTTAATGGGTTTTGTTTTTTCTTTCATTTAAGGTTTCAATCCACTATATTTACTCATACAATATTTAAAATACCACATTTTTTATTATGACTACTGATCAATTAACAATTAGTACCAATTATAACAATTCTACTATCGAAACGAGCTTACATATTGTTCTAACCACTGATCAAGATGATGATCGTCCCGTTTATCTTGCGGGTAATTTTAATAGTTGGCATACACAGGACAGCGCTTTTTTGATGGAAAAAATAGGAAGTGGGACGTATCACTTTGCATTTCCTGAGAATTTTGAATATCCCGAAACCTTGTTGTATAAATTTACAAAAGGAGATTGGAGTGAGGTCGAAATTGATGAGAATGAAAATATTACAGGTAATAGAGCCACAACGAAGCATGTTGGACTGCAAAAAGAACATGTAAGTAAATGGAGAAGAAATTGGTTACCGTTTAAACCCAATTTTTTACCAAAAATAGTATTGATATCTGATGAATTTGAAATTCCGCAATTAAGTAAAACTAGAAAAATATGGGCGCTATTACCGCACGACTACGATAGTTCAACGGAGAGCTATCCTGTAATGTACTTGCAAGATGCACAAAACTTATTTAATGAAGAGGCAGAGTATGGCAACTGGGAGATCGATAAGAAACTCGCTGTAATGAGTGAATATAAAATCGGTAAAATTATCATTATAGCTATTGAACATGCAGAAGAAGATCGCATAAAAGAATACAATGTTGGTACAACTATTTTAGGTAAGGGTCAAGGGAAAAAATATATTAAGTTCTTAACTGAAACACTAAAGCCATTTGTGGATGTTACCTTCCGAACAAAAAAAGACAGAGACCATACCGGAATCGGCGGCAGCTCTATGGGAGGATTAATAAGTATTTTTAGTGGCTTGCGCTATCCTGAAATTTTTGGACGTTTGATGATTTTTTCACCTTCTTTATGGGTAAAACCCGATATGAAAATCAAAGTAGAAGATGATAGAAATACCGATACCAAAATCTATTTGTATGCTGGTGGAGACGAGAGCGAAACAATGATTTCACATGTAAAAGAGTTTAAAAACCGCATTGTGGCAAGTCAGTTTGTTAAAGATAAAATGAAAATTAATTTGAGTATTAATTCTGAAGGAAAGCATTCTGAGACCTATTGGAGCGATGAGTTTCCAAAAGCAATCGAGTGGCTTTTTTTTAGCACTAAAGAAAATTAAATGAAAATAAAAGCAATTGAGAATTTAGAAAATTTTACAGGAACGGTCATCGTTCCCGTTTTTGAAACCAGTTCTAAAAATATCGTTCCTATCTCATTTGAGGGAATAGAAATTTCTTCGAAGGTATTTTTTGGTAAATCAAACAGCCATTACCTAATAGAAAAAAATAATGTGGTTTATTTGTTTGTCGGGTTAGGTAAAAAAAACACTTATAAATCCTTAAAAACTACTTTTCGTAGCATATCTCAAAAACTGCAAGAGCTTTTGACGCATCAGGTGGTGCTTCACTTTCCTGACGATTTCATTGATGATCAAGTAGAGGCAGTAGTTTCAGGTTTGTTTTTAGGAACCTATAGCTTAGGACATTTTAAGAAAAAGGAAGGACACCCGTTTTTGAATGCAGAATTTGATTTAAAAATATTGTCAACTACCAATTATGATTTGGTTGTAGCAAAGGCGATAAAAATAGCTAATGCACAGTTAGAGGTCCTTTCGCTCGTGGATCTTCCACCTAATACGGTAACACCCAAGTACCTTGGAATTTGGGCAAAAGAAAAAGGAGATCAACATGGTTTTGAGGTTCAAATTCTTGGTCGAGAAGCAGCAAAAATTGAGGGATTGGGTGCTTTTTTAGCTGTTGGTCAAGGTAGTGAAAATGAACCCCAGTTTGTCATCATGAATTACAGTCCTAAAGACAGTACTGCAGTGGTTAAACATGTAGGATTGGTAGGTAAAGGTGTTACTTTTGATACAGGAGGACTTAATATTAAAACTGCTGGTATGTTGCACATGAAGTGTGATATGGCGGGAGGTGCGGCTGTTTTTGGAGCTATGCAGTTAATCGCTGATTTACAATTACCTATTAAAGTGACAGCAATTGTTCCTTGTACGGAAAATTCAGTAAGTGCTAAAGCTTTTTTGCCAAGTGATGTAATTAAAAGTTACAGTGGTCATTCGATTGAAATCATTGATACTGATGCCGAAGGGAGATTAATATTGGCAGACGGAATAGCATATATGCTAAAGAATTACAAGCCCGATTATATGGTGGATATTGCTACGCTGACCGGTAGTAGTGTCGGAACTTTTGGTTACGAATGTGGTGCCCTGTTTACCAATAATGAAACCGTTTCAAAACAATTACAAGAAGCTGGAGATGCAATTGGCGAACGATTATGGCCATTACCATTATGGGATAGCTACACCCAAGATATAGAAAGCGATATTGCCGATGTAAAAAATTACAGCGGAAAACCAGTAGCTGGTGCAATTAGTGCAGCTAAGTTTTTAGAATTTTTTACCGAGAAACATACTGCTTGGGCACATTTAGATATTGCAGGAGTCGCTTTTGGCGATGATGAATTTGCAAAAAGTAAGCATGCTACTGCGTATGGCGTTCATTTATTAACTAAATTCATTGAAAATTTATAGACCTTATGGAAAACGCTAAAACCTTCATCTGTATTTCAAATTATTTCAAAGGAGCCGATTTTTTGACGCACCTAAAAAGTTTAGGAAACAAGGTATACCTCATAACTAGCGAAAAGTTAAAGGATAAACCGTGGCCACATGACGCCATTGAGGAAATATTTTATATGCAAGGTCAAGATATTGACTGGAATTTAGAGCATTTATTACTAGGTGTTGGCAATCTTATGACAGCAAACAAAATTGACGCAATCATAGCATTAGATGATTATGATGTTGAAAAAGCTACTTATCTAAGAGAAAATTTACGTATCGATGGAATGGGGCAGACTACTGGTCGTTATTTTAGAGATAAATTAGCGATGCGAATGCGAGCTAAAAGTTATGGCATTTCTAATCCCGCTTTTTGCTCTTTGTTCAACGATCATGATATTAATACGTTTGCAGATACGGTACCCGCTCCTTGGGTTTTAAAACCAAGATCGGAAGCTTCTGCTTCAGGAATTATCAAAATACAGGACAAGGAAACCCTATGGATTACTATTAACGAGATGGGCAATAACCGATTCAAATACTTGTTAGAGCAATTTAAACCAGGTGCCGTATACCACTGTGACAGTTTGATTTTAGATAAAAAAGTAATTTTTAGTCTGAGCTCAAAATATTTAGCGACTCCAATGGAAATATCGCAGGGTGGAGGTGTTTTTAGAAGTTCCAACATTCCTTATGGATCGGAGGATGACAAAGCAATTAAAAAAATAAATGAAGAAGTTTTAAAGGGATTTGGCTTAAAACATGGTACGGCTCATACGGAGTTTATAAAGTGCGATGAAGATGGCAAAATCTACTTTTTAGAAACTTCCTCAAGAGTAGGTGGTGCGCATCTAGCCGAAATGGTCGATGCGGCATCCAATATCAATTTATGGAAGGAATGGGCTGCAATCGAAGATGCTTTGGTCAAAGAAAAAAAATACAAATTGCCAAAAATCAAAAAAGAATACGCGGGAATTGTCTTGACTCTATCTAAAGATCAAAAACCAGATTTATCGTCTTTCTCTGATCCGGAAGTTTGCTTTACTGTTCCACTTGACTATCATGCAGGCTTGATTGTCCAATCTAAAGACAGCGGTCGCGTTTTAGAGCTATTAAACTCTTATACGGATCGATTAACTCGTGATTTCTCAGCAGTGGTGGCACAAGAAAAAGTAACAAAATTACATTAGTAGTCGGCACTTTTTAAAAATTATATTCTATTAAATAGTTCATGAAAAAATATATTATATCGCTTGTTGTTCTCTTTTGTTTAACACAAAGCACCAAAGCGCAGGGACTTCTGTCTAAATCAGAAATTCACTTCAGTAGGCAAGACTCACTAAGAGGATGTATTACTAAGGAACGGGCTTGGTGGGATTTAAAGTACTATCATTTGGATGTAAAAGTCAATCCTAAGGACAGTACAATTACAGGGTCTAACACAATCAAATATACGGTTTTAGAGTCTTATCAAACGATGCAAATTGACTTGCAACAACCAATGGCTATTAGTAGAGTGGTTCAAAATGGAGTTGATTTAAAATTCAGTCGAGAAGGTAATGCCTATTTTATTTCGATGGTATATCCGCAAAAAGTAGGTGCGACGAATGAAGTTGTTGTGTTTTACGGTGGAAAACCTAAGGTAGCTGTCAATCCACCTTGGGATGGCGGAATTACTTGGAAAAAAGATACTAACGGTAAATTATTTATTGCTTCTTCGTGCCAAGGTTTGGGAGCAAGTGTTTGGTGGCCCAATAAAGACCATATGTATGACGAAGTTGAAAATATGCTCATTAGTGTGAACGTTCCTGGGGATTTGATTGATGTTTCTAATGGCCGTTTGCAAAGCGTACAAAAATTAAAAGATGGAACGAAAACGTACAATTGGTACGTGGCTAATCCTATCAATAATTATGGCGTAAATATCAATATTGGTGATTATGTTTCGTTTTCAGAAAAATACAAAGGAGAAAAAGGAGCTTTAGACTGTACTTATTATGTTTTAAGGGATAATTTGGCTAAAGCCAAAGTGCAATTTAAAGATGTACCTCGCATGTTGCAAGCTTTTGAACATTGGTTTGGACCTTACCCTTTTTATGAAGATAGCTATAAATTAGTAGAAGCTCCTTATTTAGGCATGGAACACCAAAGTTCAGTTACTTACGGTAATGGCTTTAAAAATGGTTATCGCGGAAGAGATTTAAGCGGTACTGGCTGGGGACTAAAATTTGATTTTATTATCATTCATGAATCAGGGCATGAGTGGTTTGCCAATAATATTACTTACAAGGATATTGCTGATATGTGGATTCATGAGAGTTTCACTAACTATTCTGAAAGTTTATTTTTGGAATATTTTTACGGAAAAGAGGCTGGTTATACGTACGTAAGAGGGATTAGAAAAAACATTCAAAATGACAAACCCATTATTGGTCAGTATAATGTCAATAATGAAGGATCCAGCGATATGTATTACAAGGGAGCAAATATGCTGCATACCTTACGTCAAATTGTGAATGATGATGCCAAGTGGCGTACCATTTTAAGAGGTTTAAATAGTACTTTTTATCATCAAACAGTCACAACGAAACAAATTGAGGATTATTTATCTGCAGAAGCAGGCATTGATTTATCAACCTTCTTTAATCAGTACTTGAGAGATACTAGGATTCCGACACTTGAATATTTTCTAAAAGATAAAACAGTAGGCTATCGATGGACCAATTGTGTCGCGGGGTTTACTATGCGAGTAAAAGTTCAAGTTAACGGGCAAGAACAATGGTTAGCTCCTACAACAGAATGGAAATCAATAGCGATTGACCAAGACGAGTTAAAATTAAACGTTAATAAAAATTTTTATGTAGCAAGCTTTGATATTACCGAATAAAATATACTAATTTTAACCTCGGAAAATTAATGTCCAACTGGTAAGAAGCAAAACGATTATGAAAAATACAACCTCTTTATTGTGTTCTTTTTTATTAATAACTACACTTACTTTTGCGCAAAACAGCAGTTCTCAAAAGGTTGAGCCTGAAAGCACGATCAAAGACTCACTTTCGATTGCAGTCTCAAGCGAAATGCTTGACGAAGAAGTCTATTGGGGAATTATAGAGCATTCACTTAAAGAAAGTACCAATCCCGAAGATCAAGAAATTTACCTTGTTAATGAAATCGAGAAACTGTCACCTAAAGAAATGATTGGCTTTAGATTGCGAACGGATAAATTGCTATTTGATTCCTATACCTCTGATTTGTGGTGCGCCGCTTATATTATGGACGGTGGTTGTAGCGATGACGGTTTTGAATACTTTAGGTGTTGGCTAATTTCCCGAGGGAAAGATACTTTTTATAAAGCTAAAGCAAATCCTGATTCCTTAATTGATTTAGTAAAAGAGGAGCAAGGAATCTATGAGTTTGAAGGTTTTTGGTATGTTGCTGTAAACGCTTTTAAAAATGCTACTGATAAAGAGTTGTACTCTTATATCGATTATGATGCTTTTGTAACTAATGACGAAAACTATCCGCTACTTAATTTTACTTGGAACGTAGACGAACCACAAAGTATGAAAAAAGTATGTCCGCAATTGTATGATAAATTGTGGAAATAGCGTTATTCTCTTTCGAATAGACCAATAGTTCCTCCAACCCAGTCTTTGTCCTTGTTGAATTTTACCCCTATCATTTCGCCGCGGCTTAGTCGCACAAGATTGCACAGTAGCGTAGGCGCTGCATCTCCTTTTTTCCAAGTACATAAAACCCGAACCTCGGCTTTAACTTTTCCTTCAGGTGATTGAACAATCGGGCTGTAGTGTACTTTTTTCTGTAAAATATAAAGCTCTTTCTCTACCACAGCTTCAATATCTTCTTTTTTAACATGGAAAATAACACCGGAACCTGAGAATGAAAATAGTGGCTTTAAAACATAATTTTCTAAATCTTCAGGAATAGACTCGAGTTCACTTAACAAAGTAGATTCGATAAAATAGTTCCCTTTTAAAAAGGGTAATATAAACTTACTAATTCTGAAAAACCAATTCGGATGACCGGCCCATTCTACCTCTAACTCATCTGTGAAATGAAAATTCAGTTTTAGATCGGTTCGTAAATCCAATTCATCAAAAATAACCCGATTGTATATTCGTTTCACCAAGACTTCCTTTCCGTCTTCATTAGTGTAAAAAAGTTGTTTTCCTTTTTTAATAATTTCAGTTACACATACAACGGGGATACCGATATCTCGTTTGCAGTAATAAAAATCAATTTTGGTATTTTGTTTTTCAGGCTCAATTTCAAGAAGAATTACGTTTTCTTTTGGATGTTTATTGCAAATAACTTCTTCCAGATGATGTAAATATTCGGTTTCAGTTCTGTCATTAAAAAAGGGAGTAAATGCTTCAAGAAACGAATACTGCTTTTTAAATTTAGTATATAAATTTTGCTGATAGTTGTAAAGTGAAGGAAACCCTTGCACTTCAATTAATTTAGGGAGTATTGCTCCGTCTTCTTCACAAATTCCAAAATCAATAGCTAGAAAAGTAGTGTGCTCATCTTCATTAGGAACGCTGTGATTTAATTCTAATGATTTGTTTGTAAGCTCTTTAAATCGCTCTGACTGAATAAAAGCTATAACTTGTTCTGAACCTTCTACAAGTTGCTTTTTCAGTTCTTTAGAGATAAAGAAAGGCGTTTCAGCTATTCGAAAAGTAGGCAAATAATCGAAATCTGATGCAATATCATTTTTGAATTCTTGATATTTTTCAGCAGTGAATTGTGAATTGAAAAGATTTCGATAGCTACTAATCATGTATGGTACAGCGGTTAATTAGACATTGTTTTCTTTGTTTTGATCAAGTCATTGATTGCCGTTCGTAAAAAATTTGGAATCAACGTTTCATTTGTTTTGTAAATTTTATCATCGTCTAGAAGTTCTTCCAGCATGTTTCGGAACTTTCGTTTTCCTTTCATGGCTCTAATTTTATCTTTGGCTTCTTTGTTTCGAAGGTGTGCGATAAAACTAATTGGATCTGCTTCAGGGTGGAATTGCGTTCCCACGAAATAATCGGTAAAACGCACAGCCATGATAGCGCGTTCATACTGCACATGGTCTCTAATTTTTTCTAAGGAAATAATCGTAGCGCCTTTTTTCTTGAACACATTCAAATTAGGCTGAACCACTTGATAATCTCTCGAATCAATTGCATAAAATGGATCTGCTAATCCTTGAAATAAAGGATCGTTCATTCCGTCTTTGGTTTTATGCATGGTCATTACACCAAAAGAGGTATCATTTCTTTTAGTTATTTCGGCTAAGCCAAAATGTTTACAGGCCATTTGAAAAGAATGACAAATGAATAAAACGTGTTTTTTAACCTCGTTCTCCGTATTCCATTTAGTCAAACTATCAATAAATGCATAGTAGTTAACATCCCAAGTTCCATCACCTTCAAGCGGATTTCCAGGTCCACCAGTCGAAATATAAATATCGTATTTTTTTATATCTGGTAATTCACATTTTCCTCGAACGTCAAATATTTTGAAATCTACAATTGGTTCGAATCTGCTTATAATATCAATTATACAACGCATTCCTTGGTTAGGAACGCCATTGTACATGTCTAAAAGAGCAATAGTAATTTTTTTAGTATTCATTTTTCATGCTTAATTTTCAAAGCGCAAAGATAACCTATATATTTATAAACCCTTTGTAAATTCCCCTGTTATAAAGTCAACGACTTTTGTCAAGTCATTCGTTTGTTCAAAAACGGCTAATTGTTTGGCAGCACCTGTTCCGTTTTTTAATATTTGATGCACATAATTAATGTGATCTCTACTGCCCAATTCATCAACAACATCATCAACAAACTCGAGTAATTCGATCAGTAAAATTCGTGTTTCCACTTCTTTTTGAAGACCAAAATCAATCATGGAACCTTCGATTCCGTAGCGCGCCGCTCTAAATTTATTTTCCTTGATTAAGGCAGGTCGATATACATTAAAACTCATGTTGTGCATATTGAGTTTGTATAACTTGGCAACAACGGCCTGAATTACAGATACAATACACATCGTCTCTTTAACCGTTAAACTCATATCACAAATACGAAATTCAATGGTGTCATAAAATGGATGCAATCGTAAGTCCCACCATATTTTTTTTGGATTATCGATACATTTGGTTTTAACCAATGTTTCTAAGAAATTATCGTAGGAGGAAACCGAATCAAAATATTCAGGTAAGCCGGTTCGTGGAAATTTATCAAAAACTTTTGTTCGAAATGATTTATAACCTGTTTGTCGCCCTTCCCAAAAAGGAGAATTGGTTGATAGTGCAAAAATATGGGGTAAAAAGTAGCACGCCTGATTCATTAATTGCAAACCAATTTCTCGATTTTCAATTCCAACATGACAGTGCATTCCAAAAATTAAATTAGAACGTGCGGCATCTTGCATTTCATTCACAATCATGTGATACCGAGGATCATCCGTAATAGGTTGGTCTTGCCATTTCGAAAAAGGATGTGTTCCTGCGCCACCCACAATTAAATCTTGCTTGTCAGCTAGTTCCACTATTTTAGAACGCAAAAACTTAATTTCTTTTTCGGCTTCATGAACATTTTTGCAAATATTCGTTCCCACTTCTACCACCGATTGGTGCATTTCGGATTTTACTTGCTCATTCAAAATGATTTTAGCTCCATCGACTATTTTGGATAAATGCGAGCGCAAATCTCTAGTTTCGGGATCAATAATTTGATACTCTTCCTCTACACCAAGAGTAAAAACGGGTAATTTTTTCATCTTTATTTTTTTTGAAGCTGTTTCCTGCTATCCGTTGCAATCTAGTTCGCCTTCCCGATAAATACCGGGAGGCGTACTAGGATTTTCTCTTCTATCAGGGCTAGGCATTAGGTTTACAAAAAACTATTTAGATCCTACAGCATCTTTCATAAAAGTTCCCCAAGTCAAGTTGACTTTTCCTGGTTTTTGTTTTTTTGCGGCAGCAATAGCCATTTTAGCGGATTCTTCAACTACCCATTCGAAGTTTTCAGCTCCTACTGAGTTTACATCCGCGTCAGGTGCTGGATTTCCAAAATCAATAGCATAAGGAATACCATCACGGACAGCAAATTCTACTGTATTAAAATCGTAGCCTAACCCTTTGCACAGGCGTAAAGTATAGTCTTTAATAGTTGCTAGCAACTTTTTATCTACCGGCGGTCCATCTAAAACATAGCGTAGGTGTGGCTCGTTGCGGGGTTCGTACTGCATTATTTTTACCGCTTTACAACCCAAGCAATACACTCTAAAGTATTCAGTAAAGACAATTTCTTCCTGTAATAGCATTACCAATTGCCCTGTCTCTTGATGTTTTTGCCAGAACTCTTCTTTGTTTTCTAATCGGTATACATTTTTCCATCCTCCACCTGAATAAGGCTTCATGTAAGCAGGAAATTTGATATAGTCAAAAATGGCATCCCAATTCATTGGGTATTTTAAGTTGCGAAAAGATTTTCCAGTCGTGTCAGTAGGATGCTCTGCTGATGGCAGTATAACCGTATTAGGCAAAGGAACGCCTAAAGTATCCGCCAAGGCATTATTAAAAAATTTATCATCAGCACTCCACCAAAACGGATTATTGATCACATTCGTTCCTGTAAGTGCGGCATTTTTTAGATAAGCTCTATAAAAGGGTACATCTTGTGATATACGATCGATAATAACGGCATAATCGCCTCCTTTGTTTTGGACGACCATATCGATGCTAACCGCTTCCGCTACTATATCTTTCTCGTTTTTTGAATTGACTCTATCGATAAATGCCTGCGGGAAGGTATCTTCCATCCCAAATAATATTCCAATTTTTTTCATTATTCTATTTTTTAATTTAATAGTGTTTGATTTTTATAAAAACTTGATTCGGGATAAATAGTGAGGAAACATTTCCTTCCAAACCGGCCAATCATGCTTGCGGTCAGGCCTAACATCAAACCAATGCGGCACAGTACGATCATTGAGCACTTTATGCAACTTTAAATTCGCATCATAGCAAATATCCCAGTTAGAAGTTCCTAAAACAATATCCATATTCCATAACTCATGGTCCTCCAATCCATATAAAAAATCAAGCGGACTATTATAAAACACATCGTCGTTATGGAATCCATCCATAAAATTTTTAATATCGAAGGCACCGCCCATTGAAAATAAATGACTGACGTAGCCTGGATGCCTAAAGGCAAAATTAGCAGCATGAAATCCTCCAAAACTACATCCCGCCATTGCAACCTTGCCCGAGGGCGTATTGTTTTTTACTTTTTCTACAATTTCATGGCACAGCATTTTATCGTAGCACACATGATTTTCTATGCGATGAATAGGGTGGATGTTTTTATTGTAAAAACTATCTTTATCGATGCTATTAGGGCAATAAATTTGAATTAATCCTTGCTCGATATACCATCTTGCTGATTCGATCAGACCCATGTCCTTGTTTTCATGATAACTCCCCATTGAAGTTGGAAACAAAATCACAGGATAGCCTGAATGTCCAAAAACTAACATTTCAATCTCTCTATTTAGGTTTGGAGAATACCATTTGAAATATTCCTCTTTCATAATTTTGTTTTAAACAATAATAAGGAAAAAATGTCAGTATCTGGGAGCTAGACTTAAAGTAAAATTACTTTTTACATATCTTAGCTTGCAGAACATCAATATATTATAAATCGTTAATAATGTATTTAGGTTAAGAAGTATTTTTGCGAATTCGATAAAATTGGCACTGAGCTACAATATAAACTAAAGTGTAGTTGGCTGGTCAAACAGCTGTATTTGACTTTTAAGGCGTTCGAGGAGCATAGTCATCATTCGTTTATTCAAGTTCGATGAATTGGCGGCATACAAAAGGTATTCCTCCTTTGTGAATAATCCTACGACCATACCTTTAAGTGTATTTCTAAATTTTACATCTTTTTGAACCGCATTTTCAATGACTGCTAGCCGTTTGTCGAGTTTTAGATTGTAAAAATCTCCTTTGTATTTGGAAATATAATTTGCAAAAGCGGCCAATAATAAGTCGTTTTGAAGTTTTAAAATAGGGCGGAGCACCTTGTTTTGAAAAGTTTCTTCTGAAGAGGAATTTGTACCTATGGAGCCAATGGTCTCTCCACGAAAATCTTGTAAAAATGAATCTCTGTCGATCATGTTTTTTTCTTAAAATTACAGAAAATTTTCTTTAGATGTGTTACTTTAGCGTTATTAAATAGAAGATATGCGCTTTCATACAAGAAAATGGGTTAAGCCCGAAGATTTAAATCCTAATGGTACTTTATTTGGTGGTAAATTATTAGCATGGCTTGACGAAGAGCTGGCTTTGTACACAATTGTACAACTTGAGAATCCCAGAATTGTAACCAAATACATGTCGGAAATCAATTTTAGAAGCTCAGCAAAGCAAGGGGATATTATCGAAATTGGGATTGATGTAGTAAAGTTTGGTACCACTTCTATCAATTTAAAATGCGAAGCAAGAAACATGATGACTAGAGAAACGATTATCTCCATTGACAGCACCACGATGGTAAGTTTAGGAGAAGATGGGAAACCGAAGGCGCATGGCAAAACAGAAATTGAATTTATCAAAAATAGAGTGAATCAGTAAATCACTTACTTTTTCTTTATCCAAAAGGATACAAGTCCAAAAGCAGAAACTACGGTCCAACAGCCTTCTAAAATAATAAAAGGCAAATAATCCAGTAGGATGGAAGCAAAGCAAGCAATTCCAGCACCCAAAACATTCAAAAAAAGATAAATGGCGCTATCCTGCTTAATTATTTTACCAAGATTTAAAAGGTAAGCAATTAATAAAATAGTTACTCCAATAAAGCCAATCCAATCTGTTGTGTTCATTTAAATAGACTTTTTAAGCTGAAAATCATCCGCTAAAATTGCATATTCGTAGCAGTCAGACCATCCTGTTTTTAAAGGAATAAGTTGCCTCGAAAGTCCTTCGCGGAGCATTCCAGCTTTTTCTAAAACTTTATAGGATCCCACATTTGCCGTAGCGCAACCAGCACTAATGCGGTGTAATTTTAGGTTGTGGAAACCAAATTCTAGTATTCGAACTACAGCTTCAGTCTCAAAGCCTTTGTTCCAATATTCTTGATTCAGTTTATACCAAATTTCGGCAGTTTTGTATTTTGGTGATCCTAACTTAAATCCTAGTAAACCAATAAAAGTATTCGTATGTACCGCTTCGATTACAAAGGTATAATTTGCCGGATTTTCTTGTTGATTTTCCTCAATCTGAGCCGACATAATCGTTTGGGTAGCTTCCAAATTTTCAGGAATTCCTAATGCGTTGAACCTATCCGTTTCAGGCTTAGCAAGTAAATCGTGTATCGCTTCCATATCTGATGAAACCGCAAGACGCAGCTGAATTCGGTTTGCAACTAAATTGAGTATTGGCATACTTCTTTATGTATTGGTTATTGCGACCTTAGAAGGCAGTTCAAATACCTCTAATCCGAAGTAAGGAACGGAAGCAATGATATGATCAAAAACATCGGACATTACATATTCATAGCTTTCCCATCGTTTATCACTCGTAAAAGCATAGATCTCTAACGGAACACCGTTTACAGTCGACTGTAGTTGGCGACACATGAGTAGCATTTCTTGGTTAATTGCAGGATGCGTTGATAAATATTGCATGATGTATTTTCGAAACAATCCCATATTAGTCATATTTCTACCATTGATTGCAATTGATTTATCGATACCACGATCTGTATTAAATTTATTTATTTCGGCTGTACGGCTATCAATGTAAGCGGTTACAAGCTCAATTTTTTTCAGGTTCTCCAATTCGGATTCATTCAAAAACCGAATACTACTGGTCTTAATCAAGATATGCCTTTTGATTCGGCGACCATCAGAGTTAAGCATACCTCTCCAGTTTTGAAAAGAATCTGAACTCAAGCTGTAGGTAGGAATCGTAGTAGTAGTGTTATCAAAATTGCGCACCTTAACCGTGGTAAGGTTAATTTCGATTACATCTCCATCAGCGCCAAATTTTTCCATGGTGATCCAATCTCCAATCCGAATCATATCATTAACCGATACTTGTACACTAGCCACAAAACCTAATATAATGTCTCTGAAAATTAAGATAATCAAAGCAGAAACAGCTCCAAAAGTAGTCAACAGCTCCGTATGCCCTATGTCAAATAAACGGGAAATAATAATAGTAATACCTACTATCCATAGGACAATCATAATAACCTGTATGAAACTATCGATAGGTTTATCACTGTAGCGAGGCTTCAATTTTAAATAGTCTCGTAAAGCGTTAAAAATGGTTCTGATGATCCACAATACTAGAATTACAATATAAATCCCAACGAGCTTTCCAAAAACACCTTCCCAATATTCGTATTTTTCTAAAATTACTGGAACCGATTTGTAGATGAACAATAACGGAATTAAATGCGCAATGTATTTGGCTGTTTTGTTGGTTACTAATAAATCGTCAAAACGTGTTTTTGTTTTTTTAGCTATAAAAACCATTACCGTTACCAGCAGCAATCTAAAGATAATATAGATTGAGTAGGCTAAAAAGCACAGCATGATAATATTAAAAAACAAACTTACATAGGACGCCACAGTATAACTCATCCCTATTTTTCTAAAAAAAGGATAGAGGTAAGTAAATATCTTGGTGGCCGCTTTAAACATGTTTACAGTATTTTTTTTCTATATAAAAGGTGCCAAATGGTATTAGTGAGGCAGCCAATATAATGGCAAGCGTGTTCCAACTCCAATTTTGTGGTTTTTTCAACAAGATTGCTAAAATGATGTAGGCAATAAAAAGAAAACCATGGGCCATACCAAAAGGTCTAAGAATTACATGATACAAATCAGGGTTCATGTTTTTTAGTATAAGCATATTGGCAATTAAAACTAAATAAGAGATTCCTTCGAGAATAGCTGTGATCTTGAAAACCTTTAACATGGTACTTTTTTAATTGATTTATGCCAAAATTAAGTATTATCATTCATTTTTTGGGCATGGCAACCGAAACTAATTTACTTTTGTAGTCCTAAACTTTGATAATGAGCAAGCGAGAATTAAAAAAGTACTTAAAAGAGTTGACCAAAGAGCAACTCGAAGAACAAATGGTTGCACTGTACGAGAAATTCATTCCTGTAAAAGTGTACTATAATTTTGTTTTCAATCCTAACGAAAATGCGCTGCTGCACGACTTTAAGATTAAAGTTTCTCACGAATATTTTCCTGTACAAAAAGGAAAAACAAAACGGCGCGCTAAAATGCGTCGTTCCGTTGCTCAAAAAATGATAAAGCATTTCACAGTACTTGGCGTAGATCCCTATATCATTGCTGACGCCATGTGTTACCATATCGAAATAGCACAAGCCTACTCCGCTGATCATTTTGTAAAACAAGAACTGTTTTTTAAAAGTATGCTCAGCTCGTTTGAGCAATTGGTTCGATTTGTTATTGCTAATGGCATAACATTTGATTTTAAACAGCGATTACTTACGATAAGTCAAGAAGCAATGAAGCAACGCTGGCAAAACAAGCAAGAATTCAGTATAATCCTAGAAAAAATAGAGGATTAAGCGCCTACCATAATTCAAAATTATTTAAGGTCATCGGGATATTTTAAATTAAATATAACCGATAAACTGTTTTTTAGACGTATTTTTGCAAAAACCCAAGAAAAAACAATGTTTGAAAATACTATAGAAATAGAAAAAGAAGACAAAAAAGAACTTTACGCATACCAACAAGGCGATATCGATGCCATATTTGAACGCATCGATAACGGACCTAAACAACATCACCTGCTTTATCAGCTCCCAACCGGTGGAGGTAAAACAGTTATTTTCTCTGAAATTGTTCGTCGTTACCTCTCTAAGCACGATTTAAAAGTCGTTGTTTTAACACACCGTATCGAGCTTTGTAAGCAAACATCCAAGATGTTAAAAGGCTTTGGAGTAAAAAACAAAATCATTAACAGTAAAGTAAAAGAACTACCGGATCAAAACGATTTTTCATGCTTTGTTGCCATGGTGGAAACGCTTAAAAACCGTATTTACGACGAAAAATTGCACCTTGACAACGTAGGATTAGTAATTATTGATGAGGCACATTACAACTCTTTTCGAAAATTATTAAGCTCCTTCACGAATGCATTTATATTAGGAGTAACAGCAACGCCGTTGAGCTCGAATATTAAGTTACCCATGCACGAAAGCTACGATGAGTTAATCGTTGGAGACACTATTAGTTCACTGATTAGTAACGGATTCTTAGCAAGAGCAACAACATACAGTTATGATGTGGGCCTAACTTCGTTAAAAGTAGGAATCAATGGGGATTATACCGTTAAATCATCAGATGATTTGTATACGAATATGCACATGCAAGAAAAATTATTGCATGCGTACGCTGAAAAATCGCTAGGTAAAAAGACCTTGATTTTCAATAACGGAATCAATACATCTCTCTATGTTTATGAAACTTTTAGAGAAGCCGGTTATCCTATTCGCCACTTAGACAACACAAGTAGTACTGAGGAACGAAAGGATATACTACATTGGTTCAAACACACACCAGATGCTATTTTAACCTCGGTAGGAATTCTTACCACAGGTTTTGATGAACCTACGGTGGAGACCATTATATTAAATAGAGCTACCAAGTCGCTAACCTTATACTACCAGATGATTGGTCGTGGATCTCGTAAATTACCTAACAAAGATGAGTTTACAGTAATCGACTTAGGTAATAATGCCGCCCGTTTTGGTCTATGGAGCGAGCCGGTTAACTGGCAACATATATTTAAATCACCGGAGTTTTATTTAGAGAATTTACGGGATGATACTGAAATAGAATTGTACTTTAAGTACTCGATGCCACCAGAATTACGTGCTAAATTCAGTAAGACAGAAGACGTTACTTTTGATGTTGATGAAGAGCACAAGCTGGCCATCAAGCAAAATTTGCGTTCAAAGGTTGTACTAGAAAAATCATTAGAGCAACACAGCACTATGTGCGTTTACAATACGGAGACGTTGCAGGAAGCCAAAGCATTAGCGAAGGAGCTAGATGACGATATCGACTGCCGCATCAAGCGCTATTCTAAGTGTTTGAGCCAGTGCAGCAAAAACTACCGTGAATGGCTAGTCGATGATTACAAATTGAAATTAACGTTGTTATTGGGTAAAAAGTATCGTGAAAAAATCATGAACGAGCCTGATGACGAGGAATAATATAAGGAGCTTTTTCCTGCTGTACACTTTATCTGTTGTGGTGAACACCACCACAACAGGATATCGTTTCCATCAGGGCTAGAAAGTTGCATACCAATCACATTTTTTTTAAAATAACACATCCACAAACATGTCAAAACAATTCTCAGACCTTGGAATTTCGGCACCAATTTGCAAAGCGCTAGCCGAATTGAAAATTGTAACGCCAACCGAAATTCAGCAAAAAGCAATTCCATTATTACTAGCTAACAAAACAGATCTAGTAGGATTGGCAAAAACAGGAACGGGAAAAACGGCTGCTTTTGGATTGCCACTTTTACAATTAATTGATACTACCAAAACCAATGTTCAGGCAGTTATCCTTGTTCCAACGAGAGAATTAGGACATCAAATTTTTACTAATTTAGAGGCTTTTGCGCAGTTTTTACCTGCTGTTTCAATTGCAGCAACCTGCGGTGGAATCCCAATCAAACCTCAAATTGAGCGATTAACAAGTCCAACTCATATTGTCGTTGCGACACCAGGGCGTTTAATCGATTTGATTCAGCGGAAAGCGATTAACCTAAAGGAAGCCAACTTTTTAGTTTTAGATGAAGCCGATGAAATGGTGAGTATCTTAAAAGAAAGTTTAGACGAAATAGTAGCTGAATTACCTAAAGAGCATAAAACCATTTTGTTCTCAGCAACTTTACCCGGTACAATCAAGCAACTGGTTCAAAATTACTTGAACAAAAATGTAGTTCAAGTAAGTGCTAATATGGAAACCGTGGGTAATCAAGGTATCGATCACGAATACATTGTGGTGGATCCTATCGAGAAACTAGATGTTTTGATGCACTTTTTAAGTTCTAAAGAAGGAGAACGCGGAATTATTTTTTGTAAAACCAAAGCCGCTGTAAATAAGCTCGCTAAAAATTTGGCAATCAATCGCTTTTCTTCAGGTGCTTTACATGGAAGTTTGTCGCAAGGAATTAGAGATCGTATCATGGAACAATTTCGTGAAGGACATATCAATATTTTAGTGGCAACTGATTTGGCTGCAAGAGGAATCGATGTAAAAGAGATTTCCTATGTAGTGAACTATCATTTACCTGATGCATATGAAGCTTACGTACACCGATCTGGTCGTACCGCTAGAGCAGGAGCAAAGGGGTTATCCTTAACTGTTTTACAACCAGAAGAAGAAAAAGAAATTGCAGATTTCGAAAAGGAACTCGGAATTAAATTTAGCAAATTCAGTAAGCCTTCTACTTTAAGTATCGAGCAAAACAATACGTTACTTTGGGCAAAGCAAATCTTTAAAACTAAACCGAATCACGATGTGGATTCCGAATTAAAAACAAAAATAAAAACCGTTTTTCATCATCTTACCAAAGACGAATTAATAGAAAAACTATTGGCCAATTATTTACTACAAAATAAAAATGAGCCAATTGAAAAGCCAGTAAAAAGGCAAAAAATGAAAAAATAAGAGTAGTTACTCTTTTTCGAATTAACCATCAAATAATCACACTGTGTTTTTGATGGTTTTTTTGTATATAATTATAACATTTACCAAAGGATAGTGTTATAAAAATTTAATTTCTTAAAGAATTTTACTATTTTAGCTTGGACTATGATTCTTTGTATCTAAATAATAGAAGCGAGCGCTTTGACGTCGTTCTTAGTTTTTGCTTTTTTAGGTAAAGCTTGCGATTAATTTTGGAGTTAAACGACCCAAAAGTGGCACTCAATTGAGAAATTTATTTAATATGGAAACATCTACTACTAATCTAAGCAGTCTATTTTATAATAATCCGCAGCCTTCGTGGATATATGAAAGAAATACTTACGTAGTTGTGGATGTAAATAAGGCTGCTTTAGCATCTTTTGGTATTGATAAAAATTTGTTTTTGAACACCTTAGCTACTTCAATAATAAGTAAAGATCAAGCAAACAATTACAAAGTAGCTCATCAGAATCTAAAACTAAATCAAGACCTCGTAGATTTTGGCCTCTTCAAAATTTGCATTGGCAGCAGCGATAACACTTTTTCTACTGTATTATATGGATTCTCGGTTTCTGTTAATGACAAAGATTGTGTTTTAATACAATGCAATGATTTTAAAGTCATTGATGCAAATGTAGTAAAGGAAACCAATATAAATAATGCAAGTCCGCTTATCAAGCATACTGAGAAAAAGTTCCCTAGCAGTAATGTAACTACTGTCGAAAGTAAGTACGATACTAAAGGATATTTGTTAGATGCGATTCCTCATTTATTAGCAGTTACCGACTTAGAAGGCAAGTTTCTTCAAATTAATACGGCAGGGTGTACACTTTTAGGATACGAAGAGTCGGAACTTTTGTTTCACAACTTTGAAGACTTCCTCCATCCTGACGATAAAGAGTCCTCAATCTACGAAGCTAAGAAAGTAGAAAAAGGAGGTAAAAGCTATCAATTTGAAAATCGATACCTTACTAAAAAAGGTGATATTGTTTGGTTAAGTTGGTATTGCAACCCCGTTATTGAAGAACAACTTATTTATGCTACTGCTATTAATATATCTGAGCAAAAAAAACTAGGAGAACTGAATGAACAAGCCAATCAATTGGCAAAAATAGGAAGTTGGGAAATAGATGTAATAAATCAATCAGTTTACTGGTCTGATGAAGTATTTCAATTACATGAAGCCCACGAGCTATCGTATAACCCAACGTTTGCTAAAGGAATTTCTTTTTATAGAGAGGATTTTAGAGAATTAGTAGAACAAACCATTAACCGATGTATTATTGAAGGGAAACCTTTTGATTTTGAAGCAGTATTAGTTACCACCAATAAGAGAGAAATTTGGGTACGAGTAATAGGTAAGGGCGAATATACTAATGGTGTTTGTAAACGTGTATATGGTAGTTTTCAAGATATCAATAAGCTGAAAGATACTGAGGATAGAATTTTTTCATTATCTAATAATTTACCTGGTGTGGTCTATCAATATAGGATTAGTCCGGACGGCATAGAAACAGTTGGAAACGTTTTAGGAGGTATACAACAGTTGTGGGGAGTAAAACCCAATAGAGTATCGG
This sequence comes from Flavobacterium sp. KKT103, assembly GCF_055640565.1. Lineage (NCBI taxonomy): Bacteria > Pseudomonadati > Bacteroidota > Flavobacteriia > Flavobacteriales > Flavobacteriaceae > Flavobacterium > Flavobacterium sp. KKT103. Next base: position 2,581,489 of record NZ_CM145766.1, read on the forward strand.
AGAACTTGAACATTGTTTGGGAGCAAATAAATAAAGCAGGTGATTATGCACTAGTAAGATCATCTATAGATGAATCAATAAGAAATAAAACCAGATGGAACTGTAGGTATCGATACGTGATGCTTAATGGTGAATTACGAACACATTTTGGTACAGGCACACCTACTTACCTTGCCGATGGAACTATTTTATATAATTCCATAATACTAGATGTAACAGAAGAGACTAAAATAGAAGAACTGCTTAATCATGCAAGTGAATTAGCGCAAATTGGAAGTTGGGAAATGAGCTTGCTGAACCAAGAAGAGCAAGAAATGTATTGGTCACCCATGGTTAGAAAAATTCTTGACATCGATACTGATTATTACCAATCAATCGCAAATGGAATCCTTTTTTGCACTCCTAAAAGTAAGCAAAAAATAGAAAATGCTTTCGACAAGTTAATTACAGAAGGAATTGATTTTGATGTGAATTTAAAAACAATTTCTGCCAAAGGAAAAAAAAAATGGGTTAGATGTATAGGGAAATGCGAAGTCGTAAATAACATCCGTACCAAGATTTATGGTAGTTTACAAGATGTCAACGAATCAAAAATAGCTGAGAAAGAACTAAAAAAACTTTACAAAGAAAAAAATAATATTTTAGAAAGTATTGACGATGCATTTATTTCAATCGATAAAGATTGGCAAGTAAAGTATTGGAATGAGCAGGCCACCAAAATATTTGATAAAAACAAAGAGTTAATTATTGGGAAGCAGCTGTGGGAAGAGTTTCCTGATTTAGTAAACACTAAAATATACAAGCAATTTAACAAAGTTGTAGCCTTAAAGAAACCATCTTACTTTGAAATCTATTATAAAAAAGTAGAACTTTGGTTAGAGGTTTCAGCCTATCCCACTGATAAAGGATTATCGGTTTATTTTAAAAATATTACAAGTCGAAAAATTGCTGATAAGAAGTTAGAATTGGCTAATGAACGATTTGAAAAGGTTACTGAAGCAACTAAAGATGCTATTTGGGATTGGGATATTGCTAATGACACTTTTTACCGATCTAAAGCTGTAGAACGTTTTTTTGGTAACAATACAGTTAAAACGCTTCATACCAAAAAATTTTGGACTGATCGATTTCATGCGGACGATCTCGAAAATATTAAGCAAAGTATTTCCGTAGCAATTGAAGATCCTACTTGTATGCGATGGGAAATGGAGTATAAAATTTATAATGAAGATTCTAAAATAATTTACGTTCTGGATAAAGGACTTATCATAAGAGATAAGAACGGAAAAGCGACCAGAATGGTAGGAGCAATGACTGATATCACAGAGCTCAAGGAATTGACAGTTCAACTTACTGATTTAAACAGAGAGTTGCGTGAAAGAATGATAGAGTTAAAGCGAACAAATGAAGAATTAGAACAATTTGCATTTGTAGCCTCGCATGATTTGCAAGAGCCATTGCGAATGATCACTAGTTTTATGGATTTGCTTGAACGCAAATACAGTGCACTATTAGATGAAAAAGGCTTGCAATACATTTATTTTGCTACTGATGGAGCCAAAAGAATGAAACAAATCATTCTAGACTTACTAGATTATTCAAAAGCAAATAAAACCACTGAGGATAGTGAACAAGTAGATATGAATCTGGTAATTTTTGAATATAAAAAATTGCGCCACAAGCTAATAAAAGATGCCAATGCAATTATAATAGCTAATGATTTACCTGTAATAAAAACATATAAAGCTGCGATAAGTCAGATATTTCATTGTATCTTAGACAATGCAATTAAATATTCGTACGAAAACAGGCCACCAGAGATAAATATTGCTATTACAAAAGACGCAAGCGAATGGTTATTTTCGATTACGGATAACGGAATTGGAATTGAGCCTCAATTTTATGAAAAGATTTTTGTGATTTTTCAGCGTTTACATAATAACAATCAATACAGTGGAACCGGTATTGGCCTCTCTATAGCTAAAAGGCATATTGAATTTTTAGGTGGTCAAATTTGGGTGGTATCAAACATAGGGAAAGGTTCTACTTTTTATTTTAAAATTCCAAAAACTAAATAAAATGAAAAACTATCATACAAAACCAGTACATATTTTACTAGTAGAGGATAACGAAGGCGATATTGTACTTACAAAAGAGGCATTTGAAGAATGTCAAGTTAAGACAAAGATAAGTGTTGCTAAAAATGGTCAGCAAGCTTTGGATTTTCTTTATAAAAAAGGGATATTTACCGAAGTTCAGAAACCTGATTTAATATTACTGGATATTAATATTCCTATTTATAGTGGTCACGAAGTGCTAGAAAAGATAAAAAATGATCCTAATTTGAAAACAATTCCGGTTATCATGTTGACAACATCGTCCAATAATAAGGATATTAATAAAGCTTATGAGAACTATTGTAATAGTTATGTTGAAAAACCGTTAAACATTAATGAGTTTTTAAGTGCAATTTTAAAAATAGAGCAGTTTTGGCTCCAATTAACGACCTTGGCGGATTATAATGAAAACAAAAACTAATAGTTACACTGATAAATTGACAGTTCTGGTTATTGAGGATAATCTTGGCGATTATGTGTTGGTAGAAGACTATTTATTAGAAAAATTTAGCAATATAGACATTAATCATTATCCTGATTACGAAAGTGCTACTACTTATTTAAATACGACTAAAGATGAAGTTTCAGTAATATTATTAGATTTAAACCTACCCGAAATTCGCGGTATGGAGTTAATAAACAGAATCTTAAAATGTAATTATGAAATACCAGTCATTATATTGACAGGGTACTCTGATTTAGATATGGCAAAAAAAAGTCTGCAAATAGGTATTTATGACTATCTAGTTAAAGACGAAATAAATCCTGTAATTCTGCGCAAGACAATAACGTTTGCCATTAATAGAAGCAGCTTTATCAAAGAGATTGAAACGGAGAAACAAAATTACGAGAACTTATTTAACTTCAATCCACAACCTACTTGGTTGCTAGATGCAAACTCTCTAGAAATAATAAATGCCAATATTGCTGCACAGTTTAAATATGGTTATTCCTTAAATGAATTTAGACAAATGACTTTTGCTCAACTTCATCCTGTAGAAGAGCAACAAATGATTAGGAATAATTTAATATCCGACCAAGAAGAAGCTATTAAAGAGCATTTTACCCACATCATAAAAGATGGAAGTACCATTAAAGCCGATGTATATTTTAAAAAAATATCAAATGATGCCAATAACTCTATTATTGTGCAATCGAATGATGTAACAGAAACTTTAAATCATATCAATACCATTGAAATACAAAACACAAAGTTAAAAAACATAGCCTGGACACAATCGCATATGGTGCGCGCTCCCATTTCTAGAATTTTAGGAATTATCAACTTAATGGAAGGTCAGGTATACAACGAAGAAGAAATTGTTTTTTGGATGAAACAATTAAAAATATCAACCATGGAAATGGATGATATTGTCAAAAAAATCGTGAGCGAATCGAATCAATTAGAAAATGAGTAAGCAAATTTTAATTATTGATGACGATCCAATATATAGAATGATCGTTTCAAAGACTATAGAACGGATCGACATTGAAATGCAAATTGAACATTGTGAAAATGGACAATGTGGCTTGGACGTTCTAAAAGAACTAAGTACTACTGATAAGCCAATAATCGTTCTTTTGGATATTAATATGCCTTTAGTAAACGGTTGGGATTTTCTAGAGCTAATAATCCAAAATAAATTTTATAATATTAATGCTCTTTCGATTTACATAGTCTCTTCATCAACTGATGAAAGTGATTTAATTAAAGCTAAAAAATATAATTTCTTGAAGGGCTTTGTTCATAAACCAATTCATAAGGAAGAACTTCAAGTCATTTTTAGTAAATAGGAGGTGTTATTTACAAGTTGGCTAAATAGTTAAAAAATAATACTACTCTTATTTTTTAATAAATATAAAAAAGGTAGAACCAATTCCTTTACGACTTTCCGCCCATATTTTCCCATCATGACGTTCTATAAAGTCTTTACATAATAGTAGGCCTAAACCCAATCCTCTCTCATGAACTAGCTCTTGTTGGGTTGTTAAGTTGCTTTGTGAAAACAAGGATGCTACAGTAGCTTCACTCATTCCAATTCCATTATCAGCAATGGCTAGCGTAACACCAGCATCGTCAGAGCTAGAGGAAATAGAAATTTCACCTTTAGCAGCAGTAAACTTTGTGGCATTAGCGATAATATTTCGCAAAACAGTTTCAAACATATTTTTATCAGCAGTAATGTACTGATCATCTGGAATAGCAATTTGAATGCTGATCTCTTTGCTTTTAGCAACTTGAAACGACATTAACAAAGCGTCAGTTAAAAAGGTTTTTAAATTGATGCTTTCAGGTAAAAATTGTATTTCATTTGTTTGTGATAATGACCATTCTAGTAAATTTTGAAGCAACGAATAGGTTTTTTTGGAAGTCTCGTAAATACCATCCACAAATTTTTCTTTTTCTGAATCTGTTAAATCGGCGCTACTTTCTTTTAGCAGTTGACTCAATCCAATTAAAGCATTAAAAGGGGATCTTAAATCATGCGAAATAATCGAAAACAATTTGTCTTTAGTTGCATTAGCTTGAAGCAACTCTTCATTTTTTTTATTGGATACTAGTAGTTGTTTATTATAATTACTCTTCAAGTATTTGATAGTAAATAAGATGGTCAACAATAAAATACTTAAAGTCAAAGCGATATCAAAAAAGCGGAAAGACTTTTTATCGTAGATTACATAAATTAAGTCGGGATAATTATATTCTAAATAAAGTAAAGTAAAAGCAACAAAAAGATGAAATAACATCCAAAAGACTAAGTTTTTTTCTTCAATTATTGCTGCTAAAATTAAAAATGTAATTCCAAAAACTAAAATCATTGGCCCATCTATTCCACAATTCAAGGAGTAACCAATCACGAGGATAATATAGGTAAAACAAATATAAATAGGTAGTAGCAGCTTAGATTTTCTTTTGAAACGGGAAAAGTAGTAGAGCGTTAATAAAAAACATAAAACCACTACTAACAAATAACCAAGAATATCAAGTCCTAGAAAAAAATTTGAAGGAAAACAAATCAAGAGCACTAAAGCTGTAATCAAACAAAATCCATGAAATATTCGTTGTTCTAACGAAAATTCATCTTCAGTTCCAATTAAGCTTTTCCATTTTAATGCAAACATTATGAAATATTTATAGCGGTTAATTTACAAAAAATATAGAGAATTTTATCAATTTTTATTTTTCTTCCATTAATTTTTTAAAGACCTAAAACACGTTTGAAAATAGGTTCAGTTCTCGCTAATTGCTATATGTTGATTTAAGGCTAAACATCTAATACGATATGCTGCACCGTACTAGTGCAACTTCCTATTTTAACTTTCGCTGATCCATTTATTTATTAAACTTAATTCCTACATTTTTTCTTGTTGTTGTGGCAAGTTGTATTTTAAAAACCGTATCTTTAGACTTATAGAATATAAAATTAGTTTATCTATGGAAATTGTTATCATTGGAGGAGGATTTGCAGGTTTAAATCTTGCGAAAGAACTACTAAATCAAAAAGATGCTCATGTCACATTAGTCGATAAGAATAATTATAATTTCTTTCCGCCCCTTATTTATCAGGTTGCAACAGCTTTTCTTGAGCCATCGAGTATTAGTTATCCGTTCCGTAAGTTTTTTGCAGGCAAGAAAAACTTACAGTTTAGATTAGGTAAACTACAAGAAGTAGTACCTGATGAAAATAAAGTAATTCTTCATAATGGTGAAATACGGTACGACCATTTGGTTTTTGCCACTGGTGCTGAAACAAGCTATTTTGGTTTAGAAAATGTCAAGAAAAATGCCATCCCAATGAAAACATTGAACGATGCTATTGACATGCGTAATACTATTTTGAAAAATCTAGAAAAAGCAGCTATTTGTAAAGACACTCGAGAAAGAAGAGCACTTCTAACCATTGTTGTCGCTGGAGGAGGACCAACCGGTGTTGAAGTTTCTGGTATGTTTGCCGAGCTGAAAAACAATATATTTTTAAAGGAATATCCGGAGCTTGCAACTGCAGCGAGTAACATTTATTTGATAGATGGAGGTCCTGCGTTATTAGCACCCATGAGCAAAGCGTCACAAGAAGACACTCATAAAGCATTAACAGATCTTGGTGTAATCGTTAAACTAAATATTCAAGTCGTTGATTATAAAGAGGGTATTGTATACCTTTCTAATGGCGAAACCATTCAATCGGAAAACCTAATTTGGGCTGCTGGAGTTTCAGCAATGACTTTTAAAGGGATTACATCTGAAAGTTATGGACGCGGAAAAAGAATGATTACAGATGCTTATAATAAAGTACAGGGAACAAAAAATATCTATGCAATAGGAGATACTGCTATTCAAAATTCAGATCCCGCCTTTCCTGATGGGCATCCACAGGTCGCTCAAGTGGCAATACAACACGGTATCAATTTAGCAGCCAACTTCAAATCGATGCTCCGCAACAAACCCTTGACTCCTTTTATATACAATGACAAAGGGTCAATGGCAATTATTGGTAAAAATAAAGCGGTTGTTGATTTACCAAAACCTAAAATGCATTTTAAAGGTTTTTTTGCTTGGGCAATTTGGTTATTTATTCACTTAGTATCACTACTAACGTACAGGAACCGTGTTAAAACTTTTTTCAATTGGATGATTGCTTACTTTGCCAAAGATCAGTCTTTGCGAATGATTATTAGACCCGACAAAAAGGTGAAACCAGTAAAAACTGCAAGTGAATAACGATGTTTCTTTCTAAAATTTGGTAACAATCGTTCGTTTTCCTATCACTAATACAACCAAAGCTACACTGGTTGAGGCTGCCATGATGATTACCATAGGCAACAAGGAGTCTTTTACAAATAACCCAACTGCAAAGGAGGCAAGAGCACCAAGTCCTAGCTGAATGGCACCCATCAATGACGATGCACTTCCTGCATTTTTACTAAATGGAGCTAGTGTTAATCCTGCCGTATTTGGATTTGAAATCCCCAAGCACGCTAAAAAAACAAATAACATAGCAATGGTCGTATACAACTCTAAAACGTTATATAGGGCTAAAATCAAGAACAAAATAACTATAACCGTTTGCGTTAAAAGTGCTCCAAAGATCAATTGTTCGCTTGAGTACCATTTTAGTAAGACCGAATTTAGTTGACTTGCTAAAATAAAACTCAAAGACATAAAGGCGAAAATCCAACCATACATTTTAGGATCTACTTTATAGATATCCATGAAAATAATAGGCGAAGCTGCGACATAGGTAAACAGTCCCGAAAAAGCAATTGCTCCCGTAAAGGCATACGTATAAAATTGTGGTTCCTTAGCTACCTTAACAAAATTGCTAATTATTGGTTTTGGTTTAAGTGAGATTGATGGATCTGGTTTGTAGGTATCTGGAAGCCCAAACTGTGCAGCAATTAAAATTACTATCCCAATACACATCAAAATTAAAAAGACCATATGCCAACCGTACCAGTCGGTTACATACCCACCAACAGTAGGAGCCAGCATAGGAGATAAGCCAACCACTAACATCAAAAGCGAGAAAACTTTTGGAATATCTTTGACCGGAAACAGGTCGCGAACCATGGATACTGATGCTACTGTAGCAGCGCAGCTACCAACGGCTTGTATAAAACGCAACCCAATAAAAGTATCAATATCTTTAACAAATACACATCCTAATGAGGCCGCAATATAAACTAACATACCTATAAACAGCGGCTTCTTTCTTCCGTAGCGGTCTAATAATGGACCGTATAATAATTGCCCTGCTGAGATACCTATAAAATAACTAGACAAAGTCATCGCCACATTAGCCACCGTTGTGTTTAAGTCAGTTGCAATTTGTGCAAAACCGGGCAAATACATATCAATAGAAAACGGACCGAGAGCCGTAAGTGACCCAAGGATCAAAATTAATTTTAAATAGTGGCTTTTAGTCATGAAAAACTTTGTTTTTTTTGCAAATGTAAGCATTTACAAACCTTATAATTGTTTTAAACTTACAGTTTGATTAGTATAGCGAGGAGCTTTTTCCTGCTAATCGCTGCAAGCTTTACGGTTTCAAACTCATTTTATACAAGCTAGCAGGAGCTTCCGCTGGTCGCTCAACTACCTTGTTAAAATGTAGTTTTCATCCCGTCAAGGCTTTTCACTTTTATCAGGACTAGGTCAAAGTGCATCTTGATAAATAGTTATCTTCATCCAAAAACAAAAAAACCGGAACGTTCTATTGGATTACCATAAAACATTCCGATTAGTTTTTATAAACAAGTAAGTGTGATTACGAAATTTCTACCACCTCAAGATCAAAAATTAGATCTTTACCTGCAAGAGGATGGTTACCATCTAAAATTACAGTTTCTTCTTTTACTTCAACCACCATTAAATTTATTTCTTGACCATCTGGTGTGCGGGATACTAATCCCATTCCAACCTCTGGCTCCATCTCTTGAGGCAGCTCTGATTTTGGTACTTCGATAATTAAATCGGGACGAGGATCACCATAAGCATCATCTTTACCAATATTAATTGTTTTTTTTTCATTAAGCTTCATATCAATAAGGCCTTTCTCAAACCCCGGAATTAGGCTACCTTGTCCTAGTGTAAAAGCAATTGGCTCCTGTCCTTCTGAAGAATCAAAAATTTGTCCATCTGCTAATTTACCTGTGTAATGTACTTTTACCGTGGCATTCTCTTTAACTTGAGTCATATTTTTTAATTTTAAAACCTTCCTTTATATAATGTGAAAGTTTCTGTTTGAAATTATTTAATAACAACACTGCCATAACTATTCCAAAAGTGACTTTGAATGGTTACACACCTAAAATGCATTTAAAAAAAGGATTATTTATCCCAAATGAATAGCATTATGGCTCTGTAGGTATCTGTACAGTAATAAAGCTTCCTTTTGTTTATAACTGAAAATATGTCAGTTAATGTAACGTAGCGGTAAAACAAAACCAATTTATTGTCTTTTTTTATATTCATTCCTAAAAAATAATTGTAGTTAAAATAGTCCTAATTGATCTATGTCAATAACATTGTTAAAGAGGTAGCGTAATTTTGTGCTTAATAATTAAAAGCAACCAAAAAAAATGAAAAAGCAAGAACTTTTAACACCATATAGCAAGAATCTAGACTTAAAAAACAGAGTGGTAATGGCTCCCATGACACGCAGTAGAGCGGATAACGAGGGCAATGTACCAACTGATGAATTACATGGTTTGTATTATGAACAACGCGCTTCGGCTGGATTACTTATTACCGAAGGTTCTCAAGTATCACCTGCAGCCGTAGGTTACATCAATACGCCAGGTATTTACACAGAGGCACAAACTGAAGGATGGAAAAAAGTAACTCAAAGAGTACATGATAAGGACGGAAAGATTTTTATTCAGTTATGGCATGTAGGCGCTATGTCACATCCTGATTTTCACAATGGAGCTTTGCCATTATCCGCATCAGCTGTGAATCCTAATGAAAAATCATATACTCCACAAGGATTTAAAGATACAGTTAGTCCAAAAGCAATGACTATTGAGGAAATTAAAACTACAGTACAAGATTTTAAAAATGCTGCTGCTAATGCAATGAAAGCTGGATTTGATGGAGTTGAAATTCATTCTTCTAACGGTTATTTGTTTCATCAATTCTTTAATGCTACGTCAAATCTCAGAACGGATGAGTATGGTGGAAGCATAGAAAACAGAAGTCGTTTTTTCTTTGAAGTGTTAGACGCTATTTTAGAAGTGATGCCACAAGAAAAAGTAGGTGCTCGTTTTAACCCATCATTACATGGTGCCTTTGGTATGAAAATGGATCAAGAGACAATCCCTACGTTTGAATACATAATTAAAAAGTTAAATGACTATAATTTAGCTTACGTTCACTTATCAGAGCCTTTTACTGATGTATCAAATGTTCCTTTTGCTGTTCAAGAAATTGCTAAACATTTCCGACCATTGTACAATGGAACATTAATGATTAACTCCAATTTTGATCAAGAAAAAGGAAACAAAGTAATAGCTGATGGTTACGCTGACCTAGTTGCTTACGGTAAGCCTTATATTTCTAATCCTGATTTAGTAGAGCGTTTTGAAAATAATTTAGAGCTTGCGGCTTGGGATCAAGATACCTTTTATGTACCAGGTGCTAAAGGATACACTGATTATGAACCAGCTTCGATTTAATTAACTCTCCGAAAATACTAAAACAACACTTTTTTATCTTATATTTAGGAACGAATACTTTGGTATTCAATCACATAAGGATAAAAAAGTAAAACGTAAAAAATAATTAATATTTAAAATAGATACAATGGCTACAACAACAGTAAAAGCGTATGGTTCAACAGCTCCAACCGAAGATTTAAAACCCTTAAACATTGAGAGAAGAGCAGTAGGAAAAGACGATGTAAAAATAGATATCACTTACTGCGGTGTATGTCACAGCGATATCCACACAGCAAGAAACGAATGGCATGGATCAACTTATCCAGTGGTTCCAGGGCATGAAATCGTTGGTCGTGTAGTAGAAGTTGGAGAAGGCGTTAGTTCTTATAAAGTTGGTGATGTAGTAGGTGTAGGTTGTTTAGTAGATTCTTGTCAAACTTGTTCTTCTTGTCAAGCAGATTTAGAGCAATTTTGTGAAGAAGGAGCAACTTTTACTTACAATAGCCCTGATAAACACATCGAAGGTAAAGAAACTTATGGAGGATACTCAACTTCAGTAGTAGTTGATGAGAAATTTGTATTGCGTATTCCTGAAAATTTAGATCAAGCAGGTGCAGCACCTTTATTATGTGCAGGAGTTACAACTTGGTCACCTTTGAGTCACTGGAAAGTAAAAGCAGGAGATAAAGTTGGAGTTGTTGGTCTAGGAGGTTTAGGTCATATGGGAGTGAAATTTGCAAATGCTTTAGGAGCACATGTTGTGATGATTACGACTTCGCCAGAGAAAGGGAAAGATGCAAAACGTTTAGGAGCACACGAAGTTCTTGTTTCTAAGGATGCAGAGGAAATGAAAAAGCACCAAAATAGTTTTGACTTTATATTGAACACTATTCCAGTTGGTCACGAAATGGATCCTTATTTAGGATTACTTAAAATCGATGCAACAATGGTTTTAGTTGGAGCGGTGGAGCCTTTAGCACCTTTCCATGGAGGAAACTTAATCATGGGACGTAAGCGTATTGCAGGATCGCTTATTGGTGGAATCAAAGAAACGCAAGAGATGTTAGACTTCTGCGGAAAACATAACATCACTAGTGATATTGAATTGATTGATATGCAAGATATTAACAAAGCATATGATCGTGTTACAAGTAATGATGTAAAATACCGTTTTGTAATTGATATGAAATCGCTTAAATAGTAAATTATAGTAAGTAGAATTAAAGCAGCATCTAATGAATTTGAGATGCTGCTTTTTTATTTGGTTTAGTATCTAAGTAATTGCTTTTTAACAGTGTAGTTTCATACACTTAACTTAAAGCTTTACTACAATGCCATACAGAAAAGAATTTACAATCGATTTTCTTCATTCGAAACCACTGTTCCCCATTGATCTAAACTTCTCAAAATGTTTTCAAGTGACATTCCTTTAGCGGTTAGTTCATATTCTACCTTTGGAGGAACAACGGGATAAATTTTTCTCAAAATGAGTCCGTCTTGCTCTAATTCGCGCACTGTTTGTGTAAACATTTTATTAGAAATATCAGCAATGTGTTTTTGCAGAATTCCAGAGCGTAGCGGTCCGTCTAATAAATGGAATAATACTAATGGTTTCCACTTAGTTCCAATTAAATTCATAGTGTATTGCAGTGGACAAAAATTTTCTTTAGTCATTTTTATTTTTAAATAGCTTATAATGTGCATAATACCCTTTTTAGTAACTATGCTACTTTTAGGTAAGTTATTGCTGTTTAGGCAAATATAAAATATCTTTGCGTAACAAAAAATAAAAACATGACAACAACTACAAATTACCCAAAATCATTTTCACATATTGGCATCACAGTTCCTAAAATCCATGACGCCGTTCGATTCTATTCAGAAGTGATGGGTTGGTACGTGATTATGGAGCCTTCGAAAGTGAAAAAAGAAAGCGAAACTGCAATAGGACAAATGTGTATTGACGTATTTGGAGAGGATTGGGAAGAATTCGAAATTGCTCACTTATCTACCTCGGACGGTGTAGGAATTGAATTATTCTCTTTTCCAAATGGAGTGAAAGAAGCACCAGAATTTAATCCATTCAATACGGGTTTGTTCCATTTTTGTGTGCTAGATCCCAATATCGAAGAACTAATTGAAAAAATAGTAGCCTACGGAGGAAAGCAAAGAATGCCTATCAGAGAATATTATCCAAATGATAAGCCTTATAAGATGTGTTATGTACAAGATCCTTTTGGAATTGTATTCGAAATTTATACACACAGTTACGAATTAACGTACTCTTCAGGTGCTTATGCGAGATAAAGAAATAAGTTTTCAAAAAGCGATTAAGATTAATTTCTAAATCGCTTTTTTTATGATCCAAATTGGAATTAGTGATTTAAAAAATACTTTTCTATTTTAGCCCTGATGGCAGTGGCATCCTTTGCGGTCCGCCGTAGCGGATAGCAAAGATAGAACGAACAGCAGGAGAGGAGTTCAGCTGCAAAACGAGTCGATTGCTTCGAAAAAAGAAACAAATCAGTGCTCAATTTCTTTTTTAAAAGTCGTTTTTTAAAGAAAGTAAAACTTCAAAAAATTAGCAATTAATTAGTATTGCATTTTCTTGAGTTGGTTGATAATTATTTAACTTTAAACCTCGTATTAAAAAAGAAAAAAATGGATTATTCGATCATAATTAACCCCGCTACGGGCGAAGAAGTAGCAAAATACAAAAGATTGACAGCAGCTGAAGTTGAAGAAAAAATAACGATTTCGAAAGAAGCTTATTTGCAATGGAAACAAAAAACGTATCAAGAAAGAGCCGTTTTAATGCACCAACTCGCTGCTGTTTTGGAACAAAATAAAGAAGAATATGCACAGCTTGCCACTCGCGAAATGGGTAAAGTAATTGGGCAGTCTCGCAAAGAAATAGAGAAATGTGCTTGGATTTGTAGGTATTATGCCGATAATACCGCTGCTTTACTCGCCGATGAAATCATTCCTACGGAGGCCACTAAAAGTTATGTTACTTTCCAGCCAATTGGTGTGGTATTAGCTGTTATGCCATGGAATTTTCCGTTTTACCAAGTGATTCGGTTTGCCGTTCCAGCCCTTATGGCCGGTAATACTGGTGTTCTAAAACATGCCTCTAATGTGCAAGGTTGCGCACTGGCTCTTGAAGAAGCCTTTTTAAAAGCAGGTTTCCCAAAAGGGGCTTTTAGCAACCTAAATATCGACTCGAAACAAGTCAAGGAAGTAATCGAGAACAAGGATATCGTTGCTGTGACTTTAACAGGAAGTGATCCTGCAGGGCGCTCCGTTGCATCGATTGCAGGTCAAAATTTAAAAAAGACCGTAATGGAATTAGGTGGGAGTGATGCTTATATTGTTTTAGAAGATGCCAATTTAGAGGAAGCGACTGATCTTGCTACTTTGGGTAGATTACAAAATAACGGACAAACCTGTATTGCAGCCAAGCGTTTTGTTGTTCTGGATGCTATTTATGATGAATTCTTAGCGTTGTACACCCAAAAAATGGAAGCGGCAAAAATGGGTGAACCAACTGATGAAGCGGCTTATTATGGTCCCATGGCGCGAGTTGATTTGCGCAATGAATTGCATGAGCAAGTGATGAAAACCGTCGCGCAAGGAGGGAAGCTAGTGCTTGGAGGAACAATACCTGAATTAAAAGGAGCTTATTATCCAGCAACGATTCTTGCTGATTTAAAACCAGGAATGGAAGGTTTTGATAATGAACTTTTTGGTCCAGTTGCATCAGTAATTCGCGCTAAGGATGATCAGGAAGCGATTGTATTAGCTAATAATTCTCAATTTGGATTAGGTTCGGGGGTTTTGACAGTAAACGCAGCGCGAGGGGAAAAAATTGCTTTACAGTTAGAAGCCGGAAGTAGCTTTGTGAATAAGCTTGTTGTTTCTGATCCGAGATTGCCTTTTGGTGGTGTAAAAAATAGCGGATACGGTAGAGAATTAGCCGCTTATGGTATTAGGGAATTTGTGAATACTAAAACAATTTGGATTGATTAACAGCACGATAAGCTTTTTAGGATTCGGCAGTGCAATCTTAGTCTACTTGATATGGATCAATAAAGATGTAGTAATAGTATTGTAAATTTGCACTATTAAAAAGTAAAACAAAAATTGATGAACACACCAAACATAGCGAAAGCAGACATTATAAACGCTTTTAACTTTAGACATGCAACAAAAGAATTTGATGCAACAAAAACGATTTCTGATGCTGATATGCAATTCATTTTAGAAACAGCTCATTTATCACCAAGTTCATTTGGTTTTGAACCATGGCATTTTATCGTAGTTCAAGATAAGGAATTAAGGGAATTATTAAAACCTGTTTCCTGGGGAGCGCCATTAAAATTAGATACTGCAAGTCATTTTGTTCTTGGTTTATCCATGAAAGCACCCATGGTTAAGCATGATTCTGAATACATTGAAATGATGATGAAAGATGTGAAAAAAATGCCAGAAGACGTAGTTGAAATGTATTCTAAATTTTACAGAGAATTTCAAGAGCGTGATTTTGATTTAGATACTGATAAAAAATTATTTGATTGGTCTTCAAAGCAAACGTATATTGCATTAGGTAACATGATGACGGCTGCAGCTTTAACAGGTATAGATAGTTGTCCGATTGAAGGATTTCACCAAGAAAAAGCAGAAACTTTATTGAACGAAAAATTTGGTGTTGATACAACAAAGTATGGATTGTCATTTATGTTAGCGTTTGGTTATCGTAAAGCTGATCCTGCGAAAGCCAAAATCAGACGTAATTTTGATGATATTGTTACTTGGTTGTAATAATTCAATTAAATTGTAAATATAAATTAGCTGTTGCGATGTTAGAATCCAACAGCTAATTTTTTGATTAAACATTGTTAATTGTTTATGATATGAAATACAGAACAAATAACATGATTATACTCTAAAATGCATCAGATATAAATGAACTATAATTTATATTATGTAAAATAGAAAAAGTTAAGGTGTTAGATCATAATGAACCACAATACTAAATTTTAGTTATCTAAGGCTCCTCTACAATCGAAACAAGTATAAAAAATTAACTAATTGCGAGCTAACCTTACTATATTGACAAAAGTAGTACCAAAGGTTCGCTATAATTATTAAAAACATGTAAATTTTACTATTTTTACATTCTAAAGACGCACCAACATTATGAATACTATCGCTACTCAAATTGCTGATTTTTTAAAAGAATTCACACCTTTTGACCACCTAAATTTCGAAGAATTAGGTGCCATTGCTAGCAACATACGTGTTCTGAATTTGGAGAAAAACAAAACGTTATTCCAAATAAACGATAGTTTACATGATTGTTTTTACGTTGTTGCCTCTGGTGTGATTCATTTATCAGTTATTGTTGACGCAGAAGAAACTATTATAAATAAATGTCATGAAGGCGCGATATTTGGTTTAAGAGCTTTTTTCGCAAAAAACAATTACCAAATGACCGCTAAGGCACGCGAAGAAAGCATTGTTTATGCTATTCCTATCGATGTGTTTAAATCGTTTGTGAACAACAATGCTGCCGTAATGAATTATTTGTTAGAAAGTTTTGCGGCTAATAACCCTGCCACTAGCACCACTAATAATAACGGTCATTTAAGTACTGATTCTATTCGCTACACTGATCAACAGTCTGAAATTCAGTTTTTTCAATCCTTATCGTATAATACGGCTCCTCTAAAAATTACTGCTACTAATTCTGTTAAGGAAGTCGCTCAATTAATGTCGGAAACTCGCATCAATAGTGCAATTATTTGTGATCAAAATTTACCGATTGGTATTGTGACTGACACTGATATGCGCTCTAAAATTGCAACGGGACGTTTTGTAATTACCGATTCAATTTCAAAAATAATGTCGAAGCCAGTGGTTTGTGTTATTGAAAATGTTTCTTTAGCCGAAGCACAATTGGTCATGTTGAAAAACAATGTTAGTCATTTGTGTGTTACTGAAGATGGTACGGACACAACGATGGTCAAAGGAGTTGTTGCGGAGCAAAATTTAATTGCTGCTCAAGCAAGTAATCCTGGAGTACTGATTAAAGAAATAAAAAAGTCACATGCGTCAAAAGATTTGAAACAAATTCGCATTCGATTGACCAATTTAATTCAATCTTCGATTCAAAAAAATATACCCTTACCGCATATCAATAATATTGCAAGCGAAATTAATTTTGCTATTCTAAAAAGGGCGGTAGAATTGGCTATTTTAGACTTAGGCTCCCCTCCTGCTCGATTTGCTTGGTTAAGCATTGGTAGTCAAGGTCGTAAAGAGCAGTTGTTATTGACCGATCAGGACAGTATTTTGATCTTTGAGGATGTGGCTCCAGATAAATATCGGGAGGTTAAAGATTACTTTCTACGATTAGGTAAAAAGACTAGTGCTACACTTGAAAAAGTAGGATATGAATTGTGCCCGAATGGTCATATGGGAAGCACTATTTCTTGGTGTAAATCATTGACTGATTGGATAAAGCAATACAACAACTGGATGAATACTCCAGGTGAAAATAGTAATGATATTAGTAGTATATTCTTTGAATATGAACTTGTTTTTGGAGAACAAAAAATAGAAGACGCACTTACTGATGTGATCTATAAAAACGCAAAGAATAACACGCTATTTTATGATTTTTTAGGAAACGATGCGTTGAGAAAAAATTCTCCTTTGAGCTTTTTCAAAAAGTTTATCGTTGAAGAAGATGGTCCCAATGAAGACAAATTCGACATTAAAACTAGAGCCATTATGCCTTTGGTAGATGGTGCACGATTGTTTGTATTGAGTGATGGAATACGCGGTATCAACAATACGTATGTTCGTTTTAAACAATTGGCAATTAATGACCCTAAACATGCTGAAATCTTTTTAGATTGCGCTGAGGCTTTTTTAACTTTATCTAAATTCAGAACTCTTGAAGGATTGAAAAATGAAAACTCGGGCCAATACATCAACTTAGAGGAACTTTCCAAATTGGATAAAGAGAAATTGAAAAATGCTTTAGCGCCAATGAGGGAATTAGAAGAACTGATTAAAAGTAAATTTCAACTAACTCAATTTTCGTAGATATGTTAGACTGGTTAAAACAGATAAATAAAGAATCACCTGATTTTTGGAAAGAATACTTGGCTAAATTTGGAAAGAAATCCAATCGTTACGTGGTGCTTTCTACTGAAACTTCAGGAATGAATCTCAGCAAAGATGTGATCTTATCTATTGGCGCCTTTGCGATCATTGACGATGCTATTTATCTAAAGGATAGCTTTGAAGCAGTACTATTGCAATATAAATTTCTACATGACAATCATTTGTCTAATGAATTTATTATCGAAAGTACATTACCCAAATTTGGAGAGGTTGATGCTATTAAGTCTTTTATTGATTATATAGGAAATGCAACATTAGTAGGTCATCATATTGATTTTGATGTAGATATGATCAATGCTACCTTAGAAAGATTAGATTGTGGACGTTTGAAAAATGAAGCTCTAGATATCGATATCATGCACCGAAAATTAAATGATATTACGGATAAGCAATTTACCTTAGATGAATTAGGTGAAACCTACAAGGTTGCAAAAAGTGAAAGAAACACCTCTTCCGAAGCTGCCTATACCATAGCGTTGCTTTTTTTGAAATTAAAATCTAGATTAGGATTAAAATAGATTTTTTTAAATCCTAATTTATTGGATTGTAATAGCCTTATAATACCGACCGTGATGTGACACAGAAGCCACATGAAGCTGTGTAGCATCCGGATTGGAGACAAATGGAACGCCATCTAATTTTATAATCAAATCTTTATTTAGTATAGGCATAATAGTTTCAAATTGTGAAAGCTTAGTTACTGCAATGGTATATAATAAGTCATCTTCGATACTCGTTTTGGTAAAAAAGCAATTGCCTCGACACATTACTAGTCCTTCATTTTTATTGGTATAAGCGCATTCCAACTCTCTAGGAATAAAGGCTCTTGTTCCTGTTAAACGATTAAAAATTTTATAAGCCGCTTCTTTTCTGCTCCATAAATTCCAAACTACTAATTCAGGATTAGCGCTAGACTTTATTAAAAGCTGCTCACTATCCGTGAAAATTTTTTCAAGAAAACCCGATCTTTGCCAGTTACTTTGATTTCTAGCTAAAGCCAAATCAATCACGTCATTGCCAATCATTTCTCCGCTAATTTGGTTTCGATGATTAGTAAAGTCGATTTTACATCTAACATTTTTTCCATGGATACATTGTCGATATGTATTTGAAATGCATCCTCTACATCTAAAATAATGTCTACTAAATTTGCTGAGTTGATATTCAAATCAGTTATAAAGTCAGTGTCTTCCGTAAAGTTTTCATAAGCTTCTTGATTGCTTACATACGGCTTAACAATACTTTTTAATTTTTCAATTATTGCTTCTTTATTCATTTTTATATTTTTTACTCTTTATATTTTTTAAAAATAACACATCCATTAACATCTCCAAAACCAAAACTAGCTTTAGCAATGACATTCAAATTCATTTCAATCAGTTCTTTCGGAATTCTTGATGCATCAATAACAGTAGTGATTTCAGGGTGTAGATCCTCGCAATTGCTATTGGGAAAGATAAAACCATGATGCAATTGTAAAACTGTAGCCACACTCTCAACGCTACCAGCTCCTGATAAGCAATGTCCAACCATTGATTTTAAAGAATTAATATAAGGAAAATCGGTACCGCTGCGTCCTAATGCTTTGGACCAATTTGTAATTTCTAGGCTATCCTTGGACGTTGCAGTTAGATGACCGTTGATAGCATCGATGGATTCAGCGATTATACCAGCATTTTCAATTGCTTTTTTAATACATTGAATAACAGCTTCGGGGTTGGGCGCAGTCATTGTTCCTAGTCCTCTCTGACCACCTGAATTGATATTTCCACCCAGTATTTCTCCGTAAATTTTTGCTCCTCTTGCCAATGCTGTTTCCAAGTCCTCAAGAACCATTGCTCCAGCACCGCTACCAGGAACAAATCCAGATGCCGTGGCACTCATTGGCCTTGAGCCAGTTTCAGGGGTAGCATTGTGCTTGAACGTACATACGCGCATAGCGTCAAAACCACCCCAAATATAAGGTCCACTATCGCTCGTACTGCCTGCAAGCATTCTTTTGGCTTGACCAGAAACGATTCGGTCATAGGCCATCATGATACTCTCGACTCCTGTTGTACAGGCAGAGGAATTGGTTGATACTTGATTTCCTAGTCCTAGTTTCCCACCCAAATAAGCACTTATACCGCTGTTCATGGTCTGCGCTACCGCTGTGCTTCCTAGCCTACGCGTTTGAAAATCATCAATTTTATAAATACTTTCTCTAAATTTATCAATTCCGGATGTTCCAGTCCCAAAAATAGCTCCGCTATCCCAATCAGGTTCTTCATTGTGATGGATTGGTAGATTAGCATCTTTCCAAGCATCCAGACCAGCTATCAAACCATATAAAATTCCTGATGAATTAAAATTTCTCAGTTCTAATTCGGTCAAATAATTCAAAGCCATTTCTGTTGTTACTTCAGGTGTTCCTGAAATTTGACACGAAAATTGCAATCGCTCTAATTCGGCATTATGCTTTATGCCTGATTCCCCTTTTTTTATGGCTGCTGTAAACGCATCTAGCCCTACTCCATTTGGAGCAACAATACCTAAGCCCGTTATAACAACTCGCTTTTTCATTTTTTATAAAATAATATTATGCTTTATATTTTTATTTTGACACCAACATACCTGCAATTTCTCCCTTACACACCACATTTCCTGCTTCATTTTTCATTTCTACTTTACATTTCAATTTATTGAATCTAAAGTAAATTTTTTCGGAGGTAACTATAACTTTTTCAGCAGGGAATACTGGTTTTAAAAAATCAATACTATTTGATGTTAAAGCAATTGCAACCTTTTTATTAATTGTATTATTTAGCAGATAAATCCCCAGACTTACGACTCCAATTTGCGCCATAACTTCGGTTAGAATCACTCCGGGAGTTACCGGATTATCTTTGAAATGGCCTTGGTAAAAGTCAAGATTCGGATCAAAAACATAAGAACCTTTTACACCCTCCTCGCTGATTTCTAAAATTTCATCAACAAAGAGAAACGGCTTAGAATACGGTAACTTTGAAAGAATTTGTTCGCTAGTCATAAAACTTATTTTCTACTATTACTTATTCATTTCGTTTAAAACTGTAGTAAAACCCTTTGAGCAGAGAAACCAGGTCCAAAACTAAGCATCAATCCTTTAGACCCTTTTAAATCGCTCTTGTCCATAAACCGCTCTAAGACATATAAAACGGTAGCACTAGACATATTTCCGTATAATCGAAGCACTTCTTTCGTATCGTCAATATTTTTGCCTAAATCGGCAAATAAATCTTCCACCGTCTGTACGATTTTTTTTCCGCCAGGATGAAAAATCAAATGATCAATATCAGTAATTTTCAAGTTACTTTTTTCTAAAAAAGGATGAATGATCATCGGAAAATGAGAAGCAATAGTGTCTGGAACTTCGATATCTAAAACCATTTGCAAGCCAGAATTAGTGAGTTTAAAACCCATCATGTGCTCGTTGTCATAAAAATGATACATCTCTTCGGCAAGAATTTCAGGTCCGTTATCATCCGGATGAGACGACAACAACGCACAAGCTGCACCATCACCAAAAATCGCAGCGCTTACAATATTTGACATCGAATAATCATTTAGCTGAAATGTGGCTGTAGGACTTTCAACTGCAATAACGGCGGCACGTTTACCCGGATTTGCTTTTAGAAAATTCTTAGCATAGATGATTCCGGAAATTCCTGCGGCACAGCCCATCTCCGTTACAGGTAATCGTACGATGTCTTGACGAAGTTGTAATTTATTAATAAGATATGCATCTAAAGATGGTATCATTATTCCAGTGCAACTCACGGTAATGATATAATCCAAACTTTTAGGATCCCAACCTGATTTATCCAAGGCTTTTTGCAATACTTTTTCGCCTAAATCAATTACTTCTCTAGTGTAAATATCATTGCGTTCTTCAAAAGAGGTATTCGTGAATACTTCAAGTGGATCCATTATTGAATACCGTTTATCTACTGCCGCGCCTTCAAATATTTTTTTTACTTTCCGAATAAACCGTTCGTCTTGACCTGAAAGCCAAGCATCAAGAAAAGGAATGATTTCAGCAGTTGTCCTAGAATATATTGGTAATTGTTTCGTAACTGTATTTATTTTTACGCTCATATTTTTGATATTATCCATTGGTATCGAAAAGCCCATTTCCAATGAATGGTATAGTTTTTAAATAGTAATTGTTTCGAAAAAGCGCTTAATTCCTCTTTTTTAAAACCTCTTAAAATGGAAATTAGTCCATCTTCTCTCGACATGTCATTTAATTTGAAAACGAAGCATAATCCTTGAAATAAGCGGTAAGCCAGTGCACTTCGAACCAAATCATTAATTATGATGCCGTGTTTTGCATTTTTATAAAAAATACTCATGATTGAAAGAATCTCGGCATCTTTAAAATGATGTAAGGTTAATGTGCATAATACAATGTCATATTTCAAATCATCAAAAGCTTGCTCAAAAATATCCTCGCAGCGGTAACTTATATTTTTATAAGCTACTGATAAAGTAGTAGCATGCTTAATAGTGAAATTATTTGCATCGATTCCAATTAAATTAAACTTTCGGTTGTGCTTCAAGCCATAATCAGCTAATGCTCGCAACATATCTCCGTTGCCGCAACCAATATCAACAATCGTTATTTCAGTGGCCTCTGGAATTTTTCTAATTAGTTTTTTAACTCCATGTAAAGTTAACTTGTTTCCACCCAGCAGTTGGTTAATTTTTGCTATTTTATCTAAAGCGTCACGCAAGACTTCGCCCTCTAAAGCAAAATCATCCATGATCTCGGGTTCCTCTGTCCTGTATTTTGTATTTATAAACATAAATTAGGGCTATAAAATTGCTTTACCATGCGTTTTTTTTATAATTAATGGAAGGAGGAATGGGAATACAATCAATATACGCAATACCATTGATGCCAGTTTTTCTCTCTCTAATAATCGAGACAAGAATCGGCCTGTTTCAAGTCGTTTCTTAAAATTATACTTCCATTGTTGTTCGTATTTAGTTTCGAGTACTTCCCTTGTTTTAATTTGGCCAGATTTAAAAGCTATGACTAAGTCTGAAGCAATTTTAGCACTGTGAATCGCCATGGCCATTCCGTTGCCACATAAAGGATGAATTAAACCAGCAGTGTCTCCAATCATTAAAATATGATCCTCTACACAGTTTTTTTCTTCAAATGATATTTGACTTATGGTTAAAGGTTTTTCAAATTGAAGGATAGCATGTTTAAAAATAGCATTTAAGTTTGGATTCTGACCGAGTACGTTATTTTGATATTCTGAAGTAGATTTGTATTTTTTAAAAGTTTCATAATTAGCAAGATAGCAAATATTTACTTGGTTGTTTTCTATTTTAGAAATACCACAATATCCACCTTTAAAGTGATGCAAGCCTACTAAATCATCTGGAAAGTCCAACTGATAATGTGCTTTAACTCCCAACCAATTGGATTGGTGCTGCATAAAACTTCGCTTTAGTTGCACATCAAGATTTGATCTTTTGCCAAAGGCGCCTAAAACAATGGAAGCGGAATATGAATTTAAATTAGTACTTACCGTGAAAGAATCATTTATAAAATTGACCTGTTCTACAGTCTCTTGCACGACAATACAACCTCTTTTACTGGCTTGATCGAATAAGTATTTATCTAACTCATACCTACTAATACCAAAACCGCCTAAAGGAAGGGGAATATTAATCGCTTTTCCAGAAACTAATGAAAAAGATAGTTTGTCGATCTGTTTGGGATTTAAAGAGGGAATATCTAAACCAAGAAGGCTCAAATAAGGTAAGACTTCATTACTAATGTATTCACCACAAACCTTATGCTTTGGGAATTCATTTTTTTCGATAACGACAACATCATAATTGTGATTTTTTAAGTGTATAGCAGCAATAAGTCCTGCTAAACCACCACCAATTATAACTATTGCATCGTTTGTCATATCTCGTAAATTTACTGATTTAGTTCAATAAATTGCTTTAAAACGAAATATATTTTAGCTTGTTTTCTAGTGATAATGATGGACTGCAAGCTTAAAAACTAACACCATTTGAAACGGATCGCTTCAGGCTTGAGATAACAAAAAAAGGTTGGCATCTTAGAAACAGATAACCAACCTTTAAAATAGTATTTGTAGAGTATTAGACTCTACTATTTTTTATTTCCTCCACTATTTCTGGATTCAACAATGTAGTGATGTCACCAAAATTTGAAAAATCACCTTCGGCTATTTTTCTTAGAATTCTTCTCATAATTTTGCCTGATCTTGTTTTGGGTAAACCAGATACAAACTGAATTTTATCTAGTTTGGCAATTGGACCAACATGATCTGAGATTTGTTGGTTAATTTCTTTAAACAGGTTTTCTTTATTTCTGATTTCGCCTGTTTCTTTCAGAATTACAAAACCGTACAATGCATTTCCTTTCACATCATGAGGAAAGCCTACAATAGCACTTTCGGCCACTGCTGGATGTTCATTTATTGAGTCTTCGATAGGCGCTGTTCCAAGATTGTGACCTGAAACAATAACTACGTCATCTACTCGACCTGTAATTCTATAATAACCTACTTCATCTCTTAAAGCGCCATCTCCCGTAAAGAATTTACCTGGAAACTGTGAAAAATAAGTGTCTTTATAGCGTTGATGATCTCCCCAAATAGTACGAGCTATTCCAGGCCACGGAAATTTGATGCACAAGCTTCCAACTACTTGATTACCCTCAATTTCATTTCGTTTTTCGTCCATTAAAACCGCTTGAATACCAGGTAAAGGCAATGTAGCATATGTTGGTTTCGTAGGAGTAACAAATGCGATTGGAGAAATCATGATTCCGCCTGTTTCTGTTTGCCACCACGTATCCACAACCGGGCAACGCTTAGCGCCTACATGATCATTGAACCAATGCCAAGCCTCTTCGTTAATGGGCTCACCAACGGATCCAATTACTTTAAGCGATTCTAATTTGTACTTTTGAACATATTCTATACTTTCTTTGGCTAACGAACGAATAGCAGTTGGGGCCGTATAAAACTGACTCACTTTATGCTTTTCAATAATTTGCCAAAAACGGCTAAAATCAGGATATGACGGCACTCCTTCAAAGATTACTGTTGTAGCACCATTTAAAAGTGGACCGTATAGAATATAAGAATGTCCGGTGATCCAACCAATATCGGCGGTGCACCAAAAAACATCAGTTTCTTCGTAATTGAAAACATTTTTAAATGTGTATGCCGTTTGCACCATGTAACCTGCAGTGGTATGAACCATTCCTTTTGGTTTACCGGTCGAACCCGAAGTATATAAAATAAATAAAGGGTCTTCTGAATCCATTATTTCAGCAATACTATTGTCTGAAGCCTCATCCAATAAAGGTTGTAACCAAAGATCTCTACCTTCCTTCATAGTTACACTAGTATTGGTTCTTTTCACAACCAATACTGAACCTACCGAAGGACATTTCTCTAAAGCTTCATCAATAATTTCTTTTAGTTCTATGGTTTTGTTTCCGCGGTAGCCTCCATCAGAGGTTATTACCATTTTACAATCGCTATCATTTATTCTCGTTGCTACTGCTGTAGCTGAAAATCCTGCAAATACCACTGAATGAATTGCTCCTATCCTAGCACAAGCTAAGGTTGCAACTGCAAGTTCCGGAATCATGGGTAAATAAATACAAACACGATCCCCCTTGGAAATTCCTTGTTCTTTTAAAACGTTAGCCATTTTGCAAACGCGTTGGTGCAAATCAGTATAAGTGATATGCAACGCCTCCTCATTAGGATTGTTAGGTTCGAAAATAATTGCTGTTTTATCTCCTCTTTTATTTAGATGTCTGTCAATACAGTTTTTTGTAATGTTAAGTTTAGCCTCAGTAAACCATTGGATGTCACCTTCGGCCATGTTGAATTCAACAACTTTGTCCCATTGTTGGTACCAAGTAAAATTTTCTTCAGCAATTTTTCCCCAAAATTTTCTTGGTTCACGAACTGATTTATTATAGTGTTTAAAGTATTGTTCTAAATTTTCGATTTTATAATAACTCATGCTTATTTATTTTTTTATAAATGTATTAAATAAGGCTTGAAAGTAAAAACAATTAAAATCATTAATTTGAACAAAAAAATACATTTTATCAAAAGTAAGGTCTGTATTTTTTAGAATACTACAATTTACAACCGTTTTAGGACAAACAGATTGAAATTTGGCGTACAAAGAGGTTTCAATAAATAACAGCGCTATTTAAAAAAGATAGGACTGCAATTTTGAGTACAATAAAAGGGATTATTCTTGTGATTGTTTAAAATAGAAATAGTACTAAAAATAAGGAATTACCTCACTTAACCGAATCGCTTTAAGCCAGTTACGTGATAGTAAAACGCATCATAATTATCATTTTAAAGTCTTTTATTGAAACTAATTCAAAAACAACAAGCAACTTTTGATAGTATTATAAACCTTTAAAACGCGCTCCCTTATGGTAATTCCTATCTAATTTATTTTTTAAACTATTTTTTTCATTGCGGTCATAGATTCTCTTAGCCATGCTCCTACTTCTTCAACCGGATGATTTCTGATGATGCTATTAACCTCAATTAATACTTTATTATCTACACCGTTTTCTCCGTTATTAAATGGACGACCTATTAAATTGCTTGGCGCGTTTTTAACATAATCAGCTATCAACGGTTTACAAGCATGATCAAATAAATAACAGCCATATTCAGCAGTATCAGAGATAACACGGTTCATTTCGAACAATTTTTTTCTAGCGATGGTATTTGCAATAAGTGGCGTTTCGTGTAGCGACTCGTAATAAGCTGACTCCTCAATAATACCGGATTGCGTCATGGCTTCAAAAGCCAATTCTACTCCCGCTTTTACCATAGCAACCATTAAAACACCATTGTCATAATATTCTTGCTCTGTAATTTCGAAATCTCCTGCAGCTGTTTTTTCAAAGTTTGTATCTCCAGTCGCTGATCTCCAGGTTAATAGATTTTTGTCATCATTGTTCCAGTCCTCCATCATTGTTTTTGAAAAGTGACCCGAAATGATGTCATCCATGTGTTTTTGAAATAAAGGACGCATGATATCTTTTAATTCATCTGCAACTTTAAAGGCTGCAATTTTAGCTGGGTTGGATAAACGGTCCATCATATTGGTAATTCCACCGTATTTTAATCCTTCGGTAATGGTTTCCCAACCGTATTGAATCAACTTAGAAGCATAACCCGCATCAATACCTTCTGCTACCATTTTATCAAAGCAAAGAATTGATCCTGTTTGTAATAATCCGCATAGTATGGTTTGTTCCCCCATCAAATCCGACTTCACTTCCGCAACAAACGAAGATCTTAATACACCTGCTTTATGTCCTCCTGTTGCAACCGCATACGCTTTTGCCTGAGCTAAACCAATGCCATTAGGATCATTTTCAGGATGAACGGCAATAAGCGTAGGTACGCCAAAACCTCTTTTGTATTCCTCACGAACTTCTGAACCTGGACATTTTGGAGCACACATAATGACTGTGATATCCTTGCGAATTTGCATACCTTCTTCCACAATATTAAAACCATGTGAGTACGACAAAGTAGCACCTTTTTTCATTAGTGGCATGATAGCAGTTACTACTGCGGTGTGCTGCTTATCGGGAGTTAGATTACAAACTAAGTCGGCCGTAGGAATCAACTCTTCATACGTTCCTACTTTAAAACCATTATCTGCGGCATTCATAAAAGACGCTCTTTTTTGGTCTATTGCCTCTTGCCTTAAGGTATAAGAGATGTCTAAACCAGAATCTCTCATGTTTAATCCTTGGTTTAACCCTTGCGCCCCACAACCTACAATCACTACTTTTTTTCCTTTTAAAGCGGCGATGCCATCTGCAAATTCAGATTGGTCCATGAATTCGCAAACGCCTAATTGTTCTAGTTGTAATCGTAGTGGTAATGTATTGAAATAATTTGCCATTGCTTTTTTTATTTTTGTTTTAGTTCTTCTAATAATGTTGAAATTTCCATTTTTTCTTTTGAAACTGATATTCTTCCTGATCGTACAAATTGCATAATTCCAAAAGGCTTCAATTTATCATACAGTTCCGATATCTCTGATCGTCGGCCTGATTTAGAAATCACGAAAAAATCTCGTGCCACGGTAACTATTTCCGAATTACTTTCTTTGATGATATTTTGAATTTGTTTTTCATCAAATAAAAGACTTGATTCAATTTTAAATAAAGCATTTTCTAAAAATATAGTCTCATCATCTACATGATAAAAGGCTTTTATTACTTCAACTTGCTTTTCTATTTGACCAACGATATTTTGCACCCATTTTTCAGTTGTATTGACTACAATAATAAATCGGGAAACGTTTTCAATCTCTGATTCAGAAACATTTAAGCTTAGTATGTTAATGTGACGCTTCAAGAATATTCCTGAAATCCTATTTAGTAATCCCACGTTGTTTTCTGAATAAACAGAAATGGTGAATGTTTGATTTTCCATTTTATTTTTTAGGTTTAAAGTCTTATGTTTAAAATTTAAAGTGTAGTATCTTTCATCAATTGGTACTAACTTTAAACCCTAAACTTTAAACTATTTTATGACAAACGAATGTCTGAAACTGAGGCTCCCGTAGGTATCATAGGGAATACATTATTCTCTTTTTCTACCATTACCTCCAAAAAGTACGACTCTTTTGAAGCTAACATTTCGGCTACTACTCCATCTAAATCCTCTCGTTTGGTTACTTTTTTGGCTTTGATATAATACCCTTCTGCAATTGCAACAAAATTGGGATTAATCATTTCTGTTGAAGCGTATCTATGGTCAAAAAATAATTCTTGCCATTGTCTTACCATACCTAAGAATTCATTGTTAAGAACTACAATTTTTACGGGTACTTTTGTTTGAAAAATGGTTCCTAATTCTTGAATGGTCATTTGGAAACCTCCATCACCAATAATGGCTACCACTTCGCGATCTGGTCTTCCCATTTTAGCACCTATTGCTGCGGGAAGCGCAAATCCCATGGTACCCAGACCTCCTGAAGTTACATTACTTTTGGTTGTATTGAATTTAGCGTATCTACACGTAAACATTTGGTGTTGGCCAACGTCTGAAACTAAAATAGCATCCCCTTTTGAATGTTTATTTATCATTTCAATAGTTTCTCCCATTGAAATTCCTTTGTTATTAGTCGGTTTTAATTCTTCATTAATAACAGTTTCTAGTTCGATTTTGTATTTTTCTTTAAATTCATTGTGCCATTCGACATGCGATTTTTTCTCAATTAATGGTAACAGCGCGGAAAGTGCTTCTTTAACATCTCCAATTACAGCTACGTCAGTTTTAACATTTTTGTCCACTTCGGCTGGATCAATCTCAAAATGAATCACTTTGGCTTGTTTAGCGTAAGTTGCTAAATTTCCAGTAACGCGGTCATCAAAACGCATTCCTAGTGCAATTAAAACATCACATTCGTTTGTTAAAACATTTGGCCCATAGTTTCCATGCATGCCCAACATTCCTACATTTAAATCGTGATTCGTTGGTAAAGCGGAAAGACCTAAAATGGTCCATGCTGCTGGTATACCTGACTTTTCTACAAATTCTTTGAATAATGCCTCAGCTTGTCCAAGTATAATTCCTTGTCCAAAAACAATTAAAGGCTTTTTAGCTTGGTTAATTAAAGCTGCGGCTGCTGCAACTTTATCTAATTTTAATTTTGGAACGGCTACATAACTTCTTATTCCCGTGCATTTTTCATAACTGAAGTCAAATTCATCAAATTGAGCATTTTTAGTAATATCAATCAAAACAGGGCCTGGCCTACCACTTTTAGCAATGTAGAAAGCTTTTGCCATAATTTCAGGAATTTCAGAGGCTTCCGTAATTTGGTAATTCCACTTTGTCACAGGGGTCGAAATTCCGATGATATCGGTTTCTTGAAAGGCATCTGATCCAAGTAAATGTTTCCCTACTTGTCCTGTTATGCACACCATAGGCGTCGAGTCTATTTGTGCATCAGCGATTCCGGTTACAAGATTAGTTGCTCCAGGACCTGAAGTAGCGATGGCTACACCTACTTTTCCGGTTGCTCTGGCGTATCCTTGCGCGGCATGTGTTGCTCCTTGCTCATGACGAACAAGCACATGATGCAATTGTTCTTTAAATTTGTATAATTCATCATAAACTGGCATAATGGCTCCACCAGGATAACCGTATACCAAGTCTACTCCTTCTGCTAAAAGGCATCTAATAACGGCTTCTGCACCTGATATTTTGTTTGTTCCCATGGGTTATAATTTAATAGCAACAAGCTTGTGGCTCATTGATTTATTTGTCAGTTACACAACCTGTTGATGCGCTTGAAACTGATCTAATGTATTTTAGTAAAACTCCTTTTTTGATACTCGATTCGGGTTGAACCCATTTTGCTTTTCTTGCTGCAAACTCTTCGTCAGAAATTTTTAAATTGATGGTGTTTTTCACGGCATCAATAGTAATAATATCACCATTTTCAACCAGTGCAATTCCACCTCCATCAAAAGCTTCGGGCGTTACGTGTCCTACAACAAAACCATGTGAACCACCAGAGAATCTACCATCAGTAATCAAAGCGACACTTTTTCCTAAACCGGCACCCATAATTGCGGATGTTGGTTTTAGCATTTCAGGCATTCCTGGCCCACCTTTAGGTCCACAGTACCTGATGACGACTACATTTCCGGGTTTAACCTCTCCCGCTCGAACTCCTTTTATTACATCATGTTCATTCTCATAAACAATAGCATCACCTTCAAAATATTCTCCTTCGTTACCACTAATTTTAGCAACACATCCCTCTTCGGCTAGATTACCATATAGAATTTGAATATTTCCTGTTGCTTTTAAAGCTTTTTGTATTTCGTGAATTACTTCTTGTCCGTCATTTAAATCGGGAACAGCTGCTAAGTTTTCAGCTAGCGTTTTTCCGGTAACTGTCAAGCAATTTCCGTGTAGCAATCCTTCTTTTAATAAATATTTCATTACCGCTGGAACACCACCTACTTCGTGTAAGTCTTCCATCAGGTATTTCCCGCTTGGTTTTAAATCAGCCAGCAAAGGAGTTTTATCACTAATGTCTTGGAAATCTTTTAGTGTGATTTCGATATCAACAGAATGTGCCATTGCAATTAAGTGCATCACCGCATTTGTTGAACCACCTAGAACTGCCACCATCGTGATCGCATTTTCAAATGCTTCACGTGTCATGATGTCTCTAGGTTTAATGTCTTTTTCTAATAATATTCGGATGGCTTTACCAGCGTCAATACATTCTTGTTTTTTTTCTTGGCTTAAAGCCGGATTAGAAGAGCTGTAAGGCAAACTCATTCCCAAGGCTTCAATTGCTGATGACATGGTGTTCGCCGTGTACATTCCGCCACAAGCTCCAGCACCAGGACAAGCATTTTTTATTACTCCTTTAAAATCTTCTGATTCGATAGTATTGCTGAATTTTTTTCCTAATGCTTCAAAAGCAGAGACAATATTTAGTGATTCACCTTTCCATTTTCCAGAGTGAATGGTACCACCATAAACCATAATCGATGGACGATTAACTCTACCCATTGCAATAACAGATCCTGGCATATTTTTATCGCAACCTGGAACAGCAATTAATGCATCATACCATTGTGCTCCCATTACTGTCTCGATAGAATCTGCGATTACGTCTCTAGAAACTAGTGAAAAACGCATTCCGTCAGTACCGTTTGAGATTCCATCACTCACTCCTACTGTGTTAAAAATTAGACCTACAAGATCTTCCTTCCACACACCCTTCTTAATATCTTTAGCAAGGTCGTTCAAGTGCATGTTACACGTATTTCCTTCGTAACCCATACTTACGATTCCAACTTGCGCCTTGTTTAGATCTTCTTCGGTTAATCCTATTCCGTACAACATGGCTTGCGCAGCGGGTTGGGTTTCGTCTTGGGTGATGGTTTTACTGTATTTATTTAATTCCATTATATGTAATTCTAGCTGATTTTTTAATTATGTTTTTCTATTTTAAACAATTGTAGACTGACCAATATGGACGTTGTCATTATTGAAGTATAGTAAATCATCTTTGTTCAAAATAAAATTGGAAACGAATTCTCCAACCTCATTAGTTCCAAAGCTTGTTCCGGGATTTAGATCGATCGTAACAACATTGTATTCTATCGATTTCAAAACTGCTTCGTGTACTTTTTGCGCTTCTTCGTATAGTCCAAAATGCTCTAAAAGCATAGCAGCTGAAACGATTGAAGCGATTGGATTAGCAATGTTTTTACCTTTAGCCAATGGATGCGAACCGTGTACAGGCTCAAATAAAGCATTAGAAGTTCCGTAGGATGCTGATGCCAATAATCCGATAGAACCGGTTATAGCACTCGCTTCATCGGATAAAATATCTCCAAATAAATTTTCAGTAAGAATAACGTCAAATTGTTTAGGGTTTAAAATGACTTGCATGGCTGCCGTATCAGCATATAAAAAATTCAAAGTTACGTCCGGATAGGTTTCGGCTACGTTTGAAACGACTTTTCTCCATAAGCGGGACGTTTCTAAAACATTGGCTTTATCAACCAAGGTTACTTTTTGTTTTCTTTTTTCTGCGGATTGAAAAGCCAAATGTGCAATTCTAGTAATTTCTTCTTCTGAATATTCTAGTAAATCAGAGGCAATAGTACCCTCTGGATTTATTTTTTTCTCACTGAAATAAGCGCCACCTGTCAATTCTCTGAAAACAACAAAATCGATACCATCGATTATTTCCTGTTTCAAAGGAGAGGAGTTTAATAAAGTGGGATAGGTTTTAATAGGACGAACATTTGTAAATAGACCTAATTCTTTTCTTAATTTTAAAACACCATGAGCTGGTCGCATTACTGTGTCAGGATTTATATCATGCACAGGATCTCCAACCGCACCAAATAAAACAGCATCGGTATTTAGGCACAGATTTAATGTTTGTTGTGGTAAGGACGTCCCTGTTTTATCTATTGCCGTTGCCCCTACTAGCGCATCTTCAAAAATAAATTCGTGATGGTAAATTACACCAATGGCGTACAACGCTTTTTTGGCTTGTAAAATAACTTCTGGACCAATTCCGTCACCTGCTAATACTGCTATTTTTAGATTCATACGATTTATGACTATAATGTTGTGTTGCTTTCTAACGTTCTTTTTAACTACTAATTTCTGATCAATTCTTCTTGCAATTTACTGACTTCAATAATTTGATGAATGTCTGCATCTACGACTTCTTTCTTAATATCTGCAAATTTCAAAAACTCGGTGTAAACGATATCTAATTGTACTTTGGTTAGTTCGTATCCTACTTTTTTAGCTCGATACGCCAGTGCAGCTCTTCCGCTTCTCGCTGTTAAGACTATTGAGGATTCATTTACACCAACTTCTAAAGGATCCATTATTTCGTAAGTTGCTCTGTTTTTTATTACACCATCTTGATGAATTCCTGAACTGTGAGCAAAGGCATTGGCACCTACGATTGCTTTATTGGGTTGAACAATCATTCCCATACTTTCAGAAACTAATCTGCTCATTTCATTCAATTGCTTTGTATCAATATCGGTGTATAGATTCAAATAAGGATGTTGTTTGAATATCATTACTACTTCCTCGAGTGCAGTATTTCCCGCTCTTTCTCCTATTCCATTTATTGTACATTCTATTTGTCTAGCTCCATTGATGGCACCCGAAATTGAATTTGCTGTAGCCATTCCAAGATCATTGTGACAATGGCAAGACAAAACCACGTTTTCAATACCTTTTACATTCTCTATCAGGTATTTAATTTTTGCTCCATATTCTTCTGGCAAGCAATATCCTGTAGTATCAGGAATATTTAATACTGTAGCACCTGCTTTTATAACTTCTTCACAGACTCGTGCTAAAAATTCATTATCCGTGCGTCCTGCATCTTCAGCATAAAACTCTACATCTTCGACGTATGATTTGGCTAGTTTTACGGCAGCTTTAGCACGCTCAATAATATCTTCTTTGGTTGTATTTAATTTGTGTATGATATGAGAATCAGAAGTTCCTATACCAGTATGAATACGCGGAAACTTTGCGTTTTTAAGCGCTGCGGCTGCCACATCGATATCATTTTTTACCGCTCTCGTTAATCCGCAAACCGTAGCGTTTTTAACTACTTTACTAATTTCTGAAACAGATAAAAAATCTCCTGGACTTGAAACAGGGAATCCAGCTTCAATGATATCAACACCCATCTCATCCAATCGTTTTGCAATGACTAACTTTTGAGCCGTGTCTAATTTACATCCCGGGACTTGTTCTCCATCTCTCAAAGTGGTATCAAAAATTTGAACTTTCTCTCTATTCATTTTCATTTATTTAATGTAATTTCACATCTTCATAGCAAAAGTAGATTTCCATATAGTGAATATAAAACGAATTTATACTAAATATACTGCTTATAAGCTAATTTTTAATTAGCTAAACACTTAATAATCAATAAAATAAACCACTTTATTTTACAATGGCTAACCATCAAAAAGATTTCTTATTTGTCTTAATAAAATCACTGTCCAAATCGGAAAAAAGACAGTTTAAAATTTTTGCGAGTCGGTTAGAGACCAGTTCAAATACTAAATTCATTGAGTTGTTTAATACTTTAGACAAGTCAGATACCTATGACGAAAAACTGATTTTAAAAAGCGGTGTAATTAAAAAAGTACAGCTATCTAACTTAAAATCATATCTATACAAGCAAATACTGGTTAGTATTAGACTTAATATTCCAAGTCAAAATGTGCGTTATCAACTGCGAGAGCAAATCGATTTTGCTACCATTTTATACAATAAAGGACTCTATAAGCAAAGCTTAAAACTCTTGGATAAAACCAAAATCACCGCTTTAGAAAACGATGAAAAATTGATGGCATACGAAATAGTAGAGTTCGAAAAATTGATAGAATCGCAGTATATCACTCGAAGTATCCAAGGTCGTGCCGATGAATTGGTAATTCAAGCCAAGGAGCTTAATTATAGAAACACAATATCGAGTAAACTCTCCAACCTTTCTTTGCAGCTTTATGGTATCATGCTTAAAACTGGATACGTAAAAACAGATGAGGAGTATAAATATATTGATGATTATTTTAACAAACACATCGCTAAATTTGATGAAACTAAATTTGGTTTTAGAGAAAAATACTGGTTTTATAATGCCAATCTGTGGCGCAGTTTCCTTGTGCAAGATTTTTTATCTAGTTATAAATATGCCTATAAATGGGTGACTTTGTTTTATGACAATGAGCACATGATTTTCCTAAATCCGGTTTTCTTTCTAAAAGGAAACCATTATTTATTGGAGTCGTTGTATATGCTAAAATACATGTCGAAGTTTAAAGAAAACCTAAGTCGATTAGAAGAAACGATTGCTGATCCTCGATTTCCTGTAAACGACAATATTGCTTCATTATCCTTTCTATACGTTTATAACAACAAGCTGAATTTTCATATTCTAGAAGGCACTTTTGCGGAAGCAGAATACTTAATTCCTGAAATTTTACATAAACTTAAAATCCATAATGATCATCTAGATGAACATCACGAAATGATGTTTTTTTACAAAATTGCGAGCATTTATTTTGGCAATGAAAAGTATGCGGATTGTATTTTATATCTTGAAAAAATAATCAACAACAAAAATCTAAGCATGCGCGAAGATTTAATGTGCTTTGCTCGTCTACTGTGTTTAATTGCTCATTATGAACTCGGTAAAGATTATTATTTAGAAAACCAATTAAAGAATACCTATAAGTTTTTACTTAAAATGAACGACTTACATGAGGTTCAAAAGGAGATTATTAAGTTTTTGAAAAACCTAAATTCAATTTATCCGAGCGATATTAAGAAGGAATTCATTAAAATGCGCCTTCGTTTTATAGAACTCGATAAGAATACCTATGAAAAAAGAGCCTTTTTATATCTTGATATTATTTCTTGGCTCGAAAGCAAAATCGAAAATCGAAAAATCAGTGACATCAGAAAAGAGAAAGCAAAATTAACCAATCGATAGTTGAACCAAAAGAGGAGCTTACATCAAGCTCCTCTTTTATTTTCTATAAATTCTTTTCGGCCTCGGATAATGTCTTCAAAAGAACTGCATTTCACATATTCCTCCTCGCCATCGATTATCATTGGGAGATAGATAAACTCGACTTCGGATAAATCCTCTTTTAAATAAAAAGCCATTTCATCCAAATTAAAAAACCACTCAGTATCAAATTGAACTTTATGCAAGGTGGCGTCTTTTATCAGCAGATTTTCTTTTAAAGGCTTCATTTAATTGATCAAATTATTTTTGTCAAATTTACGATATACAATTTAATTACTAAAAAATTTCAGGTAGCAAAATTTGGTTTTGAACTAATAAAGGAAAGTTTTAAAACTTAGACTTTCTCTTGCAGTTGTAGTAAACGAGCACATTCTTTTAATATTAATAGATTATATATCAACATTATAATGTAACTAAAGGTTGTAGCTTTTTTTTATTTATTTTTAACAATAAATCAATTAATAAACTAATACTTTACATCATGAACGGATTCTTTAAAACAATACTCGCAGGCTGGGGAGCCAAAAAATTAGGTGGTGGTTGCTTTGGAACTATTATACTTTTTATTATTCTTTATTGGCTTCTAGGACAATTTTAGACTAAAAAAAACCAATTAAATTTTTAATTGGTTTTTTCTTTTAGGACTTTTTATTCTTGCTTTCCTTTACCATTAATTCTTTAATGTATTTCACAGGAGCACTACCGTAACTCAAGAACTTTTCATGGAACTGTTTCAAGTTAAAATCAGCTCCTTTTTCTTTTTTAAGTAATTCCCTAAAGTCATAAATTTCTGTATAGCCTGCAAAATAAGAACATAGCTGTACTTGCGATACACTAACACGAGTCCATTTGCCTTCGGCTTCAGCCTGTTGTTGAAACGCTTCATTGATTAGTAAAGACATCGCTTCCTCTTTGCTCATGTTTTTGCTGTGAACACTATAATCTAAAATCGTGTTACAAGTCGTTCTTAGGTTCCATTTATAATACATCAACCACATTTCAGGTGAATTTTTATAACCACTTTCCAGCATCATTCTTTCGGCATAAACAGCCCAACCTTCGATCATAGCGCCGTTTCCAAATAGTGCTTTTATAATACTAGGCGCTTGGTTGCTGTACACTAATTGGGTGTAATGACCCGGAATTGCTTCGTGAATATTTAAAATTCGTAGGACATAATCATTATATTCTCTCAAATAACTTTCTGCCTTTTCTGCTGACCAACCGTTTAAACTACCAACATTGTAATAAGTATTTGCATTTTTATCGTAAGGACCAGGAGCGGATATCGAAGCTCCCGCAACACCTGCCATGTAAGCTGGTTCCTTGCGAACAACTAGTGGTTTAGATGGATCGATATACAACAAATCTTTTTCTTTAACATAGGCAGCAAGTTCAGGAATTTGCTTTTCGATTTCAGATTGAAATTTAGCAGGAGTGGTATGCTGAAGCGAAATTTTGTCAATAACCTTTTTAATCAATTGCAATTTATCCGTTGGTTTCGGCTCCTTTTTTAGGTACTTGGTCCATAGAGTATCTGCAAGGCGAAACATTTTTTCGTGCAAATCTGCTTTATGTGCTACTGCTTTTGCGAAAACAGAATCAGCACTATAGCTCGATTGAATTTCTAGATCAAATTTTGTATCGTACAACTCCTTACCTAATCTAAAGGAACGTGGAGTCTTGTTATCTAGCTCTTTTAACCAATTAGCATAGTCTTTAATCGCTGCTACGGCAATTTTTGCCTTAGCACTCATTTCTTTTTTCTCAGCTACACTTAATTTACTTTTGCTTAAAGCCGCATTCAAATCCTGCTCAAAAATACCAATACCTCCTAAATTTTGGGCAATAGCCAATGCCGTATGTTCTAAAGTAGGATTTTTTAAGTTCTGCTTTGCAGCTGTATAATAAGCGGGAATATTGGTCATTTTTACATTGAAACTGTGCAAGCGTGCGTCCAACGAATCGTACTTTCCGTTTAAAATTTCAGCAAATGCGCCACCTACATTGTATTCTGCAGGATTCCATTCATTTGATTTTAACTTATCGATAGAAAAAATTACTGTTTTTAATTGATTTTGAATAATGTAGAAATCAATTATATTGTTGTCCGAAAGACTTTTAATAGGATAGTGCTCCAAAGAATCAAGTTGTGCATGTGCAAAATCAAGTTGTTTCTTTTTAAAAACCGAGTCAGAAATCACCAAAATGCTATCTCCTTTGTGAAAACCTTGATATGCGGCCCAATCTGGATATACGTCCCAAAGTGAACTGACAAATCCTTCCTTATAATTTTCGAAAGCTAAATTAATGTCTTTTGGAACTACAGTTTCTGCTTTCTTATTGCAAGAAATTAAGAAAGTGAGAAGTACGGCCGATACTATTATTTTTTTCATAAATGCTTTTTTCAGAATTTAAAGGTAAAAAATCTGTTGGAATAATTAAGAATGAGTTTAGCATATAAACGTAAAAAAGCCGTAATGATGAATTACGGCTTAAATGTGTTGTTTTAAAGTACGATTTTTAGTATGCTAATAGTTCTAATAATGTTTTTTCAAATCGGCCTTTCGGCAAATATTGATCTTCTAGCGCTTTTGTAAACGGAATTGGCGAATCTAAGCTCGCTACCCTTTGCACCGGCGCGTCCAAGTATTTAAAGCATTCCTCCATGATTAAAGCGGAAATATCACTTGCTATTCCTCCAAATAATGAATCCTCTTGATAGATAATCGCTCTACCCGTCTTTTTAACTGATTTAAAAATTGCTTCGGTATCTAGCGGTTGTAACGTTCTTAAATCTAAAACATCTGCTGAAACAGTTGGATTTTTCTCTAAAGTATCCAAAGCCCAATGCACTGCAGCGCCAAAAGCAATAATAGTTACATCGGTTCCTTCTTTAATTAAAGCAGCTTTCCCCAATGGTAATGTATAATAATCTATAGGTACTTCTTGGTAAACAGAGCGATACAACTGTTTGTGCTCAAAAAATAATACTGGATTTGGATCGTTAATGGATGCGTTGAGCAATCCTTTAGCATCGTACGGAAAAGCGGGATAAACCACCTTTAAACCAGGAGTTTTTGTAAACCAAGCTTCATTTGTTTGGGAATGAAAAGGCCCAGCTTGGGTTCCACCACCGCAAGGCATGCGCACCACTACATCGGCTTTTTCTAACCAGCGGTAATGCGATTTGGCT
Source organism: Flavobacterium sp. KKT103 (assembly GCF_055640565.1). Classification (NCBI taxonomy): domain Bacteria; kingdom Pseudomonadati; phylum Bacteroidota; class Flavobacteriia; order Flavobacteriales; family Flavobacteriaceae; genus Flavobacterium; species Flavobacterium sp. KKT103. The sequence goes on from NZ_CM145766.1 coordinate 2,620,312, forward strand.
AATAAATTCACAATTGGATTAAAACCAGTGGACACAAAATCAGCAAACTGCATTTCGACAATCGCTTTGTAACCGTTTATTGATAATCCCATTCCTGTCGAAACCACTGCACTTTCACAAATAGGTGTATTGATCACGCGTTCTTTACCAAATTGTGCTACAAAACCGTCAGTGATTTTAAATGCACCACCATATTCAGCAATATCTTGACCCATGATAACCAAGTTACTGTGGCGTTCCATTGACTGCCTTAAACTACTTGAAATAGCATCAATTAAACGAATTTTTTCTTTAGCATCTGATGGTTTAATTTCCTCATAAATAAATGGTTTGTATACATCATTTAATTCTTCACTTAAAGAAGATTCTATTTCAGGTTCTGCATTGGCTAAAGCCAAACTTTCATCGATTTCAGCTTTTATTTCAGCTCGCAGACTTTCGTCAAACTCCTCTGTTAAGATTTTATTTTCTATTAAGAAATTCCTATAATTTTCAACGGGATCTTTAACGGCCCACTGCTCCATTAACTCTTGCGGAACATATTTAGTACCACTCGCCTCTTCATGACCACGCATTCTAAACGTTTTGAATTCCAGTAAAATAGGTCGCGGATTGACTTTCATTGAAGCTTTTAAATCAGATAGTAAATTATATACTTCCAAAATATTATTTCCGTCTACGATATGACTTTCCATTCCATAACCTTTGCCTTTATCGGCCAAGTTTTCGCATCGGTATTGCTCGTTGGTAGGAGTTGAAAGTCCGTAACCATTATTTTCTATGACGAACATAACGGGTAACTCCCAAACCGAAGCAATATTTAACGCTTCATGAAAATCCCCTTCGGATGTAGCGCCTTCACCCGTAAAAACGGCGGTTATTTTTCCGTTTCTCTTTAATTTATTTGCCAAAGCGATTCCGTCTGCCACACCTAACTGTGGTCCTAGATGCGAAATCATCCCAATTATTTTGTATTCTTGTGTTCCAAAGTGAAAACTTCGATCTCGACCTTTAGTGAAACCATTAGCTTTTCCTTGCCATTGCGAGAATAAGCGGTATAAAGGAATACCCCTACCGGTAAAAACCCCTAAATTACGATGCATCGGTAATATGTATTCATCCTGATCTAAAACAGCGGTAACTCCCACTGAAATAGCTTCTTGACCAATTCCTGAAAACCATTTGGAAACCTTTCCTTGACGGATAAGAATCAACATTTTTTCCTCGATAAGTCTTGGTTTTAGTATTCTTTTATATAAATCCAATAGGATTTCGTTACTGAGATTTTTTCTTTCAAAGTTCATTGGTTTGGCTTTAATTCGCATTTCAAAGATAAAAAAATATAACACTTTTGATTAAAAATGTTATATTATTTTATAGTGTTTATAAGTTTTGAAAAAAATATCTAAAAATAATCAATATCTTTGTATTTGCTGGTTTTTAAAGGTCAGCAAATTATTAAAAAATATTTAAAGTATGCAAAAGATTCCTAGTGTTGACTTGCGTGATTTCCTGTCGGATGACCCGGCACGTAAACAAAAATTTGTAAATGAAATCGGAAGTGCATTTGAAGATATTGGCTTCGTAGCACTAAAAGGTCATTTTTTAGATGATCAATTGGTAGAAGAATTGTATGGTGAAATCAGAAATTTTTTCGCTTTACCCCTAGAAACAAAACGTAGTTATGAGATTCCAGGTATTGGAGGTCAGCGCGGTTATGTTTCATTTGGTACTGAACATGCCAAAGGAAGAAAAGAAGGAGACTTGAAAGAGTTTTGGCATTTCGGTCAGTATGTGAGCGAAGATTCCAAATACGCTTCGGAATATCCTGAAAATGTAACGGTAAATGAATTACCAAAATTCAATGCCGTAGGTAAAGAAGCGTACCAAATGCTAGAAAAAACTGGTGTTTACGTTTTGAGAGCCTTAGCATTGCGTTTAGGTTTAGATGAATTTTACTTTGACAATTATGCCAAAGACGGAAATTCTATTTTAAGACCTATTCACTACCCTCCAATTACATCAGAGCCAGCCAACGCTATTCGTGCAGCTGCTCATGGTGACATCAACTTGATTACCTTATTAATGGGAGCGCAAGGAAAGGGATTACAAGTTCAAAACCACAATGGAGAATGGATTGATGCCATTGCCGAGCCGGACGAATTAGTAATTAACGTGGGAGATATGTTGTCAAGACATACTAACAATAAATTGAAATCAACTATACACCAAGTGGTTAATCCACCAAGGGAATTATGGGGAACTTCAAGATACTCAGTGCCGTTTTTCATGCACCCAGTTAGTGATATGCCATTAAATTGTTTAGAGAACTGTATTGATGCCGAAAATCCGAAGCAATTTGAAGATATTACCGCTGGTGATTACCTATACGAACGATTAGTAGATTTAGGTTTAATCAAAAAATAATTCCTAATTTTACTTCTAGTAATAAAAGACATTGAGTTTACTTGATGTCTTTTTTATTTTTGATTACTATTGCGAATAAGTACTGAAATATAAAAATGGAACGCGGATGACACGGATTCATGCAGATTTTCGCTGATTAATTATTTAGAAAAGGTTTTTTATTAATTTATTAGCATATGGTATGAGTAGTATTTTACATCGCGAGTTAACTCAGTCAGTTTTAAAACATTTTTATGATGTTTACAACGAATTAGGGTATGGATTTCTGGAAAGAGTGTATCAAAATGCGTTGTATTATGAATTGAAAGAGAACGGGTTTAAAGTAGAAGCTCAAAAAAGGATAAAGGTATATTACAAAAAAGTTGAAGTTGGAGAATATTACGCAGATATCGTAGTAAATGATTTAGTAATTTTAGAGTTAAAAGCACAAGATTATTTAGTAGAAGAAAATGAATTTCAATTATTAAATTATTTAAAATCCACTAATTGCGAAGTTGGTTTACTTTTAAATTTTGACAAAAAACCCGAATTTATTAGAAAAGTATTTCAAAACAATTATAAATAAAACTAGACATACTATTAAAAAGTAAAAAATCCGCGTCATCGATCCGTCTATTATTTAGACTAAGACAGGACGAACTAATAAAATCCACTCTTTAATAAAAAGATAAGAAGCAGGAATGAAAAATAATAAGAAATTATAAAAATATCCGTGACAATTCGTTTAAATCCGTGTTCCACCTAAATTAAGAAGGATATAACTAATAAAATTCACTCTTAAATTGAAAGACAAGAAGTAAACAAGAAATCAAATAAAAAAAACCGTAATAATCCGCTTTAACCCGTGTAATCCACGTTACATTTAAACTAAGACACGACGAACTAAAAAAAATCACTATCTAAGTGATAGATGATAGATGAAGAAAAAATTAATAAAAAAATCCGTGGTAATTCGTTTAAATCCGTGTCATCCGCGTTCCATTTAAGCTAAATAAACTAAGGAGGAAACAAAATATAAATTATGGACTTACAAGACCAACTAAAAAACCTTTTTCCAGATCACGAACCACTTCCAGAGGAAAAAACCGAGGAAGTACCTCATGAATTATACGTTCAAAAAGAGCCTATGATTTGTAAATTCGAAAAAAGAAAAGGAAAAGCTACGACTATAATTGAAGGCTACGAAGGATCTGACGAAGATTTTAAAATCTTAGCCAAAGAAATCAAAACCAAACTAAGTGTTGGCGGTACCTTCAAAGACGATTCTATTATTATTCAAGGCGATTACCGAGACAAAATAATGGAAATATTAAAATTAAAAGGTTTCAAAGTTAAACGTGTGGGTGGATAACCTCAATGTTAAACCAATTTGAAACTTCAAACCATAAACAAAAAAACAAATGATACAATCATCAGAATTAATATTGAATCCAGACGGAAGTGTTTATCACTTAAACTTAAAACCAGAAAACATTGCACATGATATCATATTTGTGGGTGACCAAAACCGTGTGGAGAAAATCACACAATTCTTTGACAACGTGGAGTTTTCCACTCAAAAAAGAGAGTTTAAAACCCAAACCGGAATTTTTAAAGGAAAACGTATCACTGTGATGTCAACTGGTATCGGTCCTGACAATATTGATATCGTAATCAACGAACTAGACGCCTTAGTGAATATCGATTTAGAGACGCGCCAACCTAAAAAGGATTTAACGAGCTTAAACATTATTCGTATTGGAACTTCGGGTTCTTTGCATGAAGATATTCCTGTAGATAGTTTTGTGATGTCTAAGTTTGGATTAGGACTCGATAATATGCTTCGCTCCTACTTAATCGACGAAGTCTCCAATGTAGCGATCGAAGATGCTTTTGTGAGCCATACTAATTGGGATTTGCGCAAAGGAAAACCGTATGTTATTGCTTGTTCAGAGAAATTAGAAAAAGTTATCGAAAGCGATAAAATGCACAAAGGAATCACGGCAACAGCTGGAGGTTTTTACGGACCACAAGGACGCGTTTTGCGCTTGAACATTCAAGATGAAAAACTGAATTCTAAAATGGATAATTTCGCTTTTGAAGGTAATAGAATCACCAATCTCGAAATGGAAACGGCTGCAATATATGGACTTTCGGGGCTTTTAGGACACCACGCTTTGTCGTTGAATGCAATAATTGCTAACCGTGCCAATGGAACATTTAGTGCTGATCCCTACAAAGCAGTCGATGAATTAATCGCTTATACGTTAGATAAATTGGCTACTAATTAATTTTAGGAGCTTAATCCTGCTATCCCCTGTATTCCCGATAAATAAAAACTACGGCTTAAAAAAGCCTTGTTTTTCTAAATCGGGAGATGCCGCTCCTATCAGGGCTATTTAAGTCTTTACAAAACAAATCTATTATTATGAATCTAATTTTGGAAACCGAAAGACTATATTTAAGAGAGATGAAACTTTCTGATGCTGCCTCTTTATTTGAAATGGATCATAATCCCAATGTTCACAGATACCTCTGGAATAAACCTGTATTAGATATAAATGACGTTTACAACACTATTGAATCAGTTAGAAAACAATATCAAGAAACTAATATCGGACGATTTGTGGTTGTTTTGAAGGAAACAAATGAAGTAATTGGTTGGGCAGGTTTAAAGCTTAATAGAGAAATGGTGAATAATAAAATTAATTTTTATGATATTGGCTATCGGTTAAACGAAAAATTTTGGGGAAATGGTTACGCTACCGAAGCAAGTTTTGCATGGCTGGACTATGGCTTTAATATCATGAAAATTCCAATAATGGAAGCAGCTGCACATAAAGATAATATTGCATCTAACAAAATTTTACAAAACATTGGACTTAAAATGACGGATCAATATATGGAAGATGATATTACTTGGAATTGGTATGAACTAAAAAATCCAAACCTAAAATGACGACTATAAAAATAGCTGGAGTTCCAGAACACTTTAATTTACCTTGGCATTTAGCATTTGAAAATAACGAATTCGAAGCAAAAAACATCGATATACAATGGACTGATGTTCCTGAGGGAACCGGTAAAATGTGTCAAATGTTACGCTCTGGAGAAACGGATATTGCTGTAATCCTAACCGAAGGAATTGTAAAAGATATTGTTGCTGGTAATCCTTCTAAAATTGTGCAAGTTTATGTTGATTCGCCACTGATATGGGGAATTCACGTAGCTGCAAATTCCTCTTATAAAACGATCGCTGATTTAGAAAATACGAAATGTGCGATTTCAAGAGTTGGTTCTGGATCGCAATTAATGGCTTACGTCAATGCAGGGAATCAAAATTGGAATACTGATCGTTTACAATTTGAAATCATCAATACCATTGATGGCGCTGTAGAAGCTTTGACTGCGGGAACTGCTGATTATTTTATGTGGGAACGTTTTATGACCAAACCATTGGTTGATAAAGGCGTTTTTAGACGTGTGGGTGACTGCCCTACTCCATGGCCTTGCTTTGTGATTGCTGTTCGTGAGGAAATTTTAGAGCAACATCCAGAGGTCATCAAAACAATTTTAGATACCATTAATAAAAAAACAAAAAGCTTTAAAAATATCCCAAATATTGATCAAATTTTGGCTGAAAAATACCAGCAAAAAACGGTAGATATTCAAGAATGGCTTTCGTTAACGGACTGGTCACAAAAACCATTGTCTAAAAATTTGTTAAACAATGTCCAAAATCAGTTATTTGACCTCAAAATCATTGATAAAAAAAGTACTTTTGAAGAAATTGTAAAAACGATCTAATCGGTGCGATTTTTTAAAACAGTATGATAGCCATTAAAAACCTTTCTTTTCAAAAAATAAAACAAACGTTACAGGTAAAAAAACCTTGGGACGATGTGATTATTTTTGTTTTGAATATTTTAATCGCTATTCCGCTTATTATAATTGCTCATCAAAACTTAATTGAGCTAAACTGGCCCTTTAATTTAGATCGGATTCTGCTTTTTATTGTTTTAATCATAGTTATTCAGCTTGTTTTAAGACTATTAAGAACTATTATCATTATTTGTATGGTAGTTTATTTGCTGGTCCTATTGTATGGAACTGTTATAGGTAATTATGGTTTTAACAGCGTTTACGAAGATTACGATTCAATGATCTACACCATGTCGGACAATCCTAATCCGCAGGATATCATCATTTCTAAACTACTTCCTTTTCCAAACAAATCAAAAATACTTCGAGCAATTGAATATAAAAATCCCAAAGTCAGAAATTTTGCCGTAATGGCAACAACTCAGAATTTTAAAAACGTTCGTGGCTATGCGGATTACAGAACAATAATTCAATGTTTTGCAGTATTTAAGGAAATTAATGAACGTTGGAACTACGTTAGCGATCCTAAAGATGGTGATTATATAGCTACTGCTAGTGAATCATTAGATTACTTCTCTGGCGATTGTGATGATCACTCTATCTTAATGGCTGCTGCCGTTCGCGCGATTGGCGGAACACCACGACTAATTCACACCAAAGGACATATCTATCCTGAAATATTAATAGGAACAAGAAATGATTTGGAAACAGTGAATTATTTGATTAAAAACATTCTTTTTCCTAAAGAAAGCAAGGGGAAACAATTGCATTATCACATAGATGAACGCAATCAAATTTGGTTGAATTTAGATTATACAGCCAAGTATCCCGGTGGACCTTTTATGTCCGAAGAGATACTTGGAGCATTAACCTTAAACTAAGAATTCTTAATCTCAGAGAGGATTCTGTAGGAATTGAGTCGAGCTTCATGATCGTATACAGCTGTAGCAATCATTAGTTCGTCAACTTGCGTTTCATCTAAAAACAGGTTCAATTCTTTCTGCACTTTCTGAGGTCCTCCAATAAAAGTATAGGCAATCATTTGCTGTAAAGCATCTTCTTCAACGGGCCCCATGAAATCAGCATCCGACTCAAAAGGTGGTTGCAATTGTTGTCTGTTGCCTGTTATTATTCCTAAAAAAAGTTTTTTAAATGAAGTAGCTAATCTTGCGGCTTCATCATCAGTATCAGCTGAAATAACATTGACACAGGCTATAACACGTGGCGCACTCAATTGTGCCGAAGGTTTAAAATTATTTCTATAAATAGCTATAGCCATCTTTAACTGAGCTGGTGCGAAATGGCTAGCAAAAGCATAAGGCAACCCTTTGGCAGCAGCCAAATAAGCACTATCAGTACTAGAGCCTAAAATATAAATGGGGATATCAAGTCCTTCACCCGGTATAGCACGAACTCGGCCGTTTTTATTGCCTTGTGAAAAATAAAGTTGCAATTCTTCAATATTACTTGGGAACTCCATTGCGGCATGGTCATCTCTCTTTAAAGCTGCAGCAGTAAATTGATCAGTTCCTGGAGCACGACCTAATCCTAAATCAATACGATCCGGAAATAAGGTTGCTAGCGTTCCAAACTGCTCTGCTACCACAAGTGGCGCGTGATTAGGAAGCATAATTCCTCCTGAGCCAACGCGTATGGTGTTTGTTCCAGCGGCTATATGACCTATTAAGATAACAGTTGCACTGCTTGCTATACCGGGCATATTATGATGTTCTGCTAGCCAATATCTACTGTATCCCCATTTTTCTGCCTCTTGAGCAAGATTTAAACTATTTTTAAAGGTTTGCGATGCCGTACCTCCATCACGTACTATCGCTAAATCTAAGATGGATATATGGGTTTGTGAAAGTCTATTTGTGTTCATTATATTTTAATTGTATCAGACTGCAAAAATACGGATTGCTCCACTCACAAAGAAACTATCCATACTAATTGATAGTTAAATTAAAAAAGAAACATTGGAAAACGTACAATCCTAAATTTTGTCTTTAAATTTGTAGTATGAAAATAATGGTCACTTTAATATCTCTTTTTATTTTATCCTTGTCTGTATCTCCTGAATTACTTCCTGTAATTGATGACTGTGCAACGGAGCAAGGAATTGGTGATCATCATGATTCTCCTTGCGACTCTAATTGTGATAGTAAATGCACTCCTTTTTATTCGTGTGGTAGTTGTTTGTGTTTTCCAATTCATTTCCAAATTGATGCTACCCTTTTTAGAAATAAAGTAGTAACCCAAAGTAATCATCAAAACTTTTATTACCAGTTTCATGGTAAGGAATCGTTTCGTTACGAAATCTGGCAACCGCCGCAGTAAATTAGTTTTTACTCTTTTATTAAATACGGTCAGGAGATCGTGTATCTATCTCATAAACTAATTGAAACGAATTAAAATGTTCAAAAACAGCTACCTGCTTTTGGCCATAGCTTTTGTTAGCATGGCGCAAGCACAAAATAAAACCAAAATCGTCATAAACGATTTGGTATCTAATCAACCTATACTAGGCGCGCAAGTAAAAATTAAAGAAGTCAATCTAATTACTTTAACGGATAATCAAGGGTCCGCCATTTTCGAAAACCTGCCTAAAGGCACTTATGTTTTTACTTTTAGTGCTGAAGGATATAAGTCAATTAATCAAACAATTATAATTCCATTTTCTAATGAATTTATTGCTATTTTTTTAGAAAGTGAAGCCGAGGAAATGGAGGAGATTATCATTACTTCGACTAGAGGAACAAGAACAATACGGAACAATCCAACTAGAGTTGAATTTATTGCTGGAGAAGAATTAGAAGAAAAAGCGAATATGAAGCCTGGCGACATCCGAATGATGCTTAACGAAAGTACCGGAATACAAACACAACAAACATCGGCAACTTCAGGGAATTCGTCCATTAGAATCCAAGGATTAGACGGAAGATATACCCAAATATTAAAAGATGGTTTTCCCGTTTTTTCGGGAGCTTCTAGCGGCTTAGGATTATTACAAACGCCGCCATTAGACTTAAAACAAGTCGAAATCATTAAGGGATCCGCTTCTACCCTATTTGGAGGTGGTGCAATAGCTGGTTTGGTGAACCTTATTTCTAAAACACCTACTGAAGAGCGAGAACTTCGTTTTATTTTAAACGGAACCTCTGCGCTGGGTTTGGATGTAAATGGATTTTACTCACAGCGTTTCAAAAAGTTTGGTTTAACTGTTTTTGCCTCACATGATCGCAATGCGCCATACGATCCAGCAGATATACAATTGACAGCCATACCAAAATTCGAGCGCTTTAATTTTAACCCTAAATTATTTTTATACTTAAATGAAAAGACTAATTTGAATCTGGGAATAAATACCGTTTTTGAAAATAGAATTGGTGGAAATATCAATTTCATCAAAAATGAAAGTGCCAATCCTAACAGTTACTTTGAAAGAAATAAAACGCAACGAATTAGCACTCAGTTTAACCTTAATCACGCGTTTAACGAAAGAGAAAGTTTAACATTCAAAAATAGTTTCAATAATTTTAGCCGTGTTGTTACTATCCCAAACTATGTTTTTGATGGTTTGCAAAACAGTACATTTTCTGAAATAACCTATTCCCATAATGGAGACCAATCTCAATGGGTCACGGGAGCTAACTTGTACACGGATAGTTTTACAGAAAATAGTACAACTAGTTCTCTGCTACGAAATTACAATCAAATTACCTACGGAGCATTTGTACAAAATACAGTAGAAGCTGCTAAATGGCTTGACGTAGAAACCGGTATTCGTACTGATTATGTACGTGATTACGGATTCTCCTTTTTACCAAGAATCTCCGCTTTGTTTAAAATATCAGATAAGCTAAATTCTAGAGTTGGCGGTGGATTAGGATACAAAACACCAACTATATTTACAGAGGAAAGTGAGCGTATTCAATACCGTAATGTCAGACCAATTGATAGCGAAAGCAATACACTAGAAAAAAGCTATGGTTTTAATTTTGATGTTAATTATAAAACGAATCTAACCCATGATTTGTCGTTATCCCTAAATCAGCTGTTCTTTTTCACCAATGTAGATAAACCGCTAATTTTGACTCCAATATCAAGTACTGATTTGCAATTTATCAATATCAATGGCTATTTAGATACAAAAGGAGCTGAAACTAATTTGAAGTTAGAATATAAAGATTTTAAATTGTTTATAGGCTATACTTTTACAGACGCTTCGATCGAAAAAGACGGATTGAAATTCACAAATCCTTTGACAGCAAAACACCGCTTAAATAATGTTTTAATGTATGAGGTCGAAGAAAAATGGAAAATAGGTCTAGAAGCTTATTATTACAGTAAGCAAACATTAAATGACAACACCATTGGTCGCGATTATTGGATTTTTGGAGTGATGATCGAGAAATTGTGGGAGAACTTTTCAATCTATGCTAATTTCGAAAACTTCACCGATACTCGACAAACCAACTTTGGAACTATTTACACGGGACCACTAAACAATCCTGTTTTTAAAGATATTTATGCTCCTTTAGATGGATTTGTAGTCAATGCTGGAATCAAAATAAAATTGTAAATCTGAATGAAATTATTGAGAAACAGTTATCTTATTCCTAAAAATCTAAACCTCCCTTGATGATTATCAATAAGGGAGGTTTTTCGTTGTCACAACCACGACTTTCTATTTAGTTTGGAATGAAAACCACTGCATATGTAGCTAATTTTTTATTGATGGAGTTTTTGCTGTTGCTCCCTGCAAATGCGATGATTTTCATAATTTTTTTATTTAATTACGTTTGACAATAATTTAATACATACTCTACAACAAATGTATCTTGATTGTAATTTACAAATCAATTTAAATATTGTTTATCATTTCAATAAAATGTTCTTTCGAAATTGGTTTTACTAAATAATTTGACACTACACTTATTTTTTTTGCTCTTTCTAAATCTGTAGGCGAAATTGATGAAGTACTTAGGTAAATTTTTATCTGGCTTTCGTTGTTTGGATACAATTTTATAAATTCATCCAGAAATTGCCAACCATTCATTATAGGCATAGAAAGATCTAGCAATATTAATTCTGGTAAAAAACTATAATCGTTAAAATTCTCTTTAATAAAATTCAACCCCTCTAAGCCATTTTTAAAAACCAGCACTTTTTTGAATGTTTGTGTTTTTTCGATGATTCTTTTGGTCATGTAAACATAGATAACATCATCATCTATCACCGCTATACTATTATGTTGTTTCATTGATTTGATTTTTAAATTCAACGTAAAATGTGCTTCCTTTATTTATTTCGCTCTCCAACCATATTTCGCCTCCCATAGAGGTCACTTGGGTTTTGGTCATAAATAATCCCAAGCCTTTTGCTTCAGAATGATTATGAAAAACCTGCCTTAATTTAAAAAGACGCTCCTTATGCAGTTCTAAATCTATACCTAAACCATTATCCGAAACAGATAATAAAATACTCGAATTTAATTTTTGTGTTTTAAATTTAATAATCGGTTTTCGGTCTGGATACTTGTATCTGATAGCATTTGTTAATAAATTTAAAAATATACTTTCTATATATTTTTTTGGAAAATAGAGTGCTGGAGCCTCAGAAAAATCAACCTCTACGGTAGCCTCTTCCGATTTAATCAAAATTTCAAGATCTAAAATAATAGCATTTAAGCAAGAATCAAGCTCTATGGTATCCGACTTCACGTCAATATCTTCTAAAATTTGAAGGGTATCAACCAATTCCGTAAAGATTTCATTTATATGACTGGTTACTTTTTTCATTTTAGCCAACACTTCTCTCCTTTCCTCTTCGTCTTCTGCATCTTCTAAAAACTCAGACAACATAAAAATATTTACAAGTGGCGCCCTTAAATTATGCGAAACAATACTAGAAAAATCAAATAATTGGGTGTTTCTATTCTTTAATTTTTTAGTAAAATCGATTAATTGTAATTCATTTTTTTTCCTAATTACAATATCTTTCCTAATTATAAAAACAGCATAAATAGCAATTATAATCGAAATTAAACTTCCAAAAATGATAATAAATACAACAGTATTAGCATCAGATTCTATTTGAGTTTTATATTTATCTTCTAATTCTGTTTGTCTTGTTTTGTATTTTAAAACTAATTTAGGTATTTCGGTTACATATACTTTATAATTTACAAGCCTTGTAAAATAAGAAAGCGAATAAGCTACACCTTTCTCTGCTCGCATTTTTGAATAATTTACTTTATATTCATCGATACGATTTTTACGCAATCCGTTTAAAGTATTTAAATAGGCTAACAAATAAGGATCAGTTAGTTCTTTTTCTAATTTTTTATTTGCCGCATCATATTGTTTTAGTGCTAAATCTCTATTCTTCAAATCCATCACATTACCACTAATAATATAATTCCTAATTGCTAACTGCGCTTTTTGAGTAGAAGTTAGTGTTTGCTCGAAAACTTGCGAAAGCTCAAAAGTCTTGCTAGTTCTATTCTCTAGCTTCAGCAACTTAATTGTAGTATCAAGAGAAAGACCTCCTATTAAAATTAGAATTACTATCGCGATTGAAAAATATAAAATTGGATTACTTCTCATTAATTAAAAAAATAAAAAAACATTGAAAGCTTACTTTTTGCACTTTTTTAAAGTTTAACAAATAAAATAATTTTCTTATAAATATACGTATTTTTCCTTGTGTTTTTTTTATTAAAAATTTTTTTTATTAAAAAAAATGATGCTCCGTAATGGGAACGGAATAAGCTTCTATTTTCTTGAAAACTGTATCTATTTTGATATTTCTACAAAGAACCTGTCACGCTAGTTGCTCTTACTATCTACTTTCTTCTTGTTTTTAGAGTTATTTTGTAATTTTCATATATTCTTGATCAAATCCAAAATGCTTTAAACCGATAAATTTGATGAATTCTCGGCGACTTGGTTTAAGACTAAAAGAAGTAGAATCAAGCATGGTTGATTTTGTCTTGGTTATCGAATCCATTTGTTTTAAATCGGTTGCAGAATACAGGTGTTTTAAAGTGAGTGTTGTTTTATGAATCGACAAAATTTTAGCAGTCCAAAAAATAGAATCTCTTGTGTTTAAAACAATTTGTCCGTGAAGCAGTTTTGCTTTTTGAGTGTTTGAAAACATAAAAACGGTATCGATATCTTTGGTCGATAATGCTATCGAATCTCCAATTGTTTTAAAATCATATTTTTTATGATCCAATTTCCATATATATTTTCCGTCGACAAAGACAAACTCTTGCTTTAGCGAATCCATTGTTGTTTTATGAATTCTATATTCCCTATTAATTTCTGATAAAATGATATTTTCATTGATCCTCAAATAAGTCGAGTCGGTATTTACATACAAACCTCTAAATCTATTTGGGATTTTAGATAATTCCGAATCATTGATGGGCTGTGGCGTTTCAAAATAGAAAGAAAGACCAGCAGGCATTTCAGCACGTTTACAAGAAAAAATAATAAGAAACGCTCCTATAATTACAAGATATTTTTTCATTGTTTGAATAATATAAATTAAATATACTAAAAAAGGGTTCATTGAAACCTTAAAATAATAAACCTATTTTTCTCTTATTCGGATGTAACTCAAAAAACCACGAATAGATTACTACCCGTGGTTTTAACTTACTTCACAAAAATCTCTTTCAACTGATTGATGACGTTTCCGCCTCCCGAAATGGTAATTTCACCAATTTTATCGGCGATTTTTTCAACATATTCCATCTCTTTCAATTTCCATAACATTTCGTTTTCCTCCATCAATTTGGCGGTATTCAACAAACTTCTAGTTGCTGCAGTTTCTTCCCTTCTCATGATGCTATTGGCTTGTGCTTTTTTCTCAGCAACCAAAACTTGGTTCATAATATCTTTCATATCTCCTGGCAATATAACATCTCTAATTCCTGCGTCAGAAATAAGTAAGCCTAAGGTACTAACCTTAATTTTTGTCTCTTCTAAAATTTCGTTGGTAATAGAATCTTTTTTATTCAATAACTCATCTAAGGTAAGACTGCCACTAAAAGCTCTTAAGGCTAATTGCATCAAAATGTACAATTGTTTTTCGGACTCTTTGTTGTCAACTAAGGCTCTCTTGATATCGGTTACTTGATATCTCACAAAAAAGTTAATTCTTAGTACTGCCTTATCTTTAGTTAATAATTCCTGACCTGAAATTTCCAATTGTTGTTGTCTTTTATCTACCGTTTTCACCTCGATTGTAATGCTGTTGTTCCAAAAATAATGGGTTCCCGCAGCCAATTCTTTAACGAAAGTGCCGTTCACAAACAACAAAGCTTTGTCGTTGCTAGCTACAATAAACTTCCTTACATTGTGTTAGCCGCTCTAAAATCAAGGAATATACCCTTGTCCAAGGAGCTGTTTTGCAGAGCATAAAAACCCAAAACAAGGAAGAGATTAGCCTTGTGAGGGTACAAGTAACCAATGAAACCGATTATATTCTGCGTATAAAAAGCCCTGGTAAGAAACGCAAAGAAGATGCTATGCGCAAGCAATTTGAAACCCGATTTGAGCAGGAACTCGAAAAAATAAAAAGCAGTTTGACAAAAAAAAATGGCGTAAAAAAATACGACAAAGTCAATCAGCGTATTGGGCGAGCAATTGAAAAATACCCATCGGTAAATAAATATTATCAAATAGAAGTCGTAGGAATATCGGGCGAAAACGCAACAGATTTGACTTATCAAAAAAAAGAAAATCAAGACCAAGAAGCCCAAGAAAATGCGGGTACTTATTTTATAAAAACCAGCCTTGAGGCGAGAGATGAAAAAACACTTTGGCAGATTTACAACAACATCAGAGAGACTGAAAGCAGTTTTCGATGCCTGAAAACGGATGTGGATTTACGCCCAATATATCACAAAAACGATGATGCTTCGATGGCACATTTGCATCTTGCAATTTTAGCCTATTGGTTAGTCAATACGGTTCGGCATCAATTAAAAAGTCAAAAAATAAACTATGAATGGCGCGAAATTATTCGCATTGCCAACACCCAAAAAGTGGTTTACACTACCGCCAAAAATAGGAATGGAGAGCAAACCGAAATTAAAAAATGCAGCGAACCCTCGGATAAATTGAAAAGTATATACGATGCCTTGAAAATAAAAAAACAAGCCTTCTCTAAAAAGTCCGTAGTACACAAAATGAAAAGCAACGAATCTTTTTGTGAGGTAAATAAAGGCGTAAGGAGTGATTAGTTGTAACTTGGGTTAATATAAAAAAGGCTCCGATAATTAAACTCCAAATTGAAGTTTTATTCAAAAGCGTTATTTTTTCGTTTCGGCTATCACTATTCTTAAAAATAGATTCGTATTTTTTATCATCAATTTCTTTGATTATTAAATCAGCATCTTAAATTGATTTATAATGAGAATATAAATTTGAAAGTAGTGTTGATACTAATAAAATTAATCCAATAATGTAAAACCAAATAAATTAAATTTTTACAATTGTTGCAATTTTTTCTAAAAAAGTTAGAGATAGAATTATGCCTCCGGAAGCCAAAAGATTAATGTATTTTTCAAAATCATCTTGACTTTTATTTTTATTTTCTGTTACCGCATTTCTATACTCATTCCATCCCTCTTCGATTGCTGGATCCATTGTTTCTATTTCATCTTCATTCTCCATTTTTGAACTATTTTGGTTATTCTATTTCACTAAATTAGGTCGTTTCTGAAGCAGCATAATTTGTTAATTGATATTGTGGTTTATATCAGTAAATGTTCTAAAATTATGTAATGTAAAACATACTCTTCCTCTAACAATGCTAGGATGAATTTTTACCTTTCTAGCAAAAGCTCTAATAGTTTCATCGTTGTTGTTATACACTATGTTTGCACTGAATTTATTCCAATCTTCACTATCAATTAAACTGTTTTGAGAAAAGAGATTTGCTTCTTTCTCTTCGTTAGAATTTTTATATTCTTCTTCTTCATTTTTAATTTCAAGATCAATAAATTCTGCTTTGTCATTATTGATTAAATGTTTGTAAATATGTCCTAACTCGTGAAATAGTGTAAAGGCAAAATTATCTAATCTTTTGTGGCGCAAAGTCATTCTAATTGCTGGATTACCATCACTCCAAAAGCAAACTCCATCAACAGGTGTTTTTTCTCCTTTAGATTGATAAATTAATTTTATACCGTTGTCGTGTAAAACTTCTTGTACCCGATTTAGTACGTCTTTATTTTCTAAAATTATTTTTCTTAATTCCTTGATAAGTGTGTCTTTATTTTCGTGATTGAAAGGAACAACAGTAAGGGTTTTTGCTTTAAACTGAACTAATTTTACCCACCCCATAATATTTACAACATCGGTTTTTAGTTTTGTTGATTTTTTAAATCTCTCATAAGTGTTTTGAACTCGAATAGTTGCTAATTCATCAAGATTATTAACATTATAAATGGTTTTTATAATATCAATATCTATACACGGATCGCCTGTAATAATTTGTTCTTTTTTAAAAAAAGAAACTGGAATAAGTGCTTTAATCAAATTCCAGATTTCAATTGCTCCTAAACGTTCTTTACTTTTTGCTTCAATTCTAGCTTTGTCTAAATCGTAATTTCAAATTCTTTGACTAGCGTTGAACGATAAGGGATTTGAATATTTACGTTGAGGTAATTAGGGTATTCTTTTTCGATAAAACGAAATAATTTTTCGAGATGTATATAAGTAATTTTTAGACAATCAATTCTATCATAGTTATTCGAAAACTGATATAAATCTGATGAGTTTACAGGATTGATTTCCTTGATTAACCTGTGGGCTAAATTCTCAAGCGCATATTGTTTTCGATGAATATATTGTTCTATTTGTTCTTTAGATTTGAGTTTAAAAACCCGTTCTTTGTTTGTTTTCTTGATGTTATTATTTTCATTTTTAAGGCAACGATAACAGTATAAAAAGAAACGTTCTTCTTGTGACAGATTCTCGATTTCACATTCTTGTAAAATATATAAAGTATTCTCGTTTTTGGTACACCAACGTAAATTAATTTGATTCCCTGAAATATTTAACTCATTAAGGATTTTTGGAATAAAAGATTCAAATTCTTCGACAGTATCCGCTTCTTTAAAATCTAATTTTGCGAATTTTGGATGTAGATTGTGGATTGTGGATTGGTTTTTTGAAAATGTATTTTGTTTTACCATTCTTTTTTATAAAATCTACTTGGTAAATAAGGAAACTTTCGGAAGTAAAATTTTCTAAAAAAGGAGTTAAATCGTTACCAAAAATAATCTTTGGATTTTTGATTTCTTTTAGAATTCGATCATAGTTTTCTAGAATGTATTTTTGTTTCATTATAATCAATTATCTATAACAAATTGTATTAGTAAATATTAAAGTATTTTAGTTTGCTTTTTAACTTAAAAAAACGGCTCATTACAATAATGAACCGTTCTACCAACTAAAACAAAACTATGATTTAATAAAATTTAATCGTGCAAAAAAGCCGTTTCTCCTTTTATAGCCGTGCTTCTAGGAATAGGAAACGAATCTTTGTTCGAGAAAAAACCATCTTGTAAATCCATAATTTCATCAGTAGTACAGAGGCAGTTTTCTAATTCTTCACGTACTTCTTTTTCGTTGAAAGAAATGCCGATAAATACCAACTCGTTTAATCTATCGCCATAATCCAATGTCCAGCGTTCTTCTATAATTTCTTGATTTTCTACGAAATTTTGAAAAGCCATTCTTTCGCCCAATGACATACTTGCCCACCAAACGCCGGCACTTTCGGCTTTCATCGATCCGCCTGCTTGGCTCCAATTGATAGCTTGCTCTGGGCGTGATGCTATCCAAAACAATCCTTTACTCCGAATAATGGTGGGCGGAAAATGGTCTGAAATAAATTCCCAAAATCGATGTGGATGAAACGGTCTTGGATCTCGAAAAACAAACGAACTAATGCCGTATTCTTCGGTTTCGGGCATATGGATTCCTTCGAGTTCTCGTATCCATCCTGCGGAATTTTCGGCTTCTTCGTAATTGAATAACCCAGTATTAATGATTTCGTTTGGATTGACTTTTCCTAATTCTGAACAAACAATTTTTGCAACAGGATTTAGTTTATGAATGGAGGCTTTTAGGGTTTCTAATTGGCTTTCGGTAACCAAGTCGGTTTTATTCAGAATAATAACATTGGCAAATTCTACCTGATCGACCAATAAATTTACAATAGTTCTATTGTCATTTTCAATGTTGGTAGCTTTGATATCTTCGAGCGTTTTGGCAGAACTAAAATCTTTAAAAAAGTTAAAAGCATCGACCACTGTAACCATCGTATCAATATAACTAAAGCGAGATAGATCGATATTTTCGTCTTCGTTAACAAACGTAAAAGTTTGTGCTACAGGAATGGGTTCACTAATTCCGGTACTTTCGATTAGCAAATAATCAAAACGGTTTTCTTTAGCTAATTTTTCTACTTCAATCATCAAATCTTCACGCAAGGTGCAACAAATACAGCCATTACTCATTTCGACCAATTTTTCTTCGGTGCGAGAAAGTGTCATTTCGTTTTTGACCAATTGTGCATCTACGTTTACTTCGCTCATATCATTGACGATTACAGCAACTTTCAACCCTTCTTTGTTGTGCAGAATGTGGTTGAGCAAAGTGGTTTTTCCTGCGCCAAGAAATCCTGATAATACGGTTACGGGGAGTTTTTTCATTTTTTTAAGTATTTAAATGTTGTGTCTTTGGAACATTTTTTCTGGTTTTTGATAGCACTTTAAAATAAACAGTTCTAGAATCTATTTTGAAACTATCATAAAAAACACCATCCTTTATATCCAACTTTTGCATAATTGGAGTCAATTTCAGGAAACGAAGCATTTTATATTCTTCATCGACGGTATAGACTTCAAAGGCAGTATCAATAGAGCGACCATTTCCTGATTTCATTATTCTAATAATGTCTTCAGGGACGTTTTGACTTGATGCGATTAATGAATTTAGAAGAAGCGAAAGGAGTAAGAATGTTTTCATATAAAATGAATTTTTGTTAATGCAATTTTGTTGCAAATATAAAACAATACTTAAATAACGCAACATAGTTGCGTTAAATTAAAATTGTTTCAGGAAACTAATTTTTGCAATGGTTTGGTCCTGTTTAAAATCATTGGTTTTGTTTTCATTAAAAACCAAATACACAAAAGATTGTGGTTTATATTCCCAACTTAATCTTGAATTCCATCGGCTGCGATTATCAACAGTATTATACTGATAGAAAACATTGAGTTGTAAACGAGGATTTAATGCTAGGCGAATATTGGGAGTAACTAATCTGGTAGTCAAATCTTGTTTATTAATTCCTAAATCGACAATTTCATTTTGTTCATAACTCAAAGTTGTGGCAAAATATGGAATGGGTGCATATCTGATTCCTGCAACATAAGTTGTAATTTTTCCATTATAATATCCGCCATAAGTAAAATCGGCAGTTATGGATAATTTACTGCTTTGATCAGAACGATAATTGACATTTACAGCCTGATATTTGTAATTTCCTGCTTCGATTTCTATATTCAGTGGACTGAAATTCTCGGTAAGTGCTTGCCAATTAAGTTGATAAGTGCCTACAATTTTACTGCCATTATTGAATTGAAAAAAAATGGGGTAAATTCCGATGTAACCTTCTTGAAGTTTAAAATCATTTCGATTCTGATAGAAATCAAAACTAACTCCTGGTTCCCAACTGCGAATAAATTTTGGAAACCAAGATAATTTTCTTTTGTTTAAATAAACATCCAAGTAATTTTTAAAAAAATCATTACGGCTCAAAAATCCCAGTTGTGGATTGTATTTTTCGGAAATCAAACCTGTGTTCCAAACCACACCCAAATCATTAGAAGTGTAATTTAAACTCGTGTTTGCGGCATAACCATCATCTTTGTTTTCTCCATTGGTTTTTGTCCCACTGATACTGAAATCTAAACTTAATTTATCCGTTATTCTATTAAACCCAGTAATTGTTGCCGATGAATTAGAGAATGAATTTAAAACGCCATTGATTTCACTGTATTTATTGGTTACTAAAAACCCTAAATTGTTTTGTTTTCCATAATTTTTTTTAAATAGTAATACCGAATTACTAGATGCTGCAGCAGTTTCAGTCTCTTGCTGATGTACGTAAATTGCTCCTAAACTATAGCTATTAGTTTTTTGTGTAAATCGAGCACCTGCATCAATGGGGATTGGATTTCCGAAATCATCTAATCCAATTTTTCGACTAAAAAACGGGATATAAATATTCTGATTTCCCGCAGTAAACAAACCTGCATTTTCTAAAAAAAATTGTCTTCTTTCTGGAAAAAAAACCGAAAATCGGCTTAAATTATTTACTTGTCTATCAGCATCAGCTTGAGCAAAATCAGTGTTAAATGTCAAATCGAGCGTGCTTTGGGCATTTGGACTCCATTTTATTTCTCCCCCAAATTTGGTTTTATATTCACTTTCAGATGGATTTCCGTTTTGCGTATTGCGATCCATTTGTGAAATCAAGTATGGATTTATTTGAATGTTGGTATTTGATTTTGGCGGTTCAATTCCTTTTAGCTCTACTGCATAATTCATCCTGTAGGTATCAAAACTTCTAGGAAAACCGGGGTATGCTGTAGTTTCATTTTCACGACGGGCAACTCTAACAAAATTGATTCCCCAACTAATAGTATCTTTTACATTTTTAGGATAGCGTAACGTTTTCCAGGGAATTGCTATTTCGCAAGACCATCCATTTTCGTTGATAACACTTCGGGTTTGCCATAACGCATCCCAATCAACATCATAAACATTATCATCGAATACTTGTAAATCTCGTTGGGCACTATATGGGTTAGTCTGGAATGCGGTTGCATTTCTCTTATTGTTATAGGTGTCAAGTGCAATACCAAAAAGATCGTTTTGATAATAATCAAAATCTCTTCTGAAATCCTGTACCCGAATCCCTTTCTTTCCTAAAGTATCTAAACAAATCGCGCCTATATAAAGGTTCTTTTTATCATAGAGTATTTTTACTATGGTTTTGAATTTTGGTTTTTCGCCTTGGTTGGGCTCTACTTGTATAAAATCTGAAATTGCAGGAGCTTCTGCCCAATCACTTTCCGTAAGGTTTCCATCTATATTTATAGTTCCATTAGTTTTTTTGGTATAAATCGATATTTGTTTTGTATCCTGTTTTACAGTGTCTTTTGTTATTATTTGAGCAGATGCATTTATAGATAAAACAATTAATACATTGATAAATAGTGTTTTCATTTCTGTTTTATGGTTTGTGACTGTATATTTTATTTCGTTTGAAAATTTTTTCAAAATTAGGTTTTTATTAATTAACGCAACAATGTTGCTTTATTAAATATTTTTCTATATTTGCAACATTATTGCATTAGTTCAAAAATAAAAATTGTACTCTTCAGATTCTCAAACTATAAAACTGTTTCTATATGGCTGTATTACAAGCAAAAAAATTAAGCAAAGTTTACAATGGTACTTATGCCTTAAAAGATTTGAATTTATCTATTGAAAAAGGCGAAATATTTTGTCTGTTGGGTCAGAATGGAGCTGGTAAGACTACAACTATTAATTTGTTTTTAGGGTTCACAAATGCTACGAGTGGTGTGGCAAGCATTGATGATGAGGAGGTAAAACCAAATGATACAGCCACAAAAAAAAATGTGGCTTATATACCCGAAGTCGTTCAGCTCTACGGTAGCTTAACTGGAATAGAGAATTTAGCTTTTTTTAGTCGTTTGGCAGGGTTTAATTATTCAGCTGAAGAGTTAAGTGTTTTTTTAACTAGAGCCAATCTGCAAGTTGGGTCTCATAATTTAAAATTAGGCAACTATTCAAAAGGGATGAGGCAAAAAGTAGGTATTGCCATTGCCGTTGCCAAAGAAGCAAAGGTTATTCTGATGGATGAACCCACTTCTGGACTTGATCCCAAAGCCACGGAAGAATTTACCAAAATCTGCAAAGAATTGGCTGCCGATGGTAAGACCATTTTTATGACCACACACGATATTTTTAATGCTGTAAATGTGGGAACTAAAATTGGTATTATGAAAGAAGGAACATTGATTCATACTCTAAATACAAGTGATATAAATGCCAATGAATTACAAAAATTGTATCTGGAAACTATCTAAAAAAACAATTTTTGAATCTCCTTTTTCGAAGAATAAACTATGAAAATATATACAGTTATAATAGGATTTTGCTTTTTATGTTTCAACGTATTTTCCCAAACAGATTCTTTAAAAACAAAACCGAAAGAAACAACAAATATTCTTAAAGCGGTACAAATAACGGCTAGCAAAAGTAAAGTTATAAAGCAACGACCTGTTAATGTTTCTATCATTGAGGCAAAACCATTTTATAATACCAATGCCACAGGATTAGATTTAATGAGGCAGGTTTCTGGAATAAAAATAAAACAAGACGGTGGTTTTGGAGCAAAAACTGAAATTTTTATTAATGGCAGTACAGGAAAACAGATTAAATATTTTATTGACGGTCTGCCACAGGATAATATGGGCGAAACACAACTACTGAACATTTATCCTGTAGAACAAATAGAAAGAATAGAAGTTTATAAAGGGGTTCTGCCTGTAGATTTGGGTGCAGATGCTCTTGGTGCCGCAATAAATATTATAACTCGAAAAGAAAAAGAAGACTATTATGATGCGTCCTATTCCATAGGTTCTTTCAATACTAACCGACTGAATTTTTCGGCAAAAAAACAGCTGTCCAATCACTTTTTTGCCGCTATTCAAGCCAATGCCAACTATGCGCAAAATGATTACCGTATTGATGCCGATGTTCCTAACGAGTTTGGTAATAATGAGAAAAAAAATGTAAAACGTTTTCACGATTTATACAAAAATTATAACCTAAAACTACAAACAGGAGTTACCGATATTCGTTTTGCAGACCAATTGAATTTGAGTATAATACAAACGGGAACTTATGACGAAATACAAAACAACCTAACACAAACACAGCCTTACGGTCAAGCATTTTACAAAGAAAATTTATTAAGTGGTATTCTTAAATACCAAAAAAATAATATTTTCAAAAACATTCATCTTTCGGGATTGCTGTCTTACAATAAATTGAACGGACTTTTTACAGATACATCCCAAAATGTGTACAATTGGGAAGGCGTTGTTGTTGATAAAAAAATGGGCGGTGGCGAAATATCTTCTTCTGGCAATTTATTAAATATTTACACCAATGTTTTTAACGGGAAGATTACAAGTATTTATGCAGTTGCTCCCAATTTGAAATTCGTTTTTAGTAACACCTTGCAAGATTATAAACGAACAGGAAAGGATACTGTTGCGCAAAATTTTTATGGAGGAATCGATTATTTTGACACTCCTTCTGCAATGCTGAAAAACATTGCGGGAATAGGATTTGAAGGGAATTTATTAAATTCAAGATTAAAATTTTCGACAGCTTTCAAAGATTATTACGCAAACTTATCGGGCTATACAATAGAGTGGACAACTCAAACAATCATTAAGCAATCACTTCACGCTTCAGCCTACAACCTAGCATTAGCCTACAATCTCAATGACAATGCTCAAATTAAAACCTCCTATGAACACGCTGCACGCCTACCCGAAGTAGAGGAAGCTTTTGGAGATTTAATGTTGATAAAAGCCAATCCAAATATAAATATTGAGACAAGCAAAAACATAAATGTGAATTTCTTGTACCATTCCAATAAAATTGAATCGGAGTTAACCGGTTTTTATAGGGACGTTGACAATATCATTTACCTGCGTACCTCCCAATTTGGTGGTCAATATCAAAATCTTTTGAGTGCAAGGGTATTGGGTACAGAAGGCAGTATAAAATATATTCCTGTTGACGATATCCATTTAAACGCCAACATTACTTATCAGGATTTAAGAAACCAATCTGTCATAGAGAATAGCGGTATCAATAACGAACGCTATAAAAATGCAAGGCTTCCAAACATCCCTTATCTTTTTGCAAATGCAGGAATTTTGTATAAAAATGAATCGATGTTTAACAAAAAAAATCCACTGCACGTTTGGCTCAATGCAACTTACACCCACGAATACTTCCTGTACTGGGAAGTAGATGGTGCCATAGAATTAAAAAACAGAATTCCCACACAGTTTTTGCAAAATACAGGGGTTTCTTATGCTATTGCTGATAAAGGACTCTCGTTTTCCTTTGAAGTAACCAACTTGACTAACTCAAAAACCTACGACAACTTTCGGGTACAATTGCCTGGAAGAGCCTTCAGCTTTAAAATACGAATCTATAAATCTAATACTAAACAAAAATTAAAATGAAAAATTTATCAATGCTATTTGTAGCCGCTGTTGCATTAGTTAGTCTATCCTCTTGCGAAAAAGACTCGGAACCAGCAAACCCCAATAAAGTAAATTATGCGTTATCTACTACGGGTGGAATTTATCCCAATCAAACCACCTATTTATTTGGTACTAATCAGTTTCCTGTAGGAACGCTGGGCACTTCAATGGCCGCCGAGTTAGCCAGTTCAGGAATGATGTATAAATATGGTTCGGATATTTATATGACCACATTTGGTGCACCAGCTACTTTGCGAAAGTATGTTTTTGATGAAAATGGCGTACCGAGAGAAACGGCCAATTTTTCTGTACTGGGTTTAAAAACTTTTGGAGCAGTAGAATTTGTAAGTGCTACCGAAGCCTATGCGGCTGCCAATGGATTTGGAGGAGTACCGAAATTAATAAAATTCAATCCAACCAATATGCAGATAATTACCACAGTAGATTTAACTGGATTGCAAAAAACGGGAGCAACTGAAGTTTACTATCAAGGGATGATTATTCGAGATAATTTTATTTATATGGGGATTAATTATCAAGATGCAGGCTTTATGAACCTAGAGGATAAAGTTTTTGTGGGTATCATTAATCGCACAACTAACAAGGTCGAAAAATTAATTGAAGATGACCGTAGTAGCGAAATGTGGGTTGGAGGAACGGCTTCCTCTTTTAGTCCCAATACAATGATTAAAGATACCAATAACGACATTTATGTATTAGGATTTGCTAATAATGGAAAACCAAGCGGTGTATTGAAAATTAAAAGTGGTACAACTGAATTCGATCCTAGTTATTTCTTCAACCTTGATACCGCAACTGGAAAATCTTGCTTGGGATTGTATCATTTTGCTAACGGATTGACCTTTACCATCCGATATTCAGATCCTGTGGCATATCCTTTTGATACGGATGCAAATTATGATTCTTATGCAGCAGGAGAAATTTATAAAATTGATTTGACCGCAAAAACTTCAGCTGGAAACATATCATCTACTTTACCAAAAATATTTGGAAACAACACATTTATGACCAAATGGGATGATGATAAAATATATTTCAACGTTTCTGCCGCAAACAGTAATTCTGTTTATTCTTATAAAATTAATGGTGGTGCAGTTGCTAAAGAATTTGATTTAAGTTCAGGAGTTTGTAATGGTTTTACAAAAATAAATTAGAAATAAAAAAGTAATGATATCTAATTTAATCCAAAATGAATGGCTGCAATGGCGACGAAATAGGCAAGTAAGATGGCTTACGCTGTTTTTAATCCTCATTAGTATAATCGCTCTTGTGCATCAGTTAAGCTATCAATCGCATTTGTTGGATACACGATTAAAAGCGCAGGAAGATTCCAGAAAAGAGTGGCTGAGTCAGGAGTTAAAGCACCCTCATATGGCGGCCCATTTTGGTAATTATGCCTATAAAAAGCCCACGTCGCTACAATGTCTGGATCCAGGTTTAACCATATACACGGGAACATCCGTGTATATGGAACCGCATAGGCAAAATGATTTTTTGTTTAGCAAAAGCCAGGAAAGCGATACGGGATTGCGTTTTGGCTGGTTAAGTCCTGCCTTGATTTGTCAATTGATTTTGCCATTGTTCATCATTTTATTTACTTTCAATAGCGTAAACGGAGAGTTTGAAAAAGGGACATTGCAATTGCTGTTGGCTCAGGGGGTATCCTTTAGAAAAGTACTTTTCTCAAAAGTGCTGGCGACTTTTATCCTTTTCCAAAGTTTCCTTATTCCATATTTTTTGCTTACCGCATTCTTATCTTATCAATTGTTTGATGGAGATTTAAATGGAGTAGCACTGCTTTATCTTCTTGCGGTTTATTCTATTTATTGCCTTATTTGGTGTTTGTTGGGGGTTTTGGTTTCGGCAAATATTAAAAAAATTGGAACTTCTATTGCCCTTTTATTGCTCATTTGGATGTTTACCAATATTATTATGCCTAGAATGTCGGCCAATTTAGCCGAAAACATTTATCCTTTGATTACTAATTATGAATTAAAAAAAGGAATAAAGGAATCGATAGACAACGGTCTGGACGGACACGACCCCAAAAGTGATAGAGCTTTAAAGATTGAAAAGGATTTATTAGTAAAATACAAAGTAGATAGTGTGCAACAGTTGCCTTTTAATTTTGAAGGTTTTATTATGCAACAAAGTGAAGAATACTCTAGTAAAGCGTACGATTTGCATTTCAAAGAAATATTTTCGACACTCGAAAATCAAAAAAAGGTACAGACCTGGATGGGGATTGCAAGCCCATATATCTTGATACGGAACTTATCGATGACGACCTGTAATGCAGGACTGGAATCTGAAATTGATTTTCAGACCCAATCCGAAAATTACCGCAGGTCATTTGTTCAAAATATGAACAATGATATGAAAGACAATTCTGCCTACAATTCGTTCGATACGTATCGGGTAAAAAAAGGAAAATATGAAGCTATTACAGATTTACATATTGAAAACAAATCGCTTATTTGGTTGCTGCAATCGGTAATTATAGAAAATATTTGGTTGCTCGTTTGGAGTATTTCATTACTTATTTTAATGTTCAGAAGCCGAATTAATTTAATTTATAGTTAAAATAAAGATGAAAAATAGTAATACAGTGTACTCGAAAATTTCATTAAAAACCCAATTTTGGCTTTTCAAAAAACACTCCATAAATAGTGTGATTCTTTTTGCGTTTTTAGCAGTAGGAATGTATGGTTTGTACCAGGGTTTTGTTTTCAAGAGCAAACAAATAGATACAATTGAAAGCTTTAGAACCGAAAAAGAAAAGGATTTAGCTGTACTTATTCGGGGTTTTGATGCAGATACCACCACAGCAAAGGGCAAAGAAGACTATGAAAATGTTACAGGATTATTATCTTCCAATCGGAATATTACTTTGCCAGTATTCAAAACCCCATCAAGTACTTCTCTATTTTGTATTGGTCAAGCCGATGTGTTTCCGTACTATTATACGGTAAAGGTTGAGAGTTTTTTTATGCAATTATTCAAACAAGGAGAAATTGCCAATCCGTTGCGGTCATTAGCAGGACACTTTGATACTAGTTTTTGGATTATTTATTTATTGCCATTACTGATAATCATCCTTTGTTTTAATTCGCTTTCCAACGAGTTAGACAATGGCAACTGGCGGTTGATAAACAGTCAGGGGATTTCGAAGAAAGAATGGCTAAAATCTAAATTTTTGTTAGTAGGCTTGATTATTGAATTGATGGTTGTTTTTATCGTTTTTATAGGATTGATTGTAAATTATTGTTGTTTCAATCAAAATCCGACAATAAACGATTTTCTGTTTTTTGTGGGAGCCAATTTATATTTTGTCTTTTGGCTATCTGTGGTATATTGTATCAATTCGATGGGTAAAACCACGAGTACGAATGCTTTATATTGTGGAATAATGTGGACTATGACCTGCATCGTTATTCCAACTTTATCTACTGCATTAATCGAGAAAATAATTCCTGTAGATAACACCGCGATTAGTAGAATGTCCAGAAGACCACAAGGCTCGAAGTTTGATGATCCTATTTATGGAATAAAACTGATAAAACAATTTGGAAAAGTGTATCCAGAGTATAAAAATGCTAATATAAATCCAGAAACAACAGCATTTATGTTTTCGGTTTATTTGGGTTATCACAGACTTTTGGATGATGCTAACACGATAAAAGTCAAGGATTATTTTGAAAATATTGAGCAAAGGCAAGAATTAATAAACTCTAGTTGCTTAGTTAATCCTACTGCAGCAATAGATGGTGTTTTTACCTCTCTGGCTAGTAATGATGCGCTTGCCAACCACTCGTTTGTATGGCAGACAAAAACGCTGCACGATAGCCTAAATGCTGTTTATTATCCGGCATTATTTTTTGACCGATCATTAACCAAGAAAGATTATGATGCCTTTCCTGTTTTTGAGTATAAAAATACTGCCTCGATTTCGACAACTATTCTTGTATGTTATGCCTTGTTGGGATTATTATCTGCCTTTATTTTTGCTTTGAGCAACAGAATGTTAAGAAGAATTTAGAATTTATTTAATCTGATAAAAACCCATCAACGGTAATCCGGGATGGGTTTTTCATTTTATAAAACCGTTATTAAGATATTTTTTTTGACACAATATGAAACACGTGCCAATTTTTTTCTTTACCATCAATTGATTTGCCCGCTTTTTCTACTTCTTCAAAATACTCCAATTCAAATCCAGTAAAAAGATTTAAAATTTGTTCTTTAGTATGAAAGGTTTTCTCCGGATCACTTGCCCAGGAATCATTAACTCCAAAAAAATGTCCTGCAAACCGACCATTCGGCAAAATAGATTGTACAATTTTTTGCCACAAAATATTAAAATTTTCAGGATGACAAAAAGGGAGCGAGAAACAGGCATTTACAAGCATAACATTGGGAAGTGTAATGACTTCAAAATTGCCTTTAATTAAAATCAATTTAGAACTGTATTCTACTGGAATACCATTTCTTAATTCTTCTATTGCCTGCGTTTGGTTATCAATAGCAATTACTTCCCATCCCTTTTCGATAAGTGCAATGGTATCTATTCCTGTACCAGAGCCTAGATCGCAGGCAATTAGAAAATCTACTTTTTCTTTATCAAATAAATCGATAGCTTTTACAAGAGTTGCAGAAGCTGATAGCTTTTTTTTCTTAATTTTTTGGTAATGCTTATTCCAACTACTGTTCATTCTACTATTCATTTTTTCTAGATTTTATTATCCTGTAGCGAGCGCATTAACTTTTAATTTTTTAAACTCATAAGAGGTTAATAAGAATAGTATAGTCAGGTATAAAAAGTTTTCGATAACGATACTATAATAGATTCCGCTTGTGCCATAATAAAAGGGTAAAATAAGTATAAGAGGTATAAATAAAATCAATTCCCTTCCAATGGATATAAAACTAGACTTCTTGCCTTTTCCAATAGCCTGAAAAAAGATAATTCCACTTGTTCCAATAGGAAAAAAGGGGATAATAAATAATATGGTACGGAAGTATTCAATTTCCTGTAAAGAAAGAACTTGGTCAGGAAGCATTATAGAAACAATTGAAGATGGAAATAGCATTAATGGTATCCATATAAGCAAAAGAAATAAAATGCCCCCAGCCCGGAATACCCCAACGGCTTTTACACATCTTTCGTAATTGCCAGCTCCATAATTAATACCTACAACTGGCTGTAATACTTGCAATAGTCCAAAAACAGGCATAACCGAGAAAGTAAATATTCTG
Source organism: Flavobacterium sp. KKT103 (assembly GCF_055640565.1). Taxonomy (NCBI): domain Bacteria; kingdom Pseudomonadati; phylum Bacteroidota; class Flavobacteriia; order Flavobacteriales; family Flavobacteriaceae; genus Flavobacterium; species Flavobacterium sp. KKT103. Next base: position 2,650,292 of record NZ_CM145766.1, read on the forward strand.
AAAACAGTTGAAAAAAAAGCCAAGTCCCAATCAGTGCCATAGTGTGCCACAGTTTTAAAAATAAAAACCTGACGAATAAAATTGGTTCCCTGAATAAAAAAAGCAGACAACCCAACTGTAAAGACATTTTTGAGCATTTCAGTATCAATCTTAAACCGGATTTTACCTGTTTCGAAAGAGGCTTTTCCAGATAAAAAATAGCGTAGAGTAAGAAATGCATATACTATCATTGCTATAATACTGGCAACAGCAGCGCCTTGTATTCCTAAATTTGCATAATGAATTAATATGGGAGCAAGAATAATATTCAATACTACCGAAATAATAGAAAAACGCATCGCTTGTTTTATTTTTCCTTCGGCTCGAATAAGGCCATTTGCAGAAAGACCAAAAATAGTAAAGAAAATACCGAAAGACCATATCTTATAAAAATCAGACCCATATCGCAACACTTTTCCTGTTCCTCCCATCATTGATAATAATTCATCAGAGAACAAGAATCCGATTGGCATAAGCAAAGCTGAAGCAATAACAGACATTGTAAAGAGATTACTCAATACTTTTTGTTGAATAACTTTATTATCAGATCCAATAGCCCGACTCAAAACCGATGCAGATCCAGAGGCAATCATAACCATAACCGCCGTGATTAATATGGTTAAAGGAATAACCAACGAAATTCCGGCAAGTGCATCGGCTCCAATAAAATAACCAATATAAAGGGAATCTATGAAAGTGTTGAGCGAAATTACAATTGTAGCAATAATACCTGGCAGAGACATAGTCCACATCAGCCTCCATAGATTATCATTTTTTATATCCAATGGTTTTTTCATAGCTTTACTTCTTGGATCAAACCACTTTGCACTAATTCCTTATAAACTTCCTTGTATGTATTATTGTTTTCAAATAGTTCTTTAGTATTGAGACCATCTGCTTTTAACCATATTTCTTTTGAAATAGTATTGAGCTTAAAAGTTTCATCAGTATCTTTTGGAATCACATAAATGACTTCTTCTGATACTTCTTTTTTAGACAGCGAAAGCAATTGTTGATTTCGAAGGCTTACTATTCCTGAACCTTCTATCAAAGGAATAATTTCGCGCTCTTCATTATAAAGCAAAAATGTTTTTTCAGAATGATAAATAATCGGAAATTCAGTATTTGCAGGTATTTCAAATACTTGTAATTGAGTTGATAAGCCTTTTTCATCCTCTACGCATTCCACAATTTTTACGGGAATAGGTTCTGTAGAAAGATTTTGAACAATAGCGATAAAGCCTTCTGATTGTCTATGGACTTCTTTGATTTCTAATTTTTCGACAAAGAAAAAATCATCGGAAGCTGTTTTAGAATATCGAATTTCCCCATTACTATGCACTTCGGATATCAATTCATATTTTCCTATAGGCGCATCGTCGGGAATGTTATAATAAAAATAATAGTGCCGTCCAGATTGAATGGCACTTAATATATCTACTAAAACTTCACGTTTAGATTGTCCAGATAGATAATCTGCTAAAACCAGAAGAGGTGTGTTTTTATTCAGGTATTTGTATTTGGTAGCTTTGTTTTCTGAAACTTCTTCTTTTGGGTCAGGTAAAGCAAGAATATTACCTTCATAAAGCATTGTAACTTCTCCATCGGGTCTTTTTACACCAATACGTACAAAAGGAAATATATGAATCCCTTTTAAATGAGCAGTGTTGAAGTTCCAATGAATAGTTACACCTTTGTTTGGGAGCGTTCGTTTAGGAAAAATGCTCATTCTTTTCTCAGTTTTTTAATGCTTTCTTTGCTGTATTTTACAGGATACTCAGTAAACCATTTTATTACAGTTTCTTCTCCCAGGTTGTCATAAGTAGTACTCATAAGATGTTCCATTTTCTGAAGATATTCATTCATTGCTACATCAGGATCTATTTCGTTTTTTATTTTGTGATCTTCTTTTTCTTTTTTGGATGCAGGAAGATGATGAAAATATCTTCCAAAATATTTATCACAAAACGAGTGGTATTCTTTTGTAAACAAAATAAAGTTGTGCCACATTTCGTCAAGAATCAACAAATCATCGGGAATAAATATTCCTTTTAATTGGCAAATGAAAAGAAATTTACGGGTCTCCTTAAATAAATCCTCAGCTTCAGCTTCATCCACATTATACATATCCATAAATCTGGAAATGATGTTTTCATTCGCATATAAAAGCATATTATCAAGTTGAGATTGGTCAATATCAACTATTTCTTTGTAATTTTGTTGCTCCATTTCTTTTCAAGTATTAATGGTAAAACAAAACGGGAGAAGCAGCTCGAACTACAACTCCCGTTCTTTGAATTAAAGTGTAGCCGTACAGTGACCGCATTTGCTACAGTGTGTTCCTCCAACGCTTTTTGCAGAAAGAATTGCTGCAATTAAAGCTTTTTTTGAAATTACCATCTTTTCAAGTATTAATTGTTATGTCTACTCTTTTTTGGGTTTTCGACTTCTCCCATTTATTATAATACAATTGTAAATATATGAATTATCTTTATTATTGCAATAATGTTGCTTTAATGTTTTTAATGTCCTTTCAACAATTCTCTTCGGATTTTTTCTTTTTCTTCGTCCCACTTATGCTCATAATTGTAGAGTACAATTGCCCATATTGGTCATGTGTTGATTTTAAAAAGATTTTTTATATCTAAGCTTTTATGTGCTTTAAAATTCAAAGTATGCCCTATAATCATCCCTAGACCACCGATGTAAAGTAAGCCCGAATTAATATTAAACACTATTTCTAATACAACACTTGTCACAACTAGTACTATAGAAATACCTAATGTGATTTTGACTTTCTTAGTCGCATTACTCATCAATATTTTAGAAACGACAAACATTCCAATACAACAAAAAAGGCAGTCTATAAAGCAATTATCTGTAAACCCAAATGGAAGTATTGTAAATAAAGGAAAGATCATACAATGTATCAAACAGAATGAGGCACTCGAAATACCTAAAATATCGTATGGTTTTGTAGTCTTGTTAATTTCTATATTTTTCATAATGCAATTTTGTTGTAAATATACATTTATTTAGTTAATGCAACAATATTGCATTTGTATTATTCGGTAATTTCTACAAAATTTTTATTAGTTTCAAAAAGAACAACCGAAAGTTGTAATTCTGGATTTAGTTTTAACTTTAGTATCTCAAAAATTACTTTTGCAAAATTTTCTGTTGAGGGAATTGTATTTGCAAATTCGGGACAATCAAGATTGAGGTTTTTGTGGTCAAAACGATCTTCTATTTCATCTTTTATTAGGTCGGCCAGGGTTTTCATATCCATTATATAACCTGTTTCGGGGTTTACTGCTCCGGTTAATTTTACAATCAGTTCAAAATTATGCCCATGATAATTCGGATTGTTACAAATGCCAAATACGGCTTGGTTTCTGGCATCGCTCCAATTGGGATTGTGCATTCTGTGGCAGGCATTGAAATGCGCTTTTCGGCAAACGGTTATTTTCATTTTGTTTCTAATCTGTTTTTGTTTGACAATCTTCACAAGTACCCTCTATCAAAAGATTCATCGTTTCCATTTTGCTTTTGCCTAATATTTTTAAATAATCGGTGGGTAAATCAGGTAATGAAACTACGGTTTCGCAATCCTTGCATTTAAAATGCGATTTACCATTACAATCTGGTTTGTGTTGATCTAAAGTATAGGTAGAAATTCCGTTGGCATTGCAAAACTTTTCGATAATTCCTTTTTCATAATAGAGTTGTAAGCTTCTAAAAATACTGGATCTGTCGTGTTTCAAATGGAATATTTTTTCTAAATCTAATAATGTAAAAGCCTTTTCAGAACCTAGAAAAACAGCCAAAACATCCAATCTATTTTGGGTGATTTTTAATCCATTTTCTTTGAGTATTGTCTTGGCTTCTGCTGTCATTTTAGATCATTTTAAAAAAATCATTTCTTATTTGGTCATCGCAAAATTTACCAGCATACTCTAAAGTGGTTGTTTTACTTGATTTGTCATTTACACCACGGCTTGAAACACATAAATGCTCGGCTTCTACCACTACAATAATATCATCGGTTTGGAGTGCAGTTTTTAGTTCGTTAAAAATCTGAATGGTCATTCGTTCCTGCACTTGTGGTCGCCTGCCATAATATTCCACAATGCGATTCATTTTCGAAAGTCCAATAACTTTTCCTGACGAAATATAACCGATGTGTGCCACACCAACGATGGGTAAAAAATGATGTTCGCAAGAGGAATTAAAAGTGATTTGGCTTTCGACCAACATTTTGTTGTATTGGTATTTGTTGTCAAATACCGAAATTTTGGGTTTATTTTTTGGGTCTAAACCCGAAAAGAGTTCTTTTACATACATTTTACCCACACGATAAGGTGTTCCGCTCAAACTATCATCGGTTAAGTCGAGTCCTAAAATTTCCATTATTTTATGATAATGTTCAGCAATAGCTTCTATTTTTTGATCATCGGGCATCACAAAAGCATCCGCTCTCAAGGGCGTTTCTGCCGAGCTGCCAATGTGATTATCGCCAAGATTATCGGCTTTTTGTTTGTTTAAATCTTCCATAATATATTTTTCTTTATTTTTCTAAAAAAGTTAAGTTGCTATCGTCCCAATTTAATTTTCGGTAAAAACAGGCTTTTCTATTTTCTCCATTTTGATTAAAGGTGTGGCAAACGCCTCCGTTTTCGAGTGTTACTTGATATACCAAAGCATCTTGATCACAATCGATTAATATGTTGTCTATTTTTAAGGTATTGCCAGAAGTCAACCCTTTAGTCCAAATCTCATTTCTTGAAGTACTATAAAAGGTGGCTTTTCGAGTTTTGATGGTAATTTCAAAAGCTTCTGCATTGACCGTAGCCATCATCAATAGTTGTCCTGTACTTGTTTCTTGTACTGCAACGGACAGCAATCCGTCACGTTTGTCAAATTGCAAATTCAGGTTTTCGGTTTCTTCTAATTCAGTTTTACCAGTTGTCATTTTCAAAATCCTTAAATAAATAACTCGGTTGAATGCCATCGTTTTTCTGATACTTTCCGCTACTGTAGGTTTCGTATTCGCCTTCGATAGCATGGTAATAAATTTGACAAACTTCAAGGTTTGGATAAATGATCAAGGGCTGAATGACAAAGATTTCTAAGGTCCAATAGCCCTCAAAACCTACATCGCCAAAACCAGCAGTAACGTGTATGAACATTCCCAAACGACCAATACTACTTCTGCCTTCGAGCATAGGCACATAATTATGGGTTTTGGTATATTCTACTGTTCTGCCCAAATACAATTTGTTGGGTTCTAATAATAATCCTGATTTTGGAATGCTAATCATCGATGTTTTATGATTCATTTTCATATCCAAAATGGTATTATCGTAGACCAATAATTCATCGTGTAATCTCAAATTGTAACTGTTGGGATTGAGTTGTTTGGCATCGAATGGAGCTATGGAAATATCGGTTCCCAACTTTTTCTCTATTTCTTTTCCGCTTAAAATCATTTAGATAATTTTTAGTTCTTGTTTGAAATTTTCAATGAATTCGGAAACCAAAACAACGCCTTGGTCTCCTTGTCCGTGAACCCGAACGGCTACTTTGTTCTCTTGACTTTCCTTTTCACCCACAACAAGCATATAAGGGATTTTTTGAGTTTCGGCATCTCTAATTTTTCGTCCAATTTTTTCTTCGCGATCATCGACTTCTATCTGCAAATCGAATTCTTCGTTGAGTTGATTGGCAATTTCTTGACAATACCCGCTGTATTTAGAGGCAATAGGTAACAGAATAACTTTGGATGGTGCCAACCAAACCGGGAAATTACCGCCCGTATGTTCGATTAAAAGCGCAATAAAGCGTTCCATAGAGCCAAACAAAGCGCGGTGAATCATTACAGGTCGGTGCAAGGCATTGTCTGTTCCGGTATAAGTCAAATCGAAATTTTCGGGCATCATATAATCGACCTGAATCGTACCGATTTGCCATTTTCTTCCAATAGCATCGCGTACCATAAAATCTAATTTTGGGCCGTAAAATGCGGCTTCGCCTTCTTTGGTCGTGGTTTTCATTCCACGTTCTTGGGTTGCTTCGATAATGGCATTTTCGGCTAAATCCCACATTTCATCGGTGCCTAAATATTTTTCTTTATTGGATGTATCTCGTAAAGAAATTTGGGTTTGAAAATCAGTAAAGCCTAATTTTCCATAGACTAAATTGACTAAATCAACTACTTTCAAGAATTCTTCTTTCAGTTGATCGGGTCTGCAATAAATATGCGCATCATCTTGGGTAAACCCTCGTACTCGTGTCAATCCGTGCAATTCGCCACTTTGTTCATAGCGATAAACGGTGCCAAACTCGGCATATTTTATAGGGAGTTCTTTGTAGCTTCTTGGTTTGGTTGCGTATATTTTGCAATGGTGCGGGCAATTCATTGGTTTCAAGAAAAACTCTTCGTTTTCGGCTGGCGTTTTTATGGGCTGAAAAGCATCTTGACCATATTTGGCATAATGCCCAGAGGTAACATACAACTCTTTTTTGCCAATATGCGGACTGGCTACGTGTTGGTAACCCGCTCGCATTTGAATTTTTCGTAGAAAATTAATCAAGTTTTGGCGCAAGGCTTCTCCTTTTGGTGCCCATAATGGCAATCCCAGTCCGACTTCTTCATCAAAATAAAAAAGTTCTAATTCTTTACCTAATTTGCGGTGGTCGCGTTGTTTGGCTTTTTCGAGAGCTTCGAGATAAAGTTCCAATTCTGCTTTTTTAGGAAATGAAATTCCATACACACGGGTTAGCATTTTGTTTTTATCGTTGGCGCGCCAATAGGCTCCCGAGATAGCAGTAAGTTTTACGGCTTTGATTAAGGAAGTATTCGGAACATGCGGGCCAGCGCACAAATCGGTAAAGTTTCCTGTTTCGTAAAAAGTAATCAAACCATCTGTTAAACCGTCAATTAATTCTAATTTATACGGATTTTGATTTTGTGTAAAAAAGGCTTTGGCCTCTGCTTTTGAAACTTCTTTTCTTAAGTTCAATGATTTTTTTTGCGCCAATTCGAGTATTTTGTTTTCGACTTTGGTAAAATCAGCATCGGTAAATTTGTATTCGCCAAAATCAACATCATAGTAAAATCCATTTTCTATGGCGGGGCCTGTGCCAAGTTGTATGCCGGGATATAATTCTTGTAAAGCGGCACCAAGCAAATGGGCAGAAGTGTGCCAAAAAGCATTCTTACCCTCTTCGTCTTTCCATGTCAATAATTCGACTTTTGATTCGTTTTCAATGTTCGTATTCAGGTCTATAATTTGTCCGTTTGTAGTAGCAATCAGTACTTCTTTGGCTAAAGAATTGCTAATAGATTGCGCCACATCAAACAAAGTGACGGCTTCTTGTTGGAATGTTTTTTGCGTGTTTGAGGGTAAGAATACAGTAATCATAATTATTTTATTGGTCTAAAAATTTGAATCTTTTCTGGGTTACAAGCCATAAATGGTCCTTCGAGCAAATCAATACAATAGGGTATTGCTGGAAAAATGGCTTCCAAACAAGGTTCGATAGCGGCGGGTTTTCCTGGAAGATTGACAATTAAAGTTTGGTTTCGAATTCCAGCCGTTTGTCTTGATAATATGGCTGTGGGTACGTATTTAAGACTTTCTTTCCGCATCAGTTCGCCAAAACCGGGTAGCATTTTTTGGCAGACTTTTTCGGTGGCTTCGGGTGTCACATCACGCAAAGCAGGGCCTGTTCCTCCAGTGATAAAAATCAGACTACATTGTTCTGTATCGGATAAATAAATTAGTTTTTCTATTATTAGTTCTTCTTCATCGGGAACAATCACAAAAACAAAATCACAGCAATAATTGGTGTAATTATCGACCACTTTCCTGATTTCAGGACCTGATAAATCTTCATAAATTCCTAAACTTGCTCGATCAGAAACTGTAAGAATTCCAATTTTTATTTTCTCCATTTTGGTTTAGTTCGGTTTTTTGTTCTTAATAATTGCACTTCTTACCAATCGTTCTATGGTTTTTAATTCTAATTCTTTTCCAATAAAAACCAATTGACTTTTTGTAATTATGTGCTTTTCTGCGGGTACGATAACGACCGTTTTTCCTGTAGTTTGCACCAAGAACACTTCATTATCAGCATTCAACACATAGCCTTTTATTCTATAAATCTGATGGTAATACAAGTAGAGATTTTTGAAAAGCTCGTATTTTAAGGTTTGAATATCAAAAAGTGCTTCTGTTTCATAAAGTACTGTTTTGATTTTATGAGCACTTTCAGATTTGTAAATGCTGTTTGGAGTTAGTGGTTTTTCGATATTTTCGGTCGCTAAATTTAATCGGTCCAAAGCGCCAGCTGGAGATAAATGAATACTTGAATATGGATTTATGGTTTGTATAAATTCTTTTATTTCATGGATTATTTTGGTAGTAACCAAAGTAGCTTTGTTAATGACAATACAATCTGCCGTAACAATCTGTTTTTGTACTTCGGCATTAGTATCCTTATAGAAAAGTATGTTTTCGGCATCAACCACCGTGATGATTTTTTTTAAATCAAAAGATTCTGCAACATAAAGAACCTTAAAAGTTGCTGCTAATTCTCCCGCATCGGCAACCCCAGTGGTTTCTATAAATAAGTTATCGGGTTGATTTTCTAAAGCATCAATTCGGCTTAATGTTTCGAGTAATTGGTTGTTTATCGAACAGCAAATACAGCCATTGGTCAATTCATATACGGCCTCAAAACTTCCGTTTACCAAGCTGGCATCAATGTTTATTTTGCCAAATTCGTTTTCTATGACTACATTTTTTTCGTTAGAAAACTGTTGTAATAAATTGTTCAAAAGTGTGGTTTTTCCCGAACCTAAAAATCCAGTAATGATGTAAACGTTAATTTTCTTTGCCTTTGCCATTCTACTTTTTTGAATATTTTTATCGTTAAAATTCTTCTTCAAATAATTCTTTACTTGTCATTACACCAGCCAAGCCACCCATAGCGACTGCATTAGCGACTGATCGCATCATAGTGTTATTATCGCCGCAGGCAAATACTCCCGGTAACGTTGTTTTTTGAAAAAGATCGGTTTGTATCAAGTTATGTTCCGTCAATTCACAACCTAACTCCTCTGGAATAGTACAATGTTGTTCGAATTTTGGTCTGGCATATAAGGCAGTTATTTTTAATGAAGTTTCATCTTTAAATTCGATACTTTTTAACTGACCATTCGTATGTTCTAAATAATTAATTTCAGTGCTAATGATTTTAATTTGATGGCTTTCTAACTTTTCAGTCTGTTCCTTTGTCAATGTGGATGCTCCGTTTGTGAAAATGGTCAAATCGGTTGTCCAGTTTCGAATCATTTTTGCTATTTGAAAAGCGACATCTCCGTTAGCTAAAATCCCTGTCTTTTCGTTCTTGTATTCATAACCGTGGCAGTAAGGGCAATGAATTACTGAAATTCCCCAACATTCTGAAAATCCTTTTAAATCGGGCATTATATCTTTTACACCAGTAGCAAAAATCAATTTCTTAGCAGTGAATATTTCATTGGTTTGTGTTGTGATTTCAAAATCTTTTGCTGTTTTTTTACCACTTATTGCAAGTCCGTTGTAGCATTTTACAGTATCATATTGCTCCACTTGTTGATTGGCTAAAATTGCAATTTCTTTTGGTGTTTTTCCATCTTGGGTTATGAAGTTATGAGAATGTGGCGTCTGAATGTTGCAAGGTTGTCCACTATCAATGATTAACACCTTTTTTAAAGCCCTCCCCAAAGCCATTCCTGCTGAAAGCCCTGCATAACTTCCGCCTATAATTAGTACATCAAAATTGGTGTTATTGGCCATATTTTTAAAGTTTATATCTGCTGCTAATAAAAAGGCAAGGCTAATGCAGTCGAAGTACATCCAACCTGTCAAAAGCCAAAATCCAATAATTCAAATCTTTCGAATTTAAATAATAGCTATAACGGGTATTTGATTCTTTCTTCTTTTTCTTGTACATTTGCCTATTGCAATTTTGTTGCAAATATACTGGGTATTTTATTAATCGCAACAATGTTGCGTTATATATTTTTTTGTAATTATGAAAGCGACACGAAACACGGCCTCCAAAACTGCTATTTTGGAATTGATAACACACTCTGAAGTGGCATTATCACACGTCGAGATTCAAAAATTGACGGGCGATTTATGTGATAGAGTTACTATTTACAGAATTTTAGATCGCTTGGTCAATGAAGATTTGATTCATAAAATTGCTACGCCAGACGGAACGGTCAAATATGCGAGTTGCCATCATAATCACGGCGATCATAATCATACGCATAATCACGTACATTTTAATTGTGAAAAATGCCTTTCGGTAACCTGTTTAGATTCGGTGGAACCAACCTATAAAATTCCAGATAATTATTTGGTAAAAGAGGTCAATTTTACATTATCGGGATTGTGTCCTAATTGTATTGAAAATAATTAGTTTTTAATCTCAAAAACAGTTTATTTGGAATTACTGTTTTTGAGATTCTCATTTTGAAATTAGATTATTTTTTGATTTGGATTGTTTCCCATCATTGAAAACTTATCTCTCAAAATCATCATATCCTCACTTACTTTTTTATCCAAAATTTTAGCATAATGTTGCGTAGTTTGAATATTTTTATGTCCCAACATTTTGCTTACGGTTTCGATTGGAACTCCATTGGTAAGTGTAACCGAAGTCGCAAAAGTGTGTCGAGCCATATGGAAAGTGATTTCTTTTGGGATGTCACATAGATCACCAACTTCTTTTAGATAAGCATTCATCTTTTGGTTAGTCAAAATTGGTAAGACACTATCTTCATTTATACACTTTGGATGATTGGCATATTTTTGAATGATTTCTTGAGCAATGGGTAGAACTGGAATTTTGGATTTGGTATCTGTTTTTTGACGGTTTTTAAAAATCCATTTTTCTCCATCGATGCCAATTGCTATGTGATCTTTCATCAATCCTTTTACATCAACATAAGCCAAGCCGGTATAGCAAGAGAAAATAAAAATATCTTTCACTAAAGTTAATCTTTCTGTCGAAAACCCTTTGTTGTAAATTCTATTTAACTCTTCTTCAGTAAGAAAATCTCGTTCGACTTCTTTCATTTTTCCTTCGTATCGGCTGCACGGATTCTTATCTAACCAATCATTATCCAGACAAATTTTAATTATTTTTCTAAAATTTCTAACATATTTTACAGCAGTATTGTTGTTGCATTTTTTAACGCTTCGTAAATAGAATTCAAATTCAGTAACAAAGGCATAATCAATTTTATTAATGCTAATGTCTGAAAGATTGTATTTTCATAAAATATACTCTTGTAAATGTTTCAAAGATATTTTGAAACGTTCTAAAGTTCCATAGGCATAACCATTGCCTATAAGTTCTTCGATTTTGTAATTATGACTTTGATAAATTGGAATGATCATTCTCTCCCGCTGATGGGTTCCTAATATTCTTGACTTGAAATTCTCCAGGGATAATTCTTCATTTTTATGAATTAACTCCATCTGAATATCAAAAACTTTAGATTTCATTAAATCCAGATAGTTATTTATTGTTCTAGCTTCTTCCGTGCTGCCTTTCATTTTGGATAATTCTGGAGACCACTTGGATTTTTCAATGAATTTCTTGGAGCTAAATTCGAAACGTTGTCCGTCAACCGTTAGTCGAATATAAATTGGTAGTTGTCCAGCTGTATTAGCTTTTGTGGTTTTCGCATAAATGTGAAGTGTGATTTTTGCTTTCATCGTGGTGACCTTTTAATTAGTATTCAATTTAATTTTCTAATTGGTAAGAAACAAGATGTACATATTCTGAATAAGTATTGAACTGGTTGTTAGTACGACTGTTTGTAAGGATTGAGACCATTTAGCGAGACCCTAAATTGTGAAATTTTAAGGGTCTCGATTTTATCTCTTTCCAATTAAGATTGAATGAATAATTTGAGGGATGCCCAAAAGAAAAAACCCTATAAATCATAAGATTTATAGGGTTTTAAAACCGTTTGTTATTAAACTTGTGGGCTGTCAGGGTCTGCAGTCGAACACTTGATACCTATTTTGACATTTTTTGAAAACCTAAAATAGTATAATTATAAAAAAAACGCCATTGTCCAATGGCTTTTTTTGTCTTTTTGTGCCCCTTAAGAACCTAAAGGCGGACCATTTTTTATACGAGTTGAAGAAAATTTGTTAACACCATAGTACAGTTTCTGTTTGCATATCCACTTTAAATATATTCAATTTTAATGAATTTTAAGTGATAAAATTCGAAACACGACATAGAAAAAATGAAGTTTTTGACTGACTTGGTAAAGTCCTCTTTAAGTAAATAATAGTTTTTAATTTGTTCTTTTTACTTTACCAAAAGTTTCTAATTCCATGAATTTTGACTTAAACAAAATTGAAGGTATTTTCTTTTGCAAAAGATTGTGAAAGTTTTCATCATGCGTTGATAATATGATTTGCTTATTTTGATTTACCATGATACTTCTGAATAAATCAATAGTAGATAGTACATTTATACTATCCATTGATTGGATTGGATCATCAATAAAAATACAGTCTATGGGAATACCTTTATTGTCTGTTGCATTTAACGCTTTCGCTAAAAAGATGCTTAAGCTCAAAATATTTAATTGAGCAGCACTGAAATAGAGGTTTGGAATTATTGGATCGTCAGACGTTTCATCTTTGAGTAGATAAACATTTAACTTTGGTTTATCATCTTTAAAGTCACAAATAAATTTTATCTTTTTGTAATCAGGATGAGGGTCTATACGGCGATATATATCGTTAATAATATCTTCATAAAAAAATGATTTAATTTTTTTGCCAAGATAGCTTGAAACAGCATTTTTTTCTATTTCTAATTCTTTTTTTATTTTCTTTTCAAGAAAAGATTTTCTCTCCTTTAGTTCCGATTCAGTTTTTTTTGCTTGCTCATATTTTAAGTATGGCTCAACATTTTTTTTCAGCTCAGTTAACAAGTTATAATTTTTGATTTTTTGTTCATTTCTTTTAAATGTCACTTGTATCTTATCTCTCTTTTCCTTTAATTGTTCGATCAATGATTCTTTATCTAAAGTATTAGAATCAATTTCTAATATTGATTTAAGATCTTGTTCAAAAGAAAGGATTTTGTTTACTAACCTATTTTTCTCTTCTGTTTTTAATAATAATTCTTTATCAATTGATTCTTCAGTATAATTTTTAAGTATTTCGTCTAAATCTTTAATACTTTTCTGAAGCTCATCAATTTGTGTTATATTAGACGCTACGCCATTTGTAACAGTTCTTAGTTCATCCTCTAATAAGCCTAATTCTAGTTCTTGGTTGGGAAATTCAAATTTATAATACTCTGTGATTTTTATGTAAGTTTCTTTCTCTTTTAATTCTAGTATTGTTTTTTCAAATGTTTTAATTCTATTGGTAATAGCTTCAAGTTCTGCAGTTTTAGATTTTAAAGCTATTAGATTTTTTTCAATTATTGGATTATGAACAGACAATTCTACTTTAATATTAAGTAATTTATCTTCCTGCATTTTAGTATAATCTTCGTAAGAAACACCAGCTAACATAACATTGAATTTCTGTAAACTTTGCTTTAACTCATCCAATTCTGCAGTTAAGCTTTTTTTAGAAATTTCAATGTCCGTTATATTCATTGAAAGTTTTGACAATATACCTGTTTTTTCTGCGATATTTTTATTTAGTGAATTGGTAAGTTTTTCAATATTTACTTTTAACAATTCCAATATTGAATCGATTTGAACTTCAATATCAGTACGTTGTTTTAATAGTGATGATAAAAGTTCTGATAATAAATTATTATTAGCAACTCGTTGTGAAAGTTCTACAAAAGTGGTATATTCAAAGTTACAAAGAGGGCATGTAGATTCCTGATTTTTATCAATTATCTCTGCCCCTTTTAAAATGAAATTGGCAATATCTTTATTTAAATTCTCTTGTCCTTTAATTTGGACATTAAGTAGCTCAAGACTTTTTGATTTTTCCCTAAGATCATTTTCATTTTTTTCAATTTCTAGTATTAAATCTTTAGAATCAAAAAAAAGTTTTTCGTTAATTGAAGGATAGAGTTTTTTCTCAATATTTTGGACAGCGTTGTTTAATTCTTTAATTTGTAATTCCAAATCTAGTTTGGATTGTTGCAAAGGTTTAATTTTCAGTTCCTCACTATCGATTTTGTTTTTTAGATCTACAGATTTAATAGTGTTATTATTGTATATTTTATTCAATTGAGGCAGGTTCTCAATATTTAATTCTAGCTCATTGATTTGTTTATTTAGATTTTCAAGTGTACTAATTTGATCAGATTCAAGAATTCTTAAATTCAAAACATCTTTCCCTATTTCTGTTTCCTTGTCACTTTCTTTTGCAATTTGATCTTCAATTTTTAAAATCTCATCGCGAATCTGAATATAATCTGAAAAAAGCTTAAAAATACTTTCAATCTTTTCTTTTTCTAGTACTAATTGTTTCTGATTTTCTGCAATCTGATTTAATTCATTAATTGATTTGGCTCTTTGTTTAAATTTTTCTAGGAGACTTTGTATCTCTATCTGAGCCTTATCCGATTTTACAAAATCAATTTTTGAATTAAAATAATTTTCAATACCAACTACATCTGTACTTTCAGAAAAAACACTGGCAATAAACGCTAACAGTTCCTCTTGTTTCTTATTTTTGAAATTGATGTCATTTAATCTCTCTGAAATGAAATTAGATAGATTAAATGATTCAGTTTCGCTGTAAGTTTCCAGTATAGGACTAATTTTCTCATCTAAGGTATTCAATTCAATGATTTTATCATTGACCTTTTTAAGAATGTCCTTATCTCCTGAGAAATCTAATATTTGTTGAACTCCAGTTAATTTTGTTTTTATATCATCAATTGTTTTATTGTTCTGATTAATCAGTTCTATTATTTTTTTATAATAGTCATCTAATTTTTTATCTCCGAAATAGCTCATAAATTTATCATAACGAGCTGAGGGATCTTCAACCTTTAAAAAAGCATCAATCCAATCCTGTGATAGTATAACTGATTGAAAATATTTGTTTTGTACCTTACTTTCAGTAAAATGAAAATCTACTGTACCTTTTCTATTCGCTCTATCTATTTTCTTTTTTATAGATGGTATGTTAGAATCTGTAAAATGAATATTTATTTCTGTATCTAAACTATCTGGTGCATATTTATTTCTCAAAAGATACTGACCCTTTTGATTTGAGTTAAGTTGTCTTTCTGATTTAGCAGCTTCCTTATTAAGTTTTACATTCTTTAAAAATCTATCTATGCTGTCAGTTAGACCATATTCTACAGCATCATAAAAAGAGGTTTTCCCAAAACCATTTGGAGCAAAAATTGAAACAAAATCTGCTGTTACTTCTTGATTGTCTTTTGAAATATTAAAATCAAAAGTTCCATTGATAACCTCTTCGTAAGCTCTAAAAGCTTGTATTTCTACTTTTTTAAACTTCATCTGTCAGTGATTTTTCAATTTGTTTAAGTGCTTCTCCAAAAAAATCATCTTTATTTTTTTTTGCCTTTGAAAGATCTATCTTATCTATGATTACAGATAAAACCTTATTTTTTGAAAATTTCAGATTTACTTTATCAGCAAGGTTAACATTCAAATTTATATTTGTAATATGTTCTGAAAAAAGATAATCTTTGAAGTCAGCATCACTCATTTCCTTTTGGTGATTTACAACGATTTTTCGACTAGATATTGTATCATGTTCAATTCTATGCTTTAACTCTTTGCTAACATCTGAGGTGATATAAAATAAATAAATATTCCACATATCGAATTCTGATTCAAGTTTGGATTGAAAATATACTCCAATCATATTTCGTATTTTTTCCCAAGTTTCATTTAGTGTTTTTTCAGTATCACTTTTTATAAAAAAGGCATTAATTGAACCTCCATATTCTCCTTGATATAGATTAAACTCTTGTTGCAAAAAGTTTTCATTTAAAATTTCAATTATATTTTTACTCATGCTCTAATAAGATTTTATACTCAATAATCAATTTTTCTAACAATACATCGTCATCTACAATATCAGCATATTCAGTATGCTTTTTTATAATTGACTTTTTTTTAAAATATTCAATATGAATAAATTTATAATCCTCTAGAGGAAAAGTAATTCCATTATCTATTTGTAACAATTCTCTGTCATGTCCTTTTCTTTTCTCTGTAATAGCATTAGCTATGTGGGGAATTCTTTTATCTAAAATATAAGTTTCTTCGTCTGCTGGTGGTTTAGATATTCCAATTATTACAATGCCATCCTTTTTCAGTCCTCGGTAATCCGAATATACCATATTAGTTAATTGATCAGACCAATCACCATCGCCATCTACAGAGATTAATCTGATTTTATTAAATATATCTTTAATTTTTTCAATAGTGTAATTCTCTTTTTTAACAATATTTAAAATCGTAAGAAACTCCAACCATAAGATCCAAATTCCTTTGGATTGCAAAAAACTTTTATCTTGATTGAATAATAATAATCTATTTTCAAATATTTTTTTAATTTCACTGGGAGTCAATGGACTGTTGATAATTTCTTGAGTTTTACTCTTAAGAAAATTCTTTGTGAATTCAATGTTTTGACTTGCAAAACCAGCTTGCAAGTCAAAAGTTTCATTTTTCAAAAATGAAAAATTGCACATGTAATCTGGTAATAATTCGGGTAGATTATTTCCCCTTATTATTTCATTTATTCCTTCAATATAAAATCCATTTATTTTATTATGAGCAGCCTCTGGATCATTAAGTCTTGGAAATATACCTTTTAATACAAGATTATTTCCATCTATTTTAAATATACCACTTCCCGAAAAACCGATTACATTTTTGGCGGCACTTCTATTAAAAGTAAACATTGGATTTTCACTTATAATTTCATAAGATATTTTCTTTATTTGCTCAAGCCCGCATATGCAGGAGAGATTTGTACTTTTAACAACTTCATCCTTAAGATAAGTGGGATATCCAAAAACTTGTAGTGCTTCATTCCGTAATGGCTCTTCTGCTGTTAAAATATAATCTTTGTCTCCTAAATAAGGAACAATGATTAAAATTAAATCTAAGCTATCATGTATGTGAAGTTCTGTTGCAGGAACAATGTCACCGTTATTTCTACTGATTACAATTTCATCTACACTACAAATAGATTTGTCGGGTTTTTCAATATTGTGTTTCACTGAGAGTACGTATGTGAACTCTAGTGTATTTGGTTGAAAAATACATCCGCTACCATTATTAACTTTTACGGAAAAAAATCTAAATTTATCTTCTATTGATAGCATATTTATAAATCTATTGTATATTCCATTTGTGATAAAAGGCAGATTTCAAATTTAAACTTTTCGAAGTCTTCGGGAAGAAATAAATCATTTGAATAATCGTCATAGTTAAAATATAATTTACAATTAGGATTATGTTCTATAATTCTAGCGATAGCTTCTTTATCAGGTAGTCCATGCTTACTGCCATCTGTACTTATTACATATTTTTCACACTCAATTAAAGATAATAATTCTTTTTTTGTATTTCCTTTGCTCGCATGATGTGAGACTTTTACAACATTAACCTTTAACTTATTTTGATTACTATATCCAAGGTTTTTTAATGAGTCAATAACTACTGATGGGTGTGCATCTCCAAGCAATAGTGCTTTACCTCCAGTATTCTCAATAAGAATAGCTATTGAACTTCCATTTGGAACCGCTCTGTCTTGAGTAAACTTTCTTTCTACCAATTCAGAAATAGTTGTTGAAAAATCGTCATGTTCATCGGACATATTAATTTTTGTATCAACTTCTGTTTGCCATTTTTTATTTAATTTTTTTAATCCTTTTTTAGAAGGTGAAAGAATAGTGATTTTTGAACCAAAGACCAAAATAGGATCACTTACTTTAATGAGGGATTGTGACCATTGCCCATCAGCTATAAGTGCTTTTTCCAATGTTATACCCTGATCAACACTCATGTTAGTTTGATCGTTTAAAATAATGTTTACTTCTCTTGTTTCATCTCTATTTTCTTTAAAATAATCAGAGATTAAATTACCAGAATTGAACCATACATTTTTAATAAAACTTCTATCAAATGTTGTATCTTGATATAATTCTTTAATTCCTCCAATATGATCGTCGTCTATGTGTGTAACAATTAACAAATCAATATATTCATTTTGTGGCAAATTCTCAAGTTCAGGCTTTAAGGTTCTCTGATATGTTTTTGGAGTTCCTCCGTCTATTAAAATATTTCTATTTTTTCCTTCAGAATCTTTATAAGAAACTAATATTGAATCACCGTTAAAAGCTGGTAAAAATTTAATTTTCATAAATAATATTTTGAGTTACTAAACTTCCTTTAATAATCTTATTTTTTTGCCAATAAACTACAATAGTAATATAAATTTATGTAAATCCTTTAAAAGAATTCATAACTATAAAAATATTACTTAATAACTGTAAATGCCACTATTTGAGTTCCTCTTTAAAGAAAGAATAAATAATTAAATTTTTAAGCAATAAAACAAGTTATACTATTAGTAATAAAGTAAAGCCAATTATATTCCACCTTTTTATAAAAATAAAACTTGCTATGAGTTAGACTTAAGTACTCAATATCCTCTTCAAAGTATCTTGCATTGCTATTCTAAAAGCGTCATCTTGGGTTACTTTTTTGTATAAATCAAGTTCTATTTTACGTTGTTGTGCCATAACATCTTCAAATATTTTCTTGAATGCAATTTCTCGATTTTGAGCATCTGTATTTTCAGAATATTTTACCGCATAGTCTGGATGGGCTTGTATGCTTTTGGCGAGACTCACAAACTTTACTCTTTGTTCTTCTGGAGTTGCATCCCAACCTTGAAACCAGCGTTCATTAAAACTGTTGATAATTAAATCTAAAGGATCTTCGTCTTTATCTGTTCCGTGCGCTCCTCTAGGATTTGGATTTTGTGGATCTAATTCGGTTTCGGCATCGTCTAAAGAAATACTTGTATTTAATTTAACCCTTTCTAAACCGTACGTAGACAAATCGACTGAATTTAATAATTCATCTAGTGCGTCAATACTGCTATCTACAATAATAAGTTTTGGAATTAGGAATTTTAAAAACCAAAACAACTTTTCCCAATTGACTACTTCATAAGGCAAAATAGAAGCCATCTGACCGTAGATTTTGACAAACTGCTTGGCTTTTATTTTAAAATCGGCTTTCTCGCCGTCTTCTAATTCTAATTGGAAATTGAATCGGTCTGCAGCTACGTCTATAATTGGACTTAGTAATTGTGCATCTACTTTTTTGAAATATTTATCTACAAAATCTTCTACTTCTGCCCATTCGTAAACTCCCGTATTGTCTAAAACTGCTTTGATTTCGTGTAATACATTTACATCTGTAGCTTTGTTTAGTGATGTTGCAGTATAAAAGGGGTCGAAAGCTTCTTTCATATCCTCTGCAGCATTAAAAAAGTCCAATACAAATAAATCTTCTGTTTTCTTTCCTAATTTATTAGCGGATCGGTTTAATCGGGATAACGCCTGCACGGCCAAAACACCTTGCAATTTTTTGTCCACGTACATTGCGGTTAGTTTGGGCTGGTCAAAACCTGTGAGGTATTTGTTGGCTACTACTAATATTCTATAATCGTCTGTATCAAATTTATCACGAGTGTCTTTTTCTGCAAAACCATTAATGCTGTCTTCAGTATATTCTATTCCGTCGATAGTTTTCTTTCCAGAAAAAGCAATCAACGCTTTGAAAGGTTCTCCTTTTTCTTTGAGTATTTTTTGAATGGCAAAGAAATATTTAATGGCTGATTCAATACTTTGAGTTGCCACCATTGCTTTGGCTTTGCCTTTTAGTTTTTTGGTATTGACAATTTTAGTAGTAAAATGTTCGACCACAATATCTGCTTTTATAGCAATGGTTTGTTTGTGTTGTTCTACAAATGCTCTTAATTTTTTTTGAGCTTTGTTAGTGTCGAATAATGGATTCTCTTCTATCGATTTTTCTATTTCGTAATAGCTTTTGTAAGTGGTGTAATTTGCCAAAACATCCAAAATAAAGCCTTCTTCAATGGCTTGCTTCATCGAGTACAAGTGAAACGGTTTGAATTTTCCATCTTCTTGCAATTCCCCAAACTTTTCTAGGGTATTTGATTTTGGTGTAGCGGTAAAAGCTAAATAAGAAGCATTCGTACTCATTTTACGAGAACGCATTATTTCGATAATTTTATCTTGTGGATCTTCTTCCTCTTCTTCCGAGTTCATATTTCCCATAGCGCGGTTCATATTATCGGCGGCGGAACCACTTTGACTGCTGTGTGCTTCATCAATGATTACTGCAAAACGTTTGTCACCTAAATCAGCAATTCCATCCACAATGAATGGGAATTTTTGAATGGTGGTAATAATGATACGTTTGCCACTTTCTAAACTTTCTTTTAAATCTTTGGAAGAATAAGCGGGGGCTACAATATTTTTAACTTCTGAGAATTCTTTGATGTTTTCTCTTAATTGCTTGTCTAATAAACGTCTGTCGGTTACTACGATAACGGAATCAAATAACGGATTATTTATTCCTTTACTTCCTGGTGTATTTTCGCTTTCGGGATAGGTTTCTATTAATTGGTAGGCTGCCCAAGTGATGGAATTTGATTTGCCTGAACCCGCAGAATGCTGAATTAAATAAGTTTGTCCTACTCCTTTTTTACTGGCATCGGCTATTAGTTTTCGAACCACATTCATTTGGTGGTATCGGGGGAAGAATAAGTTCTTTTTGCTTAATGGTTCTGTTTCTTTGCCATCAAAACGCACAAAATGCTGGATGATGTTTGCCAAACTTTCACGTGTTAAAACTTCATCCCATAAGTAGGAAGTTTTATGTCCAAAAGGATTTGGCGGATTGCCTTTGCCAAAATTATACCCTAAATTGAAAGGCAAGAAAAAAGTATTAACTCCATCGAGTTTGGTTGTCATATAGACTTCATCGGTATCGACTGCGAAGTGTACAATACAACGCCCAAAATTTAATAAGGGTTGGGTTGTATCTCTTTTGTTTTTGTATTGGTTTTGACCGTGAACTTTGGCATTTTGCCCTGTCCAATGGTTTTTGAGTTCCATTGTTGCAACGGGTAAACCATTGACAAAAATAACCATATCGATTTCTTCTCTTGGATTGAGTACGGAATACCTAATTTGGCGAGAAACACTAAACTCATTGTTTTCAAAATTAGTTTTTGCACCTGCACTACTACTCGCTAAAGGCAAGACATACATTAGTGTAAAGTGTGCATCATCAACTTCTAAACCTTTACGAAGCAAACGCAGAATGCCGTATTTTTTAATCAAACGATCTAAACGCTCCAAGATTTTGAGTTTCCAATCGTTTTGTTTTTGCAGTTTGGCTAACTCTTCTGGTTGAGTTGTTTCTAGAAAATGCCAAAAGCGAACTTCATCAATAGCATATTTTGCATTGAAATCATTAGCATAGCCAATGTAATAGCCATTTCCTGATCGATACAATTCCTTGCGGTCTTGTATGTTTCCTTCTTGCTTTAATTCTTCGAGAGAACTACCAGTAAGTTTTTTTTCTATGGAGGATTCTAGAGCTTGTTCGTTGGTTTGTGATGGCATAATTTATGATTCTATTATATTCTTTTCCCAATCAATCTTTTTTAGTTTTTCTGCATATTTATTTGTTGCTAAAACAATATCTGACTTTTCACCAACATAGTCATTAATATCAAAGTATCGTCTACCAAATAAACCATTTGGAGTGTTTTTTAAAAAAGACGTTTTTTCAAATGAGTCCACACAGAAAAACTTATGACCTTCTGAAATATTCCATCCTAAATCTACTTTTGCATCGTTAACAATATTAATAATATTTTGTTTTTGCTCATTAGTTGGGGCTCCATTTGTTTGATTGGTAACAATTAAATTTCCATCATTATCAATATGAGCAGTAATAATATTTTCTATTTTTCCAATACCTTGAACTTTTTTATCTTTATAAATACCCATATGAGTACATCTTGAATATCCTCTATCGTCAGGATCATAGTATACACTATTTCTAAAATTATGATTAATTGTCCATCCGCAAGCTATGACTAGCATTCTAGGATTGTTATTTGGTAATAAACCGAATAAACTACAAAAATCTTCAAAGTCATCAATAATATCTTTTAGTTCAACATCATAGTCAAAAATTATCTCTCGGTAAGTCTCGATAATTTTTTTAAAAGTTACATTAACAAAATTAATGTTCTTTTTTTTATCTATATTAAAATTACTTACTTCCTCTATTAGTTTGTTCTTCTGATTATCATTAATATACTCAGGAGCTAAAGCTAGCAGTATTTGTTTTTTTTCAGAATTAAATTCTTCTAAATGATTTGTCAACTGATAATTATTGAAATTATCAAACAACTTGGTTTCAATAACTATTTTAAAGCTACTTTGAGTTATTATACCGTCAGGAACAGATGATTTACTTTTACTTTGTTGTGAAAAGTCAACGCCTACATTAATTTCAATATCTGTTAAAGTGTCAATAAATTGTTTGAATTTATTAGGGGAATAATTGTATAATCTAGAAAACAATAACAGGGTGTTGTTTGTTACAACATTTTCTTTTTGATGATATCTTTGGAAATAATGTACTTTACTCATTTTTATATTTATTTACTTTCTTTTTTTAACTCCCAATAAATTTCATTAAAAAAACTATCAGCTTCCATCATATTGTTTAATCCAAGCTCTTCGCAAATTTCTTTTATGATTAAGTTGTATTCTTTATAATCATAGCCGTTATATGAACTACTATGAGATTTAAAATATATACCAGCTTCTTCTTTTAATACTTTTATTGGATTACTATTTAAATTAGCAAATCTATGAGGTTGGTAAGTTAACATTATTTCTGTAACGTAATTTATTCGAGCACCATCAACATTTTCTACAAGCTCTTTGGCTCTTTCAAATACTATTTCGTGGCTAGATTTTTGATTTTCTTTTATGAATTTTACCAATGATTTAAATTCATTTTTACAATGATATACTTTTTCCCTATGCCTAAATAAACTACCACTTTTCCATAAAGCTTTTTGTCCTTTTTTACCAACAAGTAAATCAATTATTTCTTTAAATCTACTTTGTGTTAATCTATTTGAAATAACAATTTCATCTAATAATTGCTTAGCATATTTATAGTGTTTTTCTCTTTCCTTTGACAATAATAAAAATTCTTGTAAATCAAAATTATTTAACCTTGTTTTTAATTTTTCATAGTTAAAGCTATAATCATTAGAATTTTTATCTGGAGCTATTTTTTGTTTTATTCTAACTGTTTTTTGTTCATTATAAAAATGTTTGTAGCGACCAATTACCAATAAATTAACAAGATCTGCATTTTCATTAGAAGTTATTCTTTTAAAATATTTAACCGCATCTTCCCAATTTATATTTGAGGTTAATGTTTCTACACTCATAGAAACTTCCTCATTGCTAATTAAACCTCCTTTTGTAATATTGGCAGAACCAGAAATTACTACACCATTATTAACTTTTTTAAACAGGAATAATTTTGGATGAAATACTTTTTGACTAGTTACTGCATTTTCTAAATATAAATTTGCGTTTCTTTTAGAAATAAATAAATCAAGTAAAACCCGTAAAGCATCAGGTTCAGTTAATCCAAAGTTTTGTCCAGCTATGATATGTATAGGTTTGTTTGCTTTTAAATGTTTTTTTATTGATGGTAATAACAAGTTAAGTCCAGACATTTTTAAAAATGCAGTAGCCATCCATATTTCATTTGCATCTTCAAAATTTTGAAGAATACAATCGAGATGGTTTGAAGTACTGTTATTTGATATTAACTGCATTATATTTTTTTCTACTTACGAAATTTTTTCTCTTTCTCTTTTTGAATTGACTCCATAATAAAGACAAAAACCTTACTAATGATATCTTCACTTTTTATTACAGTGTCTTTATCAATTCTCCAAACTACTTCTTTCAAATTATTTAAATCTACTTTTGACTTTATAGTTTTAATTAATTTTGGTTCATCCCCTGGGAAATGATGAATTGGTGTTTCAATTGATAAATATCCATTCCACATTTTTATTGTTAATTCAGCATCCCGAACCCAATTTACAATACTATTCTCGTAACTTAATGTTACGCTATACCCCATAGAAGTAATTAGCAATGAATTATATCCATTTTTTCTTTCTGTTTTAAATTTAAAATCTGTCTTCTCAGTATATAGTTGTGCCTTTTCTTTAATTTTATCAAAAAGAAGTTCAACATCTTTTTTTGCAAGTTCGACACCTACAGTTGATTCAAGAATATGATTTATTTCATTGTTTAGCTTTTCTTTTTGACTAACTTCATTTGCAATCGCGATAATAGGGTCATAATTAGGATTATTAAAATCTGGAATTTCTCCTTGCTTTGGTCTAATAATCTCAGGCTTGTTGTAAATTATTCTACTTAGATTAAAGGCATTGTTTTCGAATTTAGAATCATCTTGCATCGAATGATAAATTTTTGTTCCAATGTAAACTGGCGCACTTGTAGCTTTTGTACCTTGTCTTAATACAGGAATAAACTTGTCATTTCTAGATTGTAAATCATACAATCCTTGTGATATCAAAGAATATTCAAAACCTGTACCTCCAGTTCTTGAATCAGCCTTTTTTTTATATTCCTCTGTAAGTATAATAATAACTTTATCAGCTTTCTCTAAACCATTTTCCATAAAATGTGTTAGCTCTTTACCAGCTGCTAAATCAAACTGATCTAGTAATACATTACAGCCTGCTTTTTCTATTAAGTAATTAGCAAGTTTTAAAACCCACTCTTTGTGTTCTTGACTATCCCAAGAATAAGATATAAAAGTTATTGGTCTATAATTCATACTGTTCAATTTTATTATTTTAACAATTCTTACTGACTTAAAATTAAACCATTGTATTAATATTTATGACAGATGTAGATCACTTCTTTTTAAGTTATCTTCGGTCTCTAATATATAATAAAGTTCCATCAGGATACTTTCTTAAATAATTTATATTACTTTCTGGAATTTGAAAAACTGCATTTGATTCATTCGGATTAATTAAACTATCCATTACTTCTTTGTAAATGCCAATTTTTAATTCACCACCGTGAAAATATCGGGATGTTATAGAAAGTCCCAAAGCAATATCAGTTTTTTCCAACGGTAACAATAACCTTAAAGGATCTTCTACCCAATAAATTGGATTTCCGTTATCCGTTTCAGTGTCTAAAACATAAGTTGGGTCATTTTCCTCTTGAATTGGAGGTACAATACCTTCATTTAAAATTGAATCTACTCTTTTAAAATCACCAACCAAATAGAACCAAGAGGCATAATGCAACTTTTTTAATAGAATTAAATCTTTTGGATCAGTACATTGAGTTTGCGTCAATGCATAATTAATTGATGATTTACGATTTGCAGGTATATCTGCTAAGTTAACATCATTATTATTTTCATACTTAACACACATTGGCAAATGAAAGTCAAAGCAAGGTGGATTATAGACATCATCTATTTGACTTTTTGCTTTGCTTAAATATCCTGTTGTCGATGAAACTGTCCCATTCATAGTTCCTTTAGACTCAAATAAGCCTATTTTAGTTAGTGTTGAATCTAAAAAAACAAAATCAGGACTCTTACCGTTGGTTTGAATATTTAAAGTCGCTAAAGTTTTATTTTTAGCTAAATCAAAATCAATGATATAAGGGAAATTAAGTCTCTTTGCAACAAAATGATAATTTATTCCTTGTGCCATTTCACCTATTCTTGTGCTTTTTGAAAAGTCTCTTAGTCGTTCGTATCTTGATTCGCTTAACAAAAAATTAGTTTGTGTTGAATCAATAAAATTTAATTGACTTAACATCGATGATAGTACATCAAAATACAATTCCTTTTGAGTTAAATGATAAGCGCATAATGTTCGTGCTGTTGAATAAGACAAGTCAACTATATCTAATGAAAAAATACCTTTATTATCTTTATCACGTACATAAAAATTAGTTGGATAATATTCAAAAACATCAAATTCGTGTTGTATAAATCTTATCCTTGAAAATCTAAGATTCAATAAATCTATACTTAAATGCATATGCGTTTTTTTGTTTTACTTAATTAGTAAACCCTTACTTTCCCAGTTACAACCCCATCAATCAAACTACTCTTATATTCCTTCAACTTCTCAATCTCTTGCTCTTTTAACGAAATGGCTGTGGCGATTTTATTTGTAGCATTTTCTATATAGGCTGAAATTTCTTTTTGTTCTTCAATTGGAGGTAATATTATTTTATGATTATTTAGGTCACTTTGTGTCATACTTGGTAATGCAGTTGCAGTGCTATACAACTTAAATGGAATTGTTGTTGAAACATAAAATAGATATTTACAAAAACTGTTTGACTTGCAAATTGCATAAAACATTGTGTCAACTGCCCAAAATTTCCCAACAAAATATAAAGGTTTATCGATTGTTCCTTTTCGACCTAAAAATAAAACTTCTCCATCATACATATATTCAGATGCATATGCGAATTGACCACCTGAACCAATTACTGGATAACCTTCGTGTGTTTGAATATGTTTATAATCTGAACCGTTATTAATTATTAAACAATGTTTCAGCCTCTTCACCTCCCAATGCCCAGGAATCTCCCCAATCCATTCCACACCGCTGTTCTTTAGTTTTACATCATGATTAATACCTTTTGTAACGGCTTTGTGAATGAGTATTTGACGGCGTTCTTTTAATAAGTCAATTTGCTGTTGTTTGATGGCAATGGCTTGGTCTATCTTGCCAGTTTTATCATCTAGAAATTGGGCAATTACGGTTTGTTCTTGAACTGGAGGAAAAGGAAATTGAAATCTTCTAAAGTCTAAATAGCTTATATTTTGACGAAGTCCAGAACCTAAACCATAAATGATTTTATTGTTATCAATTGAACGAAAAAAGTAATGATAAAATTTAGAATTTGCTTTTGATTTAAAACGTAAATTTAAATAAGCATTGGTTATTATTCCTTCGTATTCAGAAATAGAACTTCTTAAACTTACTGTATCATTTTGTAAATCGGTAGGTCTAAAAATCAAATCACCTTTGTTCACAAATTGATAAGTCTCAAATGATTCAGGAACAAGTCCAGTTAATTCATTTTCTCCTTTAACTCGAATATTTCCATAACTTAATGAAAGAACAGTGTTTCTAATCATTCCTTTGTTTCTGTCTTTATTCTCATAAATAAAACTCAGACCAGGAAGTACCTCCCAATGCTCAGGAATATCCCCCAACCATTTCACCCCCGAAGGTTTGTAATTCGAATAGGTTTGTAATTTTGTAATGGTATTATTCATCAGGGGAATCAGTTCGGTTTAGTAGTTCGTTTTCAATTTCTTCAATAGTAGGCAAGCTACTTTTTAATTCTTCGGGTAGTATTTCGGTAAACGAAAATTCGCTAATTCCTATGGGTTTGTTAATATCACGCAGAGCAAACTCGGCTTCGATATTATTTTTGTCCCTGCACAATAGTATTCCTATGGTGGGTTTATCGCCTTCTAGTTTCAAGAGTGTATCAACTGCCGAGAGGTAAAAATTCATTTTTCCTGTATATTCAGGGATAAAGGCAGTATTTTTTAATTCTATCACCACGTAACATTTGAGTTTGATGTGGTAGAACAGTAAATCTAAAAAGTATTCTTTATCTCCAATTACGAGTGGATATTGTTGTCCCACAAAAGCAAAACCTTTCCCTAGTTCCAATAAAAATTTGGAGATTTGTGTCACCAATTGTTTTTCTAAATCTCGTTCCTTCATTTTTGGAGACATTGTTACAAAATCAAAAACGTATGGATCTTTTAGCGTTTGTTGTGCCAAATCGGACAGCGGTTCTGGTAGGGTATTTTTGAAATTGGTTATTGATTTTCCTTGTCTTGCAAACAATTTTGATTTGATTTGCATAGCTAAAGTTTCCCGACTCCAAGCATTTTCTATGGTTTGCTGGATGTAAAAATGCGCTTGTGCTACATTTTCTGATTTTGTAAAAATATAAATGTGATGTCCCCAAGGAATTTGGGTCAATATTTGTCCTTCTAATTGGTCAACAAGCTGTTGACTATTTGGAGTATTCGTATTTTTCAATTGGGCAACAAACTGTTGCACAATTGAATCTTTATAAAATTTATAAAAACTTCGGCAGTATTTAAGGTTTGTACTCGAAAAACCTGTCATTGTTGGGAATTCTTCTTTTAAATCAACCGCTAATTGGTCTATTAATTTATTTCCCCAAGTGGCTGTTTCTTGCTTTTCGGCAATCATTTTTCCTAATTCCCAATAGAAATTAATCAAAGCTGCATTGACCGCTACTGCTGCCTTTATTTGAGACGAACGGATTTTTGATTTTAATTCAAAAAGCCATTGTTTGTATTCATTGTCTAGTATTTGCATCCTGAAATTTTATTTATAAAGCCAATATTTCTGCAATCAATCCATCACTTCGCCTTTCTAAGTCGATAATATCATTAGTCACTTCCGTGATGCTACGCAAGGGTTTGTGTTGGTAAAAATATTTGTTAAAGCTAATTTCATAACCAATTTTAGTTACATCTAAGTTGATCCAAGCTTCTGAAACGTGTGGTTGTACTTCGCGTAAAAAGTAATTGTAAATCGGTTCTTTTAGCGGTACATTTTCAGTATCACGCAAATCACTTTCGGTTTCGTAGGTTAGATATTCGCCTTTTTTAGCTGTTGGATAAAAACCATAATTAGGCAAATCCTTTTCGGTACAATCTAATTTTTCTAAGAGTTGGTTTAGTTTGTCTCCTGTTAGTTTTATGATACTTTTTATAACTTTTTCCGCATCAGCATTGTACCATGAAATGACATTGTAAATGGCATTTAATTCCGAAGCACTTACTTTTAATTTATTGGCTTTTACCGAAGTGGCTACCTTGTCTTTGAAAATATTGAAATCGCTATATTGCTCCGTTCCTACGGCGTCCATTAGTGTAGTACCCAAGGTCATTAGGTCGAATTGTTTTTTCCAAAGTGTCTCGGAAGTTAAAGCTTTCAATTGTTTGGCATTGAGGTTGAGTTCTTGTTTTTCGCACCAATCGGTAATGGCCTTTTCGTGTTGTTTGATTTCGGTGTAAATCGCTTCACCATGGGTTTCGTATATCCATTGCATCGGTTCGCGAAGGGTTTTATCAAAACGCAATTCTGCTATACGCTCTGCTGTAAACTGTGCTTTTAAACGCTTTGGTCTTTCAATGGTTACTTTGTGGTAGCCAAAATCAGCGTTATCAAATATTTTGGAGGCAATGCCTTCGCTTCCGGTTCTTTCTATGGCTTGTAAATCGGTGTAGGTTTTTACAATTTCGGAAATGTGTTCTGGAGCGAACTCACAGTTTTTGTTTCCTAAATTCTTGCGCAGTTTTCGGAACAATTGTCCAGCATCAATCAATTGCACTTTGCCTTTACGTTTGGCAGTTTTATTATTACTTAGAATCCAAATGTAAGTGGTAATTCCTGTATTGTAAAATAAGTTATTTGGTAATTGTACGATAGCTTCGAGCCAGTCGTTTTCGATAATATATCTACGAATGTTGCTTTCTCCACCTCCCGCATCGCCAGTAAATAAACTACTTCCGTTGTGAACGGAAGCGATACGAGTTCCTGTTGGACTTTGTGAAAGCGGTTTCATTTTACTAATCATTTCCATTAGAAATAATAACTGACCATCGGAAGAACGTGGTATAGCATCAGCATCTTCTTTAATTCCCCAATAGTTTTTAAGTTGAATTTGGAAACGTGTATCAATTACATCTTTTCCGTCTTTGATGTATTTTTGCTCACTCGCCCACGATTTTCCGTAAGGCGGATTGGATAGCATAAAATCGAAAGTAGTTCCAGCAAATTCATTGGTAGAAAGCGTAGAGCCAACACGGATATTTTCGGGATTGTTTCCCTTTATCATCATATCGGATTTACAGATAGCATAGGTTTCGTCGTTGATTTCTTTTCCGTACAAATACACATCACCTGTTGCCTTTATTTCTCCATCTTCATCTTTTATAAAATTTTGAGATTCGGTCAACATTCCACCACTTCCACAAGCTGGGTCGTAGATAGTCATTACAGGTGGTAAATTGTTTTTGATTGGGTCAAAAATGATATGCGTCATCAGATCGATTACTTCACGAGGGGTAAAATGCTCTCCAGCTTCTTCATTATTTTCTTCGTTGAACTTTCGGATTAATTCTTCAAATACATACCCCATTCCAAGATTAGTTAGGGCTGGCAATTTTCTACCATTACTATCATTTTTTTCGAAAGGCGTAACGTTGATGTCTGGAGAAGTAAACTTTTCCAATACATCCAACAACACATCTTTCGTAGCCATATGGCGAATTTGAGTGCGCAATTTGAATTTCTCAATAATTTCTTTAACGTTGTGACTGAACCCATTTAAATAATCTTCGAAATTGGCTTGTAATAATTGCTGGCTATTGGTTGCTGTA
Organism: Flavobacterium sp. KKT103; assembly: GCF_055640565.1. Taxonomy (NCBI): domain Bacteria; kingdom Pseudomonadati; phylum Bacteroidota; class Flavobacteriia; order Flavobacteriales; family Flavobacteriaceae; genus Flavobacterium; species Flavobacterium sp. KKT103. The sequence goes on from NZ_CM145766.1 coordinate 2,681,007, forward strand.
TCGTGTAATCGTTGCAATGTCCATTCACTGGTGTTGTAAAACACATAACCCGAAGCGACACGCAATCCGTTTTCGTCCCATTCTGTAAATCCTGCTTCGTCCCGTTGAAAAGTTAGTTCTTCCATCACCGCTTCTTTCGTTGGTTCAAGTAAAGCGTCTAAACGACGAAGTACAACCATTGGTAAAATTACATCACGGTATTTTCCTCGAACATAAACGTCTCGGAGGCAATCGTCAGCAATTGACCAAATGAAAGAAACTAATTTATTGTGTACGGATTGATTCATTTATTTTGAAATTTATTATAAATTGTAAAACTATAATTTTCATAATTATTAACCTAGTTATGTTTTATATAGATTTTCCTAGTTTGTAAAAATAGACTTTACTTCTTATTTGTATTTACGGTTTATCACATTAATGTACTTATATATTTTGATTACTCATTTAGAAGTTATTTTATTAGTTGGCAATCAAGGTAATCATACCTGCAAGATTGTGGTCTGAAATATACCCTAAAACAAAATTCTCAGCTTCTTTTTTATGGTCAGGAGAAGTAGAAAATGAATTGAGATAAAAGTCTTCATTTTCGTCAGCAATGTGAATAATTTCGGTGTAACCTTTGGCAATTAATGTACCTTTTAATTTTAGTATTTTAAGTTCATTACTATTGCTAATTTCTCTTTTAACTCTGAGTTTTATAGTTTTATCCATGATGTCAGATTTTTGTAATTTTTGTATTAAAATAGAATTTTCTAAAAGCAATAAAGAGACCATGAAGGTCTCTTTATTGGAATCAATTTATCCTTTATAAAAGGTTATTTTCCTTTTAGTAATTTCTCCAAATATTCAACCTTGTCTTTTTCTGCCTGCACTAAACGTTCGTACAATTCAACAACTTTCTCAAGAGGATTAAAAGTAAGATGGCTACAAGAATTTAATATATGTCCTTTATTATCGTAGTAATTATTAAAATAATTTATCACACTTTCTTCCGAAAAGTTCTTAATTGCTTCTACAGTTACACCCAGTGCTTTTGCGACTTCGATTAACTTTTCTTCTTCTATAGTTTCGCTGTTCTCCATAGCGGAAATTGCCTGCTGGTTAGTTCCTAAGGCTTGTGCTAAGGCTTCCTGTTTCATGTCTCTTAGTTCACGAATACGGCTGATTTTTCGCCCTATATGATTTGGTTTTGTTAATGTACTCATAGTTCAAAGATAATAATTAGGAATGAAAAATTAAGTGATCCGTAAAAAACAGATTCCGTGCTGTAGGATACAGACAAAAATGATTCGGTACGGTACAATCTATTGCTTACTTGCTGTGTATAAAACAAAAATACAATTTTTCGGCTATGTAACAATTAAAAAAAGTAAAATTATGAGTACAAATCAATTACCACAGCAAAAAGTATTGGAGTCTGCAATTCCAAAACTCCGAGTTTTTATGGGCATAACTGCAGTTTCATTATATGAGGCAAATACGTCAGGAAAATCAGGTTATTTCCTGACGATATTAGAAGAAGTTGATAAGAACCACAAAAACAATAACTTATGAAAACGCTAGAAAAACTTTCATTACCAAAACTCGAAAACGAGTATTTGGAAGATATTTTAAGACAATTGGCTAATCAATATACTATCATTCAGATGTTTTTTACCAAACAACCCTCTTGTGTGCTTTCGTATCTTGTTATTCATATTGAAAAAAATATGGATGCACAGAAGCTTCAGCAAAACAAATGGGTTAAAAAAGTTAAAAAAAACTTTCAGATCGCTGTCTATTTTGTCTGCTCTTCAAGACTCCGTCATCATTATTCTTTAGGTTTTCACTTTATTGCTTTTTACTGTCGTCAGTCTGCTGTTATTTATCAGAATGAAGTTATGCAAGATTCTTTTTTCATTACAAGGGAATGGAATAAATACAAGAAAAGGTTCAATCTGTATCAAGATAATTTTTATCACGATCATGATCTTCATAATTGCCAAGTTAAAAATCTTATTTCAGAAGGTACTTCAAATAGTGTTTTTACATCCTATGCAAGACTGATTGAATATGATCTTGAATATTTAGAAGAGCTGTACTGCGGAAATAAATCTACTTTGATAAGCTTAGATGAAAGGATCAGTAATCTTATAGAATACATTCCTGAAATTCAAAAATACTTTGTAAGAATCAGCTACAACAAATATTATCTTACAGATTTATTTGTAAAAGCAAAAGAAGCAACCGCCGATGATGAGGCAATTTATAAACAAGAAATGTATGAAGCAGTTGGAATTGCCCAGCAAAGTCTATATCGCCTTATAGTAGAGCGTTTTGACGAATTAAAGAAACTGATAAAAAAAGGATTACTTGCAAAACATGAAGTTTCATGTCAAATTAATGAGAAACCTAAAGATATAATTCTCAGCACTGCAATAGAAACCATATTAAAGTCGGTTGAAGCCGAACATATCTATCTGTATCATCAGATTAATTACGGTGAAAAAAAAGCTTATTATCTGATGATTATTGCAATGGGTGTTGGTAATGAAAAATTAAAACAACTCACCCAATCCTTAAAAAGTAAAACTGGCGGAAAATATGATTTTGTTTTGTTAAGTCACAGCCGTGAATGGTTACAAACAAACCTGTATCAAAATCAAAGTTTCTTTTACAATATTGTACAAAGCAAATACCTTACCTATTCATCCAGTAAATATCTTCCAGAATTTCATTGGGAGATACCTCATAATCCTTACCATGCTGATCTGCATTTTTATTACAAGCCAACCAAAGATATTGCCCAGCAATTTTTCACAATAGCCAATAATGCAGAAGAAAACTATCAAGGTTTAGAATACTTTTTTACAATATTTTTTATATCCTTTTGCAGGACATACATTTTTGTAAAAACCTATTACCTGCCTAATTATCTTTCTAATCAAACATTATGGCAATTATGCATCTATGCAAATGCCGACATACGAAAGTATAATTATTTAATAGAGCAATTCTGGACTGATTTCTTTCCTTATTTAGATAGACACATGATACTACATCATAAGTTTTCAAAGCTCAGCAAAGAAGAAGTGGGTCAGATGAATATTATTGTAGAGAAACTGATGGATGAATTGCATAATATAGTTGTTGAAGACACGGACTTATTGAGCTTTGAGCAAGAATTATACAATGGATGAATCGATTTAAAAATAAAAATTATGAAAACAGATGAAATTGAAACCTTAGAAACTATCAAGAGAATAACGGACATGTGTTTGCGTACCTTAAAACCAGCCGAAGATAAAAGCGGTTTATATACTGTTGAAATTAGAGTATTCGATTATTTAGAACTTGCCTCGGTTATTAGAAACCTGATGAAATTATGTATTGTGGCTCTTGACCAAGATAGTGCAGAAGTCCCAGTTACGATTAAAAATCAGTCAATTGATGTGGGGCTGATACTAGGAATTGCTTTTCAGTTATTCCCAATTGATGAATTTGAACTGCTAAATGAAATAAGCATATTATTTCCTGCTGATTCAAGAAAAGAACATGAGATTATCAATAAGTAATAATCATATTCTTAACTAACCTTTTTCCATTTACAAATTTAATAAAACGCCGACTTCGGAGGCGTTTTCCAGCCCCCGCAGGGGCAAGTGGTTTTGAGATGCTGAATTCATTTTCAGCATCTCAAAACACAACTTGCTGTTACCTTCGCGGTAACTTTTTACCAAATGGATTTTATAGAAAAGGGTTGATACCCTTTTTAAAATAGAATGCCTAAAAGGAAAATAATATCATTAGTTTTCATGAATCATTATGGTTATCATTTTTGAATAAACGTAAGACTGCCATGCCGATATTTATTTCAGTCTCATTACCTGTTGATATCCTATCGTGGTAAAATATCTTGAAGCAATATGGTATAGGGCACAAGCTTTCGTAGTTTATTGTATGGTATAAGAACCGCGATAAACTGTAAGGTTGGTTAATTTGCACACATCAAACGCTTTTACATATATATACTTTTATTTAAAAACGCTTTTATTTATATGCAGAAATCCAGATATACAGAAATATACTTATCAAGTTATCCAGAGATAAAGTTGTACAGAAATACGCTTGTATAGAAATCTAGTTTTACACAGATACAGTTATACAGAAATCCAGATATATGAAAATACAAACGCCAATTTATAAAATAATCTAGGCATAATTATGATTTATTTGCGGTTTATATAAAACGTAAATCCTTCCTTTACTATCTACGCCAAATAAAGACAAACAAAGCCAAAAAAGGACAGGATGGAAAAGTTATAAATTTATAGGGTTACTTTGTTTTATAAAAACAAGGCATCATGAAAAAAATAAAAAAGCCAAAGGAAAAAGAAAAGACTGAGCAAAGGATAACGGAAAAAGCTAAACAAGAGAAACTTGATAAAAGTGATAAAAAGCTATTTGTACAGATAGACAAAAGTGGAGACCCAATTTCTAATTTTATTTCAAATTTCATAAGACAATTAAAAAACCCGACGCCTATAGGACTGCCTAAAGTTTCAGAATTGTTAAGTCTCTTCAGAACAAAACGTATTCCAGAGGAAAAAGAACATGCAAAACCTTCCGATATAATGGGTTCAGTAAAAACGGTTTTTAGTTCTGAAAAGAAAAAATCAGCAGAAGAAGGAAAAATTAAAAAAGGCAAAACGATAAGCCAAGGTATGCGTCATACTCATTTTAACGAGGTCAAAGAAAAAGAGGACTTTCAAACACAAAGAAAAACTGAAAATACAAAACCAAAATTACGCATGTAATTAGAAAATTTTATATAGAATTTTTAAGAAAATTATCTTAAAATAATGATACAGTATTGGTTATTAAAAAAGGAATACGGATTAGCCGTATTCCTTTTTCATTTACTTTGAATTATATCCAATGATAAGGCTTATCTTTTCTGTTCAGGTAACAGTACATTTCTTCCTTTTTAAGTTCTGGAAAGAATCTTAAAGCTCGGTCAATGGCATAATTAGGAAGGAAATAAATCTCATCACGGACTGCCTTAATTACTTTATCATATCCATAGAAACGCACAAGCTCATCAATTTCCTGCTGACCGCCACGTTCTACGATACGGGCAATAACTGCCTTATAAGCTTTCTGCCAGTTAAGCTTATCTATATCTGTATCCCAAAAAAAGCTGGATTCAAAATCAGGTGCCGGCATTTTATCTTTTAGATTCATAGCATTAAATTTAATGAATTGTTTTTAATTATCCAAGCTTTCAACGCTTATATCCTCCTCCTTTGCCCCTTTTTGGAGGAGGTATTTTAGGTATTGCAAAGTCCTTGGCAGGATTTAGCGAAGCCTGTTTTAATCTGTCTGATATTTTTGACCATCTGTGTTCTTTTGTTTTGAGCATCTTAACGCCAAATTCTTTTATAATGTTGTCGAAAAAAGTTAATCCAACAAGAGCCAAAGCAGGATCTCCATTGTACTTTCTTTGATAAGATTCCAAATACTTTTTCAGCGGATGATGATCTAAAAGGAAATACATATCTACAAAATCCTTAATTCTAGTGCCGTTTCTAAAGATTGCGTGAAGTTTCATCGCTCCGATGTCCAGTATGGATGCTAATCTCACATTTTCGATAGTCTGTACAGGGCTTTGCCAGGCATATTTATGGGTAAGGATATCAACCTTTATACTGCCTATTTTTATCATTAGCGTATTTGTATCTATATTTTCGACTTTTAAAGAAGAATGTGATTTTTTTAGGTGGCCTAACATAGCCAGAGCATCAAAATCCTTTACAGTGAACAAGTCAATATCAATACTTAAGCGGTGTCCGATCTGAAGACTCAGCGAAGTACCGCCCACGAGATTAAAATCTTTTAGTTTTTCATCTTTCATTAACTTTTGGAGAAGCTCCCACATTTCCTTACTGACTGTTTCTTTATGTAACATAATCTAAAATTTTCAGAAAAAGTAATCCTGAAAATGGAGCATGTTTACAAAGTGGCTTTCATAGGCAGTATTTGGCTTTTCTTGTCGCTATACCTGCTACTATATAGTCGGTTTTATGTTTGTGTGAAGCTTGTCAGATAAACTCTTTGGAAAACGAAAACTGACCCTTGCATTTTTTATTCGGTAATGAGAGGAGGAGCAGTTTTATTTCATCCATTCCTATCTTCCATTCCAATTATCCATCCGACCCAATCCTATTGACTTTTTTTTTATTCGTTTAAAGAGTCGGAGTATGCTGGTTTTATTTCGGGGACAGCAAATCGAAATGTATAGCAAGTGACAAGGCTTTTTGAAAAAATACTACCCGAATGGGTGGAGATTTTTTCAAAAACCTGCAAGACCTGGCCTTGGCACTTGCGTTAAAAACATGGAGATAGCTTTGCCCCTAAATAAAACCAGTATCGACTGTTTAACTTTAATAATGGGAAAAATAATTAAAGAAAAATTTAAATTTTCTATAGCGGTTATTTCTATCTGATGTGGAAACGAAAAGCCAAATACTGCCATTCGATACAACATCAAACATTAATTGACCAGAGTGAAATATATTGCTTTTCAATTTAAAAAAAAAATGAACCTAAGCTGAATTTATGGAAAGTAATGACAAAACTAATACATATAAAGGTGGTAGACATCCCAAGAAAGATCCTGCTGTGTTTCGCTATTCTATCAGTTTTACCGCTGAAGAAAATTCCCGTTTCCTCTCCCTTTTTGAGCAGTCAGGAATGAATGTAAAAGCGCACTATATTACTGCCTGTGTTTTTCAGAAAACCATTAAGACAATCAAAATTGACAAGGCAACAATGGATTACTACATGCGCTTGACCACCTTATCAGGTCAGTTCAGGGCTATCGGTGTGAACTATAACCAAATTGTGAAACTCCTGTACAGGAATTTTACAGAAAAAAAAGCGTCTGCCTATCTGTACAGATTGGAAAAGCAAACTGCTGAATTGGTAGGATTATGCCAAAAGATTATACAACTTACGGACGATTTTGAAACAAAACATCTTAAGAAATAAAAGCGGATGATAGTTAAAATTGGCAGGGGCGAAAAGCTTTATTGGGGTATTGGGTGGATTACCTCCCCAAGATCAAGGACAGGATTATGAAGAAGGAGAAGCATTTGCCAAAAAGATGAAGAAAAAAACAAAGCAAAGAAAACGGTAATAATGCTAATTCATTTGTAGCAAAAAAGATTCTAATTAGAGGGTAATAAATACCCTCCTATTAATGACTTGCGTTTTGGTAGATATATGTATTGGAAAGGAGTTTATCTACCAAATTGCAACTACCTCTTTGGTTAAATAAATACTTTCCCGACCAAAGAAAGGGAATGTATTTATTTACTAAAAAAAATATTTTTAAAAAATTGGCTTTAATAAGCCATGTGACGACAAACACTTCCTTTGAATACTATTAGATGGAAAACAATAAATCTATTTTATAAATTCAAGGGTAATTTTAAAACTATTTAAAAATTTTTATTAAAGTAAGGAGGGTAAAATGGATAATTTAGAAAAGGAAACTACTGAAAAAGAAGAAATTATCTCAAAAATTTATGATGAGATAGAAAGAGAAAAAGAAGAAAAATTTGTAAATTTATTGGTTGAGATTATTGTGTCAATTACATTAAGACAAGTTTATGAAGAGAGCGATTAGATATTTGAGATTTAGCCAATTGGGACAAAGTAATGGTTCAATTGAAAGACAGGAATTATACACCGATCAATATATACAACATCACAATATTCAATTGGTTGATACCTTCATAGATAGAGGTAAAAGTGCCAAAACTTTTGATCGTCCCGATTTTATAAAATTACAAACTTTTATAGCTAAGCATTATAAATCGGTAGATTATTTGCTTGTGGATCAGCTAGACCGCTTTAGTAGAGATGCAGGCGAAGCCATGAATATGGTTAAGCAATTTCAAAAAAAATACAGCATCCAAATTGTTAGCGTAACAGAAGGAATCACTTTTGATTATGATACTCCAGGAAGTTTTTTCAGGGCGGGTTTACAATTACTACTTGCTGAAGAAGATAATATCAACAGAAGTATAAAAGTTCGAGGTGGACTGTATACTGCCCGAGCAAAAGAAGGGCGATTCTTGACAAGAGAAAAACCTTTTGGCTATAGTAAAGTCGGAGAAGGCAAGCAACGTCATCTTGAAATAAACGAAGAGGAAGCTAAAGTGGTACGCATTGTGTATGATATGTTTCTTCGTGATGTGCCTTTGTATAGAATCAAGGAGAAAGCGTATGAATTAGGTTTTGATAGAAAGGGTAATATGGCTCTTGACCGTGTGCTTGCAAACCCTGTGTATGCGGGTCTTGTCAGAGTAGAAGCTTTCAAAGATTTGCCAGGAGGACTTTTTCCAGCAATCCATGAAGCTATTATCGATAAAACAACATGGCAAATGGTACAAAGCAAAATGAAGAAGGAAGATAAAGTGAAAGTTACCGTAGATGATGATATTCCGCTTAGGGGCGTTTTAAAATGTCATTGTGGAGCTCCGCTTACTGGTGCGCCGTCACGTGGTAAATCGGGTAAATACTTTTACTACTACAAATGCAAACATTCCAAGCATAATAATATCAGTGCTATTAAGGCACATGAGCAGTTCTTAAATGCTTGTGACCTTATGAGTATCACTGAAACCAATATCAAAGGAATCAGAAATAATTGTTATTCTACAATTGAGGATGAAATGAAAGTTAACAAGAAAAAAGCATTAGAGAAAAAACAGGAACTCGATGAAGTACAGCAGAAACTCAATACGGTTGAAGAAAAATGGTTTAAAGACGAAATAAACAAAGATACTTATGATAGATGGTATCCAGTTTACAGTTCACAAATTTTAAACCTCCAAACGGCTATTGAAAGACTTAGTACTAACCACGGAAAAGTTTTTGAATTTTTAGATGCTAATCTTGATATGTTATCCGATATGAGATATGTCTATACAGAATCAGATACCTTGCAGAAAAGAGAGTTTGTAAACATGGTGTTCAACAAGAACTTATACTATCAAAATGGTATCTATCGAACACCTACAATGATAGATATGTTATCGCATAATGCCAGTAAAATGGAGGAAAAGGGATACCTTATATACCAAAAAAAGAGGGATACTTTTTCAAGTATCCCTCAAAGTGGGCGATGAGGGGTTCGAACCCCCGACCCCCTCGGTGTAAACGAGGTGCTCTGAACCAGCTGAGCTAATCGCCCTAATTGTGTGTGCAAATATAAGACTAGAATTTACATTTGCAAGCATATTTTTAAATTATTTATCGAAAAAATGCATAATAATTTGTTACTAACTCAATACCAAATCATTAGTAAAACCAACTGCTGATCTTATTTTTTTGGGAATGAACGTGTATAGTGCTACCTTTGTAAACACAAAAAATAAATAATGGGAAGGTTCAAAGAAAACGATTTACCTAAATCAAAAATTACTGCTAGTTCTCTTAATAAAGCAAAGATTATTTTCAAGTATGCAGGTAACAACAGTTGGAAATTTTATGTTGGTTTAGTTTTTTTATTGCTAACAAGTGTAACCGCTTTAGCTTTTCCAAAATTCATGGGAATGTTGGTGGATTGTGTGAATAAAAAAGACAGCGAACTAGCGAATCAAATTGCGCTAGGATTGGGTTTAGTCTTAATTTTACAGTCGGTTTTTTCATTTTTTAGACTTTCACTGTTTGTGAATTTTACTGAAAATACTTTAGCCAATGTTCGGCTAGCTTTGTACACCAATTTAGTAAAGCTACCCATGTCGTTTTTTTCACAGAAACGTGTTGGAGAATTGAATAGCCGCATCAGTAATGATATTACGCAAATACAAGACACTTTAACGACAACGATAGCTGAATTTTTGCGTCAGTTTATTCTAATTATCGGTAGTTTCATCATGTTAGCTAGCATCAATATCAAGCTAACGATTATGATGGTTTCCGTTGTACCTCTCGTGGGAGTTGCTGCAGTTCTTTTTGGTCGTTACATCAGAAAATATTCCAAAAAAGTTCAGGATCAGGTTGCCGAAAGTCAGGTGGTCGTCGAAGAAACGATGCAAGGAATAAGTATCGTGAAAGCATTTGCTAACGAATGGTATGAAATCGCTCGTTATAAAGGACGAATTAATGAAGTAGTGAAAATCGCTATTAAAGGTGGTCAGCTACGTGGTTATTTTGCTTCCTTTATCATAGTATGTCTGTTTGGTACCATCGTAGCGGTAGTTTGGTACGGAGTTCAGTTGAGTATTGGTGGTGAGATTTCGGTTGGAGAGTTGTTTACTTTTATTTTGTATTCTAGTTATGTAGGTGCTTCTTCTGGGGGAATAGCCGAATTGTACGCGCAAATGCAAAAAGCAATTGGTGCTACGGAACGTGTTTTTGAATTATTAGACGAAACTCCTGAAGATATTAAAGGAACTAGCAATTTAAATGCTGAGAAAATAAAAGGAAACGTGACGTTTAAAAATGTTGCTTTTAGCTATCCTTCTCGAAAAGAAATTGATGTTTTAAAAGATGTGAGTTTCACGGCGAATTTTGGACAAAAAATAGCTATTGTAGGTCCTAGTGGAACAGGAAAATCGACGATCGCTTCCTTATTACTACGTTTTTATGATATTGAAAGTGGAGAAATACTTATTGACGGAAAAAGCATTTATGATTTTGATTTAGAAAATCTGCGTGGCAATATGAGTATTGTTCCACAAGATGTTATTCTTTTTGGTGGAACCATTAAAGAAAATATCGCTTACGGAAAACCAGATGCTACTGATGATGAAATAGTTTTAGCTGCTAAACAAGCCAATGCTTTTAATTTTATCGAAGGATTCCCAGAGCAATTTGAGACGGTAGTAGGAGAACGAGGCGTTAAGCTTTCGGGAGGACAACGACAGCGTATTGCGATAGCTAGAGCTTTACTTAAAAACCCAAGTATATTGATCTTAGATGAGGCTACTTCGTCATTGGATAGCGAAAGCGAAAAATTAGTACAGGAAGCATTAGAGATTTTGATGGAAGGTCGTACAAGTATTATTATTGCTCACAGACTTTCTACGATTAGAAGCGCTGACCAAATTCTGGTTTTGGATAATGGAAAAATTTCGGAACAAGGAACGCATTTAGAACTTATCAATCTAGAAAACGGAATTTATAAAAATTTAAGTAACCTGCAATTCAGCACTACTTAATCGGGGAACTTAAAAATAAAATAGGCAGAGATTCGCTTTTGCGAAAGCGATATTCAATCTTCCTAACATACAATAAAAAGGGTCTAACAAATTGTTAGACCCTTTTTAGTTTTATGCTTTAGATGCTGCTTTTCTTCTTTTTCTTTCGGTTTTAATCAGTGTGAGTTCCCGATTAGTTTGACCCGCTACCGACGTATTTTCTTCGGCACGACGAATTAAATAGGGCATTACATCTTTTACAGGACCAAAAGGCAAGTATTTAGCAACGTTGTATCCGTTTGTAGCTAAGTTGTAGCTAATATTATCACTCATACCATACAATTGACCAAACCAAATTCGGCTATCATTAGAAGCAATTCCTTTGTCCTGCATCATTTTCATTAGGTCGTAGGTACTTTGCTCGTTATGTGTTCCAGCAAATATGGCCATTTTGTCTAAATGCTCTAACATATATAGTACGGCAGCATCGTAATTTAAATCAGTTGCTTCCTTAGAAGCGCATATTGGCGTAGGATATCCTTTTTCTTCAGCACGCTTGTTTTCTTTTTCCATGTAAGCACCGCGCACTAATTTCATTCCAATATAAAATCCTTCTTCATTAGCTATTTGGTGCAATCTTTTAAGATAATCCAAACGATCCCAACGATACATTTGTAAAGTATTAAAAACGATCGCTTTTTCTTTGTTGTATTTGCGCATCATATTCGTTACTAAATCATCTGCGGCATCCTGCATCCAGCTTTCTTCACCATCAATCAGCAAAGCAACATCTTTACTATGACCTTCTTTACATACCGTATCAAAGCGAGCCACTACCCTATTCCATTCTTCTTGTTCTGATGCTGAAAGAGCTTCTTTATTCCCCACCTTTTCGTACAGATCCAAACGCCCTAATCCTGTAGGTTTAAAAACAGCAAAGGGAATCGCAAGTCGCTCCTTGGCAAATTCGATTGTTTTTAAGGTCATACGCAAAGCAGCATCAAATTGATCCTCTTCTTCTTTACCTTCAACAGAATAATCAAGAACCGATGACACACCTGCTGTATACATTTTATCTACTACGGATAGGCAGTCATTTTCGTTCACTCCACCACAAAAATGATCAAATACGGTAGCTCGAATCAAACCCTCTACTGGCAAATTTGCTTTCAAAGCAAAATTAGTAACCGCTGTACCAATTCGAACTAAAGGTTGATTAGCAATCATTTTGAACAAAAAATAGGCACGATCCAATTCGGTATCACTCTTTAAAGAAAAGGCAACTTGCGTATTGTTGAATAATTTTTCCATGTAGCGGTTTTTTACGCAAATATAACCATAGTTTGGTTTTTCAGAATGATAATTCCTCAAAAAATAAATTCGTCGGCTATTTTATAATTATTTTAAATTAAATTCGAACTTAGGGAAAAATAATCAATAAATTTGAACTCTTAAATTTTTGAATCAAAATCAGTTAAATGGGAAAAAAAACTACACAAATTGACAATCGTACAGAAGCTAGCTCCTCTAACAATAATTATTTTGAAATAATTACGCTACTATTTGTCTCCAGTATTTTACTAATTGATTTTTTTCCACAATTTGGTAGTATTGAAATAATTGCTCCTCAATATCTTTATTTGAGTCTACTAAATATCCTTGTTAGTTTTTTTATTTTTCGAAATCCCGAACTATTAACTAGTACTGTTAAAACCATTTTCCAAAAAAGCATGGTTTTTAAAAGTTATGTAGCCTTCTTGTTTATTTGCCTTGTTTCTGTAATTATGGCAGCAAATTTTTCGCTTGGGCTCATTAGCTTTGTTCAGGTGCTGATCATCTTTTGCACTTTTGTTAATTTATCCCTCTTACTTCATGACAGACTTCATATTATCTATCAAATATGTTTTCTTGTTGGTATTTCGTTATTTGTTCAATCCTATTTGGCAATTAATCATTTAATTGAAATTGCAAAGTCAATAAATCTCTCGACGGCTTTTTCTTTTATTCAAGGTAACACAGGAAACATTAACATTTTTGCTGCTACTTTAACGGGTAAATTACCTTTTTTAATGCTGGGAATCTATCATTTTTCAAAATGGAAAAAATGGTTTCTGATGTGTACAATGCTTCTTGTTCTATTTATTGTCTTTTTGACTGCGTCAAGAGCAAGTTATATCGCTTTAGTTTTAAATTTTATAGGTTTTATAAGCATACTGCTAGTAGTAAAAATACCAAAAAAGGATTATCTCGCTTTACTACCTTACATAATACTCCCTTTAATCATAGCATTTGTAGGCGCAACATTGACTTTCAAAACAGCACAAGATAAAGGAAGATTTAGCTCAGTAACGGATAGATTTTCTGAAATTAGTCCAGTAAATTCGAAGGATGGATCGATAAACATTCGTTTGCAATATTGGAATAATGCTTTGGAAATAGCAAAGGAAAACCCAATGTTTGGTATAGGTTTGGGTAACTGGAAAATACAGTCACAACCGTATGAAAAGGAATTAGTTAATAATTTAACAGTATCTGATCATCCACATAATGATTTTCTAGAAATTGCTGCTGAAACAGGTTTTATTAACTTAATTATTTACTTGTCTCTTTTTATTTTTGGATTAATAACAAACGTAAAAAAGATCATTTCCACTAACGAACTACAATCGAAACTAATAGCTCTGTTGGCATTGCTGCTTTTAATAAGTTATGGCATAGATGCAACCTTTAATTTCCCTTTGTATCGCGCAACAATGCAAATTAATTTTTGTTTGTTTTTAGTATTGACTATTATCAATACTAAATTTGACACTTCTGCTCCTCTTTTAAGTAATAAACTAGCATTAGTTATAGCTTCATTGAGTATTATTTGCTTCTATTTTTCATACCAAACCTTAAAAGCATACCAATTTGAGAACGAAACCGTTTTTGATTTGCAGTCATCGCAACCAAAACTGCGTTACGATGACATAATTGATAGAATACCTAAATTTCCAAATACAGCAACGAATTCGCAACCTTATATTGAGGTAGCTGCTGTTTACGCTTTTAATGAAAAAAAATATGAGCAATCTATAAAATATTTTAATCAATCAAAAAATATCAATCCATATACGGGTAGAGCTGAGTGGTACAAATATCGTATTTTTAAAGAAAAAGGAATAGCTGATAGCGCAAGATACAATGCTCGTAAAGCATTTGAGATTCGTCCAAGAAACCAAGATTATTTCCTTTCAGCTTTAGTTGTTGATGCAATAGCTAAGGATACCACAGAAATTCTAAAGACGTATACAAAATATACTCAGTTCAACAAAGAACCTAGCGTATGGATTAACACTTCAAGCGCTTTGGCCCAGGCTTTATATCCTAATAATAGTATGCTTAGTTTTATGGAATCAGGTTTGAAATTATTTCCAAAAGACAGTAGTTTGCTTAGTAGGAAAAAATCTTTTGAAAAAGATAGTCAGTTTGCAGAGGCCGTAAATAAGCAATTATTAACATCTAACAATAGCGATAATATAAATATTGCAAACCAACTAGCATTACAGTCTAATTTTAGTAAAGCACTGCCCTACTATAAAAAAGCCGCTATCGATGATCCAAAAAACATCATAATCATTCAAAATATCGGAATTTGCTATTTTCAGTTACAGCAGTTCAAAACAGCAATTAATTATTTAGAAAAAGCTTTAAATTCGCCACTGCTAAATGATGGGAAAACAGAATTTCTTTTGGGAGTTGCCTATTTAAATACCAAAAACAAGGAAAAAGGATGTAAGTTTTTGATCCTAGCCGAAAATAAAAATTATCCGGGAGCAGCAGCACTTGTATCCCAATACTGTAATTAAAAAAAATATGTCACAAGATTTAAAAACAATCCAAGCGAGTAATCATCCCATCTATTTTAATGAAATGGGCTACCCCGCATTAAACCTTCATTTAAGCCAAAACAAATACTCCACTATTTTTATAATAGTCGATACCAATACCAATGAATTTTGTTTACCTAAATTGTTGCCGTTATTAGAAACGGATTCAACAATTGAGATAATTGAATTTGAGTCTGGCGAAATAAACAAAAATATTGACACTTGTATCCAAATTTGGAATGTGCTAACAGAGCTTGGCGCCGATAGAAAAAGTTTGGTTATTAATTTAGGAGGTGGCGTTGTTACTGATTTAGGAGGGTTTGTTGCTTCCACTTTTAAAAGAGGAATTGACTTTATCAATATTCCCACTACGCTACTTTCGATGGTTGACGCCTCAGTTGGTGGTAAGAATGGTGTTGATTTAGGCAACTTAAAGAACCAAATAGGTGTTTTCAACCTACCACTAATGGTTATAGTTGACACCGACTATTTGGAAACGGTTCCTCAAAACGAAATGAGATCAGGACTTGCTGAAATGTTGAAGCACGGACTAATTTATGATAAAAAATACTGGGAGCAATTTTTGGACTTAAAAGCAATTGATTTTGATGGTCTAGACCAATTGATCTACCGTTCGGTAGAGATAAAGAACGAAATTGTAACCATTGATCCTAAGGAAAAAGGATTGCGAAAAGCACTTAACTTTGGTCACACCTTAGGACATGCAATAGAAAGCTACTTCCTAGAAAGTGATAGTAAAGAGACGCTATTGCACGGGGAAGCAATTGCTGTTGGAATGGTACTCGAAAGCTATATTTCCTTAAAAAAAGAGCTTTTAACTAATGATGAATACAACGAAATTAAAACAACCATCAAGAGTATATATGATGAGATCATTTTCGAACAAAATGATTTAGAACCGATTTTAGATTTACTCATTCATGATAAGAAAAACGAGTACGGAACGGTGCAGTTTGCCTTGATAGACAGTATTGGTAAAATTAAAATAAATCAATTAGTTGAAAATGAATTAATTCTTGACGCTTTTACCGATTATAAATCTTAATATTTTTTTACCAAAAAGGATTGGATTGCGTACATAATATTTTTTACATTTGCGGTAATGAAAAGAAAGCAAAAAAGAGCAGCATCTAGCTCAACCGAAAATCAAAATAACAAGTCTTTGTCAAGGATATTGAAGCGTTTTAATGCATTCAAGGACAATTTTGATTTTGGTATTTTTCATTACCAAAAAGTAGAACACGAAAAACTTCAGATTATTTATGCCAACATTAGAGTTTGAATTTTAGCAAATTTTATATTTTTTAATTTAATCTATCTAAAAAGTTCAAGCTAAATGAATACTAAATACACTGATTTAATCAATCAAACCTACTATTTCCCACAAGAAGAGTTCAAACTAGAGAAAGACAACCTACAATTTCACAACATCGATTTGATGAAGTTAGTAGAAAAATACGGTACACCCTTAAAATTCACGTACCTTCCTCAAATTTCTAACAATATCAACAAAGCTAAAAGTTGGTTTAGAAAATCAATGGAGAAAAACAAGTACGAGGCTAAGTATTACTACTGCTATTGTACTAAAAGTTCTCATTTTGAATTCATTATGAATGAAGCTTTCAAGAATAATATTCATGTCGAAACTTCATCAGCTTTTGATATTAATATTGTCGAAAACTTAATGGCCAATGGTAAGATTAACAAAAGCACTTATGTAATATGTAATGGTTTCAAAAGAGAACAATACATTGAAAACATCGCGCGCTTGATCAACAACGGACATAAAAACACTATTCCAATTATCGATAACTACGAAGAGTTAGACCTTTTACAAGCAGAAATAAAAGGTAAATTCAAAATAGGAATCCGTATTGCAGCTGAAGAAGAACCAAAATTTGAGTTCTATACTTCTCGTTTAGGAATTGGTTACAAGAACATCGTTAGCTTCTACAAAAAGCAAATTCAAGAAAACAATAAGTTGGAGCTAAAAATGCTTCACTTTTTTATCAATACTGGAATTAATGATACGGCTTACTACTGGAATGAATTAGTAAAATGTATTAAAGTTTATATCGCTCTTAAAAAAGAGTGTCCAACTTTGGATGGATTGAACATTGGTGGTGGATTCCCTATCAAAAATTCATTAGCATTTGAATATGATTATCAATATATGATTGATGAAATAATCAATCAAATTAAAATTGCTTGTGATGAAGCTGAAGTAGATGTACCTAATATCTTTACTGAATTTGGTTCGTTTACAGTTGGTGAAAGCGGTGGAGCAATCTATCAGATTTTATACCAAAAACAGCAAAATGATAGAGAAAAGTGGAATATGATCGATTCATCTTTCATTACGACTTTACCTGATACTTGGGCAATCAATAAGCGTTTTATTATGTTAGCGGTTAACCGTTGGAATGAAACATACGAACGGGTACTTTTAGGAGGATTGACTTGTGATAGTGATGATTATTACAATTCTGAGCAAAACATGAATGCCATTTATTTGCCAAAATACAATAAAGACAAACCCTTATATATTGGTTTCTTTAATACAGGTGCCTACCAAGAAACTATTGGTGGATACGGTGGACTGCACCACTGCTTGATTCCGCAACCTAAACATATCTTAATCGACAGAGATGAAAACGGAATTCTAGCTACAGAAGTATTTTCAGAGCAACAGACATCCGAAGACGTATTAAAAATTTTAGGATACAAATAAAATAATAAAAATAGATAATTAGTAAATCTAAAAATCAGTATATTTGAAATTCACGTATTCAAATTATTGACTTTTAAATATTTAAATACAACAAAATGAGTAAAGGACCTATTAGCCAGTTTATTGAAAAACATTATTTGCACTTTAATTCAGCTTCCTTAGTTGACGCTGCTAAAGCATACGAAGATCAGTTAGCAAATGGAGCTAAAATGATGGTGAGTATGGCCGGTGCAATGAGTACTGCAGAGATTGGGAAAATTTTCTCTGAAATTATTCGCCAAGACAAAGTTCATATTATCTCTTGTACAGGAGCTAATCTTGAAGAAGATATCATGAATCTTGTAGCACACTCTCACTACGAAAGAGTTCCTAATTACAGAGATTTAACTCCTCAAGATGAATGGGATTTATTAGAAAGAGGACTAAACAGAGTTACAGATACTTGTATTCCTGAGCATGAAGCTTTCCGTCGTTTGCAAAAGCATATTTTTAAAATATGGAAAGATGCTGACGATAAAGGAGAACGTTATTTTCCGCATGAATTCATGTACAAAATGTTACTTTCTGGTGTTCTTGAAGAATATTACGAAATTGACTTAAAAGACAGCTGGATGTATGCTGCAGCTGAGAAAAATTTACCTATTATTGTACCAGGATGGGAAGATAGTACCATGGGTAACATCTTCGCTTCTTACGTAATTAAAGGTGAGTTGAAAGCATCAACTATGAAGTCAGGTATTGAGTACATGACTTTCCTAGCTGGTTGGTATCCTGAAAATAGTGCTAAAGGAATTGGTTTCTTCCAAATTGGTGGTGGAATCGCTGGAGATTTCCCAATTTGTGTTGTACCAATGTTATACCAAGATATGGAAATGCATGATATTCCGTTTTGGAGCTATTTCTGCCAAATTTCAGACTCTACAACAAGCTACGGTTCGTATTCTGGAGCTGTTCCAAACGAAAAAATTACGTGGGGTAAATTAGATATGAAAACTCCAAAGTTTATAATTGAGTCCGATGCTACTATTGTAGCACCATTAATTTTTGCTTATTTATTAGATTTATAATACATTTTTTATGAGAAGAGTTATTGTTGAGTACGCCAAATTAACAAACGAAATTTTGAACTTATTAGTTGAAAAATTTCCTGATGGATATGACGATGAAGACATTATCCGTTTTAGAAATGCTAAAAACGAGTTAGTAGAAGCTGTAGAAGTACGTACCGATGACACCATGTACCTTGTTAAAGTTAGTACCAAACTTGCTGACCGTATCGAAAACTATGATGAGGATGACGAAATTGATGACGAAATTGAACCAATCATCCCTGCAAAAGGCATAGATCTTGACGACGATATGGATGATGATGACGACGATGACGATAGTATCAAAAAATCTGAAACTGATGACGATGACGACGATGATGACGATGACGACGAAGCTGATATCGCAGACGAGGATGACGATGACGACGAAGATTAAAAAAAAATAGTAAAAAAAGGAACTCCTAATCGAGTTCCTTTTTTATTAGTAAATTGAATCGCTACGATTAAGAAAGGTACCTATAAATGATTACAACCGAAAAGACACATACTGTTTTAAAACAAAATTTTGGATTTGAAAGGTTTCGACCGAATCAAGAAGAAATTATTCAATCTATTTTAAACGGAAGAGATACTTTAGCGATCATGCCAACAGGTGGTGGAAAATCAATTTGCTTTCAGTTACCTGCATTATTGTTTGATGGAATCACCATCGTAATTTCGCCTCTTATTGCACTGATGAAAGACCAAGTCGATAGTTTGAAAGCAAACGGAATAGCTGCTTGTTATATCAATAGTAGTCAAACTGAAGCCGAACAGACATTTCATATTCAAAATTTAATTGATGGTAATACGAAGATTGTATATGTTGCTCCTGAAAGTTTATCCTATCTTGAAAACACCTTCAGCAGAATTACAGTGAGTCTCATTGCAATTGATGAAGCACACTGTATCTCGTCTTGGGGCCATGACTTTAGGCCAGCGTATACCAACCTAGGTTACCTTAAAAACCGCTTCCCTTCTACTCCAATCTTAGCTTTAACTGCAACAGCAGATAAGGCTACAAGAAAAGACATTAGCAAACAATTAAACTTAAGAGAACCTCAAACTTTTATTTCTTCATTTGACCGAAAAAATCTAAGTTTAGAAGTTCGCCCCGCTTTAGATCGAGTAAAACAAATTTTAGATTTTATTCAGCAGAAGCCTTCACAATCGGGAATAATCTATTGCCTTAGCAGAAAAACAACCGAAGAACTTGCTGAAAAATTACAAAAATCGGGTATCAACGCCAAAGCGTATCATGCGGGTTTGGAAAGCAATTTACGTTCTGCTACTCAAGATGATTTCATTAATGATGATTGCCAAGTTGTTTGTGCAACTATTGCATTTGGAATGGGAATTGATAAATCGAATGTCCGTTGGGTGATTCATTACAATTTGCCGAAAAATATTGAAGGCTACTACCAAGAAATTGGTCGCGCAGGAAGAGATGGCTTGCCTTCAGAAACCTTGCTTTTTGAAAGTTATGGCGATTTAATTCAGTTGCAAAAATTTGCTTCACAAGGACTAAACGCTGATGTACAATTAGCCAAACTGGAACGAATGAAACAGTATGCAGATGCGTTAAGCTGCCGCAGAAAAATTCTACTTTCCTATTTTGGGGAACTTATAACTGACAATTGTGGCAATTGCGATATTTGCAAAAATCCGCCTGCTTTCTTCGATGGTACGATTGTCGCGCAAAATGCATTGTCAGCAATAAGCCGATTGCAAGAATCAGAACCCCTTCCCGTTATTGTAGATTTTCTAAGAGGATCCAAAAACGCCTATATTTACGAGAAGGAATACCAAAATTTGAAAACATATGGCGTAGGTCAAGATTTATCCTGGTTTGATTGGAATCAATACCTGATTCAGTTGATTAATTTGGGATACTGTGAGATTGCCTTTCACCAACAAAACAAAATTAGACTGACTCCATTTGCTCAAAAAGTATTGTTTAACGGCGAAAAAGTACAATTAACATCGGTACAAAAAGCATCGTTTGAAAAAAGTGAGGAGAAAAGTGTAAAAAGTAAACCAACAGCAAATTCTCTTTTTGAAACCTTAAGAAAGTTACGATACGAAATCTCAAAGAAAGAAGAAGTGCCGGCTTATGTGATTTTTAGTGATGCGGCTTTACGCCAAATGGAAACCAACCGTCCAATGAGCGAGGAAGAATTGATTACAATCGATGGTGTTGGAAAGGTAAAACTCGAAAAATACGGACAACCTTTTATCAACGCTATTATTGAATTCCAAAAAACTAAAGTTATAAAACAGAAAAAAGAGGCTAGTACTTACAAAGAAACACTACAACTGTACAATAGTGGATTACCTATTGATGAAATTGCAACCAAACGAAAGCTAGGACTTAGTACCGTTATTTCTCATATTGCTAAACTTTATGTAGATGGAGCAATTGATGATTTATCAAGCTTTATTTCAGAAGCTGACATCGCTTTGATTAGGCAAACTCAAATCACGTTAGAAAACGCCACAACTTTGAAGCCCTATTATGATTATCTAGAGGAAAAGTTGAGTTATGACAAAATAAGATTAGCATTAGCTTTTATCGAAAAAGAAAAAGCGACATTGTAAATACATGATACAATCATTTGAAGCTATAGTAAACGAAAATACCCAGATCCTAATTTTAGGAACTATCCCTGGCGTGGCCTCATTAAAAAAGCAACAGTATTACGGAAATCCAAGAAATCATTTTTGGAAAATAATTTACGCGCATTTTGACATCACTACCGAACCTATAGAGTACAAGGATAAAATAAGCGTGCTGCAGTCCAAAAATATAGGACTTTGGGATGTTCTTGAAAATTGCGACCGCCAAGGAAGCTTGGACATAGCTATCAAAAATCAAACTGAAAATGATTTTCATACCTTGTTCCAACACTATAAAAAGATTACTACCCTCCTTTTTAATGGTAAAGAAAGCCACCGCTATTTTTATAAAAAATATGGACAATTAGAAGGCATCACTTATTATGTACTGCCTTCTACGAGTCCCGCCAACACAATGCATTTTGAAACTAAGTTAGCGCTTTGGTCAAGCGGCTTAAAGTAACTTACAAATAACGCTCTTCGAATATTTGTTGGTGATGTTTTTGATGTCCAATCAAGATAAAACCAATGGCGCGAACTGATATAGTAGTATTTGAAGCCACGCCTAAACGCTCTAGTTGCGCACTTGAAAAACTTTTAAAAAGCGCCAAGGTACTTTGACGTACAATAGACAATTCAGTTAGTAAACTTTGTAAGTGTCTGCTATCAGCATCTGTATTCACTACATATTCGTTTTCATCGAAGCCAGGTAAAGAAGTAGTGTCATTTCTAGAAATTCGCAATGCGCGATAACTAAAAATACGCTCTGTATCAATGATGTGCTGAATGATTTCTTTGATAGTCCATTTTCCTTCGGCGTAACGATAGTCAAATTTATCCATTGGGATGTTTTGTACGAATTTTATAAATTCGTGAAGACAAATCTCTAATTCTTCCAGCATATCTGCATTTTTCGCTTTCTCAATATAAGTGGAATAATAAGGAGCGTATTCGGTATTTTTTATTTCAGTTGTAGTCATATTATATTTTTAGGCTGAGTTTCTGCTTGCATTTGTATTTCCAAAAAGGGAGCGTGTAACAATTTTTTCGTAAACTTTTATAAGTTCGTCATTTACTACTGCTTCTTTATTAAGTTCATTTATTCGTAATAAAGCATATTGTTGTATTGTCAACAATGGCAATACAATACGTTCTCTTATTTGAATAGAAGCTATACCATCAGGATAGTTTTCCATCAACTCTTTATGACCTGCTATTTTCAATAAAAGTCGCTTCGTTTCTAAGAACTCATCATATATTATTTGCCAAAACTCACCAAATTCGGGATCATTTTTCATGTAGGCCGTTAACGGAAAAAAGGACTTTGCCATCGACATCATACTGTTTTCAAGTAACGTTTTAAAGAACATCGAACTATCATACAACTCTTGTGCTTTATGCCATTGGTCCATTTCTTCAAAATGCTTTAAAGCAGAACCAACACCAAAGAAACCAGGGACATTTTGTTTCAACTGACTCCAAGAACCTACAAATGGGATCGCTCTTAAATCTTTGAAATCAAGTTGGTCCGACTTACTCCTTTTGGATGGACGACTACCAATATTTGTTTTAGCGTAGTATTTTAAGGTACTCATCTTTTCTAAATAAGGAATAAATTTAGGATGATTTTTAAAACTTAAGTACTTCGTATACCCTAAATTAGCCAATTGATCCAATACCTCTTTATTGGCGCTAGACATTTTATTTTGTTCTTTACTAAATACCTGATTCGTTACTCCTGCGCTTAGTAAATTTTCTAAATTGTATCGACAGGAATCAACTGTTCCAAAATTAGAACTAATGGTTTGCCCTTGAACCGTTATTTGGATTTCGTTATTTTCAATTTTCGGACCTAAAGAGGCATAAAACTTATGTGTTTTTCCTCCTCCACGTGCTGGTGGTCCACCGCGTCCGTCAAAAAAGATAACTTTAACGCCATATTTTCTAGAAATTGCCGTTAATTCCTCTTTGGCCTTGTATATACTCCAATTCGCCATTAGGTAACCACCATCCTTAGTTCCGTCAGAGAAACCTAACATAATAGTTTGCTTCATTTCTCTTGCCTTTAAATGATTAAAATACGCTTGGTTCGTATACAATTGCTCCATAATGGTATGTGCGTTCATCAAATCATCAACGGATTCAAATAACGGCACCACATCAACAGTAGGAGTTTCCCAATCGCATAGACGAATCATAGCAAAAGTCTCCATTACATTTAAAGCACTTTCATTATTGCTTATGATATATCTATTGGCGCCAAGTTCACCATTGTTTTCTTGTATTATCTTGATGGATTGAATGGATTCAATAGTAGATTTTGTAATTTCATTAGAGAAATTAGCAGCATCTAACTTACCCGAAACCGTAGCAAGAACCTCAAATTTTTCGGTTTCAGTCAACTCGTAATAGTTTGATGGAAAAACGGGAACCGCGGCATTTACATAAAAATCAAAAATATCTTTGAAAACTTGATCATGAATTTTACTGTTTTGACGAATATCCAAAGAAGCAAAATGGAAACCAAATAGATTTACTTTAATAATTAAAGCTTCCAATTGATCCAAATAAAGAGATTGATGCTGTGTTACAACAATGGTTTTAATCTTATTTAATTGCGCCTTAAATTCTTCTAAAGTAATAAAAATATCACCTTTTGAATAAAACACGGAACGGTAAAGTTTGTGTTCAAGTTCTGTAATTAAAACATCTACATTATAGAAAGTTAGCTTTCTTTTTAAATTTCGTATTTCTATATAATAACACTTTAAAATGGAAGTTCTCAAACGCTCCGCTACTTTCAATGTTATCTCGGTTGTCACGAAAGGATTTCCGTCTCGATCTCCACCTGGCCAAAAACCTAATTTGATCAATGCATTCTGAATCGATTCACCTTGAAACACGTTTTTCTGCAAGTAATGAACCATATCACCTGAAGTATGGTAAAAAACATTTTCGAGGTACCAAATTAAACTTACAGCTTCATCAAAGGGATTGGGTTTCTCATTCTTTATAAAAGGTGTCTTCCCTAGCTGGGCTAAAAGTTCCTTGATATTCAATAAATTATTTCCGCGAATAGCATCAGTTAAATCGTTTATAATTCCTAAAACAGACCCAGGATAAAATTGAGTAGGATGTGCCGTAAGCACTGTTCTGACATTAAAATCTTCTAAAAACGCAATAAGTTCTGCCTTTTTCCCTTTCGCTTCGGCTTTTTCTTTTATATCGCGCAACGAACCACGACCTTCCATATTGTTTACAATTGGAAAAGCAGCATCTTCAACGGCATCAAATAAAACAATTTGGCGTTCGATATATTGAATAAAACGAAACATCAAATCTATTTTATCCTTCTCATCATCAGACTGCAAGTATTTTTTGGAAAAATAATCCATAATTTCTTTTGGCGTCTGTGATCGCTTGAATCCTTTTTCACAAACTTCTGTAAATAAAGGAAGTAAAACCCCTGTATTATCAATAGAATCAAAAGGTAGCGTAATAAATACACTGTTGTAAATATTGTATTTAGAGAGCACGTTTTCATTAAAACGTTGGATTTTAGGTAAAGTATACATGAGGTGTTGTAGTTGGTTAGTGGTCGTTAAAATAGGTGTAAAAAAATAACCTCAAGAACTAACTTGAGGTTATATTACACAAATATAGCATTCAAGTAAATTACATGTTTTTAAAGATCGTGTGCATCAAACGCTTTTTATCGTTAATGCTTTCCTCAAGAGAAATCATAGTTTCAGTTCTATAAACACCTTCAATATCATCAATCATAAAGATTACGTCTTTAGCATGCTTGGTATCTTTGGCTCTAATTTTACAGAAAATATTAAATTTTCCTGTTGTCACAGAAGCCACCGTTACAAATGGTATTTCGTTAATACGTTGTAAAACAAACTTAGTTTGAGATGTGTTGTTTAGAAAAACACCAACATAAGCGATGAAAGAATAACCTAATTTATCATAGTCAAGAACTAATGAAGATCCCATAATAATCCCAGCATCCTCCATTTTTTTTACCCTAACGTGTACGGTACCAGCAGAGATTAGCAGTTTTTTTGCAATATCTGTAAAAGGAACTCTCGTATTATCAATCAACATATCTAAAATTTGGTGATCTACTTCATCTAAACGGAACTTACTCATATTTCATTAATTAACATTATTATTTAGTTGTGTTGCAGTATAAAAATATACATAAAAAAGGCAAAGCTATCAAAAAAATTACTTTATTATTAAACCATTAACAATTTTTATACTTTTATTTAAATAAAAATTGGCTTTTTGACCTAATTTCGGAAAACCATCTTCATCATCTGAATACAACGCTTCGTTCGCATCATACACATAATGACCGTAGTAACCTTCTAAATCACCAATTTCTACAAAATAAGCGTTAAAAGTAATCATATTCTCAATTAACTCTTCCTTATACTGCAATGCAAAATTCGTTATTTTTTCGATACCATCATAATTAATCCTAACCTTTTTATACATAAAATCATAAAAAACAGCTTTATTTTGAGGAATATTCAAATATTCGTCAATTCTATTAACAACTATATCGTTTTCGTAAATTGCTAGAAAACTCGAAATCAATGCGACAAATGCATATTTCCTTGTTTCCTCTCGCTGATAATCATCCTGCAAATGTCCTGCCTCAAATAAAATAGTAGGCGTTCCCAAATACTGAAAAGTATCACCAATACAATTAATATTAAAAGAATCATCAAAACGTCCTATTTGACCTGGAATTAACTCTTGTAGCACCTTATTAATCGCCACTATTACGTTAATTGCTTTTAAACGTGATGTATTTACCTCACGGTCGGCATTATAGGAAGGGGCTAAAAACGATAGTGTTGCAGGTTTCCCAGTATCACTAACTCCAAAAATGGTGCGCTGATCATGTAAATTATAGCAATAATCTGGATTAAACGAATTGTATTCAGCTTGTAAAACCCTGCTTTCGGGTTGTGTAAGATCCTGAGAATCTCGGTTCAAATCTACTTTATTGGCATTTTCTCTAGTATACAGTTCCGAACCATCTGGATTTAGCATCGGAATGCAACAAAAAGAAAAACGGTCTAGCAGTTTGGTAGCTAAATCCGATTTAGAGTGCAGCAAATTCAAGAAATCAAACAAGGCTTTCGTAGTAGTGCTTTCATTTCCATGCATTTGAGACCATAGTAGTATTTTTATATTTCCTGTCCCAATGAGGTATTTATAAATAGGTTTGCCCAAAACCGATTTTCCTATAATGGAAAGCTGATTGTTGGTATTTAATCGTTTTAAAATAGGCTCAATTGAATCTAAAGTTACGTATCTCCCGCTAATAGATTGGTCCTTGTTGTCAGTGAATAATGCTTCGAAATTCATATTTAATTATTAATTTACAAAAGTAAACATCTTTATATTTACAAATGTAAACAGTAAAAAATATCGATATTTTAGAAATGTAAACACTATTTCTAGGTTTAAAGTAAACTAAGTACAATAGCTCGTATACAATTGTTACCTATTTTATTGTTAAGTACTATATATTTACTAATCAATACTTTATGATAAGTTATATTAACCATTACTTATTGTTTTTATTCCCTACTTTAATAATTTACAATTGTAATATAGTAGTTTCAGACTTTTTTAATTACATTTGTAACAGTTGGAATAAAAACTTAATTTACAATGGTA
Organism: Flavobacterium sp. KKT103; assembly: GCF_055640565.1. NCBI lineage: Bacteria > Pseudomonadati > Bacteroidota > Flavobacteriia > Flavobacteriales > Flavobacteriaceae > Flavobacterium > Flavobacterium sp. KKT103. The sequence goes on from NZ_CM145766.1 coordinate 2,708,230, forward strand.
AACACAGAAGATTTCATAAAACGTTTAGAGATTATCTTAGACTACTACAGTTTAAATGCCTCTGGTTTTGCCGACAAAATTGGCGTACAACGCTCTAGCTTGTCTCACCTACTTTCTGGTAGAAATAAGCCAAGTCTTGATTTTATTCTGAAAATTTTAGATGTTTTTCCTGATGTAGATTTGTATTGGATTTTGAATGGAAAAGGAAACTTTCCTAAAAATGAAGAAACCACTCCTGAGAAATTAGCTCCCGCTACTCCAACGGTTGCAACGGACAAAAATGAGATAGGAAATTTATTTAGCGAAACTCCATCAGAAAAAAGTACTGCTTCAATAGCAGAAATTGAAACAGCAGCCATTGCAAATTCATTTCCTACTGCCAACAATGAAAAAAATGAAATCGAAAAGATTGTAATCTTCTATAAAAATGGAACTTTTAAAAGTTATGTTCCTTAAATGGACTTGCTACTTTTACGGAGGGTATATTACATTCGATGATACAAGCTACTTTTAATACTTTAAAAAACCTGAAATATAATAAGTTTTTATTTTTCAGGGACCCAATAGCTTTTCTCTGGAATTTTACCAACCACACCTCTATAATGTTCTAAAAGTGCCGCCATATCGTTTTCAAGGTCACCTGTTGGAGCGATAGGACGTCCTAGATTTACTTCTTTTTTACCAAAATCAAAGGCTACGGGAACAATAGGAACATTAGCTTTTAAAGCTATGTAATAAAAACCTGTCTTAAGCGTACTTACTTTGTCTCTGGTTCCTTCAGGAGCTACCGCCAACCTGAATGTTTCTTTTTTATCAAAAATGGCAGCGATAGCGTCTACTTTGTTTAAACCGCCGGATCGATCTAAGGGTTCTCCTCCCATGTACTTGAAGTACGAACGCAGTGGAAAACGAAATAATTCTTTTTTGCCTACAAAATTCATTTCTAAGCCCGTAATTCCCCTTGTGAAAATACCTAAGTAAAAATCGTGAGCACTGGTATGTGGCATGACCATCATCACACATTTTTTCAAAGCGGGATCAATGCTGCCAACAATTTTCCAGCCCATGAGTCTAAAGAAAATAAATTTGTAGATAAGCTTCTTCATATTTGCAATTTTGATGCAAAATATATAATTTAAACCTTATTTTTCAATAAATCTGATTCTATGCTAAAAAAAATAGGAAGTTATTTTTTACCAATAAACATATATAGCACTAAATCAGCTATTAGCAAGACACTTGAAGTGACTTGGGCTAATGGCGAATTAGTTTTAGATTCAGCAAATACCAATTATTCGTACGGAAGTTTACAACGTATTTTAAAATATGGCTTGCAACATATTGGCTTTGAAAAAATCAAACAAATGAACGAAATACTCGTTCTAGGTGTGGCTGGAGGTAGTGTTATAAAAACGCTAGTTGAAGATATTAAGTTTACAGGAGCAATAACGGGTGTTGAAATCGATGCCGAAATTATTACCCTTGCCAATGCGCATTTTAAACTAAATGAGATTCCGAATCTTCAAATTATTATAGATGATGCTTTTGAGTTTGTGCTGAAAACAACTAAAAAATATGATTTAATTCTAATTGATATTTTTCAAGATACAACAATGCCTGCCTTTTTATTTGAATCCTTCTTTACGAAACGAATTTGCTTTTTGCTCAAGCAAAAGGGATTTGTTCTTTTTAATACCATGATTCTGGATGAGCCTAGTAGTCTTCGCAACAAAAAATACTTGGCTGATTTTAAGGAGCCTCATTTTAGCATGCGAACGTTACCCCGAGTGGAACAACACAATGAGCTTATTATCATTGAAAGCGTGGCGCTCTAAAAGCTGTCAAATTACAACAAATAAAACAGCCGCAATTTTTAAAAATTGCGGCTTTACTTATCATTTGAAATGACTTTCTATTTTGAAGCTAAATAAGCTACAACATTGCCATTAATGCGATCATCAATATTATCAATATCGGCTTTTACAAATTTTTCACCTAGAATATTTTCATATAATTCAATGTATCTTTCTGAAACCGACTCAATATACGCCTCAGTCATCTCCGGAATTGCTTGTCCGTCCTGTCCTTGAAAACCATTTTCAATCAACCAACGACGAACAAATTCTTTAGATAATTGCTTTTGTTCTTCGCCTTTATCTTGTCGCTCTTGATAGCCTTCTGCGTAAAAATAACGAGACGAATCCGGTGTGTGAATTTCATCGATTAAAACGATTTTACCGTCTTTTGTTTTACCAAATTCATATTTGGTGTCCACTAAAATCAAACCTCTACTAGCCGCAATCTCTGTTCCTCTTTGATACAAGGCGCGTGTGTATTTTTCAAGAACAAGGTAATCTTCTTCGGTAACTATTCCGTTAGATAAAATTGCTTCTCTCGAAATATCCGCATCATGTTCTCCATTGTCTGCTTTGGTCGTTGGCGTAATAATTGGCTCCGGAAATTTATCGTTCTCCTTCAGCCCTTCAGCCATTGTTACACCACAAATCGTTCTTTTGCCTTGAGCGTACTCCCTTGCGGCATGACCTGATAAATAGCCTCTAATAACCATTTCGACTTTAAAAGGATCACACAAATGACCTACAGCAACGTTGGGATCAGGAGTTGCAATGAGCCAATTCGGGACGATATCGGCTGTTAATTCCATGAATTTAGTTGCAATTTGATTCAGAATTTGACCTTTATACGGAATCCCTTTTGGTAAAACCACATCAAAAGCCGAAAGCCTGTCTGTAGCCACCATGACCAATAATTCGTCATTGATATTGTAAACTTCTCTGACTTTACCACGGTAAACCGATTTTTGTTCAGGAAATGTAAAATTAGTAGTTGTAATTGTATTCATTGTTGTGTGTTATTGTTTTGGCAAAAGTAGGTTTTTAGTAAAGATACGCAAAATACTAACTTCCTTTTTCTGCGTTGCTTTTAACTATTTTTGCAATAGGGAGTTATTGAATAAATTTAAAATTCGGCTGTATTCATCTACCCAAGAATAGGTTTCTTTGAATCCGTGTGCTTCAACTGGGAAAGAGGCCAAAGTCCAGTTTTTCTTTCCAAGTTCAATGAAACGCTGCGAAAGGCGCACAATGTCTTTATATTCCACATTATTATCAACCATTCCGTGCAACATAAGCAACTCACCCTTCAAGTTATCTGCAAAATAAATAGGGGAACTTTTTTTGTAGGCCAAAGGATCCGTTTCTGGGAAATTTAAAATATTCCCAGTATATCCATGGTTGTAATGCGCCCAATCCGTTACTGATCGTAACGCCGCTCCCGCTTTGAATTCTCCTGGAGTGGTTAACATTCCCATTAGGGTAATAAAACCACCGTACGATCCACCGTAAATCCCTACTCTACCAGCATCAATATTTAGATTGTCTACTAAATATTTTTTACCATCAATTTGATCTGATAAATCTTTTCCGCCCATAAAACGGTAAATCCCAGTTCTAAAATCTCTACCATAACCGTCACTACCGCGGTAATCAATATCTAAAACCGTATAACCCGCATCGGTTAGCAAATTATGAAACATATATTCTCTGTGGTAGGTACTCCAGTAATTGTGTGCGTTTTGCAAATAACCAGCTCCGTGTACAAAAATAACTGCCGCTTTATTGGCATTGCTGCTTTCGGGCTTATACAATCGAGCATTGACCATAGTACCATCTTGCGCTTTAAAACTGATTACGTCAGGGCTGCGCCAAGGATAGGCATTAAATTCAGGAGTTGTCGAAAAAGTAATTTGTTCTTGAACAGGATTCGTTTTGTTGTCCGCCACAAATAATTCCCAAGGTTTGTTTTTATAAGAATAGCGGAATACTAATTTAGTCTCATCAGGAGACAAGCTGGTTTCATAGGCACCGTCTTTTGCTAATATCGGTTGTAGTTTAGCATCGGCTACAGCCAATTTATAAAAATTTCGATTTCCGGGATGAATAGTCGTTGTTGTTAAATAGAAAGATTTTTTGTCTTTCGCCAAAATAACATCACGCACTTCCCAATTGCCCTTAGTCAGTTGCTGTTTTTTCTTAGAATTAAGATTATAAATGTACAAATGCGAATATCCAGAAGCCTCAGATTGATAGTAAATCGTGTTGTTATCTCCCAAAAAACCTAAAGTTCCCGAACTGTAAGTGTAAGAAGGAATGCCTGGTCCACCGATCCATGCTTCGTCATGCTGATAATCGATTTCTTCGAAGGTACCTTCTGCCAAATTTAACTTTACAATCCAACGGTCTTTGTTGTCTTGGCTTCTGATTTCTGTTACAGCTAGTGAACCGTTATCATTATAGGTTGGTTCTTGTACATAAATAAGTCTTTCTGTCTTTTCTTTATCTTTTAAATTATCATACAGTTTATAGTATTCAGGAGTATCTTTTAGGTGACTTAGTTTTGAGAAATTCATGTAATAAACCGAATCTTTTATTATCGAATACACACCAAACTTAATAGGTGTCAGGTTGTCTACAGAAACTTTTCTCTTCGTATCAGGCGACTTGTTGTAACCGTCAGAAGTGATGAAAACCTCCATTTTCTCACTTTTTAAATCAGTAGGCTCAGCGGCATTGAAAGTTAAATAATTCCCATTTGGGTTTGCTTTCAGGCCTTGTATGCTGTTTTTACCATAAAAATATTCTTTGGGAAAATCCGATTTTAGCTCTTCTGATTTCTCTTTGTACCATTTTTTACTAGCTTCTTGATCTCTTACGAAAAGGAAAAGTTCTTTTTGTTGGGTTTTCAAAAAGGAATCGGCTTCAGTATCTTCTTTTGGTGCTTTACCACTTTTAAAATTAGATAATTGTACCAAAGTTCCGTTGACAGTATTGAACTTCATCATGTTGTCCTCTTGTTCAAAAAACAAAACACCGTCTTCGTGAGCCAGTTGCAAATTAGAGATTGCACTACTTTGTTGAATGAGTTTTTTAATTCGGTTTTCTTTGATTGCATAGCTATATAAAGCACCTTTACTTACATAATAGGCTAAGTTAGAACCAGGCTTCTTAACAAAATTTAATTTTGAAAATGCAGCTTCTTTAGCGGACGCTAATTGTGGTTTTTTATTGCTTTTATCAACAAAATAGGTACTCGAACCGATTTCGTTTTTTGGATTCCAATCAAAATAAATTTTTTGACCGTCCAAAGACCATCTTTGATTAGTTGGTTGATTTCCGATGAAACCATCTCCTTTCATGATTTCCTCTAATTGCAACTTTTGACTTTGCACAGCGAAGCTACAAGTCAGAAACAATAGTACTAGTATGTTTTTTTTCATAGTATTGGTAGTCTTTTTTAATGATTAAATATTGGTTGTTTTGTACTTATTTCTATTAGTTAAAAAATTTAATTCTAAATACTTAGCTACTCCATCTTCACTATTAGGTTCAATAGTTTCTAAATGTGATAATTTAGTTTTTAAACTCTCAGGTGCATTCCCCATTAAAAGTCCTTTCGCTGTTGCTTTTAGCATTTCTTCGTCATTGTATCCATCTCCAAATGAAATCGCTTGTTGCAAAGTAAAACTCTCTTTCTCTAAAATTGCCTGTATGGCAACGCTCTTATCTACTGATTTGTGCATGAATTCTAAGCAATGTGGTAAACTAAAAGCATGGTTAAAATGCTGGGGATACTTTGTTGCGATTCGGTCCCGAAGTTCTACTAATACACTGTGCTTGTCATGAGTGAAAAATAATTTTATTCCTGAGTAATCCTTCAATAGATCAAAATCGACAATTTCCGGAACATAATTCATTTTAGTTTGAAAACTATTGATTTTAGGATTGTCCTTGCTTGTTTGCCACACTTCCTCCTTGAACAAAACTGTAGTGATTTCAGCATTACGCTCAACCGACAGAATTGCTTTTATCACATCAGAATCAATATTTTTAGCGTACAGTAACTCGCGGTTGGGAGCATGAATTCTAGCGCCATTTGAAGTCACTAAATAAGTTGGAAAACCTAGCGTATCGACAATAGGCATAGCATCTAGGTGGTGTCTACCCGTTGCGATAACTATCAAATAACCTTGTTGGTACAGTTCCTGAAAAACCGATCTTGTGTAGGTACCAATTTCATGATTGGGATTTAATAGCGTACCGTCTAAATCGCTTATAATTACTTTTATCTCCTGCTTCATTATTTTAACATCCTTAATTAGTTCCTCAAATTTATTGTTATTCTGCTCAAGAAGCAAAAAAACAAATATCCTAGCTCGTTTATCTACCCCATTTTACTTAAAGACAAAGCGTTCAATTAATCGTCCAAAAAGACGATATCCTAATAGGCCTCTTAAAAATGATAGCAAAGTTGCATCAAACCCAATTGTATAACGTTTGAATTTTGGTTTTGGGTTTTCGGCAATTTTTAATATTTCACTACTAATTTTAGGCTTTAAGTCCTTGTTTTTCTTGGTCTTTCGCTCAACAACCTCATTAATAGTAGTCATTAAGGAGTTGTAAGAAGCAATCGAAGATTGTTCCGATCGAGTTACATTTTTTTGAAAATTAGAAGGTGTATTTCCAAATTGAACCGTCGAGATCGCGATATTAAAATCCTTGACTTCATAAGCCAAACATTCCGAAAAGCTTTCCACAGCGTGCTTTGTAGCATGATAAAAGCTACCTAATGGCAAATTGACCAATCCAGCTATAGAAGAAATATTGATAAAGTGCCCGTTATTTTGCAATCGAAAAACCGGAATAAAAGCGCGGCATACTTTTACCACTCCCAACCAATTTACATTTACAATTTTGTCTATTTCGTCATCTTCGGCTAGTTCGACAAAACTTCGGTAGCCAACTCCAGCATTATTAATCACTAAATCTATTGTTTTATAGTCCTGCAATATGACAGTTTTGGCCGCATTTACACTATCCGTACTAGTTACATCGAGTATGTAATATTTTATATTTTCAATATTTTGAAGTTCTTTTCCTTGTTCCAAGCAAATCATGGTAGCGATAACATTCCAGTTATTTTTAGCAAAATGCAACGCTAACTCCTTACCTATTCCACCTGATGCGCCTGTTATAATTACGTTCTTCAATACTTATTTATTTTGATTTTTTATTTCATAAATACGACCCCAATTGGGGTCGCATCGCTTTTATTCTAAACTATGGCTTTTCAAACAAAGGTTCTAATCGTTATTTTCAATTTGCTTGTATGCATCAATTACTTTTTTAACTAATCGGTGTCGGACAATATCTTTATCATCTAGGTAAATAATCCCAATACCTTCCACATCTTTTAAAACTAACAAGGCTTCTTTTAGTCCTGAAATGGTTCTGCGCGGCAAATCTACTTGTCCAGGATCACCAGTAACCATGAATTTGGCACTTTTTCCCATACGCGTCAAAAACATTTTCATTTGCGAATGCGTAGTGTTTTGTGCTTCATCCAAAATCACAAAAGCATTATCAAGCGTTCGACCCCGCATGAACGCTAAAGGAGCAATTTGAATAATTCCTTTTAAAATATAGTCTTCTAATTTTTCATTAGGCAACATATCGCGCAACGCATCGTATAAGGGTTGCATGTAAGGGTCTAATTTTTCTTTCATATCACCCGGTAAAAAACCTAGATTCTCACCTGCTTCTACCGCAGGGCGAGTCAAAATGATACGTTTCACTTGTTTTTCCTTTAGTGCTTTTACGGCCATCGCTACTCCGGTATAGGTTTTACCGGTACCGGCGGGTCCTACAGCAAACACCATATCGTTTTTATTAATGGTATCAACAAGCAATTGCTGATTGGGAGTCATCGCCTTGATAATTTTACCACCAACACCGTGCACTAAAATTTTATCATTAGGTGACATTCTTTTTTCGTCTTGACTATCTCCAAGTATAACACGCTCGATGACATTATTATCGATATTGTTATACCTTGAAAAATGGACCATTAGCCTGTGAAAACGTTTTTCGAACTCGTCTAAGATTTCTTTTTCTCCAAATGCTTTTAAAGTTGTCCCTCTGGCAACTATTTTTAATTTTGGATAATATTTTTTAATCATTTCAAGATGAGTGTCTTGAGCACCCCAAAACTCTTTTGGAGCGATGTCTATGAGCTCGATAATTCTTTCGTTCAAAAGTTGTAGTTTTATATTAAAAATAATGATTTGTTAAAAGCCAATTATTTTGCTTTGTTAGCGCCCACACAATTGGTTTTTATTTTGAATTTGTTTTTGCTTTTTTGCTTTTTTGAATTTACTATTATTAGCTTTGCATTTCTCAAATTTAATGAAAATTAGTTTTAGATAGCACCTTTAGTTATAAACAATATTATGTCAATAATTACCCTTACTACCGATTATGGCTTGAAAGATCACTTTGTCGGTGCATTGAAAGGGAAAATCCTATCTGAGTTTCCAGAAGCGACCATTGTTGACCTTTCGCATGACATTGATCCTTTTAATACGGTTGAAGCCAGCTATATAATTAGTGCGGCTTACAGTAGTTTTCCAAAAGGAACCGTTCATTTAATAGGTGTTGATATGGAGCTGAATAAAGAAAATCAACATATTGCCATGCAGTGGAATGATTCGTACTTTATTGCGGCTGATAATGGTATTTTAAGTATGCTTTCGCAAAAGATTGTCCCTCAAAAAATCGTTAGTATCAATATTCACGATCGGTTACCTACCGATGCCTCAGGCTTGGATGTTTTCGTGATGGTAGCTTGTCATATTGCCAAAGGCGGTTTACTAAATGTGATAGGAAGGGAAATACCGTCGATAAAGGAAATAACAGAGCTCAAAGCCGTCGTTAATTCCGATAATACACTGCTCAAAGGTCATGTGGTTTACGTAGACCATTTTGGGAATACTGTAACTAATATTTCTAAAAAACAGTTTTTAGAGGTTGCTAAAGGCCGTCCGTACGAAATTATCATGCAGACAAAAAACATTAAAACGATTTTGCCTAATTACTCCGCCATCGCGAACACGGAGAAATATCCAATTAAGTATTATGAAGGCGAAAAGTTAGCTATTTTCAATGAAGCGGGCTTTCTTGAAATAGCTATTTTCAGAAGCAACCCTTCCAAATTTGGCTCTGCGTCTAGTTTATTAGGACTTACATATAGAGATGTAGTTGCCATAGAATTTAAAAATAAGGAGCTTTAGCTTATGCTTGAAGCATTCCGTTTTTCTTCAATCAAATAAAAAACAAAAGAGATGTTTATACGTATTGTAAAATTGAGTTTCCATGAGCACAACATTCCTGCTTTTTTGGAGAATTTTGAAATTATTAAAGATCAAATTCGGTCTTCGGCAGGCAATCGCTTGTTGGAATTGTACCAAGATAAAGACAATAAAAATATTTTTTTCACGTACAGCTATTGGGAAACAGAACAAGATTTGGAAAACTATCGAACCTCGGCTTTTTTCAATGAAGTTTGGAGTTTTACCAAAAAATTATTCAATGATAAGCCACAAGCTTGGAGCGTAGATAAATTAGCTTCGCTAGCCTAAAAACAAATACACTACAATGAAAGCAATCGTTTTAAGAGAAATTAATTCCTTTTTTGGTTCGCCAATAGGTTATTTAGTAATCGCCATTTTTTTAATCATCAACGGCCTGTTCTTATGGGTTTTTGATGGTGATTTTAACATTTTGAATTCTGGTTTTGCTGATTTATCGCCTTTTTTCACCTTAGCACCTTGGATCCTATTATTCTTGATTCCAGCAGTAACCATGCGCAGTTTTTCAGACGAAAAGAAACAAGGAACACTTGAATTATTACTGACTAAACCCTTAAGCGTGTGGCAAATAGTTAGCGGTAAGTTTTTTGGAGCGGTATTGCTTATCATTTTAGCAATTATCCCTACCGTTATCTATGTTTGGGCGATTTACACCTTAGGATCTCCAATTGGTAACATCGATATGGGAAGCACGTTAGGATCGTATTTTGGGCTTGTATTTCTAATCGCTGCCTACTGCTCCATTGGTATATTTACTTCGACCTTATCTGAAAACCAAATTGTAGCTTTCATTTTGTCGGTATTTATTTGTTTTGTTTTCTACTTTGGTTTTGAGGGATTGGCTAGCCTTGCTCCTAGTTTTTCATCGTTAATTAGTGCTTTAGGAATGCAAGATCATTTTAAAAGTATGGGTCGAGGCGTTATCGATACGAGAGACCTGCTGTACTTTGTAAGTTGCACTGTACTGTTTTTATCGCTCACTGTTTTTAAACTTAAATCCTTTAAATTGTAATGGTGCCTACTCAATCTAAAAATCTAAAGAGTGTCGTTCTAATTGTTGCGATTCTTATTGTTATCAATATTCTTGGAAATGCCTTTTTCTATCGTTTTGATTTAACCAAGGATAAAAGGTACACCTTATCTCCTACTTCGCTTGGTATTATAAAACAAGTTAAGGAACCGCTTGCCATAAAAATTTATATGCAGGGTGATTTACCACCTGAATTCACCCGTTTGCAGCAGGAAACAAAGCAATTATTAGAAGAGTTTCAGGCTTATAATTCGGATATTGCTTTTGAATTCGTAGATCCTATGGAAGACGAAGAGCACAGCGAAGAAAATGTGAAAGCCTTGTACATGAAAGGAATGACGCCTGTGAACATAACCGTTGACGACAAAGGAAAGCAATCGCAAGCGATGGTTTTTCCTTGGGCTATGGCTGTTTACAACAATAAAGAGGTGACAATTCCATTGTTAAAAAACATCATGGGAGCTTCTACTACCGAAAAAGTAATTGGTTCTGTCCAACACTTAGAATACTCGATTGCTGATGCCATCAATAAAATTACCAAAGACAAGCAAAAAAGTATAGCAATCATCAAAGGGAACGGCGAATTAAAAGATATTTACATCGCAAAATTCCTTTTACAAGTACGCGAGAGTTACCATATTGGTCCTTTTACCTTGGACTCCGTTGCAAAAAATCCAAATGGTAGTTTAGAAGCTTTACAAAAATACGATTTAGCCATCATAGCGAAACCAACAGAAGGGTTTTCGGAATCCGAAAAACAAGTTTTAGATCAATACATCATGAATGGCGGAAAAACCATGTGGTTGGTGGATCAAGTGGCTGTTGAAATGGATAGTCTTTACAATTCGAATGGTGCTACTTTAGCTTTTCCTAGGGATTTAAATCTTAATGATATGTTCTTTAAATACGGGTTTAGAATCAATCCTGATATAATTAAAGACGAACAAGGAAGTCCTATTAAGCTCGCTACCGGTGAACGCGGCAGTGCTACACAGTACCAAGCGTTTAATTGGAAATTTGCGCCGCAAGTCTATCCCGAAAGTACCCATCCTATTGTAAAAAAACTGGGCGGCATCAAATTTGACTTTGCCAATCCGATTGATACGTTGAAAAACGGAATTAAGAAAACGGTGCTTTTGCAATCGTCTAAATATTCGAAAAAAATAGGTACGCCAGTTGAAGTCAACCTTAATATAGTAGCCGAAGAAACGAGTCCTAATCATTATATTAATAGTGGTAACTTGCCTATGGCTGTATTATTAGAAGGAAGCTTTAAGTCTATGTTTGAGAACAGAGTCCTTGCTTTCGACGAAAAAGCATACACTACTAAAGGAGTGCCTAACAAAATGATCGTTATTTCTGATGGAGACATAATTAAAAATCAAGTAGATAAGGACTTTCAACCTGTTGAGCTTGGTTACGATCAGCGATCCGGAAACTTATATGACAACAAAGATTTCTTACTGAATTGCGTCAATTACCTCTTGGATGATACCGGATTAATAAACATTCGCTCTAAAGAACTCGATTTGCCACTTTTGGATAAAGAAAAAGTATATGAAACCTATAGCTTTACCCAAATGCTTACCATCGGATTACCAATTGTGGTTTTAGCAGTTTTTGGTTTCTTATTTACCTTCATTAGAAAAAGAAGATATACAAGATAGATGTTAATAAAAAATTTATAATCGTAGCATAGTTTACGATATATTTGTACAATGTATTAGCTTTAGCGAATAAAACTAAAAGAAATACCAAAAAAATAAAATAAAACAGATGAAATTTATAGTATCGAGCTCGTACTTATTAAAACAATTGCAAGTTTTAGGTAGTGTTATTAATAGTAACAATACGTTACCAATTTTAGATAACTTCTTATTTGAATTAGACCAAAACGAATTAACTGTTTCGGCATCCGACTTAGAGACCACAATGTCAGCTAATTTGGCTATCGATTCAACGAGTAAAGGTAGTGTTGCTGTTCCTGCAAAATTACTTTTGGAAATTTTAAAGACGTTTCCTGAGCAGCCATTAACTTTTACAGTAGAAGAAAATAGTACAATCGAAATTAGTTCTAATTCTGGAAAGTATGCTCTTGCGTACGCTCCTGGAGAAGAATTTCCTAAAGCTGTTAATCTTGAAGAGCCGTCTGTAACTTTGGTACCTGCTGATGTATTAGCTACTGCTATAAGCAAAACCATTTTTGCTGCTGGTAATGATGATTTACGTCCTGTAATGTCTGGGGTATTTTTTCAATTTTCTCCAGAAGGATTAACCTTTGTTGCTACAGATGCTCATAAATTAGTAAAGTATGCTCGAACTGATGTTAAAGCTTCAGAAGTTGCTGATTTTATTATGCCTAAAAAGCCTTTGACCATTTTAAAAAGTATCCTAGGTACATCTGATGCAGAGGTTAAAATTGAATACAATGATTCAAACGCTACTTTTTCTTTTGATAATTATATTTTAATGTGTCGCTTGATCGATGGAAAATATCCAAACTATGAAGCGGTTATTCCAAAAGAAAATCCAAACAAACTAATGATTGATCGTTCTCAATTTTTGAGTTCTGTTCGTCGTGTTGCGATTTTCTCTAACAAAACTACACACCAAATTCGTTTAAAAATTGCAGGTGCTGAATTAAATGTTTCTGCCGAAGATATTGATTACTCTAATAAAGCTGAGGAAAGATTGACGTGTGATTACCAAGGAGATGATATGCAAATAGGTTACAACTCTCGTTTCTTAACTGAAATGTTGACAAACTTACAATCCGATATGATTATGTTAGAAATGTCATTACCTAACCGCGCCGGAATTTTAACACCCGTTGATGGTCTAGAAGAAGGAGAAACAGTTACGATGTTAGTAATGCCAGTTATGTTAAATAGTTAACAAAAAATTATCCTTTTGTTGGATTAGTTTTTTGATTATTAACTTATAAGTAGTATCATTGTAAAGCAATTCCGCTATTAACCAAACCATTTTTATATTTAAAAAAACCGTCCAGTTTTATAACTAGACGGTTTTTTTTTATTGACTTCTATTAGAACTCCACGAGATCTGCCCATGATGATTTCTAGTACACTTTTTAAAAAATAAAACTAAATCACGCCCATCTTCGTCATCAAGAAGGTAGCACTTTTATTTTTACAAATCCCATCACGAAGTTGGTAGTCAAAGTGCAATTCGTCATTGACTATTTCGACCTCAAAACATTTATTAGTTAAGATCGCAGGAAACGCATTAGTAGTCAAGCAAACCTCGATATCATGTGTTGCAATAACTCCTATTGCTTTATTAGCAATTACTTTTTTCACCACTTCTATGGTTCCGTTTCGCTTATCATCTGAATTGGTTCCGCGTAATATCTCATCTAATAGTACAAAAGCTGGTTGAACTTCTAACGCATTCATTATTTGCTTTAAGCGCTTAATCTCGGCAAAGAAATAGGATTCGCTATCAGACAAGGAATCCGAAAGTCGCATGGATACCAAAACCGGCAAAGGATGTACTGTTGCTGCAGCAGCACACACTACTGATCCTGCTCCCGCTAAAACCATATTAATACCCAAACTACGTAAAAAAGTACTTTTACCTGACATGTTTGACCCTGTCAAGATCATAAAGGACTGTGGGTAAAACTGGACCTCATTCCCTACTCTAGTAGCGCTGTTTAACAAAGGATGACTTAGGTTATTAAAACTAATTTTGAAATCCGTGTTCAAAGTTGGGAAAACAAAGTCGGGGTTGTTATACGATAGATTTGCAAAGCTGTTCAGCATTTCAAACTCACCAATAACTGCAAGCCAATCTTCAAGCGCTGTGGCATGCTCTTTTTTCCATTTTAATAAATCTTTTAAAGCGTGTAAATTATACAAAAAGGAGCCATTAAATAAGGTGGCCGTGATCAAATTATTAATGCTATCCATTTTCGAAAACAACTCCGATAGTTCTTGAAAGTGTGCACTCGCGTTTTTCTCCTTAAATTTTAATTTTTGCTGCAAAGCAAGTAGTTTTGGTGCATTAAATTTTTCCTCTTCGACCTTTTGAAGTAGTTTACTGTACTGCTTCAGTATTTTATCGATATTATCTGAGTTGGAAATCTCGATTTGAATGCGTTTAAAATACTTGCCTAAAAATGCCAAATTAATTATAAACAAATACGACATTGCCGATACAAAAATGGTATTCGTACTGATTAAGTAGCCTATCGCACTCCCGATAAAAAGTAGTGGCAAAATATAGGAGCCAATAATAGTCAATCGAGACAGCGGGTTACTATTAAAAGTACTCCATCGCAATAGCGATTCATAACTGGATTGGTTATCCTGACTTACTTTGGCGAAAGCCAAAAAATCCTGACGCCAGTCCAATTTACTCGAAAGTTCCGCTACTGCAGCTTGATTTTCGATTATCTCCTCATTAGGAGCTAAAACAAGTAAACGCTCAGCCAGCGTTTTTTTTCCAATAAAAGTAGCTGTCCTATTCAGATTCTGAAATAAAGAATGAGTACCAAAAATATCTAAATCATAGGCGTATGGATGCTGAAAATCAATAAACGCTTGTCCGTCTTCAAAAGGCAACTCACTTTTACTCACAAATGCTAATTCGTTTTCATTAATCGTAAGGAGCGCATTGGCTATTTTTTTGTCATTTAATAACTTCGAGTGCAGCTTCATCAAGAAAATGAATCCGACAAAAAGCGCGATGGCTAGTACTAAAAAGAGCATCGTTTGTTGCTCTACATAATAATAAACCGAAACAAAAAAAGCCACAATCACCAATAGCCTAAGCAAACTAATTGAATTGTACTTTTTATTAATGGATTGTAATGCTAACGTGAACTGCGTAATTTTATCTTGGTATACTTTCATAATAATGGTAAGTGAGCTACAAATATAAGCGTACCTACGGAATAAACTACTTAAAAAAGACCTATTCTATAACCTATCGTAATGCGTAGCTGTCTCGGTAATCAATTTATTCAATGGGCATAACAAGAACTGGAATACTGAGGTTTTGGGCCATTTTTTTAGTAAAACTAGGATGGAATAACCCTTCAAAAAAACTTCTTTTATAAGTAAGCATCGTCAAAACGTCAATATCTCTTTGAACTATAAAATCCACAATAGATTCTTTGACATCATCACTTAACATCACCCAAAACACAACACCCTCACCTTCAAACTCTTTTTCCCATTCCTTAACAGTTTCTTTGGACACATCCGAGTCTGAAGTTTTCACATACAAACAATGCACCTGAGCGTTGGCTTTTTTAGCGAGTTTTAAAACATTTTTCAAGGCTTTTTTATCTTTCTCCCTGAAACGAGTAGTAAAACCTATGGTTTGTATTTTTTTGTATTCAGCGCCATTCGGAATGCAATAAGTAGGAACCGCGACATCTACTAAAACACTACCTGTATTGGTTCCCATAAAAAAAGCGGACCAACCCGAAGCGCCTTCAGTTCCCATGACCACATAATCAATTTTGTCTTCCTTTATCGCTTTCTCGATGTTGTACACTAATTCGCCATCCATGAGTCGGTGCGTCATTTTAATATGATCTAGGTTGTGTGCCATAGCAATCGAATGCAATTTAGGCAGCTCCTCTTTGAACATCTCAAATTGCGAAAGTTCCAGCGACTCATAAATTTCCATATAATTCTGCGGAAAAAACTGCGTGTCCATAATAGGAAGTTCAAAGGTGTGCAATAAAATCAGCTCCCCTTTGATCATTTTTGCAAATTCTAAAGCGTGAACAAAGGCATTGGTAGCTGTTTCAGAAAAATCGGTTGGAAAAAGGATACGTTTCATTTTGATAATTTTAGAAGTTAGTAGCTCAAAATTACACCTAAAGTTACGGAAATACTATGATAAAAATCAGTTTGTTATCCCTTTTTTAAGATAAATTTGGGCGTGCCACCCTCTAGAAAAAAGGGCTCCATTGTTTATCGTTAGTGGCCCTTTTCTCTAGAAGTTGTCGGGTCATCCGCTCCGCTTCGGCGGACTGCTTCTACCCCTCACGCGAACCCTGCAAACAATCAACTTAAATCCTTTCCATCACTTCTTTAGTTTTAGTACCTTTGCAACCTATACATTATACCATGCTAAACAACGACGCCATAGTAGCACTAGCAACCCCATCAGGAGCTGGAGCTATCGCCATTATACGAATCTCAGGACAAGAAGCCATCACGATTGGAAATTCGGTTTTTAGATCCATCAAAAACAAAAATTTATTAAATCAAAAAACACATACTCTACATCTAGGGCATATTGTTGATGATGCTAAAACGCTAGACGAAGTCTTAGTTTCTATTTTCAAAGGACCCAACTCCTATACTGGCGAAAATACCATCGAGATTTCCTGTCACGGCTCCACTTACATTCAGCAACAAATCATACAATTACTACTTCGCAAAGGCTGCCGTATGGCCGATCCAGGGGAGTTTACATTGCGTGCTTTCCTAAACGGAAAATTAGATCTTTCACAAGCCGAAGCCGTTGCCGACTTAATTTCGTCAGACAATGAAGCGTCGCACCAAATCGCAATGCAGCAAATGCGTGGTGGTTTCTCTAACGAAATTGCGAAACTGCGTGAAGAATTATTGAATTTTGCTTCCCTAATCGAGTTAGAATTAGACTTTGCCGAAGAGGACGTAGAATTTGCCGATAGAACACAGTTTCATGAACTCCTAAACCGAATCGAGTTTGTACTTAAACGCTTAATCGACTCCTTTGCAGTAGGAAACGTAATCAAAAACGGAATCCCAGTTGCTATTGTTGGTGAACCTAACGTAGGGAAATCCACGCTATTAAACGCCTTATTAAACGAGGAGCGCGCCATTGTTTCAGAAATTGCTGGTACTACACGCGACACCATCGAAGACGAATTAGTTATTGGCGGAATCGGTTTCCGTTTCATAGACACTGCTGGTATCCGCGAGACTTTAGACGTCGTTGAGAGCATCGGAATCAAGAAAACATTTGAAAAAATTGAACAAGCGCAAGTCGTTTTATATTTGTTTGATAGTTTTAAGTTTAAAGTTCAAAGTTCAGAATACATCATCGAAATTGAAAAAATCAAGAACCAATTTCCTTTAAAGCCATTGGTTGTTGTGATCAACAAACTCGATTTATTGTCAGATCTTGAAATTAGTACTATTCAAAAAGAACTGGAATCCTTAAACATTAAACTGATTTTTCTGAGTGCCAAAGAGAAAATTGGTGTTGACGAACTCAAAAATCAACTACTCTCTTTCGTAAACACTGGTGCCTTACGTAATAATGAAACAATAGTCACTAATACAAGACATTACGATTCGCTACTAAAAGCATTAGACGAAGTGACTAAAGTAAAATACGGACTAGAAACCAATCTTTCTAGCGACCTAATGGCGCTTGACATTCGCGAGGCTTTGTATCATTTTGGGATGATCACTGGGCAAGTTACAAATGATGAGTTGTTGGGGAATATATTTGCTAACTTTTGTATCGGAAAATAGGTTTCACAAAACATCACAAAATAAAACAAAGAATCCCAGTTAAAATGTCATAAAAAGGCATTTTAACTGGGATTCTTCTTTCTGTTTATTTAGCTTTATTTGCAGATAGTTTGTTCCTTTTTGTACCATTATTGTACCACGAAAATAATTTTCCTTATTGGATTTTTCTTTGGCGAAATTATGACACACAGAGAGACACATAGACACAATGGGACACAAAATTAGTCACATTATGAGTTCTAACATTGAGGTTATCAGAATTTGTGAGCACTGCAAAAAACAGTTCACAGCCAGAACAACGCGTACACGGTATTGTTCGCACATTTGCAACAGCCGTGGTTATAAATCAATGGTGCGCAAAGGAAAAGTAGAAAAAAGCAATAACGAGATCGTTCAGCTTTTAAACACAGATTTAGAAAAAATAAAGCCACTTGAGTTTTTAAAAATTACTCAGGCAACCCTTCTTTTTGGAATCAGCAGAAGTACGCTTTACAGGTTAGTTAACAATGGACAGCTGGACATTGCAAAGTTTGGCAAACGAACTGTTATCCGCAGATGCGATCTTGAAGCTTTTTTTGCAATTCCTGTACAGGATGTAACCTTGAAAACTGGACAGCAATTTCCTGGTTTTGACAATTGCTATATTATAACGGAAATTCAACAGAAGTATAATATTTCTTCAGGAGCGCTCTATCTATTGATTCAACGGCAGGGTATAGTAAAATATTCCGTTGGAAAATTCACCTGTGTAGCCAAACAGGATATTGATATAATTTTTAATGCTGGGGAGAGATGAAAAATATAAACGTTACGCTAAGAAAAAGAACCCTTCCAAGTGGTAGGATAACATTATATCTTGATTTTTTTCCACCGATATATAACACTAAAGCCCGTAAATTTTCCCGCAGGGAGTATTTAAGTTTATTTTTGGTTCCAAAACCAAAAAGTGCTATTGAAAAAGCTTTGAATTCCGAGAATCTATATAAAGCTGAAATTATCTGTGCAAATAGGTTTAATGAAGTAAATAAGCCGCAGATCTACAATCCTTTTGAGATGGAGCAACTTCGTCTTAAAGAGATTGGCGAAAAATCATTTCTGCAGTATATCAAGCTTGTTGCAGAGCAAAAAACGGGTAATAACGGTGATATTTGGACTTATGCCATTATCCACTTTGAAAATTTTCTTAAGAATGAGGATATACTGATACAGGATATCGATGTGACTGTTATAGAAGATTTTAGGGAGTATCTCTTAAAGGCAAAATGTATCAGGAAAAAGGGTAAGTTTTTAGCTCAGAATACAGCTTTAACTTATTTCAATAAGATCAAAGCTACTCTTCGAAAAGCATACAAAAAAGGATTGCTGCAGACCGATGTCAATGCTGCAATTGAAAGCATAAAGGAACAAGAGTCTCAAAGGAATTTTCTAACCATGGAAGAAGCTGTAAGGCTATTTAAAACCCCTTGTAAAAAGGAAATTGTCAAACGTGTCAGTCTTTTTTCTCTGCTCACAGGCATGCGCTATTCCGATATATCAAAACTTACATGGGAAGAAGTGCAGTATAGTAAAAGTGAAGGATATTACATAAGATTTAAGCAACAAAAAACTGATAGACCGGTAACCCTTCCTATTTCTCAAGAAGCGTTCGAGCTCCTAGGTGAAAAAGAGGCACAAAGTAAGAGAGTTTTTTATAATTTAAAAAAATGGGATGTAGACCGTTTACTGCCTATTTGGGTTAAAGACGCATCAATTGAAAAACATATTACGTTTCACTGCTTTCGTCATACATATGCAACATTGCAAATGGCGGCAGGTACCGACATTTTTACGGTATCGAAAATGTTAGGTCACAAAAACATAAAGACAACGCAGATATATACAAAAATCATCGACGAGAAAAAAAGAGAAACAATTAATAAAATTTCATTTAAATAACATTTTTTAATACTAGTTAAAAAAGAAAAATGAATTCTCTACTTTTGCTTTGAGGTGGCTTTTTTGGTGCTTTAAAGTCGAAGGCACATCATTTTATTGCAGATTTTCTCAAAAACGGACAAAATGTAGATCCCAATATAGAATTGATCGAAGTGAATACAAGTGAAGCTGTTTTTTTTCAAAAGCAAGTATTTGTCAATTGTATCATATGAAAATTTTTACCATCTGTCCAACCACAACGAAATGGGCACCAGCCAACAAGAGGACAAAAAGGATTAATTGAAACACATTGGCGCAGAAACACTTGATGAATATAGTACTTCAGATAAACTGAAAAAAGGTGATCTCAGGATAAGACAAAAAAGCAGAACATTGCTGTTCGGCTTTTTGTCGGTGTGGTAGGATTAACCGCCTATTCCTTAATTCGTTGATTTTACTGGTGTTTCCAAGTACTCTTTCCAAAAGAGGTAGCCGAATAGGTCTCATTTATAACAACTTACCTTATAGCCCTTTGAATCTTTGATCAATTTGATCTTAAGTCAGTAAAGTATTTGTATAAATGTAAATGTATGAAAATTGTTCCTGAGATACAACTATATACATTGTGTCGTGAAATTTATTAGTGTTGGACTTTCCTATAACCATAAACCCGTCCAAAAAAATATCGAGTTTTTTTTGAAGATTTGGAGCTATACCAGAGAAACCACTAAAGATTGAGGTTTAAGCCGGTTAAAATTTTAATAGGTTAACTATATTTGTCTACCAATAAATGATTTATTTCAAATTAATATTACCATGAGAAACGCTTTCTACGGTTACTCTTTCCAAAAACTTGTTACATCGTTGATGCTGACAATAATGGATGTAGAAAGGACCATTGAATCCATAGAGATTGAAGCCTTGGTAGATCATAAATTTGACGATATCAGGGTGATTAGCAACGACAAGGAGTATTTTTTTCAGATAAAAGATTTCGCTTCCATCTCACTAAACGAGATCGTTGTGTCCGAAACCGAAATCATTATTGCAGGAAATCTTCACAAATTGTCAAACGAAACAAATGTTTTATTTTTCAAAAGGCTCGAGATTACACCCGATTGCGAAATATTAGGTATACCTGCACTCCGACTGGGAAATATCTATATAATATCACAATCAGGACAAGAGATAGATCAGAGAATAGAAGAGCTTTATAAAACAGACCACCTTAGAAAATACATCATCGATCAGTTTTTTAGTGGATGTCTCGACAAACGAAATCTGCTGATAAAAATAAGTGATTTACCATCTTTGAATATCTTCAAAACCTATTTGATAGAACCTACTGTCAACGTAACAAGGAAATTGCTTGACGTTGAAAATATATTGCTCATTGAAGGCAAGCCAGGTGTAGGAAAAAGTCATCTAGTGGTAAATCTGGAAAATCAATATAAAAATAACGTAGTTTACCGTTTCTGGGTTTCCAATCAGGATAATGATTATAACGAGCGACTGAAGTACAACAACTTCATTCAGGATTTCTCAAAAAAGCTGTTTCGCAACCTGAAACCATATACCGAAGTACAGATTATAGCAAAATTGAAGGAACGTGAAAAGACGGTTATAATAGATGGCCTTGACCATGTCGAAAACTATAATCCAAATGACCTGGAAAAATACGTTGCCTTTATTAATAATCTGAAGGAGCATTGTAAGGTAATTGTATTGAGCCGTCCATTGCAACGCTTATTACCTTGGAAAAAGCAATTGTTAGGAAATTGGAATCATGGGCAGACAAAAATAGTTTTAAATGAGCTTTACCATATTCAGGATTACAAAATTATTCAAAAAATTTTTACAATAACCGACGGTTATCCAATACTGGTAAGATATATTGCAGAACTATATAGGATTGAAGGCATTGTACCCGACTTCGAAGCATTTGATAGCATTGACAAGTACTACGAGAAAATAATCGAAGGCGAAAAAGGAAAGCAGGCACTAGCACTATTTCTTTGTGTTCGATCATACCTTATGCAATCTGAAATTGATTTATTCCTCGATACATATGGTGCGATGTTCGTGAAACAATTTGTCTCAGAACATCCATATCTTTTTGAGTTGCGTCTTAACAGGATTTCGATGTTTCACGATAGTTTTATTACATTCCTACGCAAACGGAACACCGACTACAAAATTGTATCAGCTAAGGTCAATGCTGTTGTATACGCATCGATAATGAATATAGAGAAGCGATTTCAATCACGATTTTCTTATTTTGATCATTCAAAGGAAGAAAAACAAAGCATTATAAGAAAGTACGCTTCAATCGCAGAGTTTAAGAAATTGATAGAAGGCGTTATCGACTTCGAGGCAGTAAGAGATTTCTATTTCCAGATTCGCGAAACACTTTCCAAGATGGAAGCCGAAGTTCTGGAAATCAGGCAATATTATGATTTATCGCTGATATTAAATATGGTTTCTCGTGATCATATATCAACACTCAACGGATTTCACTTTATCTATTGCAGATCATTACTTTTTAATGGTTATACTATTGAAGACATTACAAGTACCCGTTATCTGTTCGGAATGTTTTACTATTTAGAAACAAACGATGGGTCCCTTCTTTTGAATACTACAAGCGATGATAACTATGAAACACGTCGATTCTTTAGCGAATTACAAAATGATGTACAGGAAGAAATAGAATTCTTTGAAAAGCATCAAAAACCGCTTTCAATTTCTAAAATCTGTTCACTCTTGAATGACAGCTCAAACATGCATTTTAGGGAAATTGTTACCTATATTCTTGAAGATCTGTTTATACATACAGAGAATAGGAAAACTTATAAGATTTGGTATAGAGGAATAAGTGAATACATGAAAGGCAATGAATGGAAAGCTCTTACTATTCTAGAGGAGATCACATACGATCTGGGTATCGATCAATACTCGCTATCTTACATATTTAAACAGGCGCGAGAATATCTTTTGGCGATTGGAAAGCTACCCAAGGAAAATGATTTTTTGAATTTGCCGCTAAAACAGTATATCGTTAACCATAGAAATGATACGAGTTTCACCATGTGGGTAGACATACTAAGTTATCTGCGATTAGCACTTCATCAGGGCCGTAAGATAGACCTGAAGTCAATTTCATTGTTTTGGACCAAATACTATGCGCGTAAAGACCATTCTCTATATGCTTTGGACACAGCACTGCCGATATTTGAAAAATTAGGGTTTATAGAAATGTATGATTCTGTTAGTCTGATTAATAAAATTCAGGTAATGTCTGAGAAGGGATATCGTGGTCTTCTGGCAGACTATATAATGCAGCGTCCTCCAGAATTTATGGCTTCAATTTTCAATGATTTCCATACAGATAATTTAAACGTTTCATGGTTTCTTTTAGACACAGAATATATAAATGTCCTTCCTGATCGCGTTTATAATATTGAGTTGAGAAATCAAATAAGATACCATCGCACAGATAATAACATTCCGTATGACGAGGTGGAAAATCTGCTCGATTCAAACAGAATGGATAAGTTTCGTGAGGATTTGGCTTTTCATAGGTATAGTATTTCAATTAAAGACAAAAGACCAGAAATTAACAAGCTGAAGGCATTGAGGATTCCTTATAAGACATTTAAGGAAAAAGAGTATGAAAGTAGCTCTACACCGCTTTCTTATTTTGAACAGGGAATTTTGGACAGTTCAAACAAGCATCTTATTATAGAAAATAGACTTAATCCATCTGAAGTTGCTGCTTTCGGCGATGGTTATTATGCTACTTTATCTGATATCGATATCTATAAAGTATTTTCAAAAGAGGAAATGAGGGCAAACATGCAGGGAATATTGTTCAATGCAATTACTTCCCGCTTAAGGACGATAGACCATTTCCATTCACTGTGGCCGCTCCCAGGAAATGTGATAAAGCTTTTTTATTCAAATGAAGTGGTTGATGATTTTGAGGAATATTTTAAGAGTTTTATAGCCTATTTAGATCTTTCAATGTTTGATTTAAAGAATAATATTGGAGATCCATATTAGATAGTTGCATATTTGCTACCTTCGGTTAATTTTGGCTAACAGATTTTAATACAATGATAAACATAAAGCAACTACTTGAATTTAAAGATCTCTTTCCAGATGAACAAGTGGAACCTATAATAAAGTATTTAAGCAAAGTCTCGAGAGAATCTTTATTAAGATCCATTGGCTTTTTTAATACAAGACCTATACCTAACTATGATAATTTTTTTAGTAACCCAGAGATACATGACGAAGTAACCCAGAGAGTCGATAAATATTTATTTGATAGACAAATCACATCCAAGCCACAAGTAGTCAGTGGGCAAACGGCATTAAAATTCGCGGAAGCAGTTTTGTCGAATTCCCAGGAATTACTAGAAAATAATACAAATGATTCTCCCGATGATGATGAAATGAATTTGTTTAAGGCATTTTTATGCATTAATACTGAACTTATAAATAATCAAGTGCTGGATAATTTAAATGATGGTGATTTTGAAAAGATTATTGATTTTAGCATAGTATTTACTTTTCCATTTGCAGATCTTGGTATTTCTGAAAATGACAACATTGAATTTTTGCATTTGCTTTATGCCACTTTTTATAAGGTAGAAGCATTATTAGGATTTCTGAATTCTAAGCCTAACTATTTAAATCTTAAAGATGAATTCCTTAGATCTTTTAACGTTTCGACTGAACACGAATTTGTAGCCCAGATGACATTTCTTTTTGGGAAATTACTGCAATTAAAAGGAACTAACAGTTATCTATGGGAGGTTGATGATAAGGATGCGAAGGCATTTTTAGATTCAATGGTATCCGACGATATAGCTCCCGACGAAGATTTTACAAATATCAAAAATAATCCGATATATAAAATTGAGGATAATCTATATTCAATTGTCCATTACTTTTTTGTAATTGATAAGTTTTACAAAAGTGCTAAGTTTAAAATCAAAGAACTTTATGAGAAGGATGACGTTTTAAAAGCTTCGCATGGTAATTTCTTCAGCTTTTTCAATAGCGAATTTTCTGAAAACTTTCTTATGAAAAACCTACTTGACGAGATATTTGCAAAAAAATATTTTATAAAGAAGCCCGAGAGGGAAAAGGAACTTTCAGGAGAACCTGATTATTACGTTAGACATAATAATGAAGTATTTGTATTTGAAAATAAAGATGTATTGATTGCTAAGGAAATTAAAGCATCAGCTGATATCGAGCAGATTAATGCTGTTTTAAAAACAAAATTTTTGATCGATGGAAAAAAGAAAGTAGGGATTGGACAACTAGTTACTACTATTGAAGAAATTGGCAGCAAGAAATTTAGGTTTGATGATTATGTAAATTCTAAGAACTCACTTACGGTCTATCCCGTTCTTCTTGTACATGACAGAATATTCCAGACACTGGGTATTAATTACAGACTTAATCAATGGTTTAAGGAGCAGTCGATTAAAAGGCTCGGCGATCTAAATAAAAATTTCAACATTAAGGGCCTTACTGTTATAGACATAGATTCACTAATACTTTGGCTTCCTTACTTCCAAGTCAAAGACAAGAATTTTAAGGAAGTGCTCAATTTTCATTTGGAAAAAATGAATAAAACCAAGAAAGTCAACACTGCGCCCAATCAAGAAATACTCTTCTATAGAGCGAATCAGAATATTACTGAACAGTTATCGCCAATTTCAAGAAGAAAAATACCTTATAATATCGACTTGGAAAGGCTTATGGATAGGTTTAAAATTGTAATAAAAGATGAATAGGGCTATAATTATTCTTAGAGTAATTTTTGAAGGATTCAATACAAAAAATCGAAATTATAACAACTGCATCTTAATGATAGATGAAACCGATTTTTCACGGTTAAAGCTTTATGAGATCATTTCCAGTAAAGGGTATATTGTTTGTTCCGAAATAAAAATTGATAAGCTTATCCGTTCACTTTGCGAAGATGTGGGCGGAGACTTATGGAAAGCTTATATTACGGCTGAACAAGATGGCTATTCTTTCACAAGTTTTTCTGAAGCTAGCTTTTCAAATCCCTATTACTATAATATTCCTCGATTTAATGAGTCAAATTTTGAAACTATTATTTGTCAGCTAGGGGGTAGGAAAATTCCAGAAACCGCAACTATGACTCCAGATTTTATGATCGTAGATATAGTTATAGAATTGAAAGATCTTCAAAAAGAGAGCTTATATAATGAGGACAGGCGTAATACAATTACGAAGATATTTGAAGCAGATAATGGTTTTTCTGTTAATATCAATTTTTCTGCAGCATCGGGCGAAGTTAAGGCAGCATATAAACGTGTTATAGCAAATTCAATAAAAAATGCTATAGCAAAAGCCTCAAAGCAGATTAAACAATTCAGTAATTCAAATTCAATCAATACCGCCGGCGTGTTCTTAATTAACACTGGATATTTTAGTCTTGACCACCAGCTTTTCAAAACTATTGTGGAGGAAATAATTACGCGAGATACGACGACCATTAAATTTGTATATATTTTTACACAAAGCGTATTTCATAATGCTGTCGGAGATTTAAGGGCAGATTACAAACAAGATTGTATTGGTGAGCTTCCTAGTGAACTGAATGGCATATATGAAGCGTGCAAAACTCTAATTGATAAAAAAATGTCTTCTGTCTTTCGACCTGATAATGGCGAGAGATCTTTTGTAGCACCACAGTATCCGATTTCCTTTTTTGTAGATAATAAAATATTTTACTGGAAACCAGAACGCATTGAGCCTTCGATAAATTTTTAAGAAATCCAACTCCATTCATTACGCTAAGCTGAGGTCTGGCCAAATATTCTATTTGTAAGTACTTTTTGAACTTGGGCTAGTTCGATTGCCTGGTATCACTACCGAGATTATATAATCTGGGAAGGATACTTCCTGACCTGTAGATGGCCGCAAATGATGAATTTTAAACCAATCTTTGAAATTAGCCATTGGTTCTTTACTCTTGTCGCTCATTTCCAACAAGACAAAAATACCCAATTGATCATATCCTGCTGTATAAGTTTGTGCTTGGGCAATGTAATTTTCTTCGAGCATATCTTTATCAGGACGCGACAATGATTTTTTTAATTCGATAGGTACGGTTAGAATATCTTTCTTATACACTATATCGACACGTCCGCCATCCACGAACTTAGACTTCTCATGTTCAAATCCATCTGCAATATTAGAATGTTCAAAATATAAAATCATACTATCCTGCAAATCCTGCTCACTAGCTTTGGTGCCTTTTCCTTTTGCAGATGTACTGTATAGAAAGGGAAATCGTTTCTTTTCATTTCCAACAAATGTAGCTTGGCAATAACGAATAACTTCCTCAAGTACAGCCGAAAATGTTTTCCTTTTTTCTTTGGAATATTTAGGAAGCACCGTATCAATTTCTCTCATCAACACGTTAAATATCTCTTCTCCTGCCAAACTGCCTGTGCGTATTGACAAGTTACTATTGTAGTTATTCTTTATAAACTGCCCAATTGCTTTTGCAAAAGACAGTTCCTTCTTCTGAATTTTATTATAGATTTCAAGGCCTACTTCAGCACCCATAAATTCGACTAACATTACCAATACTTCATTATCATCTATTGTTCCATTATCTTGATCTGGCAAAGACTGAAGTATTGAATCTATAAAATCAGCCAATCTTTTATCACTTTGAGAATGCAGAGCAATTAGTCTCTTATGCTCCCCATAAAGATGAAAATTATAAATATTTGATTCTATTTTAGAAACTGACTCCTCAATAATTTTTTTGGTAATATTATTAAATTTTGAATTGTGCAATTTTAATTTATCTATTTCCATGCTAGCCTCTAGGATCATTTGAGTCTCGTGCCTAATATCCAGCCATTCTTGTGACCGGATTGCAATCTTATAATTTCTATTTAAAGAATCAAACATTTGAAAAATTAGATATTCAAGTTCCAGACCAGTAACATCAATTTCATACAAAGCTCTAACCTGTAAATTCTTATACAACTCAGTAATCATTGTTTCCACATCTTCTTGATCATTTGATAATAAAGCTTTTGTCAACTGGATTAATATAATGTAAAACCAGGCATCATCCCTGTTATCCATTACATTTTCAGCTGCAAGAAAATATTTTTCAGCCTCAGAAATTGTACTAATAAAATTTGGAAAATCGTTCTTAGACGTACTAAAAAAGAAGGTTTTAATCCCTAAAAAAAGATAAGCCTGACTGGATATATCGCCATTATCATGATCGGTAAGGTCTATAACTTTATGCTCTATTTCACTTGTCAAAAGCTCAATAAAAAAAGGTAATTGCTTTAATGCAATGTCTATTAATTCATTTGTATTACTGGAGAGAAAATCAAATAAAACACCTAGAGAGGAATAGCGGTTTTTTATTATGTTAACCGCTGTCAATTCGCATATAATCTTGCAGGCGGCTCTCTTAATATATGTGTTTTCAGTGGTATTAATTATTTCTTTTAAAAAATCTAAGACAGCAGAGCCATCTTCATTCTCTACATTCAAATTGACATAGAAATTATCTAAAAAAAGAATCTTTGAAAAATCAGTGCCTAAAAGTACATTTTTATCCATAACGTTAAAAAACAAAATGATCCTCCTCTTTTATAAATGTCTTTTCCTTGTCAGTAATATGGGAGAAATCTCGCAGTGCAGAACCAACAAATATTTGCAATTTATCTTTGAATCGGTCATTAATACTTTTAAGGATATCAGACAAACCCTGTAAATGCTTGGGCACCATCTCCTCACTACCTGGCGAATCAAATATCAAAAACCTCGGATGTCTTCCTAAATTATGTTCAATATCCAACTGAATCAAACTTAAGTAAAATGCGAGCTTAACTCTTAATTTTTCACCTTCGGTAAGATCAGTAAAACTTACTGAAATACCATGTTGTACAAAAATTAGCTCATACTTGTCCGAAATTTCTATATTATCGATGCTAAGCAGACCAAAGGCATGCACCTCATTGATTATTAATTCCTGTAGTTTGCTAAGAATATCCTTATTCAGCTGTACACGCTTTTTTTCCAGACCCTTAAGTGCATATTCCAGAACATCCCGTTTTAAATTTAGATTTGCCATTTCATTGGAACCTATTTGTGATTCCTGCTTAGCGATCTCGTTAAGCTGGAATAACAACACTGCCTCTTCTTTGATAAAATTATCCTTTTTATTTAGTAAATCCGTGAATTTCGATCTTTGTTTACCAATCGATTCAATCTCTGTTTCAATCTCTGACAATCTACGGCTGTCTGTTTCTATATTAGTGAGTGCTACAGATTTTACATATTCCTCAGCAATCTTTTTTCGCAATATTTCGACATCCCCATAACGCTTTTTAAGGGTGTTATCAATTTGCTCTAATTTAGCTTCATGTTGCCTTCTCTCGACTTCCAAAAGTTTCGCCTTTTCATTTATTTCTTCTGGATCAACTTTTTGCTCTTTGGACTCTTCCCCGCACAAGCTGCATATATGATCTTCTATTTCGCTCTTTTTTTTGTCTTCACTGACCCTTTTTTCACAGTGCGGGCAGGTTTTTATTTCAAGATTTGTAAAGAAACTTTCTGATTGCCGATATATATCGATATTGAGCTCTCGCTTTTTCAGCTTAGTTATTTCTGACGAAATCTTTATTTTATCACCCTCAAGACTTTGTAATTCTGCCTCATGGGTAATCAATTCATTTTTCCCTTTTTGATAGGCTTCTGAAACGGCCCTCTGCTGTTTTCTGGACTCATTAATTTTTTCAGACAATTTGTTGTATTCCTCTACCAAAGGGCGATCATTGAATTCGATTTTTTGCCCCTCCTGAAGAGCTTTCATTTCAAGAGTAACTTCAGCCAGCCTCTTTTCTAACTGTACTTTGCTGCTTTTATTAAACTCCAGCTTGGTTTTATCCATTAGTTTCATTTTTCCAATAGTCTCCATGACCCTGTCCATTTGAATATTTAGCATATTAATGGGGTATGTCAAGGGTAACCCTAAGATCATTTCGAATATTTTTTTCCCTTGTGAGCCATACTTTTCATTATCAAAAAACAGATACTCATAATTACTAGACTCCAAATAAATAGATTTAAAGTACGTGGCCCAGCTAAGACTAGAAGTATTGATTTCAAAAGAATCCTTAGCACTATTTTTTTGGGTGTATTTTAGGGTGTAAAATGAAAATTGTTCGAAAAAAAAGTCCTGTATCTTCTCTTCGAATTGAATCCGGTTATTAAATTCAAACTCAACCTCTTTTTGTACATCATCAAACTTTTGGTTTTCTCTTAGCTCCATGAACCTATTGATTGAAAATCTATAGACTCCGCCCCTGTCCCTTCCTATCCTATTAATGTAGCACGTATAGGTTATTTTACCAATAGTAAATTGAAGGAATATTTCAGTAATCCAGGATTTGATATCTTTCTTAATACTATCTGCTCCAGTTAGAGCAAATTTTATGATTTTAAAAATGGTGGATTTTCCTTTGTGGTTGTCAGCAATCCAAACATTAATACCTTGGTAAACTGGCTGATCGAATATAAAACTCTCACCGGTTTTCTTTTGCCCCGTAAATAGTAACCGATCAATTACTAGGGATTTCCCTAATGAATTTGGACTATCTTTATTGTAATCTTCTTCTAAATGAAGGATTTCTTCCACTTCTTCTAAAGTGATATTCTCTGCAAAGTGCTCGTGAACAAACTTGAGGAAATTTTTATAATTAATCTGTCTTTCGTCCATTATAATGATTTATTAAATCTTTGAAAATATGCTAGTTTCACCTTGCTATTAATATTCTGGATATGGCTACGGTAAGAGATATTACTATACTCCCCATATCTATATTGTCTAGATTTTAACTCTGTCCCTGAAAAACTTCCAAAATATTCCTTTATCAACATACAACGATCATAATACCATTCTACCGCTGAAATATCATTGAGAAATCCTATAATTTTATTAGAGCCTTCATAAGTTATGTAGTATATTTTATCATATGTCTTTCCATCAGATCTTTTTTTACTTTCATGTGTGATTAAACCAACGCTGACAAGATATGCTATCACATCATCAATACTTTCATATGCTCCATGAAAAAATTTTTCCATTTCTTCCACCCGTAATTCGGGTTCATTATCTAAATAAATAGCTTCAATTATTTTCCCAATCTTTTCTTTGTCATTTGATGTATTATTATCTAATAAATCCATTAATTCCATTGAAAGAAAATCAGGATAGCGAAGAAGAAAATCTAACGCCTGTATTTTTATCTCACTGCGAAATACACCATATTTCCCTGATCTTTTATCCTCCAATGGATCGCAAAAAGTATAAAGAATGATCATAATACGTAAGCGATCACGAAATTTTTTAAGATAGTCCTCCATAGATATTATATTTTGTGTAATGCTAAGATATACAAATATCTAATAAAACATTGTGGCAGGTTTTCAATTATATGCTGCCTCTGTTTTAAAGTAAGCTTCCATCTCTTTTTTTAAATTTCGAGTTCATTATATTAAGATACAATATTAATCCTACTCCATAAATCCGACCTTAATCTCAATCAACATATCCATGCTAGCCTGAACAGTATTTTCGAAAAATTCAGCCATGATTTTTGCTATTTCACTACTGGCAGGGCTCACCGTATTCTTATCCAACAAGGATGCGATCCTGACAAACAACTCTTCATTCAATCTTGCTATTTTTGCCATATCCCGCCCCATAACGCGTGCAGCCAACATATCAAGTTCTTGATCTTGACCAAATAAATCGAGATGGTTTGCATAAATCTCTTCGGTATACATGTCGAAGAAGTGCTTTAAAATCTTACTGATGTCTTTAATATCGTCCCTACGGATTTCAGGTCGGTCCTCATATGCC
Source organism: Flavobacterium sp. KKT103 (assembly GCF_055640565.1). Taxonomy (NCBI): domain Bacteria; kingdom Pseudomonadati; phylum Bacteroidota; class Flavobacteriia; order Flavobacteriales; family Flavobacteriaceae; genus Flavobacterium; species Flavobacterium sp. KKT103. The sequence goes on from NZ_CM145766.1 coordinate 2,739,861, forward strand.
ATCAGCTTTAATAATACTATTCCTGGAAGCGTGCAGAATTTAAAGTGGTGCTTTCCTTCCAGTTCTGCTTCCGGAAGTCCTGCATCATATATTTCCTTAAAACCGGGAACACTAACATCTGTAAGACCGGTGCCTTCGACCCTTACATGAGATCCTTTACCTTCTATCTCGCCAAACGGCAGTAAATCAACTTGAATGTAACTTTTCCACACCAGTACAAATGCATTGCCTTTGTATGGATGGAATCCCTCAGTCTCTATCAGATATTTTTTTAATCCTTCATAGGTTCCTTTATCATTGATGAAAACAGCAAAATCAATATCTCCCGTAATGCGGCTTGGCGGGATATCATTTATTGCGGACATCCAAACATCTCGTGCCACTGCCCCAACGAGATAGAAATCTATACTAAACTTTTTCAAACCCCTCTCCAGTGCCGTAAGCATTTCTGAAAGTTTTGCTTCCTGCCTTAATTGCTTAAAACTTATCTTGTAGGTACTCATCGTATATTCTTTGTGCTGTTTCTGTACATCTTCTATCTCCCTTATTCATTAAATCGGCATATGCCAAAAGTGGATGCACTGCATTTTCGTTTACTAAATCATGTTTCCAGAATTTCTTAAATACCTTGACGTTACCTTGCTTGTCCGGAACCAATCTATAGTTCCTGATCAAATCATTCCATTCTTCCGCGGTATAGATTGTCAGCTCTTCTGGACGCAGGTAATTTGTATAAATTGCTCCGGCGGGTTCACCGCCCCAATATGTTTCTTGGTTTTTAAGAGGAATTTCTTTCCAATTGTAAAAATCTTCTTCCTTCAGAAACCTAAATGTACCAATATTTAACGTTGGCTTAAGACGTTTCTCATATTCCAAAATCCATTTTTCCAACAGTTGCTTCTTATTTTCCAACTTTTGCTCATTTTTTGTCAGCTGTAATAGATAACCTTCCTGTGCCAGCCCATTGAATATATTATTAATATTACCCAAGCCTGTACCGGTGCGTTGCGCGATTTCTCGATATGGTCGATTTACCCATTCTTCTTCAATTAGAAACTGGAATATGACCTGCAGCCCAGTCTTTGTAAAGGCACGGTTGCCGCCTGTAGTTGCAGTAACCTCATTTTTCCTACCGTCAATATTAATGTAAAGGCCATCCATTAGCAGGAACATGTTTCCGCTTGCCTCCAAGTAATTGATTTGCTTTTCTTTTAGCTCCTGCTTAACCTTAGGAAATATACGATTAGCAACTATCATAAATGGTGCTTCACTGCGTGCCTTATCCTCCATAATGGTAAGATGCATTCCACGTAGTTCTTTTTTAACTGCTACATTTAATACAACAGCAGGATGATACTTCATATGAAGCGTCAGCTTTCCATCAATGAAACCATCATTAGTTGCTTCTCTCCATTCAGCACGTATCTCATCTTTATGAAGATTATGTATTGCGTTTTGTATAATGTACTGCTCGTTCATCTTGTTCACTTTATACTTATGTTCACGAAAACGTGAACGCTTAATATTAGTGAACAAATATATAATTATTTAGCTACATAAACAACATCAGTAACAATTATTTGTATTGTAACTACATCTAATATATAATCAAGAACTCAATCACCACAAGTAACATCAACTATTTGTGCTCTAACTAATCTAATATTATTAATCAATAACTCTATCAACAGCAGTTTAAAAAAAAATCTTAAACATCGATTTATAGATTTTGTCATATTGATGAAATTTTCTGATCATTAGAACCATTTACCAATATCTTCGTTGCTTCCCCTTCATTTTTATATTCAAAAACCAGTATGCTTTTGTCTTATTTCAAGAGCAAAGGTAACTCCGTGTTCTTAACGCAATAGCAAGGCCTGGTCCTTCAGATTTGCCAAAAAATCTCCACCCATCCAGGTTGTATTTTTTATCAAAGCCTTGCTATTGCTAAACACTCACCTTTTTATGCTCATGAAACAAAACATAGCATACTCCGGCTCTTTAGACGAATAAAAAAAATGTCAGCAATGAGAAATAAAATATTACAAATGGATTTGATGAAACAAAACAGCACCTCCTCACATTGCCGAATAAAATTTCAAAAAAAATTAATCACTAAAAATCGTAGAAATTATGAACATCACAGGAAGAGTGACAGCGGATGCGCAGGTACGCAACGTGTCGAACAGCAAAACAGTAGTAAACTTTTCGGTAGCCATCAACGACAGCTATAAAAACAAAGCAGGCGAGCGCATAGAGCAGACAACGTATTTCGACTGCGCCTATTGGCTTAGTCCAAAAGTAGCGCAGATACTCACAAAAGGTACGGTGGTAGAACTGACAGGCAAAGTGAGCGCAAGAGCGTGGTCAGGCAGTGACGGACAACCGCACGCAGGACTGAACTTCAACACCTCGCAAATCAAACTTCACGGGGGCGGTAAAAAAGCCGAAGCGGTACAGGCTCCTACAGGAAACAACAATGACGATACAAAGGACGACCTAACATTTTAACAACGAGCACCTAAATAATTTAAAATTTAAAATCATGGCACATAATATCAATTTTAACAGCGAAACAGGACGTTATTCATTCTTTAGCGTAAAGGAAAAAGCGTGGCACGGCCTAGGGCAAATTGTAGAGCAATACCCAACAAGCGAGGAAGCTATAAAATTTGCAGGGTTAGATTACGAAGTCGTTAAAAGTCCTCTATTTACCAAAGGTTCGGGTATTATCCAAACGGCTGACAGTATCGAGATTGGAAGTAACGAATTGGAAGTTCCTAACTATTTTGCCAATATACGTACGGATAACAATGCAGTATTGGGGGTGGTAGGCAAAGACTATCACATCGTACAAAACCGTGAAGCATTCAATTTCTTTGATGCTATTGTAGGTGGTTCACAAGGAATATTGTACGAAACCGCAGGAGCATTGGGACAAGGGGAACGCATCTTTATCACTGCCAAACTACCCGACTATATCCGAGTAGGAAATGGCGATGATGTAACGGAAAAGTACATTTTCCTAACCACTTCACACGATGGCAGTGGAAGCATAACAGCAGCCTTCACCCCTATCCGTATTGTTTGCCAAAATACCCTTAACGCCTCGCTTCGTTCGATGAGTAATGTGGTACGCATCAAACATACTTCGGGAGCAAAACAGCATTTGGAAAATGCCCACAAAGTTATGGGCTTGGCGGATACCTTAAGCAACCAGTTAGAAGGAATATTCAACCAGTGGGCTAAAGTAAAGGTAACTGACCAAGCAGTAAAAAAACTAATCCAATTGGCTCTTTGCCCGAACAGGGAAACATTGGATTTGCTTAAAAAGGGTGCGGAAGATGAAGTTTCCACCGTGTTCAAAAATGTGGTGCAAGATGCCTTTGCATACGCTATGACAAGCGACACTCAACAAATGGATACCACCAAAGGCACATTGTTCGGGGCGTACAATGCCGTGACAGGCTACTATCAGAATGTACGCAATTACAAAGATGATGAAGCCAAGTTACAAAGTATTGTAATGGGTGGAACAGCTCAAATCAAATCACAGAAAGCATTTGAATTGTGTACTTCTTTCGAGAAAATCGGTTCAGATGTATTCAATTTCAATTAATCCGAATGTTTAACCACAGGTGACCGCCTACGGGTGGTTACCTTTAAATAGCAGAAAATGAAAGTAATAGATTTAAACGGTTGCCCTATTGAAGTAACAAACCTTAACGAAGCAATCCGTATAACCAAACGGTATAAAAAATACAGGCATGAGAATGAAAGCTACTCCGATTATGACAAAAAGCAGAACGCCTATTGGACAGATATGTACGAGAAGCTGACAACAATAAAAGAAGGATTAAACAACAATTAAATTTTTAAAACGATGAATGCAAATTTTTTCAATCAGATAGCGCAAATAGGCATTACAGGAGATTTACAACTCACTATATCAAAGGGTATAGAAAACACCCTTATTGTTTCCATAATACTTCAAAATGAGCAATGTGGAGATAATGCGAAACAACTGATACCACCGCTTAATCTGCGGGGAACGGCAGAAGAATTGGACGAGGGATTTTTTCAGCAGATAACAACGCCTTTGCAAACCGCTTCGGGTTTAATGGTAAATATGGAAGCCTTTATGAAGCAATTGGAAGTAGCCAAAAAGCAATCGGCAATGGAAAAGGAAAAATCCGACACACAAAAGAAAGAACAGGAAGCCAAAGACAAGAAGTTTAAAGACGGTATGGTAAAGGCAGACGAATTGGAAAAAGAGGGCAAATTCCGTGAAGCGTGGATGAAAGTACCCGAAATTAACGACTACCCCGAAAAGGCAGACGAGATAAGCAAACGTAAATCGGAACTATCAAACCAATTTTCTTCAACAGGTCTGTTTGCGATAGAACAACCTACCGTTTAACGCAAAATCCAACAGTTATGTTAGTAACAACACAGTTAGAACGAGTATTTATAATTAAAGACAAAGGACAGGACATCACACTGACCGACCCCGAACCACGTTGGAGCGTGGAAGCGGTATTGAATTTTTACGCCAATACGTATCCCATTCTAACCACCGCAAAAATAGCTGCCCCCATCATCCGTGATGATAGGATAGAATACAAATTAGAGAGCGTTATGGGAACAAAAGGTTAAACCAAAAATAAAAAACAATGAACTATGCAACGCAATATCCTATCGGGAACTATGAGCATACCCGAACAGAAAACACAACGGCAACTGCACCAACAATTGGGCGAGTTCGCACAATGGATGCAAAGAGCCAAAGACACAAACGAAGTACGGAAAGACAAACAGAAATCCGTACCGATAGCAATGCTTCCAATGGTTTTCTGAAGTGTGCGTTTCTACCTAAACTGAAAACAACACAATCCATACAGGATTGTAAGAAAACAGCAAAAATGCAAAGGGATTTTTACAAGTCCCTTTCCCAACTTGCAGAGCATTACGGCATTGAACCGCTACAAACGCAGGAATACGGCTACCCTTACAATATGGCTTTGGCTATGTGGGATGCTGAAACCAAGTTAAAACAAAACAATGCCAATTGGGATAATTTACGTTTAGTACAGGATAGTAAGAAAACATTTTTTACGAGCGAAGAACGATACAGCACAGGTACAACCCTGTACTATATTCCAATTGTACCACTCTTTCTAATGCTCCATGACCCAAAGCGTAAAAAGACGGCTCAATTGCTTGTTTCGGTTTGCAGTTATCTGTACCATATTGCCGATATACCTTATTACAGACAGGAAAACTGCTATCTGTATTGGATGTACGAAATGATGAACGATTGGGTGGAACAAGATGATTATACCGATGAAACGGACAGCTGTATTGCAGAGATTGAAAAAGCCGAATGGATAGGCGAACGGGTTGAACAGAAGCTATTCAACCGTATCAATTTACAGGTATTTGAACAGCGTTTTAACCACTTTAAAAGCCGTGACAAATTCGATCAGGAGTGCCAAAAAGTAGCTTGCGATGCCTTTGCCCTTTATTCACAATATCCACACGAGAGCATTTTCCGAAACGCACCAAGACCCGAAGAAGACCCCTATACTGATGAAAACGAATCCGAAACTATTGGAATGGAAAAATACATCTTATTTATAGCTGATACTACAGGTTGGCTGTATGAGAGACTTGCCGATAATATTAACAATGAGTTTAATGAATATGGAGCAATGGAAGAACCTACCATTTTCAAACGTTTTGATGGAAGCAACATAACACAAACCAATCTTGATTTTGAGAACCGCCTGTTTGCCCTTTTGGACGAACTCTGCACACTACTGTATGATTATAAAACGACAAGAAAATGAACAACGTAAACGACATAACCGAGGCTTTTGGAGCACTTTACCACCCAAAATCAGCATTGGTTTTTTACCAAACCAAAGGGACGAAGACCGATATGTATGTGGAGCATTTTGATATGGATAAAAACGGAAATCCTGTCAATGCCCATCCATTGACCGTAAATGAAGCTAAAGTGTTGGCAAAAGCTTTACACACCGACAAAGAAAAGAACAAAGCTTTTTTAAAGCCAAAAGGAATTTTGCAGACCAAAATACTGCATATCAATCCGAGCGAAAAAGGCACGGTACTTTGGTACACCAAAGCACAGGAACAGCAATTGTATTTTGTGAACGGCTTGGGCATACCCAACGGCAAAGCGTATGTACCGCCAATGCTTTGGTATGCCAGTAAAAACAGCCTTGTGGTATTTGCTCTTGCAACTGACAGAAGACCAACAGAAAATACATCATTGTATTATGCTCCTTTCTTCAATATTTATGAAGATGGCAAAGTATGTATGGGAACTGTAAGCATAGATATTAAAAATTCCGCTTCTGTGGAGGAATTTACAACTGCTTGGGAAAACTACTTTTTTAACAGCTATTTCAGTCATTTATTAGGCAAACAAAATCCCATAAAAGGGAATTGCGTAAGCCTCTGGAAAAAACTGATTGAAACAAGCGAAGTATTTCCTAAAAAGACCTTGAAGAAGAACAACAAAACCCTTAAAAATCTTTTGTGATGAATACCGAGAAACTAAAAGTACATTTTACAGATAACTATCTGATAAGCCCGACCAATCCCATTGCGGTAAACTTAATCGGTGCAGGTGGCACAGGCTCAAAGGTTTTGACCGCATTAATGGAAATGAACCATAGCTTAATCGAATTGGGACACGCAGGGCTACGTGTCCGCTTATGGGATGATGATATTGTGACTAATGCCAATTTAGGGAGACAGCGTTTTGCAGAAAGTGAAACAGGGCTATACAAATCCGTTGCACTCATTAACCGTGCAAACCGCTTTTCAGGGACAAATTGGAAAGCCGAAACCACAAAGTTTGAAAAGGACAGTTTGGGCAGAATACCCGAAGAAGCACAGGCAACTATTTACATTACCTGCGTGGATAATATAAAGGCGAGGTTTGGAGTTGCCGAAATTCTGAAAGAAATTTGTAAACGCAGACACCACAGGGATGAACCGAAATATTGGTTGGATTTTGGCAACAGCCAGCATACAGGGCAAGTGTTACTGTCTACCATAGGAAACATTCATCAACCCAATTCGGAGAAATACGAAACGGTGGCAAGCCTGCCAATGATTACGGAAGAATTTGGAGAATTATTGAAGCAGTCCGAACAACACGATGAAACACCGAGTTGCAGTTTAGCGGAAGCTTTGGAGAAACAGGATTTGTTTATCAATTCCTCTTTAACACAAATGGGCTGTTCGCTTTTATGGAGCTTATTTCGGTATGGTATGACTCCGTACAGAGGCTTTTTCCACAATCTGAAAGACTTTCGTACCCACCCCATAAAAGTCGCCTGATAGTCAAAATCGGGCGGCAAAAAGACACTCCCTTCCGATGGTCGGGACAGTCTTTTTGCGCCAAATCGGTGCAACCACTTTACCAAAATGCACCTTTCGCACTTCCTAACTCCGCATTTTACCAAACAGGTTGGAATCTTATTTCTAAGGGATATTCATTATCCCTTTCGTTGTTTCAGCCGACTTCTTTTCTTTCCACATCAGCCACCAAAGAAAAGATTCTGTGTTATAAACCAAATATATTTTTTAAAAATGATAGAAATTTAATACTATCTCTTCTCTAATTCTCGCTATATATTATTTAAAAATAACAGTTGATGTTCTAATTCTTTATTACTGTGTGAAATTGAGCATAAATTTATACATTTGCCAAATGAAAAATTTATCATTCATATTAGCATTAATGGTCTTGGTCTTATCGATCTTGCCAGGCTTTATGGAAGATAAATGCTTTGACGTCATACATCAAACAACAAATAGTCAGGAAGAAGATAGCGACGGTTGCGGTATGGAATGTTGCTCGCCTTTTTCTAAATGCAATACCTGTACTGGATTTGTAATTACTTCTTTTTATGCTTTAACATCCAATTATGTCCAACAACCTAAAAAGAAATTAGGTGTAATAACTGCGTCAGCTGTTTCAGACTTCTTCTCTTCCATTTGGCAACCGCCTAAGATTAATTAATGTTTTTAGTGTCTTCGGCACAATAACAAATTGCGGTGCTACAAACCGTCAATTCTTATTTTTCAAACATTAATAATTTTTCATATAATGAAAAAAATACTCTTTATGTCATTTTTTATGACACTAAATCTCTGTGTATTTGCACAAAACAATTTAAATGCTGTTATTAGAAACAGTGAAAACAAAGATCCTTTGATTGGTGTGACGGCATCTATAAAAGGAACCTCGCTTGCAGCGACATCCAACGAAAATGGTCAAATCATAATAGTAAATGTTCCTGACGGTGTACAGGAAATACATTTTAGTTACGTAGGCTTTAATGAACGTATTGATACATTGGAATTTCCATTAAAGGACACCAGCGTTATTGAAATCTTACTCAAAGAAAGTTCAGAGGAGTTAGAGGAAGTGGTTATATCTTCTACAAGAAGTACAAGGAGCATACAAAATATTCCTACCCGCATTGAATTTATCGGAAGTGAAGAATTGGGCGAAAAAGGCAATATGAAACCTGGGGATATTCGTATGCTCTTGGCGGAAAGTACAGGTATTCACGTACAAACCACTTCGCCCACAAGTGCCAATGCAAGTATCCGTATTCAAGGACTTGACGGAAGATATACGCAAATCTTGAAAGACGGCTTTCCTATTTTTTCGGGTGCTTCAAGCGGATTAGGTTTGTTGCAAATTCCACCGCTTGACTTAAAGCAGGTTGAAGTTATCAAAGGTTCTACATCTACGCTGTATGGTGGTGGAGCAATAGCAGGTTTGGTAAACCTGATTTCCAAGACACCAACGGAAGAAAGGGATTTGCGTTTTCATTTAAACGGAACATCAGGTGGAGGTTTAGACATCAACGGTTTTTACGGACAGAAGTTTAAGAAAATCGGAACAACCATATTTGCTTCGCATAATAGAAACGGAGCTTACGACCCTGCAAAAATTGGTTTTTCTGCCATTCCAAAATTTGAACGTTTTGTACTGAACCCTAAATTGTTTGTTTATTTCAATGATAAAACAAAAATGAATTTCGGTGTCAATACAACTATCGAAAACCGTTTGGGAGGTGATATGCTTTACATCAAAGGTAAAGGAGATAACACACATCAATATTTCGAGAAAAATAAAACACAACGCTATTCCACACAATTTGTTTTCGACCACTTAATTGATGAAAAAAGTTCTTTTCAAATTAAAAATAGCGTGAGTTATTTTAACCGAAATACAACAATTCCCAACTATCAGTTTGAGGGAACACAAACCGCAACTTTTACAGAAGCAAATTATACCAACAGTACAGAAAAATCGGAATGGGTAGCAGGGGTCAATATTTGGACAGACAATTTTAAAGAAAAGCAGATTACTGCATTTCCGTTGAGGGATTACAGCCAAAACACATTCGGAGCTTTCGTTCAAAATTCTTTTAAGGCTACTGATTGGCTTCAATTAGAAGCGGGTTTAAGAACGGATTACGTGATAGATTACGGAGCTGTATTTTTGCCAAGAGTATCTGCATTGTTTAAGATTGCAAACGGATTGACTTCACGTATTGGAGGTGGATTTGGGTATAAAACACCAACCATTTTTACAGAAGAAAGCGAACGCCTACAATATCAAAATGTAATGCCTATTGACAACAAAATCAATAAATTGGAAAAAAGTTATGGAGCAAATGCAGACATCAATTACCGCACCTACATTGGGGAAGATTGGTCATTTAGCATAAACCAATTGTTCTTTTACACCTATCTGGATAATCCCTTGTTACTTGAAAACCCCTCTGCAAATCTGTATCAGTTCGTTAATTCTCCAGGTTATATTCATACTAAAGGAACAGAAACCAATATTAAAATTGGTTACGATGACCTGAAATTATTTTTGGGATACACTTATACAGATGCTCGATTAAACCAAAATGGAATGACTGTAGAAAGCCCGTTAACGCCAAAGCACCGCATTAATTCCATCCTGATGTATGAAATAGAAGACAAATGGAAAGTTGGTCTGGAAGCCTATTATTTCAGTCCTCAAAAACTGAATAATGGAACTACGGGCAAAGGTTACTTTATTACCGGGTTTATGGCTGAAAAGATTTGGGAAAGATTTTCTCTGTACATCAACTTTGAAAACTTCCTTGACACCCGACAAACACGCTTTGGTAGCATTTATACAGGAACAATAACCAATCCGGTTTTTAAAGACATTTATGCACCTTTGGACGGATTTGTGATTAACGGAGGAATAAAATTCAAGCTTTAAAACAAATGGAAAAAACCATATTCAATATAACTAAAATGGATTGCCCAAGCGAGGAGCAATTAATCCGTATGAAACTGCAAGACTTTGATACGGTAAAAGGATTGGAATTTGATATAGCCAATAGAAAATTGGACGTTTATCACAATGGAAACCCAGAGCCAATTTTTTTGGCTTTGGGAACACTGAACCTAAATACGACATTGGTTTCAACTGAAAAAAGCAATTTTGTTGTTGAAACAGATACAAGCAACAAGCAACGGAAATTACTTTGGATCGTGTTGATTATCAATTTCCTGTTTTTTGGACTGGAAATGTTGTTCGGTATTTTTTCAGGTTCAATGGGATTGATAGCCGATAGCTTGGATATGCTTGCAGACAGTGTCGTTTACGCATTGGCATTAATCGCTGTTGGTGGAACAATCGCCCTAAAAAACAACATCGCCAGATTTGCAGGATACTTCCAAGTCTTACTTGCTATTGTAGGTTTCGTTGAAGTGATCAGACGTTTTATGGGAATTGAAGCTATGCCCGATTTCAAAACAATGATTGTCGTTTCAGTTTTAGCATTGATTGCAAACGTATTTTGCCTTTATCTCTTACAAAAGAACAAAAGTAAAGAAGCGCATATGCAGGCTTCGATGATATTCACATCAAATGATGTCATTATCAATTCGGGAGTTATTGTTGCTGGTCTTTTAGTTAATTGGCTCAATTCAAGTTATCCCGATCTTATTATTGGAGCGCTTGTATTCCTAATTGTGGCAAAAGGTGCGTATCGCATTCTAAAACTTGCAAAATAATAATGAAGGTTAACAGAATTGTTCGTGAGAAAGCATAACACTGCGGATGAATTTCTTACTGAGAATTCATCTTGTTTTGCATATTTATTATTGGGTAGCATATAAAACAGCTACCCTTTTTTCATTTTATTACATGGTTATTGTTTCTGTTGTAGTACTCTGATTGTGATAATTTGGGCAATAAGACGTATTTGATTTCCATAGGATATACGTTAGCTCCAGAAGCTTTCTTTGAATGGCAACAATTGCTATCATTTTAATGCCATGCCTTGAAGCCAATCTTAAGAAAATACATTTGAAGTTTTCATCGGTTCTGATTGCAGCCAATGCGGGGAAGTGCATTACTTTCCTTAAATTCCGATTACCCCGCTTGGATATTCGGGGTTTAGATTTCACAGAAGTTCCAGATGTTTTTTCCCTTACATCCAATCCAGCATAGCTTACCAACTGTCTTTTATTTTTTATTAATTCAAATCCGTTGGTTTCAGCGATAATGGTGACAGCAGTCAGATTTCCTATTCCTGGTATAGAAGTTATTACTTTCATCTTTTTAGCTATAGCTTCATCTCCTTTGATAAGTGCAGCAATTTCCTCCATTATTTCCTTTTCCTGCTTATCAATCATGGCAATTCTTTTCTTGGTACGTTTTATTGATTTTTCGCTAGATGTTGCAGAAGTACGCTCAGCATGTAGCTGATTTTTTAACATAGTCCGTTCCTGTACCAGTTGTTCTCGTTCTCGACAAAGCTGTCTCAAATCATTGAATATTTTTAATGGAGGTTGCCATACTTCTAATTGCCTTTCCAAGCCAAATCTTGCAATGGCTTGTGAAGCACTCTTGTCGGTAATAGTTTTTATGTCAAGTGTCCTTACATAATTACTGATTTTGTTTGGTAAAACGATACTAACTTGTTTTTGATTAGTGCAAAGGTAATAAGCTAAGGATTCATGGTAAACTCCGGTAGCTTCCATCACATACCGTACCTCTACATTAGTTAATGTTTGCTTATTTACCCATGATACAAGACTGGAAAATCCTTTTTGTGTGTTGGGAAATACTTTATAGGCATAAACTTCTATGCTTATCTGTTGATCCATTCGACCAAGCGATACAACTAATTCATTTTGTGCGACATCAATTCCTACTGTCTGTTTTAATAATACCTTCATCTTATCTGGTTTAGGTAAGTGATAACCTTTCTACATCTTTTCTCCTGAATGGATATACTGGCTATACAACCCAATGTTTGTGGGTGAATTCCTTACATTCTGTTCAGATTCTAAAAGGTAAAAGAAGAGGAGGCAGTTTCTTTTCTTGAATATACTATTAAGCTATTTAAAGCAAAATCTGCTCTCACTCTTCCTCACTTAGATTATATTATACAAACATAGGAGGTAAAAGAAGAAGAGGCAGTTTCTTCGCTTGAAAATACTATTAAGCTCTTTAAAGCAAAATCTATCTCACTTTTCCTCACTTAGATTATATTATACAAACATAGGAGAAGCAAAAGAACGTCGCCTTACTATAACTGGATTTTCTGTCATTCCAAATTACTGAATTGGCTGTGTTTTCCACACAGAAAATCCTTCAAAAAGATTTTCAATGCTTTCAAACTCTATAAATGCGATTAGTTCTTTTTTGCACTGTTTTTGGAATCCCTTGAAACGATGAAAATCTGTCAAAGGTATCTCGCAAAGCTGACCTATGGTGTGAATATCTAAAACCTCCATCATACTATTCATTCTCTTACTAAAAGGAAAATGGCTTTTATAAAGCTTTTTTTGCAGGTCAGTTTCGATTTTATTTTTTCTTTTTTTAATTTGTTGAGTCTCACCTTTTTTAATTTATTGAGTCTCGCATTTAAAGTCGTATTTTAACTGTTCCAATTTGTGCTTATAGTCATCAATTTCAGCAAGTAACTGGGTTACGCTCTTTACTTTTTTATACGTTTTCGCGTAAATTTGGCGAACACGTTCACCGGTGACCCCATAAATGGCGGCCACTTCCTGAAGCGTCATTTTTTCTATCAGGAGCTTTTGCAATACATCATATTCCTTTTCAGAGAGTACTTTTCGGGACATTTCGATATAAAATCTATTGGTAAGTGCTATTACATCTTTCATAGGAATGTTGTTAAAATCTCATTATTAAAAATAGTCTTTGGATGCCACAAATTAGAACCAAGATAATAATGTTTATTCAGTTATACAATGAGCTTAATAGAGATCCATAGGGTAATAGCAAATAAAACAACCCGAAGATGATCTTCGGGTTGTGATTAAATACGAACTTTATAGTGAGAGCATAAAAACCTATATCTGACGGCTAATTACTGCTGTTAAACTCAAAACTCAACTGCCTTTCGTTCCCGAAATTATCCGAAATCCATACATCAAAGGATTGGGAGACGGTGGAGTTCGAAGTATAATACAATCTGAATTGCTTAGCCTGCAACGGGTACAAATCGTTGGGCAGATAAGGTGACGTATCGTTATACTGCAAAGTTCCTTGTCCGTCAAACTGAAAGTAGCGAAGATAGTATTGCGTGTTGTTATAATTGCCGGTTGGCTGTATCGTCAGCCTAATCTCCACGGTATTGCCATTAGCAATTTCTTTGGGTATGGGCATCACCTTTACCTCAAAAGGGAAATCATTTTGTATTTCCAGTTCGTCTTTGCTACAGGATGAAACGGAACTTATCAGGATTCCCAGCAATACATACATTGACAGTAATCCTATTCTGAATTTATTAAAAAATGTTATCATTGTTTTATATTTTAAAAGTTAATCCTCAATCCCAGACCGGCTGAAGGTCGGAACTGTTCCAGGTCCGTACCCCACAAAACTTTTGTGCGACCCTGAAGAATCAACACAAAACGGTCGGACAGGTATGTTTCAAAAGACAGCCGTCCGCCTGCGCCGTAAATGAAATTGTCCTCAGTCAGTATTTTTGCCCCGTCATACAACAAAGCTTCGCCACGGTTAATGCTTTCATAACCCAGTACACCAGTTATTGCTGCATTCAGGGTAATGTTCTTACGGGTATCACCCAACATGAAGAAACTATAACCACCTTCTGATGTGTAGGTTTCCTGTGGTAAGCGGAGGTTTTTATACTCATCATACTGGTACGTATATTCCAATGCCCAAAGCTGATAATTACCATTTTTACCGTTTAAGGTCATTCCAATATTGAGGTAGTAGTTCCTGTCGGGATAGACATCGGATAAGATTCCTGCGTTTACCTCCAGTCCTTTCTGTTTAGGCAGCATTCGTTGTGCCTGTGAGATAGTGATGCCTACAAGGAAGAACATCATTATATAAATATACTTTTTCATTTTTCTGTTATTACGTTTAATGGATTACTAAAATTTAAGGTGCATATCGTTAATCAAACTAGCCTTAATCAAATCGGAATTTTCTACCTGAAATGTCTGATGTCTGCCCCCGTTCTTCTCGAAAATCTCAATCAATAACACCTTGTCATCGGCAATGGTAAACTGATCCAACAGGAATACATTTTGTTGGGTTGTTTTTCCGCCAATCTCACTGAGTAGCTTGTAAGTACGTAGTGGTATCATGGGTCTTTCCTGTACCACAGTACGCTTTGCGATTTTTTTGTCCACTACCTTGAAATTCATAAAATCAATCTGGAAAGGAACATTGGTACGGTTTGCGAGTTCCGTATGGAAATAGTATTTACCATTATGGATATAAATTCCTTTCAGAATAAACTGTATGCCGAAACTTTTCGCCCCAATATGCTTTACAATGCGCTTATCGTTTTTGTAAATTGTTTCCAGTAATAAGCCTGCCAGTGATGGTGAGTTATTACCCAATTCTTCAAAAAGCACATCGTTTCCATCCGCTTTATCCACTGCCTTTTGCATCGTCAGCAGGTCATAACTCAACACCTCCGGGGATGAGCTGTAATGCACATTGAAACTGTAAAAGCGACCGTCATCGGTAATCACCGAAAAATTGGTTTCGGTTCCAAACTCTTTTACCGATGCTTTTACACGAAGTACATTTTCCGCATCTTCTGCTTTTCCTGCAATCAGGTATTCACTGCCCAGATCCACATAGCGGATAGCGGTTGGAAAAATCAGATGTGAAGTCTTGTCATAAGTAACTTCCATAAGGTACGGTTCTATCTTGCCTAAAGCAAGAGGCGTTTTTTCGCTATCCTGTGCAAAAGAAGATACTGTAAAGCCGATCATTAGGGCAAATGCCCAAAAGTTTTTTAAGTGATTTTTCATTGTTTAATTCTATTTATGTTTAACATTATTTTTTGGAAACTAGGAACAGTTGATGCCCTGCCTTTAAGGTAACTTTCGGTGTCTTCACTTTTTTGGAGAAATAGCCCGAAATGCCCTGTACTACACCACGGCTCAAATCAGCGGCGACCTGTTGTCCTGCCGATTGGGTAAGCATCAGGCTCGTCCCGGATTGCTGGCTCATATTGCCAGCCATTTCAGTAAGGGCATTTATTTCATGCGAATAAGGCACATACAAACCCTGCTGACCGTCCAGATCATAAATCGTAATATCAACCGGGATGATGTTTCCGTCCAATTCTATGGAAGTAACCTTCATCTGTAAACGTCCTCCCTCAAGTTTGGCATTAGCCGTTAAAATTGTTCCTTTGGGAATGG
This sequence comes from Flavobacterium sp. KKT103, assembly GCF_055640565.1. Classification (NCBI taxonomy): domain Bacteria; kingdom Pseudomonadati; phylum Bacteroidota; class Flavobacteriia; order Flavobacteriales; family Flavobacteriaceae; genus Flavobacterium; species Flavobacterium sp. KKT103. Next base: position 2,755,635 of record NZ_CM145766.1, read on the forward strand.
TACGATTAGGCGTTTTAGCAGGTTCCAGTAACCGTAAGCGTACTCCAGTTTCACCAATAATGGTCTGGGTTTCCTGTACACAGGCTTTGATACTGTTCTTGGGTTGTACCACTTGTTCTAAAGCACTGGCAGTATAAAAACGGCTGTTTTTGTTTTGACTCCAATCTGCTAAAAAGACACTATCGCTAGGCTCACGGTACAAGGAGGATACGGTATTCTTTCTTGTAGAAGTGAATACCACAAACTGCTCTTTTTGTGTAGACGAAGAAGACTTAGAAACAGCACCATTGGCAGGTACAACTTCTCCCGTATTTGCACCTGAAGGAAGATATTTTGCAGCCATCTGATAGGATTTCTCCATCAATGCCAATTGGTCATCTACTGTTACTCTGGCTGGAACGTCTTTCTCAGCCAGTGTTTCCTTTAATTCCTCCAATTGCTTACGGAGCTCCAGCGTTTCAGAATTATCATCCTTATAGAAAGAGCCCAATGTGCTCTGCACGTTGCGGTAACTGTTCAAAGCGGGATTACTGTGTTTTCCAGATCCGTTGGAACTACTGTAGCTTTCTTCCTCGTCAGGCAGCTCCTCTCCCGCTTCTCCTTTTTCGTCTGCATTCCAGTAATCAGAAAGAGATATGAGAGTGTTTCGTTTTTCCTGATTCTTACGTTCCAGCATTTCCTCCTCATATGCCTTACCCTTATCGTCAGGCATTCCTGCACCCGTAGCCTGAGGTACGACATCATTTAGTCCGATTTTCTCGATTTCCTTTTTCTCGGAAGACGGTTTAAAGATCAGATACATAAAGCCGAGGAACACAACACCCATCAAACCGAAGATGAGCGGTTTTTTAAGCTTTTGGGCTTTGCTCTGTGTACAGTCTTGCAGTACATCTTCGGTTGCTGCTGGGTTACCTTCCGTTACCCGAACAACCGTTTTTTTATTCTCATTTTCTTTCATAAATCTTATTTTTTAAAATTGTTGATACTGTATCCTGCAAGAGTGCAGGACTTCATTTCTTTTTGAGAACAGGATTTTCGATATGCTCGATGACCATATCGTTATTGGACTTGCTGGTATTATACCATACTTTGAAAATAACCCCTGCGCTAAGCAACATATACCCCGCAAAAAAGTAAAGCGTGTACTTGTGCTGTTTTCTTAAAGGCAGTGTTCGCCAACGTTCATCTAGTTTCTCAAACCACTTGTCCATATCAGTTCGTAATTTTTTCATATCCTGCGTTTTTAGCGTTCAATGACTTCGATGTCTTTGTTTTCCACAACAGCAAACTTTTCGATATTGAAGCCCTGCGGGTTATTGTCCGAACGGACAGAATTCACAAGAAAACAGGAAGTAACCAGATTACGTTTGGTCACATTACTGGAACGGATGATGAACTGTCTGGCATAGGTACGTACCGAATAGGGATAGGTGTCGAAATTGCAGACCACACTATCCACTTCGATACGTTGCTGTACGTTACCCGATATAATACGATTGTAATATCCCTTTTCCGAAAGGTCTTTATAATAATCAAAAGCACTTTTATCGGCAAGGTTAAACGCCCGGCTCATATTACTTTCGATAGCATTCTTATCGGGAGCCAGCGTAAAGAACAGTTCGTGAAAACGTCTTACATGTTCCCTTGCTTCGACCGGTCGGTTGATGGACGCATCCTGTGCAAGTGCCAGCATCAGTGATTTGCCATTGTCCAGTACATAGATCTTCTGGCGTTGTTCTTCTGCAAAGCGGTAGGATTGCCATACTGCATATCCTGCAACACTGATGCAGAGAACAGCAAATACAAGAGCGTAAAACCTGATTTGGCGAAAACTGTTTTCGATATTTCTTAGCGTTTTAAATTCCATTTTTTACTGATTAATCGTTCTACATTATTTGAGTAATTGCCCGCCGATATTTCCTGCTGCCGAGCCGGCTCCGGCTCCAGCAATATTTCCGGCTTTCATTGCGGTTTGGTTTACATTACGAGTAAAATTCCCTGCCCCACCAGCCTGAATAATCCAGCCTGTCACGGTTGGGATAGTAAAATATCCCACAATGCCAATGATCATAAAAATCACATACACGGTATTTGACGTATCGGGAATGAAAGTCGGGTCAGCAAGCATCTCGATATCCCTTTCTATAATCAGGGATTGTATCTTGGCAAGCATGGAGCTGAACAGGTCGGCAACTGGTAGCCATAGATATACACTAACGTATCGGGTAAGCCATTGCGTAAGTGTGGATTGAAAACCATCCCAAACCGATATAGCAAAAGCTATCGGACCCAAAATGGACAACACAATCAAAAAGAAAGTACGTATGGTGTCAATTACCAGAGCAGCTGCCTGAAATAAAATTTCCAGCAATTCCCTGAACCAGTTTTTTACAGACTGCTCAATGTTGTACATCCCTCTTTCCATATACATCCCCGACATCGTAACCAGATCGGATGGTGACCAGCCCAGTTCTTCCAGTTTTTTATCGAACTCTTCATCCGATACCAAATAAGCGTTTTCAGGATTTCGAAGCATGGCTTCTCGTTCCAACAGGTCTTTTTTTGTCTGCAGGTCGTTCAGGTCAAGCACCTGATTTTCTAGAATGGCATGTGTCCCCTGTACCACCGGGCTTAACACAGCATTGATAGTTCCAAGTACCATGGTCGGGAAGAACATAATACAAAGACCCAATGCAAAAGGACGGAGCAAAGGGTACATATCAATAGGCTCTGCCCTGCTTAGTGCCTCCCATACTTTAATAGCTACATAGAATAGGGCTCCCAAACCAGCCACTCCTTTAGCCACTGCCGCCATATCTGCGGACAGTGGCATCATCTCATCGTACAAGGAGCGCAGAACCTCGTGAAGATTATTAAATTCCATAACTTACCAGTATTTTTGGTTAGCTGTTCCGTAGAGTTCAAGTACTCTTTTAGTATTGTTCTGCTTTTTTGCCCTTAGCAAGCTTACAGAGATATTTTTGTTCGTGTAATAGCGTACAAGGCTGTGGTATTCCTTCACTTCTTTGTACACTCTGTCAATAATATCCATACGTTCTTTGTCATTCAATGACAAACTGGAAGAGCTTACGATCTGTTTGAGTTCTTTCAGCAGTTCGGTACTTTCGTTGAGCAGTTCTGCATAACCATTGGCGATAGCTATTAATTCCTGGGGAGAAAAATTGGGATCGTTCATCATTTTGCCAAAATTCTGAACGTACATTTCCGACACATCGCCAACCAATAGTACTGTCTGCTGCACCTTACGGGCATCTTTCACCAAATTGTTTACAGCTTGCAACTTATCATAGTATTCTTTGCCCTGTTTATATACCTTTTCGACTTCCTTGAAATTTTTAATAACATTGGATACCGTGGATGAAGTCTGTACCATTTCATTGGCACTGTTAACAATTCCCTGAGCCAGATTAGTGGGGTCTGTAACCACCCATTGGGCTTTTGCGGACGGTGCTACAGCAAACATAAGTGCTGCACACACCATGAATAGTATTTTTTTCATTGTTATTCGATTTTTTAATGATTAATAATTTGTATTTACTTTTCTCTTCTTTGCAGGGCTATCCGCTTGATAGCCTGTTCTACATTTCCACCAAGTTCACCGGCAAGCTTCATTACTTCCATCTTCTCCGTTTCCTCGGTGGTATAGGCAAGATACTCTTCAACCGAAACCTCTGTGGCATATACCGCAGAATGGGTTCCCCCCAAACCAATCCAAACTTCCTTGTAGAGCCGTGACGGGTCATTATTCATATTGATGGAAAGTACCTGTGCCTTTTCTTTTTCAGTCAAGCCAAGCATTGCCTGTATGTCATCAAACTTGTTCATGTACTTGCGCTGGTCGAGCAGGATTTTACAATCGGAATTGTTGATGATACTTTCCTTGACAATGGGCGATTGAATGATGTCATCGACTTCCTGTGTTACTACGATAGCCTCGCCGAAAAACTTCCTCACCGTTTTGAAGAGATACTTTATATATTCTGCCATTCCCTCTTTGGCAATGGCTTTCCAAGCCTCTTCTATCAGGATAAGCTTGCGGATACCTTTCAATCTTCTCATCTTGTTAATGAACACCTCCATGATGATGATGGTCACTATTGGGAATAGGATTTTATGGTCTTTGATTGCATCAATTTCAAACACAATGAAGCGTTTGGAAAGCAGGTCTAGCTGTTTATCGGAATTGAGCAGATAATCGTATTCACCTCCTTTGTAGTAAGGTTCCAGTACGTTCAAAAAATTAGCGATGTCAAAGTCTTTTTCCCGAACCTGCTTTTCTCCCAATACCTTACGGTAATCACCCTGAACATATTCATAAAAACCATTGAAAGAAGCATATACATCATCCTGTTTGATACGCTCGATATAGCCACTTACCGCATTGGATAATGCCACTTCTTCGGAACGTGTCGGTGGTTCATCGTCACGTTTCCAAAGTGTAAGTATCAGGGTTTTGACACTTTCTCTTTTCTCTATGTCAAACACTCCATCATCGGTATAGAATGGATTGAAGGCAATGGGATTGTCTTCTGTGTAAGTGAAGTAAACCCCGTCTTCGCCTTTGGTTTTTCCTTTGATAAGTTCACATAATCCCTGATACGAGTTACCCGTATCTACCAGCAGAACGTGTGCGCCTTGCTCGTAGTATTGCCTAACCATGTGGTTGGTAAAGAAAGATTTACCGCTTCCCGAAGGACCCAATATAAACTTGTTTCGGTTCGTGATAATACCTCGCTTCATCGGCAGGTCGGAAATGTCAAGATGGATAGGTTTTCCAGTCAGACGGTCTGCCATCTTGATACCAAATGGTGATGGCGAATTATGATAATTGGTTTCCTCAGTAAAGAAGCACAATGCGGGTTCAATGAACGTATAGAAGCTTTCTTCACTTGGGAAATCTCCAGCATTTCCAGGCATTCCTGCCCAGTAGAGCGTAGCCACATCGGTGGTATTATGGCGGGGTTTGCATTCCATCAGTGCCAAAGCACTACCGCTATCATTCTTTAGCTGTTTGAATTCGCTAGGGTCATCCGACCAAGCCATAACGTTAAAGTGTGCCCTTATTGACGACAGTCCAAAACTGTGTGCTTCGTTCAGGTACCGCTCTATCCATTCTTTATTGATTTGGTTGGCACGGCTGTAACGAGCCAGTGAGTGCATATTCCTTGCTGACTTCTCAAACTTTTGCAGGTTGTCTTCACTGTTATCCAAAAACAGGTATTGGTTGTAGATATGATTGCAGTTTAGCAGCAACCCCACTGGAGCAGCGAACGACAAACGGCAGTCACTCCGGTCGGTAGATAGTTTTTCATAACGCGTATCTGCTGATACAGTTGAAGGCAGATCGTCAGTATCGGATAAAGTGTGCAGGCACAATCTTTTGTTACCAACGCGCACTTCTTCAGCTCCGATTGCTATGTCCTGCATTGGTGTTCCGGCTTCCCTTGACAGCGTCAGATATTGTTCCAATAATCCTTGTTTTTCATCCGTACCAATGATGTCTTCTTCCGTTAAGCGTCGTAACCCGATAAATCCGCTGTCATTTGCAATACGTTCAAACTGTGCAACCGCTTCCATAAAACGATGGATCGCTTCCTTATCCCTGATTTCTTTTGGTATGAGAGCACCTTTACAAAGCGATGAAAAATTACTCTGTGTACGCATTCTTTCCTTAGTGGTTTTGGTCAGGAACAGGTAGCAATAATGGTTAAGAAAAGGACGTTCGTTAAAATGCTGTTGGTAGGATTTGCCCAAAAAGCTCAAACCATCATCCGCAATATCGGGTGCATAATTTTCCTTAATATACCAGTCCTGTTTATGGATAACGGTATAATCGGGCAACGTCTTGATGGCTTTGTGCCAAGCAGAATGAATGGCTTCATATTCCGCAGAAGCTACCGTAAACAGTTCCGGCAAACGCACTTCAAAACAGGCAGTAATGTCTGCATCCTTTGACAGGATACAGTTGTTATCCACCGCTAGTAAGGGAAACTTATTTTCCAACGTTGTGGTCTTGGCTACATTCCTCATACGGCATTCGATTTAGGGGTGAACTTTAAATAGCGATGTACAGGCTTGCGACAGATGATGTAACGAGGATGCCTTTTTCTTGCACCGATTTTCATCAGCCCATGTTCTCCATACTTTTTGTTCAGTGAAAAGGTCTGCCATACTATCAGCGAAGCACCACCAGTTCCAAGAAACAGGCAGATGTAGGAATTGACCCCGACCATGTAAAGTATCATGACCAGAATAAGCGTTCCCAGTAGTCCGCCTGCGAATATGAACAGGTATTGTGCTTTCAGGCCCTTAAATTCTACTGTTCTTCCGATTCCTTTGTTGATGTTGTAATTCATAAGGCAAGGGATTAAAGAAAGAATGAACGCAATATGGTAGCTGCAACAATCAAGAAGATACACGCACCGAACCAGCTTGCCGCCGTCTTGCTTGTGTCGGGATCTCCGCTGCTGAACTTGCCGTACACTTTAACCCCTCCAATGAGACCTACCACGGCTCCAATAGCATAGATGAGTTGTGTGGCAGGATCGAAATAGGACGTAACCATTTGAGTGGCTTCAGTGATACCAGCTGAACCGTCTCCCTGTGCCATCGCACCCAAACCTGTCAGCATTACCATTGCTGACAGCAAAACTTTTTTTCTTTGTTTTTCCATGATTAAAATACATTAATTGTTATTGTTTTTCCCGCACTTTACGGGATTACAGAACAAATGTCTTATGGAAATAGAGACGTTATAGTGAACTGGTTGTCAGAGGAATTATTTGGCAGTAAGTGACGTTTTAAGCAGGAAATACTTATATTAGCTTTTTTATAATTTTAACTAACAAAAAGATCCGTTAACCTGAATGAAAAGAAATAGTACAGAATTTGCCATATTACCGGCATTTCATGGAGATTGTATTCTCATTAAAACATATGATATCAATAATGATGAATTTATTATTCTTATTGATGGAGGTACTGCTCAAACTTTTAGGTATACTCTTAAGGCAGAGTTGAAGGATATTAATCATATAAATCTACTTGTGCTTACCCACATCGACTCAGATCATATAGCTGGTTTAATTAGCTTATTCAAAAGCAGCCTTGTAGATGAAATTACGATTGATGAAATTTGGATGAATCATCCAGAAATTGTAGAAATTAATAATGACGAACTAATAAGTACAAAACAAGGCGACTCTTTAAAAGAATTAATTCTTTTAAAGAGTCCAGATGTAAAGCTTCTTGAAATAACTACGATTGATAAGTCAATTATCATAGGAGGTATTGAGTTTGTTATATTATCTCCAACTCCACAAATTAAAGAGGAATTATATAGACAATGGCAATTATCTAATTTGCCAAAAACTAATAATAACAATGTAAATATCAGTTCTCAAGAAGAAATTTATTCTAATTCATTAGAAGATTTAAGTAAAAAAGCATTCTCCCCAGATAAAAGTATAAACAACGATATCTTTAATTCTTCTTCAATCTCTTTTATTCTGAAATGCTTAGACGTTTCTATTCTGTTATTAGCTGATTCAAGACCGGAAATTATAACTCAGAGTTTAAGACTAAATTACTTTAGCGAAACTAAACCATTAGAAGTTGACTATGTAAAAGTTTCACACCACGGAAGTTTGAATAATACTTCACAGGAACAACTTAGTTTGATACAGTCTAATAACTTTATAATATCTACGAACGGTGGAACAGCTGACCATAAACATCCTTCAAGAGAAACCGTTGCTCGAATAGTTTATAATTCTCAAAGAAAAGATAAATTATTAAATATTTATTTCAATCATAAAATTAATGATTTAAAAAAAAGAATAGGTGATTTTATAAATGATACAGATTTTGACAAAGGGAATTGGAATGCAATAAGTAAAAATTGGTTTAGGAAAAATGACATATAATCTAGCGGAAAAATATTGCGTTCGAATAAAAAGCAATGGAAATACAGGCAGTGGAGTATTATTGCCAGGTAAAGAATCATTTTATGTTTTAACGGCAGCACATTGCTTGGGAAAAAATATGCCTAATGTAAGTGACATAGTTATCGAAAAACAAAATGATTACACATCAGAATTTAGAGCAATAACCTGTGTTGAAATTAAGGAATTTAATACAGATCATGATTTTGCACTTATAGAAATCGATTTTGATGATGAAGAAAGATTACTCTATCAATACAAATTAGGCCGAGGAGTGTTATCAGAAAACGAGATAAAATTTTGCGGTTATCAAGGCATTAGTATTAATCAATATCGCCCTTTTACTGGTAAAGTTTTGTCTGTAAGTGACGATATAGGTTGTTTTAAAATCACTTTGGTTGGAGAAACATTTGATCAAGGAGGAGAAGATGGACATTATTTAGCTAAAGGGCTCTCTGGTAGCGGAGTGTTTATTTACAGACATAATTCACCTTTCCTTATTGGTATACTTAATTCGGTTATTACCGATAAAGCTTGGAATGATGATATTGATTGTTCTTCGATAAAACATATTGAGGAGTATATATCAGAATATGTGGACTTATCAGATTTTGAAAATCTAAAACAATGGAACGAAAATCTAGAAAAAGAGCGAACTGACAGAGAGATAGAAGCCTTTAAAAAAGAGAACAGTGATTTTTTTGAAAAACTCTATCGCAAAAATAATGTGTTATACCCAGAAATAGCCAAAGCGAATTCTATAACTGTCAAACAAATAAGAAAGTTTTTGGCAATGAAAGATAATATTAGAACTATTGAAAATGATTATCCGATACTTTATTCAAATTTCAAAAATATTGTAAAGAGATTTGTTGATCAAGTTGAAGATGATTATTCAAGAAGTGTGACTGAAAGTAACGAAGCTATAGATTTAAAGATGGAACTTCAAAATCAATTAAAAAGTCAACTCGAGGCTCTTCCAAGCTTTACAAACTTAGATTTATCTGAGTTTCAGGTTATAGAGTGGTTAGGTATATGCACTTTAAATTTTGTTAAAAATGATTAATATCCTTTTAGATCAGAAACCGACATCGGTATCTATACGGTATAATGGATATTATAAAGTTGTTTTGTTGTTAGCAATTATTAAACATTGTGGATATGCAAAAAAAGCTAGTTTAGAGCTAATTCATGTTGTTTTTTGGAGTCTACGTAATGACAGTAACTACCAAGTGTTATTGGATTTAGCAAATCAACAAAGAAACAGTTTAGTTCCATGGACTTTTGAACATGGGATTGATGAAGTATTAGCTTTAGGCTTTATCAATGAGTATATCGAAAAAATTATAGTGAGCCAAACTCTTGAGATTAAAATAACAGCTAAAGGGAGTGAAATAATTAATTCAATAAATAAGTTTGAACTTTTTCAAGATGAAATACAGAAAATTAAAGCATTAGGAATAATACCAAAAAACAGATTAAGTAATGCGAATAAAAACTGGAAATTAATATAAAAAGCATGTTTAAAATAAATAAATTAAGAGCTGAAATTCTAACAGATAAAAGTGAAAACATAACGGATTTGTATGGTTTTGATATTTTGTTTAAACAAGGATTGAATATAATTGCCGGTCCTAATTCAAGAGGAAAAACAACTATAAATACCTGCATATATTATGCTCTTGGAATGGAAGAGTTGTTAGGTGCTCATAATGAAAAAGCATTAGACAAAGCTCTTAAGGAAGAATTTACCATTAAGGTAAATGAAGAGGAAGATGGTGTTACCTATAAAGTGTTATCTTCTAAAATAATTCTGGAAATAGAAAATGAAAACAAAGAGGTTGTTTGCTTAGAGAGGTATATCAAACCGAATACGGATGATGTAAAGACATCAAATATTGTCATTCATTATTCATCTTTTGATCATATCAATGATGAAGGTAATGAAACTGCAAAAGGGGTCTTTTTCGTTAATTCAAGAGGTAATAATGAAAACCCTAATGGTTTCTATAATTGGTTAAGTGAATTTATAAATATTCAACTGCCTCAAGTAAGTAATAGTTCCAGAACCGATAATTATAGTCCTCTTTACTTACAAACGATCTTCTCCGCATTATTTATTGAACAAACCAAAGGATGGTCTGATTTCTTTGCTACTATGCCATTTTTTGGAATTACAAAAGCAAAAGAAAAAATAGTTGAGTTCATTTTAGGTTTGAATGAAATTGTTCTTTCTACACAGAAAGATGTATTAAATAAGGAAAAAAATACAATTACCGAAGACTGGAAAAGAAAAATTAAATCATTCTCTTATTTAGAAAAACAAACAAATTCGACAATTATTAATATCCCCGAAGAACTTACAACGGATAAAGCTGAAATTGATAATATTAATGTTTTGTTTTCTACCTCAGAAGATGAAAAAATCAGCTTCAGTCGTTTTTTTAATCAGAAATCAGAAGCTGTAAAGGATTTAGAGAATAAACCCATCTCTACTATAAAAGAAAACAGAGAAGAAGCGATATTAGAATTTAATAAACAGAAAGAAGAATATTTTAAACTCAAAGATTATATCGAAAGATTTGAGAATAAACTAAGAATCGAGAAACAACAATTTTCTGGCTTAAATAGCCAAATAAGTATTATTGAGTCCGAGATTAAGGATCACATCAATTTACAGAAAGTTTTTAGTGAAAATATAATTAATGAACGCGGTGCTAATCAATGTCCCACTTGTTCTCAAGAAGTAACGACAAATCTTATCTCTACAAAGAATATAAAGATCCCTCAACTAACATTGGAAGAGAATACTAATTTTTTACGAAGTCAAAAGAAAATAATAGAATCTTCTATTACTAGTTTAAATGAAACAATAAATGAAAAAAAAGCTCTTCTATTATATTTTAAAAATTCATTACGCCAAAAGGAAGTCTTGATTAAATCTATATCAAAAGATTTGATTGCAGACGACAGAGCTTTTTCTGAATCAGAAGTTGTAAAAAAACTTCAACTTGAGAGAGAAATAGAGAGTCTGCTATTACTTAAAGAATCCATTATAGAATTGAAGGGAGAATTGCAGGCATTAGCTAATAAGTATCACAATAATAATATAGAAATTGGAAATTTAGGTGAATCGGAAAAAGAAGACGAGACAAAACTAGCAGACTTTGAAACTGAATATAAGAATTATCTTTTTGGCTTTGGATATGACAGTAATGAAAAGTACCAAATATCTATTAACAGAAAAGAACCATTTAAATATTTGCCGGTTTATTTAAACAAAAAAGAGGGTGTCTTTTTACCACAATCTATTAGAATAAATTCTTCCGCATCTGACTTTGTTAGAAATATTTGGGCTTATACGTTAGGTTTACTAAATAATGGTATCAATCATCCAGGTGTTATTATGTTTGATGAGCCTGGACAGCATAGAACAAATTTAAGTAGCTTAAAAGAGCTATTTAAAATTTCTTCAGAGATAAAAGAAAAACAAACAATAATTTTCACCTCTATTGATAAGCCTCTTCACAATGAAGAAAATGAAAAGATTGATTTAGATATTCTGATAGAAGATTTGGACAGTTCAAACTACAAATTAATAAGGCTTGATAATGTTCATAAAGTTATCGGCAAACTATCGACCTAAATAAAAATATTGAGGAGCCTATAAAAACTCCCCAATATCAAAATTCTCCAAATCATTTTTCCGCAAAGTGGAAGAACCGGCATCTGTTTCAGAAAAAAGGCTCCCGTCTAATAGCTCAGCTATTTTACGGGAAGCACTTTCCATAGAATTCTCCAGTAAGGTGAATAATTCGGTTCCTTGTATTTTCTGAACTATAGCAACTGCTGTTTCCTTTTGAGATGGCTCCAATTTTTCTTTTTGCAGCAGCATCCCCACGGAGCTTAGTTCTTCAAAGGTAACCCCTTGGGCAAAACCGTCATTACCACCGGATATTCCATACCTGTTCCATTCTTCTTCCTCTTCCTCCAAATCAGGCATATTTCCAAAAACTTCGTCCAGTTCTTCCTGCGGAATTTGCATATCGACATCTTCTTCGTCGATTTCAACATCAAAATTATCCATTTCCTGTTCCTGCTCTTTAATTTGGCTTTCAGTGGCACTCTTTGGCACTGGAAGGCTTCTCATTGGTTTGGGTTGCCCCATTATAACGGGTAGTTTCGCATTGGGTTTTTCCTGCGTTAGTTTTTGCTCCTCCCCTTTCCTGATGACAATCTTATCCTCCAACAACAGCGCAATAACAATTAGTAGGCATATAACGATTACTGTTTCCATAATTATAAAATAGGTTTGTACTTATCATTGAAACTTGTGGTAATCTGCTCGCCGAACTCCTGAAAATGATATTCGAGAAGATTGTCTAAGTAGGCGTAAATGGTTATCTTATCTTCGCCTATTACCTGTACGATCCGAGACAGTTTCTCATGGAAATCCGGTCGGATATATACCGTTTTGCCATCACGGGCATTGGTACCAGGCCTTTTGAAAAATATACTTTCGTAATCCTGTTCATTTACTTTTTTGGTTCTATTACGTTCCTTCAGTAAAGGTTTTTCCTGTAACGGTTTCATAGGAGCTTCGGGTTCTTCCGGCGGAAGTTGCAACCCTTCCTTTTTTACTCCATCTACCATTAAATTCATCATTAGCTCTTCGTTGATTTCAGGAATAGCTTTTTTCTTATTGTCTTTTTCCATACTATTATAATTGAACGATTCTTAAAAATTCCGTCATAAACTGGTCTAAGCGGCAAGCTTTCATCAAACGTTCATCGGGAGGCATTAAAGTTGACCGAAAAACAGTCTTGGCACCAGCTTCGCTTTCCTTGCGGAAACGTGTGCTGTTCTTAATCTGACATTGCATCAGACTTAATCCCAATTCATCTATCAATTTATTATAAACATCGTACAAAGGCGAACGCTCACGACCATCTACCTGATTCCAAAACAGGTTAATGGTTTCAATGGAGGTTTCTCCTTTTTTCATAATAACATCCTTCATCAACTGGGTAAAAATGAGCGTACTTTCCATAACTAGACGATCTGCTATAATAGGTGTGAAAATATGGTGCATCCCCGCCAGAGCTTTCAAAATACCGGGAGTGTTTACTGTACCCGGAAGATCAAAAAAGATAAAATCAACCGGAACGGAAGCGGATTCCAAAAAATCATGCGCAGCTTCCAATACCCCTTCAGCTTTATGTTGGATGATAGGATAAGCTTTTTTGTTAATGGTTGTAAATTGTTTGAATGCCACCCTTTTTAAAAACTCATTTTCCATCACCATAGCCAAATCACGAATCTTCATTTTCATTAAACTATGTTGTGGAAAATCAACATCGAATACGGCTACATTGTAGCCCAGCCGATAATGCAGCGTACTGGCCGCAAGTGCCGTAAAGGTGGTTTTGCCTACACCTCCCTTTTGGGAAGAAAAAGCAATGAATACTGTTTTGTGTTCTGTTTTCATTTTTAACTGTATTTAATTATTTACTTATATCGTTGCGTTGGTAGATACTTATCTGCTTTTGCCTATACATATGCAGTTTTGTAGAAAGCTATGTGGTCATTTAAGTAGGTATTGCTCTGCTTGAATACTAACATATGTACCTCTATTTTTAGGCACCTATACATATAGGTTTGTATCATCAGACCTAGTTATATGCAAACCCAAGTCTGTAAATATGCACATATACAACTATATGATTTCATATCCTCAACTGCATCTATCCACATCCGGACGCTTTTACATACACAAGTGACTACATACATAATTAAGGAACTACATACCAACATAGTTATCTGTTTACATCCGCTTGCAGGTACAAAGAAATGCAGATATATACGTCCTTATTCAAAGGTGGAACGAATTGGCGTTCATTGGCACTGTTTGGCACTGCAACATAGCTCAATGCTCTACTGAAGAGGAGTTTACTTTGTAAAGTGATTTTTATTAACGGACTTATGCAAAAATATTATGAAATATCAAGTAAGAAAGTGAACGGCCCGAAGCCGTTTATCCCTGCTTTATTTAATCCGTCCCGAAGGGCGGATTTTTGTGTTCACCAGAACACGGCAAGTTGTGTTTTGAGGCACTCGAAACTGAGTTCGTGCCTCAAAACAACTTGCCCTGCTGGGGCCTGAAAAGCCTTCCGAAGTCAGGCTTTTTGCTAAAGTTAAAAATGGATAGATGATGAACGAAAACAATAACAGAAAACAGAATAAAGGCGGACGGACGCCCAAGAACAATCCAAGTATTCACCGCCACGTTTTTCGCCTTACGGACGAAGAAAACGCGAGATTATTATCGCTTTTTGAAGCATCTGGAATGAACAATAAAGCAAAATTTATCATTTCCGTACTGTTTGGAAGAGAGATTAAAACGGTTAAAATTGACAAAGCTATGTTGGATTTTTATATGAGGTTAACGTCTTTTCACAGTCAGTTCCGCTCCGTTGGCGTGAATTATAATCAGGTTGTAAAACTGTTGTACCGTAATTTTTCGGAGAAAAAAGCAGCAGCTTATCTCTACAAATTGGAAAAGCAGACAGCCGAAATGGCGGTATTATGTCAAAAAATCATTCAGCTCACAGAAGAATTTGAAGCAAATCATTTGAAAAAATAGTGTTGAAATGATAGCAAAAATCGGAAGAGGGAGCAATTTATACGGCGCTTTGGCATACAATCAGCTCAAATTGGAGAAAGAAAACGGGCAAATTCTGTTTACCAATAGAATAATTGAAACACCTAATGCGCAGTATTCCGTTGCTCAATTGGTCCAATCTTTCGAACCTTATCTGATAGCCAACCGCAATACTGAAAAACCAATTTTGCATATTTCACTCAATCCTGACCCGAAGGATAATTTAAGTGATGAAAAATTCAAACTGATGGCTCAGGAATATATGCAGAAGCTGGGTTATGGAGAACAACCTTTTGTAGTATTCAAGCACACGGATATTGACCGCACACATATCCATATCGTATCGGTTTGTGTGGATGAAGAAGGCAAAAAGATTTCGGATAAGTTTGAAAAAAGACGGTCTATGAATGTATGCCGTGAACTCGAAAACAAATATGGATTACTAGCGGCTACGGAGAAAGGACATCGGCAGAATGACAAGATTTTTCGTCCCGTTAATTACCAAACAGGAGATATAAAAAGCCAGATTGCTTCGGTTGTCCGATATCTGCCTAAGTATTATAAATTCCAGACATTGGGGGAATATAATGCTTTGCTTTCCCTGTTCAATATTACCACTGAAAAAATAGAGGGAGAACTACAAGGAAAAATCAAGCAAGGCTTATTATACTTTTCTTTAAATGAAAAAGGAGAAAAAGCCGGGCATCCACTCAAGGCTTCCCTATTCGGTAAAAATGCAGGGATTCCGGCTTTGGAATTACATTTTGAAGAATCCAAGCAAGCCTTAAAAAACCATATAGCAAAACTCACCATCAAAGCTTCGATTGAAATTGCCTTCCAATCGACAAATGATGAAAAGAACTTTAAGAAGCAATTAGCGGAACAGGGAGTAAATGTAATTGTTCGTAGAAATGATACAGGACGTATTTATGGCATTACGTTTATCGACCACAATTCCAGAACCGTTTGGAATGGCTCCAGATTGGGGAAAGAGCTTTCGGCCAATACCTTTAATGATTATTGGAACAATAATATAAAACCGGAAATAAAAAGGCTTAACGAACCTCATCCAAAAATATCTCAGCACAACGCAATGAAAGATCTACCAGCCGAAAAGCCCCATGAATTATTCGATTTCCTAAACAAAGAAATCACCGCTTCAAGCACAAATGAAACTAGTATGATGGAAAGTTTTGGAGGACTGTTGCCTGAGGCACAAGGAGAAGATTACGAAGAACAGGACTTTACCAATAAAATGAAGAAGAAAAGAAGACGCAACAGTGGTCAAAAGTAAAAGATAGCCAAATACTGCCACTCACCGCCATCAACTGCCACTTTCCTACAGTCAATCTTTACAGCCTTTAAATTCACGGCTGAACTTTAATATTTTTAAAATGCAGGGAGAAGACGACTTAAGAGGACTTGCCAAGATTATGGCATTTATGAGAGCCGTGAGTATTCTGATAGTGCTGATGCACTTATACTGGTACTGTTACGGTTTTTTTCTTGAAAGAGGATGGACATTGGAAGTTATCAATAAGATATTGGTCAATTTCCAACGGACCGCTAGTTTGTTTTCACACACGATTTACACCAAAGTATTTACCATAGTTCTGTTGGCTTTAAGTTGTCTGGGAAGCAAAGGTGTGAAGAATGAGAAAATAACCTGGTCTAAAATTTATGTGGCTTTGGGAATTGGGTTTGCGTTGTTCTTTCTAAATACGCCACTGTTAAAGTTATCGCCAATTATAGGAACATTCCTTTATATAGTAACATTGGCTTTAGGATATATTGCTTTGCTAATGGCAGGTGTATGGATGCACCGTTTGCTAAACAACAACCTGATGGACGATGTTTTCAACAACGAGAATGAAAGTTTTATGCAGGAAACTAAGCTAATGCAAAATGAATATTCCGTAAACTTACCCACCAAATTTTGGTACAACAAAAAACAGCATAACGGATGGATTAATATTGTAAACCCTTTTAGGGCAACCATTGTATTGGGCACGCCTGGCTCGGGTAAATCGTATGCTATTGTAAACAACTATATCAAGCAGCATATTGAGAAAGGTTTTTCAATGTATATCTATGATTTTAAATTCGACGACCTATCTACAATTGCCTATAACCATTTGCTAAAACACACGGATAAGTACAAGGTAAAACCGAAATTCTACGTCATTAATTTTGATGACCCAAGAAAGAGCCACCGTTGCAACCCGATAAATCCCGATTTTATGACCGATATATCCGATGCTTACGAATCGGCGTACACCATTATGCTGAATCTTAACAGGAGCTGGATACAGAAGCAGGGGGATTTCTTTGTAGAATCTCCAATCATCTTATTGGCTGCCATTATTTGGTTTCTTAAAATCTATGAAAACGGCAAATATTGTACGTTCCCTCACGCCATTGAACTACTAAACAAAAAGTATTCAGATATATTTACTATTCTGACATCCTATTCTGATCTGGAAAATTATCTATCACCCTTTATGGATGCTTGGCAAGGCGGCGCACAAGACCAGTTACAGGGACAGATTGCATCAGCTAAAATTCCTTTGTCAAGAATGATCTCACCGCAATTGTATTGGGTTATGACCGGAGATGATTTTTCACTGGACATCAACAACCCGAAAGAGCCGAAGATATTATGTGTAGGCAATAATCCTGACCGTCAAAATATCTATTCCGCAGCATTGGGCTTATACAATTCAAGAATTGTGAAACTCATCAATAAAAAGGGACAACTTAAAAGTTCAGTTATCATTGATGAGCTGCCTACCATTTATTTTCGTGGATTAGACAATCTGATAGCCACCGCTAGAAGTAATAAGGTTGCCGTCTGTTTGGGGTTTCAGGATTATTCGCAATTAACCCGTGATTATGGAGACAAAGAAAGTAAGGTTATACAAAATACCGTGGGTAATATATTTAGTGGTCAGGTGGTAGGAGAAACTGCCAAAAACCTTTCGGAACGTTTTGGTAAGGTGTTGCAGAAAAGGCAGAGTTTGTCAATCAACCGTAATGATACGTCGACATCCATTTCCACACAATTGGACAGCCTCATTCCTGCATCTAAAATTTCTACATTGACCCAAGGTGTTTTTGTAGGGGCTGTATCAGACAATTTTGATGAACGTATCGAACAGAAAATCTTCCATGCTGAAATTGTTGTGGACAATGATAAAGTAGCTGCTGAAACCAAAGACTATCAAAAAATACCGGAAATACTATCTTTCATAAACGAGGCAGGAGAAGATATGATGAAGCAGGAAATCGAAGCTAATTACAGACAGATAAAATTGGATATTATTCAGGTTATTGAAACTGAATTGGAGCGTATTAAAAATGATCCTGATTTACAACATTTGGTACAAAAGGATAATACAAAAAAAAGCAACAAATAAATGTAGCTTTTTATTTTGTTCCAGATTTAGATTGTCTTTAAACGTACTGAAGATCTTTCCTGAACATCATCTATTTTAATTGTTTCTTTCTGCTCTTCAACTATCTGTTCATTAGAGTCAGGAGCAATAGATAATTGGATTTTCCTGTCAATGGCCGCGAGTTCGGTTTTTAGTTCACTCAACCTGCTCTCCTTTTTCCACGTACCGTTGACAACTTCCTGAAGTACAGGTATATCTTTTTGCAGATCGGCAATTTTCTTTTGCTCCTGCTCGATATAGCCAGGTATTTTTTCCAAAGCACTAAGAAAATTCATTGACCCAAGCTTTACGTCATTAGCAATCAAACCATTGTTATAGGTGTATTTTATGTTGCCTTCACCCTGTACCAAGAAACGATTGACCCTAATATCAACACCCTCTTTTTCAGACATTTCAGTTTTAACCAATAACGTAAACCCATACAGGCTGCCTATTTCTTCGTACTGACCTCCAGTACGGGCTTTATCAGCAATCTGATTAAGCTTGGCTCCAATCTCTTTCATATCTGCATTGGGTGATAATCCATCAAGCTGTACAGGATTAAGTATCGTACCATCCTGTCGTTTTTGTAGACGCTGATGCAGGTTTTCCCAATCGAGACTCATTCTTTCCAATCGTGACCTAGCAGACTCCAGTGTAGTGATACTGTCTTCCAGTTTGTACTTGGAACTGAATTTGGAACGATTAAATGCCTGCTTCTCACTTTCCAATCCAGCGACCTGTTTTTCCAGTTTTGCTTTTTCCAATAAATCTGTATTCCCTGAAAGGATAGCTACATATTCCGAGAAATTCATTCCCGATTTTTCATCCATGCTTCCCTCGTCAATGGTACGCTTTCCGAGATTGTTAGTTTTGAGCTGGTCAATAAAAAGCTGTTTATTGTACAGTAGGTTAAACTTGTAGCTGTCTAGTGATTTTTCTACAGCATAGATAATTACATCTACCTTGTTATTGGCAAAGAATTTGGCAATTTCATTGCCTTTACGAACGGCCCTTCCGTCACGTTGGGCAAGATCGCTTGGCCGCCACGGCGTATCTAAATGATGGACAGCAACTGCTCTTTTCTGTGCATTTACACCAGTTCCCAACATACCTGTAGAACCAAACAGAACACGGATTCTTCCATCATTCATTCCACTGATAAACTCTTTACGTTGCTTATCATTTTTAGCTTCCTGTATAAAACGGACTTCATGTGGTGGTATGCCGTGATTTTCTACAAGTTTACGTTTTATTTCTCCATAGACATTCCATTCTCCAGGTTTGTAAGTACCTAAGTCTGAAAAGACAAACTGCGTTCCTTTCTGCGAATGGAATTTTTGGTAATATTTAGCTATGTAGGCAGCACAATGAGAAGCTTTGCTATCGGGATGGTCATCGTATTTTCCGCTTACCATCCGCATATCGAGCGACATCTTACGGGCATAATCTGTAGCAATCAACATCTTTGCTTTTTCTTCCCGATCTGTCAGCGGAGGTCTACCTAATAAGATCGCATTACCTGATTTTGCAAACTCCATCAATTTCTGGATGAATACTACCTGATCCGGTGTAGGCGGTATATTATAAAGCACCTCGTTCTTTTCCGGACGATCTATACCAATATCCTTAGCGGTTCTGTAATCTGTGATTTCCGAATAAAACTGTGCCAGTTCCGGCACTTTGATAAAGTAACGAAAGCGCTCTTTTGACACAATATTATTGGCGACTGAAAACTCATAATCGGTTGTTTTCCTTGCATATATAGCTGCCCATGCATCAAAACAATTGATACCCTGTTTTTCCAATGCTCTTGGACGCAGATATTTGAATAATAGATATAGCTCGGTTAAGGAATTGCTGATAGTTGTTCCCGAAAGAAAGGTAGCGCCCATATCTCCTTGTATGCGATCCTGAATGGTGCGGATGGCAAAAAGCAGATTCATGGCTTTTTGACTTCCCATCATATTGCCCAAGCCTGCAACCCGGTCATGGCGGGTATTGAACATCAGATTTTTGAATTGGTGGCTTTCATCAACAAATAAATGGTCGATGCCCATCATCTTAAAGTCCACTACATCATCTTTTCGGTTTTCGATGTCGTATTCCAAGGTTTTCAGTCTAACTTCAAGGTTTTGTTTCCTGATGATTACACCTTTGAGCATTCCCCTTGAAATCTCTTTGCCCTGAGCTTCTAAGGCGGCAAGATTATCCTCCACGCTGTTGAGTTCAACTTGCAGGATCTCCTTTTGCAGTTCTGGCGACTGAGGTATCATGCCAAACTGGTCATGGGTCAATATCACACAGTCCCAATCGTTGTTTTTAATATCTCCGAAAATCCGTTGCCTTTTCTGTGGGGTAAAATCTTCTTTACCAGGATACATAATTTTAGCGTGTGGGTAGGCTTCACGGTACGTTTCTGCAATCTCATGAACATTGGCTTTCAATCCTATTATCATAGGTTTGTGAACCATTCCCAAGCGTTTCATCTCTTGTGCTGCGGTACACATCACCAATGTCTTTCCTGCTCCAACTTCGTGATCGCAAATCGCACCCTTGTTCAGTTTGATCATCCATACTGTGTCCTTTTGGCTCGAATACAGGTCATTAATACCTAAGCCTTTTCTGTCTAGTCCAGGAAATTCCTGATGACTTCCGTCGTATTGCGGTCGTACAAAACAGTTAAAGGTATCGTTATATTGTTTGGTTAGTCTTTTTTTAAACTCATCATTTTGGGCGTTAAGCCATTCGGTAAATGCTGTACGAATTTCATCAATCTTGGTATTCGCTATCTGTATGGCTTCCATATCCCGTACCTTGATCTCCTTATCATCAATTATGACCTTTTTAGTAATATCAGGAGTGGTGTTAACTAATGCATTTTTCAGCAGAGCAATCCCGTCAAATGTTCGACTTTCTGACTTGACGGCATATTTATCCCATATATGTACATTTTTCTGGTCGCATTTTATAGAAAAGTCATCAGAAGTCTCAGAATATTGAATGCGCACCTCCGTATCGAAAAGATGAGAAGCAAAGAGAGCATAGATTCTAGTTGGTATCCAGCGTTCACCAAGATTGAAATCTAACTCTTCAAAATCGATACTTCTTGGTCTGGCTTCTTCCAAAGCAGTAAGGCTTTCTTCGGACTGCTTATCATCGGGACTGCTTTCGAGGTAGGTTTTTACTGCTGTGGCTTTCTCCACTACATTGCCAGCAATCCATCTTTCAGCTATTTCATATTCCTTTTCCAAAGGATTGTAAAAAATACGCCCGTGTAATGCCTCTTTCAAATTGTCGGATAGCATACCGCTGATTTTGGACATATAACCCAGATCAACCCTGCCGTATTTGTTCAGCGATGCGGCTAATGCTTCATCAGGATTATCAGCAGTCAATGTTGTAATGGAGAAGCTTACCGGACGGTGGAAGATATCTGCCTTATGTACCACACCGCCCACCACACGTTCCAGATAAGGGATTTCCTTACCGGAACTGTCTGTTTTGATAAGCTTGATATTATCAGCACTGTTTAGGTTGCCGTAGCTTTTTACAAAGGCATCGTAAGCCTTATTAAATTTTTCTCTCTCTTCTTTATGTTCAATTTGCAGTTTGGCTTCCTTCTGATATAAATCGAGATAGCTATCCCGTACAGAAATATAGGCTTCAGCCCTTGCTTTCTGCAAGGAAGATAATTGCAGAGGGTGAAACATTGCCTGCTTCTTTTCACTTTCAAAGTCTTTGAGATAACCTACCCAGCCGTTATCCAATGCAAGGCTATCGTTACGATGAAAAGACTGTATTCCCTTGGTATAAATTGCAGGTTCGGGAATAGTTTTCTCTGCGGTAATCTTTTCGATCAGACCATTTCTGCTCACTACTGAAAACAAATCGCCAATAACTTCCTCCGCATTACTTTCACTTGGAGTATTATTATTTACTGGAGAAATAGTAACAGGAGGTTGCTGCATCAAACCGCTGAACAGGTTTCCCTGATATCCGCTCACAGTTCTTTTTCTTTTGGCTGGTTGTTTTGTTGTTGCAACTGCTTTAACAGGAGCGGCAACAGCCTTCAGTTCTTCTAAATTTTCAAAGAGATCAAAAATGCTCAGTTGCCTTTCCTCTTTGACAATGTCCTTATTTGTTGTTGAAGCAGATAGAGTCTGTGTTTTGAATGTAATGGTTACGGGCCCGGAAACGGCAGGTGTAACCGTTGGTTTTATCGGAATTTGTACAACAGACGAATCGTTCCGTTCACCTTTATACAAACCAATATCAAGATGTTTTCTAAAATCCTCCGATAGCATTTGCTTTAGATCTTTGGCAATTCCCTCCACACCATTCGTGTGCGTATAGATAAATGCAGGTTGTCCGTAAGGATCAGTTCCAAGCACACGTGTAGTATGGACAATCCTTACGTTATCCTGAAACAAGGCATTGTTTGGTTTATTGTATTCCGCTATTTCGCTTTGACAAAACAGTTCTTCCGCTTGGGTCAAACTTTTCTTTGCAGAATTTTTTTGAAGGATTATCAAATCGCTACCGACTTCCGTACCGGCATAGTCAGTAAATAGGTTGTTTGGCAATCGAACTGCTGAAACCAGATTATTATCCTGCATCAATGTCCTGCGTATAGGTTCGTTCTTCGGACTGTTCAGTACCCCTTGTGAAGTGATAAAAGCCAGCACACCTCCTTCTCGGAGCATATCGGTTCCTTTCATGAAAAAGTAATTGTGTATGCTTCGGGCCGCCTGTACTTTTGTAGTATCCTTGCTTCTGGAATAGGAAAGATCAAAAACGGAAGTATCACCGAAAGGGATATTGCTGGCTACTATATCGTAGCTATTTAGTTCTCTTTCTGGTATTTCTTCAAAACCGTTTATTCGGACAGCACTGTTGGGATAGAGCTGCTTTAAAATTTTTCCTGTAAGCAAATCCTTTTCATAAGCGGTAACCTGGGGTGAGTCTCTATCGGCAAAAGATTGTATGAAAGAGCCAATACCGGCAGAAGGTTCCAGAAATTTTTGGATGCTTACACCGCTCTCCTGTAAAGAAGTGGAAATGGCATCAATCACCAAAGGCGGCGTGTAAAATGCCGTAAGTACGGAGCTGCGCATACTATCCACATAACTTCGGTATTGCTTTTCATCAGCGGCATTTTCATTTAGTAGCTGATGGAGTTCCTGTGTAAGAGGAAAGAGTTCGTGTTCAGTTTTCCTCCAATGGTTAATGTCTATCGGGTTTTGGGCAGGGTTCAACACGAATTTAAGACCGCCAAATCCGCTGTATTGAATCATTAGCAGTCTTTCGCCTATCGTGGCTTTCCGTTTCTCCCTTTCCAGTTCAAAAGCAATTCGTAAGGCATCAATATTCCTTTGGAGATGTTGACGTTTACTGAAGCCCATTTTCTTCTATCCAAATGGCTATAGTTCCAGTCAGTTCAGTATAGAGCAGGTCAAACTCCGAAGAATAGGCAAAGTCATCCTCCAATTTGTAGTTTGTAAAAACAGGGTCGCAAACAGGCAACATCTTTAAGGCAAACGGTCGTAGTTCTTCGTCTGCCATTGTAGTATCAAACTCATTGCAAACCACCTGAAAAACGGTATCAAATCTGGAGAAGTACAATCCTTCAAATAAAACATAATCAGCAATATGATCGCATTGACTGACGGGGTTTCCTGCCCGAAATGCTCCTTCATAAGCATTGGAAGCCCAACTTGAACGCTGGGCAATAAATTTAACATCATACGTTTTTTCGGGAAAGCTTGTAGTCAATAATTCTTGTAGTCGTAACCTGAAATAAGACAGGTCTTTTTGATGTGTTTCCATACTATATTTTGTTTATAATTTTGCTAAACGGATAAAATTTGAAGCATTCTGCCAATCTCAATATCCATTCTTGAAAAGGCAAACCATTTTTTACCCAGATCTTTAAATGATACTCCAATATGATAGAGTTCGGTATTATAATTATGAGAAAACGGTCGTGGTCATCCTTTTACGGCAGTATAGCTGCGGAGCACAGATAAGAGCATAGCGATACCTTGTTCGGTAAAAGCATAAGGCAGATAACGCCTTCCCGCATAATTCAAACTTGAGTTCACAAATTGTGACCTCAAGGTTATAGTATCAAATTCATCTTGGGTCAACTGGAAACGGAAGTTTTCAGGAAAGCGGTCTATATTCCGCTTTACAGCCTGATTAAAGACTTTAGTTTCTACCTGATAAATTAGATTTTTCAAATTCAAAGGAGCTTTCCCCTTTTTCATTCAATACAATATAGGCCTCGAATTTCTTTCCAGCTTTACTTTTCATTCCTCTTATAAGAGAAGTTTTGCCAGTATTGACAAGACTTTCTATATCAGTTATGCTTACATGCACACCACATACATTTCGGAACTGTACCCAGTTGCAGACCTCATCAGGACATTTAACAATTTTATCCCTAATAATCAGTTGCTCCTTTTTGCATTTAGGACAAACAAGGGTAGGCGTGTTTTCTTGTGCAATGGCCGTTTGCAGCAATTCATTGGTAATAGATGTGGCATAGATTTCCATTTCTTTTTGAAAAGCTTCCGCATTACTTTCGTTGTTTTCAATTTTCTGCAAAGCCAGCTCCCACTCTGCGGTCATTGCTAAATCGGCAATTTTCTTGTCTTTGACCAGTTCATAGACTTGCAATCCTTTACCGGTAGGTATCAGGGATCTATTTTCCCTTTGGATATAGTTACGGCTAAACAGGGTTTCAATAATGGCGGCTCTTGTGGCTGGTGTACCAATACCTACGTTTTGCATTGCTTTTCGCTCCTCTTCATTTTCAATCTCCTTTCCTGCCGTTTCCATAGCTGATAAAAGTCCGGCCTCAGTATAAAGCACAGGTGGTCTGGTTTTCTTTTCCAAAACCGAAGCATCTTTGATTTTGAGTTCATCACCTTTTTTTAGTTCGGGTAATTCCTGCATAGGTCCAGTATCATTATCTGAAAAACTGCCTTTGATGGACCGCCAACCTGGTTCCAATATCTTGCAGCCTTTCAGGGCAAAATCATAATGCAAAGCCTGTAAAGTAATATCGGTTATCTCTTTTGTACAGGCTTGTGAAATTGCTTCAAGTAGTCGAAAGGCAATCATATTGTAAACGGCATTTTCCTTTGCCTTTAATGCCGAAGGGATTTTGTCCGTAATCAGCAGACCATGATGATCTGTAACACGAAGGTCGTTTACGATACGTTTATTGAAATGCCCCCATTTCACTTTGGTTATTGCTCGCTTGAAGGCTACCATTTCCTGCAAAGCCCTGATAAGATTTGGAATCTCTGCCCACATATCTTCAGGAATATACTTACTCCCAGTGCGTGGGTAAGTAATAAATTTCTTTTCATACAGGCTTTGGACAATGTTCAAGGTTTCTTCAGCCGTCAGATTCAACTTTTTATTAGCTTCTTTTTGTAAGCCAGTCAGATCAAACAGCAAAGGCGGTTGTTCCGTCACATTTTTGGTTTCTACAGTGGTGACCGTAACTGTATTGCCATTTCTTTCCATGGACTTTAATATATTTTCCACCAGCTTTTTATCTTGCCATTTGTTTTTGGAAAGGCTTTTAAAGTCTATGAACTCTTTTGTATGGGACACCTGTATTTGCCAGTATTGCTGTACCGAAAAATTTCTATTTTCCAGATAACGCCTGCATATTAAAGCAAGTGTAGGTGTCTGTACTCTTCCAAGCGAATAAATCCCGTTGCCTGCAGCAATGCTTAATGCCTGAGAAGCGTTGATGCCCAAAAGCCAATCAGCTCGGCTCCTCCACTGCGCTGCCTGATATAATCCGTCAAAATCGCTACCAGGTTTTAGGTTGTCAAAGCCCTGCTTGATTGCCTTTTCGGTCAGCGAACTAATCCAAAGACGTTCAAAGGGTTTGTTGCTTTTGAGGTATTCATAGATATAGCGGAATATCAGTTCACCCTCACGCCCGGCATCGGTTGCAACAATTATCTTTTCACTACGATTAATGAGATGTTCAATTACCTTTAACTGCTTTAACGCTCCTGTATCTGCTATATAGATTTTGTCTTTTTTGACTTTTCGGACGGTCAATAAAAAAGGATTGGGAAGTATCGGCAAGGACGATTTCTGAAACCCGGAAATGCCGTAATCTTCCGGCATACCCAATCCAACCAAATGTCCAAAAGCCCACGTAACATAATAGTCGTTACCTGTCAGATAACCGTCCTTTTTTTCGGAGGCTCCCAACAGGCTGGCTATTTCCCTTGCTACACTTGGTTTTTCAGCAATAACTACTTTCATGTGTTTTTTTTTACTGTTTTTTATTTGTCACATGGAATGCAAAAGGCATTTCATGACACATTACATTTTACGTCCTTTAGATTTGGCCGGCGCTTTGGCTGCTTCCTGTTCCTCCAGCTGTTCCTTGCTGTCGGGATTTTTTTGTCCTGATTTTAAAGGCTCTTTGATATTCTTGGTCGCTTCATTGGTTTTGCCTTCAGAATTGACTGCCGTCTGTGTTTTATGAGCTTCAGTAGGTTTTGCCTCTTCTTTGATTTTGTTCGGGTTTTGAAAAGAAAAATCTGTTTTGTTTGTCCCCTTGTTGAAAGTAATGTAGCCATTGTATTCTTTACCTTTCTTATCCACCAATCCACTAACATAAACAGTCTGACCGTCTTTGAACTTTTGATATTGCTCATCATCTAGTTCTTTACCTCTAAAAGTTTTCGGAGTTTCCAGCGATTGTTTTTTCTCATTACCTTGTACCTGCTTATTGGTATTATTCCTGTCAAACAAGAACTCTACAAAACGTTTGTCGGCATTGAATTGTACCTCTGCATCAAACGAAGTTCCTTTTTTGGAAGTCATACCCTCTATATGAAGCGGCTTACCCTCCATAAGGGTTTGCTTTTGTACATCATCCAGTTTCACGCCTTTGATCTCATCAGGGATTTTGATTTTGTCTGTTCGCAGAGCAATAAGCTCATTAGTCAGCCTATCCACGCTGACAATAGAGAGAATGGTCTCATTAGTTTTAGGATTGATCAGATTGACCACACGCCCCATATTGCCTGTTTGGAGCAGGTTCTCTTTATCTTCCTTACTGAACTCATGACCGAAAAAAGCAAAATTCAGATTAGGTTCTTTGCGGATACCATGAATAGCAACCACAACCGCTCCTTCATCATTTTGTTGTAAAGACAGTCGTGCATCCATCCGAGTAACGGCAGTGCCGAGATTAAGGCTTACTGGTACAAGCTCATTGGTTTTAAAACCTCTCAATAAAGGATCAAGGAGGTTCATCTTTTCAAGTTTTTCTTTATTCAATCCTAGATTGTTCATTGTTTCCCAGTCAATCTGTTCTGGTTTGTAACGGTATCCACCTGTTTCCGATGTTGTCTGTGTTGTTTCCATACTATTTCTATTTTCTTGTTTATTATTATTTTTATCAGGTTCTGCTTTCACTTCGTGTTGCTTCATCAGCTGTTCTACTTCGGGAGTTGGTCTATCCATCTGTTTTTGCATTTCATTTGCCATATCAATAGCGACAGGTTCAGTAACTTTGAAAAAGGAAAAACGAGTAGGATCCTTTAATTGGCTGAAAAAATTAGAAAAAAAGTTAGAAAATAAATCGCCATTCTTATCCACCCGCATAAACTGGTTCTGGTTTTTCTTTATAGGTTCAACGGTTTCCAGCTTGCCATTTTTATCAATGCCCTTTACAGCCTGAATTTTCTTTTTCTCTTTATCCAGTACCAATAATATCTCAGATAATTGTTCGGGAGATTTTGGTGTATCTAAAGTTTGTTCGCTCATAATCTGAATATTTTCTATTTCTATGCCGAAAGTAAAGAAGCTGCCACTGTTTCTCTTTGGTTGGCTTTAATTGACATCATTTGTCAGCCGTTGACTTTTGCTTTGGACAAGGGAGAGGTAAAGCTTTCTCTGATGAACTGGTGCACATCTGAGAGCTTATAATAAATTTTTCCACTAATAGTATAATAGGGTAACTTACCGGAAGAGCGGTAACGCTGCAAGGATCGTGGGCTTATCTTCAGTATTTGTAAAATATCCTGATTGTCCAACAGCTCTTCTCCATCAATAATCGCATGTTGATTTTTAGTCCCACTTGCCAATTCCATAAGGATGTCAAATCGCTCCATTATTCGCTCCATCCAAGCCATAAATTCTATTCTGTCGATATTCATAATCAAAAATTTAGGTTCAATACGCAGTATGTAGCAATTCTTCCAGATAGAGGTACTGTTTAAAATGCTTTTACAAAATTCAGTTGCTTTTGTTGGATTTTATCCCAATGGCTTTCGTAGTACTGAAAAATTTTAACATTTAAAATTCTTAAAGCCTTGGTTTTACTGGAAAATAATTCTCCATAAAATGATGATTTCTTATTCGATTTAAAATATTCTCTTTTTAGGCTCCAATTATTTGAGTGATCTTCTCATGAAAAATGAGTGAAACCATGATTTCTGTTTTTAGATTAGTACTGTTTAGTATGTTTTTATAAAATTCAGCAGCTTTTATTGGATTTTATCCCCATGGCTTTCGTAGTATGAAAAAAGTAAAAACCTTAATTTTTCTGATAATTGTTCTTTGATTGATTCTGGCATAAAAAAAAGCAGTATATCCTTTTAAAATCAGGATTTACTGCTTGTGGGCATAGTGGTTAAGGCTTTATTCTTGGTCTTCTCTATACATTTTTTGCTGTAGGTTTAGCGTTAATTCCTCCAGAAATTTTGTCTTACTGCTTTTACGTGCTTTAATTTCAGTATAGGTTTTATAAATGTTATCTAGTTTGATGTTGAAAAAATCTTCAAATGATGTCGTTATCATATTAATATCTGCCGCACCATGATTGATTGTTCCATTAGAAAACAAGGCGTAGATTAATTCTGTCAAAGCTGTTTTTGGCCCTGTCCATACCAATACTTTATGCTTTTTTTCTTCAAAAATATCAGAATCATCCACTTTTAGTCTTTTTAGTGCTTGTCGGATGTAATGAATAAATCGATACATCGCCTTTACTTTTGCCCAGAGCATGTCTTGCGATGTTGAAAATTCCGGAAATTGGTAATAATCAGTCATAGGTGTAAAGGGAAAATTATCGCGATGGTTTCGAGTAAAGAATTGATGATCCAGATAACTGTATCCTTGTTCCATATAATGCACAAAATCGGCATTTCTGTAAAAGAACTTATTAATTTTCCGCAATTCTTTTTGGAGGAATTCGACTTTATAAGTGTTTCCCGCTTTTGGCATTCTTAGCTCGCAGGAACGCACTTCTGTAAAATAGATCAATAAACTCATAGGAACGGGTTTGATATTTTTGAAAAAATCGATCTCCTCCGGAACGGTGTTGAAATCATTTTTATCAACTATCTCTTTTAAGTTCGTTAATGTTTTATTACACAATACAATTCCATTGCAAGCCTTATTTTGCATTGTATCGTTTGCCTCTAAAATTTCATTGCAGACAGCATTAAATGATTCAATCGCTTTTTCAAACATCTTTTTAAATATTAGTTGTCAATATCTTTCGTCATTTTGCAATTGATTTGTAATCATTTTGCAAAGTATTCATAAGTTCCATTGCGTAATTGTCTCTTGCCTGAACATAGGCTACTTTTGGAATTATCCTAGCTCCTAATTTTCTTTTTTCAAATGAGGCTGACACTCCAAAATCTATCTTTTGAAGTTGCAACTCATTAGCTCTTTTTATGGTTTGAAATAACAATTGCCTGTACAGTTGGTATTCTTTCGCCCATTTATAATCCATACCTATTAATTCCGGTACATAGGTATGATTGTCATTTTTGTAGCAAAACATAACTCCTACAAATGGATTTTCAGGCTCTACTTTCAGGGCTAATACTATAAATTCCCAGTTGGGACTTTCATTCATGTTTTCGAAAATTTTTTGGGTATATCGGAATGTATTGATAGCGTAATTATTGTCTTTTACATTGTTGTAGAGTTGATATGCTCTTCCTATTTCTGATTTGCTCAATTTATCTTTTATTACAACATCATAGTACTTCTCATAAGGTTCTATCTCTTTATTGAAATGTTTACGGGAACGCAACGATAATGTTTTTGTAAACTCTTCGTGTGAATGCCAAACTTGATTTTCAATTACACAGGATTCCGGCATGTCTATTTTGAAATAACCTTGATCTACTATTATTTTGTTGTAGCTGTTGTCTTTTTCGAAATCTCTTAAAACTAACATGTCTGCATTTAAGTCATTGAATTTTTCTTCTAGCTTATCCAATAATAGTTTCAATGCTTTTTCTGCCAAAGGATGTTCCTGATTGATAAAGCAGTGTTCTCCTTCGGTAAATAGAGAGCCCATACCCAATACTCTTGAGGTGAGGTATAAAGGATTAGTCTTTCTTATTTCTTCCAAATGGATAGAAACCGACTCAGTAGCCAGCATGTCGTCTTTCCAAAGACCGTAGGTAACAAAGGTCATTAATACTATGATACCTTTGTTGTCTTTAATGATATAATAGTAAAAATCCCATTGGTTAGTCGGGTCTGGATGCTGACTAAATGTTTTTTCTAAATAAACAATTCCATCCCAATCGAAAATATTTTGTTTTCCCATGTATTGATTCCATGCTGATTTTTCAATATCTTGAATGGTATTTTTTTCTTCGATAAAAAGCTCCTGCTCTTTTGATTGTGAAATATTTTCTGCTTTTTTATTGTCCATTCCAAAAGCCCGTCTGATTTTGATTTCACTACTATTTGTTTCTTCCAAAGCTTTGGGAAAATGGTATTCCATTGCATCAGCTAAGGCTGTAATATCTTCTAGCTTATTGTGGCTCGATAATGTTATTCTGATTCCTGTATTCTTTATTGGAACTGCTGGATAAATTCCCAAGTTCAGAAAAAATCCTTCTTCAAATAGGCGATGCACAAACTTATAAGCTGTTGCAGGCGTACCCATACCCAAAAAGAACACTGGCGAATCATTTTTTGAAATTATGGGGAGGTTTCCGTTTGATAATAACTGGTTAAAATAATCGATTTTATCCGCTAGCACTTTTTGTTTCAATTCTATTTCAGGAGATAAATGAATGTCTGCCGAAGCGATTGCTGCTGCTACAGATGCAGGTTCTAACTGAGCGGAAAAAGTTAATGGACCGCCGAAATTTTTGATTTTATCTCTTAGTTTCTGATTCCTGCAAAATACCGTCGCACCACTGGCTCCAAAGGTTTTGCTTAATGTACTCACCACAATACAATTTTCTGGAAGTTCTTCTATCATATCAAAAATAAAACCAGTTCCATTTTTACCTCGCCAACTCATACCATGAACATCGTCAAAATAGAGATTAAGCTGAGAATATTTTTGAGTCAAAGCCAATAATTCTGGGATAGGTGCATAATCACCAAACATGGAATATACACCATCAGCCATATACCAGATTTTATTGCATTTGGTAGTTAATTGTTTGATTTTATCTTCTAACATTTCCAAATTACTATGTCTGATCATCTCCACTGGAATTCCCCGTAGCTTTAAAAGCTGACACGCATTTTGTACACTCCAATGTACTTGATGATCCATTATTACGGCATCTTCATCTCTTATCAATGTCGGGATAACAGCTAAATGTCCTAATGTACTGTTCTTTGTTATAATGGGTGGTATACCATACATTAATTCAATTTTTTGCTCTAGTTCACTGTAAAGCGGATGCGAAATATATGACTTTGAAAGTGGGAATTGTGTACCATAATTGTTTATGGCTGCTATTGCAGCCTCTTTCAACCGAATGTCTTGTTCGAGTCCCAAGTAACCTGTTGTACCAAAATGAAACATTTCCTTTCCCTTAACTTGGATTGTCCTACCTGTCAATTTTTTGTCTTCTGCATATAGATGTAGTAATCCTTCTTTTTTTGCTCCTGATAAAACCTCATCAACTGTGTCTATGAAATTATTGTGCTTAATTTTTGCCATTTTTAAATTGTTTAAGTTGTTTTAAAAATTTAGATATCTAAAATTCATCATAAAAATTGAAAGTTATTTCATCCAATACCTCAATACTCCCGATATAACAAGTCAAAGTCCCGAATTGACAACTAAAACTTCCAAATTGCAACAAATAATCCCAAATTGGCAAGTGTCTTATTAATAGATGTTTATATTTTTGTTAAATTAGAAAAATTAAATTCGTAAAACATGATTGCAGCACATGATTTTTATGAGAATGATTTTGCTAGGTTTTGGATCTCTGGGGGCATTCTCTTTTTTGAATACAAGCCTAATACTACTATTGATTTAAGGGTAGCCCAGTGCGTTGTAACCGATAGAATTCATTTTCAAAACGAATGTACTTATCCTATTTTATGTGATATTAGGGGTGTTGTTGCTACTGAGAAAGCTGGAAGAGATCATTTAGCACAGTCGGGCTCTATTTTGACGCAAGCAGTAGCACTTATTGTAAATGAAAAACTTTCCTTGATTATTAGTACTTTTTATGTAGAGATTAGTAAGCCCTCTGTACCTACTCAAATTTTCACGAAAGAAGATGACGCTTTAATTTATCTAAAAGGGTTTGTTTAGCGTTTACTATAAGATAAAAAATTAAAAGTTGAATCTTATGAATAAAACATACAACGAAGAGCGTATTGTTACAATTCATCAAATGTTATTTGAGATGGCACGTGGCAATTTCAACACGCGCATTCCTTTAAGTTCAAATGATGAACAATTGGAAACGCTAGTTGTTTTAATTAATATGGTAGCGGAAGAAATGCAGGAGTCGGTTTTTCAAATTGGTTACATTAATACACATAAGACCCTTCAAGTTACAGCTATAAGCACATTTGTTTTAGATTCGTCTTTTTTAATCAAGAGCTTTACTCCTGAAGTTACTTCCTTTTTGGGTCATTCCGAATCTGAGTTGATCAACCTATCTTTGGCGGACATTATTACTACAGCTTCTTTTGAACAACTTCAAGAAGTAGTTGATGCAAATAGTACTTTGCCTACAACTATTACATTAGATTTTACACCTAAAGAACATTTACCTATTTCGGTTGCCAGTAACATTGTAAGGTTGGTTAATGGTTCGGAAATTATAATAAATCTGGTTACTCCTGCACGTCAAGATACTTATAGTCCTTTACTGTATGGGAATGAAAACGAGAAACATAATAAAACTCGAAAGGCAGATGCGTTATTGATTCAAAAACTTTATGATTATATTTTAGCACACCTTGAAGAACCCCTTCCCTCCTTAAAGGTGCTTTCTTCTAAATTTGGTACTAATGAACATAAATTAAAAGATGGTTTTCGCCATTTTTTTAAGACTAGTATTTATCAGTTTTATAATCAAGAGCGTCTCAAAAGAGCTTTCTTTATGATTGAACATACTGGAATACCGTTAAAAAATATTTCTGTCATGAATGGTTTTAATAATTATCCAAATTTTTCAAAATCATTTAAAAAACAATTTGGTTTTTCTCCCAACGAATTAAAGCGAAATGAAGTTGGTTTTATTTCGTCAGTTGAGGATTAAAGTTATCCGTTTTAGTCATCTCTTACTCCCAAAAAGACAACTATAGTCATTTTATAATTCAGAATTTTGCTTTAAATAAAAAGTACTATGAAACTGAATATTAAATTACAAAATGTATTTTTAGAGATGGTCTGCTTCCTGTATATCATTTTGTTTACGTATGCTGCAATCAGTAAACTAATTGATTTTGAAAACTTTCAAACACAATTAGGCCAGTCTCCACTTTTAAGTGCTTATGCTGCTTCTATCTCGTTTCTTGTAATTTTTGCGGAATTGGGACTAGTAGTTGCTTTATCTCTGCGAGTAAGTCGAATAAAGGCCCTTTATTTATCAGTGGGCTTAATGACTGTTTTTACTACATATATTATTTTGATTTTGAATTTTAGTTCGTTTATTCCATGCTCTTGTGGTGGAATTTTAGAAAAGTTAGGATGGAATGAACACTTGATTTTCAACCTTTTTTTCATTTTCATAGGTAGTTGTAGTCTGTTGCTTCATCAATATGATAAAAAAGGGATTATCTCACTGTTATTAATAGTAGTATCAAGTGTGCTTTTCGTTGTTTTTTTATTTCTATCATCAGAGGATACTATGAAGAAGCAAAATCCATTTATTCGTCGATTTACTCCTAACGTTGCATCAAGGACTTTAACAAAAAACTTAAATAATTATGGATTTTACTTTGCCGGCCACTCTAAAGGAAATATCTATTTAGGAAATACCATTTCTCCTTTAACTATCATTGAGTTTGACAGCACATTGCAACATAAAAAACAATATTCTATTCAACTTACTCCGGATACTTTACCTTTTAGAGCCGTTAAAACAAAAATTTTGGGTGCTCATTTTTTTCTTTATGATGGTTCTATTCCTATCATTTATCGGGGTTTAGTTTCTGATTGGAAAGCTACCATTTGGGTTACCAAAAAACCTTACTTTACTACATTACAGCCAATTGATTCTACTCTTTGTGTATTTAGAGGGCAACAATTAGGTACTTACGAAAATATATTGGGTACAATAGCTTTAGATGATTCTTTAAAAATTAGAAAGCAAAAGCACTTATTACAAAAACAAATAGACGGTATTTTTGACACGGACGGAACCCTGACTTACAGTGAGGGTTTAAAGAAAATCGTTTATACGTATTTCTATCGGAATCAATTTATTGTAGCCGATACAGCTTTGCAACTTGTCCATCACGTTACGACTATAGATACCACTACCAGAGCTAAATTAAAAGTAGTCAGAGTCAAAAAATCAGGGGATAGTAAACTTGCAGCTCCGCCTTATACTGTTAATTTAAGAAGTGCTGCCTTTAATGAACTTTTGTTTAATCAATCAGGGCTTCGTGGTCGTTACGAAAGTAAAAAAAACTGGGACCATGCTTCTATAATTGATGTTTATGATATTACGAATAAAATCTATTTATTCAGTTTCTACATCTACCACGAAAATAAAATGAAAATGAGTGATTTATTGATAACTGAAAAGGCCTTGTATGCAATAGTAGGACATCAAATTGTAAAATATACTTTTGGGACCCCAATGTTAACGCAACTAAAAAAATAAAATGAAAGATATACTGGCCGGTATCAGGGGTAAGATCGAAAACCTGTAGAAAAGAGTAGATCGAAATAATAATTATTAATTTTTTTATTATGAAAACAGATTTTTTAAAATTGATGGTGCTTCCAATGGTAGCATTCTCATTGGCTAGTGCTGCTGCTGTAACCACTAGTACGGCTAAAGAAAGCCAAACGGCTACTGCAATTATTAATGGTTATATCCATTCACCACTCCCTTCCAGTTGTAAACTGGTAAACGTAGATTGCGATGTTACTGGAAATGCTTTTTGTATGAGTGGTTCTTCACAAGTATTCGATAAAGATAGTGAAACGACCTGTTCTACGCCGCTTTTTAGAACTGTTAATCCGTAGATTAACGAATAAGTGCAGTTTTTTCAAACTGCACTTATTTATTTTATTCCTTTAAATATCGGTCAAACCAATCGGTAATTCGTTTTGTAAGGTCCATTTTATTCTCCTTGATTACAATTACATGCTGGTCTTTTGGATATACCAATAAAACATTCTTCTTCTTGGCTCTTCTCAATGCATTATAAAAAAGTAAACTCTGTTCGTAGGGTAAATTAGTCTCCATTTTACCCACCCAAGACAGTAATGGTGTAGTAATATTATCTGCATAAAGTATTGGTGAATTTTTTAGGTACAACTCTTTGTCTTCAAAAATAGATTTTCCTATTCTCCATTGTTGCGATTCACTTCGCCATAATTCTGGGATATTGAGACTTTTTGAGTTACTAAAATACCAACTTACCATGTCTGAAATTGCTGCACCCGATACTGCCGCTGCAAAAATATTCGATTTTGTAATAATGTAATTTGTTTCATAACCTCCGAAAGAATGCCCTATTAAGCCAATATGCTTTATGTCAATCATTCCTGTTTTTACAACGGCATTGTTTGCAGCAACAACACAATCCAGTGCACTATTTCCGGTTTCTCCTTCATAATATTTCACATCTGGTAATAATACAAAATAATTTTGTTGCACAAAATGCTTTACATTAAAACCGGTATCGTTGTATAAAGTCGGAATGCAATATTCATGCAATGAGTTAGTGATTTGAGAGTACACATTGATTATCATCGGATATTTTTTGCCTGCTTCATAATTTACAGGATAGTATAATAAACCTTGCAGTTTGTCTCCTTTTGAATTCGAAAATGAAATTAGTTCTACCTTTCCTTGATTAAATTTTTTATCATGGGTATTGCTTTCAAACAGAACCTTATTTACACCGTTTTTAAATAATACAATTCTTGGAGACTCATTATGCGATTGTTCTCGATAGACATACACTTCATTATTGACTCTACGCAATTCATCTGATTTTGTATCATTGTTTGCTACTGGAATTAAAGTGTTGGATGTAGAAACTAATTTGAATTGTTGTGCTTTGGTAGTCGAATTTCTTGATGAAACGATTAAATTAGTAGTCGCATTAATTTCAGTAAGAGCCCAACCATTGTAATTATCATTTCCTATTTGCTTGATGTTTGAACCCTCTACAGTGAAGTGAGTACTACTTTCTCGTCCATTTGTAATGCGTTTTAGTTTATTTGTTTTGATGTGAAATTGATAGATATCGAATTCATCTTGTAGCAAAAGGTATTCTCCATTATCACTCCATCCTTTCATTCCAAAAACATGTGGTCTTGTTATGTACTTTAAATCAGTTGAAACCCATTCGGAACCTGTAGGTGGCACAATTGACACTGTAGATTGTGTTTTTATATTGTACAGCCACCAATTTTTATCTTTAAAATAGCATATGTACGCTCCATTTGGGGAAAAAGACAATAAGTAATTTTCGCCAGGTTGCTTTTCTAAAAATAACTTTTTGGTACCATCAGCCAGATTGTACAAGAAATAGTCAACCTCACCATAGCGTTTAAAATGAGGCGCATATGCAGTTGGATTGTAAAGTAATGCAACTGATTTACTGCCGTTAAGCTGTACAAAAGGAAATTCTTTACTTGTAATCGTATTCCAGCGCTTTTCTTCAATAAACCAAACCGATAAAGTGGAATACCCTTCTAAATTTTCCCTACTTGCTTTTGGATAAATCCATAAATCTTCTGTATCCCAAACCTCGACATCGTCTTTTTTTGGTGTTGCCTCTTCTTTGACTTTCGCGATTCCAAAAAACACCCTTTTACCATCACTTGAAATTTTGAAAGACTTTGTGGTAACAATTTCATGCTTTTCTGGAAAATTTAAGAATGATTTTGGTTCAAAGGTTTGAATACTTTTATCTTGGGTTTTGTAGAAATTCAGTTTTGTGTATTTCCCGTTGATGCCCTCTTCGAGCCAAAAAACACCTTTTCCATATTCTGCTAATGTCAGACCAGATAATTTGTTTTGCGTTGTGTGATATTCAGTTTTTTGGTTTGTCCTAAGATTTATTGTTCCGAAACTACTTTTCCCTTTATGGTTACTTAGATAAGTCAGGATATTATTAAGCTGGTCCAATTGGTATTCTATTACATTTGGAAGTTGGATAATTTCTTTATTTTTGATGGTCCTTACTATCAATTCCCCATCATTGGAATAGCTCACGATAATTTTCCCGCTGTTGGCAAATTCAAAAGCAGCACTATTCGCTATAACAGTACTTTCACTACTTTCTAAGTTGGTTACTATTACTTTATCTCCTTGAAAGGCACCAAATGCAATTTCACCACCAAATTTGCCTTGTGTTCCTAGTGGAAAACTAAATACAATATTTTTCTGGGTATGTTTTACAAAGAGTGTATCTGAACCATTGCTGTACTGCATATCAAATGATATCCAGTTTCCTTTCTGGGAAATAGCTCTGTTTTCTAATTTGCCCCACCTTTCATACTCTGCTACAGCAATATTCTTTTTGGAATTATCCTGCCCGTAAATAGAGCAGGATATTACTATCCAAATTGTCAAAATTGTTTTTTTACAAGAATAACTGAAAGCGA
Organism: Flavobacterium sp. KKT103; assembly: GCF_055640565.1. Lineage (NCBI taxonomy): Bacteria > Pseudomonadati > Bacteroidota > Flavobacteriia > Flavobacteriales > Flavobacteriaceae > Flavobacterium > Flavobacterium sp. KKT103. The sequence continues at coordinate 2,793,783 of NZ_CM145766.1, forward strand.
TAGTACTATTGTTTTTTAATAACTTCATGACTTTAATAACCTGTGTTTTGTGGTTGTAAATTAGGATTTGCGTTCAATTCTAGCTCTGGAATAGGCCACAAAATATCTGAACTGTTCCAGCCTGGTTTTGAAACAGATAGTATTCCATCGACTGTTCCACTGCGCTTTAAATCAAAAAAGCGATGGCCGTGTTCAGTAAAAAACTCAAATCTTCGTTGTTTTTGAATTTCAGACAAAATTTCAGTGGCGATAGATGATGTAGTTATTGGTAAGCCAGCGGTCGTTCTTATTTTATTTAAATCCTCTTTTGCGCCCGCTAAATCGCCTTGTTTTGCTCTTGCCTCGGCTCTGATCAAATATTGTTCTGCTAAGCGCAACACAATAGAATATTCCTGCGAACTTGTTGTTGCAGTACGTAGTTTGTATTTATTGGGATGATTCCAAGTATTTAGTCCGGTGGTAACTGACTTTGTCCAATTCACTTTGCGTTGGTCGCCTGTTTCAAATGCATTCATAAAATCCGTACGAAGCGCACAAACTGGTGGCGGTCCTGATACGAAAATAAAAGTTGTACCTTCATTACTATTTCGTACCGCTGTTGCTGATGCTAATTGCCAGATAGTAGTTTTACTATTTCTTAGAAAAATCTTGTTTAAATCCGTTTCCCAAGCATAAAGCGGACTATTGATAACAGTAGTTGCTTCATTTGCTGCTGCTGTATTTTTATTCATGTATAAATATACTCTCGCCAGCATGGCTTTGGCCACCATTTTATTGGGTTTTGCACGATCCGAAGAACTATAATTTTCAGGCAATCTAGAACTGGCAATTTCTAAATCCTTCGCGATTGCTGCATATACTTCATCAGCAGCACTACGTGTAACTTTTCTATTAATTTCATAATTGGTTCCTGTAATATAGGGGATGCTACCATAAATTTGCAACAGATAAAAATGCACTAGAGCACGAACGAATAGTGCTTCACCCGACACTCTGTTTTTAACCGCAATAGGTAACCCAGTCGAATTTTCAACACCTTGAATAACTGAATTTGCATTATATATTTGACTATAGCTTGAAGTCCAAAGTGACGCCACAGTAGCATTGTCAGCCGTAAGCGCATTGTTGTAAATAGGTAAGGAAATTGTAGAGTTGGTATAATCTTGTAATTCATCAGCGTACAATCCCATTCTAACAGATGCACCAGTAGGTAATCCAGATAGGATGCCGCCGTCACGAAGTTGTGCATAGATTTGTGCCATTGCTGCATTTGCTGTCAATTCACTTTCAAAAACTGTAGTTCCTGTAAGCTGAGAATTAGGTAATGGAACCTCGACAAAATCACTACAGGAACTTGAAGACAGTATTAGTGCCAAAACCAAAAGAATGCGATACAGCTGGAATGGCTTTGTTAGTACCATTATAAATTGTAAATTTTTCATATTACTATTTTTTTGAGGATTAAAAGTTTAATGTCATTCCGCCACTGATCACTTTTAGCGGAGGGAGGAATCCTGAGAACTTAAACTCGGGATCACCTGCTTTGTAAGATGTAAATGTCAGTAGGTTTTGACCTTGAATAAAAAGTTTGCATTTTACATTAGTGGTCGCTTGTAACGGAATATCATAGGAAAGTGATATATTTTTTAGTCTGATGAAAGAGCCGTCTGTAATTACGGCATCACTTTCTATGTACCTATAATAGGTGCTTACCGCTGCACCATTTAGTCCCGTAGTATGCAGTTGCGAACTGCTTTGATTCCCAATTTGCTGCCAAGCATCGCCAATAGTGTTGCTTTGGTTTACTTGACCACCTCCCGGAACATTTGAAATGTAATCGTAATTGTCTCTTTTTACGAACTGCAATAAAAAATCCAATTGCCAATTTTTATAGTCCAATTGGTTTTGGATGCCTCCAAAATATTTAGGAGATAAGTCCTTAATAATTTGCTTGTCGCCTGCTGTTATGCTTCCATCCCCATTTAAATCTTCAAAATCGTATAATCCTGTTTGTGGATTAACACCTTTGCTTTGGTATAATTTTACAATATCAATTGATTGTCCAATCACATACCGATTTGCAAAAGTGGAACCTGAAAGATTCGGGAAAGAAAGTAATTTATTTTTTGAAACGGCCACATTGAAGTTTGTTGACCATTTAAAAGAGTTTGAATCAATATTTAGGGTTCGTACGGAAAATTCAAAACCTGAATTTTCAACGGTAGCATCAAGATTCGCATTCAATGACAAGAAACCTGTTGTAGCTGGCATAGGAATACCCACCAATTGATCCGACGAACGATTCCTATACAACGCTAGCGTACTAAAAATTCTGTCTTTAAAAAAACCAGTTTCTAAAGCTAATTCTAGTTTACGATTGGTTTCCCATCCAAAATCGGCATTATAAAGTCGTGTAGGTTGTAACCCAATTATGCCCTGATAATTAGCACCAGTTGTACCGTAGGTATCATAAAACTGATAATCTCCAATTTGATCATTGCCCGTAGTTCCATAACTAAAACGGAGTTTTCCAAAACTCATTTTACTGTTTTCTGGATTGAATTTTTCTTTGCTAAAAATCCATGCGGCACCAATAGCACCAAAATTAGCATATTGTTTGCCTGGTCCAAATCGGCTGGAACCATCCCGACGACCTGTAAAGTTTAAAAAGTATTTTTCGTCGTAACTGTAATTGATGCGACCAAAAAAAGCTTGATAACGGTATAAAAAAGTATCGCTATTGGTTGTGTTTTTTGTAATTGCAGAAGCTAAGTTGTTAATCAGATTGTTGTTTGCAAAACCAATACCCGATTGGAATAGGCGTTCTGTACGTTGCTGTTGGCTAGTCATCCCCAGTAGCACATCAAATTTGTGGTTTCCAAAATTTTTGAAACCTCTTAGTTGTGGCTCTATAATCCATGATTGTCTGCTGGTAAGGTTTAAGTACATTAAGGAATTGTCACTCCCAACTTCGTAAACGGGATTGTAAATGGTGGATGGTATCGTTCGCACTTCTTTGGTTTTTAAATCGGTAAAACCAAAGTTTGATTTTATTTCTAAACCTGGAATTAGTTCATATGACAACACACTGTTGGCCACCAAGTCATTGGTGTTCGCACGGTAGGTGCTTTTTAGAGGTGCCAAAGGATTTTCGAAGGTATCATTTTCCCAGTTTAAATTTCCATTTGAATCGTAGAGTGCGGGAGCGTTTGGTGCCAAATAACGCGCTGTTAATGTCAAATCTGTCGCTGCTTGTAGATTGTCTTGTGCCGTGTAATTTCCCGAAAAAGAGATTTTGAATTTCTTATCTAAAGAAGTGTGGTTTATTGAGCTAAGAATCCCTCCTTTAATGTACCTGAAATCTCCCGGAAGGACTGTTCCCTCGGTTCTGTAGTTCCCACTCATCAAGAATTGTGTTGTTTCACTACCACCAGAGATACTGGTTCTAAAGTCATTAATTGTTGCTGAACCGCCTAATAATTCCTTTTGCCAATTGGTATATCGAGTTTGATCCCAAGCTCCATTTACATCATAATCAGTATCCGATATTGGAATTCCATCATTGATAAATGCTTGTTTACGCATCGACAGATACTGCTCCGTATTCATCAGATCTACAAATTTAGTCGCTGTACCAACGGCTGTTGAGGCAGTTACTGAAATGTTTGTTTTACCTGACTTTCCTTTTTTTCGAGTAATTAAGACCACACCGTTTGCTCCCCTTGAGCCGTAAATTGCAGTCGCATCGGCATCTTTTAATACTTCGATATTTTCTATATCATTGGGATTAATACTGTTGAGCGGGCTGGCTTGGCTTGGTAATGCCGTTGATGTGTTCGCACTTCCTATGGACTCGTTTGAATAGGGAACTCCATCAATAATGTATAATGGTTCATTTCCATCAAGGCGAATACTGTTACGACCTCTAATTTTAATTTGGAAACCACCGCCGGGAGTTCCCCCATCTTGAATGATATTGACACCTGCCATTCTTCCTTGCATTGCGGCTAATACATTTGTGACAGGTTGCTTGTCGATGTCTTTCGCAGTCATTCTTGCAATGCTACCGGTTTGCTCTTTTTCTTTAATAGAATAATATCCAGCATTTATTACGATTTCTTTTAAAGTCGTTGCATCTTCAGTCAATTTTACATTAATAGTTGCTTGATTTGCAACTACAATTTGAATCGTTTTATAGCCTAGATAGGAAAAAACCAAAACATCATTCTCAGCTGCTAGTATTGTGTAATTTCCATTTTCATCAGAAAATGCTGTTGTTGGCTTATTGTTAACCTTTATGGTTACGCCAGGAACTGTGCTGGTATCATCGGTGATTTTGCCTTTAATAGATCGTGTTTGAGCATTTAATCCTGCAAAGAAGCACAGGAAAAGGATGCAGTACAGTTTGGACAGTTGTGTTGTTGTCCAAAACTTCAAAAATGATTTTTTTTTCATACTTTTGAATTGGTTAAATGAGACTTCGGTTTAGTTTGCTTTGGTCCTCTATTCGTCCGCCAAGAAGAGTTAGAGGGCCTTTTTTTGTGATTAGCCTCGAAAGCGCTAAGGCATAGATTTTTATTTTTTAAGTCATAGGCGTTATCTGAATATTATTAGGTGTTATTACATCTAAGCACGCTGTGTGATGTGAAAATAAATAGTTATTTTTCTTAGTTATTGCTATTTATATAAAAGCATCGGAACCATAAAGCCAACAAATTATCAGCGTAATGAAAGCTAGAATTAAAGTAACTTTTATAGTTTTATAGTATTTCATCTTTTCGTTGTTGTTTGCTGTTTTTCAATTTATTATTTCGATTTGCACTATTGCTATTACCACAGATCTTGAGAGCACTCTTTTTTGGATGCAAAGGCTTTTGAATTTATATTGTTTATTTAGGAAAGTACACTGCCGTTGCCAGTTGCAGCCCAACTCAGGCAGTGCGTTTCCAAACAAACTAATTCAATTAATTGATTGATTTACGATACTGTAAAAAAGAAGATTAGCTAAGAATAAAAGGGAGTAACTTTTGCGCATAAAAAATGGCATGGAACTCAGCTTATTGCATCAGAGGCATTGGCATACCTTAACCACAAATAAGTGAGCCCACGCCATGGGACGTGAGCATCTTACTTATCATCTCGTGGTTATAAAACGCCAATTTTCTGATACGAGATTCTAAGCGAATGCTTCAAATATTTTATATGAAGAATCGCAAATATATTAATTATGTTACAAATATAACAAAGTTATTCAAAACTAGCACTATCGTGCCAATAAAATTCATGAAAAATATTTTCTTTTGCCGTAATGGTTAATAATAAAAGTAATAGCAACAAAAGTAATGAAGCAAAAATATTTTTGCTCGATAGATTTGTTTGTAACTACATTAAAAAAGAATGGATTTCAGATGAAAAATCAAATCTATCTCAAAGTCAAGAACTCGGAATACATCCTCATGTTCTAACTAAGATTAAAAATGATGATGGCTACCGAATACCTTTATCAACACTGGCAATTATCTGCTTTTACAAAAAAATTGAATTATCTGAATTTTTCAAATTGATTGAAAAACAATATGGTTCTAAGATTAATGACGATTTTGTTTTAAAAACGAACACAAAAAAAGATGCTTAAGCATCTTTTTCTGTTTTATGGCGGTATGAAAAACTTATCAATTTGGCATTTAAACTTATCAGAAACTGAAGAATTGATTTCATGCTATAAGTGTAACTCTCTAAACATATTGTAAGCTTTAAAATATTAATTTGCAAAACTTCCTAAAGAAAGTAAAAGTACTACAAATTACAAAAAGTTATTAGATTTCAGCCTATAAATGAAAAGTAAATTTTTATGAATATGGGCAAGAATGGTAAAACCGCAAAATATCCTTTAACTCATTTCAGTCTAACGGTTAAAAAAAAAATTGAATAAATCGATTTTATTTCTCATCGTGAATAGAATTCTCTCTCTCCTCTACCTCCTTTACTGTGCGTTTAAAATTAAACTTTTTTGGAATAATTAGATTAATGATGGTATAAAAAAAGCTCATAAGTAGAAATAATATTCCTGTTTATATTTCTGTATGTCAACACAGAAAAAGGACAATTATTAAAATTACCCAACTTAATAGAACATTTCACAGAACAGACCACGAAGTGAAAAAACTGAAACTGTCTGCGCTAGTTCCTAATAAACAGGTAATAAAAACTATACAAGAGGGGACATTAACTTTCCACTTGTTTTACAAATATGGTAGATAGTGTTTTGGATATGCCATGAGTTATCCCACACAACTTATGAATACTATAAAGGTGCAGCGTTCGGCGCGTACAATGCAGTCACTGGGTATTCCCAAAATATCCAAAATTAACAAAAGATGATGAAGCCAAACTAACCTCTATTTGATGGTTAGCACAGGACAGATAAGCACGCAATCGACTTTTAATCTTTGTTTGGAATTTTTCAATAAAGTTTCGGACGCACTAATCCTTAAATTAAGCAACCAGAGGCTGTCCGAAAATTACTTTTCGGACAGCCTCTGGTTTATATTATTTATAATTGTCGATAGATAGAATTAGTCTATAAAAATCCCTAAAAATAAGTTGAAACTCCAACACTAAATCCATCGGTAGTAGCCGGTGGGTTTCCTAAAATATCGGTTTGTTTCTGAAAGCGATAATTTAGTCTAAAAACAGTCTGTGAGGTAGGACGGAAACTTAACGCAGGCATGATGCTCCAAATATCTTCTGCAATATTCCCACTAGTTTCGTTAAAGGTTCCAACGTTCCAATCAACATATTCCAGTCGACAAGCTAAGTTTAACACAACATTTTCCCAACCTAAAACATTTTTTGTAAGTAAAGGTTGAACGATATCGATAAATCCTCCAAATTGCTTATTGCCAAATTGTTGGCCATACGTTTCCGGAACATCTACTTTAACCCATGCCAATTCTGAAGTTGTAAACGTTTTAATTTTAGGAAGCGTTGTGTTAAAGTCTAATGCATAAATATCGACACGTCGTTTTTTGTCTAAAATTATTCCTTCATCTTGAAATTTATTGTAAACGCCCCCCATATAGGAGAGTCCTAATTCACCAATTTTACTGTTTCGAATAGCGATTTTACTAGTAAATAAAGGTAATCCGCTATTTATTTCTTCAAAACGTTCTGGATTGTTTTTGGCAGCTGGCAGAAAAGTTTTGTTCTCTGTGTTTTCAATTATCGAGTTATCAAAACTTCCTGAGAAATAAGCTTCATAGCCAATCATCCAATTCTTCGAGTATTTTTTTCCAAAAAGCCCAGCCCCAGCATTACTAAAAGTACTCGGTAACATTTGTGTTGCTGAAATGGGTCTGTCGGTAAATTCCCATTTTGGACCATCATGATTCTGATTGAAAGCCCCAATAGGATTCATGATTATTCCTCCTCTAAAATTAACCAAGGGATTAAATTCAACATCCACAGAGGCGAATTCTATAGCGATTTCCTTTCCACCTTCTTCAAATTCGATCTCGCTTAAAAATTTCACACGTTTGCTGATTGCCGATGACATAAAAATGGTTAATCGTCTGGCTTGAAATTGATGTCCTTCGGAAACGCCATCGGTGGAAAGGCGTTGCCAATTAGCTTCCAGATAACCTCCAACGGCTATGGGTGTTTTTCCAATATTTAAAAAAGGACGATTATAAACAGCATCCATATTTAAAGCTTGTTTTGTACTGTCTTTAGACGTCCTTTTTAGTAAAACAGGGTCGATTTGTGAATAGAAATTTATAGAAAATAAAAATGTTATGCATAGGAGTTTTAGTCTCATTTTAATGATATTTTAAGGGTGCCGTTATCTATTATGATCGGAAAATTTCGTAAATTTCTATCAGCCGGGCCGTTTTCTAAACTTCCTTTGTTGCTAAATTCACTTCCATGTGCCGGACATTGTAATTTATCTCCAAAAACCTGCAGTTCTGCTCCTTGATGAGTGCATTGCATAAATAGTGCGCTATAATTATTCGCGTCAAAACGATAAACACAAATAGGATGGGTCAGTTTTTCGTTTTGTATGATTACGTATTTTTTATATTCTATGATTCCCTTATTTTTGATTTCAAAATCAGTCAATGGAACTAGAATATCTGAACCTTTTATCTCTTTTTCCAAAATTTTAGATGTGCTGCAGCTTTGTAATAAAGTAAGAGTTGAAATTCCTGCTAAACAACCAAAACCACATGTTTTTAAAAAATCTTTTCTGTTCATAATTACAATGATTTTATAAATTTTAGTAATGCCTCTCTGTCTGATTGTGAAAGATTTTGATAGCCTGTTTTACTGTTGTTTGCTTCGCCACCATGCATTAAAATGGCACTTTCAATACTATTTGCTCTACCATCGTGCATTAAGAAATAGTTCCCTCCTTGTGCGTCTTCAGAAAGCCCTATTCCCCATAGTGGTGGTGTTCTCCATTCGTAAGTTTTTGCGCTTCCTTCAGTATAACCATCGTCTAAACCGCTTCCCATATCGTGTAATAACAAATCGGTGTAAGGAGCGAATGTTTTATTTGAAAGGGCCTTAATAGGTGAATAACCTGTTTTCAATTCAGATTTATGACAGCTTGCGCAATTAATTTGGTTAAAAATGGTTGCTCCTTGTTTAACAACTGCATCACCTTGATTGCGTTGAATTGGTGCTTTTAATGTTTGCAAGTAAAAAACAACGTCGTTTACGGTACTTGTCGCAATTTCAGGATCAATTTCCAGATTAGTATAAACGTCAATAGGATTGAATATAGAGGTAATTCCGATGTCTTGGTTGTAAGCATTTACGGTTTGGTGCAATAAATCAAAAGCCGCGGCTTTTTTGCCAAAACGGCCTATATATTTTCCGTTTTGAGAAACAGCATTTGATGTTGGGATTACAAAGTCAGGAATGTCTATCCAGTTTGGAACACCCGATATTCCATCGCCATTAACGTCATTAGGATCTGCCATTGCCAGGATAGTTGCATCTGTAACAGATTCTAAAAATCCTAAACCTGTATTTGCTGGTGGCGTAAATTTAGCAAAAGTAGCTCCAGATGGGATTTGTTCGGGTAAAAATCCGGGTAGCGATCTATTTTGTAATTGTGGGCCACCTTGGTTTAGGAACAAGTTTCCTGTTTCATCAATTTGTCCAAAACGGGTAAGTGTGGTAGAGGGGTGTCCTTTACCGTCGCCAGCATGACAACTGATACAGCTTGACGCAACAAAGGTAGGACCAAGTCCTGTTTCACGGGTAAAAACCTCATTGAATGCCGCATCACCTTTTAAGAAACGTGCTAACTCTTCATGGGAGAGCCCTTCAACGGTTCCATCTAAAACTTCATCATCAGCAGGAATTTCAGTATAATTTTCATCACAAGATGTGAATAACAGGATCAAGAGTATTGGTATAACCCAAAAAAAAAGTGTATTGTTTTCATTTGCATAAATTAAATTTTAGGCAAAGCTAAATAAATATTTCGTATTAAATAAAAATAAAAATATAATAATAAAAATTAATTAATCCCTAAATCATATAAATTTTATTGTTACTTTTGTATTAGTGAAATGGATGAACCTCATACTATCAATTTATCTAACAGCACTTTCATTTTTGCCTTGTGCTGATTTGGAAGTAAATAGTTTGGTACATACATCAAAGGAACTTTCCTCCTATAAAGAAAACCATTCCCACAATAAAGAAAAAGATTTGTGTTCTCCTTTCTGCGCTTGCAATTGTTGTGGAGTGCAAATATTAAGTCATTTTCCAATTAAATTCGATTTTCCTTTAATTTCTGCAGTTATAAAAACCAAAGAGCCATTCTATAAATCTATTTTTGCTTCCAATTTCTTCGGAAGTATTTGGCAACCGCCTCAAATAGCATAATGATGCCCGAGTAATTTCGGGTTAGAAAATTGTGACCTTTTCACAAATAATGGCAAATATTCTATTTGCTGATTTCTAATTCATTATAATATTTCAATGTTAGACAAAATCATACAATTTAGTATAAAGAACAAGTTCATTATACTCTTATTTATCCTTGTGCTTATAGCCTGGGGAAGTTATTCTATTAAAAATTTACCGCTGGATGCCTTGCCAGATGTAACTAATAATCAAGTACAAATAATTACTACTGCCCCTACTTTAGCAAGTCAGGAAGTAGAACAATTAATTACCTATCCACTCGAACAAGCTGTAAAAACGATTCCAAAAGTAATTGAATTACGAAGCATTTCTCGTTTTGGATTATCTGTGGTAACTGTTGTTTTCAAAGACGATGTAGATATATATTGGGCAAGAGAGCAAATTTTTCAACGCTTAAAGCAAGCTGAAGAAAACATACCTAAATATGCAGGTTCTCCAGAATTAGGACCTATTTCTACAGGTCTAGGAGAAATATATCAATACGATGTATATGCCAAAAAAGGCTATGAAGATAAATACGATGCCGTAAAATTACGAACCATTCAGGATTGGATTATCACTCCACAATTACAGGGTATTGAAGGTGTTGCCGAAGTCAGTACCTGGGGAGGAAAATTAAAACAATACGAAGTGGCTATTAATCCAAATAAACTAAATAGTTTAGGAATAACCATTACCGATATTTTTGAGGCACTCGAAAAAAACAATCAAAATACAGGTGGTGCTTATATTGAAAAAGACCAATACTCTTATTTCATTCGTGGTGTCGGTATGGCTACAGGCATCAAAGATTTAGAAAACATAGTGGTTGCAAATAAAAACGGAGCACCTATTTTAGTTCGAAATGTAGCCGAAGTTCGAGAAGGTGTAGCACTGCGTTATGGGGCATCTACTAAAGACGGAAAAGGAGAAATTGTATGTGGAATGGCTCTTATGCTAAAAGGAGAAAATTCAAGTGCAGTTGTCAATAGAGTAAAAGAAAAAATGGATCAGATCAACAAAACTCTTCCAGAGGGAGTGGTTGCTGAAGCTTTTATCGATAGAGGAAAATTAGTAGATAGTGCCATAGGAACTGTTACTAAAAACCTATTGGAAGGTGCATTAATAGTAATATTTGTATTGATCTTATTTCTTGGAAATCTTCGTGCAGGACTAATTGTAGCATCTGTAATTCCATTATCAATGCTTTTCGCTGTGATTTTGATGAATACCTTTGGAGTAAGCGGAAATCTAATGAGTTTAGGAGCAATCGATTTTGGAATTATTGTCGATGGTGCGGTTATAATTGTCGAAGCAACAATGCATCATTTGCAAAAACTCAAAAGAAAAAAAGATTTATCCCAATCTGAAATGGATGAAGAGGTATATCAATCGGCTTCCAAAATTAGAAACAGTGCCGCTTTTGGGGAAATAATTATCTTAATCGTGTATTTGCCAATCCTGGCATTAGTTGGCACAGAAGGTAAAATGTTCCGACCAATGGCAATGACAGTAGGATTTGCAGTAATAGGTGCATTTGTTATGTCTTTAACTTATGTACCAATGATGAGTGCGATGTTCTTATCCAAAAATACAGAACACAAAACCAATTTTAGTGATAGAATGATGGCTTGGTTCGAGGGAATATATACCCCGTTTTTAGAAAAAGCATTGCGTTTCAAAAAAGCAGTTTTGGCAATTTCATTAGGTCTATTTGTATTGGCGCTAGTAATTTTTCAAAATATGGGTGGCGAATTCATTCCAACAATTGAAGAAGGAGATTTAGCCTTAAATGCTACAATTATGACCGGAAGTTCGCTTTCGCAAATGGTAAAAACAACCACAGAATATGAAAAAATTCTAAAAGCTAAATTTCCCGAAATTAAAACCATAGTAACCAAAATTGGAAGTGGTGAAATTCCAACGGATCCAATGCCTATAGAAAGTGGGGATATGATTATTGTACTTAAAGACAAAAGTGAATGGACAGGTGATTACGACAATTGGGAAGATTTAGCCAATGCAATGAAAGAAGAAATGGAAGCCATTCCAGGTGCTAATATTGAAGTTTCACAACCAATTCAAATGCGATTCAACGAGTTAATGACCGGAAGCCGAAGTGATATAGCCATTAAAATTTTTGGTGATGATTTAGAAATTTTAGATACTAAAGCCAAAGAATTGATTGCTAAAGTCAATAATATTGAAGGCATTGGAGACTTAAAAGCAGATAAAGTAACAGGCTTACCGCAAATTACTGTAAAATACGATTACAATAAAATTGCATTATATGGTTTGAATATTACCGATATCAACCAAATCATCCGCTCTTCATTTGCAGGAGAAAGCGCAGGTAAAATCTATGAAGAAAGCAAACGATTTGATGTAGTGGTGAGAATGGATGCAGCTAGCCGAACAGATATTACAGATGTGAGTAATCTATTTATTCCTTTACCAAACGGACAACAAGTACCACTATCACAAGTAGCAACGGTTTCTTATGAGCAAGGCCCTGTTCAGGTTTCTCGTGAGAATGGTAAACGTAGAATTACTGTTGGATTAAACGTTCGTGGTCGAGATATAAAAAGCGTTGTCGAAGAAATTCAGGCTAAACTTGATAAAGATTTCAAACTTCCCCCAGGTTATTATGTTACTTATGGAGGACAATTCGAAAACTTGATTGAAGCTACTAAAAGACTTTCGGTTGCTTTACCTATTGCATTAGCATTAATAATGGTGCTGCTATATTTTACTTTCAATAGTATGAAACAATCTTTGCTAATATTTACCGCCATCCCATTATCAGCCATTGGAGGTGTTTTCGCACTATGGATGAGGGGAATGCCTTTCAGTATTTCGGCAGGAATTGGATTTATAGCCCTTTTCGGAATCGCAGTGTTAAACGGAATTGTATTGATTTCTTATTTCAATCAATTGAAATCTGAAGGAATAACCGATCCATTACAAAGAGTTTTAATGGGTACAAAAACACGGTTACGACCTGTTTTAATGACAGCTGCTGTTGCGTCTTTAGGATTTATGCCAATGGCATTATCCACCAGCGGTGGAGCTGAAGTACAAAAACCATTGGCAACGGTTGTTATTGGAGGATTATTATCGGCTACATTATTGACGTTGATTGTTTTACCAATACTTTATTTATTGTTTGAAAAAGGAATTAAAGCAAGAAGAAAAATAAAAACACCAATCGTTACCCTAATAGTTTTATTGATAAGTAGTTTTTCTTTTGCTCAAAATAGCCAGCCTATTTCATTACAAAAAGCTATCGAAATTGCAAAAACCAATAATATTGATTTAAAGATTGCTGATAAGGAAATTGAGAAACAAACGGTTCTGAAAAAGACAGCATTTCAAGCAGATCCTTTGCAAGTGCAATATCAGGGTGGGCAATTCAATAGTAAATATTATGATAGCAATGTTTCGATACAGCAGTATTTTCCAATTGGAAGAATTACAAAAGCCAATCGTCAATTGCAGGAAGAATTGGTGAAACTAGCTGAAAAACGAAAAGCATTATCCGAATATGAAATCGAAAAAGCAGTAACAATCGCCTACTATCAATATTTATATGGTGTTTCTGTACAAAAACTAAATGCAGATTTATTGGAAATTTATTCTAAATTCCTAAAGAATGCAGAACTACGTTTTGAAACAGGCGAAAGCGGAAAAATTGAAGTAATCAGTGCCAAAGCAAAGTCAAAAGAAATAGAAACACAGCAAGCGCAACTCGAATTTGATTTGGCAATTTACCAAAAACAATTACAATTTTTTATTCAAACGGAAGAGAATATTGTACCCGATAGTACAACGCCAATGCAATATTCATTTCAACCGAATGAAAACCAATCCAAAGTAGAAACGTTGGTAACCGATTATTATACACAGCAAATTTCGGTGTATCAAAAAGAAGCCAATACTTTTAAAGCATTGCGAACACCAAAATTAGGATTAGGTTATTTTGGACAAACCATTGATACCAAATCTTATTTTCAAGGGTTTACGGCAGGTTTACAAATTCCTTTATTTGGTGGGGTAAATTCAGCTAAAGCTAAAGCATCTGCTATCAGTATTTCGCAATCCCAATTAGAATTAGACAAAAATAAATTGACTTTGAAATTACAAATGCAGGAATTGAAAAATGATTTCGAAAAGCAACAAAAAGCATTAGATTATTATCAAAAGGAAGGTTTGCTATATGCAGAACAAATAATTGCAACGGCTCAAAAAAGTTATGCCAATGGTGATATGAGTTATTGGTATTACATCAGTTTTTTGAATCAGGCTATCGACATCAAAAAGCAAAATGCCGAAGCTACCAATGCTTATAATCAAAGTGCTATTCAATTGCAATTTCCATCTATTTCTAACAAATAAAATTTCTCAAAATGAAAAATATAAATTCAAAATTCAAAATTTTCTTAATACTTAATACTTTATTCTTACTACTTCTCACCTCTTGTGGAGAAAAGAAAACAGAAGAAGCAGGTCACGAAGAAGAAAAATCAGAAAACGAAGTAGCATTAACAGCCTTACAATTCAAAACAGTTGGTATTCAAACAGGTTCTGTAGAAAACAGGAATCTTAATTTAGTGATTAAAGCCAATGGATATACGACAGTTCCACCACAAAATATGGCTAACATTTCAACCTTAATTGGAGGAACGGTTAAGGATATTTTTGTTTTAGAAGGCACGTATGTAAACAAAGGAAAAGTACTGGCAACTATTCAAAATTTAGAAGTAGTTGGAATGCAGGAAGATTATAATTCGGCTGTTGCCAATATTGAATACCTGCAATTAGAATACAATCGCCAGAAGACATTAACTGATGAAAATGTAAACCCTAGAAAAGTACTTCAGGAAGTAAAATCAAAACTAGCTGTTGAAAGAGCCAGAGCAAAAGCTGCAAAAAACAAATTGCAAGCCCTGAATATGAGTACAAGCGGATCAAGTTTGGTACCGATAGTTTCACCAATATCCGGTTATGTTGGAAAAATCAGCATTGCCAAAGGAGCATTTGCCGAAACAGGAATAACCCTTTTTGAAGTCGTGGATAATAGCCAGATGCACTTGGACTTAAACGTTTATGAAAAAGATTTGGAATCAATTTCTGTGGGGCAAACGATAGACTTTATTTTGACTAATCAAGGAAACAAATCCATTAAAGGAAAAATATTTGGTATCAATAAATCCTTTTCAAATGAAAGCAAAACCGTTGCTGTTCACGCCAAAATTAATCCAGCTGATTCCAAAGATTTAATTTCTGGAATGTATGTTTCTGCCAATATCAATATTAAAAATGCAACCGTCCCTGCCCTACCCAAAGATGCTGTTGTAAAAAATGGAGATAAATACTTTGTCTATATCCAAGAAGAACACGAAGAAAAAGCCACAGGTAAAAAAGCAGAAGCTCACGAACACAAAGAAGGCGAAGCACATTCTGAAGAAGCTGTTGGCGAGGAAGAAGGACACAACGAAGTACATTTCAAAGCAATAGAAGTTGTACCAGGAACAACAGATTTAGGGTATACCGAAGTGAAATTTGTTGAAGCAATTCCTGCCGATGCAAAAATTGTAATTAAAGGAGCTTTTTATTTACTGTCTGCTATGAAAGGTGGCGGTGAGCATACACATTAATAAGTAGTTTAAGAAGCATTAGTAAATTTTATTCACAACAATAGCTCGAATCGAACGAAGTGTGATAAAAAATATCCTAAAACGTTATGGGCAATTAGAAAATTTAAGACTATCTAAAACCGCTAGTATTATTTGTATTGGCGGTTGTGATAGTAAATTAATTGATGAAGACTATGCCCCCAAAATAATATTAGAAAAATCATTAATTGCTGAATATGAAAACAACAAAATATAGTTTTCTGCGAAATACTAGCGGAATAAAAAAGATAATAATTTGTCTTACCTTATCATTATTGTTGTATTTCATTTTACTGTTTTTTAAAATTGATATTAAAAACAGGATAATTTTATCCTGGGATATCTTTTGTCTTTCTCTAATTATATTTAGCTGGGCATTGTTTTTTACTACCACAAATAAAGATCTATGTGAGGTGGTAGATCGTCAGGATGATGGACTTAAAGTGATTTTTACGATAGTGCTCATTGCTGTTTGTGTTAGTTTGTTTGGTACTTTACTTCTTTTAAAAGGTACAGAAGAATCGTCCTTTAACAGAATATTTGATGCAATCGTTTCATTATCGCCCATTTTAGTGTCGTGGACATTGCTTCATACAATTTTTACAATTCGGTATGCACACTTATATCACGACCATAATCAATTAAAAACGGGTAGTAATGTTGGAGGTATCAAATTTCCTTGTAAGGAGGAGCCTGATTATATTGATTTCGCCTATTTCTCATTCGTAATTGGTATGACATTTCAAGTTTCAGATGTCCAAGTAAGCTCAAAGGTTATCAGAAGATTTGTTTTGTTGCACAGTCTAATTTCATTTGCGTTCAATACAATTATTGTGGCACTGACTATTAATAGTATTGCCAGTTTTAAATAACTATTTAATATAAAAAATTTAGAAAATGAACAAAAGACTCAATTGTTGGAAGTGTGTATTAATGCTTTCAGGTTTGCTTGGAATGGCTACCATTTTTTCATAATAACATTAACGAAGGATCAAATTAGGGTTTTAAATAATTCCTATTTGCACTCTCTTTTATATAATTTAAGAAACATTTTAAATCTAATTTGATGAAAAAATTAATCATACTAGGAATTATAAATATTGCAATAATGACGATTGTTTTTTCCTGTAAAGAAGAGAAAAAAGTACAAAAGGTTCATATTCACAAAAAGGCAGAAGCCCATAAGATAGTCTACGAATGCCCTATGAAATGTGAAAAAGGGAAATTTTATGACATTTCTGGAAAATGTCCTGTTTGCAAAATGTCATTAATAAAAATTGAACACGAAGAAAATAAAAACCATTTAGAACATAATCATAAATAACTAAAAAAGAAACACCAACACAAATATGATGCAAACAGTAAACAGCTTTGGTGCAGACAGGAAGAAAAAATAAATCACCAAACAAACAATCAGGTTGTTCTATTCACAATGATTCAGAAAATCATTCTGATGATGTTCATAAACGCTAAAGCGAAAGAAATGTCTGCCGAAGATAAATAAAACGGCTGTTCGCACGATCTAGAGCACAAGCATTAAAAAGTAGAACATAAATGAGTATTGTTTTCTGTATCCATTTGCATTATAAAAATTTTGATTAAAAAGACAGAAGAATGAAAAACAAAATAAATTTGTTACAAATAACCAATTTAGCGGTGTTGTTTTTTTGCATAAACTTTGCAAATGCCCAGAATTTAGACATTGATGTTTTAAGAAACATAAATCATAATAGGAACAAATCACTGGATCCAGCATCAAAAGGAATTACAAATAGTCTAGCTCCTGTAAGTATTGGAACTCCAATTATTATGTACTCTGTCGGATTGATAATGAAAGATAGTACAGTCAAAAAGAAAGCTATTTTTATTGGAGAAGCCTTTTTGGCTTCAGGATTTATAACATTTGCTTTAAAAAAAACAGTAAATAGAGAACGACCATTTGTAACTTATCCAGATATTGAGCAAGTTACAACAGCAACCGGACCTTCTTTCCCATCAGGGCACGCTTCTTTAGCTTTTGCAACTGCCACTTCCTTGAGTATGGCGTATCCAAAATGGTACATTATTGCTCCTTCGTTTGCGTGGGCAAGTGCAGTAAGCTATTCTCGTATGGTATTGGGTGTTCATTATCCAAGTGACGTGTTAGCTGGCGCAATCATAGGAAGCGGATCAGCTTATCTTTCCTATAAATTGAATAAATGGGTTAATAAAAAACAGAGGAAAAAAATCCCACAACTTTGGGAATAAATAGTTCTTTTTATTTAAAATCAAATACTTATGTTTTATATATAGTAAAAATAAAAAGGTTACAAACATTCTAAAACGAAAGAAATACCCAACATCTGCAATGAAGTCTTTAAAAAACTTAAACCTATCCCAAACTGCCAGTATCATTGATGATTTTGAAAACTATTTCAAGGCAGTAGAACCGATTAGGCAATGCTTTTAGGAAGTACATTTCTTTTAATAAAAGATGAAGGAGAAATGGTCTCTGGATTCTCATAACTAAAAATACAATTTAAAAAAATGAAAAATATATTTAACAAACGATTTTCATTACTATATTCATTTATATCAACTTATGTTCTGATTTCTTTCGGGATAAGAATTTCCCTTTATGCTTTATCATTTGATGATATTGATTTTTCTCTTATTTCAATTATCAAAATTTTCAGTTTAGGATTTTTCTTTGACCTATCAGTAGCTTTGTTTTTTTCTACAATTTATTATTCATATCTACTTGCTTTACCTTCAAAACTTGTCGGTGGCATACTTGATAAGGTAATTACTTATTTTTTAATGGGTATTTTACTATTCATTAGTATTTTTTCTTTTGTTGCGGAATTTCCATTTTGGGAGGAATTCAATACAAGGTTTAACTTTATTGCTGTTGATTATTTAATATATACTTACGAAGTTTTTGAAAATATAAATCAATCCTATCCAATCCCATTAATAATTTTGGTTCTATTTACTTTAATCTTCATTATATATGTCATTTATAAGAAGAAAAATGTTTTTAGGGAAACATTCACAGAAAAACCAAAATTTAAAGAAAGGCTTTTTAATGTTTTACCTTTATTACTAGTAACATTACTTTTCGCTTTTTTTGCAAAAAATAAACTTGCAGAATGGAGCATCAATAATTATGAAAATGAATTAAGCAAAAATGGTGTTTTCTCTTTTTTTTCAGCATTGCATTCAAACGAGTTAGATTATACAACATTTTATAAAACATTGCCTAACAAAGAAGCATATAAAATAGTAAAAAAGGAATTGCTTCAAAACAATCAAGAATTTACAAATCAAGAAAAAGATGCGATTACAAGAAACGTAAGTGGCTCAAAAGAACAAGCCCCTAACATAGTTTTAATTGCTATTGAAAGTTTTAGTGCCGATTTTTTAAAACAATTTGGAAACCAACAAAATCTAACACCTAATTATGAAGCATTAGCAAAAAACAGCATATTCTTTACTAATATGTATGCTACAGGTACAAGAACTGTTCGAGGTATGGAAGCACTCACTCTCTGCGTTCCACCAACACCAGGAAACAGTATTGTAAGAAGACCAAATAATGAAAGTATATTTTCAATAGCTACGATATTAAAAAAGAAAAATTATGATTTAAGTTTTATATATGGAGGCGATGGCTATTTTGATAATATGAACACTTTTTTTGGCGGTCAAGGGTTTAATATAATAGATAGAAACAGAGGAAATCCGCTATCTGATAATATTAAAACAAAACGATTTGCAATAGAAGACAACGAAGTAACATTTGAAAATGCTTGGGGAATTTGTGATGAAGATAGTTATACTCAATCTATAAAATATGCCAATATAAATTCAAAAAAAAACAAACCTTTTTTTCAATTTATAATGACAACATCTAACCATAAACCCTATTCATTTCCTAATGGAAGAATAAATATGGTACAAGGAAGTAGAGAAAGTGCAGTAAAATATACTGATTTTGCTTTAGGACAATATATCAAAAAAGTGAAAACAAAACCTTGGTTTTCAAATACAATTTTTGTAATTGTTGCTGACCATTGTGCCAATAGTGCTGGTAAATGGGAAATAAATATTGAAAATCATCATATTCCAGCAATGATTTACAATTTGAATAATCAAAAACAAAAAATCAATAAACTTGTATCGCAAATTGACCTAATGCCAACAGTATTTGGATATTTGAATTGGAATTATCAAACAGAACTTTATGGCAAAGATATTAATATAATGAAACCTAATGAAGAAAGAGCTTTAATTGGAAATTATAGAACATTAGGATTATTAAAGAATAAATATTTTACAGAAATAAATGACCGAAAAAAAGTAAATAATTATATATGGGATGCAGAAAAGAAAATAATGAAAAAAATAGAAAATAAAAATTTAATTGATTTAGAAAAATTAACTGTTTCTTATTACCAAACTGCGAGTGAACGATTCAAAAATGGTAAGATGAAACAAAGTAATTAATTATAAATGATTATGTTTTTGTTCTAGATGGATTTTGTCTAAATAATTAAAAAATTAATTTATGCTATTAAATAAAAGAATATCAATATTCACATTTTTGAAACAAATAAAATTTGACATAACTGCCATTCTAATCTATGCTATAGTAGTAGGAATTGCTGACCAGTACGGTTTTCTGTCAAAAATAGAAATACCAATTGCTATGAGTGCCATAATCGGAACTGCATTATCATTATTACTGGCTTTTAGAACAGCCCAAGCTTATGAAAGATGGTGGGAAGCAAGAATAATTTGGGGTGCAATAGTAAACGATTCAAGAACTTTAATACGTCAAGTAAAGCAATTTTTACCAGAAAAAGACACTAAAATTGTGCAGGATTTTGCGTACCGTCAAATAATTTGGTGTTATGTTTTAGGAGAATCGTTGCGAAAATTATCGTATTCAAAAAAAGTATACGACTATGTTAAAGAACATAAATTATCAAAAAACAACATCCCAAATGCAATAATTAATCAACATAGTGAAGCACTATCTAAACTAGAAATTAGCGATTTCAAGCAAATACAGATTGACAGTACTTTAAGTCGCTTG
Organism: Flavobacterium sp. KKT103; assembly: GCF_055640565.1. Classification (NCBI taxonomy): domain Bacteria; kingdom Pseudomonadati; phylum Bacteroidota; class Flavobacteriia; order Flavobacteriales; family Flavobacteriaceae; genus Flavobacterium; species Flavobacterium sp. KKT103. Next base: position 2,814,459 of record NZ_CM145766.1, read on the forward strand.
TGCGACTCTATGGGAAAATGCGAACGTATTAAAAACACCGTTTTTCCAAAATCATACAGCTTATTGGTACATTTTTTTATTTATGTTTTTGCCACGCTTTTACCATTTGGGTTAGATGATAAATATGTTTTAGTAGAAATATTTTTAACAGCTTTGATACCTATAATATTTATAGCCATAGAACGAACGGCAATTATATTACAAGATCCGTTCGAAAATGTAACAACCGACATTCCAATGACAAGTCTTGCAATAACAATAGAAATAAATATTAAAGAATTGATAGGCGATACAGATTTACCAATTGTAGAAAAGCCAAAATCGTTTTATATAATGTAATATATAAATTATGGATATAAATGCAGAATTAATTATTGTTTCCAAACTGATTGTCTCCTTTTTATTAGGAGGATTTATTGGTTTAGATAGAGAAAAACACTGTCAAGATGCAGGAATAAGAACGTATGCAGCCGTATGTATTGGCGCAACTTTGTTTACAGCTATTACAGCCCATTTGGTAAATAACCCAGCGGATACTTCAAGAGTAATTGCAAATATTGTAACAGGCGTTGGTTTTCTAGGTGCTGGAATTATTTATCGCAATTCTACTGCAGGAACATCACACGGATTAACAACAGCAGCAACCGTATGGTGTACATCAGCAGTTGGTGTTGCGGTAGGATTAGATATGTTTATTATAGCTATAATAGGTGCTTGCGCATTGTATTTTCTACTTTCATTACACCATCAAAAATGGTATATAAAATGGAAGCAAAATATGATAATAAAACACGGTAAGGAAAACGAAAATGATTAAATAAAATATTCTTAATTAATTTAAAATGATTAAAAAATGAAAAATACAGATCCAAAACACAAGCACACTTATGATGCTCAAGGTAAAATGACTTGCTGTTCACAAGAAGAAAAAATAAATAAAATGGCAGATAAGCAGGTAAAAAAGAAAACTAAAAAAGAAAGCTGTTGTAGCAACGAACACGATGATACAAAGGCTAAAAAAATAGTAAAGGACCAGCACAATCACGATGAGCATTCGGATGATGACGGACACGACCATTCAGGCGGTAATCAAACGACGTTTCAAATGTTCTTGCCAGCAGTTATAAGTTTTGTGCTATTACTCATTGCTATTGGTTTTGATAATTATTTTCCACAAACTTGGTTCACTGGCTGGGTCCGTATTTCTTGGTATGTAGTAGCTTATGCTCCTGTTGGTTTTCCGGTAATAAAAGAAGCTTTTGAAAGCATACGTAAAGGCGAAATCTTTTCAGAATTCCTATTAATGAGTATTGCTACAATCGGAGCATTCGCTATTGGTGAATATCCCGAAGGTGTTGCCGTAATGCTATTTTATGCCGTTGGCGAAGTATTTCAAACACTGGCAGTTCAAAGAGCAAAAAACAACATCAAATTATTGTTGGATCAAAGACCAGATACCGCTACAGTTATCAAAGAGGGCAATACTATTGATAAAAAAGCAGCTGAAATTGTCATTGGAGAAATAATCCAATTACGCCCAGGAGAAAAATTAGCACTCGACGGAAAATTACTTTCAGATAATGCTTCCTTAAACACAGCAGCATTAACAGGAGAAAGCAAACCAGATACAAAACAAAAAGGAGAAACCGTTCTTGCAGGAATGATTAACCTGAATACAGTTGTTCAAGTCGAAGTGACAACGGCTTACACCGATAGTAAGTTGTCAAAAATCCTTGAGATGGTGCAAGATGCCACGGCTAAAAAAGCACCTACCGAACTATTTATTCGAAAATTTGCTAAAATATACACCCCAATAGTTGTGTTTTTGGCAATCTGTATTTGTTTAGTTCCAATGGTATTCATCGAAAATTATATCTTCAACGATTGGTTGTACCGAGCTTTAGTTTTCTTGGTAATTTCCTGTCCGTGTGCGTTAGTAATTTCTATTCCTTTGGGATATTTTGGAGGTATTGGTGCAGCAAGTAAAAATGGAATTTTAGTAAAAGGCTCGAATTTTCTAGATATAATGGCATCTATTCAAACAGTAGTTATGGACAAAACCGGAACGCTGACCAAAGGCGTTTTTAAAGTTCAAAAAGTGGTAGCCGTTGATATTCCTGAAGCTGATTTAATAAAATTCACAGCAGCATTAGAAACCAAATCCACACATCCGGTAGGAACTGCTATCATTGAATATGCCAAAGGTTCAGAAAAAGAGGTAACCGTTACCGATGTCGAAGAAATTGCAGGACACGGATTGAAAGGTAATGTAGAAGGAAAAGAAATATTGGCAGGAAATGTAAAATTAATGAAGAAATTCAATATCAGTTACGATGCTGAAATCGACAACACACCATTTACAATAATAGTTATTGCCATCAATCAAAAATATGCAGGATACTTTCTAATTGCTGACGAAATAAAAGAAGATGCAAAAACAGCTATCGAAAGTTTGCATAAAATAAACATCAAAACCGTAATGCTTTCGGGAGATAAACAAGCCGTTGCAGATGCTGTTGCAAAAGAATTAAATATCGATCAAGCCTATGGCGATTTGTTACCTGAAAACAAAGTAGAAAAAGTAGAGGAACTTAAATCACAAAACCTAAAAATTGCTTTTGTGGGTGATGGTGTAAACGATGCACCAGTAGTTGCCCTTGCCGATGCCGGAATTGCAATGGGTGGTTTAGGAAGCGATGCCACTATTGAAACTGCAGATATTGTTATTCAAAATGACCAGCCTACAAAAATTTTTACAGCTATAAATATTGGTAAAAAAACAAAACAAATAGTGTATCAGAACATTGGATTAGCATTCGCTGTAAAAGCAGTTGTTTTGGTTCTTGGTGCAGGAGGTTTAGCTACAATGTGGGAAGCCGTTTTTGCAGATGTTGGTGTGGCTTTATTAGCTATTTTGAATGCAGTTAGAATACAGCGAATGAAGTTTTAAATCTGATATTAATAAGAAGCGTCCATTAATAGGGACGCTCTTTAAAATATTTATGATTTTTTTGGAGGTGCTTTTCCTCCTGCACAACAAGAACCATCTACACTACAAGATTTTTTCTCATTAGAGACTAGAACCATTACCCAATAAAATCAAAGTATTTTAAAAGTTATTATTTTTAACCCTAAAAATATTGCGTTATAAAAAAAGCTGTCCAAATCATTTTTAGACAGCTTTTTTCTATTTTTGAAACTGTTTAATGCCATATTTCAGCCATTGTTCATATTCAGTAATGTCTGGCATATATCCAACTGGTTGGTTTAAACTTTTCTCTTTTGTATCCAATATGATATAATACGGCTGAGCGTTTGCCTTATAACGAGTGATTTGGAAATCACTCCATTTGTTTCCTATTGATTTTATCTTTTTGCCAGTTTCTTTAGAGACATATTGTTCCTCGATAGGCAATTCTCTTTTGTCATCAACATATAGTGAAATAAGAACTACTTCATTATTTAAAATAGATAAAATGCGAGGATCCGACCAAACATAATCTTCCATTTTTCGGCAATTTACACAAGCAAATCCTGTAAAATCCAAGAGAATAGGTTTGTTTACACTTTTGGCATAAGCCAATCCTTTTTCATAATCGGTAAAAGCCATAATATCATGTGGTCCTTTATGTGCTCCGTCTGGTAATACTATTGCTGATGTAGATTCTCTGTTTGAGCCGCCTACACCGTATGGAGATTCACTATAGGTCATAGGTGGAGGAAAGCCACTTATTAATTTTAATGGAGCACCCCATAAACCCGGAATAAGATATATTGCAAATACCAATACCACTAGTCCAACAGATAATCTTCCTACTGAAATTGAAGACGAAGGAGAATCATGTGGCAAGGTTATTTTTCCGAATAAGTAGAATGCCAAAGTTCCAAATATAGCAATCCAAATGGATAAAAATATTTCTCTTTCAAACCAGTGCAATTGCAATACTAAATCGGCATTAGACAAGAATTTAAATGCTAAAGCTAATTCTATAAAACCTAAAAATACTTTTACTGTATTTAACCATCCGCCAGATTTTGGTAATGTATTTAACCAACCTGGGAACATGGCAAATAACATAAAGGGTAATGCTAAAGCAAAAGAAAAACCTAACATCCCCACAATTGGTGCTATACCACCTTTGGAAGCTGCTTCGACTAATAATGTTCCGATAATTGGTCCTGTACAAGAAAAGGAAACTATTGCAAGAGCCAGCGCCATGAAAACGATTCCTAAGATTCCACCTTTATCTGCTTGACGGTCCACTTTATTTGCCCAGGAATTAGGTAACATAATTTCGAAAGCGCCTAAAAACGATAATGCAAATACAACCAATAACACAAAGAAAATAACATTGAACCATACATTGGTTGATAATGCATTTAGTGCATCGGCACCAAAAATTAAGGTAATTACAGTTCCTAGAAATACATAAATCAAGACGATTGAAATACCATAGATAATGGCATTTTTAATTCCTTTGGCTTTGTTTTTGCTTTGTTTTGTAAAGAAACTTACCGTCATGGGAATCATAGGAAATACGCAAGGAGTAAGCAAGGCTGCAAAACCAGATAAGAAAGCGATAAAGAAAATCATATATAAACTCGAATCAGATTCTTTCGATTCTGGTTGTTTTTCTATTGTGGAATTCGCATCAGTTTTAGTAGTTTTCTCATTTACAATATCCGCAGCTTGGATTTCTTTTGCTTCAAGCGTTTTAAGATTAAACTCAAAGTATTTTGTTTCGCTAATACAGTTTTCCTTGCAAACTTGGTAAGAAAGCTCCACTTGTATAATTTCCTTTTCTGGATTAATCTGTTTGATTAATTGGGTAAAAGTAACTTTATCGGAAAAGAAGATTTCATCGACACCAAAGATTTCATTGAATTCTCGTTTGGTTTCACTTTCGGTTGCTTTTCCAATAAATTCATAATTGCTTTTGTTATCATGAAAAATGAATTCGGCAGGAAGAGGACCATCTTCAGGTGTAAATTGAGAATATACGTGCCAACCTGCTTCGATATTACCATTAAAAGTAAGTACATATTCTGAGGTGGATTTCTTCTCGATTCTAGGTTCCCATTTCACAGGATTTATAATCTGTGCCTGGACTTTGACAAAAACAAAGCCCAAGAGTAATAAATAAAAGATTTTCTTCATTTTATAAGTTTAATCAGAACGATTTGTTCTGGTGATAATTTGATTTTACACGTGTCATTTCCCGATAAGCCATAGGAAGTGTTTCGATGGTCTTTTGCCATCGAAACACTTATTTTATGAACTTTAGATTTAAATTAAAATCTTGGCGAAGTAATTTATTTGGTCACATTAAAAAAAGTATATTCCAGTTTTAAGAAAACACCATCAGATGTGGCACGTTGCATCGAGCTATACAATTCTTTTTTGTATGCAAGGTCAATTCTCGCCTGACTGTTAATGATAAACTGAATCGAAGGAACTACATCCAGATATGATTTTCCGTTTTCGGTTATCGTTTGTCCAGTAAATTCCAGCATCGCATTGATGTTGGTTTGTTTAAAACTTGTATAATTTTTTGGATACATTAATTTCCCTACTGAGAACGTATAATTTACTGCGCTGTTACCCAAAAAATCCGGAAAGCTATAATCACTGTTATTAAGTGCCCGCGCGTAACTTACAGAAGAACTTATGGCAACTTTATGGATTAACTGAGTAGCTACCAGACCAGCTTCGTAACCAGAGTTTCCTCCCATTAAGTCTATAGCTTCCTGATTAATAAAAGAGTTATTATAACTGTATCGTCCAAAGGCAGCCATCCTAAAATGACTTTGTAAATCATCTACGGAAAAAAATCGGTATTTAGCATAAAAACCGCCACCTTTAAGTCCCAATCCATTTTCTTGGTTACTAAGAAAAGCTGAGGTACGAACCATGATATTTTTATTTATTCCCCAAGTAACTTCGGGCGTTAAATTATACATAGACCCACTTTCCAGTTGATTTTTCATAAGAGATTGACCAACCCGAACCCCAATAGAACCCGCCGGAACATTACTAGCGGGTTCGGTTACTACAAATAATTCCTGTGCATCTATTTTGAATGAAACAAGTAATAAGAAAACAATTGATAGATATTTCATTTTTATAAGGCTTTTAAATAATAATCATTTTCATTTTCCGTGGCATAACCAGGATATTTTGAATATGATTTAATTAGTTTTTTATACTCTTTTTGGGTTACAAAACCTTTATCCAAAACTCTGAATTTTGCTTCTGTATCAGCTACTGCGTTTTTAGTATCTATAAAAGTATACGTAACATCATCGATTTTTACTGTTGCATTATCTTCAATTTTTGGAGTATCAAACTTTGCGGTCAAGACCATAGAACCTACAAAAAAACCAGCTTTCTCAACCGCATTTTTCAACACTTTAGGTTGTAATGTATTGTTTTTCTTAAAGTAAACAGTAAAGGTATTGGTGTTTAAATCGGTACCAATACTATCAACTTGAGTTAAGGATTTTAACTGTTTGTTTATAGCATTAGAACACATAGAGCAAGTTAATCCTGTTGCCATTATTTCGGCTTTAGTGATTTGAGAATATGATTTTACACCAGTTAATAATACTAAAAGTGTAGCGGCTACGAATTTTATATGTAATGTTTTCATTTTATTTTTTGTTTTTTTTGATTTGAGCAATTATTTGTGCTTCGGTTGGGTTTATGGCAATCAGTTTTCCTGATGCATCAAAAAGATAGGTTTCAGGCAGTGCTTCAACTCCAAAAGCCACAGCCGTTTTGGCATCAAAACCTTTCGGGTCGATTAATTGCTGGTGTTTCATTTTGTCTTTTTCAATGGCTTTTAACCATTTTGATTTATCGATATCAATTGAAATTCCAACAATTTCAAAATTCTGACCTTTGTATTGGTCATACATTTTTACCAATTTTTTGTTAGCCATTCGGCAAGGTGCGCACCATGATGCCCAAAAATCTACCAAAACTGTTTTTCCTTTAAAAGTATTTAGTTTAACTGTAGCGTTCTTATTGTTTTGAAGCTGAACATCTGGAAAAGAATCTCCTATTTTTATTTGTGCACTTGCTATAGAAACAGTTGCTATCAGGGAGAGTAATGTGATTATATTTTTTATTTTGAACATGAAATTTAATTTAAATGATTGATTATGATTACTCCGCTTTTTTAGGACTTGCTTCTCTATCATATTGGCAACATCCATGCAATTCATCGTAAACAGCATTTGGGGCACTAAATTTTTCATTGTCATATCCAGCATCTGCAACACGTTTTAGTATGGCATCAAGATTGGTTTTCTTAGTATCGTAGGTAACTGTAGCGGTTTTGGTGTTCGTGTCCCAATTTACTTTGGCAACTTTATCAATGTTTGCAGCCGTTTCAATAGTTTTTTTGCACATGCCACAATTACCATTGATTTTTACGGTTTCAGTTGTTTTGTTTTTTATTTGCGCGCTGGCGAAAGTGACTGATAGCAATAGAGTCATTGCCATCAATAATTTTTTTATTGAGTTCATTGTTTTTATAATTTTGAATGAATTAATCCTAGAGCATGACAGAAACCATAGTATTTAGAGCTATGAATAGCGTTGATTGGATTAATATTTAATGATTTTTTAAGCCATAAAACAGGCTTTGGATTAGACAGATTTGTAACTGTCAGGAAATGAATCTAGCTTATTTTAGGTGGAAGCCAGATAGAACGGAAATCTGAAGAAATAAAGATTTCTGAATAATAGTAATTTTGTTTCCTTTCTGAAAAACTAAAAAGAGAATTATTTTCTGTTTGGAAAGAAAGTATCGAGGAATAACCGCAGTAAGCAGTTGGGCAACCACAAGAATTACCTACACAGCTATTATCGCAATTGTGTTCTTTCTTATTAGAATCTTTTTTCTTGCAACAGTCTTTTACTGTAAATTCTTTTTTACAACATGGCATTTCTTTTTTTGTCCCATGCGCATAAGTAAGCGTTGGTCCCAAAAGAAAACCAAGCATAACGAGTAGCAATATGTAGAACTTTTTTGTCATACTGGGCACAAATCTACAATTTTATTAGCTGACTCGAATGTTAATTTTTTTGTAAATGTTCTATTATAATTGATTCTTCAATTATGTTTAGTGACACCCCGCTGAAATAAAAACAGTTTAATTAATTGATAATCAGTATTTTTGTTTTTAGGACTAAAAGATCGTTTTTAATTTACTGAACACTTGTAACATGTAGATTAGTAATTTTTACAAATTAAAAGAAATATAATTGTTGATTATGAAACCAGTTAATTGATAACGTATCCCAACTGAAGAACTGGAAATTCATCGCTTTTATTCCACAAACGGAAAGAATTGATAAAATTATCGATGGATTTGAATAGTCATATATCTTCCATGAAATTACATTAAAAGCTAGTGAATTCAAATTTCTAACTTTAGATTATGATGAGAAAACTCAAAATTTCGATATAATAGTTTTCCTGAAAAACTAAAATTTATATCAACTGGCTCAAATACCAGATAATAATGAGGAATTAATCCATTTATATGATTTAAATTTTTACATAGATGAGATTAACACTCATAACAAAGATTTAAGTAGTTTAGTCTTCATCTATTTGCTTCCCTAATAATACTTTTAATGAGAATATAAATCAAAACAAAATAGTAGTGATGAAATTTTTTTAACAAGTCTTTATTGAAAATTAAGATTATTTCTCTAACTTTGTCCAATATTAGATTTTCTATACAAATGAAAAAGTTTCACATTTTATTAATCGTTGTACTTGGCTTCTTCTTGATACCAATGGTAACTTTTGCGTGTGGAAACAATTCAGAAAAACAATCTTGCAAAAAAGAAATCTCTTCTAAAACAGATAAAAAAGATTGTTGCGAAGGTGATAATCATTCGAAGAATAAAAATCATAAAGGTTGTGGAGGAAAATGCAGCCATTCTAAATGTGGTTGTGCTTCTTCTTGCAACACATCTGTTTCTATTAATGAATTGAACTTTAATAAAAATATTTTTAATTTCTTTTCAGAAAAACAAAATTTTTACAATTACGAAACCTCCATTTCTTCTGGTTTCAATTCTTTATGGCTTATACCAAAAATAGGCTAAATTTTAAATTTGATAGCCATAATTGTGTCAAATCAAAAGCAATTATTGCTTTAAATCATTTACTTTCTCAGTTAATTTCATTTTCAAAAGGCTGGCTTTGTTGTGCTGTCATTTTGTTCTTGTTTAACTAATTCAATTTAAAATTATTTTACAATGAAATCACTAAAAAAAATAGTGATGGCAATAACTCTATTGCTATCATTCACAGTGTCTAATGCGCAAATCAAAAACGCTAAAACTGAAACCGTAAAAATATTCGGGAATTGTGGAATGTGCGAAACCACCATAGAAAAAGCAGGAAGTCTCAAGAAAATTGCGAATGTTGATTGGAATAAAGACACCAAAATGGCTACGCTTACTTATGATGCTAAAAAAACCAATCAAGATGAAATCTTAAAACGTATTGCACTTGCGGGTTATGATAGCGAAAAATTCCTTGCTCCAGATGCTGCATATTCAAAACTTCCGGGATGTTGTCAATACGATCGTGAAGCAAAAGTTGCAGTAAAAACGGAAACAAAATCCGAAGAAACTAAAATGGAAATGAACGACCATTCTACAATGACTGAAAACCAAGGAACAGACCAACTAAAACCAGTTTTCGATAATTATTTTTCATTGAAAGATGCCTTGGTAAAAACAGATAGTAAAATGGCTTCTGCAAAGTCAAAAGATTTATTAACCGCAATCACTGTCGTAAAAATGGAAACATTGAAAATGGATGTACATATGACTTGGATGAAAGTTTATAAAGATTTAACTGCTGATGCAAAAAATATTTCTGAAACACAGGATATCAAAAAGCAAAGAGAACTTTTCAAATCATTATCTAAAAATACGTATGAGTTGATAAAAGTTTCAAAATTTACTGAACCGGTTTATTATCAATATTGCCCGATGCAAGATGCCAATTGGTTAAGTAAAGAAAATACAATTAAAAATCCTTACTACGGATCACAAATGTTGAGTTGTGGTAAAACAGTAGAAACAATAAAATAATAAAATTAAAACTTTAAAAAATGAAGAATATATCTTTTACCGCATCAATAATTGGAGCAATACTTTTATCATCTTGTAATAAAGATGATAATATGGATATGACAAATGCAGCATTAAACGTTAATTATCCAGCAGCGTATGTTGTCAATGGTGAAGATGCAACAATTTCAGTAATCAAATTATCAACTAATGAAGTTACAGGAACTATTCCATTGATGGGAACCGATACAGATATGATAATGTGGCCACACCATATTTCTTCACATTCAAATCATCTTGCAATTGGAGTTCCGGGAATGGATTTAAGCGCAGGACACGCAGTGACAGGAACTATGTCGGGTAAACTTGTTGTTATTGATGCAACAACTGGTTCAATTGTTAAAAAAATGGGTTTACCTGTAATGAACCACAATACTATTTATTCTCCAAATGGTACAGAAATTTGGGTGCCTCAAATGGATATGAACGGAAAAGTATTGGTGTATGACGCTACAACTTATGCGTTGAAAAGTACAATTACTGTAGGTATGATGCCTGCAGAATTAACTTTCTCTTCGGACGGGACAAAAGCCTATGTTGCTAATGGCGATGATGATAACGTTTCAGTAATCAATGTAGCATCAAAATCAGTAGTTGCAACGGTTACAGTTGGTAACAATCCTGTTGGAGCTTGGACTGGTACAGATGGTAAAATGTATGTTGATAACGAAGACGGACAATCTATTTCTGTTATAAATGTAGCTACAAATGCCGTTGACCAAACTATTATTTTAGGATTTATGCCCGGAATTGCCTCACACAACGGAACAAAAAGCGAATTATGGGTTTCAGATCCAATGAATGGAAAAGTACATTATTGGACTTGGGATGCTGGTATGATGATGTGGATCCACGGTGGCGCTTTTAATACGGGTGCTGGTGCTCACGCAATTTCTTTCACTATGGACGGAAACACTGCCTATGTAACCAACCAAACAGCAAATACAGTTTCTGTTGTAAATGTTACCAATCATACCGTTACTAAAACAATCAATGTTGGTAAAAAACCAAATGGGGTTGTAATAAAAATGTAAACTATTAATTTCTAAAATATCAAATGTAAATTTGATAAACGATTAAAATGGCTTGCAATTGATCAGTGTTAATATTATAAACAATTAATTAAAACTGTAAAAAATGAAAAATCTAATTATCGTACTAAGCGTATTCTTAGCAGTTAGCACAGTAGCATCAGCTCAAGAAGCTACAAAATCTTCGCAAAAGGAAGCTCAAAAAACAACTTATACTTGCCCAATGCATCCAGAAGAAGTGAGTTTAATAGAAGGAAAATGTAGCAAATGTGGAATGACAATGGTAAAAACCACTGAAAAAATAGATACTCACGCTACAAAAGGCAGTCAACCTAAAACTAAAATTGTAACAAAATATGTTTGTCCAATGGACGGCTCAACTTCTGATACCGAAGGGAAATGTTCTAAATGTGGAACTAGGATGGTAAAAATTACCGAAAAGATAGATACTCACGCTACAAAAGGCAGTCAACCTAAAACTAAAATTGTAACAAAATATGTTTGTCCAATGGACGGCTCAACTTCTGATACCGAAGGGAAATGTTCTAAATGTGGAACTGGAATGGTAAAAATTACCGAAAAGATAGATACTCACGCTACAAAAGGCAGTCAACCTAAAACTAAAATTGTAACAAAATATGTTTGTCCAATGGATGGCTCAACTTCTGACAAACCGGGGGAATGTCCTAAATGTGGAATGGAAATGACTAAAACGGAGGGTAAGAAAAAATAATCCAGTCGCATAAATTTTAAATTTCCTTTTAGTTTAATTCAATGCACATGATACCAATAATAAGGATGCAATGATTTTAATGACCCTATAAAACGAAAAAATTAATTTCTATATAAAAATGGGTTTTCAAAAAAATATTCATCAAAAAATGTTGCAAATACCAACAATATCAATTAAAAAAAATAATAAAATGAAAAATCTAATCCTTTCAGCCATAGCGATGGCATTTGTACTAGTTTCTTGTAATCAAAAAAATAAAGAAGCTGCAACAACTAATTCGGAAACAACAGAGAGTACCTCGCAATTATACGCGTGTCCTATGCACCCAGAGGTTACAGGAAAAAAAGGTGAAAAATGTTCAAAATGTGGAATGGAATTAACCGAACCAGTTGTACAAAATGAAGCAGCTCATGATCATACTGATGGTAGTCATAGTCATAATGATACAACAACAGTTGAAGTTAATACTGAAGCTACATCGGTTACCCAAACAACATTTTCAACAAGCGAAATAATCTCTGGCTATTTAAAACTCAAAAACGCACTCACAAAAGACGATACAAAAGGAGCAGCCAATGCGGGTAAAGCATTATATGCAACTTTCAATAAAGTCAATACCAATGCAATAGATCCAAAATTGAAAACAGAATATATTGATATTTCTGATGATGCTAAAGAACAGGCAGAACACATTGGTGATAATGGTGGGAAAATTGACCACCAAAGAGAACATTTTGCGATGTTGAGTAAAGATGTGAATGATTTGATAAAAATATTTGGAGCAAAACAAAAACTATATCAAGATTTTTGTCCTATGTATAATGAAGGAAAAGGGGCTATTTGGATAAGTGAAAGCAAAGAAATAAAAAATCCATACTACGGTTCGAAAATGCTTACTTGTGGTTCTATGAAAAAACAATTATAAAATGAAAAAAATCATCAAGAAAATACTCATAATCGGGTTTGTTATTTTTTTGTTGATGCAGTTATATCAACCTGCTCGTAATGAAAGTTATGAGCAGGAATTAACTGCAAATTTCACAAAAATGTACGATGTTCCTAAAAATGTTGAAACTATTTTACGGACATCTTGCTACGATTGTCACAGTAACAATACTAATTATCCATTATATTCTTACATTCAGCCAGCACGGTTTTTTATGGAGGAACACATTAAAGATGGTAAGAAGGATTTGAACTTTAATGAGTTTGGAAAGTACTCCAAGCGAAAACAAGAAAACAAATTAGAAGCTATCATCAAACAAATAAAGTCTGATGAAATGCCCTTAGCGTCTTACACGTTACTTCATAAAAATGCAATAGTAACACCTGCTCAAAAAGAGGAAGTAATCAATTGGATAAATAAAATAAAAGATAGTCTTTCATTAGAAAACTAAATGTCATGGTAGAAAAATTAATATCATTCTCGTTAAAGAATAGATTTGTTGTCCTTCTCGTTTCGGCCTGCTTATTAGCTTGGGGTATTTATAGCGTACAACAAAACCCCATAGATGCCATTCCGGATTTGTCCGAGAATCAAGTTATTGTATTTACAGAATGGATGGGAAGAAGTCCACAGGTTATAGAAGCTCAAATAACGTACCCTTTGGTTTCAAACCTGCAAGGAATACCAAAAGTTAAAAATATCCGCGGTGCATCTATGTTTGGGATGAGTTTCGTATATATCATCTTTGAAGATAATGTAGATGTGTATTGGGCAAGAACTCGAGTGTTGGAACGGTTGAATTATGCCCAACGATTATTGCCTCAAAATGTAGTGCCCACATTAGGACCAGATGGTACTGGAGTTGGCCATGTTTTTTGGTATCATTTAAAGGCTAACGGTATGGACTTGGGAGAACAAAGAGCTTTACAAGATTGGTACGTGAAATTTGCATTACAAACGGTTCCCGGCGTGGCTGAAGTAGCATCATTTGGGGGTTTTGAAAAACAGTACCAATTAGTGTTAGATCCCTTGAAAATGCAGTACTACAATGTGAGTATGATGGAAGTGATGAATGCAGTCAAAGCAAATAACAATGATGTTGGTGGTCGAAAATTTGAGATGAGTAATATGTCTTACATAGTAAGAGGTTTAGGGTACATAAAAAACATAAAAGATGTAGAAGACATTGCCATTAAAAATTATAATTCAGTTCCAGTAAAGGTAAAAGACATTGGTTCGATACAAATGGGTGGAGATTTACGTTTGGGAATTTTTGACGAAAATGGAACAGGTGAAGTTGTAGGAGGAATTATAGTCATGCGTTATGGTGAAAATGCAGATAAAGTTATAAAGGCAGTTAAATTAAAAATGAAAGAAGTTGAAAAAGGATTGCCTGAAGGCGTTACTTTTAAAACGTCATATGACCGAAGTGAATTAATAGAAAAAGCAATCGCATCTGTTAAAGGTACTTTAATAGAAGAAATGATTGTTGTTTCAATTGTTATACTACTTTTTCTTTTTCATTGGCGAAGTGCTTTAATTATCTTAATACAATTACCTATATCTGTGGCTATTGGCTTTATTTTGCTTGAAGCCTTTGGGATATCATCTAATATTATGTCATTAACTGGAATTGCATTAGCTATAGGTGTTGTCGTCGATGACGGAATTGTAATGGTGGAAAATGCGTATAGGACAATTTCGGAGAAACAGGAAGAGATGGAGAGTAATCAAAATAATTCAGAAATAAAATGAAAGATAAAATAAAAAATATATTCAAAAAAGAACATGACCCCTTATCTTCTGAAGAAAAGTTACAGCTTATAGAAAAGTCTTCAAAATTAGTTGGTCCAGGTGTCTTTTATTCAACACTCATTGTGATAGCTTCCTTTTTACCTGTATTTCTTCTCACGGGTATGGAAGGTAAATTATTCAGCCCATTGGCTTGGACAAAATCGTTTATACTTATAGTAGATGCTTTTTTAGCCATTACCCTTACTCCTGTTCTAATTAGTTTTCTGCTCAAAGGCAAACTTCGTCCAGAAAACAAAAATCCAATTAACAAAAAACTGGAAAGCATCTATACTCCTATTTTAATTTTTTGTTTAAAATGGAGGAAAACAGTATTAGGCATTAATATAATTGCGCTCCTGATTGGTGTTTTAATGTTTACCCGTTTAGGCACAGAATTTATGCCACCTTTAGACGAAGGTTCCGTACTTTTTATGCCTGTAACATTGCCAGACGTATCCAATTCTGAGGTGAAAAGAATTTTACAAGTGCAAGACAAATTGATAAAATCGATACCCGAAGTGGCTCATGTTTTAGGAAAAGCCGGACGTGCTAATACAGCAACCGACAATAGTCCAATAAGCATGATTGAAACGATTGTTTTACTAAAACCCCAAAACGAATGGAGAGAAGACAAAACGAAAGCCGATATTGTTAATGAAATAAATAATAAACTTCAAATTCCAGGAGTTACGAATGGTTTTACACAGCCCATCATTAATAGGATTAACATGCTTTCTACTGGTATTAGAACCGATGTAGGAATAAAGATTTACGGAGCAAGCTTAGACACTATCAATGTTTTATCTCAAAAAATAAAAAAAGCCCTTGAAGGTACTTCTGGCGTAAAAGATTTATATGCGGAACCGATTACTGGCGGAAAGTACATCGATATCGAGGCAAAAAGAGAGGCCATTGGCAGATACGGACTTACAATAGATGATATAAACAATGTGGTAGAAGCGTCTATTGGTGGAATGAAACTTACTACAACCATTGAGGGAAGGCAACGATTTTCTGTAAATGCAAGATATGCTCAAGAATACAGAAATAGTATTGAGGCCTTGAAAAAACTCCAAGTTCAAACAATGGAGTTTGGTCCTATTCCATTAGAAGCCGTTGCCGATGTAAAAATAAGCGATGGTCCTCCAATGATAAATAGCGAAAATGCAATGCTACGAGGCAGTGTCCTGTTTAATGTGCGAGAGCGTGATCTAGGAAGTACGGTAAAAGAAGCGCAAAAAAAATTGAATGCAATGATCACTAAAATGCCAAAAGGCTATTATGTGGAGTGGAGCGGACAATGGGAAAACCAAATCAGAGCCAATAAAACATTAAGCATGATTTTACCTATAGTTGTCATCATTATTTTCCTCATTCTGTACTTCACCTATCATTCTATGAAAGAAGCACTGATTACAATGATAACCGTACCGTTTGCTTTGATTGGAGGAATTTTTATGGTCTATTTTTATGGAATAAATTTATCCGTAGCCGTTGCAGTTGGTTTTATAGCATTGTTTGGAATGGCAATCGAAACCGCTATGTTAATGACTATTTATTTGAATGAAGCGATGAACAAAATGGTAGAAAAACACGGGAACAGTGCAGCAACAATCACAGAAGCAATTTTGAAACAGTACATTATTGACGGTTCTGCCAAAAGATTAAGACCAAAATTGATGACCGTTTCCGTTTCCCTATTTGGATTAATCCCTATCCTTTGGGCAACAGGAACTGGAGCCGATGTGATGTTGCCAATTACGGTTCCACTCATTGGGGGTACAATTACCTCAACAATTTATGTATTATTAGTAACTCCTATAGTTTTTGAGATGGTAAAACTTCGAGAATTAAAAACAAAAGGCAAAATAGAACTTATAGATGTTAAAGAATAACTGTTATATCGCAATAAGCTGTTTGATTTTAAGTACTGCTAATATGGCGGCGCAAACACTTTCGTTGGATGCTGTTTTGACGAATATCAAAACAAATAATCCACAACTAAAAATGTATGATGCTGATATTCAAAGTATGGATGCAGCAGCAAAAGGAGCAAAAAGTTGGATGCCTCCGCAAGTGGAAACGGGTTTTTTTATGACGCCTTACAATAGTAAATTATGGAAAGCCGATGAAATGGGGCCTGGTATGGGATCTTACATGGTTGGTGTTACACAAATGATACCGAATGCTAGAAAACTTAAGTCTGATTTCAATTACATGAATGCAATGTCATCTGTTGAAAAAGAGAATAAAGGTTATACAATTAATCAATTAAAGGCACTGGCAAAAACGAATTATTACCAATGGCTGGTATTAAATAAAAAAATAAAAATTGCGGATGATAATTTATTGCTCTTAGACTATATGATAAAAAGTATGGAAATACGCTATCAGTATAATATGGATAAATTGCCAACCTATTACAAAGCAAAATCGCAATACGGTGCATTACAAAGTATGATTGTAATGTTACAAAACGATATTTCCCAGAAGCGAATTATGCTAAATACCTTGATGGCTAGAGATAAAAACACTTTGTTTGAAATAGATGAAACCTATAAATTAAATGATTTTGATACCATAAAAGCAGATACAACCTCACTTTCCCAAAACCGAAGTGATGTTAAAGCTATTGAAAAAACAATGGTATTAAATCAATTAAAAATTGAAACCGAAAAAGCAAAATTATTACCAGAATTTGGTGTCAAATATGACCATATGTTTGCCTTTGGAGAACAGCCAAAACAATTCTCTTTAATGGGAATGATTACTATTCCCATGCCTTGGTCAACAAAAATGAATAAAGCCAATATCAACAGTTTTAAAATCAAGAATGAAGGTCTCAACTGGCAAAAGCAAATGATTTTGAATGAAGCAGCAGGAATGATTTCGGGTATGAATACAGAATTGATAAACCTAAAAAAACAATATGATATTGCTGAAAAAAATATCATTCCTGCCTTAAAACGAAACTATGATACTGCAATATTGGCTTGGCAGAATAATACGGGAGATTTATTTGTAGTATTGGATGCTTGGGAAGCGTTAAATATGGCACAAATTGATGCTGTGGATAAATTGCAAAATATTTTAAGCACACAAGTAGAAATCGAAAAACAACTAGAAATCAAATAATTATGAATAAATATTTAAAATATAGTTTGGTTTTAATCGTAATTTCTAGTATAGGATTTGCTATCTATTTCTTTCCAATAAAATCAGACAATCACTTGGAGAATTTACATCAAAAAGAAGTATACACCTGTTCTATGCATCCCCAAATTATTCGCGACAAACCTGGCAATTGTCCTATTTGCGGAATGACTTTGATAAAAAAAATAACAGAAAGCCAAGCTGAGGAAGACAATTCTATTGATAATCTTTTGAAACCTACTGATAATTTTATCGTCGGGAATTATCAAACTACAACAGCTAAAGACACGACATTAAGCAGTGAGGTAGACTTACCTGGAATAGTGTCTTATGATCCAAATTCATCAGTAAATATTGCTGCTCGAATAAGTGGAAGAATAGAAAAAATGTATGTCAATTATAAGTACCAAAAAGTAGCTAAAGGACAGAAATTATTTGATTTATACAGCCCTGAATTATTGACAGAACAGCAAAATTTTATTTATTTAGTTTCCAATGATTCCGATAATACCTCAATTATTAAAGCCTCAAAGCAAAAATTATTGCTTTATGGAATGACTAAAAATCAGATAAATTCATTGTCTTCCTCCAAAAAAGTAAATCCTCAAGTTTCAATTTACAGTCCAGCTTCTGGAATTATTCAAGGAACAGAAAAAATGGATAATACAAGCAATTCGACGATGCAAAGTACAAGTAATAATACAGAAATATTAAATATAAAGGAAGGTAACTACATAAAAAAGGGAGAAGTCGTTTTTAAATTAGTAAATACAGATAAAGTATGGGGTATCTTTAATGTTAGTCAAGGGTACAATAGTCTAATCAAAACCAATCAAGCTATCAAAATTGCTACAGAATTAGACAAAAATGAATTCATGGATGCAAAAATAAATTTTATTGAAACTCAATTTAATCCAGCAGATAAATCCAATAGAATTAGGGTATACCTAAACAACATTAAACTAAAATTCCCAATAGGTCTGCGATTACAAGGAATTGTGAAAACAAATTCAGTACAAGGGGTTTGGCTGCAAAAACAAGCATTAGTGAGTATTGGCAACAAGAGAATAGTTTTTATAAAAAAGAATAATGGCTTTAAAGCAACTGCAATAAAAGCAGGAATTGAAATAGATGATTTTATTCAAATTATCAGTGGAATTTCCGTTGAGGATACTATTGCTAAAAATGCACAATATTTAATTGATAGCGAAAGCTTTATTAAAACCGAATAATTATGAAAACGATAAATATAATAGGAATTCTATCAATACTACTTACTGTATGTATAGCTTGTAATACTAAAAACAAAGAAGACCATAGCGCACATAAAAGTAAAGAAACTGTTTTTTACACTTGTTCTATGGATCCTCAAGTAAAGGAGGATAAGCCTGGGAAATGTCCCATTTGCCACATGGAGTTAACTCCAATAAAAAGTGACGACACAGCTGCAAACGAGATAAGCTTGAGTAAACAGCAGCTCCAATTGGGGAACATCATCACGCAAACTGTCGCAACAACTCAAAGCAGTTTAGAACAAAATTATACAGGGGTTTTAACAATTAATCAAGAAAAAATTAACACCATTTCTGCTAGAGCAATGGGGCGAATTGAAAAGTTATACTTCAAAACGGTCGGAGATTATGTTGCTAAAAACGAACCAGTATATCAATTGTATAGTGAAGATATTGCCATAGCCAAACAAGATTACTTCACAGCATACAAACAACTTACCATGCCAGGTGATTTTGGAAAAAATGCACGTACGATGCTCATTGCTGCCAAACAAAAACTATTATTCTTTGGTTTATCCAATGCCCAAATTGAAACTATAAAATCGAGTAAAGAGATTTCTCCGTACACTATTTTCTATAGTAATAGCAGTGGAACTATCTCGGAGATAATAGCAACAGAAGGCAGTTATGCAATGGAGGGTACTGGTATAATTAAATTGGCAAATTTAAATAGTCTTTGGCTCGAAACACAGGTGAATATAAATTATGCAAAAAGCATGCACCTTGGACAAAACGCCAAAGTTTCATTTACTGATTATCCTGATAAAACTATAATCGCAAAAATTTCATTTATAAATCCTGAAATAAATCCAGACACCAGACTGCTTTTAATTCGAATGGAAGTGCCCAATCAAAACTTGCTGTTGAAACCCGGAATGCAGGCAATTGCAAGATTGACACAATCCAATATAAAAGGAGTATTCATACCTACTGATGCTGTCATCAGGGAAGAAAATGCTTCTTACATCTGGATTGAAAAAAGACCAGGAGTATTTGAAAGCATAATGGTGGAAACAGGAGTAGAAACCAATGGGATGATTGAAATTAAATCAGAAATGGATCCATCTAAAAAAGTAGTCATTACTGGAGCGTATGCCATAAATAGCGAATATAAATTCCGAAAAGGAAATGATCCTATGGAGGGAATGAAAATGTAGTGTTTAGCAAGAAATGACACATACCTATAGTATTATTGAGACGGCACGTGTTCAAAAATAATATTATATTCGATCTGCGTGCTTTGCAAAAATCATAGCCAAAGGTTGAAAACCATAATAAATAGAAAACGAATTGAAACTAGTATGAATGAATTATGTTCTACTTGCAATTTTAAAAGTGATGAAAATGGACAATCAAAAAGTAGATACCAATTGGTATGTTATTACAGGTGGACCTAGTACAGGTAAAACAACAGTAATTGATATGTTATCGAAAAGGGGCTACAAAACAACTATTGAACACGCCAGACATTACATTGATAGCATGAGGGAAGAAGGTAAAAGTCTAGAAGAAATAAGAGAAAATAAAAGACAATTTCAATTAGCTGTGCTAGATATGCAAATTGAACAAGAAGCGGAATTATCACCTATTGAAACTGTTTTTCTTGACAGGGCTATTCCTGATGCGATGGCCTATTATCAGTTTTTAAATCTTGATTATGACGAAAAATTACTTAATGCCATTAAGAGGGTGTCTTATAAAAAGATTTTTATTTTAGACCGATTACCTTTTACAAAAGACTATGCAAGAACAGAAGACGAAGAAGCACAAAAAACCATTCATAGATTAATTTTCGAGGTTTACAATTTATTAAGTTTTCCAGTCATTTTTGTTCCATTATTAACACCAAATGAAAGAGTAAATTTTATTTTAAAAAACATATGATACATACCTATAAAATTACCGGAATGACTTGCGATAGCTGTCGTTCTAAAGTGGAAAAAACATTGAATGCCATCGATGGAATTCAAGCAACGGTTACTTTGAATCCTCCAATTGCAACTATAACAATGGAAAAACACATTCCACTGGATCAATTTCAAGAGGCATTAACAACCGTTGGAAAGTACACTATAGAAATGAGTAGCGCTAACGATACAACTCACAAAACTGTCAATGAGCCAATAACAAAATCGTGTTGCAGTACTAAAACTAGTGATAACATGGATACAATACCTTCACTAAGTAATGCTCAAGGCAAATACTATTGTCCGATGCATTGTGAAGGAGACAAGGTTTACGATAAGCCCGGGAGTTGTCCAGTATGCGGAATGAATTTAGAAAAAGTTCATGAATTAAGTGCGGTTAAAAAATTATACACCTGTCCGATGCACCCGGAGGTAATCAAAGAAGAACCTGGCTCCTGCCCTATTTGCGGAATGGATTTAGTACCAATGGAACCTACAGATAGTGAAGACAAAAAGGTTTACAATGATTTGCTTAAGAAAATGAAAGTAGCAACAGCCTTTACAATTCCTGTTTTCGCAATAGCTACTATAGAAATGATGTCAAATAATCCGTTAGAAAAGATAATGGGCATTTCATACTGGAATTGGGTACAATTGATTTTGACGCTTCCCGTGGTTTTTTATGCGTGTTGGATGTTCTTTGTTCGCGCTTGGAAGTCAATTGTTACCTGGAATCTCAACATGTTTACGCTGATAGGAATTGGTACTGGAGTAGCTTTCTTGTTTAGTTTGGTTGGCATGTTTTTTCCTGATATTTTTCCAAATGAATTTAAAACCGAAAGCGGCACAGTGTTACTTTATTTTGAAGCAACAACGGTCATATTAACCTTGGTTTTGTTAGGCCAATTATTAGAAGCAAGAGCACACAGTCAAACTAGCGGTGCCATAAAAGAATTATTGAAATTAGCGCCCACCGAAGCGACTTTGGTTATCGAAGGAGGGGACAAAGTAATCTCGATTCACGACATCAAAAAAGGAGATTTATTACGAGTAAAACCGGGAGATAAAATTCCAGTAGATGGAAAAATTACTGATGGAGAAAGTACTATAGATGAATCTATGATTTCAGGAGAGCCTATTCCTGTTGATAAAAAGATTGATGATTCAGTTATAGCGGGAACCATAAACGGAAATAAATCCTTTGTTATGATTGCCGAGAAAGTTGGTTCGGAAACCTTGCTTTCGCAAATTGTTAAGATGGTAAATGATGCGAGCCGATCCAAAGCACCCATTCAAAAACTCGCGGATAGCATTGCAAAATATTTTGTACCGATTGTAGTTGTAGTTTCTGTCTTAACCTTTTTTGTTTGGGCAAAATTTGGACCGGAACCTGCCCTAGTCTATGGTTTTATCAATGCCATTGCAGTATTAATAATTGCCTGTCCTTGTGCTTTGGGATTAGCCACACCAATGTCGGTAATGGTCGGCGTAGGTAAAGGAGCACTATCAGGTGTTTTGATAAAAAATGCTGAAGCATTAGAGAATATGAACAAGGTAAATGTTCTGATAACTGATAAAACAGGTACCATTACCGAAGGAAAACCTTCTGTCGAAAAAGTGTTCTCCTTACAAAATGACGAAAATGGGCTATTGCAAAATATCGCTTCTTTAAATCAGTACAGCGAACACCCATTGGCGCAAGCCGTAGTCAATTTTGCAAAAGCAAAAAATATTTCATTAATCGAAGTCAACGATTTTGAAGCCATTGCTGGAAAAGGAGTTATTGGGACGGTAACCAATAAAAAAGTGGCACTCGGAAATAAAAAACTAATGGAACAAGTGAACGCCACAGTTTCTGATGAATTGGAAAATAAAATTGTAGCCGAACAAAAACTAGGAAAAACAGTTTCTTATATTTCCATCGATGGGGTTGCTTTGGGTTTTGTAACCATTACAGACAAGATAAAAGAAACAAGCAAAGAAGCAATAAAAGAACTGATGCGTCAGGGTGTTGAAGTAATAATGATAACGGGCGACAATGAAAACACCGCAAAAGCCGTCGCTGCCGAACTCGATCTTAGTTCATTCATCGCAGGAGCCCTCCCCGAAGACAAACTAAATGAAATTAAGCGCCTCCAATCCCTCGGAAAAATTGTCGCGATGGCAGGAGACGGCATCAACGATGCCCCTGCATTAGCACAGTCAGACATCGGAATTGCCATGGGTACCGGAACTGACGTGGCGATAGAAAGTGCTAAAATAACTTTAGTAAAAGGCGATTTACAAGGTATTGTGAAAGCCAAAAAATTGAGCCACGCAGTAATGAGTAACATTAAACAAAATTTGTTTTTTGCCTTTTTCTACAATGTTTTAGGTGTGCCAATTGCAGCTGGAGTTTTATATCCATTTTTCGGGATTTTACTTTCTCCTATGATAGCAGCTTTGGCAATGAGTTTTAGTTCAGTATCCGTAATTGTAAATGCGTTAAGATTAAGACGTTTGAAACTTTAGAAAATGTGAATAGAAATTTATATGGTAAATTAAAATGAATAACCTTACTCAAATAGTCCAACAATACAAAACCGATGCCGAAAGTGTTTATAATACTTGGTTTGTCGATAACGACCAAAGGCTAAAAGCATTTCGAACCATTCGTAGAGGAATTTTACAAGTTATTGACGATATCAAAGACAAGACTTTTCCAAATGATTTTAAAGGGAGTAGTTTAGAATTTGTGTTGAGTTGTATTGCAGAACAAAAACAAATTTTTGTAGGTGTGGCACATCCTTTTTATTGGAAACCAAAATTAAGAATTCCAGATATTTACGAAAATCCAAACAATAAAATTGCTTTCGGCCAATTTCTCGAAAACTGCATCAATGCCAAAACCGAAGAACAGATTATAAAAGAGATTGTTAAATTGGATGAGTTAAAAATAAAAGGTTTAGGTCCGGCGGTAGCCAGTATTTTATATTTCTTGCACCCCACTTGGTTTCCGCCATTCAATACGGCAATTCTCAACGGATTTAATTTTTTATTCAAAGACAAAAAGAAGTTAGGAAGTTGGACAGAATATTTAAAAATCCGAGAAACATTAATTGAAACTAACAGCAAACACAAAGCAGAATTATCTAACGATTTAGGAGCGATTGCCGGATTGTGTTTTGAGATTGGAACACAAAAAATGCTAATTGGTAACGATGAATATTTAAGCGAAGACGAACGCACAAAGTTCGAAAAGAATATACTAAAACGCCAAAAAGAAATTCAGGAAGAAAAATTAGCAGAAAACCTTCATAACGAAATGCAATACCATTTGTTAAAAATTGGCAGTTCATTAGGTTACGATGTTACTCCGGCCAGTAATGATAAAAGCAAAGCATTCAATGGTCAAAGTTTTTCGTTTATATCAATTAGTAAATTTCCTGAATTACCAACAGATAAAGACACCCAAAATACGATTAAACTCATTGATGTACTTTGGTTTAAAAAAGGGACAAACAATATTATTGGAGCATTTGAAGTGGAAAAAAGCACCAGTATTTATTCTGGAATTTTAAGACTTTCCGACTTGTATTTTAGTATTTCCAATGGCGAAGAGGTATTTTATATCATCATTCCGGACAGTCGCGAAAAAGATGTGATACAACAATTGAATAGACCTGTTATTAAAAATTCAAAAATGAATATCAAATACATACTATTTTCTGAATTGCGAAGTCAATGTGATGCGATTTGCAAGTTTGGTTCAGATTATTCCATTATGGAAAAAATAGCAAAATCAACTTAAATAATAAAAAAATGAAAAATCTTGCAGTACTAAAAAAAATTCAGATTATGGTAGTATTAGTAGTGACTGGCTTAATAATAGGCAGCTGCAATAATCCTAAAGAACCAATGCAATTAGCAAAAGTATACGTAGCTAATGAGGATGGAGGTAGCATTTCTGTTATAAACCTTCAGGACAGCACAAAAAATACAGAAATATCAATTAGTGACTCTTCAGGAATGATGTTTATGGCTCATAACGTACAAGTTGCACCTGATGGAAAATCTGTTTGGGTGACGGCAATACCTATGGATAGTACAGCAACAAACCAATTGATAGTAATCGATCCAAACACTAATTCAATAAAAAAGCGTATTGAACTTGGTAAGGATTTACATCTGGCTCATGTAGTTTTAGATAATAAATCTGAATATGCTTATGCAACTGCAAATGAAACAAATCAGATATTTCAAGTCGATGCTAAAACATATAAAATAACTCAAAAATTTGAGTTAGGAAAAGGATATTTACCACACGGTTTTAGACATCAAAACGGAAAACTTTATGTTGCAAATATGGATGCAAAAAGTATGTCGATTATTACTATTTCTGATGGCACAATAACAGACATTCCACTGGGAGGAGTGGCTGTGCAAGTTGCAACTACACAAGATGAAAAATTTATTTTTGCGAGTTTGTATGATACTAAAGAAGTAGTAAAATATGATATTAAAAATGCTCAAATAACAAGAATAAAATTGCCAAATGATGCGCAAGGTCCAATTCAATTATATGCCACGCCAGACAGTAAATTGTTATATGTAGCCGATCAAGGGGAAACAATGGGTAGACCTGTTTCAAATAAAGTTTTTGTAATTGACATAACAAGTAACAAAGTTATTAAAACGATAACCGTAGGCAATAAAGCGCATGGTGTAGTGATTAGCAAAGACGGAAAAACAGTTTATGTAACCAATAGTGGTGACAATACTGTTTCAGTAATAGAGGTGGCAACTCAAAAAGTAATTAATACAATTGCAGTAGGCAAAAAACCGAATGGTATAAGTTATTTGTCCGAAACGGGCGGAATGGAATAGAAAATTAAGCTATGAATATTCAAATATATTCTGTTTTAAATAAGTGAAATTTTAATGCGATTTTTAAGGTTGGTTCAGTTTATTTAACAATTAAAAAAAAAATTAAAAGGTAAATGATTAAAGGAAAAAAAGCAAAATGGATTAGAAAGTCTCACCGATATTTAGGAATATTTATAGGTCTTCAGTTCTTAATGTGGACCATTAGTGGTCTGTATTTTAGTTGGACCAATATTGATGACATTCATGGCATGCAATTTCATAAAAAAGGAATTGTTGCGCAGTCGTTTTCGGGTTTAATAAGCCCTTCCCTACTCCATCCTTCAATAGCAATCCAATCGATAGAATTAAGGGAGTTTAATAAGAACCCTTTTTATTGGGTTAATGGGAAGATGCTTTATAATGCCAAGACGGGAAAATTAAAAAAGGGTATCACTAAAGAAGAAGCATTGGCAATTGCAGATAAAAATATTGTATCAGGTTTAAAAGCAAAAGAGATACAACTCATTAAAGAAGTAGGGAAACATCATGAATATAGAGAGCATTTACTGCCAGCCTATGTTATATCCTATCAGGAACCGAATAATTTAAAGGTCTATATTTCGGCAAATGATGGTGCTTTTCAAACGATTAGACACCGCGATTGGAGATGGTTTGATTTTTTATGGATGACCCATACTATGGATTATGAGGGTAGAGACAATATGAATAATATTGTGTTAAGAGTCTTTTCATTATTGGGGTTAATAACCGTTTTAAGTGGTTTTTTACTTTGGTATATCTCATCGCCTACTATTAGAAAAATTTGGAGGAAAATAAAAAAATAATTTAAAATAATAAAAAACAGTAAAATCAATTTAAAATCAAAAACCATGAAAAAAGTAATTCTAATACACTTCTTTATTTTGCAAGCTTTAATAATTTCGGCACAAGAAAAAGTTCAAATAAAACTAACTTCTCCAAGTCCATCCGCATCGTTTGAACAAGAATTGGGAAGCACAATAATCAAAGTTTCTTACAGCAGACCACTAGCAAGAGGCCGTAAAATATTCGGTGAATTAGTGCCATTTGAAAAACTCTGGCGAACTGGCGCCAGTGATTGTACTACAATAACTACCAATGAAGATATTGTGTTTGGAAATACTACTTTAAAAATGGGTAGTTACTCAATATTCACAATACCTTCAAAAAAGGAGTGGACAATAATTATAAATACAGATACAACATTACACGGCGAAACTGGATATGATGATAAAAAAGATGTTTTTCGTCTTACAGTTCCAGTAGAAAGTACACCCAATTTTCATGAAACATTTACAATCGAAATAAATGACATTAACAGCAAAGGGGAGGGATTTCTAAAACTAATATGGGAAAATACTACAATAAAAATACCATTAAAAAGCAAAGCAGATGAAACTATTTTAGCAGTAATAGATAAAAACATTATTAAAGAAAAAATCCTTGATGCTAATTTATTATTTCAAGCGGCAAACTATTATTACAGTACAAACAGAGATTCCAAACAAGCAATAGCTTGGCTAATTGAAGCCGAAAAATTAGATCCGCAGAATTTTTACTATCCTAATTTGAGACAAAAAATAGCAACGGAACTAAAAGACTATCCAAGTGCAATTGAAGCAGGGAAAAAAGCTTTATCAATAGCAGAATTAAAAAAAATGAAAAGTGTTGAATCACTTAAAAAACAAATTTTAGAGTTAGAGTTACTATTGAAAAAATAATTAATTTAAAAAAAAAAAATATGGAAATGAAACACACAACAGAAGAGCATTCAAAAGAATTAAGTTTGACTATGTACAAGAAATTAGCGATTATGATAGTGTTATCATTTATAGCGATGTACATACTAATGTATTCAATGGTAGATGTTTTTGCCAATGTAATACCCAATATAAACCAATTTTACATGGCTGGACTGATGACCATGCCGATGCTCATAATTGAACTTCTAGTGATGGGTAGCATGTATGGAAATAAGAAATTAAATATTTCACTGCTTGTCACTGGTTTTATTGCTTTGATTCTATTTTTTGCAGGTATTAGGCAACAGACGGCAGTTGGGGATAAAGAATTTTTAAAATCAATGATACCACACCATGCCGCAGCAATATTAATGGGAAAAGAGTCATCGGTTACCGACCCTGAAATAAAGGAATTAATTAAAAATATTATTACCAGCCAACAGGCAGAAATTGAACAAATGAAAGCAAAGCTTAAAGAATTAGATAAATAACTCCAAAATAATTTGTAAATCAATTTTAAACTTAAAAAAATGAAAAAAATTATAGTATTAATATTCATCATGTCTATTTATTCCTTTGCCCATGCACAGGATATGAAAGGTATGGATATGTCAAAAAAGGAAAAGGCGCAAAAGGTGCAGCCCACAACGTATACCTGCTCAATGCACCCCGAAATTCACGCTGACAAACCGGGAAAATGTCCTAAATGCGGAATGACGTTGATAAAGGAGAAAGCTAAAACGGGTAAAAAAACGGTGGTGAAGAAGCATGATGAAATGCAAATTCCCATGAAAAAGACTTCTGAAAAGAAGGGTAGCATGGACAATATGAAAACGGATGCTAATGCTTCACATCAAAATCATAATATGAGCATTATGGATATGACAAAAGCAACTCTAGAAACCGTAACTAAAATTGAAAACAACACACCACCAAGAACAGTGCGTTACGATTTATATGTGCGAGACACCATCGTAAATTTTACAGGTAAACCTAAAAGAGCCATTGCTGTAAACGGACAAATACCGATGCCTACACTTACATTTACCGAAGGCGATACCGCTGAAATTTATGTACATAATGAACTGGATGAAGAAACATCGTTGCATTGGCACGGTTTGTTTTTACCTAACAAAGAAGATGGTGTGCCAAACTTAACACAAATGCCAATAAAGCCCAACACGACACACAAATATACATTTCCGATTATCCAACAAGGAACACATTGGTACCACAGCCATTCAGGATTGCAAGAACAAATCGGAATGTATGGTTCATTTATTATGAATAAAAAAACGGATGATCTAACTTTTAGAAAGGGTATTGATGATTTGCCAACCGTTCCTATAGTATTGAGCGAATGGACAGATCTAAATCCAAAAAATGTACATAGAATGTTGCACAACGCAAACGATTATCCAGCAATCAAAAAAGGAACAACCCAAAGTTATACAGAAGCCATAAAGCAAGGTTATTTAGGTGTTAAATTAAAAAATGAATGGAAAAGGATGAATGCAATGGATGTAAGCGATGTATTTTACGATAAAATCCTTATGAATGGTAAGCAAAGTACGGATGTGAAAAGTATTGATGGAAAACCTTTAAAAGCAGGTGATAAAGTACGTTTACGCGTATCTAATGGTGGGGCTTCTTCCTATTTTTGGCTTACTTATGCCGGTGGAAAAATAACGGTAGTTGCAAATGACGGTAACGATGTAGAACCTGTAGAAGTAGATCGATTAATTGTTGGTGTTTCTGAAACTTACGATGTTCTAGTTACTATTCCTGCCGATAAAACTGCTTTTGAATTTTTAGCCACCACCGAAGATAGATTGTATTCAGCTTCTTATTTTATTGGGGATGGTATCAAACAACTTATTACACCTCTTCCCAAGCTTAAATATTTTGAGGGAATGAAAATGATGAATGGGATGATGAAAATGAACGGCGATTTAGACGATATGGGAATGAATATGTCCTACAATCAAATGGATATGAATGTAGTAATGTACCCAGAAATTACCGGAGAACAAAAAAAGAAAAGCGATAAAAAAATGAAGGATATGAAAATGACCGAAGCCGATTATAATAGTAATGCGCTTTCGGATATTACTACCTTAAATTATGCAATGTTAAAATCGCCAACTAAAACGATACTTCCTAAAGATGCACCAGTAAGAGAATTAAAATTTGAATTGACAGGAAATATGAACCGTTATGTTTGGAGTTTAGACAACAAAGTGGTTTCCGAAGCGGATAAAATATTAATTAAAAAAGGCGAAAATGTTCGCATCACAATTCACAACAATTCTATGATGCGACACCCAATGCACTTGCACGGTCACGATTTTAGACTATTAAATGGTCAAGAGGATTATGCTCCTCTAAAAAACGTTGTGGATATAATGCCAATGGAAACCGATGTATTCGAATTTAATGCCAATGTAGAAGGCGATTGGTTTTTCCATTGTCATATTTTGTATCACATGATGAGCGGAATGGGCAGGGTTTTTAGTTATGAAAACCAAGCACCAAATCCCGAAATACCAGATCCTAAATTAGCACGACGAAAATTGTTTGCTGACGATAGAGCTTTTCACTTTATGGCAGAAAATGATTTTGCAACAAACGGAAACGATGGAGAAGCTATGTATCAAAGTACACGTTGGAGTATTGGAACAGAATGGAGATTAGGATACAATGATATGCACGGTTACGAAACCGAAACCCACATAGGTCGATATATTGGTAAAATGCAATGGCTAATGCCTTTCATTGGTTTTGATTGGAGATATAGAAAAGGGGGAATAGACAATCAAGAAAGAAATCTTTTTGGGCAAACCAATACCAAAGACAACAGAGCTGTTTTTAGTGCAGGGGTTAATTACACATTACCAATGCTTATAGTCGCTCAAGCCGAAGTTTTTACCGACGGAAATGTACGTTTACAGTTTGAACGAAAAGACATTCCAGTTTCAAAAAGACTACGAA
This sequence comes from Flavobacterium sp. KKT103, assembly GCF_055640565.1. NCBI lineage: Bacteria > Pseudomonadati > Bacteroidota > Flavobacteriia > Flavobacteriales > Flavobacteriaceae > Flavobacterium > Flavobacterium sp. KKT103. The sequence goes on from NZ_CM145766.1 coordinate 2,845,097, forward strand.
TGAATTTAATGTGGAATACCGACAAAGAATATATGGCAGGTTTACGCTACATTGTCAAAAGAAACTTTGGAATCACTACACACTATGATAGTGATATGGGAATGGGATTAGGTGCTACTTTTAATTATTAAGAAACTCAAATTTCAAATTTGTATGGAGGATGCTTGTTCTAAAAGACAAGCGTCCTTTTTTTGCAATTACATTTTTTACAAACCAATATACATTCCTGATAATGTGTGAATTATATAATTTTTATTAGAATTTCACAATACTTTTTCAAGTTAAAAAGCTACCTTTAAACTGCGAAAATTAATTCGCAATTTAAATTTAAAAAAGATGAGTCATCAAAAATTTAAAGATTGTATCGATGCATGTTCAGAATGTGCAGTAGAATGTTCGCATTGCGAAAGTGAATGCTTGAATGAGCAAGACGTAAAAATGTTAGCGCGTTGCATAAAACTAGATCATGATTGTGCAGCTATTTGTTTATTTGCAATGCAGGCTATGGCAAGCGGAAGTGAGTTTACGGAAAAAATCTGCAAATTATGCGCCGAAATTTGTACAGCTTGCGCCGAAGAATGTGAAAAACATGCACACATGGAGCATTGCAAAAATTGTGCGGAATCCTGTCGAAAATGTGCTGTTGAGTGCAGTAATATGAGTAAGTTAAGCACCGTAAAATGAGTAAAATGTGAGTATTTCAATCTCTTAAATAAAGTTTCGTTTAGAGGAATTATTTAAGAGATTTTAAACAATCAAAATTATAAACTATGAAAACATTACAAAAAATCACATTAATTATTGTATCGATTGGTTTGTTTACATCGTGCCAATCCAAAACTGATGTAAATCAAATTCTTTCAAATTCAGATACAAAAAAGGCAATTATGGATACTATTGCTAACAATAGCGATATGTCTAAAGATATGATGCAAGCAATGATGAACAGTAGTAAAGGAAAAATGATGATGACAAATCACGAAAATATGATGAAAATGATGAAGGATAATCCAGCTATGATGAAAGGAATGATGACCGAAATGATGGAAGCATCTAAAACAGATACTACGATGATGTCTGAAATGTGTAAATCGATGATGGATAATCCTAAAATGATGGATATGATGAATGATAAAAAAATGCAATCACACAAAATGACTGGAATGGATAAAAATATGGATATGTCCAAATAATACAAATACAAACAACATTAAAATATAAAAAAAATGGAAACTCAAAAAACGTATACCTGCCCCATGCACCCAGAAGTTACTTCGGATAAACCCGGAAAATGTCCCAAATGCGGAATGAATTTAATGGAGAAAAAAGAATGAAAATTCTACTAGCAACCGATGGTTCAAAATATAGTAAAACAGCAATTAATGAAATTGCCAACAGGCCATTTCCGCCCAAAACCGAAGTGTGCATTCTTGCCGCATATGAAATTACCTCCATTTTAAACACTTTAGAACCAATGGGTGTTTCTCACGAATACAATGCGAAATTTGATGAAAACGCATTTAAAAATGCAGAAAAAAATGCAAAAAGTGCAGCCGAAATTCTTGAAAATAAAAATCCAAATCTGTTAGTAACCACAAAAATAGTTGCAGGTTCACCAAAAAGTGTAATACTTAACGAAGCCGAAAAATTTAAAGCCGATTTGATTATAGTTGGTTCACACGGATATGGAGCAATCGAGCGTTTTGTTTTAGGCTCTGTTTCGCATTCAGTTGCGTTACATGCAAAATGTTCGGTAGAAATTGTTCGTAAATAAAAAACTTAACAATGGACAAACACATTTCCATTTTGTAGTACGGTATTATTGAACTTACTGTTAGATTTAAGAACCTAATGTAAGTTCGTTACTGAAAATATATTGTGAAAAAGATTTATATTCATTAATTTTTCTTGGTCTGTTGTTTAATTCATTACCAATAGAGAATCTAATTTTTTTTCGGACGCTTGTGTCCATTAATAGGTTTTATGGGATAATTATCAAGAATGTCATACACAGCAGGATGTAAGTTATCCCCAATATAAGATGGGTCATATAAATCCCCTTTAGCAGTTCCTGTCCATACAAGTTTATTCAGTTTCCTGTCAATTATATTCAGCGTGATTGCGCCTTCTGTATATTCGACCTTTTGGGTTACATAAGTGGTATAGTTGTAATTATAGTGATGGAGGTAATAGTGATTGCTGGGATAATGATAGTAATAGGGGTTGTGATAATACCAACCCGAAGGATAAGTGTAACCAGGAGTACTGACTGATTTCTCCTTTTTAACGGCAGTGATAACTAAGTCAAGAAAAAACATCCGGTGTATCAATGCTTATTTTGTATCCTCTCTCTCCCATGCAATGAGTGAAATAGTTGCGTGTATTGTTGCGAATAATCTGATTATTGTATTCGCCTTGAGCTGTGTCTTTATTCGGTAGCCACGCAAACGTTTTGTATTTTGTAAAATCAACACTGCGATCATAATCGGAAGTGATTTTCGTATAAACCCCGCATCCGGCAATAGCGAGGAAAAGAAGACCAATTAAATAGTTAAATAATTTTCTATGTGTTTTCATGTTTCTATTTTTTTATGCAACACTTTCTTAGTGAAGCTATTGTTATTTGATTTGAATGGATTTCATTAGTTTGATTTCTTAAGTACAGTCTGAAAAATTTGTATCGTTATTTCATTGTTCCATCCTTCTGGCAAATCGATCCCAAAATCACTTAAACGCAATTTAAAGTTGAGTGTAAGTAAACAGGAAATGGTTTCGTTACTTGCAATGTGTATAAGCAATCCGTTTATATATATTCTTTTCGCCTTTCCATTCAAATGCAACTCAGCTTCAAAATTTAGTTTGTGATCTGGATGTTGTAATGTCTCCACGTAAGGAATGTTCAGTTGTCCTTTCAGGACTACCTGCCCCATGTTTGAGTTGATAAGCTTCACATTCAATGAATCTGTTTTAGTACGTAAAATAGCTGGATTAAACGTTAGTTCCATTACAGCAGTTTCATAATTGATTAAAACAAACAAACGATTGCTATAGGCTATTATTATGGAATCTCTGTACGAGCCAATAACCTCTATACTTCCTTCCCGGGTTCGGTATCTTTGCTGTGCCTTAGCTGAAAAGCTCCATAGTAGTAATACTATAGTGCATATCCATACTGTTTTTAGAATTTTTGCCATTACTTTTTGCTTAATTGCGAAATATATTTGTATGTAATTGCTTTTCTGAATCGGTTATTATCATTTGAATTATTTATGTTTTTTTCATTCATTTTCCTAATGATTTTGCCCTTGGTGTTCCATCATTTCGCCTGAATTTTTCAGAGAATTTACATAAACATAAACCGAAAGGATTTCTTCTTCGCTTAAAATGTTTTCCCATGCTGCCATTGCAGTTCCCTTCATTCCTTTTTTTATGAGGTATATTCGCCCCTGATCTGAATAAAATGATGAATGTTCAGGGTCAGTAAAATCGGCTGGCTTTGGTTGTAATGTTGCTGCTCCAGGACCATCGCCTTTACCGCCACTTCCATGACAAGTAAGACAATATTTTGTGAATATGTCTTTACCTTGTGCAAGTTGTTCCTCTGTGCCGAGAGATACGGACTGATTATATTTTTCGCCCAATTCCTGTTTTAACCATTTGCGCGTTTCATTCATTTGTTGTGAATGCCCACTATGTCCATAGTTGTCATTTTCTTCTCCCTTTTGTTGAGGGTGGTTCTGTTCAATTTGTTCTTGGTTTTTTTCGGAATTTCGGCAAGAAGTAAGCATCAGCAGTGCATACATCAATGCGGTAATGATTACAAACTCGATTTTGGCAGTTCGGAGCAGTTTACACAGAGTGTGACTGAAGAACTCACCATATTGTTTAGATTTTTTCATAGTTCTGTTTTAGTTTTTAAATTAAACCATCAACGAAATACAAATTCTCGATACTTTTTACTAAAAAACACTTGAATTAGATATAAAACACTATTCTTCAGTGATTTAATATAAATTTACGATTTATTTAAGTATGTAACTTGGAATTTTTTATTTTTTTATTTCCACAAATAAATAATATATATCATGCTGTAGGAATGATTAACTTCATAAAACGATTACGAGTTTTAGGATCTTTCCATCCTGCCATTACCGTCACCTCTCTCTAATAACACTTTGTCAATGCTTATAATGACTCAAGTCAAAGTATTTACCGATGGTAATTTGAGTACAGTTTGAATGAAAAGCAATACTAAATCATTTACTTTAAAAATTGAAGTATTCATTTCAAAGTAAAATGTTAAACTTATTTTTATTATTTAAGCATTTGCTTAAATAATAAAACAATTAACTACATTTGTTTAGTATTCAATTTAAACAATTACAACAATGGACAATAATCAAACGTGTATAAGAGTTTTGGCTGATAAAAATCAAATCAATACCTGTAAAAACAAATTAGAAAATAACAGCAACGCTTTTGAACAATTGAGTGGTTTATTAGCATTAGCTGGCAATGAAGTACGACTAAAAATAATGTTTCTTCTTGAAGAAGAAAATGAACTTTGTCCTTGCGACCTTGCCGATATTTTAGAAATGAGTATTCCTGCCGTTTCACAACATCTACGCAAAATGAAAGACGGAAATGTTATTGAAGCAAGACGGTCTGGCCAAACTATTTTTTATTCTCTAAAATCAGAACAATTACAAATACTTCGTCCCTTTTTTAAATACATTATTAGTCAAAATTCAAATTTAGAACTCATATGAACACAAATTCAAAATCAGGAAAACTTGCTGTAGCAAGTATTTTATCAGCAGTGACAGCATCACTTTGTTGCATAACGCCCGTTTTAGCTCTTATTTCTGGAGCTTCTGGCGTAGCATCAACGTTCTCGTGGTTAGAACCTTTTCGCCCTTACTTAATTGGAATAACTGTTTTGGTATTGGGCTTTGCTTGGACTCAAAAACTAAAACCACGAACGACCGAAGAAATACAATGTACTTGTGAAGAAGAGGATAAAATACCATTTGTGAAAACTAAAAAGTTTTTAGGCATTGTAACGGTGTTTACTTTTTTAATGATGGCTTTCCCATACTATGGACAAGTTTTTTATCCAAAAGCGGACAAACAGCTAATTGTTGTTTCTTCTGATAATATACAAGAAGTAAAATTTAATGTGAGTGGAATGACTTGTGCCAGTTGCGAAGATCACGTTAAAAATGAAATAAACAAATTACCGGGAATTGTAACCGTTTCTGCTAATAGCAACGAAGGAATCGCAGTTGTAAAATTTGACAATAGTAAAACGAACAAAGAGGCTATCATAAAAGCTATTAATACCACAGGTTACAAAGTATCAGGAGAAGTACCAACATCCGTAAATCCTCCACACTGACAAACTGGACACGTTTGTGGTCTAAACGGTTGCAAATAATTTTTTTGACTCTATTATTAAGCATTTAATTAAAATAAGAAAATGAAAACAGAAAATATAAAACTCGATATCGCAGGAATGACCTGCGACCATTGTGCCACAGGCATTGAAAAAATGCTTACCAAAAATGAAGGAGTAACAGAAGTAAAAGTGAGTTATCAAAACGGCAGTTGCGAATGTTCTTTCGACCCTTCTAAAACTAGTAAAGAAGAAATTATCAATACTATTAACAGCACAAAAAATTATAAAGTAGCTCATACTGCTGAAACTAAATGTTGTAATACAAACGCAAACCACTTCGATTTAATTATCATCGGTGGTGGTTCGGCGGCATTTTCGGCAGCTATAAAGGCCGAAAGTTTAGGATTATCGACCTTAATGGTAAACGGTGGTTTAGACTTTGGCGGAACTTGTGTAAACGTAGGTTGTGTCCCTTCTAAAACCCTTATTCGTGCAGCGGAAACAGCTTATCACGCAACACATTCCAATTTTTCGGGCATCAAACCCAAAGGTGTTGCTATAGATTTTGCTCAAGTAATTAAAGACAAAAAACAATTGGTAGCCACGCTCCAGAAGAAAAAATATATGGACGTGGTAAGTGATTTTCATAACCTGAAAATGCTAACGGGTTGGGCAGAATTTTTAGATACTAAAACCATTGTGGTCGATGGTAAAGTAAAATATACGGCTCTAAAATTTATCATTGCCACAGGAGCAACTACCAATATTCCAATTATTGAAGGGCTAAACGAAGTAGGTTTTCTTACCAACGTTTCGCTTTTTGATTTAGAAGAAAAACCCGAAAGCATGACCATTATGGGGGCTGGTTATATTGGTTTAGAAATTGCTATGGCTTACAATCGTTTGGGCGTAAAAGTGCGTATCATCGAGTTTACTGATCGTGTGTTGAGAACACAAACGCCCGACATCAGTGAAGCCTTGGAAACACAAATGCGTAACGAAGGTATAGAAATCCTGCCAAATTTTAGAGCAGTAAAATTTGATAAAAAAGGAAATGAAACCATTATCCATTGCAAATGCCCTGACGGTTCTTTTACACAAATTATCGAAAAAGGAAAAGTTGTAGTGGCATCTGGCACAACACCCAATATGCAAAAATTAGGATTGCAAAATATTGGTTTGGAACTTGCTAAAACAGGGCACATTTTGGTTAACGAAAAAATGGAAACCAATTTACCTAACATCTATGCAGTAGGCGATGTTACCAACACGCCTGCATTTGTTTACACGGCAGCCTTTGAAGGTAAAATTGCCGTAGAAAATGCTTTTACGGGAGCCAATAATGAAGCCGATTATTCTTCCTTGCCTTGGGTAGTTTTTACCGATCCACAAGTAGCAGGAGCAGGATTGGACGAAGCACAGGCAGAAGTCCAAAACATTCCTTTTGAAGTAAGCAAATTAGAATTAAATAACGTTCCAAGAGCTATTGCAGCCAATGACACAAGAGGATTTATCAAATTAATACGAAATACCGAAACCGATAAATTGATTGGTGCTAGAATTGTTGCTCCCGAAGGTGGCGAACTCATTCAGCAATTGAGTATGGCTATCAAGTATAATATAACCGTAAAAGAATTGGCAGAAAGTTTTTATCCTTATTTAACATTAGGCGAAGGCATAAAACTAGCAGCCATCACTTTCGGAAAAGATGTTGCCAAATTGAGCTGTTGTGCTAGTTAAATTTTAATATGAAAAACGCGACTACAATTCTATATGATGCACAAGTAATCGCTTTGGTCGATGCAGGAATTGCCAAGGGAGATTTAGGAAGCGATGCCACTATCGAAACTGCCGACATTGTTATTCAAAACGACCAGCCCACGAAAATTTTTACAGCAATAAATATTGGTAGAAAAACAAAACAAATCGTTTGGCAAAACATTGGGTTGGCATTCACAGTAAAAGCAATTGTAATGGTTCTTGGTGCCTGAGGTTTAGCCACCATGTGGGAAGCTGTTTTTGCCGATGTTGGTGTGGCTTTATTAGCTATTTTGAATGCAGTTAGAATACAGCGAATGAAGTTTTAATTTGGTATAGCTATTTTACAATTAATTATTAACATGAATCAAGGATTGAATCTATAACTTAAATTCGAAATACTTACTTGGAAATATTTTCTAATTTTTCCAAATCTTCAATAAAATAGTTCGACATTTGTTTGGACGGGGCTACTTGACCGAACAGTTCGAACCAACATTTCTCCTTAATGGATTAGATTTCTTATAGTCCTTTAACCAGTAATCATTGGAAATTAAAAGCCAAACTCCCCCTTTAAAGGACATGTATTATCTCCAATGTTGGTATTAAATACTTTTACATGAGATTTAAATAACAGATCGCCATGAAGCCATTTACTTTCGACCAAATACCCGTAATGATGAACAAAATTCATGATAAATTAGAGCATTTGGAAAAACTTATTATAAGAATCTCTAATGTAGAAGAAAATAAAGAAGAAGTTCTAAACATTCAAGAAGCATCAAAACTTTTAGATCTATCGGTATCAACAATCTATAGTAAAGTATGTAAAAGGGAAATCCCAGTTAATAAACAAGGTAAACGTATTTATTTTTATAGACATGAGTTAATGAAATGGATTAAGTCAGGTCGGGTAAAAACTTATTTAGAAATCCAAAATGATATTGAAAAAAGGTCAAAAATCTAATATTTAGATTTTTGACCTTTTACTTTTTAACCTCCATCTATAAGTACTCTAATCATACATCACTTAGTTTTTTTTTATGTCAGTGTTATAATCAATATTCAAAGTTTATAACTATTTTTGTATAAACAACTCCCATGAGTTATGTTATCTTGATAAGGATATCTTTGTTTTATTTTGCGATATTTTGCTTTAAATTGTACCATAATTGTACCACTGAAGTTTAAAACTCTATTAAAGTAAGGAAAGTTATTTTCTGTATTGGGAAGTAAAAAACTTACTTCAACCTAGAACTTTAAACTTTAAACTTTTTTTGGTTACCAATTCCTGCTATTCACTACAAGTCCGCAGTCATCACCCAAAAAACATAAACCCAAAACGAGCTTCCGGTGGTCACTGCTTTGGGTTTTGTTTTTTAAGGGTTCTTCCTTTGCGTGATTTTCACTACTATTCTAGGCAGAGAGAAGTGAAAATTTAAATACTACAAATCAATCAGCTATAACTAATTAATGCTCTAAATATCAATTTCCATTTTTTAAATGTTTAATATAATTATTCAACAAACTCTGAATTTGCTGAGAAGCCACAGGGTTCGCAGAGTGAACATAAAACTTAAGATTAATTAGATTTAATCCTGACTCATAAACAAGCCATTTGCTAGCAGCGTAACCGTCGGGAGCTATGACGCCCTCATTATTTAAACCTAAATCGTTGTCAAAGCTTATATACTCAGGAAGCCCATTAGTTAAAATCACTTTCTTGAAGTCATCAAAGTTCCGCACGATCACAAAATCCTGATCAGTCCAGTTTTCATAAACCATATCAACGGTTCTTATATCATCTAAGAATAATTTATACGCCATGATTTAGATGTTAATAATACTCCTTAATATACTCATACGCTCTATCAAACAAAACCTGCTCCTTGTGCAGTTTGTATTTCAACAAAGCTTGTCTCAATGATTTTTGAACTTCACGTTCACCAGAAGCTGTCTTTTGCCAACCAGGGAAACGAACGTGCCTTACAATAGCATCTATATCAGTAACAATGCGCTCTACTACAGCAGGTGTTTGGTCATTTTTGAGTTCTAAAAATAGTTCCGTAAGTGCTGCTTGGGGTGTTTTTTCTTGAAGCTCCACTTCTAATTCTTTTTCGGCCAATAATGTTTCTTTAGCTAACTTACATAGTTCCTTTACGAATTCTATTGAAGTAATCAATCCCTGCTCGGCTTTGTCTCGCAAGGCTTCTAGCAATTCGCTTAATTTTTTGAACTTAGGGTTGCCCGCATTTTTCTTGAATCGCTTGACTAATATTTTTTCAATCTTCTTGGCATTACTTGGATCTGGATTGTTAAAAATACTTTCAATTACATCAGCATCTAAAATAAACTCTTCCAATTGATGTACATCCCCAACATGAATATTTTCATGAATAAGCTTAGTTGTTTGGGCTCCTAAAGAAAACCATAGCAATTTACCAATATGATCCGAAGCTGGCCTAACCGATTCAAAAACTTGTGATAACCAACGGTAGTCACTTTGGTATTGGTCCAAAATTCTATCAGGAGACAAGGATTCCCAAAGCTTTGCTAGATATTTAAAATCTTGTGCGAAAGCATCTTTCTTTTCATTGGTATTAATGGCATTTTGAGCCAATTCTAATCCTTCAAAACCATCTACTTTACGATTCACACCTTCAAAATGATGCAATACTTTTTCCAATGCTGGTAGCAATAGCTCTTTAAATTCATTTAAATTAGTTATTATTTTCTTTACACTTTCCTCATCAAATTCTAAGGCTTTGGCTGCATCATCAAAAACACCAAAATAATCCACAATTCGACCAAAGTTTTTACCTGGGAACAGTCTGTTTGTTCTGCATATAGCCTGCAGTAACGTATGATCTTTGATTGATTTATCTAAGTATAAGGTTTGCAGTATGGGCGCATCAAAGCCAGTTAAAAGTTTAGCCGTAACAATCAAAACCTTTAGATCTGAACTAGAACTATTAAACTCATCAAGAATTTTCTCTTGTTGACCTTTATCTATTCCCCATTTTTGCTTAAAATCAAAATCATCGTTTGCAGATGTAGATATAATTACCTTACTAGCTTCAGGTTCAAAATATTTATCTAGTTCTTCTTTGTATTGCACACAAGCATAGCGGTCTGGTGTTACAATCATCGCTTTGTAGCCATGAGGATTTACCTTTTCATTAAAATGCTTGGCAATATCACCAACTATTTTAGAAACCCGTTCGGGCGATTTTAAGAAAGCAGCCATTTTAGCCGACTTTTTATTCAATGCATCCGCCTCTTCATCAGTTAATGCTGCCTCGTCTTTGAACAGTTTAAAAGCTTCGTCTATCGTTTCTTTGTCTACATGCACATCAACTAATCGAGGTTCGAAATGCAAAGGTAACGTAGCACCATCTCGTATCGAATCATGAAAAGTATACCTTGACAAATATCCTCCTTTGTCTTCTTCGGCGCCAAAAGCCCAAAAGGTGTTTTTATCTGCTTTATTTACGGGTGTTCCTGTTAGACCAAACAAAAACGCATTAGGTAAAGCAGCACGCATTTGACGCCCTAGTTCTCCCTCCTGCGTACGGTGCGCTTCATCTACCAAAACAATTATATTATCACGAGTATTCATATTAGGTTTGGCATCCCTAAATTTATGAATCATCGAAATGATAATTTTTCTCGTGTCTCTTTCGAGTAACGTATTTAATTCGGAAATGCTATCAGTTGTTATCACATTGGCTACATCGGCAGCATTGAACGTTCCTGTAATTTGGGTATCCAAATCGGTACGATCGACTAATACAATAACCGTTGGACTTTTTAATTCCTGGGTTCTTCTCAGTTTTTGCGCAGCAAAAACCATTAATAACGATTTTCCAGATCCTTGAAAATGCCAAATCAAACCTTTCTTAATCTTTCCTTCTTTTACACGTTCTACAATTTTATTCGCTCCTTCGTATTGCTGGAAACGACATAATATTTTTATTCGTTGTTTCTTTTTATTGCTCGTGAAAAGAGAAAAGTTGAGTAGAATATCTAATAACCGCTTAGGTTGCAATAAATCGGACATTTCTTTGCCTATTTCACCTAAACCTAATTGTTTGGCTAAATCTTCATCTTCTCCTTCCAAGCGCCATGGTGCCCAAAATTCTAAAGGTGTTCGAATACCACTATAGTAAAAGGTTTTCCCCTCGGTAGCAAAAGATAAAATGTTAGGTACGAATAATTGAGGAACTGCATTTTCGTAAATATCATGAATTTCGTGAGCTCCATCCAGCCAACTCACAGATGGTCTTATAGGTGTTTTGGCTTCTCCCACTACCACTGGAATACCGTTTATCAATAATACAACATCAGGAATCTTGGTTTCACGATGATGTATACGATACTGATTGGTAACGACATAAGAGTTGTTACTTAAATTTTCAAAGTCGATTAGTTTTACGGGAACATGACGGTTGTTTTCGCCAAAAGGCATGGTCTTGTCACCCATCATCCAATTGAAAAACTCTTCATTTGCTTTTACTAGTCCTACTTGATTTACCGAAAGTAAAATAGCCCGAAGTTTATAAATAACCTCGTCCGCTAGTTCATTTTTTGCTTGAATTTCAGGATTCAACCGTATTAAAGCTGCTGTAATTTCACTTTCAAGCAAAACTTCGTTAACGCTTCTGTTTAAATCTGATTGTGATTTGTATTGCCACTTTACACCATAATTAGATTTTGGTTCAGATACAATACCACTATTTAAATTGGCACCACTTAATTGATGAATAATATAATTTTCTACACTGTTCAGTTCGTTAAATGACATATAAAGACTCGGATATTAAATATTTTTTAGCTTTCAATAAGGATTTTTGAAATACTAATTTTGTAGTTCGAATAAATTTTCGGAATGGTTTTTCAGGTGGTTGTATGCAATTTCGATTTGTTTGTTTTCAAAAAGATTTGCTTTTCTATTGCTCCAAGAAGCAATTGAATTTTGAACACACTCAATTGTATTATGATCATCTGTATTACTAACAAAATCTACTGTAGCTAATAATTCTAGTGCAAAAGTGGATTTAAACCCTTGAAGTAGTTTCAAAACATCTTTAATTCGTTCTCTTTGTTCAAAATTTATATTCTTTTTTAGATACTCTTCTACTTCAGAATATTTATCATAATTAAGCCATAAAGGTTCAAAAGGTTTGGCTTCATTTTGCTCCATTCCTTTTAAGTAAACACCATTTAGATGCATCAAAACATGATTTAACTGTACCGTGTATGGTCCATAATGATGTGCTTCAAAATTTAAACGCAATTTCTCACCACTTCTTTGTAAAAAATAGGCCAACTTATTAGCAACAAATAAGCTGCTTTGCTCACCCGAAGTTTCGTATTGAAACAATAAATAAAGCAACATCGCTCTAGCAGTAGTTAACTTCACTTCTTTGACCTGGTTCTCTTTTTGCAACAACGACTTGATTTCGTTATTTGGAGAATAAATATGAATATCACAATTCACATTCGCCAACGCTTCTTCCATCATACTTCTTACACGATCCCAATCTAAACCACCGTTACCACAACCTAGAGGTGGAATAGCAATACTTTTTATATCGTTTTCTATAATTGCCGTTTTCAACGCTACTAACCCAGTACTTATGTATTCATATTTTGAATCGGCTTTCCAATGGGCTTTGGTTGGAAAATTAATAATAACTTTTTGGTTTAATAAATCGCCTTCTCGAACGACTAAAACTTCACCTATATGGAAAGTTCCTTCCTTACAAGCTTCCCTATATATTTTATAATTTTGTGGAAATCTGTTTTTAAATTGCAATGCGATTCCCTTACCCATCACACCAACAGTGTTCACGGTATTGACTAAAGCTTCGGTAGTAGCCTCCAACAAATTTCCTTTTATATAATGTATCATATTTTAGTAGTACAAAAGATTATTAGTATCAATGTGCACGGTAATATTTAGTGCTAATTTAGTTATTAAATCCTCAAAATAAGCTTTTCTTTCTTCGTTTTTCACGACCAAAGCTGCAATAAGTTCAACGGGGACTTGATGCCTAACTAAAAACTCTGCTTGTTTATAATCTTGACGAGACAAATTGTTTGCGTCATTTTTCCAATTTTTTGCTTGAATACAATTCCAATGTAATTTATCAAAATCGGCTTTTTGAGTATAAAAATTAGCTACTGATATTTTGGCATTTCGATCTGTGAATACATACTCTACACCTGAATTTTCAATGTCGTGAAATTTACAAATCACAAAAACAATGTCCTTTTGTGGTAATTGGGATACTCCTTGATACCCATTGTAAATTAAGTACAACATTGGCGAATGACCTGCAAAATAGAATGGAACATATTCACCTAGATTACCCGCATTGGCAAAAGGAACAGGATGTACATGACGATCTGAAATTAATTGACGATGGCCAATATTGATATAATCAGGATCCATATTAGGATGTTCCCTACTACACAAGCCATTTTGCAAAATGTACTCCACATTTTGCCAATGGACCATTCGATAAAGATTTGTGATTTCAGGTACTGCCATTTATAATATTAAAGATCTAAATGTATTAAATAATAATTACTTCCAACAATTCTCATAAATCATTTCTTCCATCCTCCACAATGCCTTTCCAGATCGAAAAGCATTATAAATAGAAATATTGTGGTCTGAAACTCTTTTCAACTCTTCATTATACAAAAGAAATTTTTCCATATTTTCTTCTTTATAAGTAGTTTCTATTTTTACTTCACCACCATTCAAATCTACGCCTCCAAGAGTTAAACCGTTAATTTTAGATTCTTTCAGGGCAATAACAATTGGATTTTCAAACTTTTGATCAGTAATGTATTGATACGCATTTTTGAGCACTGGATTTACTATCAACATCAGTAATTCTTTATCACCAAACTTAACATATTTATGATAATGAACGATGTCCATCAAAATCCTACTGCTATTATACTCCAAAACAAAATTCCCATTATTAAAAACCGCTAACTTACCTGCTATTTCTTTTCTTTTTTCTAATAATGTCTGGATACTATTTTTATCAAAAAAAAGCTGATTAATTACATTGATGAATAACTTAATATTTCCTATTGACATGCCAGTAGCTCCCATGTATGAATGTCGCCCTGGATGCATTTTACTATTTCTTAATTGTCTTACTCTATCAAAATCAGGTTTTAAAAAATCGAGCTGGCCTACAAGGCAAATATCATCAATTAATTCGACTAATTTCTTTCCTAGTTTCTTGCCATTTTTTAGTGTTTTATAGAGATCAACGTTTAACTTCTTAGCTTTAAACTTTACCGCCATTTCCATAATAAGTAACGCCTTACTCATTGCTTCATCTTGCATGGGCCAATGATAATAGGAATGCGCCATCAAATATGTCACTGTTTCAAATGAACTTACAACATCCTCTGGCACCATATCATGAAATTTGCCTACTACGACATATTGCTCTAAAAACTGCTCTCGGGATTTTATACCAAAAATCTCCCAACGTTCATCAGGTTCATACCATTTCATTACTGACAAATTAACTTAAACATTTTGTTTGCAATTTCTTTTGCTTCCTCTATAGACTCATTATTAAAATGAATTTCATTTTGAAATTCTGGCCACCTTCCTGTTTCATTTCGGACTTTATAAACCAATTCGGCTTCTACTGCTTCGGCCAATAAAATATATTGTTTATCATCTTCGTGTTGGTTTCCCTTTAAATTTTGATCAAATACGAACACAAATAATTCAATTTGTTCTTCTTCTTTCCATTTATAGCCATAATACCCTTTACTGTGTTTAGGATTTATACCCGTCCGCAAGCGATTAGACACTGATTGTCCTGTGTAGCCAACATAAACGATAAATTCCTTTTTCTTTAGAATATAAATTTTAGGGCATTTATCCTTGGTTACAGGACTACTAAAAGTAACAACAGTATTACCCAAATGATCTAATATTTGTTTGATACTACGTTCTACTGCTCCATGCAGTAGCAATGAATATTGATACGGTCCTGAATAAGTCATTAGTTTAATGTCGCTTTCGTTATTTGCTCCATTATGTTTACCCCAAATTTCTCTTCACAAATACCATTAAACTCATTCAAAACAGAATCTGCTAACGCTTGACTTGAAAAACGTTGCAAATTGAAAGGTACTGCTAACCAGTTTCCTTTTTTAATTATGCTATTATCTTGTGCTTTTAAATGACCATTCAAAATATTTTGCATCGGGCAACCATTTTCGTTTTTACTGATTACAAAAAATAATCGTGTCACTGCGTTATTAACATCTGCAAACTGCTTAGCATTTTCTCTCGGAAATTTAGTATTAGCACCTGCATCAAAAAAAACCGTATCTGCTTGATGTACAATTTTGAAATTGTATTTATCTGTACCAAATTCTATGGCTCCTAGATTAAATTCATAAAGATATAAGGAAAGCCAATCCCATGATGATTTATCAATACTTGCTCTATTGCCGTGAGAAGCTGCGTTAGTAAATTTAGACCAACCACTACCAAAGTTCACATTGTAGTTGTTTGATACGTATTTAACGATATCAAGAATTCTCTTTTGATATAAGGCCAACAAGCGGTACGCATTTCTTACGTCTTTTAAAGCTTCGTTAATTTCGGAGGGATTTAATTTGTCCATGAACTTGAAAAATAATTAATAGATTGCTGTTGAATTTTTGGTGCTTTTATAAAACGTTCTAACCATAATGAAGTTGAAAACCCAAAGAGCTCAAAACACAACAGCATGTCTTTTAAGATTTTTGTAATCGCTATCGAGTTATTGGTATAATTAGTAGACAATTCCATATCGTGAACAATGTTTTGTATAGTATTTAAAATGCTTTTCCAGCTACACATATAAACATTGTGCTGAACACCATTTACTGTAACCGTTTGAGTGTCGTGAGTATGTAAACCAGCTAAAGCAATAAACACTAATGGTTTTTAATCTTTGCATATTCATTATAATAAGATTGAATTTCATTTTCCCATTGTGACCTACTTTGTTGTTTTTTATCATAGCGTTTTGCTTCAATGATAATATCTTGTTTACTCGTTCGAATAAAAACATCAGGCTCCACACGTGAAGTATTTGTGGTATCTTGGGCACTCCAATTGGGCCAGAATTCAACTTTTTCTATTTGATGCAACTCCAAACCTTCAATGGTATCAAACAAAGCAGTGGTAAAAATATGATGCAGTAATTCTTGTGGCAGATACAGCAACCGCTCAAATATAGAAGAGGTCAAAGCATCTTCATTGGCCTTAAAAATAGCCCGATTGACTTTATTGTGTTTAATAGCGTAGATCATAATTAAAACACTTGATTGATTAAACTTTTTTGGAGTATTTGTGAGCTTACTATTTTTGAAGAAATTTTAAATTTTAATTCATCTAATTTTTTCAATTTACCAGAGTAAAATTCCTGTTCACTTTTTGGGACATTAGGTATTTTTAAATTTTTAATTATCCCAGAACTAATATTTGGCTGTGCAGAACCTACTGAAAGATCTATTAACCTTTTCCTCAATGCAATTAAATAATAGAATAAAAACCAATTATCTATTTTAGCATCATCAACTATTAGTGCACAACAAGCCTGATTACAAGTCATTTCTGTTTTAATAATTCCAATTTTACCAACGGTCACACCATACATTGCAAGTAAAATAGTTTTTGGAGGATATAATTTAGCACTTGAACTTTTTAATCCTATGGTAGTTATTGACTCTTCTGTATTATCAATAATCCAATCATTTAATTCTTTAGTTTTTACCCAATTTATATCTCCTCCGAAAAATTCCGTTTCTCTTAGTCTACTTGGTGTTCCACCAGATGAAATTGTCAAACATAAATCTTTAAGTAAAACGAATGAATTATATCTTAACTTATGTAGTTCATTAAATAATGTTGCTTTTTGTACTTCCAATTCGTTCATAACCTCTTTCTCCTTCTCAATCACTTCATCCATAGCCCAAAGTAATTCGGCTAGTTTGGCTTGTTGGTCTTTGGGAGGCAATAGGAATTCATAATTGGCCAAATCAACAAATTTCACTCTTGGTGAGAGTCCACCAGCAGAATGTTTTATGGCATAATCAAAAAACTTATCGTTATTGACCACAAAAGGAAGTAATTCAGAAAGCAAATTGGCTTTGGCTCTAAAAACTGTAATATCGCCAGAACAAATACCATCAAAATCCGCTTGAGCAGCTTTTTTTAAATAGGCTCTTCTTCGTCCAAAAAGGACATCACCTTTACTAAACTTTTTTGTAAATGTGGTGCTTTCACCGATGCCAGCCGATTTTCTTAAATGAATATCTCCTGTATCAATATGTTCCAAACCTACAACATGTTGTACATTTTCTGCAGCAGCGTCTTTCATAGTTTCCTTTGGCTCAAAAACGACATCACCAAATTTCACTAACTTCCAGTTAGTTTTATCTATTTTTAAATCTTTATTCATTATTTTTCAAGAGTTTGAAAAAGTTCATTCATAGCATTTTTTAAATCTAATGAAGTGTCCTCCCAATTGGTATAAACATCTTCAAAAAGTTCTATTTCTTGAGAACTCAATTCATTTGTTCGAACATATAAACTAATAGACATATTACCTTTATTAGCAATTATATCAGCACTCTTTTTTACAACAGAAAATGCTTCAATATCTGTAAAGGCTTTATAGGCTTCAAAAATAGAATCAATGTGCTGTGGTTCTAAAAACGACATTGTTTTCTCTTGTTTTACTTTGTCAACCGCATTGATGAAAAGAATTTTTCCTTTTTTATTCTTCGGTTTATTATTATTGGTAATCAGCAAACAGGCTTCCATTGGGGAATTGTAAAACAAGTTGGGTCCTAAACCAATGACACATTCTACCAAATCTTCTTCGATCATGCCACGTCGCATTTCGGCTTCGGAATCCCGAAACAAAATTCCGTGCGGCCATAAGGAAATAGAACGACCGTTAGTTAAATCCAAACTCTTTTGTATGTGTTGTTGAAAAGCATAATCGGCACAACCTTGCGGTGGCGTTCCCCAAAGGTTACGTCCGTAAGGATCGGTTTCAAAACTTTTTCTGTCCCATGATTTTATAGAATACGGAGGATTGGCTAGAATGACATTGAACTTCTTTAATTCGTCGTTTTCTAACAGTCCTGGTTGCGCCAAGGTATCGCCACGTACAATATCAAATTCCTCGATTCCGTGCATGAACATGTTCATACGTGCAATGGCCGAGGTAATAAGGTTTATTTCTTGTCCGTACAATTTAAGCGTTCGGTATTCTTTACCTTCTTCTTTGAGGTGTAAAGCACAATTTAATAACAAACCACCAGAGCCACAAGTAGGATCGTACACGCTTTCGCCTGGTTGTGGGTCCATTATCATGGTCATTAGTTTTACAACGGTTCTGTTGGTGTAAAACTCGGCTGCGGTATGGCCGCTATCGTCTGCAAATTCTTTAATTAGGTATTCGTAAGCATTTCCTAATTGATCGTCAGGAACGTTCTTAACATTTAGCGTGTGTTGCGAAAAATGCTCTACCAAGTTCACCAAAGTAGCATCTGAAAGTCGGTCTTTGTTGGTCCAACTCGCATCTCCAAAAATTCCAAACAAAGTTTCTGGATTGGCTTTTTCGATCTCACGCATCGCATCCTGAATCGCAACTCCTACGTTTGTAGTTGTTTCACGAACGGTTTTCCAATGGGCTTGTTCAGGAACCAAAAAATGATGGTGCTCGGCAAAAGAGGCGTATTCAAGATCGCCATTACTTTCGTGTAATGCTTTTTCGAACTCTTCGTCATACACATCACAAATGCGCTTGAAGAAAAGCAGTGGAAAAATATATTGTTTGTAATCTCCAGCGTCAATGGTTCCGCGCAAAGCGGTTGCCGCACCCCAGAGGTATTTTTCTAGTTGTTGTTGGGTCATTTTATTCTGTTTTTTCTTCAACTCTTTTATCAAACTGACTTCTAATATATTGTTTTTTCAAAGTATCGAGTTCAAGAAATTCTTGTTTCATTTTATCAAGTAATTTATAAAAATTCTCATGAAGTTTTAAAAGACTTGATGAAAGTTGAGTAATTATATATTCATCTTCAGGATTATCTACAGAAAAAGATATGTCATTAGCGTAGGTTATCAAATAATTTGCATCAGTTTTTACATTTGTAAAGTCTTTATGAAGGGTATTGAAAACATTTGGGAATTCAGATAATAATTTACTTATTTTCTCTTCAATGAAATCTAGCTTATAATAAACATGATTTATTACATATTCTTCATATTCACTTTTATCAGAGTGATACGTAGCGTTAGGTTTATATTCTTTTAATATTTCAGCAAAATATTTCAGCATTTTTACTTTCTCATTAGAATCACCTGCAAATTCAAGAACTTTAGATAAATGTTCAAAATCATGTTTTTGTAAATTTAATCGGTATTGTCTATTTAAATCTTCAAGACGGATTAATTCTGCTTTAATTTTTAGTTCGTTATTTCTACTATTTTCTTCAAACACTTGTTTTTGAAGATCTAAGTTTTCAGATTGAAGATTTAAGTTGTCTGATAAAATTTTGATTTCTTGTCTTTTATGCCAAGTAGTAACGAAACCTCCAATTATGGCACCTGATAATGCTGAAATGACAGTCATTATTAACTTATAATCAATGTTATTGGGAGGTACAGTAGCATCAGCTGCTAGAAAAATTGAGTTCAGGATTGTCATTTTAATTATATTCTACTTCATTAATAATATCATTAGCCGAAATGTCTTTTCCTTGGGCTAATTCATTTACTGCTTTTACGACATATTTGGCTCGTTTCGCAATGAACAGGTCAAAGTCAGCTATTATTTTACTGTGCTTTTCCTCTGCCAGTAACCCTTCGTAACCACCATTTTTTAATTCTTGAATAGGGATTAAATGTGATTTTAGACGAGAATGAACAATATCTTCACTTGTCCAGGCATAACGTTCCGAAAGGTATTTGTACGGCTCTTTATTACTTATGTTTAAATTTGTCTTATCTGTAATTAAAGAACAGTTTAAAGCCAAATAACTTTCAACCTCGGCTTCTTTCAATAAAGCGTCAGGAAAAACATGATGGTAATGACGTTTGCTTTCTAGTAATACTTGTCTATTCAACTGTGTACCATCGGCAAAATCATAAGCGCCTAGCTTGGTAAATACAGCCATGATACCACGTGCCCTAATATTTTCTCTTTTCGGCCAACCTATTTTTAGTAATTCTTCTTCGGTTGCTAAACTATACTTTTTTCTATCTAAAACTGGTACATCTGATTCTACGTACTTTTGGCCGTTCTCTTTAAGTTTACCAGTAATTATATTTTTTAAAGCTATAAAGTCATTATAAGCATTCGTAGCTGCCGAGTTTTCATAGCGATCCGTAAAGAAACTTGACCAAAGGTATTTTCGTAATATTATTTCAAAAGCCCCTCTCGCATCTAAATTTTCAGGAATATAAGTGTATAAAGCTGCAATAACAGAAAGAACCGCATTTGTAGGCAATCTATTTTGGTCATAAACACCTTGGGTTTCCATAAAATTTGCCATTTTGGATAGTCCTAATGCCATTTTATCCCAATTTTCGACCATTAGATCTTTCTTCATATCCCACATACCTCTTTGGTTGGGTAGCTTATCTTGAATTAAGGCGGATGTTGCCAAAATTAAATAAGGTAATTCAAAATAATAATGAATTGTTGGATAGCTAACATTTAATTTACTTTGATAATCATCTAAAGAAATTCCTTTAACACCTTCAATTTCAGCTCTAATGATATCGTATTGTGATAATGGCTTGCTATTGGTATTCATATTTATAAATACATGCAATGCTGTTTCTTTATCAGTTTGAGCAGGCAAAGCGAGATATGGTAAATTAAAATGTGAAATCGTTTCTCTGTAATCACGGATTACATTGAGAATTTCAGTTTTCAAATTCATCCATTCATAGAGCGCTTCTTCGTAATTTTCTTTTCCGCTTGCAGGTTTAGCAGAAGCCAAAGCAGTATTAACCCAATTTTCGTATTCGGTAGCTATATCGCCAGGACGCAAAAGTTCCAAAGGAATCAATCCTCTATTTAAACTATCTGAAGGGATATCTGCCCACAAAGGCATTAATATGTTGTTTTTGTTTATCCAACGTGTTCTGCAATGTATGCTTGATTCATCTTGGTATTCTTCAACAGTATTATCTGCATACTTATCATATTTTTTTATGTATAAAAAGTATTTAGAAAAATTATAATTGTTGTGAAGCGATCTCCATAATGCAGTTAAACGTTGCTGACCATCTAATAAATGTTCTGTTACTCGGCCACCAGTTTCTGGAGCCGAAACTAAATAGCGAGAAACGAATTGTTCTTTATCAACATTAAGTAATAAGGTTACTCCAAGTGGCAGGTTTTTTGTCACTGTATCTAATAAACTACTCACTCTATTTCTATCCCAGGCTTGAGGCCTTTGAAATCGGGGTAATTTAATTTCTCCATTCTGAATTTTTTGAAACCAAACGGATACTTGTCTGTCTTGTGCAGAGCTAGAAGGCATTTTTGTGCTCATTATAAAAACTCTTTTAAAATCGTTTTAAACTTTTCTTCTGCAAGTAAACTTGCTTCCCATGCTGTTTTCAAGTCAACCAAAGCTTCTTCAACTGAAGGAAGGTTGTCTTCAATGATTTTCTCCACGTACAAAGGAATATTCAAGTTGAAATCATTCTCCTTAATGTCTTTTGTAGTGACCACTTTTACATGGTTTTCTACATCTTTGTATCCATTATACCAATCAAAAATTTGGTTTACATGTTCTGGTTCTAAGTAATTCTGAGCTCTACCCACACGAACTTGGTTGGCGGCATCAATAAATAATACTTTGTTCTTCTTGTGTGCTTCCTTTTGTTGTTTAAAGACCATCACACAAGCAGCCAATTGAGTACCGTAAAAAATATTAGGACCAATACCAATAACGGCTTCTAGTAAATCTTGCTTTAACAACTCTTCTCTAATGCGACCTTCGGCCGCTTTACGAAATAAAGCTCCATGAGGTAAAACGACTGTCATTCGTCCTGTAGCATTCATAGACTTAATCATGTGTTGCACCCAAGCCATGTCTCCATTCCCTTGCGGCGGCACACCTGCAATGTTACGACCGTAAGGATCGCTAACCCATAAATCAGCTCCCCAATCTTTTAGTGAAAAAGGAGGATTGGCAATAACACAATCAAATGTTTTTAATCCATCGGCTTCAAAGAAAGCAGGATTACGCAAGGTATCACCACGAGAAATTTGAAAATCTTCTATACCGTGCAAGAACATATTCATCCTGGCAATAGAGCTCGAAGTCAGGTTTTTTTCTTGACCAAATAATTTCAGGGTTCTGTAATCTTCTTTATTGTGGTTTAAATGATCTACGCATTCCAGCAGCATCCCTCCTGTTCCACAAGCAGGATCGTAAATACTTTCTCCCTCATGAGGATCTAATATTAATCCCAACAAATGAACAACCGAACGAGGTGTGTAAAATTCACCCGCTTTTTTATTAGTTAAATCGGCAAAGTGCTTGATTAAATACTCGTAGGCTTGTCCTAAAATATCTGGATCCACCATTGAGTTGGATAATGAATATTGAGAAAAGTGCTCAACTAAATCCGTTAACAAACGATCCGAAAGTTTGTTTTTATTACTCCATTGCGCATCACCAAAAATACCATATAAGTGTTCTTGATTGGCTTGTTCTATACCTCGTAAGGCTTGTTCAATTGCCAGACCTATATTTGTCGTAGTTTCTCTTACATCGTTCCAATGGCAACCCTCAGGTATTATAAACCGATGAAATTCAGGTAAAAGCGCATATTCTGAATCTCCTTCTGATTCTTCTAAAGCGTGTTGGTATTCTTCGTCAAAAACATCTGAAAGTCTTTTGAAAAAAAGTAACGGAAAAATATATATTTTAAAATCAGAAGCATCAACAGGACCTTTTAGAATCCATGCTGCTCTTGATAAATATTGTTCTAATTGGGAAAGGGTAATTCTATCTGTACTCATATTGTTCTTATTAAGCTATTTAGCTTATGAAATAATGCACTATAAATTGGCATGATAAATTATAGAAGTGCTAAAAAATGCTTTTACCAAACGTAGTAATTTTAAAGCATATATTTAGTAAACAAAGAAACTTGTTTTCATGTTTGTATCAACAAAAGTAAGTAGTAGTGCCTTAAAAAAGTTACGGTTTTCCTCAATTAGAGTACTATTTAGTAGTAATTCACTATACTTGAAATAATCGGCTGATCTTTTATTTAAATAACGTAATATTAACTTGAACGTCTTTAACCACAATTCAAAACAACAATAAAGGAGCCGAATCATTATCTATTTTCCGTGCCACTAAAGCCGCCTCATACGGATAAGCAAAATCTTGAATGGGCGCATTATCAAGCCAACGATGCTCATCCTCTTGCTGCAAAATAATAGGCATTCGCTTTTTATGGTTATGAATTTCGGACATTAAAGGATTAGCCGCAGTAGTTAGCATGGTGTAGGTCTTCTTGATTTCTCCCGTTCGGGTATCGGTCCAATGCGAGTACAAGCCGGCAAACGAAAAAAGGGCATCGTTTTCAATTCCTATTTGGTATTTCACTTTACGATTCCCTTTGGCGTCAAGCCATTGCCATTCATAAAAACCAGTGGCAATAATTAAACAACGCTGGTTGATCACATCCTTAAATGAAGGCTTGTCTGCCACGGTTTCAATTCGGGCATTGAGCGTCATGGCTTTGATTTGATCGTCTTTGGCCCAGCTAGGAATCAAACCCCAATTGTAATACTCAATACTTTCGGGATTTTTATTGGTTATAATAGGAGTTTTCGGAAAGGTAAAACCATTGTTGTGTTCGCTAGTGGCAAACAGACTGTTATCACTAATTGTAGCTTTGAAACGCTTTTCAATTTGTTTCGAGAGTTTGTTTTGAATGGTATGGAAACACATAGTTGATTTTTTAAAATGATGGAGCACTAGATGTTCTCAAATTTAAAGATAAATAGTTAAAAACATCCTACACTTATTTAAAATTACTGTTTTGCAGCTGCACTGATTCCATCAAACTGATAAGAAGCAGCGCGGGATTGCTTCCAATAATTTAACATACTTCTTTGGTTCGTTGAACAGCTGTTTCCGTTTTATTATTTTATTTTTGTGATCAAACAGTACGCACCAATTACAAAAGAATGGAAGAAGAAAATTTTATTTTCTGTTTAGAAGGAGTTCCAGATATCGAGGTTAATACCAAAACCGAAACGGTCAAAAACCTAGAAATACTAGCAGTTGATCACAATATAGCCAGTATTTACAAAAGTTGTGACACCATCGAGGGACTGGAGGAAAGTTTAGGCGCTTTGCTGTATGACGATCATAGTTTTAAGGATTATGTCATCATTTATTTGGTTATGCCAGGCCAAGAAAATAATATTTGCTTGCATGACTACTATTATAGCCTGGAAGAAATAGCCGAATTGTTTGAAGGGAAACTACGAGGTAAAATTGTTCATTTTTCTAATAAAAAAGTACTGGATTTAAGCCAAGACGAAGCACAATATTTTCTTGATGTGACGAATGCCAAAGCGATATCCGGTTATGGCGAATCGCTACATACACTGAGCAGTATTCATCTTGACAAAGCCTTTTTTAGCTTGTGCGAAGAAGATGATGATTTGGTTGCCATTGTCGAAGAGTTGCACCAAAAGCATTATGCCTTGTGCAAATTACTGGACTTCAGATTGTATTATTAAATCACAATGCACAGACATCTTTTCTTTCTATATAGCTTTTGATAGTAGAGCTAAAAAGTTAATACCTATGATTAATCCACTTTAAAATAAAGACATAGAAATCAACTATTTATCTAAAATTCACTAACTTTAATAAATGGAAAAACATTTCAATATAATAATTGCCGGTGCTGGCGGAATTGCTGAGGCAGTTGCCCTAATTTTAGCAGAATGGAGCACTATTACACCTACCCTTTTTATTGGGGATAGAAATCAGCATAAAGCAAATAAAGTAGCTAAATGGGTTACCGAAGGTTGCAGTAAACCATGTACTGTAATTGATTTTACAATTAATGAAACTGCTGAGACAGACGAAATGAGTGGCATTTTTAAGAAAGGAGATATCATTTTAGATTGCCTACCAGGAAATGCCGCTCCCCGAATTGCTCAATTTGCAAAAAAACACAATCTTCATTACGCTAACCTTACTGAATATGTAACTGAAACAAACGAAATTATTGCATTGGCTAAAAATGCCACTACTGGTTTTTTATTGCAAACTGGCCTTGCACCGGGATATATTAATTTAGTAGCGCACAAATTGTTTCAAAAATTTTGTTTAGATCATAATGTTAGCAAAGTTCAAGCTTTAGAATTCAAAGTTGGTGCCTTAACTAAAAATGCTTTAGCTCCTCATTTTTATGGTTTTACATGGAGCCCTATTGGCGTTGCAACCGAGTACATAGAGGAAACTATCGTTATTCGAGATTTCAAAACTACCACGCTTCCCTCCCTCTCTGAAAGAGCGACGATAATAATTAATGGACTGACCTACGAAGAAGACTTAACCTCTGGCGGCTCTGCTGACTTGCCTTACGCTTTAGCCGGAAAAGTAAAAAAATTAGACTACAAAACGTTACGTTTCCCTGGTCATTACGATTGGATCGATCAACAAATAAAGAAAGCATCTGACACTGTACCAACTATTGCAGCTTTACAGCAAAAAATGCAAGAATGTATTCCACATATTGAGGAGGACCAAATTGTACTGTATGCTGCAGTGGAAGGCAAAGACAGTTCGGGAGTATTAAGGCGAAATGAAATAGCTAAAACGATCGTACCACAAAAGGTAGGTACTCATACATTACGAGCTATTCAAGTTACGACAGCAGCACCTTTGGCGCAAGCCGCACAACTGTTATTAGAAGGAAGTTTGAGTGGAGCCATTTTGCAAAGCCAAATTGATTCATCTGACTTCTTAAATGGAAATTTCATAACAAAAGTATACTATAAAATGCTATAAAACGAAGTTAAGCAAGTTGTTAAAAAATATTTTTTTGTTGTAATTTTACGCAGTACAATTTTAGAGTAACAGCAAAGAGAATGATATCCTACTATATAAACAACGGAAATGAAAATGGAGGTCCATTTACGATTGAAGAATTGAAGTTGCAGGATATAAGCCGAGCGACTTTAGTGTGGTACAATGGCATGGATGAATGGAAATACGCTGGAGAAATGGCAGAATTACAATTTCTGTTTCAGGTTGTTCCCCCTCCCATTAAGCCATTGCAAGCGACAAGTTCTCCTGTAATTACAGAAGCCAGATCTATCCTAGGACTCAAAAAAAGTCATTTTGTTTTAGTCGTAGCGTTTGTTGCTATCATGTTATTTATTGTTGTACTTACTATTATTCAGAATAATAGAAGAAGCATTATAGAAGAAAAAAACCGCCAAACTGAACTTGCCAACGAAAAAGTACAAGTGGAGCAAAAAGCCGACATTGAGCAACGCATTCAGGATGAAATTCAAAATAAAATAGCTGCAGAAAACAACAAAACTTTTAAAAAAGATTCTATTAACAACCGATTGGTTGAGGTTAAAGCCTTACTGATCGAAAAGAAAAGAGAACTCACCGCTGCGGATGCCGATTTAACAGCAACCAAAAAATTCAAAATATTTCGATCCGAAGAAGCTAAATCTGATCAAATTAGTGCAGCCCAAAATGCCTTAATAGTCTTGAAAAAAGAAATTGACGACCTAGAAAGCGAATTGAATCGCCTGTACTTGCAATTAGAAACGATTCACTAACCTAGCGTCTTTCATAGTATTAGTCACATTTTAGCCAGCCCGTGATACTCATACGAGTCGCTTGGGTTACTAAAACTTCATGAACTAATTCATCACTTTTAAAAAAAACGGTCTTCCCCTGTGTGGGAGCAATCATCTGGTTGTTGTTTAATTGATGAATCAGCAATTGGCCACCATCTGCTGGTTTCCAATCTTGATTTAAATAACTGATCATCGAATATTTTCGGCTAGAGTTGGTTTGAAATTGATCCAAATGCTTTAAGTAAAAATCTCCCTTTTCATATAACGAATAATGAAATTCATAACCCGTAATTCCGGTATAACAGCTCTCATTTAAATAGGCAATAAAAGCTTCAATTTGGACAAAAAAAGCATTTTCGAATTCGTTATTGTGGTTTTTATCCAACCAATAAATCGAATCACTTCGCACCGCACTATCATACGCAATGACATTCGAATTCCCAGTGCCAGCTTCGACTAGCAAATCTTGCTTTTGTAAGGTTATTAGGTGTTTCTTTAAATTATTGGCTAGCTCATCGCTTAAAAAATGTTCGCATATCCCTACCTTATTCTCTAAATAAGAGGCAATCAAAGCTTCAAAGCTGTTTTCCATGGAATTTCCGTTGGCCGAAAGTGATGCCAACAGGGCAAGGTAGACGAAAAAGAATTAGAAAGGACTGTTTGCTAAATATAGTTAGTACAAAGAAAGCATTTGCATAAAAAAAGGATCCAAAAATGAATCTGAATCCTTTTTAAAAGCAACTTTAATGGGTTACAATTTACTAATATAACTTCCGTAGATGTCTTTAAACTGATATCCTTCAGAAATTCTGTCTTTACTTAATTTATTGTATTCAACTAGTGCCCACAAAATAAATTCTTTCATGAAAAATCGATCTTCTTTAGGCAATTCAGGTTGGTACTTTTTGATTAAAATCTCTAAGGGTACAATCGCACCTAAAATGCGCTCGTATTCTTCATCAGAGCTATCGTCTAACAATTCAAATCCGCTTTCAGCAAAAAACCATTCTATTAAATCGGAATATGCTGTTTTTTCATTCGGCTTTTCTAATTTTTCAATCTTAGGAAAATATCCTGGGAAAAAAGTATGAATCGCTGATCCAATAAGATTCTGTGCTACAAAGGCAGCTCCCTCCTGCTCTCCTTCATACACCAACTCCACTTTACCAGTAATAGCAGGAATAATTCCCATAAAATCGGATAAACGAACGGTAGTTTTATCTACTCCTGCCTTCAATGCACGACGTTCAGCTGTACTCAATAAATTTTCATAGGCCGTGATACTCATACGCGCACTCACACCACTTTTATTATCGATATACTCGCTATCACGAGCTTCAAAACTGATTTGCTCCAGCAAATCCTTAGCTAATGATGGCACGTAAACAGTGTCACTTTGCGATGGATCTAACTTAGCCTCTTGAGACGTAATAGTTCTTGCAATCGCAACTGTCTCTGGATAATGCGTAAGAATTTGAGAACCGATACGGTCTTTTAATGGCGTAACAATACTTCCACGGTTAGTATAATCCTCAGGGTTAGCTGTAAATACAAACTGCATGTCTAACGGCATACGCAATTTAAAACCACGAATTTGAATATCTCCTTCTTGCAAAATATTAAACAAAGCAACTTGGATTCTCGCTTGTAAATCCGGAAGTTCATTGATTACAAAAATGCTGCGATTGGCACGCGGAATCATTCCAAAATGAATCACCCGGTCATCAGCATACGATAACTTTAAATTCGCTGCTTTAATGGGATCAATATCCCCAATTAAATCAGCTACAGTAACATCAGGAGTCGCTAATTTTTCAAAAAAGCGGTCGGAACGGTGCAACCACGAGATTGGTGTTGCATCACCCTGCTCCGCAATCAAGTCTTTGGCAAAGCGAGAAATAGGATGAAACGGATCGTCATTAATCTCTGAACCGGTCACAAACGGAATGTATTCGTCTAATAACTCAATCATCTTGCGGGCCAATCTCGTTTTGGCTTGACCACGCAAACCCAATAAATTAATATTGTGACGCGATAAAATAGCACGCTCTAACTCCGGAATCACGGTGTTTTCAAAACCATGAACTCCTTCGAATGTAGGTTTCCCTGATTTAATTTTATCTCTAAGATTGTTGCGTAATTCTTCTTTAATACTTTGAGATTGGTAACCTGCGGCTTTTAATTCGCCTAAAGTTTTTATGTTTTCTATTTTCATGTTTTTAATTTAGTGCCTCAGGGGCAAATTTGTAGTCTATTTTACTATCAGACTAATTGTATCGCTCTTTTACTATTATTTAATTCTCTTTTTACGGTTACTTTCGTAATCTTCAAAAATCATCTCTCCAAGACCTTTCAATCCCGTGTAAAATGCTTTCCCTTGATTGGCTTCGGTAAATTTATTGACAAATTTTTGCAAATAAGGATCATTTGCAATCATAAAGGTCGTTATAGGAATATGCAACTTCCTAGCTTGCTGTGCCTGCGTATAGCACTTATCTACGATGTACTCGTCGAGGCCGTTACTGTTCATATAATAGGAACCGTCTTTTTCGCGCACACAGCTCGGCTTACCATCCGTAATCATAAAAATCTGCTTGTTGGTATTTCGTTTTCTACGCAATAAATCCATGGCTAATTGCAATCCAGCCACAGTGTTCGTGTGAAACGGACCCACTTTTAAATACGGTAAATCCTTAATGGCAATAGGCCAAGCGTCGTTCCCAAAAACCAAAATATCGAGTGTATCCTTAGGGTAACGGGTCGTAATAAGTTCCGCAAGTGCCATCGCTACTTTTTTCGCAGGCGTAATTCGGTCTTCACCATACAAAATCATACTGTGGCTAATATCGATCATGAGCACCGTACTCATTTGGGCTTTGTATTGCGTATCTTCAACAACCAAATCATTCTCAGTCAGCATAAAATCAGCCACACCGTTATTAATTTGAGCATTTCGCAAACTCTCTGTCAAGGAAATGCGTTCAAGACCATCACCAAAATGAAATTCTCTAAACTCTCCCGTGTGCTCATCGCCGTTACCTGCGTGCTTGGTTTTATGATTCCCATTTCCGGAGCGCTTTAAATTGCCAAAAATTTGGTCTAAAGCAGCCTGACGTATCGCTCTTTCTGTTTTAGCGGTAATTCCTAAACCTCCACTTCCATCTTCTCTGACCTCGTCTTTAATGTAGCCTTTCTTCTTTAAATCTTCAATAAAGTCCTCGATGGTATAGTTAGCATCGGTCAATTTATACTCCTTATCTAGTTCACGCAACCAATCAATTGCCTCATCAAAATCCCCTGAGGTATGGGTGATTAGCTCTTTAAAAATTCCAAAAAGCCGATCAAAAGGAGACTGAAACGGCGCCTCATATTGCTTAAAATAAAATCCTTTTTTATAATCGTTTTTCATAATTATAAAATTAGGTCTTTTTAAAGCGGTTCTCAAAAAACGATTATTAATTTTTAGTTAAAACAAGTTTTTAAGGTACAAACCATTTGGGCGTGCCCTCGTTCACAACCATTCGTTTCAGCGGATAAGCCGAATCAACGAGGTCGTGCTGTCCACTCCCAATCCGTGCTAAAAAAGCACGGGATTTCCGCTGCCATCACTCACGCGAAAAAGGCGGTAAAAACATAATAAGGTAGTGCTAGACGACTTAATTAATAAAAAGTCCCATCAACGTAGTACCACAATCCATCCTCTTGAACAAATGTAGAGCGTTCATGATGTATTTGCGGATTTTTAGAAGCATCGATATAATAGGCTCTAAATTCTACAACGGTAGTACTTGCAGTCAAAACTTCTAATTTTTGCCATTGGTTCGCAATAGCCCATTGCAATGAATCTTGTTTTAAATTGCTTGTTTGTGCTGACTTATGCGTAGTAGCAACAAGGTAATCAGCTTGGTGGGTCGCATACGCGCTGTATCGAGAGCGCATCAATTTCTCGGCAGTAGGTGCCGCTGCCTGTCCTGAAATATAGGGTTGGCAGCATAAATCAAAAGTAACGCCTGATCCGCAATAACAAGGAGTTGTCATATAGTTGGAATTAACCGTTTAAAGCAACAATTTTTTGATGCAATTGATTGAGTAAAACTTGGTACTTACTCAGCTCTACTAAATCATCATCATCATCCGAATGATCTAAAATATCATCCAATTGTTCGCTCACTTCCACTAGTTTAGCATTAGCTTCTGTTGCATCCTTGGCAACAATCAAATCAATGATTTCTTGTACATTGGCCTTAAGTAAGGCGTAGTTATCCTCTTGCTTCATAGCTGGTTTATTTATTGATCTGAAGTTTTGGTATCATTAAATTTTTTCACAATTTCTTTCAGTTTTTCCTTTCGGACTCTTTCTGCCTGCTTGGCTTTGTCTTGTGCCTTGTGCAGTTTATCATTGTGCTTCTTTATATTTCTTTCATTATTTCTACTCATACTGTGGTACTTTATTGGCGTTTTAAAGCCACCTCGAAAAGGCAGCAGTTATATGCACATAATTTGATGCAAAGTTCGTTTTTTTTATCCAACAATAGTAACAAATAGGGCGCAGATTCTACAAATGACTATAGTAAACTATTTTACAGAAAATGATTATAGGATTAGTAGTAATCAATACTAAATATTTATAAATATCTAAATAGTGCAATCATTTAGTATTTTTTTTGCAAAACTGAATTCTATCTTAAATGATTTTCTTACCTTTATTTTGGTAAGAACAATAACGCAAACCGCAAACTTGGCAATTGATGAGAGTACAAACTAATTGGTCCAAAATCCTATATTGGTACATCGTTAATCCTAAGTTTATTGGATTAATTGTATTTATAGTGCTTGCAACCATTTTTTCTTTAACGGCAGTGCGACAATTCACTATTGAAAAAGAAATAAAAAAAACCAAAAGAGCTAATACACTAGAGGTTATCAATCAAAATATTGAGCAATCTTTAAAAAATGCCTATATAAGTACATTAACGCTCGCTCTTACTATAGGTGATGACGGCGTGCCTGAGGATTTTGAAGGAATAGCCCAAAAATTATTGAATTCAAATGCGAGTTTAAGTGCTGTACAACTTGTTCCAAACGGAATAGTCAAATACACCTTCCCTGCTAAAGGAAATGAAGCTGCTATGAATTTAAACATTCTTAAGACAGTCGACACAAAGGAAGATGCGCTAAAATCCATGAAATTCAATAAAATGGTTTTTTCAGGACCTCTTGTTCTTAGGCAAGGCGGCAGAGCTATCGTAGGTAGATTACCGGTTTACATTAAAGGGAAATTTTGGGGCTTTTCAGCTGTAATAATTAAATTAGATAAATTTTTTATTGCCGCTGGGGTAAACATTATTGATACTACAAAATATGAATTTCAATTATCCAAGAAAAATTATCGCACAGGTAAAACAGATCTTTTTGTGCTTCAAAAAACCAAATTCACAGATGATAATTTTGTAAAAAGGAGTATTCCTGAGGGACAATGGGATATCTATTTAATTGACAAACAAATGAATCGTTTGCTAATTAATTTAATTGTTAGCCTATTTTTAGGACTGCTTCTAGCGCTAGTATTTGCAATGCTTACTATTTTACTTTTAAATCGAGCGACGCAGTTAAAAATATTAGTAGAAGAACAAGCCTTGAATATTAGAGATAACGAAATTAAATTTAAAACTATTTTTGATCAAGCAGCAGTAGGTATAGCTAATGTAGATATTAAAACTGGCCGATTTATTGAAGTTAACAGCTACTTCTGCAAAATGCTTGGATACACACAAGAAGAAATGAAATTAAACACATTTCAAGCTATCACTCACATTGATGACCTCACTGAAGACATCAAGAATGTAAAAAAATTAAAAGAAGGCGAAATTGATGCCTATACCTTAGAAAAAAGATACTTATCGAAAGATGGAAATATTGTTTGGGGAAATTTAAATGTCACTCCTCTTTTAAACCAGGATAAAAAACAAATTAGTGCAATTGCAATTATCGAAAACATAAGCGCTAGAAAAGCAAATGAAAATACAATCAAAAGAAACGAAAATCATTTCAAAGCACTTTTTGACGATTCTCCCTTGCCAATCAAAGAAGAAGATTACTCGAATGTAAAAATCGAATTGGAATTGCTAGGGCTTGTTAATAAATCGGAGAATGATATTACGATATTCTTATCCAACCACTCGTTAATCCTCGAAAAAATAAGAAATCTGATCAAAATAAATCACGTAAACAAGGCTTGTCTAACTCTTTATCAAGTTCAATCTAAAGAACAATTAATTGAATTTAGAAAGAACAACCTACACACAATTGAATCAGATCATTTTATAAAATTATTAGTTGCAATCGCAACAAGCAAACAAAGGTTTGAAATAGACACCAGTATCATTGATAAAACCAATACCTTACGTTACATTACCTATAAATGGAATGTGATTGAAGGGTATGAAAACAGTTTAGAAAAAACCATTGTAACTACTGAAGACGTTACTGAGCGCAAGAATGCTGAGAAGGAAATAAGTAATTCTCAACAAAAAGTACAATCTTTAATAAATACTATCGATGGGATCGTTTGGGAAACAGATGCAGATGTAAACTTTACTTTTATCAGTAAGAAAGTAGAAGCAATTTTAGGCTACACAAGCGAAGAATGGCTTTCATCAAAAACGTTTTGGGTAGATCACATTTATAAAGAAGACAAAGAATTTGTGCTTAGTTTTTGTATGGCGCAAACAGCCGCCAACATGGATCATGATTTTGAATACCGTATGATTGCTAAAAATGGTAGTATTATTTGGCTCAGGGATATCGTCAACCTTAGTTTCAATGCCAACGGGAAGTTACAAAATTTAAGAGGTATTATGATCGATATTACCAAAACAAAGGAAATCGAAAGTGATTTAAAAAGCTCGTTTAATCTTGTAAGTGAACAAAATAAACGTTTGCTCAATTTTTCATATATTGTTTCGCACAACTTGCGCTCTCATACAAGTAACATCACCTCATTGACAGATTTAATTCTGCATGCAGAAACAACAGAGGAAAAAGATGAACTAATTGAGCTGCTTAAACAAGTAAGTAATGCACTCAACGATACGCTTTACAACTTAAACGAAGTAGTTAATATACAAACTAATTTAAATTTACTAGTTGAGAATATTAAGCTTAAACCTCATTTAGACAACACATTAACCGTATTACGCAACGAAATAAGAACTAACAAAATAGCTATCATTTCCAATGTTTCTGAAGATATTGAAATTCAATACAACCCTGCTTATTTAGAAAGCATACTGTACAATATGATCTCAAATGCTGTTCGATATTGTGATAAAAACCGTCAAAGTGAAGTAAACATAACGTACTCCTGTGAAGATGGGAAAAAGTATATCACTATTCGTGACAACGGAATTGGTATTGACCTGAATCGCAATGGAAATAAAATATTTGGTATGTATAAAACATTCACAGACAACGTGGATTCAAAAGGTATTGGATTATTTATAACCAAAAACCAAATCGAGGCTATGGGAGGTACTGTGACAGTGGAAAGCACATTAGGGGAAGGAACTACTTTTAAAATACAACTAGCATGAACCAAAAGAAAATATGGGTCGTAGATGACGATCTAATTTACAAGACAATAATTAAAAAAATAATCGATAAATCGGCTATTTTCAGCGCTACAACAACTTTTTCTAATGGAAAAGAAGCTATCAATGCTTTGAAAGATGCGATTTCGAATAAAGACACATTACCTGATATTTTATTGCTTGATATCGAAATGCCAGTAATGGACGGTTGGGGCTTTATGGAAGAAATAGCTTTAATAAAAGAGAGCATACCACAGCGCCTTATCATCTATATTTCGAGTTCCTCAATTGCAATAGAAGACAAATTAAAGGCTAAAAATAATCCGAATATTGTGGGATATATGTCAAAACCAATTACGATTGATGATCTTAGGTTAATCGCTGATTTTAATTAAGTTGGCAAACTACTTTTAATTTCTTCCAAGCTTTTCTCGGTAAAAATTAATTGATCGATGATCGTTTTACGTAGCACATCTAAATCTTCATAGTCATAATGCTTGGCCCAGGAGGTTAGTTCAAATAAATTTCGAATTTGCTTAATTATCTTAGTCGTTTCAAAACTAGTTCTTACAATTGCCTTTTGATCAAATTTTGGGTTGTTTTTATGCTCGTAAGTAACAGTTCGGTTTTCATAATCCGCAGCTAAATAGTACAGTTTTTCAATAGCATTATCAGGATAAAATGACTCCCAAAGAGCAAAGCCTAACTTGGTTTTAGAGGCTGACGGAATATCCAAAGCAATTAATCTCCATTTGCTATTAGCCAAACGTCCCCAATGGTGTGACAAACGATACATTCCTTTATCAGTATAATAATAGGTACTACCTGCCTTGCTAGTGAATTGCGCTTTTAGGCCTTTAATTCTACTACTGTCAACTTCTTCAAAAACACAAAAAGTATTCTTAAAAGCATTAGGTGCAGGTTTTATATTTTTTTCCATGTACAAATATAATCAGATTATAGAAAATAGAAAACAACGAATAAATGACTAACTTTGCCGTTTTAATCTCAAAAATAAAAATCATGACAAAAACTTCAGACGAAAAAATGTTACAAAAAGGAGTTTATACCGGAATAATCGAGAAAGATGAAAACAACAACTTTTTTTGTGGTGTTTATCTTTTAGATTACAAGATGGTTGTAGCAAAACACGTTTTAGGCGATTTAGTAACAATTAAATCTGTCATTGAAAATCCAAGCGATATTAGCCACAACAAGTATCCTAAAAAGTCTAAAAACTTTGACAAAGCAAATCATAAACCACAGCAATAACCCCTTTTAATAGCTAAGCAATAGGGTTAAAATAGTGATTTTCCATTTTTTTTTTACCGACCAACTAAAAGCTTAAAAAAAAGTGTACCTTTGCAAAAAATTGTTGTTTTTTAAAATTAGTAGAATAATTTTCTAATTAAAAGACAAGTAGTTACCTTATTTATGAAAAAAATAGTTGAATACCGCAAACTGCTGAACGTAGACAAAACTGCAGAATTAAAAGATTTAAAAACCATTTATCGCAATGCGATGAAAGAATCGCATCCTGATAAATTTCAAGGTGACGAAGCTGGTTTAAAAGCTGCTGAAGAAAACAGTAAAAAAATTATTGAAGCTTACCATTTTTTAGTTAGCATCAATCCAGAAACGATCAAACAAAATTTACCTGAATATACAGAGACAATTAGTACTGCAACCATTACTGATTATAAATTTGTTGAAGGTAGATTAATTATAAACTTTTCTAACGGAAGTGTTTACGAATACATTAGTGTACCTAAAGCAACTTACGTGAAAATGGTTAACGCTGATTCACCAGGGCGTTTTGCTAAAAGACATATCTTAAATTCTTTTACTTGGAGAAAAACAACCAACCAAGATTAGATTTAAAACATCATAGCACTCTTAACCGAGTGCTTTTTTTTTTGTTTACACAAAAACCGTAACTGTTTTCATCTTTGAAACAGTTTCCAACTAAAAGTAGTAGGATTATCATTCTACCAGCAGTTCGTTATCCAATGCTCCCTTTTTAGCAAATAGCCCTACCCTACTGCGTTTGTGGTTTTACTGCAGCTTTATAACACTTCGATACCATACTATTTACAACAGATTATTGAATAGCACTTTTGCTTTCCTACGAAATGATAATCAACTCTTTAAACACCTTAGTCCAAAAAAATATATTTTGGTCTCAATCATGCTTAGCGTAAGCAATCTAAAAAAGCAGAATCACTACTAAATTAACGGCATTAAAGTGTATTTAGTAGTATCAAAGAAAACAGACGCCACAGTTGATAAAAAATCTAAAAAAAATAGCAAATAATAACAAAATTTTAGCTCAGAAAATTGTTAAAGCAATAATATTTTAAATACTTTTGCGACTTAACTCAATTAACTCATTTATAATGAAAAAAATAATTTTATTACTTTCTGCAGCTGTTGTTCTAATCTCTTGCAGCAAAGTTGGAAAAGATGAATACATCATTTCTGGTACAGCAAAAGGTGTTGAAAACGGTAAAACGATTATCTTAGAAAAGCAAGACGAATCAGGAATGGGCTTTGTTGCTGTTGATACCGTAAAAGTTGAAAACGGTAAATTTGAAATCAAAGGTAAAGTTACTGAACCTGCATTTTATACTATTCAATTAGAAGCTGCTGCTTCAAAAGTGCCTTTTATTTTAGAAAGTGGAGAAATTGCTATCGTTATTGATAAAGATAGTATTCAAAACACAAAAGTTTCAGGAACTTACAACAATGATGAGTACGTTAAATTTAACGACGAGATTAAAGTTGTTCAAAAGAAACTAATGACTTTTCAAAAGAGTAACATGCAAGCAATGACTGCTGCACAACAAACTAACGATACGGTTGTAATTAATAAATTAATGAAAGAGTACACTTCTATTCAAGAAGAAGTAGGAACTGCTTCTAAAGCAAAGTACCTTTCATACGCTGAAAATCACCCAAAATCTTTCATTACCGCTTTGATTGTTCAAGGATTATTAATGGATCCATCTACTGATGTAAAGAAAATGGAAACGATTTACAATGGTTTAGATGAAACTATTAAAAATACGAAACCAGGTAAAGCCGTAAAAACAAAACTTGCTGAAATTAAAGCGCCTTCAGTTGGAGCAACTGCTCCTTCTAATGGTGACGCTAAATGAAGTACTGATTTTTCTGCTCCTAACCCTGAAGGTAAAGTAATTTCACTTAAGGAAAGTTTAGGAAAAGTTACAGTAGTCGATTTTTGGGCATCATGGTGTGCACCATGTAGACAAGAAAACCCAAATGTTGTAGCGATTTATAAAGAATTGCATTCAAAAGGTCTTAACATCATTGGTGTTTCTTTAGATAAGGATAAATCAAAATGGAAAGAAGCAATTGCTAAAGACAATCTTACTTGGACGCAAGTTTCAAATCTAAAGTTTTGGGAAGATCCTATTGCGGCTCAATATAAAGTAGAAGCAATTCCCGCGACATTTATTTTAGATGCATCTGGAAAAGTAGTAGCACGCGACTTAAGAGGTCCTGAATTAAGAGCTAAAATTCTTGAATTACTAGCAAAAAAATAGTTCTTTTAGAACAAAATAAAAAATCTCCCTCGTGGAGATTTTTTTATTTTATTCAATACCAAGAGATTAAAAAATAATCCAAAATTAAGTGCGAAATTAATTTGCAGAAACGAAAACTGTTACTATATTTGCCACCGCTAACAACAACAACAAACGTTGTTATCAAAGGCCTCGGGGAGATACTCAAGCGGCCAACGAGGGCAGACTGTAAATCTGCTGACTACGTCTTCGTAGGTTCGAATCCTACTCTCCCCACTAAAAAAAGCTGCAAATTTTTTGCAGCTTTTTTCATTTTCAAATTATCCCTTTCTATTGTCAATATGGATCAAGTTCAATAGGTAGGGATTAAGCAAAAAGAGTAGATAATCTAAACAAGAAGAAATCAATTTTTCGGACTCCACTACTACCACCTGGTACTAATAGCTCATGCCAGCGAACAGATTAGCTTCTTTCTATTTAAAAATGCAAAGCTATTATGAAAACCTTAGATTTTCATTGGTTTCTAGATTTTCAAATTCTTATCATAGACTAAATTAAATAGATAGTTGTCTCAGTGTATATAGTCATAAAATGAAAATTGGTCTATAAGCGCTGATATTCAATGCTAAAAAAGCTACATTTATCTAAAATCCTCATAGTTTCAGTAACATTTTAGTACATTTGTACTTACAACTAATTTTCATTGCTGCTGCGTTTCATAATCAATTACAATGCACTGTTTCTAATTGCAGTACTTTAAATATTAAGCTAACCTATGTTTCCTATTGATATTCGCACTACTTACTTAAGCATTGTTCTCATTAATATTATCAATCTGATATTAATGATTTTGACCTACCTCCAAATTAAAAAAAGATTTCCAGGAACGCAATTAATTCTATTTAGCTTTATAATGAGTGCTGTGGGTAACATATTAGTTTTTCTTCGAACACTAATTCCTGATTGGCTTTCAATTCCGGTAGGTAATCTTTTAATTGTTTCCTCTTGCGTGGTTTTATTGGTTGGCTTTGAGAAATTTTCGAATAGGAAAAGTAATCAAATTCATAATATTGTACTTTTAACGCTCTTTATTCTAATACATAGCTACTTTACTTTCCAAAAACCTAGTTTGTATTTCAGAATGATCAATCTTGCTTCTGTATATGTCGTACTAGCTACGCAAATTGCATACCTTATGCTCAAGAAAGTATCGGATGATACTAAAGAAATTACAAGGAACATCGGGATTATATTTATACTGATAGCTGGCATTCAATTGTCCAGACTGCTTTATTTAGCAAGAAATCAAAATAATAATGACGATTTCTTTAAAGGTGATTCTACCGAATCGCTTTTTATACTGAGTTGGCAAATTATCGTTATTTTTCTTGCCTACAGCATATCGCTTATGTACAACAAGCGGTTAATTACGGATCTCAATACTCAAGAAAATAAATTTTCGAAAGCATTTCACACAACCCCTTTCATCACTGTTTTATCAAATATTACCAATGGTAAAGTATTTGAAGTAAACAAAAGTGTTGAGGAAATTGCAGGCTACAAACCAACCGATTTGATTGGTCGTCAAGCCAGTGATTTGAATTTATGGAAAGAAGTTAGTGACCGCAACCAATTCATCGCTGAGCTCTTAAAAAACAAGATGGTAAAAAACCACGAATATGTATTTAAAAAAGCAAATGGTGACTTTTTCTCCGGTTTGATAACCGCCCAAATCATTACAATCAATGACGAGCAGTGCATGATTTCATCCATAAATGACATTTCGATTCAAAAAGAAGCAGAACAAAAACTTATTGAAAACCAAGAATCACTAAAAGAACTTAATGCCACCAAGGATAAATTTTTCTCGATAATTGCACATGATTTGCGAAGTCCATTCAATGGTATAATTGGTTTAACTGATTTGCTAAAGATGGAAGTTCAAGAAAACAACTATAACGGAATCCTAGAATATGCCGAAATAATAAACAGCTCTTCGCATCATGCCATGAACTTGCTCACCAATTTAATGGAGTGGACTCGCTCTCAAACGGGCCGAATTGCATTTCAACCTAAGATGGTTAAAATCGATGATTTAATAAAGGAAACCTTGGTACTCTTTAGAACCTTGACGGAGCAAAAAAACATTACCATCACACTAGATTTGAACTTAGAGAAGGAACAATATGTAGATCAATCGATGATCGAAGCTACCTTGCGAAACTTGATTTCTAATGCTATTAAATTCACTCCTAACCAGGGTCAACTAAGTATTCGTAGTAGTGAAAAACAGAATGAATTTGATGTAGCAATAGCTGATAGTGGCATCGGAATTAATAAACAAAATCTTTCTAAACTTTTCGAGATAGACAGCACCTACTCTACCGTAGGAACCAATAACGAGGTAGGCACCGGACTTGGTCTTATTTTATGCAAAGATTTTATTGACTACCACCAAGGACATATTTCAGTAGAAAGCGAACTCGGTTTAGGTAGTACTTTTACCTTTTCTATCCCTAAAAAAAATCAATAGTTCAAAACTACTATTCCCTTTATTATTTTCCTTACTTGTTTGTCGCTCCATCAAGATAGTGCTCGTCCAGAGAAATTCTAATTTTTGCTGTAAAGTTGCACTTCCAATCAATTGTTTCTAATAAATTAAGCCTGAAATTAGGTTTCGATTTGTAGTAATCGAGGCATTTATATAAACAAACAAACCTGATTGTGTAACGCAATTGGGTTTGTTGTTTTATAGGATTATCTAACATTAAATCGAACATCAGCTCTTTTAAAATGCTGCATTGTCATATTTTCGTATTTATTGAGAATTTTAGAACCATCAACACCGAAAACCTCCGTAAAACCCATGCCTTCTTGGAAACAGAAAAAGCAAGAGGTGAAACTGTTCTAGAAGGTTTTTTATGTATTGGCAACAAAAAGATTCCACCACAAACAATAACAGAACGTTAAATTAGGCAGCAAAGCCAACCTAAAGCTGTAATTTTGTTACCATAAAAAGAGACAAATCATGAGCAAAATAACGGTTGTGGCCAAAATTGTAGCCAAAGAAGAAAAAAGAGAATTGGTTAAAACTGAATTACTAAAACTAGTTGCCAGTAGTGTTCAAGAAGCGGGTTGTATCAACTACAACTGCCTTCAAGACAATGACGACGCCAATACATTTACAATGTATGAGAACTGGAAAGATGCAGAGGCACTTACTTTACACGCTGCCACGCCTCATTACGTAGCGTTCCAAACTGCGGCCAAAGATGCTATTGCCGAATTTGCAGTGAATAAAATGACTATGCTTGCATAAGTAATACAATATTTAATTTGAAAATGGAGCTTTTGCGACCAATGTGAATACATGGTCCAAAAGCTCTTTTATTTTTGGGTTATAGTTTGAAGATAGTAGTTATTTTTGGAGCTATTTCCAGCTATGCGTTCCCGCTTTTTTAATCTTGCCGAAAAAGGCAAGATTAAAAAGAGCTCCACTTCTACCTGCCTGCCGGCAGGCAGGTCTGGGCTAGGGGTTTTGGGGATGCGAGGATTATTTTTTTTACATAACTTTTCTTTGCACATTTTATATGTAATTTTTTTCATTGTTTTATCTTACATTAGCATAATGAATGAAGTTTCATAGTTGTGATACATACTGCACCTATAATTGGGTGGCTTAGTATGGTTTTATGATACATATAAACGAGTTGGCAGTAAGCTTAAAAAACTGCGTAAACAATCAAATTTTGCAGTTCATTTACAAAATTATAGTTAAAATAAATTTTATTAATATTTTTTAATCGTATTTTTGTAAATGAATTACAAATTTCAATTAAAATGATAGTTAATTTTAGCATTCAAAATTTTGGCTCTATAAAAGAAAAACAAACACTTTCTTTTGAGGCAGACAAATCGAGTCAGCTTGAAGATTATTACGTTATACAAACTAATGGATTAAGATTATTGAAGTTAGGATTGATATATGGTGCTAATGCATCAGGAAAAACTACTATTCTTAATGCTCTCGAATTTTTAAGAGATTTAGTTTTAGAGCCCGAAGAAAAAAAAACAGAACCTCTAGAATTTAAGCCTTTTTTATTAGACAAAACATCAACAAATCTTAATACAATAATTTCTATTGAATTCATTCAAAACGAAATACGATATTTCTATGAAGTTGAATTTAATCAAAAGGCAATAATTAAAGAAATATTAAATCATTATAATCCAACAAAATCTAATGTTTTTAAAAGAACAACTGATATTGATAATCAATTTACAGAGATTTCTTTTGGTAGTAAAATAAAGAAAGATAAAACTTTTGAGAAAACTTTAGAATCAAATACACTTTGGAACAATACTGTTTTAGGTGGATTCCTTAAAACTAATATTAATTCAAAGGAATTAAAAGATGCAACGGATTGGTTTTCAAAATATCTAAAACCACTGA
The DNA here is from genome assembly GCF_055640565.1 of Flavobacterium sp. KKT103. Lineage (NCBI taxonomy): Bacteria > Pseudomonadati > Bacteroidota > Flavobacteriia > Flavobacteriales > Flavobacteriaceae > Flavobacterium > Flavobacterium sp. KKT103. The sequence goes on from NZ_CM145766.1 coordinate 2,887,780, forward strand.
TTTTAACAAAAACTGAACTTGATGGATATGTAACATCTAGGATAAACAATTCCGAAATAACAAAAGATGATGTTGTAAATATTCTTAAAAAAGCTGATTTCAATATTTCAAATATTCTAATTGAAGAGGAAGAAGAAGATATTCCTGATGGATTAATTGAGTTTTTAGAGAAAAGAGTAAAAGCTTCAAGTGACAAACTAGATGAAATAAAGAATCGGGGTAAAATTACTTCTATAAAATTAGAATTTGAACATTTAGTAAACCACAAAAAATACACCTTACCTTTTGATTCAGAATCACAAGGGACAAAAAGATATTATGGCTTTGCTGGTATTTTAAGTTTATTAATTAAAAACTCGGTTGCTTTTCCGATTGATGAACTTGAAGCATCACTTCATCCTGATTTATTTGTCCATTTTTTACTTTCCTTTTTAGTAAATTCAAAAAAATCCCAAATTATTGCTACAACTCATAATAGAGAAATTTTAAACAATAAAGATATATTCAGAAATGATGCTATTTGGTTTACAGATAAAAATGAAAATTGTGAAACTGAATTATATTCATTGACAGATTTTGACAGTTCTGTAATAAGAGATACAAGTAATATTTACAATGCATACAAAATAGGAAAACTGGGTGGAGTTCCAAATTTGGGAGACTATTATATTGAAATTACTAATGAGAAAAAATAGAAATATTCCTTTAAAGAGTAAACCAAAATTTGCATTTGTTGTTGATGGCGAATGTGAATTTTGGTATATACAAATGTTAAAAAGGAATGAAAGACAAATTAGTGTTGATTTAAAACCCGAAATTCCTCAAAGAAAAAAACTTATAGACCAATATACAAAAGTTATTGAGCTCTCAAATGACTATGACAAAGTATTTTGGATTATAGATTTTGACGTTATAATTAGTGAAACACGCAAAGCAAAAAAAGGAAAAGAAACTGCTTTGCAAGAATTCAAAAAATACTATATAGATATCGAAAAACGTTTTGAAAACATATACATAATTATCAATAATCCTTGTTTAGAATATTGGATATTATTACATTTTCAAGCAACATCAAAATATTTTGACAATTGTGACGGTGCTACTAAAGAATTGAAAAAATATTTGCCGAATTATGAAAAAACCCTTTCATACTTCACAAAACAAGATGACGATATTTATTTAAAACTTAAATCGAATTTAAGCAATGCAATTATTAATGCAAAAAAGCTAAAAAGTTTAGACTTTGAAAATCCTTTTACTGCAATATCAGAAATGCAGATTTTTTTTGATACCAAAGAAATCAAAAGTTTAACTACACAAGAATAAAAGCCTACTGCCAACCGTCGTTTGGCAATATGGCGGGATTAGGCTTAATTTGAAGATGGGTTTGTACTTGGAAAATTAGTCATTAACCGAAAGATTACGCTTGCTTAGTCCGCCACATCGCCAAGCGACCAAACGTCAGTCCGTGAAAAAACTAAGTTAAAAAGAAAAGGTATTCGGATACCTCTCGGAGAAAAATTTCATACAACCGATTCTCAGGAGGTTTTTTTTGATTTTAGACACAGTCTGACGTTAGTGGCAATTATAAAAAAAATGGATATAGAAAAATATTATCCCGCTCCGCAAAGTATAATTCACAATTCAATTTTCAAACGAAAATTCCCGCTCCGCAAAGTATAATTCCTAATTCAATTTTCAAACTGTAACTACATCGTGAACTCCTCGCTCCGCAAAGTATAATCCCGCTCCGCAAAGTATAATTGTTAATTCAATTTTCAAACGGTAATTCCATCATGAAGGCTGCGCAAATGTCCCCCGCTCCGCAAAGTACAATTCCTAATTCAATTTTCAAACTGTAACTACATCGTGAACGCTGCGCAAATGTCTCCGACTTTGCGCCCATTCCTATTGACAATTACAATAGCCAATAATCATTATATTTTGTAAATGACCAGTTGTAAACTAAAATTCACAATTCAATTTTAAAACGACAATTCTATCGGGAACGCTGAGCAAATGTCTCCGACTTTGCCCCGCTCCGCAAAGTATAATTCCCAATTCTATTTTCAAATAACAATTGCATCGCTATCGCTACGCAAATGTTTGCGACTTCGTACCCCGCTCCGCAAAGTATAATTCCTAATTCAATTTTCAAACTGTAACTACATCGTGAACGCTGCGCAAATGTCTCCGACTTTGCGCCCATTCCTATTGACAATTACAATAGCCAATAATCATTATATTTTGTAAATGACCAGTTGTAAACTAAAATTCACAATTCAATTTTCAAACTGTAACTACATCGTGAACGCTGCGCAAATGTCTCCGACTTTGCGCCCATTCCTATTGACAATTGCAGTAGCTAATACTTATTATATTTTGTAAATGACCAAGATTTCAAAACATCGACTATAGGATTGTCCATTTTTTCTATCTGAACTAAACCACTATCATATACATAATTACTAGCGCTCGAATAAATATAATCTGAGGCGCTTTCTACAACTCCTGCTCGAACAGGATTCATGTGTATGTAGTCTAATTTTGACCACATAAATTTAGCCGTATAAATCTCCTCAGCATGATTACCGTATTGCCAAAACTGATAATTCTTATTACGGGAATGACTCTGGGTCGCTAGTTTGAATCGTTCTAGCATCCATTCGCGCCTGCTTTCTGGCTCAGTTTGAATTTGTTCTAAAATAATCTTGGCTGTAAATTTTTTAAAATCACGTAATAGATCCGATAACGTACCATCACTTGATTGAATAACTAAATGAATATGATTGCTCATAATTACATAGCCATATACAATCATACCCTTGTTTTTGACGCAAAAATTAAGGCAATCAATCACATTGTCTCTGTAAATTTTTCTAGAAAAAACATCAACCCAATCTACAACAGTTGCTGTAATAAAATGTGCTTTGGTTTGGTCTCTTATTACATAGCCTTCTTTCATTGCTTTTTATTGAAAATTAATAAGCAATTTACAGATTTTAAAAATACCGTACTTAATTTTTAATTCGCTTTGTTGTTCATTATTGTGGGCGCAAAGTCAGAGACATTTGCGCAGCGAGTTATTTGGTTACAGGTGGTACCGTAAGTTATTTGTTTTTTGTTAATGATGAAACTAGAAAGAAAATAGGAACTTTTCCAAAAGGTTTAGCAGATATAAGTATTCAAGGGAATACGCTATATGCTCCAATTCTTTTCAGTGATAAAATTGAATCTTTTTCATTGCCAAAAGACCTTAGTACAAGTAAAATTGTTGATGAGAAATAACAAAATGGAACTATCAAACCTAACATTTATAAAACTTTTGCTTTCGAAGATATGGCAAATGCACATAGAGAGGTAGAATTAGGAAGAACTGTTGGAAAAGTGATTGTCACTTTGGGATAGTTCGCATTGTCCATTAGAAAATTGCAGTATTATTGATCGAAAGCCTCTCTATAATTATAGTTAGAGTACAAAGTATGATTGCTTTTGATTATAAAAATCAGCTGAATTAATTCTGAAATTGAAAGAAAACATAAAATGGCGTTTGGATAACTATCAAACGCCTTTTTCTATTTTCAATATTGCTTAATAAGCATCAACAAAAAGTACTTGACCAGTGATGAAACCATCAACTGAACGCTCAAAAGCTTTTCCTACTAATCTACCAGGAACAGGTTCAAATCCAGGCATCATTTCACCATATACATCCCAAGCTTCTTCTAGAACCGTTGGATTTATAGAGTTGATACGAATACCACGAGGCATTTCAAAAGCAACACATTTTACAAAAGTATCTATTGCACCACTTGTAGTTGCATCGGCAATTGCAAACGGAATTGGTTTTGTATTTAAAATCCCTGTAATTAGCGTGAACGAACCTTTATCAGCAATATATTCTTGACCTATACGTACAAGATTAATTTGCCCCATCATTTTGCTCATAATGGTAGTCATCCATTGTTCTTCGGTCATTTCAGTGAAATTAGCATATTCACAAACTCCAACAGTATTTACTACGGCGTCAAAATGGCCTACATCTTTGTATAATTTTCTTAATGATTCCTCACTTGTGATGTCTACTTGAAAATCGTAGTCAGCAGCCGAACGTCCTGCAGTGATTACTTTATGTTTTCCTAAGCCGCTTAATGCTGCTTGACCCATTTTTCCGTTTGCTCCAATTAAGATTATCGTTTTCATATATTTTTTGTTTTAAAATTATATGCAAATTTATGAAGGACGTAAAGAGTAGGACTAGGACATTTGTCTAATAAGTAATATTGGCCCTAATGCGGCTTAGATGCCTTTGGGTAATTCCTAAATAGGATGCAATGTGTTGCAAAGGTATTTCTTGTATCAATTTGGGTTGCTTGTTTAATAAATCTAAGTAACGTTGCTGTGCCTTATCTTTTTGATGGTTGAAAATCCAACTCTCAAGATCAACATACTCTTTTTCTGCAATGATTCTTAAAAACTCCAACCATTTGGTATTTGACTTGGCTAACTCTTCCAACTTCCTTTTTGGGATCGAAATAATCTCAGAATCGGAAATAGCTTGCAAGTTTTCCTGAGATTTGTTTCCAGATATAAATGACGAGTACGCCATTAGTAAACTATTTTGAAAAGTAAAACAATAGGTAATTTGGTCGTCAGCATTCGAATAATAAAATGACCGAAAAATCCCCGACACCACATAAGATAGATTGTCGCAAATTTCGTCTTGTTGCAAGAAAAAATCATTCTTTTTTATCGTTTTGTATTCACAAAGCGCTAAGAATTGTGTTATTTCTTGACTGGTAAATAGATTAAATCTTTGTAGATACTCTTCCATTTTAAGCCTTGTTTTTATTGTTTTTTCCCCAATCGAATGTAAAAGTGTTGTTGACTCTCTTTTCAATTTGTGCAGAATTTAGCAAAATCCATCAAACCACCTCCTTTTAATTCAATTTTTGGGATCGAAAAGGCCAAAAATCTATTGCTTATAAGCTTTGCCTTCACTCGGATATGAATGACTGTAGTTTCAGCGGTTCGTTAGCGCAGAATTGTATTCTGTGCCCGCAAACTAAATCCGTTACTAGACCACAGAAAGCACCAATATTATTCCTTTAAAATCAAATTTACACCTCAATAAAAAGCAACCCACCGTTCGTGATTGCCGCGCTCCTAGCAATAACCTTGATTACGTATGCTCGTTGTGTACGCGTGCGTGCCATTCTTGCAGAATGACAAACTGGTTGGATTTACTTTGCGTTTCGTGGGGTGCATTAAAGCGCCAAAGCTTATATGATCTTATATTTCTTAAATGGTTTATAATTCTCAAAGGAGATAAAAATTTAAATGGCTTAAAAAAGCCTACCCATATAGCGCGGCTAATAATCTTTTAAGTTTTAATATGGAACGTAATACAAACTATGTTAGCATAATCAAATACATATTTAATGTGAAAATGGAGCTTTTGGTACCAGTGTGAATACATGGTCCAAAAGCCCCATTTTTCATTTATAATTTCCTGAGATTTAAAACCCCAAACGCACTAATAATTAATGTTATGAGAAGGGTTGGCAACATTAAATACATCCAGTCAAAATGGGGCTTAGTGGAGTAGAATTTTGCCTCGTACTTGGTCCAATCTACTGTATCAGCCGATTGTGCATCAAAGATTTTTGTATAAAGACTCAATCGTAAATCTTCATGGAAGACTGCTAGTGCATTTAAGAATTCTAAATGACTAATCATATCGGTTCCTGCTAAGGTATTAAAGCTTAATTGTGCATGCATTGTGGGGATGAGAAGCGCTATTTTTTCGCTAACTGTATTACGCGACATAATCTTATCGGTCATCTCTTCACTAGTATCTTTTGCCGCAAGATCACCCATGTATTGCATACCATAATACCAAATCCAACTGAATTTATCTTCGGGAACGGGGTAGCTTTTAAACTGTGGGTATTTTTCTAAGAAGCCAACCATTGTGGCATTTTTTTCTAAATCCCATTTTTCATGGTAACCATCACGCTGTTCGACCATAGCCTCTAATGCTTCTGGAACTTGGTATTTGTTCAGCACATAATTATTTACAATTGCTGGAAATAAAATCGTTAACAAAACCCATACAGACAATAGGGCAAGAGCATTAAAACTTGAACTTTTTAACAGTGTTACCATCCAAAAGCACAGAGCGCTCCAAAACAATAAGTACGCGATGCTTTGAAGAAATAGGGCCCAAAAGTTCTGATTTAAAGGTATTTGTAGCACTAAAATCGCAATAACCAACAGCGTAATCAACAAAACAAGTACGAACAAAATCCTAATGAGTAATTTTTTAAATAAAAATCCAGACTTGTTAGCCGTTTGCGATGCTAAGATTCGCCATGTTCCCAGTTCTTTTTCCTCAGAGTACAGGTTAAAAGTCAAGGCAATCAAGACCAACGGAAATAAATAAATGATAACAAAACCTAAATCTAAATTACCAGACATTAACAAAGATGGGTTTTCAAAATCAGCGTCGTATTTTTGACCTTCAAGAGCTCTAATAGTAACGGCTTGAAGTGACGGATTAACGTCACTCTGGCCAATGGAAATGGCACTAATATTTATTGGCTCCTTGATTAGTGTAAAACGAAGATAATAAAGTAGTAAACCTAAATCTTCACCGTGATGTGCTACATTATTTTTAATACTTTCTTCCTGAAATTTTTGTGCTGCTACAATATTTTTTTCTTGTTTGATTAAATATTGCTTACCAATTAAAATACTAATAACACCAACGCTCATTAATAAAATAAGGCTCACCAAGAAAATATTCGATCTAAAAAACGATTTGAATAATAATTTATACATTTACATAGCTTTTAAGTTAGTAGATAATTTTAGAAGTCCGAACATGGCCAAGACAGTCCACAGTAGGAGCGCTATTATCGATATGAATTCGTTAATGAAGACAGTTTGCACACTCAAAGACGCATATTGAAATGGCTTTGTATCTTTCCAGTATTTACTAGAAAGCGTGTTGGGACCCTCTTTTCCTTCATTCGGAATGTAATCCATTTGCAACTTGTTCATTTCTTGAGTGACTTTATAACGGTATGCTTCTGCTTCGCCTTTAAAATGTAAAAAAGAGTTGAAATCGGTGCCAGAAAAACCCATTGATAAATTTTTAATTGCTGTGTAAGGATTTATAAAAGCAGAAAAACGTTCTAAATTATTTTGCTTGCCGTATACTTTATACAAAGCATCTTGATGCTTTTTATAGACTTTTGAACTTAAAGCTTCTCCTTTTGACATAACAAATCCAGCGTAGTTAAAGGGTAAATCAGCCACGTCGTCCACTTTATTTGCGATAAGTACTGAATCTTTTAAAGCTTTAAAATGAGCATCATTAGGGTTGTGACTGTCACCTAATCGTATTAAATCATGTTCCACCGCTGTTTCCATTTCTATTTTAGATGGGGTAGGATAAAAATAGTATCCCATAGCCTGTAGCGATTTTGGCACAATAATTACAAACAACAACCAGATTCCTAAAAGTTTGACTAGAGCTGTTTTTGCAGTAGCACTAAAAGCGGAAACTACTATTGTAATTGCACTTAAAATAGTAAAATATAGAAAATAGGATAGGAATAGGACAGCGTATCGAAGTATACCACTACTGTCAAACTTTCCCTGTGCATCAGTACTGATTAAAAGCCCTAAAACAATAAAAACAGCTAAAAGAAAGAGGATTGATAAACTTAATAATCCCAACCATTTACCTAATACTATCTCTTTTCTACTGATTCCTTGTCCTATTAATAATTTTAGTGTTCCATCTTCGCGTTCTTGAGCAATGGATGCATAGCCTAAATAGAATAGTAATAGCGGTACAATTACCTTTAATAGCATGGCCAAACTAACTTCTCCAAAGCGTAAAAGCCCAGTAGACATGCTAGCTTCAGAGAAATTGACGGTGTTTTGTTTATGTGCTTCTAAAAAGATAGCATTACCCACAAAGTTTTCTAAACCTAAATCAAAAGTGCTAAGAATATGTTTTATTCTAAAGGCAAAAGATCCATAGTGAGACATGCGGTGCGGGTGCTTATCTGGATTGTTTTCCCAACTTTCCTGTACTTCATGCTGGATTTTTTCTCGAATGAGATTTTGATCATGATAATTTTCCCAACTACTATATGAGGCAAAAGCAATTAAAAATAGCATTAAAGAGGAGGCAACTAGCATCACTTTAGACCTAAAGGCATCCTTCCAAACTTGCTGTGCTAATAAATAAATAACAGTAGTTCTCATAACTAGAATTTGTAAGTGACATTTAATAAAACATTTCTTGGCGTTCCAGGGGATAAACGATACGTATTTAATGCACCTAACCAATACGTTCTATTCAATAGATTATTTCCTTTTAAAGTAATTTGAACGCCTGATCTTTTTGGTTTATAATAAATAGCGCCATCAAAAACAGTGTAGTCAGGAAGTAGTAAACGATCAGCATACCACGAATATTTGTCACCACTATATTGCATACCAAAACCCAAACCGAAATTCTCTAATAGATTGTTTTTAAAATCGTATTTCGCCCATAAGTTAGCACTGTGTTTTGGTGTACCTCCAACGCGTAGACCAATTAAAGAAGCATCATCATCGGCAACAATGACTGCATCTGTAAAAGAATAGGAAGCAACCACTTGAAGATTTGAAGTTATATAACCCGAAAAATCGGTTTCAAATCCCTTGCTTCGTTGTTTTCCTCTTGTTGTAAGACTCTCCACATCAAAAGTGTCTCCTATTAAGATATTCTTTTGTGTAATATCAAACAGGGCAAAATTCATCACTAATTTTCCATTGAAAAACGCTCCTTTTGCTCCAAATTCTTTCAAACTACTTTCTAATGGAGCAAATTCACCTGGCGAACCTGACCAGAAGAAACCCTCTGTTGCTGGCGATAATGATACTGTGTTGGTTTGCGGTTGAAACCCTTCTAAATAGGTAGAATAAATGCTAATATTATTGGTTACTTCATAGGTTAAACCAAAACGAGGAATAAGGATGTGATTTGTAAATTCTTGTTCGTTGTTTTCATAATCATATATATCTTTAAACCATTCATACCTTAAATTTATCAAAGCTGAAAATTTCCCTATTTTAAATTGATCTTGAAAATAAATGGCACTTGATGTAGATAGATTTGCAGGAATTGTAAAGTCAGAAATAATATAATCATCAGTGGCTCTAGCGTTAGAATTTGGATTTTTTAAATCAAAGTGGGGCACATTAGGAACCGGTACAGTGACACCGTTTACCTCCATTGTTTGAAATTGATCTGCAGTAGCAACAGTAAAGTTAGCAGCAGAGCCGTCTAGTTTTAAATAGCGTCTGGCAGAATTTTGTTTTCCGCCCGTTGTTCTTTCCCAACGCGTACCATCAAAACCGACCAAAAATTTGTTAGTTATTTTTTTTCCAATGACATCAAAATTTAAAAAGGCACTAAAATTGTCTGTTTTCCAAAACTGCTCGCGTTCTACATAACGCATGGCAGCTAATGTTGGAATTTTATTACCATCGATGTCTACCGCAGCAGTATTTTCTGTTCTATGCTCGGCCAAATCTTCTGCCCAAGTTTGCTTCATGTAGGTAGCGTTGAATCCCAGATTGTCTGTAATTTTCTTGCTAAAGTTGGTAGTTAGGATAAACTCTTTCGATTTAAAATAATCATTAGATGCTCCTACATTTAAAGATATAGGTGTGCTTTTTAGGTCAAAATTCCCATTTAGATTACCAAAAATAGGCTGCCCTCTATCTAAGTTTCCTACGCCATTACTATAAATCATTTCTACATTTAAAGCGGTAGTTTTGTTAGGGATGTAACTAAATGATGGTGTAATCAAGAAAGCGTTATTTTGGACCAAATCTCTAAACGAATTCGCATCTTGAAAAGCGGCATTAAAACGGTATAGTAACGTTTTAGATTCGTTTAATGGTCCCGTGAAATCTGCAGTTGCGCGCAGGGTTCCATAACTACCTGTAGCTAGTGATAGCTCACTACGTTTTTCAAACAATGGCTTTTTTGTTACCATATTTACGGTTCCGCCAGGATCAGCACTCGAAAAAGTAACTGATGATGGTCCTTTTATCACCTCGACGCGTTCAATGTGTGCCGTGATAGGCTGCAGAAAATAATATTGTCGCGTACGCATACCATTTACAATTTGGCCATCTTCTGTTTGCGTAATTCCTCGAATACTAAAATGGTTGTACTGTCCGGTTGCTGTGACATTACTAACTGTTTTTACTGCATCAGATAATTGAAACGCTTGCCTATCGGCTATTAATTCTTTGGTTACAGAGGTTATGGCCTGCGGTAGTTCTCTATTTTTAATAGCTACTTTGGTGGCCGAAAAAGAATAGTCGCTATTGTAGTCTTTTCGCACTCTACCTACAACCTCTACAGATTGTAATTGTTCTAAATTTTCTTCTAGCAGTAAAGTACCTAAATCGTATTTATTAACTTGATTAAAAGTTTTTTGTAGCATTACATCTGTCATCCCTACATGTCGTATTTGTATTTTGTAAGTTCCTGTAGAAGCAATTGATAGGATAAAGCTACCATTTTCCTGAGTGTTGGTTCCATTTAATTTGTTTGACTCTTTATCTAAGCAAGAAATAGTAGCTCCAGAGATGGCTTGTCCCTGAGTATTGATAAGTTTTCCAGTAATTTCAATTTGTGCAAATGCTGCTTGAATACCGAAAAAAGTCAGTAGGAGTATAAAATAATTTTTCATTTTTTAAATAGTGTCTAAGTAAAGTTGATTTAATTCATTGGCATTTATTTCGCTCGCTTTAATTTGCTGAGCAAGTACCCCTTCTTTCATGATTCCGATAGTGGTGCCTAGCTCAACAGCGTTAAAAATATCGTGCGTTGCCATAAAAATCACCTTGCCCATACTGGCAAGTTCTTTACATATTTTAGTAAACTCTGCTGTAGCCTTTGGATCCAATCCTGATGTGGGTTCGTCCATAAAAATCACTTCAGCATTTTTAGCAAGTGCAATAGCAATACCTACTTTCTGGCGCATCCCTTTTGAGTAGGTAGCTAATCTCTTGTGTTGTGCATCGGCCTGAAGTCCAGTTTTAGATAAGAAAGCTTCTAGATCGACTGTAGTATAGCTAAACCCAGCTAATCGACTGAAGAAATTCAAGTTTTCAATGCCGCTAAGGTTGCCGTATAATTGCACAGTTTCAGGAATGTAGGCTGTTAGTTGATTAGTGTTGTCTACGCCAACTTCCTTATCACCAATAAAAGCTTGGCCGCCATCCTTTTTAATGAAGCCTAAAAATATATTTATTGTTGTTGTTTTTCCAGCTCCATTTTGTCCTAGTAAACAGAATATTTCTCCTTTAGAAACTTCAAAAGAAACTGATTTTAAGGCGCTTTTACCATTGTAAGCCTTGGTTATATTGATTGCTTTAAGCATAAGTATTGTATAATTAATATCTGTAAATAGTTAATATTATTGTAAATACACGAGTGGTGTACACAATAAATTGTAGCCGCAATTGTGTAGAAGAATCTACTGTTGAGAGTGTGAAGACCGTTTTATGGTAACTAGTAAGTATAGCATTATTAACCTACTGAGCTTAAAAATTAACTAAAGCTACAGAGGCAAAAACGCATAAATTGGACATAGCTGTGGTATAAGTAAGCTAAAATCATTTAAAAACGGACTATAGGAATTGTGGAGGTGGTCTAGTAAAGAGGAAGTTGTCGAGATGCTGGTTGTTATAAACAACGTAAACTGTATTGGTAGATTGTTCCTTTACAGTAGGGAAAGATTCAAATTGAGGAAAATCAATAGCCTTTGTTTGTAGAAGCGGAGTAAAATTGGCCGCAGTTACAATATCACAAATTTGACAGTGCTCAATATCAGTATCATTTGACTCGTGACTGAGCGCATGCAAGCCCGCCACTTTGAATAATAGAATCAAAGTGATAAAAAGAGTGACTATAAAATGCTTTAAATTTTTCATCTCAATGGCCAAAATTAACCATTTTTATAGAAAAACATAATACTTAATTAATAATTAAATTTTATTGTGTTTTTCAAAGATGCCATACTTGTGATGTCTACTTGAAAATCGTAATCAGCAGCCGAACGTCCTGCAGTGATTACTTTATGTTTTCCTAAGCCGCTTAATGCTGCTTGTCCCATTTTTCCGTTTGCTCCAATTAAGATTATCGTTTTCATATATTTTTTGTTTTAAAATTATATGCAAATTTATGAAGGACGTAAAGAGTAGGACTAGGACATTTGTCTAATAAGTAATATTGGCCCTAATGCGGCTTAGATGCCTTTGGGTAATTCCTAAATAGGAAGCAATGTGATGCAAAGGTATTTCTTGTATTAATTTGGGTTGCTTGTTCAATAAATCTAAATAACGTTGCTGTGCCTTATCTTTTTGATGGTTGAAAATCCAACTCTCAAGATCAACATACTCTTTTTCTGCAATGATTCTTAAAAATTCCAACCATTTGGTATTTGACTTGGCTAACTCTTCCAACTTCCTTTTTGGGATCGAAATAATCTCAGAATCAGAAATAGCTTGCAAGTTTTCCTGAGATTTGTTTCCAGATATAAACGACGAGTACGCCATTAGTAAACTATTTTGAAAAGTAAAACAATAGGTAATTTGGTCGTCAGCATTCGAATAATAAAATGACCGAAAAATCCCCGACACCACATAAGATAGATTGTCGCAAATTTCGTCTTGTTGCAAGAAAAAATCATTCTTTTTTATCGTTTTGTATTCACAAAACGCTAAGAATTGTGTTATTTCTTGACTGGTAAATAGATTAAATTTTTGTAGATACTCTTCCATTTTAAGCCTTGTTTTTATTGTTTTTTCCCCAATCGAATGTAAAAGTGTTGTTGACTCTCTTTTCAATTTGTGCACAATTTAGCAAAATCCATCAAACCACCTCCTTTTAATTCAATTTTTGGGATCGAAAAGGCCAAAAATCTATTGCTTATAAGCTTTGCCTTCACTCGGATATGAATGACTGTAGTTTCAGCGGTTCGTTAGCGCAGAATTGTATTCTGTGCCCGCAAACTAAATCCGTTACTAGACCACAGAAAGCACCAATATTATTCCTTTAAAATCAAATTTACACCTCAATAAAAAACAACCCACCGTTCGTGATTGCCGCGCTCCTAGCAATGACCTTGATTACGAATGATCGTTGCAAATGCGTGAGTGCCATTCTTGCAGAATGACAAACTAGGTGGGCTTGCTCAGGTGTTGGATTAGGTCATTTTGCTTATTAATTAATATTTTTTTAGGTGGCATGAAATGGTAGGCAACCATCAGCCATAATTTTTTATAATAGCATAAATGCAATATCAAAAAGCTGCCGCATTTCACATTTTGATTTAATTACCTTTGGGTTAGAGTTACGTTAATTTTTTGCATAAAGTAAATCCAAGTTGATACCTTTAGCTTTAATTCATTTAGTTTGGTGGCAAATTCACAGTACACCAAAACAAAACATATAAATCAATGATCGAAAATAGCAACCAAGAGAATAAAACAAGTGGATTACTTAATTTAAAAATGATTAAAAAACACCTTTCGACAATTCTATTTGTAGTTCTAATGGCAGTGCTCCTATTTAGTCCTGATGCAAAATCTTTTCTGATTAAGCAATTGATGTTTACTGGACTTTTCGATGCTGAAATTTCATCTATTAATTCCACAGACAATGCGGTCCGCAATCATTTTGATTTTAGAGATTATGAAGGCAATAAAATGAATACTGCAGACCTAAAAGGGAAAGTACTATTTATCAACTTTTGGGCTTCTTGGTGCCCACCATGCATTGCTGAATTTCCTTCTATTGAAAAATTGTACTCTAAATACAAATCAAATGAGGACATCGTATTTTTAATGATTAACATGGACGACCATATTGAAATTGGAAAGCAGTTTTTAGACAAAAAAAAATACTCTTTACCTATTTTTCAAGCTACATCTCAGTTGCCAAAAGAAATTTATTCTGGTGCCTTACCTACGACAGTAGTTGTAGACAAAAACGGAATAGTAAGGATGCACCATCAAGGATTTGCTGACTACGGAGGAGAAAAATTTAATCTTCAAATAAAACAATTAATCGAAGACTATTTATAATTTATTTTTAAAATACTACTCCAACTTACAAAAATGATAAATAAACTATATTATTTGTAGTTATTTTTATTTCGCTAAAAACAGTGATAAACTCCTATCATTACACTAACTATAGGGCAGCTGCATTTCTAAGTTCTTTTTCTATTGCTGTAAAGTCCTTTCGTTTTTATTCTAATACAGCAGGCAATTCAGCGCTAATTAGAATAATTATCCTCTGTTTTTCTAATCCAAAACCAACTACAGCTCGTATGTAAAACAATTGTTAAGGTTAGGTAAACGAATACTTTAAAATAATTATTGAAATCAAAAATATCAAAAAAACAGTATCTTAGTTGCGTAATGGTGACGCCGCATTGAAATCATTTTAGCATTATGGGAGTTAGCACCGGCTTAAAAAGTACCCTATTTTTCAATTGCAGTTAACCATTGAAATTAACAATAAGTAAAAAATCTAGTTATATCATAAAAAAATAAAAATGGAAAAAACATATTACGACCCAGCAGATTTAAAAAAATTTGGTAAAATAGTGGAATGGAGTGAAGATTTAGGAAATAGTTTCTTTGAATACTACGGTAAAGTTTTCCAAGAAGGAAGCCTTTCTGCACGCGAAAAATCACTTATTGCGTTAGCTGTTTCTCATGCCGTTCAATGTCCGTATTGCATTGATGCTTACACCGGTGACGGTTTAAAAAGAGGAATTACTAAAGAAGAAATGATGGAAGCAGTTCATGTTACTGCCGCTATAAAAGGAGGTGCTGCTTTAGTACATGGAGTACAAATGATGAACAAATACAACAAACTATCCATGTAGTTTTTTCGTATATAGATTTACTAGTTGTTTTTTGCGTTAATAAACGGCGCAAAAAAGTGAGTTCAAAACTAAAATTGAAAAATTAAAACACTATGTTAAAATCGCTTCAGGCTACTGATAGCCCTTTATCTAATACTGAAAAACAGTTAGACATATTATCAAACGGAATTTTTAAAGATGGTTCTTTAGATACGTTTGCTGCCAAAATAAAAAAAACAAATCAATTCCCTCTTCGTCCCAAGAAAATTGAAATCCTACAAATTAATGTGGGTTATATGTGTAACCAAGTGTGTGCACACTGTCACGTAGATGCAGGTCCTGATCGAAAAGAAATAATGACTATTGAAACCATGCAACAGATACTTGATGTTTTAAAAACGACTGAGGTCACTACTTTAGACTTAACTGGTGGTGCTCCTGAGATGAACCCTAATTTTAGATGGTTCGTTGAAGAAGCCTTTAAAATTGGAGTTAAAGATTTTATTGTTCGTTCCAACCTAACTATTATTAGAGCGAATAAAAAATATTACGACTTGCCTGAGTTTTTTAAAAAATACAATATTCACGTCGTTAGTTCTATGCCGCACTGGACAAAAGGTAAAACGGATATTCAAAGAGGTGACGGTGTTTTTGATAAATCAATTAAAGCTTTACAAGAATTAAACGCCGTAGGATATGGAATGCCAGGAAGTAGTCT
The DNA here is from genome assembly GCF_055640565.1 of Flavobacterium sp. KKT103. Classification (NCBI taxonomy): domain Bacteria; kingdom Pseudomonadati; phylum Bacteroidota; class Flavobacteriia; order Flavobacteriales; family Flavobacteriaceae; genus Flavobacterium; species Flavobacterium sp. KKT103. The sequence continues at coordinate 2,903,461 of NZ_CM145766.1, forward strand.
AAAATTAGACTTGGTTTACAATCCATCAGGTGCCTTCTTACCTGGTGACCAGTTTTCGTTAGAAAAAGACTTTAAAAAAGCGTTAAAAGAAGATTTTGATATTCAATTTCATAATCTTTTTGCCATTACTAATTTACCTATTTCTCGATTTTTAGATTACCTAATCGCTTCAGACAATTACGAAGATTATATGTATTCGCTAGTGGAAGCTTATAATCCTGCCGCCGTTGCTAATGTAATGTGTACCAACACGGTATCGGTAAGTTGGGACGGTTGGTTGTATGATTGTGATTTTAATCAAATGTTGGATTTAAAAGTAGCATCGAAATCGAAGCATATTTCTAGTTTTAATGAAGCCGAATTGACAGATCGAAATATTATCGTTTCGCAACATTGCTATGGCTGTACTGCGGGAGCTGGAAGTAGTTGTCAAGGAGTTGTAGCTTAATATTTATATGATAGATTCAAAAACAGCGATATTACTATTTGCCTACTCTGCCGAGCATGAGGCAACTGTAAAACCGTTTTTTCATTCGAAAGAAGTTTTTGAGTCATTAAACCAACGTATGTTAGCCTTAGCTAAAAAAAGTAAATTGCCTTATTTTATTATTTCCGAAAAAGAACAAATAGGAAACACGTTTGGCGAACGCTTTACAAATGCTATACAAGCTATTTACGATTTAAAATACGATTCTGTAATTGCTATTGGTAATGACTCGCCCAAGCTAACACAGCATCACATTAGCAATGCGTACCAAAAATTGGTAACAAATGACCTTGTGATAGGTTCATCAGTTGATGGTGGTTTTTACCTTTTAGGAATCAAAAAGCAACATTTTGATGAACAGCTATTTTTGAATTTACCTTGGCAAAGCCAAAATTTAAACGGAGCATTATTGAAGTTATGCAAGGTCAATGGCTTTAAAACTTGCTATTTAGAGCGACTTCGGGACCTTGATTCAATTGAAGATCTCAAAATACTTTTCTGCAACTTTAAAGCAGTTTATCAAAAGTTATTTCAATTATTCCTACTTATTCTATCACAAGCCCGAGCAGTACGAGCTGCTTTAGAACAACCTACATCCTATTTATTTCATTCTGAATATTCCAACAAAGGCTCTCCCTGCTTGGCGATCTAACTCGTTACTATTTCTGATTTCAACAATAGAAACAGTGGTGTAATAACAATTCAAGAATATCTAAACTAGCTAATTCTATTGGGTATAACCTATTCAGAAACTAGGATGGATAGCACAGTAATCGATATGTAATAAAAGCGCCCTCAATTCATTTTCATGCGAGGTTTATTTACCTGAATGCTCTTAGTTATAAATTAATGACAGATTATGAATTTGCTTTTAACACAGAATGTGGTTGGACTTGGCTTCAAAAATAGGGAGAAGTATTCTGTTTTTTTGTAAAGACAACTTGTTCTTAATTACATAATAAAGACTTAAGAAAATAAACTGTGCACGCAATGAAATAAATAGAATTGCATAGGCAAGGACAACAAATACAATTGTAAGATGAACAAAAATTTAATTCTGATATTTACTCGCAACCCGGAACTAGGTAAGGTCAAAACTCGTTTGGCGGCTACCATAGGCGATGAAAATGCTTTAGAAATTTACATACAACTATTAGAACATACTAAAAAAGTAGCTTTAGAAACATCCTATGACCGACAAGTTTTATATTCCGTTGCGATTAATCATGACGACATGTGGGAGGCAACTGCTTTTCAGAAAAAATTGCAGGTTGGAGCAGATTTAGGGGAAAGAATGCACAACGCTTTTCAAGGTGGATTTGATGCTGGTTACGAGAAAATTGTCATTATTGGTTCCGATTTAATTGCGCTGGAAAGTGCTGATATTGATAAGGCGATGCAAAAACTAGACCATAATGATGTTGTTATAGGTCCTGCCGAAGACGGTGGTTACTACCTACTTGGAATGAAAAATATTCCTGATAATATATTTAAGAACAAAGAATGGGGAACGGATACTGTTTTAAAAGATACCTTGCTGGATATAGCCAGTTTAAACTACCATTTACTTGAAGAAAAAAATGATATAGATACTTACGAAGACATAAAAAACATTCCTTTTTTTAACAAATACACCAACTAATGACAGAAGAAACAATACATACAACCGTAGCTTTTTTACAAGAAGAAGGATTTACTAACCCACAAGTTGGGATCGTTCTAGGTACAGGATTAGGACAATTAGTCGACCATTTAGAGCTAGAAGTAGCCGTTAATTACAGTGATATTCCCAACTTTCCCGTTTCAACGGTAGAATTTCATTCGGGGAAATTGCTATATGGAACTTTAGAAGGAAAAAAGACAATCATCATGCAAGGGCGTTTTCATTTGTATGAAGGCTATACGCTACAAGAAATTACGTTTCCAGTTCGTGTTTTAAAAGCACTTGGAATTACTAGTTTATTAGTTTCTAATGCAGCAGGCGCTATTAATTTATCCTATAAAAAAGGTGATTTAATGTTATTAGATGATCACATCAATCTACAAGGAGGTTCTCCCCTAGCGTTCAAAAATGTTTCGGATTTTGGCGAGCGTTTCACGGATATGTGCGCTCCTTATGATGCTGTTTTAAACGATAAAATGTTGGCAATAGCCAAAGCAAATGCTATTACTTTACACAAAGGAATTTATGCCTCAGTAGTAGGACCACAATTAGAAACGAGAGCGGAATACCGTTATTTAAAAATTATTGGAGCAGACGCTGTAGGAATGAGTACGGTGCCAGAGGTGATTGTAGCCAATCATTTACAACTTCCAGTAATCGCGGTCTCTGTCCTTACTGACGAATGTGATCCTGAAAACTTAAAACCGGTTAATATTCCCGAGATTATCGCTATTGCTGGCGAAGCAGAACCAAAAATGATTATCCTATTCAAGGCTTTAGTAAGCCAACTATAACAATATATTAATTTAAAAAACCAAAAAAATGAGCTATTTAGATGCAACAAACGATTTGTACAAAAATGCAGCCTTAACTCCCGATGTTGGATTGTGCTGTACCACTACTCCAATCTGGAAATTCCCAGGTTTGGAAATACCTATGATCATGCAAGAAATGAACTACGGTTGCGGAAGTACAATCTCAGCACAAGATCTAATCAACAACCCTAAAGTACTATATGTAGGTGTTGGTGGTGGAATGGAATTATTACAATTTGCATACTTCTCTCGTCAAAAAGGAGGTGTTGTAGGTGTGGATGTAGTGGATGAAATGTTAGAAGCTTCACGCAAAAACTTCTTAGTTGCCGAAGAGCAAAATGAATGGTTCAAAAGCGAATTTGTCGAACTGAAAAAAGGAGATGCGCTTAACTTGCCTATCGAAAATGAAAGTATTGATATTGCTGCTCAAAACTGCTTGTTCAACATTTTTAAAACCGAAGATTTAAAAAAGGCATTGCAAGAAATGTACCGCGTTTTAAAACCAGGTGGACGCTTAGTAATGAGTGATCCTACTTGTGAGCAAGAAATGAACGAAGCCTTGCGTAATGATGATCACTTGCGTGCACTTTGCTTAAGCGGAAGTATTCCAATTGCGGATTATATAAAAGCGTTAACCGATGTAGGTTTTGGTACTATTGAAATTAGAGGACGTCGTCCGTACCGAATTTTAGATACCGAAAATTATCCTACAGACGAACTAATCTTTATTGAAAGTATCGAAGTTTGTGCTATTAAAGATGCTATGCCAGCTGATGGTCCTTGCGTCTTTACAGGAAAAGCGGCTATTTACTACGGTAAAGAAACTTTTTTTGATGATAAAAACGGTCATACTTTATTAAAAAACCAACCATTAGCTGTTTGCGATAAAACTGCTGCTGCTCTGGCTGCTTTAAACAGAAGTGACATTTATATTAGCGAAAGTACCTACCACTATAACGGTGGCGGATGTTGCTAAAATAAAAATAGAATTTAATAATCAACCCTCTACTAACTAGTTTATTGGAGGGTTTTTCTTTGCTACAAATTGCTGTAGTACACAAAAACCGTACTTCATCACATAAAAAAAACTCACTGTCTAGTGACAATGAGTTTCTGTTTTTATTGTTTTACAATTGTTATTCTAAGACAAAACTAACACTAACGTTAGCCACAATATTGATTTCACCAACAGCTAGGGTTTCCTTAGGAGCATCGTCGTTACTCTTGGTCATACGCATTTCTGCATACATAGGTTGCGGATAATACGTTTGTGAATTGTCAGATATGGTCAAGGCCTTACCGACTTTCTGCCCTAAAACCGATACGTAGTCATTTGCTTTTTGTTTAGCATCTTTCATTGCCATTTTTCTCGCTTCGGACTGGTATTCTTCTAATTTTGAAGACTGAAAAACGACATTGTCTACTTTATTGATGCCTTCATCTACAAGACCTTCCATTAACTCATCATATTTGGATAAATCTCTTAGCAGAATTTCGATGGTTTGCGTAGCATTATACGTAGTTTTCTTTTTTTCATAATCATAAATCGGATTCAATGAAACGCGCTTCGTTTTATAATCGGCAGGAGCCAAATTCATTTTTTTAATCAATTTCAACACTAAGTCGATTTGCTTATCATTTTGCCTTTTTACGTCCTTAGCATTATTCCCTTTGGTATCTACTGTTGCAGTAATAGTGGCTTGATCCGGAACCACTTTAATTTTACCTTCACCGTTAACATTGATTTGGGGAATTTGTTTTACCTCTTGACCGTATGAAACTGCCATTATCAATAGCGAGAGAACTAATAGTGCTTTTTTCATTTTCTGTACTTTTTTAATAGTTTTAAACTATGTATTCAAAAGCTGTGCCACTAAATTTTACCCATTTTCGCCATAATAAATAATACGACTATTGGGAACGTTAGTAACAAAACCATCATTGTGTTATCTACTAATAAATGCGGGCTGGTAGCCAAAGTTATGATGTAACCACCAATAGCACCACCAAAATGAGCCGTGTGACCGATGTTATCATTTTTAGCTTTCATTCCGTAAATCGAATACAATAAATACAGAATACCAAAAACGTAAGCAGGCATTGGAATAATAAAGAAGATTCCAAGCATCATGTCCGGTTGCAAAAGTATGGCCGAATAGAGAACGCCTGTCACGGCACCTGATGCTCCAATAGCTCGATAGTTGTAATCATTTTTGTGGAAAACAATCGTTAGTAAACTTCCAAAAATCAAACTTCCGAAATAAATAATTAAAAACGAAATACTTCCTAGGTAAGCGATTACGACAGGAGCAAAAAAATACAAAGTAATCATATTAAAAATCAAATGTCCAAAATCAGCATGCAGAAAGCCCGATGATAAAATTCGGATTTGATCTCCTGCTCGTACGCTTCCCATATGAAATTCGTATTTTCTGAAAAAAGAAATATCATTAAAACCTTTATAGCTAACGAGCACATTGGCAACTATAATCGCAATCAAAATAGTATTCATACATTTAATTTACTGTGAAATGTAAAGGTAGTAATTCTGTTTGTTATCTTTTAGGAGTAGCAGCCTTTAATGCGCTAATCAATTTTGGCTTATCTTTGTAAAAAATTCAGAATGCAATTTATTGTTTACCTATTAGTCTATCCTTTTCTGTGGATAATTTCAATATTACCCTTCCGAATATTGTATGCTGTATCCGACTGCTTGTACTTTTTAATCTACACCGTATTTGGTTATCGTAAAAAAGTAGTTCGGAATAATTTGGCCATGACCTTACCACATCTTACTGAAAAGGAACGACTTGAAGTAGAAAAAAAGTCGTATCACCATTTTTGTGATCTATTTTTAGAAATGGTAAAAACAATGAGTATTTCATCAAAAGAAATCAATAAACGATTTGTCATTACTAATTTAGACTTAGTACAAGAGTACGAGTTAAAAGGCAAAAGTATTATGCTGCTGGTTTCGCATTATGCGAGTTGGGAATGGTTAGTGGTGTTGAACAAAAAAGTTCGCTTTCAAGGAGTTGCTGTCTATAAAAAAGTCAACAATAAATATTTTGATCGACTGGTAAAAAAAATACGATCGAAGTACAATACAACCTTGGTGGTAAACAACGAGACCATTCCTTTAATTGCTAATAACCAAAGAAACCAAATCCTGTCGATTTATGGTATTCCTAGCGATCAATCTCCTATGTTACATAAAGTATTTTATGATGACCGTTTTATGGGAATCCGCGTGCCTGTGCATACTGGGGCAGAAACATTAGCTAAAAAATACAATTTAAATGTGCTTTACGCCAAAGTGACTAAGGTAAAAAGAGGTTTTTATGAATGTACTTTAGTCCCGATTAGTGATGATTCAAAATCAGTTCCTAATTATGAACTTACCACTAAATACCTAAGGGCAATCGAACAGCAAATCCTAGAGGCTCCAGAATATTATTTTTGGACCCATCGACGATGGAAACACCGATTAGACTAGCAGCAGGAATTAAAAAATATTCTATTTAGGTCTTAAAACGAAAAAAAATGAATTTAAAAATCAATAATAGATTTAGCAGTGAGCTCCCTGCTGATCCCGATGAAACTAATGAAACGAGACAAGTAAAAAACGCTTGCTTTTCGTTTGTAACACCTACTAAAGCATCAAATCCTTCTCTGGTGCATGCTTCAGAGGAAGTGGCTACTTTGATTGGATTAAATCCAAAAGATTTGGATTCTGAAGAATTTGTAAATGTGTTTTCGGGTAAAACAGTCCTAGCCGGAACCAAGCCTTACGCAATGAGTTATGCTGGGCATCAGTTTGGTAATTGGGCAGGACAATTGGGCGATGGTAGAGCAATTGTTCTAACAGAAATTGATGTAAACAACACTACTAATTATACATTACAGTTAAAAGGCGCTGGAATGACTCCCTATTCCCGTAGAGCAGATGGTTTAGCCGTATTGCGCTCTTCGATTAGAGAGCATTTATGCAGCGAGGCTATGTTTCATTTAGGCGTTCCCACTACCCGATCGTTATCATTAATTTTGACTGGAGATCAAGTTTTACGTGATGTCATGTACGACGGTCATCCTGCTTACGAAAAGGGCGCGGTGGTGTGTAGAGTGGCTCCTTCCTTTATTCGTTTTGGGAATTTTGAACTTTTTTCGTCTCAAAATGATTTGACCACGTTACAATTACTAGCTGATTTTACGATCAAATATTATTTTCCAGAAATAGAGGGAAATAGTAAAGAAAGTTATGTCGCCTTGCTTCAAGTAGTCGCCAATCAAACGCGAGAAATGATTGTGCATTGGCAACGCGTGGGTTTTGTTCATGGTGTCATGAATACTGATAATATGTCTATTTTAGGCTTGACAATTGATTATGGTCCATATGGCTGGCTAGAGGATTACAACCCTAATTGGACTCCCAACACCACCGATAGAGAACATCGCAGGTACCGTTTTGGTAACCAACCTGAAATTGCTTTATGGAATTTGTATCAACTCGCAAATGCCTTGTATCCACTTATTGACGAAGCTGCACCACTGGAACAGATTCTTGAAGATTTTCAAAATAGCTATCAAAAAGAGTACCTCATTATGATGTTAGCTAAAATAGGATTGACTACAGTTGATGACAATGACGACCAATTAATCGCCATTCTAACCGAAAACCTTCAGTTAACCGAAACTGATATGACCATTTTCTTCAGGAATCTGAGTCTGTTTAAAAAAGAAGAATCAGAAGAAAAAGCATTAGAAATCGTTTTTGACGCTTTTTATAAATCAACAGAGGTAGTCGAAAAAGTAAAAGAATCATGGTTGTATTGGTTTACGTTATATCGCAACCGCCTTCAATTAGAAGCAACTTCTGATGAAAGCAGAAAAATAGCGATGGACAGCACCAATCCTAAATATGTTTTGCGTAATTATATGGCGCAGCTTGCCATTGAAGCCGCTGAAAAAGAGGATTACTCTTTAATTGAAGAATTACATCTTTTATTGAAAAATCCATACCAAGAACAAGATAAGTATTCAAAATGGTTTGCTAAAAGACCCGATTGGGCGAGAGAAAAAATCGGAAGTTCTATGCTGTCCTGCAGTTCTTAATATTCCTAAAAACATAAGAGCCATTTACAAATTTGTAAATGGCTCTTATTCATTTTATAGATAGTTGTATTATGAAAACCAACTTTTAACCAATTCGTCCTCTAAAGGTTTAGCATCTTTATGCACGAATTCATTTGAATTTTTATTGTAAGTATACTCCAAAGCCCAAGTCTCATGATTTGCTGCTAAAGCCTTTATGCTTTCACAAACCATTTCGATCTCAGCTGTGGTAGTCGTTGGATGTACTGACATTCGAATCCAACCTGGTTTTCTAATCAAATCGCCTAGGCTTATTTCGTCAATTAATTGATTGGACGTTTCTTGATCAACGTGCAATAAAAAGTGGCCGTAAGTTCCTGCACAGCTACATCCGCCACGCGTTTGAATTCCAAATTTATCATTTAGCATTTTTACACCCAAATTAAAATGTAAATCATCAATATAAAAGGAAATTACTCCCAAACGATCTTGATGCTGTCCCGCTAATATTTTGATATTGGGAACAGAACCTAATTCAGCAAAAATATAATCTACCAATTCATGTTCTCGCTTCAAAATATTATCAATTCCCATTTCCTCTTTCAATTGAATGGCAAGAGCAATTTTGATGACCTGCATAAAACCCGGAGTACCGCCATCTTCCCTATCTTCAATATTATCAATAAACTTATGTTCTCCCCATGGATTGGTCCAAGCTACGGTTCCTCCACCAGGATTATCAGGAACTAAATTCTGATATAATTTTTTATTAAAAATAAGCACGCCAGAGGTTCCAGGGCCGCCTAAGAATTTATGTGGTGAAAAGAATATCGCGTCTAAATAACTTTCGTCATCATTTGCAGGATGCATATCAATAGGAACATACGGACCTGAACAAGCAAAATCGACAAAACAAAGACCATTATGTTGATGCATTAATTTTGCAACCTCATGATAAGGCGTTCGAATCCCCGTGACATTAGAGCAAGAAGTTATCGAGGCAATTTTAAAAGGTCGGTGATCGTATTGTGCTAGTAATACTTCAAGGTTCTCAACACTAAAAAGGCCATCCTCGGTAGCTGGAATCACAACAACATCAGCAATAGTCTCCAACCAAGAGGTTTGATTAGAGTGATGTTCCATATGTGAAATGAAAACAATAGGTCTTTTTTCTGCTGGAATGGTAATAAAATCTTTTAAATTTTCAGGTACTTTAAGTCCCAAAATACGTTGAAATTTATTCACAACCCCGGTCATACCGGTTCCATCCGTTATTAAAATATCATTTGCATCAGCGTTAACATGATCTTTAATAATATGTCTCGCTTTATGATAGGCTTTAGTCATTGCTGTACCTGAAACAGTAGTTTCCGTGTGAGTATTTGCCACAAAAGGACCAAACTCATTCATCAATTTTTCTTCTATAGGACGGTATAAACGCCCACTTGCTGTCCAATCCGTGTAAAGAATTTGCTTTACGCCAAAAGGAGAGGTGAATTCTTGATCAATTCCGATAATATTTTTTCGGAATTTTTGAAAGTACAATTCGAGTTCTGTCTGATTTTCAATAGTAGTCATTCTCTAACAATTTGCACCAAAGATATTTAAATTTAAGGAATGTATCAGTATTTAATCCTTCGAATTTTTAAACTGATGCGGCTATTCAATTGATAACTAAACGCCTAAATAAAACACTTTTGGCATAAAAAAAATCCCTTTCAAATTTATATTTGAAAGGGACTGAATTGTTAAGCTAGAATTTACAAATCAAATCCTAAAGAGAATTGTAACACTCTATTAAAAGCTTTGTCGTTAGAGTCGTAAAGATCTCCTAAACCTAGATGATATCTTACTCCTAAGCTAATTCCAGCATCAGTTTTAATACCTGCGCCAAAATTCATACCCCAATCAAATTTGTTAGGATCGTACTCTTGTGTTGTAGTAAAAAATCCTTCGTAAACCTCTTTATGAGTAATGGCTAACCCTATTTGCGGTCCCGCTTCTAGAAAAAAGTTTTTTGAGGGATACGCCTTCAACATTATCGGTAGATTGATGTAATCTAATTTTTGAGTAAAGGTTGTATTTCCGTTTTTTATTTGATATCCTTGTTGGGAGTACATCAATTCCGGTTGAATAGAAAAGCTATCGCTAATAAACGACTCTCCATAAAAACCAACGTGAAAACCGTGACGCTGATCCGTTTCTCCGTTACCATCAAAGTTCACCGAAGCTAAATTATATCCTCCTTTAATACCTCCATTAGATTTAGAAGTAGCACTGTCTTGCGCATGTGTACAAACTACTAATCCAAAAAATAAAGCCAATGTTAATTTAATTTTTTTCATTTTGATTGTTTTATTAATTACTATTTATTCGTCTTATTTTCCTCCATTTGCCTTTAAATCAGCTAAGCATTGTGCATCTAGTTTTGGAGCAGAACCTCCGGAAACCATATTACTAAGTCCACTACCCGACTCGGCTTGCCAATACATCAAACATGTTTTTTCTGTACAATGTTTCGCATGTTCTTTGTCCTCGTGATCTGTTTGCATTGTAGTGCCTAAATTAGTTAATCCCAAGATATGACCAAACTCATGACTAACAACTGTGGACTCAACTAAACTTCTATTGGGTTTAAATGGGCTATCAGTAAGCGATTGCACCGTCTTTTCATAAATAACTATAGAAGTGTTTCTGTACGCTGTTCCAATTACAAAACTGTTCCCTGAATCACTTGTGGAACCTGCGTCAGTAAAGAAAACCCAAACTGCAATTTGATTAGCAGTATTGTATTTGGTTCTATTTGCATCTTCGATTGCCTTAATATCATCAATAGAATAGGCCGTTTTTCCTGGTGAAGCGATAGCTCTTTTAACAACCGTAATTCCTTGCGATTTGTTCGTTCTTGCATTCAAAAAAGAAACGAAATCGTTAACCGCAGTAGCCGTTGGCTCAAAACCTTGCACGTAAACAATTTCTATCACCATACTCTTAAATGTGGCATCCGAAAGCAAGTCATTTGCTGAGCTTCCTGTAGCTTTTTTATTATTGTTAACTGAGAACCCACTTGAAGACATCTCAGCCATAGTTTCATCTTGAGCACACGAAAATAACAATCCTACCAAAAGGAGTACTAAACCTAATTTTTTCATTTTTATAATTTAAACATTACAGTAAATTAGCCATCCTTTCGGATGGCTAATTTAGAAAACCAATTCTAAACCAATTCTGATTATATCTGTCTTAACACTAAGGTTACAGCAGCATTTGTAGAACTTTGCAAGTTAATTGATGTTGAATTAAAACTTGTAACTTTCCATGTATTATTCAATAAACTCATTGAAGCGTTTCCTGAAAAAGTTAATTTCAAAAATACATCTGTTTGTGAACTTGCAGCATAGGTACCATTTGCAGCAGTAGTTAAACCATTGAATACTTTAATAGACATATCATTAGCGAAATCTATTGAAAAATCTTTATAAGTCGTAGCTGAATCCACCCCTGAATTAACAAAAGACTGTACTTTAAACATTCCGTTAACTAAAATCGTTTCCATTTGCTTACTACTTTGAACTGCAGCTTCCATGGTAGCTTTCGTTTTTAAAGAAGCTTCAATCGCAGCTTTGAACTCAGCATCACTAGATACGTTTGTTTTTGAACCATCAATTAAGGTTAATGCTAATGGGTATTTAACTGAAAACAACTCGGTACTACTTATATTTGACATGTACGTATATAATTGCTGATTAGATGTAAACACTAAGCTTCCGGTTTGTTGAAAACTTGTGTTGTAAGTCAAAATCGTCATTGGGAATGTGATTTTTACCGATGAAATAGCACTCTGACCTGAAGATTGAGCAGAAGTACATCCGTTTACTATCGCATTATATTCTGATTGACTATTAACAGCAACTTCAGTATAATTACTTGTTTTTACTTTCAAAGGAAATTGAAGAACAACCGTATCTTGGTCATTATTAAATTGTCCTAAGATAGAAATTACCTGTTGGTAATCTGCTTGTGTAAATAAAGAAACTCTAATTCCATTTACAGTAGCTACTGCTGGCAACACAATTGAAGAACAAGAAGTACCATCTATCATATCATCTGCCGAACCATCAAACATTGCAGTACGCTTAAAATTAGTTGTAGCTGTAGAATTTGCAGCGTTAGTGTTTGGGTTTTGTCCGTCAACTTCGTTTACTTCACTTTGGCAAGAAGTAAATCCTAATAATGCAACTAGTGCGATTCCTGTGATAGTTTTTAATGTTTTCATTTTTTTTAAATTTTATGTTTTTATTTTTTTTTAATGGCTATTGTATCGCCGTTCTGTTAGTAAGACAACTGATATTATTTTTACCCTACCCACATTTTAAAAAAAAATTTTATTTTTATTTTGGTAAGTACAAAAATATAAGAAATCAAGTTAATTGTTGTTATATAATAGAGCCGTACTAATATTATATATGGACCATTCTTTTAATCATTACCGTATAAAAGTAATTTGAAGTCAATATAGTGTAGCCTAACTATTTTAAAAATGAGGAGCAAGTACTATCCTGTACTCTTCTCAAAAAAATATTTTACATTTACAAACAAAAAACATCCGTTACCCTATGAATAATGAAAACGAAACCCTTTGCGAAGAAGTTTCCTTTAACAAGGCTTATTTGTCGAATGTCCAAGCGGCAACGAACTTTGCCTACTATAAGTGTGGAGATAGAGATGTTGCCCTAGATCTTGTTCAAGATGCGTTTGCAAAAATATGGGAACACTGTTCGCAAATTGAATTTGCTAAAGTAAAAACCTATTTATTTACCACCGTCAATAATTTATTTCTAAATACTATAAAGCACCAAAAAGTGGTTTTGGCTTATGCCAAAGAAAGTCCGAACCTAGATCGCACCAATCAAAGTCCAGAGTACTTATTAGAAGAAGAAGAATTCAAAATAAAACTTCAAAACGCAATTGCATCATTAAGCGAAGCACAAAGAGAAGTTTTTTTAATGAATAGAATTGATGGTAAAAAATACCGAGAAATAGCGGAGCTACTCGATATATCTCAAAAAGCAGTCGAAAAAAGAATGTCAGCTGCTTTAAAAATTTTAAAAACACAAATAGAAAACATATAAATTACTGATAGCAAGTAGGGTAATTTTAGTTTAAGTTGTCTTATTTATGTAATCTCTTAAAGATGAAAGACGAAAAAAAAATATTAGAATGGATTAATGGTGATTTATCCGATAAAGAAATCCAAGACTTAAAACAGTCCGAAGATGATATTATATTGGAAAAAATCATGCATTATTCAGCACAGCTTCAAGCACCTACTATAGACGCTGAAGCAGTACTAGCGCAATTCAAGCAGCGTAAGATGGAGAAAAAAGAAAGTAAGGTGATTCCTTTGAATTACAAGGCCTTCTTTAAAGTAGCTGCAGCTATTGCCGTAGTGTTTACGTCCTCTTACTTTTTGTTTTTTAATAGTATAACTACTTTCGAAACAGCGATCGCACAAACGGAATCTTTTCAACTACCCGATGAATCGGAAGTTACTTTGAATGCAAGCTCGAAAATAACTTTTGATAAAAACAATTGGAAAAAGGATAGAAGTTTGACTTTAGAAGGGGAAGCGTATTTTCAGGTTGAAAAAGGACAGAAGTTTAGTGTAAATACTCAAAATGGAATTGTTCAAGTACTAGGCACACACTTTAATGTAAAGCAACGTGACAACTATTACGAAGTAAAGTGTTATGAAGGACTTGTTAGTGTAACCTACAACAATAAAACGGTACAATTACCACCCGGAAAAACCTTTAGAGTGGTTAACAATACGATAGAAGCCGTAGAAGATTTTGTAGTACAAGGACCTTCTTGGTTGCAAAAGGAATCTACATTCGATCGCATTCCATTAGCTCAAGTCATTGCCGAATTGGAGCGTCAGTACAAAATAAAAATCGTGACAAAAGGCGTTGACACCACTAAATTATTTACGGGAACATTCGCAAATGATAATCAACAAGTTGCTCTGGAAGCAGTAACAATACCGCTACAATTGAGTTACCGTGTAGAGGACAAGACTATTATATTTTACAATTATGCTACAAAATAAATGGATCGTACTGTTGCTGTTGTTGATCCGTTTCAATAGTTACAGTCAACAATCCACTGCAGTAATACCACTTTCTACAATTATACAAAATACGGAACAACGCTATAATGTAAAGTTTTCCTATGCAGTTGAAGACGTAAAAAACATACGCATCGAAGCACCTAATGCATCTTTAACTTTTAAAGAGGTAATTGCCTATTTAAATGCTAAAGTACTATTAAACTTCAAAGCAATTGATGACCGTTACGTAACCGTTTCACTTTTAAACAAGACCGTTAGAGTCTGCGGCACCGTTTATAGTGAAACTACCAAAACCACGCTGCCAGGCGCAAGTATTAGGTTGTTAGGAAGCTCAAGAGGTGCTGTTGCAAATGCTACTGGAACTTTCACCATTGATAATGTCCCTTTAAGTGCTACTATTATAGTCTCTTTTATTGGATACGAAGACCAACAATTTACTCCAAAAGAATTATTCTCAGAGAATAACAATTGTAAAACAATCCGTCTAAAACCCAGTAATGAAGAACTAAGCCAAGTATTAATTACCAAGTATTTGACCACTGGATTGGAGAAATACATAGACGGAAGCACAGTTTTAAACACCAAAAAGTTTGGCATTTTACCCGGTTTAATTGAACCCGATATATTACAGTCGATTCAAGTGCTGCCCGGAGTTGAAAGTACAAACGAAAGTATCGCTAATATCAATGTTCGTGGCGGAACTAACGACCAAAATGCCATGTTTTGGGACAATATCAAAATGTACCACTCTGGACATTTTTTTGGCTTAATATCAGCGTACAATCCCAATGTTACTAACAAAGTAATTGTGAGCAAAAATGGAACTAGTGCCGCTTATAGCGATGGAGTTTCTAGTACCATTAACATGGCAACTAATGATAAGGTTGGGAACGCATTTAAAGGAGGATTGGGCGTTAATCTAATTAGTGCGGATGCTTTCCTCGAAATTCCACTAGCCCGAAACCTACAACTTGATATTTCAGGTCGTCGTGCCATCACTGATTTGGTCAACACACCCACTTATAGTAATTATTTCGATCGTAGCTTTCAAGACTCTGAAATAAAAATAAATAATCAAATAGCAAACACCAATTCCGATTTCTATTTCTACGATTATACTGCCAAGCTACTATTTGATTTAGGCAATAAACACCAATTGCGCGCCACGGTAATCGGTATTAATAATGATTTGAATTATGCCGAATTCAAGGTAGACAATAGTAATACCGAAGAAAAAACAAGCAGATTAGAACAAAAAAACATTGGATATGGTGGTAATTGGAAAGCGCAATGGAGCGATCGTTTGCAAACTGAAGCCAATGCCTATTTTTCGAAATATACAATTAATGCTTTAGATGTAAGAGTAGCAAATGACCAACGATTAACAGAAGCAAATGAGGTTTTAGAGACTGGATTTAAGTTCAATACCAATTATAAAATCAATCCTCATTTCAAATTTTTAGGTGGGTATCAAATAACTGAAACGGGAATGCTTAATCAAACTACTGTTAAAAATCCATCTTTTTCAAGTACGATAAAGAATGTTTTATTAACTCAGGCCTTATTTTCTGAAGGGGAATATTCTAAAAACGGAACTTTTATGCGTTTTGGAGTACGATTAAACTATTTCCAAAAGTTTGATAAATTTCTTATCGAACCTAGAATCAATATTCGACAAAAAATTTCCAATTTGTTCGCACTTAAACTGGAAGGCGAATTTAAAAATCAAACGTCTACGCAAATTATTGATTTTCAAGATGATTTTTTAGGCGTAGAAAAAAGACGCTGGGTTCTTGTAGATAATCAATCCATCCCTATTGCCACTAGTAAACAAGCCTCTTTTGGAATTGAATTAGCAAAAAACAAGTTTACTTTAGATCTAACTGGCTTTTACAAATTTGTTGACGGAATTACAGCTTCCAACCAAGGCTTCTACAACAATTTTCAATACAGTAAGGCTTCTGGAAACTATACCGCTAAAGGTGTTGAGGTTTTGGCTAATACAACTGCCGCCAACTATAGTTTCTGGTTGAGCTATACTTTTAGCACCAATGATTACGAATTCGAATCTTTCACACCTGCTACCTTCCCTAACAATGTAGATATCCGGCATTCTGCTTCTTTAGGGTTTAACTATGATATATCGCAAAAATTCAAAGTATCACTTGGCGGAATGTGGCGTAATGGGCAACCTTTTTCAGAACCCGTTACAGGCAATGAAACGAAGCAAAATGGCAGTTTTACAATGGTCAATTATGGAGCTCCAAATAGTAAAAACCTAGATGATTTCATGAGATTAGATGCTTCCATTAGCTATGGATTTAATTTCAGTCCTGCGATTAAAGCAGCATTGCGTGCGGGTGTGATTAATTTCACCAATCAAAATAATACCATTAACCGCTACTACAAGGTTGATCCAAATGACAAATCAAAGGCGGTTAAAGTAGATAATAAATCACTGGGTATTACACCTAACATCAGTTTTAGAGTTAATTTTTAAACAGCTGAATTCCACCTTAAATAATTGATTCTCTATTTACTGCACTGTTTTAAGTACTTTAGCTATTCACTAAAAATGTTAATTATGTATAAAAATACTGATTTAGGATTATTATTTGTTCGTATTGCTGTAGGTGCATTGATGTTATTGCATGGAATCGCTAAAATTGGACAGACAACTTTTATTGAAGGCATGCTAGCTGATAAAGGTCTTCCTGCTATCATGGCTTATGGTGTATACCTAACCGAAATAGTTGCTCCACTTCTAATTTTAATAGGTTTTAGAACGCGTTTAGCTGCTATTGCCTATGTATTCGGAATCTTATTTATCATCTTCTTAGTGCATGCCAATGCTATATTTTCATTGAACGAAAATGGAGGATGGGCCATTGAATTGCTAGGACTGTATTTGTTTGGAGCAGTTGCTTTGTTTTTTACAGGAGGCGGTAAATTTGCTGTTTCAGCTACTTCTGCTTGGGATTAAATTTTTATTTTTAGATAAAAAAATGCCCTCTTAACTCTGGTTAAAAGGGCATTATATTTTTAAGTATTCCAATTTTTAAATACCTACAATAGCTTTAATTTCGTCAATAATACGCTTTGCCAACGCATCTGCCTGTTCTTGCGAAGGCGCTTCGGTGTAAATACGAATAATTGGTTCCGTGTTCGACTTGCGCAAATGAACCCAGTTAGTTTCAAAATCGATTTTCACACCATCAACTGTAGTAATGTCTTCATTTTTATACTTTTCAGTCATAGCTACCAGAATAGCATCTACATCTATTTGAGGTGTTAATTCGATTTTATTCTTGCTCATATAATATTCAGGATACGAAGCTCGCAATGCTGAAACCGACATTTTTTTGTTCGCTAAATGCGTCAAAAACAAAGCCACACCTACTAAACTGTCACGACCATAATGAGAGTCCGGATAGATGATACCACCATTTCCTTCACCTCCAATAATTGCATTATTCTTTTTCATCAACTCCACCACATTGACTTCCCCCACAGCACTTGCTTCATAAGTTCCGTTATGCTTATTAGTTACATCACGCAAAGCACGGGAAGATGACATATTAGATACCGTATTTCCTGGTGTTTTACTTAAAACATAATCAGCACAAGCCACGAGTGTATACTCTTCACCAAACATTTCACCGTCTTCACAAATGAAAGCCAAACGGTCTACATCTGGATCGACTACAATTCCCAAATGAGCTTTTTCTTTTACTACTAATTCTGAAATATCGGTTAGATGTTCTTTAAGCGGTTCTGGGTTATGCGGAAAATGTCCGTTTGGCTCACAATACAACTTTACGACCTCCACGCCCATTAATTCCAATAATTTAGGAATAATAATTCCGCCTGATGAATTCACACCATCCACCACAACTTTAAATTGAGCTGCTTTTACAGCATCCACATCAACTAATGGTAAATTTAAAACTTCATCGATGTGAATATCCATGTAAGCATCATTCTCTGTGATTTCACCTAGACTATCTACATCCGAAAAATCAAAGGCCTCAGCTTCCGCTATTTCTAAAATTTGCTCTCCGGCTGCACCGTTCAAAAATTCTCCTTTTTCGTTAAGTAATTTAAGTGCATTCCATTGCTTTGGATTGTGAGAAGCAGTCAAAATTATTCCGCCATCAGCTGATTCAAGTGGAACTGCAATTTCAACAGTTGGGGTTGTGGACAATCCTAAATCAATTACATTAATTCCAAGTCCAATTAGTGTATTCACCACTAAATTATGAATCATAGGTCCTGAAATACGGGCATCACGACCCACAACTACCGTAAGTTTGCTTTTAGCCGAATATTTTTTTAGCCAAGTTCCATAAGCCGAAGCAAACTTTACTGCGTCTACCGGAGTTAGGTTATCCCCTACTTTACCGCCAATCGTTCCACGAATTCCTGATATTGATTTTATTAAAGTCATGCGTTATTTTTTAAGTTTTTCTATAGTTTCGATACAAATATAATTTTCATTGGTTAGAAAACCGAAACAAAGAAACTTTTTTTATTCTCCCTATTCCTAATGGTCGTCGTTTTCAAACTTTGTATATTTGATATCTTACAATTAAGACGATATGAATTTTTTAGCACACATCTATCTTTCAGGCGACAGTGACTTATTGAAAATAGGGAATTTTATGGCTGATGGTATTCGGGGAAATCAATTTGATACCTATCCTACAGAGGTTCAAAAGGGAATCTTTTTACATCGAGCCATTGATACCTTTACTGATGCGCATCCTATTTTTAGAGAAAGTACTAAAAAATTACATGCGAGATACCATCATTACGCTGGGGTAATCGTCGATGTTTTTTATGATCATTTCTTAGCAAAAAATTGGAGTACGTATTCTAACGAAAATCTAGCGGATTTTATTGAACGTTTTTATCAATCATTAAAAGATAATGCCACTATTTTGAGTCCAAGAACAGCAGGCTTTATGGAAGTCATGTTTAGAGAAAACTGGTTATGGAGTTATAGAACTATTGAAGGCATAGATAAAATTTTGACTCAAATGGACCGACGAACAAAAAATCAATCCCAAATGCGGACTGCTACCGAAGAACTGGAAAAATTTTACACTGAATTTGAAAACGAATTCACCCTGTTTTTTGAAGAATTGAGAGCACATGTACTCGAGAAACAAAAAGAATTCTCGCAAATATAAAAAAACTTAAAACGACTTATTATAATGAAAAAACTCATTCTATTTCTATTTGTCATTAGTATTGGCTGTAAATCGCAAGTTGCTGTAAATAAGCCTACAGGATTACAAGCAAGCAAAGCGATGGTCGTATCCGCTAGAGAAGAAGCATCAAAAATAGGTGTAGCCATAATGAAAAAAGGCGGAAATGCTTTTGATGCTATGGTTGCCACCGAATTAGCTTTGGCTGTAGCTTATCCTTATGCCGGAAACATTGGAGGTGGCGGATTTATGGTATACCGTAAGGCAAATGGTGAAGTGGGTACATTAGATTACCGTGAAAAAGCACCATTGGCCGCATCAAAAGATATGTTTTTAGATGCTAAAGGAAATGTAATTCCTGGAAAAAGCACCGAGACTGCTCTAGCAATTGGAGTACCAGGAACCATTGCAGGAATTTTTGCAGTCCATGAAAAACTAGGATCGTTGCCTATTGCCGAAATTTTAGAACCCGTAATTGCATTAGCAGAAAAAGGAGTAATCGTAACGAAGAAACAAGAGGAACGATTACACGAGTACCATGAAGTTTTGGTTAAATACAACGGACCTAATTCTGTGCTATCAAAGGAATACAAAGAAAATGAATACATCAAATATCCTGCTTTAGCTGCGACATTAAAACGAATCGCTAAAAACGGCCGTGACGAATTTTACAAAGGAGAAACAGCTAAAAAACTAGTTAACTACCTTCAAAGTAAAGGCGGTATTATAACCCTAGAAGATCTAGCAAAATATGAGGCCAAATGGAGAACAGCACTAACGTTTAATTACAAAGATTTAAAGATTATCTCCATGCCTCCTCCTAGTAGTGGCGGAATCACTGTAGCGCAAATTCTTAAAATGATTGGTCCTTATGATTTGGCTAAAATGGGTCATAACTCCCCTGAAGCCATCCAAATTATTGTTGAAGCCGAAAGAAGAGCGTACGCTGATCGTAATTTTCACCTTGGCGATCCTGATTTTGTAAAAATGCCAATCAAACAATTAATGGACGACACTTATATAAAAAACCGTATGGCGACATTCGATTTTAAAAAAGCTACTCTTTCATCAGATGTACAAGCGGGAACAGTCAACGACTCTGAAAGTATGGAAACAACGCACTACTCTATTGTTGATCAATTTGGTAATGCCGTTTCAGCAACCACAACACTAAATGCTGGTTATGGATCTAAATACTATTGTGACGAATTGGGCTTCATGCTTAATAACGAAATGGATGATTTTAGCGCTAAGCCTGGAGTTCCCAATATGTTTGGACTTGTAGGTAATGAAGCCAATAGTATCGCTCCCGGCAAACGAATGTTGAGTTCAATGACACCTACTATTGTTGAAAAAAATGGTGCATTGTATATGGTTGTTGGTTCACCAGGCGGTTCCACCATTATCACCTCTGTTTTACAAACAATTTTGAATGTACATGAATTCAATTTGAGTATGCAAGAAGCGGTGAATGCTCCTCGTTTTCATCATCAGTGGTTACCTGATTTAATCACCTTTGAGCCTAATGCTTTTAGCTCGGCCACACTTTCGAAATTAAAAAGTAAAAACTATCTCATTAACGAAAAAAATACGCCTGTAATTGGTAAGGTTGATGCTATTTTGGTACTTGCAAATAAAAAATTAGAAGGGGGAGCTGATTTTAGAGGAGATGATACAGCGGCAGGATTTTAACACTAATTCTGCCTATTACTACTGCTTTTTTCAAACCCAAAAGTTCACTTTGAAGTAGTAAGGTTAAATTGAAAAGACAAAAAAAGAACCTAGCCAAAATTTTTCTCCTCCTTAAAATAGTAGTAATTTAGCCTATTCAAACAAAAAAAATGTTCAAAAAATATCTTTCTAAACTAGAAGCTATCATTGCTTGGTCTCAATCAATATTGACTGAAAAGCAATTCATATTCTTATCCAGTGTTTTAGTTGGTATTACTTCAGCATTTGCCGTTATTGTTTTAAAAACTTTTGCGCACTGGGTTTTTTCGTTTGCAACCTACATCAACGGAATTTTAAAATTAAGCTTCATCAATAGTATCTTACCCATTGCGGGACTACTACTAACGGTGTTTGTGGTGAAACGCTTTCTTGGAGGATCTATTGAAAAAGGAACACCACAAATTTTGTATGCTGTAGCGAAAAAAGCGAGCATCATTCCGAAGAAACAAATGTATGCCCAAATATTTACAAGTTCCCTGACAGTAGGCTTAGGAGGATCAGCAGGTTTAGAAAGTCCTATTGTTGTAACTGGTGCTGCATTTGGATCCAATTATGCTCAAAAATACAAACTCAGTTATAAAGACCGAACTCTTTTAATAGGTTGTGGCGTGGCTGCAGGAATAGCAGCTGCATTTAATGCTCCAATAGCAGGAGTATTGTTTGCCATTGAATTTTTATTGGTAGACGTTAGTATATCTGCATTTACACCCATCATGATCGCTGCCGCAACGGGCGCATTGGTATCCGTAATTGCACTTGATGAAACGATTTTACTAAATTTCAAACAGCAACAAGAATTTGACTACCATAAAATCCCATTTTATGTTTTGTTAGGTGTTGCGACCGGATTTATTTCAATCTACTACACTAGAAATTTCAGAAGAACAGAACATTTTTTTCAAAGACTTAAACTGAATCCGTATAAAAAAGCACTTCTAGGTGCGAGTATTTTAGCAGTACTAATTTTTGTATTTCCAACGCTATTTGGCGAAGGATATGAAAGTATAAAAGTACTCGCTGATAAAAATCCGGGAGAAATTCTAGAAAACACTTTATTTAGTAAATTCAAAGATAATACTTGGGTACTTCTTGCATTTGTAGGTCTCACTATGATGCTTAAAGTTTTTGCCACAGCGATCACACTGGGATCAGGTGGAAACGGAGGAAATTTTGCTCCTTCCCTATTTTTAGGGTCTTATGTAGGGTTTCTGTTTTCAAAAGCGATAAATTTTACTGGTCTAACACAACTTCCAGTAAGTAATTTTACCATGGTGGGAATGGCCGGAATACTAAGCGGCTTATTTCACGCACCGTTGACAGCTATTTTCTTAATCGCTGAGATAACCGGAGGCTACAGTTTGATGTTACCGCTGATGATCGTTTCCTCGATTAGTTTTGCTATATCTAAACGATTTGAAAAGCACTCGATGGACGTTAAAGATTTGGCACAAAAAGGACATGCTTTTACTAGTAATAAGGACACAAATGTACTTTCGACCCTAGATACCAATTCCATCATACAAACCGATTATTTAACCGTTACTCCTGATGAAAATTTAGAAAAATTAGTCGATTTGATCTCACACTCCAATCAAGTAATTTTTGCAGTTGTAGATAAAGAGCAGCATTTACTTGGAATTGTGCACTTTAACAACATTCGTGAAATCATTTTTAATACTTACCGTGTAAAATATACATTGGTAAAAGACATTATGGCTATTCCTGCCGAAGTTATCTATCCGTTTAATAGTATGGAGACGGTTATGAACAAATTTGAACGATCTAAAATGGCCTTTTTACCCGTTATAAAAGACGAAAAATATTTTGGTTTTATTTCAAAATCAGTAGCATTAGAGGCGTACCGTTCTAAACTAAAATCAATGATTATTGAATAATTAATATCGGATAGATAAAAATTGAGTACTATCCGATAATAATTGTATCTTTGTGGCTATGTGGAACATAGATTTAAAATACAGAGAAGAATTTCAAGCAACCTTTGATCGATTGTACGAAAAAAAGCAAGTACTACATACTAGTAGGCCATTACCTGCTATTGCAATAAATAAAATTAGAGAAAGCCTTTCTATTGAGTGGACCTACAACTCTAACAGTATCGAAGGCAATACATTAAGTCTACGTGAAACTCAAATGGTCATTCAAGAAGGCATAACTGTAAAAGGCAAGTCCCTGAGAGAACATTTTGAAACGCACAACCACGACAAAGCCATCGATTATTTATACAGTATTGTTAGTGAAAATTATCGCTTACGCAGCATCGATATTCTTTCGTTACATGGTTTAGTCTTGCGTTCTATCGAAGATGATTTTGCGGGTCGTATCCGCAACGGAGGGGTACGCATTACAGGAGCTAATTTTACACCGCCTAACGCTAATAAAGTAACTGATTTACTCGATGAATTGATTGATTTTATCAACACGAACCCATTAGGGCTCAATGATATCGAGCTTGCTGCCGTTTTTCATCATAAATTGGTTTGGATTCACCCTTTCTTTGATGGCAATGGGCGCACGGTACGGCTTGCTATGAATTTAATTTTAATGCGATCTGGTTTTCCGCCAGCGATTATCTTAAAAAATGACCGTAAAAAATATTACGAAGCATTAAATCAAGCTAATGGAGGTAATTATCAAAAGTTAACTTTGTTGATGTGCCAATCATTAGAACGTACTTTAAATATCTATTTGAATGCGCTACCGGATAACGATAAGGATTATATTGAAATTTCAAATTTAGTTCAAGAACCCAATATGCCTTACGGTCAGGAGTACATCAGCTTACTAGCAAGGACCGGTAAAATTGATGCTTACAAAGAGGGACGCAATTGGCTTACAACTCGGGAGGCCATTGAGAACTATATGAATAATAGAAAACGAAAACGCTGTTATAAAAATGATACGAGCATTATAGCCCCGATTGAAGTGTAAATCCTTGTAAGGCAAGTTTTTTGCCGTACAAGATTGCAACGTAAAGCGGGACAAATCGTTAATGACAAAATGAATCAAGCTGCTCCTATTATTTATTGCACTTTTAAGCGCTTTTTGGATTCCCATTTTAACACAAAGTTCTAAACTGTTCTATGGAAAGAATAAATCAAAAGAGTAACTTTGCTGTCATTGCGATTAAAAATGAAGCAATCAGCAAAAACTTATGTTAGATACAGACAATACGATAGAAGTTCTAGGCGCTAGAGTTCACAACCTTAAAAACATAGATGTTTCGATTCCGCGAGAAAAATTAGTGGTTATCACTGGTCTTTCGGGTTCTGGGAAATCCTCTTTGGCATTTGATACCATTTATGCTGAGGGACAGCGCCGCTATGTAGAAACATTTTCTGCCTATGCGCGCCAGTTTTTAGGCGGTTTAGAACGTCCGGATGTGGATAAAATCGATGGTTTATCTCCTGTTATTGCTATCGAACAAAAAACTACTAGTAAAAGTCCGCGTTCTACCGTGGGAACGATTACGGAGATTTATGACTTTTTGCGTTTGCTGTACGCGCGTGGTGCTGATGCCTACAGCTACAACACGGGTGAGAAAATGGTTTCCTACTCTGACGAGCAAATCAAAGACCTTATAATCCAAGATTTTAGCAACAAGCGAATCAACATACTCGCTCCTGTAATTAGGGCTCGTAAAGGGCATTATGGCGAATTATTCCAGCAAATTGCCAAGCAAGGCTTCTTAAAAGTACGTGTGAATGGTCATGTGGTCGACATCACTTCAGGTATGAAGTTGGATCGTTATAAGACACATGATATAGAGATAGTAGTGGACCGAATGGTTGTGGAAGCTACGGCTGACAATGAAAAAAGATTAAGCGAAAGCATTAATACCGCCATGCACCATGGTGAAAACGTACTGATGATTTTAGATCAAGATTCGAATGAGGTGCGCTATTTTAGCCGAAACTTGATGTGTCCTACAACTGGAATTTCGTACCAAAATCCAGAACCAAATTTATTCTCGTTCAACTCCCCAAAAGGAGCTTGCTCGAATTGCAATGGTCTAGGAACAGTAAATGAAATCAATGTAAAAAAGATTATTCCTAATGCTAAATTATCTATTAAAGCAGGTGGATTTGCACCTTTGGGCGAATACAAATCATCTTGGATTTTTAAGCAATTAGAAATTATTGGTGAAAAATATGGTTTTAAAATCACCGATGCGATTGAAACGATTCCAGCCGAAGCGATGGAAATGATCTTGAATGGTGGTAAGGAAAAATTCACTGTTAACTCCAAAGATTTAGGCGTTGCCCGAGACTACAAAATTGATTTTGAAGGGATCTCTCATTTTATCAAAAATCAATTTGATGAAAGTGGATCAACAACAATAAAGCGATGGGCTAAGGAATTCATGGACGAAATTAAATGTCCTGTTTGTGAAGGTTCACGCCTGAAAAAAGAAGCGTTATTTTTTAAAATCAATGAAAAAAATATTGCCGAATTGTGTGATATGGACATCTCTGATGTTACAACTTGGTTTAATGATTTAAATTCTTTACTATCTGATAAGCAGCAGCGTATCGCCTCAGAAGTAATCAAAGAGATTAAGGATCGGTTGGCGTTTTTAATGAATGTAGGTTTGGATTATTTGGCTTTAAACCGAAGCTCGAAATCACTTTCAGGTGGTGAAGCACAACGCATTCGATTAGCAACTCAAATCGGATCACAGCTCGTTGGTGTTCTTTATATTTTAGACGAACCCAGCATCGGTTTGCACCAAAGAGACAATGAAAAACTGATTCATTCTTTAGAACAATTACGTGATATAGGCAACTCGGTTATTGTGGTCGAACACGATAAAGACATGATTGAACGCGCCGATTATGTGATTGATATCGGGCCGAAAGCGGGAAAATATGGAGGCGAAATCATAAGTATTGGTACGCCTGCTGAAACCTTAGCAACGGATACGATTACAGCGCAGTATTTGAACGGAAAAATGAAGTTAGAAATTCCTTCTAAACGCCGTGAAGGAAATGGGAAATTCATGAAGCTTACGGGAGCGACTGGAAACAACCTTAAAAATGTTTCGATTGAGTTGCCGTTAGGGCAACTGATATGTGTTACAGGAGTATCTGGAAGCGGAAAATCTACATTGATCAATGAAACCCTCTACCCTATTTTGAATGCCTTTTATTTTAATGGGGTCAAAAAACCACAACCGTACAAAAAAATTGAAGGGCTTGAGCACATCGATAAAGTGATTGATATTGATCAAAGTCCGATAGGTCGCACGCCTCGCTCGAACCCAGCTACGTACACGGAAGTTTTTACCGAAATTAGAAAATTGTTTACCATGACATCCGAAAGTATGATTCGAGGGTACAAAGCGGGACGTTTTAGCTTTAATGTAAAAGGTGGTCGTTGCGAAACTTGCGAAGGTTCAGGTGTGCGTACCATTGAAATGAATTTTCTTCCTGATGTATATGTAGAATGTGAAACTTGCCAAGGAAAACGTTTTAATAGAGAAACGTTAGAGATTCGCTATAAAGGAAAATCAATTTCAGATGTGTTGAACATGACGGTTGATGAAGCGGTTCCGTTTTTTGAAATGATTCCGAAGATATACCGAAAAGTAAAAACGATTCAAGATGTAGGTTTAGGCTATATTACTCTTGGACAGCAAAGCACAACACTCTCTGGTGGAGAAGCGCAGCGTATAAAACTAGCCGGAGAATTATCTAAAAAAGATACTGGTAATACTTTTTATATTCTAGATGAGCCTACGACTGGTTTGCATTTTGAAGACATTAGAGTGCTTATGAATGTCATTAATAAATTAGTTGATAAAGGAAATACGATCTTGGTAATCGAGCATAATATGGACGTTATTAAGCTAGCAGATTATATTATTGACATAGGTCCTGAAGGAGGAAAAGGTGGCGGACAAGTTGTAGCCAAAGGAACTCCTGAAGAAGTAGCTAAAAACAAAAAGAGCTACACTGCCAAGTTCTTGAAAAAAGAATTGGAATAAAAAAAGAAATTTAAGCTTAGCGCAAAAACGATTTGATAGTCACTTTTTGCGCTAATTTTGTCTATTGCATCATGCTTATTTTTTGGCTGTTGGATTATTTATTGACTGATTGACTAGTTTCATAAATTCCCCCATTTTGCTATCATCCATCCATCGGGTAACGACCACTAGGTCATTAGCATTATCAATCACAATATAATTACCGCCATAACCAGCAGCATAATAGACTTCGGGCGAAGTTCCAGCCCATTTTTCGGTGGTATTCATCCACCACATATAACCGTATTCCTTATTAGCAGCCGAAGGACGATGTGCATCATTGACCCATTTTTCAGAAATCAATTGTTGGTTTTTCCATTTCCCTTTTCGCAGAAAAAGTAATCCAAATCGAGCTTGATCTATAGCGCTGATAAAAATTCCGCCACCTGAATGACCTCCACCACTTACTGATTGTGTCATTGCACCATCAATATTTACAAAAGAATCCTCGTATCCGTACCATCTCCAAGTGGTAGAAGCGCCTATGGGATCCATTATTTTTTCTTTCAACACAACTGGTAGTGCTTTTCTCCATACCTGCAGCAAAGAATAAGCCAGCACATTCACGCGAACATCATTGTACTTAAAAAAAGTTCCAGGTTCGTTTAACTTTCTGTTTTTCCAATCGTCAATACCACCTTCTTTCGATGGTCTGTCAGCCCAATCGTGTAAACCAAACAAGGTTCCGCTCCAATCAGAGGATTGATCTAGTAAATTATCCCAGCTAATTTTAGAATTATGATTGCCATCAAAAGTACCGTCCCAAACATAATTTTGCACAGGATCAGCGACACTCTTTATAAGTCCGTTATCTATAGCCAGGCCGGCAGTTGTAGACAGAAAACTTTTAGTAACACTAAAAGTCATGTCTACCCTATCGATATCTCCCCATTGCGCAACGATATACCCATTTTTGATGATTAATCCGGCAGGACCACCGCGTTCTTTCATTGGACCTACAATTTTATAGTCGGGCTCGCGAGCATAGGATTTCAGCACTGCTATTCGTAAATCGCGCTCTACTTTATTCTCATTTGCTTGAGCAAAAGTAACCGCATCGTTTAAAAGTGTAGGATTCATTTTTAGGTCGGTAGCAGTTTTTACCTGCCATGTTTTATCAGGATAGTAATTGGTTTGTGCATGTGTCAGTGTAAAACTAAGACCAATGATAAAGGCGAGAATGGTATTTTTCATAACTAACTATTTTGTGGCAAAAGATCCGTTTTGAATCACCTCAGGACTGATTGAACTGAATATAAAAACAGCAAAAAACCAAATTCAAGGTTGTTTTGCTGTTCGAAAATACGAATTATAAAGTGGATTGCAAAGATGCTACTCGTATAAAGTAGAAAAAGCATTTAGGACCGTTGCTCCTTTTGCAAACATCTAAAACTTATCGTGCTGAATTAGTAAACAACTTGTGTTTTGAAAAAGACTATTGAACTATTTCAGTAATCACTTCCGCAGCAGCGGATTCGAGGTAAAAGCTTTAGCAATACAGTCCTAATGGTAGTATTTCAGTAACCGAAAATTAATGAACCTGAATAGCAGGAATATAAATATCAAATCGGGCACCATTATTTACTGTACTAGTTGCTGTAATTATACCATTGATTTTGCAATAATTGTCGAAATTGAAAAGGAATAACATTTACTTCTGAAAGATCCTGCACTTCGATAATGGCTTGTTTTTCCTTTATTTCCTCTTTTAGCATTTTAATAGCCTCTTTTACAATTATATTGAGGTTGCTATTCACGAATTTTCTTTGAGTAGTTTTAGTTCGGGAATAAGCAAGTAAATCATCAATAAGTGTTTGCATGTGCAAAGCGGATAATTTGGTTCGCTCTACATAATATTTCCCCATGGCAGATAAATTGTCGTATTCCTCTACGAAGATTCTGCCGGAGAATGTTTGGATTTTTCTTAGTGGTTCTTGTAAATCATGACTAGAAATATAGGAAAAAGATTCTATTTCCTTGTTAGCAATCAACAATTCGCGCGCGCTTCTCCTTTTCAATATTTTGATAGGCTAATTCTGTATTGGCAAGTATCAGTTCTTGCGCTCGTTTTTCTTTTTCTTGATTTTGATACGCTAATTCTTTGTTAGCGATTATTAATTCCTCGGCCCGTTTTTCTTTTTCTGAGTTTTGATACGCTAATTCTTTGTTAGCGATTATTAATTCTTCGGCTCACTTTTCTTTCTCTGCGTTTTGATATGCCAATTCTTTATTAGCAATGAGCAGTTCATCAGCTCGCTTCTCCTTTTCTGAGTTTTGATATGCTAATTCTCTGTTAGCGATAACCAGCTCATCAGCTCGTTTTACTTTTTCATTATTTTGATAAGCCAACTCGGAATTAGCAATAACTAATTCAGCTGCATGCTCCTCCTTTTCGGCATTCTGAATAGCGAGTTGCTTGTTCGAAGCTTCAAGCTCTTTGTTGACAAGAATTAATTGGAGCTAGCGTTTTTCGGTTTCAATAACTTGCAACGCTAATTTTTCACTCGCTATAATTAATTTAGCAGCAATATTTTGGTTATTCTCGATTTCGAGAGACCTATTGGTATTTTTAGAAATTACTTTTTTACTCATTTTTACGTTTAAAAAATTCAAATAAGAACTACGGTCTCAATTCCGTTTGTCTTTTATTGTTCAATTATGTTGCTGCTTACAACTAAAATTACAGTCTGAATAATTACAACCAAATGTACTACATATTCCGATGATTCGTGTATTTAAAAATAGAGTCCTAAATTCCCTGTATACCAGGAAAAATCGATGGTGATAAAATGGTTTAATTTCATTGAATAAACGAATTGTTTTAACTTGTTTTTATAGGCGAATCGACTTGTGTATATTGCGTGCCTTCTACTTCAATCCCATTCGATAATTCCTCAGTAGGAGCATTAAGAAAAGAGATGATGCTTTGTTAAATTGTATCCTTTAGCGGTCAGGATGTCAAAAAAGACGGATTCATGATAAAATATTTCAGACTATATAGTTGGTAAATACCAACTATAATTACAAATAAACACCTTAAAGATTGTTTTTACAAACATAATAAAACTAAACTAGATTTACTTCATTAAAATTTGTATATTTGTTGGTAACTACCAACTTAAAATGTAATTTAATAATTTAAAGATGGAAAATACCAACAATAATTGGACAGTAATGAGTGATCTCGCTATTATACAAAACATAGGAGCATTCATTAAAGATCAACGGCTAAAGATCAATAAAACGCAAGCACAAGTAGCTACAGAAGCAGGTGTTAATCGATGGACTTTGGGCCAAATTGAAAACGGTGAAGCTATTACGCTGCTTTCCTTAATTCAAATCTTACGTGCTTTAGATCTTTTATACTTACTAGAAGGCTTTACTATAAAACAGGAGATTAGTCCTTTAGAACTCGCTAAACAAGAGCAAAATAAGAGGCAACGTGCTAGCAGTACTTCAACTACAAACTTCAATCAATCCGACTGGTAATGATAACAACCGCTTTTGTAAAAATATGGGGAGAAACAATTGGCGCCGTCGCTTGGAATGCTCAAACCGCTGTGGCCAGTTTTGAATACGACCCCAAATTCATAAAGTCTACCGTAGATTTGGCACCACTAAAAATGCCAATACGTACTAGTGCCAACCGTATCTTTTCATTCCCTGAATTGCGAGATGTCAAAACATTTAGAGGGTTACCCGGCTTACTCGCTGATGTGCTGCCTGATGACTACGGAAACCAATTAATCAACAGTTGGCTTGCGCAAAATGGCCGACCTGAGAACAGTATGAATCCGGTTGAACTCCTCTGCTTCATTGGGACGCGCGGTATGGGCGCTTTAGAATTTGAACCCTCGCAACTGACGGTAACCAAAAAAGCTTTTGATATAGAAATAGACAATTTAATTAGCCTTTCGCAAAAAATGCTTTCTAAAAGAGAAGGCTTTGAAACTAATGTTAGTGAGAACGATCAAAATGCCATGCTGGACATTCTGAAAATAGGAACTTCGGCTGGTGGTGCGCGCCCCAAAGCGATTATTGCCTATAATGAAAAAACGGGACAAGTAAAGTCCGGGCAAACCATTGCACCCAAAGGTTTTGAACATTGGTTAATTAAACTAGATACCGTAAGCGATGTTCAATTTGGTGAAAGTACGGGCTATGGTCGGATTGAAATGGCCTATTACCTTATGGCAACTGCCTGCGGAATTGAAATGATGGAATCCCGATTAATGGAGGAAAATGGTAGAGCCCATTTTATGACCAAACGTTTTGATCGTGAAGGTGGAGCCGAGAAGCACCATGTACAAACCTTGTGCGCGATGCAGCACTACGATTTCAGCCAAATTACTAGTTTTAGCTACGAACAGTTGTTTCAAACCATGCGTATGTTACGCCTTCCCTACCCGCAAGCGGAACAACTATTTAGAAGGATGGCCTTTAATGTAATCGCTAGAAACTGTGACGACCATACTAAAAACTTTGCTTTCCGCCTTAAAAAAGAAGGTAATTGGGAATTAGCACCTGCTTATGATATTTGCTTTGCTTACCGCCCAGATAGTGATTGGGTGAGCCAGCACAATCTAAGTATCAATGGTAAAAGAAAAGATATTACTAAAGACGATCTTTTACGTATTGCTAAAAACATGAATATTAAAAAAGCCAATACCATCATTGAGCAAATTAGTGCCACCGTTGCCAATTGGTACGAATATGCTGAACAAGCGAATGTAGCAGACAATCTAAAAAAGAAAATAGGTGGATTTCATTTGAAGATGTAAAATTATTATTTCCTTCATCAAGGTTCAATTCAATTTCAAAAAAATCATTTGCTTCACCATTGAGCTCCAAATTGACTTTGAATTTCAACGCTTGTTTTACTCCACCTTTTTAGCAGTGACATCTCTACCCATGTTTAAGGTTAGGCTATCAACAGTACCTTTTTCGTTCTTGTTAAATGTAAATTGAGCAGTCACTACTGTACTGTAAAATTTATTTTCACTCATTGGGATTACCGTAGTTAATCGTTCTCCAGTTCCTTGAATATGAAGCACTCCACTATCCTCAGTTACAGTAAAGGAATAATTTTCGTTTAACTGATATCTTCCAACATATGTTTTAAGAACTTCTGGAGAAACCGCAACTTTAGTAAGTAATTCAGTGGTATCAACCTTTAATTTTTTCAAAGCGCTTACCGCATTTGCATTATTTGGATTTAAGCTTACTGATTTTTTATAATTTTTGATCGCATTAACCGAATCTTTTTGAAGCAAATATATTTCACCAAGACTATCATACACATTAGCAGAATTTGGGTTATGGAATGCATTAAATTTAAAAATAGAAAATGCTTCTGCCACTTTATTCTCATTTAAATACTTATACCCCAGTTCATTCACATGTTCGTCATTCATGGCATAATCTGCAGGATTGAGCTGTATACGTGAGTTGACACTGTTAATAGCATCATCTACAGATTGTGTTAATAAGTCCTTTTGAAGCGCAGAAACAAGAGTGATTTTGGGTATTTTATAAGGCTTTGAAGCCAAAATATTTTCGATAGCTGCATTGATCTCGTCTTTTAACATTGCGTTTCCTCCATTAGTAAGCCATATAAAAGTGTTATTTTTGGCCAAATCTCTAAATATAAAGGTTCGGTAGCCAAAGTCACTTCCCGAATGATTCACAGCATGCTTTTCAGGAGTAAGAAACCATCCAAATCCATAATTAGAATCGGAGCCATCAGCAAGAATTACTGGCGTAAAAGCCTCGGCAATTGTATTCCTACTGACTAGCTTTTCAGTATAAAGTGCTTGATCCCAAAGAAACAAATCAGCAACCCTTGAAAACATACTTGTTGATCCTGTGTGTGAAACTTGATAATCATCACGTTCACCAATTGCAGTGTAACCGATAGCTCGATTTTTAATATTGAGCAATTGACTATCACCAACCAATGTGTTGTTCATTTTTAAAGGTTTAAAAATGTTTTCTTTCAAAAAATTAGCTAGACTTAAGCCTGAAACTTTTTCAATTATTAAAGCCAACATAACATAACCGCCATTATTATAGACAAATTTTGCTCCAATTTCAGAATCTAATGCAGACTGGCTTTCGATAATTTCTAAAATTTCTGCATTTGAAAGATTGAACTTGGATGCCAACGGCTCGTATTTTGGCATACCTGAAACATTATTGAGTAAGTTTTTGACGGTAACCTCTTTGCCATAGGCAGGGAAATTAGGAAAGAACTTGGTTATTTTATCCTCATAAGAAAGTAGTTTTCTCTCTTTTAAAATCATAATCCCCATAGCCGTGAACTGCTTTGATACCGAAGCTAAATCAAAAGAAAATTCGGGTGTTAGTTGTTGTTCCGTCTCTTTATTGGCATAGCCAAAAGCTTTGCGATAAATAACTTTTCCGTTTTCAGCAACTAAAACACTTCCGTTGAAAACGCCATTTGCGTGCGCTTGATTCATTAAATTATCTAGTTCAGCGGCCTTATTTTGAGCATTAATGGCGCAAAAAGAAAACAAAAATACAAATGGTAAGAAGCTAATTTTCATCAGAATTTTCAATTGGTTAGTTAGGACAAACCTATGGTAATTCTATTTACTAGATGTTAAATACCTCCAAAAAACGCGTTAAATAAAGACTAAATAAAAGAGCACTATTTAGTTTTAAAATTTTCAGTTAACCAACTACTACTCTATTTCATGAAACGTCAACGCTCCAAAGCGAATAAAGCAAGAATATTGGAGAAATCATTGTTACTTATTTTCTATGGAGATAAAATTTCTTGCAAATGCTAGACGTGAATTACAATCCTAATTATACTATTTTTAGCACTTACTATTTATAACTGCCTTTCTCGAACTAGTAGATTTTATTTAGTAGCAACTTTTAACTGTTTGCTTAAAAATTCTTTAGCTATCGGCAAACCTATTAGTATCATCCAGAAGGAAGGAAATACGATTGCAAAAATTGGTCTAAGAGGATCATATCGTAAGTAGGGATTTGTATGTGTATAGTATTCAGGTGCTGAGTCAAACCAATCATAAATTCCCAAAATCAAATAAATACCTAAGAGAAAAATAATTCTGTATCTAATATTCAGTGAACCTTTGAAGCTATTCGCATCCGTTTTTAAAGAAGTTGGAGGAGCCGAAATTAACATTGTTATAAGCACAAAATACATCAAACCTGGAGACCATCCTGTATACGGAATTAGTAATTCATACAACTGTTCTCGAGCAAATATTAAAATAGAAATACTAGGTACAACTACCACTACCGAAAACCAAAACAACCATTTGAAATCTGATGGTAAGAGTCCAATCTTTATTTTTAAATCCTTTACGCATTTGACTTCCATATTTAGTTCTTAATTTGTTGTTTTTAAATGCTAATCTATCGCTTTTATTATAATTTTATTATGCCAGCGTCCGTACTTTTGCTATAATTTAAGAGTTACGGAACCACATATTTTCGGCTTGAAGCAAATGCAATATTAAAATGGCATTTACTCTAATTTCCTAATCTTCCTACACGGCAAACAGTAACTACTTTTATCTTTTTAAAGTAAAATGACCTCTATATTCTTTTCCATTTTCTCGAGTAACTACAAACCAATAATCAGTAGAAGGAAGTTCATTACCATTGAATTTACCATCCCAAGAATTTGTACTATTTAATGTTTTTAAAAGTTTACCGTATCGATCAAAAATAGCTACTTTTAAGTTTGGTTCGTTATTTGAAAATTGTATGGCCCATGTATCATTAATTCCATCCTGATTTGGAGTGAAAAATTTTGGATACATGAGTAAAAAAAGGTCATCTTTAGCAATTCCACAACCATTTTTATCACGAACATGAACAGTATAGGCTCCACTAATTAATCCCGAAAAAACATTGCTATCTTGGTAATTAATTCCATCAAGTGAATATT
Organism: Flavobacterium sp. KKT103; assembly: GCF_055640565.1. NCBI lineage: Bacteria > Pseudomonadati > Bacteroidota > Flavobacteriia > Flavobacteriales > Flavobacteriaceae > Flavobacterium > Flavobacterium sp. KKT103. The sequence goes on from NZ_CM145766.1 coordinate 2,938,579, forward strand.
CATAATTACCGTAGCTATTGGAACTTGTAAACACAGTTATGCTGTTTTCGTTATCGGTCCAATCTTGTGTCTCAATATTCGAAATAGTTGCAACATTTGACAAAACAACATTGAAATCTTTTGTAGAGGAACAAGTTGTTGTTCCGTAGTTTTTTGTCACCGTCACTGAATACTTTCCTTCTTGGGTTACCGTAATACTTTGCGCATTAGATCCTGTTGACCAAATGTAGCTATCAAAACCTGAACCTGCATCAATAGTAGTATTTTGATTCGCACAAATAGGTACTATATCGTTGATAGCAATAATTGGTTTGCTAACTAATGCTAAACTTAATTTAACAATTTGATGGCAACCATTAGAGGAAATAATTCTAACAAAAAAAGTAGTACTCCCGGTCGCTAATTTATAATTTGAAATGGTCGTAATTAAATCAGTGATGGTTTGATTTGTCGCACTCGATAAAGAGCTGTAGTATTCAAAAGTACAATTTGTGGGGTTTGCAATTAAACTAGAGTTGTAATTTGCTAGATCAATTATCTCCAAACCATCATTTAAATTATCGCATATTGTTTCAGAATAGTCATTAGCATTAAGATTACTAATTAAATTTACTGTAATCGGTAATCGACTGATGCTTTCGCAATTATTTACAACTTGAGCAGCATAGTAAGTACTACCATTTACTAATTGCGTTGTATTTAAAATTGCTACTGTACTTGCATTGGAACCATACCATTTTATATCGGTCCCATTTATAACAATATCATTTACTGTTGGATTTTGAGTGGAACAAAAACTTTGGATTAAACCTCCTGTTGGAGCTGGTGTATTTTGAATGTTAATTAAAACAGGAGCACGTAAACTTTCGCAATTGTTAGTTGTTTGAGAGGCATAGTATGTTTGCCCACTTACTAAACTAGAATTCGTTGAAAGTACGTTTCCACCTGTAGCTGCATCGTACCACTTGATATTTTGTCCAGTTACAACGATAGTATTTATCTCAGCATTTTGTTGCACGCAAAAGGTTTGTGGTGAAGTTAAAACAGGTAATGGAACGGAATTGATAGTTACGTTTACTACTGATCTACTACTTTCACAGCCATTTACTGTTTGTGTAGCATAATAATTAGTGTTGGTTTGCAACAAAGTATCGGTTGGTAAACTAGCCGGATCAGTAAGCGATGAATACCATTGTATGTTTTGACCCGTAGCATTTAAATTTGAAATTGTAGCATTTACGTCTTTGCAAAATTGTTGGTTTGTCGCAATTGGAGCAGCAGGAGATTGAGTCACTGCTACCGTTATTGCTACTCTAGAACTTGCAGGACAACTACCACTTTCTTTTGATGCATAGTACATTTGTCCATTTAATAAGGGAATTGTAGTGTTTAATTGATTTGTACTTGTTTCAGAATCGTACCATTTAATACCAGTAGTGTTTGGAAGTAAATCACTAATCGATGGATTTTGTGCCGAACAAAATGTTTGAGAACTAGGAGCAACTGGAGCTAAACTGTTGCAGTTTGCTATTTTTAAAATAAATCCATCAACATTAATAACATTTTGATTGAAAGAATTTAACAAATATGAAGTTAGTAATGAAGGGTCTAAATCACATTGCCCACCAAAATTTCCTGCTATAAAAATATTTTCATCTTGTACTTTTAATTCGTTAACTCCGGAATAGTAACAGGTTGTATTTGTTACCGGAGAAGAGCCAATAATATACGCTTGAGAAAACAATCTAGTAGCATCAAGTTTTAAATAAAATCCATCACTGAAAGTTGCTGTTGTCGTTAAGAAATAATCATTTGAAGAGGGATCAAGATCCACGCTAGTGCTTGCAATGTAACCTGCTACGGTGCTTGTATAGACACCCCCAAAATGATAATTGTTCAGACTGTCAATGTCAATAGTTGTAAATAGTAAGAGCGAATCAAATAGTTTTGAGTCCGTGTACGTACCAATCGCATCTAAAAACAATATAAAACTCTGGTCTTGAATAGGAATCGTTTGGTTTGGGTCAGGATCTAGATCAACTAAATTACTGTTAGGTGCATACCCTAAAATTACAAAGTTATCGTTTACATCCAATGAAAAATTACTTAGAACGGCATTCACAATAGATTTTAACCAAATTTGATTACCGTTTGTACTATTCAACTTTAGCACATTTAGTGGATAATCATTATTCCCGCTACCAAAGCTATTAAAAACTAAAGTAATTTTATCATTAGAGTCCATTTTTAATACAATCTTACCTGACAAGGAATAATTTAAATTTTTAGACCATAAAATAGTACCACTTTGATTTAGTTTAAATAGGTAAGTTGAATTTCCATTTGCGGTAAGATTATTTTGAGAGTTTGAATCTAGTATTACTGTATTTTGAAATGTTCCAGAAACATATATGTTGTCAGCGGAATCCAAATCAAAGCAGGCATTTGCATAAAGTTTACCAGCGTTAATATTTCCTAAATTTTGAAATTTACGCCTGTAAAGTTCATTACCATTAGGATCCATTTTAATAACATTTATAAAACCATATCCATAAATCAACGTTTGGTTTTGATATAATTCTGAAATAAAAGCCAAAACATAAATATTCCCTTTAGAATCCAATTTTAAGCCAAGAACTTTATCCTCATCTTTAAGAGTACTTAATGATTTCCCCCAAATAAAACCTCCGTTGGTATTTACTTTAGTTAAATAAATACCATTTGGATTAGGAAAAAAAGAACTCTGATTATTAATTAATTTAACACCATTTTTTGTTGGATCAACATCAAACGTACTTGAATGCGACATTCCTAACGTGTACGAATCTCCATTTTTATCTACTTCAATAAAATTTGCTGTTTCAGTCTTGTCTTCAATCCCGTTTATTTGTCCAACCCATTGAAAATCTTGTGCAACCGTGTTGTTGGATAAGCAAAATAAAATGATAATAAATAAGTAGCTTTTTTTCATTTATACAATTCAAATTTATTTTTAGTTTTTTTCGGGTTTCAACTACCTTTCACGACTTGCTTAACTGCTGTCACAATAGCAATCAGAATCATGACCAACTATTTTCAGCTAAGATATAATTTCTTACGAAAGATAAATACGAATTTACCTCCTATTTCGTGATTTTTGCAAACCGCTGTGCTTGTTGCACAACTGGCTTTTTGTTTAATTTTGGTTAGGTTTGATAAATAATTAATTTATAAAGCATTACAAATCAATTGAATATAATTTTTTAATTTTATATTTTTTGACCAACATTACTTATTATTGAGTTGTGCAACAAGCACCGCTGTTGTACGCCGCCTTTTTTTTTGGGTTTTCTAATTTTTTATTTTTGAGTCTGTTCAAATACAAGTGTTGCTGTTGCTAAGTCCTGTACACCAACCCCAACTAATTTAGCTACAGTTATTTTATTGGTGTCGGCAATAAAGTCTAAATTTTGAAAAATATTTCCAAACTCTGTTGTCTTGTCGATGAGATTATGATTTGAAGCTAATGCTTTACTATATTCTCCATACTTTGTATTCAGTTCTATGCTGTCCAAATAAATGTGGTCTGCTATGTCAAAAACGTTTTGGCTTAATTCATTTTTAAAAGTGTCATCTGCTCCAAGTGCTGTTATGTGTTGTCCTTTTTGCAACCATTCTCCATTTATGATTGGTTCTTTACTGGAAGTAGTGGTAATTACAATTTCGCAATTTTTTACGGCTTCTTCTGCTGACTTTGCCAATTTGAAATTAAGATTAGGGCAAATATTTTTTAGTTTTTTAATTAAGGTTTCACATTTGTCAAAATCTCTACCGTAAACTTGAACAGAAAAATTATCTCTCAATTTACTCAATGCTTCTACTTGACTAAATGCCTGATAACCTGTCCCAATTATTGCAACAGCACTGGCATTTTTTTGTGCAAGAAAATCCGTTATCAATGCACCTGTCGCCGCAGTTCTCATGTCTGTTAATAATCCTTTGTCATTCAAAATGGCTTTTAATTCGCCTGTTTCTGCATTAAAAAGAAAGATTGCTCCATTATTGATAGGTAAATTTTTAGCCTTATTTTTTGGAAACATTGTTGCCACTTTTACCGAGAAATAAGCGTAACCGTTTATGGCTGAAATTTTAATATGAGCATCAGCATTATCTGCTAAGTGAAGTAAACTTACAGGAATACCAACTAATTTCGGCGAAGAATAATCAATAAAAACCTGTTTGATAGGCTCAAATAAGTCTTCGATTTTTATTGACTTCGCTATCTCTTTAAAATTTATAATTCTCATTTCATTAAATTTTCTACAACAAACTCCTCAAACATATTTAACGCTTCGGGCATACTTTTTCTGATAAAACCTACTCTAAAATACCCACGATAATCATAAATTTCTCCTGGCAATAAGAGTACATTTTTTTGCTTCACAACTCGCTCTGCAAAAGTCAAATCATCTTCTTTCCAATTCATTTTTACAAAGCCTATCGGTCCTGCTACTGGTTTATGCCAAGAAAATAAGTTTGAATACTTATTGATAAAATTATCTAATAAAGGTAAATTTGTTTCAACTATTTTGAGATTTCGCTCTAAAATTACTTGCCTATTCCTTAATGCAACAATGGCTAAAAATTCGCTTGGTGCCGAGTTGCTGATAGTTGTATATTCTTTCAAAATGGCAATATTTTCTAAAATCGCTTTGTTTTTTGTCGCTACCCAACCAATTCTTAATCCTGCCAAGCCATAAGATTTAGACATTACGCCTACCGAAACGCCATTTTCATAAACATCGGCAAATGCTGGAATAAGAAATTCTGGCTTATGTTCTAATTCTCTATATACTTCATCGCAAAAAATAATAATGTTGTTTTGTCTTGCCAATTCAACGACTGCTTGTTGTTCATCTTTGGTAAAGTGAAATCCTGTTGGATTGTGTGGCGTGTTGAGATATAAGACTTTTGTTTTAGGTGTAATTAGTTTTTTTAGGTCGTTTATATCAAAATTGGGTACTCCATTTTCATACTTAACTGTCCAATTTGAAACCTTACAACCCAAACTTTCAGGAATGGAATGTACAGATTGATAGCAAGGAAACTGAACTATTACCTCATCTGATGAAGATAAAACTGCTTGTGAAAAAAGAAAAATTGGCTCTTGTGCACCCGAACATACCAATAAATCTTCGGTTGAAATATCGGAATAAATTTTTATAATTTCATTTCGTAATTCTGGATTTCCTTTGGTTTCGGTATAGCCTAACCAATGATTATGGAATTTTTCTGTAGCACCGTTTTCTAACGAAAGTAAGTCGCCTATTGTCATGGCTTCGCAGTCGGAACTACACAAAATATATTTTGCTGTAAATTCGTGAACGGTATAAAATCGTTCTAATTTAAAAGGTTTTATTGTCATTTTTTAAGTTTTTTAAGTGTCGTAATAAGGTGTCGTACAACGTTTCGCGGCTTTGCGAGGTTGCGAACTTCGTAACCGAGATTTTTCGGCTAAGATAAAATTTCTTGCGAAAGATAAACTTGAATTTACCACATATTTCGCAATCTTGCAAAACCGCTGTTAGCAGCAGATTTAATTCTTTGCACGTTCAAGTTTTTCAATTAAACTATCTGCAATTTCAATATTATTTTTCTTTTCTTCATCGCTTAAATTATATCCTTCGTGTAATATTTTGTTTCTTATTTGTAGTAATCTTTTAATATTTAGATAATCTGTTTCTGAATTAGTAAAATTATCCGTCAAATATTTAATAACTTGATTTACAGAATTAGATTTTGAATCACTTATGTTGTTTTCTTTCATTATTGAGACAGTCATTTGTTCAATGATTTGCCATCTTTTGACAATATCATAGCTATCTATTTCGGTGTATGAACCAGCAGATATTTGAGAAGAAAAATATTGTCTTTTAGTTAGAAGTTGACCATATATAAAGGCTAATAAAGTTAGTAAAACTCCAATTATAGCTATTATTAAACCTAAATCGTTTTCAATTGAAAATTTTTTGTTTTGAAATAAATACAATAATATACCAGCAATTGCGTAAATCGCTCCGCTAAATGAAATTAACATTGTCCAACGTCTTCTTCGATAGTCAATATATTTTTGCTTTTCAATAGTTTGTTGTGAAGGTTGTTGCGCTTCCAAAATATCTCTTAGCGATATTTCACGATTAGCAGTATTTCTATCGTTAGCTATTGTAAATGCTTTTTCAATTAAACTATTTCTAAAATCTTCGGTTAACTCGTTTAATGCTTCTTTAGCTGAAGGAGTTAGTTTGGAGTATATATTTTCGTTAATCATTATTATTGTCGTTAAGAATTAAGTAAACAGTTGCTACTACCGCAACTAAAAAAATTAGTAAAAAAAGAATAACATAACCTGTATCTTTAAACTTGTCAGTATCGAATAAACCTCCTGTGAAAGTAGAAGCTACAAATGCAAGAATTTGCATAAATATCTGTTTCTTGGGTTTCTTTTTTCGTATGCCGTAATTTTTAGCAAAAACAACTGCATCATTAATTATAGCGGCAGTAATTTCAGGATTTCCATTTGTTGTTCTTCGACTCTCTTCAATCCTGCTTGCTTCGTCAAGTACTTCTTCTATATATGATTTCGAAACTTTTCCTATCTCAGTTTTCGCTGTAGGACTAAGATTTTGAAGTTTGTCATCGGAAATTTCTATTTCTATTTTCATCTAATAATTTTCATGTTAACGTGGTCGTTTTCACAATTTGCTGGTAACTCATATATAACATCAAATATACACCTCTTTTTCAAATTTTCGAGAACTACATTAAGTTTTTTCTTATTTAAAAAAGTAGTACTCCGCTCCTAGCCTTTTCAATTGTAAAGAACAAATCTTAAAAATTAATGAGTATGCTATTGCTTTATTTTAAAAATAGACTACTTTAGTATTTTGGTCCCTAGCACAGATTGCAGCGACATCTTCTCAGTGAGGAAACAAACCCTTACGGCGGTTTCCGCGATAGGAAATAGAGCGGAGAGCTAGTCACGAGCGAAGCAATCTGACGAAGTAAATGGCACCATAAGAATAATTTAAAATAATAAAGAAATGAGATTAGAAGATTTTGACAATGACGAGGATAAAATAATCCAAGATCGATTGAAGCAAAAAACATGGAATGAGATACGTACAAACGATAGTTGGGCGATTTTTAAAATCATGGCGGAGTTTGTAAATGGGTACGAAACTATGGGACGTATTGGTCCGTGTGTGTCCATTTTTGGGTCGGCACGTACTAAGCCCGAGGATAAATATTACCAATTAGCGGAGCGTATCGCCTACAAAATTAGTAAGGCAGGCTACGGCGTAATCACTGGTGGTGGTCCCGGAATAATGGAAGCCGGTAACAAAGGTGCGCATCTAGGCGGTGGAACATCAGTAGGATTGAATATTGAGTTGCCTTTTGAGCAGCACTTTAATCCATATATTGACCATGACAAGAATCTGAATTTTGACTACTTTTTTGTTCGCAAAGTTATGTTTGTAAAATATTCGCAAGGTTTTGTAGTAATGCCAGGTGGTTTTGGAACTTTAGACGAAATGTTTGAAGCCATTACCCTGATCCAAACTAAAAAAATTGCTCGTTTTCCTATCATCTTAGTGGGTACATCCTACTGGTCAGGTTTGATCGAATGGGTTAAAACGGTCTTGATTGAACAGGAAAAAACAGTGAGTCCGGATGACTTAAAACTCATTAAAATCGTAGATACTGAGGACGAAGTAGTCGAGGTGTTGGACGCTTTTTATAAGAAATACAATTTGAAACCTAATTTTTAACTATAAGAGCTGTTTTACGACAGCTCTTTTTTGTTATTTTAGCTATCCATAGGCTACTCATAACTTTTATACGTATGTATTGATACGACTTTAAACCTACTATTCATTGAGAACGATTCGGATTTTGACCTTTTTATGTATTGCTTTATTGGCTTCAATAAAACAGTACGGGCAACATCGTTCTCAACTTTTTGTAACTGTTAATGACAAGACCCACAGCTTGGAGGTGAAGCAGGAACTTTATTTTGTTAACGATACGGGTGATAGCCTCGATCAGATTGTTTTAAACGATTGGAATAACGCTTACGCAAATGTTAATTCGCCCTTGGCCAAACGCTTTTCGGATGAATTCTACCGTGGGTTTCACCTCTCTAGCAGCGACGAAAAAGGCAATACAAGTCCGATTTTAATTATTGGTCCTAATAAAACTGTTTTACCTTGGCAAAGAAGTGCCGATCATCCAGATGTAATAACGTTAGCCTTACCACAAAAGCTTGAAGCAGGAAAAAAAATTCAGTTGTCACTGACTTATACTGTGAAAATTCCAAGTGATAAATTTACTAGATATGGATACAGCAATACGGGTACAATGGTACTCAAGAATTGGTTTCTGACGCCTGCACGTTACGAAAATCATCAATTTGTAAGCTACAGCAACGAAAATCTAGATGATAGCGCCAATGCGCCTTCTGACTTGGATTTGGAGCTACTAGTTGATAAAAAACTAAACATCAGTACTGATCTTAATGCGATTTCGGTTACCAATCAAGGACTAAAAAATTTGAATCGTTTTACGGGAGAAAACAGAACCGACTTTAGCATCTTCCTAGAACCCAAAGCTAGTTTTTATTCGTTTAAAACCAATTCGGTCGAAGTGGTAACCAATTTAAAGGATGAAAATTTAAGTACCATTCAGCAAGCAAGGGTCATTGATTGTGTGTCGCAATTTGTAACTGATTTGATAGGTACTTATCCGCATAAAAAATTAATTGTTTCCCAAACTGATTATGACCGCAATCCTTTTTACGGTTTGAATCAATTGCCAAGTTTTATTCGACCTTTTTCGGATGAGTTCACCTATGAATTGAAATTTTTAAAAACCTATTTGAATGCCTTTCTAAAAAATAGTTTACAAATTGACCAAAGGAAAGACAGCTGGGTTTTAGATGGAATTCAAGTATATGCCATGATGCAGTTTATCGAAAAAAATCATCCAAACACTAAAATGTTAGGTAGCGCGTCCTCATTTAAACTGCTTAAAAGTTTTAATTTAGCACAGCTCGATTTTAATGAACAGTACAGCTATTTTTACATGATCATGGCCCGAAAAAACCTAGATCAACCGCTGGAAGACAATAAAAACACCTTGTTAAAGTTCAACGAACAAATTGCTAGTAAATACCGTTCAGGTCTTAGCCTGCGTTACTTAGACAGTTATTTAGGCCAGCAAGTGGTGCCTAATAGTATTCGGAACTTTTATGAACTCAACCTTACCCAGCAGACCACAGCCAAAGATTTTGAAAGCATATTAAAAACAAAAAGTACGCAAAATATCGACTGGTTTTTCAACTCCATCATCAAGTCGAGACAAATTGTGGATTATAAAATAGCCTCGGTGTCGAAGTCGGCTGATTCGGTTTCCTTTACCTTAAAAAACAAGACAGGATTATATGTCCCAATTCCTATTTATGGTGTTCATGAAGGCGAAATAGTATTTAAAAAATGGCTCGAGCCAAAGACAGATGATCAACTCTATTCCCTAGAGCGAAAAGGTGCTGACAAACTAGTTTTAAATTATAAAAATGAAGTTCCGGAGTACAACCTGAGGAACAATTGGAAGTCGTTAAAAGGCTTTTTTCCAAATAACCGTCCCATTAAGTTTGCTTTTATGAAGGATATTGAAGATCCTTATTACAACCAAATTTTGTACGTTCCTACTCTAACCTACAATTTGTACGACGGATTAATCCCGGGAATGCGTTTGCATAACAAAACCTTACTTGAAAAGCCGTTTACTTTTGATGTAAATCCGTCCTACTCGACATTAACCAAAAATCTTTCGGGATCCGGCTATTTCGCCGTCAATCAAAATTATCGAGAAAGTAGATTATTCAATGTTAGGTACTTGTTATCGGGTACTTATTTTCATTATGCTCCTGATGCTTTTTACACTTCTGTCACTCCTTCTGTTGTTTTAAAAATCAGAGAAGATGATTTTAGAGATAATAAAAAGCAAACCATTTTGTTCCGACAGGTTTTTGTCAATAAAGAAAAAAGTGCCTTCGTTACCAATACGGGAGAGAATAAATATTCGGTTTTTAACGCCAAGTACTTCAACTCAAGGACCGAAGTAACCAAGCATACGGCTTTTTTGAACGACATACAAATAGCCAATAATTTTGGGAAAATAGCGAGTGAATTTGGATACCGAAACTTATTCGAAAATAACCGACAGATTAATTTACGCTTGTATGCTGGTGCTTTTTTGTACAATAAAACCAATTCTAATTATTACAGTTTTGCCCTAGACAGACCAACAGATTATTTGTTTGACTACAACTATTACGGTCGGTCAGAGGATAGCGGCTTGTTTAGCCAGCAACTAATCATTGCCGAAGGTGGTTTTAAATCCAAGTTAGCCAACCCGTTTGCAAATCAGTGGATGACAACTATTAATGCCAGTTATACCGTTTGGAACTGGATCGAAGTCTATGGCGATGCCGGTTTTTTAAAGAGTAGAAACCAAAGAGAACAATTTGCTTTCGATAGTGGTTTACGATTAAATTTGGTCACTGACTACTTAGAATTGTATCTTCCGGTCTATTCCAGCAATGGTTGGGAAGTAGGACAGCCTCGTTACACCGAAAAAATACGTTTTATTGTTGCCCTATCCCCTAAAATATTAATTAACTTATTTAATCGAAAATGGTTTTAATCTGAAGAAAAATAAAAATTAAATCAAATTATTCGTAATTTTTTAGCAGTATAAATAAGAATATTAAAAAAATATGTTCTTAAAATTATTATTTTTTGTCGATAATTAAATTATATTTTTTTCATGGAATTATGATAATTACTAGTTTTTAATTAAATTTGCGACTCTAAGTTATACCTTTAAATTATGATCAAAGAAAAAGCAAGTTCACCGTTAACATTTGAAGATTTTAAAACTGAGGTTTTAAAGGATTACAAATTAGCAATGATAAGTCGCGAGTGCAGTTTATTAGGGCGACGCGAAGTTTTGACTGGAAAAGCTAAGTTCGGAATTTTTGGTGACGGTAAAGAAGTTCCACAACTTGCCATGGCTAAATTTTTCAAAAATGGTGACTTCCGTTCAGGCTATTACAGAGATCAAACTTTTATGATGGCAATTGGGGAGTTGACAATTGAGCAATTTTTTGCTGGATTGTACGGGAATACTTCGATTGAACAGGAACCAATGTCAGCGGGAAGACAAATGGGTGGTCACTTTGCCACACACAGTTTAAATGCAGATGGGTCATGGAAAAACTTAACAGAACAAAAAAACTCTAGTGCTGATATCTCTCCTACTGCAGGCCAAATGCCTCGTTTATTAGGTTTAGCGCAAGCATCTAAAATATACCGACAAGTAAAAGGAATCACCAATAAAGCTAATTTTTCAGTTAATGGAAATGAAGTGGCTTGGGGAACCATAGGGAATGCAAGTACATCCGAAGGGTTGTTTTTTGAAACCATTAATGCAGCAGGAGTATTACAAGTTCCAATGATTGTAAGTGTTTGGGACGATGAATACGGAATCTCAGTGCATGCTAGACATCAAACTACCAAAGAAAACATTTCGGAGATTTTAAAAGGATACCAGCGTGATAGCGAACACAAAGGGTATGAAATCTTAAGAGTAAAAGGATGGGATTATACTGATTTGATTGCAACCTATGAAAAAGCAGCGACCATTGCAAGAGAAGAGCACGTTCCTGTTTTAGTTCACGTAAATGAATTGACACAGCCACAAGGACACTCCACTTCGGGATCACATGAACGTTATAAAGATGGAGATCGCTTAGCATGGGAAAGAGATTTTGACTGTATTAGACAAATGCGTTTATGGATGATTGCCATCAATATCGCTTCTCAAGAAGAATTAGAACTAATTGATATTAGCGCCAAAAAAGAGGTTGTAGAGGGTAAAAAAGCAGCTTGGGCTAATTTTATTGCTCCAATAGTAGAAGAACAGAAAGAAGTTGTAGCTCTTTTAGAAAAAGTAGCTCAAACTAGTACGAATAAAGAAGCTATTTTAAAGCAAGTAGCTCAAATTAACGGTATCAAAGATCCTTTGAAAAAAGAGATTTTAATTGCCGCTCGAAAATCATTACGCTTATTGGTAAACGAAGCTGGACAGGAAGAGCTAGCTTTATGGATTAAGAAGTATACGACGAAAAATGAATATTCATTTGGAAGCAATTTATATTCTCAATCTACTGACAATGTCTACAAAGTAGCTGCAGTTGCGCCTATTTATCCAGAGAATGCTACTGAAGATACTGACGGTCGCATGATTTTAAGAGATAACTTCGATGCTATATTTACTAAATATCCTGAAACCTTAATTTTTGGAGAAGATGCAGGAGCAATTGGCGATGTGAATCAAGGGCTAGAAGGAATGCAGGAGAAATATGGTGAGCTCCGTGTAGCCGATGTAGGAATACGTGAAGCCACTATCATTGGTCAAGGGATTGGAATGGCACTACGTGGCTTACGCCCTATTGCTGAAATTCAGTACTTAGACTATTTACTGTATGCTATTCAAATCATGAGTGATGATTTAGCGACACTGCAATATAGAACCGTAGGGAAACAAAAAGCGCCACTAATTATTAGAACTCGTGGTCATAGACTAGAAGGAATCTGGCATTCGGGTTCTCCAATGGGAATGATCATTAATGCCGTAAGAGGAATTCATGTATTAGTTCCAAGAAACATGACTGTGGCAGCAGGATTCTACAACAGCTTGTTAGAATGTGATGAACCAGCTTTAGTGATTGAATGCTTGAATGGTTACCGTTTAAAAGAGAAAATGCCACTTAACTATGGCGAGTTCAAAACACCTATTGGAGTTATTGAAACCTTAAAAACAGGAAAAGACATTACGCTAGTTTCTTACGGATCAACTTTAAGATTAGTAGAGCAAGCCGCAAAAGAACTATTTGAAATAGGAATCGATTGTGAAATCATAGATGTCCAATCCTTACTTCCTTTTGATATTAATGAAGAGATTGTAAAAAGTGTTGCTAAGACAAACCGATTATTAGTAATTGATGAAGATGTACCTGGTGGAGCATCAGCTTATATCATGCAACAAATAGTTGAAAAACAGAACGGTTATCAGTACTTAGATAGTAAACCTCAAACTTTAACCGCGAAGGCACACAGACCGTCGTATGGTACTGATGGAGATTACTTCTCAAAACCATCTGCTGAGGATATTTATGAGAAAATATATGCAATGATGCACGAAACAAACCCAACTCAGTTTCCGAATTTATACTAAATAACAATAGAATATACGGAGAAATCCTGCTCAACGCTGAGCAGGATTTTTTTTATACCAATAAATGGCGTACCTTATTTCTAGTTATTTAATAAACTAAAGAAAAAAATATGAAAAAATCAACGGTATTAGTTGCAGGATTATGTTTAGTAGCTCTTGTTTCGTGCAAAGACAAAGAAGCAGAACCTACTACAATCGAACAAACAATTGAAGTTAGTCCTCCTGCGGTGGAACCAGCTAAAGACAGTACTTCTATTAAAATTGGATCTGATGGCGTAGATATTAATACCTCTAAAGGAACAAACTCAACGAGTATTTCTGTCGGTGGAGGTAAAGAATCTAAGGTAGAAATTAAAAAATAAAGGTAAAGGATTACAACACTCCCTTGATATCCAGTATTTTTTATATATTGGCTTTTTTTTGTTAGTTGTTTAACATGAAGCTTCTAGTTAATCAAGTATCTTTCGTAAAGTAAACAGGTGATTTTATTAAATGATCACAAGATTATGTAACTATAAATTAATCATTACATTATGGAAAAATACGCATTACTAGCTCGCTTAGAAGCTAAACCAGGGAAAGAAGAAGCAGTAGCAGCCTTTTTAAAAAGTGCCTTGCCAATTGCGGTTGAAGAACAAGAAACAGTAAAATGGTACGGTTGGCAAATAGGACCTTCTACTTTTGGAATTTTTGATACTTTTGAAACTGAAGCAGGTAGAAAATCTCATTTAGAAGGTGAAATTGCAGCCAAGTTAATGGAACATGCAGGCGATTTATTAGCTTCTGACCCCGTTATTGAATTTGTTGATCTTCTAGCTGTGAAGTAAACACTTATTGCGGTATCACTTTATTATTAAGAGACTCTTTTGCTTAAGCAAAGGATAAAACTCTAAACAAAACGTTATAAAACCAACATGAATTTTTTATGTTGGTTTTTTTTTATTTATTTTAAGGCTGAAACAAAATTAAACAAGAATGACAACCTTACATACCATCCTAGAAAACATAAAAGACGTTAAAGTTATTGACCAAAACATTCCTTACAGTTCTTATTATCCGTTGGACTTAAGTAGTGGTAACGTTAGTTTACAAACCATACCCTTATCTAATTCAAATGAATACGAGCAGTTTATTAGTGCTTATTTAAGTACTAATAATGCTAAGGTAGCCTACGGCGGTTACAATGAACAGCGTAATTTATACAAACGTAGCACTGTATTTAAGGATGATGAAACCGAAGAGCGCAATATCCATATCGGACTCGATCTTTGGATTGATGCCGGTACCACCGTTTTAGCTGCTTTAGATGGTAAAGTGCATAGTTTTCAAAACAATGACAGCTTGGGTAATTATGGTCCCACTCTAATTCTAGAGCATCAAGTCGAAAATCACACTTTTTATACTTTATATGGCCATTTGTCGTTAGAAAGTATAACAAATAGTGCAATAGGACAAGAATTCAAAAAAGGAGAAGTTATTGCAACTCTTGGTGCAGCCGCTGTAAACGGAGATTATGCTCCTCACCTCCATTTTCAAATTATTAATGACATGGGCGAATACAAAGGAGATTATCCTGGAGTATGCAGCCAATCTAACTTAGCTTTTTATTTAGAAAATTGTCCAGATCCAAATCTTTTACTAAAAATAAATTAGAAGGAATGAAAAAAATAGTAGTCTTACTTACGTTGATTGTTTTGGTAGGTTGTAAATCCAAAAAACCAGTACAAACGGTCGAAATTGAAGAACTTAAAACAGTGCAATTAGCGCTATCCTCTGTCAGCTCTACTCAAAAAGACAAAGCCTACGACCTTGGTAAGCGAATTTTAATGACCTGTAATACCTCTAAATTTAAGCCATTTACTATTGCTGAAGCAACGCAATCGGTTATTAATAATATAACATTAGACAAACTCAGTAAAACCTGTAGTAAATACAGACAATGGTATGGTACTTTCCAAGATTTAAAATTAGTCGAAGTGTACCAAGACCCAAATGACCAAAGTACAATATTTCGTTTTAAAGCCTTATACAGTAAAAAAGTAGCCAATAAAGAGCTACGTGTTTTTATGAATAATGCAAACCAGTTATCGGCTATCAAAACAATGGATTGGAAAGAATCCTTTTAAAAACAACGCAATGAATTCTAAAATAGCCCTTCTTTTTTTACTATTTCCTATTGCTTTTTTTGGTCAAAATACCATGTCTGTAAAAGGCGGAAAAGCATACCCAGCAACCTCAAGTTGGAATTTTATTTGTCCCAACTATGCGCTAAGTGGCGAGCTCAATGTACAAGTTGCAAAAACAGAAAACGGAGGCTTATTAAAACTGAGTGCGCTTTCGACCAACCCTGAATTTATTATTAAAGGTACCGTTTACATTTATCTTACTAACAATACTATTTTGACCTGCACAGATAAAGGAAACTTTGAAAATACTGGTGATCAAATTGCATCCTATTTTAATTTCACTTCGAGTGAAATGCAACTTTTGAAAAAATATGACATCCAATCAATCCGTTACAACATTGTTGGAAAAAACAACAAGTTTAGCAGCCAAATTGGAAATTTTACGGCAATAAACAAACAAAGTTACTATACCACCAATTATAAGTCAGATCATACTACCAGCTTTCCAACCAAAATGGAAATTGCAGCTCTAGTACCCTAACTAATGCAATAAATCCCATAGCAGTTTATATATTACTATAGACTGCTTTTTACCTCAAATGTAGCACAAAACCCAAAACAGTAAATAGTATAACTTTTTATAATAATTGTATAAAACGGTATGCTTAAGGATGACTTACCTTTGATTTATAGAAATTCAAAAAAAAGTCAATCATGTTTTTTCTAAGCATTTTAGCCGTTGTTATTGTAGCTGTCTTAGTGCTGTGGATTATCAATACCTATTTACCATTTGATGGTGTTTTAAAAAAAATATTTAATACTGCAGTTGCTATAGCCATTATAATATGGTTTTTACAAACTTTAGAGGTATTGTGAGCTTAACTAAGTAAACAATAATTCAAACCATTACTCTTGTTATAACTATTTTATAGCAATAATTAAAAATATAAAATTATGAATCTTAAAAGAATTTTTGGAGCTATTTTAACAACGTTAGGGATAGCCGCTTTTGATATATGATGCAGTAGTATTTAGTAGTACATCAGGAAGTCATCAAGATATTAAATCGTTAGTAATTTATGGTGTCTTGGGTCTTATCTTTTTCAGTTCGGGGATTAGTTTAGTTCGAACTACTAAAGACGAAGCTTAATTTACGATCATTTATTGTACAATTAAGACGGAGTACATCTCAAAAATATAGAATAAAGTGATGCTTTTATAAGCACATTTTAGATTTGGTTTTGGTTTTGGTGAGGACTGCTGAGTTAATCAGCAGTCCTTTTTTGATTTGGAATTAAGAGAATGTTACAGAAAACATTGGTGCAATTCTGTCGAAATGTGCAAATATTATAACATTTGCAAAAAGTACTATAAGATATACCTCTTCTAAGTTAGCGAACTTTGTAAAGAAGAAATGGTAAAGCTATTACTGTTGCCTTTTTCAATACATATCAATCCTTAAATCATATATTATGAGCAATTTACTTTACACCATCGCTGTTATCTTGGTACTTTTTTGGGCAATTGGATTTTTTGCCTACAGTGCAGGATCTATCATTCATATTTTATTAGTAATCGCTATCATAGCTATTTTACTAAGACTTATTCAAGGAAAAAAACTATAAAAAATTTACATTATGAAAAACAATAAAGCACTTTTAGGATTTTTAGGCGGCGTTGCCGCTGGAGCATTACTTGGCGTACTATATGCACCAGATAAAGGAAGTAGAACCCGCAAAAAAATAAAAAGAAAAGGAGCTGACTACACAGAGGATGCTAAAAATAAAGCAGCTGACCTTTTGGACACCTTCACTGAAAAATACGAAACTTTAAAAGCAGAAGGAAAAGAGTTAATTGCTCAAGGAAAATCTAAGCTTGGTAAATAAATACTACAAACATAGGTAGCACAGACAAACAACACTAATCTATACTACTACTTTAGCCACATGATTTGTTTTATACTATAGAATAACTCATGTGGTCTTTTTTTTTAAATTTTGAAATTAGCGCTTTTTTGCACTACTAGCTTAGCTAAATAGAAAAAATTTAATGCTACTCAAAATACGAAAGTTAGACAACTTTTTTTCAAAGGCTTTCTCCCCACGTTATAGAGTTCCTTTTCACGAACTCCAACTAAGGCAGCAGTCCATCATTACTATTCCTTTTTAATTTTACTGCTTACTTTTTAAGGGATACTGTCAAAAATCATATCATGGTATTCCAATTCAATATCGATTCCTGTTATTTCTCAAACTAAATAACAGCCCATCTTTTATATAAATCTTAATTTATTTGTCGGCTTTAAGTCAAAAGAGTACCGCCAAAATTTAAAACATTTAAAAACAAAAATCATGTCAATACAAACAACAAATCCAGCTACTAACAAAGTAGTTCAAACATTTGAAGAAATGACCGATAAACAAGTAGATGCAGCTGTTGCAAAAGCGGCGTCTACCTTTCAAAAATGGAAAAAAACAAGCTTTAGCGAAAGAGCCAAACTAATGCATAAAGTAGCCCAATTAATGCGCGAAAAGAAAGCAGCTTTAGCAAAAATAATTACCTTAGAAATGGGTAAAATTATTAGTCAATCTGAAAGTGAAATTGATTTAAGTGCCAATATTATAGATTATTATGCTGACAATGCCGAAACCTTCTTAGCCGATAAAAAACTACTTCCTGATTCGGGGGAAGCCTTTGTTCGAAGTAGTCCTATTGGAGTACTATTTGGAGTTATGCCATGGAATTTTCCTTTCTACCAAGTTGTTCGATTTGCAGCGCCAAATATTATGGTAGGGAATACAATTTTACTAAAACATGCATCGATCGTTCCACAGTGCGCCATTGCTATCGCATCCTTGTTCGATGAAGCAGGCGCTCCTGAAGGTTTGTATACCAATTTAATGATATCGGGTAAAAGAAGCACTTCTCTGGTTGATGATAGCCGTATCATGGGCGTTTCCTTAACAGGAAGTGAAGGTGCTGGTGCCAGCATTGCTGCAGCTGCTGGGAAAAACTTAAAACGATCAGTTTTAGAATTAGGAGGAAGCGACTCCTTTATAGTTTTAGAAGATGCCGATATTGATAAAACAATTGAAATGGCTATCATAGGCCGAATGAACAATAACGGTCAAAGTTGCGTTGCTTCAAAAAGATTTATCGCAGTAGAAGCTATTGCTAATGAGTTCTTAGAAAAATTTACCGCTGCTATCGCTAACCTAAAAGTCGGCGATCCTATGGACCCTGAAACACAAGTTGGGCCTTTAAGTAGTGAACAAGCACTTACTGATTTACTCGATCAAGTAGGTCGATTTGAAAAGGCGGGCGCAAAAATAGCTACAGGCGGAAAAAGAGCTTTTGAAAAAGGTGCATACATTCAACCTACTTTATTAACCAATCTTAAAAGAGGGGAACCTACTTTTTATGAAGAACTTTTTGGACCTGTTGCCTCTTTTTATCGTGTAAAAAATGAACAAGAAGCAATTGAATTGGCTAACGACTCCCCTTTTGGACTTGGAGGATCGATTTATACGAAAAATATTGAACGAGCGATAAAAATAGCAGATCAAATCGATTCTGGTATGGTTTTTATTAATCAGCCAACCGCTTCTCAACCTGATTTACCATTTGGAGGAACGAAACGATCTGGATATGGCCGAGAATTAGCCGAACAAGGAATTCATGAGTTTGTAAATAAAAAACTAATCCGAATTAGCTAAACGATAGCAGATTGCATGCTATGACAAAGTAGCGAGCTAATGCATTATTCTTGATGCTTTTGGGAAGGAATTTAAAGTAAAAAGTAGCAAAACTGTGAATACTGTAACAATTATGAATAATCCTGTAAAATAGAATGCACACTAATTTCTTAATTTTGAAATAGATGCAAATGACATTTGAATTTGATAACAAATCAATTAAAGTGCAGCATTGAAATTTAATAAAAAGTTTAAAAACTGAAAACAACTAACCTTTTAAATTGTAAAAAATGAAATCAAAATCAATCGGAATCGCAGTACTTGTTATAGGAGTTCTAATGGTGTTTTACACTGGATTTAATTATGTAACCGAAGAAAAAGTAGTTGATATTGGACCAATTGAAATCAACAAAAAAGAAAACCATCCCGTTCAATGGTCTCCTATTATTGGTGTTATTTTAATCGTAGGTGGCGCAGTTCTGGTCATTAAAGACAAAAAATAATTAATACATTTTACTCACAATCAATTATAAAATAATAATTTATGAAACCACATATTGGAATTACAGATAAAAATTTAAAAAGCAGTATAGACTTACTATCTGCAACCTTAGCGGATGCGATGACTTTATATACTAAAACTAGAAAGTTTCATTGGAATGTCACTGGGGAGAGCTTTATGGAGTTACACAAACTTTTTGAGGGTCAATACA
Organism: Flavobacterium sp. KKT103; assembly: GCF_055640565.1. NCBI lineage: Bacteria > Pseudomonadati > Bacteroidota > Flavobacteriia > Flavobacteriales > Flavobacteriaceae > Flavobacterium > Flavobacterium sp. KKT103. The sequence continues at coordinate 2,958,451 of NZ_CM145766.1, forward strand.
AACAACTTGAAGCAAATATTGATGAAATTGCCGAGCGAATTAGCAAATTAGGAGGCAAAACCATTGGAACAATGGCTGAGTTTACTGAAAAAACTAGATTAAAAGAAGCTCCAACAGTTTATCCTGAAAGTAAAGCGATGATTAAAGAATTGCTGACTGATCATGAAACCGTTGTGGTGCAACTTCGAAAAGACATTGGCACAGCTGAAGATGAGAATGACGATGTAGGAACCGCTGATTTTCTTACCGCATTACTTTTAGAACATGAATCAACTGCTTGGATATTAAGAAGGTATTTAAGCTAATTATAAAAATTAATCGAACAATTAGTGACCGTACATAACTAGTATTCGATTGAAATAGGTTAGATTGATTTTAGTAAGGACTGTTTAATTATTAGGCAGTCCTTTTTTATTAAAAACTAATACTTCTGATTGTGGATTTGAATTCAGTTTCATCCTACTACATGAAGCAGTGTAAACACGGAAAATATATAGAAAAAAGGCCATTCTGTTTTTTCCAAATACTGTTAATTTTATAAGTTTTTCTAAAAGTATCACAACTGTCTTTCCCTTAAAAATGCGCAACTTTGATTTAGATTAAACTACGTAATCAGTTGCTTATTATTTACTGATGTTTTATTGTTAAAACTACAGTACATACAGAAAACAACTGCTAATTGTACAATTATTTGAAAACCATAATTTAAAACTATTGTTTTTAAATAATGAGCAAGCAAAATACCTCTAACTATAAACACACCCTCTTCGAGTAAACCTTTTATCTCTAAATCATTATTATTAATCTTAAAAAACTACTATCGTGACTACATCCTTAAAAAGCACCTTCGATGACGTGGGCAATATGACACTGTTCATCGGTAGATTTTTCAAAGAAGCGTTTGCTCCTCCCTATGAATTTAAAGAGTTCCTAAAGCAGAGCTACAAAATAGGATATAAATCAATCCCTTTAGTTGCGATAACTGGATTTATAATGGGTTTAGTACTTACACTCCAATCCCGCCCTACCCTTGCCAGCTTTGGTGCGGAGTCTTGGTTACCAAGCATGGTTGCATTATCCTTAATCAGAGAAATTGCTCCAGTGATTACTGCTTTAATTTGTGCCGGTAAAGTGGCTTCAGGAATTGGAGCTGAATTGGGATCTATGAAAGTGACAGAACAAATAGACGCTATGGAAGTAGCCGCAATCAACCCCTTTAAATACTTAGTAGTTACACGAGTATTAGCAACTACGTTCATGATTCCTTTACTAGTTATTCTAGCAGACTTAATTGGAATTTTTGGTGGCTACATTGGTTTTAATATTCGTGGAGACGCAAGTTTGTATTTGTACATTACTAAGGTTTTTGATATACTCACCTTCTCAGATGTATTTCCTGCCACCATAAAAACATTCTTTTTTGGATTTTTCATAGGAATCATAGGTTGCTACAAAGGGTATAATGCTAGCAACGGAACAGAAAGCGTAGGACTAGCAGCTAACTCAGCAGTAGTTAGCGCTTCACTAAGTATTTTTATTATTGATATGCTAGCTGTTCAATTAACCGACTTATTATTTTAAGATGAAAGAACCAACAACCACACTGGAGACAACGGCTGAAGCTACAGCAACAATTGAAATCAAAAATTTACATAAGACTTTTGGTAAAGATAACCATATCTTGAAAGGCGTTAATTTGACCGTAAACAAAGGAGAAGATGTAGTTATATTAGGTAAATCAGGAACTGGGAAATCCATTACCATTAAGTGTATTGTGGGTTTAATAAAAGCTGACCAAGGTTCTATCAAAGTTTTTGGTCAAGATATCACCACTTTAAACACTGACGAACTAAATGCTATTCGAGTTAAGATCGGTTTCTTATTTCAAAATGCTGCATTATATGACTCCATGTCGGTGCGAGAGAATTTAGACTTTACGCTACGCAGACATTTCCAATCATTGAGCGAAGATGAAATTACTGCAGAGATACTTTCTGTTTTAGAAAGTGTAGGTTTGGCGGAAGCCATTGATAAAATGCCATCTGAATTATCCGGAGGTATGCGTAAACGTATTGGACTGGCCAGGACTTTAATTCTTAAGCCTGAAATTATTCTGTACGATGAACCTACTACTGGACTCGATACCATTACCTCTAAAGAAATCAGTGAGCTAATGCTCAGTATTCAAAAAGAGCGTAAAACCTCCTCAATAATCATCACGCACGATATGCCTTGTGCAAAAATGACTGCTGATCGAGTAGTAATACTTAGAGACGGCGTTATCTATGCTGAAGGTACCTATACTGAATTAGAAAATAGTGAGGATGAATGGATTCGTTCTTTTTTTATATAACTTATTAATCAAAAGCAAAACGTTATGAATACGCAATCAAATCAAATTGGAAAATTAGGAATGTTCGTCATAGGAGCATTAATTGTATTTGCCGCAACCATTTTTTTTATTGGTAAACAACAAAATATGTTTGGATCAACATTTACCATCCAAGCTAATTTTAAAAATGTAAGTGGTCTTACAGTAGGGAACAATGTTCGATTTTCAGGAATAAATATAGGTACCGTTGATGAAATTCGGTTAGTCTCTGATTCTGCAGTTGTTGTCAGCATGACTATTGAAAAAGAAGTTCAAAAATTCATTAAAGAAGATGCTACCGCAAGCATTGGATCTGATGGATTAATGGGTGATAAAGTACTAATGATTTCTCCAGGAACTAGTTCTAAGAAAATAATAAAAGAAAATGGAAAAATAGGCTCGGTTGAAGCTATAGAAATGGATGACATAATGCGTAGTGCAAAAGTTACCATGGAAAACGCCAGCGTAATTACTCAAGAACTAGCCCAATTCACCTACGACATGAATAACGGAAATGGTGCCCTTTCGAAGTTCATGACTGATGAAAAATTCGCTAATAGTTTGGATAAAACAATGACTAATTTGCAAAAAAGCACCAAAGGCTTGAATGAAAATATGGAAGCAGCAAAACATAATTTTTTACTGCGTGGTTACTTTAAGAAAAAAGAAAAAGAAGCAGCTAAGAAAAAAGAAGAACTAGAAAAAGCAAAGGAAGAAGCAACTGAAAAAAAGTAATTACTCAAAGGTACAATCCAACTCTTTATAAAAAACAGTATACCCTTAGCCCTAACAAGCTGAGGGTGTTTTTATTTGGCACTATTTCAAACTATGCTTACTTAAAATGTTATAAAATATGACGAAAGTATTGTAATAGAATTAGTGCCATCTAAACTGACCTTTGTAACGCTAACATCATTAAAATCTATTCGCATGAAAAAATCAAACCTATTCAAATTAACCCTACTTTCCATAATAGGAATGTCGTTCCTTGCTTGCAAACAGGAACCAACTCAAAAAACAGCAGCAGCCAACATTGAAGATGAAGGAAAATCCATAATGATTGAAAGCAATGTTCAAAAGCAAGAGTGGGAAAAATTCCAAATCACCTTAGACAGCACAATTAATACCAACGATATCCGAATAGCCGAATTTAAGTTGAAAGCGAAAAAAGGTAAAAAAGAAGTTGACAGTACAACTCGCTACCAAATTAAAGTTCTTGAAGAAAAAAATCAAATTATAAAATCCAAGCTCAATACGTTTACCAATAAAACTACTAAAGACTGGAACAATTTTAAAACTGAAATCAATAAAGATCTAAAAGACTTTGAACTTTCAATTAAGCAATTTGATACTGACAACTAGTACAAATACAACAGTATTACAGCTGTATAAAACGAGATAAAATTCGAATCAGAGAGTAAAATTTCAAAAAATGTAAATCATATAACTTTTGTAGAAAGTTACATAGCACCTAAGGTTTAGAACTAATCTATCTTTGAATTAACAAAATAATTACAAACAAATAAAAAATAATGAACATGAAAAACGCAAGTAAATTAGTCATCACAAGTTTAGTAATGGCACTAGGAGCATTTACTAATATGCAAGCGCAAGATGCAATCGCTACACCAGCCACTTTTGGTTTCAAAGGAGGAATTAATTTCTCTAATTTGTATTCAGATCAAGTAGACGACGAAAATGTTTTAACTGGTTTCAACGCTGGTTTGTATGCCAAATTACCCGTTACCAAATCCTTCGCGATTCAGCCTGAGATTTATTATACCACCAAAGGAGCGGAACAAACCTACAACAATGCATTTGCATCCGGAGTAGCTAAATTCAATGTTAATTATATTGAAGTGCCAATTTTAGCAGTTATTAATTTGACTGAAAATTTGAACATCCATGCAGGTCCTTACGCTGCCTATATGGTAAGCGGAAAAACAACCAATGATTCTAACTTTTCAAGCTCACAAACTACTCTAGATACGAATGATTTTGAAAGATTTGATGCAGGTATCGCAGCTGGAATCGGACTGGATTTTGAGTTATTAAATTTTGGAGTTCGTTATAATTATGGTTTAACCAAAATTGGTAAGGAAAGAAACTTTGGAGGAACGACCTACACCTATCCAGATGCTAAAAATAGCGTTCTTAATTTCTACGTAGGATTCGCATTAAATTAATACAACGAAAACAACCGAAAAACTAACAATAAAAAACAAATAATTATGAGCAATTTACTTTATACCCTAGCAGTTATATTAGTTATTTTTTGGGCTATCGGATTTTTTGCATACAGCGCAGGAGGAATCATACACATCTTATTAGTAATAGCTGTAATATCGATATTATTAAGATTAATTCAAGGAAGAAAACTTTAAAACTTTAAAAGATGAAAACAGATAAAACAATAATAGGAATTTTAGGAGGTTTAGCTGCCGGTGCATTATTAGGAATACTATTCGCACCCGATAAAGGAAGCAATACCAGAAAAAAAATTAAAAGAAAAAGTAGCAAATACGCAACTGATGCTAAAGATAAAGCAGGAGATGTTTTAGAATCTCTTTCACAAAAATACGATAATATGAAAGCAGACGGAATGAAATACTTAGCTGATCGCAAAGAACAATTAAGCAACGGAATTGAAAATGCTAAAAACTAATTTAGAATTTAATCCTTTCCCTACCAAGCCATACCAAATGAAGCACGATAAAATGCTTCACGGTATGGCTTTTTTAGCGCTGAATACGCTATTTCGCTGATAGTGAATACCTACCAATTTTAACGATCAGTTCTTTAATCGAGTTCGTTTAAAAAACAACTCTTTTACACTTTTACCAGATTATTTCAATAAAAAATGATAATTTCATGTGTTGGCACGAAATTAAATACTACTTTTACTACTATAAATAACCAATCCCATGACTGCAAACGAAACGATCTTACATCAATTTTATACGGCATTTGCCAACGGCGATTCTAAACGAATGAGTGAATTTTATGCTTCGTCAGTCCGTTTCCATGACCCTGCCTTTGGATCATTAAAGGACCGTGACGTTCCTAAAATGTGGAAAATGCTACTCGCTAACAGCAAGGGTAAGTTAAAAATTGAGTTTTACGATGTCAAAGCAGATGAGTACAAAGGTTCTGCTCACTGGATAGCCACCTATACCTTTAGCAAAACTAATCGAAAAGTGGTTAATAAAATCTACTCTCAATTTCATTTTAAAGATGGATTAATCATCAAACAGACAGATAGTTTCGATATTTGGAAATGGGCGAAACAAGCATTTGGAATAACGGGTTGGCTATTTGGATGGACGGGATATATGCAAAGTAAAATCCAAGAGAAAGCTATTATGTCTTTGAATAGCTATAAAGAAATCTAAAGTATATCGCAACTACAAAGTAATACGACAGCAAATCAAAGTCCTAGTTCCTATAAATCTTACTTTTAATACTATTTAAGAGATTTTTATTGAACTTGGCAAACTTCCAATTTTTCCAAAAGTCAAGTGATTCTCTTGATTAATGAAACTTCAAATAAATAAATAAAAATCAGTTAGATAGCACCACTTAAAAAGCACAGTGGTATTAGTTTTTGACTACATATTGGATTTCTAAGTTAAATCCTAACAAATACTTCTTAACAAATAATAAAATAGAATAAGTATAAAATTGGGCAATTTACTTCAATTCCTTATCTTGCGAGTGTTCTTACCACTTAAAATAAAAAAGGAATAATGAAAGAAGTCGTACACAAAAAATTAAACGAATTACAAGCAACTGCCATTTGTGGTAATGATATTAGCTCTTCCTGCCTCTATGTATCCGCATTAACTATTATGTATGCTGGTCAATACGCCTGGATTTCATTATTACTTGTTGGTGTAGTATTGTTTTTATTCAGAAAAATATATGGCGAAGTCGTTGGTGCACTTCCTTTAAATGGTGGAGCCTACAACGTACTTTTAAACACTTCTTCTAAACGTTTGGCTTCAGTAGCAGCCACGCTTACAGTCTTGTCTTATATGGCCACAGCTGTAATATCCGCCTCAGAGGGAATGCATTACTTACATAACATTGTACCCAATATCAATATCGCAATTGCGACCGTTATCGTCCTTTTAATTTTTACTGGTCTAGCCATTGTAGGTATTGGAGAATCGGCAATTGTTGCGGTAGTCATCTTTATTACGCACTTAACAACACTAAGTTTATTAGTATTAGCTTCGGTTTGGTTCATTTTTATGAATGGATTGGATGTATTCAACATGAACTGGAATCTGCCAATTACATCTGGAACCATAGTCAATGCATTGTTTCTAGGGTTTTCAGCAGCAATGTTAGGAATTTCCGGTTTTGAAAGCTCGGCCAATTTTGTCGAAGAACAAAAACAAGGTGTTTTCCCAAAAACATTGCGTAACATGTGGGCAATCGTTAGTTTTTTCAATCCCGTTATTGCTTTGTTGCTAATTTGTATCATCCCAATGGCACAAGTTGGAGAGCATCAAGAATCCTTACTTGCCTTTTTGGGAGAAACTACTGGAGGATCCTGGTTAGCGTATTTAATTTCCGTTGATGCCGTTTTGGTACTTTGTGGTGCTGTTTTAACTTCATTCGTGGGAGTTTCTGGATTATTAAATCGTATGACCTTAGATAGAATTTTACCTAATTACTTTTTAAAGCAAAATAAAAGAGGTTCTAATTACCGTATCATTATAAGCTTTCTAATTTTGTGTATTTCTGTTTTATTGGTAACCAAAGGTGAAATCGTTGCCTTAGCAGGAGTATATACCTTCTCCTTTTTAGCCGTAATGGGATTATTTGGAATTGGAAATTTATTATTAAAATTCAAACGAAAAAAATTACCTAGACCTGAGAAAGCACGCGGTATATCAGTAGTTGTTGCCGTAGCCTTAATTGTTACCGCTTTCATTGGGAATATGGAGTTGAACATTAATTCGTTCTACACGTTTTTACAGTACTTGGTACCTGCCTTTGGTTTTGTAGCTATCATGCTCAACCGTTCCTTGATCATTCGCCTTCTGATCGATGCTTTAGAGTATTTTTACAAACCACTTCGTAGAATGGTGATTACGAGTAACCGCTATTTATCTAAAATGAACATTAAGATACAATCGCAGGAATTTGTGTTTTTTACTAAAGGAGATGACGTAGCTATTATCAACAAGGTAATGCAATACGTTGAAAACAATGAATCGACTAAGAAGTTAAAAATTGTCAATATCAATAAAGATAATGAAAACAACGACTTGTTAATTTCAGACCTTAAAGTATTAGACCGAGCGTATCCTGAAATTGATATTGAATTTATTGAACTTGAAGGAGTCTTTGGACCCGAAATTATCGATGAATTATCGACCAAATGGAACATTCCTAAAAACTTTATGTTCATAGGCTCACCAGGCGATCGTTTCTCTTACCGAGTATCAGAATTGGGCGGAGTACGCTTGATTATGTAATACGAAACCCACTCTAGCTACGAGTAGTACTAAATGATTGCCAGAAACTTACTGTATGAACGAAATAATAGATTATACCCTTTTTAAAGAAGGTGCTATTGATGTAAAAGTGATTAGCATTATTAAATCAATGCTTTTTATTGTTGCTGTTTTATTTGTACTTAAGTTAATTAGAAAAACAATTTACAAAATCGATAAAATCGATGTCAGTAAGAAGTATTCTTTATACAATTTAGTTCGTTATTTTGTAATATTTATTTCTATTTTAACGGGTTTGCAACTCTTTGGATTTAATTTATCAGTACTTGTTGCAGGATCTGCCGCCTTATTGGTAGGACTTGGTTTAGGATTACAAAATCTATTTAGTGACTTTATTTCAGGCATCATACTTTTGTTAGATTCATCGGTAAAGGTACATGATGTCATAGAGCTAAACGGAATGGTGTGTACGGTACAAGAAATTAATTTGCGCACCTCAATTGTTTTAACAAGAGATGACAAATATATCATTCTACCCAATACTGATTTAACAAGGAATCAATTGATTAATTGGACGCATAGCGAACGCTCTTCCCGCTTTGAGGTAACGGTTGGCGTTGACTATGCATCCGATGTTAAGGAGGTAATGGAGATACTACAGAAAGCGGTTGAAAGCCAAGATGCAGTGCTTAAAGAACCTAAACCGTTCGTTCGATTTACTGATTTTGGTGACTCATCACTAAATTTCTCCATTATTTTTTGGTCAGAGGAATTGTTTAGAGTCGAAAATATAAAAAGTGATTTAAGAATTAAAATTTTCGAACTTTTTAAAGACAATACTATTACGATACCTTTTCCTCAAAGGGTCGTTCATCTAAACAAATAAAATATGGAAGAAGAAATAATTGCTTATCTATACAATCCCACCGTTGGTAAAATCGCGACTTTTTTCATCGGTGTGGCTGTTATTTGGATTCTGTTAAAAGTCATTCAAAAAAGAGTTTTTTCTAAAATTCAAGACAATAAAAACCGTTATAAAGCCAACAAGTTTAGCGTATTTGTGGGCTATTTACTGTCTATCATCCTTTTAACTATCGTCTTTAGTTCTAAATTAGGAAACCTAACTGTCGCTTTTGGAGTAGCTGGAGCTGGGATCGCTTTTGCCCTTCAAGAAGTTATCGCTTCCTTTGCAGGATGGCTAGCCATTATGTTTGGGGACTTTTATGACACGGGTGATCGTGTACAACTTGGTGGTGTTAAAGGAGATGTTATGGATATTGGTGTATTGCGCACTACCATAATGGAAACGGGACAATGGGTTGATGGTGATTTGTATAATGGACGCATTGTATTAATTGCTAATAGCTATGTATTTAAAGAACCTGTTTTTAATTATTCAGGTGACTTTCCTTTTTTATGGGATGAAATAAAAATACCGATTCAATACGGAAGCAATTACGAACTAGCAAAAGCAATTATTTTGCAAGCTGGAAACGAAGTTGCTGGGGAATTAAGTATTCAATCAAAGCAAAAATGGCATTCTTTACAAAATAAATACAGACTAGAAGATGCACAAACAGAACCAATGCTATCTCTTATTGCTAACGACAACTGGGCCGAATATACCCTGCGCTATGTTGTAGGCTACAAAAAACGACGTTTTACAAAGACGGAGTTATTTACCAAAATTCTGACTGCTATAGAAGCAACCAAAGGAGAAGTCAAAATGGCATCAGCAACATTCCAATTAGTAGAGGCTCCCGACTTAAACATCAACATTAAAAAATAACTATGGACTTATTTCATCTTTTCTCGATACTCATCGTCCTATCAGCAGGATTTGCTTACATCAATTTTAGAGTATTAAAATTACCCAATGCGATTGGATTAATGCTAGTATCATTAGTATTTTCGTTTTTCATTATAATCATGGGGCACTACTTCCCTATTTTCAAGGAAGATATTGCTATGAAAATGGATAGTATCAACTTTAGTGAATTATTACTAGAGAGTATGCTGAGTTTCATGTTATTCGCAGGTGCTATACATATTAAGTTCAAAGATTTAAACAAAGAGAAATTAAGCATTCTATTGTTTTCAACCATTAGTGTCTTAATAAGTACGTTCATCATTGGATTTGCTTCTTACTACCTTTTAAACTACATGGGTATTCCAGTTCAACTGATACATGCGATGCTTTTTGGCGCCTTGATTTCCCCTACGGATCCTATTGCAGTTTTAAGTATTCTGAAAAGCGCAGGAGTATCTAAATCATTAGAAACTAAAATAGCAGGTGAATCTCTATTCAATGATGGTGTAGCTGTAGTTGTATTTATTACCATATTAAAATTAGCAAAACCAGGCACTGATATTAATATCAGCAGTATTTTACTTTTATTTGGACAAGAAGCAATAGGCGGTTTAGTTTTAGGAATTGTTATCGGTTATATTGGATACAAATTAATTGCTAGCATAGACAATTACCAAGTAGAAGTTTTAATCACTCTCGCAGTGGTTATGGGTGGATACACTTTGGCACATTATACACATGTTTCTGGACCATTAGCGATGGTTGCAGCAGGACTAATCACTGGTAATCATGGAAAAACGCTAGGAATGTCAGACACCACAGCGGAATACGTAGATAAGTTTTGGGAGCTCATTGACGAAATTTTAAACGCATTATTATTTGTATTAATTGGACTCGAATTATTAATTATACAAACCAATCAAAAAATAGTTTTTGCAGCCATTTTAATCCTTTTGATCACTTTAGTAACCAGATACATTTCGGTTTATATCCCTTCAATCGCTGTGCGTTTAAAGGAACGTATCAATCAAAAAACAATATTAATTCTGACTTGGGGTGGATTACGAGGCGGTATCTCCATTGCTTTGGCGCTATCAATCAATCCAGAGTATAACAAAGATATTTGGGTAACAATTACGTACGTCATTGTTTGCTTCTCCATTTTAGTACAGGGATTAACGATTGGAAAGTTTGCTAAAAAAATGCAATAATAGTAGTGAACATTACATCTTACGATAACAGCTAGCACTTCTTTTTTCATTTTTTTTAGTAAAAAATGTCAGGAAATAGAAAAACAGCGACTATTATAGAAATAACAATTATGAAAAAATACATACTCTTACTTTTATTAGTTTCAGCAGGAACAATTAATGCTCAAAGTCCATGGACAAAAGAAAAAGGGAAAGCCTATGTACAACTAGGTGTAACCGGTCTATTTTACAACACAGCACAAATAAACGATCAAAAAATAACTTTTGGAGGGGATTATAGCGATGTCACAACACAAATCTATAGTGAATATGGATTATCCAATAATCTTGAAGCATTAGTTATTTTACCCGTTAAATCAGCTAGTTTTAAAGCCAATAGCGGAGGTGGTACTGATCAGTTATCCGGATTAGGGAATATTACTTTAGGTTTAAAGTATAAAATTTATGACCAAAAATGGAAAATTAGTACGGGTTTGCAATACCAAGCCAATTCTGCTAAGAACAATGCAAGCTCTGGTTTAAGCACTGGTTTTAACGCCAATACCTTTATCCCATACGTAACCGCTGGTTCTAGTGAAGGTAAATGGTACTATTTTGGAAACATAGGCTATGGATATATGACCAATGATTATTCGGATTATTTGAGAATCGGTGCTGAAGTAGGTTATTTAGTAATCCCTAAAGGACATTTGATCTTAGCTCTAGATACTAAAAATCCAGTTGCAAAAGAAAATGCTTTTTTATCTAATGCCTCTAGATGGCCTTCCTACTTAGATCGTCAAACCTATAATGCAGTTGGCCTAAAATTTAATTACGAATTTAGTGCAGACAAATACGGAGCCAATATCGCTGCTTTTGGTGCTTTTGGAAACAACAATGCACCTCTAGCTCCTACAATTAATTTTGCAGTTTACGCTAAATTATAGAAGCATACTACAAGTAAATTCAATAAAAAAACCAATTTCTAGCGGACTAGAAATTGGTTTTTTTATCAATATTGTTGTGATTTTTACTGTAAAGTATCAAAATTAAACTCCCATTTTTGATTATTTCTATACCATAATTGTCCTTTAGAAACCGCTAATGGACAATCAAAATTATTGGTATAAAGTGCTCCTGTACCCAATCCTTGTGGCATAGAATTTTGTTGTAAAAAAGTCCATTGTGCTATGGCATTTAAACCAATATTACTCTCTAAAGCAGAGGTAATCCACCAGCCGATATTGTGCTTTTCAGCCAATGAAATCCATTCCTTAGTACCTTTAAAACCGCCTACAAAACTAGGTTTCAAAATGATATATTGTGGCTTGATTTTAACCAATAAAGCTTCTTTATCTTCCAGTTTATACACTCCAATCAACTCTTCATCTAAAGCAATAGGAAAAGGAGTTGTTTTACACAGTTCTGCCATCCTGTCAGTGTTGTTTTTTTGAATAGGTTGCTCAATACTATGTAATTTAAATTCAGACAGTTGTGATAATTTATCTAAAGCTTTATTTAACTCAAAAGCACCATTAGCATCTACTCTGATTTCGATTTGCTTTTCATCGAAATTAGCCCTGATGAACTGCAATAATTCCAGTTCTTTTTCAAAATCAATAGCACCAATTTTCAGTTTTACGCAGTTGAATCCCTCCGCTAGTTTTTCTTCGATTTGTTGCTTCATAAAAGCGGGTTCACCCATCCATATCAAACCATTAATTGGAATTGATTTTTGCTCCTTTGTAAAGGCTGAAGGAAAGAGTAAAAAAGGGGTTTCACTAGCCAACGATTGAAAGGCCATTTCGACTCCAAATTGAATCGAAGGAAATTCGATTAAAGCCTCCCAAAGTGCGTCTTTTCCCAAATGAATATTAGCACAAGTCCATTGTAACTTTTGCTCGTAATCAGGTCGGTCGTCTGCGCTCAATCCACGCAAGATACCGCACTCTCCTATTCCTTTCTTTCCGTCTGCTTCAAGAACAATAAACCAGGTTTCTTTGGTCGTCATAACACCACGAGAAGTACCTGATGGTCTTTTAAAATCCAGAATGTATTTGTGGAAGGTTGCTTTCATTGTTGTACTAGGATTGTTGATTGCAGCTATTTATTAATTCTCATTAAATACGATAATCCAAATAGTATTATTCCGAAAAAACAAAGTAGTAGGTACACCAATGTTCCTGGTTCTTCAAAAAAATACATTTTAAGATTAAGCAGTATTCCAATTAAAAGGATAAACAATCCAAAATAGCGTGTAATTTTGATTGTAGTTTTCATACCAGTGTTTTTATTTTCTAATTTATTAGAATTTATTTTGTAGATATCAGTCCGTCATCCTTAAGATACGATCAAAATCTTTGCTTGGCAAACCTGCTTTTGTAAACACAGAAAAGTCTTCTTTGATCTTTTGCGTCCAACTAAGATTAGCTGTAACATTTTGGTTCTGATATTCTTTATATATGGCTTTCGCTGAACGGTAATCACCATTTAACAAATAAGCATGTGCAAGATTTAACTGAATCAATAATTCTGTATTATCTTTACTTTCGCCTTCTTTTAGCACTTTTATAGCTTTACCATACTGCTTAGTCATCAAATAACTATAGCCAAGACCATTATAATCTAAAGCGGTAGCCTGCGACTTCGATACTAGAGAAGTATATTGCTTTATGGCTGTCGCAAAATCACTTTTAACGACTGCTTTCGCTGCCAAGGTTCGCATATCAGTAGTGACTCCTTTGGCTACATTTGTTTCTGTTACACAACTAGCACCAAAATCTTTATACACTTTAGCTTGCTCGATAGGCAACAACTTTTGAAACTCTTGAAAGGTGTATTCTTTCTGGATTTTTTGCTGTAAGCAAATGCAAAAATCATCAGAATTTGGCATGTTGCGTGCTACTGCAGACGTTTTACATTGATTGATAATGTATTTTCGGTTTTCGGTAGACCAGCCTCGCGCTAATTTTCTATCGACCCAGGGCACGACTTCCAGAACAATTTTTTGCTTCATGATCCAATTCTTACTCTCAAATCCAAACCATAAATTAGTGGTGTTGGTTTTTAGGCAAGCTGATTTATCAATCGAAAGACGGTTGGCGTCTTTGCTAATCGCCTCGTCTTGAACAAAGCAAGCATCATAAGTTTTACCCGATTTTTGGTAGGCAGTAGCTAAATCACTTGCCGAAAAAATAGCATATTTCGACTTATCATCGCCTGAAACCTTGGACAGTAAAAAAACGGCTCCAGCTGAACCTTGACTGATTCCTGTAGGATCAGGTATGGCTTTAAGCACCGAAACCAGACTACTAGCCAATTGTTGATTATTATCAAGCAGTGTAATTCTATAAATTAACTCTGTTGTTCCCACAGGAAAATCATCGGTTTTGATCACAATACGATCTCTAGCCGATACAATAATTTCCTTGGTCGTAGCTCTTTCTTTGTCCCAGTAACCATCCTGCTGCCCGAAAGCCACAGATGAAAAAATACCTAATAACAATAAAGCAATATTTTTCTTCATTTAAATAGTCGTGTATTAATGATCCAATTCATAGCCCTGATAGCAATGAAAATCAGTAAGTGCCCGGGTTTCGGGCACTTACTATTGTAATGAATAGCAGGAAAAGCTCCTAATTAAACAAACTGAAGCTTCAACTTATAATTCGATGCTTTCTCCTATTTCCAGTAGCATTAAATCTTTTCCATTATCAAAAAACTGCTGAATAGCCTGTTTGTGATCGATTTTGATGTAACCAAAAGTGTCAAAGTGGTAGCCTAAGATTTTGTCGCATTGTACAAAATCAGCTGCGATGATTGCATCCTCGACATCCATGGTGAAGTTATTTCCAATTGGTAAAATTGCCAAGTCTAATTTGGTGCGCATTGGAATAAGTTTCATGTCCATAGTCAAAGCAGTATCACCAGCTATGTAAATATTTTTATGCTCTCCCTCGATCACAAATCCACCTGGATTACCGCCATTTGTCCCATCAGGAAAAGAGCTAGAGTGAATCGCGTTTACATATTTCACTTTTCCAAAGTCGAAAGTCCAGCTTCCGCCATGGTTCATTGGGTGCGCATTAAAGCCTTTGTTGCTGTAATAAGTTGCGATTTCAGCATTAGATACGATAGTTGCTTTAGTGCGCTCAGCGATAGCCTCAACGTCTAGAACGTGATCGCCATGAGCATGGGTTAACAAAATATAATCGGCTGGCAGTGTATTGATATCAACAGCACTGGCAAGTGGGTTGGCAGAAATGAATGGATCAACGATAATGTGTTTTCCACCTATTTCAATTCCTAACGATGCGTGTCCGTAAAAAGTAATTTTCATTTTATTGATTTTATAAGTGAATTGATTTTATATAATTCTTGTTTTTGAAGGTTAACGACCTCCTAAAAATAGATTAACAACGATATCAGACAATAATGATACCATACAGACCGATAATAAGATACAAAGGAAAAAAGTGCTAAGGGCTAGTTTTTTTAATTCGGGATCCAAAGCTCTCGCATCTTGGTTTTTATACACTGTAATTAAATGCTTAACTAAAGGGAAGAATGCTAGAACAAATAGGTATTGATCCAATCTATAATTGCTTAAAACAGCAAAAAGCACGATCAACATCATGGCTGTACTCACCAAAAAGTAATGGTATTTTTTTGCCTTTGCTCCACCTATTTTTACAACGATTGTGTTTTTACCCACTTTTTTATCTGATGCTTCATCACGCATATTATTAAGATTTAACACCCCTACACTTAATAAGCCAATAGCCATAGCAGGTAATAATAGTACTGCGTCTATTTGCTTAGAAAACAAAAAGTTTACACCTAAAGTGCTTACTAATCCAAAAAAGACAAACACAAACAAGTCTCCAAAACCACGATAACCATAGGCGGTATTACCAACAGTGTAACGAATTGCGGAGAAAATTGCTAGAATTCCTAATACCAAATAAAACAAAGAATAAAACAAGTTAGTATCTGCAAAGGCATAATATATTAACGCCATAGCTGAACATAAGGTCAAAAATGAGGTGATAATTATGGCTTTTTTCATGGCAGCGGGACTAATTACACCGCTTTGAATAGCACGCTTAGGGCCTACTCGATCTTCGTTATCAGTTCCTTTTACACCATCGCCGTAGTCATTAGCAAAATTTGAAAGTATTTGTAAGCCAAGTGTAGTTAATATTGCAAAACCAAAGATATTCCAGTTAAAAACATCCGTAGGTGTTAAAATTTCCTCTGTAGGATGTGCTAATGCATAAATACTACCTACGATAATACCAGACACAGATAATGGTAATGTGCGCAATCGTGCGGCTTCAATCCAATGTTTCATTTTAATTATTTTAGTTTAATGTTTTAAGCCTAATCGTTTAAAGTGTTTCAAACCACTTTACTCTTTTAACATAAAACTGTTTTATGGTAACCATTTTTTTTCAAAGTTCGGTTTACGTTTTTCTAGAAAAGCATTTCTTCCTTCCTTAGCCTCTTCCGTCATATACGCCAAACGAGTCGCTTCGCCAGCAAAAACCTGTTGTCCTACCATTCCATCATCAGTCAGGTTCATGGCAAATTTTAGCATTTTGATAGCCATAGGTGATTTTCCTAAGATTTCCTGCGCCCATTCGTAAGCGGTATCTTCTAGTTCGTCATGCGGAATTACAGCGTTTACCATTCCCATATCCATTGCTTCTTGAGCTGAATAGTTACGTCCTAAAAAGAAAATTTCTCTTGCTTTTTTCTGTCCCACCATTTTCGCTAAATAAGCAGATCCATAACCCCCGTCAAAACTCGTTACATCAGCATCTGTTTGTTTAAAAATAGCGTGCTCTTTACTCGCAAGAGTCATGTCGCAAACTACATGCAAACTATGCCCACCACCAACAGCCCAACCTGGAACTACTGCAATGACCACCTTAGGCATAAAACGGATTAATCGTTGTACCTCCAAAATGTTTAATCTATGTTGACCATCATCACCAACGTATCCTTGATGACCGCGGGCGTTTTGATCGCCACCACTACAAAAAGAGTAGACACCATCCTTGGTTGAAGGACCCTCAGCTGACAATAAGACAACGCCTATTGAGGTGTCTTCTTGTGCGTCGTAGAACGCATTGTAAAGCTCTGCTGTTGTTTTAGGACGAAAAGCATTGCGCACATTAGGTCGATTAAACGCTATTCTTGCAACACCATTGCATTTTTTATAAGTGATATCTTCGTATTCTTTTGCTGTTATCCAATCCATTGTTATGGGTTTAAATTAGTATACCGTAAAATTAGTGCATTTTTAAGACTTTTTATAATTCTCTCACCAATACATTAGCAAAGGTCTAATCATTATCGTCCTCTATCTGTTAAGAAAAAGTTATTTTAGAAAACTATGCTATCAAGCACTTAGGATTTCTATTATTAATTTATTATATTTACTAACCTCAGTATCTGATTACCAAATCGTTAAACCGAAAAGTAGTCTTCTATGACATTATTACAAAAATATGCATCACTAATAAAAACCAATACTTCTGCATCTTTCACTTCTTACAAAGATCTAAGCTTTTGGCGTGACGACATGTTTACTAATACCATGATGTTTATCGTACCTGTAAGCTTAATCGCGTTGATTCCTTCTCTCATTTGGGCAATCCAATCTAGTTATTATGGTATCGCCTTTATTGATTTATGGAGTTTAGCAATTATGTTTCTTATTAGCTTTAAGAAAGGAATTCATATTAAGCATCGCAAATTACTTTTCATCGCAACAATTTATATTTTAAGTTTCGTACTGCTTTACTATGTGGGATTAAACAGTACACTTTATTTTTTAATCATTTGTGTTCTTGCTGTTCTCATTTATCCTTTTAAAAATCAATACATTCCGGCCATTGTAAACACAATACTTTCCTGTGTTTATGTTGCTCTTCACTCCTTCGATCTTGTCCATTTAAAAAGTGATACCATCTCCACTACCGAATTAGTGGCTGTTTTTGGTAATTTAATATTTTTAAGTTTCCTAGTCTGTTTTCTTATTCCGCAACTATTTAAAGGGTTAGATGATAGCATTAAGCAACGAATTTTACACATCGAGAAAATTGAAAACCAAAACAAAACGTTGCGCGAAATTACTTGGATGCAATCTCATACGGTTAGAACTCCTTTATCACGGTTAATGGCGCTAACGGATTTATTAAAAGATCGCGATATTACGGAAACTGAGAAAGATTTTTTGATTGAAAACATTTTAATTTCTAGTAATGAACTCGATACCATTATAAAGGACATTGTACTTAAGTCCGAGTTTAGCAATCAGGAAGATGAACATATTGAAAAATTCTAAAGCAAAAAAAAGCCAATCAAATGATTGGCTTTTAGTCTTATTTACATAGTAAATGCTGTACTTTATTGATCAGTAATAAGATAAATTCCGTCGTCTTTTATTTCAATCAATTTTTCTCTATATAAGGCTCCAATAGCTTTCTTGAAGGTCTTTTTACTCATTTTTAAAACAGTCTTGATGTCCTCAGGATGTGAGTTATCGTTAAGTCTTAAAAAACCACGACTAGCGCGTAATTCATCTAAAATTTTATCGGCGTTGGGCTCAATACTCTCGTATCCTTGGATTTGAAGCGAAACGTCAATTTTATTATCAGGACGTACATTTTTAATGTAACCTCTCATGCGGTCACCGGTACGAATAGCATCGTCGTAAACCTCATCTTTATACAACAAACCTTTATATTGTTCGTTGATAATGACATTTATACCAAGCTCCGTAATGTGTGATACAATTAAATCAACTTCCTCACCTTTTTGAACCGTAATGTTATCATTTTTCAAAAACTGATTCGTCTTACTAGAAGCGACTAGTCGGTTTGTTTTCTCATCTATGTAAAGATACACAAGGTAACGCTTTCCTTTTTCCATAGGACGCGCTTGCTCCTTAAACGGAACTAAGATATCTTTCTCCATTCCCCAATCCATAAAAGCACCTACTTGGTTCACGTAATTCACTCTTAAAAGCGCAAATTCATTCAACAAAATATAAGGCTCCAATGTTGTAGCAACTGGACGTTCCTCATGATCTAAATAAACAAAAACAATAAGTTCTTCTCCTATTTCAAATTCATTGGGAACATATTTGTTAGGTAAAAGGATATCGTGAATTCCTTCTGGATCCGTTTCTGGTGTACCCAAAAATAAACCAACTTTGGTATCACGAAGTATGGTAAGCGTATTGTATTTTCCTATTTCAATCATGTTATTCTAATTTTCTAAAGTGCAAAGGTACGAACTTTGAAAATAGGAATTAGAACGAAATGATATCATTGAAAGAAATCGAATATTTTATTTAATTTTCACTAAATTTGAGCTAACCAAAAACATTTAAATTTTTAAAATGAAACTACAAAAAATCCTGTACCTATTACCACTAGTACTTTTTACTCCCGTAATAAATGCGCAAGCTTTACAAAATGATCCCGAAATCAGTAAGATGGTAAGTGAGATCAAAGCGTCCAGTTTAGAAAATACTGTCGTTAAACTAGTATCTTTTGGAACCCGACACACCTTAAGCGACACTAAAAGCAAAACACGCGGAATTGGTGCTGCCCAAGCTTGGGTTAAATCTGAATTTGATAAATACGCTTTAGAATCTAATGGCCGATTAACATCTAAAATAGATTATTTTACTATTAAAGCCGATGGTCGCCGAATTGCTGTTGACAGCCAACTTGGAAATGTAATGGCTACCTTAAAGGGAACAGATCCTACAGATGATCGTATTTTTATTATCAGCGGACATCTCGATTCTCGTGTGACAGATGTAATGAATACGACCGCCGATGCTCCTGGAGCTAATGATGATGGATCAGGAGTTGCTGCTATGATGGAATTGGCAAAAATCATGAGCAAGCGCTCTTATCCTTGCACCATTATATTTGTAGCAGTTACTGGAGAAGAACAAGGATTATACGGGGCCCGACATTTAGCTGAAATGGCTAAAGCTGAAAAATGGAACATCGTTGCTATGTTGAACAATGATATGATTGGAAACAGCTTATCAAGTGGTACACGTTTAAGCAACAATACCAAGGTCCGTGTATTTAGTGAAACGATTCCGTATTTAGAAACCGAAGAAGAGGCCAGAATGCGTAAATCAATTAACAGTGATAATGATAGTCCGTCAAGACAATTGGCTCGCTATATCAAAACAGCTACGGAGCAATATGTTCCGCAATTAGAAGTAGAATTGGTGTATAGAAATGATCGTTTTTTACGTGGTGGAGATCATACTCCTTTTAGTCAAAATGGTTTTACAGCTATTCGTATGTGCGAAATGAATGAAAACTACGATCACCAGCACCAAGACTTACGAACTGAAAAAGGGGTAAAATACGGCGATTTACCTGAATTTATGGATTTTGACTACTTACGTAAAACAACAGCAGCCAATTTAGCTAGTTTATCCAATTTAGCTTCAGCACCACGTTCTCCACGAAATGTTGGAATTGAGGTAAAAGATTTAACAAATTTCTCTACTTTAGTATGGGAAGCTCCAGAAGGGAAAGCGCCTTATGGATACCAAATCCTGATTAGAAGCACTGCCGATTCTCAATGGCAAAAAACAATTTTTGTTAAGGACACCAAAGCTGAAATTGCCTATTCAAAAGATAATTTTTTCTTTGCAGTACAAGCAGTCGATGAATTAGGACATCCTAGTTTGGCGGTGTTTCCAAAACCTATTCGATAACAAAAATAAAAATAGATCTTGGAAATGAAAATGCCCCAATTAGTATCTCACTATTTGGGGCATTTTTTATGTTTAATTGTGGTAATAGATTATACCAATTCTTTAAAAAACTGTAATAATAATGCATCATTAAGCAGTGTAGGAGTAAATACCTCTAAAATCATCGGTTTTTCATTTTGCGCATATAAAGCAGTCAGTCCTTTCTGCAAACTGTCTTCATCACTAGCAATTGTGTAATCTAAGCCATACATGTTAGCTAAATGTGCTGCGGTCAGGCAATGTGAAGTTTCGAAAAAAGTATTAAAAACGGGAGTTTCTTCATGACCCGGTAAAATTCTAAAAATACCTCCTCCTCCATTATTAATCAAGATGATTTTGAAGTTTTTCGGAATATAATTATTCCACAAAGCGTTGCTATCGTATAAAAAGCCAATGTCCCCTGTGATAAAAACAGTCAGTTTGCCGCTTGCTACTGCCGCACCAATCGCAGTAGAAGTACTACCATCGATACCGCTAGTCCCGCGGTTGCAAAAGACCTCAATTGAAGGATCGATTTCAATTAATTGAGCATAGCGTATAGCAGAACTATTGCTTATTTGGAAATGAGAATTTTTAGGTAAATTCGAAATTACACGATCAAAAACCGTAAAATCAGAAAAAGGAATTTTAGCTAAATAAGCTTCCCCTTTGTCTCTTCTCAGTGCTTTTACAGCATCTAAGGTTTCAAAATAATCACTGTCAACGTTTTTTGTTAAAGGTAAAAAGGCACTAAAAAACACATTGGGTTCTACTTCAAAATGCTTGGTTAACGCATTAAACGTATCATAAGCTCGTAGCGAATCTATATGCCAGTGGTGCTTGGGTTGGTACTTTCTTAAAAAAGCTTTTATCCTTTTCGATACAATCATTCCGCCAAAAGTGATTAAAATGTCAGGACGAAAAAAGGCATAATCAACATCCGTAAAAGGCGTGATTATCGTATCGATGTTGTTTATAAACGTAGGATGGTGCAAGTTAGAGGTCGTCTCAGTCAAAACGACAACAGAAGGATCGCTACCCAATGCCTCCACCACTTTATCATCCAATATATTCGGGTCGGCTACGCCTACAAGTACCAATTTTTTAGGCGAATGATTCCATATCGCGGCATATTCTTCTACTTCAGCAATTGAAATGGATTGTGATACGGTTTCAAACTCGGTAATAATGCTTTTCACGGCTAACTCCTGTACCGTTTCATACAATGGCTCTTCAAAAGGCGCATTGATATGTACAGGACCTTTTTTAGCTACCGCTGTGTTGATGGCTTGATTTATTTTTAAATCGTTATCAACGGAAACATCTTCAGTAAGGTTTGCATTAAATAAGGAATGATTAGCAAAAACATTCTCTTGTCGAATGGTTTGCCCGTCACCAATATCAATTTTGCTTTGAGGTCTATCTGCTGAAATTACAATTAACGGGATTTGGCTGTAGAATGCTTCCGCAAAAGCTGGATAATAATTCAGTAATGCGGATCCCGAAGTACAAACTAATGCCACTGGCTGCTTTGTTTGTTGCGCAATTCCAAGAGCAAAAAAAGCAGCAGCGCGCTCATCAGCAATACTGTAACTTTTGAAAGCGGGATTACTGGCAAACCCTATAGTTAGCGGCGCATTTCTAGAACCTGGAGAAATAATTATGGTATGTACTCCTTTGGCTTCGCAAATTTGTATAATGCTTTGCGCTAAAGGTATTTTGGGGTAAATCATCGTGTCTTTTTCTGTCCTACAAAGATACAAAGATGTAAAGGTTTTTCCTTATTCTTAAATAGTTTTCTTAAATTTGAAAGCAAAATTTACGATTGTAATGGAAATAAAAATTAGACCTTACCAAATAGAGGACACGCAAGCTATTTTAGACATCATCAACTATAACATTTTACACTCTACAGCCTTGTATGATTACAATACAAGGAGTTTTGAACAGCAAAAAGCGATCCTAGACGATAAGATTACCAAAGGCTTTCCGGTAATAATAGCGGAACTTGATGGAGCGGCGGTAGGTTTCGGAATGTACAGTGAGTTTCGTTTTAGAGAAGCTTATAAATTTACTGTCGAACATTCGGTCTACGTCCAAAAAGAACATAACGGAAAAGGGATTGGTAAGTTGCTACTAACGGAGTTAATTGCAATTGCTAAAAAGCAAGGATTACATACGATGATTGGAGTCATTGACGCAGAAAACCAAAGCAGCGTTGATTTCCATGAAAAATTTGGTTTTAAAACCGTTGGAATCATTAAGGAATCCGGATATAAATTTGACCGTTGGTTACACTCTGTTTTTGTGCAGTTACTGCTGGAATAGAAAAATGGCTTTTCTGTTTAGAAAAGCCATTTTTAAAATCTTAAACCTTAGGATCCTTCGATCCAATTGGTTATTACAGGATCATTTGGTGCGACTTGTGGTTTTATAACCTTGTCGAGCTCTCCTTTTTCATTAATCAAATATTTTTGAAAATTCCATTCAACATCTGAATCCGCAACACCGTTTTTTGCTTTTTTAGTCAAGAACTGATAAACAGCACACATATCGTCCCCTTTTACAGATACTTTTTCCATCATTGGAAAGCTAACACCATAGTTTCGTTTACAAAAAGCTGCTATTTCAGTATTAGTTCCTGGTTCTTGTGCTCCAAAGTTATTTGCTGGAAAGCCTATTACAATAAAATTCCGATCTTGATATTGCTTGTAAATTGCTTCTAAACTTTCATACTGTGGTGTTAAACCACATTTTGAAGCTGTATTTACAATCATCACTTTTTTACCTTTTAAAGTAGAGAAATCAAATTCATTTCCTGACAAGTCTACTACTTTAAATTGATGTAGGTTTTCTTTATTCATAGTCTGTTCTGTTTTATTTTTAATTTCTTTATTGGTTTTCGATTTGTTTTGACAACCTAACAATAGTATTGAAAGAACAACAATTAAAAGTCCATTTTTCATTTCACTTCTTTTAACAAAATTAAACTAATTGATAATAAATAGACAGGCAATAATAGCTTTTTTCAGGTCAAACAATAGTTAAAAAAAAGCCCAACGTTCAATGAGGAACGTTAGGCTCAACTAACAAAACAAACAATCCGTTCTGGTGTGGTACTTTGTAACCAATAAAATTGGTAGCGTAACATATAGATTACCTTATTTGCCGCAATTTGGGATTTCAAATTTATAAATCCCACGATAAATCTTTATTTCAACTCTGGTTTTGTAACTGCTATTTGTTGTGGTGTTAATCCAAATTATCTCATGATTTGGAAAACAAATAGCAGCTATCAAAACGCAATACGTTCTTAGGGTATCGTTGAGTACTATTATTTTATTTCTATTGGGAAGACAACACATTTTGCGAATACAAAATCCCCTTTGCTAACAAAATGTGCGCTTACCAAAATCAATTCTATCCAAATGCAATACTTCTTATAAGTAGTGCTTAAAAGCTTTCTACAAAACAAGAGTTAATTTTCTTTAAGCAAAATCTTAGTTCAATTAAAACTAAACCAACATTTTAAGATCTCGTTATTAACATAAAACTAGCCATAAGTCAGCTTTACCACCTAGGCACCTTTTTATATTTACGATATTAGTAGACTATTGGTTTTATTTTAATCGTAAATTTTACATTTTTTTATCTTGTAAATAGTAAGATCCATTTTTTAAATACAATTAATAAATAGAGTAGACAAAATGTAATAGATATTTAGTAAATTTAGCCCTTTGTTGAGGGGGTTCACCTGACTGCAATTTGTAAATAAAAGTATATGACACAAGAGGAATTGTTAGAATTAGTATATAAAAAAGACGAAAGGGCTTTTACACATCTATATGATATGTATTCAAAAAGCTTGTTTGCGGTGATTAATGTATTAGTCAAAAATCGGGAGGAAGCAGAAGATGTACTCCAAGAGGTGTTCGTTAAAATTTGGAAAAACATTGATTCTTACAATGAAAGTAAAGGTCGGTTTTATACCTGGATACTAAATATTGCTAGGAATACCTCCATTGATAAATTACGTTCTAAGAACTTTAACAACAGCCAAAAAAACCTATCCACAGATAATTTCGTAAATCTATTTGACGAGACAAACAAGCTCGTTGACAAAGTAGACACAATTGGCTTGCAAGATTTTGTAAAGAGATTAAAACCAAAGTGTATACAAATTATTGATTTATTGTTTTTTAAGGGATACACTCAGCAAGAGGCCTCTGATGAGTTAGCGATTCCTTTAGGAACGGTAAAAACACACAATCGTAATTGTATAAATGATTTAAGAAATTATCTAAACGTATAATGGAAACAAAAGAATATATAGAATCAGGAATTTTAGAACTTTATGTTTACGGACTACTTTCAGAAGCCGAAAACCAAGAAGTAGCGCTAAAAGCAAAAGAAAATTCACAAATTAACAGTGAAATTGTAGCAATCGAAAAATCTATCATATCACTGTCATCCAGTTTTTCACCTTTTCTATCCGTAGAAAATTATGAAAAAGTCAGAGAAAAATTAGAATTAAAGTACGCTAAGGTAATCCCAATGCAAACTAAATCCTCGTGGGTACAGTACGTAGGTTGGGCAGCAGCAGTAGTTTTATTGGTAG
Source organism: Flavobacterium sp. KKT103 (assembly GCF_055640565.1). Taxonomy (NCBI): domain Bacteria; kingdom Pseudomonadati; phylum Bacteroidota; class Flavobacteriia; order Flavobacteriales; family Flavobacteriaceae; genus Flavobacterium; species Flavobacterium sp. KKT103. The sequence goes on from NZ_CM145766.1 coordinate 2,983,692, forward strand.
GTATTGGTTTTCAATACACCCAATTAAATCAAACTACTACACAAGTAGCTAGTTCGACAGCTGAAAAAGTAAAATTAGAGCAAGAGTTAAACACCTTGACGTTACAAAATAAGGCAGCAGAGACTAGTTTAGCGATCATCAGGGATGTTAACAACACTGTTGTAGCGTTAGGCGGACAGGCTGTTGCACCAGAGTCTTCTGCCAAAGTGTATTGGAACAAAGAAACACAAGTTGTATATGTGGATGCTGCAGGTTTACCGGAACCTCCAAAAGGAATGGTATACCAAGTTTGGGCCTTAAAACTGAATCCACTAACACCTACAAGTATTGGTTTATTGGATAAGTTTGATAGCAACACCCAACGCATGTTTGCCGTGAGCAATACCGGCGATGCTGAAGCTTTTGGAATCACACTTGAACCAGCAGGAGGAAGTTTATCACCTACAATGGAACAACTATATACTTTGGGAAAAGTATAAAAAATTAGACCATTTTATCTAAAAAAGACTTTCTTCTGAAAGTCTTTTTTGGTTTATGCTACTTCTAAATTGCAATGACTATATTTGCACAATTACATTTTTCATGAGTTATACCCTATTATCTTCACCTTTACAAGGTTTTACTGATTACCGATTTAGAAACGCCCAACACAAGTTCTTTGGCGGCATCGATACTTATTATGCTCCCTACATCCGCTTGAATGGTAAATTAATTATCAAATCTTCTTACCAAAGAGATTTATTACCTGAAAACAATACCGTTACTGAACTTATTCCACAAATCATCACTAATGATGCTGATGAATTTTTGTTTGTTTCAAAATATGTGCAAGAGTTAGGTTATAAGGAACTAAATTGGAATTTAGGTTGTCCCTACCCTATGGTTACTAAATGCGGCATGGGTTCTGGATTGATTAAAAATTCAGAAAAAATTGAACAGATATTACATAAAGTACAAAACGAATCGGACATTATTGTATCCATGAAAATGAGATTGGGCTATGATACTACCGACGAGATTTTAGAAGTTTTACCTATTTTAGAAAAATATAAAGTAAAAAATGTCGCTGTTCATGCTCGATTGGGTAAACAGCTCTATAAAGGGGGCGTTCATTTAGACGCTTTCCAAACCTGTGTAGACCAAAGCAACGTAAAATTATATTACAACGGCGATATTACCACGGTAACAAAGTTCAAAGAAATGCAGGATCGATTTCCAACTATCGACCATTGGATGATAGGCCGCGGATTAATTGCAGATCCATTCTTACCAACAATGATTAAAAATGATACGATTGAATATCCTAAAAACAAAGTAGACCTTCTTAGTGAATTTCATGATACTTTATATGCCGGTTATAGTGAGTCCTTATCAGGTGCAACGCATATTTTACTAAAAATGCACCATTTATGGGAGTACTTCTCTGTTATATTCAAAGACCCACATAAGGTACACAAGAAGATAAAAAAAGCAAAAAGCATTCGTAACTACGAAGCAGCGGTTGCTGAAATATTTAAGGCTGAGCGTTTTTAATTCTATTAAATAGTATCTAGTTTTTAAATTTATAGATATTTATCTCGTTTCATTTAAAAACAAAAAAAGAGTATAATTTGAGATTATACTCTTTTTTTTAAATAAGTTTTGTTAGTAAATTTTATAAAGTAATACAAACCAGTCTATTGTTTTGAGTATTAACTATTATTATTTTAGATTAATTAAATTATAAATTTTTGAAAACTATTTTATTTCCGTAACAGTTATTCTTCCAGAAGAAGCTCTTGTATTGCCAATTGGACCATCAGTCATTCTTAATTCAATATCTGAATTTTCAGTTGTTTTAATTATAAAAGTGAACGCTTGTGTAACATAATTAGGAACTTTGTTAAAACCATTGGGATTTCCCCAGTAAGTTTGATCTGACACTGGCTCTGCAGAAGTTACATTTTCAAAACGATAACCAAAGGTTTCATTTTCATCAAAATTGTACAAATATAAAGTGGCATTAATTAAATATGTTTTATTTGCATTAAGGTGTATTTGATTATTTGAAATAGAAATTCCACTTGACGTAATATTAGAAATTCTTTCTGTACGATTTACAGCATTTACTGATATACTTCCGTAAGCATACTCTGTAACTGCTACTCCTGATGTACTTCCGTCGGCCATTAAAAATTGAGACGAAGTTCCTCCTACCGTTTTAAATCCTGCTGCAGTAACTACACCGGCAGTTTTCACATCAGATACTGCATCATTTCCAAGCTGAATAGTATTACTAGCAGTTGCTATAGCTTCTTTACCAATAGCAGTACTATTAGAAAAACCGCCATCCGAAACATTTGCCGCTCTACCAATAAAAGTATTTCCTCCGCCTGTAGTTACATTAGAACCCGCATTTGCTCCTGCAGCCGTATTGTCAGATGATTCAGCATTGATTAAAGACTGATTTCCTAATGCAGTATTATTGTCATTGCTACCAACTTTAAACATCGTTTCAGCTCCTATAGAAGTATTACCATAACCAGTAGTTAAACCTACTAAGCTAAAATAACCTACGCCAGTATTATTACCGAACGAAGTACCTGAAAAAGAGTTTAAGGCTGCAACACCAATACCCGTATTTCTATATCCTGTACCAGTACCTAAATTTGTTCCAACTGCTAAATTTTGATCCCCATTTCCAGCACCTTTACCTACTGTTAAACCATTAATTTGAATATCATTCTTGAAATTCTTCACTCCATCAATATACTGATCATCAGTAACATTGACAAAACCACTAGTAGATATAGTAGATGGAGTACTCCAAGAAACTACACCAGATCCATCAGTAGTAAGGACTTGACCAGCATCACCATCAGTATTTGGGATAGTAATCGCTCCTACCGTTATTTTACCACTAGTTATGACATCTGTTACTGCAGCATTTCCTAATTGAATCGTATTACTTGTGGAAACTAGTGCCCCGCTACCAATTGCAGTTGCATTATTTATTGAGCCGTTTTCTTCTAAATTAATACCTGTTCCACTACCTAAGAAGGTATTGTTACTTCCCGTACTTATATTCATTCCTGCTAAACTACCAATTGCAGTGTTTTCTGAACCCACAGATTGTGTCATCGTATACACTCCAACAGCTGTGTTTTTATTCCCAGCTTGCGCATTGGTTAAGGCAGCAGTTCCAACAGCCGTATTTTCATCACCTGAACCACCGTCTCCCTGACGTATTGCGTTTGTTCCTATGGCTGTATTATTGCTTCCTGATGACGATGTGAAAGCAAAATTTCCTATTGCAGTATTATTTTGCATCGTACTAGTATCGCCATAAACATAATTAGCAATGCCAAATCCAATATTTCCTGTATCCGGAGCTCCAAAAGCGCCTACACTCGTTCCCCGAACAAAGATATTATTTGTAAAACGCTTATCGCCATTGATATTTTGATCTCCTGATAAATCTACAAAATTACCTGCAGCAGTAGAAGTCAAATACGTACTAGTATCGACACTACCATCTGCTTTAAGAAATTGAGAAGCGGTACCATTTAAAATCTTAAATGCCGTAGCTGTAACATCACTGGTAAAACGACCGTCACCTTGTACATCTAATCGAAAAGAAGGATCGTAATTAGCACCAATTGCAAATCGTCCCTCTTCATCAATTGTAAATCTTCTGCAACATCCACCTTGAACTAGTGTTACGCCTGTACCAAATGGAGCCAACTCCCATATACGGCTTCCTGAAAGTGTCAGAGAAGATACTTTTACATTAGAATTAAACTCTGCACTCGTTCCTATTATACCTCCTGACAAGGTACCGCCAGTTAATGGTAAAAATTTACTTGAAGACGTAGCAATTGCATCAGAAACAAACTCGGTAGTTGCAATTTGTTTCGATGCTGTTAAAGCAGATGCTGTTGGAGCAACAGGTATACCCGTAAATGTAGGCGAATCAATATTTGCTTTCAAAGCCAAATTAGTAGTTGTAGCAAAACTACTCAAATCCTGATCTCCGGTATTTGTTCCTGAGATAGCGGCTAGTTTTGTTTTCTCTGCTGTCGTATAATCTTCAGTTGATAAACCTTTTCCTGCTACTTTATCTACTTTCAAAGCTAAATTAGTAGTTGTAGCAAAACTACTCAAATCCTGATCTCCGGTATTAGTTCCTGATATAGCGGCTAGTTTTGTTTTTTCTGCTGTCGAATAATCTTCAGTGGATAAACCTTTTCCTGCTACTTTATCTACTTTCAAAGCCAAATTTGTAGTTGTAGCAAAACTACTCAAATCCTGATCTCCAGTATTAGTTCCTGATATAGCGGCTAGTTTTGTTTTTTCTGCTGTCGAATAATCTTCAGTGGATAAACCTTTTCCTGTTACTTTATCTACTTTTAAAGCCAAATTTGTCGTTGTAGCAAAACTACTCAAATCCTGATCTCCGGTATTAGTTCCTGATATAGCGGCTAGTTTTGTTTTTTCCGCTGTCGAATAATCTTCAGTTGATAAACCTTTTCCTGTTACTCTATCTACTTTTAAAGCCAAATTTGTAGTTGTAGCAAAACTACTCAAATCCTGATCTCCAGTATTAATTCCTGATATAGCAGCTAGTTTAGTTTTCTCCGCTGTCGAATAATCTTCAGTTGATAATCCTTTCCCTGTTACTTTATCTACTTTTAAATTAAGAGCGGTTTGAGTAGCAGTCGAAATTGGTTTATTTAAATCTGTAGTATTTTCTACATTCGCTAATCCCAAATTAATTTTAGCTCCTAAAACTGTAATAGCATTGGTCCCTCCATTTTCAATAGAAACAACTCCAGTCACATTTTCAGCATTTGTAGCGGCATGAGCGAAAGGAACAAATGAAAAATTCTGATTACTAATCTCAACAAATGTAGTACAACTACCATTTGTATTAATACCAACAGCTAGCTTCTTGTTTAATGTCGACCAACTAATATCGTTAAATGAGCTAGCATATCCACCCGTTTGTTCTCCAGAACCAATTATCAGATTCACCATACCGTAGGAATCTGTTTTTGTTTGTACCACTTCTTGGTACTCTACATTTGAAAATTCATCTATAAATTTAAATGACATACAAATTTGCTTATCCATAAGAGGAAGGTTTTGACCTACACCCCTAGTTTTAGTCCCAGCAGGATCTAATAAAACTGCTTGGTATGTAATTCCTTTAGTTTGCGAGTAACTTGCTACTGCAAAAAAGAATATAAAAAGTAAAGTAATTTTCTTCATATTTATTTTATTTTATACCGTTAATTATTGTTTGATGATTTTCGTAAAGTGGACAAAATTGGTCGCACTTAATTTTACTAAAAACTCCTGACCTGAAATTAAATCTAAGTTGAATGTCAATAATTTATCTTCGACCATCTGCTCTTTTTTAAAAACTAAATGACCTACAAAATCATAAATAGACACTTCCACTATTCGATTCATTACAGCAGAAAACTCGAAATTTAAGGTTCGGACAAATGGATTGGGATAAGTAGTTGTAACAATCTTGTTGAAATCACTTTGCAAAATGTATTCTGCCCAATAGTTTTGCTGAAAACCTTGCAGCACAGTAAGGCCATTAACCGAAGTTCCAACAACACTTTGCTGTCCTATGGATTGACTTATTATAATCCCACTTGATAACGTTTTGGAGTCGCCTTGAGATCCTATCATTTGGTGGTGTAAAACTTGTCCGTGAAACGTCACGGTAAAAAGTAAAAGTAAATACTTCATAGGCACTATTTTTAAGATTAAAAAAGAACATAGCGGATATTAATTCCATTTCACACTGTAAAACTAAGTAAAATCTTAAACTAAGATATAGATAAAAAGCATATAAATCCGATTAAATACAATAATTACACAAAATTATGTTGTTTTACTATTTTTTGTAAATTATTACTTATAAAATTTTGGAAGGCATAAAAAAAACCCAATCTTGTAGATTGGGTTTGTATTGACTATTTATTTGTACTATTATTTTTTATAAAACTTCTTGTATTTAGGATAAGCTAATGCTCCTATAAGCGAAATAGTTCCTAGTGAATACCAAATCCAACTTAGCGAATGCGCCTCACCACTTGCATATGAGTGCAAACCTACCAAGTGAAAATTAACTCCGTAGTACGTGAATAAGATCGATACGAAAGCAAACATACTCATTAGGTTAAAAATCCATTTACCTCTCAAAGCAGGCACGAAGCGTGCGTGAATAACAAAGGCATACACCATGATACTAATCAAGGCCCAAGTTTCCTTAGGATCCCATCCCCAGTAGCGTCCCCAACTTTCATTAGCCCATTGACCCCCTAAAAAGTTACCTATCGTTAGCATTATCAATCCTACGGTTAAAGCCAATTCGTTGATGTAAGTGATCTCTTGAATGTTCAAATCCATTTTCTTCTTGTTCTTTTCATTCGTGAAAAAGATCAATAATAAAGCAACAAACCCAAGTATCATTCCCAATGCGAATGGTCCGTAACTCGCCACGATCACTGCCACGTGAATCATTAACCAATACGAATTTAGTACAGGTTGCAGATTTGCAATTTCTGGATCGATCCAGTTCATATACGCCGCAGACAGAATCATAGCCGTAACAAAGGCTGCTGATGCTACCGTTAACTTCGATTTAATATCAAAAGCCAATCCAAAAAACATCGTTGCCCATGCCACATACACTATCGCTTCATACGCATTACTCCATGGTGCATGACCTGAAATATACCAACGTGCAATTAGTGTTACGGTATGCAATACAAACAAAAATGCAATTAAAATGTGCATACTATTTACCAACCTTGTAATGGTTTTGCTCTCTTTAAAAATTTGAACAATTGTAAATAATAACATTAAAATAGCCGCCGTTAAGTAGGCATAAGGCAATTTTTGTAATAAATCGTACTTATTGTAGAGTATTTCGGCTGTGATTTTTTCTTCACTAGGTCGTACTTTACTTCCAAATTTCTTTTGGAAACCATTCAAACTCTCTACTAAATCATCGGCATTTTGATAATCATCCGATTGCGAAGCACTATTTAACGAGCCGTAATACAAGGGCAGGACGCTTTTAGTATAGGTCGAATCCATTCCCTTAAGTCCAGCTTCATTCAATTCTAATGAAGATACCCATTTGTTATTGGGATCATTCGGAATTGGGAAAATCTTTAAAATTCTTCCGCTCAAGGCAGATTCCATTAAATTCACCTTTTTATCCGTTTCGATAAAATCTTTTTCAAACTGATTAGGATTTGCCGCTTTGTAAGCCGCATCTAAATAAGGTGATAACTTGTAATTCCCTTTAGCATCAAAAAAAGCAATGAAGGGTGCCGTTTTTGCTTTGACATCTACACCTATTATTTTGCGAATACTATCATTACCGGATCGTAAATAAATCAACGGTATTTCAATCCAAAATTGAGCATATTGAGACATCGACAAGAAAACTTGATCCGAGTTCATACCTTTATAATCATTGGCATGACTCACCTTTCGCAACAACTCAGATGAAAACGTATTAATAGGCTTCATTCTTCCGCCAGCATCTTGAATAATCAAACGGCCAAACTTAGCTGCATGCTCCTCTTTTACCTTGAATTTATTTAATAATGAATCCAATTGTTTTTCAGTCGGAGCCACACGGGTGTGAGCAGCGCTTTCGGTATGATCCTCATGATTCCCATTAGCATCATGTTCATGATTGTGTGCTTGCGAAAAGCCACTCATACTAATGAAAAACACTAAAATGGTTATCAATTTTGATTTTTTCTGTTTCACAACGTCTAATTTTCTTTTCAAATCGGCAAAACGAGCATCTTTGGTAAACATAATGGCCATCATCGAGAAAAACAACATAAAATAGCCCGCATAAGTAATGGCTGTTCCCCAAAAATCGTGGTTTACGGATAACACTGTTCCTTTTTCATCTGGATCAAATGACGATTGAAAAAAGCGGTATCCTTTATGGTCTAAAACATTGTTCATATAAATTCGCGCATCAAAATTCTCAGTAGAATCCATAACCGTAACTTTACTTTCAAACGACGAATAGCTTTTCTCCGTTCCAGGATATTTCTCAGCAATAAAATCGTTTAATTTCACTTTAAATGGTAAAACATAGGCTTTACTTCCGTAAAATACAGAATACTCGATGTCTCCTATTTTTACCGTTTTTGGCTCACCAATAGAACCTTTAGATCCCAAAACAGTTACTTCTTTTTCCTGTCCATTAGCTCTAACCGTTAACACAAGCGCGTCTTGGTGTGTTTTTGCCTTGTAATCATTATTCGATTCATAATCAATTACACCTCTAACAGCGGGATCCGGAAAAACAAAACGTTTTTCACCAATACTGTACAAAGAGCGCATCATCAAGGGCTGCACTATATCTTTTTGAACTGCACCTTCTAGCTTATCAGCCATGCGCATAAAATTCCCTTCAAATGGTGTTTGAATGGTACTCTTATCACCATCAATCGTAATATTAATGGCACCATCCGTAAATTTATTCAATGCAAAAAGTACGTTATGAATATTTTGAACTTCGCCCTCTTTCAAGAAATGTTCCTCACGACCTCCATCACCAGCTTCTACCAATTTGAAATATAAAATTCCTTTAGGATCTGGCTTCACAATTTCCTTAGCGCCCATGATGTAGTTCTTGTACTCTACTTCAAATGGAGTGTCAGCAAATTTATCTGCGATTCTAAAATCATTATTTGTCACCGGAGAGAGTAACACTGGTTTTTCAAAAACCCTGCGTTTCATTTCGCCTTTATATTCGCCATCTACAAACAAAGTCAAAAATGTCTTATCGGAGTAAAATTGGTTCTCAGCAGCTCCTTCACGAATAGGCATCATCCCTTCGTAACTAATGTAACGGGTCACAAAAGCACCTGAAATGATAAAAATCCAAGATAAATGCAGCAATAAAGTAGCCCACTTTTCTTTTTTCAACAATTGGTAACGCTTAATATTTCCAATAAAATTAATAACAAAAACGCCCATAATAGCCTCAAACCACCAAGCGTTGTAAATCATTATTCTCGCCGTATCCGTATTGTATTTACTTTCTATAAAGGTACCTACACCCATTGCAATTGCAAAACCTAAAAAGAGAACCGCCATTAAGCGTGTAGAAAATAAAAAGGACAGTATTTTTTTATCCATTTGTAAGGAATTATATTTTTTAAAAGTGACACAAAAGTACTTAAAAATGTTGACTATAATTGCGACACAATTGTTAATTTAAACCAAAATTAAGCCAATTAAAGGGTCGGAAATCTTGTTTTTTGGGCGTGCCCTTTTCTTGGTGAAAATACCAAGAAAAGGTCGGGTCATTCGCTATATTCCCGCTAATAAAACTACGGCTTCAGCCTTGTTTTATAAAGCGGGAGATGCCGCTGCTACCCCTCACGCGAGATTGCCGTATAACTAGTACTCCAATTCATAAAAAAACAATAATTACCTGCAAGTTGTCGTTCAAAATACTATTTTAGCTACACAGTCGAAACCATAACCACACACTATTATGAAAAAACTAGCGCTAATCCTTCTGCTCTCTCTACCAATAACCGTACTTAAAGCTGCTACTAAAGAAATCATCGCCACAGTAGTTTTTGAAAACACCACCGGAAAAGCTTTTAATAGCGGTGCGTTTTACATTTCTGAAGCCAACAAAAAAATGGAAATCAACACTTTAGATAGTTTTAACATTACGCTACCTGAAAAAGGCAAATACATCTTCTCCTTCTATTCTGCTGATTTTGAAACTTATACTTTTTACCCCGTAACGATCAATGAGCGAAAAAATACAATAACAGTTAAACTTTTTGAGAAAACAGAAAAGAAGAAGGTAGTTAGCACTACAATTGCGCCTTCAAAATTACTAAGCAATGCTCAAAAGCTAAGCAGTGAACAAATCGAACAGCTCATAGCGGAAGGACAGGTACATTTTATTACACATGGTCTTGACAATGCTATTCCAGCGGAGTATATTGCTTTTCAAGAAAAATATGGCATAAGCATCAAAAGAGAAAATTGTGTTCTTGACCCGATTACGGTTCAAAAAACAACTGAAAATAACCAAATTATTGCCAACTATTTAACCGCAAAATATGGCGAGAATTGGTTAATTGATCTTAGCATAAAACCCTTTGGAGTAAAATAAAAATGCCACAAATAGATAAATTAGCTTGGATCGAAATTCAAGATAAAAAAATTCTTTCTACACGATCCTTCGGGAAAGATAAATACTACATCCCTGGCGGGAAGCGAGAAGGTACTGAAACCGATTCGCAAGCACTAACCAGAGAAATCAAAGAAGAATTGTCTGTAGATTTAGATACTCAAAGTCTAGATTTTATAGGTGTTTTTGAAGCGCATGCACACGGACACGAGACGAATGTATCCGTAAAAATGACCTGTTATGCTGCACAATATAGTGGGAATTTAAAACCTAGTTCCGAAATTGAAGAAATAATCTGGCTTACATCAGCCGACAAAGACAAAATCTCAGCAGTAGATCAACTAATATTCGATTTTTTACACCAAAAAGGACTTCTGGATTAAAACACAAGTTCATTCATTAGCAGTAGCCATACTACTTATTTTATGCCGCTAGTTTTTCGGGACCCTACTCCATTTTTTTTTGTTAATTTTGCTTCATGATTAAAGTAAGTATTATAGGCTCAGGAAATGTTGCGCAACACTTGATAAGCGCATTTAAGGCAGTTCAAAAAGCGGGTGCTAAACTCGAATTGGTAGAGGTCTATTCAAGAAAAAAAGAAACTGTTACTCACTTACTTGAACAAGACCAAATTACTACAAGTATAAATGACTTAAAGGAAGCAGATATCTATATTATAGCTGTTTCGGATGATGCCATCGCTTCGGTCGCACAGCAACTCCCGTTTAAAAACAGACTCGTGGTTCATACCTCAGGGAGCGTTAGCGTGGATGTCATAGCAGATACTAATAGAAAAGGAGTTTTTTACCCACTGCAGTCATTTACAAAAAACAAAGCAGTCGATTTTACCAAGATTCCCATTTGCCTTGAGGCAGAGAACGCAACAGATTACCAACTTATTGATGCGTTAGCTAAACTAATATCGCCTAAAGTATTCGCTATCAATTCGCAACAGCGAAGAGCTTTGCACGTAGCCGCTGTTTTCGTGAATAATTTTACAAATCACATGTACCAAATAGGAAAATCGATTTGTGATGAAAACCAAATTCCGTTTGCCATTTTACATCCTTTAATCAATGAAACTGCGCAAAAAATAGCATCTTTGACACCTAGTCAAGCACAAACAGGCCCTGCAATTCGACAGGATGAAAAAACAATTGCGGCTCATCAAGATTTCCTTTCTAATGAGGAACACTTACACATTTATAAAATACTAACACAAGCAATACAAAACAATGGCAAAGAGTTATAAAGAAATAATGAACGAGATCACCACTTTTATTTTTGATGTAGACGGTGTTCTTACTGATGGTTCGGTTTTTATTAGTAACGAAGGAGAAATGCACCGTACCATGAATATTAAAGACGGCTATGCTATGAAGGCAGCCGTAGATAGTGGTTATAATGTATGTATTATTTCAGGAGGAAGTAATGAGGGCGTACGAGTTCGTTTAAGAAACCTTGGTATTACAGATATTCACTTAGGATCTCCAAATAAAGTCGACACCTTTGATGAATATACGGATGTATATGGCATTAAGCACGAGCAAGTATTGTACATGGGTGACGATATCCCCGATTATCATGTGATGAAACTAGTAGGATTGCCTACTTGTCCGCAGGATGCTTGTCCGGAGATCAAAGGGATTTCCAAATACATTTCACACAAAAATGGCGGTAAAGGTGCTGTTCGCGATGTGATAGAACAAGTCATGAAAGTGCAAGGTAAATGGATGGAATCCTTTAATGGAAAATTGGATTAAGTACACATTTAAACTCTAAACTCCGTATGAAATTCCTCAATCTAATAAGGTACAAAAACCTATTGATGCTTGCTTTTATGCAGCTCCTTTTTCGTGTGGATTTTGTACTATTACGACACATTCCATTAGCGTTAACAAATTTTCAATATGCTTTACTTGTTTTAAGCACCGTTTTAATTGCGGCTGCTGGATACGTCATTAACGACATATTTGATCAAGATACAGACAAGATAAACAAACCCGAAAAGATAATTGTTGGTAAAAGTATTAGCGAAAATAACGCCTACTCTATTTATGCAGGTTTAAACATTACAGGAGTTTGTATTGGGTTTTATTTATCCAATGTGATCATGAAACCTAGTTTTGCAACCGTATTTATTTTAATTGCAGCGACCTTATATATTTACGCTACTAGCTTGAAACAAATGGCAGTTATTGGCAACATAATAGTAGCACTAGTACTTTCTATGAGTGTTATTATCATTGGAGTTTTTGATATATATCCTGCCACTTCAATTGAAAATCAGAGCGGAATGGCTAACTTATTTTCCGTACTTGTAGATTATGCTATTTTTGCTTTTATGATTAATTTGCTACGTGAAATAATTAAAGATTTAGAGGATGTAAAAGGCGATAATCAGCAAGGAATAAGAACACTAGCAGTGCTAATTGGCACTGAAAAAACTACCAAATTAGTTTTTGCTTTAAGCTTAATTCCAATCATGGTTCTGTTTTTTTACGTAAATACCTACTTTGTAACTAATGGATTATTCATCGCTACAGCTTATACTTTTATTTTCGTTTTAGCGCCATTAGTGTACTTTAGTGTAAAAACATTTAAAGCTGAAACGAAAACAGACTTTAACGCTCTAAGCAGCCTTTTAAAATGGATTTTATTCTTCGGGATTGTATCCATTGTTATCATCACTTTAAATATAGAATACAATGCTACACGATAAACTTAAAAATTACAAACTAATATTGGCATCGGGTTCTCCTAGACGCCAACAATTTTTCAAAGACTTGGATTTGGATTTTGAAATCCGATTGAAAGAAATCGAAGAAATACATCCAACAGAATTAAAGCGGGAAGCAATTACTAATTACCTAGCTGTTTTAAAATCAAACGCTTTTGATGGAACGCTAGCTGATAATGAACTTTTAATCACCAGCGACACCATCGTTTGGCATAAGGGCAAAGCTCTAGGTAAACCGAAGGACAAGGAAGATGCATTTGCGATTTTAACCTCACTATCTAATTCCACACACGAAGTAATAACCTCTGTATGTTTTAAAAGCAATAGTAAAACAGATGTTATTTTTGAAGTTACCACCGTTACATTTAATGTTTTAAGCCAAGAAGCGATTACCTATTATATCGAAAAATACAAACCATTTGATAAAGCGGGAGCTTATGGTATTCAGGAATGGATTGGCTTTATAGGCGTTGCTAAAATTGAAGGATCGTACCCAAATGTAATGGGATTACCTGTTGATAAAGTATATGAATATTTGAATAAGCTACCCTAAAACAAATTTAACATGACTTTCATAAATGAATTCACAAAGGAATTAATAGCATCTGGTATTTTACTCCTAGTAGTTATTTGCTTGCGAATAATAACAACCAAACTAGTAAAACGATTTGCGAAAACTACAATAAGATTAGAACACCGCACAAATCTCGTTATAAAATACCTTCATTTGCTAACTCATATTTTGGGACTAATTGCCTTGATAATCATTTGGGGCGTACATCCAAAAGATATTTTTATTGCCGTATCTTCCGTTACTACTGTTGTTGGAGTTGCCATGTTTGCACAATGGTCTATTTTAAGCAATATTACCTCAGGCGTGATTTTGTTTTTTTCTTTTCCGTTTAAAATTGGAGACACAATCAAAATTCACGATAAGGATTTTCCTATTACAGCCGAAATCGATGATATCCGTGCATTCCATGTTTCATTGATAACCGCAGATGGCGAAATGATTGTTTATCCCAATAATTTACTTTTTCAGAAAGGAATTTCCATAGTAAAACAATAAGTTGATTGTTAATAGCTAGCAGATTATACTAGTCCAATAAAAAGCCAAAATATACAATAGCATCATTTTTAAGCATTGAAATGGTAATTATATAAAATTTAAAAGCTAAGCTATAATGTTTAAGTTGTAAATTAAACTCATTTTTGCCTAGCTAATTAAGTTAAACAAACCGTAACCACTTTAAACCAAAACGATATGAGCCATTCTATTAAATATCCTTTCTATTTTAGGTTAACATGTACTCTCCTTAGTTTAATTGGTATTACATTTATTTTTTATATGGGTCAAACGATTTTGACTCCTATATTAATGTCGTTTTTATTCGCCGTTTTATTACTGCCAATTGATCTTTTTTTAAATAAAAAACTTCGTTTACCACACACTATATCGGTTTCCCTCACAGTTATTATTTTCATTTGTTTCTTTTTGGCGATTTTAGCCGTACTAGCCTATCAAATCAATGATATTGCGACTGATTTTGACAAAATAAATAAAAATGCCAATATCTTCATTACTGATATCCAGAAGCAAATCCGTACCAATTTTAACATCAGTCTTTGGGAACAGCGTAAGTACATCAATGACGTAGCCGAAGATTCTGTTAAAAAAGGAAAAGAAACCATAGGAACTACTTTAATTTCAGTTTCAGGAACCCTTATCGATTTGACTTTAATTCCTATCTATACTTTTTTGATTTTACTATACCGCACCCACTTCATCATGTTTTTAGTAAAGCTTTTTAAAAAGGAATACCATTCTCAATTGCGTGAAATCCTAAGTCAGATAAAAGCATCTGTGCAAAGTTATATCGCTGGTTTGATTATCGAAATGATCTTTGTTGCCATCTTAACCGGTGCTGGACTTTACCTTCTTGGAATAAAATATTTTATTTTACTAGGTATACTTACTGGTATTTTGAATTTGATCCCTTACATCGGAATCATTGTAGCAGGTGTTTTAACTATAATTGCGTCCTTGACTGCCACACCAGATATTTCTATAATCGTTGGGATTCTTATTGTAAATGGAGTTGTGCAGCTAATTGATAATAATATACTTGTACCTCTAATAATCAGTTCAAAAGTACAAATTAACGCCTTAGTCTCTATTGTTGGAATTATAATTGGCGGAGCACTAGCCGGAATAGCCGGAATGTTCCTAGCGATACCAATTTTAGCTATTATAAAAATAATTTTTGACAAGACCGAAAACCTCGAAGCTTGGGGCTATTTAATGGGAGATGATGTACCTAAAACCTTTATTTGGAAAACTAAAACCAAGGAAAAAACAAAAAAAGGAAGTGGTGAATCTAACAGTACAGGGGACAATGATGATATAATTATTCCAACTGTTGATTAAAGGTAGTAGAAGAATTCGCTATATTTATTGCACTGCTTTAGTAGTATGTAGATGTAAAAGTTTCAATTTCTGAGCTCACCATTTTTTTAAAATTTCGACAGAAATGAAAATTACTGTTTTTCTAGCTCTTTTGGCAATGCAATTGTCTTTTTCGCAAATTAAGAAAACCGAAAAAGATAGCGTTATCATGTACAATAACATCAAGCAATTTTCAACCAAACATAAATACACCAAGTTTTTACACGGATTAATTTTCCGCGCTTCGGCAACAACAAAAAGCGAAAAAATAGTGGAACCCAAACCCCACTTAAATGCTGACGGTAAAATTATCCGTAAAATACAAATCGTAACACTTGATCCTTTTGGCTATTCTGACTCTGATAGTACAGCTGGCCCTAAAAATTGGGGAGAAAGGACTGGTAATAAATTTCACTTAAAAACTAAAGTATTTGCCATAAGAAACTTTTTGTTATTTAAGGAAAATAGCGTTTACGATCTATTTAAAATAAAAGAAACGGAGCGTATCATTAGAGCGCAAAACTTTGTAAATAGAGTCACTATAACTGAAAAATTAGTGGCTCCTGAATCTGATTCAGTAGATGTTTTTATCCGAGTATTGGATACTTGGAGCTCCATTCCTAGATTTTCTGTCTCGAGTGCTCGTGTTGGAATAGGCTTTAGGGATCGAAATATTTTTGGATACGGCCATCAACTTGATTATAAATTCAATAATCGCTTTAGTGATGGCAAAAATGCAAACGACATCGCCTATTCAATTCCTAATTTTAAAAATAGTTTTATTAGAACAACTGCTCAATATGCCATTGATCTTGATAATTACTATAGTAAAAGCGTCATAATAGAGCGCCCTTTTTATTCTCCTGTGACCAAATGGGCTGGCGGTATAACCATTGGGCAACAATTTAAACGAGATAGTTTAATTAATACCATTAAAGAATATGAAATACAAAATTTCAAATTCAGTACGCATGATATTTGGCTAGGGAAAGCTTTTAATGTGATTAAAGGAAATTATGAAGGAGCCAATACCACTAATTTAATACTTACTGGTCGTTACTTAAATATAAAATATAATGAAAGCCCTACCGCAGCACTAGATCCAATAAATTTTTATTCCTCGGAAAAATTATTTTTAATGGGCGTTGGACTTAACAGTAGGGAATTTGTACAAGACCGTTATATTTTTAGGAATGGAATCGTTGAAGATGTCCCGATAGGAAGTATTTACGGGATAACTGCAGGATATCAATTAAAAAACAACCATTGGAGACCCTATATTGGTTCTCAGTTTTCTTTTGGAACTTTCCATAAATGGGGTTTTTTGAGTTCAAACTTTGAATTAGGAACCTATTTTAAGGATGGCAAAACGGAGCAAACTACCTTTTCATTTCAAGCCAATTACTTTACCAATCTGTTTGACTTAGGGAATTGGAAATTTAGACAATTTATAAAACCGCAAATCCTTTTGGGTATTAATCGTCAAAATTCACAAGGAGACCAACTAAATATTAATGGAGAAAATGGCATACAAGGTTTTAATAGTAACCTCTTTGGAAATAATAAAATGATTTTGACTTTTCAAACTCAATCATATGCACCCAAAGAAATTGCAGGATTTAGACTTAATCCCTTTTTCAACTACTCGTTTGCACTTCTTGATGTCAAAGAAAATGGTTCACACAAGAATAAGTCTTATTCAAGAATTGGCATTGGCCTTATAATTAGCAATGATTATTTAGTTTTTAGTTCTTTTCAACTCTCCCTCTCCTACTATCCTACCATTCCTAACGTTGGAGATTCAGTTCTTAGAACAAATGCTTTCCAAACAGGCGATTTTGGCTTTCAAACCTTTGAATTAGCAAAACCCAAAACAATCTTATATAGATAGTTAGACCAAAAAGGAGGTCTAAAGTGAAATTTCAAGTGGTTCAATTAATTTTAATTATACAAATGGGAATCTTATAATTTTTACTTAAAAAAGTACAAACCTTATCTATAAATAGTCATTACCTTTATTAAAATTAATAATCATAATTAAAACCAAAAACACATGAAAAAATTAAACTTCTTCTTAATGATAATGGTATTGTCATTAACTGTATTTCCATCGACTATGTTTGCTAATGAAAAAGCTCCAATCACAATGGAAGCAACTTCAAAAGAAGTTCCTGCTGAAATTCAATTGAAATTGGATCGTTTAGAGGAAATTAAAGAAATGGATAAATCAGACATGAGTCGCGCTGAAAAGAAAGAACTTCGAACTGAAGTTAAAGAAATTAAAGCCGAATTAAAATCAACAGGTAACGGTGTTTATCTATCAGTTGGTGCGATAATAATAATCATTTTATTATTGATATTGTTATTATAAATCTTAAACTGTTTGTTAATCAAAAAGAGAAAGATTATTTAAAATAATCTTTCTCTTTTTATTTGCAACAAACTTAAATTAATGTTAATAAAATAATTATGGTATTGATTTTGATTACAAGTAAAAAAAAACGCTTATTAAAGCAAAAAAAAAAGTTGTTTAAAATTTAAAAATAAAAATTATGAAAACTTTAAAATTAATAATGTTAGGTCTACTGTTTTTTTCAGTTGGACAGTCACAAGCGCAAGTAGCAGTTAATGTAAATATAGGAACACCTCCAGCATGGGGACCTGTAGGATATTCAAATGTAGATTATTATTATTTACCTGATGTAGAAGCCTACTATGACATAAGGGCTTCTCAGTTTATTTACTTTGGTAACGGTAAATGGATCAGAAACAGATATTTACCAGGACCTTACAGGAATTATGATTTGTATAGTGGATATAAGGTTGTATTGAACGATTATCATGGTAGAAGCCCTTATACCTATTTTAAAAACCATAAAGTAAAATATTACAAAGGGTATAAAGGCAAACCTCAAAAAACAATTGGATACAAAAACAACAAATCTTCAAATTATAAAAACTATAGTAATAAAAAAGATTTTAAGGAAAATATGGGTAAAAAAGGCCATGGTAAAAGCAAGCATTAACACCTAAATGAATAGAAAAAAAGAAACGCAAATCGCGTTTCTTTTTTTTGTTTAAATGCTAATTAAGTTCTTAAATAAATGTTAAATATTTTTTAGTGGCACAGTAATTGAATTTCATCTTTAGAACCCTAAATAAAATAAATACATACCTAAAAATTAGAAATCATGAAAACATTAAAACTAATAACAGCAGGACTTTTACTTTTGGCATCTCACGCTTCAAATTCACAAGTTTCAGTAAGTTTAAATATAGGAACGGCACCGGCTTGGGGACCAGCAGGATATACTAATGTGGATTATTATTACTTACCTGATGTAGAAGCCTATTACGATATTCGAGCATCTCAATTTATCTATTTTGGTGGAGGCTCTTGGGTGCGCTCTAGATACCTTCCTAGACAATACCGCAACTATGATTTATATAGCGGTTATAAAGTTGTATTAAATAACTACCATGGTCACAGGCCATATAATAATTTTAATACCCACCGTAGAACCTATAGCGTTGGATATAGAGGACAACATCAAAACAATTTAGGGTATCGAACTGCACAACCAAGATATGAACAAAGACCTTCTTACTCCCGAAACAACAGATATGACGATAATCGTAGATATGCTGATAACAGAAGGAATTATAACAAGCACGAAAACAAAGGGCGTGATAACCGTCACGGAGGCAATCGACACGATAGAGACTAACAGCCAAAGTGCTACATTAAAAGAGAACCCAGAAATGGTGTTCTCTTTTTTACTTTAAATAGCCTTTTTGTTAAATTAGTTTTTAATACATCTATAAAATTATTTAATTACTACTTTTGAAGCTACCGCAATAAAATTCTATTACAATGTTAAAAACCAAAGTTACTATTTTAGTACTCCTTGCCTTTTCCATCCAATCGGTTTGGGCGCAAAAACCAGCTAAACCAACATCAGTTGAAATTTATAATCAAATTCAAAAACTTAATTTCTTAGGTTCTGTTTTATATATTGCAGCCCATCCTGACGACGAAAACACCAGACTCATTTCCTACTTAGCTAACGATAAAAAAGCAAGAACAGCCTATCTCTCTCTTACGAGAGGAGACGGTGGTCAAAATTTAATTGGGCCACAGTTAAGAGAATTATTAGGCGTTATTCGAACGCAAGAATTATTGGAAGCCCGAAAAATTGACGGTGGAGAGCAGTTATTTTCTCGTGCCAATGATTTTGGTTTTTCAAAAAACCCTGATGAAACATTATCTATTTGGGATAAGCAACAAGTATTATCCGATGTAGTTTGGGCCATCCGAAAATTTCAACCTGATGTCATTATTAATCGATTTGATCACCGCTCGCCAGGAACCACGCACGGCCATCATACTTCATCGGCAATTTTAAGCGTAGAGAGCTTCAATTTAGCCAATAATCCAGCTGTTTTTCCAGAACAATTAAAATATGTAAAGCCATGGCAACCTAAACGCCAATTTTTCAACACCTCATGGTGGTTTTATGGAAGCCAAGAAAAATTTGATGCTGCTGACAAGACTAAATTAACTACCCTAAAAACAGGAACCTACTATACTAATTTAGGAAAGTCCAATCAAGAAATTGCTGCTTTAAGTAGGTCTAGTCATCAATCACAAGGTTTTGGTAGCAGCGGTAGCCGCGGTGAGGATGTAGATTACCTTGAACTTCTCAATGGCGATCCTTTATCAAATAAAGAAAATATTTTTGAAGGAATTGATACAAGCTGGAATCGCGTTGCGGGTGGAAAAGCAATTGGCGATCTCATTTCTAAAATAGCAATGCAGTATGATTTTTCAAATCCTTCAGCTAGTTTAGGTGATTTAACTAAAGCGTATACGCTAATTCAAGCATTATCAGATGAACATTGGAAAGCAATAAAAAGTACCGAAATCAAAAACATCATTTCTGCTTGTGCAGGTTTATACTTAGAAGCGGCTGCAACTACTCAAGAAGCAAGCCCTAGCAGCAGTCTAAAGTTAAAAATTGAAGCCATTAATCGTTCTGCTGTTCCCATTCGTCTAGTGAGTATTACCACTTTGCCAATGCAAAAAACAACAATGATTGCTAAAGTATTGGAAAATAACCGTATCGAAAACACGATTATCGATCTTACACTGCCTGAAACTATTTCTTATACGCAACCGTATTGGCTGGAAGATAAAGGAACAGTTGGTATGTATACGGTAAAAGACCAACAAAAGATTGGTATTCCCGACATTATCCGAGAAGCAAAAGTCGTTTTTACTATTGAAATAAACGGAATTTCAATTCCGTTCGAACGCAGCATTATTTACAAGTACAATGACAATGTAAAAGGTGAAATGTACAACTATTTAGATATTGTCCCAGAAGTAACAACAGGAATCATCAACAAAGTAGCTTTTTTTACTACGGGAAGTACCAAGTCAGTTGGTGTTAAGGTAAAAGCAGGAAGCGATACTGTTTCTGGATTTGTAAAACTAGATTTACCTGCAACTTGGTCCGTTTCTCCTGCTTCAATTCCGTTTAGTTTTGAAAAGAAAGGCATGGAGAAAACAGTTTATTTTGAAGTTTCACCGCCAAAATCAAGTTCGGAAGTAATCGTAAAATCAATTGCTACCGTTGCTAATAAATCGTTTGACAAAGATCAAATGGTTATTGAATATCCACATATTACCAAGCAACAAGTTCTAAAATCTGCGGAAGCAAAATTCATAAAATTAGATTTAAAAGTGAACTCAAAACGCATTGGCTACATTATGGGAGCTGGTGATGAAGTTCCCGAGAGCTTAACGCAAATGGGCTACTCAGTGACCTTATTAAATCCGGAGGAAATAACGGCGGAAAAATTACAGGGATTGGATGTCATCATTACAGGTATCCGTGCTTACAATGTCGTACCTGCTATGGAGGCAAAACGACAAATACTTTTTGATTTTATCAAAGAAGGAAAAACGATGATCGTGCAGTACAACACGCCCGAAGGTGCTAGTACGGCCAATATCGCACCGTATCCGCTCACTATTTCAAGAGACCGAGTTACGGAGGAAAATGCTGAAGTTCGGTTTTTAGCACCAAACCATCCCGTTTTAAATTATCCGAATAAAATCACCTCAAAAGATTTTGAAGGTTGGACACAAGAACAAGGTTTGTATTATCCAAATGTATTTGATGCTGCCTTTACTCCTATTCTATCATCCAATGACACAGGCGAAAGTCCTAAAAATGGTGCGCTATTAGTAGCTCCCTACGGAAAAGGATTTTATGTTTATACAGGATTAAGTTTTTTCAGAGAACTACCCGAAGGTGTATCAGGAGCCTACCGCTTACTTTCAAACATGATTTCCCTTCAAAAAAAGGAACAAGACAGTAATCAAAATACAAAACCATAAATTAGGCCCATGGAAACTAAAAAAACTAGAATTTGGAAAAAGAACTACACTTTAGTTCTCGTGGCAAATGCCATTTATATATTGATATTTTGCTTAATTATGAAATTATACTCTTAAACTATGCAGCTATTTGATTGGATTGTACTTATCGTTACATTACTTTTTATTGTAGGGTATGGTTCTTGGAAAACCAAGGGAAGTAAAAATGTAGAAGATTTTATTTTAGGAAACAACGAAACGCCATGGTACACTGTTGGTTTATCTGTAATGGCAACTCAGGCCAGTGCCATTACTTTTTTATCTACACCAGGGCAAGCGTATCATGATGGAATGGGCTTTGTCCAGTTTTATTTTGGACTTCCAATTGCTATGATCGTAATTTCGTTAACCTTCATCCCTATTTATCATAAATACAAAGTTTATACTGCGTATGAATACTTAGAAAAAAGATTTGATTTGAAAACGAGATCGCTGGCTGCCTTCCTTTTCTTATTCCAAAGGGGTTTAGGAACGGGACTGACCATTTATGCTCCCGCTATTATTTTGTCTGCTATTTTAGGGTGGAATCTTACCTACATGAATATTGCTATTGGTGTCCTAGTAATATTTTATACTTTTTCGGGCGGAACCAAAGCCGTAAACGTGACTCAAAAACAGCAAATGTTTGTCATCATGTCTGGAATGTTGATTACCTTTTTCCTCATTCTGCATTTCTTACCTAATGACATGACTTTTAGCAATGCTCTTCATATCGCTGGTGCCAATGATAAAATGAATATTGTAAATTTCTCTACTGATCCCGAGGAGAAATATACTTTTTGGAGTGGTATCACTGGTGGTTTTTTCTTAGCCTTAGCTTATTTTGGAACGGATCAATCACAAGTAGGTCGATACCTATCAGGAAAATCAGTTCGAGAAAGCCAAATGGGATTGATCATGAATGGTTTGCTTAAAGTTCCGATGCAATTCTTTATTTTGCTTACCGGAGTAATGGTATTTGTCTTTTTTCAATTTAATCCAGTTCCGTTAAATTTCAATCCAAATAACAAGGTAACTATTGAAAAATCAACCTATAAAGAGGAGTATCATGTTTTAGAGAAAAAACTTGATGCTTTATCCGAAGACAAAAAAGTAATCAACTTACTGTATATCGACCAACTAAATCAAGATTACGATAATCCTATTTTGCGTAAGGAATTAGTAGCCTTATCTACTAAAGAAAAAGAGCTGCGAGACCGAGCAAAGGAAATCATTTTAAAAGCCGATAGTAGCAGCGAAACTAACGATAAGGACTATGTATTCTTTCACTTTATTCTCAATTATTTGCCCAAAGGACTGATTGGTTTACTACTCGCCGTTATTATGTCAGCAGCTATGTCGTCGACTGCTTCAGGACTAAATGCCTTGGCCTCGACCACTGCAATAGATATTTATAAACGGAATTTAAAAACTGTAAAATCAGACAAGCATTACCTTAACGCAACTAAATTTTTCACCCTGTTTTGGGGAATTATTGCAATTTTATTTGCCTGCGTTGGTACCTTATTTGAAAATTTGATTCAGCTAGTAAATATAATAGGGTCCATTTTTTACGGTACAGTATTGGGTATATTTTTAGTTGGATTTTATATTAAATATGTAAAAGCCAAAGCTATATTTTACAGCGCATTGGTTAGTCAAATAACCATATTTATCATTTACTATTATGCTATTTATATTTATCCTAGTGGTCAAGAAAAACTAGGCTATTTATGGCTGAATTTTATAGGAGCCATGCTTACCGTCATTTTATCTTCGTTTCTACAATGGACTATTTTTAGAACTAAGAATTCAGAAGCGTAATATAAAACCAAAAAAACCAGCTAGTACAGCTGGTTTTTTCTATTTATAATGGATTGGACCTTTTATTTATCCTTGGTAAAAGGGATTTTTTGACCATCACTAATTATCATTTCTAGAGCAGTTTTATCTTCATTAAATTGAAATTTAACTCCAGCTCTTTTTGATTCAAACAAGTCTTTCGCTGCTACTTCAAGATTGAATTTAGGATAACCTGAAATCTCAGCGCTTAACACACTATTTTTTTCGGTAAACGTAATTTTCATCGGTGCTTTGGCTGTGCTAAACACGCCTAAATAACCATCTAAAATAACATCTTTCTCCAGCGTACTCTTAGCTGCTGACCATACATTATTAGCTTCGTTGCTATCTGGGAAAGCACGATCTGGGTCTAATGTAATACTTTCTATTTCTTCAGTAGAATTATGTTTGAAAGTCCAAGACTTATTTTTTTGCCAAACTTCAACAGGTAATTTCACTCTTTCGACACCACCACTTTTTAATTTAATATCTAAAACTACTGGCATAGGCATTTTTTCGAAATTCTCAATTGTAATAACTACACCTTGCTTAGGATCATTTTTTACATATTTGATTGAATTAATTCCTTGGTCAAAACGCCAGTTGTATTCAAACCAACCTCTCCAAAACCAACTCAAATCTTCACCAGCCACATTCTCCATAGTTCTAAAGAAATCATCTGGAGTTGGGTGTTTAAAAGCCCAACGTTCAACATAGGTACGGAACGCATAATCAAATCGCTCTGCTCCTAATACTTGTTCCCGTAAAATAATCAATCCTGCACTTGGTTTAGAGTAGCACAAAAGTCCAATATTAGCTTCCTTCATATTATCAGGAGAGCTCATTATCGTTTCTAGTTTAGGATTCGTATACACTTCGGCCATTCGATGCAAATCAGCTGGACCTTGCTTGTACTCACCATTATTAAAGTCATTCGAACTTAATGAGTTGATAAAAGTATTGAAACCTTCGTCCATCCATGCAAATAAACGCTCATTAGATCCTACAATCATAGGAAACCAGTTGTGACCAAATTCGTGATCAGTAACTCCCCATAAATCCTCTCCTTTAGATTCCCAACTACAAAAAACAATTCCAGGATATTCCATTCCGCCTTCATTACCTGCTACGTTAGTTGCAACTGGATACGAGTATTCAAACCATCTTTTAGAATAATTTTCGATAGAATATTTCGTATATTCTGATGATCTACCCCAAGCATCATTACCATCACTTTCCACAGGATAGGCTGACAACGCCAATGATTTTTTTCCGCTTGGCAAATTAATTTTTGCACCATCTAGAATAAAGGCAGCCGAAGAAGCCCAAGACAAATCTCTTGCATTCTTCAACTTATAATGCCAAGTTTTTGTAGCTGTAGCAGTTGTTTTTGCGAGAGCAGCTACTTCGTCAGCAGTACGAATAAGAACTGTTTTATCACTTAGTTTAGCTTGTGCTAATCTTGTTTGTTCTGTTGCTGAATATACCGCTGTTGGATTAACTAATTCTCCTGAACATACCACGATATGATTTGCAGGCGCTGTAATATTAACATCAAAATCTCCGTACTCTAAATAAAATTCTGAAGCTCCTAAGTAAGGATTCGTATTCCATCCACGTACATCATCATACACACACATGCGCGGGTACCACTGTGCAATTGTAAAAATCTTTCCGTTTTTCGTATCTAAAACTCCTGTTCTATCTGAACCTTCTTTTGGAGAAATATAAGAGAAATCTATTTTAATTTTTACAGATCCACCTTTAGCTTTCAAAACCTCAGGTAAAAAAACCTGCATTCTTGTATCAGTAATGACGTATTTAGCGTCAGTTTCGGAAACTTTCCCTTTGTAAGTTGATACAATTTTTACCGATTTGATTTTGTGACCTCCGTCAAAAACTTCTCCTCTAGCACCATTACGGCTTCCTGTCATTGGTACAACGGCGTTACCACGGGAATCGTCTTTGAATAAATTTTGGTCAAGATTCATCCAAACAAAATTCATTTGATCTGGACTGTTGTTCGTATAGGTAATAACATCAGTACCTACAATCTCATTCTTTGCCTCGTTTAATTTGGCTGTAAGAACATAATCAGCTCTGTTTTGCCAATATTCAGCTCCAGGCTGTCCACTTGCAGATCGTGTTGATGTTCCATTTTTAGTGTAGAAAAAAGGAGCAAAAGCGTCATGGTAATTGTAATTAGAAACGGGAGCAACTGCTGTGTTAGCCGGTGTTTGTTGCGCCCAAAGGGAAGTTACTCCCAATAATAAAGCCATTTGATAAATAGCCTTGAAGCGAAATTTTTTCATAAGTAGAAATGTTTATATGGCAAATTAACAAAAATTAAGTAGCACCACATTACAATTTTTACGCAAGTACTACTACCTATAAGTTGCTCTAACTGCAGGAAAGTTACAACGGAGAGCATTTGTTTTAAAAAATTAAAAAATAGCTTTACATTTGATTCCGAACAAGACCTAAAAACGATTCCTTTGATAACAACAATAACTAATGGTTCAATGAGTGCTTCTATAAAACATCTAGGAGCTGAACTTTTTTCTTTAAAAAACATAGAGACCAATTTTGAGTATATGTGGGAGGGCGATCCTGCTTTTTGGGGAAAGCATGCTCCCATTCTTTTTCCCATTGTAGGAACCCTAAAAAATGACAGTTATCAGTATAAGGGAAAAACTTATAGCTTACCTAGACATGGATTTGCTAGAGATACTGTTTTTGAAGTTACCAATAAGACCGAAAATAGCGTTACATTTTCATTAAAAGATACAGCGGCATCTATGGTTGTTTATCCTTTTAAGTTCGAATTACAAATAAAATATACGTTAGAATTAACCGGAATAAATACTAGCTATAGCGTTTTAAATATTGGGGAATCAGAATTGCCCTTTAGCATTGGTGCGCATCCCGCAATTGCTTTAGCGGGAAATTTCGAAGACTATGCAATCGAATTTGAAACCGAGGAAACACTAACCTATCATTTACTTGAAGATAATTTACTAGTGGATACAACCGCAATTTTAGAAGCAACTACTAAAATCGTTCCGTTAGATTATGACTTATTTAAAAATGATGCGCTCATATTTAAACAATTACAATCTAAAGCAATTACAATTCTAAAAAACAATTTGCCTTTTGTAAAGGTCGTATTTCCTACTTTTCCACATTTGGGTCTTTGGACAAAGGTTAACGCTCCTTTTCTTTGCATTGAACCCTGGTTTGGTTATTCTGATACAAAAAACAGTACCGGAAATCTTTTTGAGAAAGAAGGTATTCAGGTTTTAAAACCAAATACACAGTTTCAAACAGCCTTTTCAATAGAAATACTATAAATCAAATTAAAATGGTCCATTTAAATTTCAATCCCTTCCCTATCCTCAGTACGGAACGATTAGTACTGCGCAGAGTAACAGAAGCTGATGTTCAGGAGATGTTTGTTCTTCGTTCGGATATCGAAATAATGAAATACATTCCAAGACCGCTAGTAACCAATTTTGAAGAAGCAATCGAACATATTCAAAGCATTGATGCAAAAATCGAATCTTCAGAAGGAATAAATTGGGGAATTACACTAAAAGGCAACGATACTTTGATAGGTGTTGCCGGTTTTTATAGAATTAGCCCTGAAAATCACCGAGCTGAAATTGGTTATATTTTACACCCATCGCAAAGTGGTAAAGGAATAATTTCAGAGGTAGTTAAACATCTAATTGAGTTTGGTTTTTCTACAATGAACTTACATTCCATTGAAGCAGTTATAGCACCTGAAAACAAGGCATCGGCCAAGGTCTTGGAGAAAAATGGCTTTGTACAAGAAGGACTTTTTAAAGAAAACCAATACTTTGAAGGTCGGTTTTTAGATGCAGCGGTATATGGCCTATTAAACAAAGGACATTAAATACTTTTAGGTACAAGCTTAAATAGCATCTTTCAAAGCGAATAAAACAGTGCTGTTTTAGTTTTGAAATTTAGAAATGGAACTAATATACAACTCCTCTACTTTTTTTCTAGCCCAATCGGTTTTGCGCAAAAAAGTAAGACTTGATTTCACACTAGGATTATCATTAAAACATTTAATATTGATTAATTCACCCAAGGTGTCAAAACCATAATGAGCTTCTAATCGTTCTAAAATAAATTTAAGGGTAAGTCCATGTAACGGATCTTTTGAAACTTGATTTTCCATTTGGCAAATTTAAATCAATTTTACAAAAAATAGTGTTCATTTATTGATTTGTTCCTACATTTGCATTCTATGCTTAAAACAATCAACATATTAAATAAAAGAGCTCGATTCGATTATGAAATCATCGAGAAATTTACTGCTGGAATCGTTTTAGCCGGTACAGAAATCAAATCTATCCGACTAGGAAAAGCAAATATTACGGAAAGCTTTTGTGAATTTAGTAATAATGAGTTATTTGCCATCAATACTTATATTGAGGAGTATACTTTTGGGAATCAATTCAATCACAAAGCACGAAGTGAACGTAAACTACTTTTGAACAAACGCGAATTAAAAAGCTTAGCTCGAAGCGTGCAAGCTAAAGGTTTGACAATTGTGCCCTTAAAATTGTTTACGAATGAAAAAGGTATGGCTAAATTAGAAATTGGTCTTTGCCGAGGTAAAAAAACCTACGATAAACGAGAATCTTTGAAGGAACAAGATACCAAGCGCGATTTAGACCGCATCAAAAAGGTATTCAACAATTAAATAGTAAAAGTACTTTGCAATCGAAGTACTTTTTTTTTCAGATTAATTATTGACTAAAATTGTCAAGACATCCTTTAACTATATCATGAAAACATTACTTAAAAATGCTCGTGAACTGAAGCAGTTAAAAACGAGAGAACTTGCACAATTACTTGGTATTGACCAAGCACTCATTAGTAAGTTTGAAAGCGGAACTCGTAAACCTACAAAAGAGCAAGTAATCAAACTAGCGGCAATTCTAGAAAT
Organism: Flavobacterium sp. KKT103; assembly: GCF_055640565.1. Taxonomy (NCBI): domain Bacteria; kingdom Pseudomonadati; phylum Bacteroidota; class Flavobacteriia; order Flavobacteriales; family Flavobacteriaceae; genus Flavobacterium; species Flavobacterium sp. KKT103. Next base: position 3,012,320 of record NZ_CM145766.1, read on the forward strand.
TGACTACGAAACCATCATGATTACTTGGCTAAAAGAAAAAATAATTTATGAAATTGGTGATGAAAACTTAGCCCTTCAAGCATTAGCAGAAGCGCAAGAAGAAATAAAAAGTCTAAGAAATAATTCTTCAAATTCGGTTTCAAAAGAATTACAACAGCTTTTAGACGAGGTAGATTTATTAAAATCAAAGCGGGAAAGATTCCGCCAATTTGAATCTGATACTGTGCTGAAGGCACTTGAATTAGAATTTATTTTTGAGAGTAATCGGCTTGACGGTAATACGCTTTCTCTAGCAGAAACTGAACTAGTGATTAACCAAGGAATCACTATTGCGGGTAAAACCATGAAAGAGCATTTAGAAGTAATAAATCATGTTGAAGCCATTTCATATGTAAAAAGTTTAACGGAAAAAAATACTCCTTTTTCTGAAAAAGAATTACTCACCATTCATCACTTCTTAGCAAGAGGAATTCAACTAGATGATGCGGGGAAATACCGCAAAACCGCTTTGATTGATCTAAAATCTACACAACCTGACCAACTAGCAAAGGATATGGACGATTTTTTTAATTGGTACGAAAATCATAAAAATACCGTTCACCCTTTAATTTTAGCTGCAGAAGCACATTTAAAAGTACAACTCATTCAACCATTTACCACTAATAATGGTAAAACAAGCCGACTGGTGCAAAATGTAATACTGCTACAACAAGGCTATGTTATCGTCAATAACAAAGGGGATCATGACAACAAATTGAGGTATGAAAACACAGTGAATAAAGGCGATAAGGAAGCATTTCTTTTACTCATCGCACAAACTGCTAAAGACAGTTTAGAACGCTACATAGGCAAAATTGCCCAATAAAAAACCATTCTGATTAGGAATAGTTTATAAATTAGTTTTTATCTTCTAAAAGTGGAACAAATCGAAATTCGCCCAACTCATGTTTTTCAAATTGTGTTTCATTTATACGAATTAACAACGTCATAATTTGAACATCCTCGCCTAACGGAATAACGAGCCTTCCTCCTATTTTTAATTGTGCCATTAATGGTTGCGGAATCATAGGTGCTCCAGCCGTCACGATAATACTATCAAACGGAGCATAAGTAGGCAATCCTTTGTAACCATCTCCAAAAGTCAGATGTTTGGGTCTAATACCCAATTTAGGCAGTAAAACAGAGGTTTGTTTAAACAATTCATTTTGCCTTTCTACACTATACACCTTAGCTCCCATTAGGCACAAAACAGCCGTTTGATAACCGGATCCCGTACCTATTTCTAGAACTTTATGATCTTTCTTTATCTGTAACAGTTCTGATTGGAAAGCAACAGTGTAAGGTTGAGAAATCGTTTGCCCGGCCGCTATTGGAAATGCTTTATCTTGGTAAGCGTAATCTTCAAAGCTAGAATTTAAAAATAGATGCCTTGGTATCTTTTTTATCGCTTCTAGGACATTTATATCTGTAATTCCTTTCTGCTGCAAAACACTTACTAATTGATTTCTAAGGCCTTGATGTTTTGCTGTATCTTTCAAAATTATTATTTTATTTTTTTGTAAAATTAGAAGTTAAAATGGCAAAAAACAAGTTGCAAAATTCAAATGAAGTTATTAATAGATTAAAATGGATTTTAGGTTTCTAAAAAACAGAAATTTAATTTTAATTGCTATTTTTGTGGAAAGAACATTATTATGCTAAAAATTGGAGTATTAGGTGCTGGTCACTTAGGAAAAATACATTTGCGTTTATTACAACAATCTGAGAAATATGAATTAGTTGGATTTTACGATCCCAATCAAGAAAATGCTGATAAAATAGCTAAGGAATTTGGATACAAACACTTTAGCACAATCGCTTCTCTTTTGACTGCTGTAGATGTTATAGACATTGTTACTCCCACTCTTTCCCATTATAAATGTGCCAAAGTTGCCATTAAATCAGGTAAACATGTTTTTATCGAAAAACCTATTTCAAATACTCTTGAAGAAGCCGAAGAAATAATTGCTTTAGCGAATGAATACAAGGTAAAGGGTCAAGTGGGTCATGTCGAACGCTTCAACCCTGCTTTTATCGCCTCAAAAGATATGATCGAACATCCTATGTTTATTGAGACGCATCGATTGGCTGAATTTAATCCTCGTGGTACTGATGTACCTGTAGTTTTAGATTTAATGATCCATGATATTGATGTGATTTTAAGTGTAGTGAAATCTAAAGTAAAAAATGTAAGCGCCAGTGGTGTCTCTGTTATTAGCGACACACCGGATATTGCAAATGCCCGAATTGAATTCGAAAATGGTTGTGTGGCCAACCTTACTGCTAGCCGAATTTCGATGAAAAACATGCGTAAAACACGCTTTTTTCAAAAGGATGCCTACATCTCAGTTGACTTTTTGGAAAAGAAATGTGAGGTTGTAAAAATGAAAGACGCTCCTGAAGTTCCAGGTGATTTTGATATGATTTTACAAAATGCGGAAGGTGTTAAAAAACAAATCTATTTTTCAAATCCTGAAGTAGAGCAAAACAACGCTATTCTCGACGAATTGGAGACATTTGCTGATGCTATTACAAACGATTCGACCCCAATTGTAACCTTAGAACAAGCAACAGAAGCATTAAAAGTTGCTTATCAAATTATTGATTGCTTCAAAAAATAAAATACAAATTCGAATTTAAAAGTTAAACGAGAAGACTTTAAAATTAAATATACCTTAAATGAAAATAATAGCTGTAATTGGTGCAGGAACTATGGGTAACGGAATCGCTCATACCTTTGCGCAAAGCGGATTTACCGTTAAATTAATAGATGTTTCAGAGAAATCTTTGGATAAAGGAATGGCCACTATTGCTGCCAATTTAGACCGAATGGTTTCTAAAGGAACCATCACCGAAGAGGACAAAGCAAAAACAATAACCAATATAATCACCTACACAGATATTAAAGATGGTGTTGTTGGTGCTGATTTAGTAGTTGAAGCTGCGACTGAGAACGTAGAGCTTAAACTAAACATTTTCAAACAATTAAATGATGCCTGTTCTCATGATACTATTTTAGCAACAAACACTTCTTCCATTTCAATTACGCAAATTGGAGCGGTAGTGTCACATCCAGAACGTGTTATTGGAATGCACTTTATGAATCCAGTGCCTATCATGAAATTAGTTGAAATCATTCGCGGGTACAATACTAGCGATGCGGTAACAGCTACGATCATGACACTATCTGAAAAGTTAGGTAAAACACCTGTCGAAGTAAACGACTATCCTGGTTTTGTGGCTAATCGTATTTTAATGCCAATGATTAATGAAGCTATCGAAACCTTATACAACAAAGTTGCTGGTGTATATGAAATTGATACCGTGATGAAATTAGGAATGGGACATCCAATGGGACCACTTCAACTAGCTGATTTTATTGGTTTAGATGTATGTTTGGCTATATTAAATGTTATGTACGACGGATTCAAAAATCCTAAATATGCTCCTTGCCCACTACTAGTAAATATGGTTCGTGCTGGAAAATTAGGAGTAAAATCAGGAGAAGGTTTTTATGACTATAGCGAAAGTAAAAAAGCAGAGAAAATTTCGAAACAATTTATCTAGTTTAAATAATTTAAAAGCAGCAAGAGCATCGCGATGTTTCTTGCTGCTTTTCTGTTTTTAAACCAAAAGTGATATGGCAAAAATAATTCCATTTAGAGCAGTTCGCCCCACTAGAGACAAAGTTTGTTTGGTAACCTGCCGATCCTATGAAGAGTACGTAACAGCGGAGTTAGCTGCTCAATTAGATTTTAATCCGTTATCGTTTTTACATGTCATAAAACCGGCCTACAACAATGTAGAATCGGTTACCTTTGAAAAAAGATACCGTCAAGTACATCAAAAGTACCACGATTTTAAAATTGAGAATATCCTTGTAAAGGATGAAAATCCATCCATTTACATTCATAAAATTGTAACCAAAACACAATCATATACAGGCATAATCGTTGGTACATCCATAGCCGATTATAAAAACAACAAAATCAAAAAGCATGAAGAAACGCTCGCTTTTAGAGTTCGACTGCTAAAAGAATACATGCACCACTCTGAATTTAACACAGAGCCTGTATTGATGACCTATCCTGACAATGAGGAAATCGAAAATTGGATTTTTAGCCAAACACAAAAATTAGCTGATTTTGAGTTTTCGACGACCAAGAAAGAAATCAATTATCTCTGGAAAATTGATGATACTGAAGAGATTGAATGGATTCAAAATACGTTTGCTAAAATTGATTCTCTTTACATCGCTGATGGTCACCACCGTTCAGAGGCTGCCCGATTATTATCCGAAGAAAATCCACAAGATGAGAACAAAGCCCATCTACTAAGCTACTTGATTGCCGAAAATAATATTAAAATTTACGAATTTAATAGACTTGTAAAGGACCTAAATGGATTAAGTAAAGAGGAATTTATTCGCAAGTTGAATGAAAAATTCATTGTCGAGAGCAAGGACCAACAACCCTATCAGCCTGTCACGAATCATGAATTTGGTATGTATTTGGACAATGAGTTTTACCAGCTTGAACTTCGCAAAAGGGTAAAAAATTCGGCTAATGCTTTAGAAAACCTCGATACCCAAATTCTGTTTGACACTATCCTACTTCCTATTTTAAACATTGAAGATTTACGAAATGATGAACGAATCGAATACGTATCAGGTAAACAATCGATTTTAGAATTAAAAAAACAAATAGACGAAGGCGAATTTCAAGTTGGATTTATCCTCTATCCTTCAAATATCAACGAAATAAAGGCATTAGCAGATACTAATTTAATTATGCCTCCAAAAAGTACGTATATTGAACCTAAGTTTAGAAGCGGAATAGTTATTTACGAACTATAAGGCAAAAATATTTAAAACAGCACCAAATGGCAATAGCAAACAATATAAAAACAATCAAAGCGACACTTCCTGAAAACGTAACACTAGTAGCGGTTTCAAAAACCAAACCGGTATCGGATTTAATGCAAGCTTATGAAACGGGCCAACGCATTTTTGGCGAGAATAAAATTCAGGAAATGGCTGATAAATGGGAGCAAATGCCCAAAGACATTCAGTGGCACATGATTGGTCATGTACAAACTAACAAAGTGAAATACATGGCACCGTTTGTAGCGCTTATTCACGGCGTAGATAGTTTAAAGCTTTTGCAAGAAATTAATAAGCAGGCTGCAAAAAACAACCGCGTTATTGATTGCTTACTTCAAATACACATCGCCGAAGAGGAAACAAAATTTGGCTTAGACCAAGAAGAATTAGCTGCTATCTTTAACTCTGTCGAACTACAAGAAATGCAAAATATAAAAATTGTAGGCTTAATGGGAATGGCAACTTTCACAGATGATAAGGACCAAATTAAAAAAGAATTTATGCTTTTAAAAAGTATATTTGACAAAGCAGCCGAGCAAAAAGTACCTAATTGCGAGATGAACATCATCTCTATGGGTATGTCAGGCGACTATCCTTTAGCAATTGAGTGTGGCAGCACTATGGTTCGAGTTGGTAGCAGTATCTTTGGTGGCCGAAACTAGTTTTTAATAGAAGTCCCCAATAGTAAACCCCATTTTAAATAAAATAATTTGTACGCAATACTAGATATAGAAACCACAGGTGGTCAGTTCAACGAAGAAGGAATAACTGAAATCGCCATTTATAAATTTGATGGACACGAAATTGTCGATCAATTTATAAGTCTGGTCAATCCTGAAATCCCTATTCAACCCTTTGTTGTTAAGCTAACAGGTATCAACAATGCCATGCTAGTCTCTGCTCCTAAGTTTTTTGAAGTAGCCAAACGTATTATAGAAATCACCACTGATTGTATCATCGTAGCACACAATGCATCTTTTGATTACCGAATCCTTCGAACAGAATTTAGACGTTTAGGCTATAATTTTGAGGCTAAAACCTTGTGTACAGTTGAACTGGCAAAAAAATTAATACCGGACCAACCTTCTTATAGTCTGGGTAAACTTGTTCGTGCTTTAGGAATCCCAATGGCCGATAGGCATCGCGCCAGCGGAGATGCCGTTGCGACGGTGAAACTGTTTAAAATGCTACTTGAAAAAGATCTCGAAAAAACGATTATCACAGATTATATCAAAACCGAAATAGAAAAAGGAATCTCACCTAAATTAACGGAAATCATAGCTGGCTTGCCCTCGCGAACCGGAGTTTATTACATTCACAACGAAAAAGGAAACCTAATCTACATTGGCAAAAGCCGAAACATAAAAAAAAGACTCAACCAGCATTTTACGGGAACCAACGCCAAATCTAAAAAAATTCAAGCCCAAGTTTTTCGCGTAACCTACGAGGAAACGGGTAGCGAACTGATAGCCTTACTTAAAGAAAGCGAAGAAATCAAGGTCAATAAACCCATATTAAACAGAGCACAACGAAAAAGTATTTTTCAATGGGCATTGTATGCTGAATTAGATAAAAACGGTTACATCAATCTTAAATTACAAAAAGCGGATGGTCGCAAAAAAGAAATAACCTCATTTTCAACCTTGCAAGAAGGTAAAAATGCCCTATTTAGAATCACCGCTGAATACAAGTTATGTCAAAAGTTTACTGGCTTATATCAAACTACTAAAGAATGTTTTCAGTACACCATAAAAGAGTGTGATGGTGCTTGTATTGGAGCAATTTCTGCACTTGAATACAACCTGAGAGTCAACGAATTCATTACTAAAAATAGTTTTGAAAACCAGAATATGATTATCCTTGATAAAGGACGCACGATCAATGAGCGCAGCGCTGTTTTGATCGAAAACGGAATCTATAAAGGCTATACTTTTTATGATTTGAACTATCAAGTACATAAAATAGACATTTTAAAAACGATCATCATTCCAATGCAAAACAACCGCGACACGCGAAATATAATTCAAAATCACCTTCGAAGAAATAAAATGCATAAGATTATCAAGTTTTAATCTAAATCTAATTTAACTTTTATGAATGGTGTAAAAATGAATTACAGTACTTTCAGGCGCAAAACGCATGTTATCATTTATGGCACCAGCACTAAGGCGGGACGCTTATTTGATCTCATTTTACTTGCATTAATAGTAGTGAGCGTACTCCTCGTAATGATGGAGACTGTAAAAGGATTTGACGACAAGTACCACGATAATTTGGTTTTTATTGAATGGGTAATTACTGGATTGTTTACTGTTGAATACCTGTTTAGAATTATAAGTATTAAAAAACCTTGGAGTTACATTTTTAGTTTTTATGGTATAATTGATCTACTTGCCATTTTACCAATGTATTTATCAATCTTTTTTACGGGTACAAGCATTTTTTCCGTCGTTCGTGCACTTCGATTATTGCGACTGTTTAAAATTTTAAATAATCCGCAATTTACGAGTCAATCGCTTCAATTAAGTAAAGCAATAAAAGCCAGCAGGGGAAAAATAGTAGTTTTTATCTACTTTGTATTAATTAGCACCATAATTATTGGTTCCATAATGTACCTAGTCGAAGGAGAGCAAAGCGGTTTCACAAGTATTCCGGCAAGCATCTACTGGACCATTGTAACACTTACCACCGTTGGCTATGGCGACATTTCACCAGTAACCCCTTTAGGACAATTTATCGCTTCATTTGTAATGATTTTGGGTTACGGCATCATTGCAGTTCCCACCGGAATCGTAACTGCTGAAATTGCCAAAAGCATACCTAAAAACGACAAAAATTCAAACAGTATTACATGCATTTCCTGCGGAGCTATGGATCAACCTGAAAAAGCCAATTTTTGCTCTAATTGTGGAACGTCTTTCACTAAAAATAAAAACTAGAAGCCATTCCAGCTATCCACTACAACTCCTCCTATTGCAAATTGTACTTCTAGCGCATAAAAGGAGCTTCTGAGGTCGCTCTTTTACACTAAGAAATACTAACTTGCAATCGTCCGGGGTTTCCGTTTTTATCTGGGCTACAATCACTATGAAATACCTAATCACTATTATCGGACCTACAGCTATCGGGAAAACTTCTCTTAGTATTCTATTGGCTAACCATTACCAATGCGAAATTGTATCTTGTGACAGCCGTCAATTTTTTAAAGAAATGACAATAGGAACAGCTGTTCCTACTCAAGCGGAGTTAGATGCAGCAAAACATCATTTTATCCAAAATAAGTCGATAGATGAGCATTACACCGTAGGCGATTATGAAAAAGAAGCTGTCGCAACAATTGAAAAATTATTTCAAACCAATGACTACGTAATCCTAGTAGGCGGATCAGGCTTATACGTCAATGCAGTCTTAAAAGGTTTCGATACATTTCCTGAAATACCTGCTGCAATTAGGGAAACGGTAACAGCACAATATGAAAAACTAGGCATCAACTATTTGCAACAACAATTGCAAAATCTTGATCCCGTTTATTTCAAAAAGATAACCCTTGAAAATCCGCAAACGCTAATGAATCCGCAGCGCATGATGCGATTTGTCGAAGTTTGCATCGGATCAGGACAACCCTACTCTAGTTTTCTAAATAAAAAGACTAATGAGCGCAATTTTACGCCAATTCTTATTGGTTTAGAAGCTGATAGAAAACTGATGTACGAGCGTATCAACCAACGGGTAGACCTCATGATGAACGAAGGTTTGCTGCAAGAAGCAAAAAAATTGTATCCGCAACGTGAACTAAATGCACTACAAACGGTAGGTTATAGAGAACTCTTCAGTTACTTTGATCGAGAGATAACTTTAGAATTCGCAATTGAAGAAATCAAGAAAAACACCCGTCGCTTCGCCAAACGCCAACTTACTTGGTTCAAGCGGGATGAAAATACGAAATGGTTCGATTTTCAAACGCCAATTCCTACCATCATTGCTTACATCACGACCAAAACACAATAAAATAATTAACTTGACAGTTAGTATCACTCTAATACTTTAAAAATAATTCAATGCCAATAAGTCCAAATTTTAGCTCTATTTTCAGTAAGGATTGGGAAATAAATTTTACCCAATGTCTGCCTAGTGGCTATCTTAAATACACTGATTTATGCAATATTTTACAATTAACTGCTGCAGCACATTCTGATGTGGGTGGTATTAGTTTTTCGGATATGCAGGAATTCGACCAAGCTTGGGTATTGAGTAGAATGCGTGTCGAAGTGCAAGCCCTACCAAAATGGCGTGATATCGTAACCGTTAAAACTTGGATCAACACACTCGAAAATTCTAGATCTGTAAGGGCATTAGAAATGTATCTAAACGGTAAAAAAATAATTGGTTGCGAAACGTTTTGGGCTGTTTTTAATACCCAAAAAAGACGTCCTGAAGCACTTGGACTTCCTTACGACCATTTTGAACTCTATCCTGAATTAAGAGCAACTAACGAAGGTTTCTCTAAGATAAACTGTAGTCCTGAAAAAGAATTATTATTTGAACGTCAAGTCAATCTTTCTGATTTAGATATTGTAAATCATGTAAATAATGTCAAATATTTAGAATGGTGCCTTGATCTAGTAGATTCAAATCTTTTGCTGGAGCAAAAAATAAAAAGTTTCGAAATGAATTTCTTAAAAGAACTATCCATTCAAGACCGAGTTATAATTCACGAAAATGAGTCTGCTGACTCTACCATTTTTAGTATCACTAAAGAGGATAAAACCTGTTTCGCTTTACAACTAAACTGGTAAGGAATACCCAGATAAAAAAAAACAGCTTTAGAATTTTCTAAAGCTGTTTTTTTATGTTTAATTAGGATCTATTTTTTACGACAAGTCTAAAACCTTCACCGTGAATATTAAGAATTTCCACATCTTCATCTAGTTTAAGATACTTTCTTAATTTAGCGATGTAAACATCCATACTTCTTGATGTAAAGTAATTATCATCTCTCCAGATTTTAGTTAACGCCAATTCTCTCGGCATTAAATCGTTTTCATGAAGAATTAGCATTTTCAACAATTCATTCTCTTTAGGAGATAGTTTGATTGGTTCTTCACCATTAAAACTCAAGAATCTTAATTTAGAGTTCAAATGAAATTTACCTATGTTGAATTCAAATTGAATTTGTTCTGCTTTAATATCTGCAGATTTTCTTTGAATAATCGCTTTGATTTTCATTAATAAAACTTCAGAATCAAAAGGCTTGTTTAAATAATCATCAGCACCAGCTTTGTATCCTTTTAAAACATCCTCTTTCATTGATTTAGCCGTTAAAAAGATAATAGGCACTTCGCTATTTTTCTCTCTAATTTCTTTAGCTAAAGTATATCCATCTTTGTAAGGCATCATTACGTCAAGAATACACAAATCATAAGTGTCTTTCTTAAATTTCTCAAAACCTTCCATTCCATTCTTAGCTAAAACTACTTCAAAGTCGTTTAGCATTAAATAATCTTTTAGAACTGCTCCAAAATTAAGGTCATCCTCAACTAAAAGAATTTTTTTATTTATATTTTCCATATACTAATTTATTAGTGGCATTTTTATTATGAAGGTACTTCCTTTCCCTTTTTCGCTTTCTACATAAACTTGACCATTGTGGTCTTCTACAATTCTTTTCACATACGCTAAACCTAAACCATGTCCTTTTACATTGTGTAAATCTCCTGTATGTTCTCTATAAAATTTCTCAAAAACTCTCTTTTGAGCAATCTTACTCATTCCTAATCCTTTGTCTTTAACTTTGATAAGGATCATGTCTTTAATATTTTCAGTGTAAATATCAATCTCTGGTAAATCAGGAGAGTACTTAATCGCGTTTTCTAAAATATTAACCAACACATTTGTAAAATGAACTTCATTAATTAAAACCGTTTTTCGCAAAGCATCAAAATTGGTAGTAATTTTTCCTTGTCTGTCTTCTAAAATTAAGTTCACGTGCTCAATAGCATCTTCAATAACCTCTTCGACATTACTAGATTCTTTTTCGATATCTAGCTCTTTCTTTTCCAGCTTAGAAATTCGCAACACATTTTCAACTTGGGCATGCATTCGCTTGTTTTCGTCACGAATCATTTGCAAATATTTAAAGACCTTATCTTTATCTTCAATGATTTTCGGGTTTTTAATGGCGTCTAATGCTAAATTAATAGTAGCAATTGGCGTTTTGAACTCGTGCGTCATATTATTGATGAAATCGGTTTTAATTTCAGAAATTTGTCGTTGACGAATTAGCTGATTTAAAGCGCTAGAATAGGTAATAATAATAATTAACGTAAAAACAATTGACAAAACAGTTATACTTACCAACTGTGATAGTAAAAACTTCTTCTTCTGCGGAAAGGTAACTAGCAACTTATATTTCTCGTTTCCTTCATTATCTGTAAAAACAGGAATAGCATACGTCGCTTCTTTATCGTACTTAAATTCGTTTGACTTTATTTTGGTTGCGATTCCGTTGTTATAAATAGCAAATTCAAATTTCGTTTTTACACCGTGCTCTTCTAACTCTTTTTTAATTAGTTTTTGCAACGTCTGATTAGATACTCGCTCTTGCAAAGGCATTGCCGAAGCAATATCTTTGAAAAAAATCTCAAATTGTGCATTGTCTAGAATGTCTAAGTTCCCCGATTTTTCAATTTTCACATCAGGAATAACTGTCTGTTGTAATGACGATTTATCAATACCATTATTGTTATAGACTTCTGTTGTACGCTTAGCACTAAAATTTTTAAATCTTTCACTACTAAATTTTCTATCAAAGAGCGTAGGTGATATATTATAATCTTCGGCGGCAATCCCTGACGAGTACACAATAGTCTTATTGGTTCTCGGGTTTTTCTGAACATAATAAAATTCCATCAAATCTTCTTTCTTCGGAATCTTACCGGTACTATCCTTAATATGATTGTACCTGTCGTAAAAACTATACGCCTCTTGTTTTTGTAATTTTTCAGCTACGTTATCAATCACCGAGGTAACGTGAAACTTGAACTGTTCATCGTTATTTTTGAATGAAGAATTGAACCAATAAACTTGTACAAGTATAATCCCTATGAGCGATAAGCTCATCAACACAATCAGTAATCTAAAAAAAAGTTTGTTCATCGCCTCAAAATTAACATTTTAACAGTATGGATGATAATCTATTAACCAAACATTAACATCTACTATTCCTTTTGTTTAATCTTCAAAATTTTAAGAATATCACTTACTTTATCCTTTGCTGCTTTTAAATCCGTATTTTCGATTTCAAAATCACTATTAACAATACGTTCGGAATCAGTCCATTGCGCGTTTATTCGTCTTTCAATTTCTGCTCTATTCGTTTCGTCTCGCTTCAAAACCCTTGCTATTCTTGACTCGAGCGGAGCTGTAACTGTAATAATACAATCAAAATCTTTGTAATGACCACTCTCAAATAAAATTGCTGATTCATAAATAAGCAACTCTTCATTTTGATGTTCATTCACCCAATTTTTAAAATGAGTTCGAACAACAGGGTGAACAATTTCATTTAGTTTCTTTAGTTTTTCTGGATTGTTAAATACGATAGCAGCTAGCTTAGGTCTATCTATTCGACCGTTAGTAAAAACCTCCTGACCAAAAACAGATTTTACCTTTTCCTGCACTGTTTCACTTTCCATCAATTGCTTCGCTTCGTGGTCAGCAATATAAATCGAAATCCCTTTTTCTGCAAAGAACTTAGCGATGGTTGTTTTACCACTACCAATACCTCCTGTTAATCCTATCAGCTTTGCCATTTATATCTTAAAAAATAATTCAGGAAACGCTTCTTCAGGCTTTTGTTTGAAGACAATCACTTTCAAATAAGACTCTATAAATCCGGTTCCGTAACCAAAAAACTGCTTCCAAACCGCAATAATTGACAGATACCCAATTTTTATACTTTTATTTTGAAATGCCGACACTAAAAACAAGACCAAAAAATATATAAAATACATTTTCAATAAATAGTCCATTGTAAACACTAATAGTAAGACAGCTAAGCCAAAACCCAAAATAAATAGAGAAGGAAAGAAAAATGTAAGTTTGTTATGCTGCGGATACCAACTATTCAGTATCGGTCTTGCTTTACCAAATTTATTAACTTGGACTGCAAACTTGTCCCAATCAATTCTCCTCTTATGATATACATACGCAGAAGGAATGAGTTTAGTTTCAAAACCTAAATTCCATAGTCGGATAGAAAGATCAGGATCTTCACCAGGATGGATATTTCCAAACCCTTTTGAAGCTTCAAAAGCGGCACGAGAAATCCCCATATTAAAACTCCTCGGCTGAAACTTATCTATTTTTTCGGAACCACCACGAATACCGCCGGTGGTAAGGAAAGAAGTCATCGCAAAATTAATGGCTTTTTGAATATCTGAAAAGCTTTCTAGTGCCTTATCGGGACCACCAAAACAGTCCACGTACTGACTATGTAAGGATTGCTCTACTTCGACTAAATAATTAGGTGGTATTATACAATCCGAATCGAAAATTATAAAATAATCTCCCTTAGCATGTTTCATTCCGAAGTTTCTAGAATCTCCAGGACCCGAATTTGTTTTATAAAAATAGGAAATTGTTAGTTTTGATTCATATTGTGCTACGACGGTATCACATTTTAAACTAGAGCCGTCTTCGACGATCACCACTTCAAAATTTTTAGAATAGTTGGATTTTGAAAGACTTTCTAATAACTCAGCTAGCTCCTCAGGACGGTTGTAAACAGGAATGATTAACGAAAAAAACATGGCTATCAAAAAGGTGTTAATTAAACAAAAGTAATTACGTAAAACTTAATATTAAGAATAAAAGACAAAGCACCCTGATTATGAAATGCTATACAACATTTTAAAATCAGCGTGCTTTTATAAATACGTACCGCATTAAACGATGCTTTGTACCTGTACCATTTCGTTTGCTTCTGCTTTGTAATCTACTCCGTCAAAACCAAATCCAAATAAGTTATGAAAATCAGTGCGGTATCCTTCTAAATCAGAAATATCCGTAATGTTTTCTGTAGTAGCTTCTAACCATAATTTAGCCACTTTTTCTTGTACATCCGCTCTCATTTCCCAGTCATCAATACGAATTCTACCTTTGTCGTCTACTGGAACTGCAGCTCCTGTATACAACCTTTGTTGGTATAAACGTTGAATTTGCTCAATGCAGCCTTCATGAATACCTTCTTCCTTCATTATTTTATACAAAAGTGAGATATACAATGGAATTACAGGAATTGCAGAACTTGCTTGTGTAACCAAAGCTTTATTTACCGACACATAAGCCTTTCCTCCAATAGAAGACAAACTATCTGTAATGGTAAAAGCAGTAGCTTCTAGATGGTCTTTTGCTCTACCAATTGTTCCTTTTCTATAAACTGCTTCTGTTAATGATGGCCCAATATAAGAATAAGCAACCGTTGTTGCTCCTGGAGCTAATAAGTTTTCTGCTTTTAAAGCATCGATCCACATTTCCCAATCTTCGCCACCCATTACTTTAACGGTGTTCTCAATATCATCACCACTACAAGGCTCAATCGAAATCTCTGATACCTTTCCGCTATGGAAATCAACTGTTTTATTTGTAAACGTATCACCAATAGGTTTCAAAACCGAACGGTGTAAAACTCCTGTTTTAGGATCCAAACGTACTGGAGATGCCAAACTGTATATAATTAAATCTACTTGACCTAAATCAGCCTTGATAAGATCTAAAGTTTGCTTTTTAACTTCGTCAGAAAAGGCATCACCATTAACACTCTTAGCATACAAACCTGCTTTATGTGCTTCTTTTTCAAAAGCTGCTGAATTGTACCATCCTGGAGAAGCTGTTCTTCCTTCAGTTGGTGGTTTTTCGAAAAAAACACCAATGGTAGCTGCATCAGATCCGAAAGCACTTGATATTCTTGAAGCTAAACCAAAACCTGTAGAAGCTCCGATAACAAGAACTTTTTTACCACCTGCAATAGCTCCTTTTGATTGTACGTATTTAATTTGATTTTTTACATTTTGCTCGCATCCATCAGGGTGTGATGTCAAACAAATAAATCCTCTCATTCTTGGTTCTATGATCATTTCTATACTATTTATTCAATTATTTTATTTTTGGCTTGTCCACTTGTATGCCTTATGCATTGTATTCACAAATATAACCCAAAATTCTAGTTCAGCAAGGCTTTGGCGTGATTTAGAGCAGAATCAGAAATGACTGTTCCAGACAGCATCTGTGCAATTTCTACAATCCTTTCTTCTGCTGATAATATTTTTAACTCTGATTGCGTGTCGTCACCCACGGTAGATTTGGAAACTTTAAAATGAACATTCCCCTTTGCAGCAATTTGTGGCAAATGGGTAATGGCAAAAATTTGCATGGTACTACTCATCTCTTTCATTATTTCTCCCATTTTAATTGCAATTTCTCCAGACACTCCCGTATCTATTTCATCAAATATCAAAGTAGGCAACTTAGAATACTTAGCCAAAATTGCTTTGACAGCAAGCATAATACGTGACATTTCACCGCCAGAGGCTACTTTTTTCAACAAACCAAAATCGGTTCCTTTATTGGCTGAAAACAAAAATTGAAGCTCGTCTTTACCATTATTAAAATAGGTAGCAGTCGAGCGAACTTGAATATCAAAACGAACATTGGGCATTCCTAAAGTATCTAAAATAGCAATCAGCTGATTGGTTAATAAAGGTACTGCAATTGCTCTATGATCATGTATTGTTTGAGCCAATGCATCTAAAGCAGTCATTTTTTCTTGGATAGCAACTGTCAATAATTCTATATCCTCCGCGATAGTACCTAATTCTGAAACCGAATTAGATAAACGAAGCTGTACTTCCAGTAACTCTTCTACAGTTGCTACTTGATGCTTTTTTTGTAAGGTATAAATCAATTGCAACTTTTGATTAGCTAAAGCCAATCGCTCGGGATCATTCACGAGCTTTTCAGCAGAGCGATTGAATTCTTGCGAAATATCATCTAGCTCAATAGTTACGCTAACGAGACGTTCCAACAGGTTTTGATAATCCGTTGAAAAAGGAGCAATTTTTTGGATGGTCGTTTTGATCTCTTTTAAGTTTTGCACCACTCCTACTTGCTCATCATTAGTGATTGCAAGCGCTTTATCAATGGCCTCTTTGATAATTTCAACATTATTCAATTGCTCAAACTCGCTTTCAAGCTCTTCCTGTTCGCCTGCCTTGAGCTTTGCATCGTTTAATTCAGTAAGTAAAAAGGTATTGTATTCTTGCTCTTTAGCACCTTCGGATTGCTTCTTGATTAAAATATTGAGTTTGTTTTTATCTGCTTTATAGGATTGCAATAACGTTTGATATGCTGCTATATCACTATGATTACTTACAATAGCATCTAAAATATCAAACTGAACACTTTCATCTGACAATTCTCTAGTTTGCTGCTGCGAATGAATATCTAATAAAAAAGTCCCTAAATCTTGTAACTCTTGAAGGTTGACTGGGCTATCATTAATAAAAGCACGAGATTTACCTGAAGGCAAAATTTCTCTTCTAATAATTGTATCTTCTTCGTAATCTAAATCATTAGTTTCAAAAAATGGCGCTAAGTTGTATTTAGAAATATCAAAATGGGCTTCGATAATACATTTTTCCTCTTTGTTTTTCAAAGAAGATAAATCAGCTCTTTTTCCTAAAACCAGACCTAGTGCTCCAAGAATTATCGATTTACCGGCACCAGTTTCTCCTGTAATAATAGAAAATCCTTGGGAGAAATCGATAGCTAATTTCTCAATCAAGGCATAGTTTTTAATTGATAGTGCAGTTATCATTAATTAGTGTTTAAATAGTAAAATTGATTTGGTGTAAAAAAGAAGATCAAGTTTTAATACTTAATATTTGTCCATTTACTCGAATTCAAAGGAGATATGGTATTTAAAGTATTAACTAAATCAGCTATTGTGATACTAGGTCCACCTGAAAAAACAGAAACTATTTCATCTGATTTGGCATCAAAAAAAGTTCTGGTCAAAAATGCATTGGGTTTCGTAGCATTTAATTTAGCAAGGCCAAGAATTGCCGTTTTAATGGTTTCCTTAGACGTTTTCACATCCTTAGTCATCAGATCCAAACCGGAATGGTATTCAAACATTGTTTTACGAATTGCTGAATAAGTTGGAGACAACATATCATTAATTAAAAAATACCTGTTTTGATTACCATCGTTTTGACTCCAGCCCTTTGATCCGCTTTGTTGCGCCACATTGGCGATATTTTGCGCTATTTCAAAATTATTCCTTCCAGCTTCTAATTCAAATGTATCGGCGTCTAAAGCTAAAATCAAATAACTATAAAAAGATAAAACTGAAACTAAATTAGATTCAAATGCCGTTGGACTAAAAATCAAGTTTTCAAATTCAGTATATCTAAAGGAAAAGTCCTTATCATTAAAATTTAAAACCGGAGAAGAATAGGAAGAATTAAAAATAGGTCTAGCCGATTGCACTTGAATGCTTGCGGTAAATTGGTCTGCATTGTTAGACAATATAGTAATAAACATAGAGCAATTAACCTTTTCATTTTGCTTTAAAGCCTGCCCTGTCCAATCTGTTTTATTTACAAATTCATTTAATGAATTCTCTAAAGTTCGATAGACTTGTTGGTTCGAATTGGGTAAACGTTCTGCATTAACCGATACGGTGCAGTTGAGCTGTTGTGCTTGTGCCAACCCAAAAATCAAAAAAACTAAAACAATACAGATCTTACGCATTAAAATGGGCTATTACTTTATTAATAATATCATCGGCTACAGTTTCTTTCGACTTAAGAACCATGGGCTCTACTTTAAAATTTTTATCGATAAAAGTAACTTTGTTGGTTGCTGTTTTAAATCCAGCACCTTCATCTTGCAACGAATTTAAAACAATCAAATCTAAGTTTTTTTTCTGGATTTTAGCCTTTGCATTGTCAATTTCATTTTCAGTCTCCAAGGCAAACCCTATTAAAAACTGTTGTTTTTTAAGTTCTCCTAATGAAAGCAGAATATCTTTGGTTTTATCCAGTTCAATTGTAAAATTAGCATCTGCTTTTTTTATCTTTTGCTGCGCCACTACTTTAGGCTTATAATCAGCAACGGCTGCTGCTGCAATCGCAACATCTACACCTTCAAAATACTGATGACAAGCATCATACATTTCTTGTGCTGAAACCACCGGAATTACTTTAATCGAGGAATGCACTGCTTTGCAATGTGTTGGACCTGATACTAAAAAAACGGTAGCACCAAGGTTAGCAGCACTTTTTGCTATATCAAATCCCATTTTACCCGAAGAATGATTTCCTATAAAACGTACAGGATCTATCGCTTCGTATGTAGGACCAGCAGTAATTAGTATTTTTTTTCCTTTTAAGGGTAGTTTACTTTCTAAATCGGCTTCTAGGAAAGCAATTATATGCTCTGGCTCTGCCATACGACCTTGACCAGATAATCCACTAGCTAGTTCACCGCTTTCAGCAGGAATAATCGTATTGCCAAACTTTTTGAGAGCTGCAAAACTATTTATTGTTGTAGGATGAATGTACATATCCAAGTCCATTGCTGGAGCAAAGTAAACCGGACATTTAGAAGATAGATAAGTTGCAATCAATAAATTATCGCAAGTACCGGTTGCCATTTTTGACAAAGTATTGGCTGTGGCAGGCGCTACAACCAGTAAATCAGCCCAAAGTCCCAAATCAACGTGATTGTTCCATTCTGCTTCTTGTGCTTCATCATTGTAAAAACTCGAGTAAACCGGGTTTTTAGACAAAGTTGATAATGTAAGTGGGGTTACAAAATCCTTAGAAGCAGGTGTCATTATCACTTGGACATGTGCACCTGCTTTTATAAAAAGTCGAACTAATGATGCCGATTTATAAGCGGCGATTCCACCAGAAACTCCCAGTAAAACATTTTTTCCGCTTAATACTGACATTGTAGTACTATTTATTTGAATCTCTGTGATAAATTTTACCATCTAACCACTCTTGAACTGCTAAAGCGTGAGGCTTAGGTAGTTTTTCGTAGAACTTTGAAACCTCGATTTGCTCTTTGTTTTCAAAAACCTCTTCAAGACTGTCATTGTATGTAGCAAACTCTTCTAATTTCTCAGTCAATTCTTTTTTGATTTCAGAGTTAATTTGGTTCGCTCTTTTCGCCATAATGGTTATTGCCTCATACACATTACCAGTAGGTTCTTCAATAACTGTTTTGTTGTATGTTATTGTGTTTACTGGAGCATTCGTCTTTTTTAAATCCATCACTTTAATTATTTAGTAAATTTTTGTAAATCTGTTTCAACTCGAGCTAGCATTTCGTTAGCGCGCTCTTTGTATTTTGTTTCAGCATTATACTTCATTAATCCTGTATAAGCTGTTTTTGCCACTTTTAATCTCTCCTCCATTTTAGCTGGTACACTATTTATACCAAGTTGGTAAGCTGAATCGAATTTTAAAAACAAGGCATCTTCTTTGAATTTTGTACCCGGAAAATCGATTATAAAATTATCTAACGCTACAATAGCAGCCTTAAATTCCGATACGGTGTTATATCCTTTTGCGTTTTCAAAGACTTTCTTTTCTATTTTATCTGATAGAATACGCATACTTTCATTGGCTTCTCCTAAATATTCAGAATTAGGGTAAGTATCAATAAAATTTTGCAATTTTTCTATTGCTTTAAAAGTATCGGTTTGGTCTAAACTAAATTCAGGCGACAACATCGAATAACTTTTAGCTCCTAAATAAGCCGCTTCCTGTACTTTTTCACTTTTTGGATAACCTGAAACAAAACTTTCAAATTGATATCCTGATAAAGTGTACTGTTTCGTCTTATAATAAGACTGTGAAAACATGTAAAATAATTTCTCCGCTTGCGGCTTGCCTCTGTATTGTGGTGCTATTTGTTCAAATAAACGAATGGCTTTCGAATATTTACCAGCTTCGTACATTTTAGTACCAATTTCAAATTTTGCAGCAACATCTTCGTTTTTCAGTGCTTTTTGATACTCATTACAAGAACTAAATAACACGATAAGAACTAATAGAGATACTATTTTTTTCATTTATTTATTTTTTTTAAAACCTCGTTCACTTACTTTTAAACACAGTAAATCCAACTAAAGTTTCGGTGGCAAATTTAGGTATTAATTTAGCTACTACAAAATATTTCTTTGCTTAAAAAAAAGCCTACTTTTTTGTTGCTATTTGTCATTGTTTTTTACAAAATCAGCAATTCTATGACTTAAAGATTCATCGACAGTAACTAGTGGCAAACGAACTGTATTATCAGCTATACCAAGTGATTGAAACACTTCTTTGATTCCTGCAGGATTACCTTGTTCGAAAATCATATCAATACAATCAGCTAAAAGGTAGTGCTTTTTGAAAGCATCATCAACTTTTCGATTTATTCCTAAACGTATCATTTCTGAAAATTCCTTTGGAAATCCTTGCCCTATTACAGATATCACACCTGCTCCACCAGCTAAAACCATCGGTAAGGCAATCATGTCATCACCTGAAATTACTAGAAAATCTTTAGGCTTGTCTTTTAAAATTTGCATTGCTTGTACAAGATCACCTGCTGCTTCTTTTATAGCCACAATATTGCTAAAATCATTAGCTAAGCGTAAAACAGTTTTAGGCAACATATTACTAGAAGTTCTTCCAGGAACATTATAAATAATTACAGGAATTGGAGATGCCTCAGCTACTCTTTTAAAATGCTGATAAATCCCTTCTTGTGTTGGTTTATTATAATAAGGAGAAACCGATAAAATAGCAGCAAAAGCGGAGAAATCTCTTGATTCTAACTCGGCAACCACTTTCATCGTATCATTACCTCCTACTCCTAATACTAGCGGTAATCTCCCGTTGTTACATGCTACAACGGTAGAAATAACAAGTTCTTTTTCCTCTTGAGAAAGGGTAGCATTCTCGGCGGTGGTGCCCAAAACAACAAGGTATTCTACACCTCCGTCGATACAAAAATTCACTATTCTACGTAAAGCCTCAGTATCTACAGAAAAGTCAGCTTTGAAAGGTGTCACTAGCGCAACACCGGTACCAATTATTGATTGCATGTTAAATGATATTATATTTTGTTTAATATTTTTAAGTATTTAAAAGTTTCGTTTATAAAAACGAGATGCTCCTCAGCAGTAGCTTTAATTATCAAATCATTAAGTCGCTTATCAACTGTTGAGAAGCCAACTGTAAACTTTGCCTTAGAATGACGACTAACAACTACTAATGCTGCTTTTTCGAGTTCATAATAATTAATCAGTAAGTCAAACTC
Organism: Flavobacterium sp. KKT103; assembly: GCF_055640565.1. Lineage (NCBI taxonomy): Bacteria > Pseudomonadati > Bacteroidota > Flavobacteriia > Flavobacteriales > Flavobacteriaceae > Flavobacterium > Flavobacterium sp. KKT103. The sequence goes on from NZ_CM145766.1 coordinate 3,033,621, forward strand.
CTTGTCCATAAATTCATTTGCCACTTTGGAATTTAACGTAGCATTCCAATTTAGTTCCGAAGCATTATAAGCAGGATAATTATCAACCTTGTTTTTTTTTATTTTGTCATTATAGCGTAAAACTTCAATATTGTGCTCTAAAATACCTTTAGCTACTAAAGACGATACTATGGCTTTGGTATCTAAAAAATAACTTTCATCAACTAATAGTCCTACCGTTTTAACAACGCCTGAACCCTCGTTACTCCTAGTATTTTGAAAATTATTTTTTAATATTCTTTTTACAGAAAAGTCTTTTATATAATTTAAAAACATAGTATTTTTACTCGGTTACAAAATTAATTAATTAAGTTACATTCCAAATGGTAAATCTAAAAAAGTATAACGACGTTTTCAAACTTTTTGTTATATTCTTAACATTTTACTCGATTCAATCGTGTAGCCCTTCTACCTACCATGTTACTAAGGTCGTGGCAAAACAACTTCCGATATCCCAGACAGCTGAAGCCAACAACACAGCAATTACAACTACCTACGAGAATTATATTTCTCCGTACCGCACCCGCATCAACAAGGATCTTGATAGCGTGCTTGCCTACTGCCCTGTTACATTGGACAAAAAAGCGACGAACCTACAGTCACCAATTGGAAACATGATGGCTGATGTTGTCTTAGCTTATGGCAATAAAGTATTTCAGAAGCGAGAAAACAAAAGCATTTCTGTTTGTATCCTTAATAATGGCGGTATTAGAGCCATTTTACCAAAAGGAAACGTAACTGCCCGAAACGCATTTGAAATCATGCCTTTTGAAAACAGCTTAGTCGTTATTGCTTTAAGAGGTGTTCAAATTCGTGAGTTAATCGCCTACTTTATAAAAGAACAGCAAGCACATCCTTTAGCGGGTTTGACGTTTCAAATTGATAAAAACAAGCAAGCGACCAGTATTTTAATTCAAGGAAAAGAATTGATGGATGACAGCTTGTATTATGTTGGAACCAACGATTATTTAGCTAATGGTGGCGATAATATGTCCTTTTTTAGTAAAGGCGAGCATACTTATGATTTGAATTATAAGTTAAGAAATATTTTAATTGATTATTTCACAGCGGTTGATACTGTTACTGCAACTCCTGACAACCGAATTTTAGTACAATAACGATCATTTTATAGCCCCGATAGCAGTGGAAATCCTTTTTTATCTTTTGCAAAAAGATAAAAAAGATTGAAACGAATAGCGGGAAATAGCTCCAAATAAACAAACATGAAAAGAAGAGATTTTATAGAAAAAACAGCTGCAGGTACTGCATTATTGGGAATTAGTGGCTCCTTGAGTAGTTTTCAAAGTTCAGGAGTAAAGCACTTAACGATTTTGCATACCAATGATGTTCACAGTCACATTGATCCTTTTCCTGCTGATGATCCCCGAAACGCAAATATGGGTGGTGTAGCGAGACGAGCAGCCTTAATCGAAAGTGTTAGAAACGAAAATCCTAATGTGCTGTTGCTAGACGCGGGTGACATATTTCAGGGAACGCCTTACTTTAATTATTATGGTGGCGAACTTGAATTTAAGTTAATGAGCATGATGCAATATGATCTTTCGACTATTGGAAATCATGATTTTGATAACGGACTGCAAGGATTATATGCTCAAATGCCCCACGCCAAATTTGAATTTGTTTCGGCTAATTATGATTTTAAAAATACGGTCATGGATGGTTTAGTAAAACCATATAAAATTTTTAATAAAAACGGAATAAAAGTGGGCGTTTTTGGAATAGGAATTGAATTAAACGGCCTAGTTGACAAAAAAATGTACCTAGAAACGGTTTACAGTGATCCTGTGGAGGCATCTCAGGAAATGGTACGTATTTTGAAAAAGGAACAGCGTTGCGACATTGTAATATGCTTGTCGCACTTAGGATACAATTACAAGAATGAGCCAAACAAAATTTCGGATTTGAAATTAGCAGCACTGACCAAAGATATCGATCTTATAATAGGTGGTCATACTCATACTTTTTTAGACAAACCAACTGTTGTGAAAAATTTAGATAATCAAGATGTACTTGTAAACCAAGTAGGATGCTACGGAATTAATCTAGGACGAATTGATTTTTATTTAGACTCCGATAAAAGTAAAACGACTCAAGGGAAATCGATTGTAGTATAATTTAATCGGTTTTTTTCATTGAGTATAAAAAAATGTACCAAAAAATAATAGGACAACACCTGAGCTACTAATTGCGCGAAATCTAAAATTGAAAAAGCAAGATAAAACTTGGTGATAATGTAAAAGCTATCTGAGAAATAAAATAAGATGCATGCTACTACCAAATGCATGGAAGCCTTACTGTGGGTTCTGAAACACTCAATAATAGATATGAGTAATAGGAACGAAAGTGTAATACCATAGAAAATAAGCACCGGAAGTCCAGTGCCTATTTTCTCAAATTTTAAAGCGAGAATAGAATACGCTAGAATAGCCAAGACTACCGAAGTGATTAGTAGTAAGTTCCCATTTTCGCTGTATTTCCACTTTATTTTTAAAAAATTAGGCAAAAGATAAAAAACTAGCAGCAGGTAGGCGGTTAAGAAGGATAAGATCTCGACTGTGGTATGATCGTTTGGACTAATCAAAATATAGATATCACCTAAGTAACAACTGAGCAACACACCACTTATTAAAATATTTATTTTAAAATTGCTTTTAAGTAAGTAATATACCGCAATGGTTGGAACAATGGTCACTTTAGACCATAACATTCCATCTCTAAAGCCAATTGTATTCGATACAACGCAGAAGAGGCAGGAGATTACATAAACAATTAGCGCAATTTTACTTTTCATTTAGCATTTTAATAAAGCCATCTTCGGTTAAAATTGGAATATTCAATTTACTCGCTTTCTCTAATTTTGCTGGCCCCATATTATCCCCTGCAATAACAAAATTTGTTTTTGCAGAAATAGAGCTTCCTACTTTACCTCCATTATCTTCGATCGCTTTTTTCAAATCATCTCTAGAAAATTTTTCAAATACTCCCGAAACAACAAATATATTCCCTGATAACTTATCAGTAGCGTTCAAATTTATCTTTTCTATAACTTCAAAAGCAAGTCCGTATTCTTTTAAGCGCTCTATTGTAACGATATTAGCAGCATTCCCAAAAAAGTCAACTACACTTTGTGCGATGCGTTCGCCAATTTCATCAACCAAAACAAGGTCGGCTACCGTTGCTTGTGCCAAAGCATCTATATTCTTATAATGTTTAGCCAGTTTTTTAGCAACTGTTTCCCCAACGAAACGAATTCCTAAAGCATACAAAACACGTTCAAAAGGTATATTTTTAGAGCTCTCCACTCCTTTGACCAAGTTTTCTGCTGACTTTTGAGCCATACGCTCCAAGGGCAAAATTTGTTCAACTGTGAGTGTGTACAAGTCGGCATACGTATGCACTAAACCATTGGCGTACAACAAAGCAACTGTTTCTCCACCTAAACCTTCAATATCCATCGCTTTACGCGAAATAAAATGCTGTATTCTCCCTATAATCTGCGGAGGACAACCATAAAAATTAGGACAGTAATGATTCGCTTCCCCTTCATTTCTTACTAAAGCTGTTTGACATTCTGGACAATTCGTGATATAAATGGTAGGCTCAGACACTAAACTCCTTTTAGTTAAGTCTACTGCAATGATCTTAGGTATGATTTCGCCTCCTTTTTCTACAAATACTGTATCGCCTACGCGAATGCCTAGCTTTTCTATTTGATCAGCGTTATGTAGTGAGGCACGCTTTACGATAGTGCCTGCGAGTTGCACTGCTTCTAAATTAGCAACTGGCGTAATTGCCCCTGTACGTCCTACTTGGTATGAAATCGAATTTAAAATGGTTGATACCTGCTCAGATTTAAATTTGTATGCCATTGCCCATCGAGGGGACTTAGCTGTATATCCCAATTCATCTTGGTACTGTAAGCTATTTACTTTGATCACTACACCGTCAGTTTCATAGGGTAATTCGTGTCTATGGACGTCCCAATATTCAATAAATTCAAACACTTCCGCTAGATTTTTGGCTAGCTTAGCTTCTTTTGGAACTTTAAAACCCCATTTTCTGGCTGCTTCTAAACCATCATATTGCGTTTGAAACGGAAGGTTATTTCCAATTAAAAAGTACAATAAACAATCCAAAGGCCTTTTAGCTACTTCGGCGCTATCTTGCAACTTTAAGCTACCTGAAGCCGTATTACGAGGGTTAGAATAGGGTGTTTCACCAATTTCAATTAGCTCTTGATTCATTTTTTCAAATCCTTCAAAAGGGAGAATAATTTCGCCACGCACTGCAAATTCAGCTGGAAAATCTCCTTTCAACGCTAATGGAATTGACCGAATTGTTTTTATATTATTAGTAACATCATCACCCTGAAAACCGTCTCCACGAGTGACAGCACGATTTAATTTACCATCAATATAAGTAATACTGATTGAAGCTCCATCATACTTTAATTCACAAGTGTAGGATAATTCGACATTACCTAATACTTTTTGGATTCGTGTTTCCCAATCCTTTAAATCTTCTTTAGAATAAGAATTATCTAACGAATACATGCGGTAGTCGTGTGGAATGGTTTCAAAGTTTTTAGTTACCGTTCCTCCAACACGCTGTGTCGGTGAGTTTTCGTCAAAAAATTCTGGATGACTATTCTCTAATTCTTGAAGCTCTTTTAATTTTAGATCAAAATCATAATCAGATATGGTAGGATTATCTAAGACATAATAGTTATAATTATGCTCGTTCAGCAATGTTCGTAGGTCTTCGATGGTTTTTAAAATGCTCATAAAAATAGATTAAGATCGATCAATTGAGGTATAAAAATAGTGGATAAAAACGTAAAAACACAGCATTTGACGTAGTTTTTAGTCGAGAAAATCTCGATTAAAATTCCTGTTTTTTCTTAAGCAGCAGTGTTGCGCAAAAGAGGACAAAACAAAAAGGTTGTTTTGGCAAACTTCTCACATTTGCTAAAACAACCTTTTTACCCTTCGACCAAAACAATCTATGATTCTATAATCGTATTTATTTGTGTATATAACTGACCATCACTTAAAAATGCACCTTGTTGGATTAAGGCGAAGAGTGAACTATTGCGCTCCTCAGTAAATTCTTTTTTACCGGTTTTCATTTCGATAGTATCTGTGAACATATTGTCGCTTAACCATTGCAAACCATCCTTAGTTAAAAAGTCAACTTCAGGCACTAGTGATTTAAGTACAATTGAATTAACATAAGTGTCAAAACAACGAAAAAGGAAGATATGGTTTTTCGAAAAATGTTCAAGATATTCTGCTTTCGTTAAAACTCCTTCCCAAACTAAATCCGAAAAAACGTCTAATTCTTGTTCTGCTACTTCAGGTTTCTCTGCTTTTATCGTATCCCATTCCGCTTTGTCGATGGCTTGAGTTGCTAAAAAGTTAGTAAACTCTTGGGTTAATTCTTCAAACTGCTCTTTTGTTAATCTTGTATATTTCATTTTCTAATTTTTATTAAAATCTTAAACCAAAACATTATTCAGTAAAGAAAGTGCAAATTTAAAATATAAAAACAGAAAAGCCCTCTTTTACAAGAAGGCTTTTCTAAAATTAATATTAATTAGGATTAGAAAATGTATCTAATTCCAAATTGTGCTTGCCATCTAGACAATAAACTAGCATCGTAATTGAATGTTTTAGTTTGTGTCCCATTAAATGTATAGGTTGGAATATTCGTAGCAGTATCAACAGAAACCCCAATTGGCTGAATACTTGTAGGTACTTGTACTAAACCCCAATTAGAATTTAATAAATTACTTAAGTTTAAAATATCAACACTAAATTGGATAGAATTAGTTTTTCCACCAGCTACTTTAAAATTATAATCTTGGATTAATTTCATATCCCATTTTCCTCTCCAAGGAGATAAAGCTCCATAACGCTCTGCGTATTGACCTCTTCTTCCACTTAAGTACTTATCTTGGTTGATGAAATTATCATATGCTGTTCTTTGCGCTGCAGGCGAAAGTGAAGAACTAGGATTGAAAACCATTGTTTGCAATTGTGCAGTGGTTGGTACATAGATCAAATCATTTGTAGCCGATCCATCATTATTGATATCACCACCATAAATATAATTAAAACGACCACCCTGAGCGTATTCAAAGAAAGTTGAAACTGTTGTAGCCCATTTTTTATTCTCACCATAACTCCATTTTTTAGAAGCTACTCCAATAAAACGATTCTTATCTCCATATTTAGAATTAGATAAAGTCGCGTTATTTACGTTTCCTACTGCAGGATTAAATGCAAAAGCATCACCAGTAATTTCAGCTTCAATCGAGTTAACATCTTTTGAAACTAAATAGTTATAAGCTAGACTCGCAAATAAGCCGTTAGCAAAATTCTTTTGAACCTTAATGGATGTGTTGTATACATACCCTTTATTAGAGTTTGTCATAACATACGCGCTATTCGAACCTTTGTCTGCTGCTCTGTAGATCAACCTTCCATCAGCACCACTTAAAGTTCCAGTTGGAGCCTTCAATCCCCAATTTTGAACATGGACACCATTGATATCTTTATTATAAGACATGTCAAGAGTTACGATGTAATCATTATCAAACCTATGATCTAATCCTAAGCTAGATCTCCATACTTGAGGCCATTTAAAGTCTTTGTCCATAATTTGGAAAAATCCGTCATCAGCACCACTTACTTGATTACCTAACCAAACAAAAGGAAGTTTACCGGTAAAGATTCCTGTACCTCCACGCAATTGAGTCACCTTATCACCTGTAATATCCCAGTTGAATCCTAATCTTGGCGACCATAACAATTTGTCTGTAGGAAGTGTAGTTGAATTAAGTTTAACTGCTTGTCCAGTTTCAGGATCAAAATAATCTGTATTGTTGTTCCTTGAAGCACCGTTATCTGTATCAATGTACTTTTGGATTAAAGAAGCAGTATTAAAATACAAAGGTTTATCTGCTCTTAGACCTAATGTCAGTTTAAAGTCATCAGTTACACTCCAATCATCTTGTGCATAAAATGCTACTTGTCCCACGTTTAATTCTGCTAATTTCCAACCTTGATCAGCACCAACTTCAAATGAATTCAAAGAGTTAAACCTGTCTTGAGCATATTGAAGGTTTTGCTTAATAAAACTCGTCGCTAATGGTCTACTCGCATCAACTAAAAACTCGTTAACGCTTGCGTAAGGACTAAACAACCCTTTGTAATTACCTAAAGTTCCAAAAGTTCCAAAATTTTCGAACGCTGTTAAATTAAAGGAATTTTTAAATTGATATTTCTCAAATGAACCACCAAAAGTAAAAACATGACTACCTGTAGTGTAAGTTAAATTATTAGTGATTTGAAATACTTTTTGATCTAATGTATTGTTGATTGAGAACGGTTCATGTCCAGCAATGATATAATTAGAACCTTGCCCATCTTGAATATTAATCACAGGCGCAGGAGTAGAAAACGGGTTTCTGAAATCATTAAAATGCGTGTAACCCGCTTGTAATTTATTTGAAACCGTTTCACTAACTTTTGAATTTAGTTCAACTAAAAAGGAATCTAATTTATTGTTAATTTGGTATCCTGAATTTTGAAATTGTAATATAGAAGCATTTGGACCTCTAAAACCAAGAGCACTTGGATGCGCTGGTTTATCTTTAGAAGCATCTAAGAAATTGTAAATAACAGCTAATTTATTGTTATCATTAATATTCCAATCAAATTTGATAATACCTTTATTTGAATCAGAGTTATGCTTAAATCCTTGGTAAGATCCTGTGTTATATCCTAATCCTGATAAAGCACTTGAAACTGCAATTAAATCAGACTCTAAGACTCTAGATTCATTAATCCCAGTAACAGCATCACCATTGTTAGCAGTAAAGTTAGATCCTAAATCACTTCTTTTGTCAATTTCATAATTGGCAAAAAAGAATAATTTGTTTTTGATAATTGGACCACCAATACTAAAACCAGCTTGAGTTTGCTCTAGAGAAGGAACAAAGATTTTCTCGCCATTAATTTTACTTCCTGTTAGATCTTGGTTTCTAAAAAATGCATAAGTCGTTCCATGAAATTCATTAGTACCTGATTTAGTAACCGCATTTACCGAAGCACCCGTAAAACCAGACAAGGTAACATCGTAAGGAGCCGTAGCAACCTGAATTTGATCAATAGCATCCAAAGAAATAGGCTGAGAACCCGTTTGACCACCAGGAGTAGCAGCATCTAATCCAAAAGGATTATTAAATACCGCACCATTTAAGGAATAGCTATTGTACTGATCGTTTCTTCCACCAAAAGATCCCCCACTAGCTGAAGGCTCTAAACGTGTAAAATCCTCAGCTGATCTTGAAATAGTAGGTAGCGCTGTAAGCTCTTTTCTACCAATAGTAGTTTCCGCTCCAGTTCTACCGCTTCCAAAGACTTTACTTTTAGCACCAGTAATTTTCACTTCACTTAGTTCTGTGCTGTCGTCTTTCAAGATAGCGTCTAAATTTAAAGGCTTTCCTAACTCAAGATAAACCTCCTTGTACGTTTGAGTTTGAAATCCCACAAAAGTAACAGTCACTGTATAAGGACCTCCAACTCTCATGTTTAACATATTGAATCTTCCGTCTTCATTAGACATCGCTGAATACTTGGAACCTGTAGGCGTGTGCACTGCCAATACTGAAGCTCCAGGTAATGATTGTAAATCCGAAGATTTCACTGTTCCCTTAATACTTGATGTTGTTGTTTGGCTTATCATTGTTTGAAATCCAACAAAAAACATCAATAATGCGAAAATTTTTTTCATTTTTATTTAGTATGTGTTTGTATGGGTCAAAATTAGGCAAAAAAAAATCACTCCTAAGAGTGATTTTTAAAGTTTTATTAACAAAGCGTTAACAATACTGTATTATTCCGCAACGATTTCGTATGCTAATTCAACGATCACATCTCTGTGAAGTCTTACGTTAGCAGTATATTTACCTGTACGTTTTACAATTCCAGAAGTAATAAATTTTCTGTCAATTGATTGACCACCTTTAGCTAAAGCATCAGCGATGTCAATATTAGTAATTGAACCAAATAATTTTTCTCCTCCTGCTTTTGCAGTAATTTTAATTTCGATAGCTTTCAAAGCTTCAGCTAATGCTTGAGCATCTGCTACTACTTTAGCTTCTTTGTGCGCTCTTTGCTTCAAGTTTTCAGCTAATACTTTCTTTGCAGAAACAGTAGCTAATTGAGCAAATCCTTGTGGGATTAAGAAGTTACGACCGTATCCGTTTTTTACAGTTACTACGTCATCTTTAAATCCTAAATTTTGAACGTCTTGTTTTAAAATCAATTCCATGTTGTTGTCCTTTGTTATAGAAGTTAGTCCCGATTAGTATCGGGACAACAACTTTATTTTTAATATTATTTTAATAAATCAGCTACGTACGGCATTAAAGCCAAGTGACGTGCTCTTTTAACAGCTACAGATACTTTTCTTTGGTATTTCAAAGAAGTTCCAGTTAAACGACGAGGAAGAATTTTTCCTTGCTCATTTACGAACTTTAATAAGAAATCACCATCTTTATAATCGATGTATTTGATTCCAGATTTTTTGAAACGACAGTATTTTTTCTGTTTGTTAGTTTCTATATTTAAAGGAGTAAGATATCTGATATCTCCGTCTTTTTTTCCTGAAGCAGATTGTTGTAATGTTGCCATAATAATTAAGCTTTTTGAGATTTAAGTTTTGCTCTTCTTCTTTCAGCCCAAGAGATAGCATGTTTGTCAAGACTTACAGTTAAGAAACGCATAATTCTTTCATCACGTCTAAATTCAGTTTCAAAAGCGATAAGTACTTCACCTGGTACAGTGAATTCGAACAAATGGTAAAAACCAGATTTTTTGTTTTGGATTTCGTATGCCATCTTTTTAAGACCCCAGTCTTCTTTAGATACCATTACTGCTCCTCTACTAGTAAGAAAATCTTCAAATTTGCTTACTGTTTCCTTTACCTGAACATCAGATAAAACGGGATTTAAAATGAAAACAGTTTCATAATGATTCATAAATATGTATTTATTTGTTATTTTGGCTGCGAAAGTAATCATTATTTTTTAAAAAACAACGAAAAACTACTTTTATTCGTTGTAAGGTAAAAAAATCCGATAAAGATTAGTTTTTCCGAATAAAACAATGTATTTTTACTACTCCAAATCTTAAAATACTTAATTATGAAGCTAAATTGTGTAGTAGTCGACGATAGTTCTATACAAAGAATGATCATCGCAAAGTTAGTCAATAATCACCCTAATTTACATTTAATAGGGGATTTTTCGAATGCAATCGAAGCGAGAAGCTGTATGTCGGTGCATTCCGTTGATCTAATTTTCTTAGATATTGAAATGCCTGTAATTAGCGGTTTTGATTTCCTTGATGGTTTGAAAACCAAACCTCAAATTGTTTTCATTACTTCTAAAGCGGAGTATGCCATGAAAGCTTTTGATTACGATGCTACTGATTACCTTCAAAAACCAATCGCGATAGATCGTTTTAATTCTTCTGTCAAAAGAGCAATAGACCTACATTTGCTTAAAATGGACACTAAAGAAGAAGAAGGAGAACATATCTTTATCAAAAGTAATTTGAAAAAATTAAAAATCTTCACTGCTAGAATCAAATGGATCGAAGCTTTTGGTGATTACGTTAGAGTTGTTACCGAAGAAGATAGTAATCTAGTATTATCTACTATGAAATCATTTGAAAATGATTTACCAAAGAACAAATTTGTTAGAGTTCATAAATCCTACATTATAAACATTGACAAAGTAGAACGATTCAATAGCAAATTTGCTGAAATAGGTCCTACAAAAATACCGCTAAGTCGAAACAAAAAAGAAGATTTAGTAAAAGCATTGTCATTTGCGTAATACTGTTTTAGTAAAAATCTACGTTTACTGAAACTTTAATAGCTCTATACTGAGCAACAGCATCAAAACTATTCAATATTTTTTGGATAGTTTTTTTTGTGCTTACAATTGACACCGTCACAGGAATTTTAATAATTATAGTACGAATGTATTCATTTCTTATCCTGCTTATTGCTGGCTCTTCAGGGCCTAAAACCGGCATACCTAAATTAGGTTGTAATACTTGATACAGCCAACTAGATCCTTCTTTTAATTTATTGTAATCCCTATGTTTTAATGTTATTTTTATAATTCGGAAATAAGGCGGGTACTTATAAATTTGTCTGTCATACAACTGTTCCTTGTACATCGCCTCATAATTATTAGTGGTGACTTGCTGTATGGTATTATGATCCGGATTGTAGGTTTGTATAATCACTTTACCTTGTTTTGCAGACCTCCCAGAACGTCCAGCTACCTGAGTCATCATTTGAAAACTACGTTCGAAAGCTCTAAAATCAGGGTGGTACAACATATTATCTGCGTTCATAATCCCAACCAGACTGACGTTATCAAAATCGAGACCTTTCGCTAGCATTTGTGTTCCCACTAATATAGATACCTCTTGATTTTTAAAACTATCTATTATTTTCTCAAAGCCAAATTTCCCTCGAGTCGTATCCTGATCCATTCGCCCCACTTTATAATCCGGAAACAGCATCGTTAATTCTTGCTGAATTTGCTCCGTACCGAAACCTTTAGTGGTAAGATCAACACTAGAGCAGCTATGGCAATGTGTAGGTTTTGCAACTGAGTATCCACAATAATGGCAGCGCAATTGGTTTTTATGCTTGTGGTACGTCAAACTAACATCACACTGCTGGCACTGAGGAACATGTCCACAGGTCATGCATTCGAGTAAAGGAGAATATCCTCTCCTATTTTGAAACAAAATCACTTGCTCTCCCAATGAAACTGCGGTAGTAATAGCTTCTATTAAAGTATCGCTAAAGTGGCCATTCATGCGTTTGCGAAAGTACTTATCCTTTAAATCGACCAATTCAATTTCAGGCATCAATACTTTACCGTATCGCTCTTTAATTGTTACCAATCCAAATTTATTTGAGTTGGCATTAAAATACGTTTCTATACTTGGAGTTGCCGACCCTAAAAGTACCTTTGCTTTATGATAAGCTGCTAAAACAATCGCAGTATCACGAGCATGATACCTAGGCGCAGGATCCATTTGCTTGAATGTTTGCTCATGCTCTTCATCAACAATAATACAACCTAAGTTTGTAAAGGGTAAAAACAAGGCCGACCTTGCTCCTATGACAATCTGCGCTTTTTCACTTGCATGTAGCACTTGTTGCCAAACCTCAACACGTTCATTATTACTATATTTAGAATGAAAAACAGCTACTTTATTACCAAAATACATTCTTAATCGTCCAACTAATTGCGTAGTTAAAGCTATTTCAGGCAACAAGTATAAAACTTGCTTACCCTCTGCTAAATATTCTTCAATTAGTTTAATATAGATTTCGGTTTTTCCACTAGCGGTTACTCCGTACAGTAAACAAACTTCTTTTTCCTTAAAACTAGACTTAATATCTAAATGAGCTTGTTCTTGAATGGGACTTAATTGTAAGTCATTTTCTTCGTTTGACCCAACAAAATTTACTCTATCGTGCTGAATATAATATTCTTCAAATATCCCCTTATCAATTAATGCTTTTACAACTGCTGTAGTACTCGTTGCTTGTTCCACTAATTTTTTAACTGCAATAGGGTTTTTATCCACAGCCGACAATTGAAAATAACATAAAATAATTTCCTTTTGTCTTTGCGCATTCTTCAGTATTTCCAATAATTCCATCAAGCCTTCATTAGACGCATATTGAGACTGTAACCGAATGTATCGAACTAACTTTGGCTTATAACTTTCTTGAATTTCTTCTTGTAGAACAACAACATTTTTATCAATTAACTTTTGGATAACTGGAAAAATATTTTTTTTATTTAAAATACTGGTAATATCCTGAATTTTCAACGAAGATTGCAGCTGCAGCGCTTGATACACTAAAAATTCCTCATCGGACAAGTCTGCTTCATTAATAAAATGCCCTAGTTTTTGCGCAATAACGGTTTCGCTTTCAAGCAATAAGGCCGAAGGCATGGCACCGCGATACACATCGCCTATTGCACACATATAATAACTTGCAATCCATTGCCAATGCAAAAGCTGAATTTCAGTTACAATTGGTTTTTCATCAAGAATTTGATTAATTTCTTTGGCATCGTACAAAGTGGGTTTGTTTTGATGTAGGTCCAAAGCTAAAGCAGTGTAGATTTTGTTTTTGCCAAAGGGAACTGCGATACGCATTCCTTTTTTTATATAATTATATTCCGAAACTGACACTTCATAAGTGAATGTTTTAGCTAGAGAAAGAGGTAAAATTACTTCGACAAAATACATTATAAAAATTTTAGAAATATAAAAGTGGACAATAATATAATTTTAAAACCATACTATTGTCCACAACTTAAAATAAAACAGCAATTAATTAGCTTTTGATTCGGTACCAATATTGCGTACGACCAATCAAAGCAAAGCCAATATATCCTCTTACTTTTAACTTATCTTTTTCTTCAAGAGTAATCAAACACTTATACACCTTACCTGATTGAGGATCTAAAATTTTTCCATCATTGTACTCATCGCCATCTTTAGACAGCCCTTTTAAAATAACTAAACCTAGAATTGGTTTGTTTTTATCTTCTCCAGAACAATCTTGACATAAACCTTTTTTACGAGCAGGATTCAATATATCGACTACTTTACCATAAATTTTACCCGACTTTTCATAAATCTCAATGATTGATTTTGCTTCGCCAGTTTGATCATCGATAGTTTTCCATTTACCCGTTACTCCTTGACTTTGAGCAAAAAATACTGTTGTCATAAAAAGCAAAGCAGCTGTAATTGTATTTCTCATATTATTTATTTTTAGTTTCTAATACCTTGCTAAACTACAAAGACTCTGCCAAGAGTCCAATTATTATTAGCTAATTTCTATGTTATTTTTCTTTTTTAATTTATGAATTAATGCATTTAGCTCAAAACCAAGCAATAAAATCATACAATTAATCCAAATATAAAACATTACAATCAACAAGGTTCCTATCGAACCATACAATTGATTGTATCTAGAAAATCGGATAACCCAAATTCCAAAAAAATAAGAGATAATAATAGTAAGAACAGTGGTGAAAATTGACCCTACTGATATAAACGATCGGTTCTTATCGTGTTTGGTACCGAATTTAAATAAGATCGAAGTGGTAATTAATATCATTAAAATCAAAAATCCGTAGCGCCCAAAAACCATCAAAGGAATTTTATCATTTAGAACCTGACTTGCATTTAATTTTTGAATAAAAATTTCAAAGGTTACTATTGTTGCCACAGTTACAATCAATAGTAATGACAAAACCACTGACATCCCTACTGCAACAAAATATTGTGTAAAAAAACCTCGTTTAACTAAGACGTGCTTTGAATTTTGAAAACCACCTAAAATAGCATTCAAACCATTAGCCATTAAAAAAATAGACAATAAAAAACCCGTTGATAAAAGCCCTGAATGACTGTTATGTAAAATATCGTTTATGATATTTTCAATTGCATAAAAAGTATTGGGAGGCACACCCTCCTCTACAAATTTTAGAAAATCTTGCTGAAAACCGGCAATTGGTATGTAGGGAATTAAGTTAAGTATAAATAAAGCAAAAGGAAATAGTGCCATAAAAAAGCTAAAAGCAATTGCTCCCGCTCGATTAGACAAAGCCCCTTCAGCGATTCCTATTCCGTACAATTCTAATAGATCATATAAAGTCAATCCTTCAAGCCGAGGCAACTGCACTTTTTTTAATGCACGAGCCATATTACGGATTACTGGAATTTTATCTATTCTTTGCTCAATTTCTTCTGACATTAATTCAACTGTTTAACAAATTGGTAAAGTAACAAAACAAGTAGCCTATTTTAAAGTTTGCAATTTAAATTGCCTTTAAACTCAAATCCATATTGTATATCGAATGAGTTAAAGCTCCCGAAGAGATGTAATTAACCCCGCAGTCCGCATATTGCCTGATTGTCTCTTCATTGATATTGCCTGAAGATTCCGTTAAACAACGGTCTCCTATGTATGCAACAGCCTCTTTAGTCGTATTGAAATCAAAATTATCCAATAGGATGCGATACACACCGCCAGCTGCTATAATTTCTTTAACCTCAGCTATATCTCTGGCCTCAACAATGATTTTTAAGTCTTTATTATTCTCTTTCAAATACGCTTTCGTTTTGGCAATAGCCAATGCAATTCCGCCCGCAAAATCAATGTGATTGTCTTTTAACATCACCATATCGTACAATGCAAATCGATGATTTTCGCCTCCTCCAATGGCTACAGCCCATTTCTCAGCAACTCTAAAACTGGGTGTGGTTTTACGTGTATCTAAAATCTTTGTCCCTGTGCCTTCCAACATTTGGACATAGTTATTGGTTTTGGTTGCAATAGCGGACATTCGTTGCATTGAATTTAAAACCAGTCTTTCAGCCTTCAGAATAGATTGTGAACTACCTGAAACATGAAAAACGATATCACCAAACTTGACTGCTGCCCCATCTTCAATAAAAGTTTCAATTTCCAACGAAGGGTCAACATAGTGAAAAATCATTTTAGCAAAAGCTACGCCTGCAATTATACCATTGTCTTTTACTAATAATTTTGCTTTTCCTTGAGCGATAGCCGGAATACAGGCTAACGAACTATGATCACCATCTCCTACATCCTCCCGAATTGCATTGGCAATCAGAATTTCTAACTCATTTTTAAATTGTTCAGCGCTAATCATTTTTTTTGAGATTTTTTTATAGTGCTAATGTAGAATTTATTTTATGCAATTAAAAATTTGTTTTTTCAGAAGGCACCACATACAAAGGTTACTGTTGCTCTTTCAATTGAAAATTAATGAAACAATTAAAAAAGAGATACTGTTGACTACTTGAAGAGGGAACCACTATCTATAGGATAGATTTTCTAGTTCTATACATCATTAGTAATTTACCTTAATTAATAGTATTTTAGACCCAAACTCAAATTCATGAAAGAAAACATCTTCTTTGCTTTTCAACGCATCAAGGATAAGCTTTGGTTTAGACCCGTAATTTTTTGTCTTATCTCATTATTGGGTGCCTTATTAGCTCAAGTCGCAGATAATACTCAATTACATGAATTAGTTCCTAATATCAAAACAGAATCGATAACCGAATTATTAAATATCATTTCATCGAGCATGCTTGTCATTGCTACTTTTACGGTAGGATCAATGATTTCAGCATTTGCGGCAGCGAGCAATACAGCCACCCCGCGTTCTTTCAATCTTATTATTACCGATGATGTTTCTAGAAATTCATTATCAGCATTTATTGGATCATTTATTTTTAGTATTGTCGCGTTAGTAGCTTTAAAAAATGGCTACTACGGTAAAGCTGGACTTTTTACCTTATTTGTACTGACGCTGCTATTTTTCACCTTAGTCATATTAACTTTTTTACGTTGGGTCGAACGCATTTCAAGATTGGGCAGGATGGGCCACACAATTAAACTGATTGAAGATGCAACGCACCACGCTATTTGCAGACGCATTAATTCGCCTACACTCCAAGGTATAAAAATTAGTCCTGATATGACTAAAGGAATGGAAGTCTTTAGCGAACGTGCGGGTTACGTTGTGACGATCAACATGGCACAACTTCAAGAAATTGCCGAAAGCTTAGATATTACATTAATTCTCAATGCCATTCCGGGTAAATTTGTTTCCTTAGACCAGCCTTTACTTTATATTGATGCCAACCGAACCAATAAAACCAAAGCGATTAACACAAAGGAAATTATAAATTGCTTTACCATCAATGACATGCGATTTTTTGAGGAAGACCCTCGATTTGGTATTATTACTTTGTCAGAAATTGCGAGCAGAGCACTTTCGCCCGCAGTAAATGATCCCGGAACTGCAATTCAAATTATTAGCAGCCATGTGAGACTATTTTCGCTTTACAATCAACCACAAACTAAAAAAGAATGCAAAGACGAAATTTACAATCGGGTTGCTGTACCTGAATTAGTAATATCTGATTTGTTTGAAGACGCCTTTAGACCCATTGCAAGAGATGGAGCAGCTAATATTGAGGTAATGCTCAGGCTTCAAAAAGCGCTTAGAACAATTTCAAAAATAAACCATGACGGCATGGCCGAAGCTGCTACCTATCATTCTTTAGAGGCTTATTCAAGAGCTGAGCAAACCATGTCGCTCCCTGCGGATCTAATTACATTACAAAAGAAAACTATGTCTAGTATCCCCTCGTAAAATCGTCCTCATAAAAAAAGCCGAATGATTGTCAAAAAGAACACTGTGACGAAAGTTCTAAGATTTATGTATTATTTAGCACTAACTAGTCAGGATAGTTTAAAGCTACTAGTTTTTTATTAACTGATAATCCATTACCTTTGTCGCGTTTTACAGTGAAATGTTGGCCTTACTTCAAAACGCCTACGGCATTTCATTTCTAGAACCTTACTTATTACCATACTAAAACTATTCTATGAAACTATATTTTGTTTTACTACTTTCGGCTATACTAAACTGTAGCTACGGACAAACCGCAAATACCTACTTTGAAAAAATAAGAAATAACGAAGCTGAATTAACTGCTTTTTTCAGTCAAATGCCTAAAGGAGGTGATTTACACCATCATTTTAGTGGATCTATTTATGCGGAGCCAATGCTGGAAGACGCTATAAAGGAAGACTTTTACTTGAACACAACCACTATGGAGGTTCTTAAAGATAAACCTAGTACAGGCAATTGGGAGCAATTTTCAACAATAAGTAAGCGTGGAGAGTTGTATGCATACAAGCAAAAGATCATGGAAAAATGGTCGGCTAAAGATTATAACGGCGTAAGCTACCCATCAGATAAATTGTTTTTTGAATCCTTTGGGAAATTTAGCCCTACGATACCAGGTCATTTTGCAGAAGGTTTATTAGAATTAAAAAACCGAGCCCTATCTGAAAATGTAAGCTATATTGAAACGCAATTATCTACGATTCCATCCGACCTTCAAACAACGGATTTGGTAGAATTTAATAGTTTGCTTAGGCAAGCTGCAGCTCAAAAAGACGAAAAAGCGGTAAAAAAAATATTGGAATCGCTATTTAAAACATTTCAAAAAAGAGATGCACAAAAGGATGCACTAAATTTCAATATTAATTTTGTTGCAAAAATGCACAAGGACTTGAAAATAGACGATGCTAGTTTTACTATGCGCTACCAAAACTTTGTTTTGCGCTTCATGGAGCCTGTTGACTTATTTAAAAACTTAGTTATTGCATTTATGTCTACTAACTCTAGTGATTTAATGGTTGGCGTAAATATTGTCTCTCCTGAAGATGCCGAAACCTCAATGAAAGATTATTGGCTACACATGGTTATGTTTAAGTATTGCCATAGTGTTTTCCCTTCTGTTAAATATGCTTTACATGCAGGAGAATTAACGCTGGGTTTAGTACAACCAGAAGACTTGACTTTTCATATCAATGACGCCGTTTATGTGGCGGGTGCAAACCGTATTGGTCACGGTGTAGATATCGCCTATGAAAAAAATTCCTATGCCTTATTAAAGTATATGGCCAAACAAGCTATTCCTATCGAAATTAATTTAGGGAGCAACGAATTTATTTTGAAAGTCAAAGAGAACCGTCATCCTATTTCATTGTACCGAGAATTTAATGTTCCTATCGTTATTAGTACCGATGATGCTGGGATTTTAAGAACTAATTTAACCGAACAATACGTTTTGTTAGCTAAAAGGTATCCTGATGTAAGCTACGCTGATATTAAACAATAC
Organism: Flavobacterium sp. KKT103; assembly: GCF_055640565.1. NCBI lineage: Bacteria > Pseudomonadati > Bacteroidota > Flavobacteriia > Flavobacteriales > Flavobacteriaceae > Flavobacterium > Flavobacterium sp. KKT103. Next base: position 3,052,544 of record NZ_CM145766.1, read on the forward strand.
GTCTATAACAGTATAAATTATAGTTTCATAAAGGAGGCTAAAGTGAAACAAGAGCTACTAAAAAATTTAGACCAAAGGTTTGCTACGTTCGAAGCTAATTTTCCTTTAAAATAAACCAGATGAATATTAAATTAATTGCCATTGGTAAGACTGACAATAAAGCATTACAAACTTTAATCGATGATTACACGAAACGTTTGTCGTTTTATATCAAATTTGATTTGGATATTATTCCCGACATCAAAAATGTAAAGAACTTATCAGAAAGTCAACAAAAAGAAAAAGAAGGTGAATTGATCCTATCTAAAATTACGGCTACTGATCAACTCATATTGTTGGATGAAAACGGAAAAAATTTCTCTAGTGTAGGATTTTCAGAGGAGTTACAGAAAAAGATGAATTCTGGTATTAAAACATTAGTATTTGTAATTGGAGGTCCTTACGGATTTTCGGATACGGTCTATGCTACAGCTCAAGGAAAAATATCGCTATCGCTAATGACCTTCTCGCATCAAATGGTACGTTTATTTTTTATTGAGCAATTGTATCGCGGATTTACGATCTTAAAAAATGAGCCTTATCATCATCAATAAAAGTAAATAACCTAACACCCTTTCTTTAGTAAATAAACTCTTCTCTATCTGTTGTGTTTAATTTCAAACTTTCGATAAAAATCTTATTCTGGAGATAGATTTCATAGCTCATGTTTTTATCAAACATAAGAACATAATGATTCCCTGGCTCATTAGATAAAAAGCTACTAAGCAACTCCTTTACTTTTTCTCTTGGAACAATATTATTTTCCAAAAGAATTTCACCACTTTTATTGAAATAAATGAAACGCCCATTAGGTTTTTCGATTTTATAATAAATCGTAGTAAAAGGAATAAATGCCATGTTTTTACCAATACTGTCAGCGTAAGCGTAAAAATTCTCGGCCTTTTCATTTTTATGTGCTTTCTCCTCTCGCTTTTTTTGTTGCAGTTTCATTACCTCAGGAATAACTAATCGTAAAGGCAAGCGCTTATCAATATTCAAAATCCAATTGGTCGAAATTATACTGTTCTTGCGGTTAACATCTGCTACGGTATCTTTTCCTTTCGTTCTAAAGAAAATATAAATAGGCGAATGATCAATGACATCAGCGACAAGAGTTACATCTGATTTAGGCAACAAAACAGCTTCTTTTTTTCCGCAGGAAAGCAAAAGAAATAAGGTAATTAGACTGTAGTATTTCATCTTATTTTTTTAATTTTAAATATAATTGAACCGCTTCGACTGCTTCTTTTACATCATGAACTCTTAAAATTGCAGCTCCTTTTGATAAAGCCACACCATTTAAAAAAGTGGTGCCATTGAGAGCTTCGTTGGCATTAGTACCTAAAAGTTTATAGATCATCGATTTTCTTGAAATCCCAGCTAAAACTGGTAAATCTAACAATTGAAACAATTCTAAATTGCGCAGTATCTCATAATTTTGATCCAAGGTCTTGGCAAAGCCAAAGCCGGGATCTATAATCAAGTCATTGATTCCTAAAGCACGCGCTTGGGCCACAACTTTTGAAAAATACAAAAGCATTTCTTTTATTACATCTTCGTAATCAGTTAACGTTTGCATAGTTTGTGGAGTGCCTCTCATGTGCATCATGATATAGGGAACTTTGTAAGCCGCAATAACTCCTAACATAGCGGCATCTAGATGACTTCCTGAAATATCATTAATTATGGCCGCGCCCTTGTCTAGAGCAACTTTTGCGACAGCACTTCTAAAAGTATCGACAGAAATAAGTGCATCAGGATAATGATCTAAAACTAATTTTATAACAGGGACTATCCGACTTATCTCCTCTTCTTGAGAAACAAAATCAGCGCCTGGCTTACTGGAATACGCACCAACATCGATAAAAGTGGCACCGTCCTCTAGCATTTTTTTTACTTGTGCTAGAATTTCTTGCTCATTTGAAAATTTACCTCCGTCATAAAAAGAATTGGGTGTTATGTTTAAAATCCCCATTACTTTAGGTTGTGATAAATCAATAAGTTGTCCTTTGCAATTTATAGTCATACCTTCTTTGTTTACTATTTCCGATTTTATATTTGGGCTATTTCAAAAGTTTAAAGACAATTTAGAAGCAACTTTACGCTTTAAACTTCAAAATTTTTTAAAATTTATCCCTATTTTTGAGCAAATTTTAGACAAATATACATCAATAATGAAGAATACTTCTCAAGAATATGATACTGTGGTGGCGATTTGTCGTTCCCTTTTTACCAATAAAATGACCGACTATGGGAGTGCTTGGCGCATTTTGCGTTTGCCTTCCCTAACCGATCAAATTTATATCAAAGCACAACGAATTCGTAGTTTACAAGAAAACGAAGTTCGAAAGATTGATGAAGACGAGTCAGGAGAATTCATCGGCATTATCAATTATTCTATCATGGCATTAATTCAGCTTGAGCTAGGAGTTGTCGATCAACCTGATTTAGAAGTAAAAAAAGCAACATCCTTATTTGATGCTAAAATACAGCTTACCAAGGAATTGATGGAAGCAAAAAATCATGACTATGGCGAAGCTTGGAGAGAAATGCGCGTTAGTTCGTTAACAGATCTAATTTTGCAAAAACTCCTTCGCGTAAAGCAAATCGAAGATAACAAAGGAAAAACTATCGTTTCAGAAGGTATTGATGCCAATTATCAAGACATGATCAACTACTCGATTTTTGCACTAATTTTAATGGGCTTCGGTCATCAAAACAAACAATAAATGAAAAATATAATTACTCAATTTTCTAGAATATTCGTTGGGATAGTGTTCATCATCTCAGGTTTAATTAAATTAAATGACCCAATAGGTTTCTCTTATAAACTAGCCGAATATTTTAGCGAGCCTGTGTTCAACTTGCCGTTTCTTGTACCTGCTGCCTTATCAATTGCGCTGTTTTTAGTAGTTGTTGAAGTAGTTTTAGGTGTTATGCTCCTAATAGGATACAAAGCTAAATTCACTATTTGGAGTTTATTACTCATGATTGTATTTTTCACCTTCCTTACGTTCTATTCTGCTTACTTTGACGTGGTCAAAGACTGTGGATGTTTTGGAGATGCTTTAAAACTAACACCTTGGCAATCTTTCACGAAGGACGTTGTGTTGCTTTTCTTTATTCTGATTATCTTTTTTAACAAGCAACTCATTCAGCCTCTTTTTGAAAAATCAGTACAAAATGTTTTAACCTATGCCAGCATTGTTTTATGTATGTTCATGGGTGTTTGGGTATTGAACCATTTACCATTAATCGATTTCAGACCATTCAAAGTAGGTAATAATATCCAAAAAGGAATGGAAATTCCCGAAGGTGCACCCAAGTCCGTTGTAGCGATGACGTTTATTTACAAAGTAAATGGAGTAGATCAAGAATTTACAGAAGATGACTTAATGAAACTTCCAGAAGGTGCAGAATTTGTCGATAGAAAAGACAAAGTGATTACCGAAGGATACGTACCTCCTATTCATGATTTTACTATGATGAAAGACGGTTCAGACTACAAAGAGGAACTTTTGTTGGAACCAAAACTTGTAATGATAGTAACCTACGATATTGCCATTGCAGAAGTAGGCGGAATGGAAAAAATGGAAAAGTTAAACCAAGATGCTAAAGCAAAAGGGTATAAAGTGATTGGAATGACCAACTCGACTGTCGAACAAATTGAAAAAGCAAAAAAGAAATATGGTTTTACCTTTGACTTTTACACTTGCGATGCGATAGCATTGAAAACCATCGAAAGAGCGAACCCAAGCATTGTCATACTTGACAAAGGAACAATCGTACAAAAGGTTCATTATAATGATTTAAAAGATTTAAAGCTGTAAAGCGTTTTATATCAACTTAAAAGTCCCACTGTAAACAATAACAGTGGGACTTTTTATTTTAAACACATTTTCCAAATTATTTTATCTTTTTAGAATAGTACTATCCGTGTTCTACTTATCGTATGTATAGCGAATTGCGTTAAAATACTAAAAACCTGCAATGAGAACAAAAACTATTACGATTGAATTGTTGTATGTGTATCAAAAAAGTAATGATTTAGTAAAAATAAAGCTGTAAATCAAAAAAGAACAAACTTTAAAGTCTATTCAAATTCTTTCCTTAACTTTGTTAAAATGAAAAAAATGAAAAAAACAATAGCACTTTTATTCGCTCTAGTAGCATTATCTTGTTCAAAAGGTAAAGATCAAAAAACAGAATTTTCAGAAAAAGCATTAGCTGAAACCCTTTTATCAGCAGATGGAAGTCAAGTTGGTTTTAAGGATATAATCGAAAAACACAAAGGTAAAACTGTGGTCATCGAAGTTTGGGCCTCTTGGTGTGGTGACTGCGTAAAGGCAATGCCAAAGACCAAAGAACTACAAGCTAATAACCAAGATATAGACTTTGTATTCGTATCCATGGACAAAGCTGTCGACAAATGGAAAACGGGAATGGAAAAACATGCCCTACAAGGTGATCATTATATGGCAAATGATCAAATGGAAGGTGTTTTTGCAAAAGCAATTGATTTAGATTGGATTCCTAGGTATATCATTCTAGATAAAACAGGTAAAATTGTTCTTTATAGAGCGATCGAAACTGATTTTGAAACAATCAACAAAACATTAGCAGAACTAAAATAAAAAACAACAACGAGAACAAACTAATTTAAGATCAGTTATAATGAGGAAAAAAATAGTAGCCGGAAACTGGAAAATGCATAAAAATGCAGAGCAAACAGAAGATTTATTAAATGATCTAATTTCAAAAATACCTACTGAAACCACTGTGGAAGTAATTGTAGCCCCTACTTTTGTAAATTTAGCATCGGCTGCTGCTCATTTAGAGTTTACTAATATTGCTGTCGCTGCCCAAAACATGCACCAAGCAGAAGGTGGTGCTTTTACAGGAGAAATTTCGGCTGACATGCTTAAAAGTGTTGGTGTAAACACCGTAATTTTAGGTCACTCAGAGCGACGAGCGCTATTTAATGAAACAGATGCGCTAATTGCAGATAAAGTAAATACCGCTGTAAAACATGAAATGACTGTTCTTTTTTGTTTTGGAGAAGAATTAAAAGACCGTCAATCTAAAAATCATTTTAACGTAGTTGAAAACCAATTAAAAGATGGTTTGTTTCATATTGAGGCAAAAGATTGGGATAAAATCGTTTTAGCTTACGAACCGGTTTGGGCCATTGGAACAGGTGAAACAGCATCTCCAGATCAAGCACAAGAAATGCACGAATTCATTAGAGAAACCGTTTTGAAAGCATTTGGTAAAGACATTGCCGAAAACGTATCGATACTTTACGGTGGAAGTGTAAAACCTGAAAACGCCAAAGAAATCTTCTCGAAACCCGATGTAGATGGTGGATTAATAGGTGGAGCAGCACTAAAAGCAGATGATTTCGTTGCAATTGTAACAGCAATCTAAACGATAAATTATAGCAAATAAAAAGCGGTGAATTATCACCGCTTTTTTTATATCCCTATCTCAACTTGAAAACGCAAATACCAATTGTTCTTTTTTGAACCGTCGATATAACTCAGAGTATCAAAAGTTAATTCTGTTTGTAATTTAAAGGTGTGTTCCCAAATGTATTTAGTAACACCAAACGAATATTGTTTGGTATTAGGTGCCAAAGCTCTGATGTCCTTCCCTACTGTTTGAGTAGAATAACGACCGATGATTTCATAATTAGAAGGAAAAATATAACTCAACTGATGATCAAAACCAGCTCCTACGAAAACAAAATTCGATTGGGTACTATCGTTGGGATCAACAGTAACAGCATTTTTTGGCGTTACTCTCGACATATAACTTGACATTGCTGCCCAACCGTTGTATTTTAGCATTGCATCCAACAGCAGCGATTTCATGGTACGAGCTTCAAACAAGTCATTTCCTAATTGCCCTTGTGCCCGTTTGGCTTGATTATTTTGCTGAAAAGCACCTGAAATAAGCAGTTTGGGTTTTTGCTCTCTAACAATATCACCTTCAAAATAGGTTCCGTCTTTTGTAAAAGCTCCTAACGGCATTAACTCAACTTTAGTCGTAACGGCAACACCAGCATCCGGATTATTAGTAAAATTTCGTCCTTCGCCTGTGGAAAGTGCTGCTTTAAAATTATACGAGAATCGATCTTTAAATTCATTAATATTGTGAACCTGAAACCCAAAGTCTCGATCAATTGTAAATTTTGCGTTGTTGATCGAACGATCAGTTAGCTGTAATCCGCCAGATGAATTGACACGCTGACGGTTTCCTGGCAATTTAGTTTGTCCAAAACTTAAATTCCAATGTTTGTTTGGTCGATAAAAAACAACGGCATCACGAATAATATTAATATTTTCGCCCTCCTTGATCTCTCCTACATCTCCTGGAGCGAAAGACAATTGGACAGCATAAAGAAATTTGGGATTTCCTACGTAACCATCTAACCGCAATCGTAAACGTCGTATTTGACCGTCATAAGCCGCATGATCATCTTCGTTTTGGATATAAGTAACCCGATTTTGCATTCTGAAACGAATATTTAATTGGTACAAACTATCTGGAGACGTAATCCCAATACCTTTTCCAAAACTGTAATAAGGCAATGCAGATAATTTTAAGTCATTGTCGTGTTTAGTCGGTTTGATGCTCACTTGAGCAAATCCAACCGTAAAGAATAGTAAAAACAGAAGTACGTATGTATTTTTCATTTGGCTAGTGTTGTAATGCAAATGTAAAATAAAATATAAATTACAAATGCGATTTAAATAGCGATTGTTACCTTTGCAAAAAAATAATACATGTCAAATAGCTATATAGGTTATCATTTTAACATTGAGCCAAGAGAAATGGGCTCTGAAATATTAATTGCTGAACTAGGGGAAACTGCTTTTGAAAGCTTTACAGAGACAGAAACCGGTATTTCTGCCTTTGTACAAAAGGAGTTGTGGGATGAAAATATTCTGGAGCATATCCAAATTTTACAATCGGAAGAATTTACAATCGATTACACCTTTGCCGAAATTGAACAAGTGAATTGGAATGAAGAATGGGAGAAAAACTTTGAACCTATTGACGTAGATGGTAAATGCCATGTGCGTGCTCCTTTTCATCCAAAAACGGAAGCTGAATTTGATATTGTAATCGAGCCAAAAATGAGTTTTGGTACAGGTCATCATGAAACTACACACATGATGATTCAACATTTACTAGAAACAGATGTGACTGGAATGAAAACATTAGACATGGGATGTGGAACTGCAATTTTAGCAATCTTAGCTGAAATGAAAGGAGCCCAACCTATTGACGCCATTGATATAGATAATTGGTGCTACTTGAATTCAATCGAAAATGGAGAACGCAATAATTGTAAACACCTGACGGTTTACGAAGGCGATGCCTCGTTATTAGTTGACCAAAAATATGATTTAATAATTGCTAACATTAACCGAAATATCCTTTTGAAGGATATGCAAAGCTATGTTAACTGCTTAAATCCAAAAGGAACACTTTTATTAAGTGGATTTTATGAGGAAGACATTCCTGCAATTGATGCGTGTTGCACTGACAAGGGATTAACGTATGTTAAAAAGTTCGTAAGAAACAACTGGACATCATTAAAATACGTAAATTAGCGTATAACTTTTTATTAATAACCAAAGTACAAAAACCTAAAAGATGAGTACTAAAGAAAAAATAAGAGAAAAGGTAAGTACTAGAGAAGTACCTACTATTAATAACGAAATTGTAGTTTACAATGATGATGTCAATACATTTGATCATGTAATTGACACGCTCATGCGCGTATGTGAGCACACACCTGAGCAAGCAGAGCAATGTTCACTAATTGTTCACTACAACGGGAAGTGTACCGTAAAAACGGGACCTTTAGACAAATTAAAACCGCAATGTACCTCATTGCTACAAGCTGGATTAAGTGCAGAGATAATCTAAACAACACTGTTTTTTTAGGATTTATAGGCATTATAACAGTCGATACTTTAAAAACATTCTATTTTATTCTATATTTGAATAAATTAGAATGTTTTTTTTATGGAAGAATACGGTAAAATACTCGTTGTTGCCATGCCTGTTTTCCTGCTTTTAATTATTATCGAAAAAATATACGGTAAATATAAAGGCGAGGATAGCGTTCCTTTAATGGATGGCGTGTCAAGTGTAAGTTCAGGAATAACCAATGCATTAAAAGATGTGATGGGACTTAGTATTACTTTTATCTCCTATGATTGGATGGTGTCAAAAATAGCATTGTTTAGTTTAGAATCAAATGCTAACACCTATATCCTAGCTTTTATAATCATTGATTTTTACGGATATTGGAATCACCGCATTGCACATCAAGTTAATTTTTTCTGGAATAAGCACGCCATACATCACAGTAGTGAAGAATTTAATTTGGCTTGCGCTTTACGACAATCTATATCTACTTTCGTTAATTTATTTACGTTTATACTCATTCCTGCAGCTATACTTGGAGTACCTGCAAAAGTGATCATCATTACGCTTCTCATTCAACTTTTTCTACAATTTTGGTACCACACGAAGCACATCAAAAAGCTGGGGGTTTTAGAGCACATTCTTGTTACTCCTTCCCACCACAGAGTGCACCATGCTATAAATCCAGAATATATCGATAAAAACCACTCGCAAATTTTCATTATTTGGGATAAATGGTTTGGAACTTTTCAAGACGAATTAGAAGCTGTTCCTCCCGTATATGGTATTACGAGACCTGCAGCAACATGGAATCCTATTAAAATCAATTTTCAGCATCTTGGACTCCTCCTATCTGATGCATGGAGAGCTGAAAAATGGCAAGACAAATTTACTATTTGGTTTAAACCTACCGGTTGGAGACCTGAGAACTTTGAAGTTAAATATCCCGTGAATAAAATTAGCGATGTGTATAATTTTCAGAAGTATGGCGCTGAAAATTCAACTAAAATGACCGTTTGGGCTGTGGTTCAATCTTTAATCACATTGGCCTTTGCAGCGTACTTGTTTAGCAATATTGGAAGCATTGGAGTGCCCAACCTTTTCGTTTACGGCTTTTTTATTTTCTTAACGATTTACAGCTATACCGAATTAATGGATAAAAGTAAATACGCTATTTACTGGGAAACTTTACGTCTCTTTTTAGGGTTAGGTATCTTATTCTATTTTGGAGATTGGTTTGGTTTAAACAGTTTATTCCAAGCATCTAATTATGTAATTACAACTTATCTACTGCTTTCATTTGCTGTTTCTCTTTATTTTGTAACTACTGAATTTAAGGAAAAGGAAACACTAGTATCAATTAGTACTACTTAATCATGAAATCTACATCACTTTTACAAACTTATATTGGAATAAGTATCCTTTACCTGCTACTAATAGTGCTAGGTCAAACCGAAATTGCGTGGTTTATGAAGCCGTTTTTAATTTCTTTTTTGATACTAGCAGTCTGGAAAGCTGCTCATTTTAAGACCAAAAAATTTTTACTTACTGCTTTGTTTTTTTCATGGATTGGAGATGGTGTATTACTTTTTGCTGATCGCGCTGAAATCTATTTTATCATAGGATTAGTCTCTTTTCTAGTCTCTCATTTGGTGTACATACTGCTTTTCACCAAACAAATAAAGAGAGAAAACACGAAAACTACAGCTGTTTTTTGGATTGGAGTTACAGTTATAATTAGCTACTTAATGATGATGTTATTCCTGTTGATACCCACTTTAGGTGACTTAAAAATTCCAGTATTTGTGTACGCTTTAGTGCTATCTACAATGCTTTTATTTGCATTCAAAGGCTTCTTTCTTTGGGACAAAAAGGCAGCATATTCCATTTTAATAGGAGCAGTTATTTTTGTGGCTTCGGATAGCATCTTAGCATTCGATAAGTTTTATCAAAAATTAGAACTAAGTTCCATCCTAATAATGTCTACGTACTTGGTAGCGCAATATTTAATCGTTAAAGGAGTATTGTTTTTAAATAAAAATGCCTAGCATTTTCCTTCTAGAAAATGCTAGGCAGTAAGCTAGTCGATAGGGATTTAATGAGGTAATTTACTTTTCACAACCCCATAAATGTAGGTGCCAAGTAAAGCGCCTACTAATACAATTATAACGCTTGTAAATCCGGCACCAATTAAAATATAAATGGGTCCTGGACAAGCACCTACTAAAGCCCAACCTAAACCAAAGAGTGTACCTCCTATTAAATAGCGCGCATTTCCTTTTTCTTTATCTGCTATCACAATAGGTAAACCATCGATATCTTTGATATTGTTTCTTTTTATAATTTGAATACCGATTACTCCTGTAACTACAGCCGTCATAATGATACCGTACATATGGAACGATTGAAACTGAAACATTTCATAAATACGGTACCACGAAATAGCTTCGGACTTTGTTAAAACGATTCCGAATACAAAACCTACTAGTATATATTTTATTACTTTCATAGTTTAAAAAATTAAGGGGAAAATTAAGTAGGCCATAAGTAAGCCACCAATAAAAAAGCCAATAACTGCTTTTAAGGAAGGGAGTTGTAAATTACTCAAGCCCGAAATCGCATGCCCTGAAGTACAACCACCAGCGTATCTCGTACCAAAACCAATTAGTAAACCACCAACAAGCAAGATGATAAGTCCTTTTGGAGATTCAAAAACTTGTTGCCCAAAAAGTAAATCAGGTGCAAGTTTACCATTAGGAGCATCAATTCCATAGGCAGCTAATTGCTCAATAGTATTCGGGTTTATGGCTACGTTAGATGGGTCACTCATAAAGTTCACGGCTACAAAACCTCCAAGCATTGCACCCAAGACTACTAGTAAATTCCAACGTTGTGATTTCCAATCGAAGTCAAAAAAAGCAGTTCGTTTTCCCGCACCCATGATACTACACATAGAACGAAGGTTAGACGACATTCCGAAGCTTTTACCGAAATAAGTTAGGGTTAGCATGATTAAACCAATTATAAAACCCGATACGTACCAAGGCCATGTTTGATAAATTAAATCCATAATTATATTTTATTTACGGCAAAGATAGGACAGTTATATTTTTCTGAATGTGAGAAATGTTACATTTCGAGCTTTCAACTAAAAATTCAAGTATAAATCGCCTTCACATGTAGCTGCTAAAGCTCTCATTTCAAGCCAAAACATTTATTGCTATATTAGTTGAAAAAAAATGTATTTGCGATCAAGTACTGTTCTTATTTGTGAACTAAAGTGAAATGCATCGTAGAAAATAGCTGAAATCTTAACCAAGAAACTAAGTTGTTCCTATTTCATTTTATAAATGTGCCAGCGGTAATTTTAACTTCAAAAAAAATAAAAATAGAATAGATGAAAATTTACTACTTATTAAATAGGATTCCTAATTGGAATTGTTGGTATTATTGTGTTTTTACCTTTTAATAGCATAGCCGAAATAGAAATCGAAAAGTGTACAAACTAAATCATAATTCAATTCAGAAAACTAGTGCCAAAAATCATGGTTGTTCCATTATAGCCGAATTAAAAATGGGAATACCCGAATATAAAAAAATAACTGATGAATAGTTACCAAAACGAAGCGGAAGAGGTTGGCGCACAAAAATGAAATACTAAAATGGAAAACAAATTAAAGACAAACCCAAACAGCTAAGAATTGCAAAAAACGGACAGAGACGTGGTGCATTCAAATTTGTTATTTGACTAATCAACACCTGAATTATACCGAACACCATTTAGAAACCACTCGCTCCAAGTCGGCAAAAATAATTGGTTTAGAAAGGTAATCGTCCATACCAGCTTCAAAACATTTTTCTTTCTCTCCTACTAGGATCCCAGCTGTTAAAGCAATTATAGGCACATTTTTGTAGCCTTCAAGCTGCCTAATTTCTGCTGTTGCTTCATAACCGTTTTTGACCGGCATTTGTATGTCCATAAAAATAACATCAATTTTCTCCAACTTACATTTCTCCACTCCTAATTCACCATTTAAGGCTTGATGTATTTCACAATTAGGCATTATTTTCTTTAGTAAAGTACGAGCAAGTAACATATTGATTTTGTTATCTTCCACCAACAAAACAGTCTTAACGTTTAAAAGTTGTAAAGCAATTGGATCGTTAATAATAGTTGCACCTACAGCTGTACTTGTCGCATTTAAAAAACTTTTAAATGCGACAGTAAAGAAAAATTCACTACCAACACCTACTTTTGACTTCAGCTCTAATTGGCTACCCATTAAATCAAGTAACTGATTGGAAATAGACAAACCTAGACCTGTTCCTCCAAACTTTCTACTCGTTGAATTATCTTCTTGAACAAAGGATTTGAAAATTTTGCTATTACTGTGAGATTTGATTCCGATTCCGGTATCCTTTACAGAGAACAATACTTGTACCTGATCTTCGTTGCTTTTTGGAACTAGTTTGACAGTAAATAAAACCTCTCCTCGTTCCGTAAATTTAAGTGCGTTCCCTACTAAATTTACTATTATTTGTTTCAGCTTTACCTCATCACCCATCACCCATTCCGGAATCTCTTTATCAAATTCGAAGGAAAGGACTATTTTTTTCTGGGCTGCTTGTTGCATAAACAAATTAATTGCTTTGTTGCAAAGATCGTATAGGTTAACTTTTTCGATATCTAGTTCAACAGTACCCGATTCAATTTTTGAAAAATCAAGAACATCATTTACGATTCGCATTAAACTATTGGCAGACTCATTGACCGTATTGATGTACTGTTTTCGAACCTTTTTAGGATTTTTTTCTTTCAACAAAGAAGAAAACCCAATAATACCATTTAGAGGCGTACGGATTTCATGGCTCATGTTAGCCAAAAATTGTGTTTTTGCTTTATTAGCAAATTCAGCTTGATCCTTAGCCTTTCTAATTTCATTTTGCATTACTTTTTGCTTCGTAATGTCAATCACACTTAATACAATTTCAACAATAGTTCCGTTTTCATCCCAAAGCGGAAAACCGTTCATTTGAACCCAAATAGTTTTTTTACTTTTTCCGGCATTGATACCAACAGTTAAGTTTTTAATTGGCTCATTAGTACGAAGAATTTGATTGACTACATGATCATCGGTTAGGATTTTCTTCTTATTTTCATCTACATAAGTTAAGCTTTCGATTAAGTTCTTTAAATCATCTTTGTTATCAATGGTAGTATTAAGGAGCTCTAGTATTTTATCGTTACTAGTCAATATTGTTTTATCTGGTCTGTATACAATTATTGCCGCTTCAAGATTGCTTAATAATCCTCGGTATCTTTTTTTACTTCTCAGTAATGATTCTTCAATATTTTTGGTCGCTGTTACATCTCTTGACAAACAAATAAACAGCGTTTCCTTAAACTTTTTAGCATCTAATTTTGAAATCGATAATTCGAACCAATGGATACCTGATTCCAACTCTAACCAATATTGCTTGCCGGTTGAAATTCCTTTATCATATGCCTCGATTATTGCTAAATCTATCACTTCCACAGCATGTAAAGGCAAAATTTCTCTATACTCTTTTCCAATAAAATATTTAGACGGTGTCGTCAATAAGTTATCACTGTGAGAATGATAACTCACGATTATTCCTTCACCACTAATCTCAAATAGTAAATCAGGTAAGGCATCAAACACCCCTTTTAATCTGGTATTTACTTTCTTGAACTCTTCCTCAGCTTTTTTGATTTCGGTAATATCTAACATGGAACCCAATATCTTTATCGGAACTAAATTTTCGTCTCGAATAATGATATCTCGCTCATAAAAATAGCCATAAGTATTATCGTTTTTTAGAAATCTAAATTCTGCCGCCCAATAATTTTTCTTTTCAGCAACAACTAATTCAAATGAGTCAATAACTCTCCTCTTATCATCAGGATGCAAACGAGAACGCCACAACTTTTGATTTTCAGCAGGAGAGGATTCATCATCATAAAAACCTAAAATCTCATTGTAACTTTTGTTATGCCAACTTGTACCATCTTCCAAATTAAGTTCAAAAACAATATCATTTGTGGTAGAAGCAATTTTTTCGAATCGCTCATTAGATACTCTTAATTCTTGCTCAATAATTTTATGAATGGTAATATCAGTCATTGTACCAATATAACCCACCACTGTACCACTTGCATCTTTTTCGGCTACGGCAGTACCTAAAACCCAAATGCAATTTTGATTAGGCTGCACAAATCTAAATTCAATATGTTGTTCAGCCCCAGTACGAATTAGCTCATCCCACAGCACGCGTAAATTTTCGCGGTCAGCTTCGTGTACCGCATGAAACCAACCTTGCTCAATAATTTCGACATGACTCAACCCCAGAATTTTTACTGTATTCGAGTTAACAAAAGTGATATTACCATAATAATCAGAACGGAATATTCCAACAGGAGAAACTTCTGCTAACGTGTGATACCTACGTTCGCTTTCTACCAACTCTTTTTCTGTCTCGTTTCTTAACCTTTCTTTTTCGAAAATTTCCAAAGCAAAAGCTACATCACCTGTAGCTTCTCTTAGTAATGAGATTTCGGTAGTATCAAAAAAATCTTTTTCTTCAGCATAAAAGGCAAAAGAACCAATCGCACGTCCAAATGTGATGATTGGTAATGCAATCATAGATTTAATACCTTTACTCTGCGCTTCTGTACTCCATGGCGCCATAACTGCATCGGTCTCAATGTCATTACTTACCACATATTTCCCACTGTTTATGGCTGTAAAACAAGGACCAGTACCAAATTGATTGATGTAATTTTCGGTCAAGGGTACTTGTTCCAAATATTGTTCATCGTCACCTGCAATCATTACATGATCAATCTTTTTGGTAGTTGGATTTACCAGGCCAATCCAGGCCGTTTTAAATTTACCGAAGTCTACAGCAATTGTGCACGCTTCTTTAAATAACGTCTCTTGATCTTTTGTCCTTACAATCATTTGATTGATCTGGCTAATAAATTGATACAATCTATTTGCTTTTAAAACCTTATGATTTGCATTTACCTTATCGGTAATATCCGTTATCACCCCATGACAAATAACAGTACCCTCAGGCTCACGTACAGGCAGCGAATTTACTTCATGCCAAATCAGTCCCTTTTTTGGGTGTCTGTAACGATACTCATGTTGTAAGGGGACAAACTTAGTTTTTGTAGTAATGATTTTTTCTAACAAAAGCGAAATATCTTCAAAATGTACACTTGAAAATACTAAGTTAGGATCTTTATCTACTTCTTCAAAAGTATAACCACACAAGGCTTTCATGGCGCTACTAGCATAGGGAAAACAAAAAGTTCCATCCTTTTTTTGTCGCATCGAATAAATCATTCCAGGAGAGGTAGCTGCTATATTTAAAAACTTTGTTCGCTCAGCAAATAAAATTTCCTTTGCCTCAATTCGAGCCGTAACATCTCTACAATTCAAAATTACTCCTTGCACAGCGGGATCCTGCAGTTTATTGACTAAGGTACCTTCTAACCAAATTAAATGTCCTTGTTTGTGTATAATTTGAAGTAAAACACTAATTACTTCATCTGGCTTATCAAATGCAACTTGGAATTTATCGTTATAATATTCTAAAAAAGGAGGATTAATAAATGCTGACAATGATAAAACGCTAAGCTCCTCTGCGGAATATCCTGTAATTTTTAAGGCAGCTTCTGACCTAAATATTACTTCTTTATTGCGATCAAATACTGAAATTACTTCTTGATTGTATTTGACCAAAGCTCTAAATTTTTGTTCGCTACGCTCTAATTCTTGAGATACAGTCTTCTTTTCAGTTATATCCTTAAAGAAAACAGAAATACCATTGGGGGAAGGATAGATGTGATTTTCAAACCATAATTCATAATTTGGATAATATTGTTCCATACAAATGTATTCTTGGTCTTCAAATGCTTTGTGATACGCATCGTAAAACTCTAAGTCTACAGCCTTTGGGAATACATCCCACACGCATTTACCTAAGACATCATTAGCATTGCAGCCCAACAATTCGGCTGCCTTTTTATTCATGTACGTATAACACCAATTGGCATCAAGCGCTATAAAAGCATCAGTAATTCTTTCGAAAATACAGAAATGGATGTCTTCTTGAATAGCTACATCCTTTGGCTCATTGACACTCTCCAAATCCGTTCTATCCAACTCCAAGGCAGCTGCAGCCTGTTCCAAGGCTGTTACTTTCTTTTCTAGAGCTTCATAAGAGAGCTTTTTTTCTTCCATAATCAGTATTATAAGTCACAAATCGTTGCTTACATTAAATGTTTACTAAAGATAATATAAATTTGAAAAAGACAACCATTATTATAATTAAAATAGTACAGAAATTAAATTATATATAGCGAGACAATTTAAAAGAAGCTTACGAACCTATTATTTACCTTCCTTTTTTATTTAGTAGTCAAAATTTAAAGATTTTTTTTATGTTCCAACTGAAGCAATAAAGTTCTAACTATATTTGTTCTTTAAACTTTTCAACCCAAGGAATTGTTGAACTAACTACTGCGAAATAAACAAACTAAAAATGAAAAAAATAATAGCGTTTCTCTCTCTTATAGTACTTACTGCTTCTTGTGTAAGTACAAAATCTTCTATTAAAAATATAGATGACAATGCACCAACTCCCCGATTGATTAATAGCAGCACTTTTTTACTTAGTGAATATAGTAAAGATAAAAAATACGGCTACGACAAAGATTATCCAATTAATGTTTTTTTTATGAGCACGCGGAACGATACTATTAATCAAGCGCGTTTTTTAAATGCTTTGGCTGGACCTAATGGCGAAAAAATATCCTATACTAAAGTTGAAAGCTGTTGCCCTTTTCCGACTAAAAGAAGTGAAATGGGAGCTGGATTTCTTGATGTTTATGAAATACAATGGGTTGGACAAAAAAATGCAATTAAACTGTATATGAACTGTTATGAAAAAGGTGCTTTGCTAGTACCTGTGGGGCTTACCATAAAAAAATAAGACGCGTTTTTACTGTGTAGTTAGCCCTGATAGTAGCGGTATCCTTGCTGTTTTTTCTTTAAAAACAGCAAGATTCAAGCGGATAGCAGGAAAGAGCTCCTAACAACTAACTCCTTCTCTATAAAAAAAGTTAAATCGTAAAGGGTAAATCGTAAATCATAACTACCTTTGCAACTCCAAAATAACACACTATGAACATACAACATATTCCACAAATTAAACACACAGATAGCGGTAATTTCTTTTTATTAGCAGGTCCTTGTGCCATTGAAGGTGAAGAAATGGCAATGCGAATTGCCGAAAAATTGGTAGGTATTACCGATGATTTAAAAATACCTTTCGTTTTTAAAGGCTCATTCAAAAAAGCAAATCGTTCGAGAATTGATAGTTTCTCTGGTATTGGTGACGAGAAAGCCTTAAAAATTTTGAGAAAAGTTTCAGAAACTTTTAATGTGCCAACGGTGACAGATATTCATACTAATGAAGATGCTGCGATGGCTGCACAATATGTGGACATTCTTCAAATTCCTGCTTTTTTAGTACGTCAAACTGATTTAGTAGTGGCTGCTGCCAACACTGGAAAAGTGGTGAATTTAAAAAAAGGGCAATTTATGAGCCCGGAAAGTATGAAACACGCCGTACAAAAAGTTTTAGATTGCCAGAATGAGAATGTAATGGTTACGGATCGTGGTACCATGTTTGGATACCAAGATATGATCGTAGATTACCGTGGCATCCCAACCATGCAACAATATGCAACTACGGTATTAGATGTAACACACTCGCTACAACAACCCAACCAAACGATAGGTGTAACTGGTGGACGCCCTGACATGATTGAAACGGTGGCCAAAGCAGGAATCGCCGTAGGTGTAGACGGTATATTCATAGAAACTCATTTTGATCCCGCTAATGCAAAAAGTGATGGTGCTAACATGCTTCACTTAGATTATTTTGAATCCTTAATGAAAAAACTAGTTGCTATTAGACAAACTATAAATCAGTTTTAATTTCTTATCAATCATTCATTGAAAAATATATTTACATACGCAGCATTCCTAGCCCTATTGGTTTCAAATAGTATGGTGGCTCAAGAAGAAATCAAAATACAAGAAAGATACACGGCACATAACAAAGGAAAGTTTTTCGTGTCATGGGGAGGAAATCGAGAAAGCTATAGCAAGTCAGATATTACCTTTACGGGTAAGGATTATAATTTTACACTTGAAAATGCCGTTGCTCAAGACAAACCTAAAGGTTGGCACATTGATTATGTTAATCCTGCAAGAATGACAATCCCACAAACTAATTTTAGAATGGGATATTTCGTAAACGATCATTACAGCATCGCTATTGGAGTGGATCACATGAAATATGTACTAAAACAAGATCAAGTAGCGCAAATCAATGGCTTTTATCCCAACCCTGGTACCTATGATGAGTTAATCGTAGGACAACCCAATAGTATTAAAATAACCGACAAATTCTTGCAATTCGAACATACTGACGGTTTGAACTACGTGAATACGGAGATTTCTAGACATGATGATATTTCATCACTTTTTAGAATAACGAATACAGATAAAATTCAAGTGAACCTGACTGAGGGTGTTGGTTTTGGCTTGCTATATCCAAAGACTAATGCAACGCTATTAGGAAAAGAAAGGCATGATGATTTTCACGTTTCTGGTTTTGGAACCTCATTAAAAGCGGGTTTAAATCTAACTTTTTTCAAGCATTTTTATGTACAAGGTGAAATAAAAGGAGGATATATCAATATGCAAGATATTAAAACGACCAAAAGCAATGATGACAAGGCTTCACAAGACTTCTTCTTTTTACAAAGACTTATCGCATTTGGAGGGATTTTTAAAATTTAAATTACTACCTTACAAATTATTAGGCTGTTGTTTTACAACGGCCTTTTTTATGTCAATTCCCAAATCTATTTATTTTTTATATCCAATTTTAAATTGGAAATAAATTGTTAGATTTGACTAAATTTGTTTGTACCGTTTTACTTATCATTTACAAAGTCAATAAATTAACTTTTATTTTTAACAGTAATTAGCCCCTTTTTTAAATGAATAAAACTAAAAACACTACTGAACCCGAGCTCGATTACAACTTTGATAATTTCTTTAATATTTCAGCTGACTTTATCTGTATCGCTGGATTTGATGGATACTTCAAGAGAATAAATCCCGCTGTTTCCCAAACTTTAGGTTTTACTGAAGCGGAGCTTTATTCCAGACCAATAAGTAGTTTTGTTTACGAACAAGATTTAAAAATTACAATTGAAACTAGAGAGCAAGTCTACAAGAACAATCCACTATTAAATTTTGAAAATCGCTACCTTACTAAAAAAGGAGAGATTGTTTGGTTGTCTTGGACCTCGATGCCTGTAGAATCAGAAAAGTTAGTCTATGCCATTGCCAAAAATATTACGCATAAAAAGAAAATTGAAGAGGAACGCAATTTCCTTTTAACCAAATTAACACAAATCAATAAAGAACTTACCTTATTTTCGCGCAAAACATCACATGATTTAAAATCACCAGTGAATAATATGCTGTCCGTTTTTAGCCTCATTGATGTAGGAACCATCCAAGATCCCGAAACGCTAGAATTAGTAAATATTTTAAAACTTACGAGTGAAAACTTAAAACACACGCTTAACAACTCCATTGATCAACTGATTGAAAATGATAGTTTGAATACACAAATTGAGGTCATTAACTTGCAAGATGCTCTCGACATTGTTTTAAGCTCAATCAACTCACTTGTACAGGACTCAAAAGCAATAATCAACGTTGATTTTAGCGCATTTGATACCATTAATTTCAATCCGAGTTATTTACAAAGTGTGTTTTTAAATTTGATTACCAACTCTATTAAATATGCTAAATCCGATAGCGCTCCTGTAATTACGATTAAAACTACACTAGTTAATGGAATAAAACAGCTCCTATTTTCAGATGAGGGAATAGGATTTGATATGGATTTGGTAAAAGATAAAATATTTGGGCTTTATGAAAAATTTCATAATAACCAAGATAGTAATGGTATTGGATTATATTTGGTTTACAATCACATCACTAGTTTAGGTGGGCAAATAAAGGTAGAAAGTAAAATAAATGAAGGTGCTACTTTCACAATTTCTTTCAAACGAGAATAAACTGTGAGGGTAACACCTTCAATATATTGCTAACACTGCTTACTCCACAATACCGTTTTGATCAATTAAATAAATTAGTGAAGCCATAGTAGCAGCGCCTAATTCCAATTCTCTTTTATTTACAAATTCAAACGTATCATTGGCTGCATGATGGTAATCAAAATAACGTTGAGAATCGGGTTGCAAGCCCGCTTTTACTAATGGGTTGCCTTTTATTGGTCCAATATCAGTACCACTGTGGCCTTTTACGAAACTATGCACGTAATACGGTTCAAAAAGGTATTTCCAACTTGAAATCCGGTCAAAATTAGCATCATTACATTCCAAAGAAAACCCACGCGGACTAAATCCGCCTGAATCGCTCTCTAAAGCAAAAATATGCTTCTCCTTGTTTTTAGTAGCTAGCTCACCGTATTTGATACCTCCCCTATTTCCGTTCTCCTCATTCATGAACAACACCACTCGTAAGGTATTTTTAGGTTTGTAGCCTATGTTTTTAAAAATATTAACTACTTCCATACTTTGCACTACTCCAGCGCCATCATCTTGCGAACCATCTGCTAAATCCCAAGAGTCTAAATGCCCACCTACAACCATAATATTTTCGGGATGCTCCGTTCCTGTCATTTCTCCAATTACATTATACGACAAAACATCTTCCAACTGCTGGCAAGATTGTTTAAAGTAAAACTTTAAATTAGGATTTGATTTTAACGTTTTCGATAATAATTCGGCACCATTAGTACTTATTGCGGCGGTAGGAATATATTCAGACATTGGCAAATCGCCATATCCCATTGCTCCTGTATGTGGAAAGTCATCCAATCTCATATTCATGGAACGTACGATCGTACCCACAGCACCGTATTTAGCCGCTTCACGAGCACCAGCAGAACGTTGATCTACGCAACCACTATACGACGTAAATGTTGCTATATTTTCAGGGTTCATGGGTCTGTTGTAAAAAACAATTTTACCTTTCAATTGACTGCCTAAGCGTGCTAATTCTTCTATTCCTTGTACTTCGATCACCTCAGCCGTTAGTCCGTTTTTAGCAGTAGCAATCGATCCTCCCAAGGCACATATTGGTACATTAATTTTGGTTTTATTGTTCAAGATATAGGCCGTTTCTTTTTCGCCTCTAACCCATTTAGGCACCATAACTTCTTGCAAATACACTTTGTCGAAACCTAGGGACTCCAATTGTGCTTTGGTATAAACAACTGCCTTATCTGCGTTCGTAGACCCTGATAAACGAGATCCTATTTGATTAGATAAATGGTCTAGCCAAGTATAGCATTTTCCATTTGTCAAGGCTGATTTGTAAATTCCTTTGATTGTTTGTTCTTCGCTCACTTGTGCAAAAAGGGAACAACCGTTTAATAGTATAGCTAGTAATACTGTTTTTTTCATGTCCTTACTGGTTTGATTTTGGTTATTGCTGCAATTTCGGAATAAATAAAGAAATACAACTGATAAAGTGAGTAAAAAATAGAGCTACTAAATTGCCTATCATTAATTGGAAATTCCAAAACTTAAAATTTCAATTTCTGTGTTATTCGGAAGTTTAAAAAATACCTGCTTTCGAATTGCTGTATAAAAAAAGAGACTACCTAAAATAGGTAGTCTCTAATTAATAGTATTTTCAAACTAAGTTTAAACGCTTTAAAAAAAGCAGCTAAGAATTAGTTTTATTGAAAATTCAATCCAACCGTAAGACCAAATGCAACTGGTTTTACAGTAGTATTTTTATCTGTACTATACAATCCGTTTGCTTTTCTATTAGTAACGGCAGAAGGATTGTAACCTATGTAAGATTCATTTTGCTTTTGATCAAGTATCGAACCATAGCCACTGTCTAAAAACATAGCGGTGTATAATGCATTCTTCTCAGATAACTTAAAAGTAAATCCTAGTTCAAAAGTACTCATCAAGACACCTTTAGTTTTATACTCACCAGAAGCAGCATAATTAGGTTGAGTTCCAAAACCAAATTCTGGCAAATTATCAATAGTTAAGTTTACATCAGGATAGTATCCTGTACCACTTACAGAGGCAGCCGAAGCTTCAATCTTATAGCTCAGAGGCAGAAAATATTTCACACCGGCTCTAAAATTGAAATCAACTCCTGTATTAATAGTAGTTTTGTATTGCAAAAAAAGTGGTATTTGAACTGCAGTTACTGTTTGCTTTTCGTTATAATTAACAGAGCTTACATTGTAACCAAAAGCCGAGCCAGTTTGATCCACTTCAAAATTAGTTAAGGTAGCAGTTGCTCTACCAAAAGAAACTTCTTGTCGGTACTGCGCGATTTCAGCACCAGCACCAATACCAATATGATTGGTCAAACCATAGATATAACCTGCTTTTAAGGTGCCACCTAATCTATTGCCTGCTACCGTACCTTTTGCATCCGATTGCAAATTTGCAATTCCCGATTGTACACCAACATAAAATTGGGCATTCATTCCTGTAGACAGTAACAATACTGCCAATCCAAGGATATATTTAATATCAAATTTCATACGTGTTTTGTTTTTACTATCAGAATAATCCATCCTCATTCTTATTGAATGAGGACTTCATACTCTAAATCATTTTATTAATTTTTAACCAATAGGTTTTTAGTAAAGTATTTACCGTTTGTCAAAGTTAATTTCACAATATAAATACCTTCAACGCTTGGTGCAATTAGATCAATTGAACTTTTATCCATAACCTTATCAGTTAATACTGTTCCAAGGATACTTATTACCGTTACACGAGCATTTGCAAGATTACCGGTAGCAACATTAGTCGTTAATTGGTACGTTGCATTTGCTTTTACTGGATTAGGTGCAATATTGATTACGTCTTGTACAATTGAAGATGAAAAAATCAAAGGACAAGAAGTCACTAATGATCCATCCAATCGAGTACCAACTGCATAGTAAGTTCCGTTTAATGCAGCAGTATCTTTAAAGTACTGACTGTTTTGTCCGGCAACTAATACACCATTTTTATACCAGCTATACGCTTTGAAACTGTTCGAACTATTGTCAAAGAAAATCACATTATCAAAATGCTTTCTTATTAAATTTGGACGGCTATTTTCAACTGTTACAATTGCAGTTGCAGTAGCAATATTCCCGTTTATATCCGTAACTTTTAGAGTAACTGTATTCACTCCAACATTAGAACAGTTGAACGTTAATTTGTCCAATTCTAACAATGCAATTCCGCAATTGTCAGTTGATCCATTGTTTACACTAGCAGGAGTTATCGTGATATTAGCCGATGCATCCAGTTGAACAGTGATGTTTTTAGTTAAAACTATTGGCATTGTTTTGTCTTCAACAGTAACAGTTTGCAGTACTTCAACTGCAGCGATTCCTGAATTATCCATTACATTCCATTTTATGGTCGTAACTCCAACTGGGTAAACCGCAGTTAATGCTAAACCATCTGATCTTACTCCAGTAGGTGCTCCTACTGAACAGTCGTCGGTTGCAGTTGCTCCAACTATTGTTACAGTTGCTCCACATGAAGTTGAGCTACTATTAACTTTAATGTTAGCTGCGGCCGTAATTACTGGTTTTTGATTAGCAACTACATTAATAGTTCTTGTAACAAAAGACTCATTATTCAATTCATCTTTAACCGTATACGTACGAGTGTATTGACCAATTGTAGTTGTGTTTAATGTACCTGAAATAACAACAGCTGTAGTGATATTTTTATTTAAATTATCCGTCGCTGTGAATCCTGGCTCAGTATAGGTACAACCTTGAGGTACTGAAACAATTGCATTACCTGTTAAGGTGATAACTGGTTTCGCTCTTTCTATTGTTACGGTGTAGTTTTTAAACAAACCACTTTCAGACATTACATTGTAAGCTACAGGTCCTGCATATCGCAAGGTAGTAACTCCACTATTTTGTAAATAAGTGCCAATACGCGTCACTGCATTAGTAGAAACCTGGAAAACAGGAATCAATCCATTTAAGTTAGCATTATTATTAACTTGTATTTTAACAGTACGTTGCGCTTCATCAATAACAGCCGTTCCAATTTGATTTGGTACGCTATAGTTTACCAATTTAGCTTCCGTGTTTTTAGCATTGATCGTTACTATATAATTTGTTCTAGACAATTTATTTTCAGAAACTACTGTTACTAAAACACTATTAGTATAATCAATCTCAGTCACTCCTGATGTTTGTTTCACACCATCAATAAAAAGCTCTGCTCCTGGAGAGATACTAAAAGTAGCCTTCAACTTTGTGACATTAACACCAAAAGCTGCAGTTGCAGTTGCATTTTCGCCAACAATTGCACTATTTATCTCTTGAACCAATCCTGGGTTAGAAGCTACTTTAAAGTCATACGCAACTAAACTAGATTTATCGCTTAATCCTGATAGTACTTTAACTGTATAGTTTTCAACGATACCTTGGTTAAATCCAACTCCTTCTACAGTAAATGTAAGAGCGTTTGTGAAATTATTAGGAGTTACACCACTAACTTGAGTTACCGTACCGATTTTAGCTATAGAATTCATTCCTACTGTAAAAACAGGAACAGCAGTTCTAATGTCGATACCGTCTTTAAGAAGAATTGTGTACGTTTTAGTTGCAGCATCATAAGTAGCTGAAAGTTGATCTTTCAATTCCAAACTTTGCAAAAGCACAGCGGTTTTCCAGAATTTCCCTGAACCCATTCCTTCTGTGTCTGCATTTACAACAACTCCAGTATTGTCATTGTTTGTCGTGTCAAAAGCAAACTGCTTATTGCCTTCATTAAAAGCATAATAAGCTACTAAATTTGGTTCGGTACCCGTATATTTAGTAGTAGCATTTAAGACAAGATCAGCCTGTGTTTTAACAACATTCCATATACGAACCTCATCAATACTACCGTCTAATCCGCGAGTTGCTGTTGGATTTCCACCAATATAGGCTGGAGTAGTAGCGTTTGCAGTAGCAGCGCCAGCAGTACCAGTTGAAGTAAATGGTGCTACAACACCATCGATATAAATGGTATAGACATTACCAGCAGTTACCGTATAAGCGATATGATGCCATTTGTTTAGTTGTACTGAATTTAAACCAGTGTTAAGAATATAAGATCCAGTTCCTGTAGTAATCGATAAAACTAAACTGTTTTCCTTATAAGTCGCATTATTGTTTGTATGTACAAACAAATTGACCACTGATTTGTCAAAAATTCTACCAAAAATAGTTGGATTATTTCTGTTTACCCAAGCTTCAAATGTATAGGTATTTGTTAAATTTAAGTTTGTATTAGCATCTACTCTAACATAATCATCTAATCCGTCAAAAGTTCCTACTGCATTAGTAGTTGCATTAGTTACATGCGTATAAGAAATTGACTTAGCATCATTAGAAGGATCTAAATCGCCTGCCAATTTTGTATAGACTTCGATTATATAATTGTTAGGCAATCCTAAATTAGCTTGCGTTACAAATGTTACTGGTGCAGAAGCTCCTGCAGCAATCGATCCAGTAAAAGTTTGTGACACTTCAGTACCACCATTCACTTTATAAGCAACTGGAAAGTTAGAAATGGCCACATTAGAGAAGTTACGAATAACTGCACTCACTGTAACTGGTTTTTTACCCAATTTAGTTGGTGCACTAATACTTTCAATACTAGCATCAGCAGCTGTAAAAGGAAGTACGTTAATGGTATATTCCTCGATTTCAAAATCTTCTCTTGAAGTTGTTAAATTATCAAAAGTAGGCCCTGTTACCACATTAAAATACTCACTAGGAGAACGGAACATGTGAATAACACGCATTAACTTTTCTCCAGGAGTTGTTGTTGTAGGAATAGTTAAACCTCCTACCAAAGTAAAATTATTTCTAAAATTATGTGTACTAGTAGTTGAAGCAACCGCGGGTGAAGTTGCTGTGTTTAAGGTATTTACCCAAAAAGTACCAGCATAAAATTCATCAGTCAAATTACCATCACCATTTAAATCTATAACCATCATAGTGAAAACACCAGGATTAGTTGTTAAATCTCTTGTAATAGGCCTTTCTGGTTTAGAAATAGTAACTTGTGGTTGGTACGTATAACCTGCGTAAACTGGAATTTTAATGTTTTTAAAATCAGAGTATGCCGTAGTACCTGAATTGTTTACCATATTATCCCATTTCAATGAGGTTATTGCAAAACCATTGGTATTGGTATTCTTAGGAAGTTCAAATTTATTGTAAACTACTTTTTCTAAGTTATTGTTAGCTAAATTATCATCAGCTTCATCAATTCCTGCTTTAATGGTAAAAACTCCATTTAATGCAGTCATATCAGTTGTAGTTGGGAATGTGTACAATACAGACACGCCTGAAGTCATCGTAGGAACTACTCCCGTAACTTTAGCTCCACCATTTACTTGAAAATAAACAGGCACGTTAGTACGAGTAGTTGGTCCAACATTGTTAACACGAATCGTGATTGCAGTCGTTGCTGATTTTTTACCTAAAAAGTCTGGCGCTACTATTGAAGTAATCTCAGTATCTCTAATTAAAGGTTTAGTCACACATGCAATAGTAGCAACCCATCCTTTATCTACCACTTCTGTATCAGAAGTAAATCTAAACGTTAGTTCCCCTCCTGTTGCAGTTGAAGTAAATGACGGAGGTAGTGTATTACCATCAAATACTCCTAGCAAAGGTGAAGTTGCTGAAGTTCCATTGTAGATATACAAGAAATCATATCCTGATTCTACAGCAAATTCTGTAAAATCAACTTTGATACTATTTCCTGTAACTGCAGGTTTAAATGTAATGGTTTGACTTAGGTTATTGGCATAATTACCATACCTAGATCCACTATCAGTGAATGTAGCAGAACAAGTCGTACTTAGAGTTGTACTCCCCATTAAAATATCTGAACCATTATTGGCAACCGTTCTAGTAAGTGAATTATTAGTCGCATCGGAGTCCTCTGTTGGTGTAATTTTACCAACAACCGTATAAAGTCCACCAACAGAATAATTTGCTTTCGTAGCAAAATTATAAGTAACCTCAGTCAATGGAGCGATAGGTCCAGCGATCATTTCTACTACCTCTGCTCCATTGTTAATACGATAAGAAACAGGAACGTTACTTACTGCTACTGGAGAGAAGTTATAAACTTTAGCGATTACTGTTTCTGAAGCTGACAAGCCTGCATTAGGAGTAAGTGAAGTAAGGGCCAAGTCGTTAGATTTCGCTTCGTATATTTCAACGTTATCAACAAAAATCGTGTTGTACGTTGGCGTAGAAGAGGCATCATTATCCATCACTCCTTCGAATGTTAAATCAATCTTTGCTCCTGCAAAAGCTGCTAAATCATACATTAATGTTCTAGTGGTTGATGTAGTAGTTCCCGTATAAACAGAAGTACCTTCCGTGCTTGCAACAGCAACTCCATTTACTAAAACTCTAAAAAAGTTTTTGTTCGTAGTCACACTATTCTGCATAATCACGTCAAATTTCATACGGATGGCTTTTCCAGCTAAACTGCTAGCATCTATTTCACAAAAAGAAAGCCTTTTGATATAATTTGGATTAGCTGTAAATGCATTTGCTGCTGTAGTAGCTGCCCAAAGTGGTGATCCAGCAACTGTAGACCCTGACATTTTTACAGCGTCTAATCTCTCTAAACTTTGTGACTCATAGCCTATCGAACCCGCAGTGCTAGCTTTTGATAAGGTATAATTCACCGGTTTTCTATCATTAAAATTTTCTTTAAATGGTAAATTTAATGCTGTTAAAACTGGTTTGCTTATTGGCTCCACATTAATTGCTCTAGCTCTTTCTGATACTAAACCAGAGTTGATATCTATAGCACGAACCGTAAACCAATTATTTTCTCCAACTGTTAAATTAGTAAAGGTATACGTTGGACTCGTAACCGTAGCGACTACATCAAAAGAAAATCCGTTTAAGCGTAATACCTCGTATTTTGCACCTGGAATGGCAGTCCAATCCATTTTATAAGAAGCTATACCACAAGATGCAGGGGTAATCACTAAATTTTTAGGTTCGGACATGATCGCAAAGGTCTCCGTAGAACTAGATACTCTACTTCCTGCAGTAATTCTAATTTTAGCATTTGGAACTATTTCGGTAGGAACTTTCCAAGCAAAATTTCTAGCAGCAGCTGGAACATTGGATGCTATGGTAGTGTAAGTATTTCCACCATCATTAGAATATTCTATGTTAAAAAGGCGTTCTTCTCCTTCGTAATCCCAACGAATGTATTCTGTTGCATCAGGATTGAATTTTTCACCACCAATTGGATACGTTAAAACCAATTCCGGAGCAACATAATTGTAAACCACTGAAAATTCTTGTGTTGCTAAAGGTACGGATGTACCAGTAACAATGATTTTATAGGTTCCTGCAGCAGGTGCATCAAGCGTAATTTGTTCAATATTGTTCAAATTATCCACTCCTCTTGTAGCCACTGCATTGGGTTGAGCAGGATTTAAAATCCAAGGTAAAGTAGTTTGTCCGTTGCGAACTAATTTGATATCTAAATCATTAACCTGAACGTTTGTAGCACCTGGAGTTGCTCCAATATCAGAATAAGCAAGCATTACTTTTAAAGAAACCAGTCCAGCTGGAACTACAATTTCTTTTTCAAAAGAGGCAGCATTTGCAACTGAAGCGGTGTAAAACATTTTGTTATCTAAAACCTTAACTGCTCTTAGACCGTTTAAGTTTCCAAAACCATATTTATAATCAGGTCCAGCGTTTCCAACATCCTTAGCGGTATTAGAAACTAAAGCTTTCATTAAAGAAGCTAAAGGTTTCTCTCCATAAATGTTTTTATATCTTTCATATAACAAAGCTACTGTTCCAGAAGTTCCAGGAGTTGCCATAGAGGTTCCACTCATTATTTGATAGGAATTGTTATAATCTAATGAATATACACTTGATCCTACTGCAGCAATTTGTGGAACAAGACGACCATCTAAGGTAGGTCCAAAACTACTGTAAGAGCTTATGACATCAGTAGGTTCATTTGCAGCTACGTGTAATGCATTTTTAGAAGCTTTTGTACTTGTGTTAAAACCACCTGCATATGCTGCTTGTGCATTACCGTTCGAATAAATATTTAAAAGTGATGGATATTTAACCGTTACATCATCATCTCCTCTATCACTTGCATTGTATCGCACTAAATTATATCCTGATGAAAGTAAAACACCATAAGAGTTAGACGTAAGATCCACATCATCATTTAGGAATGCAAGTTCTCTTTCTACATAAACCGGCAAACCATTCGATTGCGTATTGAAGTTCCACCCAAACATTTGCACATTTGGAGCCATTCCCTTAGCACGAGGATCTAAAATTCCAGCACCACCTACCGTACCTGAAACGTGTTCCCCGTGAGATGATGGTGATTCATACTCTCTGTTTGTAACTCTTCCTGTATGGTCGATGTGTTTTTCAAGATTCCCATCCCAAATACCCACTTTAACCCCTTTCCCTGTTAGGTTGTAGCCTAATCCTGGAATCAAGGAACTCAATACGTTAACTTTGTGTGAATTGATACCTGGTAGGTTATCACTTTCCACTGGAGCAGCGATAAGTTCGATATTCTGTACCCAATTTAATTTAGCAATATCATTCAATTTCTCAATAGAAGCTTGTAGATATACTTGATTAAAATTGGTGATATTTTTGGGTGATTTTATCCCCAAAGTTACTAGATCCTTAGTTAAATCAGCCGCATTCATTCCTTTAAAATAACTTACAATTACTTTAACAGACTGAGAATTTCCAGCATAATCAGGAATTGTTCCAGCGGTAATGCTTGGATCAATTTTAAATTTAGACTCAATTGGCACAATCGCTCGAATATTTTTTGAGACGGTGCTTTGATTAAAATACTTATTATCTAAAGCCACATAATAGGCATTATTAGACAAATAGCTAATCAAGGTAATCCCTTGATTTTTTAGTTCAGCTTGCTCTTCTAAAGAAGGCGTTTTTGAGAACTGTAACAAAGTATACTCTGTTGTTCTACTTTGCTTATTAGCATTTTTCTTAAGCACTTCAAATTGTTGCTTAAAATTAGCTGTCGTCGCAATTCTATTTCCATTAATGGAGACAGAAAAATCCTTGTCATTGTTGCCCTGAGACCACGCTATACAAGCGAAAAGAGCAAAAATGAATGAAAGTAATTGTTTCTTCATTGGTTAAAAATTAAGTTTTAATTAGTTAATTCCGCGAATATATAGCGACAATTTTAATTATTCTTCATCTTTTTTATCAATAAACTATTTTTTATTAAATATTTTTTATTTACAAAAAAGTAGAAATTTATTATTAATCCAATGTTAAAAAGAAAAACCAGTCTGGTTTAGCTCAGACTGGTTTTTATTAATTTAAATATAAACTTAATGGTACTACTAACTACTTTTTATTGCCCGTACTCGTTACCTTTGAAGCTCCACTTGCAATCAAAAATCACATTATAAAGCATCATTATTAAAAAAACGTTGCACCTGAATTGCAATTTCCATTTCTTCATTTGTTGGGATGACCAATATTTTAGTAGTTGCATTTTCGCTATTTATTTCTCTCAGCTCTTTAGATCGTATTTCATTTTTAGCGTCATCTAAATACAAACCATAATAGTCCATATCAGTACAAACTAATTTTCGGATAAAGGAGGAGTTTTCTCCTATTCCTGCGGTAAAGATAATAGCATCAAGACCATTCAATACCGCTGTATACGAACCAATAAATTTCTTGATTCGGTAGGCATTCATCGCTAGTGCGAGTTGACAATCTACGTTACCTTTTTCGGCCTCGGATTCAATATCTCTTAAATCACTAAATCCAGTTAAGCCAAGCATTCCGCTTTTCTTTAACAAGATATCATTGACTACTGTACTACTGTAACCTAAGGTATTAATCAAATAGAAAATTAAAGAATGGTCGATATCACCGCTTCTGGTACCCATAATTAGTCCATTTGAAGGAGAAAAGCCCATTGAATGATCCACCGCTTTTCCGTCTTTTATAGCAGTTATACTGCAACCATTACCTAGGTGAATGCTAATTAATTTATTGCTTTTACTCAAATAAGCAATCGCTTTCTCAGAAACATATTTGTGACTTGTTCCATGAAATCCATACTGACGTATTTTATCTTTGTCATAAAACTCATTTGGAATCGCATATTTATGCGCCACTTTTGGAATCGACTGATAAAATGCGGTATCAAACACCGCTAATTGTTTTGCTTTAGCAAATATTTCCTCGGCTACATTAATACCTATTAAATGGGCTGGATTGTGTAATGGAACTAAGACTGATAAAGCCTCTATCTTGTCCTTGACGTCTTGGTCAATAATAGTAGTATTCGAAAAAAAGGTGCCTCCATGTACTACTCGATGTCCAACAGCATTAATTTCGTCAGTAGAGTTAATAACACCTATGTTTTCATTGAGTAGTAAACTGGCAATTTTTAACAAACCTGTTTTATGGTTAGGAATTAATAAGCGCTCCTCTAGCTTGGTTGCATCTGTAGTGTACGTTAAATTTGAAATTTCTAATCCTATTCTGTCAATCATTCCATTGCAAATAACCTTTTGCTCTGGCATGTCTATTAGTTGGTATTTTATTGATGAACTACCTGAATTTATAATAAGGACTTTCATATTTATATTTGATGAATTATTAAAATCTATTTTTTTAAGCTTTACCATTCCGTTACTATGTACGTAGCAACCTTGCATACTGCAACTGTTTTACAGTCCTTGAGCTTGTATTGCCGTAATTACTACTGTATTAATGATATCATCAACCGTACAGCCGCGGCTTAAATCATTTACAGGTTTGTTTAAACCTTGTAACATAGGACCAATTGCTAACGCTCCTGTTTCTCTCTGGACCGCTTTATAAGTATTATTACCCGTATTTAAATCCGGAAAAATAAGTACACTTGCTTGTCCTGCAACCTCTGAGTTAGGTATTTTACTTTTACCTATAGTCATATCGACTGCCGCATCGTATTGAATTGGACCTTCAATTTTTAAATCAGGTCGCTTTTCTCGAACAATTTGAGTGGCTTGTCGCACTTTATCAACTTCATCCCCTTTTCCTGATGTTCCTGAAGAGTAGGATAACATTGCTATCTTTGGTTCTATACCAAAAGCCATACTGGAATCAGCTGAGGATATTGCTATTTCAGCTAATTGCTCTGCAGTAGGATTGGGATTAATTGCACAGTCTCCAAAAACCGATACTCTATCCTCTAAACACATGAAAAATATAGAAGATACAATTCCTGCATCCGGTTTTGTTTTAATAAATTGTAAAGCTGGTAAAATCGTATGTTGGGTAGTATGTGCTGCTCCCGAAACCATTCCGTCAGCATCACCTTTATACACCATCATGGTTCCGAAATATGAAACATCTTCCATTAAATCTCTTGCCATGGTAATACTAACATTCTTATTTTTGCGAAGCTGGTAATAAGTATCAGCATAATCATCATAGTGCTCCGATTCTCTAGGGTTAACAATGGCTACTTTCGAAAAGTCAAATGCCAATCCTAACTCGGCTACCTTAGTTTCTATTTGCTTCTTATCGCCAATAATAGTTATATCAACAACATCCATTGTAAGTAATCTAGAGGCAGCGATTATGATTCGTTCATCGTTGCCTTCAGGTAAAACAATATGTTTCCTGTGTTTACGCGCTCTTTTGACAAGGTTGTACTGAAACATTTTAGGAGTCATCCCTTCGGCTTCAAAGGCACTTAACTTTGCAGATAAATCATCGACATCGACATATTTTTCAAAGGTATTAATCGAAGTTTCAATTTTCACAGTATTGTCTGCGTAGATCTTGGACTTTATATTCCCAATACTATTCGTAATACGATACGTTCCGGCTTCAACTGAAATAATAGGCACTATGCTGGTTAGTCCTTCAATCAATTTTAAAATACTTTCCTCTGGAACTATATTTCCTGTTAGTACTATTCCTGCTATCGAAGGATAATTTGCCGATTCGTTAGCTTGCAAAGCTCCTAAAATAATGTCTGCTCGATCTCCGGGAGTTATTACCAAAGCATTTTCTTTTAAATGCAACAAGTAATTACGCAATTGCATAGCTCCAACACTAAAATTACCTATTTCATTATTTAAGAATGCATCACCAAAAAGTACTTTAGCATCTAGCTCGTCTACTATTTCTTTGATCGTAGGGTGATTTAGACTTGATATTATAGGAATTGCATTAACTAAAACCTCTTTTGGCAAACTTCCTTTTAATCCATTTGTTACTAATTTAATGTTTTCTGATTGGACTTTATTTGCAATTATTGCCAACACTTCAACCTCCTTAACTTTAAAAGAGTCGTAGGCTAAATACAAACTATCGATAAGTTCTTCGAGTGTTTTACCTACACCTGAGCCAACAATGATAGTAGGTATGCCTAAATTTTTAGCAATCAATACATTCATATCGAGTTCGATAACGGTACCTTCACCGCTAAAACTGGTTCCTTCGACTAATACAAAATCAAATTGTTCTTCTAATTTCTTATATTTTTCGATAATAAGATCGAGTACTTCGCCAATCTTACCTTTGTTCTTCTTTTTGATTAATTTGCTTTTAGTAATAGCGTAGGCATCTTCAAAGGCGATGTCTAAGCTAAAATGAGAAATGACCGTTTCGATATGATTATCAATTTTGCCATCATCAAAATCTTCTATAATTGGTCTAAAATAGCCCACTTTAGCTGTTTTACCAATTAAAATGCTCATCAGTCCTAATGTGATTATGGATTTACCACTATTATGTTCACTTGTTGCTATATAAACTGCTTTATTCATTTCTATATTTTTATTTTCTTAAAATCAGAGCGTTAAAGTGCTTTTTTTTATTCGTTGGTTTGCTTACATTTATTCAAACAATTTAATTTTCTATTAAGTATAAGCTAAAACCACCTTCTCTTTTTAAAATAAATTATCATTCCAATAACTATTAAAAACATGATAGTAATGACCGTATAATAACCATTATGGTAACTTAACTCCTGCATATGTTGGAAATTCATTCCATATATTCCTGCAATAAACGTCAAAGGAATAAAAATAGCTGATACGATTGTTAGTGTCTTCATGATCTCATTCATTTTATGAGACTGTGACGAAAAAAAGAAATTAGAAGCGCTTTCGAGCATTCCCATATCGCTTTCTATTTGTTCCAAAAGTTCCAAACATTTTTGATGCAAACGAGAAAAATAAACATAGGTTTCGTTTTCAATCACATTACATAAGTCATCTTCACGTAGGGATTTGATGCCATAAAGCGAATCACGAAGCGGAATTATAGAACGTTTTAAGAAACTGAAATTATCACGGTGTTTTTCAATGCGGATTAAAATATTGGGGTCTGCACTGGCTTTCGATAAAATTATCAATTCCTCTACTTTGTCTTCCTCGTTTTCAATGGTAATAAAAAAGTTCTCAATTATGGCGTCTAACAAAAAGTACAGTAAAAAATCAGCCTTTTTAGTTCTGATGATTCCCGTGTGCGTTCTAATGCGTTCTCTGATATGCGTAAAAAAATCGCTCCTCTTTTCTTGAAACGAAATCAAAACACCTTCCTTAATTAAAAAACTAATTTGCTCGATACTTATATTATCTGAGTTTTCTGCTGGCAATATCGATTTGATATTAAAAAAAAGACTATTTGCTGACTCCTCGAGTTTGGTTCTTCGAGTCGTATTTAAGATATCGGAGAGTAAAAAATTATCGATCTGAAAAAAGGCTCCAATAGCTTCAATTACCGGAATATCGTTTAAGCCGTGAATATTTAGCCAATTAGTTTGGGTGCCATCAATACATTTTTTAAAGTCATTTGGTACAATCTCTTGATATTCTGCAAATTCAGTATCATTGTACACAAATAATTGCATGTGAGACTGCGACTGCTTGTGGCTTCCCGTGTATTCTAAATGATTGGGCGTGGTTTTACGTCCTTTTTTATATTTGATTTTTCTCATATCCCTATTATGTTTAGTAATAATACAAAATAGTTTTGGCATTAATTCCCAAATTAAACATTAAAATTAAGGAGTTGTTTGAAATTTAGGAAGCTTTATTTCGCTATTCTTTGGCTACAATTATAAACAGTATCAGGCTTTAGGAAAGCAGAAATTAATTATCGAAAAAAAAACAGAAAAAAAACAGTAACAAAAACAATTTACAACGACTCATAGTTTCTTGCATACTTGCTAACAATCTGTTGATAATTCTAAATATAATATTTAAATTTACAGCAAAACGAAGCATAACATGCTAAAACTATAATACTAACCCCTAACCTTTTAACCAATATGGTGAAATTTAAAATTACAGTACTAGCTGCACTTGCACTCTGTACTTGTAATACAACGGAAACTTTTGCTCAAAGAAAAAAGAAAAATGAGCCTGCTACTGCCGCAGTAGCACCTAAAAAAGAAGAAAAAAAAGGGCCAAAACCTTATGGAAAGGTAATTGACTCGACTGCGGTAACGCAAAAAGGATTAATTGATGTTCATAAAGTGGATAACAAATACCTTTTTGAAATCCCAGCTGCCCTAATTGACACTGAAATCATGACTATTACCCGTTTCTCCAAAACACCTGCTGGTGGAGGAATTTTTGGTGGTGAAGAGGTAAACCGACAAGTAATCAAGTTTGAAAAAGGGCTAAACAATACCATTTTATTACGCTCAGTAAC
This sequence comes from Flavobacterium sp. KKT103, assembly GCF_055640565.1. Classification (NCBI taxonomy): domain Bacteria; kingdom Pseudomonadati; phylum Bacteroidota; class Flavobacteriia; order Flavobacteriales; family Flavobacteriaceae; genus Flavobacterium; species Flavobacterium sp. KKT103. The sequence goes on from NZ_CM145766.1 coordinate 3,088,478, forward strand.
CTATGTGATTATGTCTCCTGACGAAGGAAAACCAATGGCACAAGCGGTTAAGAATTCTTCTACTGATCCAATTATTGGTAGCTATGATATATTAGCTATTAAAAAAGAAGACGGTGGGAAAAAAGAAACAGCTTATGTGATTGACATGACACCTACTTTTGAGGGAGATGTTCAAACTTTTTCATTGGATCCAATGAAAAAACAATCTTTAAGCATCCAAGCATTTCAAAAAGACCGCTCTTTTGTTCAAAAAGTGAGCAGTTTCCCAATCAACACGGAAATAAAAACGGTAAAAACGTATGCAACAACTCCTAATTTAATTTCGTTAAGTCCGGCGCCAAGAATTGGTACCAACTTACCTTCGGCATTAGATTCAGGTGTTTTGACAGTAGAATTGAATACTTCGATGATTGCTTTGCCTAAAGTGCCAATGCGCAAGAGAACTTTTGATCCTCGTGTTGGATTTTTCGCAAACCAATATGATGTGTTTGAAGAAGAGTCTCAAAAATCAGAAAAAGAAGTATTTGCGGTACGCTGGAGATTGGAGCCTAAAAATGCGGAAGATGCTGAAAAACAAAAAAGAGGCGAGCTAATCGAACCAGCAAAACCAATTGTTTATTACATTGACCCAGCAACTCCTGACAAATGGAAAAAATACATCAAAGCAGGAATTGATGACTGGCAAGTTGCTTTTGAAGCGGCTGGATGGAAAAATGCTATCCGTGGAGAATACTGGCCAGAGAATGATCCTACAATGAGTTTAGAGGATGCCCGTTTTTCTGTTTTAAGATATTTCGCGGCTGATATTCAAAATGCATACGGACCTAACGTACATGATCCTAGAACGGGAGAAATTCTAGAAAGTCATATTGGTTGGTACCACAATATCATGAGTTTGTTGAGAAACTGGTATTTGATCCAAACTGCTGCTGTTGATCCTTCAGCAAGAAAAAAACAATTTGATGATAACTTAATGGGAGAACTAATTCGTTTTGTTTCTTCTCATGAGGTGGGACATACTTTAGGACTTCGTCACAATATGGGAGCGAGCTCAGCTACACCAGTAGAAAAACTAAGAGACAAAGACTACCAAGCTAAAAACGGACACACGTCATCTATCATGGATTACGCTCGTTTTAACTATGTTGCACAGCCAGAAGATGGGGTAACTAATTTCTTTCCAAGAATTGGTGATTACGACAAATGGGCAATCAAATGGGGTTATTCTTATTTCCCAGAAGCTAAAACTGAGAAGGAAGAAAAAGGAATCTTGAATGAAATGACTAAAGAAGCATACAAAAACCGTCGTTTGTGGTTTGGAACTGAAACAAGTCCTTACGATCCAAGATATCAAACAGAAGATATTGGAGATAATGCTATGAAAGCTTCGGCTTACGGAATTAAAAACCTGCAACGAATCCTTCCTAATTTGATCGAATGGAGCTCTGAAAAAGGAGAAAGTTATTCTGAACTTGACGACATGTACAGTGCTTTAACAGGACAATTTAGAAGGTATATGGGACATGTAACTAAGAATATTGGTGGTATTTATGATACACCAACTACTTACGACATGGGAGGAAATCAATTTGAAATTGTACCTAAAGCTACGCAAAAGGAAGCAGTAACTTTTTTAAACACTCAATTGTTCGCAACTCCAAAATGGTTAATGGATCAAAATATCTATTCTAAAATTAGCCCTGATAATGGTGTTGAAGCCATAAAAGAAATCCAAAAATCAACTTTGAATAGTGTTTTGGCTGGAGACAGAATGGTACGCCTAATGGAAGCTTCTTCTCAAGGGAAACAGTACTACTCAGTAGATGATTTAATGAGCGATTTAAGAAATGGTATTTTCACAGAGTTAAAAACCAATGCTCCTATCGACATTTACCGTCGTAATTTACAAAAATTATATGTTGGTAAATTGTGTGATTTGCTTACTCCAGGTAACACTTCAGTACGTTCAAATCCGGTTGGATCTTCTTCAAGACCAAGAACTAGACAATTAGACTTAAATGAAACCGACTTGCCATCTATAACTAGAGGACAGTTAATTAGTCTGAAAAGCGCTTTGAAAGTAGCAGCTGCACAGTCTACTGACAAATTATCAAAATTGCATTTACAAGATTTAGCTTTCCGTATTGAGAAAGCATTAGATCCGAAGTAATAAGTAGTTTATAAGATCTTTTTAAAATCCGTTTCAGTCTCGTACTGAAACGGATTTTTTCATTCATCAAACAGCGAATAACTAGGTAAAATAAAAGTATCAAAGCGGTTTTACCCGTTTGCGTAAACATAAGCACGCAGCATCTATGAGAAATAATGTAGTCATTAAATAACTGCTAAGAATAAGAATGCAATAAATTGAACTTATTATTAGAAACCAAATGTAATCATCGAGTTACATAATAAATGAAGTCGCAAAAACTAGAATACTTAAAATACTATTCGCTATTTTATTATCCTACAAAAATCTACACACTATATAAAGTACAACTGTAGTTTCTTCCGCAAATAGAAAAGATGAAAACAAAAAAAAACCGAGCTAAATATAGCCCGGTTCTTCCTCTAAAAAAACTATTAAAAAAAAGTAGGTTAATCTTTTTGTGATTTCACTGCTAATGTGTAAATCACTAATCCAAAACCAATTTTGTTGATTGCATCAGCAATGTTGTAAGCAACATCAATGTTACCAGCTGGTACGATACCGTTGTACCATCCTGTTGTTCCCATCATGTATCCTAATGGATAAATTGCCCATCCAACTAATACGAACCAACACAAGATTTTGTGTGCTTTTAAAACTTCTCCTCCAGCTGCAGCAGCTAATTTTGAAGCTGAACCCAACCAAATCTCGTAAACTATAGCAAAGTAAGCAACACCAGAAACAAATCCCCAGAAAGCAGCCATATCCGTGTAAACCACTTCACCAAAATATCCGGTGATTAACATGATTACTGAATAAATGATCATTTTCCAAAGTAAGGATTGCTTAGCACCTGCTACTTTTAAAATTAAATAAAACTCCACACACATCAACGGCACTGTTAATACCCAGTCGACGTAACGGAAAAACGTTGGAGATTCTCCAAATGAAGCCCAATAATCTCTCATGTAGAAATAATGGACTGCTGCAATAAATGTAATTAAACCGGAAACTAAAACGGAAGTACGCCACTTTTTATCGAATTGACTCAATGATAAAAAGAAAAATGCTGACGCTGCCATCATCGCCATACAACCTACAAAAAAAGTAAAACCTACGTAGTCTGTTGGAGACAACTTAGCAATCGAACCTGCAACTAACATAAAATTTGTCATAATAAATAATTAAGGGTTAAATATATTTGTTTAAGTAAATGTAATAATAATTAAACAAACTAGAAATTTTTTGATAACTTTTTTTTTTACTATTTTTATGAAAAATATAATTGAACATGCTAAAATATACACATTTCGCAATAGTGGCAAGCTTTTTCTGTTTATGGCTAAATTCGTTTTTTACAGAAAAAACTGAAATAATAATTGCGTTTGCATTCATTTTTACCATCGGAATCCTGCATGGAGCTAATGATTTAATCCTAATTAAGAACTCAAACAACAGCAAAAAATCCAATTCGTTTCAAAAAAACCTAGTCTATTATATTATAGTCGTGTTATTAGGTTTACTACTGTTTTATTTTATACCCATTCTGGCGTTACTGCTTTTTATTATTGTTAGCGCCTTTCACTTTGGAGACCAACAAGGATTGTACTTTAAATTCAATACTTCGGCTATTCTACTAGCTTTATACCCTTTTTTATATGGGATATTAATTCTGTTTCTGCTATTTTTCTTCCATGCTGAGGAAGTGAACACTATAGTTTCGGCTATACTACGATTTCAAGTACCTACTTTATATATATCTGAAATACTGCTAACTACAATTTTACTATTCTTAAGCATAACTGCTTACTTTGGTATCCAATTCAACTCTTTTCGATCACGAATTATAGAAGAACTATTTTATCTCCTTGTATTTGCAATTATATTTAAGACTTCGACTTTACTATGGGGATTTGCAATCTATTTCATCATTTGGCATAGTGTTCCCTCAATTATTGAACAGATGAATTTCATGTACGGTTCCGTAACCGCACAACATTTTAAAACCTATATAAAAAATGGATTTATGTACTGGTTAGCCTCAATTTTAGGAATTGCGCTACTCTATTTACTCTTCAATGATCAGGAAATTTTCAATGCCTTATTTTTCTCCTTCTTGGCAGCGATTACTTTTCCTCATGTGCTGGTAATCTTAAATATGATGCATAATAAAGAGGAGGACAAAATTACATAATTCGTAATGGCACTTTTAAATATTAAGTGTCTAATAATTAAATAAATTTATTAAACAAAAATACTTTTTAAAAAGTCGTCTATTATAGTTAGATTTGAGAACAAGATGAGCTTGTAAAACAGCCTTCCTATGAAAAACAATACTACCCTTAGCATCCCACAACCTTGCCAGCAGCGATGGGAAGAAATGGAATACAATGAAACAGGTAAGTACTGCGCAAGCTGCCAGAAAACTGTAATTGACTTTAGTTCGGCATCAGATGCGGTTATTTTAAGCGCACTGCAGACAAATAATTCCATTTGTGGTCGTCTTTCTACTAATCAACTCAATCGAGCTTTAATTAACCCAACGGAGCCGAATCCGACTAGAATCTGGATTGTTGCCTCACTACTAAGTATAATTGGCTTAGGTACTCCAACCGCTAATGCACAGCAATCACTAGCACCAACTGAACAATTGCCTGTTTTAAAAAAAGCAAGTCCGGACCAAACAAACGATGCACTAGGTAAAACCAATATAACCGGAACGGTACAGGATGAAATGAAACATCCCTTCCCCGGAGCTTACGTACAGGTAAAAGGAACTAAAATAGCTACTACTACTGATGATAATGGTCACTTCACCATCCAAGCGAAAAAATCAGACGAATTACTCATTTCCTACCTTGGATATGAACAAAAAACCGTTGAAATTAAAAATAGTTTGAACCTTCAAATTATTTTAAATCCTAGTGAGCAAATGCTATTAGGTGAAGTCCTTTATGTAAAAAAGCCCTCCTTTTTTAAAAGACTTTTTAGAAAAAAGTAAAACCAAATCAACCCCCCAATAATACTCATTTTGTAATTTTGATAAAATAAAAAAAGCCGTTCACAAATTGTGAACGGCTTTAGTATTTATAGTAACAGTGCGAAGCGCACTGTTACGGGAAATAATTATTTTACTTCTTCGTAATCTACGTCTTGAACGTTATCACCTTCAGCAGCTTGAGGCTCAGCCGCAGCTTGACCTTGTTCTCCTTGAGCGTACATTGCTTCAGTAGCTGTTTTCCATGCTGCGTTGATGTTATCAAGAGCAGTTTGGATTGCAGTAAGATCTTGAGATTGGTGTGCCATTCTCAATTCAGTCAATGCATATTCTACAGCAACTTTATGATCATCAGCTAATTTATCTCCTAGGTCTTTCAATTGCGTTTCAGTTTGGAAAATCATTCCATCTGCTTCGTTCAATTTTTCAGCTCTAGATCTAGCAATTTTGTCAGACTCAGCGTTAGCTTCAGCGTCTTGTTTCATTCTTTCGATTTCTTCAGAAGTTAATCCAGAAGAAGCTTCGATACGGATATCATGAGATTTTCCAGTTCCTTTATCAGTAGCCGAAACTTTGATGATACCATTTGCATCAATATCAAAAGAAACCTCAATTTGAGGAACTCCTCTTGGTGCTGGTGGAATACCGTCTAAGTTAAAACGTCCGATAGTTTTGTTATCAGCAGCCATTGCTCTAGCTCCTTGAAGAACGTGTAGTTCAACAGTTGGTTGAGAATCTGCAGCTGTAGAGAAAACTTGAGATTTTTTAGTTGGGATAGTCGTGTTAGCCTCGATAAGGATAGTCATGATTCCACCCATAGTTTCGATACCTAAAGATAAAGGTGTAACGTCTAATAACAATACATCTTTTACATCTCCAGAAAGAACTCCACCTTGAATAGCTGCTCCAATTGCAACAACCTCATCAGGGTTAACTCCTTTAGACGCTTTTTTACCGAAGAATTTCTCTACTTCGTCAGCAATTCTTGGCATACGTGTAGATCCACCTACTAAGATTACTTCGTCAATATCAGAAACAGATAAACCTGCATCTTTCAACGCTCTAGCAACTGGTGCCATTGAACGTTTTACTAATGAATCAGTTAATTGCTCAAATTTAGCTCTAGTTAATTTTTTAACTAAGTGCTTAGGTCCTGAAGCTGTAGCAGTTACGTATGGTAAGTTGATTTCAGTTTCAGTAGAAGATGATAATTCAATCTTCGCTTTCTCAGCAGCTTCTTTTAAACGTTGTAATGACATTGGGTCTAAACGTAAATCAATATCTTCTTCTGATTTGAATTCGTCAGCTAACCAGTCAATAATTTCGTGGTCAAAATCATCTCCACCTAAGTGAGTATCTCCGTTTGTAGATAATACTTCAAAAACTCCGTCTCCTAATTCAAGAACCGAGATATCAAATGTACCTCCACCTAAATCGTAAACAGCAATTTTTTGATCTGTTCCTTTTTTGTCTAATCCGTAAGCTAATGCCGCAGCAGTTGGCTCGTTGATGATACGCATAACTTTAAGACCTGCAATTTCACCCGCTTCTTTCGTAGCTTGACGTTGTGCATCATTAAAGTAAGCAGGAACAGTAATAACTGCTTCAGTAACTGTTTGACCTAAATAGTCTTCAGCAGTTTTTTTCATTTTTTGAAGAGTCATTGCTGACAATTCTTGAGCAGAATACAAACGACCATCAATGTCAACACGTGGCGTATTGTTATCTCCTTTTACAATTTTGTAAGAAACTCTTTTTGCTTCAGCCGAAACTTCACCAAAACCTTGTCCCATAAAACGTTTGATAGAAGCAATAGTCTTAGTTGGATTAGTTACTGCTTGTCTTTTTGCAGGATCTCCTACTTTAATTTCTCCACCTTCAACAAAAGCGATGATAGATGGTGTAGTTCTTTTTCCTTCTGCGTTAGGAATAACAACTGCTTCGTTACCTTCCATTACAGAAACACAAGAGTTTGTAGTACCTAAATCAATTCCGATTATTTTACCCATTTTTAATATATTTAATTTATTGTATATTCGTTTTTACTACTTGCTGTCTTAAAAGCAATCTCTGTGCCAAGCTAAAACCCCTCTATTAATTGTCAGTTTTTGTTAAAATGGCGGAAAAACATCTGCCAACATGACATTTTAACTAGCTGTCATAGGCTTAATTCCCGCATTCACCTACCTACTTTACTTTCTATTAGGAGCTTATTCCTGCTATTCGCTCTATCTTTTTATTCGCAGCGGCGAATAAAAAGGATGCCGCTGCTATCAGGGCTAAAAAAAACGAATCATAGCTTCACAGCTCGTCTCCCATTCGAATGATTAAAAAAAATTAACAGCAATCAACCAACAACGATAAAAAACTTCCCTAAATTTGAGAGTTCAACATCTTGCATCTTGCTCCTATTTTAAATTATTTTTCAGCTTCTATGAGTACACCTATTATACATCCTTCCACCATAACTTTTTTAAGCGATCTAGCCCAAAACAACAACCGCGATTGGTTTGCCGAAAATAAAAGCCGGTACACCAGCGCACACGAAAACATGATTACTTTCGTAGAGGAGTTACTTCACACCATGAGCAAGCATGATGCACTCGCAACACCGTCAGGCAAAAAAAGCTTGTATCGCATTTATAATGATGTTCGTTTTAGTGCCAACAAAGCGCCTTACAAACCTCGATTTGCTTTTGGTTTCCAGCGCGCCTCTGCTCAACGACGCGGAGGTTATTATGTACACCTACAACCTGGCAATAACTTTTTGGCTTGCGGCTTTTTTAGTCCCAATCCTGCCGATCTCAAAAGAATCCGTCAAGACATCGAACAAAATCCAGCAACTTGGAGGCAAATTTTGGACTCAAAAAAAATAAAGCAAAGTTTTGGAACACTTACCGGTAACCAAGTACCTACTTTCCCAAAAGGTTTTCCAAAAGAGCATGAAGCTATCGATTTAATCAGGTACAAACAATTTATAGTAAAACACCATTTTACCGATCAAGAAATCCTGCAACCCGACTTTCTACACACTATCGATTTACTTTTTCAAGATGTTCGTCCCTTTTTTGATTATCTGAGTATCGTTTTAACCACGGATGCCAATGGAGTTAGTTTGATATAAAAAGTAGTAATACACCTTGCTTAAGTTTCTATTCAAATGCAACATTGGGCAGACCGTCTTTATTTGTAAAAAGTAACTGAAGCACCTATTGTATGAAGCTCTTTAGCTTTCGTCTCCGTACTCAACAGGTATCAAAAAACGGTATTCTCATGGGCTTTACCTATCCTTAACTTTGTTTTAACTTTTTCAAACAAAAACAAACAACTCTCTAAATTACAATTAATTACACTTTAAAAAACACTAGCTATTGGTACTGTAAAGAGCCAATAGCATACCAATATAGCGCTATGGCACAGTTGTTGGATTTACTGTAATCGTATATACAACTAGATTACAATTTTTAACAATAACATTTAAATTCAAACGATATGAAAACTTTAAAACTTATAGCCGCTGGAATAATTTTACTCGGAACAACAACCTCAAATGCTCAATTATCAGTAAACATTAATGTAGGGACTCCAGTGCAGCGTATAGCACCCGTAGTAGTTACAGATTACTATTACCTGCCAGACATTCAAACCTATTTCGATGTACGACACAATCAATACATCTACCAAGAGCGTGGCAATTGGAGACGTACTACCTACTTACCTGTACAGTACCGTAATTACAATGTTCGTTCAGGGTACCGTGTAGCCATCAATGATTACCATGGAAACCAACCGTACCGTAACTTTAACCAAGATAGAACAAGATACTATAGAGGTTACAAAGGACAACCCTCCCAAGTTGTTTACAAAAAGGTAAAATACAAAAAAGAAAAAGAGAGAAGGTACGCTTCAAATGATCGTTACCGATATGAAAACAAAAGATAAAACATAAAACCTAAAGGAGTTCTTTTTAAGAGCTCCTTTTTTTATTGCTCCTCCTAACCTCTTGTCCAATTCAAATAGTTGCGTAACTTTATCCCGTAAAGAATACTATTCAAAACCATACATGATGTTTACCCTAGAAAAAATCAAAGCAGCGTACGATCAAGTACAAACAGGAGCTGATTTCCCCAATTACATTCAGGAATTAATTCAACTTGGCGTTAAAGGCTATGACACAATTGTCGCTGATGGTCGCGTTCGCTATTATGGCGACGCCACTAATGAAGCTAGCACTGATAAAAAATATGAAGCCTTACCAATTGCAGCTTCTGCTAACAAAGAGCGTTTTATCGAATACTTGGTAATGCATCAGGACGGCCAAACTGATTATTATACCTTTTGCCAACAGGCTGCGCAATGCGGTATTGCTAGCTGGCAAATAGATATTTTGGAAATGACTTGCACCTATAAGGATACCAATAACCATCCTATTGTAATAGAAAACATTCCTTTATAAAGCACCTATGGTGGCACAATCATCGTTATTCGAACGGAACGCAAAATGCCGCTTTTTTCCGTTAAATAAATGACATGTTAAAGAATTTCCGAATTCAATTCCCTAATTTTACCCCAATACAATTTAAAAAACACCCCAATGACAGCTTTTAGCAAACAATTATCTTTTCGTTGGTCTGATTTAGACCCAAATTTTCATGTGCGTCACAGTGCCTATTACGACTTTGGTGCACAACACCGTATTGAAATTTTAGAAAGCTTAGGCTTGACCATGAAAGCTTTTCAGATTCATCACTTTGGACCGATTCTTTTTAGAGAGGAATGTGTTTTCCGAAAAGAACTTAAATTATCCGATGTAATTTTCTTGCATACCACCATTTCTAAAATGACTGCCGATGCTTCAAGATGGACCATTGTACATGAATTTAAAAATGCCGAAGACCAGGTTTGTGCGACAATAACAGTAGATGGTGCTTGGATGGATACCCAATTACGCAAATTAGCTAATCCAGTTCCACAAATGGCTACCGATGCCATGAATAATATTCCTAAATCGGCTAGTTTTACGATAGTTTAAACGCCATTTTATTTTGAGATCTAACCGCTAACAGAATTAGTAGACCGAAATCAGAAAAAAGAAAAGCTGTAAATCAAACAGCAATAGGATTACTTTTACTGACAAAAATAGTATAGAAAATTAGTCCGCTTTTTTCAAGAATGCACACTCTAGGAGTACATTTTCAAGAGAAAAAGCTTCTGATAAATAAATGCAGCAATGATATCAAATAGAAGATTTAGAACTAAATAAATGTGATCGTATTCAAAAACAATAGGTTACGTTCTCAATCTTTATCGGAAGGCCATTTCGGTGAGCCGTAAAAATAGTAATAGCATCGATTCCATGAAAACTAGTGCCCATTGCAACTTATTGTTATCCAACACTGTCGATAAGAAAAAATTCATTAAAAGCATTCTTTCACAGGATGCTCCCGCTGAATTGTCTTATTTGAACGAGTTAAATGGGCTCTTGTTTTCGGATATCGCCATAAAAGATTTTATCAAAAAAGAATATCAATATGACTATCAAGGCCTCGATGTCTCTGCTACACGAAAATTAAGCAGCATGTCATCTGGCGAGCAAAAAAAAGCGTACCTCCGTTACTGCTTGCAGCAAAAAGCAGACTATATCTTATTAGATAATCCGTTGGATCATCTTGATCAAAATACACGGTCCGAATTGCTCCTAACTTTAAAACAATTAGCATCAAGCTTGATTATCATTCAGATTGTGAATCGTAAAGCAGATTTGTTGCCTTTCATCGATAATAACCTAGAAGTGTATTCAGATTCCTTTGCGCTACGCCCAATTGCTCTAGAAAAGGACATTCTTAAAAACAACTATCCTTTAGCAATTCCGCCTCCCTTGGAAAGTACTTCATTTGAGGAGACTATTCTGATTCAAATGAACCAAGTATCTGTATCGTATGAGGATAAGAAAATTGTAAACGCTATTGATTGGACGATTAAAAAAGGAGAATTTTGGCAACTTACAGGACCTAACGGCTCAGGAAAAAGCACCCTTTTATCTTTGCTAACGGGCGAGAATACTAAAGGCTACGGACAAGACCTGTACTTATTTGGTCGTAAAAAAGGTAGTGGCGAAAGCATTTGGGATATAAAAAAGAACATAGGCTATTTTTCGACTGCAATGGCCGATTTGTATCAAAAAGACCATACTCTTGAACAAATGATTCTATCTGGTTTTTACGATTCGATAGGCTTGTACGTCCAACCCACTACTGCACAAATAAAAGTAGCGAGTCAGTGGCTCGATTTAATCGAAATGAGTCATTTAAAAAATACTGTTTTTAAGCAGCTATCCATTGGTCAGCAGCGCTTAGTACTGATTGTTCGTGCTGTTTTAAAACATCCTCCTTTAGTTATTTTAGACGAGCCTTTAGAAGGTCTAGACGATGAAAACAGCCAATTAGTCATTCGGTTAATCAACACTATAGTTTCAAAAACTACAATGACTTTATTGTATGTTTCTCACAGAATCGAAACCAACTTGCATCCTACGGCAATTTTAGAACTAATTCCGTCCGAAAACGGTTCGCTAGGAAAACAATACCATTCTAGTACCATGTCTCTTTAATTCTCTACAAATAATTTATAAAAAGGTCCTAAATTTACGTTTTTACTTTCCTTTATTTTTGAATGTTCCATCCTAAAGATAATTAAAAGTATGATCACACGTTAAAGAATAGTATCTATCCTTCTTAATCATTAAATTAGAAGGTTTAAGCTAAATTTTGTAAGCTAAAACGAATATAAAGTTTGATATTTGTATTCAATTCTAAAAATAGGCCAGAATTACAATCGATTATATTTAAAAAAATAATTACCATTTGAAAAAATACTTACAAAAGAGTTTACAAATACTTTCCTGGCTAATAGGTACCCTTGTTGTACTGCTATTGGTCGTACTTATTGCTATTCAACTTCCTGCAGTTCAAAATTTTGCCAAAGATAAAATTGTTACTTATGTCCAATCTAAGGTGAAAACCAAGGTTGACATCAAAAAACTGAAAATAGAGTTTCCTCATAAAATCATTTTAGAAGGCGTATTGGTTGAAGACCAAGAGAAAAACACCCTTTTAGCTGGAAAAAAAATAGCCGTAGACATCAGTTTATTGGACTTAATAAGTAATGAACTTACCATCAGTACTATTGATTTAAATGGTGTCAGCGCCACTGTAAATCGAAATAAAGCAGGCACCTTTAACTTTGATTATCTCATTAAAGCTTTTGCTTCGCCCCAAAAAGACACGACCGCCGCTAGCCCACCGCTCGTTATTACTTTAGGCAAAATCAATCTTGATACAATCACTATTCGTTATAATGATGCTTTCGCAAAAAGGAACCTGGCTGTACAATTGCAGCATCTTGATACCCGAATAGAAAATTTTGACTTAGAGCAAATGGACTTTGCAGTGCCTAAAATAAAAATAAAAGGGCTTAATTTAAATTATCAGCAAGGTATAGTAGCAAATACTTCTCAACCTTCGGCAACAACTAACGCACCTGATCTAAAACTACTTTTAGGCGAAATAGATCTTTCTAAAATCAACATCGCTTTTAAAGACGAAAAAAGTCGCTTACAAACAGCGGTCGATTTTAAGAAGTTATTTGTAAAGTTTGATAAAACCGATTTAAGTAACCAATTTATTTTAATCAATGAAATCGCTCTTGCTGATGCGCAAGGGAAACTCGCCTTTGGAAAAATCCAAAAAGTAATTGCTGAAACTACTGCAGCCAATAGCGAGCCCAACAACTGGGAAGTAAAGATAAAACAACTGAATGTAGATCGTTTAGGGTTTGATTTTGATGATAACAATGCTCCCAAAGCGCCAAAAGGAATCGATTACAACCACCTCAAGCTTTCTCGTTTAAGTACTCAGATAAAAGATATCCATTATAGCAGTATTAGTACTGCGGCAACTGTTATGTCCTTAAAAGTAAAAGAGCAAACGGGTCTTAACATACAAGCCTTTACAGCCGATGTTTTCTATGGTCGCAAAAATGCCTTCTTTAAGAATTTGTATTTAAAGACACCACAAACGTTACTTAAAAACCAAATTGAAATTGGTTATCCTTCAATAGAGAGCATTTCTAAAAATTTAGGTGATTTGAGTATTAATGCTAATTTGCAAAAAAGTACAATTGGTTTTAAAGACATTTTAGTTTTTGTTCCCACTTTAGCCGATACCAATCCGTTTAAAGACAACCCAAATGCTATCCTAAATATTGACACGAAAGTAGGTGGGAAATTAAAAAACATAGCGATTCCTAAGTTTGAAATTAGTGGCATTGGTAAAACCAAGGTGAGCGCTAGCGGAAGAATAACCGGCTTACCTGACGTAGACAAGGCGCAATTTGACTTGGTTATTAACGATTTTTCATCAACTGCAAAAGACTTGAATTCGTTTGTACCTAAAAACACTATTCCAAATACCATTCAGCTGCCAACTACTTTTAATCTTAAAGGGAGTTTTAAAGGGAGCATCCAAGATTTTTACACGGACCTTGTTTTAGGTAGTTCGTATGGTGGTGCCAAAATTAAAGGACAGTTCAACCAACAAGTCAAAAACAGAGAAAAGTATAATGCTACAGCCGAGCTACAAAATTTTGATCTTGGTAAACTGATTAAAAATCCAGAGGTAGGAAAATTGAGTCTAAAAACTAGCATTAAAGGAACTGGCTTAGCTCCAAAAACAGCTAATGCGACGTTAAACGGAACAATTAAGCAATTGTATTACAACAAATACACCTACCAAAATCTCGCTTTAAACGGCAAAATAAACAATGGTTTGTTCCAAGCAACTGCTAACAGTACGGATCCTAATCTCAGTTTTGATTTGGTTGCGAGTGGTGGATTTAAAGACAAATATCCCAAAGGTAAAATTGATTTGAATATTGATATTGCCGATCTTGAAAAATTAAACCTGCATGCAGGGCCTTTAAAAATAAGAGGGAATGTAGTTGCTGATATTCAATCGGCTGACATTGACTACCTCAATGGTACATTTAGTATTTTGAATTTGACTGTGGCTGATGCCAAAGAGCAATTTGTAACCGACTCGATTACCTTAATCGCAACTAATGATGCTGCAAAGAACAGTTTAGTTTTTAAATCTCCATTTCTAAATGCTACCGTAGATGGGAAATACAAACTGTCGAAAATAGGCGATGCCATTTCTAATTCAGTTGCATCCTACTATGCGACAGGAGCGCCTTCCAAACAAAAAAACAGTGAAAACCAATCATTACGTTTTGACGTAAAAATTGCCGACAGTCCGCTTTTAATCAAATTGATTCCAGAACTAAAAAGTTTGGAACCAATAGCTATATCCGGACGTTACAACAGCATTAATGACTCGATTGTATTAAATGGAGCTTTACCAAAGTTGGTTTACGGAACCAATACCATTACCAATGCAACCGTAAAAGTGGATTCGCAGGATAAGGCACTGCTTTATAATGTAACGATAGACGATATTCAAAATGAGCAATTTCAATTGCCTTTTACCGCTCTTTCGGGTACGGTGCAAAATAACGTTCTTGCTTATGACTTGCTATTAAAAGACGGCAAGGACAAGGATCGTTACACTCTTTCGGGAGTCCTCAAAGCAAGCAATAAGGGAACTGAAATTCAGTTAGATCCTAAAAACTTGCTACTTAATTACGAATCTTGGACTGTGGACCCTGAAAACACGATCCTTTTGGGTGCTAAAGGAATTAACGCCTCAAATTTTGAGTTGAGCAAATCCGGTAGTAGTATTAAAATTCAATCGCAAAACAACCAAGAAAACGCTCCATTGGCTATTGATTTCAAAGATTTCAAAATTGAAACAATCAGTAGCATGGTCGAAAAAAGCGACTTGCAATTTAACGGAAACATCAACGGAGATGCTTTGGTTAAAAATTTGAGTACTAGTCCTGTTTTTACCGCACACCTTGATATAACTGAGTTTGCTTTCAAAAAAGATACAGTTGGGGATATTAAAATCCAAATTGACAATGCAACGGCCAATACTTTAAATACCAACATCAACATTACGGGACAAGGAAATCAAGTCGATTTAGAGGGAACGTATAAAATTGATAATGGTGCCTTAGCGCTCAATTTAGACCTTGCCAAATTAAACCTGAAAAGTATTCAAGGTTTTACTTTTGGGAGCATCAAGGACAGTAAAGGGTACTTTAACGGAAAATTTACTATTACCGGAAACAGCAGCAGTCCTAAACTGAACGGGGATTTAAAATTAAACGATATCGGATTTACGGTTACTACCTTAAATGCTGCCTTTCAATCGATGAACGATCCAATTCGTTTCAGTGATGACTTGGTTACATTTAATCGTTTTACAATCAAGGACGAAAAGAACAACGACCTAACAATTAACGGAACCTTGAATACTAGTAATTTATCAAATCCAGGTTTTCAATTAACAGTCGATGCTACTAATTTTCAAGCGTTGAATTCGAAGGAAAAAGACAATAATTTGTTTTACGGCGAGATGTACCTTGATAATAATTTAAGGATTTCGGGAGATTTAAACAGTCCTGTAGTTGAAGGAAATATCAAGGTCAATAAAGACACTAAATTTACCATCGTGATGCCGCAATCGGATCCGTCGATTGCGGATCGCGAAGGTATTGTGGAATTCATCGACCAAGACAATCCCGTACTTGTTACTAAAATTGCTGTCGATGAAAGTTTAAGTCAAACTAGCATTACTGGTATCAATGCTTCGGTAAATATCGAAGTAGACAAAGATGCGTCTCTAAGTATTGTTATCGATAAAGCCAATGGTGATTTCCTTGAATTAAAAGGAGAAGCACAGCTAAATGGTGGCATCGATCCATCTGGAAAAACGACGCTTACCGGTCGCTATGAATTGAACCAAGGAGCTTATGAAATGAACTTTAATTTCATCAAACGTAAATTTGATATTAAAGAAGGAAGCTACATTCTTTGGACGGGTGAACCAACCGCCGCCGATGTCAATATAACAGCCGTGTACAAAAATCTAGCGGCACCAATCGATTTAGTTAATGACCAACTGGCCAGTACTACTGATGCGGTAAGAAATACGTACAAGCAAAAAATTCCTTTTGAAACCGAATTAAAAATGCAGGGCGATTTGATGAAACCGAATATTAGTTTCGACATCGTTTTACCAGACGGGAACAACAGTGTTTCGGCTGAAGTGATCAATACCACCCAGTCCAAACTAACGCAACTGCGTCAGCAACCTGATGAATTGAACAAGCAAGTATTTGCATTGCTTTTACTAAACCGATTCATTGGCGAAAATCCGTTTGCTAGTGAAGCAGGCGGTAGCTCAGTAGCTTCAATTGCGCGAGAAAGTGCTAGTAAAATATTGTCGCAACAGCTAAACAACCTTGCTGGTAACTTGATTAGTGGCGTCGAATTGAACTTTGACTTAAATACTGCTCAAGATTACACTACGGGACAAGTAGAAAATAAAACCGACCTCAGTGTGGGGGTTTCTAAAAAGCTTTTGAACGACCGCTTAAAGGTTACTGTGGGAAGCAGTTTTGGGCTTGAAGGACCACAGCAAGCGAATGAAACTACCAATAATATCGCCGGAGATGTAGCTGTAGAATATCAATTATCGCAGGACGGCCGTTATAAGTTAAAAGCCTACCGCTTAAATAAATACCAAGTGGCTTTGCAAGGACAAGTAATTGAAACGGGAGTTGCTTTTATTTTGACATTGGATTACAATAAATTCAAAGAACTGTTTCAAAAAAGTAAAACTGATAAAGAAAAATCAAAATCAAAAAAGAAATAAGGAGATCGATCAATAGTATGAAAATCAAAACCCCTATTCCCTATTTAATACTTGCTACACTATTTTTTTACGGTTGTGGTGGTACCAAAAATTTGCCCGAAGGCGAACTCCTATACACCGGAGCTAAAGTTAAAGTAGAAGGCGTTGCTACTCCTAAAAGTGAACGAAAAGCAATTCAAGCGGCATTAGAAGAATTGACACGTCCCGAGCCGAATAGCTCCTTTTTAGGAATCAGACCCAAATTGTTTTTTTATAATTTGGCTGGAACGCCAAAAAAAGAAAAAGGATTTCGCTACTGGTTGAAAAACAAAGTCGGTGAACCGCCTGTTTTATATAGCAAAGTAGATTTAGAATACACTAAAAAAGTACTAGAGAATTACAGCCAAAACAATGGCTATTTTAATACCAAAGCCTCTGCTGATTCTACTCGACGCGGTAAAACAGCTTATGCGACCTATACCGTGATTCCCAAGCAGCAGTACACGATTCGTTCCGTACAATTTCCTCAAGACAGCTCTTTGCTTGCTAGCACTATTCGTACATCGGAAAAACGAAGCGTACTAAAAGTAGGTGCTGGCTACAGCCTCGACGCTATAAAAGAAGAGCGTGAACGAATCGATGCCCGACTCAAAGAAAAAGGGTTCTATTATTTTAATGCCGATTACATCAAAGTACAGGTTGATAGCACCGTTGCTGACCACAAAGTCGATTTAATCGTCAAAATAAAAGACGAAACACCAAAGTTGGCAGAAGAGCAATACAAAATCAACAAAGTAATAGTCTATCCTAATTACGCCATCAATTCAGACCAATTGACTACCACAAGTGATAGCATTGTTCGATACAAAGATTTTACGATTATTGATCCTGATAATCTTTTTAAACCGCGAATTTTCGACCGTACGCTCTACTTTACAAAAGGCGATTTATACAACCGAACTGATCATAATTTATCTTTAAATCGCTTGGTCAACTTGGGGACTTTTAAATTTGTAAAAAACTCCTTTAAGGTAGCGGACACAACAGGAAATTATCTAGATGCTTACTACTATTTAACACCATTACCAAAAAAATCCATCCGATTGGAATTATTAGCTAAAACCAACTCAGCCAATTATACCGGAACCGAATTGAATCTGAATTGGGGCAATCGCAATTTATTAAAAGGTGCGGAACAGCTAACCATATCTGCTTTTGGAGGTGTTGAGGTACAAGTTTCAGGGCAAAATAATGGTTTTAATGTCTATCGTTTTGGAACCGAAGCTAACATGATTTGGCCGCGCATCATTGCTCCTTTTAAATTTCAATCGGCTAGTGGTTTTGTTCCTAAGACCAAAGCTACTTTGGGCTATGAATACCAAAACCGAACCAAGCTCTACTCCTTACAAACCTTTAAAGGATCCTTTGGTTACTTATGGAAAGAGAACGAGCGCAAGGAACATTTATTGAACCTAACTGAAATCACCTATGCCAGTCCGCAAAATGTGACGGCATTGTACCAAGAACAAATTGATGCTAATGCTTCATTAGGAAAAGTAATTGAAAAGCAATTGATTTTTGGTCCTACCTACTCCTACACTTTTACAAATACGATGCAAAACCGTAAAAAACATACTTTCTACTACAAAGGAAGCTTGGATTTATCAGGCAATGTAACCGGATTAGTGACGGGCGCTAATACGAATGCAGGCAAAACCAAAGAAATCTTGAATGTCCCTTTTAGTCAATTTGTTAAAGTCGAAAGTGAGCTGCGTCATTACCTCAAACTAAGTAAAGAATCACAATTAGCTAGTAGAGTGATTGTAGGCGCAGGTTTAGCTTATGGTAATTCAACTGAAATGCCCTTTATCAAGCAGTTTTTTAATGGAGGAACGAATAGTATTCGAGCGTTTAGAGCCCGATCTATTGGTCCCGGAACCTTTAACGGCTCAGCAACCAATAGCGGAGGATTCCTAGCGGATCAGTCCGGTGATTTTAAGCTGGAATTCAATACAGAGTACCGCGGACAAATTTACGGTTTGGTTAAAGGCGCTGTATTTTTAGATGCTGGTAATATTTGGTTATTAAAGGACAACCCTGATAAACCCGGTGCTAAATTATCTAAAGATTTTATGAAAGAGCTGGCTGTGGGTGTTGGAGCGGGATTGCGATTTGATTTTTCGTTTTTAGTGCTGCGTACTGATTTGGCCTTCCCTATTCGGAAACCCTATTTAGCTGATGGTAATCGTTGGGTACTTGATCAGGTCAGTTTTGGAAATAGTTCTTGGCGCAAGGACAACCTCGTTTTTAACCTTGCCATTGGATATCCGTTTTAAAACGAGTCCATTAGCAGTTTAATTTTGGCAAACCGAAAAAAATAAAATTACTATTATCTTTACGAAATAATTATAATCCAATAATAAAAACAAGCAATTCATCGGTTTTGACTTAAAATCAAGCCTATTTATTGCTTATTTCAATTATCTTTGGAACCAAATTAATGTACTATGGAAGAATGTATTTCTGTTTTTGATATGCTTAAAATAGGTGTTGGACCATCAAGCTCACACACCCTCGGGCCGTGGCGTGCCGGCGAACGCTTCCTTGAAGAATTACGTAAAAAAAACCTGCTTCCGACCATTAATCAAGTACGTATCGACCTTTATGGATCGTTATCGTTGACCGGTACAGGACATGCTACTGACCTTGCCGTAATGCTAGGACTTAGTGGCCAAGATCCGGAGTATATTCCCGTTGAAAATATCGATGGAATCATCAAAACCATTAAAGAAAACAAGCAAATTAAATTGGGAGACGAATGCTTGATTCCGTTTGATCCTACTACGCAAATCGTTTTTAATAAAGAGTTTCTTCCGTTTCATTCTAACGGTATGACGTTTACCGCCTACACCAAAGAGGGAAAAAAACATACAGCTACCTACTACTCCATTGGTGGTGGTTTTGTAGTCAAAGAAGAACGCGTTAATGCCAAGAAAAAAATAGCTATTAAATGTGCTTTTCCGTACCAAATAGAAAAAGCGACAGAACTACTTCACTTTTGCGTAAGCGAAAACAAAAAAATATCAGAAATCGTTTATGAAAACGAAAAATCCATGCGAACGGAGGAAGTTATTCATAGCGAATTGTTGCGTATTTGGCATACCATGCTGGAGTGCATGTACATTGGTTGTCACACCTCAGGGATTTTACCTGGTGGTCTAAATGTGCGTCGTAGAGCTTTTGATATGCATCAAAATTTAATTGGATTATCGAATTACAACAGTCCGCAAACCTGGCTGGAAGAAATTCGAACTACCGAGGTGAAATTCCGCCAAATCTTAAAATGGGTTTCTTGTTTTGCCCTAGCGGTAAACGAGGTAAACGCAGCATTAGGACGCGTGGTTACGGCGCCTACTAACGGTAGCGCAGGGGTTATTCCGGCGGTTTTAATGTACTATTTGGTTATCGAAAACCACCAAGCGGGCGAAAAAGAAATCAAGCAATTCCTGCTAGTTGCGGGCGAAATAGGCAGTATTTTCAAGAAAGGATCTACTATTTCAGCAGCGATGGGCGGTTGCCAAGCCGAAATTGGCGTTTCCTCCTCGATGGCAGCTGCAGCCTTGTGTGAGCTCATGGGCGGTACGCCGGAGCAAGTTTTAATGGCGGCCGAAATTGCTATGGAGCACCACCTAGGATTGACTTGCGACCCTATTGGCGGACTAGTTCAAATTCCGTGTATCGAGCGCAACACCATGGGTGCCATCAAGGCGATTAATGCGGCTGAACTAGCGCTTGAAACCGACCCGAAAAACGCCAAAGTACCGTTAGACAAAGTTGTGAATACCATGTGGGAAACGGCCAAAGATATGAATAACAAGTACAAGGAAACCTCCGAAGGCGGACTTGCTATAGCCGTAAACATGGCCGATTGTTAATTGTATCTTTGTATTTTATTTTGTGAATTTTAAAAATTGGGGCGTGCCGCTACTTCCATTTCATTGCAGTAGCGTCAGGCTCTCGGCACTCGCTTCCCGAAAAAAATCGGGAGAGCTCAGACAAAGCCTCCATCCTTCACGCGAAACCCTTTGGCAGCAGCTTAATTAAGTTTAAAATGAACTTTTTTAGGTTCTAACCTCTTTTTGAAACATCTTGTATTTTCCCTGAAAGATAGTAGTTTGTTTGTACAATTAACCCATTTTTAGGTTTTTGGACGTGCCGCTACTTCCATTTCATTGCAGTAGCGTCAGGCTCTCGGCACTCGCTTCCCGAAAAAAATTGGGAGAGCTCATACAAAGCCTCCATCCTTCACGCGAAACCCTTTAGCAGTAGCTTAATTAAGTTTAAAATGAACTTTTTTAGGTTCTAACCTCTTTTAGAAACAGCTTGTATTTTGCCTAAAAAGTAGGAGTTCGTTTGTACAATTAACCTGTTTTTAAGTTTTGGGCGTGCCGCTACTTTCATTTCATTGAGGTAGCGTCAGGGTCTCGGCACTCGCTTCCCGAAAAAAATCGGGAGAGCTCAGACAAAGCCTCCATCCTTCACGCGAAACCCTTTTGCAGCAGCATAATTAAGTTTAAAATGAACTTTTTTAGGTTCTAACCTCTTTTAGAAACAGCTTGTATTTTCCCTGAAAGATAGTAGTTTGTTTGTACAATTAACCCATTTTTAGGTTTTTGGACGTGCCGCTACTTCCATTTCATTGCAGTAGCGTCAGGCTCTCGGCACTCGCTTCCCGAAAAAAATCGGGAGCGCTCAGACAAAGCCCTCCATCCTTCACGCGAAATCCTTTTGCAGCAGCTTAATTAAGTTTAAAATGAGCTTTTTTAAGTTCTAACTTCTTTTAGAAACAGCTTATATTTTGCCTAAAAAGTAGGAGTTCGTTTGTACAATTAACCCATTTTTAAGTTTTGGGCGTGCCGGTACTTTCATTTCATTGCAGTAGCGTCAGGCTCTCGGCGCTCGCTACCTGAAAAAAATCGGGAGAGCTCAGACAAAGCCTCCATCCTTCACGCGAAACCCTTTTGCGGTAGCTTAATTCAGTTTAAAATGAACTTTTTTAGGTTCTAACCTCTTTTAGAAACAGCTTGTATTTTCCCTAAAAGATAGTAGTTCGTTTGTACAATTAACCTCTTTTTAAGTTTTGGGCGTGCCGCTACTTCCATTTCATTGCAGGAGCGTCAGGCTCTCGGCACTCGCTTCCCGAAAAAAATAGGTAGCGCTCAGACAAAGCCTCCATCCTTCACGCGAAACCCTTTGGTAGCAGCTTAATTCAGTTTAAAATGAACTTTTTTGGGTTCTAACCTCTTCTAGAAACATCTTGTGTTTTGCCTAAAAAGTAGGATTTTGTTTGTACAATAAAATCATTTTTAAGTTTTGGGCGTGCCGGTAGTTACATTTCATTACAGTAGCGTCAGGGTCTAAGAATCGTAATTGAGCTGTTTAAATAAGATAAAAATTTTGCGAAAGATAAAAGTAAATTTTTCACTTATTTCGCCATTAAACTTAGCGCTGTTTACTTTTGTATTATTGTTGCATCCTATTTTTTAAATCCATTCTTGAATGTAAAATTCTAGTAATTTCAATTTGTTTTGGGTTTACTATTCTATAAAATAGTATGTGTTGGCCTGATTTGTAGCCAAAAATTTCTGTGCTGATTTCATGATACTTCTTCCCGGAATTATGATTTTCAGCTATGTATCGACAATGTTCAAGAATTTCTTTATAGTATTTATCCGCTTGACTTTCCGACCAAACTTCATACGTATAATCCCAAATTTGGGTTAAGTCTTCAACAGCTTTATTTGTAAAAATGTAGTTAGCCATTTCTTTTGGTCGCTTTCAAAGATTCAAGATGTTTTTCTGCATTAAAATTGTTTGCTATTCCACTTTCAATTCCATCATTAATAGCCTTTTTTAAAGCCATAATTTTACTTTCCTCTTCTTCTAGCAATCTTAATCCCGCGCGGATGACCTCACTTACATTTTGAAATCTACCTTTTGAAATGCTGTCATCAACAAAACTTTCAAAATAATCACCTAAAGAAACCGATGTATTTCGTCCCATGATTTTAATTTTTAAGTAAAGTTACCAAATTTTGGTAATAGTATCAAGTTATCTTCTTTTTTCATTATCACAATAACACAGTTAAAACCTATGTTTTAAAATAATAAGATTAATTCTTTACGACTTACTTCCAGTATCCAGTATAAAGTTTTCAGTGCTCGCTAAACCCTTTAAAAGATATGATTTTTCCCGTTTTGGGAACTTTCTGTGCTTGTTTTTGAAATCTCTATTTTTTGGTGTTTTATTACGATCAACTTCTAAAATTGCAGTTGCATCTGGTTCGTAGCGTTCGCTACCTGAAAACAATTGGGACAATACAATCAATACCGCCACTCTTGACGTGATGCACTTTTGCGTAAGCGAAAATAAATACGATATCCTCCTTGTAATTGTAAATAAAGTAGTATTTTAGTACCATCAAACTCCTCTTATGCAGATCATTGTAAAAAAGATATGGCATCGCGATGCGGACCGAATAGGTCTGTTTTTTCCGTATGACACGACTACGATTTCCTTGGCTCGAAAGCTGGGTGGATCGTACAGTCAGTCGTTGCGGTGCTGGTATTTTGATTACAATGCGGCTAGTTATAAAATGATTAGTCAAAACTTTCCTAATTTGCTCATTGAAAACCCCAAAAGTATTTCTGCGCAATCGCTGGCCGGCTCTACCATAAGCCGTGACCTTCCAGCCATAGCTACAAGCGATTTTCAGTTAGATCCTGCACCTGTGCCTGATAACCCTGAACATATAACGGCACCTAAACCGTTAGAATCCCCGTTGCGATTAGAATTACTTCCTAATTTAGGGAAATATTGGGTTTTTAAAATGCCTTATAATCAGGTTATAAGCAAGCAATTACTGGCTATAAAGGGAATTTATTGGAATGCTAATTATAAGGTTTACATGGTTTTACGGCAAGCTAATGTGAAATCGAAGGTTGAAAAAGTGTTGGATGTCCCTTCCTTTTTTCCTGAAAGGGATTTTTATAAAGCCGAGACGGCATTTGAGGGCGAATCGATTGTTTTAAAACCACACCCAGAGGATGTGAAATGGATGGAAGTTTATGTTCCAGCTCACCTTGTTTTGCGTGAAAAAATTAAGCGTTTTTCGATGGCTCGTTTCAGTACCATCAAAGAGTGTTATTTGTTGCCAGCAGCTCCAAGTGTATATGAAGCGATTGTCATGCAATTTGAACCTAACAAAATACTAATTAGCAAACAGTTACCGAAGGGGTATTTGCAATTGCAAAATTTACCTAATCGAAAGCAATTGGATTTAACTAAAACCAAAGAGCAGCTCTTTAACCAGGTGCCTGCTGCTGCACATGAGCATGTTACCGCTATGGTGGATACGATTTTAGCGCTGAATTACAGTAGCTCTACGATGCGTACGTATGTGGGTGCTTTTTTGAAGTTTTTGCGTGATCATGGATACCGAGATCCGCAAACAATTACCCAAAAGGAGATTGTTAAATATTTGGCTTCCTTAATGGAACGCGGACTATCAGCGGCTTCGGGTCACAGCATGGTAAATGCGTTGCAGTTTTACTACCAACAAATTGGATTACAAAAAGGGTTTGAACTGCATTTGCCTCGACCGAAAACCGAAAAGAAACTTCCGGCAGTATTAACGATGGAAGAGTGTTTAGAGATTTTTAGAGCTGTGGATAACCCCAAGCATAAATTGTTACTGCTGGTAGGTTATGGCGCTGGTTTGCGTGTGAGTGAAATTGTTACTTTGGAGTGGCGCGATATTCTGTTTTCGGAGTATAAAATTCACATTAAGAACGCGAAGGGCAAAAAGGACCGAATGGTAATGCTGCCCTACTCGATTGTTAACTCACTGGAGATGTATAAAAAGTTGTACCAGCCTAATAAATATGTTTTTGAAGGTCAGTTCGCTGGCGAGCCGTATAGTACGGGTAGCGCTCAGCAGGTGATGCGTACGGCCTTGAAAAAGTCGGGTTTGTCTAAAAAAGCGACGGTTCACACGTTACGTCACAGTTTTGCCACTCATTTATTGGAAGGTGGAACCGATATTCGTTATATTCAAAAATTCCTGGGACACGCTAGTATTAAAACCACCACTATTTACACTCATGTATCTAAGATGGCTACTGATAAGATCGCGAGTCCGCTGGATCGCTTGGTTCAGGAAAATAATAAGAAAAAACTGAGCGAGGAGTGAAAACAATCAAAAAAGATGTATATATTTGATGTTATATACTAGTTAGCAGTTATACTCCAAAAATGACGAAAAAACAATATGAAAGAAAAGATAGCAAGTAAATTAAACATATTTCCAAATATAATTATAATTCTAATAAGCATTGGAATATTTGTTGGAATTGGAATTATGTTGGTGTTAAGATTCTTCGAGAAATTAGAAACAGAAAATAAAACTACTTGGGAAAATTTAGTTTTTCCTTTTTTAATTTTAGTATTTATCATTTATTTACTAAAACACATTGTAAATAATTTCCCTAAAATAGTTATAGAAAAATCTGGAATTAACTTTTCTACATATTTTAAAAAAGAGTTTTATGACTGGAATGAAATTGAAAACATTAAAATCACTGGAAAAGAAAATCTTAAATTTTTATTTACTTCAATGCCATTTGAAGCAACAACTTTAAATTTAAAAAATGGGAAGAAAAAAAACATTTGGGCTGATAATTATTCAAATATTTCTGAAATTAGAGTTTTATTAGACAGGGCTGAAAAAATACTTTCTGAAAATAGAACTGAAATAAATTTTCTTGATTTTAATATAAACAGAAATCTGAAAATTTCAAATCAGATAAATTTCAAAAACAAGATTGAGTTTAATGGAAATCATTTTCTTTCTGCTAATGGTTTGCTTTTTTATGGTTTTATTGTTTTCATATTATATATGTTTTTTCAAAACCCAACAAAAATGATAAATAATTACCAAGCTTTATTTTTTATACTTACAGTTGGAATAGTAATGTGTGGAATATTTAGTTTTAAAATGCACTATTTTATTATTACTGAAAAGTATATTATTGTAAAAAATAGCATATGGTTTTGGTTTAATAAAGTTTATGAAATAGAAAACATAAAGGAATTAGTTATTGAAACGCCACATAAACAATCAACTTCATTAAGAATAATAACAAATGATTTTCATTCAAAAATTTATCAAGCTGGCAGCTTAAGAGACTCAACTTGGACAAAAATGAAAGAATATCTATTGAAAAAAGAAATTGTAATTAGAAATGAAACTTATCATTAAAAGAATGTACAACTGCTAACAGGCGTTTGGCAAGATTGCGAATTTTGTAGTAAATTCACGTTTATTTCTCGCAAGAAATTTTATCTTTGATAGAAAATAATCGGTTCCGAAGTTCGCAACCTCGCCAAGCGCCGGGACGTTGGTGGCAACACTATGACGATAGCAACGCAGAAAGAAAACCGCTTAAAAAAACAGAAAATACTAAAGAGTTTTGCTCACGCAAAACTCTTTTTATTTTAGCGAAAGATTGAATATTTCAAATCGCAAAAAATTAACTACTTTTGCTTTTTTTAAAATAATTAGCAATGACAGAGAAGAAAGAACTTAAGGATGGTTACATATATGACTACATTTCAGGAAATGAAGTAAAAGCAACTCCAGAGGAAATTGATGCAGTTCAGGTTTACTCAAAAATTTTAGTAGAAGATTATGGCTATCCCAAATCCCATATAGCAACACATCCACAACATAGAGTAAAAGTACGACCATCAGATACAAAAAAAGAATATCCAACTGACATTGCTGTGTTTACTAATGATAAAAAAGATGAAGATGACATTCTTATTATTGTTGAGTGCAAGAAAAAAAACAGAAAAGATGGTAAAACACAATTGCAAGATTATTTACGATTTTCTAAATCTCCATTAGGAGTTTGGTTTAACGGAGAGGAAAGACTTTTTTTAAAAAAAATAGAAAAAGATGGCAAAGTATTATTTGAAGAAATACCTAACATACCGCGATATGGTCAAAGAATTGAAGATGTAGGTAAATTTAAAAGAAAAGATTTAAAGCCAGCTACAAATCTTAAAAATGTATTTAAAGCAATGCGTA
Source organism: Flavobacterium sp. KKT103 (assembly GCF_055640565.1). Classification (NCBI taxonomy): domain Bacteria; kingdom Pseudomonadati; phylum Bacteroidota; class Flavobacteriia; order Flavobacteriales; family Flavobacteriaceae; genus Flavobacterium; species Flavobacterium sp. KKT103. The sequence continues at coordinate 3,115,592 of NZ_CM145766.1, forward strand.
ATTACCTTGCGGGTAACGTGGTTGGTGCAACAAGAGATGAAGTTTTTGCTCAACAACTAATAAACTTAATTTTTTGTAAAATATATGATGAAAAATTTACAAAGCCAGATGAAATGGTTGCATTTCGTGCAGGTATCGATGAAAAGTCTAAAGAAGTAAAAGACAGAATTTTAGAATTATTCAATAAGGTTAAGAAAAATTATAATGATGTAATTGATAATTCTGACGAAATTATTTTAGATGAATATTCACTTACATATATTGTTGGTGAACTTCAACAATATTCAATACTTGAATCTTCAAGGGATGCAGTTAGTGACGCTTTTGAAGTCTTTATAGGTCACGCTTTAAAAGGTGGTCAAGGTCAGTTTTTTACTCCTAGAAATGTTGTAAAAATGGTTGTTGAGTTAATTGACCCAACACACGAACAAAAAATTATTGACCCAGCTTGTGGAAGTGGTGGTTTTCTTGTAGAAAGTTTAAGATATATTTGGAATAAAGCTGAAATTGAATTTGATGGTTTGGGTTGGCCAAAACACGAAATTGAAATTGAAAAGCAGAAAATTGCAATTAAGAATATTAGAGGTATAGATAAAGATTATTTCTTAAGTAAAGTAGCTAAAGCATATATGGCGTTACTTGGCGACGGTAGAGGTGGCGTTTTTTGTGAAAACTCATTGGAAAATCCCGACCATTGGAACAAAAAAACAAAAGATGAAGTAAAAATGGAGTACTTTGACGTTGTAGTAACAAATCCTCCTTTTGGTTCAAAAATACCTGTCAAGGGTGAAGATATATTGAAACAGTATGATTTAGGACATAGTTTTAAAGAAGATAAAAAAACTGGAAAATATACAAAAGACAAACTTCAGCAAAAAGAAACACCACAAATATTATTTATAGAACGATGCTTACAATTATTAAAACCAAATGGCAAATTAGCATTAGTATTACCTGATGGTATTTTAGGTAACGACAGTCTTGTATATTTGCGAGAATGGATATTAGACAAAGCACAAATTTTAGCTGCAATAGATGTTCCTATTGAAACTTTTATGCCTTATACTTCTACTAAAACAAGTATTTTAATTTTAAGAAAACTAAATAAAGGTGAAGTGTTAGAAGACTATAAAATTTTTATGTGCATCTGCGAAACGTGTGGACACAACCGAAGAGGACAAGAAATAGAAAGCGACGATATTAGTTTAGTTTCAGAAGAATATAAAAAATGGTTAATAGAAAATGATTAAAGTAGTAGAAAACGCAACGTTTGTTGAAGTCAGTAAGAGTAATCGTTTCGATAGCAAATATTATTATTTAGGTGAAATATTAGATAAAACTTTATCTCGTTTTGAAACTCATCCTATTTCGTATTTTTCTAAAGCAATACGAAAGGGTATTTTTGACTTAAATTCAAAATTATATCAATCGTCAGGTATTCCGTTTATAAGAATATCAAATTTAATGTCATATACTCTAGATGAAAAAGGAATGGTTTACATTCCCTTAAAAAATCATCAAAAAGAAAGTAAGACAATTTTAGTTCCAGGCGATTTAGCATTATCAAAAATTGGGAAGTATTTAGGCAAAATTGCACAAATACCACTACGTTTTGAAGAAGTAAACACCAGTCAGAATATAATTGGAGTTGCTTTTGACTGCGAAGACTACTTAAGAAAGTATGTTTTTTTATACCTTACTACTCCGTTAGCTATTAATCAAATATTACGAGTTAGTAAACAGCATAATCAAAATAAGTTAACTCTTCCAGATATAAGAGGTTTAAAAATTCCGCTTCTTTCAGAGGATAGAATGCGTTATTTTGCAAATGAAGTTACAGAACTTTCGATACTAGAAGATGATTCATATAAATTAGTAAAAAAGGCGCAGTCTATTTTTTATGAAAAATTAAAAATTGACTTTAAATCAATACAAAGAGAATTTACCTTTACAACAACTTTAAAAGAAGTTAAGGCTGAATCATTCTTTTCTCCTGAATTTGCGAATCCACAATACAATAAAACAATAAATGCACTTGATAAATTTGAAACAAAATCATTAAGTGAATTAATATTACCATTTAAAGGTTCTGAAGTTGGTAGTGCTAATTACAATCTTTATACTGATAAAATCGAATCTGATATACCATTTATTAGAACATCAGACATAGTAAATTTTGAAGTTGACAATTACCCAGATTTTTTCATTGCAAACGAAATATATCAAGAGCTTAATCAAGAAATAAAACCACTTGATATAATATTCTCAAAAGATGGCAGTATTGGAAATATAGCAATGCTAACAGAAGCAGACAAAGTAATTATTGGTTCGGGTTTTCTGATATTGAGAAAAAAAGAGGAAGTGGATATAAGTCCTTTTTATATATTTTGTGCACTTTCAATTCCAGAAATTGGAAATTTTCAGGCAAAAAAGAGAACTGTAATTGCATCTACAATACCGCATCTACGACCTGAAAACTTACTAAAAACTAAAATACCTATATTACCAAAAAAGGACAGAGATATTATATCAGATATTCTTGAAGAAGCATTTTTAAAAAAATCTTTAAGAAAAACAAAATTAGACGCAATAAAAAAAGAATTAGAATTAGAGTTTGAGGCAGTTAAAACTTCCCGATAATTTTAGAAATAACAAAAAGTCTATAAAACATATTGTTTTATAGACTTTTTGTTAATATTGTTGATAACATAATTTATTTTTAAGTATTATTATATATTTTTGAAAGATTATTAATTCAAAAACTATTTACTTATGGCATCAACAACAGAAACAGGACACGCAAAAAACGTAGCTAACTTTCAAGATTTAATTGAATTCGTTACAGGTTATGGAACTACTTACAATCCATCAAAAGCAAGTTTAAAACTACCGCAACTTATCGCATTAAAAGCATCTGCCGAAAGCAATTTAGCAGACGTAATTACAAAAAACACAAACTACAACAATAAAGTAAACGAACGCATCACCGCTTTCAGCGGTTTGAAAGCCTACTCTACTCGTTTAGTAAACGCTTTACAAACAACCGATGCAACACCAGAAACAGTTGGCAACGCAAAAACTTTTAATAGAAAGCTACAAGGCAAAAAAGCGTCTGCTTCGCAAACGCCAACCGACCCAAACACGCCAGCACCAACAACAATTTCTACAAGTCAACAATCTTACGACCAACTTATACAACATCTTGCGGGCTTAAACTCCGTTTTAGATGCTGAACCAAGCTACACACCAAACGAAACAGATTTACAGGTAGCCACCATCCAAACTAAAATTGCCGAACTGACCGCAAAAAATACAGCCGTTGCAACAGCATACACAAGTATAAGCAATTCAAGAATTGCAAGAAACGAAACGTTATATTCTGCAACCACAGGATTAGTTGAAACCGCCAACGAAGTAAAGAAATACGTTAAATCAGTATTCGGAGCAAGCAGTCCACAATTTGCACAGGTAAAAGGAATAGAGTTCAAGAAACCAAAAATATAAACCTACCGCAAAAAGAAATCTTGCTACAACTAAAAGAAATAGAGCAACATCAATAAAACTTATTGCTACCGCAATAAGTTTTATTATGTCCGCTATTAAGAATATATTAACCACAAGTAGAAATATAACAACCGCTAAAAGAATTATAGTAACCGCCAAAAGAAATATGATATCCGCAGAAAGAAATACAACAACCGCCAAAAGAATTATAGCAACCGCAGAAAGGGAACTGTTAACCTCTTTGAAATAGAAATTTAGTACTGAAAAAGAAGTGCAGCCACCAACAGCGGTTTGGCGCAATTGGGGTTTTAGGCAAACTTCAAAGTTAGTTTTGTACTTGGAAGTTCGGTCTTTAATTTATACATTTGGCTAACCAAATCCCCAACTGACGCCAAGCCACGAGACGTTATGGGCTAGTTTCGAGCAACAAACTGCTAAAAAGAAACCCATTTAGAAAATACAAGTCGAAAATAATTTGAGTAAATGTGGAAAACCGTAAAATGATTCCAAATACTAACTTTAATTTAGCTAAAACAAAAGTGGAGTTCAGAAACCACTAAAAAAACGAGGTCAACTCTAAAAACCATATTTTTAGAAACAAAAAAATTAATATTATGAAAAAAAAGCTTTTACAAATCGCACTAATTTTTAGTTTTTTCACATTGTGTGCATTTACTACTATCAATTCGAACAAAATACTTGTTGCGAAGGAAACTACTGTTACAACTAAATATGAAGAAGGTTGGAAAGACGGACATTGCGAAGGTTGGAAAGAAGAGAAAGGAAAAAACGCATACTGTCCTTACGCACCATATGCACCTTATCCAGCATATCCAAAATCATCTGATTCATATAGAGATGGGTATAATGATGGGTATCGAAGAGGAATGAGCGATGCTCGAAAATAAAATTTATTTGAAATGATAAGTTTCGCTTTATGATTAAAATGGCATCAATTTTTTTAATCATAAAGTGAATTTATTAAATCCGCCTACAAAAACCAGCCCATAACCGCCGTTTGGCAATATGGCGGGTTTAGGCTTAATTTGAAGATGGTTTTGTACTTGAAAAATTAGTCATTAACCGAAAGTTTAGGCTTTCTTAATCCGCCACATCGCCAAGCGGCCAAACGTTACCAGCAACTTTAACCGAAATCTTACAAAATGACAAAATCCTTAAAAAAAATTGCTCTCTTCTTAGTTTTTTTCAGCTTGAATTTAACTTATGCTCAAAACAAAGAAGTAGATTCTCTGATTCAGAAAATAGACAATAAAGACGCGTATATTGTTTTAACAAAAACAACTTCACCAAGAGTAAAAGGAAATAACGCTAAAAGAATTATCGAAATTGGAAAAACTGCTTCTCCAGAATTAATTAAAATTTTAGACAGCCAAAACAGAGGAATCATTGCTCATTTTATTCTTTCCGAAATTTGGAAAAACATTTGGGATGAAGAAGTTTGCTGTAATATTAGAAATGTTGGAGAAATTGAAATTTTCACAATCAATGGACTTGAAATTCAAGTTGAAAATAACACATTGTATTCGACGCCTGAAAATCTAAAAAAGAATCAAAAAATTTGGAAAGAGAATTGCCATGTATAAAAGCAGCTGGTAACAGCCGTTTCTCGCAATTGCGAATTTTGTTGTAAGTTCACGTTCACGTTTCGCAAGAATTTTTATCTTTAACAGAAAATAATTCGTTCCGAAGTTCGCAACTGACGAGAAGCGGCGGAACGTTACCAGCAACCCTAAAAGACGACAGTGCTAAACATGAACAGACAGAAAAACGACATAAAAGCCAACCGCACATTTAGCACATTTGGTTTTGCCCGACACACAAGCCAACGCTTCGCAAAACCAAAAGAGCTAAATTTTGCCAACGCACCGACAGACAATAAAAAGTAGAACATGAACAAAAAAGACTTATCAGAAGCCGACATAAAAGAGAAGTTTATCACTCCTGCTGTTACAAAGGCAGGTTGGGACGAACACGCTCAACTTGGACGGGAAATATTTTTTACTGACGGACGCATTTATGTGAAAGGTAAAATTACAGCAAGAGGTAAACGAAAATTTGCAGATTACATTCTGTTTTACAAACCAAACGTTCCTATTGCAATCATTGAGGCAAAAGACAACAACCATTCTGTAAAGGCTGGCATTCAACAAGCATTAGGTTACGCCAACACGTTGGACATTCCTTTTGTGTTTAGTAGCAACGGAGACGGCTTTTATTTTCACGACAAGACCGTTACAAGCGGAAACATAGAAACCGAACTTTCAAATGACGAATTCCCAAGTCCTGAAGAACTATGGGAGAAATACAAAAAATATAAAGGCATAGAAGACAAAGAAGTTGAAAACGTAATTTCAACCGACTATTTTTTAGACGGCTCTGGTCGTTCCCCAAGATATTACCAACAAATTGCCATTAACAGAACCATTGAAGCAGTTGCGAAAAAACAAGACAGAATTCTTTTGGTTATGGCAACGGGAACTGGAAAAACTTACACGGCTTTTCAAATCATTTACAGACTTTGGAAAAGTGGAGCAAAAAAAAGAATTCTGTTTTTAGCAGACAGAACTTCACTTATTGACCAAACTGCAAGAGGAGATTTTAGGCATTTCAAAGATGCAATGACAATCATAAAACACAAGCAAATTGACACAGCTTACAATGTATATTTAGCATTGTATCAAGGCTTGTCAGACAGCAAATCAGATGATGCTTACAAACAATTCAGTCCAGAATTTTTTGATTTAATCGTAGTTGATGAGTGCCACAGAGGAAGTGCAAAAGAAGATAGCAAGTGGCGTGAAATATTAGATTATTTCAAAACCGCAACACATTTGGGCATGACAGCCACACCAAAGGAAACAACCGAAACTTCAAACATTCATTATTTCGGTGAACCAGTTTACACTTATTCACTTAGACAAGGTATTGACGATGGTTTTCTTGCTCCTTACAAAGTAATCAAAGTAACACTTGACATTGATGCCGAAGGTTGGCGACCAACAAAAGGCTTTTTAGATAAGAACGGAAACCCCGTTGAGGATAGAATTTACAACAGAACCGATTTTGATAAAAACATTGTTGTAGATGAACGCAGAGAATTAGTTGCAAGAAAAATAACAGAATTTCTTAAAGGAAATGACCGTTTTGCAAAGACAATTGTTTTTTGCATTGATATTGAGCATGCCGAAGGCATGCGAACCGCATTGGCTAACGCCAATGCCGATTTGGTTGCTCAAAACAATAAGTATGTAATGCAAATTACTGGCGATAACGAAGAGGGAAAGAGAGAGTTAGACAGTTTTATAAATCCAAGTGAACGCTATCCAGTTATTGCGACAACTTCTAAATTAATGACTACTGGAGTTGATGCTCAAACTTGCAAACTAATTGTATTGGATAGTAATATCGGTTCACCGACAGAGTTCAAACAAATAATTGGCAGAGGAACAAGAATTAATGAAGAATACGGAAAAACGTATTTTACCATTATGGATTTTAGAAATGTAACCAATCTTTTTGCAGACCCTAATTTTGATGGCGACCCTGTAATGATTAAAGATGTTACAGAAGATGATGATATTTCTGGAACAGATGATGAAATAACAGATGAACCAATAGTTGATGTAGTTGATGGCGGTGATGTTGATTTTCCCACTCCTGAACCACCAACAATAACAGGCGGTGGCACAATAACCGACCCTCCAAATCCAAGAGAAAAAATAAGAGTAAACGGAGTTGAAGTTAGAATTGTTAATGAAAGAGTTCAATATTTAGGAGGAGACGGACAAATAATAACTGAAAGTCTAAAAGATTACACCAAGAAAAATGTAATAGAAAAATACGCAACGCTTGAAACGTTTTTGAATTCATGGAAAAACGCTGACAAGAAAAAAGCAATCGTTGAAGCGTTAGAACAACAAGGAATTTTCTTTGAAGCCTTAAAGGAAGAAATCGGAAAAGACTTTGACCCTTTTGATTTGATTTGTCATGTTGCTTTTGAAGCAAAACCATTGACACGAAAAGAACGAGCAAACAACGTAAAGAAAAGAAACTACTTTACGAAATATGGAGAAAAAGCACAATCTGTTATTAAAAGTTTACTTGACAAATACGCAGATGATGATTTATTGACTATTGAAAGTTTAGATGTTTTAAAACTTGACCCATTAAACAAATTAGGTTCGCCACTTGAAATAATTAATGCTTTTGGTGGAAAAGAAAATTACATACAAGCATTAAAAGAATTGGAAAACGAACTTTATAAAGCAGCATAAAAAATGGCAAATGTAGGTGCAGTAGTAAACGGTATAAGAAATATAATGAGACAAGACAGAGGTATCTCTGGCGATGCTCAACGATTAGAACAATTGGGCTGGATGTTGTTTCTTAAAATCATGGACGACAAAGACAAAGAGTTAGAAGTTATAAAAGACAATTATGTTTCAGTAATTCCTGAAAAATTCCAATGGAGAAATTGGGCAACTGACCCTGAAGGAATAACAGGTGATGAATTGCTAAACTTTATTGATAATAACAGTGAAAAAGAAAATGAAAAAGGTCTGTTTTCTGCTTTACGGAATTTAACTAAAAAAAATGCAAGTAAAAGAGCAATTCTAGTTCAAGAGGTTTTTGAGGGTAATAATAATTACATGAAGTCGGGATATGAATTACGAAAAGTTATTAATAAACTTAATGAAATTGACTTTACAAAATCAGAGGACAAACACGTTTTTGGAAATATTTACGAAACTATTTTACAGGAATTAAGAGATGCAGGTAACAAAGGCGAATATTATACTCCAAGAGCAGTAACTCAATTAATGACAATGCTCACCAATCCTAAATTAGGTGATAAAGTATTAGACCCTGCCGCTGGAACTGGCGGTTTCTTAACAGCAGCAATTGACCATGTTCGTGACCATTTTGTGAAAACAGTTGATGACGAAGCGATTTTGCAAAACTCAATAACAGGTTGGGAATTAAAACCAGTAGCTTATGTTTTAGGTTTGACAAATCTAATACTTCACGAAATGGATTTGCCCGACTATCATTATATTGACAGTTTAAAAAAGGAATACAATAGTATTGGCAAAAAGGACAAAGTAGATGTAATACTTGCTAATCCTCCATTCGGTGCAAGCATAGCTGACGGTGTAGAAACAAATTTTCCTGCAAATTATAGATGCAAAGAAAGTGCTGATTTATTTATTGTATTAATGATTCAGCTTTTAAAAGACAATGGAAAATGTGCAATCGTATTGCCCGATGGTTCTATAACTGGTGAAGGTATCAAAGCTAGAATACGAGAAAAATTACTATCGGACTGCAATTTACATACGATTATAAGACTTCCGCAAAGCACATTTTTCCCTGCAACAGTTTCAACAAACCTATTATTTTTTGAGAAGGGAACACCAACCAAAGAGATATGGTATTATGAACATAAATTACCCGAAGGACAAAAAAGCTATTCAAAATTAAAACCGATTCGATTTGAAGAATTTAATCCAATTATTGAATGGTGGGATAATCGTGTTGAAACTGAATTTGCATACAAGATAAATATTGAGGATTTAAAAGAATGGGATTTAAATGTAACAAATCCCAACAAAAAGGAAGACGTTAAAAAATCTCCAAAACAATTATTTTCTTTATTTGAAAAATCCCAAATCAACATAAATAATGAAATAAAAGAACTTACAAATGAAATACTAGAAAAACCAACAGGTATTTTGGAATCATTAGTTAGTCAAAATATAGATTTATTCAAAACAAAAGAATCTGTTTCGGTTCTTCGTGACGCTATTTTACTTGAAGCGATAACGGGTAAATTGACTTCTAATTGGCGAGAAAAAAACAAAAGCAAAGAATCCGTAATTGAATTACTGAAAAAGGTAAAATTAGAAAAGGATAAAAAAATTAAAGACAAACAAATAAAACCTGACAAAGAAAAAAGAACTATCGACAAATCAATAATACCATACGAAATTCCAAATGAATGGCAGTTTGCCTACTTTAATGATATTTCAAATTTTCAAATTGGAAAAACACCAGCAACAAAACAAATGGAATATTGGTCGCAAGGCGAATTCAATTGGCTAAGCATTGGCGACATGGAACATTATGGTTCGATATTACATACTTCAAAAAAAATCACAAAAGATGCTGTTAAGGAAGTTTTTAACGGACAACTACCAAGTCCTGCTGAAACCTTATTAATGAGTTTTAAATTAACTATTGGGAAGATGTCTATTACAAAAATAGCAACCTACCACAATGAAGCAATAATCTCAATTTATCCATACACAAACATTGAAAGAGATTATTTATTTTACTTGTTACCTATCGTTACAAAACTTTCTATTTCTAAAAAAGTATTGATGGGTCAAACTTTTAATTCTAAATCATTGACAGATTTAATCGTTCCAATTCCTACAAACGCAGAGCAATTAGAAATAGTTAAAAGAGTTAAGCACTTAATGGATAAATGTAAAAATATCGAAGCGAAACTTATTGAACACAATGAATTGTCAATGCAATTAATACAATCAGCAATAGAAGACCATTTTGTAAAAAACTAATAAAATGCCAACGCTAAAGTCATACACATTTGCAAGCCACACAAGCCAGCCCACGAGCCAAAGCTTGCAAAAGAGTATGCCTTTCCAACCGCACAGACACAGCGACACAGCGGACAGGCAAACCACGAAAGACAGAAGGGCAGCTGGTAACAGCGGTTTTGCAAAATGGCGGGTTCAGTGCTTCTATGACAGTTTAGTGCAAGGTTCAACATTCGGAATTCTAATGAACATTTGTGCTGAAAATCCGCCACTTCGCAAAGCCGCAAAACGTTAGCAGCAACTTAAATTCAAATCGCTTAAAACCAAGAACTTAATGAAAAATATTAAAATTAAAAGCGTAATTTACATAGCACTAATATGTTTTTTTAGTACAAAATTTTATGCACAAAATCAATGGAATTTAAATTCTTATCACAATTACTCCTCCTACATTGATCTCAATTGCTCTAATAACGGAGAAAGTAACGGAACAGAAAGTTTTGTATTTTATGCAGATAATAAATCTAATTCTAAAATATCTTTTACTGTTAATTATACAATTACTGATAATTGTGGGAAATCACACACTGGATCATGGAGTTCATACGGAACAGAAGCTGGACAGAGAGAAAGTAATTTTCAATCAGTCTATACAGGTTGTCCAACACAAAAAGGTAAGGGGCATACAGTTAAAAACATAAGTTGTACGGTTACAAATTTTAAAGATTTGTCTAAAAATGAAAGTAATTCAAAATCATCTACTAATACTTCAGCCAATTCTTCTATTCCTCCTGCCGAATCTACGAGTCAAAAGCAAGAGCGTTTTGTAGAAATGAATAAACAAAAAGAAGCAAATTCTGAAGAATTTGTTGAAAATGCAACCGAATTTGTAGGTTTAGTTGGAAACGCCTTGGCAACAAATAGAGCAAGCAGAGATAAAAAAGAAGTAAAAAAGGAAGAAGAAAGAAAAAAAATTGAAGCAGAAAAAGAAAAAGTAAAATTGGAACGATTAGCAATCATCAATGATAATATAAAACTAGCAGAAGCAGGTGAAAATAGTGCAATTATTAAGCTAGCAACTGCATATATGCAATTAGATGATTATGTATCTGCAGAAAAATGGTATACAAAATCAGCAAACGATAATAATAGCATGCTCGGCATGATAGGAATGGCTCAATTAACCAGACTTATAATTGCTAACAAATGGCAACTTTTAAAAGGTTCAAAACTAAATAATGAATTAGAAGCTAAAGCACAAGTAGAAGTAGATTGGCTAATAAAAGCAGCGCGTTTAGATAATGAAGAAGCATATCGTTATCTAATAGGTTATTATAAAAATATGGTAGTGTACCAAGAAAATGGTGTTTTTAAATATTTCGACTTAGCCAATATAAAGCCATGGAATAGCTTTAAAAATAATGAAAACATTCTTAATGCATTAATTGAAGGTGCACATAAAATGCATGTAATTCCATTACAGTTTTTAAATGCCTATTATGAAAAAGAGTGTCGAAAAATATATGAAAAAGGAATGAAACAATACGAGCAAGGTGATTTACCTAATGCATTGATTAGTATGACCAAAGCCGCATCAATGTTTTCTGCTGAAGGTTTATGCATTCTTTCTATTATGTATTCGCAAGGACAAGCTACAAGTGTCAAAGAAGAAGAAGGATTTGCATTAGCTATGAAATCGGCAAAAATTGGTTACAAGCAAGGGATGCTATTAGTTGCAATGTGTTATAACAATGGAGTAGGTGTTCCAGCTAGTGAAGTTGAAGCTGAAAAATGGGAGCAAAAAGCAGCTCAAATCAAGAATTGAAAATTAAACAACTTTTAAGTTGTGCCATAATTAATAATCTTTAAAGAAACTAATGCCATACATATTTATATTCATTTTGTCGATATTATACCATAGCAGAACTACAGATTTATTGTTTATTAGTGATAAATCAATAAACAAAGCTGCTGCTAACACACGTTTGGCGCAATTGCGAATTTTGTGGTAAATTCACGTTTACGTTTCGCAAGAAATATTATCTTGGTGGAAAATAATCAGTTCCGAAGTTCGCAACTGACGCCAAGCGTGGGAACGTTGTCATACAGTTTAGTACGAAACACAAAACCCTACCGTGTGATGATAGGGTTTTGAAAGAAAAAGGGAGGAACCCAATGTTTGTGCTTAGTAAGTAATATTTGTTTGTTTAAGCTTGGGTAACAAGGGTTGTTGCAAAAGAGCTTAAACGTAATTGGAGGTTCTAATTACCGCCGAAAACAGAATTACATTATCAAGTATAATCATCCTCTCTTAATTTAAAAAATAGAAACCGAAATAGAAAACCAAATAATTATGATTGATTTAGCAACATTAAAATCTTTATTACGTAAAATTGAAAATATTTCTCATGTAAATAAAACAGACAAAGCGTATTATGATGCTACCGAATTAGCAATGGAGCTTTCTGAAAAACTTCCTAAAAATAAAAATATACAAATAGATATTAAAATCTTAAAAAAATATAATTCAAAAGGGAGTGACAAAATGAAAAGATATGTTATCGATGAATTCAAACAAGAATCGATATACGATATTATGAAAGTTATTTCAGATTTTGAAAATAATCCCCCCAACGACCTTTAAGTAAAATAAATTCTAATTCTGCTTCCGTATTACATTCATATCTGTCTGCAATTACAATTCTTTCTCCATAAAGAAAATAGGTTAGACTAAAAATATGTTCTTCTTCAAAATTTTGAACTTGCACATAGTTATCATTTCCTAAATCGTGATTATATTGTAAAAATCCATCGTGATTTTCATCCAATACAAACTTATATTTATCAACTAAAATATTGTGGATTAAAAACATAGTGTTTAAGTATTAATCAGCAGAATGGAAAGTGTAACCGCCCATAAAACCGATATGACAACAGCTATTTTGAGTTAGTGGGGTTTTAGTGGAATTACCGTTTCGCAACGAAACTCTATAAAACAGAAAGTATATCTCTCCGTTACCCCCACCATCTCAAAGTAGCGTAAACGTTGTGCGTAATGTTGCCAAAAAATCGGAGAAATGGAAAACTTTAGAAAAAATATCGAACAAATGTTGAAACCTTATCGAGAAATCGAAAAGATGACTGAACCAATTAGAAAGATACAAAATCAACTTCCAAATTTCTCTATTCCTAAAGTATTTGAGCCTACAATAAAATTTCAAGAAAGTATAAACGAAACTTTATTGAAATTTGAAAAATCTTTTGAGAAGATAAATAAGATTTACATTCAAATACCAAAATTTGAAAATCCAATTTTAGAACAATTGGAAGCATTCAAAGGAATCGGCGAAAGACTTAAAGAATACACAGAAAAGACTCCCGAAAATTTCCTATTAATAGCTCAAAATGGGTGGTTTATAGATTTAGAATGTCACCTTAATTTACCTGCCAAAGTTGCACACGAAATACTGAACGGCAATATAGAAAATGCAAATAAGTTACTTGTAGAATATTATACTGAAAATCTTGAACAAATCTTTGAAAGTTTGAAAAGAAGGCATCCAAATAGAGAACAAATTTTATTACAAACATTAAGTGCTTTTAAATCGGAAAACTACAGTTTACTAATTCCTACTGTGTTGACACAAGTCGATGGAATATGTTTTGATTTTACAAAAAAGAAATTTTTTATCAAAGAAAAAAACAACAATTTTTTACCACAAGTTACTTCTGAATTAGAAAAATCAGTTGATACTTTTTTAGATTTATATTTATCTCCTCTACAAAATCAAACTCCAATTATGGTAAGAGAAAAAGACATTAATCAATTCCCTTGTCATCTAAATCGACACGAAATTTTACACGGAATTAATACTGACTATGGAACAAAAATTAATAGTTTAAAAGTAATTTCTCTTTTAAAATATATATCGGATTTGTTAACTGACCTTGATAAATAAAAACACTACGCACAACAGCGGTTTGCAAAAATGGCGAAATATGTGGTAAATTCACGTTTATCTTTCGCAAGAAATTTTATCTTAGCCGAAAATAATCGGTCACGAAGTTCGCCACTTCTGCAAGCCGCGACACGTTACCAGCAACTTTAACCGAAATCTTACAAAATGACAAAATCCTTAAAAAAAATTGCTCTCTTCTTAGTTTTTTTCAGCTTGAATTTAACTTATGCTCAAAACAAAGAAGTAGATTCTCTGATTCAGAAAATAGACAATAAAGACGCGTATATTGTTTTAACAAAAACAACTTCACCAAGAGTAAAAGGAAATAACGCTAAAAGAATTATCGAAATTGGAAAAACTGCTTCTCCAGAATTAATTAAAATTTTAGACAGCCAAAACAGAGGAATCATTGCTCATTTTATTCTTTCCGAAATTTGGAAAAACATTTGGGATGAAGAAGTTTGCTGTAATATTAGAAATGTTGGAGAAATTGAAATTTTCACAATCAATGGACTTGAAATTCAAGTTGAAAATAACACATTGTATTCGACGCCTGAAAATCTAAAAAAGAATCAAAAAATTTGGAAAGAGAATTGCCATGTATAAAAGCAGCTGGTAACAGCCGTTTCTCGCAATTGCGAATTTTGTTGTAAGTTCACGTTCACGTTTCGCAAGAATTTTTATCTTTAACAGAAAATAATTCGTTCCGAAGTTCGCAACTGACGAGAAGCGGCGGAACGTTAGCAAACAGTTTGGTCGTGCGCAACAGAACAAAATCTTAAAAATGAAAAATATTCTTTTAATATTATCGATATTCCTGATTTTATTATCAAGTTGCAATAAATCTGCACCGAAAAAAGAAGATAATCTAAAGTTTGTAAGAACTTGGTTTGACACCGTTCAAGGAATGCCTTTAAAAGAAAAATTGATTATTAAAGAAAATAAAACTTTTGAATTTTCAAGTCGCGCTTGTCAAGATGGTTCTAAAAGTAACGGAACGTGGAAAATAGAAAATGATACTATAATATTAAAAAGTATTAAACTGAAAGGTTGTTTATTTCAGCACGAATTTGGATTTTGTATAATTGTTGGTGACAATAGTTATTTTGAAAATAATAAAACAATAAAAGGTTGTGAACCAAGCGGTCGAGATTCAAGTTATGAAATTTTTGAAAATGAAAAATTCTATATAAGAAATGACACTTTAATTCACGTAAATAAAAAAAATGCACCTTGTCCGAATCTGAAAATAGCATATTCAATGAAAGAAAAAATTCGAAAAGTATATAGTAAATAAAAAAACCGATTTGCTAACAGCGGTTTTGCAAGATTGCGAAATATGTGGTAAATTCACGTTTATCTTTCGCAAGAAATTTTATCTTAGCAGAAAAATCTCGGTTACGAAGTTCGCAACCTCGCAAAGCCACGAAACGTTATGTGCCATATTACTAGAACGAAAACGTAAAGAACTATGTTTAATTGGTTTAAAAAAGAAAAAGGAATTGAAAATCCAATCGAGATTTCAATAACGGGAATTAATCCTCAAACAGAAAACGAATTCTTATTTTATGATTTCGTAGAAAGAGAATATGCACCGCATTTAGAAAAATGGTTTGAAAAAGCAAAACAGACAGGTTTGAAATTTAAACCTCAATATGAATATGCAATTCAACAAAAAGTGAAATACAATAACTTTAAAAATCCTCATTCATTTCCAGAGTATTTTGAAAATAAATTTGATTTTATTGCAATTGACTTTGAAACTGCAAACAAAAATAGAATTAGTGCTTGTGCTATTGGTTTAGTTTTTATCAAAGACTTCAAAATTGTATTTTCAAAAAAACATTTTATAAAACCACCAAAAGGTGAAGAATTTTCATCATTCCATTCCAACATTCATAAAATTTATGAAGAAGACGTTGAACACAGTTTTACTTTTGAAGAACTTTGGGAAGATGAATTTTCAAAATACTTTAATGACAATTTAATTGTATTACATAATGCAAGTATGGATTTAAGTATTTTAAAAAACTTGTTTGAACATTTTTCAATTAAAAACTTTGACATTGACTATATTGACACTATGCAACTAGCAGAAAAAAGTGGTAATCCAAAAAAACTAACCGAACTTGCCGAAAAATTTGGTATTGAAATAGAAAATCATCACGACCCAATCTCAGACGCAAAAGCCTGTGCAATGATTTATAATGAACTTATTGATATTTATCCAAAACATAAAGATTTAGTAAGAACATTAAACAACTTTAAATCTATTTCAGCCGTTGACAATTATTTTGCAAAACAAGCAACTGAAGAAGTGAAATCAGAAAACGTGGATTTTGTTAATAAATATAAAATTTCATCAGCACAACTAAACGAAATGGAAATTCAAGACAACAATTTTGTTGTAACAGGAAAATTTGCTTTTGGAAGAGAAAATGTAGAGAATTTCATATTGAAAAAAGGAGGTATTTTAAAACCCGGAATTACAAGCAAAATAAACTTTGTAATTATTGGTGAAGATTATGGTTGGTCAAAAATTCAAAAAATAAACGACCTTAATGAAAACAAAAAAACAGAAATTAAAATACTAACAGAAATGGAATTACAAGAAATAATTAAAAAATACGGCACATAACAGCAGTTTGGCAAAATGGCGGGTTCAGTGCTAAAATGAACATTCAGTTTTCAAATGAAGTTTAGTGCTAAATTGAAAGTAAGTGCTTCAAAATCCGCCACTTCGCCAAGCTGCAAAACGTTAGTGGCAATACTATCACGAAACCGCAAAACAAGAACACAAAATAAAATATGGACGCAGGAAAACGAACAATTAACGACATTTTTAACGGAAACAGAATTTTAGAAATTCCATTTTTTCAAAGAGCTTATGTTTGGGGAAATGACCAATGGGAAAGACTTTTGGAGGATATGGAAAACGTAAGTTTATCTAACAAACCATATTTTTTAGGTTCAGTAATTCTAAAACAACAACCGACAAACACAGGAAATCAAGTTGGCGACATTAGAACATTAATTGACGGACAACAGCGTTTAACAACTCTAAATATTTTTTTCAAAGTTTTGTGTTTAAAGACAAATCAAAACTCAACTTTTGAACGAATTTTTAAACTTATCAGCAATGACATTGCGTTAAAACACAATCACAACGACATTGATGCGTTTGAAGTTATTTTGAATTTGACCGAAGAAAAAGATTTAGCTGGAGAAGACAGTATAACCAAAGCTTACACTTATTTCTCAAAAAATATTGACCCAACAAAACTCAATTTTCAAAACATACTTTCTAAAATTCTATTCGTAGGAATCGACCTTGACGAAAACGAAGACGAACAGCAAATTTTTGACACCATAAATTCGTTAGGCGTTAAATTGACAACTGCCGAATTATTGAAAAACTATTTTTTCAATCGCACAGAAATAAATTCATATAATGTTTATTGGAAAAACGTCTTTGAAAAAGATGACGAAACCAAAAATTATTGGGATAGAGAAATTACAACTGGTCGTTTAAAAAGAACTTTCATTGACTTATTTTTCTATTCATATCTTCAAATCAAAATTCAAGAAAACACGTTTTCGGTAAAAACCGAAGACAAAATAGAATTTTCAAAAGTTGAGCAACTTTTTGAATCCTACAAAAAATTCATAAAGGAATATTTGAACAACGACAAAAACGCAATTCTTGCAGAACTAAAAGAATATGCGTTGATTTTCCAAGAAAGTTTCGACTACGACATCATCGAAAATGAATTGACAGACGAATATGGCGTTGAAAGAATTAATGCAATTATTTTCGGACTTGAAACTTCTACCTTAATTCCTTACGTTTTATATGTTTTGAAAAACGTAACAGACCAACAAACGAAAAAAGAATTGTTTGAGTTTTTGGAAAGTTTCATAATGCGAAGAATGGTTGTTCACGCAAATACAAAAAATTACAACCAATTATTTACTGACCGATTAATTTCTCATCAAATTCTTTCAAAACAAGAATTTACAGACTTTTTAGAAACACAATCTGACAGAATTAACTTTTTTCCAACAGACGATGAACTGAAAAACGGTTTTCATTCAGAAATTTTAGTAAACAAGCAATCCGCAGGTATTTTGTATTTACTTGAATCGAAAATCAGAAATAGAAGTTTACAATCGACACAAGTTTTAGGAATTAGCAAATACAGTTTAGAGCATTTAATGCCAAAAAAATGGGAAAACCATTGGGGAAAATTAAGCAATCAAGAAGACAGAATTAAAAGAAACAGAAAACTTTTAACGCTTGGAAACTTGACAATTATCACTCAATCTTTGAACGCAACAATCCGAGATTCAAGTTGGGCGACAAAGAAAAAAGGAAAGGGCGACAAAAAAGGTTTGTTACAGTATTCTGGCGGACTTGAGACAATTTCAAAATATTTGCAACTTCCAGAATGGAACGAACAGACTATTGAAGAACGAGCAAACGATTTGTACGAACAAGCAAAAACAGTATGGAAAAAATAAGTACTGCCACTAACAAGGGTTTTGCAATAGTGGGGCGAAACTGCAAAGTTCAACGGTTGTTCTTCGATTGAACTTTTGTGCAAAATTGAAATTTTGTGCTTCGATTGCCCCACCATCGCAAAGCCCCAAAACGTTACAAGCAAGCCTAAAAAAACCGACACGACTGACAACAAACGAACAGAAACGAGAAACAAAATGCCAACGCTTCGCAAAATTAAAAGAGGTGTTTTGCCAACGCAATTTCCGACACAAAAACACCACATTTAATTTTGCCCAACCGCACCCAAGCCCACCCACCACCCTATAAGTGGACAGTGAAAATTTCATTTTGACAGACAACCAAACCGAAATAGTGAAATAGTAATAAAAAGTTGATATATTTGCACCAAATGCCGATTAATATGAGTAAGAAAGCAATTAACAGATTAAAAGCAGTTCTAGCTGAACAAGGCAAGACAAACAAATGGCTTGCAGAGCAATTAGACAAAAACGAAACGACTGTTTCTCGTTGGTGTACAAATGAAGTTCAGCCTTCTATGGACAATCTTGTGGCAATTGCTTCACTCTTAAAAGTTGATGTAAGAGAATTAATTAACTCAACAAAAACGACAAAGTAATTATGCAAGTAGAAATCAAAAACAATAAAATAAGAGTGCCTTTGAAAGGCAAAGACGAATGGTTAGTTCTCAAACCCGAAGAACAAGTTCGTCAAGAATACATTTGCAGACTTGTAAATAATTATGGCTTTGACTTAGAGCAAATGGCTCAAGAAATCCAAGTGAGCAATTCTCAACGTGGACAAGGTAGAGCAATGGCGGACATTGTAATTTGGAAAAACGTAAAAGACAAAAGAGAAAATAACAGCCCAATAATAGTTGTTGAATGTAAAGCTGAACATATTACAGTTCGTGAAGAAGATTATTTTCAAGGTTACAATTACGCATCTTGGGCAGGTGCTGACTTTTTCGTAACAACCAATTTAAAAGAAACAAGAATTTTCAAGGTTGTTAAAGGTAAAATCCCAAAGAAACTTGAAGAAGTTGTAAATATTCCTGATGCTAAAACTGTTAATGACGAGAAGAAAATTAACGAGTTATTAAAGCAGACAAAAGCATTTACAAGAGATGAATTTTCAAAACTACTTTTCAAGTGTCACAACATTATTCGTAACAATGACAAACTTTCACCAGAAGCGGCATTTGACGAAATAAGCAAAATCCTTTTCATTAAAATTCGTTACGAAAGAAGTAATTCCGAAAATCAAATTTTCTCAAAGGAAGCTTTCAAGAATGATAAAGCCAGTTATGAGAAATATAAGCCAAAAGACGGCAAAGACTTCTATCAATTTTTGTTTGAGCAAACAAAAGAAGACTTCAAAGATGATGACCTTTTTGAGCAAACAGAAATTATCCGAGTAAGAGAAAATAGTTTTGAGGCAATCGTAGAAGAATTACAAATTTACAACCTTTCGACTACATCTGATGATGTAAAAGGTATTGCCTTTGAGCAATTCCTTGGTAAAACATTTCGAGGAGAGTTAGGTCAATTCTTCACACCTCGAACAATCGTAGATTTTATTGTAGATGTTTTAGACCCACAAGAAAGCGAAGTTATTTGCGATCCTTGTTGTGGTAGCGGTGGGTTTTTGATAAAAGCTTTTGAATATGTAAGAGCAAAAATTGAAAATGAAATCCATTTGGCTAAAGAGAAAATCAAACTTGATTATTATAACGAAGCATACGAAAAACTAAGTGACAAAAAGAAAGCCGAAGTTGACGAAACGGTTAATGATTTATTTTCTAAACTCAATGCAGAATTGGACATCAACAATCCGAAAAGCCGAATTAGAGAATTAAGTTATGACTGCATTTTTGGGACTGATGCAAACCCAAGAATGAGCCGAACTGCAAAAATGAATATGATTATGCACGGTGACGGTCACGGTGGTGTACATCACAATGACGGACTTTTAAACGTGAATGGAATTTTTGAAAATCGTTTTGACATTATCCTCACAAATCCACCATTTGGAAGCAGAGTTGAAAAATCATTAAAAATTACAGAAGCAGACAAATACACGGATATTGATAGAATAAGAAAATACCAAAAAAGATACGGTAGTGCTTATGATGAAGCTTTAAAACAAGTGAATGACAATATCGATAAGCCATTGTTAGACTTATACGAAACTGGCAGTATGAGTACACTTACAGAAGTTTTATTTATAGAACGCTGTTTGAATTTACTGAAGCCAGGCGGAAGAATGGGAATTGTATTACCCGAAGGAGTTTTGAATAATACAAACCTGCAAAAGATTAGGGATTTTGTGGAAAGCAGAGCAAAAATTTTGCTCATAACTTCAATTCCTCAAGATGTATTCATTGCAAGTGGTGCAACTGTGAAACCAAGTTTACTTTTCTTCAAAAAGTTTACAGAAGATGAAGTAAAACAATGGAAATCAGTTTCTACAAAAGCAGAAAGAGATGTTACCAAAAAGTACGAGCCAAAACAAAACCAATTCTTGCAAAACTTGAATTGAAAGGTAAAGAAGCACCTAATACAGAAGAAAAAAAGAAACTAAGAGCAGAATTAAAGCAAATTGAAGAAACAATACTTTTTGAAATTAAAGCTCAAATCAAAAAAGAATTCAATTATCAAATTCCAATTGCAGAAGTAGAAAAAGCCGGAATTAGCAGTACTGGCTCGCAAATAGAAAATGAACTTGAGCCATTAGCCCAAGAGTTTAAAGAATATCGTAAAAAGAATAAACTTTGGACAAACTACATCAAAGAAATTAACTACCAAATTGCAGACGATGAAATTGGAAGAGTTAGAATATTAGATGGTGTAGTTTCTGAACCCGAAGCGTTTTACAATAAATCTAAATATTAATGGAAGCAACTCAAAGTAAATACATTAATACAATTGATTTCCTTGGCTTATTTAGTTGGGATGTAAAAGCATATTTAAGTCAATCAAATACTTTTAATCCATCATTTCCACTTGTACTTTTTGGTGAGTTCTTAAACAAGCCAAATATTGAAAAGATAAAAATAAATGATGAAGATGAATATAAGATTTTAGGTGTACGGTCTTATGGTAAAGGAGTTTTTGCAAATAGAACCGTAAAAGGGAAAACGCTAAAAATGCGTGAATATCAAAAAGCAAAAAACAATCATTTATTTTGGTGTAAGGTAGATACAAAAAATGGTGCTTTCGGTGTTATTAAAGAAGATTTGGCAGACGGTGTTGCATCAAGCAATATGACTTTTGCTGAAATTGATACTACTAAAATAAACGTTGATTTTCTTCAATTACTTTTTAGAAGTAAAGGAGTAATGCAATACTTGGACAGTTTTGTTACTGGAACAACAAACCGAAAGTATATAAGACCAGAACAACTATTGAATGAAATCAAAATACCCTTGCCAAAAGTATCTGAACAAGAAATAATTGTAAATAATTATTTCAATAAAATTGAAATAGCTGATAATTTAATAAAGCAAGCAAGCGACCTGGAAGGCGAAATTGAAAAATATTTTTTAGAACAATTAGGATTAAAACCATTTAGCTTAAAAGAAAAGATAACAAGTCTTCAAACAACAGACTATGCTTCATTAGACCGATGGGATTTCTTCTCAACTGACACTAGAATTGCAATTGAACTAAGAAAATCAAAATTCACTTTAACTTCAATTGGTCAATCCTTTCGGTTTGCAAAACGAAGTTTTAATAAAGGACAATATAAAAAGGAAACTTTTAAGTATATAGAAATTGGAGCAATTGACCCAACAAAAGGAATTCTCCACGCTAAAGAAGTTGCACTTAAAAAAGCACCAAGCAGAGCAACACAAATTGTAAATGAAGGTGATTTGATAATTGGAACAACAAGACCTTATTTAAAGAAGTTTGCAATCGTTACAGAGGAATACAATAATGATGTTTGTTCATCGGGCTTCAGTATAATAGAACCCTCAAAGGAGTATCATTTGCCATATTTGCATCAATTTCTAAAATGCACTTATGGTATTGAACAACTCAAAAACAAAATGACTGGAGGGCTTTATCCTGCAATTACAGAACCCGAACTAAAAGAAATTAAAATTCCTTTCCCTGATGTTGATATTCAAAAAGAGATTATGACATTAATTGAATTGAAAAAGGAAAATATTTTAAACAACAAATCTTCAATTGCATCTATTAGAATTGAAGCCGAACAAGAATTTGAAAAAGCAATATTCAATAATTAGGCTATGAGAATAACAACACTAAACATTTATAACTACAAAAACCTAAGTATTGAACTCAATAATAGTTCAAGCATTATTGCTTTAATTGGCAATAACGGTAGTGGAAAGAGTAATATTTTAGAAGCAATAAGCACTATATTTTTTCATGTTTATAACAAGAAAGAAAAAGATATTCCTTTTAATTTCAAACTTGAATATACCATACGGGGTAATCAAAATGTTTTAATTGAAAAGAAGAACTCTACAATAAATTTTATGGTAGAGGAAAAGCACTATGCTGACATTCAACAATATTTACCGAAACAAATTGTTGCATTATATAGCGGTGAAGAAAACAGGCTGTGGTTGAAATCATATCAACCACTTTATATGGCATACATAAGCAATATAAACAAATCTGAAACCAGTGGTTTGGGTGATTATTCAATTGTGCCGAAAATGCTTTATATCAATAAATTTTATTGGCATATTTCATTATTGTGTTTACTTCTTTCCGATGCACTTGATACTAAAAAATTCTGTGAGGAAACCTTAGGTATAAATAAAATTAACTCCATAAAATTTGATTTCAATACTACAAACTATGCAAATTATAGTGATAGTGCTGTAAAGTCGTTTATAAATTTAATTGACACAAAAAACGACTACACCATAACCGAGTTAAGGAAGATAATTTCAGAAAGTCCATATTCACTAGACATTGTTTTCAAATATCTCTATTTGGCTTTTACACCTGACAAAAAGAAAATGTTAGAAAACATTACGATAAAGTATAATGATGAAAATTTAGATATTGAAGACTTTAGTGAAGGTGAAAAGAAAATGCTGCTGATAAAAGCAGCACTCGAATTTGCTGGTTTAGAAGACAGTTTGTTCTTGCTTGACGAACCAGATGCACACATACATTTGAGCAATAAAATTCAAATTAAGAATGTTTTCAAGGAATACTTAGACACAAGACAAGTTATTCTTACTACGCATTCACCGACACTTACAGATACATTGGAAGATGATAGTTTATATATGCTGAATACTGGAAAACTTGTCCCAAGTAAAAAGCAAGAAATACTAGAAAATGTATCAGGTGAATTTTGGAATAAATTTCAGCAAAACTCCTTTATTGCTTCTAAAAAACCAATCATATTATTAGTTGAAGGAAAACACGATAAAGAGCATATAACAAACGCCTTTGAAGAATTGAAAGATGAATTCAAAACTCTAGATTTTGAAATATTTAAACTAAATACCGAAACAAATATTCAACCATTTTTGAGGGGTCTTTATGAAAGTGAATTTGATAACACCAAAATATATATTGGATTATTTGATAGAGAAGCTAAAATTTTAAATGATTTTAAAAACCCCAAGAACTACTCAAAAATTGATGGCAAAGACTACTTTAAAATAATAGAAAGTGATAAGCCTAATACGAATTATTTTGTTACTGCTCTGCCTGAACTTGAAGATAAGAAATGTGACTGTTCTATTGAAATGATGTATGACTATTCGAAATGGGAAGAAGCATATCAAAAGGCTGTTCAAAACACAATTGGAAAAACTTCTAACAAGTCAATTAAAACATTTTCAGAAGACGTTCTTAATGATGCTAAAAATTTAATGAGTGAAAACTCAAAGACATTTAACAAAGATGATTTTAAAAATTTCAAAAGGCTTTTTGAATTAATATCAGAAATCCAAACCTATAGAAATGGTTTGATTAAAACGCCTCAAAAAGGCGAAACGAAAAAGGTTATAGAAATAGTTGAACCTGCACCAAAGGCGGACTTTATTGAAATTTACACAAAACGTAGAGGGACAGTTTTAACTGCTCATTTTTATGCTGACACAACAAAGACAATATTACAATCTGGGAGTATTATTGCGAATGACGTAGTTCCTAGTTTTACTCCAAAAGAGAAAGCCGACAGAAATAAATTAAAAAAGAAACATTGTGAATTTAAAAACGATAAATGGACTATTAACACGCCTATTGAATTTTTATCTCCAAGTGGAGCAATCAAATTCGGTGTAGGCTCGAACATTAATGGATGGAAATATTGGTTAATCAAAGGAACGGACAAAATACTAGAGACAATTAGATAAATTTAGCCAACGCTTTTGGTGGCACATTTGTATTTTTTTCCAACGCACAGACCAACGCTAAAAAAATCCAAAAGAGCCACCAAGCCAACGCACAAAGACACTGCAAACAATGGACAACACAGCAACGACAAACAGAAGGCCAGCTTGTAACAGCGGTTTTGCAAAAAAGCGGGTTCAGTGGTTAATTGAACATTCTACCTCGCATCAACTTTTGTGCTATGTTGACAGTTTAATGCTCCGAAATCCGCTTCTTCGCAAAGCCGCAAAACGTTGTGCGTCAGCTTGGAGAACCGAACATGACGACTAAAATTTAAATTAGATAAATATGACATTTGACGAAGCCCTTAAATCAAAATTAGAAATTGGAGAAACTATTGAAATACAAGATTTGAAATATAAAGTATTTGTTGTCCCTTATGACGAAAAAGATTTGTCTAAATATTTAGCCGACTATGTGAAAATTAAATTCGATGATAATTCAGCTAAAGCTTACTCCAAAAATTCGAAATTTAAAGTTTACGCCTTATGGCAATATATGTCTAATTTTTTATACAAAGAATTAAAGAGTTGATTTATCAATGTCTACAGCAAGACCTATTTTTAATTTATTCCCTTTAATATCTAAAAGAACTATAGTTTTTGTTTTGGCTTCAAAATCAGTTATGATTTTTTGAATTTTATGTTCTAATTTTTTACTAGATTTAATCGTTTTATTCATTAAAATATTTGACATTTTTATTAATTTAAACTTTCATTCCTTTAAAGTGGCGGAATGATTAACCACATAATTTATTATAACTATGAAATCAATATTTAAAGGTACTATCCATATTATCGTAGTTTTAATTATCTTGTACGTGATGAATATTGGACTATATTATTTTTTACGTTTTGTATTTATAAATATTTTTATCCCGTTTAATGCGTTTCATTTTGTTTACAAAATATTAGCTTTAGTAATTGGTGGTGGAATTGGCTACGTATTACTAACACTTATTCAAAGAACAACAACAATACTTGGTGGGTTTATTTTTGAAAAAATAAACGGAACAGAATCCTCTCAATTTATAGTTTATATAGTAACTATTGCAAACACAATTTATAATATTGTAAGAATTTGTAAAGTTCCTGAAACATATAGTTTTTGGATTATTTGCGAACTAATAATCATATCAGGATTTTTATGGTCTTTAAATTATATTGTATTACCAGCAAGTGAACAATTTGAGCTATACCGAAATCAAGATAACACGTAAAAAACAACTAAACCGACAAAAAAGCCGAACGCACAACAGCTGTTTTGATATAGTGGGGTTTTAGTGGAATTACCGTTTCGCATCGACTTTTCTGCAAAGCAGAAAGTTGAAAGGTTACGAATTCCCCACCATCTCAAAGCAGCAAAACGTTACCTGCTATTTTAACAGAAAATCCGCAGAAAATGACGTTCTAAAAATATAAAACTAACGTGAATAAAGAGTTTTGGAATTTAACAGATAGATTAGTAGAATTAGGCTATGATAAATATGAAAATCCTATAACTATGGAAGAGTTTGGGGAAGCACATAGTGATATTGAAAAAGCTGAACTTAACTTGGAAAAATGGATAGAGCTTAGAGAAAAAATGAAAGAGATTGAAATATGGACAAAAGAGAATAAAGTGCCTTTTACTACATTAGTCACTTTTCAAATAAGAGATTTTTTAGATTTCCTTAAAAGAGATTCTAAAAGTATATCGTAGTTACTTAGTTCCATTTCTATATAATTCTTAATTTCAATAGATTGAGTATCAAATTCTGACTTGAGTTTAACAGAACTTCTTAATCTGTTTTTAAGCAAAGAATAAGTATTATCAATACTACTTTCAGAAACTGATTTGAGAATGTCATTTAATGTAGTTGCACAATAAAATCTTACTATAGTTTGGTATTTATCAGGATAGTCGGATAATTTAATTTCAATCATTTTTATAAAATTTTAAATCAAATATAATAAAATATTATTATTAAATTGCAAAGAATATAAACAGCAGGTAACAGCGGTTTTGCAAGATTTGGGCTTTAGGTTAAATTTAAAATCGGTCTTGTGCTTGGAAACATTAGTGAAAAAATTAAAAATTGGGAAGGCTTTCCCCAAACCTCGCAAAGCCACAAAACGTTGGCAGCAACCATATTAAAAAAACCACCTAAATTATGAATGAAGAACAACATCCGTGGAATGTTTTTCCTGAAAATAGAAAAGGAAATAAATTAATTTTAGGTAGTTTTCCGCCTAAAAGATTTACAATGAACCTAGAAAATTTACTAGAAAATGACATAAGTTTTTTCTATGGAAGTTCAGATAATAAATTTTGGGAAATGTTTTGTGTTAGCAAAGATTTAAATTATAATTGGCGTTTATATCCCGAAAAATTAAAAAATTATTTAATCGATAATAATTGGATAGTTTCAGATATTATTTTAAAAACTACTCGAAAAGTTGAAAATGCGTTGGACAAAGATTTAATAGTTACCGAATGGAATATAAAAATCATCAAAGAAATTTTAGAAAATAATAATATTGAAACAATATACTTTACGAGTAAATGGGTTCAAGAAAGATTTTGCACAAAAATATTTCCTTCCTTAACTAGAATTCCTAAAATAGTAATTTTAATTTCACCATCTAGAAACGGTCTAATGAGTTTGAATTGGGCTCGTGAAATTTTTCCACAATTGAAAGCAGAAACGAATACAAATTACAGACAACGATATTATAATCATTTTTTAAACTTATAATTTATATGAAAATTAAATTCTATTTATCATTCTTAATAACATTTATTTCTTTTAATGTTAATTCTCAAATTATTGAAGAAAAAAAAGAAGGTGACTTTACATTAAAAAACCATTTAAATAACGATTTAGAAGTTGTCAAAGTTGAAAAGTTCAAAGATAATTCTTTGTATGAAAGCATTGAATATTTACCAGGTGGTAAAATTAAAAATGGAAAATTTTACCATAAAATTTATGGCTTTGGTAATTATGTAAACGGTAGGTTGGAAAGTGGTGAAATTCTTTACATTGAAATTGTATCGAATTATACTACTGAGAGTAGTTGGTATATTGATCACAAAAATCAAATTTTTGTATCTAAAAATAAAATTAGCACATCATATGCAAATAATAATCAGCCAATTATTGTTTATGAAAACCAAAATAATCAGAGGATTCCATTGAAAAATTATGATGATAGTAAAATTGTAAATAATCTTTCTAAATGTAATTATGCAAAACTAAAAATTTCTAATTTTAGATTAAAAGGTATGCATCAAATAAAGGTTGGGTATTTTTCCGAAAAGACACAAATTTTATATGAAAAAAATGATGGTTCAGATGATTTAGTATCTGTAATGAATTTTAACGAAAACGGTGTTTTAGATGGTGAACAATTATATTTTAAAACTGTACATTATGGTCTAACTTCAAATAGTGAACGCGATGATAGAAAAATTGTGCATTCAGCTATGTTTAAAAATGGTAAACCCTTACAATATTCGAAAATAATGTTGCCAAAAAGAAACAATGAAACACAAGTTTTTATTGACAGTATAACCTTTAATAAAGATGATTCAAAAAATTCTACATTTTTATATGATAACACAATTGTTAATCATCCACAGCCAACACTTGTATTTAACCCTTTTAGTGGTTTTGTGCAATTGACAAATGACTATTATTATAAAAACGACATCATCGGTAATATGGATGCTGTTACGCCTGATAATGCAAATTTGAAAAGTCTAATGAATTCTAAAAGTACTGGTGTTACAAATGATTTAAGAAAAATAATATTTTTAAGATCCGTAGAATATAATAAGTTAACTAACGAAAATACACACTGGGATAAATCATCAACCGATAGAAAAATTACGTTCAGCGGAACACCAGAAATATATTACTTTAAACAAACAAACTTTATTGATAAAATTTCAAAAAATGATTATACCGCATTTCCATATGCTTTCATTTGGCAAGCATACTTACAAAATTCTAATGACATTGCAAGTATAGAATTATTGTATTGGTATGAATTTATGTTAAAAGGAAGCGTAATTATGAACGAAACTTATTTTAGTAAAAAACACAATCGAAATGAGGCTAAAGCAGAGTTTCAAGGATATGGCAACTCAAGTTATTATGAATACGATTCTTATTTGAAAAAAGATATTGCAAATGGTGTAATTTATGATGAAGTTGAATACGCAAAATTAAATGTGATAAATAAAAATGATAACGTAGATTTATCTATTGCTTCCACAACTTTAGATACTAAAGCAAAAGGCAATTTTTTTGAAAAACAAATTGTTGAGGGTGATTTTAATTTTGATAATATTAAAGATGTTTTAAAAGTATATCAAGATACAATTAATCCTAAAGCTGTTTACAAAGTGGAAATAATCTTATCAAGAATAAATAATCTAAATAAGTATGAAGTATTTTCAACTGAAAAAGCAATTAAACCGGATTTTCCTGATGCTGAAACCATAGATGATAGATTCTTTTCAGGAGAGCAATTTGATAAAGTTGAATTTAAAGATGGAATAATTTCATTTAATTGTGTTTTGCAAAGAGGTTATTACACACATAAATATAAATTTCAAAATAATTCTTTTGAACTTATAAGTGTTAAACGAGTAATAGGCAGTGCTGATTATCTGGAAGATATAGAGTACAATTTAATAACAGGAGAAATAAAGAAAAAAATTGAAGAGGACAATAAAAAACCAATAATTAGCTTAGAAGTTCACAAAATTTCACAATTACCTAAATTAGGTGAATTTGTTCCTTTTAAATCTGAATTTTATTAAAATAAATAATGTTAACAAATAACAAGTTTATAAAGACAAAATGAACATTCCGTTGTATTTCTAAGAATATTATAAATTTTTTAAAAAGCAGTCTTTGGTAATAAAAAATTTAATAATGCTTTTTTTTATTTAAAGTATTGCTACCAAGTATAACAAAATTAATATATTACGTATAGAAAATTAGATAATGGCAGCTGCCAACACACGTTTTGCGAGATTGCGAATTATGTGGTAAATTCACGTTTATCGTTCGCAAGAAATTTAGTAGTAACAGAAAATACTCAGTTACGAAGCTCGCAACCTCGCAAAGCGTGGGAACGTTATGGTACATTTTAATATGACGCACAGAAAAATTAAATACGATTTATTAACATTAGTTGCAGGAACACTCTTTTTAACTTCCTACTTTCTAAGAGACTTCCTTTGGGAAAAAATCTGGCTTTTTTCAGTTATACCATTAGTATTATTAGGAATTACTTTTGTAGGAATGTTTATTTTAACAATTACTACCAAAAATCGAAACGGAATATTAATCGGACTGGTAATTCTTGGAACTTTTTTTGTTTACGGATTAGTCACTTCAGAAATTTTTAAAAGCAGAAAATTGTTAGAAGCAACTTTAATGGACGATTTGACTGCGATTCATCTGACTCTAAGAGCCGACAATAGCTTCGAAGTTGTCTCATCAAATATGTTCAGTGAAGAAGTTTTTAAAGGAAAATATTTACTTGAAAATAACAAAATAATTTTTAAAGACAAGCGATATAGTAACAACTTTATTCCAGATACTTTAACAATTATTGGTGACAAAATAATCGTTCATTTTGACAGAAAAGGAAACCCAATAACGGATTTTGCAACATATTTTGACATTAAAAAAAATGAAATAAAAAACGTACCATAACAGCGGTAGCCGTTGCACAACGGCTACAAAAAATGAGTTCCCACAGCAATCATAAGAAAACAACCTTTTTTAAAGCGATTTAAAGAAGGTTATTTTTTTTGGTTTTATAATTATTTATAAAAATAAGACAGTCTAAAAACCTTGTTATGGGTTCATATAAATAGGTTTTACATAAGATTGCTGCTTTGCTTACTTTTAGTTGCATTCTTTGAAGTTCAAGTGTTGGTTTTTTGACAACAAAGCGTAAGTATTTCTTCAAATTATAGGTCAATGATGCCATTAAAACGTGTTTGTTGGCATTTTTTATTCCTCGGGTATTGACGCGCTTCATGTTGGTAAAGTTGATTAGTGTTCCTATGACAGGCTCTACGGTTTTGCTACGCACTCTGATCATCTTTTTGGTGTATGCTGGGTTTTGATTGAGCTTTTGGTGCATTCGGTCGTAATGCTCTTTATAGATGCTATCATCTATCTTTTTGTATTTTGTGACTTTACCGCAGCATTGTTCTCGTAGTAGACAGTTTTTACAACTGCTTTCGCTACTGCGATACGTGCGTTTGGTGTACCCTTTACTATCGGTTTTCTCGCCTTTAAAACTAAGAATGGCTTTGTTTCCGCCTTCTTTTATACATTCATATTGATGAAGCTCTTTGTTAAAAATAAATCCTTCTCGCTCGGATTTGTATTGTCCGAAGTTGGGAATAAATGCGTTGATTTGGTTTTGGTGGAGATAACTCAATGCTTCGCCACTGCTGTAACCGCCATCGGCTAAAACTTCTTCTAATTCAATATCATTTTCTTCAAGATTCTCTTTTGTAAGTTCTACTATTTGCTCTAAACACTGTGAGTCTCTTTTGTCTGTAAAATCCGAACAGGCTCCTGTGATTACATGGTGCGCATCGTCAACGGCTATTTGACCAAAGTAATTGAGTTGTCTGGCTTTGCCTGGTTTTACACTTATTTTTGCATCAGGATCTGTAGGTGAATAATGCGTATGATTTGATAAATATTTAGGTCTAATTAAGTTGCCATGCTCATCAGTTTTATCGCCTTTTTGACTTCCCTTGGGCATGTCTTTATAGGCTTCTTTTTTCCAATCATGATGTTGTTCTACTAACTTTTTTCTTGTACTTGTAGTTTTAAATTCACTGTTCTCTTCGAGTTCGTTGACAAATGCACTAGCGTCTTCTAATACTTCTTTTTCTATCAAGCTGTCTAATGATGCATTGGCTTTGATAAAAACGCTGTCAATGGCTTGGCGTTTGCCTCGAACCATACCCTTGCTTACGCACATTTGCAAGACTTCTTTAAAAAGGGTCAAAAACACTTCTTCTCCATACAATTGACGGGTTCTACTGATCGTTGAGTGCCATGGCAAGGCTTCATGAATATCATAGCCTAAAAACAGGCGAATGGATAAACTATCGCTACAAAAAGCTATTAATTTCCTGTCGGAATTGATGTTGTTCAAATAACCTACAAGCAATATTTTAAAGAAAACAATTGGGTCAATACTTTCTTGACCTTCTTTTCCGTAATACTTTTTTGTGGCTTTTCGTATAAATTGTAAATCAAGTTCATTACCTACTTGTCTATAAAAATTATCCGCTGGAACTAGGTCGATAAGATTAACCGAAACGAATAATTGGGGCGTAAAATTCTTTTTTCCTTGCATGTTTAAAAATACAAAATTGGCTGTTTTTATGCAAAATTTTTTAGGTATATTTGAGCGTTGTGCAACAAGCACAGCGGTTTGCAAAAATGGCGAAATATGTGGTAAATTCACGTTTATTTTACGCAAGAACTTTTATCTTAGGATATACTATGTGGTCACCATCACATATTAAATATACTACCTACCCCATAGGCATCATCTCATAATAGTTACAAAGTCATCCTCCCGAAAAGTCATAACACATTTAAAGAAATGATTACAGGTATAGAATGGTTTTTTGAAAAACCTACAAAATGAAAAGCATCCTACCAAGAACTGAGAGAAATTTTACTTGGATTGAAACTGACCGAAGAAGCAAAATGGGGATGCCCCTGCTATACTTTTGAAAAAAAAAAATATAGTTTTAATTCACGGCTTCAAGGAATACTGTGCTTTATTATTTATGAAAGGAGTTCTTATCAATGATCCACAAAATATTTTAGTTCAGCAAACAAAAAATGTACAATCAGCTAGACAAATTAGATTTACAAAACAGGAAGAAATAATTAATCTAAAATCAGTTATTAAAAGCTACATTACAAATGCGATCGAAATTGAAGAGTCAGGTGTTGAAGTACACATGAAAAAAATAAGTGACTTTGAAATTCCCGAAGAATTTCAAGTAGCATTAAATGAAATAATCAATTTGAAAGTAGCATTTAATAAATTAACTACAGGGAGACAGAAGGCGTATCTATTGTATTTTTCCTCTGCTAAACAATCCAAGACGAGGGACACCAGAATACAGAAATCAATCCCAAAAATTCTTAGTGGCAAAGGTTTAGACGATTAAAATCACAACATACCCAACTTTATCCTAAGTAGGACCATCTTTAAAAATCCATAAAAAAAATTAACTAATTTCTGCAGAAATAGTATCTTAGCTTTCCTTGTACTAATAAAGCTTTGCATAATAAAGGAAAAAAATTGACAATAAAGAAAATGGCAACAGACCAATTTAGTTTATATTATGCTGGAATACTTAGGCTCTGCCGTTCGTATAAAAAAGCGTATTTGACCAAAATTTTTTAATCTAAGATCAGTCTAAAATTAAAAATCACTAAAAGTAATAAACCAAAAATGACTAAAATCAACTACATTGGAAGAAGTTCGATGACGCCAACCTTACTATATACCAAACTGTTGAACTCATAATCTCAATTTAACTAAAAATAGTTACAAAATCACTTTATCCCTTTTAGTATAAATTGCTTAGACCATCTTAAACCAATAACATATGCGACTACTTCTACTTTTAATCTGTTTGTGTTTCCTTAATTGTAAACCTGCCAAAAGCGGACTAAAAAATACGGCTTCAGAAAAACACATTAGACAAGTGCATGATACAATTGGATTTACAAAATACGATTGGCAATTAGACTCTATCTATAACCGACTGGGGATAAAAGATGTTAAAAACAACTTACAATGGAAAGCTGCCATATGTCCACATGACGATTATAAGTATGCAGGTCGGTTATACTATGAATCTCTAAAGGGAATTAATGCCAACACCATAATTTTAATTGGCGTTGCACATCGCGCTCGTAACTTTAACCTTCAAGACAAAATCATTTTTGGAGATTTTACACATTGGAAATCACCCTATGGTAATTTAAAAGTATCGACTCTAAATACTGAAATGATGGAACGACTTCCGCAAACGTCGTATGTTGTCCATAATGATATGCAGGAGCTAGAACATTCATTAGAAGCTATTGTTCCTTTTTTACATCGCAAAAATAAAAACCTTGAAATTATCCCAATTTTGGTTCCATATCTCAACTTTGCGATGATTGATGACAGTAGCAGTGCACTTTCTGATGTAGTGTCTAAAATTCTAAAAGAGAAGAAATTGCAATACGGAAAAGATATAGCAGTAGTCATATCAAATGATGCCGTGCATTATGGTAATGAACAGTGGAGTGGCGATTTAGCTCCTTTTGGAGTTGATGATGAGGGAACCCAAAAAGCGAGAGCACTAGATAAAGAAATCATTACTAATTGTTTGGTGAACGAAATTACTACCGAAAAGATAAAAACATTCACCGAATATACCGTTCAAAAGAATGATTACAAAGAATATAAATGGGTTTGGTGCGGGCGATATTCGGTACCTTTTGGATTAAACTTTGCTAATAAATTAAATAAGGCCATTTTTAATAAAGCTTTAAATGGAAAATTGATTGACTATCAATCAAGTATAGACCATGCTCTTATAATAGTAGAAGATTTAGGAATGGGAACTACAGCAATAGCTACGCAAAAACACTGGGTAGGCTATGCCAGTTTAAAATATGAATAAAAAAGTAATTTGATATCATCTAAACTAAATAGAATGGAGAATGGTTGGTTTTGCTTTTAGTTTCTACTTTTTAGATCGAAAAATAGTCAAAAAGAGCGAAAGCATAAATAGTACTTTCTTTTTATCAATAGAGTTACCTGAAAACAAAAAGAACCACTAGCCCATCTTAGCGCCTTTAAAAAAAGAGGAATCACATTTATTTCAAAAAATTAAATAATATTGATTTGAAAATACTTAAGAAAATGATAACTTGAGCTATTAATTTTTTACAAGACAAATATGGGATCAATTAAAACAGAAATCAAATGGGCAATAATTTTTTCAATGGTCGGACTTCTTTGGATGGTCGTAGAGAAATTGAGCGGTTTACATGATCGTTATATTGATTACCATATCTACTTAACCAACCTCTTTGCTATTCCCGCTATAACAATGATGGTCTTGGCGCTAAAAGAAAAAAAGAATACTTTTTATAATGGTAAAATGACCTATATGCAAGGGTTCATTTCGGGTACTATCTTAAGTCTACTTATTGCGCTTATTAGTCCTATTACACAATACATTACAACCTACCTTATAACTCCTGATTATTTCACTACTGTTATTTCGCGATCTGTGGAATTAGGATATTTCAGCACGATTGAAGAAGCAAAGTCTAATTTCAACTATGAAAATTATGCCATTCAAGGAGCAATTAGTGCCTTAGTAATGGGAATTATAACGACTGCTGTTGCAATGTTATTTATACGAACAAAAAACACTCCTAAAAAAGTACAGTCTTAGAACAGCGGCTATTGATTTAGCGATGAAAAAAGTACACAAACAGCATTTATTTGACACAATGGAATACGATTATATTATTATTGGCAGTGGTTTTGGTGGCTCCGTAAGTGCCCTACGTTTATCTCAAAAAGGATATAAAGTGGCCGTTATTGAAAAAGGAAAGTGGTTTAAAGCGGAGGATTTCCCAAAAACCAATTGGAATTTAAGAAAATGGCTGTGGCTACCTAGTCTGCGGTTTTTTGGTATAATGAAATTAACAGTTTTTAAACATGTTGCTGTACTTTCCGGTACAGGTGTGGGAGGTGGTTCTTTGGTCTATGCCAATACATTGCCGATTCCGAAAACTACCTTTTTTAAGACCGGAAGTTGGAGTTCGCTAAAGGACTGGGAAAAAGAACTAGCTCCATTTTATCAGGAAGCTTTAAAAATGCTTGGTGCCGCTAAAAACCCAAAATTATTTGATGGTGACCTTGGACTAAAGAAAGTAGCGGAAAAATTGGGAATGGAAGATAAATTTGATGCCACCTCAGTCGCTGTATATTTTGGAGAAGAAAATGTAACAGTAAACGATCCTTATTTCGATGGCTTGGGACCGGAGCGCACCGGCTGTAATTTTTGCGGAGCTTGTATGACTGGATGCCGAAATAATTCTAAAAACACTCTTGATAAAAACTATTTGCACTTAGCGCAACAATATGGTGCGGAAATAATGGCGGAGCAAGAGGTTTATGATGTAACTCCTATAAAAGCTGAAAACGGAGCTGATGGCTACGAAGTTTCTATAAAGTCTAGTACAACGCTATTTTCTAAAAAGATAAAATTAAAAAGTAAAGGCGTTATCTTTTCAGGTGGAGTTTTAGGAACTGTTAAACTGCTTTTACAGTTAAAAAGTAAATCATTACCTCGTATTTCTGATCGATTAGGAGAAGATATCAGAACTAACAATGAAACCCTAGTAAGTGTATCGACTTTGGATAAAGACAAAAACTTTTCTAAAGGGGTTGCAATAGGAAGTATTTTAGATACCGACGAAAATAGCCACTTAGAAATATGCCGCTATTCCGAAGGGTCAAATGCATGGAAACTCATTCATTTACCTTACGTTACCGGAAGCAATGCTTTCGTACGTATAGCAAAGGTACTTGGGTCGCTAATTCAATCCCCTTTGAAATACTTTCATGTCTATATAAAAAATAGCTGGGCAAAAAAAACAGTAGTACTGCTCTTTATGCAAACATTAGACAGCACCCTTAAACTTAAAATTAACTTTTTTGGATTCATGAATTCTACCGTGAGTTCTGGAAAAAAACCATCTCCATTTATTCCTGAATCTGTTAAATTAATCAAAGAATACAGTGAAGCAGTAAATGGGGTGAGTACCTCCTTTGCTGTTGAAACCATTGCGGGAATACCTTCCACTGCACACATATTAGGAGGTGCCGTTATGGGAGCCAACGCCAACGAGGGAGTTATTGATAAAAACAATAAAGTATTTGGATATGAAAACCTCCATGTAATTGACGGCTCGATGATTTCAGCTAATCCAGGAGTAAATCCTTCTTTGTCTATTACTGCAATTGCGGAGCATGCCATGAACCAAATTCCGCCTAAAAAAACGCTTACTAAAGCTACGACACACGAAACAACCACTAATGAAATACTTATCTAGAATACTACTGGCCATAGGCGGTTTAGTAGTGATTTTTCTAATTACAACACTACTACTTTTTGGTCATCGTGATCTCCCCTTAACCGAATTAAAGGCTAAGTACGCCAATAGCAATTCTTCTTTTATTGCGGTAGAAGGCATGGATGTTCATTTTCGCGACGAAGGGGACAAAAACGATACTATTCCTATCGTTTTAATTCATGGAACGGCCGCTAGTTTGCATACATTTGATGCTTGGACCAACGAACTTACCAAAAATCATCGTGTGATTCGAATGGACTTACCTGCCTACGGACTCACAGGACCTTTTGCTAATCGAGATTATTCAATACAGCATTATACCCAGTTTTTAAAACAGTTTTTGGATAAAATAAAGGTTGAAAAATGCATACTTGCAGGTAATTCCTTGGGAGGCGAAATTGCTTGGAATTACGCACTAGAGCAACCAAAAATGGTTGAAAAATTGATACTAATAGATGCGGCAGGTTACCCCCTACTTTCTAAAAGTGTGCCTATTGCTTTTAAAATAGGAAGAACTCCTATTATCAATAAGGTCTTAACCTACATTACACCTCGCTTTATTGTAAAGGCTAGCATTGAGAATATTTACTTTGACAAGTCTAAAGTAACTTCTTCCTTAATTGATCGTTATTACGAACTTACGCTTCGAGCTGGGAACCGCCAGGCATTCATTGATCGTTTTACTGTCATAAAAGACAGTTTAGCGTACAAAAAAATAAAACAAATAACGCAACCTACCTTGGTTCTTTGGGGTGCTGAAGATTTATTAATTCCAGTATCAAATGCAACAAAATTCCATAAAGACATTCCAAACAATTTAATGCACATCGTTTCAAAATCAGGTCACACTCCAATGGAAGAAAGTCCGTTGGAGAGTCTAAAACCAGTACTTAACTTTATAAAAACCAAGGATAGTATGAAGTAGTAGTTGTTCCTTAAAAGTAATTTTATTATATTTAGCAGACAACAAAACTGCACCTTTAAACAAATGCAACACTTTTTTAGTATGATACTTTTATTTGCTTCTTTACAATCAAATGTAATTTTTGACTTTACCGTTAATAGTAATATTCAAAATTGGATGGTCGTAAATGACGTCGTTATGGGTGGTGCCTCAAGCAGTTCGTTCGCACTAAACAACGACGGAAACGCTGTCTTTAGGGGCGAAGTTTCATTGGAAAACAATGGTGGCTTTGCCTCTGTGCGGTATCGCTTTCCAAAAAAACAGATCAAACAATTTTCAACAATTCGCCTGCGATTAAAAGGTGATGGCAAGGACTATCAGTTGAGGCTTAAAGCCAACATAAATGAATATTATTCTTATGTAGCAACTTTTAAAACCACAGGGGAATGGCAAAACATTACTATGCCACTTGAAAATTTTTATCCTTCCTTTAGAGGCCGAAAACTCACTCAACCTAATTTTGCAAAAGAAACTCTAGAAGAAATCAGTTTTTTAATTGGTAACAAAAAAACGGAACAATTTGAACTTGAACTAGATTCTATAACAATGCATTAAAACCAAACAAACAATCTCGTCTGTATTTATTCACCTTAGTTAAGAAATAAAGTAATATGACAATCGATACTTTAAAGACTTGTTCAATTATAATTCGGATTTGTAACCTACCAAAAAAATAGCAGTACAAATCGTGCTTACATAAACAACGATGCGTACTGCTACCTTTTTAAAAAGTAAAAACAAGCGGTAATTTTACTATTTTGCTGCTTCTTGTTTGTATATTAGTCCGTCTTTCATTACAAAAACAACATTCATAACTGCTTTAATATCCTTTGTTGGATCATCATTTGTCGCAACAATATCTGCTAAAAACCCAGGTTCTAGAGCACCTATTTTATCATCCATCTCCAAAATACCGGCATTTACAATTGTTGCCGCTTGGATCGTTTTCATAGCTGGCATTCCAGCCTCATACATTAATATGAACTCCTTAGCATTTTCACCATGAGGAAAAACAGCTGCGTCAGTTCCAAATCCTATTGGAACACCTTTTTTATATGCTTTAGCAAAAGTAGCTTTGATTCTTGGTCCAATGGCTAACGCTTTTGGTACTACAATAGCCGGATAATAATTAGGAATCAGTGCTTTCTCAGCAACAAAGCTTCCAGCTGAAAGTGTTGGAATGTAAAATGTATTGTTTTTTATCATTAAATCCATGGTAGCGTCACTCATTTCGGTTCCGTGCTCAATGGTTTTTACACCGGCTTTGATAGCACGTTGCATTCCGTCATCTCCGTGTGCATGTGCTGCTACTTGTAATCCATAATCCTTGGCTGTTTTTACAATAGCATCCATTTCTTCTTGAGTAAACTGCGCATTAGTTCCGCTTTTAGCTACAGA
The DNA here is from genome assembly GCF_055640565.1 of Flavobacterium sp. KKT103. Lineage (NCBI taxonomy): Bacteria > Pseudomonadati > Bacteroidota > Flavobacteriia > Flavobacteriales > Flavobacteriaceae > Flavobacterium > Flavobacterium sp. KKT103. The sequence goes on from NZ_CM145766.1 coordinate 3,155,114, forward strand.
CAAAACACCACCAGTTGCCGTAATTTTAATCCAATCAGCGCCATTCTTATACCGTTGCCTTACTGCTTGTTTAGCATCATCTACACCATTTACTACGCCCTCAGTTGGCCCAGGATTACCCATTAAATCTTTGCGATAGCCATTGGTAGGATCTGCATGTCCACCTGTTGAAGCCAATGCTTTTTCGGCTGTCAAAACTCTTGGACCCACAACTTTTCCTTGATTGATAGCATTTCGCAAAGCCACATTAATTCCTGTTCCCCCTAAATCTCTCACTGTTGTAAATCCAGCCATTAAAGTACTTTTTACAAATCCTAAAGAATTAAATGCGATATCTGCATCATTTAGTGTGAATTCATCAGCGTAATGCGTTGCACTTGTCTCTTCTTCAACATGAACATGCATGTCAATCCAACCGGGCATGACGGTCTGTTCTTTCAAATTTATAGTTTTGTCTTGTGGATTGTTACCTACTACAAAACCATCTTGAACGGCTTTTATCATTTTATTAGAAACGATAATTGTTTTGTTGGTTAACACTTTCCCCGATTTGGTATCAATAATTTTCCCACATTGGATGTACGTATCTTGAGCAAATGAAACGGTAGTTATGAGGACGGTCAATAAAAGAAATCTTTTTTTCATATCGATATTTTTATTTGAAAGATATGAAAAAATAATAGAACTGCCATTCATTGAAAGTACCCCATTTTTCTCAAATGAAAGTAATCTACCAAAATTAGGAATTGATTTAAATGTAGACAATAAAAAGCGCTGTTAAACAAAACAGGATTTAGTCTTTCTATTACAAGGGTACAAAATGCATTGCCTTCTGAATACGAAATCGATATTGTAAAAAAATTTCTTTTCTATTTATTTTTACCATTTAATTTTTAAAAATTAAAAAATATCACTAATTTTTATTTAATTTGCGAATAAATTCAATATCCCCTATAATGACTTCGATAACACGCCTCTTTGATTTTCCATATTATCAACAAGATAAATACACTACTATTCCTGATGCTTTGGTAAGCAAAGTTAATGGAGTTTGGGTAAAAACTTCAACCCAAGAATATATCGCAAAAGCCAACACTGTTTCGAGAGCGCTCTTGAGAATGGGAGTTAAAAAAGGGGACAAAATCGCTATTATTTCTTCAAATAATAGAACTGAATGGAATATAATGGACATTGGGGTACTACAAACTGGTGCGCAAACTGTACCTATTTACCCAACAATTTCCGAAAATGACTATGAGTATATATTAAACCACTCTGAGGCAAGTTATTGTTTTGTTTCTGATAAAGAAGTTCTAGCCAAAATTAATTTGATTAGATCTAAAGTACCTCATTTAAAAGAAGTATATAGCTTTGATTCGATTGCTGACTGTAAAAATTGGAAAAAAGTATTAGAATTAGGTGAAGATCAAAGCAATCAAAATGAAGTAGAAGCTTGCAAAAACAGTGTCCATACAGAGGACTTGGCAACCATTATTTATACCTCAGGTACAACAGGAAAACCAAAAGGAGTTATGCTATCGCATAAAAACATCGTTTCGGATGTATTAAATAGTGCCCCTAGAATTCCATTTGAAGCTGGAAGCAGTCGTGCATTAAGCTTTTTACCTGTTTGCCATATTTTTGAAAGAATGATTTTGTACCTATACCAATACTATGGTGTTTCCATATACTTTGGGGAATCAATCGAAAAAATCAGCGATAACATCAAGGAGGTAAAACCAACTGTGATTACTGCTGTACCAAGATTATTGGAAAAAGTATACGATAAAATTTATGCAAAAGGAACAGAACTAACTGGAATCAAGAAAAGCTTATTTTTCTGGGCTATCGACTTAGGTTTACGTTACGAACCCTACGGAGCTAATGGCGCTTGGTACGAATTTCAGTTGAAAATTGCACGAAAACTAATCTTTAGCAAATGGAAAGAAGGTTTGGGTGGAAATTTAGAACTAATGGTATCAGGAAGTGCAGCGTTACAAACACGATTAACTCGCATTTTTGCTGCTGCCGAAATTCCAGTAATGGAAGGATATGGCTTAACCGAAACTTCACCCGTAATTTCAGTAAATGATTTACGCAACAACGGTTTTAGAGTTGGAACGGTAGGTAAAGTAATTGATACCGTTGAAGTAAAAATTGCAGCCGATGGTGAGATTCTTTGCAAAGGACCAAATGTTATGATGGGTTACTTTAAAGATGAGCAGTTAACAAGTGAAGTAATCGTAGATGGTTATTTTCATACTGGAGACATAGGAGAATTTGATAAAGATGGCTTCCTTAAAATCACAGATCGTAAAAAAGAGATGTTTAAAACATCCGGAGGAAAATACATTGCACCTCAAATGATTGAAAACATGATGAAACAATCTCGTTTTATCGAACAAATAATGGTAATCGGTGAAGGTCAAAAAATGCCTGCTGCCTTTATTCAACCTAATTTTGACTTTGTAAAAGAATGGGCCGCGTTGCACAAATTTGACATTGGATCTACTAACGAAGCAATCACTACTAACGAAAAGGTAATTGCCCGAATCCAAGAAGAGATCGACCAAATAAATTCAAAATTCGGTCATTGGGAGCAAATCAAACGATTTGAACTTACTCCAGATGTTTGGTCAATTGAAGGAGGACATTTAACTCCTACCCTTAAATTAAAGAGAAAGATTATCTTGAAAATATATGAAAATTTATTTGATAAAATTTACAACTAGTAGCAATCATAGTAAACCACGAATTCTTATTCGTGGTTTTTTTATGCAAAAAATTTTAAATAGCCCTTTTGCTTGTAAATGTAATATCTACAGGATAATCTAATTCAACCCTTATACAGTACTGCTTTTACGATTGAAAAGAACTGAACTGTTTAAAAATCCCTCCTTTTTACTTCTGAAACAGCTTTAATTCCTATCAACTAGAACTTTAACAACAATCAAAAAGAAGCTGCTTTTCAGCAAACGACGATTAGTTTTTTTATCTTTAGGTATTATTAACAAAAAATTATTTCAATTTATTATGCATGCATAGTATTTTTTTAGTATATTTGAAATCGATTGCGAAAATATGAAAGACAAAACTATAGATTACATACTTCGAGCTACTTGGCAAGCAGTTGCACGCATGTACAACGAAGAAGCCTCTAAATATGATGCTAGCATGGCTACCGGTTTTGCTTTGTTAAGTATTGACAAGGAGGGCGGGACACCATCGACGGCTCTTGGTCCTAAAATGGGAATGGAAGCCACGAGTTTGACTCGAACTTTAAAATCAATGGAAGACAAAGGACTGATCATTCGTAAAAAAAATCCTGAAGATGGTCGTGGTGTTTTAATATACCTAACCCCCTTTGGTAAGGAAAAAAGAGACTTATCTAAAAATACGGTCTTGAAATTCAATGAAGCTGTAAAACATAATATTTCAGAGGAAAAACTGCAACATTTTATTGAAGTTTCGGAAATTATAAATGAACTCATTTTAGAGAAAAATATTTTTACTAACTCAGCTGCCAATGAAATGGCGCATCAAACAGAAAATACGGAAAAATAAAGAGTCGACAAGTTCCATCCAAAATGATGAAACAAGAAACGAAATTTTTTTCTATCAAAAAAAATAAAATAAAAAAAAGTATGAAACGCACAATTAAAAAAGTAGCAGTAATTGGATCCGGAATAATGGGATCTGGAATTGCTTGTCATTTTGCTAACATTGGTGTCGAAGTTTTGCTTCTAGATATTGTTCCTAGAGAGCTTACTGAAGCTGAAGCTAAAAAAGGACTGACATTAGAAAGCAAAGCAGTACGCAATCGTTTGGTAAATGAGCATTTAGGTAATGCTTTAAAATCAAAGCCCTCTCCTATTTACAGTCAAAAATTTGCCAATCGCATCACGACAGGTAACACGACTGATGACATGGCAAAAATTGCAAACGTTGATTGGATCATTGAGGTTGTAGTTGAAAGGCTAGATATCAAAAAGCTAGTTTTTGAACAAGTTGAAAAATACCGTAAGCCAGGAACGTTGATTACCTCGAACACTTCAGGTATTCCAATTCACTTTATGAGTGAAGGAAGGTCTGAAGATTTCCAAAAACACTTTTGTGGAACTCACTTTTTTAACCCAGCGCGTTACTTAAAATTATTTGAAATTATTCCTGGCCCACAAACTTCATCAGAGGTTTTGGACTTCCTTACTATATATGGAGAGAAATTTTTAGGAAAAACTTCGGTTGTTGCTAAAGATACTCCAGCGTTTATTGGTAACCGTATTGGAATTTACGGAATCCAAAGTTTGTTTCATTTGGTAAAAGAAATGGGATTAACGATTGAAGAAGTAGACAAATTGACTGGACCAGTAATTGGTCGTCCAAAATCGGCTACTTTTAGAACGGTTGACGTTGTAGGATTAGACACCTTAGTGCACGTTGCTAACGGAATCTATGAAAACTGCCCTAACGATGAGCAACACGACTTATTTAAACTTCCTGAGTTTGTAAACAAAATGATGGAGAATAAATGGTTAGGTAGTAAAACAGGACAAGGTTTCTACAAAAAAGAAGGAAAAGAAATTCTGACTTTAGACTTAGATACTTTAGAATATAGAGCTGCTAAAAAAGCCTCTTTTGCAACACTTGAATTAACGAAAACGATCGACAAACCAATCAACCGTTTTAAAGTTCTTGTAAAAGGAAAAGATAAAGCAGGTGAATTTTACAGAAAAAGTTTTTCTGGAATGTTTGCTTATGTTTCAAATAGAATTCCTGAAATCTCAGACGAATTATACAAAATCGACGATGCTATGAAAGCTGGTTTCGGTTGGGAAAACGGACCATTCGAAATTTGGGATGCTATTGGAGTAGAAAAAGGAATTGAAATCATGAAAGCAGAAGGTCTTGAACCAGCTGCTTGGGTAACTGAAATGCTAGCTGCTGGAAACAAAAGTTTCTACACAGTTGCAAATGGTGCAACTCACTTTTACAGCATTCCTGCAAAAGCACAAGTTAAAGTTCCTGGACAAGATGATTTTATTATCCTGAACAACATTCGCGAAAGCAAAAAAATATGGAGCAACAGTGGTGGAGTTATCACTGATCTAGGAGATGGAATCATCAACTTAGAGTTCCTTTCAAAAATGAATACAATTGGTGGTGACGTTTTACAAGCGATCAACAAAGCAATTGATTTAGCCGAAAAAGAATACCAAGGTTTAGTTATTGGTAATCAAGCCGGAAACTTCTCTGTAGGTGCAAACATTGGTATGATCTTTATGATGGCTGTGGAGCAAGAATATGATGAGTTGAATATGGCAATCAAAATGTTCCAAGACACCATGATGCGTGTGCGTTACTCTTCTATTCCAGTAGTTGTAGCACCACACGGAATGACTTTTGGTGGTGGATGCGAAATGAGCTTACATGCTGATAAAGTTGTTGCTGCCGCAGAAACATACATGGGATTAGTGGAATTTGGTGTAGGTGTGATTCCTGGTGGTGGTGGTTCTAAGGAACTAGCATTGCGTGCATCAGACTTATTCCATAAAAATGACGTAGAGCTAAATGTTTTACAAGAGTATTTCTTGACTATTGCTATGGCAAAAGTATCGACATCTGGTTACGAAGCATTTGACACTGGATTATTACAACATGGTAAAGACGTTATTGTAGTGAACAAAGACCGTCAAATTGCCGAAGCTAAGAAACATGCTTTACTTATGGCCGAAGCAGGTTACACACAACCTATTCGCAGAACAGACGTAAAAGTATTAGGAAAACAAGCTTTAGGAATGTTCTTAGTTGGAACAGACCAAATGGAAGCGGGTAAATACATCTCTGAGCACGATAAGAAAATTGCTAACAAACTAGCCTATGTTATGGCTGGTGGTGATTTATCTGAGCCAACATTAGTTAGCGAACAATATTTATTAGATCTGGAACGTGAAGCTTTCTTGTCATTATGTACAGAAAGAAAAACATTAGAAAGAATCCAATTTATGCTAACCAAAGGGAAACCGCTACGTAACTAAGAAAATAGAGCCAAGATACAAGAAGCAAGATGCTGAACTAAATTTCTCCTCTTTCTTCTTGTCTCTTTCTTCTAAAAATCTCTAAAAGAAAAAATATGAAAACAGCCTATATAGTAAAAGCATACAGAACTGCAGTTGGTAAAGCACCAAAAGGAGTTTTTAGATTTAAAAGACCTGATGAATTAGCCGCAGAAACCATCGAATTCATGATGAATGAACTGCCTGATTTTGACAAGACTCGTATTGACGACGTCATGGTAGGTAACGCGATGCCTGAGGCAGAACAAGGACTTAACGTTGCTCGTTTAATCTCTTTGATGGGATTAAAAGTAGAGGATGTTCCTGGAGTGACTGTAAACCGTTACTGTGCATCTGGTTTAGAAACGATTGGTATGGCTACAGCCAAAATTCAATCAGGAATGGCACACTGTATTATTGCAGGTGGAGCTGAGAGCATGAGTTTTATTCCGATGGGTGGTTACAAACCAACTCCGGATTATGCTGTTGCAAAAGCAGGAAACGAAGACTACTACTGGGGAATGGGTTTAACAGCCGAAGCCGTAGCACAGCAGTTTAAAGTTTCTAGAGAAGACCAAGATGAGTTTGCTTACAACTCACACATGAAGGCCTTGAAAGCGCAAGCTGAAGGGAAATTTGACAAACAAATTGTTCCTATTACTGTTGAGCAAACCTTCTTGAATGAAAATGGTAAAAAAGAAACAAAATCTTATGTTGTAAACAAAGATGAAGGACCTAGAGCCGGAACTTCGAAAGAAGCTTTAGCAGGATTAAGACCCGTTTTTGAAGCTAACGGAAGCGTAACCGCAGGTAACTCGTCACAAATGAGTGATGGAGCTGCTTTTGTACTTATCATGAGCGAAGAAATGGTTAAAGAATTAAACCTAGAACCAATTGCAAGATTAGTAAATTTTGCCTCAGCTGGTGTTGAACCAAGAATCATGGGTATCGGACCCGTAAAAGCAATTCCAAAAGTATTGAAACAAGCGGGATTGTCAATCAATGATATCGATTTAATTGAGTTAAACGAGGCATTTGCATCACAAGCATTAGCAGTAACTCGCGAGCTAAACTTAAATCCTGATATCATCAACGTAAACGGTGGTGCCATAGCTTTAGGTCATCCACTAGGATGTACAGGAGCAAAATTATCCGTTCAATTATTTGACGAGATGAAACGCCGCGGTAGCAAATACGGAATTGTATCTATGTGTGTAGGTACAGGTCAAGGTAGTGCTGGGGTTTATGAGCTGCTATAATTTTAGTATAGAATAAAGAAGCAAGAGACAAGACACAAGATTTGCGAGAAACGAGGTCATATTTAAATAACGGCTGAATGATAAATGAGACACAACTTTAAGAATCTAAAAATTTGGAGTTTATCGATGGAAATTACATCTGACATACATAAGTTGTGTCTAACTTTTCCAAAGAACGAGGTCTATGGTTTAACAAGTCAAATGAATCGTTCCGCTGTCTCGATGCCATCAAATATTGCAGAAGGTTCGAATAGAAGTAATAAACATTTTCAACATTACTTGAATATAAGTTTAGGTTCTTCGTTTGAATTACAAACTCAATTATTGATCGCTTGCCAAAACGAATATCTGTCGAAGGATAAAACTGAAGAAATAGAAAACAAAATAATTGAATTTCAAAAGATGACTACAGGATTCATTAGTAAGTTAGACGCTAGTCTTTCTTCTTGATTCTTTCATCTTTTATCTAAAAAACAAAAAAATGAGCGACGTAACTAGAGGAGGACAATTCCTTGTAAAAGAAACAAAGTGCGAAGATATCTTCACTCCCGAAGACTTCAATGAAGAACAAATAATGATGCGTGACTCTGTAAAAGAGTTCGTAGATAAAGAATTATGGCCTCACAAAGACCGTTTCGAAAAGAAAGACTATGCTTTAACTGAAGAAACAATGCGTAAAGCGGGTGACTTAGGTTTCTTAAGTGTAGCAGTTCCTGAAGCGTATGGCGGAATGGGAATGGGATTTGTAAACACCGTTTTAGTATGTGATTACATCTCTGGAGCAACGGGATCGTTCTCAACGGCTTTTGGAGCACACACAGGAATTGGTACTATGCCAATTACTTTATACGGTAGTGAAGAACAAAAACAGAAATACGTACCTAAATTAGCTTCAGGTGAGTGGTTTGGTGCTTACTGTTTGACTGAACCAGGTGCTGGATCAGATGCTAACTCAGGAAAAACGAAAGCTGTTTTATCTGAAGATGGTAAAACATACTCTATCACTGGACAAAAAATGTGGATCTCGAATGCAGGTTTCTGTAGCGTATTCATCGTTTTTGCACGTATTGGTGATGATAAAAACATTACTGGTTTCATCGTAGAAAATGATCCTGCAAATGGAATTTCAATGAACGAAGAAGAGCACAAACTAGGGATCAGAGCTTCTTCTACTCGTCAGGTTTTCTTCAACGAAACTAAAGTTCCTGCTGAGAACATGTTGTCAGAAAGAGGAAACGGATTCAAAATTGCAATGAATGCTTTAAATGTTGGACGTATTAAACTTGCTGCGGCTTGTCTTGACGCACAACGTAGAGTAATAACAAATGCAGTTGCTTACGCAAACGAAAGACAGCAATTTAACACACCAATTGCTCAATTTGGAGCTATTCGTTCTAAATTGGCAGATATGGCAACTAGCTGTTATGCTGGAGAAAGTGCAACATATAGAGCTTCCAAAAATATCGAAGATAGAATCATCGCTCGTGAAGCAGAAGGATCTACTCATCAAGATGCAGAATTAAAAGGAGTTGAAGAATACGCTATTGAGTGTTCTATCTTAAAAGTAGCTGTTTCTGAAGACGTTCAAAACTGTTCTGATGAAGGTATTCAAATCTTTGGTGGAATGGGATTCTCTGAGGATACTCCTATGGAATCTGCTTGGAGAGATGCGCGTATCGCTCGTATCTACGAAGGTACAAACGAAATCAACAGAATGCTATCTGTAGGTATGTTGATTAAAAAAGCAATGAAAGGGCACGTTGATTTATTAGGACCTGCTACAAAAGTAGGTGAAGAATTAATGGGTATTCCTTCATTTGATACTCCAGACTTCTCGGAATTATTTGCTGAAGAAAAAGACTTGATCGTTAAATTGAAAAAAGCGTTCATGATGGTTGCTGGTAGTGCAGTTCAAAAATTCGGAACTGAATTAGACTCTCACCAACAAATATTGATGTCAGCTTCAGACATGTTGATCGAAATTTACATGGCTGAAAGTACTATTCTTAGAACTGAGAAATTAGCTAAGAAAGAAGGTGCTGATAAAGTAAAAGAGCAAATTGCAATGGCACAATTGTACTTATACCAAGCAGTTGATATTGTGACTCAAAAAGGTAAAGAAGCTATTATCTCATTCGTAGAAGGAGATGAGCAACGTATGATGCTCATGGGTTTAAGACGTTTTACCAAATACACAAACATGCCAAATGTTGTGGCTTTGAAAGAAACGATTACATCAAAATTAGTTGCTGAAAACGAATACTGTTTTTAAGCACAAAAGATAGTTTTTAGTTGATTATTTGTTAATGACCGCAATTGTTGAGAGACGTTGCGGTTTTTTTTTGGTCTAAACCAATTGTTGAATAGCATGCATAACCAATAAATGCAGCGAAAGCTTCCCTTTGTTATATCTGCAATTTTAAATTACGACGCCATACTACATAAAGCGTATGACTGTTTCTATTTAAATCACCAAAAATTTTAACTCCTAGCTGAATTTTTAGTAACTTTAATGAATAATCTAAATTGAAAAATAATGAAAAAATTAATTCTATCCATAGCTGTTGTGATTGCTGTATTAGTAGGATGTAAATCAAGCACTTCCTCTAATGTTAAAAAATTAACTATTGCCTTTGAAGCTAAAAGCAACAGCAAGGTATCTGGAACTGCTACCTTTGTAGAAAAAAACGGAAAAGTAACTTTTGTAGCTACATTATCAGGTTTACAGCCAGGTGTACATGCTATACACATCCATGAAAAATCGGATTGCTCCGCCGCAGATGGTTCCTCAGCAGGAGGCCATTGGAACCCTACTTTTAAAAATCACGGAAAATGGGGCGTTGGCGAATACCATAAAGGAGATATAGGTAATTTTACAGCTGACGCAAAAGGAAACGGATCGATTACCTTAACTACAGATGAGTGGAATATGGGATCAGGCGACCCAACTAAAGATATTTTAGGAAAAGGTTTGATTGTACATCAAGGAGCTGATGATTTCACTTCTCAACCTTCCGGAAACGCGGGTGCTAGAGTAGCTTGCTCGGCAATCATCAAATAATTTGAAAGAAGCAGGTCTTTTATATTTTAAAAATGCAGTAGAATGGCGTAATTGGCTTCATGAAAATTACGCCATTTCATCTGGTATTAATTTGCTTTTTTATAAAGTAGCTAGTGATCAGGAAAGTATGCGATGGGAAGAGGCGGTTAAGGTCGCTATTTGTTACGGTTGGATCGACTCTACCGTAAAAAAAATCGATGACCTGTCTCGAAGGCAATCCTTCACACCACGAAAAGATAAAAGTGTTTGGAGTAAACTCAATAAATCGTATATCGAGCAGCTTACTAAGGATAATTTAATGCATCAAAGCGGACTAGCAAAAATTGAAGCTGCTAAAGAAAATGGATCTTGGACCTCTCTAGGTCTAGTAGAAGATTTAATTATTCCTACTGATTTGCAAGCTGCTTTTACTATTAATAGAATGGCCTATGAGAATTATCTCAACTTTAGCCCTTCCTATCAAAAAGCTATTTGTACTGGCTTAACCAAGCTAAACGCGAAGAAACAAGAACAAAAAGAATTGACGAAATACTATCCTGCTGTGAAGCTAATCTTAAATCAAGAAATTAATCTTAATTTAATTATTAATTGAACCTGGCTTTATAATAAACACAGAAATAAACTTAGCTTTGCATTTTTAAAACGCAATCATGATTAACCCTTCAGCACCCGGATGGATCGCTAAATATTTTACGAAGCAAAAACGTTCCGATCATGCGGTAGCAATGAGTGATGACCTATTTTATCAAAAAATTAGAAAAACGGGTTTCATTTATGGTCACATCGTATCTTTTGAAACGGCTACTCCAATAAAATCTGATGATTGGGTACAAAATGAATTGCCAAAAGTAGCGCTTTTAAGTACTTTATATTCCATTTACTGCAATACCAACTTAGACAACAATCCTGAAAACTTTATTCAAGAAGCCCTTTCGTTTTATAATGAAATGAATCCACAAGGTTTCAACTTATTCAAAAAAGTGTTGCCCACTGGTGCACCATCTCTTAATTTAGAAAAGATGATTGATGATCGCGTGCAAACGAACATTGATATCATCAGTAAAAATTTCTCGCACATAGTAACCAACGCGCTACTTTTTATTGATGTATTAGCATTTAGACAGTATCTACTTCATGGAACTATTCCTGAAAAATATTTAAAAAAAATTGAAGAAACAGTGCTGAGTATCGTTTCGCTTGCCTTGAAAACCAAATCACAAAAAACCAAATACGATGATTTGTTAATTAAACTTTTTGAAGCATCTGCGCGCTATAGTAAATTCTCTAAAGTAAGTGTTCTGCATTTAGAAGAGTTGCCATTAGCTTACTTTCAATCTGATTTAGAAAAATACTTCATTATAGATATGGCTGGTATGGCCATGTGGAGCGATGGAAAAATTGAGAATGAAGAAGCCTACTTTTTACATAAACTTGCCGAAATAATTGGCGTAAGCGATTCATTTGTGGTAAAAAGCATTACTGATACGGATGACTTCATCAATACACATAAAAAACAGATTCCGTATTTCAATTATAGCAACCCAGTAAAGCATTTTTACGACCAAACAACGCAATCAGTAATTACGCTAGTGAGTCGCAATAAAAACCGATTGGTTAAGGAAATCATGCAAAGCAAAGAATTAGTGGTGCTCCTAGCCTATTCTACTCGTAGAGATTTAGATGAAAAAGAAAAAAAGAAAGTAAAAAAGCAGTTGTTGGATATTTGTAAAACCATCCCTTCTTTGACGATCTTCCTGCTGCCAGGAGGAAGTTTACTGTTGCCTATTTTGATAAAATTTATACCAACGCTTCTACCTTCAGCGTTCAATGAGAACTTAGAAGATCAATAAGTAGTAATCCACGAGAATTTTTCTTGAATAATCGCTTCTTTCTCCTTTTGCAAAAATTCTAAAAAAGCTTGCCCTACCGGGCTCATTTTTTTTCCTTTGAGCCAAACCAAACGCCAATTAGTCGTTAGTGGCAATCCATTACTTGGAATGATTTTTAATTCTTTAAGATCTAATTCATTTTTCAACCCAATAATGGGCATAATCGAAATGCCAAGACCAGCAATAACGGCTTGTTTAACAGCCTCATTGGAGGTTAGCTGAATCGCCATTTTAGATTGAATTTTCTTTTGACTGATATATCCTTCCATTGCCATTCGAGTAGCTGATCCTGTTTCTCGAAATAACAAAGGAGTAGTATTCCATAAATCAGGAAGACCTTTAATAGTAGTTGGCTTTACGTTTGCATTTCCAATTAAAACAAGTTTGTTTTCTAATAAAACCTCGCTTTCAATAGCTATATCTTTGGGTAGTACAGAGACTAAGGCAAAATCAACTTCATTATTTTTTAATGCTTTAATCACTTTTGTTTTATTATTCACATCCATTTCTAACTCAACAGAAGTATTTCTTTTCAAAAAATCAGATAAAAAATAAGGAATAACATATTTACCCGTCGATACTACCGCTAGCTTCAAACGACCTGATAGTTGTCCTTTAAAAGCCATTGTTTTGTAATTAATGGCATTTACTTCATCTAAAATTGTACTAGCCGCAACTGCAATTTCTTTTCCAAAATCAGTTACATACAACTGCCTACCGATGATTTCAGTCAAAGGAATCTCAAATTGATCCTGAAAGTTCTTAAGCTGTATCGATACTGCGGGTTGCGTAAGATGTAACTCTTCGGCCGCTCTAGTAATACTTTTAGTTTGTGTTATTTTTAAAAAAACATGCAGTTGGTGAAGCGTATAATTCATAAAAATATTTTATATATATCATTACAAATATAAATAAAAATATATGAATACAAATAAGCAACTTTGTCCTATCGGTTTTGGACAACTAAGTAATTCAAATTAATAAGGAGTTTACTTAATGAAATATCTAAAATCCACTAAGCAGTTAATCAAATAAATAAAAAATTGAATCTAGTGCTAAATTCACATAAAACTATGAATAAGACAACATTTTTACAAGCCTTTCAAAAAGCAAAATTTGCGTTGGGATTTTCCCTATTAATTGTAGGATTATATCTTGCCATCACAGACAATTCAGTACTTAACAATGGAATACTAGGAGCAGGCATTTTGCTAGCTGCAAGTCAAACTAAAAACTAAAAAAAAATGCAAGATTTAAACGAATTTAAATTAATAGATGGTCTTTTTACAGCCGAAGAGGCTACTCAAGTATTAACTGCTTTAATTAATTACAAAATAGATTACCACAATCGAGAGGATTTTAGCAACCACATCCGTTTTAACAAAAACCCGGAGCATTCTAATAAAAGAATTGCACAACTTGTAGAATCTAAAGATTTACTTCAATCGCTATTGAATAAAGCCAATGACGGAAAGTTAAATTTTAAAATTGACGGTACAATAAAAATCACTGTTGAAGCCTAAGACATGTTTGCCAATAGAAAACTATTTATAGCTACAAAGCACCAAAAAGAAAACGTTATTAAACCCTTGCTTGAGCAAAACATGGGTGTAGAATGTTTTACTTTACCCGACTTTGAAACTGATAATTTAGGAACATTCTCTGGCGAAATTAGAAGAAAAAACGATCCACTTACAACAGTAAGAACAAAATGTGATCAAGGAAGAGCCTTTTCAAATTGTGATTTGGTTATTGCTAATGAAGGTTCTTTTGGTGGCCATCCCTCTTTATTTTTTGCTAATGCAGATGATGAATTGATCATGCTAAAGGATTACAAAAATAATATTGAAATAGTGGCGAGAGAAATTAGTGTACACACTAATTTAAATGCAGCGATAATAGAAAACGAAGAGCAGTTGCTCGCCTTTGCAAAACAAGTGGGTTTTCCTTCTCATGCTATTATTTTAAAAGATAGTCCAAGTCGTAAACGATGCGTTTTTAAAGGTATTCAAAATAAAGTGCTGTTACTTCAAAAATTTAAACAATTAAAAGCGACCTACGGATGTGCTTACGCCGAAACTGATATGCGGGCCAGGTACAACCCAACACGTATGCAAGTAATCTCGAAAACAGTTGAAAAACTAATTGAAAAAATTAATAAAAGATGTCCGCATTGTGCTACACCTGGTTTTGATGTTGTCAAAGCAAATAGTGGGTTGCCTTGTGCCAATTGCGCATTTCCTACTCGCTCCATCCTTAGTTGTACTTATAAATGCCAAATATGTAATCATGTAGAAGAGGAATTCTATCCTAAACAAAAAACGGAAGAAGATCCAACCTATTGTGATAATTGTAACCCTTGATTAAATGATTCAAATAGCTACGTCAGTCCAAGACGCAAAAAACATCCTAGAAAGAGAAGAATTAGTCGCAATACCTACAGAAACAGTCTATGGACTAGCTGGTAATATTTACAGCGAAACGGCGATAAAAAAAATATTTGAAACTAAAAAAAGACCTTTTTTCAATCCTCTGATTGTGCATATTGATTCAATAAGCAAATTAGATCAAATTGCATGTGAAGTACCTGAAAAAGCAACCATTCTAGCAAATGCGTTTTGGCCAGGATCATTGACGTTAGTTTTAAAAAAGAAAGCTACAATTCCGGATAGCATCACAGCTGGTAAAAACACTGTAGCTGTACGCGTACCCAATCATCCATTAACACTTGAGCTACTCAAATCACTCGACTTCCCGCTGGCTGCTCCAAGCGCCAATCCGTTTGGATCTATAAGTCCAACTACTGCCAAGCACGTAGCGGACTACTTTCCCTCTACTCTAGAAATGGTTTTAGATGGTGGATCGTGTGCTAATGGTGTCGAATCTACTATTATAGGTTTTGAGAATGGTGAACCTATTTTGTATCGCTTAGGTGCCATTGCTTTAGAGGAAATTGAAGCAATTGTTGGACCCGTAGCAATAGCAAATAAAAATGATAAAACTCCTGAAGCACCTGGAATGCTATCTAAACATTATGCTCCCAAAACAAAAATTATTTTATCAAGCAACTTAGCAGCAAGTATCAACGATTATCCCAATGCCAAAATTGGAATTATTAGTTTCACTAATCAAAATGTACCCAGTACAATAACAGCAATAGAAATCCTATCAGAAAAGGGAGATTTAAAAGAAGCAACCACTAACCTGTACGCAGCTATGCACAGGCTGGATACCTTAAATTTAGATTTGATTATCGCTTCTTATTTCCCCAACAATCAACTAGGAAACACAATTAACGATCGCTTATTACGCGCAACAAAAAATTAACAAAATGAACTTAAATCTACTTTTAGATAATTTAACTAATCCTGCCCTACTTTTTTTTCTCTTAGGTATTATTGCCGTTCGCTTGAAAAGCGACCTTGAAATCCCACCCAATTCTTCGAAATTTATAGCGCTCTATCTATTGTTCTCGATTGGTTTCAAAGGAGGTCAAGAATTAGCTCACAGCCATTTTGATTTAGAAATCCTTTGGTCAGTGCTGTTTGGAATTGGTATTGCAACAGCCATTCCTTTTTACTCCTATTTTATATTACGTCGAAAATTTAATAGCTACGACTCGGGCGCTATTGCAGCTGCTTATGGTTCAGTTAGTGCAGTGACTTTTGTAACTGCTGCTAGTTTTTTAGAAATACAAAACCAAGAATTTAGCGGACATATGGTTGCCGTAATGGCTTTAATGGAAGCACCTGCGATAATTATTGGAGTAATATTAATCCGTTTATTTAACAAACAGCAAGAGCCTAAAACAGCTATATCGTCTTTAGTAAAACATTCGTTTACTAATGGTAGTGTTTTACTTATTTTGGGGAGTTTAGTTATTGGCTTTTTAGCAAGTGACGAACAAGCGATGGGCATAAAACCTTTTACAACAGATATGTTCAAGGGATTCTTAGCAATCTTTTTACTAGATATGGGAATTGTCAGCGGACGTAAGCTTCAGGATTTTATTAAAAGTGGTTGGTTTGCAGTGCTCTTTGCAATTGCAATCCCGTTGATTAACGGTTGTATTGTTGCCGCTGGTAGTCACTTTATAACTGATTCGATTGGTAACCGATTTATATTTGCCATTTTAGCTGCGAGTGCTTCGTATATTGCTGTTCCAGCTGCTCTAAAAATAGCCGTCCCTAAAGCTAATCCCGGTTTGTATTTGCCAATGGCATTAGCGATTACTTTTCCGTTTAATATAACTTTAGGAATGCCTATCTATTATTCTATTATCTTAAATACGATAGCTTAGAATTTCAATTGATATACTTCGTCTAAATCAGCATTAGAACTCATGTTTACCTCTAAATCAGTAACATATCCTGAATTCAAACCGTATACCCAGCCATGAACTGTTAAGTCTTGACCATTTCTCCACGCACCTTGTACAATAGAGGTTTTGGATAAATCATACACTTGTTCTTTGACATTAATTTCAACAAAACTGTTAAATCGCTCTGTTGGATCTTCAATAGAATTTAAATAATGCTCGTGCAAACGGTAAACATCCTTAATATGTCTGATCCAGTTGTCTATAAGTCCAATAGAGTCATTACCCATAGCGGCTTTTACACCACCACAACCATAGTGTCCGCATACAATTATGTGTTTTACCTTTAGCACGTTTACAGCATAATCTAACACACTTAGCATGTTCATATCCGTATGAACAACCATATTGGCAATGTTACGATGCACAAACACTTCTCCTGATTTGGCTCCTATTATTTCATTAGCTGGAACGCGACTATCCGAACATCCGATCCACAAAAGTGGTGGAGTTTGTCCCACAGCTAAATCTTTAAAGAAGTCCTTATCTAAAGCTAGTTGTTTCTCAACCCAAACTTTATTATTATCTAATATTTTTTTATAAAAATCGCTCATAAACTCTTTATTTAATTATATTTTATCTTTATTTACGGTAACCACTTTTCTTTTCAATACGTCGTAATGTTCAAATGAAACTGAATTTTTAAACGGCTCCGTATCATCAATATTGTAGGCATTCTTAAAACCTGTTAACTTAACTTTTATATTCCTTTCCTTAGATTGGATTTTCTTAAAGTCATTAATTAGGTCTAGTACATCATGCGCGATATAAGCTGTTTCACTCGCATTAATAATTACTTTTGAATTATCAGGAATATCACTTAAAGTAGCTTTTATTGACGCTTTATTTAAGAACGAAACCTCTTGAGCTAAATCAATATGAATGATGTCGCCGTCGTGATATTCCTCTTTTCTAAAGTTATACGCTCTTCTAGAATTTCCAATTAAAATAAAAATAATATTGATAACTAAACCAATACCTACTCCTTTTAATAAATCAGTCAGCACGACAAATACAAAAGTAGCAATAAATGGAATAAATTGATAAATTTTATCCTTATGCCAAAAATGCATTACTGTTTTAGGATTTGCTAATTTATATCCGACCATTAAAAGAATTGCCGCCAGGGTTGCATAAGGTATTTTATTCAAAAGAGTTGGAATAGCTAAAACACTTATCAGCAGCAATAAACCATGAATAATGGCAGACAACTTAGATTTGGCTCCAGCCGCATTATTTGCCGAAGTTCGAACTACTACTGACGTCATAGGTAAACCACCAAGCAAAGCACTAATCATATTACCAATTCCTTGGGCTTTTAATTCAATATTAGTATCACTAAATCTCTTTTGACTATCCATCTTATCAGCAGCCTCAATACATAACAAAGTTTCAATAGAAGCTACGATTGCAATAGTAAAACCAACGACCCAAACTTTAGAATCAGTAATTGCTGAAAAATCAGGTAAAACAAAAATCGCTTTCAGCTCATCAAAATTTTGTGGTACAGGCAAGCTTACCAAGTGATCTTTACTAATAGCAAAACTACTACCTGATTGAATAAAAAACTCGTTTAATAAAACACCTACTACTACGGCAACTAAAGCTCCTGGTACTACTTTTAGTTTTTTCAAAAACGAAATTTTGTTCCATAAAATCAAAATAGCTAAGGAAACTGCGGTGATAATTATAGATCCAACTTGGAAATAGTCAAAGATGGAAAATAACTCTGTGAAGGTATTTTCACCATTCATTTGAGAAAAAGCTTGATCTCCTTCAAAATCGGAATCCAATCCTATAGCGTGTGGAATTTGTTTCAAAATGATAATCAAACCAATACCCGCTAACATTCCTTCGATTACATTGTTCGGAAAGTAATTTGAAATCGTTCCTGCTTTCAAGAATCCTAATGCTAGTTGCACTAATCCGGCTATAAAAACAGCTAAAAGTAAAATATTGAATGCCCCTAAATCAGAAATGGCTGTTAAAATAATGGCTGTTAAACCAGCAGCAGGACCAGAAACACTTAAATGAGACGTGCTCAAATACCCAACTACTATACCACCCACTATTCCAGAAATAATACCTGAAAACAAGGGCGCTCCTGACGCTAAAGCAATTCCTAAACATAGTGGAAGAGCAACTAAAAAGACAACTAATCCCGAAGCAAAATCGGATTTAAAGTCGGAAAAAAGATTAATTTTTTTTGACATAATACTAAAAAAGGTATAAAATTAAAAGCTTACATCACCTGATGTAGGCTAGTTCGTAAAAGATTCAAAATATGTAAAATACTTAATATCAGGAGGAGGAGAAAAAATATTTTTAAATATTGTATCAAATTTCAATAACTTTTCACAAGGGATCTTTTTCGTTTTCTTATACTTTTGAAGGAGTGTTACTTCTTCAAAATCAATACTATAATTAAAAAAAATTACCTCTTTCTTTACTTGCCCTTCCTCATTTACATCCAATAACAAAGCAGTAGTAGCTGATTTCTCTATCAATGTCACAATAGTGGGCATTGCTAAAAAAGCGGTAAAAAGAAGTAAAAGAGTAGCTGCTAAAATTTTCATTACTAACAAAAATAGGTGTTAAATCCTGCGAAAAACCAATTTTTAGTCTTTTTTTCAAAAAAGAAGCTAAAAAAAATACTATTTACATTGTGAAATCAATAATTACCCACCTCAAAAATCAAGAAACCAGTACGACTTTAACTTGAATTTATAAAGGTGTACAGATGCAAATAACTTAAATTTTCTATGTCTAGAAATCGATAACTGTTTCGTTATCAGTGTCAATAAAACAATTAGCAACACTTCAGTACTACATCAAGAAGCTCCTTTTTAACCAGATCGAAATCAATAAATTACAATTTCGGCAACTAGTAAGCTAGATCAGTTTAGAACATTAAAAATCATTCATACTAAAGCCAACTTTCAAATCTAATTTTGATTAACGGACTTGATTTTTCGAGTGTATTTGAATACAATTTAAGTCTTTTAATGAATTTGTGTTGGGAAAGATTGAATTTAAGCCATAAATTAAATTGATTGTTTTTATATTTGTATCAACAAATACTATAAAATGACAATTACGCAACTTAAATACGTTTTAGCGGTAGCCGAATATAAAAATTTTACGTTGGCCGCAGAAAAATGCTTTGTTACACAACCAACCTTGAGCATGCAAATCCAAAAGATTGAGGAAGAGTTGAGTATTCAAATCTTTGATAGGACAAAAAA
The DNA here is from genome assembly GCF_055640565.1 of Flavobacterium sp. KKT103. Taxonomy (NCBI): domain Bacteria; kingdom Pseudomonadati; phylum Bacteroidota; class Flavobacteriia; order Flavobacteriales; family Flavobacteriaceae; genus Flavobacterium; species Flavobacterium sp. KKT103. Next base: position 3,174,999 of record NZ_CM145766.1, read on the forward strand.
ACCTATTCAATTGACAGATATTGGGCACAAAATAGTAATTCAAGCCAAAAACATAGTCAATGAAGCTGACCGAATTCAAGATATTGTAGAGCAACAAAAAGGATATATTGGCGGCGAATTTAGACTGGGAATCATTCCAACGATCATGCCCACACTACTTCCGATGTTTTTAAATAATTTCATAAAAAAATATCCAAAAGTAAAACTGATTATTGAGGAATTAAATACGGATGAAATAATTACAAAACTTAATAATGGCCATTTGGATGCTGCCATAGCTGCGACGCCTTTAGTTGAAGAAAAAATAAAAGAAATTGTACTGTATTACGAACCATTTGTAGCCTACATCCCTGAAAATCATCATACTTTTAATAAAAAAGAAATTGAAATTAGCGATTTAAATATTGATGAAATTTTACTGCTACAAGATGGTCATTGCTTTAGAGATGGAATCTTGAATTTATGCAAAAACAGTAATAATAGCGAAAATAATCATTTCCAAATCGAAAGCGGAAGCTTTGAAACATTAATAAAATTGGCCGATGAAGGTCTTGGTACCACATTACTACCCTATTTACATACTTTAGATTTAAAAGAATCAGACCAATTAAAACTAAGACAATTTGTCGAGCCTAAACCCGCACGAGAGGTCAGCCTTATTTTTCCAAAAAGTGAACTTAAAATCCAAATTATCGATGCGTTACGATCAACAATAGCCGGAGTAATTAAAGGTGCTATTGTATTTCAAAATGTTCAAATTATAAGTCCATTAAATAAGAAATAAAAAGAGGGAATCTATCGATAGATTCCCTCTTTTTATTTCTTGTTCTCTTCAATAACAATTAAAATGCATTGCTTTAGTTCTGGTTTCTCAGCAGAGAAAAATTGAAGCCAATTTTTCAAATGTTCCATCTCATAAGGAAGTAGGATTTTAGCAGCCTTCTTTAATTCCTTATTAAATTTAACGGGGTCAAAACTTACTCGTTCTAGTACCTCTTTGGTGTAATTATAAATCATTCTCGACATAGCTAAAAAGTTTTAAATTATTAAACACTAATGCTTTGTAAATATATTACAAATTAATCAATATTCAATGCACAAATATCGTTAAAGTGTATATTTTACCGATAAAGTGCTTATTTATCAGAAATTTATATTAAATCTCCAAAACTAGGAAACAAAAAAAAGGATTCTAATAGAATCCTTACTTATTTATGAGTTCACGAGTAACAAACATTGCTTTAATTCTGGTTTTTCCATTGTAAAACTTAAAAGCCATTCTCTTAATTGTTCCATCTCGTAGGGCAATAAGACATTAATTGCTTTCTCTAATTCTTTACAAAAAAGTCTAGGATCAAAACTAACTCTTTCCAGAATTGATTTTGTATAATCAAACATAACTTTTGACATAATTAATTAAGTTTTTATTTTGGTAATTTGCTAGTATTTTCAAATGTAAAAATACATATTTTTGTATCAATACTTTACTATTTAACTTAGATTTAAATTTTTTATTGTGAACAATTGAACTAAAAGTTTAGTCTTGCTACAAATAAAGCGCACACTATCACTATTTTGTTGCTCTAAACATTTCTCTTTTCCCTGGCGGACCTGCTAATTTTTCAATTGTAAATCCCACTTCAATCATACTACGCTTTACAACACCTCTAGCAGCATAAGTCACTAAAACACCATTGGGAACTAAGGCATCATACATTTTTTTGAAAATTGCGGTACTCCACAATTCGGGTTGCACGCGATAGCCGAAAGCGTCAAAATAAATTAAATCAAAGCGGTTTTCATCGACTATTTCGTCAAAAAACTGTTTTCTCTTCGTTAGCGAAAACTGCTGATCGAGTTTTGATCTATTTTCCCACTCTATTTGATGCATTTGGTCAAAAATGGCATTGTTTTCTTCAGCATTCAGTTCGGTAACATAATTCATTGACGCCAGCTCGTCAGCGTTTATGGGGTAGGCTTCGACACCAACGTAATCAATCACTTGATTAAATTCTTTTCCTTTCAAAAAAGTAATAAACGCATTTAGGCCAGTCCCAAATCCTATTTCTAAAATTGAAATACTTTTATTCTTAAATAAGGAAAGCCCATTTTTTATAAACACATGCTCAGCTTCTTGTATGGCTCCGTGTTTTGAATGATAACATTCATCCCAATCTTTGATATGTATCGTGGTGGAACCGTCTAGGGTTTGTATAATTTCTCTTTTCAAAATATTTTAGCTGAATTAACAATTATTTGGAGTCGTGATACCAATTGAAACAAAACTACTACAATTAGTTGTTAAAATTACTAAAATCTAGCTATTTCACCAAGGCAATTAGTTTATCCTTCTAATTCAAAAAACGCAATTAAATAACAATTAAATCGACGATTAATATTTTTTTAGTACCTAAATTTGCTCTTTTTTATTTAATTTTACCGCCAATACTACAGTCCTTTTCGTTTCAATCTAATTTTTAGAGTAGTTTCGTTGCTGTAACTCAAAAAAAATATAAAATAACACATTATGAGCACCACTCAATCTATAAAAATAGACGTTGAAAAAGCGGCAACTAGTAAAATTAATGAAGTAGATTTTGAAAATCTAAGTTTCGGATCTGTTTTTACCGATCATATGTTAGAATGTGACTGTATCAATGGAGAATGGCAAACGCCAGTTATCAAGCCCTATGCACCGTTACTTTTAGATCCATCGGCTCGAGTTTTTCACTATGGTCAAGCTATTTTTGAAGGAATGAAAGCATACAAAGACAAGAATGATGATGTATGGCTTTTTAGACCTGATGAAAACTACAAACGTTTCAATAGCTCAGCTACAAGAATGGCAATGCCAGAGGTTCCTGAAGCTATTTTTATGGAAGGGTTAAACGAGGTCTTAAAAATGGACAATGATTGGATTATTAAGGGAAAAGGAAATTCATTGTACATCCGTCCTTTTATGATTGCTACCGGAACTGGCGTAATCGCGAATCCATCTGATCAATATAAATTTATGATACTTTTGTCTCCAGCTAAATCCTATTATTCTGGTGAAGTAAAAGTACTTATCGCTGAACATTTCAGTAGGGCTGCTAATGGCGGAATTGGAGCTGCGAAAGCTGCTGGTAATTATGCTGCGCAATTTTACCCAACTAACTTGGCGAATAAACAAGGTTTCCAACAGGTTATATGGACTGATGATGCTACTCACACGAAGTTAGAGGAAGCAGGGACCATGAATGTTTTCTTTAGAATCAATGATACTTTACTTACAGCTCCTACAAGTGAACGTATTTTAGATGGTATCACCCGAAAAAGCTTAATTGATATTGCTATCAACGAAGGGATTACAGTTGATGTTCGTCCGGTATTAGTTTCTGAATTGGTAGAGGCATCTAAAAACGGAAGTCTAAAAGAAATTTTTGGAGCTGGAACCGCGGCAGTTGTAAATCCAATTGCAGGTTTTTCATATCAAGAAAAATATTACGAGTTACCAAAAGTAACGAATTCATATGCGGAACAACTAAAAGAAAAGCTTACTAATATTCAAAATAAGTTAGCTGATGATACCTACGGCTGGACTGTTCAAGTGCAATAAACAGCATTACTCATACGATAAAAGCGATTTCTAAAAACAGAAATCGCTTTTTTATTTAGTTATATCCCGTTATTCCTTGAGAATAGCAGAAAAATTGGGTTTGAAATATTTAGGCCCTTTCATCACTTTTCCGTCTTCTCTGTAAATTGGGCTTCCGTCCTCCCCTAGCTTGCTCATATTACTGCGCTGAATTTCGTCAAAAACTGCTTCAATTTTATCTTGCAGTCCATGTTCAATAATAGTTCCACATAGAATGTAGAGCATGTCACCCAAGGCATCGGCAATTTCGACTAAATCGTTGTTTTGGACCGCCTCGAGGTATTCCTCATTTTCCTCTTTCATTAAGTTAAAACGTAATATCTTTTTAGCATCACCTAAATTTGCGATGGGCGTTTCGCTATGACCAATTTTGAAAGCAGTATGAAATTCCTTGACTGCATTTATTTGCTTTTGCATACGTTATAATTTATTTAAATGAGCCCTTAAATTAGTAACTATTATTAAACAAATGCCTACTTTTGTATTAAAATTTTCAAACTATGTTTAGTCTAGGACAACTTATATTTGCAGGCTGTTTTTTTATTGCATTTGTTATAGCAATGGTGTACTCCTATCGCAAGGATATTACCATTCACAAACAATTTTATAAAGGGAATTATAAAATATTACTTGGATTTTTTATTTTTATTGCAATCCTGTTTGTTATCAAAATCTTTTTTAAACGATAGAGCATTTGCTCTGATTAGACGTCAATGCATAAAATGCCGATGTTAATGATTGATTTAAAATAATAGTGTATTAACTATTAAAGATACGATCCCTTTAAATCAAGTAAGATAACAGGACGCACTTTTACTTCACAAAGCGGTTTTCAGCACTTGGCTTAAGCAGATAATCGATAGAAAATATGGAAAACTACTTTCGATTAAAACTGCGTTTTAAAAAAAATCAGTAGAATTTATAAATTTCCCTTACATTGCCAAGGATATTAATAAAATTTTTAACTTTACCGCACCTAACAATCCATTTATTATGAGAATTTTAAAGTATCTCCTACTTTTATTTTTATTAAGCTTAGTTGCACTTTCGATTTTTATTGCTACCCAAAAAGGCGAATACTTTATAGAAAGAAGTAGAATAATTAATTCTCCTTCTAACTCTGTTTATAATTACGTGAACGATTATAGAAATTGGGAAGACTTTGGATCTTGGTCAGATGATGATGCTAACATGAAATTTACCTATCCGGAAAATACCGTAGGTAAAGGCGCTTTTTACTCTTGGGAAGGAAAAGACGGTAATGGTAGCATGACTACTGTTTTTACTAAAGAAAATGATAGTATCGCACAGAAAATGACAATAGATGGAGCTACATCAGTTGTCAATTGGAAATTCAAGGATACTATAGGAGGAACAAAAGTAACTTGGAGTACTAAAGGTAAAATGGACTTTTTTTTCAAGATATACAGTGCAGTTAGCGGCGGTGTAGACAAGGTAATAGGTACGATGTACGAAAAAAGTTTGAGTAAACTGGACAAAAACTTAGTCTATGAGATTAAGACATTTTCTATAAAAAGCAACGGCCTAGTAACTAAACCAGAAGTATATTATATCGCTCAGTCTTTTACAACAGAAATTGCTAAGATAATTAAGAATTTCAAAATTGTATTACCTAAGATTACGACCTTTTGTAACGACAATAATATAACCATCAATGGCAGCCCTTTTATAATCTACCATACTTACGACTTAAAATCAGGGCTGGCTAATATTTCTATTGCACTACCTATCCAAAGTGAAATTTTTCTTAGCGAAGGCAGTGACATTAATTCGGGTAAAATAAATGCATATGAGGCAGTGCAAACAACATTGCTTGGAGACTATTCGCATATAGAACAAGCTTTTAGTAAGGCCACCGCTTTTTTAAACCAAAAGCAACTAAAGAAAGACCCAAAATATTCTTTTATTGCAGTATATAAAACCGGCAAATCTGAGGTTAGAAATGCATCTAAATGGAGCACGGAGGTCTACATTCCTTTAATGCCAAAAGTAGTAGTCGAACCAGTTGCAGCGCCCGCACCAGTACTAGCAGCGCCCGCAGAAGAAATAATTACAAAACCGGCACCAGTAAAAACACCTGAGCCAGTGAAGATCATTAAAAAACTGGAACCTAAAAAAGTAGTAACTCCCAAACCCGTTGAGGAGGAATCCGAATTCTAATTATTTTTAAGGGCCAATTAAACCAAATCGATAAATTCTATTCTAACATATATAAATACGCATTTTGGTAGAAGAAAAAGAATTTATACAACAGCTACTTCATCCGAAAACGCAAAATCAAGCGTTTCAAAAGCTCTTGTTGGACTATCAAAAGCAGCTCTACCATCATGTCCGTTCGATTGTGATTAGTCACGATGATGCTGATGATGTCTTGCAAAATACTTTTATTAAGATTTTTCAAAATTTAAAAAATTTCAAGGGCGAAAGCAAGCTATTTTCCTGGATGTATCGCATTGCTACAAATGAAGCTTTGACATTTTTAAATCAAAAAGCTAAAAAAGGGGGTGTAACTTCAGAAGAAACACAACAAAAGGCAATCGATCATTTACAAGCCGATATTGATTATGACGGTAATGACATACAGCTAGCGTTGCAAAAAGCAATTGCAACCTTACCCGAAAAGCAGCAACTCGTTTTTAAAATGAAGTATTTTCAAGAATTGAAGTACGAAGAAATATCCGAAATATTGGGCACTTCAGTTGGTGCATTAAAGGCATCTTATCATCACGCAGTAAAAAAAATTGAAGCAATTGTAACACAGGATTAAACCTTTTGTAAATATTAGAGTCTAAACAGTATCATGAAAAAATTTAAACTAGATAACATATCAAAAATAGAAACAGGATTTAAAGCTCCTGACGGCTATTTTGAAAATTTTGCAAAGCAAATGATGGAACAATTACCTAAAGAAGAACCCAAGGTAATTCCACTTTTTCAAAAACGCAAGGTATTTGCTTTGATTGCAGCAGCTGTAATAGCATTCCTATTCATAGTGCCTATTTTTAATAGTCAGCCAACAATTACAAAGGAAATAGACAGCGCAACTTTAGAAAACTATTTAAGTTATCAAACCAATATTAGCCAGTATGATTTGATCAATGGTTTGGATGAAGAAGATATCAATACAATAAAGCAGAATGTAGCGATTGAAGAAAGCAACAACTTAGAGAGCGAAACTATAGAAGATATCTTAGTATCTAATGGGAATCTCGAACACTTATTAATTGAATAAAGCAAAAGACAACAGATCTAAAAATTATATTTAAAATTTCAAAAACCATGAATATCAAGAAATTATTTTCACTATTATGTTTGCTTGCCTCTATGAGCTTTTATGCACAAGGCGAAAGCATGAAAGATAAGAAAGAGCAAATCAAAGCTTTGAAAGTATCTTTTATAACTACCGAACTAGACCTAAGTACAAAAGAAGCTGAAAAATTTTGGCCAATTTACAATACTTTTGACGATCAACAGTTTGAGATCAGACATCAAAAAATGAGAATGTACAAAAGTCGCATGAATGATGCTACCTTAAATAAAATGAGTGAAAGAGACGCAAGTATATTACTTTCCCAAATAGAAGATAGCGAAGAAGAACTTTTCAACCTTCGAAATAAATTCTCAAAAGATTTAAAAGAAGTGATCTCAGCAGTAAAAATTATTAAACTTAAAAAAGCCGAAGAGGACTTTAATAGAAAACTATTGCAACAATATCGCTCTAAAAAATAAACAAAAAAATCAGCCTAATTCCTTTTTATGAATTAGGCTTTTTTTTACTTAAAGCGAATTCGTACCATTTTATTTTTCCCAGCTGCAATTGCGGTCTGCTTATTTAGAAATCGTAGGGTATATAAAGAGCTGTCTTTTGATAGTTGTTCCCAAGTTGCTCCACTGTCATTAGAATAAAACACCCCCGATGCTCCCACAGTAACAAGTCCTTTACCTTTGCTTCCTGGCACATATTGAACACACGAAGCATATCCAAAGCCTTTATTTTCAGCCATTAACTGCCAAGTTTTACCACCATCGACAGTACGTGCTTTATTACCGAAATTTTGCCCCAAAACATCATAATTGCCTCCAGCAATAAAACCGTTCTTGCTGTCATAAAAAGCTCCTGTAAAAATACCAGTCATTGCCTTACCTTGAATAATTGGACTAGTAAATACAGTCCACGTTTTGCCTTTATCAGGAGAATAAAAAACTCTGGATTGTACTCCTCCTGAGAAAATCCAAGTATGGGGTCCTTTGGTAACAATATTCGTATTGCTAGCTGCAAAAGCAGCTTCTCCCGCTGCTACCTTTGGTAAACTACTTGCAGGGATTTTAGTCCAACTCTTTCCTCCATCACGAGTAATGATAATAGATAATACACCATCGATAGGGTCACCTATTGCAATACCCTCTTTGGTATTCCAAAAACTAAGACTATCATAAAACACCTTTTCATGCGCTTCTTGGTAAACAACTGATGGCTGTAGTGTTGTTTTATCTACGCTGTATAGTAAAGCTGGATTACCCACATTAAGGACAAAAACGTTTTTTTTATTGTCGGCCATGCTTCTAAACTCTAGTTTTGCATCGCCTTTCTCAATTGTATGCTCTATTTTCTTTTTAGAAGCTAAATCAAAATAGCCAAAACGAGAATTAGTACCAGCGTACCAAATTTTATTAGCATCCACAACTATTGCTCTTATACTAATATTATCTTGAAATAAAGTATCAATTACGACTGAATTAAACCTCCTGTCAGGGGCCGATTTTTGGCTAAAAACAGAGCTTTGAAAAGAATTAAGCAATAAAAAAACTATCAGTACTCGCATACTATTATTCATATTTATTAGTTTAGATATAAAGGCAATTTACAATTATAAATTAGACCTACAATACTTCTTATATTTTATTGGCACAGTAATTGGATATTATAAATCAGAACAAATAAACAACCCCTGATATGAAAAATAAATTATTAATACTAAGTCTATTGACTGCCTTTATAGGTTTGCAAATGCAAGCCCAAAGTGGGACAAGAGTAAACGCGATGACAAACGACATCAGCGACAATTTAGATTTGAGAGCTGTTGCCGATATTTTCGGTGACTCGAAAGATCTAGCTGATTTTGAACGACGATTGAATGACCCTGAATATCAAATTTCAAACTTAGATTTGAATGATGATAACGAAGTCGATTATTTACGGGTAATCGAAACCGTGGAGGGAAATACACATGTTGTGATCATCCAATCTGTCTTAGCTCGAGATGTATACCAAGATGTTGCCACTATTGATATTGAAAGAAACCGATCAAACAATGTGCAAGTTCAAATTGTTGGAAATGAATTCATGTACGGTGCAAACTACATTTATGAACCAGTATATTACAGTACTCCTATAATTTATGCTTCATTTTGGTCTACTAATTACCGCCCTTATGTTTCAAATTGGTATTGGAATTATTATCCCACTTATTACACGGCCTGGAACCCATACCCTGTATTTAGATATAGAAGTAACATTAACATCAACCTAAATTTTTACAATTCATACAACTATGTAAATGTGAGAAGAAGCTCTCGTGCCGTAGTAGTTTACAACAGCGGAAGATCTAACGGTTATGAAAGACAGCATCCTAATTACTCTTTTTCTAGAAGAAATTCACAAGTTGCGAATCGTTACGAATTAGATCAAAGACGAGGTGGCAGGTATAGTGAAAGCTATTCGAGAAGTAGCAATAGCAATAGTAGCAGAGATATCGCTTCACGAAGAACAGGAAGAGATTATTCAGAAAACAGAGGCGTAACTTCTCGCTCTTCTAATGAACAAAGAAACAGTAATTCTCGTTCTTCAAGTTCTAATGATAACCAAATTAGAAGAAGTGCACCCTACAGCACCACCAATTCAAGAGATTACTCTCAAAACAGATCAAGCTCATCTAGAGATAACAGTAGTCAACGTACGGAACGAACTGCAGCGCCACAAAGAGACTATTCTCAAAACAGAAGTAGTTCCAACAACCAAAGTACCGGGCAAAGAGCCGAACGAACTGCAGCTCCACAAAGAGACTACTCTCAAAACAGAAGTAGTTCCAATAACCAAAGTAATGGTCAAAGAGCGGAGCGATCTGCAGCGCCACAAAGAGACTATTCTCAAAATAGAGGTAGTACAAGCAGACAAAATGAACAACAGCGTGCAACACCTCAAAGAGAGAATTCTCAGAGCAGAAGTAGCAGCCCAAGGATGACTGCTCCAACGCAAAGACAAGAGGCTCAAAAGAGTAGTCCTCAAGGCGGTCGCGATAATAGCAACTCGCGAAACGGAAATAGAAATACCTAATTTTAGGTTCAAATTAAAACACGGTCTAAATAGCCGTGTTTTTTTATGCTTTTTCGAAATAAAGAAGTCTATTTTATTTTAAATCAGTAAATTTGACAAGTTTTTAAAAAAAGTACATGAGCGCATCGCATAAAAACCTGCATTCTAAGTGGACACTTGGAGGTTTATTGATTTCTTTAGGTATTATTTACGGTGACATTGGAACCTCGCCATTATATGTAATGAAGGCCATACTTGGTACACACATTATAAATGCAGAAGTAGTTTTGGGAGGGATTTCAGCGGTTTTTTGGACTCTTACTTTACAAACAACGATCAAATACGTTCTAATTACCTTAAGCGCAGACAATCATGGTGAAGGGGGGATTTTTGCCCTTTATGCTTTGGTAAAAAAAACCAAAATAAAATGGCTAATTGTACCCGCTATTATTGGTGGTAGTGCCTTATTAGCGGACGGAATTATAACCCCACCAATTTCTGTTTCATCAGCAGTTGAAGGTATTAGGACCTACTACCCACAGATCAACACCATTCCAATCGTGATTGGAATTTTATTCATTCTTTTTGTAATTCAGCAATTTGGAACCAAACTCGTTGGGAAGTTTTTTGCACCAATGATGTTACTATGGTTTAGCATGTTGGGTATATTAGGACTGCTTCAAATTGTACAACATCCCGAAGTTTTCAAGGCTATTAATCCATATTACGCTTACCAATTGCTTCGTATTCATCCCGATGGATTCTTCGTTTTAGGATTTGTTTTCTTGTGTACTACAGGAGCAGAAGCTTTGTATTCAGACATGGGACATTGTGGGAGAAAAAACATTCGAATCAGCTGGATTTTTGTAAAGACAGCTTTGATACTAAATTATTTCGGTCAAGCTGCCTTTTTAATTCATCATGAAGGTGAAACTTTAGTTTCTTTAGGTGGAGAAAATGGTAATCCTTTCTACCTTATCATGGCCGATTGGTTTCAGCCCTTCGGAATTATTGTAGCCACAATGGCTGCAGTAATTGCATCTCAAGCCTTAATAAGTGGTTCTTTTACACTTATAAATGAAGCGATGCGCTTGAATTTTTGGCCAAAAGTTCGAATCAAATACCCAACAGAAGTACAAGGTCAGCTGTACATCCCATCTATCAACTGGTTGCTTTTTATTGGTTGTGTCGGAATTGTTTTGCATTTTGAAGAATCAAGCAATATGGAGCATGCCTATGGTTTAGCTATTATTTTATGCATGATCATGACCACCATTTTATTAAATTTCTATTTAATAATGAAAAGAGTGAAATTGTACTTTATGGTTCCACTAATCACGATATACCTATTAATCGAGTTTAGTTTTTTAGCCGCTAATATTACAAAGTTTACCGAAGGTGGATACGTAACCCTAATTATTGCATTGGTGCTCATAACAGTTATGTCTATTTGGTTTACCGCTAAAAAAATAAATAAAAGCTATACCAAAATTGTTAAAATAAACGACTACACAAAAGTATTAAGCGAGCTTAGTGCTGATTTAAGTATCCCTAAATACGCTACGCATTTAGTGTATATGACTAATGCAGGTAGAGCCGATGAAATAGAAGAAAAAGTGATGTACTCTATTTTACAAAAAAGACCGAAACGCGCTGATATTTATTGGTTTGTTCACGTTAATATTTTATCTGAACCTTATAAGACTGAATACCGTGTTACTGAAATAATGAAAGATGATTTATACCGTGTAGACTTTAATTTAGGTTTTAGGGAACCAACTAAGATTAACTTACTCTTTAGAGAAGTGATCAAAGATATGGTGAAAAATGGTGAAGTAGATATCACAAGTCGTTATGAATCACTTAATAAAAACAATATCATCGGAGACTTTAAATTTGTTTTATCTGAGAAATTCTTATCTAACGACAACGTTTTAAAATGGCATGAAAACATCATCATGAGTACTTATTTTGCTATTAAAAAAATATGCCTTTCTGAGGAAAGTGCCTTTGGTCTTGATAGTAGCTCGGTTAAAATTGAAAAATTCCCAATGGTATTACATATACCAGAAAGAATGGGGTTAACTAGAGTAAAATAGACTAAACCTAACATAGACAACATGAAAAACACTGCTCCATACAGCAGTGTTTTTTTTATGAAAAAATATAAAAGCAACATTCATTATTAAAAATTTAACTTTCAATCAATTAATAGTACCTTTGCACCTCAATTAATAAAAATGAGATTACACAGAAATTTAGTTTATACCACCATTGACTCCTTAAATGCAATATTTAACGAAGGAGAATATGCGGATAAAGTGGTTGCAAGAGCCTTAAAAAAAGACAAGCGTTGGGGAAGTTCTGACAGGAAATTTGTCGCTGAGACGATTTATGAAATCGTTAGATGGAAAAGATTATACGGTGAAATTGCCGAAGTAAAAGAACCATTTGATAGAGATAACCTTTGGAGAATGTTTTCGGTTTGGGCAGTTTTAAGAGGGTATCCAATTCCGGATTGGAGACAATTAGAAGGAACACCAGAACGAAAAATAAAAGGACGCTTTGATGAACTATCAAAAGTAAGAGCCTTGAAAGAATCTATTCCAGATTGGATGGATGAATTGGGAGTAAAAGAACTAGGCGAGAAAGTATGGTCGAGCGAAATTACAGCTCAAAACCAACCTGCTAAAGTGATCCTAAGGGTAAACACACTTAAAACCAATAAAGAAACATTGAGAGCCATCTTAATGGACTTAGATATTGAGACGGAATATTTAAAAGACCAACCGGATGCTTTAGTGCTTAAGGAAAGAGCAAATGTTTTCATGACAGATGCTTTTAAACAAGGTTTTTTTGAAGTTCAAGATGCCAACTCACAATTAGTTGCAGCTTTCCTTGACGTTAAGCCTGGAATGCGTGTTGTAGATACTTGTGCAGGAGCCGGAGGAAAAACATTGCACATTGCTGCTTTAATGGAAAACAAAGGACAGTTAATTGCTATGGATTTATACGAAAGTAAATTGAAGCAATTGAAAATTAGAGCCAAACGTGATGGCGCTTTTAATATTGAATATCGCATTATTGACACTACTAAAGTGATCAAGAAACTGCATGAAAAAGCAGATCGTGTTTTAATTGATGCCCCTTGTAGTGGTTTAGGAGTTTTGAAAAGAAATCCTGACGCGAAGTGGAAGTTACGCCCTGAATTTATTGATAATATTCGAAAAGTACAGTCAGAAGTCCTGGAGAGCTATTCGAAAATTGTAAAACCAGGTGGAAAATTGGTGTATGCAACTTGTTCGATTTTGCCTTCTGAAAACCAAGATCAAGTAAATCGTTTTTTAACAACTGAAATTGGTCAACAATTTACCTTTATTAAAGATCAAAAAATTCTAGCATCAGAATCTGGTTTTGACGGATTTTATATGGCACTTTTAGAGCGAAAAGAAGCAGTTGTTGCTCCTAGGGAAATCAAAGCTCCTAAAGTTGAAGAAGAAAAATAAGACGCAATAGAATAATTTGATTTTCTACTTGTCACAAAAAAACCTCGAATTAGTATCACACTATTTTCGAGGTTTTTTTTATCTCCTTTTTAAACGAAGTTATTGATTTTAGTCATTCATTGAAATCAAAAACTCTTCATTGTTTCTAGTTTTCTTGAAACGATCATTGATGAAATCCATTGCTTCAACTGGATTCATATCCGAAAGGTATTTTCTCATAATCCACATGCGTTGCAATGTTTTTTGATCTAATAATAAATCATCGCGTCGCGTACTAGACGATGTTAAATCAATGGCTGGAAAAATACGCTTGTTAGCAATTTTTCTGTCTAACTGCAATTCCATGTTACCCGTTCCTTTGAATTCCTCAAAGATCACCTCGTCCATTTTAGAACCCGTTTCAGTCAAAGCAGTAGCGATGATACTTAACGATCCTCCGTTTTCGACATTACGAGCAGCACCAAAGAAACGTTTTGGTTTTTGAAGTGCGTTGGCATCTACTCCACCACTTAATACCTTACCTGATGCAGGCTGTACCGTGTTGTAGGCTCTTGCCAAACGCGTAATCGAATCCAATAAAATTACAACATCATGACCACATTCAACCAATCGCTTCGATTTTTCTAAAACAATATTGGCAATTTTCACGTGTTCTTGTGGTTCTCTATCAAAAGTTGAGGCAATTACTTCACCACGCACACTACGTTGCATGTCCGTAACCTCCTCTGGTCGTTCATCAATTAATAATACGATTAAATATACTTCAGGATGATTGGCAGCAATTGCATTAGCTATCTCCTTAAGCAACATCGTTTTACCTGTTTTAGGCTGAGCGACGATCATACCACGCTGTCCTTTCCCAATTGGAGAAAACAAATCGATAATACGAGTTGAAATTGTGCTTTGCTTTTCAGCTAATTTAAATTTTTCAGAAGGAAAAACGGGTGTCAAATGTTCAAATGACACACGGTCACGAACCACTTGAGGATCATGTCCGTTAATTTTTAGTACACGAACTAATGGAAAAAACTTCTCTCCTTCTTTTGGAGGGCGAACCACTCCTTTTACCGTATCTCCAGTTTTCAAACCAAAAAGTCTGATTTGAGAAGTCGATAAATAAATATCATCAGGAGAAGCTAAGTAATTGTAATCCGAAGAACGCAAGAAACCATACCCATCGGCCATCATTTCTAACACTCCTTCACTTTCTATAATTCCGTCAAATTCAAAATCAGAATGGGCAAAATTATTTTTTTTGTTTTTGAAATTTGGGTTTTGATTTTGTTGATTTTGCTTGTTTAACTGATTTGGATTAATTTTTTTAGCAGGCGCTACTTTTTCAGTTGCGTCAGTGCTAGTTTCTTCCTCCGTTGGTACAGATTCCACAGTATCATTGCCCTCTTGCTTCTCTCCTTCTTTAGCAAGTTCCTTATCTTTCTTTAAAGCTAATTTTTTCTCGTAAGCAGACTTACTAAATTTAACAATTTTAGGACCTTTTCTTTCCGCAGGCTTCTGCTCAACACTGTCAGTCGCTACTGGTTCTGTATCCGAGGATAAATCTATAGTAGTTTGAACAACTTCTTGGCTGTTCTCTGCATTACTTACTTTTGCATTTTTTTGGATTGCTGCTTTTTTCACAGGGACAATGCGGGCTCTTTTCGGCTTATCATCTGCTTCAGACGCCTCATTAGAACTAGGTCCTGCTTGAGCAGTAGCTGATTGATGCTCTAAAATCAAACCTACTAAGGTTTCTTTTTTGACACCATTAAACTTTATTGTTTTTGCTAATTTAGCTATATTTTGAAGCTCAGAAAGCTTCATTTCTTTTAATGCAGAAATATCAAACATGAATGTTCTTTGATTTTAATTAATTTGGTAATACAGTGAAAAGATAGGTAGTATTAAATAATTTCGAATTGACCGCAGTATGAAGTGCTTACGGTATTGTCCTGCAATAATACGAATAAAATTTAATGATACAATAGTATTTTAGAAAAAAAAAATATATTTTTGTAGAACAATTGACAATAAAATGATACAAAGAATTCAAACCATATATCTACTACTCGCTTTTGTAGCGACTGGAATTTTACCTTTCGTTTTTCCGTTGTGGACAACGAATGATGGCAAAGAATATTTTTTTATGTATGATCAAATCTATGTAATCCTTTTTGGACTTAGTACTGCATTAACTGTATGGAGTATCATTTCCTATAATAAAAGACAAAATCAATTTGTCATTGGCAGATTGAACATGTTATTAAATTTGATTTTATTAGGATTGTTTGTATATCGTTCACTAAATTTATCTGGAGGGACTTCAACAGTCTCTGAGAAAGGTATTGGGATGTTTCTACCTATTGCAACGGTTGTCTTGCTAGTTTTAGCAAATAAGGCAATCAAAAAGGATGAAGATCTTGTAAAATCAGTGGATAGGTTGAGGTAAACCTATAAATTTTAATTTATTAGTGCGAGAAGAACCCGAAAGTAACATTTCGGGTTTTTTTATGATGGTACTTATATTTTTAATAAACAAAATCCGATAAAGAAAGTTCGTTTATTTTTTATAAATTTGAATTGAGTTAAAAAACCATGGAAAAAAATATTCGAATTCACCTTGCAGATGATCACCAAGTACTCATAGATGGTATGCGTACTTTATTGCACACCGTTCCTACCTACGAAGTAGTTGGCCATTCTTTCAATGGAGCCAATATTTTTAATGAGGTTATCACCAATAGAGCCGATATTCTTGTTTTAGACATCAACATGCCTGAAAAAGATGGCATTGAAGTGATAAAAGAATTCTCAAAAAAAGGTTTTCCATGTAAGGTAATCGTATTATCTAGTTACGATGATGTAAAGATCATTCAAGAAGTTATGAAACTAGGTGCTAGCGGTTATTTAACCAAACAGTGCGCAGGTGAAAATATTGTCGAAGCCATTCAAGTAGTTTCGGATGGAGAGGAATACTTTTGTAATACCGTAAGAGAAAAGATTTTTAATAATGCCACAGAGAACCTAGGCAAACTGAATAAGGAAAAACCGCAAAGCAAAATCTTTCTATCAGGAAGAGAAATCGAAATCATTACACTTATTGCGTTAGAATTGAGCGGAAAAGAAATTAGCGAGCGCTTATTTATAAGTACAAATACCGTTGAAACACATCGCAAAAACATTATGAAAAAATTAAAAGCTAAAAATTCGATTAGCTTAGTGAAATATGCCATCAAAAATAAATTCATAAAATCGTAATTATTAATTTTCAGTTCATGATTACAAGACGATTTTATGTACTCCTTCTTCTAATTATTCAAGTAATAAATGGTCCTGCATTTTCCCAAGTAAAAAAACTTTCTACTGAAAAAATAGCCAAACTTAATAATGAGGCTACCTTATTAATGCGGGCTGAAAACTATGAAAAATCGCTAATTAAAGGCCGCATAGCGTTAAAATATGCCATTGCTGCCGAAGATGACAATTTAATTGCAATCGCCTACAATACAATAGGAGCCAATTTTGATGAGCTATCAGAGTACGATAAGGCTTTTTACTATTATAAAAAAGGACTTGTATTTGCTGAACGAACAACCAACCACCAGCTAAAAAACTGGCTGTACAATAACCTTGGTAACATTTATTGCTTTGACAAAAAAGAATATGAAAAAGGCATTAGTTACTATAAAAAATCTTTAGAATACAGTTCTAAAATTAAGGATTCAACTGAAATAGTTTTTACCAAACTTAATATCACTTGGGCTTATTTTGATATTGGGAATTTTTCAAAAGGTGCACCTTACCTTAAATTCGTTAATAAATACCACCCTAAGTTTGGTGATAGCTCTACTGTCGTTGCTTTAAGCATGCTAAATGGTATGTACAGCAACTACATAAATAACAATCAACAAACCGTTTATTATTTTGAGAAAGCCATTCAGCTTGGGAAGAAATGGGATGAAAAATCGGATTTATCCTATTCTTATCTTGAATACTCTAAATATTTGTTCAAAGTAGGGGATTTTAAGGAAGCCTATCAATATCTAAATCTTTACAACACAATTACTGCCGAACTAAATTACGCTGAGAAACTTAAGAAAATCAATGTCGCAGGTATCAACCTACAAATCGATGAATACAAACGGGAAATCGATACAATTGAATCAAAATACAAGTCTAAAGAACAAATTTTACTCGAAAAACAATCTAAAAACAAGCGAATTAGCCTTTTAATCATAACAGCGCTTTTGCTTATTATCATCCTGTTCTATTTTTACATTCAGAATAATCAACTGAAACAAAAAAACAATATAAAAAACATACAAAGTAAGGTACAGCAAAACATAATCAACGCCTCAATTGATGGGCAGGAAATGGAACGTAAAAAAATCGCTTCTTTTTTGCATGATAACATTAGCGCTTTGCTTACCACGGCTGGTTTACATCTTAGCGTATTTAATTCTATACATAAAATTGAATCAAAGGAAATTGACAAAACAAAGGCTATTTTGAACGATGCACATGAAAAAATACGTGATTTGTCTCACCAACTGTTGCCTTCACTGCTTGCCCGTTTTGGCTTGTTTTATGCTTTAAAAGATATTTGTGAAAAAAACTCGAATGCCAATATCAATTTTGAATATATAAGTGATGTTTCAACTGCGACAAGGTACCAAGAAGAGTTTGAAATGAAAATGTATTTCATGATCACGGAATTGCTTAACAACATCATGAAGCACAGCCATGCCAAGGAAGCTACGCTTACTTTGATTGAGAATGAAACAGAATTAACTGTAATTGTTGCTGATAATGGCCGTGGTTTTGACATGAACGACCTTCGAACAATTGAAGGCTTTGGTTTGCATCAAATTAGAGCTAGAATTAACCGCCTCAACGGACAGCTTATGATTAAATCAAATCAAAAAAAGGGGACTACAATTACGATTACCACGCCTGTTAAGCACAAAAAGGCCTAAACGCGCTTTTCGATTTCGATGATTTCAAGATCCTTTATTTTGTCGCCATCAATTACAAAACGCAGCATGGTTCGCACTTGATGAAAGCCGCTTTTACCACAAGCACCGGGATTCATATGTAAAAAATGGTTTTTTTTATCAAACATCACTTTCAAAATATGTGAATGCCCACAAATGAAAAGTTGTGGCGGATTCGTCTCTAACTCGGTTTTGATTTTAGCATTGTATTTACCCGGATAACCACCAATATGAGTAATCCAAACGTCAACACCTTCACACCAAAATCGATTATTCAAAGGGAATTCCATGCGCGCCTTATCATCATCAATATTTCCGTACACGGCCCGCAAAGGTTTTACTTTTTTAATGGTATCAGTCACCACCAAATCTCCAATGTCACCAGCATGCCAAACTTCATCCGCTTGGTCGACGTATTTCATGATGGTGTCGTCTATGTGGCTGTGCGTATCAGAAAGTAAAAGTATTTTTTTCATATTAATGGTGTCATTAGCAGGTACGAATTAATTTGGAGCTTTTTCCTGCTATCCGTTACAATCCACGCTAAAAAGCGTGGGATTTTCACTGCTATCAGGGCTAGGGCATTTCGGTAAAATTAAAGATTCTGCTTCCAATTAAAAAAAATTGTGGCACAAAAAAAACATTAGCACAATACGCCTACTTCAAAAATAATTAATAAGTATCTTTGTATTTCAAACTAAGGCCGACTTATTATAGTACTATCGCATTAGTTTCAAAAGAAAAAGTACCATTGAGATATTTTATAAAATTAGCATACAACGGCACCGCTTACCATGGCTGGCAATACCAACCCAATGCCTCCTCAGTACAAGAAGTTTTGAATAAAGCTTTCTCTGTCTTGCTTAACACTGATATAAGTATTATGGGAGCCGGCAGAACGGATACTGGAGTTCACGCATCGCAAATGTATGCGCACTTTGATTATGACAAAAACATAGATAACAAGCAATTAGTTCACAAACTAAACTCGTACTTACCCAAAGACATCGTGGTTCATGAGGTTTTTCAAGTCGCTGACGAAGCACATACGCGATTTGATGCAACTAAGCGAACCTACGAATACCATATTAACCGATTCAAGGATCCTTTTTCGCAAGAGCTGAGTTGGTATTTTCACCAAGATTTAGATCTTGAGGCCATGAACGAGGCTTCACAATTATTGTTTCATCACACTAATTTCCAGAGTTTCTCAAAGGTCAATACGGATGTAAACACCTTTGATTGTACCATTTACGAGGCCTACTGGAAGCAAGAAAACGATAAATTAGTTTTTACAATTTCGGCTAATCGTTTCTTGAGAAATATGGTGCGCTCCATAGTGGGAACTTTAGTAAATGTTGGTTTAAAAAAAATTACCGTTGCTGATTTCAATACTATTATCGAAAGTAAGAACAGAGATAAAGCAGGATTCTCAGTACCGGCACACGGACTTTATTTAACTAAAATCGAATATCCTTTTTTAGAGAATGAAAAAGATTAATTTGATATAAAACTCAATTTCCTAGCCCTGATGGCAATGGAAATCCTTGATTGCCGGGGTTCGGCAAGCAAGATTGAAATGAACAGCAGGACCAAGCTCCTAAAAAATACTGAAATAAGATCAGCCATAAAATGAAAGCAAAAGCATTTGACACTCGATTATTTAAACGAATATTATACTACACTAAACCCTATAAATGGCGCTTTAATGGCGTAATAGCCTTTGCTATTTCGCTATCGGTATTTGCGGCCTTACGTCCGTATTTATTGAAGCAAACAGTTGATGGCTACATTCAAACCGAAGACGCCAAAGGTCTTTTATTGTATATCTCCTTGATGGGTGTCGTATTGCTAGCCGAGGTTTTTTCGCAATTTTATTTTGTGTATTGGGCCAACTGGTTGGGACAAGATATTGTAAAAGACATCCGAATCAAGTTGTTTAAACACATCCTGAGTTTTAGAATGAAGTATTTTGACCTTGTTCCCGTGGGGCAATTAGTGACTCGTTCCGTGTCAGATATCGAGGCGATTGCACGTATTTTTAGTCAAGGACTTTTTATGATTATCAGCGACTTGATGAAAATGATTGTTGTACTGGCTTTTATGTTTTACATGAATTGGTCTTTAACATGGATTGTAATTGTAGCGATGCCTATTTTGGTATTCATTACTCGCATTTTTCAGCGCAAGATGCAAGTCGCTTTTGAGGAAGTACGTAATCAAATTTCGAATATGAATTCGTTTGTACAAGAGCGTGTGACCGGAATGAAGATTGTACAACTTTTTACAAGAGAAGTAATTGAGGCTAATAAGTTCAGAGAAATCAATGATAAACATAGAAAAGCGTGGATTAAAACCATTTTATACAACTCCATATTTTTTCCTATTGCTGATATTATTTCGTCTTTAACCCTTGGTTTTATTGTACTCTATGGTGGTATGAAAATTTTAAATGGCGATACTTTTACCACTTTTGGAGATTTGTTCTCTTATACCATGTTTATCAGCATGTTGTTTAACCCTTTGCGCCAAATTGCTGATAAATTCAATGAAATGCAATTGGGAATGATTGCTGCCAATCGCGTATTTGAAATTATTGATACCCAAGATCAAATTCAAGATACCGGTAAAATTGAAGCACCACTGTTTGAAGGTAATATTAGTTTTAAAGACGTTCGTTTTAGCTATATCGCTGATGAAGAAGTGATAAAAGGGATTGATTTAGAAGTACAAGCAGGACAAACTGTAGCTATTGTTGGGTCTACCGGCGCAGGAAAATCTACGATTATTAACTTACTAAATCGTTTTTACGAAATTAACAGCGGAACCATTTGCATAGATAATGAAAATATCGAAAATTATTCTTTGGACTCCTTACGAAAACAAATTGCGGTAGTATTACAAGACGTCTTTTTGTTTGCTGATACCATTTACAATAATATCACGCTAAACAATCCAGAAATTACTCGAGATGCTATTCTAGCGGCAGCCAAAGACATTGGTGTACACGATTTTATTATGAGTTTACCTGATAATTACGATTTTGACGTTAAGGAGCGAGGCGTAATGCTATCTTCAGGACAAAGACAATTGATTGCCTTTTTAAGAGCCTATGTAAGTAATCCTAGTATTTTGATTCTGGACGAGGCCACCTCATCGATTGACAGTTATTCTGAAGAGATGATTCAGCGTGCCACGGAAACCATTACTAAGGGCAGAACCTCGATTGTAATTGCGCACCGCTTGGCAACTATTGTAAATGCTGATAAAATTGTGGTAATGGACCAAGGCTTGATCGTAGAGCAAGGAACGCATCAAGAGTTAATACTTCGTGAAGGTGGTTATTACAAGAACTTGTATGACTCACAGTTTTCGGTTGCCTAGCTAAAAGCTACGTAAGCAAATTATAAATGCTTAAAATTTTTTCATCCGTTAATGGTTTTGAGACAAATGAAATCACTTTATCAAATTGACATACTTTGATTTTATCAAACTCAAATACGGATGATGTTAACATTACGATTCGGCTTTTGTTACAATTAAAACCATACTTATAATATTCTTCCAAAAAGTCAAATCCATTCATTATTGGCATATTGATATCCAGCAAGATCAATTCTGGCACATCAGCATCTAATCCATAGAGATAATCTAAGGCCAACTGACCCGAGGCTTTAACTTCAACTAGCTCGCACAATTTCAAATTTTTAATAATTTTTGAATTGACAAAATTAGTGATTGGATCATCATCTATTAGAAGTACTTTTTTAATCATTTAAGATTTTTTAATTTGATAATAAACTCCGTTCCTACCCCTTCTTCACTTTCTACGGTTATTGAATGCCCCATGCGCTCCAGTTGTACTTTTACGATATACAATCCAATACCTCTTCCTTCAATTTCATCTTTTGTATCAAATCGTTTATAAATCTTAAAAATAGCGTCTCCGTGTTTTTTCATATTTATTCCTCTACCATTATCTTTAAAACTGATAATGATAAAATCATCCACTTGATGAGAGGATACATCTAACACAAGAGGTCTTGATGGATCTTTATATTTTATAGCATTTGTCATCATGTTTTGAACAATGCTTTTAATTATGGATCGAATGTAAACAATCTCGGTTACTTGCAAATTAACATTGACTTTCCCATTAGCAAGATCTAAGCTAGCTTGAAGTGCTTCTTGAGTTTGCTCCACTTCTTTTGCAAGATTAATTTTAAAAGGCTCTTCTAATTCGTCTTTTGTTATCGTTATCAGTTTGATAAGGTCATCTAACGTTTCATTCAATCTTGTTGTACTTTGTTTTATTTTGTCGAATATAAAAGCATCCTCCTCTGTTAGATTATTTCCCTCAAACAAATTCGTTAATCCTATTAAGTTGGTTAGCGGCGCACGTAAATCGTGAGTAGCTAAATAGGCAAATTGTTTCAACTCCGTGTTTACTTTTTCTAAATCATTTTTGGCGATTTGTAATTCGGTAATATCAACTGCAGAAACAATGATGTTTTTATAGTTATTAGTAGCGGGTGGAAACTTAACATAAATTATAACGACTTTCTTACTCCCACTGATTGAAGTTATTTCTCGTTGCGCCGACATGTACAATCCACCGCCATTAAAAATTACTTCGAGTTCTTTAGTAAAGCAAGCCAGCATACTTTCGTCTCTAAAACTGAAACTATTTTGTACCTTAGTTTCAATATTCATTAATTTTTTGGCTGCTGGATTCAAATCCCCTAGCCTAATTAACGAAGCGCATTTCGAAACAAATTCGGGATTTTCCTGAGCATATTCAACAAAATCTTCGACACCGGATTCTTTTAATGCGTCAATCTCTGTTTTAACATCGCTAAAATCTTCCTCCCATAATGGTAAAGCAGTTAGATTAAAGATATTTCTATATTGTAATTCTGCTATTTTAGTTTTTGTAATATCAATGAAACTAATTACAACCCCTTTGGTTTCTCCGTAATTATCAATAAAAGGTAAAATTCTTTGTAGAAACCAAATACCTTCATTATTCTGAATTTCTTTCTCAAAATGAATTCCAGTTCGCAAAACATGTAGAGAATCCTCTTTTATATTGGCATTACTCAAATAAGTACTAAAAATTTCAATAGGACGATCAATATCCTTTTCTAATAAATTGAAATGAGACTTAATTTCTGGCGTGAATTTTCTAATGCGTAATTCATTATCCAAGAAAACCGTTCCGATTTCGATACTTTTGAAGAGATTATCAATATCGGCATTTAATGAATTGAGTTCATCAATTTTAAAAGAGTGTTCTGCATTTACCGTGTGTAACTCTTCATTTACACTTTGGAGTTCTTCGTTGGTACTTTGTAATTCTTCATTTGAAGCCAATAATTCTTCATTAGTAGCCTGCAGTTCTTCGTTACTAGTCTCTACCTCTTCTACCGTAAGTTGTAAATTTTCGCGACTTTCGAGCAATTCTTCTTCTAATTCTAAAATTCTATTTGCTGTCAAGATATCAATACTTTCCATGGGAATCTCTGAGCTTTCAACATTGACTTTTGACTCTTCTAAAAAAGTAATTAAGTAACTGAATTTACCCGTAACGGCTTCGACTAAGTAAGGTTTAACAATAATATTAAGACTGAATTTTGTTGTGCCTTTAAAGTACGTTGCTTTTTTCTTGATTAATACACTCGTATCTTGAATTGATTTTCGGCAAGAGGCCGCGATAATTGCAGACAAATTATCAGGAACCATTTTCAGTAAATTGATAGAAAATCCACTGTCAGGAAATTCGATATATTTTTTAAAATCGCCCAAGGCATGAATAATATCATAATTGTCATCCACAAAAACGGCAGTAATTCCTAAATGCTCTAACAAAAGCAGGTTTAAAGCTTCGGTCATTTTTTGCTGAATATTAGTCTTTCTGCTATTGTGCCATCCTAGCGGTGTTTTAATTGATAATTGTTTTTTTGAGTCGGTATACTTTAATAAATCACCGCCTAGACTTCGTGCTTGCACAGAATTTCGGTAGATTTTATTTTTACGATCTATTTCAACAAAAACAGTGTTTAAATCGCCCACCGTTTCACTTGATCCCATAACCAAGTAACCATTTAGATTTAGAGAAAAATGGATGTAACCCATAATTTTTTTCTGTACAATAGGCTGAATATAAATCAACATGTTTCGACAAAAAATCATATCCATTTTATTCAAAGGAGGATCTGAAACAATGTTATGGTGAGAAAAAATTACCATTCTTCTAATCTCTTCTCTAATCTGGTATTTATCGTCCTTTTTTACAAAGTATTTTTGAATTCTATTTAAGGAAACATCTGCAATAATACTTTCAGGATAAATTCCTTTTCCTGCAATTTCTAGCGATTCATTATCTATATCTGTTGCAAATATTTTAACATTGAACTTTAAGTTTGCTTTTTCAAGTACTTCTCTAATTACGATTGCTATCGAATACACCTCTTCACCAGTACTACAAGCAATAGACCATATTTTCAAGGCTTTGGTCTCTGAGTTTTGACTTATAAGTTTAGGAACAATTTCGTTTTCAACCTGTTCCCATACATTTTGATCTCTGAAGAATCTGGTAACACCTATTAAAAATTCTCGATAAATAATCTGAACTTCTTGTGGAGTTTCATAGAGAAAATTCAGGTAATCCTTCAAAGTAATACATTTGCAGATGGTTAACCTTCTCGCCAAACGTCTTACAAGTGTAGGTCGTTTGTATAATGTAAAATCAAGATCGGTACAACTTTTAATGTGCATTAAAATTTTCATCAAAGTACCTTCGTCGTTCCAAACGAGCATTTCGGTATCCGTGCCACCCTTTGGATGATCCAAAAAATTAAGCAATTCTCCTGGTAACTGCTCTACCGGTAAAACCAAATCAACCAAACCTGTACTTATAGCACTGTAAGGCATTCCGTCAAATTTTGCCGTATCTGGACTTTGCACCATTAACATTCCGCCTTCTTCTTTTAAGGATCGAAAACCTCGCGTACCGTCGCTACCTGTTCCTGTCAAAATGATTCCGATTGCATTTTCCTTTTTCTCTAAGGCTAGAGAAGTGAAAAAGATATCAATTGGCAAATTCAATTCATGTTCTTGCGGCTTATCCATCAAATGTAATTTCCCATCCTTAATGGTCATGTTTTTTTTTGGCGGAATTAGGTAGACACTCCCGGCCTCAATTTCGACACCATCTACCACTTCAAATATTGGTAGGGTCGTATTTTTGGCTAACAAATCTTTCATTAAAGATTTATAATCGGGAGATAAATGTTGTATGATCACAAAACTATGAATACAATCAGAGGGGACGTTGTCAAAGAAGATCTTCAATGCTTCCAATCCTCCTGCACTAGTCCCAATACCAATAACATTGAAATTAGATCTATCCTTTACCTCTACTACCATAAATAACTTGATTTATTGCTTTTAAACGATCTTATTAATTATCAGCAAAGATTTATATAAAACAGGGAACTATTGCTCTTGATCCTCACAAACAATTTGCTAAAACACAATACTAAAGTAACTATTTTACAAATACAAACTACAAGAATTACAACCTATTTTTAAAAAATTTGCTAAAAAAATTTTAATGCTACACCATCAACAAAAATAAAAACAGCTTTAATGTCATGATCGTTCAAAAAAAGTTCCTCTAATGATAACACAATTGCGGCAGTACTAAAACACAATTGTAAACAACCTTACTATTTCACAAAAAAAATAGGCAATAACCTTTTTTATGCTTTAAGAAACAGAATAATTCCTTAAATTCGCCAAATCAAATAATTTAGAAAACTTATACAATGAAATACGATATCATAGTTTTAGGAAGTGGACCAGGTGGATATGTAACTGCCATACGAGCATCACAATTAGGCTTTAAAGTAGCCGTAATTGAAAAAGAAAACCTAGGTGGTGTATGTTTAAACTGGGGATGTATCCCAACCAAAGCATTACTAAAATCAGCTCAGGTTTTTGATTATCTAAAACACGCCTCTGATTATGGTTTAACAGTATCGTCATTTGATAAAGACTTCCCTGCTGTAGTACAACGAAGTAGAACGGTTGCTTCTGACATGAGCAAAGGAGTTCAATTTTTAATGAAAAAAAATAAAATCGACGTTATTGATGGTTTTGGAAAACTAAAACCAGGCAAAAAAGTGGATGTTACAGCTAAAAACAATAAAGTTACGGAATACAGCGCTGACCATATCATTATTGCTACTGGAGCGCGCTCTCGTGAGTTACCCAACTTACCACAAGATGG
The DNA here is from genome assembly GCF_055640565.1 of Flavobacterium sp. KKT103. Lineage (NCBI taxonomy): Bacteria > Pseudomonadati > Bacteroidota > Flavobacteriia > Flavobacteriales > Flavobacteriaceae > Flavobacterium > Flavobacterium sp. KKT103. The sequence goes on from NZ_CM145766.1 coordinate 3,201,760, forward strand.
TACGAAAGTAATTGGATACCGTCAAGCAATGACATTACCTACGCAACCTAAATCAATGATTATTGTTGGTTCAGGAGCAATTGGAGTGGAGTTTGCACATTTTTACAATGCAATGGGAACAGAAGTTACTATTGTAGAATTCATGCCTAACATTGTTCCTGTTGAAGATGAAGACATCTCTAAACAAATGGAGCGTTCTATGAAAAAAGCAGGGGTGAAAATCATGACCAGCTCATCAGTAGAAAAAATCGATACTAGCGGTGCAGGCGTAAAAGCGTATGTAAAAACGGCTAAAGGTGAAGTAGTTCTGGAAGCAGACATGCTATTATCGGCTGTTGGAATCAAAACTAACATCGAAAATATAGGATTAGAAGAAGTAGGTATCGCTACTGATAAAGATAAAATCTTAGTAAACGCTTACAATGCAACTAATATCCCCGGATACTACGCAATTGGTGACGTTACACCAGGACAAGCATTAGCACACGTAGCTTCTGCTGAGGGAATTAACTGTGTGGAAAAAATTGCAGGAATGCATGTAGAACCAATCGATTACGGAAACGTACCGGGTTGTACCTACGCTACTCCTGAAATTGCATCAGTTGGTTTAACTGAAAAACAAGCTAAAGAAAAAGGATACGAATTAAAAATTGGTAAATTCCCGTTCTCAGCATCTGGAAAAGCAAAAGCATCTGGAACTCCTGACGGTTTTGTAAAAGTAATTTTTGATGCTAAATACGGCGAATGGTTAGGATGCCACATGATTGGTGCTGGTGTTACCGATATGATTGCTGAGGCAGTTGTAGCGCGTAAACTAGAAACGACAGGGCATGAAATCCTGAAAGCTATTCACCCGCACCCAACAATGAGTGAGGCGGTTATGGAAGCGGTTGCTGATGCTTACGGCGAAGTAATTCACTTGTAATAAACAATTAATAGTATTAATTACTATATCAATATAAAATCCGATTGGCATCAGCTAATCGGATTTTTTTTATTTTCTGTTTTGGGCGTAACCCTACTTCCACTCCGTTGCAGTACGGTCAGGCTATTCGCTCTATCTTTTATTCCATTTCATTTCATAAAAGGATGCCGCTGCTATCCTTTACGCAGTTTAAGCTCAACTACAAATCAACTTTAATCTTTCATCAGTTCAAGAAATTTTTTATTTTTAAAATAGAATTAACCACATTTTTAACTATTTCTTAAGATCAAATCATACTCAGACCTTATTAACTTCCCTAAAAATCACTAAATTAGCAAAAGGCATGTTTTTTTGCTGCAGCAGTACAATTTTACCTAATCTTTTAATATTTGTAGTATGAATAGCTTAATGATGAATTACCAGCTTACCACAACCACTATTCTTGAATACGGGAACAGCGTGTATCCTAATAAAAAGATAATAACCTATTTGCCTGATGGAAAGCGACATGAATATCAATTTAGTGATCTATACAAACAATGTAAAAAGTTAGCGAATGCCTTGACTCACAAATTAGGAATCAAAGCAGGAGATATTGTTGGAACCTTCGCTTGGAATCATGCTGCCCATGTTGAACTCTATTACGGAATTGCAGGAATTGGCGCTGTGTGCCATCCTATAAATATTCGGTTATCGAGCCAACAAACGGAATACATCATCAATAATTCTGAAGACCGTGTTATTTTTATTGATGCTACACTAGTTCCTTTATTGGAAAAAGTAGCACCGTTGCTTGAAACAGTAGAATGTTATATTTTATTAAATGCTCCTGCAGATTTTAAAACAACATTACAAAACACCATTCGTTACGAAGACTTACTTTCTGATCAATCAGCAGAATATGAATTGCCGGTTTTAAACGAAAATGACGCTTGTGGAATGTGTTATACGAGCGGGACAACGGGTTTACCCAAAGGGGTTTTGTATTCACATCGCTCAACGTATTTGCATGCTTCGAACATTATATCGCCCAACGCAGGTAATTTTAGCAACGAGGACAGACTCCTTTTAATTGTGCCTCAATTTCACGTTATGGCATGGGGATTCCCGTATTTATGTCTGCTGTCGGGCTCGGATATGGTATTACCCTCTTCTAATTTACAACCCGAAGCCATTATCAACATACTCGAAAAAGAGAAAATCACAAAAGCCAATGGCGTACCTACAATATGGTTAGGTGTGTATCACGCCATGAAACAAAATCCTCCCAAGGAAAAACTCGCGCTTACTGAATATCTAGTTGGCGGCTCTGCTCTTCCTAAAAGCCTAATCGAAGGATTTGATACCGATTTTGGCATCAAAGGAGTCCAAGCTTGGGGAATGACCGAAACTTCTCCCCTTGGTACCGTATCGAGATTGCAACCGCAGCATTATGACTTACCAAAAAGTGAGCAACTCAATATCCGCGCCAAGCAAGGAATTGCTTTTCCGGGTGTCGAAATCAGAATCATGACTGATGAAGGTACAGTAGCGCCTTCAGATGGAAAAACGATGGGTGAGCTCCAAATCAGAGGTGCTTGGGTAATCAATTCGTACTTTAAAACCAATAATCAAGAAAATTTTACTGCCGATGGTTGGTTTAAAACAGGTGACGTGAGCACCATCGATCCTGATGGTTATATGGAAATCAAAGACCGAACCAAAGATCTAATTAAAAGCGGTGGCGAATGGATTTCGAGCGTCGCCTTGGAGTCGGCTTTAATGGCGCACCCCAACATTCGCGAAGCGGCCGTAATTGCTATTCCTGACGAAAAATGGGTCGAAAAACCTTTGGCTTCTATTGTATTAGCAAATAAGGAGCAAGCCACTACAGATGATGAATTGATAGCCTTTCTCGATAGAGAATTTGTAAAATACCAAATCCCAAAAGATTATGTCTATTTGGATGAAATCCCAAAAACAAGCGTCGGTAAATTTGATAAAAAAGAAATCCGTCGCCTTTTTGCCGAAGGAAAACTGAAATAATAGGTTACAAAAAACGACCACCAATTCCTGAATTTACTGAGGAATAGGTGGTCGTTCCGCTTTACAATGATTATTTGGGCGTAACCCTACTTCCACTCCGTTGCAGTACGGTCAGGCTATTCGCTCTATCTTTTATTCCATTTCATTTCATAAAAGGATGCCGCTGCTATCCTTTACGCAAGACAATAGGTTGTCAAATGAGCATAATGCTACACTAGAAAAAACGCCTTTGTCTCTTTGACTAATTCTTGAGTATGCTTTGGCAATTCTTTTTCGAAATAAGGATGTGAACCTCCAAAAACATGATTAGCATCGGCTATAATATGTGTAGCTGCTTTTGTAAAATGCTTTTTCAATAAATTAAATTCTTCCATTTTTACTGCTTGGTCGTCTGTGCCTTGGATTATCAAATACGGAATAGACAGTTTTTTACTCGCATTGGCCAAACTATATTTTTCCTCATTAGTCTCTAAATCATCCAAAACGGAGATATCCAAAGGCATCATTTGATTCGTTCTTGCGTTTTTAATGTACTGAACACCATCGGCTCTCCATTTAGTTCTGAATTTTAAATTCCACGAACGGTGAAAATCAAACGGACTCGCCCAGGTACAGACCTTCTTAATTTTAGTTTCATACTGCGAACAATACAGCAAAGCAGCAACGCCTCCTTTGCTATGCCCAATAATAAAAATGTTTTCCGTATTAATAATAGGTAAAACAGTTGGTAATTCGCTTACCACAAACTGCTCGACACTTTTTATGTCTTCCAATTCTTTTCCTAAGGTATTCAGAGCAAATTTATCTAGTTTGTCAAAACCAGCAGCATTTTCAAGTCCCAATCCATTATGTGAAAAGTTGAACTTCAAGAAAGCAAAACCATTGTCCACGAAATCATCGGCAATCATTTGCCAACAACCCCAATCCTTAAAACCTTTAAAACCATGACAAAAAATTACTACTCCTTTTTGATCTTGAGCTTCGGAATAACTTAAATCTAAGGCAAACTTATGCTGCAAAGCACCTTCTAGAACAAATGATTGCGTTACGACCATGATTTTTATATTTAAGATTACATATTGGACCAAAGATAAGAACTAAAAACGTTCCGTTTACTACTACCATTCTGGACAAATTCGATTGTAATTGTTGTGACTGTGCAACAGAAAAATATTCCTTCAAGCCTATCCATAAGTAGGTCATTTTCGCTACCTTAGTTCTTTCAAAACTAAATCAAACTACCATGCGCTATTTATCGGTACTACTCGTTTTTCTACTACTTACTTCCTGCAAGGAAAAATCAAATTCCAATGAGATCCTAGTTTCTAATTATTTCAATTATGGTGATTCGCTGGAAACTGCAGGTGTAAAAATGATTCCAATTCAAACTCCGGTAGGCGAATTCAAAGTGTGGACCAAGCGTTTTGGAACCAACCCAAAAATAAAAATTTTATTATTGCACGGTGGCCCAGCAATGACGCACGAGTACATGGAATGTTTTGAAACTTTTTTTCAAAGAGAAGGATTTGAATTTTATGAATACGATCAACTAGGTTCGTATTATAGCGACCAGCCAAAGGATAGCACTTTATGGACTACCGAACGATTTGTAGAGGAAGTAGAACAAGTACGTAAAGCCATTGGCGCCGATAGCTCTAACTTTTACGTTATAGGAAATTCTTGGGGAGGCATACTCGGAATGGAATATGCTTTAAAATACCAAAAAAACCTAAAGGGATTAGTCATTGGTAATATGATGGCAAGTGCAACGGAATATGGTGCTTACGCCAATGAGGTATTAGCCAAGCAAATGAAACCAGAAGTTTTGAGCGAAATTAGAGCGCTAGAAGCAAAAAAGGATTTTGCCAACCCTCGTTACATGGAATTATTATTACCTAATTTCTATAAAGAGCATCTTTGCCGTTTAGACGAGTGGCCAGATGCAGTAAATCGTTCTTTTAAGCACGTTAATAACGAAGTCTACACTTTGATGCAAGGTCCATCGGAATTTGGAATTGGCGGCCGACTTGCTAAATGGGATGTGAAAAACAGACTCAAAGAAATCGCTGTACCAACCTTAATGGTTGGAGCAAAATACGATACGATGGATCCAAAAGCAATGGAAGAGCAAAGTAAACTGGTTCAAAACGGTAGTTATTTGTATTGTCCCAACGGAAGTCACTTAGCGATGTGGGATGATCAAAAAGTATTTATGAATGGCGTTATTCAATTTATAAAAGGAGTGGACAAGGGAAAATAATAAGGACTAACATTTTACTATATTTAAAATCAAGTATAACTAAAAATTATACTTGATTACAAAATACAATTTCCTATTGTTGTAAATAAAGTAGTTCTTTGTACTGCTTTAAAAAACGATTACATTTTCAACAATGCCAACAGCAGAGCAAGAACCCAACAAGAAAAAAATACTAGACAAAAGCATCACTACGCGAGAGTTAATCTTTTTAGTAGCCTTTGTGCTTTGTTTGTCACCGTTTATTACGCCGCCTATTGCCTTGCTAATGGGACTAATTATCGCGCAGTTTATAGGACATCCCTATTTACACCTCAACCATAAGGCAACCCATTTGTTATTGCAAATTTCAGTGGTAGGACTTGGATTTGGGATGAATGTAGATAGCGCCTTACAAGCGGGACAAGACGGACTCCTTTTTACTATTGCTTCCATATTAATTACGCTAACGGCTGGTTATCTGTTAGGTAAAGCATTAAAAATAGATAAAAAAACATCCTATTTAATATCTGCGGGAACTGCTATTTGTGGTGGTAGTGCTATCGCGGCCATAGCGCCAGTCATTAAAGCCGAAGAAAAGCAAATCTCAGTGGCTTTGGGAACGATTTTTATTCTTAATTCGGTAGCCCTGCTTTTATTCCCTTTCCTTGGTCACTACCTCAACTTATCGCAAACGCAATTCGGACTCTGGTGCGCTATAGCCATTCATGACACGAGCTCCGTCGTAGGTGCTGCAAGCAAGTACGGACCGCAAGCGCTAGAAATAGCGACAACCGTAAAATTAGCGCGTGCCTTATGGATTATTCCTATTGCTTTTCTATCGACCTTTCTATTCAAAAACAAAGAAACAAAAGTTAAGATTCCTTATTTTATTGGGTTGTTCGTCCTTGCGATGATTGCTAACACCTACCTGCCTTTTATTCAAGATATCAGTTTTTATTTGACTTCAATTGCTAAATCGGGCTTGACCTTAACGCTTTTCCTTATTGGTTGTGGTTTGTCTAAAAAGGTACTTTCTTCGGTTGGCTATAAACCATTACTGCAAGGAGTAGCGCTTTGGTTACTGATTTCGTCCATGGCATTATGGGTGGTGCTTACTTTGTTTTAAAAGTTTGCAAAGCTTACAAAAATTGACTGTATAAAGCAACAATTAAATAGCTACTATTGAAAAACAAATCACATAAATCATAAAATATATGCCATTTACTTTTTCACATCCTGCTTTAATTTTACCTCTAAATTATTTGCCGAAAAAATGGTTCTCAATGACAGGCTTAATCATTGGAAGTCTGACACCCGATTTTGAATATTTTATAAGAATGAAAATTGAGAGTAATTATAGCCATACGATTTTGGGAATATTATACTTTGATCTGCCATTAGCTATTTTACTAAGTTTCATTTTTCACAACATTGTAAAAAATGATTTGTTTCAAAATCTACCAAATCAACTTAAATCAAGATTCTTAAATATTGAAATGCTTGAATGGAATAACTACTTTTCTAAAAACTGGATTGTTGTAATTGTTTCGATAATCATAGGGACAATTTCGCATTTACTGTGGGATAGTTTTACCCATGAAGGAGGCTATTTTGTTAGTAATGTATCTTTTCTATCCAATTCTGTAGATTTATTTGGAAAAGAAATTAAATATCTAAAAATTTTACAACATACTAGTACTCTATTTGGTGGATTAATAATTTTACATACTATTTATAAACTTCCTGAAACAGCGCTTTATGAAGTTAAGATAAATTTAAAATACTGGTTATTTGTAACATTAATAACCTCTTGTAGTTTTTTTGCAAGAATAGAGATTGGAGAAAACACAACACTGATTGGAAACATCATTGCAAATTTTTTAGCTTCTTTCATGATTGGATTAATTATAACTCCAATTTTAATAAATAAAAAGACCCATATTAAGAGCACTTTACAATAAATAAAACCTCCGATAAGGTACTTCATACTATTAGGAAAATATGCAAATCTCACTAAAGAGTAAATACAGTTTTTCTATCTTTACCAAAAATAAAATGCCTACCAAGACAAAAATAATGATTACAAAAGCTACTCTTCGAGATATCCCTTCATTACAATCCTTAATTAATGGTGCTTACCGAGGCGAAGCCTCTAAAGCAGGATGGACAACCGAAGCCGAATTATTAGGTGGACAAAGAACGGACGAAACGGAATTAACCGAAATTCTATCAGATCCTAAAAACACACTCTTAAAATACGTCGAAGCCGACCAAATTTTAGGCTGCGTTTTATTAACAGCCGAAGAAAATCAATTGTATCTCGGAATGCTGAGCGTTTCACCTCAACTTCAGAATAGCGGCATTGGCACGAAACTGTTGGCGCAAGCTGACCTTCACGCAAAACAACTAGGTTTACCTAAAATTGTGATGACAGTAATTTCTATTCGATCAGAATTGATAGCCTACTACATCCGCAAAGGATATGCAGACACTGGCCTAAAAGCACCATTTCCCGAAAGTCATCTGCACTCAGTTTTAGGAAACAAAACTCTAGATTTCGTGGTGCTTGAAAAAATGATTGATTTAAATTAATCTATAATACCATTTCTTCAAATAAACGATTGATTGTTATTTCTAGATCATCGCATAATCCTGGATGTGGTCGTGAGGTTTGAATCGCTGAACTTCGCAAAGCAGTTAACCAACGAAAGCGAGACGGAATATCAAATTGTGCGATAGGTCCGCCATCCTTGGTACCGTGAGCAATTTTTTGGAACGAATCCAAGTTGAGCTGTAATTGCTCCCATTCAAAATCGGTCGCGAACAAATTCAGTTTTGTTTCATTCACCGTATACATCATCTTGATAAACTTGGCTTTTTTGCAAAAAAGTACGATCCCTACATTTAGGAATTCTTCGCGCTCTACCCTAGGTACAACCCGAATTACGGCATACTCATATAAGTGCTTCTCTTGCATTTTGTGCTTCGTTTATGAAAATTTCAGAATGATTTAATCGGGTCAGTAAAAATTGGTAGTACACTTCTCTAATCGCTTCAGGAGATTCGTCTGTGTCTTGCCATTCCAACCAATCTAAGGGAATTAGCTGAACAATATTTTTTATTGTTTCTGGAGTTAAAATAGTTTTAAACAATGCATCAGCCTCTTGAATTAGACTCGCTTGCGGCAGCAAAACATGGTCTTTTATGAGCTTAAATGGACTATTAGCATGTTGTTCCCAATTGGTCCAAGAATGATGAAAATAGAAACTGGCTCCGTGATCAATCAACCAAAGCTCTTTATGCCATAGTAGCATATTCGTATTTCTAAACGTACGATCAACATTGGTAATATAAGCGTCAAGCCAAACAATTTGCGAAGCCATTTTAGCATCAACGACTGTTACGACAGGATCAAAATTGATGGCTCCTGATAAAAAATGCAAGGCTAAATTTAACCCTTGACTACCCTGCAAAAGGTCTTGAATTTCCTCGTCGGCTTCCGTACGACCAAAAGCTTCGTCTAGATTAGCAAACACCAATTCAGGAATGGCTAACTTTAAAACGCGGGCTATTTCCCCTCCTAACAATTCGGCAATCAAGGCTTTTACTCCATGCCCTGCCCCTTTGAACTTGAGTACATATTTAAAATCGTCATCGGCTTCCGCCAAAGCAGGCAAAGAGCCGCCCTCGCGTAATGGCGTGATGTACCGCGTTACATTTACGGTACGTAGATTGGGGTTAGTTGTCATAATCGGAATTTACTGAGGTACAAATTTACAAATTAGTTCTCTTGGTTTCCCTAATAGAACTTGTTTAATGATAAGCGAATTAAATAAATTTTATTACGACCATTAAAATTACAATTTTTTAATATCAGAAATTAGCTATATTTGAATAACTCAAAAAAATAAATAAATGAAAAGAACTATCTTCCTCTTTCTTATTATTATTCTTGCCTCCTTTACAACGTCAAAAGAGCCAATAACGATTTCAGGAAAAATTACCAATTCCGATACTGGAATTATTTGGATAAAAGGAACCTCATTCGAAAAAGAAATCAAGTTAAATACTGACGGAACTTTTTCAGAATTCATATTTATTCCTTACGATGGCATCTACAGCCTTGAGACCGATAAAAATGCCGTGCCACTTTTTTTAGCAAATGGAACAAAACTTAGTTTAAATACGGATAATAAAAAGTTTCTCTCTTCCTTAAAATATAGCGGAAAAGGAAGCGTTGAAAATCAATATTTAGTACAAAAAGCAGTTATTGTAAGTCAAATTACGGACAAAGAATTATACTCTTTACCCGAAAAAAGCTTTTTGATAAAAGTGGAAGAAATCAAAAAATCGATCACATCCCTAGCTAATAAAACAAAATTTACCGCTGCTTCATTTCGAGAAACTGAAACAAAAAACATTCATTATATGGAGCAAAAACACTTACTCTATTATAGAAATTATCGCTCATTTTTAACTGGTTTACCCGACTATCAGGTTTCGGAACAATTTCCAAATCTTGATACACGAATTGATTATGACAATGAAAAGGATTATTTATTTTCTAATGATTACAAACTCTTAGCAATTGAAAAGTTCAATGAAAATGAGCGTATAACGGCTACAAACCAAAACAGCGACATAAAAAAAATTAATAATTTAAAAGCACTTACAAGTCAAAGCCTAAAAAATCAGTTAGTACAAATCCATTCTTATGAGATTTCAAGTGAATTTACAAATTTTGAGCAAATCTATAAAGCCTATATTTCAATTACAGATGATCCTGCGTTAATTAAAAACCTAACGGTATTATACAACAATGCTAAATCAGTCGAAACAAATATGCCATCACCGCTCTTTAATTATGAAAACCAAAAAGGGGGAAAAACATCATTAGAAAGTCTAAAAGGAAAATATATTTATATTGATGTTTGGGCAACTTGGTGCGGACCTTGCATTCAAGAAAATCCATATCTCCAAAAAATTGAAGAACAATTTAAAGATAAAAACATCGCTTTTGTAAGCATATCGGTTGACGCAGCTAAAGATCACGATAAATGGAATTCTTTCGTTATCCAAAATAATTTAGGAGGTATTCAATTGTTAGCTGATCAACAATTCGACTCTGATTTTATTCAAGCATATGGTATTACTGCAATTCCACGATTCATTCTTATTGATCCCAAAGGGAATATCATAAAGGCTGCTGCTCCTAAACCGTCAGATATTGCACTGATTGAATTATTCAATAGTCTGCAGTTATGAGATATCGTTTTTAATCGAAAATTTACTTAGATTTTTTGGAATTGAACCCGATCCAAAAAATACTTAATTAGAAATTGAGATTTAGTTTATGAGGATACAAATAACTATCATTTCAGCTTTTTGTTGTGAAATCAACTAAAAAGGCAGGCTGTATGTTTACTATTATCTCAAAAAATCATACTTTAGTAATCTTAAATTAACGATTAAAACCATTCCTCTAAACCACAATTTATGAAAAAAACACTATTTATATTTCTTGCAATCACCAGCTTTGGCAGTATAATAGGGCAACAAAAAGCAGATTCAAACGAGAAAAGCGAAAAAAAATCTGAAAGTAGTCTCGTTTTTAATCCAGATCAAAATGTTGTAACCGATCACGTCACCACTATTAAAGGGCAAAAAGTACCGTACAAAGCCACTACCGGAACGATGCCTGTTTGGGATGAAGACGGAAAAGCAATTGCGGGTTTGTTTTATACTTATTATGAGCGAACTGACATTAAAAACAACGAATCGCGACCATTAGTTATTTCGTTTAACGGCGGACCGGGTTCGGCTTCAGTTTGGATGCATATTGCTTATACAGGACCAACTTTATTGAAAATTGACGATGAAGGCTATCCGGTACAACCTTACGGAATAAAAGAAAATCCGTACTCGATTCTGGACGTAGCCGATATAGTTTTTGTGAACCCAGTCAATACAGGGTACTCAAGAGCCATAAGCAAAGACACTCCTAAATCTACTTTTTTTGGTGTAAATGCTGATGTTAAATATTTGGCAAGCTGGATTGGAAGTTTTGTAACGAGAAACAACCGTTGGGCTTCTCCTAAGTATCTTATTGGAGAAAGCTACGGAACGACTAGAGTTTCAGGTCTTGCGCTAGAGCTTCAAGAAAAACAATGGATGTACTTAAACGGAGTGATTTTAGTTTCTCCTACCACTTTAGGAATTAATCGCGGAGTTGCTACTGATGGTGCGTTGAAACTACCTTATTTTGCTGCTACTGCTTGGTACCATAAAATGCTACCGGCAGACTTGCAAAGCAAAGACTTAAATGAAATGTTACCCGAAGTAGAGGAATTTACTATGAACGAACTCTTACCAGCTATGAGCAAAGGAGGCGCACTTGAAGACGGAAAAAGAAAAGAAATTGCTGCAAAAATAGCGCGTTACTCTGGCATGTCAGAAAAAGTGATTTTACAAAACAATTTGGATGTACCTACAGGATATTTCTGGAAGGAATTATTAAGAGACCAAGGATTTACAGTGGGAAGGCTTGATTCTCGTTACAAAGGTATCGATAAAAAAGATGCTGGTGACCGTGTCGATTTTAATGCAGAATTAACTTCGTGGTTGCATTCCTTTACGCCAGCTATAAACATGTACTTGCGTAATGAATTGAAGTATAAAACCGATTTCACCTATAATATGTTTGGACCGGTGCGCCCATGGGACAACTCGAATGACAATACGGGAGAAAACCTGAGACAGGCAATGGCACAAAATCCGTATTTGCATTTACTAGTACAATCCGGTTATTACGATGGTGCTTGTGATTACTTTAATGCAAAATACAATATGTGGCAAATGGATCCAAGCGGAAAGCTGAAAGATAAAATGTCTTGGAAAGGATACCGTAGCGGACACATGATGTACCTGAGAAAGCAAGACTTAGAAACAGCTAATGAAGATATCAGAGAATTTATTAAAGCATCGATTCCTAAACCCGGACAAGCTGCTAAGTATTAATTTTTAGATCAACTTAATAGTAAAAACGACAAATCGAGCATGCTTGGTTTGTCGTTTTTGATTTAGATACCATTCGGAGATGATTTTATTCCTAGCCCTGATGGCAATGAAAAGCCCGGAATACTGGAATTTAGTTTTTATTAGGAACACGAAGCGACTGCAAGAAGCTCTCGTGCTCCTTTATAAAAACAAATTACAGGATGAGGACTTGTAATGTACAGCAGGAAATGGCTTCAAAATATATGGATTAATCATAAATAATGGGTTAAATATGATAATTTTTAAATAAATTAGCCACTTCAAATTTTATATCGAAATACAATGAAAAATACTGCGCTTACGCACATACACGAAGGTTTGGGAGCTAAAATGCTTCCGTTTGCGGGATACAATATGCCCATTACTTATGAAGGAATTAATGCTGAGCACGAGACGGTTCGTACGGCGGTAGGGGTTTTTGATGTGTCTCACATGGGAGAATTTTTACTTTCGGGACCAAATGCTTTGGCTTTGATTCAAAAAGTAACTTCTAATGATGCGTCAGTATTGACAGTTGGTAAAGCGCAATATTCGTGTTTACCGAACAATGATGGTGGAATTGTGGATGATTTGATCATTTATAAAATGAAAGAAGAGCAGTATTTACTAGTTGTAAATGCTTCGAATATTGATAAAGACTGGGATTGGATTTCGGCTCAAAATGATTTGGGTGTTGAGATGAAAAACCTTTCGGATGATTACTCCTTATTAGCAATTCAAGGACCTAAGGCTGTGGAAGCGATGCAAGCGTTGTCATCGATTGATTTAAGCGCGATTCCGTATTACCATTTTGAAGTAGCTGATTTTGCTGGTTTCGAACACGTAATTATTTCTGCTACGGGATACACTGGATCAGGCGGATTTGAAATTTATTGTAAAAATGACCAAGTAGAAACGATTTGGAATAAAGTTTTTGAAGCGGGAGCTGCTTTTGGGATCAAACCGGTAGGACTTGCTGCTCGTGATACGTTGCGTTTGGAAATGGGTTTTTGTCTTTACGGAAACGATATCAACGATACGACTTCGCCGCTTGAAGCTGGTTTAGGATGGATTACTAAGTTCACCAAAGAATTCACCAACTCCGAAAACCTAAAAAAGCAAAAAGAAGCAGGTGTTACTAGAAAGCTAGTTGCTTTTGAAATGCAAGAACGCGCAGTGCCAAGACACGATTACGAAATTGTAGATGCAAGCGGAGCAGTTATTGGAATTGTAACTTCGGGGACAATGTCTCCTTCTATGAACAAAGGAATTGGTTTAGGTTATGTTACTGTGGCAAATGCTGCTGTAGATGGAGACATTTATATTCGTATTCGTAAAAATGATGTCCCTGCTAAGGTGGTGAAATTGCCATTTTACAAGAAGTAACAGAACTAGTGTTGCATAGCACGTTTTATTTTTTTGAATTAAAATGAAAAGCGTTATTTTTGCAGACTTAAAAAATACAAAACATTGATTTCTCATCGTAAAAGGTGAAAAATCGATTCAAAAAATAATTAGAAATGGGTAGAGCATTCGAATTTAGAAAAGGTAGAAAAATGAAACGTTGGTCAGCAATGGCCAAAACATTTACTAGAATAGGTAAGGATATTGTGATGGCCGTGAAAGAAGGAGGTCCAAATCCAGATGCCAACTCTAGATTAAGAGCGGTAATACAAAATGCGAAGGCTGCGAATATGCCTAAGGATAACGTAGAACGTGCTATTAAAAATGCCAGCAATAAGGATACTGCCAACTACAAAGAGGCTTTGTTTGAAGGTTATGCTCCACACGGAATTGCGCTTTTGATCGAAACGGCTACTGATAACAACAACCGTACGGTGGCTAATGTGAGAAGTTACTTTAACAAATGCAACGGTACCATGGGAACACAAGGATCAGTTGAATTTATGTTTGACCATACTTGTAATTTCCGAATTCCGGCTGAAGGTCTTGATGCTGAAGAGTTGGAATTAGAATTGATCGATTTTGGTGCTGAAGAAGTTTTTGAAGACGAAGACGGAATATTGATCTACGCTCCATTCACTAGCTTTGGAACAATCCAGAAGGAATTAGAGACTAGAAATATCGAAATTTTGTCGTCTGGTTTTGAAAGAATTCCGCAAATCACTAAAAAAGTTACCGAAGCCGAAATGGCCGACGTAGAAAAGTTGATTGAAAAACTAGAAGAAGATGACGATGTGATGAATGTGTATCACACCATGGAAGAAGCATAAGACTTCATCCAGTCCAAATAGTAAACTCTAGCTTAGGCTAGAGTTTTTTTTGTTTACAAATTGTACCATTAAAACTAAACGGCATGTTATTCCTTATTTTAAGTATTTTAAGCAGCGTTATCGTAGGTGTTATTTTTAAGATAAGCCGCAAATACAGTAGCAATACTACGCAAATTGTAGGTTGGAATTATGTTTTTGCTTTGCTACTGTGCTATTTCATTTTTAGTCCTGACATTAGTACCATAGACGCAACAGCACCTTGGAGCATTTATATTCCGCTTGGAGTATTGTTGCCTTCCATTTTTCTGTTTCTAGCTGCGTCTATAAAACACATGGGAATTGTAAAAACAGATGCTGCACAACGCTTGTCGCTGTTCATTCCGCTTCTTGCGGCTTGGCTGCTGTTTCATGAAGAATTTACAACCTTAAAAGTAATCGCTTTTATAATAGCACTTCCCGCTTTACTGCTAATCCTAGGTAAAAAGACAGAAAACAAAAATAACAATTGGATTTACCCCACCATAGTTTTCGTTGGTTTTGGTGTCATCGATATTTTGTTTAAGCAAATTGCTTTAGCGACTAGCCTGCCCTTTACCACGTCCTTATTTATTGTGTTTGGTATTTCGCTTGCAATTATGATAGCAGTTGTATTGCACGAGCTTGTGATCAAAAAAGTAAAAATTACAGCGATTAATCTAGGGCTAGGAGCCTTGGTAGGGATTTTTAATTTCAGCAATATTTTATTTTACCTCAAAGCGCATCAGGCTTTCGCCAAAAATCCGTCGACGGTATTTGCAGCAATGAATATGGGAGTAATCATTATAGGGAGCTTAGTCGGTATTTTAGTTTTTAAAGAAAAACTAAATGCTAAAAATTACCTAGGCCTCGTTATTGCATTAGCGGCAATCATTTTAATTACCATATCGCAACTAGGCTACTAAATGCGCTATAAAACACTGTAATAAAGAGTTTTATAGTTTAATAAACTTTGATAAAAGTACGTTTGTTTTCGTGCTAAAAATAGTAACCACTGATTAATGAATCATTTATCGCTCATAAAAAAGAGATATGTTTTTTATAAGCCCCTAAGTTCATTATATTTGCCTACTTTTTAAGCCTCAAAAAGCTTTAAAAAGATGCCGTTTAATGTGGTTTACGTTACTTGTTTAAAAAAGTAAATAAAGGCAATAGCACTGTTTTACCGTGTAAAACTACTATTAACAAAAAAATTAAATTAATACACAAACCCATACAATACAATTTTAGCTTAAAAAAGGCGGCTAACAATAGTAAGTTCCTAACTTATAGAGTGATCGAACTAGATTAAAATCGTTCAAAGGAACGCTTAAATAAAAATACTTTATGACAAACAATATTCTAATTGAAAATCAATACAATAGAACAAGTTTATTTGAAAAAGAGAATGTCAATTATCTAGTACGCATCTTAAAAAGATTCAACACCGTACCTAAAGTAAACAACATTAATATTATCACCTCGACTAGTGAGCCAACAGTATTTAAAATTGTTCCCAATAAATCGATTATCATAGGATCTTCTTTTTTAGACAAACCTATTTTAGCGTTGCTATATTTACGTTATGGTATTGAATGGCAATTATGGTACAAAGCACTAAATAACGATAAAAAAGATATCGCTTTATGCGACATTGCAGCGCTGGAGGTTATTAAAATATTTTATAACTTATTACCAAAAGACGATAAAGAGAAATTAGAAAATCTTGATTTTTCTTTGATTAATTTGATTAACAGCAATGCTAATTTAGAAACAGCATCAACTTCAATTCGGGAAGAATTGCAGTCTTTTCATGGTTTACCAACAGCTAACGCAGCTATTGATACCTCTTGGAAAGCAATAGTAGCTAATTTAGCCAAACCGACCGAATATCTATTGATGGATGGTGGTGATCTTAGATTGAATATTGATGAGATCAACCTACTGAATAAATATGGTTGCCGCCCTTTTCCTAGACCCGAAGCCTTTACTTTTGCTTCCTCAACGGCTTCTAGTGTTTCTAATTTTGCCTTCGATAAAACGGATAAAGTAAGAAGTATTTTAATTCGCAATAGCTTAAAATACGGCTTCAAGAAAACGACGATTGAATTTTCTGAAATGCTTAAAAGCAGTCTAAGAAAAAATTTCAAAATAAATGAAGAATGTGAGATCATATTTTCACCTTCAGGAACCGACTCTTCATTGCAAATCGCTGCTATTACCCAAACGATTTCTTCACAAGAAATCACTCATATATTGGTAGCTTCTGATGAAACTGGAAGCGGAGTTGCTGCAGCCCTTCGTGGTTGTCATTTTGAAAACACAACAGCCTTAAATTTTCCAATTAAAAAAGGAGACCGCATTGAAGGTTTCAGAGATGTGAATTTGATTGAAATTCCGTTTCGAGATGAAAATGGTGCCTTAAAATCAACCAAGCAATTGGATGAAGAAGTATTTGCTGCCGTTTCTAAAACCAATGAAGAAGGAAGACATGTTGTTTTACACACCATGGACCAATCAAAATTGGGATACCAATCCCCTAGCGATTCTTTAATCAAAAAATTAAATAAGTTAGAGAATCTTTCTATGCAAATCATCGTTGATGCTTCGCAACTAAGATTAGACCCTAAAGACATTCAAAATTACGTAAATAAAGGCTATATCGTTACAGTTACGGGAAGTAAGTTTTTTACAGGACCTCCTTATGCAGGAGCTTTAATTCTGCCAAAAAATGTTACGAAGCTGATTCATTCTGCTACCAAACCTTTGCCGAAAGGCTTGACGGAATATTTCAATAATTCGGATTGGCCTGCCTCATGGTTTTGTTCTTCAAAACTATCAGATGGTTACAACTATGGTTCGTACATGCGATGGAATGCTGCGATAGTCGAAATGGATCGCTACTTCAAAACGCCCGTTTTATACCGAAATATGGGAATTGAGATGTTTTGCAATTTTGTTGAAGAATCAATTCAGGAAGCGAGTTTCCTAGAACCTATTTACGGGGACGAAACTAAAATGAAAAGCTATAATAGTAAGGAATTCGGTATTCGAAACATCCGAACTATTTTTCCTTTCTTCATTACTTTAAACAACCAACCTTTATCCGTTGACAAAGTAAAAAAATTATACACCTTATTAAATTCTGATTTATCAGAACATTTTGAAGAAGCTTCCTTAGAAATTATCCGATTAGCAGCTCAAAAATGCCATATCGGTCAAGCCGTAAACGTTAAGTACAGCAATGATATCGAGAGTGCTATTTTACGTATCAGTTTAGGCTCTAGAGTTATTTCAGAAAGTTGGGTAAACAGAGACATCAGTCTGTTTTTCAGAAACATTGAATTGCAAATGAGTCAAATTACCATCACCATAAAAAAGATGGAATTAATATTAAACAATCCGCACTTACTCGATTAAGTACTTGCTATTCTTATAAAACTCAAAAATCCCATTTGCTTACGCAAATGGGATTTTTTATTATTTACAACTCGTTCTATTTAGTTATCGATTCTAAGTCGAATAAAAACGTGAATTCTTTCGCCAATTCTTTTAGCGCTTCAAATCGTCCCGATGCTCCACCGTGGCCCGCATCCATATTCGTATCTAAATATAAAACAGTATCATTTGTCTTCATGGTACGCAACTTAGCCACCCATTTAGCCGGCTCCCAATACTGCACTTGAGAATCATGTAGTCCCGTGGAGACATACATATTAGGGTAATTCTGCTCTTTTACGTTATCATAAGGTGAATACGAACGCATGTAATTGTAATACTTCTTTTTGTTTGGATTTCCCCACTCATCGTATTCCCCTGTCGTAAGCGGAATAGTATCATCCAACATCGTCGTCATTACATCCACAAAAGGGACTTGCGCAATGATTCCGTTATACAATTCAGGAGCTTCATTGGCAATTACACCCATTAACAATCCTCCTGCTGATCCCCCTTCGGCATACAAATGTTCTGCTGAAGTGTATTGATGCTGAATCACATATTTGGAACAATCGATAAAGTCCGTGAAAGTGTTTTTCTTTTTCAATAATTTACCATCATCATACCATTGTCTTCCTAAATCTTCTCCTCCTCGAATATGAGCAATAGCATAAATAAAGCCTCTGTCTAGCAACGATAAGCGAGTAGTCGAAAAATAAGCATCCATAGAGTGACCATACGAACCGTAAGCATAAAGCAACAACGGATTATCGCCATTCATCACAATATCTTTTTGGTACACCATAGAAATCGGAATCTTGGTACCATCTTGAGCCGTAGCCCAAACACGTTCTTCGATATAATTATTTTTATCAAATTTTCCTCCAAGAACCTGTTGCTCTTTTAATACGACTTTCTCCTTGGTCTTCATATTAAAATCGATTACAGAGGATGGCGTAGCCATAGACTGATAGCCATAACGCAGGATATCGGTATCAAAATCAACATTAGTAGAAGTGTAAGCAGTATAAGTTTCGCTTTCAAAAGGCAGGTAATACTCCCCTTCTCCACTCCAAGGCCTAATACGGATTCTGTTCAATCCATTAGAACGCTCAGAAATTACAAGGTAATCCTTAAAAATATCAATATCTTCTAATAAAACATCTTCGCGGTGCATCAGCACTTCTTCCCAATTTTCAATGGTAGTGGCGATCTCAGGCGTTTTCATCAATTTAAAATTGATCGCTTCGTCTTTATTGGTTACAATGTAAAAACTATCTCCGTAATGAGAGATACTGTATTCTAGTCCACGCTTTCGTTTTTGAAACAGTTTAAATTTCCCTTCCGGAACATCAGCTGGCAAGATTTGAAACTCGGTTGTTAAAGTACTAGAAGAACTAATCAAAATGTATTTTCGTGATTTTTCTTTTCCAACACCTACATTAAAGGTATCGTCCTTTTCAAAGTAAACCAATACATCCTCGGCGGTATCAGTTCCGACTTTATGTCTAAACACTTTGTCCGAACGCAATGTTTTTTCGTCTTGTCTGGTATAGAAAATTGTCGAATTGTCGTTTGCCCAAGTCGAATTTCCCGTAGCATTTTCAATCGTATCTTTTAAGATTTCGCCCGTGAAAAGATTTTTAACGTGCAAGGTATAGATGCGGCGACCTACTAAATCAAGCGCGTAAGTTGCATATTGATTGTCAGTGCTAATACTTAGGCCACTTAATTTAAAATATTTATGTCCTTCGGCTAATACGTTGCAATCAAACATGATTTCTTCGGCTGCATCGAGACTGCCTTTTTTTCGAGAATAAATAGGATACCCTTTACCGGTTTCAAAGCGGGTAATATAGTAATAGCCGTTATACAGGTAAGGAACAGACTCATCATCTTCCTTAATTCGGGCTTTCATTTCCTCAAACAATTCTTTTTGAAAACCTGTTTGATTCGCAGTCCTATCTTGATAATACTGATTTTCTTTGTTCAGATAATCAATAACTTCAGGATTCTCTCTATCATTTAACCAAAAATAATTATCGACTCTAACATCATCAAATTTCTCAAAGGTGGTTGGTATAATTTTAGCAACGGGCGGCTGTATTTTTTCTATCATTTTGTGGACTTTCATATTTGTGTAAGCTGCTGCAAAAATAACACAAACGGGACTTAGATTCCCCTTTTTATGAATATTTTACATTGCTTATTGCCCTAAAAACAGTAATTTCGTATTCAATAACTTAAAAAGAACAAAAATGGATTTAATGGGAATGATGGGTAAGTTAAAAGAGACCCAAAATAAAATTGAAGAGACAAAAAAGCGCTTAGATACTGTTCTCGTTGATGAGCAAAGTACAGATGGATTACTAAAAGTAACACTAACTGCCAACAGAAAAGTAAAATCGATTACTATTGCAGATGAACTTTTAGAAGACAAAGAGCAATTAGAAGACTATATGATTTTAGTGCTGAATAAAGCAATCGAAAAAGCGACGAAAGTAAACGAAGCCGAACTTGATGCAGTGGCTAAAATGGACATGCCAATGATTCCAGGCATGGACAACTTATTTAAGTAAAATATGAAATTTGTAAAAAGACTATTGGCGCTTAATTGCGCCATTTTTTTGATTTCCTGTAGCAGTGAATCAACGACAGTCGTAGAACAAGTTCAGGTCAAAGACGACTTTAGCTATGTAACTGTCAACTCCACAGGAAAGATTAATTATATTGGAAATAATACTGGTGCCATTTCATCTTACTCAGAATTTAGTGGCTTTAATACTGCTGCATTTTTGAATTTGAGTACAATTACTTCAAATGCAAATAAAATTTATTTAGTGGAAAATTTAGGAAAGGATAAACTGTTTATTTTTGACAAAAAAACTAAAGTAACAAGTTCGTCACCTCTAGTTTACCCCACTCCTTTGACTGAGCAAGGATCTGCTATCATAAGTTTGCAGTGGAATGATTCGAAAAGCTTATTATTTGGAATAATAAAAGCAGATAAAGATAATTCTAAATCAATAAACTATTTAGTCACTATTAATCCAACAACCTTTGAGGTCATTAAAACAGGGCTTTCCTTCAACCAAACAGGTTCTTATTCAACTGCTTTAAATGGTACAAAATTATATAGTTCTTCTTACAACGATTATGCAGTTGAAATTAATTTAGAAAACTATACTTCTACTTTTCTCTTTTTTAACGCTACTAACAACTTTATTCCCTTTACAAGGGCTGCTGTAACCACAAACAATATTTTGTATGGTTTGCAAGCCTTGACTGGATCTTTCAATGGTGTTAGCCTTGTCAAGTTCGACCTTCAAAGCAACATTTACACTGCTATTTTGCCAAATGAAACTTATGGTATAGATAGCCCTTTCGGTAAAGGATTTATTGACTCTGCAAATAACCAATATGTTACTATTGCAAATAAAAACAACAAGTCAGGCATTTTAAAATACGATATTCTAAAAAACGCAACAGAGTTTGTACCTGTAAATGGAGGTTCTAATACGGTTATCATAGAAAAAACAGCTAACTAAATAAAATAGTTTCACAGTACACAGGATGATTTGGACGAACAATGATTCTAGGCATGGATAATTTATTTAAATAGAGAGCCTAAAACCTACCGTTTAAAACAAAAAAAATGAGTTACACTAATTGTTGTAACTCATTTTTTTATGTGCTTTTTTCTTAAAACTTCGATAGCGTTTCCAACACATAGGTGTGCATCACTTCTCTGTAATCCAGGTGCGTAACGATACGCAACTTCCCTTGTCCCATAGAGCTAATGGTGATGTTTTTGTTTTTGAGCTTTTCGATCAAAACCTTTTCGTCGTAGGAGGGTGCAAGTGTAAATATCAGGATATTTGTTTCTACTGGTTCTACTTTGGCAACCCAGCTTTTAGAGCTTAGCATTGCTCCTAATTCTTTTGCTCTCCGGTGATCTTCGGCTAGGCGTTCGATGTTATTATTCAGCGCATAAATTCCGGCTGCAGCCAAATAACCCACTTGGCGCATTCCACCTCCAAATATTTTTCGGATTCGTAAGGCACGGTGAATGGTCGCTTTATCAGCTAATAAAACAGAACCAATCGGTGCTCCTAATCCTTTCGACAAACAAACAGAAATCGTATCGAATATTTTACCGAATTCTTTCGGATCTTGCTTTTTGGCCACAAGCGCATTCCAAATTCGGGCTCCATCAAGATGAAATTTCAAATTATTGGCAACACAAACCTTTTTAATATCTCTAAGATCTTCTAATTCATAACAAGCACCACCGCCTTTATTAGTTGTATTTTCTACCGCTACTAAACTGGTCAATGGATTGTGGTAAAACTCGGGATCATTAATCGCACCAGCAACTTGCTCTGCTGTTATCATGCCGCGTTTTCCATCTAATAAACAAAAAGAAACCCCACTATTAAACGATGCTCCTCCACCTTCATACAAGTACACATGGGCATATTTGTCGGCTATAATTTGCTCTCCTGGTTGGGTGTGTAACTTCAAAGCGGTTTGGTTGGCCATTGTCCCTGAAGGAAAAAACAAGGCCGCTTCCATGCCAAACATAGCCGCTAAACTTGACTCTAATTCAATAACTGTGGGATCTTGCTTGTACACATCGTCACCCACTTGGGCGTTGAACATGTACTGCAACATTTCGTATGAGGGCTTAGTAACCGTATCGCTAACTAAATTTATTTCCATATGTTTTATTTAAATAAACAACTCAAAGTTGGTCTGACCTAAAAAATTTCTATTTTTGCCTACAAAATTACATAATTTATGACAACTACCGAACAAATTAAAGGTATTGTAGAGCGCCTTGGTGCGTTGAGGAGGTATCTTTGACGTTGATGCCAAACTAATTGAAATTTCTAACGAGGAAGAAAAAACTTTTGCTCCTGATTTCTGGAATAACGCCAGAGAAGCAGAACTAATTGTAAAGAATCTTAGAAATAAGAAAAAATGGATCGAGGACTACAATAAAGCCATCGAACTTACGGATGAATTACAACTTGCTTATGAGTTTTATAAGGAAGGAGAACTCACTGCTGAGGAACTCGATGAGCAACATTTAGCGACTGAAAATCACCTGGAAGCCATTGAATTCAAAAACATGCTATCCGATGAAGGTGATAGTTTAAGTGCTGTTTTGCAAATCACGGCTGGTGCCGGTGGTACTGAAAGTTGCGACTGGGCATCGATGCTCATGCGCATGTACATGATGTGGGGCGAAAAGTACGGCTATAAAATCAAAGAATTAAATTACCAAGAAGGAGAGGTTGCCGGTATCAAAACCGTAACGCTCGAGTTTGAAGGGGATTATTCTTTTGGGTATCTAAAAGGCGAAAATGGTGTGCATCGTTTGGTGCGTATTTCTCCTTTTGATAGCAATGCCAAGCGTCATACGTCCTTTGCTTCTGTTTATGTCTATCCGTTGGTGGATGATAGTATCGAAATCGAAATCAATCCTGCCGATATCGAAATTACGACCTCACGCTCTAGTGGAGCAGGTGGACAAAACGTAAATAAGGTAGAGACTAAAGTACAATTGTACCATAAACCAACCGGAATTCAGATTCAGTGTTCAGAAACGCGTTCTCAGCAAGACAACAGACAACGCGCTATGCAAATGCTTCGTTCTCAGTTGTACGAAATCGAATTGAAGAAGAAGCAAGAACAGCGCGCCGATATCGAAGCGGGTAAAATGAAAATCGAATGGGGTTCCCAAATTAGGAATTACGTCATGCAACCCTACAAACTGGTGAAAGATGTTCGAACCGGACACGAAACTAGCAACGTAGATGGTGTGATGGACGGACAAATTGATGACTTCCTAAAAGCCTACTTAATGATGATGGGACAAAAAGAAGAAGAATAACTAATTATTTTTGCCCAACTTTATTTTCAATCGAATAGTTTACAACCCGACAAGAGCAAATTCTTGTCGGGTTTTTTATTATCGGCTACGGTTGACCCTATTTAGCTTACCAATTATTCTAAAGTACAAACGGACGACGGTAATTTATTCCCAAAAAAACAACCAAAAACCTATTTTTAGTTAATCTTAGCCTTAGTATTCGTAAAGGATTTGGAAAACTAGTTTCTATTTCTTTTATTTGAATTCAATTAAACTATTTACAACCACACCACCTATGAAATCGTATTCTGTCCAAGAAATTAATGAAGTCCTAAAAGGAGAAATTGTTGGTAACACTTCACATCTTGTTACTGCTCCTGAACAATTAGAAGCAGCAGCTGAAACTGAAATTTCATTTATTGGAAACAGAAAATACGAAAAAATATGGGCGACCTCTAAGGCATGCGTTGCCGTGGTCAATGAAGACATCTCCATTGAACCTGGAGAAAACAAAGCTTTTATTAAAGTAAAAAATGCAGATTTAGCCATGTCGCAAGTGCTAGAGTTATTTGCACATCCTATGCCTGTATTTGCTGTGGATATTCATCCTTCGGCAGTAGTCGATAATACAGCTACAATTGGTGCAGGTGCTAAAATTGGTGCCGGATGTTACATTGGTCCTGACGTAAAAATTGGTACTAATGCTATTCTCTATCCAAATGTTACGATTCTGGATGCTTCTACTATTGGTAACAATACCGTTATTTGGTCCAGTAGTGTGGTTAGAGAGCGTTGTCATATTGGTAACGATTGCATCATCCATCCTAATGCAACGATTGGTGCAGATGGTTTTGGTTTCAGACCTTGCCAGCAAAGAGGTTTGGTTAAAATTCCGCAAATAGGAAACGTAATCATAGGCAACGGAGTCGAAATTGGAGCTAACTCCTGCGTCGATAGAGGGAAATTCAGCTCTACCGTATTGGGTGATGGTTGTAAAATTGACAATTTAGTACAAATAGGACATAACAGTAAACTCGGTCGTTTTTGCATTATGGCAGGACACAGCGGTTTAGCAGGATCAGTAACCTTAGGCGATGGCGTTATCATTGGCGGAAGCGCTTCTATAAAAGACCATACCACTTTGGGCAGTGGAGCCACAATTGGTGCAGGCTCAGGCGTTGTAAGTGACGTTCCAGCCGGTAAAACGGTTTTAGGATATCCTGCAGTCGAAGCACGAGATGCCTTGAAACAATGGGCCATTTTAAAAAGACTAGTTAATGATTCTAAGAAATAAACCACTAGAATTTATCATATTCATAAAAAAACAGAAGTTCGCTTCTGTTTTTTTATGTTTAAAGCGAAAATATTTTAGAATCGGTTCTAAATAATAAAAATTATTTCGATTGATTTTGTAATTTAGCACCAACTATTTATAACCTTATTACAACATGGATTTAAACTTCAACAAAAACGAAGATCACAATAAACTTTTATTATCACAGTTAAAACACAACCTTTCTAAAGTTAAATTAGGCGGTGGTGAAAAAAGAATTGAAAAATTACATGCCGAGGGAAAAATGACCGCCAGAGAGCGCATCGATTATTTGCTAGACCCAAAAGCCAAAGCCATTGAAATTGGTGCTTTTGTAGGCGAAGGAATGTACAAAGAACACGGTGGCTGCCCATCAGGTGGTGTTGTGGTAAAAATAGGATTTATCCGTGGCAAGCAATGCGTAGTCGTTGCTAACGATGCCACAGTAAAAGCAGGTGCTTGGTTCCCTATTACCGCCAAGAAAAACTTGCGTGCACAGGAAATCGCAATGGAAAACCGCTTGCCCATCATTTATTTAGTAGATAGTGCTGGAGTGTATTTACCAATGCAAGATGAGATTTTCCCAGACAAAGAACACTTTGGACGCATCTTTAGAAACAATGCGCAAATGAGCAGCATGGGAATCACCCAAATTTCGGCTATCATGGGTAGCTGCGTGGCTGGTGGTGCCTACTTGCCTATCATGAGCGACGAAGCCATAATTGTAGAAGGAACAGGAAGTATTTTCCTTGCCGGAAGCTATTTGGTAAAAGCCGCTATTGGCGAAACCATCGATAACGAAACTTTGGGTGGCGCAACAACACACTGCGAAATATCAGGTGTTACGGATTATAAAGCCAAAGACGACAAAGACGCCTTAGACAAAATAAAAAATATCGTTGATAAAATTGGAGACTACAACACTGCTGGCTTCAGCCGTGTGAAAGCCGAAAAACCAGCTTTAGACGAAAAAGAATTATACGGAATCCTTCCGAAAGCACGTAACGAGCAATACGATATGATGGACATCATCAATCGATTGGTAGACAACTCAGAGTTTGAAGCCTACAAAGACGGTTACGGACAAACGATTATTACCGGTTACGCTCGCATCGACGGTTGGGCAGTAGGAATTGTGGCCAACCAACGAAAAGTCGTGAAAACCAAAAAGGGCGAAATGCAATTTGGAGGTGTAATCTACTCCGATAGTGCTGACAAAGCCACTCGTTTCATCGCGAATTGCAACCAAAAGAAAATTCCATTAGTATTTGTACAAGACGTTACCGGATTTATGGTAGGGTCAAAATCAGAGCAAGGCGGAATCATTAAGGATGGTGCCAAAATGGTAAATGCCGTAAGTAACTCCGTAGTGCCTAAATTCACTGTGATTGTAGGGAACTCCTACGGTGCCGGAAACTACGCTATGTGTGGTAAGGCCTACGACCCAAGATTAATTTTTGCTTGGCCAAGCGCGGAGCTAGCCGTAATGGGAGGAACACAAGCCGCCAAAGTTTTGGCTCAAATCGAAGCTTCATCCTTGAAAAAAAGTGGTGAACTAGTCGATGCCGAAAAAGAAGCTGCGCTATTCGCTAAAATCAAAGCCCGTTACGATGAGCAGGTTTCGCCTTACTACGCCGCCTCCCGCTTATGGACGGATGCGATCATTGACCCGCTAGACACCCGTACTTGGATCTCTATGGGTATCGAAGCCGCCAACCACGCCCCTATCGAAAAACCATTTAACCTAGGCGTAATTCAGGTTTAATTCACTTTTATTCTTATTTAGGAGCAGAACCCTATTTTTCAGTTCAGCATCTCTCCCGCTATACGCTGTATTCCCGCCAAAAAAGGCGGGAGATGCCGCTGCTATCGGGGCTAAGTGACAGCGTCTTAAATTTTCACACTATTCTCTTACAAATTGAGGAGAATCGTGTATATTTGGGGTTGTATGCTAGGCAGCGGTAATTTCACAAAAAATCGAAGAATTCAATAATCAAAATAAAAAAAATGAAAAAAGTTATATTCTTTACATTATTAATATTCTCTGTAAATTTCTACTCTCAAAAAATCGATAGTGGAAAAATTAGTTCTGAAGACAAGAGTAACTTAATTGAAGAATTATCTACTCTTTCTGGAGTTAAAATTGACGAGACCAAAATTTTAATTTTGAATTTTTATATTAAACCAGAAACTGAACTGAATGGTTCATGTATTGACTATTATACTAATGATTATGCTTATAAGCGATTTATAAAAAAGAATAAAGATATAGTTCAGTTTTTCATTTCAGAAAAAATGTATGTTTATAAAAACAGAAAAGTAATCGAAGACAAAAATGATTTTATTAGAAAATTGGTTTTCACTAACGCAAGAAGATGCGGAAATTATATTATTGTAAAACCTAATGGTGAATTCATTAGAAAATATGGAGAATATAGACAAGATGAAATCCCAAAAGTGATTAAGCAAAAAAAAACTACTATGAACAAAGATTTAGAACGATGACAAAACATGTGGTGAATTCAAGTTTATCAATTGTAATAAATTTTATATTACAAAAATAAAACGTTTGATGAGACAAAAAATAATTTTAATGAATAGAGTAAAAGCACACTAAAATTAGGCACTGAAATTTTTTGAGTTGAAAGATTCTCAAATAATATCTTTAATGAGATATTGAATACTAATAAAAGTTAATTTATGAGGTTCGAACCAATGTAAACCAATATTGCAAATGCTTGCTTAGAATCGAAACTATTCATCAAATTAATTGCATAAAATAAATTTTAAAATTTTTAAAAAACAAATAATGACTAAAAAATTACTTTTAATAATACTATTTTTAGTTTTAAGTGTGAACAGTTTTGCACAGATTGTATACGTTAAACAAAATGCAACTGGTTTAAATAATGGATCAAGCTGGCAAGATGCATTTACAGATTTAAGTACAGCCATAAACACAACCGCAACGGGAGAAATTTGGGTTACGGCTGGTACTTATTTCCCATCAACAGATGTAAATGAAGAGATTCCTCAAGATCCAACATTCAAGACTTTCAAATTAAAAAAAAACATTGCAATTTATGGAGGCTTTAGCGGCGTCGAAACCAATTTAAAACAGAGAGATTGGGTTGCAAATCCAACAATATTGAGTGGTGAGATAGGAAATCCTAATGACTTAAAAGACAATCTAATTCATGTAATTACTTGTGAATATGTCAATATAGATAAAAATACAATTCTAGATGGATTAACAATAACCAAAGGATATGCACAATCAAGCAGTGGAGCTCTTAATGGAGGTGGGTTATATATATTTCAAACTTCAGGTGGCAGTTTTACGATGCGCAACTGTATTATAAAAGAAAATTATTCCGAAGGCTCTGGAGGTGGAATGTACATTCAAAATTGCGATCCATTAATCGAAAATTGCACGTTTATCAGCAATGCAGCTTACAGTGGCGGCGCAATGATTTTGCATTATAGTCATGCAACTATAAGAGAAAATGAATTTTCAAATAACATAGCAACAGGGCACGCGCTGCACTGGGGCGAAGGTGGCGCTATTCAAATAGAGGCTTATTCAAGTCCAAAGATTCTCTCCAATAGTTTTACAAACAATTATGCTCAATACAAAGGGGGATGTTTAATAAATTCGTCTAATTATGATTTAACTTTTTTTAATAATATAGTTTCGGGAAATCGCTCAAGAAATGGTGGGGCTGTGTACTTAAATGGTACATCATATTTAATCAATAATGTGTTTCATAGCAACACCGCTCGATGGTATGGTGGTGCTATTTATATGGATTACAGTGGTTATGGTAAATTTTTCAATAATAATGTGGTTAATAATTCCGCGGAAACAGCTGGTGGAGGTCTGTACATTTTTAAACC
This sequence comes from Flavobacterium sp. KKT103, assembly GCF_055640565.1. Taxonomy (NCBI): domain Bacteria; kingdom Pseudomonadati; phylum Bacteroidota; class Flavobacteriia; order Flavobacteriales; family Flavobacteriaceae; genus Flavobacterium; species Flavobacterium sp. KKT103. Next base: position 3,230,758 of record NZ_CM145766.1, read on the forward strand.
CTCACATGAAATTTATAATAGCATTTTTTGGAATAATGTAAGTCCACTTGGTTCACAAATTAAAACTTTCAATACTGTATTAGATTGGACCCAAACAATCCAAAACTGTAATGTACAAGGCGGCCTCTTAAATGTTCATAGTGAAGGAAATCCAATTATCTACAAAGACAATCTCAATGTTGATCCTTTATTTGCAGATTTATTATCTAATGATTTTAGATTACAGACGAATTCACCGCTTATAAATGCAGGAAACAATTCAATATTTCCTTTGTCTTGGAAGGGACTCCGTGGAGAGACAATAAATTTCCCAACTAAAGATGTCGTTGGATATCAAAGAATTATAGGTACAATTGATATTGGTGCGTATGAATTTGGAGGCACATTAGGCATTGCCAGTCAAATTGAAAATAACAATTTTAGTATTTATCCAAATCCATCAAATGGTATATTCAATTTTAAATCAACTGAAGATTTAGAATCAATATCGGTGTCTACGATTCAAGGCCAAACACTTTTCAAAAATTCTAAAGCACACGGATTGAAAAGCATCAATCTTACTGGTTATCCAACTGGGCTATACTTTATTAACTTTACGATTGGTGGCAAAACCTATTCACAAAAGATCATCATAAAATAAGTTTTAAGATTTTAAAAAAAAGTGACAATTAATTATTACAACTATAAACTACTATTTCACTGTCAGAAAAGTACAAATAATAATACAGCTGAATTGTCTAAGGTGTAGCAAACGCGATAAGTCTTCACAAAATTTAAATTTAATAACATGCTAGATCAAAAATTAGTATCTACACAAAAATTTATTTACGCAAATTACCTCATTCAAGCAGTAAACCCATACTTACAACTTTAACAGTTGACAACTGTAACAAAGCATCTCTATATAAAGTCTAATAGAAAAAAGAAGTATGGAAAAGAGAAGAAGACTTTGGCTGAAACAAGTTGGATTAAGCGTTGCAAGCATTGGATTAGCAAACGTAAAATCGTATGCATCACCTACTTTTCCACAGGAGATTTTATCTATTGCAGATAATAACAACTTAATTTTTCTGCGCTCCAACGAAAACCCTTACGGACCATCACCTTTAGCCCGCAAAGTTTTTGTTGACCATGCTAGTAGCAGCAACCGCTACAATTGGGATATTGCAGATCAACTAATTTCTGACCTCGCAAACAAAAATAGTGTTGCCACTGAAAACATACTGCTAGGAGCTGGCTCAACTGAAATCTTAGATTTGATTGCCAAACTCGTATCACTTAACAAAGGAAATTACGTGATCGCCGACCCAAGCTATGATTATTGGACCGATACATTGGATAATTTTGGTTTAGTCAAAAATAAAGTACCGCTTACAACCGATAAGAAAATTGATTTACAAGAGATGTTCAAGGCTGTAAATCAGGAAACAAAACTTATTTATATTTGTAACCCCAATAACCCAACGGGAACAATCCTTGAAAGAACAGCATTAATTGAATTTATCAGTAAGATTCCGCAAAACACAGTAATCCTAGTTGACGAGGCCTATTTGGACTTTACTCCACAACAATCGCTAGCTGGTCTTGTAAACGAACACAAAAATCTAATTATCACAAAAACATTTTCTAAAATGTATGGTTTAGCTGGAGCGCGTATTGGCTATGCCATTGCCAACAAAACAATAATTGAGAGCTTAATGAATTTACAGTCCAATACCAATAATAGCGTTAGCGTACTATCAAAACTTGCTGCAATCGCTTCCCTTAAAGATGATCAATTTGTCTCAAATTGCTACTCCCTAAATGGCAATGTCAAAGAATTTACAAGCAACGAACTCAAAAAATTGAATTGCGACTGTATTGATTCTAATACAAATTTCATCTATTTTTCTCTTGCAAAGTACACCAAAGACTATTTCAAATTATTAGAAGAGCATACTATCGAAGGAGGAAGAATATATGAAGAAGAAGGTAAATGGACCAGAATTACAGTAGGCACCATGGACGAGATGAAAAAATTCATAAGAGCAATTCAATAGCAAATACCTTAAAAACCTGTTTTGAACTAACTGAAAATTTTTACAATTAATAGGTAATATCAAATTTTTGTTAAGCCTAAAACCAAGTAGATACTGCTTTATATCTAGCTCGAAACGAATAAAACATTTTTTCTACACAGTCCGCAACCCAAAATAAAAAACATGAAAAGTTTCTTGATCTCTATATTAACAACAATACTAACAATTACTAGTTCCTATGCTCAGCAAAGAAAAATTATTATTTTGGATAGCATATCAAGCTTTCCAGTTAAATATGCTAATATCGATTTCCTAAATGGGTTTGGTGTTTTTTCGAGTGAAGACGGTAGCTTACTCCTTACTGACGGAAATATTAAGTCTATAGAAATATCTCATGTTTCTTATGAATCTAAAAAAATAGACTTAAAAAAAACAACCGATTTAGTCGTGCTTTTAAAACCAAAAATAATAGCATTAAATGATGTAGCAATTGCAACAAATTCAAAATTAAAGGTAGTTAAAACACTGAAGACTAATCCGAAAAGTCATCATGATTACAAGATGATGTATTACAGTGCAATAGGTTTGACTTTTGCCTTTAAGATTACTTCTGATGATGAAAAAATAAAATACTTAAAAAGTATCGAGATTCCTTTATTTACAAAGTCAAATGACGCAACAAAGACAATCTATCCTGAAAAAAAATACCCCTATAAAACGCTAATAAAAGTAGAACTGTTAGAATCTGTAAATGATATGCCGGGTGAAAACTTATATGACTATAGTAACTATGAAGTAATTAACTCTGAACTAATAAGAGATTCTTATACTTCAAATTTTGAAAAAAATATTAAAATTCCCGAAAACGGTTTGTATGTTGCCGTTACATTTATTGGGAAAGTTGATGAAAACAACTTCCTAATTTTTGAAATGCCTTATGACGTTAATTCGAAGTTTCCGGACGCAAAATTCAGGAAATTTATTTTACCTAACATTCCAATTGTAGAGAGCCAAAAGGAGACCACAACCTGGTATCGATTTAATTATATAGAAAATCCCAAGTGGAAACAAATTGAAAAACCGAGTATCTATTTTAAAAATAAAGACTATCCCATTCTCGACGTCGGTATTGGTTACAAAATTGATGTAATGGAATAAATGCACTTCCTTACGTTACATTAAAAATAAAATGAAACCCATACTAATAGTTGTAATAGCTACTCAAAATAGGCTAATTAGTCGATACATTTCTTTTTAAAATAGTTAGGCAATAGGTGTTGTTTTGTAAAATCGCCTCTTTTTACTTATATTTACTAGAATTGCAACGTAGGCATTTGCGATGTTCAGCCATCTCAAAGCAGTGATCCGAGATCCAAAGTACTAGTAGACTGGTGAAAACTAATTTTTTAAAAAAAACTATGAAAAAATTAATGATTCTCGTACTAGTAGTTACTTCACTTTTTAGTTGCTCCAAAGATGAAAAAATAACCAATCCAGAAACTGTTTTAACAGTGGTCGACTCAGATGGAAACACGTACAAAACCATCAAAATAGGAAAACAAATTTGGATGTTGGAAAACCTCAAGACTACAACCTTTAACGATGGCACACCCATAACGCAATTTAAATTTGGCATGGATTGGGCAGATTTACCAAATCAAAACCCTCAATATCAATGGGCAGATACCAACGACTTAAACAATGTGGTAGCCGAAGAATTAGCATTCGACTTTTATGGAGCAATGTACAACCATTGGGCAATCGAATCTGGGAAATTAGCACCAAAGGGGTGGCGGATCCCTTCTCAAACAGACTTTCAAGAGTTAGAAAATTACTTATCCATAAATGGGTTTGATAGCAAGAAGTCTTCGGCATTAAAATCAGCAACAGGCTGGCTTCCTAGTTCTGGTAACGGAACGAATGCAATTGGATTCAATGGTTTGCCAAATGGCTATATCAATGTGTTTGGAGGTCCAACGCTAGGGCAAGGGATCTGTACTTGGGCAACTTCAAATGTCAATAATAGCCTTCCTATTGGATCCAGAACTAGAATCCTGCTTCAGCTTTCTGACAATGAAAACATTATGTATACTGCCAATTCTATCCGAATAGGCTCTGGTGTACGCTGTATTAAAGAATAACAAGAGGTCGCCCAAGTTTAAAAGCAAAGCAAACTGTTTTATATTGTTGATTATTCCTAAGTTTAGACCTAGATATCCGATCACAAACTGATAAAAATACTAAACAAAATAAAATAGACTCAATTGCATTATGAATCATAAAGTACTGTTATTATATGTTTTAAAAAACAAACTTACTATTAAAACTCATAACAAATAATCCCAATATCATTTATTTCAAGAAAGTAATTGCAAACAGCTACTGATATAATAGTATCTAAAAATATTCCCACAAGTAGTTTCTGAGCTGAAAAAAAATAGATTTTTCTTCACTAAAACTTACTGTCTCTTCATATCCAACACACTACTAATTTTCAGAAATCAATAACTATCAATAAAACAGTAAAATTTATATCTTTTATCTTATAAATTAAGTTTATTTTTGAAATGTAGAAACGATACATAAAAACATGAAACATTCTTTTTGGAAATCTGTACCACTGGCACTACTATTAATTTTTAGCATGTTTTCATGTAGCACCGCAAAAGTGGCATCTCATGAAACACTAACTAAAACAGCATACAGAAATGTGAAAATTGCTACATCCTCAAAAATTATTGAGAAAGACACGATCACTTACAATGAATTGCGGTTTTACAACGTTAACTCTGCTTCGGATTCCATGAAATCCATGTTTCTAGATTTTGGACCTTGCACTATGGAAGACAAAGGACTGCATCAAAATAATATTAATCGAAAAATCTGGAACGATATAGCACTTTTTAATACTAAAGAAGTATTTAGTATCGTAGCAGATGGTACAGAAACTAGGAATGATTATTATGCCTGTTTTATAATTGTTGATGCTAATGATAAAGATTGTTTGGACGAAAATTATCCTTTGAAAAATAAAATAATTGATTTCTTTTACGAAAGAATGAAAACAAATAAAAATAAGAAAGAGTAATCCAATCCTAATCTCCTTACTTTTAGGACTTATTTAAAAATATGCAATACCAATTTAGACAAGCCACCACTCAAGAAATTCCCGCGATTTGGGAAATACTGCAACAAGCCATCGCCCGCAGGAAAGCAGATGGAAGCAATCAGTGGCAAGACGGCTACCCTAACCTAACCGTGATTGAAAGCGATATTACTAAAGATGCAGGCTATGTGATTACCGATAACGATACTATTGTAGGCTACGTAGCACTTTTAATTAACGATGAACTCGAATATGCCAATATTGAAGGCGAATGGTTGACCAATGGTGATTTTGTCGTATTTCATAGAGTCGCCATAGCCGAAAATCAATTGGGAAAAGGACTCGCTAAAAAACTACTACAACACATTGAGGAGTTTGCAAAAGCGAATAGAATTGTTAGTGTCAAAGCCGACACGAATTTTGATAATCTCGCAATGATAGCCGTATTTGAAAAACTAGGCTACCAGTATTGCGGACAAGTTTATTTTAGAGGTAGCGCCCGAAGAGCCTATGAAAAAGTACTCTCAAAAAATGGATAATATGAAGAAAATACTACTGCTAGTTTTAACTGTGCTGTTGTTCATACAATGCTCCTCGGTTAAAAAATACAATGCTCAACTAGACACACTTATTTCAGTGGAAAAAATGAAGCAAGATGTCGATTACACTTATCTACAACTACAACGTTTACATCCTAATTTATACGGATACATCGACAAAGCTGCTTTAGACTACAAATTCGATAGCGTAAAAAAAACAATTACTAGTCCGTTAAAACCGCTTGGCTTTTACAAAAAACTGAGTCCATTGGTAGCAGCAGTGCGTCAAGGACATTCCCAAGTTTATATTCCTACCAAGAAATTTACTAAAAAAGAAGCTAAAATTTTAGAAAAAAAGGGCACTGGTCCTATTTCGCAATTCGAGTTGGATGTCATTGATAACAAACTGTATGTTATTAAAAACAAATCGTACGATAAATCGATTCAAGCAGGAAGCGAAATCATTAGTATGAATGGACTTAATCCTATGGATTTAAATACCGAATATGACCACTATTTTACCTCAGATGGCTTTAATACTACGTATAAAACTAATGTTGCTAGCCGCAAAATAGTCTCCTATTTCACCGCTGAACAAGGTATTAAAGACAGTATAGCCTATCAGTTTCAATTTAAGGACAGTATCAAAAGTAGTACCATTGCTAGAAAAAATCCTGAAAAACCAAAACAGGATTCCTTAAAACAAAAAACTCCAACAGTAAAACCAATTGTAACCCAAGCACAAAAAGAAGCACAAAAAGCCTTTAAAAGAAAAAAACGAATTAACGGCTATAATAAAGACGCTCAAAACTTTACCCGTAACTTTAATTTTGTTGCAAAAGACAGCAGTGTGGCGCTAATGAAAATTAGAGGCTTTAAAAACAAAAGCTACAAAACATTCTACAAAGAAAGTTTTCAGCAATTGCAGGATAGTAAAACGAAAACACTCATTTTAGACCTCCGTTATAATGGTGGTGGCCGATTGGCTGAAATCGCCGAGTTGTATTCCTACCTAGCCGACTCGAGTTTTGTTTTCTTGGATAAATCAGAAGTAGTTTCAAGAGCTAGTTTACTTAGAGGTAGCTATTTTGAAACTAATTCAATTCCTGAGAAAATAATCAAAATAATTTTTGCACCACTTGCTTACACCTATGCTTTGTTCGAGGTGAAAAAAGAGAAAGATGGGAAATATTACACCCAATCATTTACTAAGGTTAAGGAACCAAAGGCAACCGCTTTTAAAGGAAAGATTTATGTTTTAATTAATGGTGGAAGCTTCTCGGCTTCTAGTATTATCTCCTCTAATTTAAAAGGATCCGGGCGAGCGACCTTTGTAGGCCAAGAAACAGGAGGCGATTATAACGGAACAGTAGCCGGATTCATGCCTGAACTTAAACTACCCAATTCTCAATTAATAGTAAGGATAGGTGTTATGAATGTAGTTCCGTACTACAAAACACCCGTCCTAGGTCACGGTATTTATCCTGATAAGGAAATCCTACCTACACTTCAAGATAAAATAGACGGTAAAGATCCCGAGCTAGAGTGGATTGTAAATGAAATCAATAAAGCGAATGCCGCCCAAAAAGAAAGTAAGTTAAATTAAGAACTGCATCTAACAAAAAAGCATCATGATCTTAGAATCGTGATGCTTTTTTTAGTTGTGATGTAAAGAAAAATTAAAGACTCTCGAGCATTTCCTTCCTTTTAATCTTTCCATTATCTGTTTCTACAAATTTAGAGATATAATAAACTTCTTTTGGCTTTTGGTACTTATCCAAACTTTCGAAAATAGCTTCCGGTAAAACCGTTTGCTCCCCTTCAATTACAAGTACTAATTTCTCGCCTAAGTCGGTATCAGGAATTCCTCCCACAAAAAAGCGAGCAGAAATATGAGCGGCTAATTGTTCTTCTATCTGTTCCGGAATTAATTTAATGCCGCCACTATTCACAACATTGTCGATACGCCCAAGGAAAATAAATTGATGGTCATTAATTAATTCCACTAGATCATTGGTAACGATATGTTCGTCAGTTATTTTGGGCGCGTCGATAACCAAACAATTTTGATCATTTTGAGAAATGGTAATATTGGGTAAGATAGAGAATGCTTTTTCTCCTATCTTTTTGGCAGCAATATGCGTAATTGTCTCGGTCATACCATAGGTTTCGTACACCGCTGTTGGTACTTTAAGCAAACTTTTTTCGAGTGTTTTGCTCATTTTGGCACCTCCTACGATCAATTTTTTTACATTTTTAAGCTCTTTCAAGGAATTTTGCGCTTGTAAAGGTACCATGGCAACAAAATCAAAGCGCTTGGTATTTTTATCCAATGGATGCGAGCTAGGCGCGACAAAATCGATTTCCAATCCCAAAATAAAACTTCGGATTAACATCATTTTTCCAGCAATATAGCGTGTTGGCAAACAATATAAGGCGGTATCACCAGGTTGTAAATCAAAAAAATCTCCTGTCGCCAATGCAGAGTTCACCATGTTCTTCTTTTTCACCCTAATTAATTTAGGAGCTCCCGTTGTTCCCGAGGTTTGCAAGTCGATAAATGAATTTTCGTCAAACCAATCTAATAAAAAATCACCTATTGATTTCTCAAAAACATCGCCTTCTTTGATCAAGGCATAGGATAAACTGCATAAATCCTGCTTATTTAAATGAACGCCATTTAGCTTAAAACGATTGTGAACATTCTTGTAGGATACTTTTTCCATGTTAGTACGGTTTTACCATTTAATTGGTAGTAATAGGTTTAATTTTTCCAGTTAGTTTTTCTTTCCAATGGGTCCATTGGTATTTTTTACTAAAGATATACAAAAGAATTGGGTACACAATCACTACCGGCAGGAGCACATCCATTCCCGCCTCTGGTTCTGAAATATCTTTCAAGATCGAATGCGTCTGAAAAACAGTCCAATCTGAGGTCACCAACAAAGCACCTAATAAATTATTGGCTGCATGAAAACCTAATGCTAATTCTAAACCCTCGTCCATCAGCGTTAAAATTCCTAAAAACAATCCGGTTCCTACGTAGTAAATCATAATGATATTCCCCATTTTGGTCACTTCGGGATTAAAATAATGCATTCCCCCAAATATCAAAGAAGTCATCAGAAGTGGAAACCATTTATTGCGCGATAAATTACCAAAACCTTGCATCAAATAGCCTCTAAACACATATTCTTCAGTGCTTGTTTGAATAGGAATAAGCAAAGTTCCAATAACCACTAAAATCAAAAACGGTACAGGTTTAAAAGTAAACACAAAATCCTCAGGAGCAATATAATAATAGACTACTGTTGACAAGACGGTCAATAAGCTCCAGATTGAAAAAGCAAAAAATATTCGAGACCAATCTATTTTTTCCCTTGAGGTAGTTACCGATAACATGGTTTGCTTATGCAAATGTTTGACTACAAGATACAGTGCAGATAAAGCAAACACAAAGCTAATAAGTAATAAAAACAGTGTGAGGTTGGGTTCAAAAAAATGCATTAAAGCGTCACCTTTTGGGAATTCACGACCGTTAGTTACCGTTTCATATTCAACCGCCAAAATTAAAGGTACTTGACCAATTATTGAGGCAATAAAAATTAAGAACGATCCCACTAAATACTTCCTAAAATAATTAGTTTTACGCACCCCTTGTTCTATAAACATCTGATAAATTTTAATTATTCTTCTACTTTTCTCTTTTCAACCGCTACTTTTGTAAAATAAAAATACCTTATTCCTTCTTACAATGATACAAATATACCATAATCCACGATGCGGAAAATCAAGAAATGCTTTAGCGCTAGTAGAAGCTACTGCCAAAGAATATACTATTATCAAATACCTTGACAATCCACCTACGGTTGAAGAACTGAAATCTCTTTTGGTAAAACTAAACCTAAAGCCAATAGAATTAGTAAGACAAAAAGAAAAAATATGGATAGAAAATTATAAAAACAACCCTTTATCCGATGAAGATATCATAAAAACTATGGTTTTACACCCTATTTTAATCGAAAGACCCATTCTAATAAAAGAGTCTAAAGCCATTGTGGCTAGGGACTTAGACAAGATTACAGCTTTTCTTGGATAGAACCTTATTTCTTTTAACAATTATTTATGAATTGTCTATTAAACTAAAAAGACCTTTTGGCGTCTTATCCTAAAAAAAACATAAAACCAATGCAAAATTTTTTAAAGTACCTTTTAACATTAAGTTTATTTATTAGTTTTTCAGCAGGATTTGCACAGGATGCAACTGCAGCTAAAGAAAAAGTAAAAATTACTGGAACTATTATCGAAAAAACTTCCAAGCAACCACTTGAGTATGCTACTGTAACTTTAATAAACAGTAAAAACCCTAAAATGATTGCGGGCGGAATTACAAATCCAAAAGGAGAATTCAATATTGACGTCACTCCTGGTACGTACAACATCATTATTGAGTTTATTTCATTTAAATCAATAAATCTAAAAGAACGAAAGTTAGTAGAAAACACTAATCTAGGTACTTTAGGACTCGTTGAAGACATCTCACAACTAAATGAAGTTGTTATTAGAGCTGAAAAATCTACAGTGGAGATCAAACTAGATAAGAAAGTCTACAACGTAGGTCAAGACATGCTTGTAAAAGGTGGTACTGTTAGCGATGTACTAGAAAATGTACCTTCTGTATCCGTGGATGTAGAAGGAAATGTGAGTTTAAGAGGAAGTGACAACGTTCGTATCTTTATAGACGGTCGTCCTTCTAACGCTTTAAATATGGCTGAGGCTTTACGCCAAATTCCTGCTGATGCAATTGATAAAGTAGAAGTAATTACAAATCCATCTGCACGTTACGATGCAGAAGGTGGAGCTGGTATCTTGAACATCATCCTTAAAAAAGGTAAAAATCAAGGGATAAACGGAACATTCATTGCCTCAACAGGATATCCTGAAACCTACGGTTTAAGTGGAAATATCAACTACAAAACCGAGAAAATGAATTATTTTACAACTACAGGATACAATTATAGAGTGAATCAAGGAGGTGGTAAAACAAATTCACAGTATTTTGCAACAGATCGCTCTACAACTGGATTCATTGATGAAACCCGTGATACAGAGAGATTAAGAAAAGGAATCAGCACTAAAACTGGTTTTGAATGGTCGATTACTCCAAATACTTTTTGGACTAACTCCGTAAGTTACCGAGATAATAATGGTACTACAGATGATTTAGTTAACTTCAACAATTTTGACGCAAATAGAAATTTTACTAATTCTAGTTCACGTTCTAATATTGGATCAGCTAGTGGAAAAAGTATTGAGTTCGCTTCCAACTTTATCAAAAATTTTAATGACAAAGGTCATAAATTAACATTAGATGGTTTGTACTCTAAGGAGGACGATGTTGATAACTCTACTATTATTGGCATCAATAATACATTCCCTGACAGAAACACCACTGGTGGCACAAACAACATAAGTGAACAAAATCAATTACAATTTCAAGCTGATTATGTTTTACCTATTGGAGAAGGAAGTCAATTTGAGGCAGGATATAAAGGAAACTTTAATGACTTATCTAAGGATTTTAGTTTTCCAGGAACAACAATTGGAACAATTAGTCCCGATATTTTAGAATACAAAGAGAAAATCAATGCTATTTATACCCAATACGGATTTAAAGTCAACAAGATATCGTACTTGTTTGGTTTAAGATGGGAAGACACCAATATTGATATTAATTTACTTAATGCAAATAATTTCAACAATAAAAAGTACAATAACTTTTTCCCAAGTGCTTTTATCAATTATGAAATATCAGACAAAAGTGGCGTATCATTGAGCTATAGTAAGCGTTTATCAAGACCAAGAGGACGTTTCCTTGACCCTACCCCTAACATCTCAAGTAATATTAATATTTTCAAAGGTAATCCCGACTTAGATCCTTCTTTAACTGATAAATTTGATATTGGATACATTAATCGTTGGGATAAGGTAACTTTTAATACTTCGATGTATGTCGAAAACACTAAAAATGTATTCTCATTTGTACGTTACGAAAATGGAGATTTTGTAAATCCAGACCTAGATATAAATGGTGATCCAATAGATAACACAGGAACCCCAGTAATTTTAAGTACACCAATTAACATTGGTAAAGAGCAAAAATTTGGTCTTGAATTTACTTTAAATTACAGCCCGACGAAAAAATGGAAACTAAACAGTAGTTTTAACTTGTTCAATTCTAAAACTACCGGAGATTTTACTTATTTGAATTCAGATAATGTAGTTATTACCCAAAACTTAGACAACCAAGCGACAAACTGGTTCGCAAGAGTAAACTCAAGATATACTTTACCATATAAAATCGATTGGCAGTTGAGCGGAACCTACAACGGTCCTAGCCGAACAGCGCAAGGACGAAGCTTAGGAATGTACGGTATCAATACGTCACTTAGTAAAGATGTATTAAAAGATAAAGGAACAATTGCTTTTAACATTAGTGACATCTTCAACTCAAGAAAAATGAGATCTCTGGTTAACTTGCCAAGTGTAAGCTCTACAAGCGAAATGCAATGGAGAAGAAGACAGTTTAACTTATCGTTTACTTACCGTATCAATAAAAAGAAAACAGATAAAGACAAAAATGCTCCAACCAATCGTGAAGATGATGGTGGCGGATTTCCTGGATAATTTTACAATAACAAAAAGGACTCATGAAAATGGGTCCTTTTCTATTTAGTTTATAGCCATAAAAAAAAGGACTCGTAATTACGAGTCCTTTTTCTATCAAACAATCAAATTATGCTGATTGCTCTTCTTTCTTTTTAGCTTTCTTCTCTTTGTAAGCTTCCCAAGTCGCTCCACCTACCCAGTAGGATACGAAACTAACTAGAAAAAACATTAACCAGAATCCTATGGTAAGGATCGTTAAAAAAAGTAAAAAGCCTAAATACTGTGAAAATTCAAACATGTTTTCCGGAATTTTGAATGTAGCCACAAATATAAGCGTAATATTTTTTTATAGCAATAAAAAACCAATCCAATTTTTATAAAATACAATTAATCCGTAAATTTGAGATTATCTTGGAGCTTTATCCAGCTATCCATTACAATCCACGCTAAAAAGCGTGGGATTTCCATTGCTATCTGGGCTAGGGCATTCCAATTCCTTTCACGCTTCAATGCAATTCATTATTTTAAATCCATCAAAACATGAAATTCAGAATAGAAAAAGATACTATGGGCGAGGTCCAAGTCCCAGCTGATAAATATTGGGGCGCACAAACGGAACGATCCCGTACTAATTTTAAAATAGGTCCCGCAGCGTCGATGCCTCATGAAATAATTGAAGGTTTTGCTTATTTAAAAAAAGCCGCCGCTTACACCAATTGTGACTTGGGTGTATTGTCTCCTGAAAAACGAGATGCTATCGCAGCAGTTTGCGATGAAATACTAGCCGGCGGACTATTAGATCAATTTCCTTTGGTGATTTGGCAAACAGGATCAGGAACGCAAAGCAATATGAACGTGAATGAAGTAATTGCCAATCGTGCCCATGTTTTACAAGGATTTGCACTTGGTGAAGGAGAAACATTTGTAAAAGCGAATGATGATGTCAACAAATCTCAATCTTCTAACGACACCTTCCCTACTGCCATGCACATCGCTGCCTATAAAATGGTAGTAGAATTTACGCTTCCCACTCTAGAGAATCTTAGGGATACTTTAGCTAATAAAGCAAATGAATTCAAGAAGATAGTCAAAATAGGTCGTACACATCTTATGGATGCTACACCCATTACCTTAGGACAAGAAATATCAGGATATGCAGCACAATTAAGTTACGGAATCAAAGCGTTACAAAACACGCTACCTCATTTATCTGAGATCGCATTGGGCGGAACCGCAGTTGGTACCGGATTAAATACACCTACGGGATATGACCTAAAAGTAGCGGACTATATCGCACAGTTCACAGGGCATCCTTTTATAACTGCACCCAATAAATTTGAAGCTCTTGCTGCTCATGATGCTATTGTGGAAGCGCACGGCGCCTTAAAGCAAATTGCTGTCTCGTTAAATAAAATAGCAAACGACATCCGAATGTTAGCTTCAGGCCCGCGATCAGGCATTGGTGAAATCCACATTCCTGAAAACGAACCGGGATCATCAATTATGCCAGGAAAAGTCAATCCCACGCAATGCGAAGCTTTGACCATGGTATGTGCGCAAGTAATAGGAAATGATATGACCATAACAGTCGGCGGAATGCAGGGGCAGTATGAACTCAATGTATTTAAACCCGTCATGGCTGCAAATTTTTTACAATCTGCTAGATTGTTAGCTGACGCTTGTGCTTCTTTTGACCTACATTGTGCACAAGGAATTGAGCCTAACTACAAACGAATTGAAGAATTGGTATCCAATTCCTTAATGTTAGTAACTGCTTTGAATCCAAAAATAGGCTACTATAAAGCCGCGGAAATTGCGCAAACGGCACATAAAAACGGAACTACATTAAAAGAAGAAGCTGTACGATTAGGATACGTCACAGCAGCAGATTTTGACGCTTGGGTCAAACCAGAAAACATGGTATAAAAAAACAGACTTATAAATAATGAATACCTAATCGATATTTCAGTATTTATAAGTCTGTTTAATTATTTATTAATTACCATCTACGTAATCTTGTAAATAGCTAAATCTAGGTGTCAACTTCCCATTTTCGGTCATTTTAGCACGAGCCAAAACGCCATCTTTATCATTATTAAAAAAAGCAGGAATAACATGTTCTAAAAACATAATTCCAAAACCTTCACTAGCATCTTTAGGTATTTCACAAGGCAAATTATCTACTGCCATTACCACAATCGCAGCAGGGTGAAATACATCAACCTCTTTGTGCTCAGAAGCTAAATAACCATAGATAGGACTCTCAATAGTTGAAGGTCTAAGGGTACAAGCAATAGGTCCGTTAATATCACAAGAAACGTCTCCCACTACTTTAATTTTGCAGTCTTTGCTTTGCAACATTTCTTTAGTTAAAATATCCGGTGCTTCATTGGCATGAAAATGTCCGGTTATCACTATTTCTGACACTTTGGTAAAACGTTCAAAATCACCAACGTATTGCTTTGGATTCGTATAAAAGTCTTTACAATTTATAACTTGACCGTCGATTCGCCTGTTATAGTCCATCACATCTATTTGTACGTAGACTGCTTGTGCATAATTTTTAGTTAAATAATTATCAACCGTAACCTGCTTGACCTTCATGGCGTCTAAAATTTCTTTTATTCCTCCACCCACTTTTCCAGTTCCCGTAATTACAAATTTAATGGGAGGTAAAACAAGTCTTTTTAAATGGCGTACCATTTCGTCTTTTCCGGCTAAGGTCTCGGCTTTAGGTAATTTAAACAATTCAAATTTTAACCCAAATGCACGAATACTATTATAAGCCCCAACCATACCGGCATATCTTCCAAAACCAATTAACCTTCTGTTATTAGCATCGACGATTGTTTCATGATCGTACAATTCGATATTGTTTTTTAAAACTGCCTGCAATAACTTTTGGTTATAAGGTTGCTTCTTAATGGTATGAGAAAAAAAGAAATAACTTCTATTTGGAATCAAACTAGCAACAGGCACTTCTTTTACGCCAAATAAAACATCGCAATCAACAAGACTATCCGCAACTTCAATACCTGCAGCGACATATTGGTCATCAGTAAAAATTCTGATATCTGAACTTTCAACTTTCAGT
The DNA here is from genome assembly GCF_055640565.1 of Flavobacterium sp. KKT103. Lineage (NCBI taxonomy): Bacteria > Pseudomonadati > Bacteroidota > Flavobacteriia > Flavobacteriales > Flavobacteriaceae > Flavobacterium > Flavobacterium sp. KKT103. The sequence continues at coordinate 3,246,184 of NZ_CM145766.1, forward strand.
TCCGCTGATGGATAAGATTGTTGTAATTGCACCAATGCCTCAGGTGAAAACACAACTCTTCTGTCTGGTGGACTCTTTCTTTCTTTTAAAATGCCGAATTTCATAATTTCTGGATACTAATAGATGAATTAATTTAACTTAAAGCTATTTTATTGTTACAAATATAACAAATTAAGCCTTTTTATAGTCCTTTTTTATTAAAAATCGTCTTTTAAAAATGGGTACCGACTGATAAACAAAATGATACAAATTTCAGGCTGTGCTTGACAAAATACTGTTAACATTTTTGAAAATCAATACCAAAACCGATTGATTCTATATATTTGCCAATCTAGCACAATGACGATGATTTTAAGAAAAAAGGCAAATATACTACAATTACTACTACTACTTTTAGTTTTAGGCTCCTGCAAAGACAATAATAATGATAAATCAGGTACTTCTTCAGACGCGCCTCAAGATACGATGCCACATTTAGAGGAGGCGGTTCAAAAACAAGCGCAATTAGATGCTAATTATGTGCGCACTAAAAAAAATGCAATTACCCATTTTTATAATAAAACGTGGCCTAACAACAGCATGAATGGCAGTCTCTTGGTTGCGAAAAACGGCCAAATTATTTATGAGAATTACGAAGGAATGGCTAATTTTAGAGATAAAACACCTATTACCGCTACTACTCCACTTCATCTTGCTTCAGTTAGTAAAGTAATTACCGCAACAGCGATTTTAAAATTAATCGATGCTGATAAAATAAAATTAGATCAAAAGGTAAATACCATTTTAAAAACCTTTCCTTACCCTGAGGTCACGATTAAAACACTTTTGAACCACCGATCAGGGATGCGTAATTATGCCTATTTTACAGATAAAAAAGATGGTATTTGGGACAGACACAAAATCTTAACCAATCAGGATATATTGGAATTAATGGCTACTAAAAACATTGGTCTTGAATTTAAGACTGACACGCGCTTTAGTTATTGCAATACTAATTACGCCATGTTAGCACTTATTATAGAAAAGGTAACGAATATGAGTTATAAAAAGGCAATGGAACGCATGATATTCAAGCCTTTAGAGATGAAAAACACCTATGTTTTTGACTACGAAACCGATAAAGATACGGCAGTTACCTCCTATAAAGGAAATAAAGTAGAAATTGGCAAGGACTACCTAGACGCGGTGTATGGCGATAAAAACATTTATTCTACGCCACGTGATTTATTAAAATTTGATCTAGCGCGCAATGCCCCTGATTTTTTGAATCCGAAACTTTTAAAATTAGTGTATACTGGATACAGCAATGAGCATCCAGGTGAAAAAAATTATGGTCTAGGAATCCGAATTATCAATTGGAAAACGGGTCAAAATTTCTATTTTCACAATGGCTGGTGGCACGGAAATACTTCCTCCTATATAACATTACAAAAAGAGAAAGTTACTATAATTGCCTTATCTAATAAGTTTACCACCAAGACCTATCAAGTGCGTAAGCTATCGAAGTTATTTGGCGATTATCCTTTTAAATTAGAGGACGACGAGAAAGCGGAATAATATTTGTAATTGGTTTAGTAGATAAATTGCAAATATTCAAGTTAAAAATTGTATTTTTGCACACTCAAAATTTTTTATCAGTTTTGAATAAATTTGGGGTCGACTGGTTTTGACAGCAAGTCGAATTGAACAGTAAGCACGTCGAGCATTGAGACCTTGCTCGTAAATATAAGATCTTACAATTTTACACGGCGAAAATAACTACGCTTTAGCTGCATAATCCGAATTATAGTACGATTACGCCACGTTCCTATCAGATAGGAAAGCTGGATTCTCCTTGAAAGCCTTGGTTTGTGGCGTTCTATTCAGGGGAACCGTAAAAATAAACCTAGATTTCCATAAGCTTCGGGTGGATTTCAAAATTAAGAAGATAAGTAGTGTGTGGCTGTTTCTGGCCTAGCTCACTATCGAAAATCTAATCAGGAAATAAACGTGTAGAAAGCTCTTTAGTTGCTTGTTTGGACCCGGGTTCGATTCCCGGCGACTCCACAAAAACCCTTGTAAATGCAATATTTACAAGGGTTTTTTATTTAAAGACGAAAGTATCCCTCGATAAAGAGCAAAATTAAAAAAAATGGCATTTGCAAAATTTCTTTGCAAATGCCATTTTAATAACTATTCAAAAATAAAAACAAACTAGTCTAGCTGTTCAACAGTATTTATTCCGATCGAGTCTAAAAAACTACAGTTTGACCGACTATTCTAATGTTTTTTTCGATTACTTTTTTAGCCTGCAAACGTTCCGGACTTGCTTGCATACCTCCAACAGATAGGTTGACCGTACCTGCCGAAAGCTGAAAACTATTGTTCGCATTTAATTGCGCCAATTGTTTTGGCTGAATTGAAAACGATACTTTTTTAGTTTCACCTGCTTTAAGAGCAACGCGATCAAAATTGATCAATGTACGAATGGTACTCAATTGATCTCCTTGAGGATTTGTAAAATACACCTCAACCACCTCATCACCTGCTACCGCACCAGTATTGGTTACATCTACTGTAAAATCAATATTTTTAGTCGTAGGATTCTCAACTGGCACACTCAAATTAGTATATTCGAAAGTAGTATAGCTCAATCCAAAACCAAAATCATACAATGGTTTCCCTTGGAAATAACGGTATGTTTTACCTTTCATACTATAATCGTTAAAGGCAGGAATATCGTTAATATCTCTATAGAAAGTCAAAGGCAGACGTCCTGAAGGATTGTAATCACCAAACAAAATATCAGCAATTGCAGTTCCTCCCGCTTGTCCTGGATACCATGCTTCTAAGATTGCAGGAATATTATCGTTCTCCCAATTGATCGCTACGGCACTACCGTTTAACATCACCAAGACCATTGGTTTGCCCAATTCTTTGATTTTTTTCATCAAATTGGTTTGAGATGCTGGTAATTTTATATCCAAACGATCTCCACCAGAGAATCCGTCTACTTTTACTTTCATCTCCTCACCTTCAAGCATTGGACTTAAACCCATGCACAATACAACCACATCCGACTCTCTGGCCAAAGCTATTGCTTCAGCTTCTAGACTGTTTGATGGTGTGTCCCACAAGAAACGCATAATAGCACGCTCGGTATTGTCTTGCTTGTATTCTAATTTGATTTGGTACACTTTTTTAGCCTCAAGCGTTACAAATTCATAGATCTTTTTTGGTTCGTGAACATCTTCTCTTTCTGTAATTAATTTACCGTCTAAGTACAATTTCATTCCAGAGAACGCTTCGCCACCAAGAGCATATTGTCCTGATTCTGGCACCGACATATATCCTGTCCAACGTACAGAATATTTATCATAAGCCATATCTGTAAATGGTGCAGTAATTTTCCAAGTAAAATCAATGTTTTGGTCAATACGTGTGTGTACAGGAGTACCTTCAAGGTTTGTATTCGAAAAATATTCTGCCTGCAGACCATTGGCTTTTAGCGATTGATCTGTAAATAAAACCGAAGCAGGAACAGCCTCTAAATTTGGTAAACCTTGAGCAACACTACAACCTTGTGCAAACTTAACGTCGGCATTTGGAAGTTTGTTTTTGATTCCCATAAACGGCGTAATTCCATTGGATGGATACCCATTATAATTACCCAAAAGCACATCAATATCGTTGGCATTTGGTCCTATGACAGCCACTTTTTTAAGGTTTTTGCTTAATGGTAACGCATTATTTTCGTTTTTCAATAAAACCATTGACTTTCTAGCTGATTCTAAAGCTAACAATCTATGGGTTTCTGAATCCACCACGCTAAACGGAATACTTTCAAATTTTACAGCACCTTTTGGAGCAAAAAGTCCCAATCGCATTCTAGCCACAACCAATCGTTCCAGAGAAACAGCAAGTTCTGCCTCACTGATTAAATTTTGCGCCACCGCTTTTACTAATGCAGGATAAGAATCGCCACAGTTCAAATCGGTTCCTGCTTTTACAGCCATGGCAGCTGCCTCTTCACGGGTAGAAACCACTTCGTGAGCTCCTTTGTCATAAAAGTCTTTTACAGCCCAACAGTCCGAAACTACATATCCTTTGAAACCCCATTTTTCACGCAACAAATCACTTAACTGTTTGTTTCCGCAACATGGCAAGCCTTCAAAACTGTTGTAAGCACACATAACAGAATATACATGTCCTTCTTTTATCACTTTTTCGAATTGCGGACTGTAAGTATTCAGCATGTCAAAAGAGGTTGGATTAACATTGAAACTATGACGTTCTCCTTCTGGTCCACTGTGTACAACAAAATGTTTTGCAGTAGCCACCAGTTTCAAATATTTTGGATCGTCACCTTGTAACCCTTTTACAAATTGCACACCAAGTTCACCCGTTAAATAAGGATCTTCTCCGTAGGTTTCCATTCCGCGTCCCCATCTTGGATCTCTAAAAATATTGATATTGGGTGTCCAGAAAGTCAGACCTTGATAGATTCCTCTTTTATTACGGCTCACAAATTCTTGGTGCTTTGCACGTGCTTCGTCTGAAATTGCATTGGCATTTCGAAACATTTGACTACGATCCCACATCGCACTCATCCCGATTCCTTGAGGAAAAACGGTCGCTGTTCCTGCTCTTGCAACCCCATGCAAAGCTTCGTTCCACCAGTTCATCTCAGGGATACCTAAACGGTCAATTGCTGGCGAGGTATAACTCATTTGAGATACCTTTTCTTCTAATGTCATTTGAGAAACGATGTATTTTGCTCTTTCTTCAAATGATTTATTTACGTCTTTGTGAACAGCTACTTTAGTACTATGACATGCAAATGCCAATACAGAGAGACATACGAGAGCGAACTTCTTTCTCATTATCATAATTGGGAATTTAAAATATAAGGGGAATTAAAACAGCCTAATGAATAGGCTGTTTATCTTTTTTAATTAATTAATCTAAACCTAGTAAAAAACCAGTATGAGCACTTTTAAGTCCAAAATTAGCATCATACAATAAAGGCCAATCATTACCAGGGTGATTCAATTCAGCATTGAATGGAATCCAGGATTCATTGTCCTTCATTCCCCATACCGTTAAAGCGTATTTGTTAGCTGCAGGAAGTGCATTATAAATCTTTACGATTTCTTGGTATTTATCTTTTTGAGCAAATCGCAGTTCATTGGTAAAAGTTGCCGTTAAATTAGATGGTGCATTACCTGGATTTACTTGCATGTCTAACTCCGAAATATGAATTTTAAGTCCTTTTGAAACGGCGCGATTGATATCTATTTCTATTTGTGATTTACTTGGTGCAAAAATGGTATTATGCATTTGAAAGCCAACTCCGTCAATCAACTTATTTGCTACCAAACCATCAATTATTGTATAGGCAGCATTTTGCTTTTTGATGTTATCTGATGTTGCATAATCATTATAAAAAAGCAACAATTGTGTATCTGCTGCTGCAACTGCTGCTTCACGAGCCCATTTAAAACAATCATTAACGTAATTAGGTCCCATTCTTCTTAAGAAAACGGTATTAGGCATTGTACCATCATCTTCTACAGCTTCGTTGACAACATCCCATGATTTTACTTTTCCTTTATAATGTGTTACCACATCAGTAATGTATTTTTTCACTTCTAAAGCAAATGCCGCATCAGTACCAGTATAATTTGCTAGCCATGACGGAACAGAGTTATGCCACACAAGTGCATGACCGTGTACATTGATTCCGTTTGTATTTCCGTAAGCAACAATTTTGTCTGCAACTGTCCAGTTGTACACGCCACTAGCTGTCGAAATTTGATCCATTTTCATTTCGTACTCAGCTGAAATACTACTGAATTCATTTCTCAATATTAGGTCGTATTGGCTCCCCGCATTTAACTGATTCGCCTTTATCGCCATTCCAATTAAAAAAGGATTGGCTAATTTATTTGCTTTAACCTTCAAGAAAGTGGGATCTTCTGGAGTACTACTCGTTCCTGTTGTGATCACGGTAATTACATTGGAGTACCCTGAGATCATCAAATCTCTTTGAGCACGAACACGGTAGTAATAACGGGTTCCTGCAGTTAATCCTACAACCAACTCATTAAGATCCGTAATTACCTTTGCATTATAGTTGGTAACAAAATCAGTGAAATTTGGCGACTTTGATACGTCTAAAAGATATTTTGGCGCCGTAGAAACATAATTCCATTTGGCACGAAAACCACCATCAGTTATGTCCTTTGCCGGATTTGCAATTGGGTTACTTAAATTTGCTTCCATTAATTTATCATCCTTAGCACAGGAATTTAGGAAGAAGAAAAGGCTAGTTACAACTAGTAAAAATTTATTTTTCATACAATTATTTTATTTTTCTAAACTATTTCAAATCAGTAGATCAACTTTTGGATCGGAACTAATTAGCTCCATTTCTTGCTATTCTATTGAAGAGAATCATTACCGTCAAGCTACTTACTGATAACGTACTTTAATATTATCGAATTTAATAGTGGTAGGAGTGGGTGTATCTCCTTGAACAACTCCAATTTTAATGTCGTTAATTTTAGAAGCATCTAAGCCCACAGCTGTTTTGCCACCATATCCATAATTATCTTTGAAATCTGAAATTTTTATTGTTTTATTTGTCCAGTTTACATCGGTAATTTTAAAATTATAGGCGTAATTTTCGTTATCAATTGTATTTAATTGAATAGCAAAATGAGCACCTACAACATCTGCACTTACGCTAATATCTAGGAAAGCTCTGTTTGCATCCTTGTTAGTCGCAAGTAAGAAACTAACTCCGTTGCCACCGCCATTTCCACCGCTACTACCGTTGTAATAATTAACTGCTGGACCAGTCCAAGACAATGAAGCAAAGTTGCCTGTAGGCCCACCAGCAGTACTTGCATTAAATGTTGCAACATCTCCATAAGCACCCCATCCTGAACCTGGTCTCACACCGTTCCCATCAAAATCAGCAACAAGAACGACTGTTTCGAATTGGATTGTTTTTTTAACGGTTCCACCTGGAGTGGTAATAGCAAGGTCTGAGCCTGATACTGCATTTGCAGGTAGGTTAATAATTATCGTATTAGGTGAAGCAACTGCGTATTGTATCGAAGTTCCACCTAACTTTACTGCGCTAACGTTATAAAACCAAGTTCCCTCAATCTCCAAACTGAAACCTGGTTTAGCAACTGCTGGATTTGTTTTTACAATAGTAGGAACAGGTTGCAAGATTTCGATATTCTTAGTAACTGATCCTTTTCCAGTAACAAATGTTATCGGTTGAACTCCAAATCGACTACCTAATTTGTCATCAAATGGAATCGTGAAAATAAATGATTTATCAGAATTATAAGTTGGGTTGAAACTCACATTTATCTTATCGTCTAGTGTAATTTTCTGTAAGCCTTCCAAACCGTTTCCTTCTACTCTAATTTTATTTAGAGGAAAGGTTTGATTAAGTAGATCTCCAGGCTCAGAAACCATAGCCTCTACTTCAGCTATGACTACATCGTCTTTTTGACAATTTGTAAAAACAGAAAAAGCAAAAAGTGATAGTAAGGTATATTTAATTGTTTTGATCATTGTGTTTGAATTAGTTGAAGTTATAAGGAACTGGAGCTTCTAGCAAAGAAGGATTTGTATCTATTGCCGATTGAGGAAGAGGTAAAACAAAATAGTTAGCTCCTGGTGTGATTTTTCTAGAAATTAAATCAGTTCTAGCATCATCAGAATAAAAACCAACTTCTTGTTGTGAAACAATAGCAGAGGCTTCACTTAATCCACGACGTTTTAAATCAAAAAAGTACTGTCCTTCAAGAGCAAATTCAATTCTTCTTTCCTTGAACAAATCATCTCTTGTAAGTATTGTTTTTGTAGGTAAACCAGCTCTTTTTCTCACTTCATTATACGCATTTAAAGCTGATCCAACAGTGGTAGAAGAGTTTCCTGCTAAAACCGCTTCGGCATGCATCAATAATACATCAGCATATCGAAGTATATTTGTGTTTTGCGAAGTTCTCATAAAAAACACATCATTCCTTTCAGCTGCTGATCCTACAATATACTTTCTAAAATTAGCTCCCGTAGAAGACAACACTTTCTTGTAGGTGAATCCGCCACTATTTTTTAGTAATTCAGGATAAAAGTCCCCATCGGTCATGATCGTACTTTTTTTCCTAGCGTCATTAGGTTCAAAATTAGAAATTAACGATACCGAAGGCAAGTATACTCCCCAACCATCTCCTCCACCAGTAATACCTGAATTTGCAGGAACAATATAGGCTTGATTTGTATTTTGAGTACCCCATTGTGTTGCGATTGCTTTCCACTGTAAGGCAAACATACTCTCGCTACTATTATTATTTTCAGGGCTACTAAACAAAGTTGAGTAATCTTGAACTAATGAATATTGACGTCCCATAATTTGTTGCGTCAAAGCGGCACATTCAACAAATTCATTCAAAGTCAAATGAACTTTAGCCATGATTCCCATAGCGACTGTTTTGTTTACATACCCTTTTTTAGCAGATGTTTCTGGCAAGTTCTCTATTGCATATTGCAAGTCTAACTTTATAAATTTGTAAACATCAGCTACTAAATTCCTCTTTGGCTGCGCTGCTGTTCCTGCTCTGTCAACGATTGGAACTGCACCAAAAGTGCGGACTAAATAAAAGTAAGCGTTCGCCCTCATGAATCGAGAAATGGCGATTGAATTTTTATAGGAAGCCTCCGGTAAATCGCTTTTTCTCTCTTCGACTAGTTTCATTAAATTATTCGATTGATCAACAACTGAAAATAGAGAAACATATCCCTCTGTAAGTATTGGATTTTGTGACGTTACTTGTCCATCTTTAAACTGAGAATAAGCTCCATCAAAGGTAAAGGCATTTCCCGCATACATGTCTCCCACCGCAATAAGAAACTTGTCATTAAAGGTAAACCAAGGCTTGAAATATAAGCTCTCAGCAATACCATCAAAAGGAGTGATTCCTTCCGGTAAATCAGCGGCTGTTAATTGATTCTCGGACGGAGCATCTAAAAACTCATTCGTACAAGAAGTAAATGATACTATTGCCAGCAGTAATACTATCACAATGTGGTTAAATTGCTTTTTCATAACTATTATTTTAACGTTAAAATCATTTTTTATGGTTATTTTATTAAAATTCTAAATTAACTCCTATTGATGTTGTTCTAGGAACTGGGTACCTTCCTAAGTCAATTCCACTTAAAATTACATTTTGATCTAAATTCCCTAAGGCAGGATCAAATCCAGAATATTTAGTGAAGGTGTGTAAGTTTTGAACATTTAAATAAATCTTAGCCTTAGTAAAAATAGATTTACCAAATATCTCAGTAGGTAGATCGTATCCAAAAGAAACATTTTGAATTCTTAAGTAAGAGCCATCTTCAACAAAACGATCTGAAATCCTACCATTTCCGTTAGGGTCATTAAGTGTAATTCGAGGTACATTCGTGTTTTCATTCACACCCACCTCAAAAGCGTTGTTTACTTGAGTGCTTACATTACCATATCGATCTCCAAAACCGGGATAAATACCATCAATGTAATGACGGGTAAAATTGTAAATTTCGTTTCCTTGACTTCCTTGTAAAACAACAGAAAGATTAAAATTCTTATATTTAAAGTTGTTTGTAATGGCATAAGTAAAATCAGGAATTGCACTACCAATAGGCGCTTGATCTCTAGCTGTAATTTCTCCATCACCATCAAGATCTTTAAATCGAATATCTCCTATCCCAGTTCCAGCTTCTTGTATAGGCCCTTCTTGCAAATCTTTGGCATTTCTAAAAATCCCATCGGTGATATACCCATAGAATTGACCTACGGGCTGACCCTCAGTTGTTCTAGTAATAGTGTACAAGTCGAATTGAACTTTTCCTAGTAAAGATTTACCTAAGCCTTGAAAGCTAGTAAGCTCATTATTATACTTTGAGAATATTATTGAACTGTTCCAACTAAAATCAGTAGTTTCAATATTAGTAGTGTTTAAGCTAATATCAACTCCTTTAGTTACTATTTCACCTGTATTCAAAAAGAAATTTAAGGCACTTTGATTCGACTCATCATTAATTTGTTTCGTTAAAAAATCTGATGATCTCTTGATGTAATAGTCAAAGTCAAGTTTAACTTTGTTGTCAACTAATCCAACTTCAAATCCTGCGTTCAAAGATTTTAATGATTCCCATTTGATGTCTGGATTTCCTAAATTATCAATTGTTGGTGAAGTACCTCCAAATGGTGAAGCAGATAGAGACAAAATTGTTTGGTACCTGTTTGCTGGAATATTTTGGTTTCCAACTGCACCGTATCCTAGTCTTACTTTTAAATAGTTTACTGTTTTTGCCAACGGCTCAAAAAACTCTTCATTACTTACTGTCCAACCTCCTGAGAATGAAGGAAAGTAACCCCACTTATTGTTAGGGCCAAAATTAGAAGAAGCATCTGCTCGTAATGAAGCTGAAAAAGAGTACTTATTTGAAAAGCTATAATTTAATCGTGATATGTACGATTCCATAGACCAGCGACCTGAACCATTACCATTTAATGCTGTGTCAATATCTCCCAAATCTAAATTAGTGAAATCAGAGTTTAAGAAAGCTCCAGTTCTATAACCGCTTAGATATTCGTACCTACTTTCTTGAGCCTCTTGACCTAACAAAACAGTAAAATTATGGTTATCCTTAATTGTTTTATTATACGTTACGTAGTTTTTTACGTTCCAATAATAACTTTGATCTTGTTGTTTGAAGGATTTGTTTAGCAACTCTGTTACATTTCCAAGCGTATACTTAGGTACAAAGGCACTATTTTTTCCAAAATTTAAGTCATAACCCACTTCTGATCTGAAAACTAAACCTTTAAGCAGTGTAAAGTCTGCAAACATGTTACCGTTTATTTTATATCTTTCAGTAGTAGCATTATTGTATTGTGATAACGCAATTGGATTAGTAGCTTCGTTAGCCGATGAACCTACATTACCTGTTGGTCCAGCAAAAGAACCATCAGGAAATCGAACCGGTAACTCAGGAGACTGTCTCAACGTATTCATTACTAGACCACCTCTATCATCGTTTCTAACTACTTGTTGCGATGATTTACTGATAGACATGTTGTTTCCTATTTTCAACCAAGACTTTACATTCGAGTCTACATTTAAACGCATAGACAATCTGTTGAAATCAGAATTCAAGACTATCCCTTCTTGGTTAAAGTAATTTAATGAGGTATAATATCTTGTTCCATCCTTTTCTCCTGAAAACGATAATTGATGATTGTACATAGCCGCTTTTCTAAAAAGAGCATCTTGCCAATTTGTTCCTTGACCCAAAAGACTAGGACTTTGATATTGAAACGGAACTGGTTCTCCGTTTAATTGATAAATTTTAGCTTGATATCTAGCATAATCAGGCAAATTTAAAACATCTACAAACTTCGACGCTTCTTGAGAAGCAATGTAAGATTCATAGCTAATGATCGATTTTCCTCTTTTTCCTTTTTTCGTAGTGATCAATACAACACCATTGGCACCATTGGCACCGTAAATAGCAGTAGCCGAAGCATCTTTTAAGATATCTATCGTTTCAACATCGGCGATATTTAAATTAGATAAGGCAGAGTTTTTCGTTTGCCCACTTCCACCTCCCAATGCACTAAACGAAAACGAGTCATTGTTTCTATCTGCAAATACCGGTGTTCCGTCAATTACATACAAAGGCTCATTTCCATTAATAGAAGTGATTCCACGAATTTGAACAGAGATTCCACCACCTGGTGTACCCGAGTTTTGCGTAACATTTACCCCTGCTGCTTTTCCAATTAATGCTTGATCGATTGAAGTAAATGGCTTATCTTTTATCTCAGAAGCTTTAATAGAACTAATGGCACCATTCACATCTTTCTTTTTCGATGTTCCGTATCCAATTACAACTACTTCCTCTAAATTTTGAGATTCGCTAACCATTACCACATTCATAGTTGCACTAGCTTTAACGGCAACATTCTTGTATCCCACATAACTAAATACTAGCGTGCTTTTAAGGGCCACATTATTTAATTCAAATGCTCCATTGGCGTCAGTACTTGTTCCGTTCTTGCTTCCTTCAACAAAAACGCTCACTCCTGGTAAAGTGGTTCCATTCGCTGTTACTACCCCCTTAATAGTTTGTGCGAAAAACAAGTTTCCAGACATTATTACAATTAGTAGTACTAATTTTTTAAATAATTTTTGATTCATAAAATTGGTTACTTTTTGATTACTGTTTATTTTAGTTTGGTTTTGAATTAATTTTCACTGTGCGGTTGCAAGGCTAAAACACACCTGATGCCTGCACACAGTATCCTACTTATTTCTTAAGCAAATTACTGTAAACCCATACCTCAAACAACAACAAATGATGCATTTTTACAATCATTTGATGCATAAACAGCTCAAAACAAAAAGATAAGCACCTGAAAGACAATAATATTCGATAATAAAGTGCTAAAATTAGCATTATGAAAAAAAAAGAGTGTTATTTTTTCATTACCCTTACTTTATCAGGCTTAAATTATAATGATTCGTAATATTTATATAAAGTAAAAGGGTTTAAAATTAAATTTAAAACCCTTTTTACTATCGGTACGATTGGAGTGTTTTTAGCTCCTTTTAGGAAAATCGCCGTATTTTATTTTATAACATTTGGTGAAATAGGATGGTGAGGTAAAACCTACTGTATAACTTACTTCACTAACGCTCGAATAGCCCTTAGTCATAATTTCTTTGGCTTTTTCTAAGCGCACGTTTCTGATAAATTCGTTTACTGAAACTCCTGTTAATGTTTTTATTTTTCGATACAGCTGACTGCGACTTAAGAATAATTTAGCCGATAAAAACTCCACGCTTAACTGAGAATCACTTAAGTTCTCCGTTATGATTTGCAATGTCTTTTGAATAAACTCATTATCCAATGTGGTCGTTTTTTCCTTTCCTTTATTTGTAATTCCGCTATAGAATTTTTTAAACATGATTTGCCTACTGGTTATCAATTGTGCAAGGCTTGACTTCAAAATATCCATCTCAAACGGTTTACTTAAATACAAATCAGCTCCAGAGTCAATACCTTCTAAACGGTCTTTTACCATTGCTTTTGCTGATAGCATCAAAAGCGGAATATGACTTGTTTTAAGATCCCCTTTAATCTTTTTACACAATTGTAATCCATCCATTACGGGCATTATAACATCTGTAACGATTAAATCAGGAAGTTTTTCAACAGCTATTTCATATCCTTTTTTTCCATTTAAAGCCACGAGCACTTTATAGGTTTTACTTAACTCTTGTTTTAAATAATTTCGCAACTCTGCATTATCCTCTACTACTAAAACCGTATACACTTTCTCTACTATCTCTTCTTCTTCATTCTCCTCATCCTCATCACTTGTCAGTGGTGCTAATATCCTTTTTGAAGCTTGCTTTTCGATCACATAGGTTTCGTCCACTATCTCTGCATCGGAATAAAAAGAATTCCCTAAAGGAAAACAAACTGTAAATTGCGTCCCCTCACCTACTTGACTTTCTACAGTAATAGACCCTTTGTGCAATTCTACAAATTCTTTTACAACTTCTAAGCCAATACCTGTACTGCCGTAATACACTTTGTTCAAGCTATTAACTTGATAAAAGCGATCAAAGATTCTGTTAAGATCTTTTTTCTGAATACCTGAACCTGTATCTTTAATCGTTATTGCAATAGTGGGTACCTTTTCACCATCAATAATCAAAAAGTTTTCGGGTTCTACTTTATCTATTGCGATTCGGATAAAACCATCATCGGGTGTGAATTTAAAAGCATTAGATAGAATATTAAAGATAATTTTCTCTACCATTTTTGGATCCAACCAATCGACTAATCGCTCTACAGAAGGATGAAATTCGATAGTAATATTGCGAGCAATCGCCTCTTCATCAAAATAGCTAATTACCTCTTCAGTAAAAGCAACGAGTTCGATTTTCTTGACTTGTAAGAACACTTTATTGAATTGAAACTTGTTAAAATCCATCAGCTCATTAATCAATCTCGAAAGTCGATCGGAACTTTTATGGATGGTAACCAACTTGCTGTGAATCTCAGGAGGTAACTTTTTTGTTCGTAACAAATCCTCTAACGGATTAATAATTAAGGTCAATGGCGTTCTAAATTCATGCGAGATATTAGTGAAAAATTGTAGTTTTTTAGTGTTTAATTTTTCTAACTGTTGGATTTTTTCTTTTTCGAATACAATCGCTTGCTTGGCTTTGAATCGGTTTTGGTAAATTTTATTGAGATAGATAACAATGCCCACGATGATCGAAAAGTAGATTAGGTAAGCCCACATTGTTTTCCACCAAGGTGGCAATATTTTGATTTTTAATTCCAAAGGTTTTTTTGACCACGATCCATCAGCATCGGCCGCTTTTACCCTGAAAACATAGGTGCCAGCTGCTAAGTTGGTATAGGTTGCCACTCGATTGCTACCGACATAATTCCAGTCTTTTTCAAAACCTTCTAGGTAATAAGCATATTGATTTTTCTTTAAAAAGTTATAGTTGATACCCACGTATTCAATCGAAAAAACTGACTGCGTGTAGTTAAGAATCACTTCCTTGGTACGGGAGATCACTTTCGACAAAGGGGAATCCTCATCATTTGGATTAATCGATTTATTAAAAATTCGAAAGTCACTAAGATACAAAGTTGGCGATATATCCGTTTTTTTAATTTGCTCGGGCTTAAAGTAATTCATCCCTTCATACCCTCCAAAATATAACTGTCCGCTATCGTCTTTGAATACTGCGTTATTATTAAATTCGTTAACGATCAAACCATCGTCCTTGTTAAAATTAGTGCTTTTTTTATTTTTAAAATCGAGTTTCGTCAAGCCCATACCACCACTTACCCACAAACAACCGCTATTATCAGCGATGATAGCACGTACAGATCGCTCTTTAAAACCTGGAAAATCATCGTAGTTGGAAAACAACTTGGATTTCTTATTGTAACTAAACAAGCCACCACCATCGGTACCAATCCAAATCGTTCTATCACGTGATTCATACACTGATAATATAGTTTGAATACTATTGTGTTTAGTCCTATTCTTAATCATAGCCTCACGCATGGATGTAACCACAAAACTATTTTGTTTCTCAACATGAACTTTATATAATCCTAAAATAGTACCCACCCAAACATCGTTATCTGAATCAACAAATACTTTTCGAACGTAAGCTACATCAAGTCCACTGGCTACAAATGGTTTAGTATCGCAATGTACGAAGCTATTATTGGTAGGATCGTAATAATGCAATCCTTTGATAAAAGTTCCAATCCATATACGTCCAGAGGCGTCTTCAGAGAAACTAAATACTCGATTGGACCGCAATGTTGCTGTATTGGATGTATTGTAATTTATAAATCGAGTGCTTCCGCTTTTTAGCAAATAGATCCCACCGCTCCAACTACCAACCCAAATATTTTGTTTACTATCTATGAAAACAGTCTGTATATCCTCTGAAGATAATCCGGAATAATAGCTTTGGTTTTTTTGGTTAACATGAATCATTTTTTTTGTCGCTGGATCATAAATATCCAAACCGCCTCCTTCTGTACTAATAATTAATTTTCCGCTTTTATCACGCACAACTGCCGTTACAAAACTAGTTTGTAATGAGTTTTCATTATTTAAGAGTGATTCAACTGCTTTAAATTTATTGTTTGGCTTAGCAAAAACACCTAAGCCCTTGTTGTAGTACCCCAACCACAGTCGGTTTTCTTTATCTTGGTACAAAGACCAAACAGAATTGGATTTGAGACTGAAATTATTGTATTTACTATACAAGTATTGCTTTACAACTTGCCCTTTGTGATTAACGATAAGTAGCCCGTCATTTTCAGTACCACAAACCATATCTCCGTTTTTACTTTGTATCAGGGAGAGTATCTTATTTTTACTAACAAGATAGTTATCGTAATGAAAGTTATCCATGTCGGTTTGAATTTTTAACAAACCTTGATTTGTTGTACCCACCCATAACATACCATAACTATCCAAGGCCAATGTTTCAATTTCGAAATTGATAGGCTCTTTTTTGAACTTATCTTTGTAGACTTGTGCTACGTTCCCGCTTGAATCAATGGAATAAAGGCCAAATCCAGTACCTAAAAATATTGTTCCTTGCTTGTTTTTTATAGAATAATTGACTTGGAGATTTTTTTGTTTTAGCAATCTTGAATTAAGGATACCCACTTGCAGTGTTTTAGTATTTAACTTAAAAACACCAAAACCGTAGGTCCCTAAAATCAAATTTCCGTGGTTATCCTCCACAATAGTTTTGACTGATATAGGCTCATCATAGTCTTTTGCCACAGCGTCCTGAATATTTATTTTAGTGAAATTATCCAGGTCTCGATTGTATAGGCATAAACCCTCATCAGTACCGATCCATAATTTATTATTACGATCAACATAGGTCGCATAAATTAAATTGCTATTGATTGTCCCGTTTACTTTTGCACTGTATTCGTAGCCGTAATAATGCACACCGTCGTAACGATATAATCCAGCACCATTCGTCCCCACCCAAATGAAACCATTTTCATCTTGATTAATAGATGAAATAGCCCTTTGCGAATTAGCCTCGGGGATACTTTGAAATTGATAATTTTCAAATTTATTTTGTGAGGCTACTAATGCAGAGACAAATAAAAATAGCGTACAAATAGCGTAATGTAATTTATTGGTCATAGGTAGGTAAGTGTCTAAATTTTGTTCGAAAATAACAATAATAAAAGATGCAAAACGATATTGTATATAAAAACAGTAATTCGTTTAAAAATAAATACCAAATCTACATTTAAGTCAAAAACCTGAGCTCGATTATTTACATTACAAATAATCGCGCCCAGGTTATAATTTGCAGTAGTAGGCAAGCTACTTTGAAAACCATAAGCGGTTCAAAGTGCTTTTCTAACTACTATTTTAGTTCAAATTTATTTGTAAGTCCCTCGTTAGAATTCCATCCGATCATTACATT
This sequence comes from Flavobacterium sp. KKT103, assembly GCF_055640565.1. Taxonomy (NCBI): domain Bacteria; kingdom Pseudomonadati; phylum Bacteroidota; class Flavobacteriia; order Flavobacteriales; family Flavobacteriaceae; genus Flavobacterium; species Flavobacterium sp. KKT103. Next base: position 3,263,253 of record NZ_CM145766.1, read on the forward strand.
AAATACTCCGGGTTCAACTAAATAGTTTCCTTGGTTGTCATAGAATCCTAATTCTTGTTCTGTTAATGTGAATTTTACCGTTTTGGTTTCTCCTTTTTTCAAAGCTACTAATTCAAACCCTTTTAATTCTTTTACTGGTCGAACAATGCTCGCCGCAACATCATTAATATACAACTGAACTACTTCCTTTCCGTCAACACTACCGGTATTAGTTACCTCAACTGACAATTCAATCTTGTCTCCTTTTTTATATGAACTGTTGTTCATTTTCAAGTTTTTATATTCGAATGAGGTATAACTCAAACCGAAACCAAAAGGATATAAAGGTGTTTTTTCGACATCACTATAATGGGACCAAAAAACATTTTTATCCTTATCTACTGGTCTACCTGTGCTGTATGAATTGTAGTAGATAGGACACTGTCCTACGTTTCTAGGGAAAGACATCGGTAATTTTCCACTTGGATTGTAATCTCCATAAAGCACTTGTGCAATCGCATTACCCGATTGTGTTCCTAATTGCCATCCTTCAACAATAGCTGGTATGTTTTCAGCTGCCCAAGGAATAGATAAAGGACGTCCATTGTTTAAAACTAATACGATATTAGGATTCACTTTGTAAACCTCCTCTAATAATTGTTGTTGGTTCCCTGGCAAACCAAGTTCTGTTCTACTACGACCTTCACCACTTTGAAAACCAATTTCTCCCAAAACCATCACCACGACCTCTGCTTCTTTTGCTGCTTTTTTTGCTGCTTCAAATCCAGAAAAGTCAGTAGAATTTATTTCGACTTCGTTTACAAAAACTTGCTTGTTAGTAGAAACTTCTGTTCCTTTAGCATAAACCAAACTATTGTTTTTGTACTGTTGCATTCCTTCAAGTACAGATACAGCCGTATCGTCATCTGCCGCTATTCGCCAACTACCTAAAGGACTATTTTTATCACTAGCCAATGCACCAATCAAAGCAATCTTTACTCCTGATTTCTTCAATGGCAATAGATTTTTATCGTTTTTAAGCAAAACAATTGACTTCTTTGCCATATCCAAGACATCATCATTGTGTGCTTTATTTCCAATACTTGCTTTCTCACGTGCTTCGTCACAATATTTATAAGGATCATCAAACAAACCCAATTCGAATTTTACACGTAGGATGCGACGTGTAGCATCGTCAATTACAGACTCTTTTACCAATCCTTTTTTTACTAAAGAAACCAACTCCGTCACATAAATATGTGATTCCATATCCATATCAGATCCTGCGATCGCCGCTTTTTTGGCAGCATCTGCTCCATCTGCAGCATATCCGTGTGTAACCATTTCAGCAATGGAAGCCCAGTCCGAAACTACAAAACCTTTAAAACCCCATGCACCTTTCAAAATATCTCTTTGTAAAAAGCTGTTTCCAGTTGCTGGAACTCCGTTTAAGGTATTAAATGAATTCATAAAAGTACGTACACCTGCATCCACAGCCGCTTTAAAAGGTGGTAAAACCGAATTGTACAATTTAGAATTACTCATATCGACAATGTTATACTCTTTTCCAGCTTCTACAAATCCGTAGGCAGCAAAGTGTTTAGCACAGGCAGCAATGGTTGTAAAATCGTCCAATCGATCACCTTGAAAACCTTTTACTCTGGCAGTTGCGATTTCACTTCCTAGGTAGGGATCTTCTCCAGCACCTTCCATTACACGTCCCCATCGTGCATCATTTGCAATGTCTACATTAGGGCCGAAAGTCCAGTTTAATCCGGACGATGCTGCTTCATCAGCAGCAACACGAGCTGAGTTTTTTATCGCTAACAAGTCCCAACTTGCGGCCTCGGCCAGCGGAATTGGGCTTAATGTTTTATAACCATGAATTACATCAAAACCAAAAAGCAAAGGTATCCCTAAGCGAGTTTCTTCAACTGCAATCTTTTGAACTGCACGTACTTCTTTAACTCCACGCACGCTTAAAAGAGAACCTACCCAACCATTTTTAATATGAATGTATTTTTCTTCCTCAGAGCCGCCTACCGGTTTTGGACCTGTAAAATCCCACGAACCATTGTACTGATTCATTTGACCTACTTTTTCTTCTAAGGTCATTTCTTTCATTAAAAGCGTAATACGCTCTTCAATTGGTTTGGATGTGTCCAAATGTTTTTTCGATTGTGCAATTCCGTTTGACAAGACAAAAAGCATGGCAAACGCAAGTGTATGAACTTGCTTATTCATTCGTTTATAGTTTAGTTTATTATTCTTTAGTTTTAAAATCAAATCAGTTACCATTAAACCCTACTAACTCTGGACTTCTCCCTCGTAAGAAGCTAAAAATGCAACATGTATTGCTATTTTGACTATAATTTACTTGTTGCACTGTAGTTTCCTATTAGTAAAAACACTATCCGCAGTAAAAAATATAAAAATTTTATAAAATCATAATTATAAAAGCAAATTTTTAGTAAAAACACAAATACATGGTGGTAAATATAAGGCTGAGGAGCAGATACCAACAACCACATTTGAAGCATATTTAGCAACAATTGATGTAAAACTAGATCGTTTATCCTTAAAATTAAAAAGACATACGTTTCTATGTAGAAACGTATTCATACTACCACAAATTGTTTCAGCTCCTACTATCCTAATGGACTACATCAAATTGAAAAACAATTTTGTTCTTGTAAACCGCATTAGGATGCAAAATTGAATTTGGAAAAGTACTAGTATTGGGTGCATCAGGAAAATTTTGAGGTTCGAAACAAATAGCAGGAAAAGGGCCTAATCCTAATTTATTTTTAAACTTTAGTTCCGGAAATTCCTTAGGAGTATAAAGGACCATTCCTGGCTGATTGTGATATACCGCCATTGTTATTCCCGATAGTGGCGCGCTTAGTCTCGCCTTTAAATTGCCCTCGTTCATAACAAAAGTATCGTCTAAACCAGTGAAATTTGACTTGTTTACGGTTGAGGCTTTCGAATAATCAAATGCTGTGTTTGTAGAATTTAAAATAGTGCCAGTTGGTAATAGTTTCTCATCTACTTCTAAATGATGGGAACTATTGATCCATAATTCATGTTCTAAAATTGTCCCATGCCCATTGAGGTTAATGTAAGGATGACACGTTAAATTAACCGGACTAGCTTGAGTTGTAGTTGCTGAATAAACTACCGTAAAGCAATTCTCATCATTTAATTCAAATAGTACCTCAACTGAAAGAGCGCCGGGGTAACCTTGTTCAAGATGTGGGCTTGTGTAGGTTAAAATTAATGAATTAGCCGTTTTGTTTTTTAAGGCCCATAACTTTTTATCAAAACCTATACCGCCATGTAAATGAACTCCATCTGTATTTTCTACACTATAACTTTCATTTTCAATCGTAAAACCACCCTTAGAGATGCGCCCTGCGTACCTACCAATACTACTGCCTAAATACAAATTTGCCTCAGCATAAGCGCTATCAAAATAGTCCTCCATTTGATCCAAACCCACCACAACATTGGTTGGAATCCCCCTTTTATCTAGGACTTTCAAACTACAAATTGTCGCGCCATAATTTGAAACTTCAAGTTCCATTCCTATGTTATTCTTGATTGTATATAATTCTGCAGAAGCCATCATAGTCTGTTTTTTTTGTGCTAGGCATAGTTGCTTTAATCGTAGGTTCTATTTTTGTTCTGTTTCTTAATTAACTAAAAAACAGTTTCGCAATTACATCAATTACCCTAAAAGTGCATTGTTGATTGGTTTAAATAGTACTGTCTTTTTTATCCCATAGTTGGTTCATTTCCTCTAAAGTTTTACCTTTAGTCTCTGGAACATACTTCCATACAAAAAGCGTAGCCAAGATTCCCATAACTCCATACACCCAATAAGCAAATCCATGATTAAACAGTGCAATTAAATCACTGTTTTTATCCATAATAGGAAACGTCCAAGAGACTAAATAATTAGCTACCCACTGAACTGCTACAGCTACTGCCAATGCTTTCCCTCTGATATTATTAGGGAAAATCTCCGAGAGTAGCACCCAAGTTACAGGACCCCAACTCATGGCAAATCCTGCCACATATACCAGCATACAAATTAATGCAAAAACGCCCAAAGAATGTGTAAAGAACGAAGTACCCAGTGCAAACATAGCAACTGCCATTCCTAATGCCCCAATAATCATTAATGGTTTACGTCCAATTTTATCTACCGTTTGTATCGCTAAAATGGTAAATATTAAATTAATAGCTCCCACAATAACGGTTTGCAATAGTGCCGTATCCGTTCCCGAGCCCATACTTTTAAAAATTTCTGGTGCGTAATACAGCACAACATTAATCCCTACAAATTGCTGAAAAACAGAGAGAAGAATACCAATAATAATCACTGGTAATCCATATGAAAATAATTTACCAGAATGCGAGGCTACAGTATTTTCAATATCCTTCAGAATTATTTGCGCAGCCTCCAATCCGTTTACTTTTACAAGCACATCTAGCGCTTTTTGAGGTTTGTTTTGTAAAACTAATGATCGAGGAGTATCCGGAACTGAAAATAAAAACACTAAAAACAACACCGCTGGAACTACTTCTGAAGCAAACATCCATCTCCATCCGATGGTATTTAACCAACTTGCATCTCCTTGACGAGCAATGAAATAATTCACAAAATAAACCACCAACATCCCAAAAACGATTGCAAATTGATTCATCGAAACCAACTTACCACGGCTGCTTGCAGGCGCAATTTCAGATATGTATAAAGGTGATAACATCGAAGCGAGTCCCACACCAATTCCTCCTACTATTCTATAAATTATAAAAAGAGTGTAAAAAGATTGATCAGCTTGCCCTATTGGTCGAACAAACATTTCCGGCATCGCTGAACCCAAAGCTGAAATCAAAAATAAAACTGCAGCTAAAATTAATCCGTTTTTACGACCAAACTTTTTACTTATTACACCTCCAAAAACACCTCCAATTATACAACCTATTAATGCGCTAGAAACTAAAAAGCCTAATCGCGCATTCGACGCTGCCTCGGACAGTCCAAAAGGAAGAACAAAAAACTTTTCTAGCGAGCTTACCGTTCCTGAAATAACTGCAGTATCGTATCCAAAAAGCAGTCCTCCTAGCGTTGCTACCAAAGTAAGTCGCCATAAATAGGCCGAATTAGAAGTTGTAGACATAATTGTATTTGTATTTATGGTTAGTTAAATTGGTTGTATTATAGTAATTTAAATCGGTTTGATTGGCTTACTAAATCTTAAAAAAAGCATCGAGAAGCAGTACAGTAAACTACCTCTCCATGCTTGTAGGTTGCTTCTAAAAATTAAATATATTGGTTAATTATATTTTCGAATAATTCTTGCTTTCCACTTTTTAAAGCTAGTTCTCCGTTTTCATGTGCTATTTTATAGAGATCTTCCATTGATAATTTTCCTTCTTCAAATTCTTTTCCTTTTCCGGAATCGAATGAACTGTATCTGTCCTTTCTCATTTTCTCATAAGCAGAAGAAGTGATGATTCGATCAGCAGTCAATAATGCTCTTGCAAAAGTATCTGCTCCACCTATGTGTGCATGAAAAACATCTTCTAAGTCAGTTGAATTCCTTCTGATTTTAGCGTCAAAATTAACACCTCCTCCTTGAAGACCACCCGCTTTTAGAAATACTAACATCGCCTCAGTCGTTTCTTGAATGTTGTTTGGAAACTGGTCAGTATCCCAGCCATTTTGGTAATCTCCTCTATTCGCATCCACACTACCTAACATCCCTGCTTGAGCAGCAACGTCAAGTTCGTGTTGAAAAGTATGCTGCGCCAGTGTTGCGTGATTTACTTCGATATTAATTTTGAAATCTTTTTCTAAGCCTTGAGCACGTAAAAAGCCTATCGCTGTAGCGGTATCAAAATCGTACTGATGCTTCGAAGGCTCCATTGGTTTAGGTTCAATAAGGAAGTTTCCTTTGAAACCTTGAGCACGAGCATAATCGCGAGCCGTTCTCAAAAACTGTCCCATATGGTCTAATTCTCTTCCCATATCAGTATTTAACAAAGACATATATCCTTCACGTCCGCCCCAAAACACATAGTTCTCACCACCCAAAGCAATTGTAGCATCAAGAGCTAGTTTTATTTGTCCGCCTGCACGTGCTAAAACATCAAATTCAGGATTAGTTGCCGCACCATTCATATAGCGAGGGTTTGAGAAGCAATTTGCTGTCCCCCAAAGTAATTTCACACCCGAAGCGGCTTGTTTCTCCTTCAGATATTCAGTAATAGTAACAATTCGTTTTTCAGATTCTTTAAAAGTTGCTCCTTCTTCTATTAAATCATAATCATGGAAACAGTAGTAATCAAATCCCATTTTAGTAACAAATTCAAAAGCGGCATCTGCTTTATCTTTAGCTGCTTGAACGGCATCAGTTGATTTATCCCACTCAAAACGTTGCGTTCCTGGTCCAAACGGATCAGAACCTTGTCCGCAGAAGGTATGCCAGTATGCAATGGCAAACCTAAAATGCTCTCGCATTGTTTTTCCTGCAACCATCTGCTCTGGATTGTAATATTTAAAGGCTAATGGATTGTCTGATTCTTTACCTTCAAATTTGATTTCGCCTATCCCTTTGAAGTATTCTTTATTTCCTAAAGTCGCCATGTTATCTTTTATTTATTAATTATTAATTATTAATTCTAGTTCTTTTTTCCAACGTTCGAATGCTGCCAAATAGGGTGTCTTATCTTTAAAAGGCATGTAAGTCATCACATGATCGTTGTCCATGATGAGTTTTCCATATGTATCAAAATCACCTTCGTGAAGTCCTGCAGCTCTCGCTGCTCCTATTGCTCCGGTCGTATTATAAATTTCTATTTCATGACCAATAAGGGTCGTAACTGTATTCGAAAAAATCTCAGACCGAAATAAATTATCGTTTCCTGCTCTCAAAACATGTACGGCAACACCATCACCTTTTAAAATCTCCATTCCATAGACAAAGGAGAATGCAATTCCTTCCAAGGCTGCACGACATAAGTGTCCTTTGTTATGGTTGTTTAAATTGATATTGAGTAATCGTGTGCCTATATCTTTGTTATTTAACATTCTTTCAGCTCCATTCCCAAAAGGAAGCATGCAAACTCCATCAGAACCTACTGGAATTTCAGCAGCCAGCAAATTCATTTCCTCGTAAGAGCTAACCGCCAAATTATTTAGTAGCCAACGGTATTGAATTCCAGCTCCATTGATATTGAGTAATTTTCCAATTCTAGGGTTCGTTCTTGAATAGGTAACGTGTGCAAAATTATTCACACGAGTACTTTCTTTTCCTGACAAGTTATCAGTAACAGCATAAACAACTCCTGAAGTTCCTCCTGTAGCAGCCACCTCTCCAGGATTAAATACGTTTAGCGATAAAGCATTGTTTGGTTGGTCACCTGCTCTGTAAAAAATAGGAGTTCCTGCGGCCAAACCACTTTCTTGCTCTCCTTTATCGTCAACTTTAGATTGTAATCCAAAAGTCTCTACAATATCTGGAACCAAAGCAGCGTCAATACCATAATACTCCAATAAGAAAGCAGCAACAGTATCTTTCTTAAAATCCCACACAATCCCTTCAGATAATCCCGAAATCGTCGTATTGATTACATTCGAAAATTTATAAGCGATATAATCACCAGGAAGCATGAATTTATAAACCTGACTGTAAATTTCAGGTTCATTGTCCTTTACCCATTTCAATTTTGAAGCCGTAAAATTAGCAGGAGAATTTAGTAAATGAGAACTACATTTTTCTGTACCAATGGTATTGAAAGCTTCATTACCAATGGCAACCGCCCTACTGTCGCACCAAATAATTGATTTGCGCAAAGGGTTTCCAATTTTATCTACCAAAACCAAACCATGCATTTGGTACGAAATCCCAATTCCTTTGATTTGCGTTCTAGAAATAGCATATTTCTTTTTTAATTTGGCTACGGCATTACAGCAATGCATCCACCATTCTTCTGGCTTTTGTTCTGCCCAACCGTTTTTTAAGGCCACCATTTCCATTTCTGTTTCCGGCTCCTGCACTACACCAATACTTTTTCCGGTAGCAATTTCTACAATAGCTGCTTTTATTGATGAACTTCCAATATCAAATCCTATGTAATACAAATTATATCCTATTATAATTATTTAATCTCTTTTTTTATGCTATCAAAAATATATTATTCATTACTATTTAGGTATAAAAATACATTATCAGCAATTTAGTTGCGATTTTACCCCAAGACAAACCTCAAAAACCAAAACCATGTAAACTGTTGATATCATTAGATATACAGCTATTTTTAATTAAAAAGAGAAAGGACGAGCTGGTTACGTAAAGGTTTAAGTAACTTTCTTGTACAACTAGTTTAACGCAAGAAAAGAGGATATAAAAACAACTTATTATTATTGAAAATGACTATAATTTATTCTAAATTAGCACAGCTTTTAAAACCAATACCAATCCGAAATGATACCAAAAATTACATTAAAACAAATCGCAGCCGAATTTAATGTATCTATTGCAACGGTTTCTAAAGCGCTAAACGATAGCCACGACATCAGTTTAAAAACCAAGGAAAAAATTCAAGAATTTGCCAAAGTGCATCACTACAAACCCAATAAAGTAGCATTGAGTCTTTTGAATAAAAAAACAAAAACATTAGGCATTATTATTCCGAATATTATGAATAGCTTTTTTACCGAGGTCTTTGTAGGTATCGAAGAAAAAGCCTCTGAACTGGGTTATAGCTTGATTTCATGCATTTCGAACGAGTCGTATGAGAAGGAAGTCCATACCGTTGAATTATTAAAAAGTGGTACTATCGATGGCTTTATTATTTCGATTGCCGAGGAAACACAGGTCAATGAAAACTTCTCTCATTTAATTGACGCCATAAATGAAGGGGTTCCAATCGTACTTTTTGATCGGATTGCTGATGAAATCATATGTGATAAAGTAATCGTTAACGATTTTGAAGGAGCCCGCCATGCCACGGAACACCTAATCAAAACAGGCTGCAAGAATATTGCTGTTGTGTCAGTAATTGATAATTTAAGCGTGGGAAAACTGCGTGTTCAAGGATATAAAAAAGCACTAACAGATCACCATATTCCCGTAAACGAAAAAATCATTGTTCGTCTTGCCAAAAATGAAGATTTAGAAACCGCTATGAAAATCGTTCTTGCTGATAAATCAATTGATGGATTGTTGTGTTTAGAGGAAAGTTCAGCCATACAGTCATTAGAACTCGTTAAAGCAATGAACTATAAAATACCTCAGGAAATGTCCTTAATTTGTTTTACCAACGGAAAATTACCGCAGCACGTTACCCCAACCATAACCACCATAAGTCAGCATGGGAAATTTATTGGCGAAACGGCCACAAAAATGCTTGTTGACAGGTTGGAAAGTAAAACAGAATTCGAGTTTTCGACGAAAATCATTAAAACAAGTTTGATACAAAGGCAGTCTACCGCCCAGATAAAATAGTTACTACTAACAGGAACTCCCCTAACTAAAAATTAATTACGTATCGATTTGTTTATCAGATTTTTGCAGTCTTCAAAAAATACATTTTGCGTTATATAAATCTAAACTTTGTTAGAATATCAGATAAAAAAACAGTAGTTCTCCCGTAAAAGCCTTCTTTAAATTTGATAACAAAAATGTAAAGTTCTTTTACAACCCCATTTTGTACCTTAAAAAACCCTTGAAAACGCACTGTTTGCACGGGTTTTGTTTTTATGGGAATATTTACCTTTTTAAAATGGTACTTGTCTATGGTTATTTTAAAATAAGACAAGTCTGTTGAGTGAAAACCCGCTTACATCTTCCTTAAAAAACAATAAAAAAATATTATTTTTTTTCTTCATTGCAAGAAGGACAAACTCCCGTAACTGTAAAATTCACCTGCTTTACTTGGTAACTACTTGGTAGTTTAAAAGCAGGTTCTACGTTTTCTAAACAAGTAACCAATTGACATACTTCGCAATTAAAATGCATGTGATTATGAATGTGGTGATGTTCTTTATGGTCAGAATGATGGCAGGCAGCATATTTGACAGTACCCGATGGTGTTACAATTTTATGAATAACATCCTCAGCAGTCAAACGGTCTAAAATGCGATAAATCGTCACTCTATCACACGAATCTTGGTTTAGGCCCTGTATTTCAGCGTGTGATAAAGCAACTTCTGAATTTTTTATTAGTTCAAAAATTGCCGCTTTCGCTGTGGTGTTTCTAGTATTTTTCATTTGAATATAAATTTAAACACAACAAGGTTGCATTTAAGAATAAGATTTATATATTTGCAACATAATTGCATTAAGCAAAGGTAAGCTAAAAGTAGGTAGTTAGAAAACTTCACTTAAATGTACCACCAATAAAGTATTGCATTACGATTAATGAAACAGAAAATTGCCATAATTAACTTTGTACTCTCGCTTACAGTGCTGTTTTCGGTACTGTTTCAGTCGATACATTCTTATGTGCACCAATCTGAAATCAATACAGAGCAATTTGCAAACCAAAAAGCTTCTACAAACAAAGCTGAAGTAACACACAATCATACACTTGATTTAAAATGTGCTGCTTGTGATTTTCAGTTTAGCTGCTTTACCACTACTGATTTCTTCTTATTTCAGTTTATTAAAACTACTGCTATCAACACTATTAACGCAGTAGTCTCCACTCAAAATTTCACCTTCTTTACCGGTAGTCTTTTCTCTTTGAGGGCACCACCAGCTGTTTAAAATAACACAAAACAAATCTCCTTACACCAAGGTAGGTCGGCTTTATCTATTTTAAAACGAACAAATGTCAAAGAAAATTTTGATTTTTTTCTGGCTGATACTTTTTTGCAATACCATTTATTCGCAGCACGCTATCAGTGGAAAAATAACGCTAGAAGGGCAATCAAATGCCTCAAATATCCATGTACATATTGGTAACAAAACAACGCGAACCGATTTATCGGGTAGTTATGTAATTGACGATTTAGCTCTCGGAAAAACTGCTATTTCGATATCGTACTTGGGTTTCCAAAATTTAGATACTATTGTTGATTTGAAAAGCAGTTTAACCCTTAATTTTAGGCTTCAAATCAATACCACTAAATTAAACGAGGTTGTTGTTCAGGCAAAAGCAAAAACGGATAACAGCTCAAACCCTGCTCAGCTTGTCAACCTACAAACGATAGAAAAATACAGCAATCAATCTCTAGGAGATGCCTTATCTGAAGTGGCTGGTGTATCTACTCTAAAGACTGGAAACGCAGTCGTAAAACCAATAATTAATGGTTTATATGGCAGCAGAGTCGCCATTTTAAATAACAATGTAAAACTGGAGGACCAACAATGGGGCTCTGAACATGCGCCCAATTTTGACATTAACAGTGCTAATAAAATAACGGTCATTAAGGGAGCTTCGGCCTTACAATATGGCGGTGATGCTATTGGCGGACTAGTACTAATTGAACCTGTTAGCAGTAAGAAGGATACTTTATTTGGTAAAACAATCCTGAACTATGATACCAATGGAAAAGGAGGTTCGATTAGTTCGAGTATCCATAAAGGTAATAACAGCGGATGGAGCTATAACGCACTAACTACCCTTAAATACATTGGTGACAAAACAGCGCCTGATTATATTTTATCGAATACTGCAAATCGTGGAGCTAGTTTTTCGGGAGATATTAAATACGACGCCATAAAGTATAATGTGAGTGCATCGTATAGTTATTTCAAATCGGTTATTGGAATTTTAAGCGCTTCCCATACCGGAAATGTGAATGATCTTTACCAATCAATCAACAACAAAATTCCTGCGATTATAAATGATTTCTCTTATACTATTAATAATCCAAAACAGGATGTAACGCACCACATCGCCAAAATTAATTTCAATTACTATTTTAACGAATCGGCTTCCTTAGCGGTTCAATATGCATATCAATACAACAGAAGATTGGAATTTGATGTGCGTCGCGCCCAGTTTAATACCACCGCAGCCTTAGATTTGGATTTAAAAACAAGCACACTTTCCTTAGATTTCCAAAAGAAAGCACACGACTGGAACTTAAAAACGGGTGTTACAGGTAGTTTTCAAAACAACTATGCTAATCCCGCAACTGGAATACGCCCACTGATCCCTAATTATGATAAAATAGATTTAGGTGCCTACGGAATTGCAACTTACCACTTGGCTAATGATTTTACTATTGATGGTGGTTTGCGATATGACTTTTCGAAAATTGATGCAACTAAGTACTACCAAAAATCACGATGGGAAGAACGCGGTTATGATAGCACGTTTCCGGAATTTATAACTGAAGATTTTGGTACGCAATGGTTGACAAAACCGAATTTTACTTTTCACAATCTATCCGCAAGTGCTGGGATTCAAAAGAAAACTACTACTAACTGGCACTTTTTTGCCAATGCGAGTTTTGCTTCAAGAAATCCTAACCCTTCTGAATATTTTAGTGATGGATTGCACCACTCAACAGGAGTAATCGAACTAGGCGATTTGAATTTAAAAAAGGAACAGTCTACCAAATTATCGCTAACTATTCGAAAAAAAATCAATCAGTTTTCTATCGAACTAAACCCGTATATCAATTATATTCAAAATTACATTTATCTAAAACCTGTGGGTTTTGAGACAACAATTCGCGGCGCTTTTCCGGTCTGGGAATACGAGCAAACAAATGCTAAACTACTTGGAATAGACCTTCAAACACAATGGAAAATCAACGATTCATGGCAGCATAGTTTTGCTATGGCGTATGTAAAAGGAGATGATCGCACTGAAAACCAACCTTTGATTGACATGCCGCCGCTTAACTTGTACAATAAAATTACCTTTTCTAAGAAAAAATGGCACGAACTATTACTAGAACTTAAGAGCGAGATTGTAACGAGACAAAATAGGTACGCCAACAATAATTTTAGTACTAATATCATCAATAACAATGAGTTTCAATCTGTAATTGTAGATATCAGTACGCCTCCACCCGCTTACCACTTACTGCATTTCTATTCAGAGATGAAATTCAACAGCTTTAAAAAAGTGAGTACAACAGTAGCGTTTTCTGTTCAAAATATTATGGATGTTTCGTACCGAGACTACCTAAACCGTCAGCGCTTTTTTGCTGATGAAATAGGCCGAAGCTTCCAAATTCAACTCAAATTCAATTATTAAACTTTATAAACATTAATTTAAATTCAAACAAAATGAAAACAATGCAAAAATTAAACAAGTTGAAATCGTATGCACTTATCGTGGCAACAGTTGTAGCCTTCTCTTCATGTAGTAATGATGATAGTACTGACGCACCTGTAAACGAGGAAGAGTTAATCACAACGGTAACAGCGATCTATACTCCAGTAGGTGGCGGAACAGCAATTACCTTGCAGTACAAAGATTTAGATGGCGAAGGTGCCAATGCTCCCATTATTACTGTGTCTAGTAGCTTCGAAAAAAACAAAACCTACAATGGGGTGCTTACCTTTAAAAATGAATTAGCTAATCCTGTAGATGATATTACTCTCGAAATTATTGAAGAAGGGGTTGATCATCAAGTATTTTATCAAAAAACAGGAAATTTAAATGCTTTTACTTACGGTACTTCAGCTAGTAATTTAGATGCAAACGGACTGCCTGTAGGTTTACAATCTGTATTTACAACAACAAATGCCGCTTCTGGAACATTGAAAATTACTTTGCGTCACCAACCAAATAAGTCTGCTAGCAATGTCGCTTCAGGAGATATTACCAATGCGGGTGGAAGCACAGATGCTGAAGTTACATTCCCAATCTCTGTTTTATAAATTAGTAAGTAACCAACAATTTAACCCTCCAAACAATGAAAATCAAATTGTATAAATTATTCTTTTTATTTACTTTAGCTCCTCTTTTATATTCCTGTAGCAATGATGATGCTGTAGACGAAGTTGCGCTCGAAGATACACAAGAGTATAAATATTTAAGAGTTTTAGTTTCTGATGAAACTACTAAGCAGTTATCTTTAATCAATCCGCGAGAGGGTACAGCGAGTTTCTTTGATGCGAAATTTGCAAAATCAGCTTTATATACTACTGAGTCTGGGAGATATGCAGGAATTATTCACAGAGCCAACAATACAGTGGAAACTTTTGATAGCGGGTTTGAATACCACGGAGATCATGTGGACACAAAAGGTACTCCTAAATTTGGTTCACTTACCGGAAGCGCTCTGTTACCTACCCACTTTAAAAGTAAGTTAGGCGAAATCCTAACTTTCAATGATGGTGACGGTACGCTATCATTAGCTAAAGAATCAGATGTGCATGCTACAAATGCTTCTTTTACAACTATTAACGCAGGTTTATTAGCACATCACGGAGCTATGGCAACTTTTAGTAATGGAACTTATGCTGTAACTGAAAAAGATAATTCTATAAAGGGAAGCTTACCCGAAAAAGTAAAAGTGATCGATCGTACTGGAAAAACGCTCTATTCTGCAAAAGTTACCACTAATGGTATTCACGGAAATGCATCTGACGGTACGTATTCTGTATTTGGATCAGCAAGCGGAATTTTGGTAGTAGAAAGTAACGGAAATCAGAAGTTAATTCCGCATCCCACTAATTTTGGAACCGCATGGTTTGGAACTATTTTAGAAACAGCTACAACCGGAAAATTTGTTGGATACACTGCTGCTAAAGGAGCCTACATGATTGATGTAGTTTCGAACAGTATCACCCCTTTAATCGAAAGTACTAAAATCGTACAGTGCAAAGCAAGTTACAATCAATCAAAACTGGGTGTTTTACTCTATTCAGGTGAATTCCTTTTATTTGATTTGAAAACTTTACAGACCGTAAAAAATGGAAATGTAATTCCAGCTTTATCAGAAACGGCAACTCAAAAACCAAGTCTTGTTTTAAGCGAGCGATTTGTGTACATAACATCGCCAGCAACGGGAGAGTTATTACAAGTCAACCTTTCGACACTAAGTACCACGAAGATTAAAACTTCGGCAACACCATACAGCATCACCTTATTTGGTCATGAAAACAGTGCTGCACATTAATTTTTAAAAAATAAGCATGCGGCAAATTACGCCGCGTGCTTATTATAAAACAGTCATGAAAAAACAATCAACTATCGTTTTTGATCTTTTAGGAATATCCAGCGCAACCTTATGCTTAATACATTGCCTGGTTTTCCCGCTTTTAATAATATTGCCCATGGGCTTTACTGGTAATCATTATTTGGATCTTTTCTTTGCCTTTATCTCGTTTTGTGTGGTCGTGAAAATAATTTTTAGTACGAGTCCACTACTTGTGAAAGTGCTACTAAGTTGCTCCATAATTACAGTGATTGTAGGTGTCATTCTAGAAGCATTTTTTACTATCAATTCGCCTCTCGTTTTAATTGGAGGAATTGGGATGATTAGTGGTCATCTCATTAATTATAAATTGCATTGAGCGATCCCTATTTTCAAACATCATTACTTCTACAATCCGGAACTAAGAAATTAATCTCAGTACGCTACTACTGATGAAAACTTAATCATCAATAACCTCCAGATTGAAGCCTAGCAACAAGACAAATAAAATTCAGCCACAAGCTAGCGATTTTTTTAGCTGAAACAGCAAAAAGATTCGAGGCACAGTAGCTGAAACTAAATCAGAACCAAAATTTACAACCACAACAATTAAAACAAGTTGGACTCACAAAGAGTCCATATTTCGTTTGAAATAAAACGAGCGATCAATTCTAGCAATAGGAAAGCAGCATTCTATCCTTCCAATTATAAATAACTAAATGTTCGTACACCTGAATTTGAAAACTCTTGCCGTTTGTTTATTAGAATCAATTTAGCCAACCCTACTCTATTTCCACAATACTATTATTATCAATTTCATATCGTACCATCATAGTTTTTCGAGCAACTAGAACTAATTACCCTACTGATAGTTAAAACCTATTCAAAACTAAAGCTAGTACAATTTCGTATCTTAGTTATAGACATTTAGAAACTAAAATCATTCGATATTGTTAAACGCTTTGCACTAGAAAATTTTAAGAAAAAAAACAAGAGGCAGCTTGACCTTGTTTTATTTAAACTTCTAAATATTTCCTACTCAACTCACTTTAGCAGTATAGTTTAACGTAATTTTGTACAAAGTAACTAGCTTATAAAAAAAGAGCTATTTCAAAAAAGAAGGAGTACTTCCAACTGCTATAATTTTGCGCAAGCAAAAAAAAACTATAGGTAGTTGTCAGTTTTAATAAAAGCCTTCGTCTATACTAACAGTTCGTACAACTAAAACAATTATGAAATATACAATAACCTTATTTGCCCTCCTGCTTGCTGGATTTTGTTCCGCTCAAAATACGATTGGGAAAGAGCTAGAAAGACTCAACAAAAATTCGGTTCCTTACATTTCTGTTCAGGAATTGCAAGCAAAACCAAAAGCTATTGTAGTCGATGCTCGAGAAAAAAAGGAATACAATACCAGCCACTTAAAGAATGCTATATATGTTGGTTTTAACCATTTTGATAAAACCAAGATTACTAAAAAGATCGAAAATAAAAATACTCCCATAGTTGTATATTGCTCTATTGGAGTGCGTAGCGAGCGAATTGCCGAAAAATTAGTAAAATTAGGTTATACCAATGTTTACAACTTATACGGAGGAATTTTTGAGTATAAAAATTCTGGAGGTACTTTAGTGAACAACAACAATAAAGTGACTGACAGTGTTCATACCTACAATAAAAGATGGAGTGAATACTTAGAAAAAGGGATTAAAGTTTATGAGAATTAAGCTGCAATACTTTTAATTTACAAGTAGTAAAATCCTTTAATAGTAAACAAGCAGCAAGCAAGAGCAAAGCTAAGATATCAAAAAATGGAAAAATACAGTGAGCTATTTATAAATTCGTACAGCGGTTATTTCAATTACTTAAAAACCGAGGTTTTGTATTGGAAATGGGATAATTATTTTTATGGTTTGATTGCCATTTCACTGGTAGTTTGGCTTTTAGAAATAAGTTTTCCATGGAGAAAAGAACAAGCGATCTTTAGGAAGGACTTTTGGTTGGATTTGTTTTACCTGTTTTTCAACTTTTTTCTGTTGAACTTAATCCTTCTGATCGCTTTATCTAATGTTACAGAGGAAATAATTAATGATGTTCTTAAAAGCTTTGGTCTTGAACTAGCGTCCATTCAATTGATTTCTATTTCATCTCTGTCTAAACCAATGGCTTTGCTCTTATTTTTTATCATTAGCGATTTTTTACAATGGAATGTACATCGATTATTGCATAGTGTACCTTTCTTATGGAAAATTCATAAAACGCACCACAGTGTCAAGGAAATGGGGTTTGCAGCCCATTTTAGATACAACTGGATGGAACCAATAGTGTACAAATCGCTACTCTACATTCCAATTATATTAATAGGAGGCGTAAACCTTGAAGACGTTTTTATCGTACATTTCATAACAATAGCTATCGGACATCTAAATCATGCTAATTTAGGTTGGGACTATGGGTATTTTAAATATTTATTCAATAATCCAAAAATGCACATATGGCATCACAGTAAAGAAATACCAAATAAATACGGAGTGAATTTTGGAATATCATTAAGTATTTGGGATTACATTTTCAACACCAACTATATTCCTTCCAACGGTAGAGATATTGAACTTGGTTTTAAAGATGAAACCACATTTCCACAAAATTTCCTTGAACAAGAATTATATCCATTAAAAAAATAAAACCCTTAAGCAAGAAACCAATTTCTTTCTTTTTAAACATTAATAAAAAAATAACCTATGAAAAATTTACTTTTAGCTATAGCTTTTTTACCACTCCTTTCTTGTGGAAAAACCAAAGATAACGCAGCAGAGGCTCCTACAGCAACTGAGACTTACACCGCCGCAGATACAACAACAGCTAGTACAATAGATACTGCAACCGTAACGACGGCAGTAGTAGACGGAACTGCAACTACTACTATTACTGAAAAAGCAGCTACTATAACTGAAAAAACTGCACCTGAAGCGGTTGTAGCTGCAGTTGCAAAAACTAAAACAATGGTTGCGGAATCAAAAATGGAAGCAGCAGCCATCAACCATGCTAATTGGAATAGTTTGCTACAAAAAAATGTTTCGAAAAACGGAACAGTTAATTATAAGGGTTTTCAAAAAGATAGTAAAGCTCTATCAGCCTATTTAAGTGAGTTAGCAGCAGCTGTACCTACTAAATCTTGGTCACGTAGTGCAACTCTTGCTTACTGGATTAATGCCTATAATGCATTTACAGTAAAATTAATAATTGATAACTATCCTACAAAAAGTATCAAAAACATCAATGATCCTTGGGGTAAAAAATTTATTACACTAGAAGGTAAAAAATACAGCCTAGAGGGGATAGAGAATGAAATTCTTCGTAAAATGGACGAACCTCGCATTCACTTTGCTATTAATTGTGCATCTGTATCTTGCCCTAACTTACTAAACGAAGCCTATACTGAAGGTAAACTAGAGCAACAATTAAAAACTGCTACTAAAAGTTTTATCAATGATAAATCTAAAAATACAATCACAGCTAGTAAAATCGAAGTTTCAAAAATATTTGATTGGTTTGCTGGTGATTTCAAAAGCAAAGGTGGCGTAATCGATTTTCTGAACCAATCTAGTAGTACGAAAATCAGCAGTAACGCTCAAGTAACATTTAAAGAGTACAATTGGAACTTGAATGAATAAATTTTTATGCCCTTTAACAAATCAATATTGATTTATCAAGAGACTGATGAAATTTATGTCCTACAAAAAATTTGCATTTTGCTACTTACCTAATTCAAGTAAGACTATAACATGCTTATAGTCTTACTTTTTTTTGGGAGCGACTAACAATTATAAAAAATACAGGAATGGTTTATACTACAATTTATTTGCAAACCGCTTTTCAACTAAGTTGTAAACTTTACATCCAATTAAGTTACAGGTCCAACATAATTTATAGAAATGCACATCAGTAAACAAATGAGTGTTTGGTACGTTAGACAAATAGGTTAAAACACCGATACTGATTTGCTTTTTAATTATTAAAACAACTGTTGTTGCATTTTAATCGATATTTAAACTACTGAAATACAATTATTTAGTAAATATTTATCTTTTTTTTATCTTTTTTAAAACCAAGACTATTTAATTCACGTAAATGATAGTAAGTATAACAAAACAATTAAATATTATGATTAAAAAACAACTATTATTCATTTTGGCAGTGACGGCATTTGGATATGTGAACACAGCTCATTCTCAAAGTCCTATTAGCGGATTTATGCAAGGAAAAGGAAAAGGTAATATATCGGTTTCTTACAGTTCGGAACAATACGACAAAGTTTATTTAGTACCAATGGAAACAGAAGGAGTTCCTGTTTTTAACAAAGTTCAAATAAACAGTACGAACATTTATGCCACTTATGGTGTATCTGACAAATTAGATCTTGTTTTCTCACTTCCTTACATTTCAGCTGAAGGTAATGCTTCACAAGAAGTATTAAATAATCTTAATTTTTCAAATAAAAGAAGTGGTCTTCAAGATGTTTCATTTTATTTAAAGTACAACCCTTACTACCATAACTTCGGAAAATCTTCTTTACGATTAATTGGTGCTGTAGGATTGAGAACACCAATAAGCGCTTACAGAGCTGACGAAGGTTTGCAGTCGATTATCGCGATTGGAAACAGAAGTACAACTGTTAATGCTCTTGGACTTGCCATGTTCAAAATGGATTCTGGAATTTTTGCTTCTGGACAATTTGGCATCAATTTAGCTTCAAATGATGTTCCTTATTCTTTAACATCAGAACTAAAATTAGGATATGCTGCTTCTAAATTTTACGGTGATGCTTATATAGCTGGCCAAAAAACGAACGGTGGAGTTGATATCTTAGCTGAAGGTTTTCAAGGATTTTTTCCAGCAACTAGAGTAGACTACACTAAAGTGGGTGTGAATTTATATGCACCTCTTTACAAATCTATAGGTGTAGCCGGTGGAGCAAGCACTATTATAGAAGGTAGAAATATTGGAAAAGCAACAGGTTACTACGGTGCTTTAGTCTATAAATTTTAATTAAGAACATTTAAATTAAGAACATGAAAAATTCAAATATAAAAAGTGCTTTATTAGCATTTACTTTACTAGCAACATTGGTATCATGTAACAACGATTATGCTGACCAAAAACCAACTATTGCAAATATTGCAGTAACAAATCCAGCTTTCAGTACGCTTGAAGCAGCAGCTATCCAAGGTGGTGTAGCAGTAGTATTGAGTAACAAAAATGCTGGTGATGCGGCAGGAAACTTTACCGTATTTGCTCCAACTAATGATGCATTTGCACGATTAGGTTTAGTTGACGCAGGAAGCCTAGGTGCATTAAACAATACCTTTTTAACTAACACATTACTTTACCATGTTTCAAACGGAAACTTTCTTTCTGCTCAATTTATGGCTGGTGGAACTTCAGGTTCTGCTTTACAAGGTCTAACAAGACGTTTCGTTGCAAGAGGAAATGACTTATACATTAATGGTTCAAAAATTATTTTGACAAATGTGTCTGCTAGCAATGGTACGGTTCATGCAATTGACAAAGTGATGCTTGCAACTGGTGCTAACATCGTTGCATCTGCACAAGCAGTTGCTGGTGGTGGTGTATTTAAAAAACCAGAACTTACCTTTTTAGTAGCAGCAGTAGTAAAATCTGGATTAGCGGGAACTCTTTCTGATCCTAATGCAAACTTCACAATTTATGCTCCAACTGATGCAGCGTTTATTGCAGCAGGTTTCCCAAATGCAGCAGCAGTATCAGCAGCTGACGCAGGTTTTTTACGAACTGTTTTATTGAACCACGCTATCGGTAGTGGAAAATTTACATCTGAACAAACGGCTTTAACAGCAATGACTGCAGGTGGTGGTACTCTTACTTACAGTGCTTTCAATAACGGAACATTTACAGTAAAAAGTAACGGAATCACAACTCCTGCAAATATGGTAATTCCTGATATTCAATGTACGAACGGTGTTGTTCACATCATAGACAAAGTTTTAGTACCATAAAACTTTTGTAAATTAATGTAACACTAACCGAGATCGTCTTTTTGGTTGTTAAAATCAACAGTCGCAAACCCTATTTTGCGACTGTTTTTTTTTTATAAAAAACATACCTCCTATTGCCAAACTTTACTCTCGATTCAATTTAAACTAATCAATTGACTAACAAAACTTTAAATTCATTTTTTCTAACTAAAACATTACTAGATACATCCATTTTAGAGAGCCATTTTAGAGGGAAATTAGTAAATAATTAACAACAATTCTAAGGTACTAGGGCAACTAAATATTATATTTGTTAAAGTTCAAAATTGCAGTAGTATTCCACAAGATAGAACGTATTTTAAGCCATAAAAAAATAATTTATTAACAAGATTTTAATTACTTTAAAAATGAATATAAAAACTTTACTTTTATGCACCTTCGTGCTCGTTATTTCTAGTTGTAAACCCAAAGAAGAAAAACTAGTTTTTACAGATCAAATTGCTAAAGCACACCAAACTAAAGATTTTTTAGAAAAGGAAGCTATTCAATTTGATTTGAAATTAGAATTTGGTGGAACCGAGAGAGTTAATGCTAAAATGACTTTACTTACCAACTCTAGCAAAGGTAGCATTGAATATGCAAATGGTGCAAAAATACTGTTTGATCAAGATAAAGTTTTTTATTCTAAAGACCTTCCTAATGCCGAAGCCGTGCGATTTGATGCCTACACCTGGAGTTATTTTTTCTTGTTTCCTTATAAAGTAGCCGATAAAGGTACCATTTGGACAGCCTACAACAATACCGAAAAAGACAGCAAAAACTACCTTACTGAAAAATTAACTTTTACTTCGGGCACCGGCGATGCACCTGATGATTGGTATGTTGTTTACGCCAATGCAAAAACTAATTTAATAGAAAAAGCAGCCTATATCGTTACCTTAAAATCAGAAAAAGCAGAAGCAGAAAAAAACCCACATGCTATACAATATCTAGATTATAAAAATATCAGCGGTATTCCAATCGCCTCAAAATGGGTGTTTTATGGATGGAAAGAAGGGAAAGGTTTAACTGATGAGTTGGGACATGCAACTTTATCAAACATCCAATTTATTAAAGTAGACTCTAACTATTTTAAACCGGGTTCAGACTTTAAGTCTATCTAAAAAAGGACAACAAAACTAACACCTTAGCGTATTAATAAGGACACAATTTGGTGTCAAAAAACAACCCAAAACAACTTATATGGAACATATTGTTATTATTGGAAACGGAATTGCTGGCGTTACGCTAGCAAGACACATCAGAAAAAAATCAGATACTAAAATTACAATTGTTTCAGCCGAACATGAGTTTTTCTTTTCTCGAACAGCCTTAATGTATGTTTTCATGGGACACATGAAATTCGAGCATACGCAACCGTACGAAACTGATTTTTGGAAAAAAAATAATATCAATTTAGTTCAAGGACTAGTAACTGCTGTAAATACTGCTAATAAAGCCGTTCATCTAGAAAACAATTCCACCATAAATTTTGACAAATTAGTTTTAGCAACAGGTTCAAAACCCAATAAATACGGTTGGCCTGGACAAGATTTAAAAGGGGTAACAGGCCTGTACCACAAACAAGACTTAGAAGCTCTAGAGAAATGGGCTCCCACAACTAAACGAGCAGTAATCGTTGGTGGTGGTCTAATAGGTATTGAATTAGCCGAAATGCTTCGCTCTAGAGACATTGCCGTTACTTTTTTAGTACGAGAAACTTCGTTTTGGAGTGGTGTATTGCCTTCTGGCGAAAGCCAAATGATCAACCGTCATATTTTAGAACACCACATCGACCTGCGATTAGACACTAATTTAGTGGAAATCACTTCCGATGAAAATGGTCATGTGAAGTCAATCCTTACCGATAAAGGAGAAACTATCGAATGTGAGATTGTAGGTTTAACCGCCGGCGTTTCTCCTAATATAGATTTCTTAAAAGATTCTGGCATTGAACTAGGTAGAGGAATTAAAGTGAATCGCTTTTTAGAAACTAATATTAAAGATATTTATGCCATTGGAGATTGTGCTGAGCAACACGAAGCTATTGACCAACGCCGACCTATTGAAGCCGTTTGGTACACTGGCCGCATGATGGGCGAAGCACTTGCGCAAACTTTAACGGGAACACCTACACAATACAAACCAGGACATTGGTTTAATTCGGCTAAATTTTTAGATATTGAATACCAAACTTATGGATGGGTTTGGGCTAAGCCAAAGGAAAATGAAGAACATTTTTACTGGGAACATACCTTGGGTAAAAAAGCAATCCGCTTGGTATTTGATAAAAATGACCGAACCTTTTTAGGAATCAATACATTTGGAATTCGAATGCGCCATGAATTTTTTGATGCTGTATTAACAAAGAGAGAATCAATAGATTATGTGGTTGCAAATTTAAAAGCTGCCAACTTTGATCCTGAATTATATACTTCGTATACCCAAGCCATCCAACAACAATTCAACAGCGAATTTGCTGCTATAAAAATATAAAAGATGAGTAAATCAATTAAAAATATATCTATCGCCTCTCATGAAAACATGCAGATGGATAGTGTCCAAAAAGCAGGAATTACACTAGGATTAGTTGGGCTTTTTATCATGGCCTTGGCCTTATTTAATGTCTCCTTTCCTAACAAAGGTTTGTGGTTAGCAGGGTCAATTGTAGCGATTTTAGCTGGAATTGTACTTTATGCTAATCGAACCTATTTAAACCAACCGGAAGGAATAAAAAACAATGGCGTTTGGCACAACGATTTCACTAGTAAAGGAAGTTGGGCATGGATGACAGGTATTATTTTGACCTCTTTTTATATTGTTTTGTATTGGTTTCCTAAATATTTAGGATTGGGTCAAGACGGAGCAGCTAATACGGGGATCGTTGGTTTTTTCGATCCGCTTAGTGTCGTTTTAAATGGTAAAGCAGCAAGCCAGTGGTTTGTCTATGGAACCTTGTACACCATTGCTATTCTTGGTCTTGGCTATAAATTTATTTTAAAATACCGTCATAATAAGTACCAACTTTTCCGCACTTTATCTGTTATGTTTTTCCAATTAGGATTTGCTTTTTTAATACCTGAAATCTTAGAAAAACTAAATCCTGAGAAAGCTTATTTTGCAAAAGATTTAAAAAACATGTGGCCGCTTAATTATTATTTTTTCAATGATTGGCATTTAAAAGCCATGTTTGAGGGAGGCAATTTAGGGATGTTCATGTTGATTTTTGGAATAGCATTAATCTTTATCATCTCCCCTATCCTAACCTATTTTTATGGTAAAAGATGGTATTGCTCTTGGGTTTGTGGTTGTGGTGGCTTAGCTGAAACCGCTGGTGACAGTTTTAGGCAATTATCTAATAACTCTACAACGGCATGGAAAATAGAAAGATGGATGATTCATTCGGTGCTAGTATTTTCATTTGTGATGACAATTGCCGTGCTATTCACCTTTTTATCTGACAATCCTGAAATTAGTTTTATCACCAAAGATCATTTTATCTGGGGAATTGTAATTTTCCTGACTGTTTTTACGGGTGCTTTATACATTTTTAAACGAAAAGATCTGGATGAAGATGCCATTTACACCATGCTTTCGTTGGTAGCAATCATCATTATCTCCTTGCTAATCAACTATTTTTCAGGCAACCGAAATATCCTTTTTATTGATGGAAATTCGTTACGTGAATGGTATGGATTTGCTATTGGAGCTGCTTTTAGCGGAGTAGTTGGAGTTGGGTTCTACCCTATTTTGGGAAACCGTGTTTGGTGTCGTTTTGGTTGTCCTATGGCGGCAATTTTAGGATTGCAACAACGTTTGTTTTCTAAATTTAGAATCACCACTAATGGGGGGCAATGTATTTCTTGTGGTAACTGCTCTACCTATTGCGAAATGGGAATTGATGTACGTAGCTATGCGCAAAAAGGAGAAAACATTGTGCGCTCCTCTTGCGTAGGTTGTGGTATTTGTGCTGCCGTTTGTCCTAGAGGTGTACTAAAATTGGAGAACGACTCTCCTGAAGGTCGTATCAATGCAAACGAAATTCTACTTGGGAACGACGTTAATTTAATGGATTTATTAAATAAAAAATAAAATGAAAAAAGTATTTAATCTGCTATTTTTGTTTTTGTTTTTACAAGTTTCAGCTCAAAAAACATATCAAAAAACCTATTTCCCAAATGGTAAAATGCAGTCTGAAGGTTGGTTGAACCAAAATCAAAAGGTAGATTACTGGTTTTACTATTATGAAAACGGTACTAAAAAAGAAGAAGGTCATTACGAGGCCAATAAAAGAAGTAAGTGGTGGATTTTTTATAAGTCAAATAAAGAATTAGATAAAAAAAGTGAATTCGAAAACGATCAATTGAATGGGTTTTCTTTAATTTACAAAAAAAATAATATCATTAGAGCCGAAAAATACGACATGGGCAAAAAAATAAAAGAATGGACGTCCCTTTCAGAATTCAGAAAAGACAATAAATTAAGCTTCTAATGAATCATATAAAAGTAATTATTCCTGCTTATAACGAAGAAAAAGCCATAGGGAATGTAATTAAAGAAATACCAAGCATTGTAAACGAAATTATTGTTATCAGTAACAATTCGACGGATAATACGATTGAAGTGGCTAAAAAAGCTGGCGCAACAGTACTATCTGAAAGCAGAAAAGGGTATGGATATGCTTGCCTAAAAGGTATGGACTATATCGCGAACAGCGACTCAAAACCCGATATTATTGTGTTTTTAGATGGTGATTACTCCGACTATCCTGAGGAATTACTAAAAATTATTGCCCCAATTCAAAATGAAGGTCTTGATTTTGTAATTGGTGCGCGAGTAGCTAGTTTGAGAGAAAAACATTCGATGACTCCTCAGCAAGTTTTTGGAAATTGGTTAGCTACAACATTAATGAAATACTTTTTTAGAGCTAAATTCAGCGATTTAGGTCCGTTTCGAGCCATAAAATATGATAAATTACTCGCTTTAAAAATGGAAGACAAGACCTATGGTTGGACGGTAGAAATGCAACTAAAAGTCTTGAAGCAAAAAATGAGCTATATCGAGATTCCAGTTCGCTATAAAAACCGAATTGGTGTCTCAAAAGTATCTGGAACGGTCAAGGGCACCATAATGGCCGGGCTAAAAATAATAGGCTGGATCTTTAAATACACCTTTAAATAATACAATGTTACAACTTTCATATATCATAGTCCTACTTTACAGCATCTCTATTGTTCTCTTATTTTTATATAGTTTAGCGCACTTTAACCTTTTGCTAAATTACCTTAAAAGTAAAAAACAAAAGGATTCCTCTATGCAATACAATCTTGAAAATCCTGATGAAACACCTTTGGTTACTATTCAGTTACCCATTTTTAACGAAAAGTATGTAGTTGAACGCTTGTTGACTACGATTGCGCAAATGAACTATCCCCAAGACAAACTAGAAATTCAAGTGCTAGATGATAGTACTGATGATAGTGTCATAGAAACCGCTGCACTCATTAAACAGCTTGCTGCAACAGGTTTAGATATTAAACACATTCAAAGAACGAATAGAACTGGATATAAAGCCGGCGCTTTAAAGGAAGGTTTAACGACTGCTAAGGGCGAATTTATAGCTATTTTTGATGCTGATTTCGTGCCACAAAAAAATTGGCTTTACTTGACAATTCCTTATTTTAAAAATCAAAAAATTGGTGTTGTCCAAACCCGTTGGGGCCATTTGAACCGCGATTATTCGGTTTTAACTAAAATTCAAGCTTTTGCACTTGATGCACACTTTACTCTGGAACAAGTAGGACGAAATTCAAAATTACACTTCATTAACTTTAATGGTACTGCTGGTGTCTGGAGAAAGCAATGCATCATCGATGCAGGAAATTGGGAAAGTGACACATTAACTGAAGATCTTGATTTGAGCTACCGTGCGCAATTAAAAAACTGGGAATTTAAATACCTAGAAAATGTAGTGACTCCCGCTGAACTTCCCGCTATAATTAGTGCGGCTCGATCGCAACAGTTTAGATGGAATAAAGGTGGAGCCGAAAATTTTAGCAAAAATGCTTCCCGTGTATTACAATCTAAGGAAATAGGTTTTAAAACCAAAGCCCACGGTATGTTGCATTTGCTCAATAGCACGATGTTTCTGGCGATTTTTACCATGGCGATTTTAAGCGTGCCGATGCTGTATATCAAAAATGAATACAGTGTGTTTAGTAAAGTGTTTGATATCCTTATCTTCTTTATCATCACTTCGATCCTATTTTTTATCAGTTATTGGGCAACTTATAAAAGTATTCACGGCGGCGGATTTAAAAACTTCTTAAGTTATATGGGATTGTTCATTACCTTTTACACCATAGCAATGGGCTTCTCTTTTCACAATACTATTGCCGTTTTAGAAGGCTTGTGGGGTAAAAAAAGTGAATTTGTCCGAACTCCAAAATTAAATATCGAAGCGTTAAAAGATAAATGGAAGCAAAATACCTACATCTCGAAAACCATTTCTAAAAACATCATTGCCGAAGGGATGCTTATCCTCTATTTCCTTTTTGCTATGTACAGTGCCATTCGTCTTGACGATTACAGCTTGATTGCCTTACATTTAATGTTATTTTTAGGTTTTGGGTTTGTATTTTTTAAATCAATATTGGGTAACAAGTAATGGTGTCTAATCTAAATTACAAGAAGACTTATGGTTTAACAATCATAAGTCTTCTTGCGTATACGTATATCGCTTATTTTCTAGATCGTTCCCAATTCCTTCACCTGATAATCGCTGTTGGTATTTTATTTTATTGTTTTCTAGAAATTATAAAAATACAAAAAGACAATTTCAAATTCCTCACTCTAACGGCTGTTGGATTTCAGTTTTTGTTTCTCTTGGCTTCGCCTAATTTGTCACAAGATTATTTTAGGTTCATTTGGGATGGACATTTGCTAATTCAGCAGATGAATCCGTATCTGCAGTTGCCTAAAGACCTTATTTTACAACCGAATCTCAATATCCCTAACGCGCAAGATTTATACAATGGCATGGGAAGTTTAAGCGCGGAGCATTACTCTAACTATCCGCCTGTAAACCAGTTTTTATTTGCAATAGCAGCCTTTTGTAGTGGTACTTCCATACTAAGTACCGTTGTTGCCATGCGCCTACTTATAATCGCAGCCAATTTAGGAACCCTATACTTTGGAACTAAAATACTCGTTCGCCTAGGAATAGAAAAACACCGCATTTTCTACTTTATTTTAAATCCGTTAGTGCTCGTTGAACTTACAGGAAATTTACATTTTGAGGGCGTGATGCTTTTCTTCTTCGTTTGGTCTATGTATCTGCTAGAGCAAAATAAATGGAAAACGGCTGCTGTAATTTTGGCGCTATCCATATCGGTAAAACTATTGCCGCTATTGTTACTCCCCTTGTTCCTTAAAAAATTAGGATGGACCAAAGCCATTCTTTTTTATATCATAGTGATAGGAGTTAACCTATTCCTCTTTCTGCCTTTTCTTTCCAATGCGCTCATTCAAAATTACAGTGAAACTATTGGTTTATGGTTTACGAATTTTGAATTCAATGCTAGTATTTACTACATAATTAGAGAAATCGGGTTTTGGATTACGGGCTATAACATTATTCACATCACTGGCAAAATTATACCGGTTTGTATTATTTTATTTATAGGATACCAAAGTTTAAAAGAAAAAGAGAGCAATACAGTACAGCTTTTCAACAGCTTCCTGTTAGTGCTTACCGTTTACTTCTTTTGCTCAACAACAGTGCATCCTTGGTATATCACCAACTTAATTTTGATTGGTGTTTTCACAAAATACAACTTTCCTGTGGTTTGGAGTGCAACGATTTTCCTGAGCTACATTGCGTATGCAACTCCAGAATTTAAAGAGAACTTCTGGCTTATAGCAATTGAATATAGTGCGGTAGTATTGTACGTGTTGCACGAAAAAAAATATTTTTTAGGTTTTAAAAAAAGGTATATTTGAAAACTTAAATAGTAGCCTTTTAAAAGCATCACAATGGCACAAGTAAACACTAAAAAAGTAGTAGAGGAATGGGTTAATCAATTCAGTGATGGACTGTACGCTTGGGCTTTTCATAAAACCACTTCAAGAGAAACGGCTGAGGACTTAGTACAAGAAACTTTTCTGGCTGCCTTCGATAAAATAGAGTCATTTGAAGGTAAGAGTCAGCCTAAAACTTGGTTGTTTGCCATCTTAAACAATAAAATAATCGATTATTATCGCAAAAGTGCTAAAACTACAAAGCAAACCTTTAGTATTAATGAAAATAGTGCCTATGAATTATCTGATGCTGTTTTTAGAGAAACGGGCTGCTGGGAAAATTTTGAGGTCAATCCGTTTTGGGAGCATGAGGTAGAGTTACTCGACAACCCAGAGTTCAACGCCTTGATGGACGACTGTATGGAAGGTTTACCTCAAAAATGGAAAACAGCTTTGTTATCAAAATATTTATCTGATAAAAAAACAGCTATTATTTGTCAGGAATTAGCAATTACAGTGTCTAATTATTGGCAAATAGTACACAGAGCAAAACTGTTAATGAAAAAATGCTTAGAAGAAAAATGGGCTTAACACCTAAAAACAGATCATAATGGTGACGAAAAAATTAATGAATCTATTGGTAAACTCCTGTAATAAAACTACCGAATTAATCGATAAACAAGAGATTGTTACCCTATCCATAAAAGAAAAAACACAGTTACTCGTACACAAATCGATGTGCAGTACCTGTAAAGCCTACGAGCAGCAATCTAAACTAATTGATAAGTTCATTGGTTCGTGGTTTGGTGTGAATGCTACTGAAGCAAGCGAATTAGCAGCAGACAGAAAAGTAAAAATCATAGAAAAAATCAATACGCTTTAATACTTTATCCTTTCTAGTATTAGTGTTAGCTCTTTAAATGATAAACCACAACGATCCTAGTTTAAAAAATAGAAGCTACCGGAAAAGAACATTAAATTAACCATTAGTGGCACTACATTTAGCTTTTATCGGCTGCAAAATGATTCAGTTTTCAATTTATAAGTAGGACCCAACCCTTCGAATTTCATCGATTAGTTGCTATTTTAAAGGTATTAAACGGCACTAGTAGCACTTTGTATTGTATTGTTTCGCATAACACTAACCTTAATTTTAAGCCATCAATGGAAACAGATAGTACGGCACTTTTGCTAACTGAAAAGTTATTACTAAACGTAAAAATGAATAGTGATGCTACTACTGAAATAGCAACTTTAAGTACCCTAAACCTTGCGCTCCTCAAAACGGTGCTTCGATCGGACCAAGCTAAAAAAACCTTTTGGATCAATATCTACAATGCTATTTATCAATTAGAAGCGAGCAAAGCAACAGCCAACCGCAAAACCATTTTTAGTGCTAAAGTGATTCGCATTGCACATAACTATTTTAGCCTTGACGACATTGAGCACGGAATTTTAAGAAAAAACCGTTGGAAATGGAGTTTTGGTTACCTACGAAATCCGTTTGCATCCAACCTTTTAAAAGATTTAGAAGTTCAAAAAATCGATTTTCGCATTCACTTTGCTTTAAACTGCGGTGCCAAGAGCTGTCCTCCTATCGCTTTTTACACTTTCGAAAAAATAGAACAGCAGCTCGATAATGCCATGTACTCCTTTCTTGAGCAAGAAACAACTGTAGATCATCCCACTAAAACCATTACAACCTCAAAATTAATGCTTTGGTACCGAGCTGATTTTGGCGGAACAAAGGGCATAAAGCAAATACTGACTAAAGTACTAGAATTAGATACGACTCCCTATAAAATCAAGTATTCAAACTATAGTTGGGAAACGCATTTAGAAAATTTTGTTTAATGCCAAAGACTACAACTACCTTTTAAACTACTGAAATCATATAACTTACAAGATTCGAAACCGACATCTGATAAAAAAACACGCTAACCTAGCGATAAATGGGTACCATAACCGCATTGTATTTTAAATAAATCTTAAAATTCGGCAATAATTTAGTTTCGGCTTTTAAAATAAGTAACTTTACTTTTATGAAAAAAAATGCTGTCCTACTTTCCTTAGCGCTATTAATTATTAGTAGTAGCTATGCCTTTTTTCACTTTAGCACCGCAAAGCCGGTATTGCCTCGTGCAGTCAAGATAGAGTACAAAGGGATGAACTTAGTAGCTCCCATTAAAGAGTTAAAAAATACCACACTCGAGGAGTTACAAGCAAATAATGTGAACGCCGTTTCCTTAATTCCCTATGCTTTTGTCGATGTAGACAATGCTGCCATTAGGTACAATAATCAACGACAATGGTGGGGCGAACGAACTGAGGGTATTATCGCAAGCAACAAACTCGCACACGATTATAAAATGACCGTCATGCTCAAACCGCATTTATGGATTAATCATGGCTTCTATACCGGAAATCTGGATTTTAAAACGGATGCCGAATGGGTAAAATGGGAAGCCGATTATGAAAAATACATTCTGGACTATGCCCAACTGGCACAATCCGAGAAAATGGAATTGTTCTGTTTTGGAACCGAGCTAGGCAACTCCATTGCTAAGCGTCCGCAGTACTGGTCACAACTAATTGTAAAAATAAAAAAAGTATATACCGGTAAACTCACCTATGCTGCCAACTGGGATGATTTTGATAAAGTCCCTTTCTGGAACGAACTCGATTATATCGGTATCGATGCCTATTTCCCATTGTCTGATGCTGTGACGCCTACTGTTGCCGAACTCAATAAAGCGTGGAAAGAACATATCGTAAAAATGGAAAAACTACAAGCTAAGATCAAAAAGAAAATCCTTTTTACCGAGTTTGGCTACCGCAATTCAGATCAAGCCGCCAAAGAGCCTTGGACCGAAAGCCAAAACACGGCCAACAATTTGGCGCAAGCCAATGCATACGAATCGTTGTTTCAAACCCTATCGCAAAAATCGTGGTTTGCTGGCGGATTTGCCTGGAAATGGTATGCCGATGAGTACCACAAACAAAAGAAAAACAATATCGATTACACGCCCCAAGGCAAGCCAGCACTGGAAACCATCAAAAAATGGTACAAATAAATAAAGCACCCCACAATGACTCCTACTACCACTAAGCCCGTAATCGTATTCGATGTAAACGAAACCCTACTCGATATGACGCCCTTAAAAAAAGCCATCAATGCTCTTTTACAAGAAGAGCAAGGTTTCCGGATTTGGTTTGGGATGTTACTCCACTATTCCACCGTATCTAACAGCATCAATCAATACCATAATTTCACCACCATCGCCGCGGCAACGCTCGATATGGCTGCCACATCGCTAAACGTAAGCGTTACGCAGGACCAAATAAAAGACACTTTATCCATCATAAAATCCTTGCAAACCTACCCTGATGTTATCAAGGGATTGCAATTATTAAAGGACCACGGTTTCCGATTAATCACCTTAACCAATTCCCCTGATGCCGCTTTGCAGGAGCAACTAAAAAACTCACAACTCACGCATTATTTTGAGCAAGTACTCAGCATCGATGCCATATCCAAATACAAACCCGACGCAGCAACCTATTTATGGGCAGCCGAAAAATTGGCAGTACAACCCCAGCAAATGCTTTTGGTAGCGGCGCACGGTTGGGACATCGCAGGTGCGGCACAGGCAGGCTTGGCCACTGGTTTCATCACCCGCGAAGGACAATCGATCTATTCCTTAGCAACACCACCTAATTTTATCGCCGCCGATATTCTGGCCATGGCGGAGCAATTAGTAGCCGCATACTAATGTATCATTTTTTACTTTGGGCGTGACCCGCTACACCCTTATTTCATGGGTGCAGCGGGTCGGGCTATACGTTACAAGTCCGCAACAAGTTCCGCTAGCGCTACACTTGTTTGTGGGCTTTTCACTGCTATCCCTCACGCGGAAAAACAAGCAATCCATTGAAAATCCTCGTTTGAAAAGACTTTTAAGAGTTAAGTTTTATATTCATACTATCAATTTTAATAAAGTAATCTACATTTATTACTGGAAATGCAGTAAGTTTTTTCACTTATGGATATGTATCAATTGGTCGAAGA
Organism: Flavobacterium sp. KKT103; assembly: GCF_055640565.1. Lineage (NCBI taxonomy): Bacteria > Pseudomonadati > Bacteroidota > Flavobacteriia > Flavobacteriales > Flavobacteriaceae > Flavobacterium > Flavobacterium sp. KKT103. Next base: position 3,296,497 of record NZ_CM145766.1, read on the forward strand.
ATTAAAATATCTTATTGATGATTTGTAATAAAATTATTATTTATATATTTGTTAGTACTGCGCTATAAAGTAGCGCATTTACAAACAAAATCATGTAGATTGGCTCTACGCTGTAGCTCATATATACAAGTTATCTACAACTTTTCATTCAACCCTCCCATTTGCACTTAAAGTGTTGTATTCATTGACTTTATAAAAATGAACAATGCAATTTTAAGCAACAAAAAGCAACGAAATACTTGTTTTGTTGTACCCAATGTTGTACCTTCGTCTCACGATGCACCCAATTGAAAACCCTTTATTTACAACACTTTCACTCGTTTGCATTAATTTACAAAAGTAGTATAACATTTCTAAATTCCTATTATTATGGCATCAGTAAAACTAATTTTAAGAACACATCAGGTAGACCAAACCGGACACAGCCCTTTGTATATCCGAATTATAAAAGATAGAAAAACGAAATTTATCACTGCTGGAGTGAAGCTCAAAGAGAACGAGTGGGATGAAGTAAAGCAGAAAGTAAAAAAGAACCATTCCAATAGTGCCAGAATGAATGCTGCATTATCTCAAAAGATTGCAGATGCTGAAGGTCAGGTTGCAGATATGGAACGCAAAATAAAAACGGTGTCCGTTAAAAAGCTCAAAGAAGCCATAAAGGGAAAAGAAGTGCCAAACTTTTTTGAATATGCAAGAAAGAGATTAGAGAAAATCAAAAGTACTGTTTCTTATTCCACTTACAGAGCATACACCTCCCAGGTTGATAAATTTGAAAAATATATGGGAACAAAGGATGTGTATTTTGATGAAATTACCGTAGCACTATTAAACGACTATAAATTTCATTTAGGAGATACTTTAGGCAACGGAGATACAACTCAACGCCTTTCCATAATTGTGCTTGGAACCATATTCAGAGATGCTATTCGTGAAGAAGTAATTCCAGAAACAATGTTTCCTTTTAGCAAAATAACCCTCAAAATCAGCTCTTCTAAAAGATTATTTCTTAATAAAGTACAGATTGATGCTTTAACCAATTTAAAGCTCATAGAAGGAAAAAAAGCTATGATGTGGCGAGATTTATTCCTTTTCTCTATTTATGCCGGAGGATTACGTTTTAGTGATGTTATCGAAATGCAATATTCCAATTACAATGAAGCTGAACATAAAATCAACAAACACATTCGTAAAACTGGAAGAGTACACCAGTTCAAAATTGGAAAAGTGGCTATCGATATTTTAGAAAAATACAAAAAAGTAAATGCCAATCACGATGATTTTATCTTTCCGATTATTATGGACAAAGAAGGCTATTTGAATAGCGAAGCAAAACGTTATTTTCAAACAGCAGCTTTCAATAAATTGGCAAACTGGCATCTTAAAAAAATGGGTACAAAAATAAATTTACCTTTCGACCTTTCTTTCCATTTATCAAGACACAGCTTTGCGACAAATGCGTTAAATAATGGAATGAGAATTGAGCACGTTTCTAAACTTATGGACCACCGAGACATCAGCACAACGCAAGTATATGCTAAAATCATCAGCGAAGAACTGGACAAAGCAGTAGACAACTATATTTTTTAAAAAATCTGTCAAGTGCTTATTCTATTGACCTTAAACGATTGTTAATAACTTCAACTAAAATCCTTTAACAAGGATTTTTTTTATTTTATAACTTTACATCAGAGTAAACAAGTAATTTTTAAAGCATTCGAAACGAGTGATAAACGAACTCTAGTTGAAAACACTAGGACTTCCAAAAAGCAACAAATAAAAAACAGCTTTTAATTACCTTTCAATACTAAATGAATACCAAAAAAAACATACTAAAATTTGAATTCAAAGGATCAAAATATGCAAACAGCTCCGTTTGTAGAATTATTGGCAGTGCCTGCGGCTCTGGCCAAAAATCCTTTATTTGATATAATCGTTGAAGACAAAATCAACATTCAAAACTATTGCAATGCTTTAATTGCAAAAATTCTAGAACTCAAACAATCCCAATTTCCTGCATTTATCGATTATCAATTTAACCAGGTGAAGAACCCAGAGATATGGATTTGTAAACTCGAAAAATTATTAGCCAATAATGAAGCCTTTTTCAGCTCCAAAACAGCAATGAGTAGATACAATAAATTATACATTTTAATTGATAAAAAAAGAACAGAACTGCAATCTTTAAGAGTAGTTGGCACAAAAATAAAAGCTACAAAAAGACAAATTAACGCAGATACTGACGATAGGTATTTTTCTTTTTTTGAAGCAAAAAGCTATATAAATTCATTAGATAATTTTAACGACAAGATTATTTATTTAATGGATGAAATCTTTGAATACAACCAAGCGGATATCGTTTCTCTTAATAATAAGTTGCAGCCTTACGACAAACAATGCACCCAATTAATTGAGCAATTACAAATAATGCGTAAGGTTAAAAACGATTTTGAAAAAGAAAATCAAGAAAAACAAGCTACTGAAAACAGTTCAAATATTCCATTTCAAAAAATCAAATTAAATGGTCCAACTAACATAATTACAAATGCTTTTAAACAAATGATGGTTGATGTGAAACCAAATGGCAAACCTTATATTCAAGGAAAAATCAAAGATATTAGTCAAATTATATGCCTAATATTTGATGATGAAAAAGGCGAACCGCTTTCACAAGCCACTGTTCAAACCTATCTTTCACCAAATCGCACCGACAAAGACCCCAACAATGACATCAAAGTTAGATTTTAGTCCGATTTTGTAAAAACCCACTATTTGTAATACATATAATAATCAACACCTTACAAACTATTTAGTCTTATCGGACTAAAAAGTACTTATCGGACTTTTTTTTATTTCTTCCATTTGCACCATAACAATTTAAAACTTTTAAAAATGGATGCAATTATCTTCACAAAAGACCAGTTCACAGATCTAATGAGCAAATTAGACACAATTCAAAGCCAAATCTCTATCAAGGCTGATCCTAAGAAAGAAACCTTTCTGGACAATCAAGAATTCCTGCTTCTGATGAAAATTTCAAAACGTACAGCTCAAACCTGGAGAGACGAAGGCAAAATTTCATTTAGCCAAGTTGGAAACAAAATCTACTACAAACTTTCTGATGTTGAAAAGCTCCTTACGGAGCATTACAACAAATCTTTTAAAGGACGATAGTATGAGCAGCTGCAACGGAACTTGTGAGTTTTGCGATTGCAAAACTCACATAAACGAGAACCAACAACCGCCAACTATTAACCATTAAATTAAAAATATGGTAACCATTTTCAAGAATTTCAACGAGGTTGTTGAACACAAAACAATTTCAACAATTTTAGAAGAAATCAAAACAGGAAAGTACCGACCGGGCATAATTTACTTGAGAAAATCACTTGCCGAAAACAAAACTGAAGCTTACAACAAAGCCAAAAAATCACTTCCAGCATTCACGCCTTCAGGAAAGTTTGTTGGTGGTCGTAAATTGGAATTCCTATCGGATTATTCAAATTGTATCATTTTGGATATTGACAAATTAAGTGCTGCTGATTTGCAAAATGCAAAGCATTTGGCCAATCAAAGTGAATTTACTTTTGCAAGCTTCATAAGTCCATCTGGTAACGGATTAAAAATTTTAGTAAAAATTAATACCGAAAAAGCCAATCACAAAGAAGCGTTTCTATTAGTGCAAGCACATTACGAGAGCTTTTTAAAACTGGAAATAGACAAATCAGGCAAAGATGTAACAAGACTATGTTTTTATTCCTGGGATGAAAATCTATATCTAAACGAAAACGCTTCCACATTTGTCACATTGAGCGCAGTCGAAATGCCTTTAACCGAAACACAACCTGAACCCAAAAACCAAAAACCAGAACCAGTCGAAGACAAATATGCTATTTACAACCACTGCATAAAATTCACCGAAAAAAAAGTACAATTCGTGGAAGGCAGTCGCAACGTATTTGTACATCAACTCGCCTGTAACCTAAACCGAAAAGGTGTTTCACTTCAAGAAGCTTTGGGATATATATTAATCGATTTTGGCTATGACGAAAAAGAAGTAACACAAGCGGTCAACAGTGCTTACGGTAATATTCAAGAGTTTGGCAAAAATGAAAAACAAATAAACTCAAAAAGTCCAAAACCTAAAACCCAGAACCCAACACCTTTTTCTGAAGATGAAGATGACGAAGACAAACCAAAACCAACCCAAATAGACCGTTTAGAGTTGTTTTTATCAACTAGATATGTATTTCGGCACAATATCGTTTCAGGCAAATTAGAGTTCCAGTATTTCGGTAAAAAGAAGTGGAATGTAATGAATGATTTTATAGAAAATTCAATGCTTCGAGAATGTTTAAAAGGTCGAATTAAAACCAATTTATCTTCATTACGAAACTTATTGTATTCCGATTTTTGTGAGCTGTTTAATCCATTCGAAGATTACTTTTTTAATTTGCCTACTTATGACGAAAAGACGGATTATATTACCGAATTAGCCAATACAATAACCACAACAAAACAAGACCTTTGGCAGCAATGTTTCAAAAAATGGTTAGTAGCAATGGTTGGGTGTGTTCTCGATGAAAAAGTTATAAATCACACGGTTATTGTCTTTAGTGGCAAACAAGGATTAGGAAAAACAACCTGGGTGGAGAAACTCGTTCCAAAGCAATTGAAAGAGTATTTATTTTCTGGAACCATAAACCCAAACAATAAAGATACTTTGGTCCAACTGGCGGAATGTATGTTGATTAATTTGGACGAGTTGGAAAACTTGAACCGTTCCGAAATTGGATCACTTAAAGAAATCATCACCAAAACTCAAATAAGAATGAGAAAAGCCTACGGACATAACAACGAAACAATGCCCAGAAGGGCATCGTTTGCCGGAAGTGTCAATACCGCACAGTTTTTAAACGACAGTACAGGAAGCAGAAGGTTTCTTTGTTTTGAGTTAGTAGACATACAATACCAGCACAATGTTGATATTAATTTAGCTTTTTCACAAGCATTGTTTCTTTTCAAAAGTGGTTTTAGACATTGGTTTGACCAGGAAGAAATTAAATCTATTACCGAAAATAACGAACAATACCAACTAAGAAGCCCAGAGGAAGAATTGCTTTTAACGTGGTTTGAACCAATCGAAAGAGAAAACGCAACACTATTTTTAAACGCTTCTCAAATAGCAGCCAAACTAGCAGAAAAAGCAAAAATAAATATCAATGATGGAACTATAAACAAAATTGGAAAAGCGCTCAAAAAACACAACTTTATCAGAATCAGCATAAAAACAGGATATGTTTACGCCATTAGAGAATTCACTTATGAAGAAGTAGACGAGAAAAATACAGGCAATTCATCCGACACTCCTTTCTAAGATTCCAATTAAATCAATACAATGTCAAAAAGGTGCAAATTGCACCTTTTTTCATTAAAATAAGGGATAGGATAGGATAACCAAAAAACACCTAAAACATAAACTACTTTTTTTAGTTTTAAACAATCGGGTAACATAAGCCAATAATAAAGCAAATCAATAAAACACTACAACCTATTTGCACTCAAACAGCCACTTGAATCCGTTTTTTATTTCGTGAAAAAATAAAAATATGTTTTATCCTTTTTTTGGTTATCCTATCCACGATATTCCAAAAACACCCACTTACATTAAATTGCTTTTTTGTATGTTTGTTCATTGGTAATAACATATTTTGCAACTAAGTTGCAAAATATGTTATTGTAAGAAAAAAATTGAATTGTGTCGACACTGTAAACACAATTCAAATACAATAAAATCATAATAAAACTAGCTACTCGCAATGCCAACATTAAACTGGATAGGAAAAGAAAAAGTAATCAATCACCACCAAGACGTACCTTACAAAATACTAGAGCCTCAATACGGCTTTGCTGATGGAGAACAACAATCCGAACCTAATGACAGCGGCAACAAGATTATTCACGGAGATAATCTCGAAGCCTTAAAAAGCTTATTGCCGGAATACGAAGGCAAAGTAAAATGTATTTACATAGATCCTCCATACAATACCGGAAACGAGAGTTGGGTGTACAACGATAACGTAAACCATCCAAAAATCAAGAAATGGCTGGGCGAAGTGGTGGGTAAAGACGGAGAAGATTTAACACGCCACGACAAATGGTTGTGTATGATGTACCCAAGACTAAAATTATTAAACAAACTCTTGGCAAAGGATGGAGCACTGGTTATTAGTATTGGATATCACGAAGTATCCAATTTAGTACTTGCTTGCAATGAAATCTTTGGTAATAGACAAATTATAACCGTTACTGTTCAAACGTCAGGTGGCAAACCTTCTGGAGGTTTCAACTTTCAGCAGGAATATTTAATTTTTATAGTCCCTAACGATTTTACACCAAATCCTTTACTTTTTTCTGGAGGTAAGACTAGATCTCCTTATGAAGGACTCACACTTGCAACATTTGATAAAACACAGCGACCTAATCAAACATATCCAATTTATGTAAACAAAAAAGATGGCAGCCTTTTTGGAATTGGTAAGTCTTTACAAGAGCGCATAAAAAGTGGCTTTTACAATGGTAATTTAGAAGATTTTCAATTTAACTATGAAGAAGCCCCTCAAGGAACAGTTGCAATATGGCCAATTACTAGCAAGGGTAAAGAATGTGTTTGGAGATTGATACCATCTCGTCTTGTAAGTGATTGGAATAAAGGATATATCAAAATTAGTCCGAATAAAACAATAAACGGTCTGAATGAATATAGTATTCAATACTTACCAAGTGGCGTTATCACAAAAATTGAAAGTGGTGTTTTAGAGATAACAGGAAGTGAAGCAGGAGTGCCAACACTAGTCTTTGGAGATAATAAAACTGTTGGAGGTCAAATACCTACAATTTGGATAGAAAAATCATTTTATTCAGTAAATGGAACAACTTTGCTAAGTGATGTTTTTAACAAAAAGGCTTTTAGTTATCCCAAACCATTAGAACTAATAACAGAAGTTTTGAGATCTGTTAGTTCACAAAATGATATCATATTAGATTCGTTCGCAGGTTCAGGCACAACTGCACACGCTGCATTAAATCTAAACAAAGAAGATGGTGGCAACAGAAAATACATTCTCATAGAAATGGAGGATTACGCCAATACTGTCACAGCAGAAAGAATAAAAAGGGTAATAAAAGGTTATGATAATTCAGAATCTTCAAAAAGTGGTTTAAAAACCGAAGGCACAGGAGGTAGTTTCAATTATTACCAACTAGGCGAACCTTTGTTTCTGGAAGATGATGTACTTAATGAAGCTGTGGGATTAGAAAATATTTTAAAATACATTTGGTATTCCGAAACTAGAACTTCATACAGTCCAGCAGCTCATTCACTTGTGGAAGAAAACTATCGCATAGGTTCAAAAGATCAAACCGATTATTATTTTTATTACACCAAAGATGCGGTTACAACGGTAGATTATGATTTTATGGCTAAAATAAAACACAAAGCCAGCCAGTATATCATTTACGCAGACAACTGCTTACTCGATGCAGCTTTTATGCTAAAACATCACATCATTTTCAAAAAAATACCAAGAGATATAACAAGATTTTAAAACAGTATTATTATGATAGACTATCTAGAAATAAAAGGATATAAATCTATTAAGAATTTAGAATTGGAAATGAAACCAATCAATATTCTTATAGGGAGTAACGGTGTGGGGAAAAGTAATTTTGTTTCATTCTTCAAACTAATAAATGCAATTTTCAATTTAAGATTACAAAAATTCGTTCAAGAAGAAAAAGCAGATAACTTACTCTATTTTGGTAGAAAAACGACGGAAAGTTTATTTGGTAAATTAATTTTCAATAGTGGTAAAGGAAACAATAACGCTTACTATTTCGATTTAATTCAAACTAAAGAAGGTGGGTTGTTCTTCGGTAAAGAAGCTTCTGGATATAATGTAAAGAGGGAAGATTTGAGTAATAATTATTATATAAATTACAATTTAGAAGAAAGTAATATACCTAAAAATGGTTCTTATAGAAATAATTATTTAGGGGAACATTTAAAAAACATTCAAGTATTCCATTTTCACGATACTTCTACTACTTCTTTTTTAAGGAGAGAATGTGATATAAATGACAATCAATATCTAAAACAAGATGGAAGAAATCTTCCAGCTTTTCTCTATTTATTAAAAGTCAACCATCCTAAAATTTATATTCGGATAGAAAAAACTATTCAAACAGTGGCGCCTTATATCGAAAAATTTATACTTGAACCAAGCCGACTTGATGAAAATGAAATCGCTTTGCGTTGGGTAGATAAAGGCGATACTGAAAGTAATTTTTCAGCATACCAACTATCAGATGGAACTTTACGATTTATTGCTTTAGTTGCTCTATTAATGCAGCCTACTCCACCATCAGTAATTATTATTGATGAACCCGAACTAGGTTTACATCCTTTTGCAATAGGAAAATTAGCTGGTATGATACAGTCAGCTTCAAGTAAATCTCAAATAATTGTTGCAACACAATCACCAGGATTAATTGCAAAATTCAATCCAGAAGATGTTGTGGTTATCGACAGAAGTATAGAAGAAAATCAAACGGTTTTTAGCAGATTAAATTCTGAAGATTTAAAAATTTGGTTAGAAGAATTTACATTGGGCGACTTATGGGAAAGAAACATTATTAATTCTGGTCAACCTTTTATAAAAGTATAGTATGGCACGTTTAATTATAGTTTGTGAAGGTCAAACAGAACAAGAATTTTGTAATGATATTTTACAACCACATTTAATCCAATTTGGAATTGTAGTTCAAAATCCAACAATAAAGAAAACAGCGGGAGGTATTGTAAATTGGGCTTCTTTAAAACATCAAATTGAAACACATTTAAAACAAGACCCAACGGCATTTGTTACAACTTTAATAGATTTTTACGGAATTCACGCCAATCATAATTATCCAAATTGGTTACAAGCTAATCAACATAACAATAAAAACATTGGAATGGATTTAATGGAACAAGGAATGCTTGCAAGTATTCCTGCTCAATTCCAACAAAGATTTATTCCTTACATTCAGTTACACGAATTTGAAGGCTTATTGTTTTGTGACATTAATGTTTTCGATAATGGTTTTGAGGAAAATGAGTTTCTTGATTATAATTATTTGGTACAAACCTTAAACGACAATCAAAATCCAGAATTAATAAATGACAGTAGTATTACTGCACCATCAAAGAGATTGTTGAAAATAATCAAAGACTATTCTAAAATAACTCACGGTTGTTTAATAGCACAAGATATTGGAATAAATAAGATAAGAGCAAAATGTCCACGATTTAACAAATGGATTGATGATCTAGAACATATATAAACAATTCAATTTCATTGAATTTTGAAATAAATAGTATAAAAAAACATAAATGGAGTTAAAATCCTACCAGCAACAAGTAATCACAGATTTAAAATTATTTTTAGAATACCTCCAAAAGTATCCTAAACCAGCAACGGCTTTCAAGCAATATTGGGAAGACAAAGTTGGTCCTTATGAATTAAAACTTGACGGTACTTATAGCGGAATGGTGCCATACAAAGACAACATTCTCAATACCCCACACATTGCAATAAAAGTACCAACAGCCGGAGGAAAAACATTTATTGCCTGCAACGCTATACATTCTATTTTCAGCACTTACGACAGCAGCCGACCAAAAGCGGTAGTTTGGTTAGTGCCGTGGAGCAATTTGTTACAACAAACCGCTTCAAGTTTATCAGATGCTTCACATCCGTATCGTCAAAAATTAAACACCTTATTCAATCATAGTGTAGAAGTGTACGAAAAAGAAAGTTTGTTGCAAGGAGCTAATTTTAATCCAACATCAGTTTCAGAACAGTTAAACATTTTCGTCTTCAATTTTAGCAGTTTAAGGATTAATTCCAAGAAAAAAGACGACCGAAAAATATACCAACAAAACGGTTCTTTGGAAGCATTTAGAGATACAGTTGTAGAGCAAGATTTAGTTTTGCCAGATACTGACGAAAGTGCTTTGATAAACATTATCCGCAGCCTAAATCCTTTGGTTATTGTTGATGAAAGTCATAATGCCGAAAGTGATTTGAGTGTAGAAATGTTGCAAAATTTGAATCCTTCATTCGTATTGGATTTAACCGCTACACCCAAAAAGAACAGCAATATTGTAAGCTATGTCAATGCTATTGAATTGAAAAAGGAGCATATGGTAAAACTACCAGTGATAGTTTACAACCACAGCCGAAAAGAGGAAGTAATCAATAGTGCTTTACATTTGCAAAGACAGTTAGAACAACTGGCAATTCAAGAAAGCTTGGAAGGTGGAAAAAAAATAAGACCAATCATTTTATTCCAGGCACAATCCAATATTAAGGGTAGCGATAATACAACCTACATCAAGATTAAAGAAAAATTGATAGAGTTGAAAATTCCGGAAGAGCAAATCAAAATCAAAGTTAGTGGTTTAGACGAGTTAAAAGGAATTGATTTAATGGACGAAAAATGCCCTGTTCGATACATCATAACCATCAATGCTTTAAAAGAAGGTTGGGATTGCCCATTTGCCTATATTTTAGCATCATTAGCAGACAAATCATCGGCAGTAGAAGTAGAACAAATTTTAGGTAGAGTATTGCGTCAGCCTTATGTTTTAAAGCACAAAGAACCATTATTGAATTTGTCTTTTGTTTTAACGGCTTCCGCTAAATTCAACGAAACCTTGGACAATATTGTCAGAGGATTACAAGACGCAGGTTTTAGTAATAAAGACTATTATGCCGAAGAAATTATAACAGAAAATAGTGTTGCTCCAATATCCGACAAAGAAGCTTTAAACAGGGATTTATTTGGTTCGTCAGAAGAAAATAAAACCGTTGAACAGTTTGATGATAATGACATTACAAATATCAATATTGATGCAATAGAATTCGATCCTATGGCAAAAGAATTTGTACCAGTTGCAAATACTACAATCAATCAAATTACACAAAAAGCAATCGAACAAGGAGCTGCTTTTGAGACAAGATTAACAGAAGATACTGGAGATAGTACCGAATACCTTTTAAGAGAAATGGGAAAAGAACCAAAGCGTTACAAAATTGTCGAACACTTTCATCAAGTAGCAGAAAGTATCGAGCTACCACAGTTTTACAAAAAATTAGAAACCGATGTGTTAAGTCGTGAATTGGTTTTTGATGAATTAAGTCAAGGAGAAGTTTTCTTGAATAGAGATCAACTATTAAGCACATTCAAATTGTCTTCAAAGGATATTGAAATTGACTTTAACAGTGTTAGTGCCGAAATTGTAAAAGTTGATTACGATGAAGCTCGAAAAGATGCCGTAATTTCTAAATTTAGTGTCCAAGCCAAAAAAATATTAATTGATACCATTGTAGCCAAACCAAAAGAAAAACAAGTCAAAGAAATCACAAGTATAATGGTAAGCAAAATTGGTAATATGACACCAATTGCAGAACAGGAAATCAAAAAATACATCGAGCGCATCTTTAGCGAGTTCTCCACAGAAGAGATAATTGATGCAGTAAACAATGAATACAACTACGTTTACAAAATAAAAGCCAAGATTTTAGAATTATCAAACCAGCACGCCAAAGAAGAATTCGGCAGATTGTTGGATACCAATAAAATTATTGTGAAACCAACTTTCAAGTTCAAGGAAACATTAATTCACACCAAAGAAGGAGCCAAAATTGACAAATCACTTTATGAGCGTGAAGGCGATATGAATAATTTTGAACAACGTTTAATAATGGATATTGCTTCTCAAGAAAATGTTTTGTTTTGGCACAGGAATTCCGTAACCAAAGACAAAGGTTTTTACTTAAACGGTTTTAGCAACAATCATTACCCCGATTTCATTCTTTATACGCAAAAGCAAAATATCATTTTAGTAGAAACCAAGGGCGATTTTCTGGACAATGACGAAAGCAAAGCAAAAAATGTTTTAGGTAAAAAATGGGCTGAAAAATCAGGAAACAACTATAAATATTTTATGGTTTATGAAAGTAAAAATGTAGAAGGTTGTTACACTGCTAAAAACTTCTTGGATATTATTGGAGCTTTGTAAGATATTTTTAATCGAAAATAAAGATGATTTTTGTTTTTGAGTTAAAATCAATGATATTTTAAAAATAGAAATAAAATAAAACAACTTTTTATATGGCAATACTTGTTGATACAGTAAGAATAGCAAATTTTAGGGGAATTAAAGAGGTAGAAGTTAGCTTAGCACCAAATACACTTTTAGTAGGAGCTAACAATGCTGGTAAAACATCTTTCCTAAAAGCATTGCATTTAGCTTTAGGTGCTGATAGAAGAAGTATTTCAAAAGAAGATTTTCACGACGATGGTTCTAATGAAAAAGTGGATAGTAAAGATATTTTAATTGACATTAGAATTGTGCCTTTCGATTTTGAAAATAATAAAAGAATATCTGTATTCAGTGACAATTGGGCAGAAAAAGTCTTTGGCTCATATATAAAAACAGACAGTGATGACAATGAATTTATTTGTTATAGAACAAAAGGTTTTTATGATTTATTAAAAGGATATTCTTTTGAAACATTAGAATTGGCAAACTGGGAACCTTATGTATCATTAAATGATGACAAAGAAGTTATTAGTTCTTGGAAAAATACAATTGCTAAAATTAAATTTCCAAAAATAGAAGCAATTCCTTTGTTTTTTATTGATGCTCAAAGAGATATTCAAATAGATTTAAAAGATAGATCTTCATATTTAGGTAAGCTTACTGAAAGATTAGAAATAAAAGATGCTCAAATAAAAGAGATTGAAGGTAAACTAAATAAAATAAATTCTGACATTGTCAATGAAAGCCCAATTTTAGAACATCTAAAAGTAACATTACAAGAACTAAATAAAACAGTAAATTCTCAAGGGACCGGTGTAGAAATATCTCCAATCAACAAAAAAATTAGGGATATTGGCAGAAATTTAAACATAAATTTCAAAGATACTGATAAGGAAAGTTTACCATTAGATTATCACGGTATGGGAACAAGAAGCTGGGCTTCTGTACTCACATTAAATGCTTTTATCTCTTGGAATGAGAATCCTAAAAATGAGAATGTAAAAGATCCTTTTTTTCCAATCATAGGATTAGAAGAACCTGAATCCCATCTACATCCAAATGCACAAAGACATCTATATAAGCAGTTAGATGAAATCAAAGGGCAAAAAATAATAAGTACCCATTCACCTTTTATTGCTGCTCAATGTAAATTAACAGATTTAAGACATTTTTATAAAGATGACGATGGCTTAAAAATTGGGGCTTTAGAATTAAGTGATTTAATAGATAATCAAATATGCGTACTTTTAGAAGAAATTAAAAGCGATAATGATAATAAAGAGTTAAAAAGAAAAAACTTTCCTATTATTAATGAATTAAAAAAAGAAAGAATAGGTAAAATTAATTCGGAGCAAGTTAGAAAGATACGAAGAGAAGTAATGAATACAAGAGGCGAATTACTTTTTGCTAAAGCTATTATTTTGTTTGAAGGAGAAACAGAAGAACAAGCATTACCAATATTTGCTGAAAAGTATTTTGGAGATAGATATCCATTTGAGATAGGATTAAATTTTATAGGAGTTGGTGGAAAAAACAATTATGCTCCCTTTTTATCAATAGCAAAATTTTTAAATATTCCTTGGTATATATTGAGTGATGCTGATGGGGATACTGTAAAAAAAGTAAAAGACCAAATCAAGGATGTATTTGGAAAAACTAATTTTGAACATAAATTATTTGATTTAGAAAATGGAAATGATTTTGAGAGCTATCTTGTTAATGAAGGATATATAGATGAATTAAATAAAGCCATTGATATCATTGAAATGACCGATAATTATTTAGTAAGTAATTATATTCCAGAATTAAATGGGGAAAATTTATCAAAGAATAAAGTGAGAGATTATAATGGAGACGAAGGAATAAAAAGAGCTTTGATAGATTGCTTGAGAGGAGGAAAGACAAAATACGCTACTCAAATAGCTGAAAATATAATTTCGATAACCGAAGATGGCGATAAAAGTAAAATTCCAAAAAAAATAAAAACTTTATTCGATTTAATAAATGAAGAATTGAAAATCATAAAAGAAGTATAATATGGAAGTTAAATTATCAAATATTCAAACCCAAATTACACAGCATAAAGAGGGAGCTTTGTTAGTATTAGCGGGAGCTGGTAGTGGTAAAACTAGAGTGTTAACTGAAAGAATTAAAAATCTACTTAAAGATGGTTCATATCACGTTTTAGCCTTAACATTTACAAACAAAGCAGCCGAAGAAATGGCAGCTAGACTTGAAGATGTTGAAGGTATTCAGGAGCGTTCATTTATTGGTACAATTCATAGTTTTTGCCTAGAAATCATTAATAAACAAGGATATTCAATAGGTATAAATGAAATGCCTCATTTTTTCGATAAGGAAGAAGATAGAAAAGCATTGTTAATTCAAGTATTTGAAAATAATATTACTTTGAGAAATCATTACTTAAACAAGAATGATAATGAAAAAAGAAATTTCATATATGAAGTTCTTGATTATATAAGTAAGCAGAAAAAAAATTTAATAGACCCTATTGAAAAAAGTAGCGATGCTCTTGGCTATATATATTGGGAATATCAAGAACTATTAAAAAAACAAAATGCAATTGATTTTGATGATGTTATTTTTTTAGCCTGTAAAATTTTTGCTAAACGTCCTTCGATTGCAAAAATTTATAGACGATTGTATAAATATATTTCTGTAGATGAGGCTCAAGATTTGAATTTTGCACAATATGAGTTTATTAAGATTTTATGTAATGGTGAGCATAAAAACGTATTAATGGTTGGAGATATTAATCAATCACTTTTTCATTTTAATGGTTCCGATATTAAATATATGAATTCATTGTTTTTAACTGATTTTGAGGCAGAAAAAAAAGAATTAAAAACAAATTATCGTTCTTCAAAAGCAGTTTTAAAAATCGCAAATAAAATAAAACCAAATTCGGTATCAATTGATGAAAAAACACCAGAAGGTATTTTTGAAATAAAAGAATTTGCTAATGTTGAAGAAGAAGCTAAATGGATTGTGGATAAAATTGAAGAATTTTTACTGCAAAAAGAATATGAAGAAATTGAAGGAGATATCTCTTTAAATAAAATAGCTGTTTTAGCTAGAAATAAATACCTATTTCAAGGTGTTGAAAAAGAACTAAACGAAAGGAATTTACAGGGTAAGAAATTAAATTATTTTTATAAAAAAGGTTCTGATGTTACAGACTTCGGTAGCGAATTCATTACGCTATTTGATTTAGGATTAAGTGTTTTGACAAACTCTCAAGACTTAATCCATTATTCGAAAATTCAAAAAATATTAGAAATAGAGGACATTCAATTACTTGATAAAAATAATGGGATTTCTAATCTTAAACGAATCTATGATAATATTTTAAAAGAGGATAACAAGGAATATTTCTTATTCTTACTTAGTGCTTGGGAATTAATAGATAAAGAGATTAATAATTTTTCAGCTGCAATAAAGAATCTTGAAGAAAATATTATTCTTAAATATGAAAATTCAAAAGACGAAGCTATTAATGAATTAGATAAAATACTATTTGATATTAAATCTTTTCGAGATCTCTGGAATACATATTCAAGAAATACAAAAGTTGATTTAAAATCTTTACAACATTTCAAAACTCAAATCGCTTTAGGTATAACTAATATTAGTAATAACCAAAACGGTATTACATTGGGAACAGTACATTCAGTAAAAGGTTTGGAGTATCCAATAGTTTTTATTATTGGTTTAACAGAAGGTGCTTTTCCTGATTTTAGAGCAGTTCAAAAAGGAGGTAACGAATTTGAATCAGAAGAAAATGGATTTTATGTTGCAGTAACTAGAGCAGAAAGATTTCTTTATTTAACCTATCCAAAAAACAGATTAACACAGTATGGAAATAAAGTTCAAAAGGTGTCAAGTTTTATTACGCGTATTAAATAAACATATCAATCAAAAGGAAAAATTACTAAATCATTTATTTTAGAGATTTCTGCAAAAAATAGTCATTACCTCATTCAGCTGCACAAAATCCTCGTTTAGTCCAAGTATTCCTATAGCCAATTTTTGTTTGCTTCATTTCACTAATTCACTTATGCTAACCTGATAATGTACTTCTTAAATTAATGGCCTAATGAAAAAAATAATTTTAATTTTATTCACTTTTTTGTTAGTTACGTCTTGTATTGATAATCGAGAAAGTTGGTTACAAGAATATCAAAACACAAAATGTGCTTGGAATACAGTTGATATAAAATATAAATCTGACAGCATAAAGCAATTAGAAAATTTAAGTGTTAATTTAATTTCATTAAAAAAAGAGATTCATAAAATCAGTAAACCTATTGAAAATAAAATAGCAATACTTGAAAGCAGAATAGGGAAAAATACCATAAAATATCTTGAAGAAAGTCGTAAAGTTTCTGAAGCTCACGAAATGATATATGGGCACAATAGCACACCTGAATTTGAGAAAAAACAAGACCAGATTACTAAAAAAAGTGATATTGAAATTGCAGTTTTAAAGAATGAAATAACAATTTTAAAATCAAAATTAAACAAGGATGAAACTTATAATAAATTAGTTGCAAAAAAAAATAAAATAAACACACAAGTTGCTAAAATTGCTGCGATTCTAAAAGAAAAACATAAGACTATCTTTGACAGTTTACAAAAAGAATTAGATAATCAAAACTATGACTACAACTATATTTTGCAAAAATTGAATAAAACCGAAAAAATTGAGTTTAGTAAAGCAAAAGAACGTATCAAACTAAACCCTTGTAAATGAATATAACACAATTAGTTTATTAAACCACCTAGAAGAATCATAGATGAAATGGATTACCAGAGAACGACCTAAAATTGATAGAATAGCTTCCCCTTGGTTGATAAAAAACTTTGTTGACGAAGACGCTGAATTTATCTATGTCCCATTTAGCGAAGTTTTGGATAAATCAAAAGAATTGGATGCTATTCCATTTGATATTCCCAATGTAGAATTCACACATTACGAAGAGCAAAGTACTTTTGACTATATCGTGAAAAAGTATGAGATTAAAGACCCTGCTATTTTAATTATAGCGGATATTGTTCGAGGTGCTGACACAGACAGGCACGATATCGCAAAAGAATCTGCGGGACTTTGGGCAATTTCAGCGGGGCTTTCCTATAACATTACGGACGACTATAAATTATTAGAAAGCGGAATGGTTATTTATGACGCGCTATACAGTTGGGCAACCCATTTATACAAACAGAATCATTTACAAAACAGTCCTTTTGAAAATCTCTTGCACGAAGTCTATCATAAATTTTTAAAGAAAGAAAAAACAAATAAAAAGAAAACGCCTGCTTGGGTTAAAGATTTAAAAGCAATGATTCAGGATCAAATAGATACCCAATTTACTTTTGATCTAAAGAAAATCTCTAATGATTTAGAACTTAATCCTTCCTATTTATCAAGAGAGTTTTCCAAATATTTTGAAGACCTCAATTTTGGAGATTATGTTAGAAAACTACGAATCGAAAAAGCCATTACTCTTATTCAAAATTCGACCTATACACTTACCGAAATAGCCTATATGACTGGTTTTTCAGATCAAAGTCATTTTACGAGAATATTCAAGCAGAGTACAGGCAAAAATCCTTCCTCTTACCGAAAAAAAATCACTGAAAAGTAATTCAGATACAAAAGGTAAACAGCATACTATTTATACCTTTTTAGTATAATTAGTTTTGTATCATAAATTAAAACAATATGATACAAATTAAACGCGCTATTCTTTTTGCTTTATTAGCAATTGCTTCCCCTATTTTTTCTCAAACTACTTATCCGAAAATAACAGGATATTTTTCTGTGATGCATCCTATAGTCACTATAAGTAGCGAGGAAACTGCTGTAAATTTCAGAGATTATTATTCGGTTAATTTTCCAACAGGAATCAATATTTGGAAAAGTGCCAAAATTGGATTTTCTTTTGAAATAGCTCCTAGTGTAAGAACCGAAGACGGAATAAGCAAAGTGAATAGTGTATTGTTTCATCCTGGAGTATTGGTAGCATTAGGACACGGTTACACTTTTGCAGGAAGAGCCGCCTTTGAAACTAGTGGCAGATTTGGTGTTACGCCAGTAATAACCAAAACGGTAATAAAAAATACAAACAGCAATTTTTATGTTTCTCTTCCATTTCCAATACGTTTTGGCAATGATCATCCCGCTACATTTACTTCAGGTATTCAACTTGGTATTGCCTTTTAAAAAAAAAATATGAAAGAGAACCCAACATACAGTTTAAAAGAATTACTTCTTTATTTCCTAAAATTAGGTACAATTGGTTTTGGTGGTCCAGTAGCATTAGTTGGCTATATGCACCAAGATTTAGTCGAAAATAGAAAATGGATTTCAGAAGAAGAATATAAAGAAGGTTTAGCTTTAGCACAATTAGCACCAGGCCCATTAGCGGCGCAATTGGCGATTTACCTTGGATTTGTACATTATAGTTTTTTAGGAGCAACGTTGATAGGAGTTGCCTTTGTTTTACCTTCTTTTATAATGGTGGTGCTTTTAGGAATCGTTTATAAATTATACGGAGGATTGTCTTGGATACAAGCCGTTTTTTATGGCGTAGGTGCGGCTGTTATTGGTATTATTGTAATGAGTTCCTATAAGCTGACGGTAAAATCTATCGGCAAATTTAATTTAACCTCTTTTAAAACGAATTGGTTATTGTGGCTGTTTTTTATAGTTGCCATAGTCGTAACATTGGTTACGCAACAGGAACAAGTTTTATTATTTGTGTTGGCTGGAATTATATATATGTTTGTCAAAGCACCACCAAAATGGTTTAATGGTAAAACTGCCAATTCTATTGTCCTATTACAAGTTGGTTTTTGGAGCTATGACAATTCTACTCTGATGAAAATTGCCCTCTTTTTTGCCAAAGCGGGAGCATTTGTATTTGGTAGTGGATTGGCAATTGTACCCTTTTTACATTCAGGAGTCGTAGTAGAAAACCAATGGTTAACGGAGCATCAATTTGTTGATGCGGTTGCGGTGGCAATGATTACACCTGGCCCCGTTGTTATTACTGTGGGCTTTATTGGTTATTTAGTTGCTGGTTTCCCGGGTGCTTTGGTTGCTGCTTTAGCCACATTTTTACCGTGTTATTTATTTACGATTGCTTTGGCTCCATCCTTTAAAAAAATTGCTCAAAATCAATCTATCAAAGCTTTTGTAGATGGGATTACTGCTGCTGTTGTTGGGGCTTTGGTGGGAGCAGTTGGTGTAATTGCAACTAGAAGTATTTTGGATATTCCAACAACACTAATAGCTATTGCAACAATTTTTGCTTTACTTTATATCAAGAAAATTCAAGAACCTTATATTATTGCTGTTGCAGCAGTTGTAGGGGTTGTTATAAAATTAGTATTATGAACAGAAAAGATTTCTTAAAATCCAGCACCTTATTTGGAGCCGCAGCATTAGTGCTTCCTACTACGAATGCTTTTGCTAACAATTTAGCAGACAATTCTATTGATAAATTGGTTGATGCCAATGGGAATTATATTCATCAAACATTACCGTATAGCGAAAATTTTCTTGAGCCTTATATGGATGCTGAAACTTTACATCTACACTATACTTTTCATCACGGTGGAGCAGTAAAAGGAGCAAACAAAGATTTGCAAATGATAAAAAAAGCTTTGGACGAAAACAATTTGGAAACAGTTGATTTTTGGACAAAAAAGCTATCCTATCATTTTTCGTCTCATATTTTGCATTCCATATTTTGGACAAATCTTACTAATAAAAGTAACTTACCAAAAGGAGATTTACTGAAACGAATTGAGAAAAGCTTTGGTAGTTTCGACAGATTAAAAGTTCTAATTGCTGCAACTGCCAAAAATGTTGATGGCAATGGTTGGGGTATTGTAGCTTACCAACCTTATAGTGATAGTCTGGTAATTTTACAATGTGAAAACCACGAAAAACTAACACAATGGGGTGCAATTCCAATATTGGTTATTGATGTTTGGGAACACGCCTATTATTTGAAATACAAAAACAAACGTACTGATTTTGTAGATGCCCTTTTTAATATCATCAATTGGGATAATGTAGCATTGCGATTGAACGATGCGTTGAAATTGACATTGTAAAACCCTGAAGTTAGCGTATTTAATTATCAAAGGATATTTGTTTTTCAAAACAAATATCCTTTTTTATATAAAAACAAAGTCATTACCTCATTCAGCTGCACAAAATCCTCGTTTAGTCCAAGTATTCCTAAACTCACATCTTTGTTTGCTTCATTTCGTTAATTCCGTT
The DNA here is from genome assembly GCF_055640565.1 of Flavobacterium sp. KKT103. Classification (NCBI taxonomy): domain Bacteria; kingdom Pseudomonadati; phylum Bacteroidota; class Flavobacteriia; order Flavobacteriales; family Flavobacteriaceae; genus Flavobacterium; species Flavobacterium sp. KKT103. The sequence continues at coordinate 3,316,959 of NZ_CM145766.1, forward strand.
TCCAATAACGAGAACATTCTTTTTCGTTCGGTGGTAAAAGGACGTTTTACATTTCAGTTGCCACTCCTTTGCCAACGCTCCAAAAAAAATTACTGGCACAGTTTTTATCAAAAACACGTACGCTTCGCAACTTGCGCCAGTAATTTTTTTTCCCAAGCTGTTTTACATAATTGAGTATTATAGTTCATTACAAAGCTTTTATATTGTTTTTTTGGTTTTTGCAATGAAGCTATAATATCATTTATGTAAAACAGCCGCCACACCCAACGCGCTAGCCAGTGGCTCCAGGACAGTCTTTTTTATTGCTTCCTCGCACCGGCCTGCAATAAAAAAGACCATCCTTCGCCACTGTCCTTAACAACGTTCGCCATTTCATAAGAACTTTTACTGAACTACCTAGTTTCAAGAACGTTCACGGTCACTGTTTTTAGCAACTTGATGTTTAAAGCGGTAAGTGTTTGCATTGTTTTTGTGCGTGTCGCAAATCGCTTATCACCTCCATTTCTAACATTCACGACATAGGAATAAGCAATTGACGACACCCACAAAATCAAGAGAAGCCAGCAAGAGTGTGGTTTTTTATTTGCCAGAAAATAAGAAGTAATTGCTTCAGCGGAAAAGCCGATGCCATACCGTTCCTAAATATAATGTTGACTAGCCCGAAGCATTGTCTTTCTTTCAAGTCTATGGCATCGACTTTTCCACAAAAGCAATCAAAACCACCCCAGTAAGCAAATAAAAAACCACACACTTGCCCGCGCTACTGCCCCATCGCACTAGGTATTATTTTTTCATTGTTTTTGTAAGTATTGAAAATCACTTGAAAACCTGTGCTATAAAATTAAAAATCTCCGTAAAGTGATTTTCAATACCCACAAAATCAAGTCCAAGAAAGAGTATGGATTTTTAAAACAGAAAAATAATAGGAATGGTGTTTATATTTCTTTTTTCTGTTTTAAAAATCCACACCCTTTCCGAAAACCATCCTCTTCTAAATCAACTCCCTTTCCTTAGCAAAGCTTCCGATTATACGATGACGATTGGTAAATGAAATCAAAACAAAAAATAAAAAAAAAGAGAGCAAAGGTAAGTTCCAGGTTTGCAAAAAAGCAAGTTCAAGCCTCCGGTTTTTGATAAAATCTCCACCCATAACGGTTCGCAACAACACTCTGTTCAACCTTCACGCCTACACTTCCGAAGATGTATCGGGTAGTATTTTATCAAAAAAACTTGCTTTTTTGAAACCCTCCACTTGAACGAATGGCTTTCTTTTTTTTCCTTTTTTTTCTTTTGAAAAATTTAATGGGCGGAGCGTAGCGAAGCACATTGGTCTTTCAACCGAAACCCTGTGGAAAATTGAAAATCTAACCAATTTTTAAAGCCGAATGCTATGCTAAATTTCATCATCAAGACCCACCGAAAAGACACCATTTACACAAAACCCCATTTATTTGTACTTAACAAGGGGATGAACAGCGGAAAGCCACAAAAAACGCCATTTACTAACGGTTTTGTTATCATTTTTCAAAAAGAAGAGGACTGCGAAAGCCTTTTTTTCATTGCGTATAGTTTATGGCAAACAAAATTCTGGCATCAGTATTTAGTAGGTTCGGTTATTTCGTTTTTGCGTCTTCCAGATTTCAAAAAACAATTCAATCCACAAGCCAGTTTGATGATGGTGGAGCACGAGCAGCACCAAAAAAATGTTGCAGCTCTCAAACTTCTGGAGAAAAAAGAAAAACAATACAAAGAGGATATGATGCTCATAAATGACATTCGTAGAGCCATTTTATACCGTTATTGTAGAAAATAAAACAATCCTGGTCCAACTGGACTAGGATTGATTGCGCCTTATTCCCAAGCAAACCAACGCATAAGTGCAATATGATTGCACCACTTAAATAAACCGAAGAAAAGCAAAGCAATCTACTTTTATTGACTGCTAAAAACAAAAAAAGCTCCAATAAATGGAGCTTTCAACGTTGTTTTCAACCGTTTTTAAGGGTTTATTTTCGGTTCTTCTTCCGATTTTACAGCAGTTTGAGAAACTACTGAAATAATACTACCACCCAGAACCAAGTAACCAGCAGCCGAAACCAATCCAACAGGTAAAGCAATAGGCGAAGCGATGATTATTCCGCCAACACTTGCCAAAGCAATTCCAACAGTGCGAAGAATTTTAAACCATTTTGGTGTTGGTGCCAAGGTTCTTTCTACTAAATTCATTTTATTATTTTTCATAATCTGGATTTTTAAATATTGATAATTCTAAATTGTGTACTCTTTTTTCGATGTATTCTACTTTCTGGTTCAATAAATCGTTACCACTTTTGAACTCTGTTTTGATGATTAAAGCCATCGTTTTTACTTCAATCAAATCTTTCTCCATACTCTTGAAATCAGTGTGTAATTGCTTGATAAAATAAGCCACAATCGAGAGTAACAAGGTGATTAACGTTCCAAAAAGTGTGGCGATGATGTTGATATTTTCCATTTTTTGGCCTTTTTAGAATTGAAAATTATTTTCAATAGTTATTACATTGTTTTCAACTTTTGCCAGTGCTACTAATTTTGGATAAATCATTTTGTAAGCTGCAACACTTTGAGTAACTTGAAAATTGCCATCAACGAATTGGAAACCAAAACCACAAAGCGGACACCCGGCAGTTTCTTTGATAGTATTTCCGGTATGGATATAAACAAAGCTGAAATTTGGCAAACCAGTAATTTCAATCATTCCTTCGTGAAGCTTTCCAAATGCTTTTTTGTAATCCACATTTTTAGCTCCGTGAGTGTTCAACTTCAAATTAAAAACACCTTTTGGAATGGCAGTTTGAGAAGCTATTTTTACTTCTCTAATTTTATCCTCTAACAAATAGCATTGAAATATTCCGTTAATGTATAGCTGGCTCAATGTGCTTTCTTTGCCCTGGGCTACTCTTATTATTTTGCTTTCCATAGTCTTGATAGATTTGAGATTAAACAAAAAATCCCTCACTTTTGGTGAGGGATTTTCGGAAGGTTTTTCTAAAAAGCATCCTCAACTTTCAAGCAATTACCACTGGAGAACAAGTAGTAATTTGGTCCCACTTGTTGGTAGAACTCAATTCCGATACACTGCAAAACTGTGGTGTTTACCGTTGGAAGAACTCCACCTGGTAATGTTGCAGAAATTGTAGTGGCAGGAACTGGAGCGTACAAGTCCAAAAAGTCACTGTATTGAATGTCACTTACCTCATTCAAAGCTGCATCCATTGGATCGTAGCTGTTGGTGGTGGCGTTGTATTCAAAATCACTAACCACGGAAAGAGAACTAATCAAACGGAAATGTGTTGCTCCTGATGGAGCACTCACCAAATTCGCTGGATTAAACGCATCAACTACAAACTCTCCACTGGCTCTGTCAACCGCGTGGGTTAAGGAGTAAGGAGCGTTGAAAATACCGTTGAAGGAAGAGTTTTTGTCAAACTCGAAACCTTTCAAGTAATTTCGTTGTGTAGAGATTTCGATTTTTCTGTAACCCCTAGCTTCAGTTTGGTCTTCCAAATTGATTTTCTTCATAATAGAAGTTAATCTTCCAGTTACTTGACTGTCCGCCATTTGTTTCATCACTTGAGATAAACCAGTTCGAACCGATTTCCCGGCTTTGGCACTCGCGCCAAACTCGTTCATATTCTCACGAGTTCTTTCGAACTCTGGAGCTGAGAGTACTTGGTCACCAGTTGGACCACCAACCATTCCGGCAAAGTAGCCTTCTTGACCTTTAATTTTAAAATGTCGGATATCTCCAAGAGTTCCAACATACTTGATAACACCTTTCTGTCTTGCCATTTTTTTAAGTTTTAATGGATTAATAATTAGATAAAATTCATAAGACAAATTTCAAGTATTATCTTTGATTATCAATAACTTAAAATACTGAAAATCAATGCAATACAACGCAAAAGCACCGTACATAGTGGAAACCCATTGGCAAATTGAAGAAGTCCTTGACGGAGATAGCATAATCATTTGCAATCGTTTCACTCAAATGAAAAAAGAAATCCGTCTTTATGGCTTGGATGCACCAGAAGTAAAACTAAATAGGAAGATGATGGAGGATGAAGAGAAAAGCAGTTTGCCTGCCCAATTATTGCTCCAATTTGGTTTGCAATCCTTGCACTTCGTTTTGTCGGTTGCACCGCCTAAAACGGTTGTAACTATCATTACGGAACAGGAGAACTATTACGACTACTGGAACAGGCAATTAGGGTATGTAATTTTGCCTAGTGGATTATGTTTAAATGAATTACTTTTACAAAATGGGTATGCTAAAGCAACCCAACAATATTATTGTGGCAAGTTAGCAGAATATCAAACGATGAACCGCCAAGCACAGCTTGATAATATTGGGATCTATAGTCAAGTAAAAGTATTCTGATTTGTTGTACTTATGTTGTACTATAGGGTTTTAAAAATTAAGGAGTACCAACAAATACAATACCTTACAGGCGTTAAGAAGATATATACAAGTTGGCAGATATTTAAACTCACAAAATACTTATAATCAAATATATAAAATGAAGTTTACCAAATTTAAATTCGAAAATTTTAAAGGTATAGAGAACCAAACTCTTGATTTAAGTAAAAATCCTCAAAGTAATATTTATACTTTAGTTGGATTAAACGAAAGTGGAAAAACTACTATATTAGAAGCTATAAATTATTTTGCTTACAAACCAGAACGTTTGGATGCTCTCGAACTAAACAACTACCAAGTTGAAGATATACATAGTTTAATTCCTATAAATAAGCGTGATAACTTTAATGGTAAAATATTAATTTCTGCTACAATTGAACTAGACGATAAAGAAATTTTGAATTTAACCAAAGACTTTGCTAAAGAAGGTATTTCAATAACTTCTTTTGATAATAAAATTTCATTTACTCAAGAATACTACTTTCAAAAATCTATCCATCAAAAAGATAATGACAAATATTTATGGGAATATAGGATATCTGGAAAAAAGAAAAAAGCAAAAATTTCTAAAAAGTTAGATAATACTGATGCGTTATTTGTTTTTAGATATATAAAAGAAAATATGCCTAGCATACTTTATTTTCCAAATTTTTTATTTGAATTTCCTGAACGAATTTACCTTGACAATCTACTATCTGAAAAAAAACATTTATTCTATCAAACTATAATACAAGATATTTTAGATTCGCTTGAAAATGACTTAAATATTGATGATCATTTGATAAAAAGGATTGTTTCTACAGATGAATCAGAGAAGAGAAATCTTAATAGTCTAATTGGTAAAATGCAAAAAAAACTTACTGAAGTTATTTTTAAAAAATGGAATCAAATATTCAATAAAGAAATCTCAAAAACTGAGATTATACTATATACAGGGCAAGATGTCAATGGAACATATATAGAATTCAATATAAAAGACGATGTTGATACATATCGAATTATTGAACGTTCTCTAGGATTTAGATGGTTTTTCGTTTACATCTTATTAACGCAATTTAGAGAGTATAGAACTGTAAATAAAAATGCATTTTTCTTATTTGATGAGCCAGCGTCAAATTTACATCCTTCAGCTCAAACAGAATTGTTAAAAAGCTTTGAAAAATTACCAAAGGTAATTTACACAACTCATAGTCATTATTTGATAAATCCAAAATGGTTAGAAAGTACTTTTGTAATAAAAAATGAATCTATAGATTATGATAATGAAGAAAATTACAATTCAAAAAACACTAAGATTTCAATTCATAAATACAGAGAATTTGCAGTAAAGTATCCAAATCAAAATAATTATTTCCAACCTATACTTGAAGTTTTAGATTATAAACCATCAAGTTTAGAAATGGTTCCAGAGGTAATTATAACAGAAGGTAAAAATGATTTCTATACTCTGATGTATATGCAAGAAATACAATTAAAAAGAAAAAAATTATTAAAAATTGTACCAGGAACTAGTGCAAGTAATCTTGAAACTCTAGTCAGCCTATACTTGGGTTGGGGAGCAAATTTTTTAATATTATTAGATTCTGATAAAGAAGGAATAAAACAAAAGAAAAGATATATCGATTTATTTGGAAAATCTGTTGAAAGCTTGATAATTACTTACGCTGACATTGACGATAAATGGGAAAATTACGAAATGGAAAAAATGTTTAAAGATGATGAACGTCAAAATTTGATTAGAGAATTATATCCTAGCGAAGAAAAACCAAACGTTACAAAAAGTCTATTTAATCGAAGTTTACAAGAACTTTATTTACAAGACAAGAAATTCAACTTTTCGAAAGAAACATTATCAAATTTCACTAAATTAATAAATGTATTAGAAAAAAAACTATAAAAAAAATCCCCCAACAGCCATTACAAAACATTTTGGGCATTTTGCGCAGTAGGAAAATGGTTTTGTACTTTGAAAACTTGTGCATAATGGAAAAATCTCGCGTCTTTTATCCCAAACATCTTGTAGCGCCAGGACATTACCAGCTATTTTGCCAAAAAATCACAGAAATTAAATAAATAAATATGAAAAAAATCTTTATAACATTATTTATAATCAGCTCTAACTTAACTTTTTCACAAGATTATTTTGAAGGCAAAAGATTGTATTGCAAATCTGAAAATCCCGAAGCTATGAAGCTTTTTAATTTAGGTATTGAAACATTATATTTAAATAAATCTTTAGACCAAAAATACCTCAAAATAACTTCAAATATTTTCTTTAAGGCTTATAAAGCTGACACTACTTTTTGTGATGCAATTTTTTTTACAGGATACACTTTGAGATTATTAAATGACGAAAAGGCAATAGCTTGTTATATTATGGCAGATAGTTTGTCAAAAAAAACATTAGAATTTAAAATAAATTTAGCTTCCGAAGGGTTAAGAGTTGGTAACGAAAAATCATTAGAAATTGCTCGAAAAAAATACAATGAATTAATTACTTTATTTCCTGAAAATCCTGAAGGTTATTATGGATTTGCATTAACCTCTCCTATTTTTGGAGACACAGATAAAGGATTAGAAAATATAAATATTGCAATTGAAAAATATAAATTATTAAATCCGAAATTAAACGATGAAGTTATATTCTTAAAAGGCATTTTGTTATCTCAAAACAAAAAATACGATGAAGGTTTAGAGTATTTAGAAAAATGTTATTCAACATACAAAAAAGATGAAAACTTTAAAATTCATTATTCATTGTGCTTACTCAAAGTTTCTGAAATTAAGAATGACGAAAAAATGAAACAGAAAGCTTTTAAGCTTTATGGACAAATTGAAAACAAAGAGCAAATACCCGAAGATATAAAAGTCTTATTGAAATTTTAAAAAAACAGCTGGTAACAGCCGTGCTTGTTGCACAACTCAATAATAAGTAATGTTGGTCAAAAAATGTAAAATTTAAAAATTATATTCAACTGATTTGTAGTACTTTATAAATTAAGTATTTATCAAACCTAACCAAAATTAAACAAAAAGCCAGTTGTGCAACAAGCACAGCCGTTACACGAAATCGGGGCATTTGGCTTATGGAAAAAACTCGCCTCTTTAATCCCCAAATCCGTATAGTGCCAAGACGTTGAAAGTAAAACAACAGAAGTGATACCCTTGAATAGATAATTCAAATTCAAACCAAATGAAAAGCAACTTTATTCCCAACTTACTTCTTTGGTTGTCATTAGTTATAGTATCACAAATAGCAATTGCCCAATCGGATACTTATACTATTCAAGAGATACAATTTAAAAGTCAAGGCGTAACCTTAGCTGGCTCCATACTTAAGCCTAAAAATTCGTTTGCCGCAGTCGTTATTGTTCACGGGTCGGATCCTGTAAAAAGGGAAATGGAGTTTGCTAAACGTCTAGCTAAACAAGGAATTACTGTTTTGACCTATGACAAGCGCGGAGTTGGAGCATCTGGAGGTGTATATGTAGGTCCATCTGTTGGGACCAACAATATCGAAAATAGTAATCTTACTTTATTAGCCATGGATGCTAGCGAAGCAGTAGAAACGCTTCGCACCCATTTGAAGGATAAAAAAATATCCATTGGATTAGTTGGATTCAGTCAAGCAGGATGGATTATTCCCATTGCAGCAACCAAAAATCCAAAAGTAGCATTTATGGTTCTGTTTAGTTGCCCTACGATTACGACTTTAGAGCAGCTTCGCTTTCAGTTTTACACGAACGGCAATACTACTTTTTGGGAAAACCATACGGATGCCGATGCTCGCGAACACACCCTGTTCGACCAAGACAAGTATCAATTTACTGCAACTGATCCTAAAATTACGCTGAATACCCTTTCTATCCCCGGACTATGGCTTTTTGGAGAAAAGGACATCCAAATTCCCGTTAAGATGTGTATCGAGCAATTAAATACACTCAAAGCTCAAGGTAAAACATTTGAATACGCTTTGTTCCCAACCTTAGGACACAATACAGCATCAAGCGACAACACAGCACCATTTGCCCTTTCGATTGAATGGATTAAACAGAAAACTGTTGACATGAAGAACAGGAAAAAATCAATGAAATAACAATAAAGTAATGCCTACAACTGCCATTTATAAAATTACCAATCTTTTGGGATCCAAGCCTATTTCTAACGTTTTCTAAATCCTACGAAGCTCACAACATTTGTATACTATCAAATAGTAACCAACCCAAAAGGGCGTTTATTTCAGATGAAATAAACGCCCTTTTTTCGAATAATTAACCAAATCATTATTTTGTTTCTTGGAATTTCAATGAAGCTGAGTTCATGCAATAACGCAATCCCGTAGGATCAGGTCCATCATCAAAAAGATGTCCTAAATGTCCCTCACAACGCGCACATACAATCTCTCCTCGCACCATTCCTGCACTTTTATCTACTACCTCGTTTACCCTACTTTTGTCTAAAACATCATAAAAACTAGGCCATCCTGTACCTGAATCAAATTTTGCTTTTGAGGAGAACAACGGCAAGTTACAACCGGCGCAGTAATACGTTCCTTTTTTGTGATTGTCATGGTATTCATTCTGAAAAGGACGCTCAGTACCTTTTTCACGTAATACATAATATTGATTAGGAGTCAACTCCTTCTTCCATTCCGCATCCGTTTTTACTACTTTTTTCAAAATAGTGTCTGAGAGCGAAAGAGTAGCTTGTTGCGCTACTGCTACTTTGTTATCGGTCGCTGCAGCTTCTTTCTTTCCTTTACTTGCTTGCAGGCAAGCAATAAAACTAAAGGAAATTAATATCGTGGCAATTAATTGGTGGTATCGTTTCATAATTTTAGCTTTTAGGTTTTAACTTTCCTTTATAAGTTGTTTTAAACTTATTGTATCTAGGAACCGAAACTCCCTTTACATAAGGCTGATTGGGATTGTTTTTTACATAATCTTGATGGTAATCTTCGGCTTCGTAGAAATCACTAACTGGCTTTACCTCTGTCACAATCGGATTTGGAAATACTTTCTTAGCGGTCAAATCTTTGATTTTATCCTCGATGATTTTTTTCTCATTCGCATCTTTATAAAAAGCAATGGAACGATAGGACGACCCTTTATCTGGTCCTTGCTGATTAGGTGTCGTAGGATCTTGAGATGCAAAAAATACATTTACTAACTCCTTGTACGAGATTACTTTTGGATCATAAAAAACAGCAATTGATTCCGCATGACCTGTTCTATTCGATCCAACTTGCTCATATGATGGGTTTTTCATTGTCCCACCGCTGTAACCAGAGATCACCTCGTTTACACCTACTACAGCTTCAAAAACATGTTCACTACACCAGAAACATCCTTCGGCAAAAACAGCAACTGCTTGTCCTTTTTTAGGTTCTAATGACAATTTTTTTGTTTGTGCATTCGTACAGCTGATCACTGTAAAGAACACGAATAAGTAACTTACTATTTTCATTTTATACTGTTTACTATTAGTTATCAATTGATTAAAAGGTCTTTGTGCTTTGCAATAAAGTAACCTGCCTTTCTATTTTGTAATTTACGACTATTACACAAGCTTGGTTTTCAAACAAATCCTAAAGTTTTGTTAGTTTTTGACAGATAGCGTTTCTAAAATCTTCTCTTCAAAACCTTGCAAAGCTCTAATGGCATAATCAACCTTCTTTTTTGTCTTGTATTTATAGGACACCTCTAAAAAGTTTTTGTAGGGTACGGTAGGCTGTACAGTCAAAGCATCATTTTTTCGATAATTGACTTTAATAGGAATGTCTTTGTAATAGGTAAAATAATCAGGATGCGTAATAACGCCTAAGGTCGAACAGTCAAAAGGAATAAAGCCGCGAACGCCAAAAAACTTTTCGTTTTTCTCCATCCAAGGCTGCACGATATCGAATAACCATTTATCCGCTTCTTCGTTTTGATCTAAGCTAGCCAAATCGATATTCCCAATAAAGGTGTACGAACTTGGTTCATAACCTGCAAATACTAAAGGTATAGCCGACTCTAAAACGATATCCATCGATTTATAATCGAACTCATAGTTGTAATCAAACACATTTAGTTTTCCGTTTCCTGGATTAAAAGGCAGTCCAGGAGTACGTGCAGCACAAATAGATATTTTTTCGATTTGCGGAATAATATCGGGGTGATTTTTGATTAAGGTCGCAATATTAGTCATTGGTCCTAAAGCTAATATAGTCAGCTTCTCTTTTTTCAAAGCCTCATACAATGCTCTCGTTCCATCATTCTCGACACCTATATCATCAGCGTTTGGAGAACCTTTGTATACTGGAATTGCAGCTCCTTTGTTGTGCCATTTCAATATTTTATGAATTACATCGTAACTGTAATCAACGTAAGTAATGGAGCTAATCCCTACAATTTCTATTTGCGGTTGCTTCAAAGCCATGATTAGCGTAATCCCATCATCGACCTCACGTGGTGTTTTATCAGGCATTCCAATCATCAAATCAGTGTCGAACCAAACTTTTGTTTGGGCTTGCAGTGCTGCCGTAAGCAAAAAAGCAAAAAGGACTATTTTATTTTTCATCTTGTTCTAAAATTAAAGTTTTGGCAAACCTTAGTAAATCTGCCTTCATTTCTAAGTCCATTTGCAATGGCAATTGTGCTAATCCTATCAATCGGCGCATGATTTCAGTTCCAATCAAACCATTCAAAATAGTCGAATTCAACTCGCTAAACTGACTGTAATTTTCTTTTACAAATGCGATCACTCCTTCTTCCTGCTGCGTGATGTACAAATGGGCCAACATAACCGCTAAATCAAATTCGCGCAAGCCGTAAAAACAAAATTCGGGATCTATTACTTTTATTCCGTCTCCCGTTTTAAGCCAACTCCCAGGATAATAATCACCATGGAGTAAGTACTTTCCTTTCGATAAATACAACGAGCCTAACGTACCTATTTTATGCTTTAACTGCTCATCGTTTTTATAAGTTAACGCCAAAGCTTTTAAACCAGGCTGAATAACATCCAAATCAAACCCATTCTCGATTCGAAACGGATACTCAAATATGTGCTCGTAGTTCAAGCTGCGCATCTCCTTATTTTCCAGCTCATCATCAACGACTGTTTTTTGAAAACTTTGGTGCAAACCATTCAAATACGTTACTAATTGCGTAAGTTGGGCCGCTTCCAGTTTTTGGTCTAATTGGTACAAAGAGGTATAATCGCTAGATTCTCCTAAATCTTCCAAAACAATGACATTAGACTTAGGATCGAGCCCTAAAATCTTAGGCATTATACTTTGAATTGCAGCAACTGTAGCTACTTTTTCGTAAAAAGCCCCTTCCGTAATCGCACGCTCAGCAGGCGCCGCTACTTGCGGATATTTCTCGACATAGCCTCTCGATTGTTTAACAATAAAGGAGCGCGCAGCCGTTTTTACTCGCAAGACGCAATTCATATTTCCCTCTCCTGGTTTAGAAATAGAAACAATCGATTCCGTAGGTTCAATCCAATTTTGGGATTGTAAATAAGCAGCTAATTCAGTAGGCTCATTTGCATTTAGTACAAACATATTTTATTTTTTAGTTGGGCGTTACCACAAGGGTCGGGCTATTCACTGTATTCCCAATGGACATAAAACAAGGCTGAAAAAAGCCCTGTTTTATGCCTTGGGAGATGCCGTTGCTATCCCTAACGCGAATTTATACATAGTTCAAGAGAATACCTCCATCCCTATTTGTTTTATTTAAAATAAGTAACGAACGCTAAATTGAAACTGTCTTGGTGGCGAAGCGTTTCTTTGGGTAAACAATCCGCTTGCACTTGAGCCACCTTGAATCTGGTTACTTTGTGTTGCATTGTTGCTGTATCCACTTAAATTTTCGGCATTCAATACATTAAAAATGTCGGCGCGTAATTCAATCTTATTATTTCCTGCAATGGCAATTTGATGTTGGATACCTAAGTCAAAGGTAGTATTCCATGGTAAACGGTCGCTATTTCTACTCTCTCCCGGGAAACGATCACTGTTTCCTTGATAAGCATCGGAAAAGCTAGCTCCGTCGCCATTTAAGTCAGTGGTTCCAAAACCAAGTGGTATTCTATTTATAGGTTGGCCACTTTGTAACAATCCTGCAAGGGTAACCGTAGTTCCTTTAAAAGGATAGTAACTGTAAATACCATTAATATTGTGTGTCCTGTCATTTACTGATGGTCCCCACTCATTCGCAAAATTATTCCCATCAGAAGCTCTAAAGTTAATTCCATCAGTGTCATTTTTACTTGATGACAACGTATAATTTAAGCGGTACGAATAATCATCAGTACCTCTTGTTTTTTGGTAATTCAAACTCATTGCATAGTACGTTGATTTTCCTTCGTTTTCACTCACAATTACGCTACGTGCTATTCCTGTAACTCTTTGACCATTAATAGTCGCACCAAAATTCGAAATAGGAATTGGTCGAGTAGCATCTGCTTCATCTTCTGTTCTAATAACTACATTATTAGGATCGATAGGATATTCTGCAGGAGCGTTTAAATTTCGCAAACGAGTTAAATTTTGTCCGCGATTGTGAACTAAATCCACAAAAAACATGCGCTCATCTGATAATTGCAATTGGTAACCTAGGGCAAATTCCTTAGTATATGCATTTTTGTAACCATTGGGATTTAAGATTCGTCGCTCTCTCGAAAATATATTTTCTCTTTGTCCTTGCAAATCAGTCGCTGACGGTCCTTGTAAATAATTAACGCCTGTTACAGTAGCTGCTAAGTTTCCGTTATAAGTTATTCTATCAATATTGGTATCAGCTGGTAAAATTCCTAAACGCTTCAACTCTTCTAATTGCAACTTATAACTTTGAGAATTCGTGTTATACTGCAAAGCGTCACTGTACAATGCATAATTTACTTTATCGTAGGAAATCGCAAATCCACCACGCAAACTGCTGTCATTGTTAAGTTTGTAGTTAAAGTTAAAACGAGGTGCTAGGTTGTTATAATCTCCCTTATCGCTTCCTCCTTTGGACAAATTGTCATAATCATAACGCAAACCTAAAGTAAGATTCAATTTATTGGATACCGACCATAAGTCCTCTATATAAGCCGAATATATATCTTGATTGGTACCAAAAGAGGTCGGTCTTAATTCGACAACATAATCTATAACTTGTACATCTTGCGGAATATCATTCACATTTAAAGCGCCACCTACTCCACTATTTTTAATGGCATCTATTTGACTTTGATTCAGTTTCACTTTATAATTTCCAACTGGATTTCCTCCGCCATACAATTGATGATCGGCTCTAATAAAATTCAGTCCCGCTTTAAAAGTATGATTCTCTTTATAATATTTCACTTTTTGTTGCAATTGTACCGTGTTTTCGATAGCATCAAAAACATAACCTGGATTTCCTATCACCCCTATTGTTTCGTCATTTACGCCCAAAACAGTTACTTGTGACGTATTAGGATTGAATGGTTTAGCATAATTCCATCTAAAACGGCTGTACTGCACATTACTTTCTCCTGAAAAATTCCCGAATTTATAGCTGTTTTTCAAAGCCAATAAAATACTATTACGGTCTTGGGTATTTCCCGCTGACGCAAAAGTAGAACCTCCTTCTAGTCCACCACCTTGGCGCTCAATAGCCACTCTACCTACGTTAGCACGCAAAGAAGAGTTGAAGTTTTGACTCCAAATTTGATCAATTTTAGTCGAAAAGTAATCAAAAGTATTCGTTCCTCGAACCGTTTCAGTAACGCCTAATTGGGGTACATTCAGTAAATTATCTTTTATATCCGTTGTGTGCTCAAAATTCACATAGTAAAACGTTTTGTCCTTGGTTATCGCACCACCAGCTCCTGCACCTACTTGATAACGCGCAAAACCATTTTTAACTTGATTTCCTGATAAATCTCTTTGAGCAAAACTAGACTTTCCGTCAATTGCTGGACCGGGTCTACTAACGAAAAAAACTTCGCCAGTGGTTTCATTAGAACCAGATCGAGGCGTAATATTGATGATTCCACTTCCTGTTACTCCATATTCTGCTGAAAAGTTGCTTGTTAAAACCGTTACATCTTTTACAAATCCAGACGGAATGGCAAATTTTTGTCCTCCTAAAAAACGTTCATTATTATCTAAACCGTCAATTAAATACGAGGTGTATCCTGAGCTAGCTCCGTTGATACTCACATTGGCAGCTTCGGGAAAAAACCCAGTGGCTTGAGACACGTTAGGCAAGCGAAACAAAACTCTAGTAATATCGCGACCCTCAACCGGAATTTCTTGAATTTCGGCTGCTTTCATTTCAAAAGAAACTTCGGCATCCCGACGATTAATTTGTGCTGTAGCTCCTTTGGTGATCACAATCTCATTTAATTCATTGGATTCTTTAGGCATCAATAATAAGGATACTGATGGTGCTTGATTAGAACGAACACTGATCAAGTCCGACTTTTGAGCGGCGTAAACAGCTGTTCCTTCAAAAATTACTTGGTATCCATCTAAAGCAGGAACGCCTCTAAAAGTAACTTTACCTTGGCTATTTGAAATTTGCTTTGCACTGCTGTTACGAGAGCTATTGACAAGCAAAACCTGTAAATCAGCTAGTGGTTTTTGTGTATTGAAATCGATAATTGAGACTGATACGTCTTCTTGAGCTACCCCAATTGTGGTGATGCTCAGCAATAAAAACAAGAAAAATTGTTTCATTTAAGTGTGTTTTTGAATTATAATTTTAAAAAAAGGTTTGTAATTATTCTAAAACAGGTGAGCCTTTGTTAAAATTAAATCCAAGAACATTATAAGTGTATGCGGTATCGATAAATCGATTTAAGAATAATTGGTAAAATAGTAAAGACAATACGATGTCTTTAATTTTGCTTAAATAGGAAAGACCAATAGTAACTGTGCTAAAATCAGCGTAGGAATTAAAATCTGATAAAGGCTTTAAAATAAAGGATTGCTCAGTTGATAATGCTTTTAATTGCTGAAATACTTTCGACGTTTTCCAATCTAAAGTAGCAAACAAGTCTTTATCAAAAACACCTTTAGAAATTCCTATAAGATAAGCACCTCCTTTGTAATTGGGTCCCAAGACAAGTTCGTTATGGTCTAGCGAAACGTTCGCTTTTTGAATAAGTGCTGCAGTTAGTCCCGGACTATCATTTCCTACGATAATTACCTTTTCAAATCCTTGATTGAAAACGGCTTCAAGAGCAGTACTTAGTTTCTCGCCAAAACTATTTCCCTCTTGGACAGTTTCATTAGAAATGAAGAAAGGTAGTTTTGTTTTATGAATCGTTTGTAAAACTTTTTGATTCATTTTACTCCACAACAAGTCATTCTGCTTTTTACTATGAGCAATTGGTTTTACCGTACTTTCTAATGAAGCACTTTGAGCAAAAAGAAGGATGGCTGTTCGCGAAGGGAGATGCTTTATTATACTCATGATTAGTTAGACGAAGGGCTTTATTAAAACTGACATTCAGCTTAAAATTATTTATAACATTAAACTACTTTATAAATACGTAAGTAAGCGAAGTATAGTTTGAGCAAAATGGTAATTTGTAAGCCAAAATAGTACTAAATGCGTGATAAACAATGTAAGCAACAGCATAACTACTTTAGAATCAATGAGACTCTTCAATTAAAATTCGGACTTTAGCAGGATATTTTTGTGCAAAAGAACAAAGCAATTCCGTGATATATTGATTGGAAGGATAAGGTGTAACATAATCCCTAATTTCAGTTAGGTCATTAATCGCTACATCCGTATCGAGATAACCCATTCCGTAAAAGTGTCCCTTTTCGACCCAGATACAACTACGCTCGTCATTATTTCGACCTTTGTCGATAATAGCAAAACTAGATCTATTGTTAACATGAAAATCAATTGCAGCTTGTACTTGGTCGTTATGATACTCCATTTCTGGCAAGGGTATAATTTCCGATTGTGCTGAAAAAACACCTTCCGATAAACTACCATACTTACAAAATCGCTGATCGAGATCAAACTGTTTTGAGAGATCCTGCAATAAGTTGATGCCTCCATAAATAGTGTCAAAGGTTTCGATACAACTTTGATTTTTGGCTAGTTTACCTACAGCTAAATACCGATAACCGTTTCTCGCTTCGTACTCGAATAAGCCAAATTTAGGTTCAAAGCGTTTTAGTGCTTTGTTGTGAACGGGCCATAATTTTTTGATTTCGGTACATTCTAGCAACAAGGCCATTAACTCGGTGCCGCATACTTCAAAGGTAATCGCATAAATTTCTCTAAGGAAATTTTGTCGCTGTGGCGTGATTTTATGACCGCTGAAATGCGAGGCTACTCGTTTTTTTAAATTGACTGCTTTGCCTACATAAATAACCTTATTATGCTCATCATAAAAATAATACACACCCGATTTTTCAGGCAAGAGTTCAAAATCTTCTTTTGGTAAATTAGGCGGTAATCGCTGATCAGGAGCCGTTTTTTTGATCATTTTATCCATTTCCTTATCGGTATCCCATTCTAGTAAACGACTGAACAAGATAGCGGTAGCATCGGCATCACCACCAGCACGGTGACGGTTGTCGAGATGAATATCTAAAGAATCACAAAGCCTACCCAAACTGTAAGAAAGTAATCCAGGTCTGATTTTCCTAGCTGCTCTAACGGTACACAGTTTTTTGGCAGTCCATTTCAAACCCGCTCTTTCTAGTTCGTGGCGAACAAAGGAGTAATCAAAATTTACATTGTGTGCTACAAAAATTCGGTCCGACAGTAACTCAAATACTTTATCTGAAATTAAATCGAATACAGGCGCATCACTAACCATCTCATTTGTGATTCCTGTTAAGGCAAATATAGCAGGCGGAATATCCTTTTCGGGATTTACTAACGTTTCCCAACGGTCAATTACTTTTTCGCCATCATGTATGATAATAGCGATTTCCGTAATGCGGCTGTGTGTGGCATTCCCGCCGGTAGTTTCGATATCGACTATTGCGTATTCTTGGTTTTTCATTGTTCATAATTATAACTGAAACGATGCCTTTTGATGCAAATCGTTTCAAAAAACTTTTACCACATCTTATTCTGATAAAAAGAATCTAATCTGTGGAAATCAATTTAATCAGTGGCTAATTTTATTGTTTTACACTTCAGCCTTGTGGACTTTGATGATCGTGGTTTGGTTTACTACTAAAAAGAAGATCGCAAACCGAATCAGGTTGTCAGACCGATATTTTTTTTCACCTCTAAAATATCTTTCTTCAAATCAACAAACATATTTTTGATTGTAGTGCTTTCTAACTCTTCTGTTTTTTTATCAGAACGAGCGATGCTACATTGGTATTCCCAAATTTCAAGAATATCCGAAGCTTTCAATAAGATGTTAGTACTTTTTGAGTACTTTCTTTAACATACATTTTTAAAGTTTATAATTTTAAACTCCAAATTGTCTTAAATGATGATCAAAATGTTTCCATTGTACAATTCCCCATTCTTCGGGTGTTAAGTGTCCAAAAAACGGATGCGGTTCAGTAGTACATTTTGAGATTCCTCCATCAAAAAATTGTTTAAGTAGTTCAACCGATCGTAGCTTTTCATTCTCTAAATCTTGAGCATTAATAAATATGTATTTTTTATGTGTTGGTGAATTTCTAGAAAATTGTCTTTCACTGATGTATCTCGATTTAAAAAACTTTCCAATGATTTTCCCGATAAAAAGTCTCTCAGGTGAATTAATATGCAATGCGGTTTCAAGAAATGCGTTTAAATGTGCTAACATTTGTTCGACATTCATTTTTCCCCAAAGTCTTTCTGAATCTGAAGACAGCATTTCAACTCTCGCAATAATTCCTAAAACATCTGATTTATTATATATATTCCTTCTCATTTTTAATTTGTTTATTCCAAGTCTAAAACAGCTATTAAATTAATGCTTGTGCTTTTTAGTCGAAATGATTTTGAACTACTATTAGGTTGTCAGGCCGATATTTTTTTTCACCTCTAAAATATCTTTCTTCAATTCAACAAACATATTTTTGATTGTTGTGCTTTCTAACTCTTCTGTTTTTTTATCAGAACGAGCGATGCTACATTGGTATTCCCAAATTTCAAGTATATCAGAAGCTTTCACTTCATAAGCGGGATAAAAATAATTATCAGAGGCTACCACTAAGGCATTCTTTTTATTTTTATTCAATCGCTTATACACCATACCCTCACTTCTCGTGATTAAAATATAAGTTTTGCCATCGAGTACTTCGCCCAAGCGTTCTACATATCGCCCAACTATAATATCGCCATTTTGGTGTGGCGGCATCGAATCGCCTTCAACAGGAAAACCACGGTATTTACCCACACCCAAAAACGGCAAAGATATTTGCTGCAATTGCTCGATATACTCTGGATCAGCATAGCCACTTAAGTAACCTGCTTTTACTTTTTGGGTAACAACTTCGATACGGTTTTCTCCCATTTGATCCACTTGAATGGGTAAAATGAGTCGGTTATTTTCGAGTTTTAACAAATCGCTGACCTCTACTTTCCGAATATCCACCGATAACAATAAGTCGATACTTACTTGGTAATATTGCGCGATTTTCTTCAGAATCTCATAGGGGGCTTCTGAGGTTCCGTCTTCGTATTTTACGTAGCGACCCCTTGTAATTAAAAGGCTTGCGGCTACTTTTTCTTGCGAGATATTGTGCTTTACTCGCAAGGCTCTGATATTGTCTGAAAATAAGGACATAACAACTTTGTTATAATTTGTAACAACAAATATACTAAAAAATGTTCTTATCTGTGCTAATTTTGTAACCTAAAATAAAACGAAATGGCACGCGCAATTGTACATATGGATTTGGACACTTTTTTTGTGTCTTGTGAACGATTGAACAACTCTCAATTGGAAGGAATTCCGTTAATAATTGGTGGTGGTGATCGTGGTGTTGTGGCTTCCTGCTCGTATGAGGCAAGGCGTTTTGGGGTGCGTTCCGCGATGCCTACAGCCATGGCGCTCAAATTGTGTCCACAGGCCAAAGTGATCAAAGGCGATATGGAACGCTATTCGCAATTATCGCACACAGTGACCGAAGTAATTCAAGAAAAATCACCTATTACGGAAAAAGCGAGTATTGACGAATTCTATTTGGACATCACCGGGATGGATCGTTTTTATGGTTGCTACCAATGGACGAATGAACTCGCAGAACGAGTAGTAAAAGAAACTGGATTACCCATAAGTTTTGCCTTATCTATTAATAAAACGGTTTCGAAAATTGGCACAGGCGAAGGAAAACCCAAAGGGCATTTAGACATTCCCGAAGATCGAGTACGGGCATTTTTGAATCCGCTTTCAATTCAGAAAATCCCCATGGTAGGCGATGTGACTTTCCAGACGTTGTCGCGTATTGGTATTCGAACCATACAAACACTGTCCGAAATGCCAGCCGAAGTTTTGCAACGCATGATTGGAAAAAATGGTGTCGAAATTTGGAAAAAAGCCAACGGAATCGACAATAATCCTGTCGAACCCTATACAGAAAGAAAGTCGATTGCCACCGAACATACTTTTGTGCAAGACACGATTGATATGGCACATCTCAAAGCAATTTTGTGCGGTATGGTCGAAAAACTGGCTTTCCAATTGCGATCCGAAGAGTGGCTAACCTCAACAGTAGTAGTGAAAATTAGGTACGCCAATTTTGACACCGAAACCAAGCAATGCAAAATAGCCTACACCTCAGCCGATCATTTACTGACGAAGAAAGTTTTAAGCTTGTTTGAGGTGCTCTACCAACGCCGAATGCGATTGCGACTGGTAGGTGTCCGTTTTAGTGGTTTGGTACGCGGAACCTATCAGATAGACCTTTTTGAAGACACACAGGAAATGCTTTCGCTTTATGCTGCTATGGATAAAATGAAAAGTAGGTATGGGTTTGATGCGGTGATGCGGTGTGCAGGTGCCGCTTTAAAACCGAATATGAAGAATACCATTTTAAAACGTAATTTTTAGTTTGTCGTATGGATTTATTCAGATTAAAATTTAAACACAGATTTCACAGATTAACACAGATTATATATTAAACTTATCTGCGAAAATCAGCTAAATCTGCGTGAAATAAAAAAATTAGCACGCAGATTTCACAGATTTTTGCAGATTTTTTCTTGGTTCATCAACGTGAAATAAAATACATCAATCAAGTATCGTTTGTCAGGCTGAGCTTGTCGAAGCCCCTTTAATAAAAATATACCATGAAATAACGTGTCGCTTGTCAGGCTGAGCTTGTCGAAGTCCTATTTACAAACAACAATGATAGCGCTTCAATAAAACGCAAAACCTTTTTTCAACGAAATACTTTAAAATAAATTGGAACACAGATTTTTTATTAAATCTATCTGCGAAAATCAGCTAAATCTGCGTGAAATAAAAAATAGTAAACATGATGAAATAACTATTTAATAAAAATATAGAACATACTGGCACGCAGATTTACACAGATTGTCGCAGATTTTTTCTTGGTTCATCAACGTGAAATAAAATGCATCAATCAAGTTTCGTTTGTCAGGCTGAGCTTGTCGAAGCCCTACTTACTAAACAACAATGATAGGCTTCAATAAAACGCAAAACGTTTTTCAACGAAATACTTTAAAATAAATTGGAACACATATTATATAGTAAATCTATCTGCGAAAATCAGCTAAATCTGCGTGAAATAAAAAACAGTAAGCATGATGAAGTAGCTATTTAATAAAAAAATTAGCACACAGATTTCGCAGATTGTCGCAGATTTTTTCTTGACTCATCAACGTGAAATAAAAAGTATCAATCAAGTATCGTTTGTCAGGCTGAGCTTGTCGAAGCTCCTTTACTAAAAAACAACAATGATAGGCTTCAATAAAACGCAAAACCTTTCTCAATGAAATACTTTAAAAGAAATTGGAACACAGATTATATAGTAAACCTATCTGCGAAAATCAGCTAGATCTGCGTGAAATAAAAAACATTAAACAGGATGAAATAGCTATTTAATAGAAGTAAAAAATAAATTGGCACGCAGATTTATACAGATTTCGCAGATTTTTTCTTGACTCATCAACGTGAAATAAAAAGTATCAATCAAGTATCGTTTGTCAGGCTGAGCTTGTCGAAGCTCCTTTACTAAAAAACAACAATGATAGCGTTTCAATAAAACGCAAAACCTTTCTCAATGAAATACTTTAAAATAAATTGGAACACAGATTATATAGTAAACTTATCTGCGAAAATCAGCTAAATCTGCGTGAAATAAAAAATAGTAATCATGATGAAGTAGCTATTTAATAAAAAAATTAGCACACAGATTTCACAGATTTTCGCAGATTTTTTCTTGACTCATAAACGTGAAATAAAAGCATTAATCAAGTATTACCTGACGGACGAAAACCCAAACCCAACGAAGCATTTCAAAAACAGAATTTCTTCCCAATTTATCTGAGAAAATCTGTGGAATCTGTGTTAAATAAAAATTACAAATATCATTTTATACCTATTATGTACCTCAATTGTCATTCTTTTCATTCCTTACGCTACGGCACGATTCCGCTTGACGATTTGATCGAAAAGGCTGTTCGGTCAGGTGTTACCGCTATGGCATTGACCGATATCAATACCGTTACGGGAATTTATGATTTTATTATCGAATGTAAAAAGGTAAGTATTAAACCAATAATCGGAATTGATTTTCGTTCGGATAATGAATTTCGATACATCGGTTTAGCCAAAAACGCGAGTGGATTGGCAGAGATGAATCGGTTTTTGACCAAGCACAATTTCGATAAAACTCCTTTGCCTATTGAAGCTCCTGCCTTTGAAGCGGTGATGGTTATTTACGCTTTCGCGAAAGCGCCAATGGTACTTAAAACCAATGAATATATAGGTATCCGCCCAGAAGAAGTGGGGAAGTTGTTTGGTTACAAAGGAAGTCTGGATAAAATGGTGGTGCTACAACCGGTGACTTTTCGAACTAAAAAAGAATACCAACTCCACAAAATTCTACGAGCGATTGATAACAATGTTTTGTTGTCCAAATTAACTCCTGAAGCTATTGCAACGCCCTATGAAGTCATGGTGGAAGAGGAGCGTTTGCGAGCTGTTTACAAAGACTATCCACAATTGCTTGCCAACACCCAAATGATTATGGATAGTTGTGATTTTCAATACGATTTTGCGACTCCAAAAAATAAAAAACATTACACCAATTCGAGCGAGAGTGATATTGCGTTGCTCACTACTCTCGCGCATCAAGGCATGGAATGGCGGTACGGAAAAAAGGATAAAATTGCTCTAGAAAGAGTGCAAAAAGAGCTCAAAGTGATTCACGAATTGCAGTTTAGCGGTTACTTTTTGATTACTTGGGATATTATTCGGTACAGCAACAGTCGTGGTTTTTTGCATATTGGCAGAGGAAGTGGTGCCAACTCGATTATTGCCTATTGCCTTGGAATTACAGATATCTGCCCGATAGAACTCGATTTGTATTTTGAGCGTTTTTTGAATGAAAACCGCAAGAGTCCACCCGATTTTGACATTGACTGGAGCTGGCAAGAACGTGATGTGATTTTGGAATACATCTTCAATCGTTACGGATACGAAAATGTAGCTTTTTGTGGTACGAATGTCGAGTTCAAATACCGTTCGATATTTAGAGAAGTCGGTAAAGTTTTTGGTTTACCTAAAGAAGAATTGGACCATTTGGCCAAAAACCCGATGCGGTTGCAGCAAAGCAATAGCGTGGTCAAAGAGGTTCAAGAATACGGCATGTTATTAGAAAAATATCCCAACCAACGCAGCATGCATTCGTGCGGAATTATAATATCCGAAGAACCCATTACCAATTACACACCTTTAGAAATGCCCCCAAAAGGTTTTCCGATTGTGCTTTTTGATATGCATGTAGCCGAGGCGATTGGTTTCGAAAAATTCGATATTCTGAGCCAGCGTGGTATTGGGACCATTGATGATACGGTAAAATTGGTCGCCAAAAATAGAGGGATTCAGATTAATATTCGAGACACTTCCCTTTCGAAAAATGAAAAATTGGCCAATACTTTTTTGGCTCAAGGAAAAACCATTGGTTGTTTTTATATCGAAAGTCCCGCTATGCGTGGATTGCTACGCCGATTGCAATGTGATAATTATAAAACATTGGTGGCGGCTTCGTCTATTATTCGTCCCGGTGTGGCCAAGTCGGGTATGATGAAAGAGTATATTTTCAGGCATAACAATCCTTCTCAATTTGAATATTTCCATAAAGTATTCGAAGAGCAATTAGGCGAAACCTACGGCATTATGGTTTATCAAGAAGATGTGATTAAAATTGCGTTGCACTACGGTGGTTTGCCTGCTGCCGATGGTGATATTTTGCGTCGTGCAATGAGTGGCAAAGGACGTTCGTTGGCGGCATTACAAAAAGTAAAAGACCATTTTTTTGCCAGTTGTGCCCAGCAAGGACATCCCGAAACGCTGAGTCAAGAAATTTACCGACAGATAGAATCCTTTGCGGGTTATTCCTTTTGCAAAGCGCATTCGGCCTCGTATGCAGTGGAGAGTTACCAGAGTTTGTACCTCAAAGTCTATTATCCGGTTGAATTTATGGTGGCGGTCATCAACAATCAAGGTGGTTTTTATCGCACGGAAGTCTACGTGCACGAAGCGAGAATGGCGGGCGGAACGATTCATAATCCTTGTGTGAATAAAAGCGAATTAACTACCACTTTATACGGCAATGACATTTATTTGGGTTTTATGCATTTACAAGGTTTAGCAGAAAAATTGGCGGGAGAAATTGTGCGAGAAAGAGAATTGCAAGGCGATTATTTGTCCTTGGAAGATTTTTGTAATCGCGTAAAAATCGGATTAGAAAGTTTGAAACTATTGATTTTTATAGGTGCTTTTCGCGAAACAGGCAAAACCAAAAACCAATTGCTCATTCTGGCGAGTTTACTGTTTAATTCGGCTCCAGCAGATCATCAAATGCTCTTGTTGCAAGAATCGGTTAAGGAGTACCAACTACCTAAATTGGAGCGTTCTCGATTTGAAGATGCTTTTGACGAAATAGAGCTCTTGGGTTTTCCCACTTCGTTTACGCCTTTTGACTTGTTACAGACGTCTTTTCGCGGAAGCGTAATGGCGCAGAATTTAATACAACATCATAAAAAACAGGTCCGAATGTTGGCCTATTTAATTTCGAGAAAACAAGTTCCTACTGCTAGAGGCACGATGTATTTTGGTACTTGGATCGACTATGAAGGTACTTATTTTGATACCACTCATTTTCCGGATAACTTGATCGAATATCCTTTTCAGGGTGGTGGCTGCTATTTGTTACTAGGTACTGTTGAAGTCGATTATCATTTTCCAACGCTTACCATCTTAAAAATGGCCAAACTCCCTTTTGTGCCCGACCCAAGATATTCGGATTCGAAAGACCATCAATTTATCACCCAACAACGCATGAAGGAAGATGTGAGTAGTACACAAAGAGCACCTTATCCGCAAGCACATGAGATTAATTTACCAAGATATAAAATGAACCCATCCGAAAGGTAACAATGATTAATCGGTGACTGTACTATTCTCATTGGTATAAAAGCTACCAATCAGTTTTATCTTTTGCCTTTATTGTAAATAAATTTATAAAATGGTGATTTAATTCCTCCGTGACGGTATACTCTCGCACGGTTCCGTTTCTTTTAAGTGCTACTTTTTCAATAGAAAAATCAGTGGTGGTTTCCAGGTCCTTGGCATTCTCTACTGTATTCGACCCAATTCTATAAAAACGAATATTGAAAATAGATACTCTATATCTGTTTTCTTTAAATTCAATTCGGAATTCGCCAACGAGTTCATACAACCTATCATTACCGAAATTAGTTTTTTTTATAAATCCACTACTATCCGTCTTGAAATCTAATCTTGGATTATTTTTTAACTCTGAAAAATTCTCAACACCTACATACACTTTACGCCAAATGATAAGACTATCCTCTACGATAAAGTTATTGTTTTGACCAAAAGAAATACTTGACAGCAGCAGCAATACTATAATAAGAATTTTTTTCATAAAAAATGTTTTTAATCTGTTCCTTGAATTCGAATTAAGAGTACATCCTTATCGCTCTTTGAAAACATTTAACAAAAACAATACCACAATAAAAATGATAAAAAATAACTCCTCGCCTGAAAACTAATTAGAAATAACTTTAATTACTGCCACAAAAGCTATACTGATCGAAAGCATATCTTAAAATTATGACAGTGTTTCTGTTCTTTATTTTTCGGAATCACTTCCTATTTGATACTTTATATTCGAAGTAAAATTTTAAAACGGAAACTCCACTTTTTACTCCAACTAAAGCATTCTGCCTCTTAATTGAAATTAAAAATTAATACCTGATTCGGAATTTAGAATAAGGAAAACACTGAACTGTTCTTTTGCAATTTAAGTTGAATCACTACAATCTGAAAATTGTCGGACAAGAACAATTCAAAAACAATACTGCATCAATACCTTCAAATAGTATTTTTAAAATTTGTTACCAATAGTCTAACTTCTATTATCCGTACTTAAATATAAATACAAATAACTAGTAATCAGCTACTTGTATTTTTAAACACCTAAATATGGACAATTATTCATGCCGCTACACTAGCAGTTATTTTTAATTAGCGATAACTTTGAGAACAGTAAGTTAGTTGCATAACAATAACTATAACGAGCCAAAAACTAAAACCAATCGTCATGCCTACAACTATTGAAAACCCATTTACGACAACCTCTAGAGTAGTTAAAAGACATCATTCTTCTCAAGTGGCTACTGACCTTATTATTAGTAACCTCATGCAGGTGGGAGAAATCAACTTTACTGTTAACGAAAACGACACCTTTATTGTTGGGTCAGCCATACCATTATCTCCGTTAAAACTAGAACAAAATAACCAAATGGACTCTGGGTATTTCTTAGAGAAACATGAACTCGGAATTATAAATATTGGTGCAAACGGAACCGTTGTAGCAGATGGTATAGCGTACCAATTAGGACCTAAAGAATCTTTGTATATTGGATCAGGTACTAAGGAGATTATTTTTCACAGCGAAACAATCGACAAACCAGCTTTGTTTTATTTTAATGCTGCAACAACACCAACGACCTATCCAACCCACAAAAATGCCAATCTTGTATCTGCTGCCGAAAAATCATTTGATAACGAACTACCCGATTCTAACAACCAAATCCTAATTGGAGGAACCATTCAAACGCACCAATTACAAATGGGAATAACAGAATTAGAAAAAGCAGATATATGGAATAGAGAACCATACCAAGAACAAAAAGACACAACCGAAATCTATTTTTATCTAGACGTACCCGAAAATCAAACGGTTTGCCATTTTACAGAATGTGACAATCAAATGAACCACATCTGGATTAAAAATCATCAAGCAGTTATTGCCTCTTCTAAAGGAGTGTCCTCCGGTTTTGGAACTACATCTTTTTCTTTTATTTGGGGAATCACTACAACCAATTCACTTGCTAATAGCAGCGAAACAGCAAAAATAAATGTGATGTAAACCCTAAGAACCGATAGGCTATAAAAAGCATTTTTTAATAAAGTTAGAGTAGCGTACTACCTAATGATTTAATCATCAACATATTTCGACTTCGGAAACTTACCATTCCGTCCTAATTAATTCGGTTTTTGACAACTATTCATTTCCAATTATTATCAAACTACTTTCTTTTAAAGAAAAAAAATCGATTTCAAAACCATTAAAAAAACATGAATACAATATTTAATTTAAACAATAAAATAGCACTTATTACTGGCGGTGCAGGCGTTTTAGGCAGCAGTATGGCCAAAGTTTTATCTAAAGAAGGCGTTACAGTAGGTATCATTGGGCAAAATATGGAGAAAGCGCAAGGAGTGGTTACCCAAATCGAGTCACAAGGCGGAAAAGCATTTGCCATAAAGGGAAACGTCTTGAACCAAAAAGAAATGGAGGATATAAGAGATTTTATCCTAGAAAAATATGGACGCCTAGACATCTTAATCAATGCAGCAGGTGGCAATATGCCGGGTGCTACCGTAGGTCCAGATCAACACATGTACGATTTAAAAACAGCCGATTTACAACAAGTAATCGATTTAAACATCATAGGAACGGTATTGCCTTCACAAGTGTTTTCAGAGATTTTTGCAAAGCAAAAAAATGGCGTAATCATAAATATTTCATCAGCATCAGCAGAACGTCCTTTGACAAGAGTGGTAGGTTACTCGGCTTCAAAAGCGGCCATCGATAATTTTACAAAATGGATGTCTGTTGAACTAGCATCAAAATATGGCGAAGGCATACGTGTTAATGCCATTGCACCCGGATTTTTTATTGGAGAGCAAAACAAAGCACTTTTATTACAACCTAATGGTGAACTAACTGATCGAGGTTTGAAAATCATAGCTCATACACCCATGGGACGTTTTGGGAATCCTGAAGATTTAGATGGTGCCTTACTATTTTTATGTAGTGATTTATCCCAATTTGTAACCGGTACAATCCTAAAAGTAGATGGCGGATTTAGTGCCTCAAGTATTTAACCCAAACTATAATAGCTAAAAATAGACAACATGCAACAAACACTGAGATGGTTTGGACCCAATGATCCCGTTTCACTTCAAGATATCGCTCAATCAGGAGCCACTGGAGTGGTAACTGCATTACACCATATTCCAAACGGGCAAGTATGGGAGATGGAAGAGATCATGAAGCGTAAAAAAGAGGTTGAAGCTGCAGGTCTGACTTTATCCGTTATTGAAAGTATTCCTGTTCATGAAGATATAAAAAAACAAACCGGTAATTACTTACAATATATCGAAAACTACAAACAAAGTATCATCAATTTAGCGCAATGTGGTATCCGTACGGTATGCTATAATTTTATGCCTGTTTTAGATTGGTCTCGCACGGACTTAGCTTACGAATTGCCCGACGGTTCAAAAGCATTGCGATTTGATATAACTGCTTTTGCAGCATTTGAATTATTTATTTTAAAAAGACCATCGGCTGAAAAGTCCTATACTGCTGATCAAATAACCGCTGCAACGCATTATTTTGAAAATGCGACAGCAGACGAAAAAAAGAAACTCCAACAAAATATATTAGCGGGATTACCTGGTGCCGAAGAAGCGTATTCAGTTGATGACTTCCTGCTCACATTACAAGCGTATGAAGGTATTGATAGCCAAAAACTGAAGAACAACTTGTTCTTTTTCCTAAAAGAAATAATTCCGGTTGCTGCAGCGCACCACATTCTTATGGCAATCCATCCGGATGATCCACCATATCCAATATTAGGTCTACCCCGCGTGGTTAGTACGGAACAAGATTTAATCGAGCTAATGGCTGCTTGTGATTCTCCTTCCAATGGTTTTACCATGTGCACGGGTTCCTATGGTGTGCGAGCTGATAATGATTTAGCTGGAATTGTACGACGCCACGGCGATAAAATGAACTTCATACACCTACGCAGCACGCAACGCGACGAACAAGGAAATTTTTATGAAGCTAACCATCTTGAAGGTGATGTAGATATGTATGCCGTAGTAAAGGAAATTATAGCGATTGAAATTAAAAATAACAAAAGCATCCCTATGCGCCCTGATCACGGCCATCAAATGCTTGATGATCTAAAAAAGAAAACGAATCCCGGTTATTCAGGTATTGGCCGCTTGCGTGGACTAGCTGAACTACGTGGATTAGAAATGGGAATAAAAAGAAGCCTTTAAAAAAACCTTATGTCAAAAACTTTCATAACTGCCGATTTTTTGCTCCACAATGCAACAGCAAAAGTGCTGTTTCACGACTATGCCAAAGCACAGCCCATATACGATTATCACTCGCATTTGTCTCCAAAAGACATAGCCGAAAATCGCCAATTCGAAACCATTACGCAATTATGGATCGCAGGAGATCATTACAAGTATAGAGCCATGCGCGCCAACGGAATTGATGAAAAATACATCACTGGAAATGCGTCTGATCTAGAAAAATTCAAAAAATACGCCCAAACCCTACCCTATACTTTAAGGAATCCTTTATATCACTGGTCACATTTAGAGCTTAAAAATTACTTTGGTATAACAGAACTCCTTAACTCTGAATCAGCAGAAAGAATATATCATACTTGTAATGAATTACTACAAACCTCCGCATACAGCGTTCGTAATTTATTACTTAAAATGAATGTTAAAATGATTGGAACTACAGATGATCCAACCGATGATTTGCAGTACCATAAACTATTAAAATCAGCCCAATTTGAAATAAAAGTTTTACCCACCTTTAGACCCGACAAGGCTACTGAAATTGAAAAAGGACCTCTTTTTCTTGCTTGGGTACAAAAGCTAGAAGCGGTTGTGGGTTATGAAATTACTGATTATGTAACCTTTTTACAGGCAATTGAGTCGCGTCACGACTATTTCCATGAAGCAGGTTGCAGGATATCGGATCACGGACATTCTAATTACTACGGCTCACCGTTTACCGATGAAGAAGTGGCTATTATATTCAAAAAAGGATTACAGTTACTACAGCTATCTCCATTAGAAATTGAAAAATACAAATCATCCATCTTGAATAAAATGGCAAC
The DNA here is from genome assembly GCF_055640565.1 of Flavobacterium sp. KKT103. NCBI lineage: Bacteria > Pseudomonadati > Bacteroidota > Flavobacteriia > Flavobacteriales > Flavobacteriaceae > Flavobacterium > Flavobacterium sp. KKT103. The sequence goes on from NZ_CM145766.1 coordinate 3,347,088, forward strand.
CATGAACCACAAGAAACGGTGGGTACAGCAATTTCATGTGGGAGCCATTCGCAATAATAATGCTAAAATGATGGAACTTTTAGGGCCTGATCAAGGATTTGATTCTATTGGTGATGAACTTATTGCTGAAAACATGAGTCGATTTTTTGGTCGATTAAGTCTCGAAAATGCTTTGGCTAAAACAATTGTTTACAATTTAAACCCTCGTGATAACGAAGTAGTAGCTGCCATGATAGCCAATTTTAACGATGGTTCTAGTGCAGGCAAAATGCAATATGGAGCAGCTTGGTGGTTTTTAGATCAAAAAGATGGCATTCAAAAACAGCTTGACGTACTATCTAATTTCGGACTATTGAGTCGGTTCGTAGGCATGTTAACCGATTCTAGAAGTTTTTTATCATTTCCACGTCACGAGTATTTTCGTCGCATACTGTGTAATGTTCTAGGTGAGGAAGTCGAAAAAGGAGAATTGCCAAATGACATGGCGCTTCTAGGAGAATTAGTTACCAACATATGCAGTCAAAACGCTGTAGATTATTTTGGTTTTACCAAAGAGTAAGATGATCAAAACCAGCACTAACCACTAAACCATCAATTATGAATACCCAAAATAAAACCATTGGAAATTATCGTTGGACCATCTGCGCACTACTCTTTTTTGCCACAACCATAAATTATTTAGACCGTCAGGTACTTAGTCTTTTGGCTCCAACCCTTTCTGAGAAATTCAATTGGTCCAATACCGATTATGCTAATATTACTGCCATATTTCAATTCGTTTACGCTATTTCAATGCTTTTCGCGGGACGAGTAATCGACAAAATAGGAACTAAAATGGGTTACTCCTTAGCGATAGCGCTTTGGTCCATTGGTGCAATCATGCATGCGTATGCCATTCCAATTGGTAGTTCGATGAATGCTGTTTTTGTTTGGGTGGGATTGGGAGCTGTTCCGGTATCTATATTGGGTTTTATGTTCTCACGCTCTTTCTTAGCTTTTGGAGAATCTGGTAATTTCCCTGCTGCTATTAAGGCTACCGCCGAATATTTCCCTAAAAAGGAACGTTCCTTAGCTACCGGAATCTTTAATTCAGGTTCAAACGTTGGGGCGATTTTAGCACCACTTACCGTACCTTGGATCGCTCAACATTGGGGATGGGAAAGTGCATTTATCATAATTGGAGCCATCGGATTTGTGTGGATGTTTCTCTGGCATTTTTTCTATGAAAAACCAGAGAATCAAAAAAGATTGTCTGCAGCCGAATTGGATTATATTTTAGAAGATGAAACTGTAGAGCCAATAGTAGCTCAAGACACCGAAAAAGAAAAAATTTCTTGGCTTAAATTGCTCAAATACAAACAAACATGGGCCTTTATTTGTGGTAAATTCATGACCGATGGTATTTGGTGGTTCTTCTTGTTTTGGTTACCAAAATATTTAGAAGCACAATTTGGATTGGTAAAAACAGAAATTGCTTTGCCGCTTTCGGTCTTATACAGCATGACCATGATTGGTAGTATTTATGGTGGTTATTTTCCTATGTACTTCATCAACAAAGGCTATAATGCTTACGAAGGCCGCATGAAAGCGATGTTTATCATTGCATTATTTCCTCTTGTTGTGCTTTTAGCGCAGCCTTTGGGAGCCATCACCTATTGGATTCCAGTACTCTTAATTGGTGTAGGTGCCTCCGCTCATCAGGCTTGGTCAGCTAATATTTTCACCACAGTATCTGACATGTTCCCTAAAAAAGCAATCGCCTCCATTATAGGAATTGGAGGAATGGCTGGGGGAATTGGTGGTGTATTAGTATCTAAACTAGGTGGAGCCCTTTTTGATTATTATGAAATGTTAGGCCATATTCAAACGGGTTATACAATTATGTTTGTTATTTGCTCTGTTGCTTACCTTGCCGCTTGGTGTGTTATGAAAACGTTAGTTCCTAATTACGTAGCAGTTCAAGATTTATAATGGATTCTATTTCTAAATTTAGTATCAAATAAATGCAAAACGATTACCCAAATCGGCTAGTGGAAATACGTTTTAAAAAAGTTAAAATGAAAAGAAATAACCATATACTTTTGCTTGCCTTGGTTGTACTCTCGCTACTAACACTAAAGGGATATTCACAATCCAAAAGCGACTTGAAGCAACTATTCGCAAAGAATTCTGGAACTTACATTCCTGATTTCAGTTACGCGGGTTATCAATATGGCGAAAAATCAATTCCTAATCCACAAGCCACAATAGTTAATGCAACTGATTTTGGTGTTATTGCTAATGACAATCTTGATGACTCAAAAGCCTTACTCAAAGCTATTGAATCCTGTAAATCGCTTGCGGGAAACGTGGTCCTGCAATTACCAGCGGGAAAGATAATTCTAAGCAGCATCCTGTACATTGAACGAAGTAATTTTATTTTGCGCGGTGCAGGTACTGAACAAAATGGTACCGAAATCTATTGTCCACGACCAATGATGTATTTAAAAGATCCTGAATCATTGACAGAGTTGAGAGAATACCTGCTTACTTTTGACAAAAGACAAAGAGAAAAGGAGAACAACATCGATTTACCGTTTTCGCAATACGCTTGGTCAGGCGGAATGATTTGGACTCAAATTCCTGGGGAACGCGTAAAATCCTACTTAGAAAAATACGACCCTCAGCTCAATGTCCTGGCTAAAATCACCGCTGGAAAAAGAGGTGATTTTACCATTACCGCCACTGACATCAATTCGATTAAAAAAGGAGATGTAGTCGAATTACAATTGTTTAACAAAGACGGCCAAAACGGAGAGATTATAAAAGCGTTATACAACAATGCAGCCGTAACACCGGGTTCCCATCATTGGCAATTTCCAACGCTGCCACTTGTAAGACAACAAGTCGAAGTTGTAGCGGTCCAAGGAAATAAAATTACGTTAAAAGATCCCTTAATGATTGATATTAAGGCTGCCTATGCGGGTCAATTAGTCGAATGGAAACACCTATCGGAAGTTGGAATCGAAAATTTCCGAATTACTTTTCCTGATGCGCCACGAGTTGCACATCATGTGGAGCCGGGTTACAACGGTATTTTCTTAACAAGATTATTTAATAGTTGGGTGAAAAACGTCCTAATCCACAACGCAGATAGTGGAATTTTAACCGAAGAAATCGCCAACACTACCCTAGAAAATATCACAACCGAAGGTACAAATCTAGCCCACTATACAGTAGCTTTGGGAGGCGTTCACAATATATTAATCAAAAACTTAAAAGTGTACAATGAGGCGGTTCATCCTTTAAGTTTCAACACTTTTTCGACTAAAAACGTTTATCAGTATTGCACGGTTTACAAATCGCCAATTTTAGATCAGCATTCAGGACTCAATCATCAAAATTTATTTGATGCCACGACCGTTTATATTGAACCTAATAGCTCCAATAGTTACCCTGTTTTTGGAGGTGGCGGAGCTGATTATTGGAAACCGTCACATGCTGCTTTTAGTGCCTTTTGGAATTTAAATGTACAAGTTCCACAAAGTTTTAAAGACAAAACGATCGTTTTAAATGGGTTAAAAGACGGGCCTTTTGCCTCTTTAATTGGCGTACATGGTAATGCTACTTATACTGTTTCATACGAGCCAAATGCAACAATTAGTTTAACAAATCAAGAAATGATTGCAGTTCCATCGCTATACGATTACCAGCTACAGGCGAGAACTAAATAAATGCTACGCTTTAAAAAGAACCGTTAAAATCAATTTATTTTTTTTAACTTTCCCTTTTAATCAAGCGCCAACCTCATACATGAAAAGAATATTTTTAATTAGCTGCTTACTGTGCTTCGTTTTTAGTGCAATAGGACAAAATAGCAACTACCGATTTAAAAATATTACCACAGCTGACGGGCTGTCGCAATCAGCAGTAATTACTATTTACCAAGATAAACTAGGCCAAATGTGGTTTGGTACACGTGACGGCCTCAATAAATATGACGGTAGCAAGTTTACGGTTTATAGAACTGATAGCAGCAACAGTTCTATCAGTAACAATGACATTTTATGTATCACTGAGGATAAAGATGGTTTTTTTATGGATAGGCACCTACAACGGCTTAAACAAATACAATCCTGCTACTGATACTTTTCAACGTTATTTTCATACGCAAAAACCAAATTCCTTAAGCAACAATGCCATTTGGTCGATTAAAGAAATTCAGCATGAAATTTGGATTGGTACCTCCAAAGGATTAGCTATTCTAAATAAAAAAACAAACCAATTTCGTAACTATTACCATCAAAATCAAGACTCCTCAACTATTACGAGTAATTACATTTTGAATATTAATACCAGTCCGAATGGTAAAATATGGATTGGAACTTCCAAAGGTCTTTGCCAAGCTATTCCAAATACAAAGAAAGGGTACACTTTTAAAACCGAAGAAAAAAGTAAAGCAGCCGCCCTTTTTATTCAAACCACCCAAATAGATAAAAAAGGAAATTTATGGATTGGTACTAAAAACAAAGGGTTACACTATTTTAATACCAGTACGGAACAGTTGACCCCTTTCCAAAACACGAATAGTTCAATCGGAATGGATATTAGAGCCTTAACTATTGATCGCAACAATTCGTTGTGGATTGGTACTTATAACGGAATTGCAATAGTAAATAGTAAGAACGAAATCGAAACTATTGGCAATGAATCCAACCCCAACATTGATAAAGTAAAAGCGCTCTATGCTGATCGCAATGGCTCTATTTGGATGGGATGTTACTACAAGGGGATTAATTTATGGGATGCATCCAATGGGAATTTCATCAACTACAACCAACACACAACCGTAAAAAAATTAAGTTTCGATGTCGTTAGTTCGATCGCAAAAGATGAAAACAACACTATCTATTTTGGAACAGAAGGCGGCGGGATAACTGTTTTTGACCAAAATAGTGACAAAACCAAGTCCCTTTTTTTAAATTCAGGAGCCAAAGGAGCTAGCAACGATATCAAATCATTACACTACTCTAACGATCACACACTGTGGATTGGAACATTTTCGAGTGGTATGATGGCCTACAACACGTTGACCAAGAGTCAAAATACAAAAGCCATAAGTCCCGAATTACAAGCCGTACTAGAAGACACAGGCGTTTATGCAATTACCGAAGATGATGCTGGTGTGTATTGGATTGGAACCTTTGGAAAAGGACTAATTCGCTATTACAGCAAAACAGGCAAATTTAGTGTCTATACCACTGAGAATTCTTCTTTGACAAATAACCGAATTAGAACCGTATTGGTTCAAAAAGACAAAGTTTGGGTTGGAACACAAAACGGTTTGACACTATTCAGCACCAATAAAACTTCTGGAAATAAGAAAATAGGCTCAAACTATTTTTTCGATTCAAAAACACTTTCAGGAGATGATATTTTAACCCTTTTTGCTGATCATCAACAAAATATATGGGTAGGAACGAAAGGCAAAGGTTTATTTATCCTTAATGGTAAGCAGTTTAAAAACATAAAAATAAACGCCAAAACTGAGGTCGTTACTGCCGTTCATGCTATTCTTGAAGATGACAAACACAACCTTTGGCTTACCACCAATCAGGGAATAATTAAGTACAATACCGTTTCAAAAAAAATGATCACCTACGATCAAAAAGACGGGGTTGCTAGTAATGAATTCAATGATAATGCGGCACTACAAATAAACAAGGAGGAGTACTATTTTGGAGGACCCTCGGGAGTTACCTATTTCAATAGTAAAAAATTAGCACTTAACAGCTACGTTCCACAAGTCCTACTTACGAGTTTATCCATCAAAAATGAGCTTGTAAAACCTGATCCTAATTCTGAAATTTTATCGAAAAATTTACTGTACACGGATAAAATAAAATTGCGCTACGATCAATCTAATTTCACCATAACGTTTGCAATTCCCAATTACATTCGTTCCAAAAACAATCAATACCGCTACCGTCTTGTGGGATTAGACAACAGCTTTACCACTACAAAAAACCCTCAAGTTTCCTTCGCTATTCAAAATGCAGGTACTTACATTTTAGAAATATATGGTGCTAATAATGATGGCATTTGGAACACCAAACCTACCCGACTGCAAATTGAAATTACACCTGCACCTTGGAAAAGCATTTGGGCCTACCTACTCTATTTTTTAGTTGTAGCAGGCACAATTTACCTTGTAATTTGGATTTTTAATTCTAAAGAAAAGCTCAAGCAAAAATTAGAATTAGAGTACCAAGAAACAGAGCGAATAAAAGAAAGCAATCAAGCTAAATTAGAGTTTTTTACCAATATTTCTCATGAATTCAGAACGCCTCTAACGCTGATTTCAGGTCCTTTACAGCAAATATTAGCCGAGTACAATGGTACAAACGAAATGTACAAAAAGCTTTTGGTGATAGAGAGCAGTACATCGCATTTACTAGATTTGATCAACCGCTTGATGGATTTCAGGAAATTAGAAAGCAATCAAACCAGCCTCGAGGCGGCCAAAGGTAACATTGTAAAATTCACTAAAGAGATCTACCTTTCCTTTATCGAGTTTGCTAAGGATGGCGGCTATACGTATACTTTTGAATCTACTGATGATGAAATTTATATTTATTTCGATCGCTATAAATTAGAGCGTGTTTTTTATAATTTAATATCAAATGCCTTTCGATATACGCCGCTTGGCGGAACTATTACTATTCGTATGAGTAAGGAGCAAGAGGGAATGCGTTTCGATATCGAGGATACAGGTGTGGGAATTGCTCCCGAGCATATTTCTAAAATATTTGAACTTTTTTATGAAGTACCGCTACACAATCAAGATGCACACCACATTTCTAAAGGCTCTGGAATTGGACTTTCGATAGTTAAAAATATCGTTGGACTGCATCACGGCAGTATAACTGTTCGCAATAAGGAGAAGCAAGGAGTTGTCTTTTCTTTGTTTCTGCCAAAAGGCAAAAAACATCTAAAAGAGAGCGACATCATAAAGGACTTTAAAATCAGTGACGATATTTCGCAATATACGTCGCAATTAAAAAAGCAAGATGCGATTGTATTTCAAGATGATGTAGCTGACTTGGTTTATGACGAATCAAAACCTACAGTGCTGATTGTCGAAGACCATAAGGTGCTGCGTTCTTTTATTAAAAACTTTTTAAAAGAAGATTACAATGTACTCACCGCTGATAATGGTAAAACAGGTTTGAAAAAAGCACTGAAATTCATGCCTAATATTATAGTTAGCGACGTAATAATGCCGGAAATGGTGGGAACAGAATTATGTGCTAAAATTAAAGAAAATCCGCAAACATCGCATATTCCTGTTGTATTACTCACGTCTAGATCGTCACTGATCTACAAATTTGAAGGACTAAGCAGCGGTGCCGATGACTATATTAGTAAGCCCTTTAACCTACAAGAATTTAAACTCCGACTAAAAAACATCCTTGATGCCACGAACCGCTTAAAAACCAAATTTAGCAGTGCCGATGGTTTTGTGCCGCAAGAATTAAATCTAACCTCATCAGATGAAGATTTGCTAAAAAGAGCTTTTAAAGTAGTCGAAGAAAACATTTCGAATGTGCAATTTGACATTCCTAAATTTTGCCTTGAGCTGGGAATTAGTAGAACCTTATTATTCAATAAAATTAAAGCAGCTACGACTTTTACTCCAAATGAATTTATTCATGAAATTAGGCTAAAGACCGCAGCTCAAATGTTAGAACGCAATAAAATTATTGTATCGCAGGTCAGTTACAAAGTAGGATTTAATAATCCGAAATACTTTGCCAAATGTTTTCAAAAAAAATATGGCATCACGCCAACGGAATATGCTGATAAATTTCATCACGATATTGATTAATTACTCCAAGTACTGATTTTATTAGCTCTAAAGCCTAATAAATGTACAATTGTACCCTTTTATTTGAATTTTCACAACCTCGAAAACCTTTAAATTTGTCCTACAGCTGATTTTTGTAGGCATAAAATAATGGTACATACTATTTGAATTTTTACAAAAGTGACTAAGTGATTACGATTACCAATCGCTGCTTTTTAAAAACAAAACATCACTAAAAATAAAAAACAAATGTGTCCTATTCGTATTGGAATCCATCTTCAAAAAATAATCAATATGCATAAATTTAGAATGTTGCTTACCACTATTCCGATGGTTTTGCTATTCGTTTCTTGTAAAATTAACAACACTAATAAAACCGCTTTGGGTCTAAAAACCACAGCACCCTTGTATGAAGCACGGTACAATTCCTTAGTTGAATATTCAGCTGATTCAATGTCCTTTCCTAGAAGCATGTCCCTACAAACTAATAAAGTAAAAAAAGTACCGTCTAAAGATTGGACTAGCGGCTTTTTTGTTGGCAATTTATGGCAACTCTATGCCTTGACAGGTGAAAATAGATTTAAGGACAAAGCCGAAGTTTGGAATAAGTATATGGAAAAAGAAAAATTAAATCGCACGACACACGATATGGGATTTAAAATTTTCTGTAGCTACGGCAAAGGAATTTTGTACCGTAAAGAAAATAAGGAAGCCTATGAAAAAGTTATCGTTGAAAGTGCAAATACTTTAATTACGCGATACAATCCAAAAGTTAAAGCGCTACGTTCTTGGGATTTTAATGCCGACATATGGGAGTTTCCAGTAATTATAGACAACATGATTAATTTGGAACTTCTGTTTGAAGCATCTAAAATAACTGGCGATGACACCTATAAAAAAATAGCTATAAACCATGCTAATACAACTTTACAAAATCATTTTCGACCGGACAACAGTACGTTTCACGTCATTGTTTATGATTCAATTAGCGGCAAGCCGAAAATGAAAGTTACCCATCAAGGATACAATGATGCGTCCTCATGGGCAAGAGGTCAATCATGGGCTGTATATGGTTTTACAATGGCTTACCGCTTTACAAAGGACAAAGCCTATTTAAAACAAGCCAAAGCCACTGCTAATTTCTTCATTAATCATAAAAACATGCCAAATGACGGGATTCCGTATTGGGATTTTAATGACCCTACGATACCTAATGCTCCCACTGATGCCTCCGCAGCGGCAGTGATGAGTTCCGCTTTACTCGAATTGTATCAATATGATCAAAATCCGGCTTATCTAAACTATGCCAAAAAGGTACTTGCTGCTTTTAATACGCCAAAGTATGTACTTGATTCTTCGGTAAAAGGACCATTTATTTTAGGTCACAGCACAGGAAACAAACCTAAAGACGACGAGATCGATGAACCAATCGTGTATGCTGATTATTACTTTTTAGAGGCATTATTACGTTTAAAAAACTTATAAAATCATGATTAAAACAGCGAATTCAAACCTAAGGCCAATAATACTTTTCTATTTCCTAGTATTTTCTTTTTCACTAGCTGCTGCTCAGGAAATCACAAACAGCACTAGCAGAAAAACCACTAACATTAATAACGATTGGTTGTATTATGAAAACAATACAGCTGATTATTTAACCATCAAAAAAAATACAGTTCCCCAAAACATCAATCTTCCTCATTCATGGAATAGCGAAGATGTAACCGATTTAGAGCCGGGCTACCGCAGGGCCGCGAGCTGGTATCAAAAAAATATTGAAGTTAAAAAAATAGATGTCTCAAAGGACTATTATTTGTATTTTGAAGGGGCTAATATTACAACCAAAATATATATCAACGGCCAACTAGCAGGAACGCACATAGGCGGTTACCTTGGATTCAAGATAAAAGCAACTTCTTTTCTTAAAGTAGGAGACAATGAAATATGGGTACGGGTTGATAACAGTTATGACAAAGAAATTATTCCTTCTCAAAAAAGTGATTTTTTCATTTATGGTGGGATAACGAGAGATGTTTGGTGGATAGAAATTAACAAAACCCATGTTCAAGATTTAAAAATAACGACTCCCCTAGTTTCTAACACAACAGCAACCGTTCAAATTAAGGCGGTGATTACAAATGATGAAACAGCGCAATTAAAAGCGACCTTGAAAAATCCGCAAGGAAAAATAATCGCTACGAAAACTGTAGCTGTTAGCAATAAAGAAGCGAGTGTAACCTTTAGCAAAATCAATAATCCTATGCTGTGGGATACTGAAAATCCCAATTTATATGTTGTAGAAACACAATTATTGGTCAATAAAAAGTCAGTCGATTCTCAAACAGAGAAAGTAGGTTTGAGATGGTTTGAATTCAAAGATCATGGTCCGTTTTATATGAATGGTAAACGATTATTGATTAGAGGTACTCACCGTCATGAAGAACATGCTGGCGTGGGAGCAGCGATGTCCAATCAACAACACCGCTCTGATATGGAAGCCATAAAAAAAATGGGAGCAAATTTTGTTCGCCTTGCACATTATCCGCAAGATCCTGAAATCTATAAAGCTTGCGACGAATTAGGACTTTTAGTTTGGGATGAATTGCCTTGGTGTCGCGGTGGAATAGGAAATGAAACTTGGCAAACAAACGCTAAAAATATGCTCACGGAAATGATTAATCAAAATTACAATCATCCTAGTATTATTATTTGGTCGTTAGGCAATGAGATGAACTGGTTACCTGATTTTGAAGATGGTGGCAATATTGAAAAAACTAATAGTTTTTTAACCGAATTAAACACGATTGCCCATCAATTAGATCCCTCTCGGAAAACAGCGGTCAGAAAGTATTATGAAGGTGCTGAAATAGTCGATGTTTTTTCACCTTCTATTTGGTCTGGTTGGTATTCCGGTAGTTATAAAAGCTATCAAAAAGCAATAGATATTTATAAAAAACAATACAAGCATTTTATCCACGCTGAATATGGTGGTGATAGTCATGTAGGCCGTCACAGCGAAAAACCTATTACTGGCGAAGGCTTAATTCAAGCAGAAGGATGGGAAGAAGCCATAGTACAAACTAAAGTGGCCAACATTGCCCAAATTGGTGATTGGAGTGAAAATTACATCGTAGATTTATTTGATTGGCATCTACATATCTCTGAAAATGACCCTGATTTCGTTGGTAATGTTCAGTGGGCATTTAAGGATTTTGCAACACCATTGCGCCCAGAAGATGATATTCCATACATGAATCAAAAAGGAATAATGGATCGCGCCGGAAACCCCAAGGATGCGTATTACGTTTTTAAAAGTTATTGGAGTAAAGAACCATTTACCTATATCGAATCTCATACCTGGACCGAAAGACAAGGCGAAAAAGGAAAGTCGAGAGTTCAGAGCGTATATAGTAATTGCGACCAAGTCACTTTGTATCATAACGGGAAAAGCTTAGGTCAAAAAAGTAGAGATATAAAGCTTTTTCCTGCTAGTGGATTAACTTGGGATGTAGCATTTACAGAGGGTAAAAATATACTTATTGCTGAAGGAAAAAATCTGAAAGGAACCATCGTAAAAGATACTATTGTTGTAAATTACAGGTTTGAAAAGAATTCCAATGCAACAGCCTTACAATTATCCTCAGAAAAGTTAGCTAATGGCAATTACTTGGTCACGGCCACGGCTATTGATGATAAAAATTTAAGATGCTTGGATTATGAAGATCGCATTTATTTTCAATGTTTGAGTGGTGGTAAAACCATGAAAAACCAAGGAACGCCTACCGGCACTGAAGCGATAAAAATGGCTAATGGCAAAGCATCCATAGAGGTTGTTCCAGATGAGAATAGCAAAGCAATTGAAATGACCGTCTTGAATCAAAATTTTAAAGGTGAATTTTTACAAATTCCTTTACATTAGCCTACTACTAAAAACAAATTGAACAGGAATAAAAAATAGAACCATTACATTTTAAAAACACCAATCATGGCAACCACTTACGATACGCGATATGCTTCCAGCCCAAGCGCTGTAAAAAAATACGACACAACCGAGTTACGCACTGAATTTTTGATCGAAAATTTAATGCAAAAAGGACAAATCAACCTTACTTACTCCCATTATGATAGGTACATCGCTGGATCAGCGGTCCCGTTAGAAGATTTAGTACTAGAAACCATCGACCCATTAAAATCCAATTATTTCTTAGAAAGACGTGAATTAGGAATTATTAATGTGGGAGCTTCTGGAACCGTTGTTGTGGATGGAGTCGAATATCAGCTGGCTCATAAAGATGCCTTATATATTGGATCAGGAAATAAAAAAATAGTCTTTACAAGTGATGACGCAACTAATCCGGCGCAATTTTATTTAAATTCAGCACCTGCACATACCACGTATCCAACGGTAAAAGTGAGTGTCGAGCAAGCAAACAAATTGCAATTAGGTGCAGTCGAAACCGCTAATCATCGAACTGTCAACCAAATGATAATAGGCGGAATCGTAACTACTTGCCAATTGCAAATGGGAATGACAGAGTTAAAAACGGGAAGCGTATGGAACACCATGCCAGCGCATGTACACGATCGTCGTATGGAAGTATACTTTTATTTAGACATACCCGAAAATCAAGCCGTGTGCCACTTTATGGGAGAACCTCAAGAAACAAGACACGTTTGGATGCATAACCATCAAGCTATAATCTCTCCGCCTTGGTCAATCCATTCCGGTGCAGGAACATCTAACTATACTTTTATTTGGGGTATGGCAGGAGAGAATCTAGATTATGCTGATATGGATGTTGCGAAGATAACCGACCTAAAATAACTAAAAATGGAACATTCATTATTTAATATATCAGGAAAAATTGCTCTTATAACAGGAAGTACCCACGGATTAGGATTGGCCATGGCTCGAGGTTTAGGTCAGGCTGGAGCAACTATAATTGTAAATGGCAACTCATCGCAAACTAAAATAGATGCCGCCGTTTCCCTTTTGCAAAAGGAAGGGATTCAAGCTTTTGGATTTAAATTTGATGTGACTAATGAACCACATGTAAAAGAAGCAATTGCTGCTATTGAAGAGCAGGTTGGTCCCATTGACATCCTAATTAATAATGCGGGAATCATCAAGAGAATACCATTGATAGAAATGGAAGTAGCTGATTTTAAAGAGGTAATCGATATTGATTTAGTGAGTCCGTTTATCGTTTCTAAACAAGTAGCAAGAGGAATGATCAACCGAAACAGTGGTAAAATAATAAATATTTGCTCGATGATGAGTGAACTAGGTCGCAACAGTGTAGGTGCTTATGCTGCTGCAAAAGGCGGTTTAAAAATGCTTACTAAAAATATGGCAACAGAATGGGGAAAGCACAATATACAAGTCAACGGAATTGGTCCGGGATACTTCGCCACGGAACAAACCGCGCCTATTCGAGTAGACGGCAATCCGTTTAATGATTTTATTATTAGTCGCACACCGGCCAATAAATGGGGTGATCCAAGTGACCTTGCGGGTGCTGCCATTTTTTTATCCTCGAACGCTAGTAATTTTGTTAATGGCCATATTCTTTATGTTGATGGTGGTATTCTTGCCACTATTGGCAAACCTTCAAATGAAAATTAAGATGAAAAAGTCGCTTGTTTACGCTGTATTTTTTAGTTCCTTGTTTGCTCTTGCTCAAAACGATCGTACGCAAAGAACCATTAGCATCACCAATAGCTTGCCAATTGCGCGTAGTTTTGAAACCATCAGCTTATCAAAAAAGCAGTTGCAACTTAAAAAATCAGATAAACTAGAAGACTTTGGTATCAAAGAAAAAGGAAATTCCTCTTTCTTAGTAACGCAAGTCGTTGATGAAAATTTAGATGGCGAAATGGATGTGCTTTTGGTTCAACCATTTGTTAAAGCGTCGAGCACCACAATTTTAGAATTGGTTTCACATAAAAAAACCGTAGTTGATAGCATCAGCTGTTATTCTCGGTTTGTTCCAGAGCGAACAGATGACTACGCTTGGGAAAATGACAAAGTAGCTTTTCGTACTTATGGCCCTCGCGCACAAGAAATGATAGAAAAAAACATCAAAGGAGGCACTTTATCAAGCGGTATTGACGCTTGGCTTAAGCGCGTTCCTTACCCAATCATCAATAAATGGTATAAAAAAACAACCAATGGTACTGGTTCCTACCATATTGATTCTGGTGAAGGTTTAGATAATTTTCACGTAGGGAGTTCCCGCGGTATTGGCGGAATCGCAGTGCAACAAGATTCGACTTACTATTTTTCAAAAAACTTTACATCCTACAAAACAATAACTACGGGACCTATTCGAACTAGTTTCATTTTAACCTATGCAAATTGGGATGCTAACGGAAAAGAAATTAGCGAAACTAAAACTATTTCCCTCGACTTGGGTAGTTATCTTTCCAAGTTTACCATAGCAATAACTGGTACACCTCAAGTTGCAGTTGGACTTACACTTCATGATAAAAAAGGGACCATAGGAACCAACGTAAAGGAAGGTTGGTTAAGTTATTGGGAACCAATTGATGATTCCGAAATAGGAAGCGGATTAGTGGTACCAAATAAAAAAATGACCCGTTTCGATCACTATGTAACAACTGTGCCCGATTTGAGCAATTTATACGGATCAATCGCTGTTAAAAGCAATAAAATCGCTTACTATGCGGGTTTTGCATGGAAAAAAGGGAGTCCGTTTCAAAATAAGCAGCAATGGGAAAAATATTTAAGTGATTTTTCGTTGAAAGTAAACCGTCCTTTGCACGTGAAAGTAACAAAAAAATAAACGGTGTTTGCTTTCAATCAATAAAATGGAAGCAAGCATTTATAATTACGTTCTGAATAATGGAAACATTCTTCTGTTAACCGCCCTTCTTACATCAAAAACAAGTACTAGATTGCATTGCAACTGGCCTGATGAACGATAGAAAAATTGCAAGAATTAGCTATAAAGCAGAGTTCATTTGCTTTTTGATGTAGCAGTACAGCTTGTTCAATTTGTTCTTTTTCTTTTACAATAACGGTAGGAAACAATCGAACTTCAATAAATCGGCCTCCTCCAGTATCTAAAACCTCTAAAGTGGCCTCTGCATCATCCTGATAGGACAAAATCTCAATTCCGTTTTGCTGACATACATACAAATACGACATCATGTGACAGGAAACTATACTGCTTAGTAGCAGGTCTTCAGGATTGTACAAGCTTGGGTCGCCTTTAAACGCTTTCGCTGCGGAAACGTGCAAGAGCTCTTTCCCTTCAATTGCTACAGAATGACTTTTTGTATATTTTTTTGCTGTAGCAAAAGTCGATTCCTCCTTTAGAAGCCAGCTTAATTTAGCTTTGAAGACCTGTTTGAAACTCATATACCTTCTTTTTTTCAAATGTAAGCAAAACACAGATAAATTGAAGCGCACAAAACCGCATTATGCCATTGCAATTGGAAAATTATGAAGTGACATTCAGAATACCAACACTTTAAAACTTACTTAGCTAATTCAATTTTTCGTAGTTTTACATTTTAATTTTGTACAAGACTAGGTGAAAAAAATTACTTTTAACATTCTCCCCATACCTGCTGTTCTTTTTGCTATAATCAGTGTTCAATCAGGAGCTGCCATTGCGAAAACACTTTTTCCTGCACTTGGCGCAGCGGCAACTGCTTCCTTGCGTATCGGAATTTCAGCTTTATTACTATGGCTAGTTTACAGACCCAATTTATTGAAGATAACTAGTCCACAATGGAAAGTGGTCATTCCTTACGGATTATCCTTAGGCGCAATGAACTTGATATTTTATTTAGCCATAGAACGCATTCCTATAGGATTAGCGGTTACATTAGAGTTTATAGGTCCGCTAGTCGTTGCGGTTTTAGGTTCAAAGAGAATATTAGATTATTTATGGGTTCTTTTAGCAGCAGCAGGAATCGTTTTAATAGCACCCTGGTCTGATAATGGTGTAGATCTTTTGGGTGTTTTATTTGCCTTACTTGCAGGCGCACTGTGGGCTGCTTACATTGTATTAGGCGGAAAGATATCTAAAATAATGAAAGGCGGCGAAGCGGTTGCAGTAGGAATGCTTTTTGCAACTTTATTAATAGTACCCTTTGGAATTTTAGGTAACGGATTTCAGCATATGATTCCTAACTTTTTATATCTAGGTATTGCACTTGCTCTACTGTCCAGCGCTATTCCGTTTACACTCGAAATGCAAGCATTAGGACAATTACCGGCGCGCACTTTTAGTATCTTAATGAGTTTAGAGCCTGCGGCAGCCTCAGTTTGCGGTCTGCTTTTTTTACAGGAATATTTGACACCTAACGAAATTATAGCGGTGATTTGCGTAGTTATCGCATCCGTTGGGTCAACAATGACCTCTAAACTCAAAAAAAGAGATTCATTGGTAAAAAAGGAGATTTGATAGGTGTTTTACAGATTATCTAAAAAAAGTTTTGGTCCTATACATATAGCTTGGCATTTAATAAATTTGTATCTTAGCTAAAATACTATTAAAATCATTAATTAATAAGAGACACTATTATGAAAAATGCTACTATTATGGGCTTATTCCTAGCTGTTATAGGACTGACCAGTTGTAAAAATGATGCCAGTAAAAAAGCAGACGAAGCTACGAAAGCGGCAATCGAAACCCCTGTGAGTACTGAATGCTATAAAGCCATTTACGAGCAAGACACTCTTAATCTAAAAATTAATACACTGAAAGAAGGTAAAATTACTGGTGATCTCGAGATGAAAATCGAAAATATGCCAACAAAATTAGGTCAAATTGTGGGAGAATTTCGTGGAGATACCTTATTTGCAAGCTATACTTTTATTCAAGGTAGTAATGAAAAAAAGACCTTTAAAAACCCGATGGCTTTTTTGAAAAGCGGCGATGAACTAATTTTAGGTAATGGGAAAATCGAATTCTCATTAGGTGCTTCTTATTTTGCAAAAGGAGAACCAATTGATTTTGAAAATGTAAAATACAAATTCACGACTACCGAGTGTATCGAAAAATAAAGATAATACTCTTATAAAACAACAAATCCCTACCGAATTCGGCAGGGATTTGTCGTTTATAGCAAAAGGTATTTTCCTCTAATTGGATTGCATCCTATTAGAAAATACTATTTTTATTTTTCTAAAGTACGTTGGAAAAACTCATAGGTTCGCAGCATTTGATCCATGCGTTGGCGGTTATCTCCATTTCTTGTAATTTCGTGCGTCGCTCCAGGATGAACTACAAACTCAACAGGGCGATCTAAAACTTTTAAGCTTCTAAATAGCATTTCGGCCTGAATAAAACCCGTTCTTCTGTCGTTTCCACCGTGAAAAATTATAAAGGGAGTGGTTATGTTTTGCACATAGTTTATAGGCGATTCCCTTGCTAAAATTTCTTTTACTTTCGGTTCCCAAGGATATCCTCCAAAATAGTTAGGCACCAATCTCCAGGCATTACCTTCTCCAAAAAAGGTGTTTAAGTCATAGACTCCTCGTTGTGCGCATGCGGCTCTAAATCGGTTATCGTGACTAATAATCCAAGCGGTAAGATAGCCCGCATACGACCCTCCTGTGATGAATAGCTTCGATTTATCTGCCCATCCTTCAGCAACTGTTTTATCTAGAGCAGTTAAAACATCGCTTGAAGGTCCTGTTCCCCAATCGTTAATATTGGCTCTCAAGAAATCCAATCCGTAACCTCCAGAACCTCTTGGATTGCTATAAACCACTCCATACCCTTTACTACAAAAATATTGGTATTCGTGCCACATACTCGCCTCTCCCGGTCCCCACATTGCTGAAGGTCCGCCATGAATTTCTAAAAGCAATGGATATTTTTGATCGGTTTTAAAGTTGGAAGGAGGCATTACCCAATATTCTACTGCCATACCTTGTTCATTGGTAAAGGTCTTTTTAGTTGGGAATGATAATTTTTTAGAGAGAACCCAATCATTAAAATTACTTGATTTTTGTTCTTTCTTACCATTAGCATCGGCAAAATACAATTCGGAAGGATTGCTAACTTGAGTTTTAGAAAAAACTAGTGTATTATTATTTACATCAAAGCTAGTTATCCCCGCGTCTACGGTGGATAAAACTTCAATTTTTTTAGTTGCAATATTTAATTTGTGTAATACATTACCACCATTCATTTGAGCAGTGAAATATAAAAACTTGTCATCTTTACTCCAAGTAAGATCGGAAATATTGCGATCAAAAGGAACTGTTACAATGTCCTTTAAAGTTCCATCAATGGGCATTAGGGATAAAGTAGGTATGGTAACAAATGAGGTAGTACTTGCTAAAAACACGATCCACTTACCTGAATTTGACACAGTAGCTCCGCTTAACCTTTTACCAGCTTCTCCCAATAACATTTTAAAATTACTACCATTGGCATCCACCATAAAAATCTCAGTTTCTTGTGATCGATCTGCATTTTCAACCTCATCTACATCACCTGATAAAATAATTTGCTTGCCATCAGGGGTGTAATCAGCCGTACTAAAACTATAAAACCCTTTTGTAATCTCTTTTGGTTCGGTATTGTTCCCAATACTTACTTCAAAAAAATGATTAAAATTGATGTCCGAAGACAAATTCGTTTCACTTTGAAAATTAAGTTTGTTCAATACCAAAGCCTTTTTGTCATCAGCATTTTTCTCTAAGAAAGCTCTAATTTCTGATAACGAACCATTGGGATTTGGTTTTGCAGTAGAGGCGCTTACATGTTCATTTTTTTCGAAACCTGGTTTCTCCATTTTCCAAGTCGGAATTGATTTAGCTGGATTCAAAATTGAGTCGCGTACAAGATCTTTCAGTGGAATACTAGCTGAAAATAATATGCTATTTCCATCAGGTGACCATTTGGGATTCGCTGCCTCATATCTGAATTTTGTAATTTGTTTGGCTTCACCGCCCTCCATTGATAATAGAAAAATTTGCATTTTCTCACCAACTACACGACTAAATGCAATTGTTTTTCCATCAGGACTCCAAACAGGCCTAGTTGCACTATCAGTTCCATAGGTTAATTGCTTTGGTGCACCTTTTCCGGTGGTGCTTACCGTATAAATATGTGTTTTGTATTTATAATCAATTTTACTTTTATCGTCCTCTTCAATTGAGGTGACTGTAAAGGCAGCTAGCTTAGCATCGGGACTTAAACTGACATTGTTCACCGTTTTTATTTTCAACATATCGGTAAGCAAAACAGGTTCTGTACCGTTTTGAGCCACAATAAACTGCAGTTGAAACAAAAACAATAACGCGATAATTTTTTTCATATTTTAGTTGTTTTTAGGTAATAAATCAGCATTTATAGCATCAAAAAATGAAACTATACAGTAAATATATAAATGTTTGCGGAAACAACCGTATGGACCTTGTACGAATTCCTTCTTTAGCCGCATCAACTCGTTCTATAATAAATACTAAGAAAGATTTAAGCATAAAAAAACCGCCTAATCCAAAAGGAAGGGCGGTCTAGTTATGAGCTGACGTTTATTTACAAAATATAATCAGTGGTAATGAAATTAGATTCAGCACTATTTAACAATGCTTGTAAAATTTCGTTGTTGTATTCATTGTCTTTTGATGCTACAAATGTTCTAATTGAAAACGAACGCAATGCATCGTGGATACTTAAAGTTCCTACTGCGGAGTCCTTACGTCCAGTAAATGGATAAATATCGGGTCCTCTTTGACATGAACTGTTTAGGTTCACACGACACACTAAATTCACTAAAGTATCAATTAGTGGAGCCAATGTTTTGATATCTTTTCCAAACAAACTTACTTGCTGACCATAATTAGACTCTGCCATATCGTTCAAGGGCTCTTGAATATCATTAAAAGTCAAAATAGGTACCACTGGTCCAAATTGCTCTTCATGATACACACGCATCTCCTTGTTAATAGGATACAAAACTGCTGGGAAGATGTAATTTGCGCTGTGCTCTCCTCCTTTTTCGTTTATGACTTTAGCTCCATGTTTAACCGCATCATCAATTAATTCTTGGATGTAGGCTGGTTTCTCTTTTTCTGGCAGTGGCGTTAACATCACTCCTTTTTCCCAAGGATTACCAAAAGTCAATGCATCCACTTTTGCTGCAAAGCGCTTATTGAATTCCACTGCTATATTTTCATGAACGTACAAAACCTTTAAAGCGGTACAACGCTGTCCGTTAAATGACAAGGTACCAGCAATACATTCCTGAATTGCTAAATCAAGATCCGCATCCGGTAATATGATCGCGGGGTTTTTGGCCTCGAGCCCTAAAATTAAACGCAGTCTATTTTTATTTGGGTGTTGGTCTTGTAATGCTATTGCTGATTTACTATTTCCAATCAAAGCCAATACAGTTACTTTTCCGGATGCCATTATTGGCGAAGCTACTTCTCGACCTCTACCGTAAACAACATTGATGACACCAGCAGGAAAACTATTTCGGAAGGCTTCCATCAAAGGAGATAGTAACAAGACACCATGCTTTGCTGGTTTAAACACCACTGTATTCCCCATGATCAAGGCTGGAATTAGCAAAGCAAAGGTTTCGTTTAGAGGATAATTATACGGTCCTAAACACAATACAACACCTAATGGACCACGACGCACCATGGCATTCACACCTTGACTCTTGGTGAATTTAGCGCTATCACGATCTAACTTTTTATAGTCTTCGATTGTATCATAAATGTATTCGACCGTTCGATCAAACTCTTTTTGTGAATCACCCAAAGATTTTCCAATCTCCCACATTAAAAATTTCACTACCTCATCGCGAGTTCCTTCCATTTGAACTACAAAACGAGTCATACATTTAATACGATCTTTAACGCTCATAGTAGGCCACAACCCTTGACCGTTATTGTAGGCAGCATCAGCGGCATGAACCGCTTCTAGGCCTTCTTTTTCGCCCATAAAAGGAATAGATCCTAAGATAGTTGGTATGTACTCTTCAGCAGAAGAAATGGTTGAGAAAACAGGAGAAGTTTGCCCTTCCCATTTCTTTAATTCTCCATTTAGTAAGTAGGTATCTTGATTTAATAAATCTTTAATTTGAAATTCTTCTGGAATGATATTCATTTTATTTCGTTTAGTTAATTAAAAAAAGAGGCTTGCGCCTCTTCTATTTATGGTTGTACCACTTCACCTTCCCATGCTAGCATTCCGCCAGTCAGGTTGTATGCATTTTCAATTCCTATTTCGTTCAATAGTTCACATGCTTTTCCGCTGCGAGCTCCAGAACGACAATATACATAGTAATTTTTAGTTTTATCTAGCTGTTCAATAGCATCTATAAAAGCCTGACCTTGATGAATGTCTATAATTTTAGCATTTTCAATGATACCATCGTTGCATTCCTCTTCAGTTCGTACGTCTAATAGTACCGCATTTTCATCCGCATTAAGTTGCGCAATCCAATCTTCTTGTGATAAGTTCATAGTTCTCTTTTTTGTAAAAATACGAAGATTTTGGGTAAGTTAGAAACGCTACAATACGAATTAAATAATTTTTAAGAGAAAACGATTTCGACCACTACTAATAATCAGCATTTTATAAATTGTTTTAACAATTATCAAAAATAGTCTACAAAAACGATAGGATAATTGCTAATACAATAATTATCAAAAGGCAAAAGGATTTACCAAACTGCTTTCAAATCCAACTTAAATGAGAACCTTATTTACTGTATATTTACACTAAATCTGTCGAAAAAATAAAAAAATTAGAAGATGCTAGAAATCATAAGCGACTTATTTCCCACTTTTTCAAAAGAGCTATCGAATGAAATACAAGCATATGCCAAAATTCATAGCTTTAAAGCAGGCGAAGTAATCATGCGAACAGGTCAATACATTAACAACACCATGCTACTGACCAAAGGCCAAATAAAAATTTATCGAGAGGGTGAAAATGGTGGAGAATTTTTTATGTATTACATTCAACCAGGGCAAGCTTGCGCCGTATCAATGATTTGCGCTAGTAAAAGTCAGGTTAGTCATATCATGGCAAAAGCGGTAGAGGATATTGAACTTATCATGGTACCACTTACCCTGATGGAGAAATGGATGATGGAACATCGCTCTTGGTATGAATTTGTTTTATTTACCTATCGAACACGTTTTGAGGAAGTCTTAGAGGTTGTCGATAACATTGCTTTTAGAGCGATGGATGAACGACTAGAATTTTATTTAAAACGACATGCCGACGCTTGTAAATGCCGCGATCTGCTATTTTCGCACCAAGATATTGCCACCGAATTGAATACCTCCAGAGAAGTTATTTCTCGCCTATTAAAAAAAATGGAGCAAAGAGGATTAGTGCTTTTACATCGCAACCACATCGAACTCCTGCACTAAATTGTGTTTGTGTGACAATTGTTACTGTATACCGCTGAGATACATGCAACCTTTGTAAAAAAAAGTAGAAATGGAATATATAGGTTATTTGGCATCAATTATTATTGGTCTTTCTCTAGGACTCATTGGTGGTGGGGGTTCTATTCTTGCTGTTCCAATCTTGGTTTATTTGTTTAAAATAAGTCCCGAGCAATCGACAACCTATTCTTTATTTGTTGTAGGATTCACAGCTATGATAGGTTCCATTGGACATTATAAATTAGGTAATTTAAAAATGAAGTCAGCGGTAATTTTTGCTGTCCCATCCATAATTTCTCTTTTATTCATTCGAAAAATAATGCTACCATTGCTGCCTTCAACACTTGCAACCGTAGATAGTTTTGTCATAACCAAGGATTTATTAATTATGGTCGTCTTTGCTTTTCTTATGATTGCAACCTCGTATTCAATGATAAAAAAATCAAAAAAACCCATTGAATCTCCTGAAATTAATTTCGTTAAACTAGGAATCGTTGGCTTGTTGGTTGGTTTGATAATAGGCTTTTTAGGTGCAGGTGGCGGCTTTTTAATCATTCCAGCACTCCTGTTTTTTGGAAATCTACCTATGAAACAAGCCATTGGGACTTCCCTATTTATCATCTTTATTAATTCGATGATTGGCTTTACTGGCGATATTATTGGCGGTATTGAAGTAGATTATACTTTTCTTGGCATAATTTCGTCCATGGCCATATTAGGATTAGCAATTGGTACTTACCTATCCAAAAAAATAGACGGTCGTAAGCTAAAGCCCGCATTTGGTTGGTTTGTACTCGTAATGGGGATTTATATTATTGCCAAAGAGTTACTATTTTAGTACCAGAATTGAGTACCTTTTGAAAAGGTCCTATCTGCAATTATCAACACTCGAAAATAGAATAGAAATAAAAATAGGCTTTGAAAAATTCAAAGCCTATTTTTATTTAATCAACTGCTACCTTATAAGTTGGATCTTCTATAATATTGACTTCGATCACTTCTTCGGCATTGTGTAAAAGCTGGCGGCAATCAGCACTTAGGTGTCTTAGATGTACCTTTTTATGAATCTTTGCATAACGTTCTGTAATTTTGTTTAAAGCATCAATCGCACTCATATCGGCTATTTTACTTTCTTTAAAATCGATAATAACTTCCTTTGGATCATTTACAATATCAAATTTTTCAGCGAACGCAGTGGTTGAACCAAAAAATAATGGTCCATATATTTCATAATGCTTCACTCCATTGTCATCTATGTACTTCTTGGCACGAATACGCTTGGCGCTTTCCCATGCAAAGACAAGAGCTGATATAATTACACCTATTAATACGGCTAAAGCCAAATTGTGCAACATAATGGTTATGATAGCAACTAAAATTCCAACAAAAATATCGTGCTTAGGCATTTTATTGATAATTCGGAAACTAATCCATTCAAAGGTACCAATGGCAACCATAACCATTACTCCTACTAAAGCGGCAATTGGTAATTTTTCGATAACAGGAGCTCCAAATAGGATTATAATTAAAATGGTAAATGCTGCAACGATTCCTGACAAACGGGCTCTTGAACCAGCAGAAAGATTAACTAGAGTTTGCGCAATCATAGGGCAACCACCCATACCAAAGAAAAAACCATTTAAAATATTAGCACTTCCTTGTGCAATGCATTCTCTATTGCCTTTTCCCTTGGTACCTGTAATTTCATCTACTAAATTCAAAGTCAATAAGCCTTCGGTAAGACCTACAGATGCCATTATTAAAGCATAAGGAAAAATTAATTGTAGTGTTTCAAAAGTTAAAGGAATATTTGGAATATGAAAAGGTGGAAAACCACCACTAATCGAAGCAATATCCGCTACTGTTTTAGTTTGTATTCCCAATCCTAAGACCAAACCAAACACTATGAGTATCGCTACCAAAGAGGCCGGAATTGCTTTTGAGACCTTCGGAAATAATAGCACAACAGCGATTGTTAATGCGACAAGCCCAATCATAATGTATAATGGATTCCCAGATAACCAAACTGTCTCCCCATTTACAATAGTTTTAAACTGCTCTAATTGAGACATAAAAATAATGATAGCTAAGCCGTTTACAAAACCGAACATTACGGGCTGTGGAACTAACCGAATGAATTTACCTAATTTAAATAGTCCTACTAAAATTTGGATTAGACCGGCTAAAGCGACCGCTGCAAAAACATATTCTAATCCGTTTGATTTCATTAAAGCAATCAAAACAATCACTGTTGCTCCCGCGCCTCCGGAGACCAATCCAGGTCTACCACCAAAAATAGCGGTTACAAGTCCCATAATAAAAGCAGCATATAGTCCTACTAATGGTGGAAAACCTGCTAAAATTGCAAACGAAAGTGATTCAGGAATCATAGTCATAGCAACGGTTAAGCCTGCTAAGATTTCTGTTTTAAAGTTTACTTTTTGTGAAAAATCAAATAAGTTAAAATACTGTTTCATTTGTAGAATTAAAAGCTTTGAAAAAAAAGACGAGTGCGTAATAGCTGGATTACTACTGTTTACTACCATAATACAATGGTAAAATAAACAGCTTCAAAGGCATAACTAGACACTAAAATAGAAGTTTTCCCGATATCCAACTGCAAATGTATATCTTTTAAATTGACGGTCAAAGTGAAGTAGTCAAACTGCTCAACAAACGGTTTTATACATAAATACTTATTGATTTATTCAATTTACTGATTTATCTATTTTTTACGGAGACTTTTTGTTAATAATTTTAACAATTTGTTAATACTATCTATCATAATAAGATGTGATAATGAATATATTTACGGTCGATTAATTTATACCTCAACTATGAAGCAATTTTACTTAAAAAGACAGTCATTTTTTATTGCTGTATTCTCTCTATTAAGTGTCATTTCGTTTGGTCAAATTCCCTCTTATTACAACGGAACCAACATTACCCAAAATGGAAACACTTTAAAAACTAGCCTTGCTACCTTAATAAGTCGCAATACCATAAATTTAAACTACACTCCTGGAGTATGGGATGCTTTAAAGCAAACCGACTTAGATCCAACTGATCCTACTAAGGTATTGTTGATTTATGGTTACAATGATACCGATACCGATATCACAAATGATAGAACTCGAGCAAAAGATGCTAACGGGGGAAATCAAGGAAATTGGAACAGAGAGCATGTTTATGCACGATCATTAGGTAATCCTAATTTAGGTAGTGAAGGACCTGGAAGTGATGCGCACCATTTGCGTGCATCGGACATTACTTTAAATGCTACAAGAAACAACTACCCTTTTGGAGCTGGAACTGGAAATTCTAAATTAATTAACGGAACTTACTGGTATCCAGGTGATGAATGGAAAGGTGATGTAGCTCGAATGGTAATGTATATGTATGTGCGTTATGGTAATCAATGTTTACCCAATGTGATTGCTGTGGGACCACAAACTTTTAGTACTGATATCCCTGATGTGCTTTTACAGTGGAATGCTGAAGATCCAGTATCTCAAGTAGAGCTTAATAGAAATACAATTTTGGAGGGTGTGCAAGGTAATCGTAATCCTTTTATTGACAATCCCGCCTTTGCAACAGCTATATGGGGCGGACCTCAAGCGCAAAATAGATTTGATGGTAGTGTTCAAATTGATACTCAAGCTCCAACTGTACCAGCAACACTTTTTGCTACAAACACTACAGCTACTGGTACTTCATTAAGTTGGGTACAATCTACAGATAATGTTGGGGTTTTAGGATACCGAATCTATAACGGAACCGTATTAATAGCATCTTCATCAACAGCAAATTATGTTTTCACAGATTTAGTTGCTAACACTAATTATACTTTTTCGGTAAAAGCATTTGATGCTGCAGGAAATATTTCAGGTAGTAGTAATAGTGTAGCGGTTAAAACGTTGGCTGGTACACCACCGCCCGCTCCAACAACCTCAGTCGTTTTTATTAACGAAATTCACTACGATAATGTGGGAACAGATGTAGGTGAGGGAGTAGAAATCGCTGGAACAGCAGGTACTGATTTAACAGGATGGACAATTGTTCCGTACAATGGAGCGATAGGTTCTGGCGCAACGTATACTCCAATTGGAACATTATCAGGTACAATCCCTAATCAATCAAATGGTTTTGGAACTGTTTTCGTTGCAATTGCTGGTTTACAAAACGGATCTCCTGATGGTATAGCTCTTGTAGATGCTACAGGTAAAGCAGTGCAGTTTTTAAGCTATGAAGGAGTATTTGTTGCTACAAACGGTCCTGCCAACGGTATGACTAGTATTGATATTGGAGTTGTAGAAAACGGTACAGAAGCTGTTGGTTTATCTTTACAATTAAAAGGAAAAGGGACCCAATACAGTGATTTTACTTGGCAAGCTATGACCGCAAGTAGCTATGGAGCTATCAATGTTGGACAGTCTTTTTCGACCATCAAAATTCCTTTAACTGCTCCTGCAAATGCTGTGGCTACAAATACTACCGCAACGACCACTACCCTATCTTGGGATACAGTAGCTGCCGCAGTATCTTATGAAATTTATGATGGAACCACATTAGTTGCAGCTACAACAAGCACTACGTTCACTTTTACTGCTTTAACTGCAAATACTGACTATAATTTTACAGTAGTAGCTTTAGATGCTGATGATAACACATCCGCAGCTAGCAATACTGTGGCTGTAAAAACCTTGAATAATAGTATACCTGTAACGGCGGGGGCTGTGTTTATAAATGAAATTCACTATGATAACGCAGGTGCTGACATTGAGGAAGGTGTCGAAATTGCTGGAATCGCTGGAATCGATGTGACAGGATGGAAAATTATTCCTTATAACGGTGCTGACGGTAAAACGTACAATCCTGTGGGAACTTTATCAGGCATTATACCAAATCAATTAAACGGTTACGGTACTATATCAGTAGCTATTCCTGGACTTCAAAACGGTTCTCCTGATGGTGTAGCCTTGGTTGATGCTAATAATAATGTAATTCAATTCTTGAGTTATGAAGGTAGTTTTACGGCTACTAACGGACCAGCGATTGGTAAGACTAGTATTGACATTGGAATTGCAGAAGCGAGTACGGCAACAGTTGGAAATTCACTTCAGTTAATTGGCCGAGGAACAAAATATAGCGATTTTACTTGGGAGGCTGCGGTAAGCACCTTTGGTAAAACCAATAAAGGACAAAAATTTGGTGATTTAATATTCATCAATGAAATTCATTACGATAACGCTGGAACAGATGTTGGTGAAGGAGTAGAAATAGCTGGATATGCCGGTATTAATTTAACAGGATGGAGCCTTGTTCCTTACAATGGATCTGACGGAAAAAGTTACACTCCAATTATAAACCTATCTGGTGTTATAACAGATCAATTAAATGGCTACGGAACTGTTTTTAGCCCTATCCCTAATCTACAAAACGGATCTCCTGACGGAATCGCATTAGTAGATCCAAATGGAAAAGTAATTCAGTTTTTAAGTTACGAAGGTAGTTTTACTGCTACCAATGGACCAGCGATTGGATTAACAAGTACTGATATAGGTATTGCTGAAGCCAGCACTGCACTTTTAGGAACTTCACTTCAATTAACGGGAGCAGGGTTTACTTATGCTGATTTTACTTGGCAAGCCGCAAATTCTACTTACGGAGCTATTAACAAAGGACAGTTTTTTGGAAATGCAAGCGAAATAATTGTAGTATTACCAATTGCTGAGGCTAGAGCAAAAGCCGATGGAGAAATTGTAACTGTGACAGGAACATTGACTGTTTCAGACCAATTTGCAGGTAGCGCATACATTCAAGATGCCACAGGTGCGATTGCTGTATTTGACAAAACAGTTCATGGTGCGGGCTTGTTCAAAATAGGAGATTCTGTTACTATCACGGGAACAAGAAGTACTTTTACAGGTCAAGTTCAAATTAGTCCGGTAAGTGCTGTAACTAACAACGGACCTTCAAGTAATCCAATACAGGTTAAAACAATTACGTTAAACGAAATGGTAAACCACCCAGCGGAGTTGGTTCGAATTGTAAACACTACTTTCCCTAAGCCAGGAGAAATGATGTTTGGAAACTCTAGTATCAATATTACTGATGCTAGTGGAACGGCTCAATTGCGTTTAGACGCAGATGTAAGTGAACTTGTAGGCTTTGCACAACCTGCAAACTGCAATGAGATTATAGGTGTTGTTTCAAATTATTTCGCTACCCAGCAAATACTCCCAAGAATGAGAACAGACTTCCCATGTGCTAATAAGTACCAACAAACAGGAAGTGACTTGAGTATTTCAATGGATAAAACTTTTGATGTAGCAACTTGGAACGTAGCCTGGTTTGGTGATGAAACAAATTCACCAGCAAAAGGAAAACCAAATTCAGATGCGATCCAAAAAGAAGCTGTTAAAAATGTATTGCAGCAACTTGACGCTGATATCTACGCTGTAGAAGAAGTATCTGATGATGTACTTTTCGCTCAAATGGTTAGTGAAATGAACGATTATAGTTTTGTTTTATCAGAAGCGACCTCATATCCTAGCGATAACACTAGTCCAAAGCAGAAAGTAGGTTTTATTTACAAAAATAAAACAGTGAAACCAGTGAAAACTAAAGTTTTATTGGAAACAATTCATCCATTTTACAATGGAGGTAGTACAACTGCTATAGCGAATTATCCAGATGCTGATAAATCAAGATTTTTTGCTAGTGGAAGATTACCTTTTATGATGATCGCTGACGTAACCATTGGTGGAGAAACCAAACAGATTAACATAATTGACTTACATGCCAGAGCCAATACAAGCGGCGGTGAACAAGGTAAGTATGACATGCGTAAATTTGACGTCGAAGTATTGAAAGACACACTAGATGCTCAGTATCCGACTGCAAACTTGATATTGTTAGGGGATTATAACGATGATGTAGACTTTACTGTATCGAATGTTCCAACAACAGTCTCGACTTTTGACGCTTATGTAAAGGACACTGCTCGATATAGAATTCTGACTAAAACATTAAGCGAACAAGGATTTAGATCGTATGCAACTTTTGAAAACATGATTGATCATATTACGGTATCTAATGAACTAGCCGACCTTTATATTGACGGATCAGCAAGAGTTCATTATGAGTTTTTTGATGCTAATTATACCAAAACAGCTTCAGATCACTTCCCTGTTTCAGCAAGATTGCAACTAAAGGCACTAACATTAGGTGCTATAACTTCCACCAATGTAACGTGCAAAGGTGAGGCCAATGGAACAGCAAAAGTAACTGTATCAGGCGGAATCGCTCCTTATGTTTACACTTGGAGTACAGGAGCAAAAACAAGCGAATTGACAGGTCTAAATCCGGGACAATATTCGGTTGAAATTACAGATGCTTTAAACAATAAAAAAACAGCTAGTTTTACGATCACTGAACCTACGTTACTTTCAATTCCAACTACTGCTAATGCAACAGTATATTATGGGTACGCTAAAAATGCGTGTACTACACTCGCTGCAGGAGAGGTAACTGGAGGTGTTAAACCGTATACCTACGAATGGAGTAATGGAGCAAAAACTCCAAGTATAACTGTTTGTCCGGAGACTACAACTACTTATACTTTAATAGTAAAAGACGCCAATGGTTGTATATCTGCTACGGAAAAAACAGTGACAGTAATCGACGTGAAATGCGGAAATAACCCGAAAAACCCTAAAGTAGAGATCTGTCATAATGGAAAAACAATTTGCATTGATGAAAATGCAGTTGCAAGCCATTTAGCGCATGGCGATACACTTGGTAATTGTTCCGCACAAATTGATCAAAGAACAACTTTTACGGATGTTGTTATATACCCAAATCCTTTTGTGAATACTGTTACTGTTACTGTTGACAGTTTAATAAATGTAAAAGTTGAACTTGTAGTTTACAATTTTAATGGACAAGTAATGCAACAAACTTCACATGATGTAAAAAGTGGTAATTCTGATCTAATTCTAACATTATCAAACTTAGCAAAAGGAAATTATTTCTTGAAAACAATTGTGAATGGTAAAGTACAAGATGTAAAGTTCTTAATTAAAAAGTAAAATTTACTTCCCTACTATTTTTAAATAATTAAATTCAAACCGCCAAAAGCAATTTTGGCGGTTTTTTTATTACAAAAATTTTTATAAAAATTACAGCCCCTATGTGAACTGAAGTACCACCACGCTTCAAAAAAAACACAAAACAGAACCATAGGACATTTTAAAGCACTATCAAGTAACAATAATACATTTACAATAAAAATACTTTAATGTTGTGGATTGAGCACAATTGCCCATCGATAAGAGCAAAATATGATAAAAAAATCAATTTCGTTTTAAAAATCAAACCCATTAATAGTCAGTTAAATAAAACATTTACTATCGATCCAATCACAATCAAACAATTGACCAAAATAACTCATATACAAATAGTTAGTTGTGTTTAAATTTAATTCTTGACATATTTTTACAATTACGGATAACCTCAAAATATTTTATTACCTTGTAGTCATTTTAGTGGTAAAAAAAAATCAGGACTGACATGATCCCATTTTTTACCGATTAAAAACGAATCAAAGTATATTCAAGTCGTAAAGTAGTAATAATGAGTAACCCTAAGAAACAGCTTTTAGAGTACATAAAAAATGATGAATCAATTTTTGATTTCATTCAGCAATGGGCTATCGATGGATTGCACTTTAAAAATGCTTTAAATCCAAAAGAGCAATGGATTAATCCAAGACTTTGGCTTAATTTAGGTTATGAGTCCGAAGTTTTTTATACCGCAACCAAAAGCACTCAAAAACAAATAAAACCCTTAGGTATAGATACTGCTAGTGATGAACAAGGCATAGTTTATCTTCAGCACAATGACGGTACAAAGATTGCCATGCAATGTAAAAGCAGAGTGATCAAAAATAATCAAGGAACTCCCCTTGCTTATATCAACTGCTATACAAAGTCAAAACTAAACAATAACGAAAAAAAATACCTTAAAAAACTAAAAAAGCAAGAAGAGTTCCTTGAAAAATCAAATGAGGCAGCTTTAATTGGGTATTGGGATTTAAACATTGTAAAAGCAAAGCTGGAATGGAGCCACATAACCAAGATAATTCACGAGGCAGAGGTGGATTTTGAACCCGATGTAGCAACAGCGTTAAACTTTTATTTAGAAGGAGATTCCCGAAATACAATCGAAGAAGCCTTTGGCAATTGTGTTACTGCAGGTACTCCATTTAATTTAGAGCTTCAAATAGTTACTTTACAAAAAAACATTAAATGGGTACGATCAATAGGTCAAGCCATTTTTTCAAAAGGGGTTTGTAAAAGAGTATATGGCACATTTCAAGATATTACCGTCGTAAAAGAAGCTAGCCTAGCCTTAGAACAAGAAAAAGAAAAACTACAAAGCATAATCCAGTCCACTAATTCTGGCACTTGGCAATGGAACATCCAAACGGATGAAACGGTGCACAACGAAATTTGGGCTGCAATATTAGGGTATACACTTGATGAAATAGCCCCAGTAACTACTGAAAAGTGGCAAAGTTTAATTCATCCTGATGACTTGCAACATACTAATTCAAAAATGCAAGACTGCTTTGATAAAAAATTAGAATACTACGAGGCCGAATACCGCCTCAAACATAAAGATGGGAGTTGGATTTGGGTGCTTGATAAAGGAAAAATAATTAGTTGGACTCCTGATGGTAAACCACTATTGATGTATGGAATTCATACCGACATCACCGAACAAAAAAAATCCATACGTCGCAATTTACTTTTCATTAGGCATACTCCAACCGCGATAGCTATGTTGGATACTAACATGAAGTATTTAGCTGCGTCTAAAAAATGGCAAGAGGACTATAACTTAACCGACAAAGAAATCATTGGCACATCGCATTATGAATTATTTCCAGAAATAAGCGATGAATGGAAAGAAATACACGCAAACTGCCTTCTTGGCCAATCAGAAGAAAAAGACGAAGAAAAATTTGTAAGAGCAGATGGCAGTGTGCAATGGATTTCTTGGTCTGTAAAACCGTGGTATAATGATAACGGAACGGTTGGAGGACTTTTAATGTTTACATCTGATATCACCGCTAGAAAAAAGACCGAGGAACAGTTAAAAATCAGCGAGCAAACTTTTAGAGAAAATTTTGAAAATGCTGCCATCGGAATGGCTTTTCTTGATAAAACGGGCAAATGGCTTAAGGTCAATCAGCGATTATGTGAAATGCTTAATTATTCATCAGAGGAGTTGCTCACTAAAACGTTTCAAGACATTACGCATCCAGACGATCTTAATTTAGACTTAGAACTACTAAAAGAGCTAATTCACAGAAAAAGGTCGTATTACCACATGGAAAAACGATATTTTTCAAAAAATAACGAAATCATAAACATCATTTTAGGGGTATCGGCAGCAAGAGGAGAAGACGACGAAATTTTATATTTCATTTCTCAAATTATAGATATCACGGCTCAAAAGAAAGCGGAGCAACAATTAGAGGACAATAATTCTAAAATGAAAGCGCTATTTGAAGCGAGTACCCAAGTAGCCTTGATTGAAACTGATGTATTTGGTCTCATCCGGACTTTTAACAAAGGAGCTGAAAACCTTCTAGGGTATAACAAAGACGAAATACTACATGTGGAAACTCCCGCAATCATTCACCTTACCTCAGAAGTTGAAGAAAGATCAAGAGAAATTCAGGAGAAAAATAATGAAATCGTTCAAGGCTTTGACGTTTTTACCTACGGTGCCAATAAAAATGAATTTGATACCCGCGAATGGACATATGTAAAAAAAGATGGTACTCAATTTCCCGTGCAACTTACAGTAACATCTGTAAAAAAGGATAATGTAGTGAATGGTTATTTAGGTATAGCGACTGACATTAGTTATATCAAAAAAACAGAAAAAGAAATTCAGTCTTTACTAGAAGTTACCAAAGACCAAAACGAACGGTTGAAAAACTTTGCTCATATCGTATCGCACAATTTACGATCACACTCCGGTAATATTGCCATGATGCTAGATTTATATGTACAGGAATATCCTGAGCTTGAAAGCAATCAATTTATTGAAATGCTTACGATGGCCTCCAGTAACTTAAAAAACACGATTACTCATTTAAATGAAGTTGTCTTAATGAATACCGCAACAAGCGAAAATTTACAAGACGTCAATTTAAATGATTTTATGGAACAAACCATTAAAAATGTAGCAGGTCTTGCAATGCATGCTCAAATTGAAATCATTAACACAATTGATGATTCTTTAAACATACAGGTCATCCCTGCTTATTTAGAAAGTATTTTGTTAAATTTTGTAACAAATGGTATAAAGTATAAGTCTAATAAGGTTGATAGCTTCATCAAAGTATACACTACCACCGAAGACGAGTACATTGTATTGCACGTAGAAGACAATGGAATAGGGATTGATTTGAAGAAGAATCGTGACAAATTATTTGGAATGTACAAAACATTTCACAATAATAAAGATGCCAGGGGAATTGGACTTTTTATTAGTAAGAATCAGGTAGAAGCCATGAATGGTAAGATTGAAGTCGAAAGCGAAGTCAACGTTGGAACCACGTTTAAAATATATTTTAACTATGAAAAGAATTAACATAGCCTGCATTATAGATGACGATCCCATCTTTGTTTTTGGTACAAAAAGAATCATGCAATTATCAAATTTTAGCGAAAGTGTAATCGTTTACGAAAACGGAAAAGAGGCTTATGACAAGTTAAAAAACACTATTTTAGCTAATGAACCTCAGCCCGACGTGATTTTTCTCGACTTAAACATGCCTGTTTGGGATGGTTGGCAGTTTTTAGAAGAGTTTACTAAAATTCCTAACGACTATCCTATTACTATTTATATTATTACTAGCTCAGTTGATCCCGCTGATGTCGAAAAAGCTAAAAAATACGACGAAGTAAATAGATACATTGTTAAACCAATTACCAATGGTGAGCTGCAAAAAATTCTAGAAAATCACAATCAAATTTAGTATTTAGTAGTTGATTTCATTTGTGTGATTTTCCTATAAAAAACACTTTTATTGCTCAAAATAATGAAACAGAACTTTTTAGTGTACAAAACTAAACCTTCTCAATATTACTTCAATTAAATTGAAAAGGAACTAAAGCATGAACTAAATTGCTCGATAAATAATTAAACGAAAATAGTATCCTAAGTAACTACTAGTAATTTCAAAAAAATTCCATCAATACTTATAATAATGATTTAATTCCAGTAAAAACTAGAGTAATGACGCCTCAACTCATGAAATAATTTTTACTCACAAATTTATTTTGATCTAAAAAACAGCAGTAAGTCCGTAAAAAAAAGTCAAGTTTACAACAATAAATAGTACATTTACCCCTAAAAACATGGAATATACTAGACTTGAAAAACGAATAAACACCTATTGCTTACTAAATTAAAAATTAGAAGAATCAGTAAAATTTACAACAACCTATTTTATTCTTTTAAAGCAGCAGTTTATTTTGTATTTTGAGCCTGAAATACAACCCAAATAAAAGATTTCTATCAAAACGCTAGTGGAAATCTACAAAATCACAAAAAAATTTTTATGACCATCATAATTGCACTTTGTCTTTTACTTCTTATTGCCTATTTATTCGATTTAACTGCCTCCCGTACTCAAATACCTTCAGTAATATTATTGCTTGTTTTAGGATGGTTTGTTCGAGAAACAACACTATTACTGGATATCGAACTGCCTGATTTAAGCGCTACCTTGCCAATTTTAGGTACTATTGGATTAATATTGATCGTATTAGAAGGTTCATTAGAATTAGAACTTAATAAATCAAAGGTCTTATTGATAAAAAAATCATCCTTAGGGGCTTTTTTACCGCTGATTGTATTAGCATTTTCCTTAGCTTATATGTTACATTATTATGGTGGCTATTCTTTCAAGGATTGTTTAACAAATGCGATTCCGTTTTGTGTTATCAGTAGTGCAATTGCTATTCCGAGTGTGCGAAATTTAACTAAAAACCAAAAAGAATTTATTATTTACGAAAGCAGTTTATCGGATATTTTTGGTGTAATCTTCTTTAATTTTGTTGCTTTTAATGCTACTTTTGGATTAGAAACGTTTGGATACTTTTGCCTTGAGATCCTTATAATAGTTGTGATTTCATTTGTGGCAACTATCTTATTATCATTTTTACTGAATAAAATTGACCATCACATCAAGTTCGTACCCATCATTTTATTAATAATTTTGATCTACGAGGTTTCTAAAATCTTCCACCTTCCGGCTCTAATCTTTATTTTAGTTTTTGGATTATCAATAGGGAATTTAGATGAATTAAAAGGGTATCAATGGACACAACGGTTTCGTTTGGATTTACTAAATAAAGAGGTTGCTAAATTTAAAGAGCTAATAATTGAAGCGACCTTTTTAGTACGCGCCTTATTCTTCTTACTATTTGGTTACTTAATTAAAACGGCTGAGATAATCAATACCGATACGCTGGGATGGGCTGCGATTATTGTTGCTATTC
This sequence comes from Flavobacterium sp. KKT103, assembly GCF_055640565.1. Taxonomy (NCBI): domain Bacteria; kingdom Pseudomonadati; phylum Bacteroidota; class Flavobacteriia; order Flavobacteriales; family Flavobacteriaceae; genus Flavobacterium; species Flavobacterium sp. KKT103. Next base: position 3,382,927 of record NZ_CM145766.1, read on the forward strand.
TTTTTATACTGAGATTCATACAATTGAAAATCTCTAAAATACCGCTATCTCCGCTCCTTTTTGTGGCTCCAAGAGGTTTGATAACCATTTTATTGTTTTTATCAATTACCCCTGAACACACCATTGATATTGTGAATAAGTCCCTTATAATTCAGGTTATTTTACTAACTGCCATTATAATGATGATTGGACTAATGGTAACTGCAAAAAGAAGAGAAACACTCTTAAGCAAGAGACGACGAGAGCAAGAAGAAGCTATCTTAGACTAAATTTTATGAAAAATCCGTTAAAAAGTAATGTACTTTCTAACGGATTTTTTTATTTCCTATTGTCAACATAAAATTAATTCAAGATCAAACTAATTTTAAAAACAATGCTGCTTTTCTTTAATAATCGAACCAAAAAGAACCACCTTTTACATTATCAAAGGTAAAAGCTTTTAAATCGATTGTAAAGCACTAATTAATTGATCGATATCTGCTTTAGTATTGAACTGACTAAACGAAATGCGCAAGCTCGGTTTATTTACATCTTCTATTGTAAGCATTTGTTCCAAAACATGCGATGGTCTGATGCTACCACTTTGACAGGCACTACCTCGCGAAACTGCAACCCCTTTCATATCTAAATGAAATAAAATCATTGCCGTCTTATCACTGGAAAAAGGAAGCATTACATTTAACATAGTGTAAAACCCGTCTCTACTACCATTAATTTGATAACCAGTAAAATGAATATCTAATTGGGATAGCAAGTACGCTCGTAAACCTAAAATATAGTTCTTATCCTGCTCTAGATTTTCATAAGATAGTGATAAGGCCTTCGCCATACCCGCAATTTGATGCAAAGCCTCAGTTCCTGCACGCACTCCTTTTTCTTGCTCTCCACCATGAAAAAGAGGTTGTAATCCCGAATTCTTTCGAACAAAAGCAAAACCAACTCCTTTAGGTCCGTGAAACTTGTGCGCACTGGCAACGATAAAATCAGCGGGAATTACTTGTAAATCGATAGGCGTTTTACCAATTGCTTGTACCGTATCCGAGTGAAAAAGTACTTGATGCTCCTTGCATATCACTCCTACTCTTTCAAGATCTAAAACGGTTCCTATTTCATTATTAACATGCATTAAGCTAACTAATGTCTTCACCTCCTGAGCTAACAATTCCACTAGATTAGTCAAATCTATTGCTCCATTTGGTTTAACCGAAACAAAATCAACTTGAATCCCAAACTCCTTTTGCAAAGCTAAAACCGTTTCTAAAACGGCATGGTGCTCAATTTTAGTAGTTATAATTCGTTTCACTTTTAAATCTACTACGGCTGATCTAAGGATCCAGTTATTCGATTCGGTTCCACCCGAAGTAAAAATGATTTCTTGAGCTGAAACATTAAAATGCTTAGCAATTGATTTTCTAGACAACTCCAAAATACTCTTGGCATTTCTTCCAAAACTATGAGTAGACGAAGGATTACCATAATCATTGGTCATTACCTTAGTCATTTCATCAATCACCAAGGGATGAATTGCTGTAGTGGCTGCATTATCTAAATATACTTTACTCATGGATAGGTATTAAAGGTTCAAAATTGAAATCAACATCAAAAATTAAAGTTTGAATACGATTTCAATCTGGGGCAAAGATAGTGATTTCAGTTCTTTTTGTTGGATCGCATCAACAGTACAACTGCGTCGTTTTTCATATTTAATAACTAATAAATTGTTAAAATAACCAATTTTAGGTACTACTGCATTTGATACCACTTAAAAATTCTATTTTTGTTACAAATATAAAAAACATGAAAAGAGTTATAGGTTTATTATGTATTGCCTTCGCAATCAACAGTTGTGATGATGGTAACTTAATACAAGAAAATATTAGTTTCGAAGATATCGAAGCTACAGAAAGTTGTACAAATGGTATAATTTACAAATTAAAAGACAAAGAAGCGCTACTTCTAGATATTCCGGCAACTACATTCACCAATGAAACGTCTACTACAACGCTTGAAATTAATACTACAAACAGAGTAATTTATCGCTTTTATAACGGCGTAGTTACTTCAAGCACTATTTGCGAAACTATTCCGCCAGCATCGCCTATTGTAACAGACCAATGGACAGCTACCAAAGGCCAAATAGTGATAACCACCAGCGCTAACAAAGAAACCAATACTACAACCAATGGTACTACCATAACTGGGTACAATCATAATATCGTTTTGAAAAATGTGACTTTTGAAAAAAGCAATGGAGACCAAAAGTACGAAACATTTCTCTTTGGAGATTACAAAACCACCGCTACAACCTTGCCTTTTTTATTCGATCAAACCTTAGATAAATGCAGTACATCTAATCAAGTTTACAACTTTACAAGTAGCGAAGCGATGCAACTTAATATCGATCCTAGTCTGATTGCAAATGCAGTTACTCCCTTGAATACACCCAGAACCGGGCTAATATCAGCTACCACTAACAGCTTAACTTATCGTTTATTTACCGGTGGAGTTTTGACCAATAGCTACTTTTGTAACACCTTTACTCCAACGAGTCCAACAGTGAGTCAAGAGTGGAATGCAGTTGCCGGAGTAAGTGGCGCAAGTGGTATTATTGAGGTCACAACAACTACTAGTGGACCTACTACTTTTAAGCATACAATTGTATTAAAAAAGGTAACTTTCAAGAAGGGAAATAATGACTTTTTACTAGGAGATATTTATGTTTTTGGCGACCTCTTAACCACCAATTAAACGGTAAAAAAAACGCCTCCAAATCATCAAAAAAAAAGCGCTCATTTGTACAAACAAATGAGCGCTTTTTTATTGACTAAAACGTCTAGTTATCGACTACTTTGTTTGATAAAAACCTCGGTAGCACCTTGACCATATTTTTGATAATTGGCCTCTTTAAAATCAATATTATCGTACCTGCCTAGCAAGAAATCAAGCTCGGCTTTCAAGACGCCTTCGCCAACTCCATGAATAAAAACAATCTTGGGGATCCTGTTTTTTATCGCAAATTCAATATGGCGTTTAGCAGTTTCGGATTGTAAAGTCAGAATATCATAATTTGACATTCCGCGTTTATTAGGAACTAATTTTTCGATGTGTAAATCGAATTCTGGTACCGAAACTTCGTGCTTATCTTTACGTTCTTTTACAAAACTACGTGGTTTTGGAATCTCTTTTTCCTTTTTTATTTCATCTATATTAATTCTTTTAATAGAATCCATTAAATTACTGGAATCGTTTATCTTAAGCAACTCGTTGACAAAAAATGTCATCACGAATCCATCCTCTGTTTCAATGGTTACTTCTTCTCCTTTGGTAGCAATTACGATTCCGTTTACCGCCTCATCTAGTACTGAAACTTTATCTCCTTTATTGATCATCATCTTCTTCTTTTTCTTGGTTCTTACTTGGTGTTTTGGCACTCAGTTGCATCATTCCATACATAAAAACAACAATAGCAACTACCGTTACATAGACATTTTTATCGGGACTCACCTGCTCATAAAAAGCAACAATGATCGCAACAACCATTATTAAAATTACAATTTTCTTCATTTCTATTTGTATCAGATTCCAAAAGTAACAAATTTAAAATTGGCTTCGTTTTTAATCAAAAAAGGTTTCTAAATATTTTGTAATTTTAGACCAAAATAAATAGCTTGAATTTAGAAAAATACATGTTGCCTTGCTTAAGCAAAACACTCTTTGGAATGGAGTGTTTGGGTTGTGGTTTTCAGCGGTCACTCCTACTCCTTTTGGCAGGAGATTTTGAGCGTTCTTTTCAAATGTATCCCGCCATTTTTACCTCCTTATTTTTCCTTCTTTCCATTCCTTTTCATTTCCTTTTTAAACGTATTTTTTCTCAAAAATTAGTTTTGATTTTAGGGATGATCAATGTTGTTTTCATGATTGCGGGATACATTTTTAAGCATCATTAGTGCTCCTGAAAAAATATTTTCAATAGGATATGAGGTTCCTGTATTTTCAAAAGTGCAGCGCATCGGGATCGATAAAATTCCGTTTGGCATCATTATCGAAAATCTCAAACCTAATCCAATTTCCAATAAACTTCATAGGTCTCAAAAAACGAAAAATCATTATGCTTCCAATGATTACCCTTTCATAGAAAAGCGCCTAAAATCAGAATCGACAATTGAATCAATATTAAAAAGAGTTCGGTATCTTTGTTTCACTCTGTAATAAAAAAAGAAGCATCTGCCATTCCTGCCACCACTAAATTAAATAACGGGCTCAATGACCGATGGAATACTTATTGTTTGAATAAAAAGAGCACCATTTTCAATTTCTACTAACATTTCAACCCCATAATCATGACAAAAGATCTGATTATTAAAAATATTGGTTTATTAAAAAGCCACTCGACAATTAATTACAGTATCAAAACAAAGACAGAAGTTTTTACTGAGAAATTATTCTACACTTTATTCGATAGTAATGCCCCTTTACAACAAAGTATTGACGAATTAGAAAAACAATTCAAGGACATATCAGCTATCGCTTGCAAAAAACCGAATGCTCTTTGTGATTCGTATTGGGATAGCTTTCTTGAAAAACTACCCTCAGTTCTTGAAAAGCTCAATCAAGATGCAACTTATATTCTCAAGAACGATCCTGCTTCCAACAGCATCGAAGAAGTTTATTTGGCCTACCCTGGATTTTATGCTATTGCAATCTATAGATTGAGTCATGAGTTGTACAAGCTAGACTTGCTGCTATTTTCTAGGCTCATGAGTGAGTATGCGCATCGCATCACAGGAACGGATATCCATGCAGGTGCCCAAATTGCATCGCCATTTTTCATTGATCATGCCACCGGAATCGTAATTGGCGAGACCGCTGTGATTGCTAAAAATGTCAAAATCTACCAAGGAGTTACGCTTGGAGCACTTAGTGTAAGCAAGGATATGAAGGATGAAAAAAGACATCCAACAGTAGAAGAAGACGTATGTATTTATGCAAATGCAACCATTCTTGGCGGAACTACCGTTATTGGTCGCAAAAGCATCATTGGAGGAAATGCCTGGGTAACCAAATCCATTCCTGCAAAATCTATGGTTTTAAACACCACAACAACAGAAGTAAAAATTAAAGAGATCAAATAATATGAAACCTCAAAATATTTTAAACCTAATAGGTAACACCCCATTAGTAGAATCAGTAAACCTGGTTAAAAATAAAAATGTAAAATTACTATTAAAGCTCGAAGGCAATAATCCTGGAGGTAGCGTTAAAGACCGAGCTGCTTACAATATGATTGCTTCTGCATTAGAACGTGGCGATATCAAAAAAGGCGATAAATTAATCGAAGCCACCAGCGGAAACACTGGAATTGCTTTAGCGATGATTGCGCAGTTAATGAACATCGAAATCGAATTGATACTGCCTGAAGATTCTACTAAAGAACGAACGCAGACTATGAGAGCGTATGGCGCTACTGTGATCCTTACGCCAGCCAAAGAAGGAATTTTGGGCTCTAGGGATTATGCTGATAAAAAAGTGGCTGAGGGAGGCTATATAATGCTAAACCAGTTTGCCAATGATGACAATTGGAAAGCACACTATAAAACAACTGGTCCAGAAATATGGAATGACACCGAAGGAACCGTAACGCATTTTGTTGCAGCCATGGGAACAACAGGAACAATCATGGGAACGTCTACTTATTTGAAAGAGAAAAACCCAAATATCCAAATCGTAGGTGCGCAACCTAGTGACGGGTCTCAAATTCCTGGCATTAGAAAATGGCCACAAGAATATTTACCTAGAATTTTCGATTCCTCAAAAGTAGATCGCGTTGTCGAAGTTAGCGAAGCTGAGGCTCGCGCCATGACCAAACGATTAGCACTAGAAGAAGGTGTTTTTGCAGGTATGAGTAGCGGCGGCTCCGTAGCTACAGCTGTGAAACTTGCCGAAGAAATGGAATCAGGCGTAATCGTAGCTATTATTTGCGATCGCGGAGACCGTTATTTATCCTCTGATTTATTTGACTAAATGATAACAATTGTTAGAACAACCGCCGATAATCCTGATTTTATACATTTGATTCAAGCGCTCGATAGAGACATTGCAATTAGAGATGGAGAGGAACATACTTTTTATGCTCAATTCAATAAAACAGATCATATCAAGCACGTGCTTGTAGCGTACGAAGACGATCAAGCTTTGGGTTGTGGTGCCTTTAAGTTGTACCAAGACGCAACTGCTGAGATTAAAAGAATGTATGTAGCACCCGAGGGTCGCGGAAAAGGAATTGCAACTCAAATTTTGATTCAATTACAAATATGGGCAGCAGAAAATCATTTTACCAGTTGCATCCTTGAAACTGGACAAAGGTATCCCGAAGCGATCGCGCTATATTTAAAAAATGGCTTTGAAATCAGTGACAACTACGGTCAATACATTGGAATTGAAGATAGTGTTTGCTTTCAGAAAAAAATATAACCATCAGAGGCGTTACAAACTGTAACGCCTTTTTTTATTGCTATTAATTTCTTTGTCAAAAAAAATAGTTATAATCTTACCTTAATACTATATTTGAAAACGAGTAAATTAAACTACTTATTTATGACACCCACAATAAAAGCAGCCTGCACTGATCTTATTTCATTTTTAAAAAATCCAATTGACGAACTTGGAGAATCAATTTCCTGGAAACAAAAAATCAAACTACTCTTTTCGTTACTCGCTATTGAAATTCCTTTTGTTCTAGCTTTTACTCTTCTTTTGGAAGGCCTAGAATCCCTAAAATTGATTGACAGTAATGACCATTCTGTTCTAAAAGCAATGCAATCCATGCCGGTTGCAGTTTTCTTTTTTGTCGCTGTAATAGTCGCTCCTTTCTTCGAAGAAATATTGTTTCGCTCCTACTTACGATACCGCCACAACTACATTTTTACAACAATTATTGGACTAGCCTCGCTAGGGGGGCCTACTAACCGCGAAAAAACAGCTAGCAGTCTACATTCCTTTTGGATAAAACGATACAAGTATATTTTCTACTTCTCTGCACTACTTTTTGGTTTTGTGCATTTGGCTAATTTCCCTTTTTCTCTTACCATTTTATTACTTTCTCCAATTTTAGTAGCTCCACAAATCATTTTAGGATCTATTATTGGTTATTTACGTGTACGTTATGGTTTTAAGATGGGGTTTTTCATGCACGCATTACACAATGCGGTATTTGTTGGTATAGGATTATTAGCTATGTCGCAAAGCGCTGTAAAAGTTGATAGGAGTACGAAGGATTATGTTGTTGCGATTCAGGAGACCTTTGACAAGCACGGCGATAGTGCCATCAGAGACTATCCCGATAGTTTAGCCTATGAAAATACCACTTTAAAAACGACTATCGCGTATTTACTAAATACAAATGAAAGTTTGCTAAAAACAAACAATAGCGATAGACTGGATTCTCGATTAGACTTTCATTTTAAAAACAAAACAAAGGATACTACAAAGATTAAAAGCATGGCATTAGAACAGTTGATGAAAGGCTACAACTTTGCTGTTTCTAAAAAAGCAATCCCCACTACTGTGTGGGATTTAGAGATTACAAATCCTAGTTTGCTCGCTAAATACAAATCTAAAGGTAATCCAAAAGGAAATGAGATTTTCATCAGTAAAGAGAAACTCATCCTAAAAAATTGCAATATAGAAGTACTTGTTTATACCCTCAATAAAGATGGGAAAAATATCTTTTTCAATAAAACAAATGATGATGCGACTTACGACTTGACGCTTTCTCTAGCTAATTTTGAAACAACACAAAAACAACTAAAAGCAAAATACGGACTAACATTAAAAAAGCGTAAAATGAATTACGAGCATTCTCAAATTACGTTTAAGGAAAGCAAATAAGCTGCTTTAACAACAAAAATCTATTTAAAAAAAACAGAAAAGGAGCTTGACAATGTGTTAAGCTCCTTTTTTGTTTATCGTTAATCTGAAATTCAGGATAAACCCGATTCTGATGAAAACCTAGCCTAAAACCGCTTCTGAACTAATTTTAGTATTGAGCAATTTTGAAATCGGGCAATTTGTCTCCGCTTTCGTTACTAATTCCTGAAAATCAGCTTCGCTAATTCCTTGTACTTTGGCATGCACTGACAAATGAGAGCTTACTACGCTACCATCTTGGAAATCGACCACGCACTTTGTTTCGATACTGTCAATTTCGTGCCCAGCCTCGCCAATGTAGGCAGATAGTTGCATGGTAAAGCATCCTGAATGTGCTGCTGCTATTAATTCTTCTGGATTTGTGCCTACTCCTGTTTCAAATCGAGAACCAAAAGAATATTGCGTATTGTTAAGTGTAGTACTTTGAGTTGTTAATTTTCCTGCTCCTTCTTTTAAGGAACCATTCCATACTGCGGTTGCATTTCTTTTCATAATTAGTTTTTTTGATTACATCCAAATTTAACGAATTATAAAAAGGGAATTAAATCGAAGTCGTTTATTTAACTAAAATTTAAATTAAAGGGAAATTGAATTTGATTGCAGTATGAAATCAAAAATCGAACTCCATCACAACCTGCTTGATCATTCGCCAATAAAAAACCCCAATCAAAACGGATTGGGGTTCTTGAGCAATATAATTACTTAGAGTTACAATTACGGCTTCAATACCGTAAATTCGATCGTCGAATCATTGTAAACACGGTGCGTTTGCTTTTTAAAATCTTCTGGTTTTGCATAGAAAATGTTATCTACAAAAGTTTGCGGGTTCAAATCAATCAAAGGAAACCAAGTACTTTGAACCTGAATTTGGATTTTGTGTCCTTTTTTGAACGTATGCATAACGTCTTGCAATTTAATTGTCACAGCTGTTTTCTCGTTAGGAACAAAAGCTTCAGGAGTAATAAAACTATTTCTAAAACGACCTCTCATTACTTCGCTTCGTACCATCATGTGGTAATTACTCATTTTTAAATAAGTCGCCATCTCTGGATTCTCTTTTGCATCAGCAGGGAAAACATCAATTACTTTAACAACCCAGTCCGCATCCGTTCCTGTAGTTGCTACTTGCAGCTTCGCTAAAATATCTCCAGCAAGCGTAGTATCATCCTCTAAAACCGAAGTTTCAAAAACAAGTACATCTGGACGACGCGCAGCAAAACGCTGGTCATCGGTCATGTATTTTCTAGGTGTAATTCCTCTTTGATTAATATCCTCTGTAAAAGGAACTGGTTTCTTAGGATCACTTACAAACTCTTCAAAAGCAAAGTTACGTTGTCCTTGACGAGATAATTTAGTTCCTTGAAGGTAAAAATCTTGTTTTTCCGTATTCTTAGGAGGCCAAGCATCATAGGTTTTCCACTCTTTAGCTCCGGTATCAAACATATAGGCTTCTGGCAATTTATTTTCACCTTTACCATTATCTTTCAAAAAGTGGCGGAAAAAGTTGGCTTCAATATTCTTTTGGTAAAAACCTGAGATACTGTCTCCAAAATTAATGTTTCCAATAGTAGCATTCGCTGAGTTTCTTGCCCAGTCTCCATGACTCCAGGGTCCCATAACAATAGTATTGTAGTTTTTACTGCTTTTCTCTATTGCTTGGTAGGTATTTAATGGTCCGTATAAATCCTCTGCATCAAAAAATCCTCCAACGGTCATCACAGCAGGTTTAATATTTTTTAGGTGTTGTAAAATCCCTCTCTTTTGCCAGAAATCATCGTAGCTAGAGTGGTCTTTTAACTGTTGCCAAAACTCATTATCCTTACCGTAATACTTATCTAAGTTTGACAAAGGTCCTGCATCAAGAAAAAATTGATAATCATCCTTAGTTCCTAATTCTGGCATTTGGTACCAAGCTTTAGTAGTACGTTCTGTTTTTTGGATTCCAAATAAAGGTGTTGCTTTCCAGTAGCTCAATAAATAAGCGCCGTTATGGTGAAAATCGTCAAAGAAAAAATCACTTATACAAGCTTGTGGCGAAACCGCTTTCAAAGCTGGGTGGTTACTCAACAACGAATAAGTCGAGTAAAATCCAGGGTAAGAAATTCCCCAAACACCAACATTTCCGTTATTATTTGGTGTGTTTTTCACCAACCAATCAATGGTATCGTAAGTATCTGATGCTTCATCGATATCTTTTTTCGTTTTCTTGTTCGGAATAAAAGCACGCATATTATCGTACAAACCATCACTCATCCAACGACCACGAACGTCCTGGTACACTACAATGTAGCCTTCCTTCATCATCGTTTCACTTGGGCTTATACTACGTTTAAAATCGTTAGCACCATAAGGAGCCGCGTTATAGGGCGTACGTTGCATGATGATTGGATATTTTTTAGAAACATCCTTTGGAGAGTAAATTACGGTAAACAATTCTGCTCCGTCTCTCATTTTAATGTGTACCTCTTTTTTGGTATAATTATCGGCAACATAATTCGGTTTATTTTCTTGAGCCATAAGCGTCGCCGAAATAAATAAAAGCGATAGATAAAGTAATTTTTTCATAAAACAGAATGCTTAATAATAATCCCGTAAAGATATTGCCTTTATCTTTATATTTTATGATTTATTCCTACTTTTTGCCGTTAAAATTACTATTCAAAAATTAGTACTTTTTTGCTTTGGGCATTCCCTTATGCCAGAACCCTAAAATCCAAAACACCATCCCGTTTGGCATAAGGGCGGGCTATACGTTATATCTTTAGGGCATCGTAAAAAAACGATGCCCTAAAGGATGCCACTACTATCCCTAATGCAAAAAAGAAAAACCGACGCCTTCGTAAATTAAAAGAAATTCCTTTTTTACTTAGCTATCATTTTGTGAATTCAAAAACGTACTTTAGCTATTCAATTGTACAAAGCAAGATGCGCTATAAAATCCGACTTAAGGAATGGTTTAACCGCTACAAATATGCTGAACTAGCTGCTAGTTCAACCGCTTTGTTGTGCTCACAATTGCTCAAAGGTTTCAATCCTATTACTGCTGCCTATTACATCACTTTTGCGGAGTATGTTGCTTTTTATATCGTTATTGTACGCATCAACTACAGGCAACTAAACAAGACAAACGCTAATTTAATACCAACTAACAGTTGGAGAAAAGCCGTAACAATGGTTAAAAATTTAGTTCTAGAATTTGGCTATCCCGTAGTTTTAGACTTGTTGGTAGTGCGCCCCTTTTGCATGTACACCTTTCCTATGCTTACAGGCAATGCGTTAACGGGAGTGATTATTGGTAAAATTACTGCCGATGTTGTTTTTTACTTTTTTACCATTGTAAATTATGAATTGCTAAAAAAGAAAATGTAGCTCTACACTGTTAGCTAAAACGGCTTCCTATTCTCGAAAATAAAGCAACAACTTGGTTGTTAAGTAAAAGTGCCTACCATTGCCATTATGCTTTTGTGTTTTTAATAAACGTACCCTCCTTTGAGAAAACTTGGATTACATAATCACCCTCGATATAAATCCCTATTTCATAAGTAACATTTTTATTAGCATCAGTGACTAAAACGGCATCCGCAATGGCAAAAGTAGGATAGTTTTGCGTCATGTAGTTTCTAGCAGCATCTGGCAACTCCTTATATTCAACTGTGGCAGCAAAAGCAATTTGATTGCCGTTGATTCCATAAATAGCCTGACAATAGCGTTTGTCAAAGATAAATTTAGCAATGTACACTAACGTTTGATCTCCTTCGCCTTGATATCTGGAAAACCAAACGGGATCTTTCTCTGCATACATCGCATTGAAACTTTCAGAAACCACTAACGGAATGTTCTTGTCTACTCTCGAACTTCCCCTATTTTGAGCGTTAACGTTCAATGTACTTCCAAGTGCATAGGTTAGCAGTAGTGTATAAAGTATGTTTTTCATAAGTTGTATTTTATGGTAAGTTACAAAAAATAATTATCTCATTTATGTGATCGATGCACAAGGGTTGCAATCCCCGTCATCCATTGCCCCTGATTGCAGCGGAAAACCCGCAGGATGGCAGGCCTACTAGCCCTTGCTGCTGCAGAGCGACCGGAGGAAGCTCCTGCAACAGCTTAGGGCTATTGCCTGCAAACCGAGGATTTGAAGCGGAAAGCAGGAATAGGCTCAGATAAAAAACAGCCTTTTTTGAAAATATTTGGTAAATTAAATTTATAAAAGTTTACAAACGCTTATTTTTGCGCCATGGCTAAGAAAAATACAGACAAAGTTGTCTTTCATCAAATAAAAGTCCTTGATGCTGGTGCAAAAGGCGTTTCGGTAGCAAAGGCTCCCGATGGTAAGGTTGTTTTTATCCCTAATGTCGTGCCTGGCGATGTGGTAGATGTGCAAACATTTAAGAAACGTAAGGCGTATTACGAGGGTAAAGCAGTTCATTTTCATGAATTCTCAGAGCATCGTGTGGAACCTGTTTGCGAGCATTTTGGTGTTTGTGGAGGTTGTAAATGGCAGAATATGAATTACGACCAACAACTTGTTTTTAAACAAAATGAGGTCAAAAATCACTTGCAGCGCATTGGAAAAATTGAATTACCTGAATTCGAAGCGATTTTGGGTTCAGAGAAAAAGTTTTTTTACCGCAACAAAATGGAATTTTCGTTTTCGAATAGCCGTTGGTTAACCGAAGCGGAAATTGCGAGTACCGAAGATTTAGGAAACCGTAATGCACTAGGATTTCACATTCCGAAAATGTGGGATAAAATTCTAGACATCAATAAATGTCATTTACAGGAAGATCCATCGAACGCGATTAGAAATGAAGTTCGTGATTTTGCTAACGCTAACGGACTTACCTTTTTTAACCCAAGAGAACATTCTGGTTTACTACGAACGTTGATGTTGCGTACGGCATCGACTGGTGAAATCATGGTTTTGATTCAGTTTTTTGAAAACGATAAAGCCAATAGAGAGCTGATCTTGGATCACCTTTACGAGAAATTCCCTCAAATTACTTCGCTGCAATACGTGGTGAATAGTAAGGCGAATGATACCTTATATGATACGGATATTAAATTATACAAAGGACGCGACTACATCCTAGAGGAAATGGAAGGATTAAAATTTAGCATTAACGCTAAATCGTTTTACCAAACCAACTCCGATCAAGCGTACGAATTATATAAAATCACTAGAGATTTCGCTGGTTTAACTGGAGAGGAAATCGTTTATGATTTATACACCGGAACAGGTACTATTGCTCAGTTTGTTTCTAAAAAAGCAAAAAAAGTAATTGGTGTAGAGAGTGTTCCTGATGCGATTAAAGATGCAAAAGCAAACGCTGTGCGTAATAATATTGACAATTGTGAGTTCTTTGTAGGAGACATGAAAGTAGTATTTAATGACGACTTTATTGCGCAACACGGGCAACCAGACGTTATTATCACTGATCCACCACGCGACGGAATGCACAAAGACGTGATTGAACAAATCATGAAAATTGCGCCTGCCAAAGTGGTTTACGTAAGTTGTAACTCAGCTACACAAGCGAGAGATTTAGCCTTAATGGATGAGAAATACAAAGTAACTCGTGTGCGTCCTGTAGATATGTTTCCGCAAACACATCACGTTGAAAATGTAGTTCTTCTTGAATTGAGATAGAATGTTTTTAGTTACTAGTGATTAGTGATTAGTTACAAGTGATTAGTGATTAGTTTAGTTGCTAGTGATAAGTTACTAGTGATTAGTGATTAGTGATAAGATTTGTGATTTTTGTTTTATGCTTAGTGATTAGTCTTAAGAACAGTATTTTTACTGTTTACCAATTACTAATTACTCTTTACTAGTTACTAATTACTATTCACTAATTACTATTCACTAATTACTAAATACCGTTTACTTCAAAAAAAAGATATGAAAAAAATAATTCTGCTAGTATTAATCATGGCTTCCGCTTTCTCCAGTTGCGAGAAGGATGATATTTGTGATGCTAACACTAGCACTACACCGCGGCTGGTGATTCGTTTTTATGATGTAAACAACGCATCGGTAGCCAAGAATGTTACGAATCTTACTATTATAGGAGAAGGAAAAACAACAGGAATCACGTTTAGTGGCAGCACTTTGATTAATGGAAGTACTGTTTCTATTCCGTTGCAAACCGATTTAGACGCTACTACCTTTCGATTTATTTTGAATTTTGGTAATGCTAATCCTGCGGTCATTAATGAAGACATTATCAAGTTCAATTATACCCGAAAAAACGAATTTGTTTCGCGTGCTTGTGGCTTTAAAACCACCTACTTACTTGATCCAATCACGCCTTTTGTCCATACGGATGTCGTACCTGCAGATGGCAAATGGATTAACGCAATTGCCGTAAAAACCAATACTATAGAAACCGAAAATGAAACACACCTTGAAATATATTTTTAGCATTTGTTTGATTTTCTGTTTTTTTGTCGTTGCGGCGCAAGAAAAGAAAACACCTAAAAACGCACCAGAATCCGAAGGCATACTTCCCGCAGCAGCAATAAATAATGCAGCAGTAGCAATCGTTGATACACTACCTGTTAAGACAGACCGCTACGGTTTACGAGTAGGTATTGATATTTTTCGTTTGACAAAAGCGTTTTATGACAAGGGATACAAAGGCATTGAACTTGTAGGTGACTATCGCTTAACTAAAAAGTATTTCCTTGCTGCCGAATTAGGTAATGAAAACAAAACAACTGACGACGATCGACTGAATTTCACCTCCAAAGGATCGTACCTTAAAGTGGGATTTGACTATAATGCCTACGAAAACTGGCTTGATATGGAAAACGTCATCTCAATAGGTTTGCGTTATGGCTTTAGTACCTTTAGTCAAGATTTGAATTCGTTTAAGATTTACAATTCCAATCCTTATTTTGGTGAAAAACCATCGTATCCTTCTACCGAAACCTACTCTGGCTTATCCGCTAGTTGGATTGAAGTCGTAGCCGGAATTAAAGCCAAAGTTTTTAATAATGTTTTTATGGGGTTTAGTTTGAGATTAAACCAACTCGTAACCAACAAAAAACCGGACAATTTTGACAATTTATACATTCCTGGCTTTAACAAAACCTACAATGGTAGTTTTGGTGTTGGATTCAATTACACGGTTTCGTATTTCCTTCCTATTTATAAAAAGAAAGTCAAAATCGCGCCAGTGGTAAAAAAGGTGGTTCCTAAAAAATAATTAGCTTCAGGCTAAAACTAATAAAACCGCAAATTCACTCGTGAATTTGCGGTTTTTTATGATGTAGGTATCGTACTCCCTCAATTGTAGCGTTGCATTACAACTAACAAACCACTACCCTATTTCTTTTACACTTTTTATAAAAATCCATTTCATATATAACTTCTCACCGTCTTTGGTTTTCACAGCTTGAAATTTTGGTGCTAAAAAAGTACCAATCACAAACGCAATAAAAGGAACCCAAAAACCCGTTAAACCTGAATAGCGTTCTACTATATAACGCGCCAAAATAAACAAGGAAGCAAAGCATCCCAATTGGTATAAAAAAGCTCTTATTTGTAATCTTGTCATTGTATTTAAGTCTTTAAGTTAGTTAAGTTGAAAGTCCAAAGTTGAAAGTCGAAAGTCGAAAGTCAAAAGTCGAAAGTCAAAAGTAATTAGTGATTAGTGATTAGTGATTAGTGAATAGTGAATAGTGATTAGTAAAAAGTCATAATGGCTATCAGTTGGCATATTCTTTTCTAAAGTACCACAATAACGGCTCTAATGCTTCTTACTTCACTTATTGCTTTCCGTATTATTCAGTATCGCCTTCGGTTACTTGAAATTTCGTGCGCTTGCTACCTTCGTACATTTCGTATTTTACCAAACGTGCTTCGATACTTGCATTGAATAATTTTATTTTTCTAGAAGGTCTAAGTCCAACAAATTTTAAGGCATCTAGATTTCCTGTAATAAACCAAGAGTTCGTTCCAGGGTAATTCTTCTTCAAGGTATCTCCAATGTTTTTGTAAAACTCTTCCATGTGAATGTCTAGACGCTCATCGTACGGTGGATTAAAAACCATATGCAATTTGCCTTCGGTAGTTTTCTCCGTATCAAAAAAGTTGCGTTCTTCGATTTTGATGTACTCGTCTAGGTTGGCATTTTTAATATTATCCTTTGCTTTTTGTACCGCTGATGGTGCTTTGTCATAACCGGTAATGGTATGATGAAACTCACGAACGCGTTTTAGCAAACTAGTCGTGATATTGTCAAACAATTCATTATCCCAATCGTGCCATTTTTCAAAAGCAAACTCTTTGCGGTTAATGTTAGCCGGAATATTACAAGCAATCATCGCTGCCTCAGCAAGGAAAGTTCCTGATCCACACATTGGATCTAAAAAATCACCTTGTCCGTCCCAACCTGAAAGTAACAAAACTCCCGCAGCCAAAACTTCGTTTATTGGTGCAATGTTAGTAGCAGTTCTATACCCACGTTGGTGCAACGAGTTACCCGATGTATCTAGTGCAACCGAAACTTGGTCTCTATCAATATGAATGTTGATTCGTAAATCAGGATGTACTTTATCAATGCTTGGACGTTGACCCGTTCGCTCTCTGAACTGATCTACAATTGCATCTTTACATTTTTGAGATACAAACTCAGAGTGATTAAAGTTATCCGAGTGTACCGTAGCATCAATTACAAATGTTTGGTTTGCATTAATGTATTTTGACCAGTTCACACCGGCTACTCCTTTATATAAAGCTTGCTCATTGTTTGCCTTAAAAAAATAAATAGGTTTTAAAATTTTTAATGCCGTGCGCAACGATAAGTTGGCTTTGTACATAAATCCTTTGTCACCCTTAAAACTCACCATTCTTACTCCTTGTTCCACGTCTTGTGCGCCCAACTGCAGTAATTCCTTTGCTAATATTTCTTCAAAACCGTAAAAGGTTTTGGCAATCATCTTAAAATTATTTTCCATTTTGTTTGTGTCAAATGAAACAGCCCTTCCCTGTTTCGAGTTTAATTTGCTTTAAAAATACACCTTCCTCGCTTCGATTCGCTTTGTATCTCTAGCTTATGGTTATTTTTCTGCAAAAATACACTAAATTTGCTGGATAGAATAAATTGAAAAAGATAAATGTCTGAAGAACAAAAACCAAATGCAATAAATCAAGAGCAACCAGGGGAAACTTGGTTCAGTTCCTGGTTCGATACGCCCTATTACCATATTCTTTATAAGGAACGCAATTATAGAGAAGCGCAGGTTTTCATGGATAACATAACCCATTATTTAAACTTACCTGAAAAGGCCAAAGTATTGGATTTAGCTTGCGGTAAAGGGAGACATTCTATTTATCTCAATCAATTAGGTTTTGATGTATTAGGTGCTGACTTATCTGAAAACAGCATTACCGAAGCACAAAAAAACGCCAACAGCAGCTTACACTTCAAGGTACACGACATGCGCGAGCCTTTTGAGGAAAAATACGATGCTATTTTTAACCTGTTTACGAGCTTTGGTTATTTCGAAAACGACGAGGACAACCTAACAACGCTTAAAGCAATCAAAGAAAGCCTTTCAGAATATGGTTTTGCAGTAATTGACTTTATGAACGTAAACAACGTACTCCACACGCTAGTTCCCGAAGAGACTAAAGTAGTCGATGGCATCACGTTCAACCTAAAACGCTACTTAAAGGACGGTCATATCATCAAAGAAATCGCTTTTGAGGATCAAGGCAAAGACTATCTTTTTTTCGAAAAAGTAAAAGCCCTAACCTTACAAGATTTTGAAGCCTTAATGGAAGAAGCCGGTATATACCTATTGGATATTTTTGGAGATTACAAACTAAAAAAATTCCATAAACTCGATAGCGAGCGTTTAATTTTAATTTTTAAGTAAACAGTCTCCAGCAGCAATACGACCGTCGATCATAACGATACATCATGAATTACCTTTTACCCCTACTTTCTGTACTGCTAGGTTATATCATTGCATTAGTGCTTAAACCAAAGAAAAAAACCAACCTTAAGCTGCTTTTGGCTTTTAGTGGTTCGTTTCTGTTGTCGTTAACTGTCATGCACCTGCTTCCTGATGTGTACAAAAGCAAGAACGAATCTTTTGGGATTTTTATCATGCTAGGGATTTTATTTCAAATCATACTAGAGTTCTTCTCCAAGGGCGCTGAGCACGGGCACGTACATGGCAAGGAAAACATGACCCACATACCGTGGTTATTGTTCATAAGCCTGTGTATTCATGCCTTTCTCGAAGGTTTCCCCGTAGGGCATCATGATGACAACCTCGCCATAGGAATCGCAATACACCACCTGCCAATTGCTATAATCTTAACGACCTTTTTCATTAACTCAAAGCTGAATTCCAAAGCTATTTTTGCATTCATGATCACCTTTGCAGTAATGACACCACTAGGGACTTTCGTATCCGACTATTCCCCAATATTCAACCAATACACCACCCAAATCACCGCTGTCGTAATCGGAATCTTATTTCACATTTCCTCTACCATCATCTTCGAAAGCAGCGAAGGACATAAATTCAACATCGCCAAAGTTTCGATGATACTACTCGGAATCCTGCTCGCTTACTTTTTATAGTTTATTTGGGCGTGCCCCGCGAAAAAGCGGGTCGGGCTATGCGCTACAATCTTTTATTTTTTTTCAAAAAATAAAAGGATTTTCGCTGCTATCCCTCACGCAACCCACTACTCCTACCCAAAAATAAAAAAGACAGAAAAAACCTAGTGATAATCGAAAATCATTGAAAAAGAGGTGTATATTTGGGGTTATTACCGATTTAGCTAATATTTAAAAAAAGAGGATAAGATGGAATTATTCAAAGCAGAAGAAAGAACAATAAGAGATATATTATCTAAAAAAGAAATAAAATTCAAGATCCCGCGAAATCAAAGAGATTACGTTTGGGAAGAAAAACAATGGAAGGAATTAGCCAATGATATAGTTGATTGTATTGAATTTAATCAATCTGAAAATCAATATAAAAATACTGAATATTTTTTAGGTAGTTGTGTCTTGGAGAAGCATAAAAAAGATATTGAATACATTGTTGACGGTCAGCAAAGATTGACAACAATAACGATAATACTTTCAGTATTGTATGATTTGTTTGAAGAGCTTGATCAAAATAAATTATTCGAAGGCATTTATTCCTATTTATATAAAAAGAATGATGATGGAGATCAATATTTTTCAATTGAGAATGAGAATTTAGATCCTTATTATTCTGAAGTTATTTTATTTAAATCAGAAACAAGAGATTTTATATTACCTCAAAATGAGCAACAAAAAAGAGTTGAAAAATCATTTATATTTTTTAAAGACTTCTTAAGAAGGAAAATAAAGATTTGTATCACAAAAGAAGAAAAAATAGAATACTTAATTGCCTTTAGGAATCAATTATTAAATTTAAAAGTCATAGAAATTTCAGTGAGTAATGAAATAGATGGTTATACTGTTTTTGAAATTCTCAATGCAAAAGGTAAACAATTACAATTAGGCGATAGGATGAAGAATTTAATTTTAAAAAGAATTCCAAAAACTTTTCCTACAGATCAAGCAAAAGCAAAATGGGAAAAAATTAGAAAAAACATTGAAGATGTATCTAAAAGTGAAAACAGCTTTACTGATTTTTTAAATCACTATTGGATTTCAACATATGAAAAGTTAAAAGATGAAGATGAAATTTATTACTATTTTAAAACACAAATAAATAAAGACATCGTAGTGGATTTTTTAAATGATCTTGAAAAAAATTCAGAATATTATAAAGAAATAACATTATCAAATTCAAATAAAATAACAAACGAAACTGAATTTACACTAAACAGTTTTAAAATATTTAGAAACAGACAAGTAAGACCAATTTTGCTGTCATTATATCATAATAGAAATTGCGGAAAAATTACAGATGCTCAACTATTAAAATACACGAGGAGATTAGAAAACTTTCATTTTATATTCTCAGCAATTACATCAACTCCTGCAAATAGAATTGAGAAAACTTACAATACATATCCTTCAATTATCAAACATAAATTTTCAAAAGAAGTTTTAGAAACATTTTTTAAAGAACTTGAAAGTAAAAAACCGACTTTTGATATTTTTGAAAGAAATTTTATAATAAAAGGGTATTCACATAAGAATAATGATCTAAAAAGCAATCGAAGTATTGTCAATTATATTTTACAAAGAATCGAATATGAAAAGCAAAACAATAAAGAATTATTAATTAACGAGTTAAGTATAGAACACATTGCCAATGATAATGGAACTGAACAAAATGCACAAATAGGTAACCTTCTTCCTTTATCTAAATCAATAAATGAAAATTGTGGAGATGACACTTTTGAAAACAAAATAATTAAGTACCAAAAATCAAACTTCAAGACTGTACAAGATTTTTTACTTCATAACTCTCAAAAACAAGAATGGATAGATTTTGATATTAATAACAGATCTAAAAGAATTGCAAAATTAGCTTATGATAAAGTTTGGAATTAAAAAAACATCCGCTAACGACCGTTTGTAAACGGTTGGGAATTTAGTATAATCAAAGCTTTTTTACTACACTCACACTAACCTGAAAATACGCGGCTTCGAAAGTCCCCAACCTCGGCAGGCGTCAAGATATTGGGCAACATATTAAACCAAAATGGAATGAAAAAAGTATCAATATTAATTTTTTTTAGTCTAATTTCTTGTAGTACGAATTTTGTCCGAATTGAAAATGGTTTTACTAAAATTAACGATGAATATCTAGATAGAAATAAACTAATCGAACAGATAAAACCAAATAAAGATTATATCTATTGGGATTATGCTACATTCAGACCCGATTTATATAAAAATAAAAAAGAGGTGATTAGAAAATATGGTGATACATTAATTAGAAATAGTTATACTTTTTATCCTCCTCAATCAGGTTTCTTTAATGAATGTTTACCAGGGACTTGTTTTTCATATGTTACATATATTGAAAACGATGATGTTCATTACGTCACAGATGAAACAGAAATGAAAAAATTCATTGGCAAAATTGATAATCTTGCAGAAGCAATTCTAATTTTAGAAATGTATGATTTGTGGTTTGACCATAAGGAAAAAAAAGCGGGTTCATTTAAAAAGACAGCTAAGGGATATGAATTATATATGATGAAAGCTAAAGGTTGCCCCGTAACAAAGGAATCTATAAAAGTCGAAATAGACTCAATTGGAAACTTTAAATTGAAGAATAATGGCGTTTATTACAAATCTAACAATTGTGATATGTCATAAATATGATTGCCCAACAGCCATTTTGAGCTAGATGGAATGTAGTGGAATTAACGTTTCGCATCAAGTTTACGTTAAGCCGAAAATTGAGCGGTTACGAAATTCCAGCCATCTCGTAGTGGTGAACCGTTAGTGGTTTTTTTTGATAATCCCAGTGAATTCAGCACTTTTAAAGAAATAACGACAATTGAAAAATGGAAAAATCTATATTCGAAAAGCATCCATCGAAACTGCTTAATGAACTTTATTCAAAAAGAAATTATCAAGGAGCAAATCCTTTAGATGCACAAATTTTATTTGTAGGACGAGATCCCAATTGGGCAATTGACGTTGAAACTAAAGAAATGTTTAATTACGTTTCTGAATATTTATCTGACGGAATAACTTTTTGGGAAACTTACAATATTCATCACCCATTTTTATTGCCGAATTATAAAGGAGATGGAAAACGTTATCATAAAATTTTCTCGAAACTAAACGTAGAAAGTAATTTGGCAAGCAAAATTTCATTTGTTGAACTTATTGGATTTCCGACAACTGGAATGGCAAAGTCGAACAACAAAATCTTTTTAGAATATTTAATTTCCGCAGAAAATGGAAAGCACTTAATCGAATTGGACAAATTTTTAAGTAACTCTGAAAAAACAATATTTGTAGCTTGGGGTTTACTTGAAGATTTTAAATTTTTAAATATAAAAACTGGATTATTCAGAAAATTAGCAGGAATAGACAAAAGCAAAATGAATATAAACGAGTTAAATCAACACGAAAACATTTATATTCATCGACATTTTTCTGATGCGATTAGTAATGCAACACTTGAAAAAATGAAAACAGAAATAAAGCGGAACATAAGATAAAACAACCGCTGACAGCGGTTTCAAGAGATTGCCAAATATGTGGTAATATCGCGTTTTTCTTTGATAAGTACTTTTATCAACAGCAAAAATAATTGATGGCGATCTAACAGGCTACCACAACTAAACTCCTGCAATCGATTATAAATCTAGTTATTAAAAGCTACCATCTACTTTAAAAGTTTTAAATTGGTAGTTCTATTTTTTAATGCTACCAAGCTTTGCAAGCTTATTTTTTAAGTAGAGATAGTTGCATTCAAGCAAAACAATTCTAAAAAACTTATAATTAAGGGTAGAGAAGCTAAAATCAACTGTACTAATTACTATAAAACAAACGCGATGACAGCTAAATTTCCGACGCTTAAGACAGAAAGACTTTTACTTCGACAATTTGTTGCCAGCGATATTGAAAATGTATTCAAAGGACTTTCTCACCCTGACATTATCCAGTATTACGGTGTAAGTTATCAAACAATAGAAGCAACCAAAGAGCAGATGGATTTTTTTGCGGACCTAGAAAAAGAAGAAACCGGAATTTGGTGGGCAATTTGTTCCTTAGACAATCAAATATTTTATGGCGCAGGTGGTTTAAACAATTTAAATAAAGAACATAAAAAAGCAGAAATTGGTTTTTGGCTACTACCTGATTTTTGGGGACAAGGAATAATGAACGAAGCCATGCCGCTCCTATGCGATTATGGATTTGACAAACTGGGTTTACATCGAATTGAAGGTATCGTAGAAACCAAAAACACAAATTGTAAAAAAGCAATGGCTAAACTAAACTTTAACCTTGAAGGCACAATGAGAGAATGTGAAATCAAAAACGGAAAATTTATCAGTTTAGACATTTATGCAAAACTGAAGAATAGTGACAGCACAATAAATTAACTGAAACTAGATTTACATGTTACCTTAGTCGATAAATAGTGTGAATTCTGTGAGTTGTAGCCAACCGACAGTAAAAAGCAGCTCAGTAGTACTACATTTGCTCTAATTTTCATAATTTAGAACCCACACTTGATCCATTTTTAAATTCAAATCCATGGAAGAAAGACCAAAATTGACCATAAAACGAACTCCAGTCGACCAAGCCGTTGAAATTGGTAGTTTGTTTTTGATTTTCGCCATTTGGATTTTCGTGTATAGCCACTATGACAACTTACCCAAAACCATTCCCACACATTTTAATGGAGCTGGAGTTGCTGACGGTTTTGGGGATAAGTGGATGATTTTCACTCTTCCGTGCATTGCAACAGTTCTTTATATTGCATTAACAATACTAAATAGATTTCCTCATCTATTTAATTACTCGACCGTACTAACCGCCGAAAATGCACTGGATCAATATACGAATGCAACACGTTTAATGCGCTATTTAAAACTAATCGTTATTATTATTTTTGGCCTGATTGCTTTTCAAACAATTAGAAACGCTAACGGTCAAACCGAAGGATTAGGAGTCTGGTTTCTGCCACTGACAATGGGTTTGATTTTTATTCCTATCCTGTATTTTGGAGCCAAATCATTGAAGTCAAAATAATAACAAAAGCAAAACGCAATATAATTTAACTTAATTCCGCGAGGTACAATTACTATGAAGTATTTAAATAAATTAGTATCCGTTAAAACAGAAAAAAGAACCTTCTTTCAAATAATTTTTTGGTGGGAAATCAGACGAATTTTATACAATATCATTGTTCTCATTGGCGGTATATTAAGTATAATTATTATGACAAAGGCAGCTTCGGGTCGAGTTCAATTAGTAGCAGGCGAAGATTTGTACGAACCAATAATGATTCCGATTTTTGCCATTTTATGTAACATAGGCTATACTTTGGGTTGGATTACAGAACTATTTGTAAAACGTACTGTTACCTACGGACCAAAAATGTTTAAAATTGGACTTTACTTTACTTTGTTCTGGGTTTTTCTACCTGCAGCAATTTGGGTACTAACTGCATTAAAGGATGGCATAAAAAATATATTTTAGCAATCCTCCTACTTGTGCCCGCAAGAATGACACTGTTTTTAAATTCCTTCTCCTCTATCGATTCCAATTACCAATTACGAGATTTAATCACTAAAATAAATCCTTAAATGTCTTCTTTTTACAACCTTCAAAAGGATAAAACTTTGTAACTTTGAATCTTCAAAACTTGAACTTCAAACAATAATGGCATTTACAAAAACTACCGAGCAACCGTCTAAATATGAGCATCTTGAAAAAATGTCCGTACAGGAATTGCTTTCTAATATCAATCAAGAAGATAAGACTGTACCGCTTGCCGTAGAAAAAGCATTACCTCAAATTGAAGTTTTAGTAGCACAAGTGGTTACAAAAATGAAAGAAGGCGGACGCTTGTTTTATATTGGTGCAGGAACATCAGGCCGTTTGGGTGTTGTTGATGCTTCTGAATGTCCTCCTACTTTTGGAGTGCCATTTGATTTAGTAAACGGTATTATTGCTGGTGGAGACACTGCAATTCGTAGAGCGGTTGAAAATGCCGAGGACAATGCCACACAAGCTTGGTTAGACCTACAAGAATACAACATAAATACAAACGATGTCGTTATAGGAATTGCTGCATCAGGAACGACGCCTTATGTAATTGGTGGGTTACAAGCATGTAACGACAATACTATCATTACCGGTAGCATTTCTTGTAACGCTGCTAGTCCGCTGTCGCAAACGGCACAATTTCCCGTTGATGTGGTGGTAGGACCTGAATTTGTAACTGGAAGCTCTCGAATGAAAGCAGGAACAGCACAAAAACTGGTGTTAAATATGATTTCGACCGCTACTATGATTCAGCTTGGGAAAGTAAAAGGCAATAAAATGGTCGATATGCAATTGAGCAACAGCAAACTAGTCGATCGTGGCATAAAAATGATCATGGGTGAGATTCCCGTGAATTACGACCAAGCTGCTGACTTACTCGCAACGCACGGCAGTGTGCGCAAAGCAGTCGATTTTTACCAACAACAATAAACCACTTATCTAAATTTATAAAAAATGAAATCAAAATTAACCACCTTGTTCTTTCTATTCCTTTGCTCATTTGCTTTTAGTCAGCAACTAACTTATAAAAAAGGACGCGTTTTCAATGACAACAATGTTAAACTAACCAATTCTCAAGTTAAGGAGTTACTTAGCGATAAACCAGAACTATTAGCGAGTTACAGTGCAGGTCAAACAAAGGCATCTGTAGGAGGTTTTCTATTAGGTTTTGGAACTGGTTTTGTTTTAGTTGACTTAGCTACTGGATTATCGCAAGATAAAGTATACCCATCTGCTTTGACTTTTATTGGTTTAGCATCAGCGGCTATCTCGATTCCAGTAATAATAGGCCATTCTAAAAAAATAAACAAAGCCATTGATGGATATAACGAAGCGATCTCACCCAATAAAGTAGGTTTCCACATAGAGAAAATCAATATTCTTTCCAACAAAAATGGGATAGGGATGCAACTATCATTTTAATTATGGGAACAAATAAACAATTACTATCGAAAGGTATTCAAAATTTAGCAGGCGCTTTGCCCCTACTATTTATTGGTCCGTCGTTGATTTATAATGCTTTTATGAATCAACAAAATGTGTGGCATTACCTTATTTTAGGAATTGGAATTGTTGCCTGTATAGCCGCCATGTACTTCATGTACAAAGGATTAAAAATAATTATGAAAAGTTTATTTAACGACTGATGGACGAACTGATTCATATTCAAAAAACATTTGAAAAAGTTGCTTTTATTGACAAAAAAGTCAGTAATCGGGAGTTTGAAGACTGTGTTTTTAAAAACTGCGATTTCTCGAATAGCAATTTCTCCACTAATAGTTTTATGGATTGTGAGTTCATCGACTGTAATCTCTCCATGACCCGTTTAGAAAATACGAGTTTAAAAACCGTTCATTTTTCGAATTGCAAGTTGTTAGGCATTGAGTTTTCTAGCTGTGCTGATTTTATGTTTGGGGTAAGTTTTAACGATTGCATCTTAGATTATTCTTCTTTTGCCAATAAAAAAATGCCTAAAACAACTTTTACCTCTTGTTCGCTAAAAGAAGTAAGTTTTATAGGTACCAATTTATCTAATTCCTCGTTTGAAAATTGCAATTTAGAAAACGCCATTTTTAACGATACGCAACTGAAAGAAGTCAATTTCTTGACGGCTTACAATTACAAAATTGATCCCGAATTTAACCCGATGCGCAAGGCAAAATTCTCAACAGAAGGAATTCCAGGATTGCTGGACAAATATGATATAAAAATTCAATAGCCATTAAAAACCGATTGTAAACTAGCCCTGATAGTAGTGAAAATCCTTTTTATCCTGATTTTTTTCAGGATAAAAAGATTGAAACGAATAGCAGGATTAAGCTCCAAAAACAAAATGAAAAAACTGATTGTACTGCCGCTTATTTTACTTGTAGCTTCCTGCTATACCAAGGAACACAATTGTAAAGACTTTAAAACGGGAAAATTTAAATTTGAATATGAGGTCGATGGTGTGAAAAAAACCACACTTTTTGAGCGCAATGATAGCATTGAAATTGAGACATTTGAAGGAAAAATTGACACCGCTTCGATACGATGGATTAGCGATTGTGAATATGTTTTAAAGAAGCTTCACCCAAAAAATAAGGCCGAGGAGCAATCGATTGGAATGAAAATACTTAGCACTTCAGGTGATACTTACACTTTTGAGTTTGGAATGATTGGATCCGACCAGAAACAAAGAGGAACCGTAACAAAAATAGATAACTAACTAAATTAGTCGCGACTAAAAAAAACTGAATATGGAAGTATTTTTAAATATTGATGCTTGGATTGCACTGTTAACATTGACTTTTCTTGAAATTGTTTTAGGAATTGATAACATTATATTTATTTCTATCGCAACGGGAAAATTGCCTGTAGAAAGCCGCAAAAAAGCGACTAAAATAGGTATGTTTTTAGCCATGTTTATGCGAATCGCATTGTTGCTAGGGATTTCGTACTTGATTGCCATGAAAGAGCCTTGGTTTTCAATAAATTTTAGTTGGTTAAGTGCACAAGTTACCGGACAGAGTATTATTTTATTGTTAGGTGGCTTGTTTTTGATTTACAAAAGCACCAATGAAATAAGAGAGAAAGTAGATGAAAAAGGACATGAAGAGAAAGAACTAGGAAAAGCAGCAACTAAGTCATTTGGGAGCGTCATTTTTCAAATTATTCTTATTGACTTGGTATTTTCATTTGATAGTATTTTGACTGCAGTAGGAATGACAAATGGCGTTCCTGGCGCTTTATACATCATGATTACAGCTGTAGTAATTTCTGTTTTAATCATGATGCAATTTGCAGTTCCTGTGGGTAAATTTGTAAATACACATCCGTCAATTCAAATTTTAGGACTATCGTTTTTGATTTTGATTGGCTTTATGCTAATCACCGAGAGTGCACATTTAGCTGATGCATTAGTATTTGGTAGTCATGTAACGCCGGTGCCTAAAGGGTATTTGTATTTTGCCATATCCTTCTCACTATTGGTCGAGGTTTTGAATATGAAAGCTAATAAAAAGAAGAACTAAAGACAAAAAAAGCTCCTTGAGGGAGCTTTTTTTATTTTAAAACAATACGACTTGGCCATCTTCATCCAGTTGTATATCAGTATCATCTCCGTCAGGATTGCTGTTCTTTTCAGGAACAACCTCAACAGGGACTTCGTAAGGCAAAGGATCAAGCATATTTACTTGTTTGATCTTATCAGTAGTTAACTGGTTTCCTAGGGCTTTAAATCCTTTCACAGCAATAAAATCAGCAACATCAATGGTAATACTATCCTTTTGTACGCCTTTGATTTTTGGAAATATAATTTCGGCTACAGGTCGGTAATCAGTTGAAACGATTTCTAATTGTGAATTAGGGTGTTCCGTAATAAAAGATTCCTCTTTATTTTCTGTTTCCACTAAAAAGCGCTTTAAATAATAGCGTTCTTTTTCGCCATCGTAATAAATGGCCGAAATAGGTTTTTTAGGAACCCATTTCTCTAAAACTACCATATCAGACTCGAAATGCGTTGATAATTCGGGTATAACTACTTTCAATTTTCCGGATTGCTGGACAATTAAAATTTTATCACTTGGTCTAAACTCACCCAGTAATTCTCCTCTTCCGTCAACATTTAAGCGTTGCACGGTTTCGTCATACCATACTTTTCTTGGAAGTAAGGTCGAAATACCTTTCTCTTTAATTTCGATTTTCTTGATTGGATATTTAGAGGCTACATTCCCTTTAGAAGCGCGTCCTTTTATGGCCAATTTAGCAAAATCGATGTCGAATTTCAATTTCTTAATACTTCCTACTTGGCGCAATAAAACAGTAATTACCTCTGCTTCTCCGTTAGGATTGCAAGTGAAATACAGTATTTGCGATCCCTTAGTTCCGTTCGTTAAATCATAGGGTTTGTCGCGCGTCACTCCTGAAACATTGAATCGTTTAATATAAGACGGCCCTGATTTTCCATCGCGGTAGATCATATTGTAAATCGTTCGCTTGTCGCTTTTATCAAAAATGGCAATATGAATGATGTCTTTTCCAACAAAGGTTTTGGCATCCACTTTTGTCACCATCATACTACCATCACGCAGAAAAACAATGACATCATCAATATCCGAACAATCGGTAACGTACTCGTCTTTTTTCAAACTAGTACCTACAAATCCTTCTTCTCTATTGACATATAATTTGGTGTTACGCAACACCACTTTAGTAGCTTCGATGTCATCAAAGACACGAAGTTCGGTTTTTCGCTCGCGTCCTTTTCCGTATTTCTCTTTTAATTTTGCAAAATAAGCAATAGCAAAATCTGTCAAGTTTGCTAAATTATGCTCGACTTCGCGCATTTCCTCCTCTAATTTCGCAATCAAGTCATCGGCTTTATCCGAGTCAAAACGAGTAATACGAATCATCGGGATTTGCGTTAATCGTTGCAAATCCTCATCTGTTATAGCACGTACAAATGATTTCGAGAAAGGCTCAAAACGATCGTACATGTATTTGTACAAGGCTTCTCTATCCGAATACAATTTGAAATCAATATACATTTCTTCACGAATGAATATTTTTTCGAGCGTAGAAAAATGCCATTTATTTTTTAACTCTTCTAACTGAATTTCGAGCTCTTGACGCAATAAATCTTGTGTTCTAGCTGTGGAAATTTTCAACATTTGAGAAACACCTATAAATAACGGTTTATTGTCTTCAATAACACAGCCCAAAGGCGCAATAGAGGTTTCGCAAGCTGTAAAAGCATACAAAGCATCGATTGTTTTATCCGGTGAAATTCCAGGATACATATGAATCAAAATCTCTACATTGGCAGCCGTGTTGTCCTCGATTTTTTTGACTTTGATCTTCCCTTTTTCATTGGCTTTCAAAATACTATCAATTAAGGTAGTCGTATTGGTTGAAAACGGAATTTGAGTAATCACCAGCGTATTTTTATCTAATTGGGCAATCTTTGCACGTACACGCACGCGACCACCACGCAAGCCATCATTGTAATTGGATACATCAGCAATTCCCTCAGTTAAGAAATCGGGATATAAAGTAAACGGTTTTCCTTTTAGTATTTTAATCGAAGCATCAATTAACTCATTAAAGTTATGAGGCAAAACTTTAGTCGAAAGTCCTACTGCAATTCCTTCTGCTCCTTGTGCAAGTAATAGCGGGAATTTTACAGGCAAATTATTGGGTTCGGCACGACGACCATCATAGGAAACACCCCAATCGGTAATTTTTGGAGAATACAATACTTCTAATCCAAATTTAGATAAACGAGCCTCAATATACCTTGATGCCGCTGCGCTATCTCCAGTTAAAATATTTCCCCAGTTTCCTTGGCAGTCAATCAACAAATCTTTTTGACCAATTTGCACCATAGCATCACCAATACTAGCATCTCCGTGAGGGTGATACTGCATGGTGTGCCCAACGACGTTGGCTACTTTATTGTAACGACCATCATCTAGTTCTTTAAGAGAATGCATGATACGACGTTGCACCGGTTTAAACCCATCCTCAATCGCAGGAACAGCGCGTTCCAAAATAACGTAGGAGGCGTAATCCAAAAACCAATCTTTGTACATTCCTGTGACTTTGGTAATGGTATCTGCTTCATCATTAGTATTGTCATAAAAGTGACCACCTTCAAAATTCTTGGCGTCTACTTTTATAATTTCCTCCTCTTGACCTTCGGGTGTAGCTTGTTGTTCAGCGCTATTTTCGTCGTCTGAGTTAGGAATGTTATCGTCTTCTTCTTCGTCTTTCATTTATCTGAATTTATTTCAGTTTTTTCTTTTATAAAAAACCTGACCTACTCTTTGTATATGCTCTTTTAAACTCTCTGATTGCAAATTATTATAAACAGAGATATCAAATTTATAAGGAATATAACTATCATCTAAATCGTGCCATAATTTGCTAACATCCGCTTTTTCAGGTTCGCCCAAAATGGTAATATCAATATCTGAACCTTCTCTATAATTTCCTTTGGCACGTGACCCATAAACAATTACCTCATCAATCGACAAGCAATTCTCAATGATTTCTATAATTTCTTTATAGCTTTGGGGATACAATCCGAACATTACAAAAGAGTTTTCATTTTATTCTCAAAATCTGTAAAAACAGCTATATAATCATTTAATATAACTTCTAGGATTTTTAAAATTTCATTTTCGTCATAGATATGTGAAGTCAAGTTTCGACTTTTAATCATATCTAACCAAATTGCACCATCAGAAATAATCCCCACATTAAAAGCTTCTTTTACAGCGTTCTTACTACCAAACAAATCCGTTTTTCCTTGCTCCTCCAGAAAATCTTTCATCACCTTCCAGGACAATTCTTGTGAAACCTCAAAAGCCTGAATAACGCCCTGTAATTCCAATTCAGAGAAAGCTCTTTCCTTTTGAATCACCTTAGCATTTTTTAATTGTCTAAAGGCATTTCTGAAATGTTCAAATCTTTGTTTCCAACGAATATCTTGATTTTCCATGTTACAAACTAACTACGATTTCAAATATTTAATAACAAAATAAGCAACCGTAAAACCTCCAACAAAGGCAGCAATCACATATATTATTTGTTTTTTACTTAGCATGCTATTTTATTTTTATTTTATTCTTTCTCAGCTACATCCAACTCGACTTTCAAGTTTCTGATGATAAATTCTTGGCGGTCTGGTGTATTTTTCCCCATGTAAAACTCCAATAATTTCTCAATAGAAGTAGCTTTATCTAACATTACAGGTTCCAACCGAATGTCTTCGCCAATAAAAAACTGAAACTCATCTGGCGAAATTTCTCCTAATCCCTTAAATCGGGTAATCTCGGGCTTTGGTTTTAGCTTTTCAATTGCATTTCGTTTTTCTTCGTCAGAATAGCAGTAAATGGTCTCTTTTTTATTTCGAACGCGAAACAATGGTGTTTGTAAAATGTACAAATGTCCATCCTTTATCAATTCAGGAAAAAATTGCAAAAAGAACGTTATCAATAATAATCGAATGTGCATCCCGTCGACATCGGCATCGGTTGCGATTACGATGTTGTTGTACCGCAAGTTCTCCATGTCGTCTTCGATATCTAAAGCCGCTTGCAACAAGTTGAATTCTTCGTTTTCGTACACAATTTTCTTTGTCATTCCGTAAGAATTCAAAGGCTTACCACGCAAACTAAAAACCGCTTGTGTATTCACATCACGCGATTTAGTAATCGAGCCCGAAGCCGAATCTCCCTCGGTAATAAACAAAGTGCTTTCTAAATATCTTGGATTTTTGATATCACCCAAATGCACACGACAATCTCTTAATTTCTTATTGTGTAAGCTCGACTTTTTAGCTCGGTCTTTCGCTAATTTTCGAATACCTGAAAGCTCCTTACGTTCGCGCTCCGCTTGCAGAATTTTACGCAATAGCAAATCAGCCGTTTCAGGATTTTTATGCAGATAGTTGTCTAATTTTGTTTTCACAAAATCATTCACAAACGTACGTACTGAGGGCATTCCTGGCTCTGAACCCATATCAGTAGAACCTAATTTGGTTTTCGTCTGTGACTCAAAAACAGGTTCCATCACCTTGATACTAACAGCACTTACAATCGATTTACGAATATCCGAAGGCTCAAAGTTTTTATTGTAAAATTCCCGAATCGTTTTTACAACTGCTTCTCTAAATGCTACTAAATGCGTACCACCTTGAGTCGTATTTTGACCATTTACGAAGGAATGGTATTCTTCGCTATATTGCGACTTACTATGTGTCATGGCTATTTCAATATCATCCCCTTTTAAATGAATGATAGGATACACCATGTCCTCGATTGCAATATTTTCATCTAATAAATCTTTCAATCCATTTTCTGAAAAATATTTCTCACCGTTGTATATAATTGTTAATCCCGTATTTAGATAACAATAGTTTTTAAGCATTTTGATTACATACTCATTTCTGAACTTGTAATTTTTAAAGATGGCTTCATCAGGAGTAAAAGTGACCTTAGTTCCTTTACGCTTGGTTGTATCAATAATATCCTCTTCGAGTACTAGATTTCCTGCTGAGAACTCTGCCGCTTTTTGCTTGTCTTCACGAACCGACTCTACTCTAAAATAGTTAGACAAGGCATTCACCGCCTTAGTACCAACACCATTTAAACCTACTGATTTCTTGAAGGCTAAGGAATCGTATT
Organism: Flavobacterium sp. KKT103; assembly: GCF_055640565.1. NCBI lineage: Bacteria > Pseudomonadati > Bacteroidota > Flavobacteriia > Flavobacteriales > Flavobacteriaceae > Flavobacterium > Flavobacterium sp. KKT103. Next base: position 3,415,739 of record NZ_CM145766.1, read on the forward strand.
TACCTCCTGTGTTCATTTTAGAAACCACATCGACCACCTTTCCTAATGGTATACCACGACCGTAATCGCGTACGGCAACGGTTTTGTCTTTTATGGAAACTTCGATCGTTTTACCTGCACCCATGACAAACTCATCGATACAGTTATCGAGCACCTCTTTAAGTAAAATATAAATACCATCATCAGGAGAAGAACCATCACCTAGTTTCCCGATATACATACCAGGGCGCATGCGAATATGCTCTTTCCAGTCGAGTGACCGAATATTATCTTCGGTATATTGATTTTGATCTGACATTTGATTTTTGTGGATTTCGTGCTAATATAGCATATCTCGATATATTTTAAAAGCAGCAACCACCAAAGTTATTAAGAATGATATTGACAACCTTAATTAAGAGCTATTTAAGGAAAAACAGGACGCTAAAACTGCAAACTAACGATTCCTCTTAAATCATTATCCAATTGGTTATTAGAAATTTGTCCTTTTTGCATATCGAAGTTCTCATTAAAACTAGGTAACGAAAACGTTGCTTTTACTAGTGCTCCATATCTTGGAAATGCATTTTTAGCAATCTCTAAAACAGAGCTTCCTCCTCTAGCGCCAGGAGATGTAGCCATTAAAAGCATGGGTTTATCCTGAAAGACTTTGGCATTGATTCGGGTACTCCAATCGAAAATATTTTTGAAAGCCGCAGTGTAATTCCCATTGTGCTCAGACATAGAAACAACCAGAAGATCAGCCTCTTTAATCTTATCTAAAAAAGCCTGCGCCACCTCATGCTCTCCAATTGTCATCTCAAGATCTACGTCAAAAAGAGGCATAGTATACTTGTTTAAATCTAAAACTTCGACAATAGCAGTTTCAAAAAGCGATGCTGCATAGGTTGCTAATTTTTTATTAATTGAATTGTTGCTGGTGCTTGCGCCAAAGGCTATAATTTTCATAGAATTATTTTTATTTTAAAGGTACATAAAAATATAAAACATAAAAAATCAAGTTGTATTTTACTTTTTTACCCCTGATTGAAACGAAAAGCATTTTGAACAGATTACCTCTTTTTTCTTGGCAAAAAAGAGCGACTAGAAGAAGCTCCTTTTTTGACTTAGAAAAAAAGGGAAGATGGAAAAATCTTGTAGTGGAAAGCAGGATTAGGTCCTTACATAAAGTTGGCAGAGCTTGGTCATTAGTAAACACAAAAAAACCTGCAAAATTTACATTTACAGGTTTCCTTTATTGTATGTCTTAATTTATATTGAACTACACGTTAAAACGGAAGTGCATTACATCACCATCTTTTACGATGTATTCTTTTCCTTCTACTTTAAATTTACCAGCTTCTTTAGCTTTCGCTTCTGAACCGTAAGCTACGTAGTCTTCGTATGAAATCACCTCAGCACGGATAAAGCCTTTTTCGAAATCAGTGTGGATAACTCCAGCTGCTTGTGGTGCAGTAGATCCAATATTGATGGTCCAAGCGCGAACCTCTTTTACACCTGCGGTAAAATACGTTTGTTGCTTTAATAATTTGTAAGCCGCACGAATTAATACAGAAGCACCAGGCTCAGTCAATCCCATATCTTCTAGAAAAACTTGACGCTCTTCGTAGCTTTCTAATTCGGTGATATCCGCCTCTGCTCCTACTGAAAGGATAATCACCTCGGCATCTTCATCCTTCACTAATTCTTTTACTTGGTCTACATATTTGTTTCCGTTTACCGCTGAATTTTCATCAACATTACAAACATATAAAACGGGTTTTGCAGTAATTAACTGGAACGCCTCCATTAAAAGCTCTTCGTCATTGTTTTGAGGAACAGTTGTTCGAGCTGATTTTGCTTGCAACAACGTTTCTTTAATACGGTCTAAAAGTGCTTTCTCAGTGATTGCTTCTTTGTTTCCAGTTTTGGCTGCACGATTTACTTTTTCTAAACGTTTTTCAACTGTTTCTAAATCTTTTAATTGCAACTCGATATCAATTGTTTCTTTGTCACGAATAGGATTTACGTTTCCATCTACGTGCACAATATTATCGTTATCAAAACAACGCAATACATGTATGATTGCATTACACTCTCTAATGTTTCCAAGAAATTGATTTCCTAATCCTTCTCCTTTACTAGCTCCTTTTACAAGACCAGCAATGTCCACAATATCCACCGTTGCCATTTGCACGCGCTCTGGTTTCACTAACTCCTCTAATTTATTGATACGAGGATCTGGTACGTTTACCACTCCAATATTAGGCTCGATAGTACAAAAAGGAAAGTTAGCACTTTGCGCTTTTGCATTTGATAAACAATTGAATAATGTTGACTTTCCAACATTAGGTAATCCTACAATTCCTGCTTTCATATATTTCAGTTTACAAGTAGCAGTTTCCTGCCAAGAGTTTTTAAATAATTCCCTTAAAAAAGTGCAAATATACCATTTAAAATAAGGTAGAATGCAAAATCATTCCATTAATATTAGCAGACTGCAATTTAAAATATATTGCGGTTATCGCAACGAAAAGCAACTATATTATTTATTCAATAAAAAAGTAAATATTTTACAGTTTACTTTTACTTTTAAAATAAAAACACAATAAATAGCTAATATTTTGTTAAAAACTCACTATATTTGGCGATATAATACCAACTAACAAAGTAATATTACAAAACAAAACCAAATTATTTATGAAAAAATTCACACTGTTATTTTTGCTATTAAACGTCAGTTTTTTGTTTGCTCAAAAACAAGTATCTGGAGTAGTAAAAGACAACTCAGGAGCTCCTTTACCGGGAGTGAACATCGTTGAAAAGGGAACTCAAAATGGAGTTTCAACCGATCTTGACGGAGCGTACAAGATCAAAGTTAAAGAAGGCGCAACATTAGTTTTTAGTTATGTTGGCTACGCCAAAGTAGAAAAAGCAGCAACCGAAGGAACAATTAATGTTGTCCTTGCTGAAGAAGGTGGACAAGCATTGAACGAGATTGTAATTGTAGGGTCGAGAACGGCTCCACGAAGCAATACAACTTCGGCACTACCTATTGATGTATTATCTTCTAAAGATCTAGCTTCGACAGGACAAGCTACATTTGATAAAGCATTACAATACAAAATTCCGTCTTTTAACACCGTGCAAACGCCTGTGAATGACGCAACTTCTTTACTTGACCCTTATGAAATTAGAAATATGGGACCAAGTAGAACCTTAATATTAATCAACGGTAAACGTAAAAACATGAGTTCACTTGTGTATACGCAAACTTCTCCTGGACGTGGTGAAACTGGTGCTGATATCTCAGCTATACCAACTGACGCAATTGAGAGAGTTGAAATTTTACGTGATGGTGCATCAGCACAATACGGATCAGATGCGATTGCTGGGGTAATGAACATTATCTTGAAAAAAAGTACTAACGGAGGATCTGTAACCTTACGTACTGGAATCACTGGAAAAGGAGATGGTGAAATGTACGGTGTGAGTGTAAACAACGGAACAACTGTAGGTGAAAAAGGTTTTTTAAACTATACTGTTGATTTCTCAAAAACAGCATTAGCGAATAGACCAGGTATTTTAAGTGCAGCTGACGAAGCTTCTTATTGGGGAGTGCCATTAGCAACTACTCAAGCCTTCTTGAACCTAAAACCAGATGGTGGAAACGTTAACGGAGCACCTGAAACTGCTGCAGCTAAATTTGAAATAAACGGAGGTTCACAATTAAGTGAGTACACTGAGATGTATTACAATGCTGCTTATATTTTCAAAAAAGTAAACTCTTTTGCTAATTACAGAGCTCCATATTGGAGAAAAGCCTCTGATTTCCCTTATTTACCATCATTATTTGGTAATGGAACTGCGGCTTCTTATGTTGGATATGTACCAACATTCATTGGAGATTTAAATGATTACAATGCTACTTTAGGGTTCAAATCAAGTAAAAATGGTTGGACTTCTGACGCTTCTGTAACAATAGGTGGTAACTCACAAATTTATACAGTAACTAATTCTCATAATAGATCGAAATATAGTGATTTAAATCCGGAGCAACTACAAGCGGTAGGTGGTTTAGGAAGTCACTCTCCAAACGATTTTGTTTACACTGATGCGAGTCAAACGAGATATACTGGACAAAACAATTTTAAACCAGGTGGAACTAGTTTCAACCACATTGTGGGGAATTTAGACATTACCAAAGAAGTTTCAGATAATGTATCTGTGGGTTTTGGATCAGAAATCAGAACAGAAAACTTTGAAATATTAGCCGGTGATTTTCAATCCTATGCAGGTGTAGGAGCCGATTCTTTTCAAGGAAATACTCCAGCGAATTCAGGAAAATTTAATAGATACAATATTGGTTTCTATGCTGATATTAGTGCAAATGTTGTTAAAGGTTGGTTGGTTAACGGAACAGCAAGACATGAAAACTATAGTGATTTTGGAGCTGCTAATGTTTGGAAATTAAGTACAAGCGTAAACGCCATTGAAGACGATAAATTAACTTTTAGAGGATCTGTTTCAACTGGATTTAGAGCTCCTTCTTTGCACCAAATCTATACTGAGAAATCACAATCTACTTTCCAAGGTGGTGCCATTGCAGTAACTGGAATTGTAAACAACGTTTCTACAACAGCTAGAGCTTATGGAGTTCCTAAATTAACACCTGAAAAATCAACAAATGTATCTTTAGGATTTGGAGCTAGACCAATCAAAAACTTAAACTTAACAGTAGATTATTACACTATCAAAGTAAAGGATAGAATTGTATTAGGAAACCTAGTTGATTTTGGTACAGGTGGAAATGCATTTTTCGTAAATGGTATTAACTCTGTTACATCCGGAATTGACTATGTAGTTGAATACAGAAACCTTATTGTTGGAGAAGGTAAATTAGGATTTAACTTATCTGGTAACTACACGATTCAAAACAAAATTGATGGTGCTGTAAATAACCCGGCAAGTGTAACTGCTTTAACTGGAGCTTTAGCTGGTCAAACTGTATTTAACGCGACTCAGGATGCTTTAATGTTTACTTCTAGACCTAAATTCAAAAATATTATAGGTGTAAACTACGAAATAAATGATTTCGGAATTTCATTGAATAACACCACATTTGGTTCTACTAAATTCAAACAAGCTGACTTTAGTAATCCTGGATTATTCACAACTTTTAAAACAGCTCAAGTTACTGATTTAGGAGTGACATGGACTGCTTCTAAAGAGGTTACAATCTCATTCAACATGAATAACATGTTTAATGTAGTTCCTAAATTCACGATTAAGTCTGATGGTTCAGCATCTGCAAACGCAATTGTTAACAACCCTGCAGCACTTAAAAACGAGTACAATAACATCACATTTAATGGCCGTTATCCAATAACTAGTTATGATGGATCACAATTTAGCCAGTTAGGTAGAATGTTTAGTTTATCAATGAACTATAAATTCTAAGACCTATAGAATATACTAAAAGGGACATCAATTGATGTCCCTTTTTTTTTTGTCCTATGTACAACAACGACATAAAAAAATCCCGAGCTATAAACTCGGGATTACTATTTTACAAGATATTGACCTTTATTCGTTATGTAAAAAGGCTTGTCTATTTAACAAGGTTTCATCTGATTCTACATGATTATCATCAGGGATACAGCAATCTACTGGACATACCGCTGCACATTGTGGTTCGTCGTGAAAACCTTTACATTCCGTACATTTACCCGGAACTATATAATATACTTCATCAGAGATTGGCGTTTGTGCCTCATCAGAATCTACTTCAGTACCATCCGGCAAAATTACTTTACCAGTTAACTTTGTTCCATCCTTATATCTCCAATCATCAGCTCCTTCGTAAATTGCTGTATTAGGGCACTCGGGTTCGCAAGCCCCACAATTAATACATTCGTCAGTTATTATTATTGCCATTTTACTTTTTATTAAATGTTGTGCGTTAAAAAAACCAAATCAAATTACTTTAAGACTTTTGACTTTCGACTTATTAAAGCTTATTTTTGTGCAAAATTACAATCAAAACAATTCATAAGCAAACATTATGACATTAGAAACAAAAAAAAGTGTTTTTGTTGCATTAGGCAAATTCTTAAGTCAATTTTCGGAAAACAATTCCAGTAAAATAGCTGGCGTATTGCACAATGACTTGTTCTTTGATGCATTCGAAGACCTTATTGCCTTATCTCAATCACATAATGGCTGGTACACGCCCGAGCAGGTTTACTTTTCGATTCAATCGTGGGCTGCTGCTTTAACTGAAGACCAACTTACTGAATGGTTGAATAAGTACGATTTAAAGTCGGATTCCAATAAAACCGTAGCTTTAATTCTTGCTGGCAACATACCCTTGGTAGGTTTTCATGACTTTTTATCTGTATTGATTGCTGGTCATAATGTTAAAATAAAAACGTCATCCAACGACCAACATTTACTGCCATTTTTGGCAAAATATATAATTGCAGTAGCGCCGGAATTTAGCGATAAAATCACCTTTGTTGAAGGGAAATTAGAGAATTTTGACGCTGTAATAGCAACAGGAAGTAATAATACAGCCCGTTATTTTGAGTATTATTTTAAGGACAAACCCTCTATTATTAGAAAAAGCAGAAATTCAGTTGCAGTGCTCGACGGAAACGAAACTAAAGCCCAATTGACTGCGCTAGGAGAAGATATTTTCAGGTATTTTGGTCTAGGATGTCGCAATGTTTCCAAGCTATTTGTTCCTAAAGGGTATTCGTTTGATGCTTTTTTCGAAGCTATTTTTGAGTACCAAGATGTGATTCATTATGAAAAATATGCTAATAATTACGACTACAACAAGGCCGTTTTTTTAATGAGTAATTTTAAATTACTGGATAATGGTTTCTTGACGTTAAAAGAGGATACCAGTCATGCCTCTCCTATTTCCAGTGTCTTTTACGAATATTATGATACATTAGTCGAATTAGAAGAACGTTTAGTGTCTGAAAACGAGCAACTTCAATGCATAGTTAGCAACAACCTAATGGAAAGTAGTATTCCTTTTGGTCAAACTCAAAAACCCAAATTATGGGATTACGCAGATAATGTGGATACGATATCGTTTTTGTTAACAATATGACAAAAATAAGCCTTATAATTCCGAAAAAATTAACGCTTTTTAATGTACTAATGACGAAATTTGCCTTTTAATTTTTTGGACAAAACTACACCATGAAAAAACACAACTACAGCGCAGGACCTTGCATTTTACCACAAGAAGTTTTTGAAAAATCGGCACAAGCGATACTGGATTTCAATGGGTCGGGATTATCAATTTTAGAAATATCACACAGAAGTAAAGATTTCGTTGCCGTAATGGATGAAGCTAGATCGCTTGCCTTAGAATTATTAGGATTGGAAGGAAAAGGATACCAAGCTTTATTTTTATCAGGTGGAGCGAGCTTGGAATTCTTAATGGTTCCTTATAACTTGATGAAAGAAGGGGGTAAAGCAGCTTATTTAGACTCCGGAACTTGGGCTAGTGGCGCCATAAAAGAAGCTAAATTTTTTGGAGAAACAGTTGTTGTTGCTTCATCAAAAGAGGAAAACTACAATCATATTCCAAAAGGATACACAGTTCCTGCTGATGCTAATTATTTTCACTGCACTAGTAATAACACTATTTTTGGGACTCAAATAAAAGAATTTCCGTCACTTGACATGCCTATTGTATGCGATATGAGTTCGGATATATTTTCTAGAGTTTTAGATTTTTCAAAATTTGATATTATTTATGCCGGTGCTCAAAAAAATATGGGACCTGCCGGAACAACATTAGTAATTGTTAAAGAAGAAATTCTAGGAAAATCAGGAAGAACGATTCCGAGCATTTTAGATTATGAGAAACACATCAAGGCAGAAAGTATGTACAATACACCGCCTGTTTTTCCTGTGTATGCCTCATTACTTACCTTACAATGGTTAAAAAACTTAGGTGGAATTGCAGCTGTTGAAAAATTGAATACGGCAAAAGCAGAATTGCTTTACACTGAAATTGATAGAAACCCATTGTTTAAAGGAGCTGCCGCTGTAGAAGATCGTTCAAGCATGAATGCTACTTTCTTATTGAATGATGCTGCTCATGCGGAAACATTTGATGCTATGTGGAAAGCAGCCGGTATATCCGGTCTTCCAGGACATCGCTCCGTGGGTGGTTATAGAGCCTCTATGTACAACGCCATGCCTATCGAGAGTGTACAGGTATTAGTTGATGTTATGAAAGATCTAGAGTCACAAGTAGCATAAAAGCACCTCAACGTGCGGATTCCTAGCCCTGATAGCAGTGGAAATCCTTTTTATTTTTTTCTTTAAAAAATAAAAAGATTGAAACGAATAGCAGGAAATAGCTCCTAACAAAATAATAAAAAAGTAATATGAGGGCGGAATTGCATCGTTCCTCGCAATGAAATAAAAAATGAAAGTATTAGCAAATGACGGAATTTCTAAAAGTGGAATTCTAGCTTTAGAAGCAGGTGGATTTGAAGTAATAACTACAAAAGTAGCTCAAGAACAGGTGGCTAATTATGTGAACGAAAATAACATTAGTGTTGTTCTTGTTCGTAGTGCTACTAAAGTTCGGAAAGATATTATCGACGCTTGTCCTGGACTAAAAATAATTGGTCGTGGTGGTGTTGGTATGGATAATATTGATGTGGATTATGCTAAAAGCAAAGGGATTCACGTGATTAACACACCTGCGTCTTCATCAGAATCAGTGGCTGAATTGGTTTTTGCTCACTTGTTTTCAGGCGTGCGTTTCTTGCATGATTCAAACAGAAATATGCCTCTTGAAGGCGACACTAATTTTGACGGTTTGAAAAAAGCGTACGCAAATGGTGTTGAATTAAGAGGAAAAACCCTTGGTATCGTTGGTATTGGTCGTATTGGTCAAGCTACTGCAAAGATGGCTCTTGGGTTAGGTATGAAGGTAATTGCTGCAGACAGTTTTATCCCTCAGGTAGATGTTAAAGTGGAATTTTTTGACGGACAATCGATCACTACTACAATTGTGTCTCAATCTTTAGAATCATTGTTTAAAGAAAGTGACTTTATCACATTGCACGTTCCTGCTCAAGATGGATACATTATTGGTGAAAAAGAACTGGCTATGATGAAAAAGGATGTAGGTATTGTAAACTGCGCTCGTGGTGGTGTAATTGACGAAGTTGCGTTAGTAAAAGCATTAGACAGCGGAAAAGTATTGTTTGCTGGTCTTGACGTTTTTGAAAACGAACCAACTCCAGAAATGCCAATTTTAATGAATCCTAAAATCTCGTTGACACCACATATTGGCGCTGCAACTGGAGAAGCACAAGATAGAATTGGAACGGAATTAGCTTCGCAAATCATTAGCTTGATTGGTTAACTAAGCTATTTTTTTACCCTTTTAAAGTGGATTTGTTACAAAAAAACGTAATAAATCCACTTTTTTTTGTACCTTTAAGAAAACGAAAAAAATTATATATGTTCGAACAACTAACACAATTAGCACAACAATTTGGAGTAGACACTGTAGTAAATAATCCAGCGGTTCCCAACGAAAAAAATGAAGCTGTAATTAATGAAGCTAGCTCTTCAGTAGTTACAGGATTACAAAAAATGGTTGCAGATGGGGATCTTTCACAATTAGCAGCTCTTTTTCAAGGAGATAATGCAAAGGATGCTTCAAACCCAGCGGTGCAAAAATTGACCCAACAACTTTCAGGAAATTTAAGTGAAAAACTAGGAATAGATAGTAGTGCAGCTGCAGGAGTTGCTTCCAGCATTATTCCAAAGATCCTAGCTTCCCTTGTAGGTAAAGCAAAAGACCCTAAAGATTCTAGTTTTGAAATTTCAGATATTATTGGTGCTATTTCAGGTGGTGGTGAGAACGCAGGAATCATGGATGCAATCACTAAATATGGTGGGCAATTTGGTTTAGATCAAAATGGTGATGGAAAAGTGGATATGAGTGATGCAATGGATGCCGTTACTAAAAAAGGAGGCGGATTGGGCGGAATGCTAGGTGGTCTTTTTGGAAAATAAAATAATTCTAAAGAACGTTTTAAAAACCAACAGTGATTCCTTCATGGAAAACACGGTTTTATATATAAGTGGTTATTTCTAAACAGGAATAACCACTTTCTTTTTGATGGCTGGCCAAAAACCAACAGAAAGACATTTAACTATTGTGGGAGTTATAGGTAGTTAATATTTTGTAACTTTAGGGTAAAACAACTACTTATGAGAAAGTATACTTATGTGTTGATCCTCATTTTGCTGATTATTATCAGCTGTACGACAACTAAAAAAGCGGTCAACACTCCCGAAAACAATAAAGCAATACATGGAGATACGATCAGAATTGCTAATGAAGAATTAGAATATGAGGTTATCATTATAGATCCTGGCTTTACAAGTTGGCTCGTCTCCCGCGCCTTCCCTAGAGGCTATCATTCGCAAACTTTCCTAGAAAATAAAAACAGAATGTATATTACGGAGTGGAACAGTCGCGTGCTTCAACCAAATCGATTTAGCCCTAATTTGTATGAAATGACTATTAACTACGATTATACCGTGAATTATGGTTATGAGGTAAATTACTTGATTTACAACTACATGATTTATTTTCAAAATACCAATAATCAACGGTTGTTTGGCAATGTTCCTTCTAGATAAACTTGCTATCTTTGTAATCATTATTTATAAGGATGAAGAAATTAAAGAAACGCTGGGGAATTGAATCAAACCTGCAGCTTGCCATTATATTTATCGTTTTTGCTATTACAGGCTCTACTTCAGCTTGGATTTCAAAGCCTGTTTGTTTGTGGCTAGGAATCACTGCTGCAGATTTTGGAAGTTGGTTTATATTGATCCGATTGTTGATTATTTTTCCGCTTTACCAAGTATTGCTTGTAGCCATTGGAACCCTTTTTGGACAATTTACATTCTTTTGGAAGTTTGAAAAAAAAATGCTCAAAAGTATGGGTCTGGGATTTCTATTTAAAGAAAAATAGGAGTTCGTTGTCTTTTTGTCCCAAAACATTTTTGAATAAAAGTAAAGGATTGTCCACGATTTTAGTACTGTACAAAAAAATAAAAAGCCAAACTTGGATTGCTCCAGTTTGGCTTTTTATGATTCATGGCTAACCCAAAAGCGGTAGCAATGATTGTATTATTTGATTTCGATTACAAATTCATCCGTAGTATTACGTACTTTTTTCATACCAGCCAACCAATCTTTTTCGGCATCGCGGTATCCTAGATATAATAAAGTTACGCTTCGCAAACCTAATGAAGCAAGATCTAATGTTTCATCTACCAAGGCATTGTCAAAACCTTCAGCAGGTGTTGTATCAACTTTTAGCTCAGCTGCCTGCGCGATAGACATAGCAAAACCTATATAGGATTGACGAGCCGTGTGTTCGAAATTTTCTTCGGCAGTCTGATTTAAGTAAATCCCTTTTATCTTATCCGTGTAACTATCAAAGCGACCCCTAGGTAAGTCTCTATCATCAGTTGTTTTATTGTAAATGGTATCAATGCGTTCCGCAGTGTATTTATCCCATGCAGCAAACACTAAAACGTGAGAACAATCTACCATCACCTCTGGGTTAAGCACTTTAGCGCTTAATTTCTCCTTAATTTCCTGATTACTTACAACCAAAACTCTAAACTGCTGTAAACCTGATGATGTAGGCGCTAAACGTGCCGCTTCAACAATTTTATCTACATTCTCTTGACTTACTTTTTTTGTTGGATCGTATTGCTTTGCAGCGTAACGCCATTTTAAATCGTCTATTAATGCCATCTTACTTAATTTTAGTTATTAGTTACTATTAAATCAATTGCTACGTTTCCGCGAGTTGCGTTAGAATAAGGACAAACTTGGTGTGCTTTTTCTACTAACTCTTGTGCTTTTTCTTGAGTGACTCCTGGTACATTTACGGCTAATTCTCCAGCTAAACCAAAACCACCATTGTCTAATTGACCAATACTGATTTTTGCATTAACAGTCGTTTCACCTGTTGTAATTTTTTCCTGCTTGATTACTAAACTCAAAGCGCTGTCAAAACATGCGGCATATCCTGCTGCAAAAAGCATTTCAGGGTTTGTATAGTCGTCATTAGCACCACCTAATGCTTTTGGCATTCTTACTTGTACGTCTAAAACTCCGTTACTACTTTTAACGTGACCGTTTCTACCGCCGGTTGCAGTAGCTTCTGCTGTATATAATGTTTTCATTTTGTGTATTTTATTATTTATTTCTATTTACTATTTTCTCTATTGCATCTTTTAACTGTTGTAAATCGCCTACAGATACATTTAATGCCTCCAGAACCTCTTTAGGAATGCATTTAGCTTTGTCTTTTAAAGCATTTCCTGCAACTGTTAAAGACACATCTACAACCCTTTCATCTAGCTTACTGCGGGTTCGATTAACCAAGCCTTTTACTTCTAATCGCTTCAATAATGGTGTTAAAGTACCATTGTCTAACTGCAACTTACCTCCTATTTGATTTACTGTTTGCGTGTTGTTTTCCCACAACACAAGTAAAACTAAATATTGCGGATACGTCAAATCAAGCTGTTCTAATATCGGTCGGTATAAGTTTGTAATCTCACGAGATAACGCATATACAGGAAAACAAACTTGAGCATCCAATTTTAAAAGATCATCCATAGTGCTATTTTTAAACTTTGACAAAGATATATATTGTGCGCAATATAATTTTACAAAATCTAGTTAATTTTGAGTTAAAAACTATTTCAATTGAAAATTAGAATGATTATTAAAAAACCTGTTGGATGGCATCATTTCCGTTACTTATACTATTTAGTCTAAAATTACTAAACCCAATACGAGCTTACCTATCTTGTTATGAGATAAGTTTTGACATTTGTTAATTTATCTTAAATTTTAAATTAGATAATTCTATTTGAATTCAATAGTCGTAGTTTTGCACTTCCATAATACAAAATACCGATGAAAATTCTATATACCTATTTAAAAGCCCACAAACCTTTATTGTTTTTGGCTCTTTTTTTAGCCGCAATTAACCAATGCTTCTCTTTATTCGATTCCATAATTATTGGAAAACTCCTCAATCAATGTGGTGTAGGAGTCGCCAACTTCAATGGAAATTATGGCAATTTCACTAAGGCAGTTTTAGGTTGGTTAGGCTTATCATTAGGAGCAGCAATGATCTCTCGTATAGCAAAAAATTTCCAAGATTACTTTACCAATATCATTATTCAGCGCACGGGTGCACAAATGTACACAGAAGGAATCCAAAAAGCTTTGCAATTACCCTTTCAAGACTTTGAGGACCAACGAAGTGGTGAAACACTAGGTCGATTGCAAAAAGTAAAATCTGATTGTGAAAAATACATTACACTTTCTATTTCCATGGTCTTTCAAACCCTAATAGGAATTATTTTTGTGGTCGTTTATGCCGTCAATATTCACTGGTTATTAGGTCCTATTTTTCTAGCCACGGTACCTGTAATCGCTGTAATTAGCTCTTTTTTAGGTAAAAAAATCAAGAAAGTATCGGTTGATATTTTAAAAGAAACAACAGCATTGGCTGGAGCAACTACTGAGTCTTTGCGAAACATTGAACTAGTAAAAAGCTTAGGTTTAACGGATCAAGAAGTAGACCGTTTAAATGGCACTACCATAAAAATATTAGGCTTAGAATTAAAAAAAATCCGTTTTATTCGTTCCTTAAGTTTCATTCAGGGGACAACGGTGCATTTTATGCGAACTGGATTAGTATTTGCTTTGTACATGTTTATTTTCCAAGGGGTTATTTTACCTGGCGATCTAATCACTTTGATGTTTTTCTCTTTCTTTTTATTCAATCCATTACAAGAACTAGGAAACGTAATCGCTACCTATAATGAGACAAAAGTGTCCATGGACAATTTTGCCGATTTAATGAATTCAAAAAGTGAAGAGATTCCGACTAATCCAAAAACAATTGGTGCTATAGACCATTTACGTTTTTCAAATATTTCATTTAAACATCAATCAGCATCTAGTTATGCTGTTCAGGACATTTCTTTTGAAGCAAAAGCTGGCGAAACAATCGCATTTGTAGGTCCTTCAGGTAGTGGTAAAACGACCTTAGTAAAAATGCTTGTTGGGCTTTATAAACCTGCTGATGGCGCAATCTTTTACAATGACAAAAACGCCAACGAAATTGATTTGACTGAACTGAGACAACAATTGGGTTTTGTAACGCAGGATGCACAATTGTTTTCGGGAACTATCAAAGACAATTTGCTCTTCGTAAAACCGAATGCTACAGATGAGGAAATTAATGATGTTTTACAAAAATCGGCTTGTCAAAATTTATTAGTACGAGCAGAGAATGGTTTAAATACCACTATTGGAGAAGGCGGAATTAAAGTTTCTGGTGGGGAAAAACAGCGTTTGTCGATTGCAAGAGCACTTTTGAGAAAGCCGAGATTGCTTTTATTTGATGAAGCTACTTCGGCCCTAGATTCTATTACTGAAGAAGAAATTACCGCAACAATCCGAAGTATTTCATCTCAAAAAAATCAAATCACCGTATTAATTGCACATCGATTATCAACAATTATGCATGCCGACAAAATATTTGTTCTAGAGCAAGGAAAAATCATCGAACAAGGAAAGCATCTCGATTTAATTGATGAAAAAGGACTGTATTATGCTATGTGGAGACAGCAAATTGGAGAGCGAAAATAGACGCTATTGCACTGTTAACTAAGGTATAATTTTGTTTTTCAATCGTACTAAAAGTTGTTTTTTGAGATAAAAACAGTGTCTTAATACAGCATTTGCACTTCTTTAATGCTGTATTCTACCAAGGAATCATCTTCTAGAACCACTTGCAACTTCCCCAAGGCGGAAACACCTTGAATAATGCCCATAAAATTTTTAGTATCCCCTCCTTTAAATGGCATAGGAACACCCTTTTTGAAAAGACAATTAGCATATAAATCCCAAAGCGTTTGAGGATTAACTTCTATTAGTTTAATGTTAGTTTTGAGGTTTTCCACAATCAAAAACAATAATTGTTCCTTATTGTGTTCCTTTTTAGATACCACAGCTAAGGAAGAAGCTTTAGGTAAATTTTCAAAATTAGTTTGGTTAACATTAAGACCAATTCCAATGATGGAAATTATAGATCCGTCACTTCTAAGGTTATTTTCGATCAAAACGCCACCTATTTTGAAATTATATGACATAATGTCGTTAGGCCATTTAATAGATAAAGCAGGTATATTAACTGTTTCTAAAGCAGTGTAAATCGCTAAAGCTACCGCAATGTTTAAGGTAAAAATGTGGTTGATATCTAAAATTGTTTCCTTAACAAAGACACTCATAGTTAGATTCTTACCTATTTCTGAATCCCAAATTGAACCCATTTGACCTTTACCTTTGGTCTGATTTTCGGCGGTTACCACGGTAAAGTTTTCTAGTTGTTGGGATTTCGAGAGCTCTTTCATAAACTCGTTTGTTGAATCTATGGCATCGAGTTTGATTAACTTCATGAGTTGTTATTTTTAAACATAATTTAATTATATGTTAAGGTTCAAAAATAATGACAAAAAATGGTAACTTTACAAACTTATATAAAAATTTTTCATGGCAAAAAAGACAATAAATAATGATGACCTTTTGGCAAACATTATAAAGGGAATCGAAGAAGTAAAAGGAAATGATATAGATATTCTCGACCTAAGAGAGATTGATAGCGCTGTATGTGACTATTTCGTAATTTGCAATGGAAACTCCAATACACAGGTAAACGCGATCGTTAATTCAATTCAAAAAGTAGTTTCGAAAGAAATAAAAGATAAACCATGGCATGTGGAAGGATCTGACAATGCAGAATGGGTACTTATGGATTATGTAAACATCGTAGTTCACGTTTTTCAAAAACAAATTAGAGAATATTACAACATCGAAAGCTTGTGGGGAGATGCAAAAATTACCACAATAGCTAACAAATACTAAAAATAGAATGGCAAAAGAAAATAATCCGAATCCTAATAAATTTAAAGTTAGTCCATGGTTAGTGTATACAGCCATTTTACTAATTTTTCTTTTTATTAGCTTTATAACTGGCAGTTCAAGCTTGCAAGAGCCTGCCCAATTAACCTCTTCTAAATTCAATACATTCCTAGAAAAAGGTCAAATTGAAAAAGTAATTGTTTACAACAAGACAGAAGCAGAGGTTTTCTTAAAACCGGAAGCACTAAAGGAGAAAGAACATAAACAAGTTGCCAAAGACATTTTTGACCGTCCTAACAAAGGACCTCAATACACGTTTGAAATTGGTAACGATCAAATTTTTCAAACAAAACTGGAAAAAGCAGTTGCGGACGGAAAATTGAAAGATTTTAATTTCCTAGCTAAAAGCAATTGGTCTGATTTAATCATTAGCTTATTACCAATCATTATCATTATTGGAGTTTGGATCTTCATAATGCGTAAAATGTCAGGTGGTGGCGCTGGTGGTGGTGGTCAAATTTTTAATATTGGAAAATCAAAAGCAAAACTTTTTGATGAAAAAACCGATGTTAAAACTACTTTTAAAGATGTTGCCGGACTTGAAGGAGCGAAAGAAGAGATACAAGAAATTGTAGAATTCTTGAAAAACCCCGAGAAATACACCAATTTAGGAGGTAAGATCCCGAAAGGAGCACTACTCGTAGGACCTCCTGGAACAGGTAAAACATTATTAGCTAAAGCAGTAGCTGGAGAAGCACAAGTTCCGTTTTTCTCATTATCAGGTTCTGATTTTGTCGAAATGTTTGTGGGTGTAGGTGCATCACGTGTACGTGACTTATTCAAGCAAGCCAAAGAGAAATCGCCTGCAATTATTTTCATTGACGAAATTGATGCAGTAGGTAGAGCTAGAGGAAAAAGCAATATGTCAGGCGGTAATGACGAAAGAGAAAACACTTTAAATCAGTTATTAACTGAGATGGATGGTTTTGGAACAAATACAAACGTAATCGTACTTGCTGCTACAAACAGAGCGGACGTTTTAGACAAAGCGTTGATGCGTGCCGGTCGTTTTGACAGACAAATATTCGTTGACCTACCAGACATTAGAGAAAGAGCCGAAATCTTTAAAGTACACCTTGCTCCTTTGAAAAAAGTAGAAGGTCTAGATTTAGACTTTTTAGCAAAACAAACACCTGGTTTCTCTGGAGCTGATATTGCTAATGTATGTAACGAAGCAGCATTAATTGCAGCTCGATACAACAAAACAGCAGTTGACAAACAAGATTTCCTTGATGCTGTTGACAGAATTGTTGGTGGTTTAGAAAAGAAAAATAAAATTGTTACACCCGAAGAGAAAAAAGCAATTGCTATTCACGAAGCGGGTCACGCAACAGTAAGTTGGATGCTAGAACATGCAGCGCCGCTTATTAAGGTAACAATTGTACCAAGAGGTCAAAGTCTTGGAGCAGCTTGGTATTTACCTGAAGAGCGCCTAATCGTGCGTCCAGACCAAATGCTAGACGAAATGTGTGCTACTATGGGAGGAAGAGCTGCTGAAAAAGTAACTTTTAATCGCATTTCAACAGGTGCCCTAAGTGATCTAGAGAAAGTAACCAAACAAGCGAGAGCTATGGTTACGATTTATGGACTGAATGATAAAATAGGTAATGTAACCTATTATGATTCAACAGGACAAAGCGAATACAGTTTCTCTAAACCGTACTCAGAAGAAACGGCTAAGGTGATTGACATGGAAATTTCAGCTTTAATCGAAAGCCAATATCAAAGAGCGATTACCATTTTGGAAGAAAACAAAGATAAATTAAATCAACTTGCCGATATACTAATTGAAAAAGAGGTAATTTTTAAAGATGATTTAGAAGCCATTTTTGGTAAACGTACTTTCGATAAAAATCTTGAAGAAGTGGTGTCATAACACGTCCTTTTTTGCAATATTTATAAAATCTTAATTCAAAAGCTACTTTTGAATTAAGATTTTTTTATCTTTGAACGTTTTCAAATCACATATAAAGTACCTTAATAAGATATGAGTCTTTTTAAAAAAATTTTTGGTTCTAGTATTTCTGCTTCAGATGAAGAGAAAGAAAAGGAAAGTAACGGTGCTGCATCCGAAATCAATATGTCTATAGACGAACAGTTTATCTATCATTTTAAGAAAAATGGTGGTAAATTTTTATATTGTGAAAACGTCGCTGAAGTAAAAGAACAATTCGAAAACATACTAGAAGAAAACGATTGGTTTGAAAGTGAAGTTCTTTGTTTTGACCCGACACTTTACCCTATTTTAGAAGAAAACAAGCTTATCTATAAGCAAGTTCGCAATCCTAAATTTTTATTTTCATCTTGCGAAAACTTAATTGCCGAAGAAGGATCTATTTTATTTTCCTCTAATCAAATTAAGCAAAACAAGCCCAATGAGCTACCTGTAGACATAATCATATATGCTACAACAAGCCAAATATTAGCCATGAAAAGCGACAGCTTGAGTGCTATCAAAAGAAAATACGAAAGAAATTACCCAACTAACATTACAGCAATCAAATATTTTGAAAAAGCAAAAGAAGAGGACTTTACCCAATATGGTAGTTCCGCTAAAAACCTTTATTTGCTGCTTTTAGAAGATCTTTAAAATGAATGAAACGTTAAAGAGATCGATATCAGGCGCTGTATATATCATTTTATTAATCGCCTCCATCTTATTTTCGACTGAAAGCTTTATACTTTTATTTGGGGTGTTTCTACTTATTGCCACCTATGAGTTTTGTGCCTTAGTTCAGGTTAGAAAAATCATACCCATTACCATCGTTTTTCTATTTTACAGCGCTATTGTACTAATAAGTTATTATCGACTAGAAACAGAATTATGTTTGAGCGAAAATTTCGGAATTAATACTAGACTAGATTGCGATATTCCTTTACTCAATAATGTATTGCTATTCATAACACTATTTGTATCAATTAAATGTCTTTTCTTTTTATTTGATGACAAAGTACAATCCATTACCCCAAGTTCAAAGTATCTGTATTTACTAGGTTATATCGTGTTGCCTTTTATATTTATTACCAAGATTTCCTTTGGTATTAAGGATTACAATCCCAAAATTATCATAGGTTTATTTATTATTATTTGGACAAACGATACTTTTGCTTACATCGTAGGAAAGTCAATTGGAAAAAACAAACTTTTTGAACGTATTTCACCGAAGAAAACAATAGAGGGATTTGTAGGAGGAGTAGTATTCGCGGTATTTGCAGGATACTTGATATCTAAATTATATATTAAACCTAAACCTAGTTTTAGCGAAAAATCAATTTTGATTTGGACAGTAATCGCTTTATTAGCAGGTGTTTTTGGAACTATAGGAGATTTGGTTCAATCCAAATTTAAAAGAATAGCTGGAGTTAAAGACAGCGGAAAAATAATGCCAGGCCATGGAGGCATACTAGATCGTCTAGATAGTGTTATATTTGTAGCACCAATAATATTTTTATTTTACCAAATTTTAAATTATGTTTCATAAAGAAGGAACCAAGACTATTTTTTTAGGAATGATTTTTACTGTAGCAGTATTATTATTATCCGATCGTTTTATCACTACCGAATGGCTTAAATGGTTATTACAAGGTGGCGGAGTATTGATTTTAATAATTATTTTACAGTTTTTCAGAAACCCAAAAAGAACTTTCATTCTGAATGAAAATCATATTTTAGCACCTGTTGATGGTAAAGTGGTGGTAATTGAAGAAGTGTTTGAAGGAGAATATTTCAAAGACAAGCGTTTACAAGTGTCTATTTTTATGTCACCAATCAATGTACACGTAACTCGTTATGCAATGAACGGTATAATCAAGTTTAGTAAATACCATCCTGGAAAGTTTTTAGTTGCTTGGCATCCTAAAGCAAGTGAGGAAAATGAAAGAACAACTGTAGTAATTGAAAACAATACTTTTGGAGCGATTTTATACCGCCAAATTGCGGGTGCACTAGCAAGACGAATTGTGAATTATGCCGAAGAAGGAATGCAAGTAGTACAAGGTACTGATGCAGGTTTTATCAAGTTTGGTTCAAGAGTAGACCTTTTTTTACCACTAGGAACTAAAGTTGATGTTGTTTTAAACCAAAAAGCAATTGGAGGTAAAACAATAATCGCAGTAAAAAATAATGACTAATACTGATTTAGATAGCCGCTTTCAAGAGGCAGTAGCTAAGGCTTCCCTCATGACACAAGCATCCCTACCGCAAGATGTACAATTGCGTCTCTATGCCTTTTACAAGCAAGCAACTTTTGGTCATGTAGACTTACAGCAAAGCGCCGCTTATCATTTGAGAGATGCCTTTAAAATCAACGCTTGGATGCAAATCAGTCATTTTACGCCCGATGAAGCTAAAGAAAATTATATTGAAATTATTAATGCCATCTTAAAGAAATAACAAGCACCATGAAAAAAATTAATTTAGCATTAACAAGCCTTGTATTAATTAGTTTTTTAAGTTCTTGTAATGATAAAAAACTGACCGAAGTGGTAGAAGTTCCTTTACCAACCGCTCAGGAAAAGGTAACCATTGGATTTCCTGATGACGTTAAGGCAGCGGAAGGTTCTTTCCAACTCGACAAGCTTCCCTACCCGTACGACGCATTGGCGCCAACTATATCGCCATTGACACTCGAAGTGCATTATTCAAAGCATTATCTTACTTATACCAATAACCTGAACGAGGCAATTGCAGGAACCGAATATGAAAATCAATCTATCGAAGATATTTTATCTAAAGTAGATCCTAACGACACTGAATTGCGCAATAACGCAGGTGGCTATTACAATCATACCTTGTACTGGCGTTCTATGGCGCCTAATGCAGGTGGTGTACCATCGGATACCTTAGCTGCTGTCATCACTAGAGACTTTGGTTCTTACGATAATTTTGTTAACAGCTTTAAAGCGGAAGCAACTAAGCAGTTTGGCTCAGCTTGGGCTTGGGTAGTAGTGGACAAATACGGAAAACTAAAAGTCACTAGTTCCCAAAATCAAGACAATCCCTTGATGAGAAATGCCCTAGTCCCTGGAACTCCAATTTTAGCACTTGATCTATGGGAACACGCCTATTATTTAGGATATCAATACCGACGTCGCAATTACATCGATTCGTTTTTTGAAGTAATCAATTGGAAAAAAATCAACGAAAATTACGAAGCAGCTATCCGAAGAAAATATTAGCTGCTACTTCTTATTAAAAAGCTGGTATTCTTTTCAGATACCAGCTTTTTGCATTTTTAATTATTTGCTTTCTAATTGGTAAATAAAAGATTCTAGTGGTGCAATATGAACTTGAACTAGTCCTACTCCATTTACAACCTCTAAAACAACTTTGCTTTCTTTATACAATTGGTCCACAAGCACATATCGACCATCAGCAAGACTCCATTTTTGAATAAGTGATGCGGGTACTTTCAATTCAAAATCACTTGTTTTGTCCGATGAAAAATTAGAGAGAATCAATAGTTTTTCATCTTCTGACCAACGAGCAAAAGAATAAATCATCGGATCATAATTGGCTGTAATTGGTCGATTGTAAAACTGTAAATCTTCATAAACTCCCATCAAGGCTAAACTATTAATAGTAAAATTAAGGAGTCGCTTGTAAAAATCACGCAATTCTTTTTCTCCATCAGAAAGTTGACCTCCGTCGAATTTCCCTTCATTCATCCACCTTTGATGAGCTGGGACACCTATGTAATCAAAAATGGAGGTCCTGGAATGAGTACCAAAACCCGCGTTTTCGTTCCCTGCTTCTCCTACTTCTTGTCCAAAGTAAATCATAGTAGGTGATGTGCTAATTGTTGCCGAAACGACCATCATGGGCTTGCCTTTTGCACCCGAGCCAGCAAACTCCGGACTCGCCAAGCGTTGCTCATCATGATTATCAAGAAAATGCAGCATGTGATGCTCTATATCCTTCATATTATTTTGAATGTGAGTCAAATCATCTGGCCATGATTTACCTTGAATCACCTCTTTGAGCTTGTCATAAGTCTCAACTTTATCATATAAATAATCCATTTTACCAAGGTGAATGTAATTACGGTACTCCGCAGGATTGTATACTTCAGCCAATAAAAAAGCATCTTCATTAGCCATTTTTATTGCTGAATTCATATAACTCCAAAATTCATAAGGAACCATTTCGGCCATATCGTACCTAAACCCATCAACCCCTTTAGCGGTCCAATACAAAGCAATCGATTTGAATTTCTTCCAAGAATCAGGAACCTCTTTGTCTTTCCAAAATTCAAAATGTTCCTGAACCGACTTGGTGCTAAAATCAGCAGGCAACTCGGGGAAATCTTTGGTACCATCTGGTCGAATGCCATAATTTACTTTAACCGTCTCGTACCAATCATTTTTATCCGGTTTCGCCAAACGAGAACCATTACCTGTCCATTTCGCTGGGTTTTCATCAAACTTTTGATCGCTTAAAGGATGTGTTTCTCCATTAAGAGGTTGGGCCGTATCAGGTACTTCAAATTTGGCATTCGGAATATAATAGAAATTATTGTCACGCTTGTATTCAACCGTTTTATCGTCGTTAGCACCAAAGTCTGTTACACCTTCGGGATTATTTTTACCCTCGTATTTACGGGCAATATGATTAGGAACGATATCAATAATAACTTTCATTCCTGCTTCATGCGTTCTAGCAATCAAAGACTCAAATTCTTCCAAACGATGTGCTGGATCGACTGCTAAATCTGGATTAACTGTATAGTAATCCTTTACTGCGTATGGTGAACCTGCCCTACCTTTTACAACGTCAGGATCATCATTAGAAACTCCAATCGCTGTATAATCCCGTATCACGGCATGATGCGGAACGCCTGTAAACCAAATATAATTAACTCCTAAGTCCTTTATTTCTTGTAAAGCGAGCGGTGTAAAATCATTGAACTTCCCTACTCCATTCTCTTCAATGGTACCCCACGGTTTGTTGGTTGTGTTTTTATTACCAAAAAGTCGCGTAAATACTTGGTAGACTACTACTTTTTTTTCTCCTATCCTGTCTTTTTGGTCCTTCATTTTCAAATCTTTCATTTTACACCCTATCTGCAGTAGTGCTAGCGACAGCACTCCAATCACAATTTTTTTCCTCATTACTCCCTTTTGTTTTCAAAATTAGTATCTCTGCCCAACCATTACTTAAGGTTAGCCGAATCAACCAATTTTTAAATTTAATGTATTTTTTTAAAATGAGAGGCACTAGTACTTTTAAAATTGAGGCAAATAAATGGTATTTGCGTACTACAACGTGTGAGTACTATTATATGTTTATAAGTTGTAGGCTTCAAATTCGTAAAATAACAAGACCAACCTCCTAACATCCATAAATAAATCCTAATATCGAGTAGGATTGTTTCCTTTTTCATAAATTTGACAAAAAATAAATCCATTGAAGAAGTTCGTTTTTTTCTTTACCGCTATACTGAGTTTACTAGCCAGCAAATCCACTTTTGCGCAAGCGCCTAAGAAAATTAATGTAGAGCATTCAGACTATTTTGATGTCAATCAAATTGCCATTCCAGATGCCATTTTGTTAACCGGAAATGTACGCGTTAACCATGATGGTGTGGTACTTACTTGTAACAAAGCGTATTATTTTCAGAAGGAGAATTATATAAAAGCTTTTGGAAATGTACAATTGGTACAAGGTGATACACTTTTCTTAAACAGTAAATACGCTGAGTACAGCGGTAATGCTAAAAAAGCATTTGCTACCGGTGACGCTTTTATGAGTTCACCTGATGCAACCTTGGCTACAGACACTATTAATTTTGACCGAAACACACAAGAAGTATACTATAACACTAAAGGGACGATCGTTAATAAAGAGAATACCTTAGTTAGTAAATCAGGGAAATATTATGTGACCCAAAAAAAGTTTCAATTTTTGACAGCGGTAACAATCACTAATAAAACCTATGTTATTAAATCCAATCATTTGGATTATTATACGAATTCAGGTCATTCCTACTTGTTTGGTCCATCGACTATTACGAGCAAATCCAATTATATTTATACTGAAAAAGGTTTTTATGATACTAAAAAAAACCTTGCCCATTTTCTGCGGAAATCCTATATAAAATATGATGACCGACTCATTCAAGGCGACAGCTTGTATTATGATCGTAACCGAGAATTTGCATCAGCAACCCGCAACGTAAAAATCACGGACTCGATTAATAGAGGAATTGTAAAAGGACATTATGCCGAAGTCTACAAGCAAAAAGATTCCATGTTTGTCACGAAAAGAGCAGTAGCCATCAACTTTGTCGAAAATGATTCGGTTTACATTCACGGAAGACGATTAATGGTAACTGGGAAAGAAGATAACCGCATCATTAGAGCATATAATAATGTTCGTTTTTACAAAACCGACATGAGCGGAAAATGTGATTCGATCCACTCTAGCGCTAAAGATGCCTTGACCAAATTGATTGGAAACCCAATTTTATGGAATGGTGAAAACCAAATTACAGGTGATCTCATGCACTTAATTGGTAATAACACAACAAGAGAACTGGATTCCTTGAAAGTGCTGAACAACACCTTTCTCGTCTCGCGGGACACCTTAGGCACAGGCTACAATCAAGTCAAAGGGCTCAACCTTTATGGTAAGTTTAAGGAAGGACAACTGCATGATGTAGATATAGTTAAAAACACAGAAGTAGTTTACTTTATGCGCAATGACGACAAGGAACTGATAGGAATCAACAAAAACAAGAGTAGTAAAATAAACCTCATCTTTGAGAATAAAGCCATAGAAACCATCACTTTTTTCAACCAAGTTGACGGTGATATTTTTCCAGAAACCGAATTACCCGAAACCGGTAGGGTTTTAAGAGGGTTGGCTTGGCGAGGTAGTGAGCGCATTAAATCCAAAGACGACATCTTCTCTGATGAAGAAAACGAACTCAATGATAAATTGATCAAAGAGGGAAAAATTGAGTCTGCCAAAAAAAATACTCCAATGAAAGTTCGTAAAGAAACTACGGACTATGACAAGAAGAAAAAGCCTAAATAATAGCAACGCATTTGCTTAAAGCAAAAGCACCACTAAAATCCTAAATTTAGTACAATTGAATACCGATTTTTTAAAATACCAAGCACAAACATCACCATACCCATTGGGAATGGAAGTTTCACACGCGATAGGTTCGTATATTTATGACACAAGCAACAAAAAATACCTCGATTTTGTTGCAGGAGTATCCGCTTGCACCCTAGGGCACCAACCTCCTAGAGTAAACCAAGCGATAAAAGATCAATTAGACAAGTACTCGCATGTGATGGTCTACGGCGAATATTCGCAAAGTCCAGCAGTAGAATATTGCAAACTAATGGCTTCCCTGCTGCCGGCACCTTTAGATAAAACATACCTGGTTAACTCAGGAACCGAAGCCATCGAAGGCGCACTAAAACTAGCGCGTCGCGTTACAGGTCGCAGCCAATTAATCTCTTGTCATAACGCTTATCACGGGAACACAATGGGCTCCATGAGTGTAATGGGATTCGAAGAACGCAAGCAAATTTTCAGACCTTTAATTCCTGATGTCGATTTTATCACCTTTAATAACGAAGCTGATTTAGAAAAAATAACTACTAAAACGGCTGGCGTTTTATTGGAAACCATTCAAGGTGGTGCAGGATTTATTCAACCCCATAATGATTTTTTAAAGAAAGTTCGAGCACGCTGTACGGAAGTAGGCGCCTTGATGATTTTAGATGAAATCCAACCTGGTTTTGGGCGAACCGGAAAATTATTTGGTTTCCAAAACTACGATGTTGTTCCTGATGTTATAGCTATGGGTAAAGGAATGGGCGGCGGTATGCCCGTTGGCGCCTTTACAGCCTCGGCAGAAATGATGGATTTACTAAGTGATAACCCAAAATTAGGACATATTACAACCTTTGGCGGACACCCTGTCATTGCGGCAGCATGTCTTGCTACCTTGCAGGAAATTACCGAGACTGACCTAATGCAACAAGCGATAGAAAAGGAAAAACTTTTTAAATCTCTTTTGGTACATCCTTTGATAGAAGAAATAAGAGGAAAAGGACTAATGCTAGCCGCAATGACTAGCAGCCCTGATATTACCAATGAAGTTATTTTAAAATGCCAAGACCGCGGTCTTATTTTATTTTGGCTCCTTTTTGAAGGTTGCGCCATTCGGATTACTCCTCCATTAACAATTTCTGAAGAAGAAATTAGAGAAGGTTGCGCCATAATAATAGAAGTGATGGACGAAGTCCTAATGACGATTGAAAAATAAATACGCTGAACACTACCAATTGACTTTAAAATATTGTTAATTAAATTGTTCACAACAATAAAAATTTTTCTTCTCAAAAATAGTAAGGATACCTACCTTTAAGTAGGCTAAATTCAAAAAAACAAGGTATGCAATTAAGCAACGAAGAAGAAGATTACAACAAATCCCTAATCAAATTTGAGTCTATGTTGAAAACCAACAAAGTACTCTTTTTTGACTCAGAAGAGTTTGAAGAAATAATTCTTCATTATCTCGACATGGGAAAGGCCGCTTTAGCCAAAAAAGCACTGAAACTAGCTCTTGACCAACACCCTAAATCTACTGGACTAAAACTGGTACAAGTAGAGATGCTGGTATATGACGATAAATTAGAAATTGCCGAAAAGCTTTTAAACGAACTGTACGCAATTGAACCTAATAACGAAGAAATATACATTCAAAAGGCT
This sequence comes from Flavobacterium sp. KKT103, assembly GCF_055640565.1. Classification (NCBI taxonomy): domain Bacteria; kingdom Pseudomonadati; phylum Bacteroidota; class Flavobacteriia; order Flavobacteriales; family Flavobacteriaceae; genus Flavobacterium; species Flavobacterium sp. KKT103. The sequence continues at coordinate 3,442,540 of NZ_CM145766.1, forward strand.
AATATTTGCTCGAAAAGAGACCAACACGAAAAGGCGGTTGAATTACTAAAAATAGCGCTACAATTTACGGATGATTACGCTGATGTTTATAATTTAATAGGCATGGAGTACTTGTTCATGGATGATTTTGAATTAGCAAAACAGAACTTCATTAAATGCCTTGAGGAAGATTTAGAAGACCAATCGGCTTTGTATAATGTGGTGTACTGTTATGAGTTTTTAGATCAAAATTTAGACGCCATTGCTTTTCTAAATACCTATATCGATAAAAACCCGTACAGTGAGATTGCTTGGCACCAAATGGGACGCTTATATTATGGTGTAAAAGATTATGAAAATGCCATTCGTGCCTTTGACTACGCAACACTGATTGATGATGAATTTTTAGGTGCCTTCATGGAAAGAGCGAAAGCCTACGAACGACTTGGTCGCCACGAAGAGGCTATTGAAAGTTACACTCGAACTATAGAGCTAGATGACGCTACTTCGTACGCGTTATTACGCATTGGAAAATGCCATGAAAAACAAGGCAATACTGCTCTTGCCTTACAGTTTTACAACCAAACTGTACATGAAGACCCTTTGCTTGACAAAGGATGGATTGCCATTACTGACTTTTATGTACGTCAAAATAACTATCAAAAAGCGTTGTTTTATGTCAATAAAGCACTCGCCATTGATAACCAAAATTGCTTGTATTGGAAGCGCTATGCAACCATAAATAAACAAATGAACTTTTTTGAGGAAGCCGAATTTGGTTTCAGAAAAGCGGTTGAATTTGGTGACACCGAATTAGACACCTGGTTGTTTTGGGTAGATATTCTGCAATTCTTGGGAGAATTTGAAAGCGCAATACAAACGTTATTGCAAGCGACAGATTTTTATCCTGAAGAAAACGAAGTCGAATACCGCTTGGCCGGAATCTATTTTATGATGCAAGATAACACCAAAGCTAAATTTCATTTAAGCAATGGTTTGCGTTTAAAATTCGAGAATTACGTGCTTATTGAAGACTTATTCCCAGTGGTATGGACCAATAAAGCCGTTCAGACGTATATAGCCAAATATAAAAAGGTAGAATGATCGAACAAATTAAAAAACGCTTTGGATTATTAGGTCGTAATATTAGTTACTCCTTCTCAAGAGGCTATTTTACTGAAAAATTTAAAAACGATGCTATCGAAGGTTGTACCTACGAAAACTTTGATCTGGCCGATATTAGTGAATTCCCTGATACAATAGCTAATGGTAAGGATATCAAAGGAATCAATGTTACTATTCCGTACAAAGAGGAAGTGATTCCGTATTTAGATTCTTTATCTAAAAAAGCGACACGAATAGGTGCAGTAAACACGATAAAAATCACCAAGAAAGGAAAACTTAAAGGCTACAATACCGATTATTATGGTTTTAAAAAATCCTTGCAGCCGCTTTTGCAACCGCATCATCAACGCGCTCTTATTTTAGGAACTGGCGGCGCATCGAAAGGTGTGGCCTTTGCATTGGAGGAACTTGGCATAAGCTATAACTTTGTTTCAAGAGGAACTAAAGAAAACACGATCGCCTACTCCAGCCTCAACGCACTCCTTTTTGAGAATTACCAAATTGTAATTAACTGCACGCCTATTGGTACTAGTCCTGCCATTGACGCATCGCCAGCGATACCGTACGATTTGTTTACAAGCAAACACATTGCCTACGATTTAATTTATAATCCTGAGGAAACTCAATTTTTGCGTCAAGCAAAAGCAAAAGGCGCTACTACTAAAAATGGATACGATATGCTCGTATACCAAGCCGAAAAATCTTGGAAAATTTGGAATAAATAAGATTTCGCTTAAAAAATAGTTGATCCTGTTACAACCGCACTAGCATGCTAGCGTGGTTGTAACAGGGTTTTTTTTAGTTTTTTTTCAGATTTACGGTTTACCGTAAAACAAAAAGGTGCAATTTATTTAAATTAACTGATTACCAAATCATTAATAAAATAAATTATGCTAAAGAGAACCCTTTTAATCGAAAACAAATTCTCCATTACCACAAAGAATTTGCAGCTTGTCCTGAAATCTGAGAGTAAAGAAAGTACCATTCCAATTGAAGATATTGGATTCTTAGTGCTTGACCATCCCGAAACTTATATTAGCATTCCAGCTCTCAATTTATTAATTGAAAATAATACCGCAATTATCATTTGCAATACAAACCATTTACCCAATGGCTTATTTCTCAATTTAAATAGTCACCATATTCAGCAAGAAATATTTAAAAACCAAATCAACGCCTCAGCACCTTTAAAGAAACAATTGTGGCAGCAAACTATTGTTGAAAAAATAAAAAATCAAGGAGAACTACTTGAAAAACTAACTGAGTCCAAAAACAGTTTATCTTTTCTAGCAAGCAAGGTATTAAGTGGTGACACTAGCAATATGGAAGGCGTTGCTGCACAGCAATACTGGAAACAATTTCCGCAGCCTAATCTTGATAATGATGGTATAAAAAGAGAACGCTACGGTTCCTATCCTAATAATTTCCTAAACTATGGATATGCCATACTACGAGCAGCGACAGCACGAGCGTTATCAGGTAGCGGACTACTGAATACCTTAGGAATTCATCATAAAAGCAAGTACAATGCCTTTGCTCTAGCAGATGATATTATGGAACCTTTTAGGCCTCTTATTGATGAGAAAGTTCATCAAATTATGCTCAACTACAAAGAGCAAGAGTTGAACACAGCTATTAAAGCAGAACTATTACAGGTTTTGACACAAACCGTTTATTTTAAAAACGAAAAGAGTCCGTTGATGGTTGCTTTACAAAAAACGGCTAGCTCACTGCAACAATGCTATGCAGGAAATCGTAAGAAAATAAAATATCCAAAATTATGGAACTTAACGGATACCGAATAATGTGGTTGTTTGTCTTTTTTGATTTGCCAACTGAAACCAAAAAAGACCGCCGCAATGCATCGCAGTTTAGGAATAATCTCTTAAAAGATGGATTTTCGATGATGCAGTACTCTGTATATGTGCGGCATTGTGCAAGCAGCGAAAGTGCTGATGTTCACGAAAAACGCATTCATAATCTACTCCCACCTTTAGGAAAAGTAAGTGTACTGAGGATAACGGACAAACAATTTGGAAATATTCAAAATTTTTGGGGCAAAGCCGAAGTACCAAAAGCACCTCAACCCACACAATTAGAACTTTTTTAGGACTAGAAACAAAAAAATGCCTCAATATTGGGATATCAAACCAATAAAGAGGCATTTTTTTATACGATATTCACCTTTAACACTATGAAAATCAGAAGGTAATAAGCCAACTAATATCGTGTTTTCTAATCTTTAATCAAACCACAACCGATAACCTCAGCGATTCCATACGTACGGCAATATCGTGTTTTCTAATCTTTAATCAAACCACAACCATTTGGAAGCCATTTATTTTGCTTGTAAAAATATCGTGTTTTCTAATCTTTAATCAAACCACAACTCGTCATAACAGACGGATCGCTTATAGTTTAATATCGTGTTTTCTAATCTTTAATCAAACCACAACACAGCGTGCTCATCGTTGCACCTAAGCGAAATATCGTGTTTTCTAATCTTTAATCAAACCACAACTCGTTTTCCATTATATCAAATTAGTTTTTAAATATCGTGTTTTCTAATCTTTAATCAAACCACAACGCTAAGTAGCCCCTTTGTATTTCCTCTAAGAATATCGTGTTTTCTAATCTTTAATCAAACCACAACCTTATAGCCATTACTACACTAATAATTTCCAATATCGTGTTTTCTAATCTTTAATCAAACCACAACGTAAAACTTTTGTTTACCATAAACGCCAAAAATATCGTGTTTTCTAATCTTTAATCAAACCACAACGCAACCGCAGCGACTAGAGTCTTTCTTATAATATCGTGTTTTCTAATCTTTAATCAAACCACAACGCCTACCAGCTACGGGCGTCGTTGCTAAATAATATCGTGTTTTCTAATCTTTAATCAAACCACAACAATGATCAAGGAGATTTGTTTCTGTCTTCTAATATCGTGTTTTCTAATCTTTAATCAAACCACAACTACTCCACGCACCACTATTGATGCGAACTTAATATCGTGTTTTCTAATCTTTAATCAAACCACAACATGAGCTACTTACAGGAAAAACGAAAGGAGAATATCGTGTTTTCTAATCTTTAATCAAACCACAACATTTTTGATAATTCATTAAAAGCTCTTTGAAATATCGTGTTTTCTAATCTTTAATCAAACCACAACTGGTGGTAGTTTTTCATTTGCTTTCCACGAAATATCGTGTTTTCTAATCTTTAATCAAACCACAACGCGTAGGTAAGGTTGGAAACAAAACGAGCAAATATCGTGTTTTCTAATCTTTAATCAAACCACAACGAGAACTCCTGATTATCCGGAAGCTATTTCAATATCGTGTTTTCTAATCTTTAATCAAACCACAACAACCAGGCAATGAAATTGATATGGGGCGAAATATCGTGTTTTCTAATCTTTAATCAAACCACAACATTCCGTTTATAGCGAATCATTTTCCTATCAATATCGTGTTTTCTAATCTTTAATCAAACCACAACTCTAAAGAGCTGCTTAAGTCGAAAATCTTTAATATCGTGTTTTCTAATCTTTAATCAAACCACAACCTAGCGACCTATTGGCTCAACTTGATCTCAATATCGTGTTTTCTAATCTTTAATCAAACCACAACTGTCCTGCGACTACACCATTAAGTAAATCAATATCGTGTTTTCTAATCTTTAATCAAACCACAACCCAGAATGTTTGCATTTGTTGCTACAAATAAATATCGTGTTTTCTAATCTTTAATCAAACCACAACTATGAAGGAGAATTTGGAACTATAATTAAAAATATCGTGTTTTCTAATCTTTAATCAAACCACAACTCATATTGTCGTCTAAAACAATAGGCTTCAAATATCGTGTTTTCTAATCTTTAATCAAACCACAACGGAAAACAGCTTTGGGATGGAAATCCCCAGGAATATCGTGTTTTCTAATCTTTAATCAAACCACAACGTTGAGCAACTTTTATTTCAGCATTGTTTTAATATCGTGTTTTCTAATCTTTAATCAAACCACAACAATTATCAAAGTATATCGGTGGCATGTATGAATATCGTGTTTTCTAATCTTTAATCAAACCACAACTCTAACATTTGATCATAATAGGTTTTTAATAATATCGTGTTTTCTAATCTTTAATCAAACCACAACTAATACGTTCCCATGATTCGATAGCACCGTAATATCGTGTTTTCTAATCTTTAATCAAACCACAACTGTTCATAGCTATGGTATTACAGTGTGTCCAATATCGTGTTTTCTAATCTTTAATCAAACCACAACTAGTATCTGAACCACTTTGACCTTTAATAAAATATCGTGTTTTCTAATCTTTAATCAAACCACAACCAGCCATTACGTTTGAAGCATTCAATAGCAATATCGTGTTTTCTAATCTTTAATCAAACCACAACAGTCCAAGTAGACGAAAACTGTTGAACTACAATATCGTGTTTTCTAATCTTTAATCAAACCACAACTGGAAGGTTTTTAATAACGTTTTTTTGAAAAATATCGTGTTTTCTAATCTTTAATCAAACCACAACTGAAAGTTCTCGCGTCCCAGATGGGCGGACTCCATAACTTTCAGTTGTGGTTTGGATGTTTAAGACACTGCAAAACTTTATGTCAAAGAACTTTTCTTTTTTGTCATTCCGACCAAAGGAGGAATCACATCAGTTGCTCACGTTATGCGATTCCTCCTTCGTCGGAATGACAAACCACTACATAATTTTCCATTTTACCAGTAAATTCAACATAGTGTCTTACTATGATTTAATGCAAAAGAATCAAATTTCAACTGTTATACAATTCCTCCTTCGTCGCAATGACAAACCACTATATAATTTGCCATTTTACCAGTAAATTCAACACAGTGTCTTACTATAATTTAATGGAAAAGAACCAAATTCCAACTGTTATGCGATTCCTCCTTCTTCGGAATGACAAAATTATAGATTATTTTTAGTCATAAACCGATCGTTTAAAAATTCAAATTGAGGATTAAAGGATCGAATTAATGCTAACTTCTTATCTCTTCTCCAACCTTTTAATTCTTTTTCTCTTTCGATTGCCTTTTGAACCCAAGTGAACTTTTCGTAAAATACCAAAAACTCAATATTGTATTTAGATGCAAAAGTTTTGATTCCTTTTTCTATATTTTCCTTATGTTGAAGTAATCGCTTACCCAAATTATTAGTCATTCCTATATAATATGTGGAACGGTATTTATTGGTAATTATATAAACATAATACGTATGATAACCCTCGTTGAACTCTATCATATTGTTGTTCATAATTACAATTTTTAGATTAAATTTAATGCAAGGCTTTCGTTATGTGATTCCTCCTTCGTCGGAATGACAAAGAAGTTGGAATGACAAATTAAATTACACTTTGTGAATTTTTCCTGAAACTGAAATTTTTACTTTTATTGGATTAATTTCAATCCATTTTTTAAAACTCTGTACTGAAATTTCTTGATTTTTATTATCTAGAGAAGAAGCAATACTTGCCCTAAAATTAAATTCAAATGCCTTCTCTTTTTTCGATGTTTTTTGCACTCTATATAATTTCTCACTAATTATACTATAATCTAGATTATCCCAAATAACTTCATCATCTTTTAATCCTACTAGAAACATGTCATTTGTATGTAAGGTAGTTATGATTTCTTTTCCATCAAGAGGTAATTGATAAGTTGGAAAACCTTGACGTTTTCGCTCGACAACAGTCCAAAAAGTCACTACTTCTTCTTTTAGATTCCCTTTATCATCTTTGTAAATTAAAACATGATGATTATTTCTAGGATTTACCCATTGATTGACATTCTCTTTCAATTTTTCTGCCCTCCCGATACTTTCTTTCATTCTAACTTTCAAAATAGGAACTGGAGCTCCATTTTTATTTGGCAAGAAAATTTGAGGTTGCTTTATACCTCTTTCATCAACGATGAAAAAAGTATTTGCAGGCACTTTGTCTTTGACGAAGCCTCCCAATTCTTGAATTCTTTTTAGAATTAAATTTCTTGTACTTTCATCAACAACTTTTTCTATTTGCTTTAACGTGGTTAAACTATCTATTGCTTTACGAACATGAAAAGCTTCTTCTCCATTAAAATCTCTCTTGCCAAAAACAGTTTCTTTATGCAATTGCCCACGTGCAGCAACACCCACATTTATATGTGATTTTCCGTTTTTCTCGCATTTGTGAGAACGAACGGTTATATCATTAGCAATTCGTTTATAAGAAACAAGGATTTTTTCAACTGCTTTTTCGGCATCAAAATTAAATCCCTCCCAAGGCAACGGAAAGTTTTTAAGTTCTGGTTTTCTATTGTATCGGTTCCATCTTGATAATTCTTGTAAATAGCTTGTTTTTCCGCAAGCCATTACTAATGCATCAATAGCGTGATGACGATGGTCTGCGCGAGATTTAGAATCATCTTCAGTGTTCAATATATGATTTAATCCCCATTTTTGTCGCAAATTAGCGGTCATTTGACCTGGCGAAACATTCACTTTTTTGCAAACCAATGTTAAATAATCTTTGGCTTCCTTACTAATATATCGGGTATCGTTTAGCTGACGCGAAGAAAAATCATCATCGAATTTCACTTGAACAAAGCGTTTAAATTTTTGATAGGCTTTGGGATATTCCCTAGTATCTGAAAATAACTTTAACGCTCTTTCTTTTATACCAGACCAATTCAATTCATCACTACCGTAAAACTCAAAAGGGGTTTTATCTCCTTTTTTCCTATTCTCATCTGCATAGCACAGCGTTTTATTAGCAAAACTATCATTTAATGATTTACTCCATGGGTGAATATGTTCTATTTGTACTTCGCCTGAAAATAATTGTGTAATAGAAATTGCTTTCCCTGTATAAGGACATGTTTTTTTACATTCCTCCCACAACTTATAGAGCAAAAGATTATCATGCGTTATCCTGACACTATTTTCAAGCAAACGTTCTTTTACTCTATCATTTTCTCTTTCTAAGCGTTTCTGATCTCTACGAATTTGATTTCTTTGCGTTTTAGAAATCTTTAAATCACGAGCCATTTCAACTTTTATTTCATCTAATGAACCGTGTTCATCAATTATTTCGTTTACTAACTTTCGCAATTCGAACAAAGCCGTAATAACAATCGGGTTTCTGATTTTTTGAATATCCTTATCCGCCTCTTTCCCAATTGGTAATTTCTCTAAAAGTTCATTTTTATCAATAGTAGCGGAATGATGGTATAATTTTCGCATTTGATTATCTGAAATACCATAATCATCTCGTAAAATTCCTTTAATAATTTCGATAAATCCTCCTTTCGTTTTAGAACGAACAATTCCTTCAATATTATCGGTAATATAATTTCGTTTTTCCTCTGATAATTTTTCCCAATCGGTACCAAATGTGTTTTTTACACCACCTAAAACTACGGCTACATCATACGTAAAACCCATTTGAAGAAAAGGCAAAATATTTAAAATTGCTTTTCGACTTAAACTAGAATAACCATCTTTTACATTGAATTTTGAAATAGCGATGGCTTGGTCTTCATTAAAACCCCAATTTTTAATAGCGTATTCTTTTAAGTTTGATTTACTATCGAAGAAATACAGTACATGCCAAATATCTTCTTGTTTCTTTTCGGAAAACTCAAACCATTTGCTTCCAAAATATTTTTTATTAGATAAATTAGAAATCGTGTATGCACCGACTATTTTATCGTCATCTTTATAATTGAATTTGAACTCGGCACTTTCTTTACCAATGGCTTTTCTGATCTTTTTAAAATCAGGTTTTTCATTAGTATATAAAAACAACGCAATTTTTTCTTTTTCTTCTTGTGAAATTTTCTTTCCGTTATATTCCACAGTATTTACCCATTGCCAAACTCTAAATTGCTCAAATGGTATGGCACTCAGAGGGCATTTAGTTTTCGTAGGTTCAAAGGAACAATTTCCTACCAAATGCTTTTGAGAACGCAAAGGTCTTTGATGAAATAAAATACCGTCCTCTTTGTAACCATCTAATTTTCGACCTCCAATTAATTGTTTCAAGTCATCATTTAATTCAGAATAAAATTGTTTTTGCTTTTCCCAGATCATTTCAAATTCGTCTACATACATTTTACGCGTTGTATAGCGGTTTCTGATTCGCTCTAAGCCATCTTGGAACGGTTGGTTTTCTTTAGGATAAATCTCAAACAAATAAGAACCTAATGTTTTATCTTCAATACTTTCTAATGTTTCTGTAATTCCGATTTTACCTTCTTTGGCATTTCCTTTAAAAATAGCTCCATCGTCTGAGCCACCTTTTCTACTATTACTCAAAAAGCCTCTCCTTTGAATTAAATGATAAAAAACTCTACCTATTTCCTCTAAAGATAATTTTTCGTTTATTGCTTTATTTCGCAATTCGTAAGGATTTAAAGCAAACCAAGTAGCCAACTTATCCGAAGGAAATTGTTTTGTTTGCTTCCAATTTTCAAAATCATTTGTAGTCATTGGGCACATTTGATTCTCAGAAAGTGCTTTTAACAAAATCTTTTTTCTTAACCTTCTTCTAAAAAACTGTCTTCTCACGCCTCTTGCGCCTGTACGACTTGCATTTTTAGAAATTTCATTATCTCCATCACCTAAATTCTCGACTCCCATTGGAAATATGCGACTTCCTATTCCAAGTATTTTATTTGCGGCATCATCAATTAAAGCCCAGCCAATCGAGTTTGTTCCTAAATCTAATCCTAATATTTTTGCCATCTTTCTATATCCTTTTGCGAAAGTTTAAAAATAGTAAGAAAATAAATAGGATAATTACGGTTTCCCGTAAATCAGTATAACTTTATTTATATATATTTGTAACTGATTAAAATTTCTAATCTTTAATCTTATCACAATAAGGCTATATGCCGTAGATGAAAATCTTTAGTCCTGCTTCGGTGGGACTTTTTCATTTTATAAAACTCCAAAAGTACATTCCAGCACTATCCCATAGCCCTGATAGGAACGGCATCTCCCGATATTAATAAAACAAGGCTTTTTTCAGCCGTAGTTTTTATTTATCGGGAATACAGTGGATAGCAGGAAACAGCTCCAAAAACCACTGAGCACGAGTGTATATCAACTATAAATAAAGGAATTATTTTGTAAGTTCCTGCCGCTTTACTATCTTTCGCTACCTATAATTGAGTACAAACCTTAAACATTGACAAAATGTTAGAAGAAACGAATGATAACCTGCACGAAGCAGATGGAAATTTAGTAAGCGAATCGACGGAAGCTGTTCCAACTCAAAACGCTGTAAAAGAGGATGCTATAACTGCTGAAGAAGTTGTAAACACGGAAGCGAGTACTGCCGAAAACGTAGCAAATGCCACTACTGTTGTTGAAAACGAGAATCAAAAAGCATTGACTGCAATTGACGATTCGAATGCTGAGGAAGGCGAAGATGCTAGCCTTAGAGAACGTCATGAAATTCCGATGCTTGCCTATGAAACGCTTTCTATGGAAGCGCTAGTTGACGAATTACAAGAGCTTGTGGCTACGGATAAAGTACAATCGATTAAGGAACATGTTGAGGAGATAAAAAAGGCTTTTCTGGCAAAATTCAATCATTTTATCGAAGAGAAAAAAGAAGAATTTCATGCTGAAAACCCCGATACTACAGAGGATTTTCACTACCACTCGCCTCTTAAAATAAAATTTGATCAAACGTACTCAAAATATAGAGACAATAAGAATGCGCATTTCAAGAGTTTACAATCCAATTTGCAAACTAATCTAGAAAACAGATTAGCAATTGTAGAGGAGATGAAAGAGCTTATAAATCCTAATGAAAACATTAAAGACACCTTAAAACACTTTAATGAATTAAGAGAGCGTTGGAAAAATGCGGGTCCGATTCCAAAGGACAAGTACAACCACGTATGGAACAATTACCATTTTCATGTGGAGAATTTTTATGATTACTTGCACCTTGACCGGGAAGCAAGAGATTTGGATTTTAAACATAATTTAGAGTTAAAACAAAAGATTGTTGCTCGCGTTCAAGAATTAGTTCAAGAAACTGATATCAATAAGGCGTTTAGAGAATTGCAAGATTTACATAAAATTTGGAAGGAAGACATAGGTCCCGTTTCACGTGAACATCGTGATGCAATATGGAATCAGTTTAGTGATTTGACTAAGCAAATGCATGACAAGAGAGAACTTTTATTTGAAAAAATGAGAGGGACTGAATTGGAAAACTTAGCCAAGAAAAAAGAAATCATCAGTCAAATTGAGAACTTAGCTACTATTAAAGTTAATGCGCACTCTCAATGGCTCGGACAAATTGAAAAGGTAGAAGCCCTAAGAACGGCATTTTTTGAAGCAGGAAAAGTGCCAGCGGAGGTTAATGAAGCAACTTGGGACGCCTTTAAAACGGCGGTTAGAAACTTCAATTCTTTTAAAAACTCGTTTTATAAGGATATTAAAAAAGAGCAAAATGACAATCTAGCTAAAAAAAATGCGCTTGTTGCTAAAGCACAAGAGTTAAAAGAGAGCGATGACTTTGCTGCCACTACTCCTTTAATGAAAAAAATTCAGGAGGATTGGAAAAAAATAGGACACGTTCCTCGCAAATACTCTGATAAGGTTTGGGGCGAATTTAAAGCGGCCTGTAATGGTTATTTTGATAAGCTGAAAGAACAAAGAACTGAAGATAACGCGGAAGAAATGGAAGCTTTCGAAAAAAAGAAAGCATACCTAGAACAAATAAGAGATTTTCAACTTGTTGGAGAACATAAAGCCGATCTTGATGCTATAAAATTGCATATTGAGAACTGGAAAAACATAGGAAAGGTTCCGTTTCCTAAAAGACATATCGAAGGGAAATTCAACAAAATATTAGACGCTCTTTTTGATAAATTAAGTTTGAGTAAGAAAGATTCGGATATGATGCGTTTTGCAAATAGAATCGACAGTTTAGCTGATAATAATGATACGCGCAAATTAGAAGGCGAGAAAATATTTATCATGCGTAAAATTGAGGAAGTGCAAAACGAAATTTTTCAATTGGAAAATAATATTCAGTTTTTCACTAATACTAGAAATGCAAAAAAAGAGAATTCAATTGTTTTAGAGGTTCGTAAGAACATTGCTATTCACAAAGAAAGTTTAGAAACTTGGAAAGAAAAGCTAAAGCAATTGCGCAGTTTGAATCAAGAGTAAACGATTCAATTTAAAATAGGAAGCCTCAAACTAATTGTAGTTTGAGGCTTTTTTTGTGCCTTGAAACAAACGATCAACCTAAATAGGAACAACTGAATATGATAATTATCATTTTACATCTAGCGTAATGCTAGTACTTTTGAAGGAAGTAAAAAGATAGATCATGCAAAAATCCCTGATTCAAAAATATAACGTTCCAGGACCGCGGTACACTAGCTACCCTACAGTCCCTTACTGGAATGAAACCGAATTTGAGTATCAAAACTGGATCGATACATTAAAAAAATCATTCAACGAAAGTAATCGTGCTGATGGTATAAGCTTGTACATTCACCTTCCTTTTTGCGAAAGCATGTGTACTTTTTGCGGGTGCCATAAGCGAATTACTAAGAATCATGATGTAGAAAATCCCTACATCGAAGCTGTTTTAAAGGAATGGTCTCTTTATTGCAAAATGCTACCGGAAAAGCCCATGATTAAAGAAATCCATTTGGGCGGTGGAACACCAACATTTTTTTCGAATAAAAATCTAGAAGATTTAATAAATGGTATTTTGGCTTATGCTACAATTGCGCCAAATCACGAATTCAGTTTTGAGGGCCATCCTAATAACACAACATACAAGCATCTACAAAAATTACATGAACTAGGTTTTAGAAGAGTTAGTTTTGGTGTGCAAGATTATTCACCAATTGTCCAAAAGGCAATTCATCGCGAACAGTCTTTTCACAATGTGGCAAAAGTAAGTTTTTGGGCAAAAGAGATCGGATATACTTCCATAAGTCATGATCTTATTTTTGGACTTCCTTTTCAAACTAGTACTGATATTATTGATACCATTGAAAAAACAAAGTCGCTACAACCCGATAGGCTTGCTTTATATAGTTATGCACATGTACCCTGGATCAAAGGAAACGGGCAACGTGGTTTTAAAGATGAAGATATTCCAAAGGATAAAGAAAAAAGAGAATTGTACCAAATAGGAAAAGAGCTCTTACTAAAAAATGGGTATCACGAAATAGGAATGGACCATTTTGCTCTTGAAACTGACAGCTTATTCGAAGCTTCAAAAAGTGGCTCCTTGCATCGTAATTTTATGGGTTATAGTGCTTCAAAAACGAAACTAATGATTGGTTTGGGTGTTTCTTCCATCAGTGACAGTTGGTATAGTTTTGCTCAAAACGAGAAGAGTCTAGAGGATTATTATCAACTGTTAGAATGGGACAAACTACCTATTTACAGGGGGCATCTTTTAACCAATGAAGACTTGATTATTAGAAAACATATTTTAAACTTAATGTGTCAATTTGAAACTTCATGGGAAAATAAAAACAATTATTTTGAAGAGATTCCTGATATACTAATTCAGTTGCAAGAAATGGAAAGAGACGGCTTGGTAATCCTGAGGAAAGACAGTATACAAGTAACTGAAAATGGCAAGCCTTATGTTCGTAATATCTGTATGGCTTTTGATGTTCTTTTGAAAAGAAAAGCGCCTGAAACATCTTTATTTTCGATGACTATTTAGATTGAATAGTAAGCCGCAAATTTAGCAAACTTCCTGTGCCTATTACCTGTATGATTTTTGATGTATATTTAAAAAGAAAATAACGGTAATAGAAAACCGCAAATTCGCAAATTTAGCATAATTAAGTAGGTTTATAATTTGTGAATTTGCGGTTTTAAATTTTATCATTAGCTCAACCTTCCCTCTATTGCTTGATTAATTTACAAAACAATTGATCTTTTAATATTAGTAATTTAAAAATAATAAGCTCTATTTTAGAAACTCTGTATGGCATTTGATCTACTTTTAAAAAGAAAATAACAATAAAAGAAAACCGCAAATTCGAAAATTTAGCATACTGAAGTAGCTTTATAATTTGTGAATTTGCGGTTTTAAATTTTATCTGTAGCTCAACCTTCGCTCTATTGCTTGCTTGATTAATTTACCAAACAATTGATCTTTTAATATTAGTAATTTAAAAATAGTAAGCCTTATTTTAGAAACTCGGTATGGCATTTGATCTACTTTTAAAAAGAAAATAACTGTAAAAGAAAACCGCAAATTCGAAAATTTAGCATACTGAAGTAGCTTTATAATTTGTGAATTTGCGGTTTTAAATTTTATCTGTAGCTCAACCTTCGCTCTATTGCTTGCTTGATTAATTTACCAAACAATTGATCTTTTAATATTAGTAATTTAAAAATAGTAAGCCTTATTTTAGAAACTCGGTATGGCATTTGATCTACTTTTAAAAAGAAAATAACTGTAAAAGAAAACCGCAAATTCGAAAATTTAGCATACTTAAGTAGCTTTCTAATTTGTGAATTTGCGGTTTCTTATCTTTCTGAGATAAAAGCAAGTCCTCGATTTACTCCTTAGTCAAAATAGCGTACAGCTCATCTTTTAGAAACAATAATTTCGCTTTCAATTCGTGCGCATGCCCATCAGTCACCACCTCATTATCTGTATTAACGCGGTGTACTTCATGTTCTAATTCATGGTATTCATCAAATAATTTTCTAAAATGGGCATTGCTTAGTTTCATTTCATGAATTTTCTCAGTGTATTCTGGGAATTCGTGCAGTAGATCGTGTCTTTCCATTTTATCTAGTTTTTATTAAATTGAATAATTTTTTTTTAATGACAATTGGGATTAGCTTGTATAAACAAACTCATAGTAGAAGGTGAGACATAGGGAATGCCTAATCCTAGTCCTCTTAAAATAAATAAGCAACCAATAACGACAGCTACATACGGTATTGCTTTCTGAATTTTATTCCGAATAGGTAGTGTAATAAATGAATTAGCATAAACTACTGCGCTCATCATAGGCACTGTTCCTAATCCAAACAAAACCATATACAACACGCCTAAACTAGCACTTTGCATTGCAATGGCTCCAAACAAGGCAACATAAACCATTCCGCAGGGCAAAAAGCCATTTAATAGACCAATAGTAAATAGTGATTTATAACTTTTGTTTTTGAACTGCCTTCCAAGATTTTGTTTAATTTTTGATAGTAATCGAAAAACAGGTTTCGAGAAATTATATTTTGCAAATGATCTTTCCGGAATTATAACTATTAGAATCATTGCAACTCCAATAAAAATGGACATCTTTTGTTGTAATCCAGCCATAAAAAATCCTTTTCCCACTAAACCAAAAACCAACCCTATAGTACCATAAGCGGTCAATCTGCCCAAATGGTATGTCATGATTTGAATCGTTTTTTTGGCTTTGTTATTACGATCTACAGGAAGCATCATAGCGATAGGTCCGCACATACCAATGCAGTGCAAACTACTAATCAATCCAAATATAAAAGCAGTGTATAACATATTTTAAGTCTAAAGCTTGGAAGTCGGAAAATCGAAAGTCAACAAAATGTTTTTATCTAAATTATAACCCACTTCATTTACTAATTACCAATCGCTAATTACTAATTACTCTTCACTAATTACTAGCCACTAATTAATGTAAATAGTCTCCTTAGTTAAGTATGCTTTTCCTTCATAATGCCATTCCATATTAATATCCCAGCGACCGCCTACCAATCTTGATTTAGGTATGAGCAAAGTTGGATTAGACAATGAAATAGGAATTTCAAAATCTAAATTTTTCATAGACGGTCTATATAGGGATACTTTTCCTTTAATTGCTTCCGGTTTATAAATTACTGGGAAAACAATAGTTACGCCTTCATTAGTTTGGGATACGACAGGTTTTTGAGCAAGATCATGAGCGTTTTGTACTAGGACCATCTCATCACCAAATTTAGCGTCGTGCTTGTAATATTCTTCAACAACTAATTCGTTATCATACTTAGAATTCATTTGCACTTTAATAACGAAGTAGAGTATAAAACTCATAAAAAGCGCGATTGCAATGACAATACCACCACCCCAGTTAATTTTGAAACCTTTTCTAGCCTCCGGACTTTTAATTTGACTGCTTGTATTCTTTTCCATTGTATTTGGATTTAGTGTATTTTGGTCTTTTTTGTAGTGCTAATCAAAACTACGCGGACTTAAAAAGCTCGTTGTACTAGTTTCGATTTTTTTGTCGCCGTTATACAATTCAATATTTAATTTTGTTTTATCTTCTTCGAGTAGGTATTGGTTGATTTCGATAAATATAGTACCACTAGTCATCCCTTGTTTTACGACCTTGAAATGTTGGTTCCCAACTAGTTTTAAAGTTCCTTTAATCCCAACAAGTTTAAAATGAACATCATTAAAATCATTATCCGTTTTATTGATCACCTTGTAAGTAAAAACATTACTAATGTTCTCGCCTTTGTGCTCAAACAACTGACCAGGTAATCGAAGAATAACAGCTTCAACTTCTGTTCGTAGAAACAACAATCCTGACAAAATGCCAATTAGAATTAACAATACTGCGGAGTATCCTTTCATTCTAGCAGTGAACTTAAAAGGCTCATTTTTTTCAATTTCATCCTCAGAAGCATAACGAATTAACCCTTTAGGTAAACCCACACTGTCCATAATTGTATCACACTCATCAATACAAGCGGTGCAATTAACACATTCTAACTGTGTACCATTTCGAATATCAATACCAGTAGGACATACATTAACACATTGCTTACAATCAATACAATCCCCTTTTCCTGAACTAGCTCTATCTTCTTGTTTATTGAATTTAGCACGACCTTCTTCTTTTTCGCCACGGACAAAGTCGTAAGCTACATTTATCGACTTATTATCTAGTAAAACACCTTGTAATCTTCCGTAAGGACAAGCGATAATACACACTTGCTCTCTAAACCACACAAAAATAAAATAGAATACAGCTGTAAATAGTAACAAAGCAACTAAGGTACTTAGGTGGGTTGTTGGTCCTTCTTCAATCATTTGTAGGAGCGCATCACTACCAATAATATAGGCTAAAAACACATTGGCAATAGCAAAAGAAATAATTAGAAAGATAAACCATTTGACTCCTTTCTTTCTTATTTTTTCGGCATTCCATTCTTGTTTTGATAACCTGATTTGAGCACCACGATCTCCTTCGATCCAATATTCAATGCGTCTAAAAACCATTTCTAGAAAAATAGTCTGCGGACAAATCCACCCACAAAAAATGCGGCCAAAAATGACCGTAAACAAAATCACAAAAACAACGCCTACAATCATGAATAATACAAAAATGTAGAAATCTTGTGGCCAAAAAGGAAAACCAAAAATATTAAAACGGCGTTCAAAGATGTTAAACATCATGAACTGGTTTCCGTTAATTTTTACAAACGGATTAGCTACTAAAATAATTAATAGAAAATAACTAACCCACTTACGGTAATCATAAAATTTACCTGAAGGTTTTTTTGGAAAAACAAATTTTCTTTTACCCTCTTCATCAATGGTTCCGATGGTATCTCTAAACGCTTCGTCTGGTAATTTTGACATTTTGATTGGTATTTAATTTAAAACATATAAGTCTTGTAAGCCCTCTAAAGCGATTTACTTTTACTACTAAGAAACTTATTCAAATATTTATCACTATTTATTATTAACAAAATAGTTCAAAAAACTTACATGACTTATATGTTCAAATGAGGCTATTCTTATTTAGCAGCAGGAGTTGTAGCTGTTTCATCAACCCAAACCTCACCATCTGGCGCTTTTGGATCAACGGGATTACTACCTTTTAAGGACAAAATATAGCTGGCTACTTTTTGAATCTCTTTTGGTTTCAAGGTTCCTTTCCAAGCAATCATCCCTTTTCCGTCTCGACCTCCATTGGTAATTGTATGAAATATGTTTTTTATGCCACCACCTAAAATCCAACGATCATCGGTTAAATTGGGACCAATTTGTCCGCCTGCATCTGCTCTATGACAAGCAGCACAATTAGTAGTGAAAATAGTTTTTCCTTCTGCTAATTCAGCTGCTTCTGTGAGGACAGTAACTGTTTTCTCATCCATTAAATCTGGAGCTGTTTTCATGTATTCTGCAACGTCAATTTTGGCTTGAGCCAACTCTTTTTTCAACTCCATTTCTTGGTTGTCTGCTCCCATGATTTCGAATCGAATTAAGTAAACTGCTCCAAAAACAATACTTGCATAAAAAAGATACACCCACCAAGGTGGTAAATTATTATCTAGCTCCTTTATACCGTCATAATCATGATCCAACAAAATATCAAGTTCATTTTCGATAGGTTCGGTTCTAGTTAGTTTTTGCATCAAATTTTTAAACCATGCACTATCCTTATAACTTGCCATAGCCTCTAGTGCTGCTTTTTCTTTTTCTTCCTCACTTAGCATTTGATACAGTATGTTTTCAATAGCTTGCAGTGTAATTTCGACCGCTATCAGTAGAAATAGAAATACGAATAAGAATAAAGAAACCATAGGATACCTAATAAATGCCGGTTGTTCGCCTGAATCTATGAAATACTCCATTGCGCCAAATACGAAAAAGAAGATTACGAGTACTCTTACGTATGGTGGGATTAATTTTTTCATATTAATTGTTTTGAAATCTAGGGCGGTCGTAGCTATTTAAAAGGCAAACTACCACTAGATTTGATTATTTATTTAAATTATGTTTTGGTTTTCAACTCTAATGATTAGGTCATTACAGTTTCTCTTCAAAAGGAATATGACTCATTTCATCTATCTTTTCCTTTTTATAAGAAAGCACCCAAAAGGCCAGACCTACAAAAAAGCTAAAGAAAATTAGTAACGAAATGACCGGGTAAATTTCTACTCCCGAGATTGTTTCCATGTTGTGCTTAACTTGTTCGAACATATTTTTAGTTTTTAAGTTACTTAGGTCCTAAGACTCTAATTTTCTGAGGTATTGCAGCTACTTAGCGACTCGCCACCTTAAAGTCTTAGAACGTTTAGTAAATTACTTTTTATCTTTTACTTTAATATCAGTACCCAACCTCTGGATGTAAGCAATTAAAGCTGTAATCTCACGTTGATGCATTGGAACAAATTCTTCTCCTTTTGCTGCAGCTTTCTTCTTGCTGTCGGCATAGCTTTTCACGAAATCAGGATCAGCATTTAGATTGTCCTCAATTTTTTGAGATTGCTCTTTAATAGCAACTCTAGCATTAGCAACCTCAGCATCACTATAAGGAACCCCTAATGTTTGCATGACTCTCATTTTAGCTTCGATATCAGATATATCCAACGGCTCATTATCAAACAGCCATTTGTAGCCTGGCATTATCGATCCTGCTGATGTGCTTTGAGGATTCCACATGTGGTTAAAGTGCCAGTTATCGTTGTACTTACCTCCTACTCTTAACAAGTCAGGGCCTGTACGTTTTGATCCCCATAAAAACGGGTGATCGTAAACAAACTCTCCTGCTTTAGATTGTGGTCCATAACGTTCCACCTCTGAACGAAATGGTCGTACTGATTGCGAGTGACATCCCACGCAACCTTCTCTAATATATAAATCACGACCTTCTAATTCTAAAGGAGTGTACGGTTTTACACTTGCAATTGTAGGTATATTTGATTTTACCATAATCGTAGGTACAATTTGGATAACCCCTCCAATTAATATGGCTATTGTTGCAAGAATGGTTAATTGAATTGGTTTTCTTTCTAACCAAGGGTGGAATTTTTCACCTTTAATACGACTACTACTAATTTTTTGTAATTCAGGCGCTTCAGCTAATTCATCTTCAATAGTTTCATTAGCCATAATCGTTTTGGTAATGTTATAAACTAATACGAGCATTCCTGCAAGGTATAAAGTACCTCCTATTGCACGCATCCAATACATTGGCATAATTTGCGTTACAGTTTCAAGAAAGTTACCGTAAGTTAACGTTCCGTCTGGATTGAATTGTTTCCACATTGAAGCCTGTAAGAAACCGGCAACGTACATTGGTAACGTATATAATATGATTCCTAATGTTCCTATCCAAAAATGGAAATTGGCCAATTTAGTAGAAAATAAAGGTCCTTTAGTCATTCTTGGAACTAGCCAATAAATCATACCAAAAGCCATAAATCCGTTCCAAGCTAAAGCTCCTACGTGTACGTGAGCAATAATCCAGTCTGTAAAATGCGCAATAGCATTTACGTTTTTAAGTGATAACATTGGTCCTTCAAAAGTGGCCATACCATAACCTGTAATCGCTACTACAAAGAATTTAAGTACTGGTTCCACACGCACTTTGTCCCACGCGCCACGTAAAGTCAACAATCCGTTAATCATACCTCCCCAAGATGGAGCAAGTAACATTATCGAGAAAGCAACTCCTAAATTTTGAGCCCAGTTAGGTAAAGCAGAATAGAGTAAGTGGTGCGGTCCTGCCCATATATAAATAAAGATCAAAGACCAAAAATGCACAATAGACAATCTATAAGAGTATACCGGGCGGTTTGCTGCTTTAGGAATAAAGTAATACATCAGTCCTAGAAATGGTGTCGTTAAGAAAAAGGCCACGGCATTATGACCGTACCACCACTGTACTAAAGCATCTTGTACACCTGCATATACAGAATAACTTTTCATTGAAAACCAAGATACGGGTATCTCCAGGTTATTGAAGATGTGCAACACTGCAACAGTTACAAAAGTGGCTAAGTAAAACCAGATTGCTACATACAAATGACGCTCTCTCCTTTTAATCATGGTTCCTATCATATTGATACCCATCACTACCCAAATAAAAGTAATTGCAATATCAATAGGCCATTCCAGTTCAGCATACTCTTTTGAGCTGCTATAGCCTAAAGGTAATGTGATTGCAGCGGCTACAATAATTAATTGCCATCCCCAAAAGTGAAGCTTACTTAAAAAATCGCTGTACATTCTCGCTTTTAACAAACGCTGCATCGAATAATACATTCCTGCAAAAAATGCGTTTCCTACAAAAGCAAAAATAACGGCATTGGTATGTAAAGGTCTTAATCTTCCGTAGCTCAACCAGGAAATACCGTCAGTCAAGTTAGGAAAAAGAAACATCGTAGCAAGCGTAAGCCCTACAAGCATTCCCACGACACCAAAAAGAATGGTGGCGTAAATGAAATTCTTTACAATTTTGTTGTCATAATAAAACTGCTGCATTTCCATAATTAAATTTGTTTTTCTTTTATTGTTTGTATTTCTGTTTTGGGTGTTTTCTTGAGTTCGTCGTCAAATAGCATTCGTACTGAAGGCGTGTAATCATCGTCGTACTGACCACTTTTTACAGCAATAATAAATGCTACAAAAAAACCAATTGCGACACAGATGCTAATTCCTATCAATAAATAAATAACACTCATACCTTAAAATTATGTTAACAAAATTAGTTTGTTACTCCCGTACTAAATATGATAATTATCATACTAACCTCTAAAACCGCTCTTTCTAGCAATTTATTTTTGTTTTAATTTCTTCGCATAATAATTACTCATTGCAGTCACAAAACTCACAATGGTAATCGTACTCAACGGCATGATAATAGCAGCTATTAATGGGTCGAGTTTTCCGGTAATAGCGAACGACAATCCTACTATGTTGTAACAAAGCGAGAGCACAAAACTCATTTTAATTGTTAGCATCGCCTTATTCGAAAGTTTTAAAAAGTAATCTAAACTTTCGAATTGCTTGGCTTCGAGAATAGCATCACAGGCTGGCGAAAAAACATTGACATTTTCAGAAATCGAGATTCCCACATTACTTTGTGCTAAAGCTCCAGCATCATTTAATCCATCGCCCACCATCATCACATTGCGACCACTATCTTGAAGTTCTTTGATGAATTCTAATTTTTGCTCAGGTTTTTGGTTAAAAATAAGTTCTGTCCCTTTAGGTAACAATTCTTCTAGAATCCCTCGCTCTCCTTCATTGTCACCTGATAAAACTTTGATTTGATAATGCGCTTTAAGGTTTTTAAACAGCAACTCTAAGCCTTCTCTATACTGATTATTAAAAATGTATTTCCCCAAGTAAATACCTTCAATTTTCACATGAACAGCTGTTTGTAAATTATTAGTTTCTGTTTTATTTTCGACAAAAATCCCTGAACCTATTTGCACCTCAACTCCTTCGATTGTCGCTAGAATCCCTTGTCCAGTAATTTCTTCAAAATGAGTAGTTTTTATTTTTGCACTCTCTGGCAAATGATCATATAACATTCGGCTCAAAGGGTGATTACTCGCTCGAAGAACATTTTTCAACAGTACAATGTTTTTATTCGAAAGTGCCTCTCCTTCATAGACTATGTTTGATTTCTTATTAGTCGTAATCGTTCCCGTTTTATCAAAAACTATCGTATCAATTGCAGCTAATTGTTCAATAACTAAGGCGTTTTTAAGATAAAACTGCTGCTTGCCTACTATTCTAAGTACATTTCCCATAGTAAACGGAGCGGTCAGCGCCAGCGCACAAGGACAAGCGACAATGAGCACGGCGGTGAAAACATTAAAAGCGGTATTAGTATCAATAAAAATCCAATAACCAAAGGCTAAAAAAGCAATAGACAACAATGCTGGAGTAAAATACCTGCTAATCGTATCAGTTATTGTTTTGTGGTTTCTCTCAAATTTTTTCTGAAAAACATCGTTGCTCCACAATTGGGTTAAATAACTCTGCGAAACTGAATGCAAGACTTCCATTTCAATGACTTTGCCCATTTGTTTTCCTCCAGCAAACACTTTATCGCCTGAGTTTTTAGTGATAGGGTCTGCTTCTCCGGTGACAAAACTATAGTCAATGGCGGTTTTATCGCTAATTAATATTCCGTCCACAGGGATAAGTTCTTGATTTCTAATTAATAATCGATCTCCTTTTTGAATATCATAAATGGGCACACTCTCTTCAGAAGCATCACTATTGATTCTAGTAATTGCTATTGGAAAATAGGATTTAAAGTCTCTTTCGAAACTTAAAAAACTATACGTTTTAATTTGGAACATTTTCCCTAGAAGCATGAAAAAGATCAAACCCGTTAAACTATCAAAAAAGCCTGATCCATAATCGAATAAAATATCGACCGTACTCCTAATAAACATGACAATAATCCCCAATGCAATGGGAATATCGATATTTAGCATTCGTGATTTTATGCTTTTATAAGCCGAAACATAATAATCGGAAGCAGAATAGAAAAACGCAGGGAGTGATAATGCAAAGATTAAAGCTCTAAAAAAAGGCTTAAAACTGTCTAACCAAAACTCTTTCACCTCGAAATATTCTGGGAAAGAAAGCAGCATAATATTCCCAAAACAGAAGAAGGCAACTCCTAGTTTATAAGTTAAACTTCGATCAACATTTTCTTTTCCGGTTTCATAATTTTCCAAACTAATGTAAGGTTCGTAACCAATGGAACTTAATAAATACACTATCGTTTTTAGAGAAACCGCTTCAGGATTGTAAGTAATACGAACCTTTTTTTCAGGGAAATTAACCTGCGAAGTACTTATTCCTTCTTGAAGACGTTGTAAATTTTCCAGAATCCAAATACACGAGCTACAATGAATGTGAGGAATACTAAGTGAAACCACAGCGGTTGAAGCTTCTTGAAAATCCAATAATTTGGAAATAATAGCTGCATTATCTAAAAATTCATATTTACCAGTTATGTCTAGTGGTGTACTTCCAGGGGAATTTTCGAAATCATAATAACAGGTCATATCATTGACACTAAAAATTTCGTACACTGTTTTACAACCGTTGCAACAAAATATTTTATCATCAAAAATAATTTCTTCTGATTTTATACTCTCTAATCCACAATGGAAACAGTTATGTGTGTCCATACTTTTGCTCATTTACCTAACGCAAAGAACCTAAACGATTGTTAAAAAATATATGACTTATATCATATTAAAGCTCTAAATTTGTGATACAATAAAAATTTTCTTTAAAATGAGTAAATGCGAACAATGTATTGTTAGAGAATTTAGTTCTTTAAAAGCTTTAAACAAAGATCAATTAGTTCATTTAGCTGGTTGCAAAACGTCTCGTGTTATCAAAAAAGGAGAAGTGATTTTTGAGGAAGGAGAAAATGTTAATGGTATTTTTTGCATAAAAGACGGTGTTTGTAAACTAACCAAATTAAGTCCCAATGGTAAAGACCAAATTGTCAAATTAGTAACTAAAGGTGAATTATTAGGTCAGCGTTCTATGATCAGCGAAGAGCCTGTTAACCTAAGCGCAGTGGCGTTAGAGGATATGCAAGTATGCTTTATTCCTAAAGCGGAGGTCATGAGTTTTTTTGACACAAACAATCAGTTTTCAATGAATGTAATGAAAACTATTTGCGGTGATTTAAAAGATGCCGACGGACATATGGTTAATATGGCTCAAAAAACCGTTAAGCAACGTCTTGCTGAAACCTTATTATATCTAGAAAACACTTTTGGTACAAACACAGATGGCACATTAAAAATTCAACTATCTCGGGATGAATTAGCAAGCATGATTGGTACCGCTACAGAAAGTTGTATTCGACTTTTATCTGATTTCAAGAAAAGTAATTTGATCGATTTAATCGGAAAGAAAATAGCTTTGAAAGATCACAACATGCTGAAAAAACTAGCCGACTGATACTTACTTTTTATTCATAACTAAATAATATACTGGAACTCCTAGCGCCACAATTCCTAAACCTAAACCGGTATTGAAGGTATCGTAAACTAGTAAAGTAACACATATAGCAACCGTAACTAAAATATAGATTGCAGGTATAAATGGGTAACCAAATGCTTTGTAAGGACGTTCCATGTTAGGCTCTTTTTTTCTCAAAACAAAGACTCCAATTATCGTTAAAATATAAAATAATAAAGAAGCAAAAGTAGCATAGGTTAACAAATCGCCAAACTTACCCGAAACAGCTAATACACTTGCCCAAATACATTGAACCCATAATGCTTTTGCTGGAACCTGATTCTTATTTAGCTCCGTAGCTTGTTTAAAAAACAATCCATCTTTTGCCATAGCGTAAAACAATCTACCTCCAGACAATATCAATCCGCTATTAGCGCCAAAAGTAGATACCATGATCAAGGCAGCCATTACAAATACACTCACATTTCCTAGAATCATTCCCGCTGCCGCCGCTCCTACTCTATCGTTGCTGGCAAACATGATTCCGTTTTCAAATGCTTTTGTTGCGCCTGGACTTCCTTGCATCGGTAACAAAGCCAAATATGCTACATTTGCCAAGACATAAATAATCGTTACTATCAGTGTTCCAAGAAATAAACTACGCGGAATATTCTTTTTCGGTTCCTTAATTTCTCCAGCGATAAAAGTAACGTTGTTCCAAGCATCACTTGAAAACAAAGAGTTAATCATGGTGGCTCCCGCTGCTCCCAACAATGCCATACCGGTAAGTTTAGTAACTGTTATAGTACCGTTTGGGTTTACAACTGTTTTACTCGCCTCCCACATAGTAGCAAAATTGTTTGAGAGAATATCGGTTTGCAAACCAACATACAATCCCAGAACAATCAATGCAAAAAGCGCAATTAACTTAGCTGAAGTTAAGATTAACTGGACTGTTTTTCCGCTTTGAACACCCTGAGTATTGATATAAGTAAGTAAAATGATACTAAAAACAGCAAATAGTTTACTATTCGTAAACACAAAGCTATTTCCAACGGTAAAAATAACATCATCTAGTCGTGGGAAAAATATAGCTGAGTAGTTGGCAAAAGTGACCGCTATAGCTGCTATTACCCCTGTTTGAATGACTGTAAAAACAGTCCAGCCGTATAAAAAAGAGACCAACCTACCGTAAGCACGCTGGATGTAAACGAACTGTCCTCCCGCTTTAGGCATCATTCCTGCTAATTCGCCATAGCTAAGCGCCGCTGCCACCGTAATTAATCCTGTTACCAACCAAATAACTAGCAACCAAGCCGCTGACCCGATGTCTCTCGCCATGGCCGAGGTAACAATAAAAATCCCGGAACCAATCATGGAACCCGCAACTAAACTTGTAGCGTCGATTAATCCTAATGAACGTTTTAATTCGGTTTTGTTTTCTGACATTTTATATTTTAATCTAATTTTAAAAAATAACTACTTATAGTTTTTTAGCTTCTTCCCAATTTAGAGCATATGAAAATCATAGATTTTCTGATTCCTATTTTTTGGGAAGCCGCTTCGCTTCTTCCCAAAAAACATCCATCTCTTCTAAAGTCATGTCCATTAAAGGTTTGCCTAATTCTCCAGCTTTACTTTCCAAATACTGAAAACGGTTGATGAATTTTTTATTGGTACGCTCTAATGCATCTTCGGGATTAATTTTGAGGAAACGAGCGTAGTTTATCATCGAAAATAATACATCGCCAAATTCTGCTTCCATTTTATCCTGATCTCCGGCCTTGACTTCCACTTGAAACTCATCTAATTCCTCCTGAACTTTCTCCCACACTTGCTCAGGTTGCTCCCAATCAAACCCTACTGCTCGTACCTTTTCCTGTATGCGACTGGCCTTTACTAAGGCTGGTAAACTTTTAGGCACACCTTCAAGAACGGAAGATCTGCCTTCTTTTAATTTTAGCTTTTCCCAATTTTGCTTTACTTCTTCCTCGTCAGCTACTACAGTATCGCTGTAAATATGAGGATGGCGGTGTATTAGTTTTTCACATATTTCATTGCAAACATCTGCGATATCAAAATCATTCGTTTCGCTTCCTATTTTAGTATAAAACACAAGGTGCAACATTAAGTCACCTAGCTCTTTCTTTACTTCGACTAAATCATTATCTAAAATGGCATCGCCTAACTCATAGGTTTCTTCGATTGTTAAATGACGCAGACTTTGCATGGTTTGCTTTTTGTCCCAAGGACATTTTTCGCGCAAATCATCCATGATATCTAATAATCTGCCAAAGGCTTCCAGTTGCTTTTGTCTTGTGGTCATGTCGTTTTAATTTAAATCTTTAGGTATTTCGCTATTGGGTAAAAATAAGAAATCCCACTTTCTAAACGGTATAGAAAGCAGGATTTTTAATCGTTTCAAGAAAAATTATTCTTTAACTTTTTTGTCTTTTTTTGGTTTTGCAGCAACTTCTTCTGTAGCTTCTTCGACAACAGCGTCAGTAGAAACTTCTTCTGCAACAACTAATCCTTTTGCTTGCAAAGTGTTGTACCAATTTAAAATTTTCTTTACGTCAGAAGGATAAACTCTTTCTTCATCAAAATCAGCTAACACTTCTCTGAAATAACTCATTAAAGTAGCATTATCTTCTTTATGAGAGATAGCTGGCCCGTTACTTTCTTTAGCAGCAATGTTTTTCATGATTTCTACTAAAGGTTTCTCGCCTTCATACGTATAAATTGAAATCTCTGATAATAAACTTACGTTGCTTTTAAGACTTACTGATATTTTTTTTCCATCAGCTAATGATTCTGCAACAAAACCAGTACGCGTTTGTACTTTTAAAACATATAAACCTGGCTTTCCTGAAATGGATAATATTTTTTCTAAATTCATTTTATTTATTTTATTAAGAATTCAATTTGAATTATATTTGTGTTCTGCTCCAAAAACTGTACCGACTCCTTTCCTATCTCCCTTTTTTACCGAAAAATTTCATGCGGTAATCCTGAAATGTTTTCCCTTCGATAATATTTTTAAGCTTTTTTTGGATCAATCGTTTTTTTAAGGACGAAATCTTATCTGTAAACAAAATCCCTTCGATATGATCGTATTCATGCTGAATAACACGGGCAATCAGTCCGTCAAAAACTTCCGTTTTCATTACAAAATCCTCCTCGCAATACTCGATAGTAATTGTAGGATTTCTATAAACGTCTTCACGAACATCTGGAATACTAAGGCAACCTTCATTGAAAGCCCATAGTTCACCTTCTTCTTTTATCATTTTAGCATTGATAAAAGTGCGCTTAAAGCCATTTAATTGTTTTTGCTCCGTTGAATCTAGATCTTCATCATCGCTAAAAGGAGTCGTGTCTATTACGAATATACGAAGCGCTTTCCCAACTTGTGGAGCTGCTAAACCAACGCCATTAGCGTTATACATGGTTTCGTACATATTTACGATAGTATCTTTCAAGTCAGGGAACTCAACAGATACATTTTCTGCTACCTTTCTCAAAACTGGATCTCCATAACCTACAATTGGTAAAATCATTATTCTTGTATTAAGATTTATTTGCCATAAATAACAGCACTACTGCCTAAAATATGGTGCGCAAAAATAGTAAAATTTTAGAGAATGAATAATCGGATCTTTAACAATTAGTCTTTTTTTGTTAATAGGTTATAATAACTGCCAATTTTATTATGGATAAATCGCACAATCCGTACCTTTGAAAATAATCTTTACCCTATGATTGCCAATATCAAGAAATTTATTGACAGTACTCATTTTACCAATGCACTAAAAGTAACTTTTTCAGCAGTTATACCCGCTTTACTATTTAGCTACCTTGGTAATTTTGCTACTGGATTCACGATAGCTTTAGGAGCGATTTTGACTTATCCTAGTGACATCCCTAGTAGTTTAAAACACAAACGAAACGGCATGTTAGTAGCTACTTTTACCGTTGCTACTATGAATCTTATCATTAATTTGATACAGCCTTACCCATGGGTTTTTTATCCTGTTTTAGCAGTTCTCCTATTTCTGTTGTCTATGATTTCGGTGTATGGTCAACGCGCAACTATGGTTTCTTTTTCGGGTTTACTGGCAATATCGCTTGCTTTCGCACATTTGCATACTGGCTGGGAAATGCTGCAATACTCTGGGTTATTACTTTTAGGTGGGTTATTTTACCTTTTAATTTCATTGGCTTTTTTTTATCTAAGGCCCCATCGTTATATCCAACTCCAAATAGCACAAGGCATCGTATTAACAGCTAAATATTTAAAATTAAGAGGCGACTTGTGGGAGTTGAACTCGGATCGAAAAGCCATTACCAAAAAACAATTATTTTATCAAGTTGAATTAAATACTATTCACGAAAATATTAGAGAAGTTTTGATAAGAAACCGAACCAATGTAGGCTCTTCAAATCAAAACAGAAAAATGCTTATCTCCTTTATTTCTCTTGTGGAAATAATGGAATTAGCTGTTGCCACCTCATTTGATCATAACAAATTACATCAAAAATTTGATGCACATCCTCAAGTTTTAGAAACCTATCAAAATCTTGCGTATAAACTCGCTTCTTGCCTCAAAAAAATAGGTAAAAGCATGGAAAATAATAGCCAGTATACCCCTAAGCATAATTTACTAAAGGAATTGCAAAAATTACAGCTTGCTATAACCGAATATGAAAAGCAGTCACAGCTTGAGGATGTAGCAGAAGGAGCTTTAATGCTAACGAATATGTTGCATTATGCCGAAAAACAAGCCGAAAAAATTAAAACGATCGAGCGTGCATTTTTAGAAAGCATCCCACTAAATGAACTAAAAGGCCGAGATAAAGATTTAGAGAAATTTATTGCTCCTAACACCTATTTGTGGAGTACTTTAATCGAAAACATAAGCTTTTCCTCGACCGTATTTAGGCATTCCCTACGGTTAACAATTACCATATTAATTGGTTTTATTGTTGGCCAATTTTTACCTTTTCAAAATACCTACTGGATCTTGCTAACCATTGTGGTGATTATGCGTCCCGGATACGGCCTAACAAAACAGCGAACTTACCACCGCATATTTGGCACTTTATTAGGAGGTGCTATTGCTTTTGGAGTACTTTTATTTGTTCAAGATACCAGGGTGACCGTTAGTTTGGCGATTTTGGCCATGCTTTTGGGTTTTACTTATACTCCTAGCAACTATAAAATTGGAGCTACCTTCGTTACCATTTATGTGGTTTTTATCTACGCTATATTAACGCCTAATATTACTGATGTCATTCAGTATCGCATTTTAGACACCGTTGTTGGTGCCTTACTATCATTTTTTGCGAATTATTTCATTTGGCCTTCTTGGGAATTTTTAAATGTGCCAAATTACATTAGTAAAGCCATCGGGGCAAACAGAACGTACTTGCATCAAATTTCGATTTTATACAACAAGAAAGGAGAGGTTACAACCGCTTATCGATTAGCACGAAAGGAAGCATTTGTCGAAATAGGAAATTTAATGGCATCGTTTCAAAGAATGATTCAAGAACCTAAATCAAAGCAAAATAGATTACAGCAGATTTATAAACTAACAGTACTGAATCACTCTTTATTATCATCGCTTGCTTCGCTAGGTACCTACATGCAATCACATAAAACGACAGAAGCCTCAGCCGCATTTAATGAAGTTGTTGATGCTGTTACTCGCAACTTAGATACGGCGATTATGATTTTAAATAATGAGATTATAGCCCCATCCCAATTGGATCTTGTTTCTACTAATTCAGAAAAGCGCTTCATTGAACTTAATTCTATTAGGGAAGAAGAAATAACAACAGCTTCAGCAGATGGTAAAACCGATATAAAATCAAAAATGGAGGAAGCTCAACTCGTAATCGAACAGTTGATTTGGCTAACGAGTTTATCTGAAAATATTTTAAAGACTACGAGAGTACTATTAGATACAAAAAATGAATCCCAATAAAATATTGGGATTCATGATATAATTACTTATTTAATTGTAAAACGGTAGCTGTATGATTTCTGATTTCAGCAAGTAGTGCTGGTTTATCATTTAAAGTTTGGCCGAATGAAGGAATCATTGCTTTCATTTTTGCTTGCCACTCAGGAGTTGCTAATTGAGCCTTGAAACAGCGATCCACTAAATCCACCATGATAGACACCGCTGTTGAAGCACCTGGCGAAGCTCCTAACAAAACAGCTAAACTACCATCAGCAGTATTGATTACCTCCGTTCCAAATTCTAAAATTCCACCTTCTTTCTCATCCTTTTTAATAACTTGTACTCTTTGGCCGGCGCGTTCTAAAACCCAATCCTTAGATCGAGCACTTGGAACATATTCTCGTAGTGCATTTATACGGTCTTTAGGAGACTGTCTTACTTGTTGAATCAAATATTTTGTAAGCGGAATATTTTTAATCCCGGCAACAATCATTGGGTAAATATTATCGGGTTTGATTGATAACGGTAAATCTGAATAGGATCCATTTTTCAAAAATCGAGTTGAAAATCCCGCGAAAGGTCCAAAAAGTAACGCTTTTTGACCATCGATCATTCTAGAATCAATATGCGGAACTGACATTGGTGGTGCGCCTACACTTGCTTTACCATAAACCTTAGCTTCGTGCTTAGCAATCACCTCTGGATTGGTACATTTAAGCCACTGCCCACTTACTGGGAAACCACCATACCCTTTTCCTTCAGGAACATCGGCTTTTTCTAATAATGGCAAAGAACCACCACCTGCGCCTATAAAAACAAACTTTGTATATATTTTTTTCTTTTCACCTGACGATAAATCGGTTACTTTTAGTCTCCATCTACCATCATCACGTTTGTCAATTTTTCTAACCTCGTTGTGAAAGTGCATGGTTACACCGTCTAAACTAGTTAAGTAATTGAACATACTGCGCGTTAATTCACCAAAGTTTACATCAGTACCAATAGGCATATTGGTTGCTGCTACTTCTCCTGATTCTGGGCGACCTTCCATAACTAATGGCATCCACTCCTTCAATTGAGCAAAATCAGTGCTAAAAGTCATCTCTTTAAAAATAGGATTGGCTTGTAAGGTATCAAAACGATTTTTTAGGAAAGTTACATTTTCAGCTCCCCACACGAAGCTCATATGCGGCACTCTTTTTATAAAATTTTCAGGTGCAGTAATTTTATTTTCTTGAACAAGGTAAGACCAAAACTGACGAGATACTTCAAAAGACTCGGCGATACTTATTGCTTTTTTAGGATCAATAGAACCGTCCTCTTTTTCAGGTGTATAATTTAATTCACAAAAGGCTGAATGCCCCGTTCCTGCATTATTCCAAGCATCCGAACTTTCGGCAGCTGCAATATCTAATCTCTCAAAAATCTCGATTTTAATATCTGGTTGTAACTCTTTTAGCATCAGTCCTAGAGTAGCACTCATAATTCCGGCTCCTATTAGAATGACATCAGTATTTGAACGAATAATTGTATCAGGCATAGCACATTTTTTTAAAATGCAAAGATACTTTATATAGTTCCAAAAAAAAGTATAAAAGTGTGGTTTAAAACAGATTTAACAAAAAAATATTTGTAGTTATTTTTATCTACTAAATCGGAATTAAAATGGTTTTCTGTTTAAGTAATCTTGTAGCATAATAGTAGCTGAAATCTCATCAATTAACGCCTTGTTTTGACGTTGCTTTTTTTTCATCCCGTTATCTATCATCGACTGAAATGCCATTTTAGAAGTAAAACGCTCATCGACACGAATTACCTTCATCTCTGGGAAATGATTGGTAAAATGAGTAACAAAACCTTTGATTATCGAAGCACTTTCTGATGGCTGCCCATTCATTTGTTTGGGTTCACCAATCAATACAGCCTCAACTTTTTCCTTTGAAAAATAGTCTTTTAAAAAAGCAATTGCTGTTGCACTGGGAACTGTTGTTAGTCCTGAGGCAATAATTTGCATTTCGTCAGTAACCGCAATTCCAGTTCGTTTTTGTCCGTAATCAATAGCGAGAATTCTTGGCATTTATTTTGTTTTAGAGACTGCTAAATTAAGCATTTAAACAATTCAACTTACTACCCTGAAAAGAAAAGCTGGTAGAATCAATAGTCGTTTAAAGTTACATTTCTAACATTTTCAAAACAAATCTCTATTTTGCTTTTGCTTAAAAAACATATCTTTGTCAAAAATCTTAAAAAAATGAATTCATTACAAACAATTATAGAGCAAGCTTGGGAAAACAGAGCTTTGCTACAAGAAGAAACTACAACTAATGCTATTAGAGAAGTTATTGCACTTTTAGACGCAGGTACGTTACGCGTTGCTGAGCCTGTTGGTGATGGATGGCAAGTAAACGAATGGGTAAAAAAGGCGGTGGTAATGTACTTCCCTATTCAAAAAATGGAAACTTGGGAAGCAGGAATTTTTGAATATCACGACAAGATGTTGTTGAAAAAAGACTATGCTGAAAAAGGTGTTCGTGTGGTTCCAGGTGCATCTGCACGTTATGGATCTTTCATTTCAAGTGGTGTTATCATGATGCCAAGTTATGTGAATATTGGTGCATATGTTGATGCCGGTACAATGGTGGATACATGGGCAACTGTAGGTAGTTGTGCTCAAATTGGTAAAGATGTTCACTTAAGCGGTGGTGTTGGTATTGGTGGTGTTTTAGAGCCTTTGCAAGCAGCTCCAGTTATTATCGAAGATGGTGCTTTTATTGGTTCTCGTTGTATCGTAGTTGAAGGAGTTCATGTTGGAAAAGAAGCAGTATTAGGTGCTAATGTATGTTTGACAGCTTCTACTAAAATTATTGATGTAACTGGTGATGAACCTGTGGAGATGAAAGGGTTTGTTCCTGCTCGTTCAGTGGTTATTCCAGGAAGTTATACTAAAAAGTTTGCTGCTGGCGAATTTCAAGTGCCTTGTGCTTTGATCATCGGTACGCGCAAACCTTCTACTGATCTAAAAACCTCATTAAATAACGCGTTACGCGAATACGACGTAGCGGTATAAAACCATAAAAATCCAAAAAGGATTTGGTTAACTCCAAATCCTTTTTAGTTTAAAACAAACCTATTTTTCCAATTCTTAATTTTATTTTGAATGCAAGTAGGCTATCCTGACCTTTGACATCTATTCGTTTAATCTCATAATTATCCTTAAAAGGAAAAAAATTAGGTCGGTTGCCAATTCGAAGTCCAAATTTAATATTATGTTCTTCTAACGACTTTTTGAATTCTTGGTTAGCAAGTCCTTTTTTTGGAAAGTTACCATAAGGATAGGCCAAAACAGGAGCTACTTTTAATTGTTCATTCGAAATAACTGAATTAGAATTAGCGAAATCTTCATCGATTTCGAATTTAGTTAGGGAACTATAAGGGCGATGTTCATAGGAATGTTGAGCAAGTTCTACAATAGTAGCATCTAGACTTTTTATTTGTTCCAAGCACATAATATTCTTGGTTCCGTCATTCCATTTATCAGTTTGACCGATATATTTAAAAGGAACAGCAAATGTGGCTTTTAAATTGTATTTTTTCAATAAAGGGTAAGCATGTTTTAAATGACATTCAGTCACATCATCAAAAACTAGCATAACACTTTTTGGAGGTATTTTTTTTAATTGCTCTAATTCTGAGAAATGAAATGTTGTGAACTTTTGATCCACTAAGTACTCTAATTGTTGTTCTAACTTTTTCAACGAAATCGATAAATCAACACTTTGATTGCAATCAGTAACTATACTGTGGTACATCATTATTGGCAGCAAAAACCGTTTTGGCATCAGTAGAATTTATTAAAAATTATTAATTTTGATAATAAAAAGTTAAAATTAATATATATTTCAATTAGTTTGCAATTAAATAAATTAACTGTAAAAAAAAATCTCTTTTTTTAGCATATTCGAAGTAAAAAAGCAAAACCAAAAACAATATGAAAATTGGATACGAGGCAAAACGAGTCTTTCATAATCGGACCGGATTAGGAAACTATAGTCGTGACATTATCAAGGGATTAAGTAATTATTTCACTGATAATACTTACTATTTGTACAATCCAAAAGAAGCTAAAACACAACTATTTACAGCAAATAATAAGTCCGTAATCGAAAAGTTCCCAGAAAATACACTTCATAAAAAATTCAAAAATTATTGGCGTCAAAAAGGAATAATAAGAGATTTATTACAAGATAAAATCGTACTATTCCATGGACTTTCTGGAGAATTACCTATGGGATTAAAAGCAAACAATATTAAAAGTGTTGTAACAATCCACGACTTGATATTCCTACGTTATCCTCATTTGTATTCCTTTTTTGATAGAAAGATTCATTTTATGAAATTCAAAAAAGCAGCGAATGCAGCCGACAAAATTATCGCTATAAGTGAACAAACGAAGAAAGATATAATCACCTATTTGGGTATTGATTCTAAAAAAATAGAAGTGATATACCAAGGCTGCCAAGACGTTTTTAAAAACGATTACACAGTCGAAGCGAAAAATGAAGTAGTTAAAAAATATGACCTTCCCCAACAATTCGTATTAAATGTAGGTACGATTGAAGAACGAAAAAATGCACTCTTAATTGTTAAAGCTATTCAAAACCTTGACACAACTCTAGTAATAGTAGGAAAAGAGACTAAATATAGTGATGACATCAAAAAGCATTGTAAAGAAAATAATATCAGTCATAAGGTTATTTTCCTCAAAGGTTTAAGTAGTAAAGAGCTAGCAATAACCTACCAATTGGCTACAGTATTTGTTTATCCCTCAATCTTTGAAGGATTTGGAATCCCAATTATTGAGGCTTTGTATTCTAAAGTACCCGTAATAACAAACAAATTTGGAGTTTTCCCTGAGGCTGGTGGTCCAAACAGTATATATATCGATCCCAATAATGCTAGTGAACTAGCGGAAAAAATTAACCTGCTTTTAAGCAATGCTTCTTTAAGAAACGAAATTGCCGAAAAAGGTTTTGAATTTGTTCAAAAATTCAATGATCAGTTAATTGCAAACGAAATAATGACCCTTTACGAAAAAGTTGTACGTGATGAAAAGTAAGCTAAAAAACAATATAATAGTTGATGTAGACCGCTTAAAATATCCCTTTACTGGAATGCATCAATTTTGTTTGCATCTTTATAAAAATTTAGTAAAAAGTAACGATTTCGACTTTTATTTTTACAAGCATAAACAAACTAAACTACCTGAACAGCTGCAAACTATAGACATTAAATGGTGGGATATATTTTTTTTAAAACCTAAAGCTCAATTCAGCTTGTGGCATAGCACCAGTCAATTAACGAAACGAATCCCCTTAAAATCGATCAAATTAGTCTATACTATTCATGATTTAAACTTTTTATACACTTCCAAGCCCAACTGGAAAAAAAAACGCACTTTGCGATCCATTCAAAAAAATTGCGATCGAGCTGACTATCTAACGTTCATCTCTAATTTTGCCTATCAGGATGCTAAAAAGCAACTGAACCTAATTGATAAAAAATACCGAATTATTTATAACGGAGTAGCGGTAGAAAAGTTTGAAGCACTAACCGTAGAAGAAATGCCTTTTGATTTCAATCAAAAGTATTTATTTAGTTTAGGTGTTGTTGCTGAAAAAAAGAATGTTCACACTTGTATTCCTCTTTTGCAAGACAACGACCTATATTTAGTGATTTCAGGACAAATTGCCGACGAAAAATACAAAGAGAAAATTATTGAATCGGCAAGACAGTATAATGTGCACGAAAGAGTATTCTTTACAGGACCTGTTAGTGATAAGCAAAAATATTGGTTGTATAAAAATTGTGAAGCTTTCGTTTTTCCTTCTCTTTCAGAAGGGTTTGGACTGCCACCAATCGAGGCAATGAGAATGGGTAAACCAACGTTTCTATCAAACTTAACTAGCTTGCCCGAAGTGGGAGGCACAATTGCCTATTATTTTGAAAATTTTGAACCTCAACACATGCAGAACGTATTAAAAGATGGTCTTGTTGATTTTTATCAAAAGGAAAAAGCACTAGAAAGTATTACGTGGTCAGAGCAATTCACCTGGGATAAAGCAGCTCAAGAGTATTGTGAAGTTTACAAAGAGGTACTTAGTACATAGTTGTCATGCCAAACTTATTTTGCTTTAACCGTAACAATCGATACCATAGTTTTTTTACACTATATTTTCATTCGTTTAACCCATTCTTTAATTAATTTTATCATAGATTCGCTTACTATTTCTACTCAATTTAAAAACATGAACAGTCAGAACTATATTTTATTTTTTACTCATGGTAGTGATGAGTTCTTGAATGAAGCCCTATTTGCATTGCTTTCCTATTATGGACATCACAAAGAAGAAGAAAATAAAGTGGTACTGTACACCGATAATATTTTGTTTTTTAAAAGCAAGTTACCCCAAAGTATAACCTATATTTCGCTTGATAAGGAACTGATTCAAAAATGGAAAGGTAGCATTAACTTTGTACACCGCGCAAAAATAGAATTACTAAAAGATTTTGCTAATCGGTTCTCCGGTAACGTATTGTATTTAGATAGTGATACTTACTTTAGGGCTAATATTTCTACTTTATTTGAAAATATCCAGGCTGGATTTCCAGTAATGAGTATAAAAGAAGGCGCTATAAATGCCAGTACAATGAGGCATTTAAAAAATTTCCACCTCTACTTTACAAAAAATAATCACAAGCTCATTATTGGTAATAAAACATACCGTTTTAATGAAGACGTTCTTATGTATAATGCCGGTATAATAGGTACAAATGTGCAGGAAAACGATCCTCTTTTTGCGGAAGCGTTAGCAATTACAGATGCTATTTATCCTGAAAATCCCTCGCATGTGGTAGAGCAATTTGCTTTTAGCTATTTGCTACAAAATAAAAGCAATGCTATTATCGAAGCCGAACCCTTGATTCACCATTACTGGTACTTTAAAGAATTTAGAGCTATCCTAACCGATTTTTTTACAACTTATAAGGATCGAACTTATGAAGAGCTGCTTACTCTCTACACTAAAATCAATCCAGAATATTTAGGAGCAGAAAAATTACAGTATAAAAACGCATCCTTTATTGAAAAAATGCAAATTAAATTAACAACTTTTAGAAAATGGAAAATTAGAGAATATGAGCTGTAACTAATCATTCCGTTGGTTTTTTTTTAAAAAAAGACACGAAATAATTCTGACTTTAAATGTTCTAAAGCCTAGTTCTTCCCAATATGAAGTTCATTAGCTTTTAATAACTTAGTCATCGTATAAGCTGATGAGAAATAGGACCAATAAAAACCTTCTTTACCATTCATGAAATTGCGATCGATAAAGTAAATTTTAAAAAACTCGAATTTTGATTTTAAAATGATTTGAAGGAAAGAATACTTTTTATTTTTTTCTGCCTTGCCTTTTGTGTACAAACTGGTATAGCGGTTAAATTTAGTAAAATAGTCCTCAAGAGATTCATAACTATAATGCAAGAAACTCCCTTTTAACTTATTCGTTTTTCCATTAACAATAATACTTTCATGGACAGTATTGGCATTAAAATTTCCATGAATTTTATTAAACATCCTTAAATAATAGCGGTTACTTTGACTTCCGTATTTAAATTTTTTATTTAAAAAAACATGTTGCCCCTTGATATAATAAGCAACAGTATTGCCATTATCATTTTGGATTGCCTTTGGGATGGCAGCAATTAAATCAGCATCTAAGATTTCATCGGCGTCAAGTGATACAACCCAATTATTTTTCGTCTTGGAAACAGCAAATTGCTTCTGTGCACCGTATCCTTCAAATTTATTATAGAAAACTTGCGCTCCAAATTTTTCGCAGATGGCAACAGTGGCATCATGACTACCGGAGTCAATCACAATTATTTCGTCAGCGAAAGACAGTTTCGACAAACATTTTTCAATGATTCGCTCTTCATTTAATGTGATAATAACTACTGAAATTTTAGATTCCATAATTTAAATCTTTAGAATGTGTGTATTACTGTGGCTTGCGGTCCTTGTGTTTCCAACGTTTATGCGTCCATAAATAAAACTCGGGCGCTGCTACTATTTGAGCTTCAACTTTTCTTAAAAAGATATCAGTAAGCTCATAATTAGGAATCCCTTGAGTAGATTCGGCTATAATTTCAAACTCGGCTTCATAATAACCTCTTTTCACCTTACTAACTTTCAAATAAATTACTGCCATATCTAGCTTTTTGGACAAATATTCAACTCCAGTATACACAGGAACTTCAACACCCATAAATGGTGCCCAATGTGTTTTTGGCTTAACCATTGGTGATTGATCACTCACGAATCCATAAACTACCTTTTTACCTATTTGACTGTTGTGCTCTATAATTGCTGAACTTTCGCTGGTGTGTATTAAATGCGTATTAAATTTAGAACGTATTGTGCCTACCAAACGATCAAAGTAAATATTATTAATTTTTTTATAGATACCGTAACCCTCATATGTTATTTTTGAATTCATCAAAATAACCCATTCATAACTGGCATAATGAGCCAACATCATAGCAATACTTTTACCTTTTTTCTCTAAGTCTAAGTAGGCTTCTAGATTTTTAAACACCATTCGCTTTTCCATTTCCTTTTTAGAAATCGATAACGTTTTGACCATTTCAAGAAACATATCGCACATATGCTCGTACGATTTTTTTTCAATTACCGCTCGTTCCTCTTTGGACAAATGCGGCAAGGCAAGGGCAATATTATCACGAACCACTTTTCGACGATATCGAGCCACATGATAGATGACAAAACATATCGCATCCGAAAGTAGGTATAACAGTCGAAACGGTAACAATGAAATAATTAAAATAAGCGGATAAACTAATATATAGAGGAGAAGTTGCATTGATTTTTATAAAGCTAGAATAGTATTGATTTAATATCTTTGCAAATATAAACAATTACAATGCAAGACGAAATAGTAAAAGCATACGAGGTCATTAAAGAAGGAGGTATTATCCTCTATCCTACCGATACGGTTTGGGGAATAGGCTGCGATGCTACCAATGCAGAGGCTGTTGCCAAAATTTATAAATTGAAGCAAAGAGCTGAAACGCAAAGTATGATTGTCCTGATGAACGGAGAAAAGATGATCTACAATGTATTTAAAGAGGTACCAGAAGTAGCTTGGCAGATTATGGATTTCTCTGAAAATCCCACTACTTTAGTGCTTGATAATCCAAGAAATGTGGCTCCAAATTTAATCGCGTCTGATAAAACACTAGGAATCCGCATCATCAAGGAACCTTTTTGCTTTAAATTATTGGAGCGAATGAAAAAACCGCTTGTTTCGACCTCAGCAAATATTTCAGGCCAACCTACGCCTAAAAGTTTTAAAGAAATAAGTCCTGAAATTATAAAGGGTGTAGACTATGTTGTAAATTTGCATAAGGATAAAATAGCTGGAAAACCTTCAACAATAATCAAGTTGACAAATGATTCTCA
This sequence comes from Flavobacterium sp. KKT103, assembly GCF_055640565.1. Taxonomy (NCBI): domain Bacteria; kingdom Pseudomonadati; phylum Bacteroidota; class Flavobacteriia; order Flavobacteriales; family Flavobacteriaceae; genus Flavobacterium; species Flavobacterium sp. KKT103. The sequence continues at coordinate 3,482,918 of NZ_CM145766.1, forward strand.
AGTAAAAGTGATAAGAAAGTAACTTTTTACCGCAAATTCGCAAATTAATTTTTTTAATTGAATGGAAGAATACATTTATAAAGACGAAAATTATACGATAGTAGGAATTCTATTTGAAGTACATAAGAATCTCGGAAAAGGATTTTCTGAAATTGTCTATAAAGATGCTATTGAGTATGAATTTCAACAAAAAAACATACCCTATCAGCGAGAAAAAGAGTTTGCTGTTAACTACAAAGAAACAACTCTAAAACATAAGTTTTATGCAGATTTTGTTGTTTACGATAAAATAATTCTTGAAATAAAAACTGTGGATTGTTTTAATAATAGTCACTATAACCAATGTTTAAATTACTTAAAAGTCTCTAAAAACAAATTGGCAATTCTAGCTAATTTCAATTTAGTTTCATTAGAGTACAAACGCATAATAGATTCAAAAAAATAATTTGCGAATTTGCGGTAAAAATTATGAATTACAAAGAAGCCTTACATAATCCTATATTTAAAATCATTTCCCAAGCCTCTCAAGAACTGAATGTTGACAGCTATGTAATTGGCGGTTTTGTGAGAGATCTAATTCTAGGTCGAACTTTTAAAAAAGATATCGATGTGGTCGCAGTAGGAAGCGGAATCGAATTAGCTTTAAAAGTATCTAAACTCCTACCTAACAAACCCAAAGTACAAGTTTTTAAAAACTATGGTACCGCTATGCTGCGTTTTGAAGATACTGAAATCGAATTTGTAGGTGCTCGTAAAGAGTCCTATCATTTTGAAAGCAGGAATCCTGTGGTCGAAAATGGTACACTTCAAGATGATCAAGATCGTCGAGACTTTACCATAAACGCCTTAGCAATCTCTTTGAATAGCAAAAACTACGGGGAATTGCTTGATCCTTTTGATGGACTTGCAGACATTGAAAAAAAGATTTTAAAAACACCTCTTGATCCTGATATTACTTATTCAGATGATCCATTGCGTATGATGCGTGCCATTCGTTTTGCGAATCAACTTAATTTTGAAATCGAAGAAAATTCGCTTCAATCAATCACTAAAAACGCAGAGCGAATCAAAATCATTTCAGGAGAGCGCATTGTTGATGAATTAAACAAAATACTCTCGACTGACACACCATCAATTGGGTTTTTACTTTTATATAAAACTGGACTTCTCGATATTCTTTTGCCAGAGCTTACTGCTTTAAACAATGTAGAAGAAATAGAAGGACAAACACATAAAAATAATTTTTACCATACACTAGAAGTAGTCGATAACATCTGTCCAAATACGGATGATGTTTGGCTGCGATGGTCCGCTTTACTGCATGACATAGGAAAAGCGCCTACCAAACGCTTTAACAAAAAGCAAGGCTGGACTTTTCACGGTCATGAATTTTTAGGTGGAAAAATGGTAAAGAAAATTTTTGAACGCTTGCATATGCCATTGAATCACAAAATGAAATTTGTTCAAAAAATGGTCATCATGAGCTCGCGCCCTATTGTTTTATCTCAAGATACAGTTACGGATTCAGCGGTACGTCGCTTAGTATTTGACGCTGGCGAAGATGTTGAAAATTTAATGACACTTTGCGAGGCAGATATCACCACTAAAAATCCGTCTAAATTCAAAAAATACCATAATAACTTTAATATTGTTCGCAAGAAAATCGTTGAAGTAGAGGAACGAGATCATGTCCGTCAATTTCAACCTCCTATTTCGGGAGAGGAGATTATGGCGGTTTATAATTTACAACCTTGTAGAGAAATTGGAATATTAAAAGAAGCGATAAAAGAAGCGATATTAGAAGGTGATATTCCAAACGAATACCAAGCAGCTTATGATTTCATGGTTATCAAAGCAGAGAAGTTAGGATTAAAGAAAGTTTAACTTTTGTGCATTTTATTTCCCAGTCTAAAACAGATAATTTTACATAAAAATAGTTCCAGTGAAAAAGTACTTTTTAAAATCGGCTCAAATAGCATTAGTCCTTGTATACCTTGTAATTTTTGCGGGCGCATTCGTAAGACTTACAGGCTCTGGAATGGGTTGTCCTGACTGGCCTAAATGCTTTGGATACTACATTCCGCCTACCGAGCAAAGCGAACTGTTATTTACGGCTGGAAAAGAATATGATAAAGGACAAGTGATTATAAAAGACGAGGCTCTTTTAGTTGCAAAGACGGACTTTGTTGCGAAAACGGAATTTGACCATGCCAATTGGGATAAATATACCAAGCACGACTATGCGATCTTCAACCCTTTACATACTTGGGTGGAATACATCAATCGTTTGGTGGGTGCATTGGCTGGTATTGCGTGCGTGATTACATTTGCCCTATCATTTGGATATTGGAAAGAAAAGAAAAAGCTAATTCTCTTGACTTTTTTCATCTGTGTATTGATGGGATTCCAAGCATGGCTGGGGAAAACCGTGGTCGATTCTGTTTTAAATCCATTTAAAATTACAACCCATATGTTGGCAGCGCTTTTGATTGTTGCTTTTCAATTGATTGTGATCTACGCGGTACAAAAAGACAGAAAGCCATTTCTAAACAATCAAAAATTCAATTGGATTTTGATTGGATCATTAGCACTAACAATCATCCAAATCGTTTTAGGAACAACTGTTCGTGAGCATGTTGACCACATATCAGAAACTGGTGCTCCCGAAATCATGTGGCTTCAAAACCCGACGATTGCCTTTTATATCCATCGTTCCTTTTCTATCATTGTGCTACTTACAAACCTATATTTATTCTCTTTAAATCGTAAATTAGTGCTGGGTTTCACAAAACTAAATTGGGTTATATTTCTACTATTTATTGAGATTTTATCCGGAATAAGTATGTACTATTTTGATTTCCCTTTTGGAACACAAACCATTCATGTGGTCTTGGCAACACTTTTATTTGGAATTCAATTTTATTTAATTTTAGAAGCTAAAAGCAAAAAGGTATTTTTGTAACGCATTTATACAACTGACTATATTGTCGCATTTCCTCGTTCATTAACTTAAAATGTCAAAACTTGCTGCTCAAGATAAATTTCTTGACTTATCAGATTACGGAAGGTCTTTTGGGACTCTGCTCGCTAATCTATTAAAAAACACACGCTTTACTCCTATTCATGTTACATTACTTTTTGGTGTTTCTGGGTTATTAGCTATTTACTGTATTTTAGAAAACCACTACTATTTAGCCGGGTTTTTTATCATTCTAAAATCAGGTATTGATGCTGCCGACGGTGAATTAGCCCGAATTAAAAACACGCCTTCTTATACCGGACGCTATTTAGATAGTGTGTTTGATATTATTCTGAATTTTCTTTTTTTGCTGACTATTTGGTACGTAACTGAAACTTCGATTATAATGACCTTAGGCGCTTTTTTTTGTATCCAATTGCAAGGAACGCTATACAACTACTATTATGTGATTTTGAGAAATAAATCGGTTGGAGGTGATACAACTAGTAAAATTTTTGAATACAAGTCACCAAAAGCACTAGGTAATGAGAGCCAAAAAGCGGTTAATGTTTTATTCAATATTTATACCGTGGTGTACGGCGGTTTTGATAAAATAATCCACTTAATGGATAGCAATGCATACAAAGTAAAAACGTTTCCCAACTGGTTTATGACAGTTGTTTCTCTCTATGGTCTAGGTTTTCAATTACTGATTATTGCCGTAATGCTAGCCCTTAATTTAGTAGCCTACATTATACCGTTCTTTATAGGGTATTCGATTTTAATCTTTGTTTTAATTGCTATTAGAAAAACAGTTTTTAAGATTAAAAGCTAGATAATCAGAAGTAAAATCTGAAAATACTGAAACATTTCCCGAAAAAGCTGTAACAGTTTTCGCATTATATAGTGGCATCTTTGTAGAAGACATTTAGTAATCATTAAATCTATACATTATGCCAAATTCAGAAGAAATTAAAGGAAACTGGAATGAACTTAAAGGAAATTTAAAACAAAAATTTGCTGAACTCACTGATGACGACTTGCTATTCGAAGAAGGTCAAGACGACGAAATGTGGGGTAAATTGCAACAGAAATTAGGTAAAACTAAAAAAGAGATTTTGTCCTTATTTGAATAAATTCGAGTAATTTAATCAAAACAGCCGCTTCAATTATTTTTAAAATGATTGAGGCGGCTGTATTTTTAGACTTATTTATTTACTAAGCCAATCTTTAAAGTGTACTACTTTTTCTCGACTTACAATGACCTCATCCTCTTTATACGATGGCAAAATCACTTTCAATCTCGAGTTACTGTACACTACAATTTCCTTAATTGCTCTCAAAGGGACGATAAACTTGCGGCTAATGCGATAAAAATCCTTTGCATCTAGTTCTTGCTCTAAGACCTCTAGAGTAGTCTCGATCAGATAATCTCTATTATCGAAAGTGTGAATATAAGTTCCTTTATTTTCGCTGTAAAAACATTCAATTTCTTCTACTGCAATGACCTTTAAATGCTGGCCTATTTTTACCGTAAATCGTTTTTTAAATTCCTTTTCAAAAGGATTCGCAAGCATTTTCTTTATTTCGTCAAAATCAAGTTGTAGTTTCTCTTGCTTGGGTAATCGCTCCTTAAATTTGGCAACTGCCAACTCTAAATCATCTTCATCTATTGGTTTCAAAAGATAATCAACACTGTTTAATTTAAAAGCACGCAAAGCAAACTCATCGTAAGCCGTTGTAAAGATAATTGCGCTTTTAATTTCGACTTTTTCAAAAATTTCAAAAGACAACCCATCTGATAATTGAATATCTAAAAAGATCAAGTCTGGATGCTCGTTTGTCGAAAACCAGTCTACAGCTTCTTCGACAGAGTGTAGCATCACTCCTACTTCGATATTTAATTTTTCTAATTTTCTTTGCAATAATCTTGCAGCTGGTTTTTCGTCTTCGATTATGATTGTGGTCATAGGTGCGTTATTTGTTTATTCTAAGTGGTTTGCAGTGAAAAAATTCACTATTCCCACTTGTTAGTTTTGTCCTTATCCATAAACTCTTGTATTTTTTTTTGCTCCCAGTCTGACCCAAAAAATAAATCTCGCCCAAAAACTGACATTCCATGTGCTACTAAACCAATACCCCAAAATATCGTAGTATCCCATGTTTCCCAGCTCCAAAAATTACGAGGATTAAGAAAAAGTTCTCCATTAGTTCTAACAAATATGCCACTTGCATTTACAAGTAAATATATCAGTGCATGAATATAAAATCCTTTTATTCTTTTGACACGCTTGTACGCTAAGTTATATAATTCGTCAGGACTGTTGCCTTCTTCTTGGTAATTGTCAAACATTCTTCTTCTATATCGTCCCATCTTGTTTACTTATTAGTTGTTTCCTGTTTTATACCTTTTCTCTTCTTCTTCCTTAGCCATGAATTCTTTGATCTTTTGTTCTTCCCAATCCTGAGAAAAAAAAGGCATGTAATTAAACACCTTCAAACCATGAATTACAACTCCAATTCCCCATCCAAACAGTGGCCAATAAAACCATAAATGATTAGGTGATGTCCATAAATTTAGTGCTAAAAGCCCTAGGTTTACCAAAATATAAGATGCTAAATTACCATAAAACCCCTTTATTTCCTCAACTCTTTTTTTAGCATTATAAAATCGTTGTTCGTCTTGATCTATGTTTTTCATGATTACTTCCATTTATTATTAGTTGAATTTTTTTCTAAAATTTCTTTTATTTTTCGTTCCTCCCAATTGGAGCTGTACCCAAAAACTTGTAGCGCATGCATCGTCAAACCAAATCCCCATCCTATAGCCGAAAACCAAAACCAGTGAAAGTGAGGCGAAAATTTTAGGTTTATAAAAATTAAGAACGGTATCACGCAACAATAAGAAATTAAGTTTCCATAAAACCCCTTTAGTTCTTCTACTCTTTTCTTCGCTTTAAAATAAGCGTTGTTTTCATTGTAATTTGATGTTGTTTCCATAACAGTAGTTTGTTTCGTTAAAATAGGTATTTTGACCGTAAATGTTTTTTCATTTTGTTCTATCATCACTTTTCGTCGCGTGATTATCGCATAGCGATTAATAATATTTTGTAATCCTACCCCTTGCCTATCTTGTAGCACTTCCTTTTTTTGAAAGTCGTTTTGAATAACTAAAAATCCGTTTTCGATATAAATCCGAATTTGTAATGGTTTTTGAGCACTGATTACATTGTGTTTTACTGCATTTTCTAATAAAAGCTGTAAGGACAGCGGCACTACTTTGGCTTCAGGATCAGGATTCACTACTTGCAACTCATAATCCAAGCTGTCTTCAAAACGCATTTTTAATAGATTCATATAGGTTTTGGCGAAAGCCAATTCTTCCTCAATCGAGACTAGCTCTTTGTCTTTTTGTTCCAAAACGTAGCGATATACCTTTGACAATGAGGTGGTGAACCGTTGTGCATTATCTGGGTTTTCTTCTATGAGAGAACTTAATACGTTGAGGCTATTGAATAAAAAATGAGGATCAATTTGGTTTTTTAAGCTTTCGAATTTGGCATTTGCAGTCCCAGCAATTATTTTCTGTTCTTTTATCCTGTTCTCGTTATAGGCTTTGTAAAACGAAATTGCATAAATCGATAGCGTAACAAAAAAGGTGATTATTATTGCGGGTAGGTAATTGATTGGTCGCTCCGTGGCTAAGAATTCTTCAAAAGATCTTTTGCTGTATAGCACTTCTTCAAAAACGTGCATTAAAAAAATAACTATTAGAGATACAATAAATGTTCCTACAAAACCAACTACTATTCTCTTTATTGAGAATCTATCGATAAAAATTGAATCTAGCTTTCGAAACAAATAATAATTTGCGCCATACAATGAAAAAGTATAGAGAGCTGTAAAAACAAAGTGCACGAATAACTGTGGTCCAAAAGAAACTTTACTTCCTTGAATTATATTTACAAGTTGAATTACGACAAATACAATTAAAGTTAATTTTAAGGCTCTTCTAAGTTCTTTATTTCCTGTATGCATTACTACTAATTTTTTAATTTTTCGAACTAAGCCAACAAAAGTTTACTATATCGAATTTGTTATTTGTTATTTGCATTTAGCTTGTGCTGCCAATGCTCTATCTAATCCCCAAGTTGGTGAAAAAGCCGTTTCGGGTTTAAAAGTAGCAAAAAGTCCAATAGCTTTTTCTATCTGCGCACACATCGGTTTCGTGTCGGTTCCCCAAAACTGCGCTGCTCCAATTTCAAACTCAGCTTTACCAAAAACAACTCTTGGATTGTTTGGCGCTATTGCTGCTGCTTGACCGTATAGCTCCATTACTGCTCCCGACAGTTTTTGTCCGTAAGTCATAGGATCAAAACTAATCCAAGCGGTATTGATCATGGCCTGCATCACTATAAGCTCGGCATTATTTTGATCTTTAGCTAATTCTAAACTCAATGCGTTTTGTGCTTTGGTTAGTAATAAGTTGATTTTTTCTTTATCCTTTGTACCAAAAGCAGTTGTTGTGTTTACCAAAGCTACATAATAATTTGGTAACCATTTGGTAGGTTCAGCAGCAGCTATTCTTTCGAATAAATCGGAAGCTTCAGTACTTTTACCTTCTTTCCAAAGTCCGAATGCTTTTCCCATTCCTTGTTCGTATTGTCCTGGAGTTGCTGGAGCAATTGCTTGTTGGCCTTGAGCCGAAATAAAAGTGATCATAAATACGGTGAATGCAGTGATTAATTTTGTCATGATTTCTTGGTTTAAGATTGATTAATTATTTTGTGATGATTGAAACGTTATTTATTTATAGTTCAAAAGTAATCCCGTTATAGCTCTAAATAAATTTAACAGTACTGAACTGTCGGTTTTTGAGGATGAATTGCTTAGTAAGTCAAAATTGGTAAAGTTGAAGGTCATAAAGCCAGCACTATCACTTTATAAACTTAAAGACTTTTAGGCTTGAGACTTATTATAAGTTTTTCAACTGATTGTCTTTTTTATCTTTACTTATTGTCCAAAAGAAACCAACAAAAAAGAAACGATCAGCGGTTGGGATTATCTCTTTACGATTGTAAAAACCATTACTATCCGGATTTCGAGCATAATCGTACCCAAAAACATTTTGAGTTCCTAATACATTAGATACCGAGAAATATAAAATCTTTTGCTGACTGATTAAGTAGGCCCAATTAAAACTTAGGTTGTTGTAGGCCTTCGTTTTTCCGTTCATAAATTGGGTTTCGTTTGGGTTATTGTAGGGACGACCTGAGCTAAAGGAATTCGTAAAACCAATTTGAGAACGCCAATCAGTAATGAAATATTTGGTAACCAATGACAAAGAATGATCTGCTACAAAGCTAGGTGTGGCTGCCGTTGGGAAATTCCTGTACTCTCTTTTGGTATCGATATACGAATAGGAAAGCCAATATTCTAAATTCTTTATGGACTTTCCATCGCGCCAAAACAAATCCAATCCCTTGGCATAGCCCGATCCATTATTTGTAAACAGGGAGTTGAAAGCAATCGAAGGGGTATCGTATGTTACTAAATTAGCATAGGCTTTATAATAGGTTTCGGCTCTAAAAGTTTGACTGTCCTTACTGTATTGAAAATTAAGAATATAATGCGACGCTCGCTCACTTTCGAACTGATGCCATTTTGAATATTTGATATAATCTACACTTGGACTTTGCAAAAAATCTCCGTAAGCTAGCGAAAACTGACTGTTTTTTGACACTTTATACGCCATCGAAATTCTTGGCGCTACAGCCGTTTCATCAAGTAAGTTATTATACGAAGCTCGTAAACCGACTTTAGCAGCTACTTTTTTCGAAAACAAAATATCTGCCTCCGTAAAAACCGCACCAATAGCGGAATTATACCCCGTATTAGCTGCTGTACCTAAATTAGGTTTGAAATTTTCGTCGAATTTAGTGATGAAATAATCACTTCCAAAAGACAGTTTAAAATAATTAGAAAAGTTCTTTTTTAGTTTTAATTTTAAATGTGCCGCATTCTCATCGTTTACTACATTATCTAAATCAAGCCCTATTTGGTTCTTACTGTAACCGTAACTTAAACCCGTAACCACTTGCCATCCGGTTCCAAAACGCCCATTGTATGACGTATTGAAATAAAAGTTGTCATTGTTGATTCCAACTCTTATTTTGTTAGGTGTATTTATGTTGTCTTGATTGATATCCAATTTTGAAGAATCAAAAGCAGCGTAAACTTTTAAGATTCCGTTATTGAAGTTATACCGATAAACCGATTCACCTGACAAAGACTGAAAAGGTTTGTTCCAGTCCACATTTTGAGGAATAACGGCTTGATAGGGCGCTAGGTTTATGTAGGAAGCATTAATGCTTAGCGAGCTTTTATTCCATTTTTGGGTATTTCCTAGACCTAAACCTACAGTCATAAGAGAAATTTCGGTTTTGTTTTGATCTGGATTATCCGAAGTATTCAAAAGCAGTACACTCGAAAGCGCTTCGCCATATTCAGCTGAATAGCCTCCCGTTGAAAACGCAATTCCACTGAATAAAAAGGGAGAAAAACGCCCTCGCGTAGGCACATTGCCAATTGTCGCATTGTACGGTTGCGCTACGCGAATGCCGTCAACAAATGTTTGGGTTTCATTAGCCTCGCCACCGCGCACAAAAAGGCGTCCGTCCTCACCTACACTTTGGGTTCCTGGTAAGGTTTGTAGCGCGGCAATAATGTTACCTGCTGAACCTGCAGTTGTTACTATATCTAATGGTTTTAAAACAGCTACTCGCGCTTTATCGCCAGTTTCCATGGTTCCTGCAGAGATAACAACGGCATCGAGCGTATTGCTACTTTCTCTTAAAACAATCGTTTGGTTTTTAAAATCAGTAACGTTAATAACTGTTCTTGTGGTTTCATATACTAAAAAGCTTGCCACCAATGTTTGCTGTCCAACTGCCGTGGTTGTAAATAAAAATTGTCCATTTTCATCAGTAGTTGCCCCGTCGTAAGTACCGTCAATGTAGATGTTGGCTCCTGCGATAGGTTTCCCTTTTTTGTCGACTGTTTTTCCTGAAAGGGTCGATTGGGCAAAAACCGCTGAAGCAAAAAGTAAAATGGTAAAGGTAAAAAGTGATTTCATTTGGTTTGATTTTGATTGTCCAAAAGTAATAGCAAACCAACTCTCGTGAAATTTAATGAAACTAAACTGTTGAATTAAGAGGATGAGTTGTTGCACTTTTAATTTTAGATTATATTTACAACGAATCGTGCTAGTTTACTGCCTTCGTTTGCATGAGGGATAGTAGTGGAAATCCTTTTATGAGGCTTGTAGCCGAAAAAAAGATTGAAACGGATAGCGCGACCGACCCCGATGGCTATCGGGGTTGCGGAGGGCATGCCCAAAATAAAATTAGAAAATGAAGACTGAAAAAGATAAAATGATTGCTGGAGAATACTACAATTCAGGAGATGCGACATTACTAAAAGACCGCCGCCGTGCCAAGAATTTATTGCACCGATTGAATGTGACGGAGTACCGAATTACGAAAAAAGCGAGAGAAATCATTACCGAATTGATTGCAAACGCAGGCTCTAATTTGTATATCGAACCGCCATTTCATTGTGATTACGGCTACAATATCGTTTGTGGCGACAATGTATATTTTAATGTGAACTGCGTTGTGCTGGACTCTGCTCCGGTTACGATAGGCTCAAATGTGTTTTTTGCGCCAAATGTGCAGTTGTACACGGCTACGCATCCGTTGGAGGCTGATTTGCGACGAACACTAGAAAATGCACTACCAATAACAATAGGAGATGATTGCTGGATAGGTGGCAATACGGTGCTGTGTCCCGGAGTTACGATAGGAAAAGGATCAGTTATAGGTGCTGGCTCAGTGGTTACGAAGGATATTCCTGAAAATGTGCTTGCTGTGGGCAATCCAGCAAAAGTGATTCGGAGGTTGAATAATTAATGATATAGAAAACTAAAATGTGCTATATTTGTTATCCAATGTTCAACTTAAATAAAAGATAATGAAAAAGCTTAAAGTACTCTTAATTTTGGCATTAGTTGTCATGGCTAATTCGGTTTCGGCACAATCTACATTTGATAAATGGCCCGCAATAAAAGAATTTCATGATGTAATGTCAGCCACCTTTCATCCTGCTGAGGAAGGAAATTTAGCTCCTATAAAAGCACGATCAGAAGAAATGATGACCAAAGCTGCTGCTTTATTGACCGCTCCCAAGCCTGCAGAATTTAAAACAAAAGCAATCCTAGAAGCTAGTGAAAAATTAAAATTACAAAGTATTGGTTTGAATGCTCTAATTATGGGTAATGGATCTAATGAAAGCATTGTGAAAGAACTAACTGAAATGCATGATGTGTTTCATGAAATAGTAGGACTTTGTTCAGAGTCAAAAAAATAATAGTAAAGCCTAATCAGTTGATTAGGCTTTTTTGATGCTTTATGTTGCCAAATAATCATTCATAAATTACTACTATTTCGTTTAAAAAAAGCGATGAGATTCAAGTTGGTAAGATTAGCCATTGGCTGTTCGAAAAGAATTTTTAAGAGAAAATCTTATCAACAAAACGCAATTCCAAAAGTAAAATCTAAAATTAAATTTTACCTTTGACCTCTCATTAAAAACAAAGATTATGGTTTACAAATTCAGAGTTATTCTAGATGCCGAAGAAGATATTTTTAGAGATATCGCGATACTTGCTGAAGACACTTTAGAAGACTTACACAATGCGATCTTCAATTCATTTGGATTTGACGGTATGGAAGTGGCCTCTTTTTACACTTGTGATGAAACTTGGAATCAGGAAGATGAAATTTCGCTTTTTGACACCGGAGATGTTCTAGGTGAACAAAAAATAATGAGCGATTATAAATTATCGGACATTTTAGACGACGAGAATACAAAGATTATCTACGTTTATGATTTTATCAATATGTGGACATTCCTTGTTGAACTTGCTGCTATCGAAGAGGAAGAAGCGGGTAATTTTTATCCTGAAACTTTGTTTTCACATGGTGAAATGCCTGATGAAGCCATGGAAAAAAACTTTGAAGCTGATAATGCCGATGACTATGCCAACGATTATGAAGATGGATTAGATGAAGATGATCTAGATATGTTCGAAGGTGATGATAGTTTTGAGGATTATGGGTTTGAGGAGAATTGGAATTAGACTTAGAACAGTTTCAGAGCTACATAGCTTCAAAGTCACAAAGTAGATAAGAATATATGGGAACCTTCAGAGACTTATTAATTTGGCAGAAAGCAATGTTAGTTGTAACTGATATTTATGCAGTAACTAATAATTTCCCTAAATCTGAAATCTATTCTCTCACCTCGCAGTTGAGGCGAAGTGCAATTTCAATTCCAAGCAACATAGCCGAAGGTTATGGTCGACATGGAAACAAAGATTATTTAAAATTTTTGAATATAGCTATTGCGTCGTTATTTGAAATGCAAACGCAAATAGAAATTGCATACAATTTAAAATATATAGACCAAACACAATTTAACAAATTATACGAAGACAGTAGGGAAATTGAAAGAATGATAAGTGCTTTTTCGCGGAAAATAAAAACAACTTTATAATTGAATTTATTCTGCACAGCGAAACCACTTTGAAACTCTGGAACTCTGATACTTTGAAACTTTGAAACTAATAAACAAATGATCAACCTATTTAACACGCACATCGAGACGCTTTCTATCCACAGAGTGGGAAACAAAAGCCGTAACGAAGCTATTTTTTTATCAGAACAACCTTTTAGTCTTAATGACGAAATTGTTCCATTGATGAAGGAATTTTTCTTGAAACCTTTTAGAGAGAAAGAAGAAAACTACTATCAGTTTGCTCATGAAGTCGATTTAGACTACAACGACATGTTTAAATATGCATCTGAAATTTTTGATAATCCATCTGCTTTGCATGAAACGTCAAAAAAAATCACGAAGCATTTGTTTGAGCAATCGAACCATCCACATATCAAAAACGGAGAAGTTTATGTTACTTATTTAACAAATGTAAACATTGATAATAATCCAGTAGACGCTATCGGAATTTTTAAAAGTGAATTACAAGCCGACTTTTTACAGTTTGAAGAGAAAGGAACACACCTAGAAATGATTTTACAACAAGGGGTAAACTTGAGTAAATTAGACAAAGGTTGTATCATTTTTAATCACAAAAAAGAGGAAGGTTATAAAATCCTAACTGTTGACAGTAACCGTTATGATGCTCGTTATTGGTTAGAACACTTCCTATCAGTAGATGCTTTTGAGGATGAAAATTTTATTACTAAAAAGTATTTGAAATTTTGTCAAAACTTTGCCAAAGACGTTGTTTTTCCTGCTGAAGACAAGAAAGAAGAAGTAATGTTCATGAACCGATCGGTAAATTATTTTGCAAAGAACGATCAATTCGAAGAAACTAACTTTTTGAATGAAGTCTTAGACAATCCTGATTTGATTCCGGAGTTTAAAAACTATAAAGTCGATAAAGGTGAGAAATACAGTATCGAAGATGTAACATCATTTCCTATTGCAAACGCAGCCGTATCTGATGCGCGTAAGTCTATTAAAAATGTAATCAACTTGGATACTAATATTCAGATCAAGATGGATTTTATCAATCCTGAAAGTGCTGAGAAATATGTTGAAAAAGGCTGGGACGAGGAAAAACAAATGTATTATTACCTAGTTTACTTCAATAAAGAAGAAAAAAACTAATTCATAAAAACCATTTTGTATTAACTACACTAGTAATAACTTCAATCCCCAATTAAAATTTAATTGGGGATTTTTTTGTATCTTTCATAGACCTGTAACGCTGGTTTATTTGTAAATTTGCAGCCACATTTCCCTACCATGAACATCAATATATTCAAAGAAAGTCCATTTAAAACGCTGATTTCTTTTCACAAACTCATTGAGTCTATGGAAAGCATTGCCGAATCTGATGTTGATTATCGTTCTAATTACGCCAAAGCGCTACTTGCTAAAATTGAGCCGATCCCTGAGTTCAGGACAGGAATTTCTGACTTGTCGACAATAGAGCAACACAGGGATCTAATTCGTAATTTACTTGCTGATTTATTCCCTACAGCTTTAACCAATAATGAAATTAAGGCTGTTACCATTCCTTTTCAAAACCTAACATTTAATTTTACGGAAAGGTTTAAAACAATTCTAAAAGACGCTGGAGATTCTTTCGACATGACAATTAGGGATTTTAGCAGTGACGAATTTTATATCATGAGCTGTATACTAATTCTTAACACTTGCTACAAGCAACATTTCGATATTAGCAGACCTCTTTTCTATGACATTCCTGATGCTAATGGTATCCACAAACATTTTCGAATTTTATATAACGTAGATTTTATAGAGATAATGCCCACTGATAAAGCAGTAGCATTAACTAAAGAAGACATTGAATTACTTCGGGATAATTATGACAATATAAATTTGTGGAAAGAAAAATTTCCGCAAGACAGTTGGATTTTAAAGGGATTTGGAATTGTAACGTTATTTAATGCAACTGTCGAAAGTGCCGTTTCAAATTTAAAAAGCAGTTTACTAAAAACGGAGCAGCAGCAAAACGAAATCGACGAAAATACCCAAGATATTTTTAGATCTATTTTTAAAATTCCTGATCTAAGGGTGGGTCTAATTATGTACAATAAGGAAGACAACAAGTTTACCAAGCCACCATTTAATAGTAATGCTATAGAAAGCTTTATTTTGAACGATAATGAGGAAATTAATTGTGAGAACACAACTTTTGGATGCTCTCTCAAAAACATTTTAGAGTCTAAAAAGCCGTTTAGCATTTCGAATGTAACGACTTTTGGACTGACCGAAAGCAATCAAGGATTTGCACAGCATTTACTATCACAAGGCATTCAAAGCTGCATTTTGGCACCTGTCATAAAAGGCAACAAACTTTTAGGTATAATGGAATTAGTTTCGTCTCAAATAGGCGAACTTAATTCACTAAATGCAAACAACTTAGACTTAATATTACCTTACATAGTTGATACATTAGAACGATACAATAGTGACTTAAAAAATCAAGTCGAAGCCATAATTCAGAGAGAATATACTGCTATTCATTCTAGTGTGTATTGGAAATTTAAAACAGAAGTCGACAAGTATTTGCAAAATAATGTATCTAATAAAGAATACATTTTTAAAGAAATAGTTTTCAAGGAATTATATCCTCTTTACGGACAGATTGATATTAAAAGCTCCTCCGAGCATCGAAATGAAACCGTTAAAACGGATTTAATTCAACAATTAGAGCGCCTATTGGAAATTTTTAAAACTTTAAAAACAACTAATGAACTTTCTATCATAGAGCAAAGAAAGTTTGAAATGCATTCCTATATCACCAGTTTAGAGACCGAATTACAAGCAGATACCGAACAACAGATTCAAAATTATATTAAAAATCAAATACATCCTATTATAACCACTTATCAGGATGACCAGGAAATTTTGCCGTTAATTTCTGCATATTTTAATGACTTAGATCCAAAAACAGCGCTATTTTATCATTCTAGGAAAAAGTTTGATGATGCTATGTCTATTATCAATAAAAAAATGTCCAGCATTATAGATCGAGAGCAAGTTGCGGCACAAACTATTTTTCCGCATTATTTTGAACGTTTCAAAACCGATGGTGTCGAGCACAACATGTACATAGGCGCCTCTATAACACCTACACAGCCTTTTGATTTACTTTATTTAAATAATTTGAGGTTATGGCAATTACAAACAATGTGTAAAATGGAGTTGGAACATCATCAACTTAAATCAGCTTTACCTTATAATCTAGATGTGACATCATTAATTCTTGTTTTTAGCTCTCCAATTTCTATCCGTTTCAGAATGGATGAAAAGCGATTTGATGTAGATGGAACTTACAATGCGCGCTATGAAGTCGTAAAAAAACGCATCGATAAAGCACATATTAAAGGTACTCAAGAACGAATTACACAATCAGAAAAAATAACCATTGTTTATTCTCATACATTTGAGCAAGCTGAGTACTTAAAATATATTAAGTTTCTACAATTCAAAAAAATATTAGAACCTGAAATTGAACAATTTGACGTCGAGGAATTGCAAGGAGTCTCTGGTTTAAAAGCAATTAGAATAAAAGTTGCTAATGCAAAAGAGCAAATCTCTGATAAAAAATATTCGTATCAAGAACTATTAGATGAACTAAACTAAATACTTGAAGAGTTGAACGCTATGACAAAAGCTATCACCGAAACAATAAGCCCTACCATAAATATATTGTAGGTAATTCGTAATAGTTTATACTTTCTTTCTAGAACAATACCTAAAAAATACAAATCCTTTATCATGGAATTGTATAGGTATTTATTGTCTTTCATCATTTCATTTACAGCCCATTCGTACTCTTCCAGAGGCATCTTATAAAAGTTACCAAAAAACAAAAGGTTCACTTTTTTATCTTCAATATCTTGCCTCGTAAAAACTCCTTTTGTGACCTTAGGTCTTGTAGAAAGGATAGCGAAAATAATAGACACCACACTAAATATCAAAAGAATAAAAGTAGGAATAATTAAGTGCGAATTCCTAGGACTATCTAATTTTGGAATAATAGATGATAAAGCAATTGAAATTATAATCGCATTAACCGATAACAAAATATTTGCTTTACTATCAGCAATTCCGCTTAGTCGCGTATGATTACTCAAGGTCACTCTAAACAAAGTATCGATTCCTCTGTCAGGCTTTATTGTTTTAGATTTCTTTTTCTTACCTTTTTCAACCCTTGAAATACTATTATTTTTCACTTCTAATTTTTCTATTTTCTCTTGGATCAAACGGATATTTTTTTGTTTCAACGGTTCCCAATGTGTTTTTGCGTAAGCAGTGTAATAGATATGATTGTCTTTTAAAACCTTTAAATTCTCCTTTGCCCACTCTAAATCACTAAATTCTAAATTACGCATTATACGCCATTCCTCTCTTAGCAATTCACAACAATCAAAATAATCCTTGGATGCAAAATGATGGTAATCGGCATCTCTAATTACTTTGGCGAGAACTGTAGTAGGAATATGATCGTAAGTTGTAGCTTCGATTACATCGCAAACGGTAGAAATATATACAGCTGATTTCTCTTTTTCTTTTAAAAATTCAGTCACAATAGCTGCACTTGACTTCTCATGTTTATCGCATCCATTCGTGTAACCTGTATCATGAAACCAAGCTGCAATTAGCACCATCTCTAAATCTAATTCACTGAGATTTTCAGCAACAGCAAGCTTTTTTACCCCATTCACTACTTCAGAAGTATGACTGAAATTATGATAGGTATATGAAACAGAAAGATTATCTTTGAGTAAATTACAAACGAAAATTTCAGCTTGTTCTATTAGATTCATTAAATTTTTTTTACGCAACTAAAATATGAAATTGTTTCCAATTAATCGAATCTTCAAATGCAATATATCCCTTCTTTTCACTTTCTCAACCCTATTACTGCAATCATGCGCTACTAATCAGGTGCAACTTGGTAAAAACAATAAAAACTCGAATAGCGATAACGAAAGTAACAGCTCCAAAATTGCACATACCTTTTATTTAGTTGGTGATGCGGGTAACGCTGATCAAGTAAACAGCAAACTATTACTACAATCATTACAAGATAAACTAAGTAAAGCAGGAAAAAAAAGCACCTTACTTTTTCTAGGTGATAATGTATACCCAAAAGGAGTTCCTCCAGAGGAAGACAAAGCAAACTACGAGATTGCTTTAAACAAATTAAAAAATCAACTGCAAATCACAACTGGTTTTAAAGGAAAAACTGTTTTTATCCCAGGGAACCACGACTGGTACAGTGGGATTAAAGGTTTAGAAAGACAAGAGAAAATTGTCCAAACCTATTTAGACGAAAAGAAAGCGTTTTCGCCACGTAACGGTTGTGCAATCGAGGATGAAGCTGTCTCTGACAACATTTGCTTAGTTACGATAGACAGTCAATGGTTTCTAGAGGATTGGGATAAATCACCCACAATAAATGATGATTGCCCTATAAAAAGTCGAGAAGCTTTTTTTGAAGAATTAGAAAGCGTACTAACTAAAAATAAAGACAAAATAGTTTTCATTGCGATGCACCATCCTTTAATGAGTAATGGTACTCACGGAGGACAATTCTCGCTTAGAAAACAACTTTTCCCTTTAGAACAAAACATACCATTACCAGTTGTGGGATCAATCATTAACCTGGTAAGAAAAACATCTGGAATTAGCCCGCAAGATTTACAAAATAAACAATACAACACGTACGCAAAGCGTATAAAAACTATTTTACAAAGTCATAACAATGTAGTAGTCTTTTCGGGACACGATCATAATTTACAATACGTTGAGAAAGAAAATATTAAGCAAATAATTAGCGGTGCTGGGTCTAAATCTGAGGCAGCAAGAGCAATAAATGAAAATGATTTCTCCTATGGTAAAAATGGTTACGCAATAGTAGATGTCTACGAAAGCGGCGAAACCAATGTTTCTTTTTTTGGTAGAGAAGCCAAAGAAACGCAACTACTATTTAAAAAAAGAATATTTTTTCCTAAAAAAGAAGTAGTGATTACCTATCCTGACACGATCAAATCTACCATTAAAAGTGCGGTCTATACTCCTGAAATGATCAAAAAAAGTGGTTTTTACCGTTTGCTTTTCGGAACTCATTACAGAGCCTACTACGGGTTACCCATCAATGTTAAAACTGTTAGACTCGACACCATTTACGGTGGCTTAACCCCTGTAAGAGCGGGAGGAGGCCATCAATCAAGATCATTGCGATTAGTTGATTCTGTAGGCAAAGAATATGTCATGAGAGCTGTAAAAAAGAGCGTTGGCCGCTTTTTACAAAGCGTTGCTTTCAAGGATCAATATGTCGAGGACGATTTCAGGAATACCTATGCCGAAGGGTTCTTATATGACTTTTACACCACAGCTCATCCTTATGCCCCACTTGGAGTAGGTAATCTTGCCCAAGAAATAGGTGTTTTACATACTAATCCTGAGTTACTCTATATTCCTAAACAAAAAGGGTTAGTTGAATTTAATAATGAATTTGGTGATGAGCTATATTTAGTAGAAGAACGACCATCTGACGGACAAAAAGACCTCACAGCCTTCGGAAAACCGGATGCAATCCTAAGTACTGAAGATGTATTAGAAAACCTTCATAAAGATGAAAAATATGTTATCGATCAAGATGAATATATTAAAGCGAGGCTGTTTGACATACTTATAGGAGACTGGGACAGACATTATGATCAATGGCGCTGGGCTGAGTACAAAAAAGGAGATCAAGTAGTCTACAAACCAATCCCTCGAGATCGCGATCAAGCCTTTTCAAAATTTGATGGAGCACTGTTATCTGTTTTAATGAATATTCCGGCTTTACGACACATGCAAACCTTTAAGGAGGATATAAAAAACGTGAAGTGGTTTAATAGAGAAGCCTATTCTCTCGACCTTGCATTATTGAAAAATAGTACCGAAAAAGATTGGTTAACTCAAGCAAAGTATATTCAAGATCATTTATCTAATGAGACAATTGATCATGCCTTCGACAATATTCCTAAAGAGGTTCAGGATTATACGATTTCAAAAATTAAACTGAATTTAAAACAAAGGCGAGCGCAATTGCCTAAATATGCAGTTGCATACAACAAGGTACTTTTAAAAACGGCTATTATTGTTGGAACTAATAAAAAAGATAAATTTAGCATCAATCATCTCTCAAAAAACAACAGTATCGTTAGCGTTTATCGTATAAAAAAAGAAGGAGATGTGTTGTCGTACACTAAGGAATTGAACCATTCAAATACTAAACACATTTGGATTTATGGTTTAGATGATGATGATGAGTTTGAAATAACAGGAAGTTCAAAATCAAACTTCAACATTAAACTTATTGGGGGACAAAATAATGATATTTACACTGTCGCAAAAGGAAAAAAAACTCAAATAATTGATTTTAAATCGAAAGATAATACCTTCAATGTCGATTCTAAAACTAAAAAATTGTTGACTGATGATTACCTTACTAATTTATACGACTACAAAAAGCCAAAGTACAACGCTTTCTCTGGCATACCTACCATTGGCTTTAATCCTGATGATGGTTTAAAATTTATCGCAAGCGTAAACTATACCGTCAACCATTTTAAGCAAAGCCCTTACACTATGAAGCACATCCTTAAAGGGAATTATTATTTTGCTACAGGAGGGTTCGAATTATTATACAACTTACAAATACCTAAAATAATAGGACAGTGGAATCTAGATTTAGCCACACAGGTGACGAGTCCTAATTTTGCTATTAATTACTTTGGAGACGGTAATAATACAATTAATCCGCAGGAAGCAGAAGGAATGGACTATAACCGCGTTCGAATTAGAATTCTGAAAGCCGAACCTCAACTTAAAAAAATAGGACTTTACGGAAGTACAGTAGTTTTAAAAACGAGTTTCGAAAGTTATGATGTTGAACAAACGATGAATCGTTTTATTGCGATACCTGGCCAAGTATCACCCGATGTTTTTAACAGCCAACAATTTGCAGGAGCAAGTCTAAAATACAGTTTCGAAAATTATGACAATCCCTCCTTGCCTACTTTGGGTATGGGTTTTTCTATAGATGGAGGTTGGAAAATCAATTTAAAAGATACCAAGCGCAACTTTGCAACAATAGAGTCTAAGCTTAATTTTAACCATCGAATTGATTCAAAAGGAAAACTTATTGTGGCCACTTTATTGAAAGCGAAAGCCATTTTAAATAGTAATTATGAGTTTTATCAAGGGGCAAGTTTAGGAGGTGATTATGATCTAAGAGGTTTTAGAAACCAACGCTTTTTAGGTAATCAATCCTTTTTTCAATCAACTGACATAAGATACTCCTTAGGCAATATAAACAATAGCCTCGTGCCAATGTCTTTTGGTGTTTTTGGCGGCTATGACTACGGTAGAGTTTGGCTTGATGGAGAATCTTCAAATAAATGGCACCAATCAGTAGGTGGCGGCTTATGGCTAAACAGTTTAAATAAATTAACTGCTAGACTTACTTATTTTAAAAGTGCTGATGATGAGGCTCGTATTACCTTTGGCCTAGGGTTGGGTTTTTAATTGCTGCAAGGTAACTTCATAGACATTACCTCCAATTTTTTTGGTCTTTTCATCAGCTATTAGTAAAGTGGAGTTGTCCTTGAAACAAATTGCTTCTTTTTGTGAAAAGTGATTTAATTGAAATTCAGTTGCCTTCCCCGAAAGAAAATTATCTGAAATAAAATCGGTAAACAACCATACTTTAGCATGGCATAATAAAACTACGGTTGCTCCATCTGGACTAAGAGTTGCACTAGTTATAGCATTTTCTGAAAAACTGCCTCCCGTTTTAAATTTTCCAATTAATTGGGCTTGGTGAAAACCTGCCTTATTAGGAATTTTATAGAGAAAAGAGGTTCCGTCAAATGAACTGCTCCTATTTTTAGTAAAAAGGTAGAAATTATTTTTGTGCTCAAAAAATGCTTCTACATCATAAAATAACTCCTTCTTTTTAGGCGGAAACTTAGTCTGTTCCGGGTAAGCAAATGAGATTTTGTAGGTCGAAAAAGTTTCGGTTTTGCCCAAGGAATCTTTAGCTATTTTATAAATGCACAAATCTTTGCGTTCGTTGTCATTATTACCAAAATCTCCAACATATAAATTGCCTAGCTGGTCTTTAGTAATATCTTCCC
Source organism: Flavobacterium sp. KKT103 (assembly GCF_055640565.1). Taxonomy (NCBI): domain Bacteria; kingdom Pseudomonadati; phylum Bacteroidota; class Flavobacteriia; order Flavobacteriales; family Flavobacteriaceae; genus Flavobacterium; species Flavobacterium sp. KKT103. Next base: position 3,504,689 of record NZ_CM145766.1, read on the forward strand.
AATCGACATTAGTTGCATCGACCACCTTGATACTGTGTTGAAGCTTACCTTCACTGTTCAAGCCATAAATAACATGATCATTACCGCTATCTTCCACAGCATAAAGAAGTTTTGACTTATCTGAAAAGATAATTCCAGAAACTTCCTTTAACTTTTTGGGTAAAGCAAAACGCTTAGTCAAAATGATAGACTCTTGTTTACATGAAAGTAAAGAAACTAACAATAATAGTAAAATGGGGAATCTCATTACTCTAGTTTATTTGTTATTAGAAATGCTGTTTACTAAATCATACCAATTAAAAACCAGGTTTGAATGGATTTGCATGTTTGTAGTTTCTAGTAATAAACTTAAATGCTGCACTTAATACATTACCCATTCGTTTCGCATTTTTAAAATTCATATCGTTAGTGTAACGGTATAAATCCATTTTAAGTTGTTCTATATGCTCTGGTGGAGCAATATTATCCTGACCCATAATTCTCAAAATTCTCTTGATACGGTTTTCAGCAGATATAATTCTTTTTGCTAGCGCAGCACGCTCTTCATTTTTATACTGCTCAATAGAACTATCTTGTAATTTTTCGCGAACTAGCTTAACCATTGGTAAGTTCTCTTTAAAAAACTGAGGTCTGTAAATCTTAAAATTCCCTTCATAGCACTGCTGATCAAAATCAATGGGGCGTATTTTATAAACCACTTGATCAAAATCGTGAATAGGAACTATTACATAATTGTAAGCTCTCATATCTCCCAAAAGTCTAATCATGCAACGTTCATTAAATTTAACGAACTCTTTGGCAATTTGCGCTTTCTCAGATTCTGTACAACTCGTTAAAAGCGTTTCCATAAATACATCACCCGGAATACCAATAATGTGCTCTTCGATCAATGTGTCCTCGTACACTAAAAAGTTTATTTTATCAGGAGATAAAATATGTTCTAATTCTAATCCATAAATACGAGAAGCATCAGCTTTTTTGACATAAAAATGGGTGTAATTATCATTTAGAATATTTCTCACTTTTACTCTAAAGGGTTTTGAATTCCCAAAGGTGCAGTAATCAATCGCATCGACATTCAAAAACTTAATAATATCTACATTACCATCTGAGTGAAGCAACGAGTATATTTTTTTAAGATTAAGGTCAATTTCATTTCTTTCAAACTCATTGTAAAAAACTCTTGCCCACAAGGTGTCCTGATCATTTTTATCATAAACATTAATAGCTCCTGAAAACCGCAGTAAATCATCATAACAAACTGAAACCTTGGAGATACGATCAAATCGTTCTAGGTAATCAAAAAGTAACTTGTTTATTGGATAAGATGGTTTTTTAAAAAGTATATTAGAATCACTCATGGTAAATAGTATAAAATGCAAATTTACGCCAATTTACAACCAAAAAAGAATAAATACCCAACTACTTATTTCCAAAAAAAAAGGATCAACTAACTTAAAATTATCATTTATAGATAGTAGTACTAAATTGAATTGCAAACCAACGATTAGTATTGTGCTAAAATTGTCCCGAATTTTAAAGCAAAAAAAAGCCAAGTTTACATATGATAGTAACAATTAGTACGATCACTCGTCTTACTTAAAACTAAAAGACAAAAATTTGGAAACAATACTTTCAATTAAAAACCTCAATAAACGTTACGGCAGTCTACAAGCACTGCAAGATGTTTCATTTGATATACAAAAAGGTCACGTTTACGGTATTTTAGGGCCGAATGGTAGTGGGAAATCAACAACATTAGGGATTGTTCTAAACGTAGTCAATAAAACCTCAGGCGAATACAGCTGGTTTGGTGGCAAAATAGAAACGCACGAAGCTCTAAAAAAAGTAGGGGCGATTATTGAAAGACCTAACTTTTATCCCTACATGACAGCGGTTGAGAATTTAAAATTAGTATGTAAAATCAAAAACATATCTTACGCTAAAATTGAAGAAAAACTAGAATTGGTGGGCTTACAAGAACGAAAAAACAGTAAGTTTAGTTCTTTTTCATTGGGTATGAAGCAACGATTAGCAATTGCATCTGCATTACTTAATGATCCCGAAATTTTAATTTTAGATGAACCTACTAATGGATTAGATCCGCAAGGAATTCATCAAATTAGAGATATTATAAAGAAAATTGCTTCACAAGGAACAACCATTTTACTTGCCTCTCACCTATTAGACGAAGTCGAAAAAGTTTGCTCTCATGTTTTAGTTTTAAGGAAAGGTCAAGTACTCTACGCAGGAAGCGTTCACGAAATGACTGCTAACGAAGGTTTTTTTGAACTACAGGCCGATGACAATGCAATTTTAAAGGCAGTGTTACTTAAACATCCTGCGGTGGATAGTATCAAAGAAGAAGAAAACAAGTTATACGTTTACCTAAATGCTGCACTTGAAGCTGCTGAACTAAACCGCTTTCTGTTTGAAAACAGCATCGTCCTTAGTTACTTAGTAAAACGTAAAAACAGTCTCGAAGAGCAATTTTTAGAATTGACAAACCAATCAAAATCAAATAATAAAAACTAATTCATGAAACGATTACTATCAATAGAATTGCAAAAGATATGGATGAATAAAGCTAGCAAAGTTCTAACTCTATGCTACTTTATCTTACTATCATTTATTGCTTTAATAGCTTCCATAAAATTTGAAATTGGTGCAATAAAACTACATTTTGCCGAAATGGGGATCTTTAACTTCCCTTTTATATGGCATTTTAACACGTATATTGCTGCATGGCTAAAATTCTTTCTTGCTATTGTAATTGTATCAATGATGGCAAATGAGTATAGCTATGGAACCTTAAAGCAAAATTTAATTGACGGAATGAGTAAAAAAGAATTTATTCTTTCTAAATTCCTCACTATAATTGTCTTCGCCCTGTGTTCGACAATCTTTGTATTCATTTTAAGTTTACTACTCGGATATAGTTTTTCATCCTATACAGAAACAAGTATAGTCTTTTCGAGCTTGGAATACATCATCGCTTTTTTTGTAAAGCTAGTTGGTTTTTTCTCCTTCTGTTTATTTTTAGGAATTCTTGTGAAACGCTCTGCTTTTGCGATAGGATTTTTATTCATTTGGGGAATCATAGAAAGCATCGCTAAAGGTCTTTTAGTCTTTCAAATATTTCCAGATAGCAAAATAGGAGGATATATAACACAGTTCTTTCCTTTGGAATCAATGTCTAATCTTATTGTAGAGCCTTTTACGCGATTAAATTTGATTAAAAATATAGGAACACAACTTGGTGTGGATGATATCAAAGATTATGGCGTACCTTTTTCTGCAATAGTAATTGTGCTAGCTTGGTCTTTTATTTTTACGGCACTTTCCTATAAACTGCTTAAAAAAAGAGACTTATAATAATCAGCTATACGTTTCTTATTTATTAACGTTGATTGCTGCAATAAGGCCTTTTTACCCTTTTGGGAAAACATTTGCAATTGCGAGCATAAATTCTTGAAATATCAAACTAAAAGTCAGAGGGAGAAAAAACAGAAATTACACATAGTTTTAAACTTTAACAATAAGAGAACTAATTAAACAGCTATTTTGGGATAAGAGATAGAAAATATTTTTATATTTTTAGCCCATGAAAAAAATTACATTATTATTCTTTCTTTTTGCTACGTTTTCTGTTTTTAGTCAATTTAGCAAAACGCATTACATACCACCGTTGAGTTGCTCGAATAACATAGGAGTAGCTGACCAATATTTATACATCTCAACACCAACCGTTACCAATGTTAATTATATAATTACAAGTAATGGGATTACAATTTCAAGTGGAACAGTTTCTAATACCTCTCCTATTGCTTTTCCTATTGGGCAAGGTAATAACACAACCTTAATTACTCCAAAAACCAATATTGGCATAGTAACCAAAAAAGGATTTATTGTAGAGGCTGAAGATCTGATTTACGTTAGTGTTCGTTTAAATGCTGCCTTTAGTGCTGTCAGCAGTACCTATGCACATGCTGGAGGACTAGTTTCCAAAGGAAATAGTGCACTTGGTAAGAATTTCCGATTAGGCGCCATGCTAAATCCACTTAATGATAGTAGTTTATTAAATTTTGCTTCCATTTTAGCCACAGAAAACAGTACTAAAATCACAATTTCCAACATCCCCGTAGGAACCGTTTTAACTAACGGAGTCGTAACAACAGGGGACATCACAGTTACCCTTAATAAAAATGAAAGCTATGTTTTAGCTTTAGAAAATTCTGCAAGCTCCCCTTCTAATAGTTCAAAAATGATTGGTGCCCTTGTGGAATCTGATAAGCCTGTCGTGGTAAATTCTGGCTCATTTGGAGGAAGTAATAGTACATTAGTTAGTAATACAGGTCAAGGAATAGGTAGAGATATTGGTTTTGACCAAATTGTGCCATTAGAAAAAACAGGTAAAGAGTATATTTTTGTAAAAGGTATTGGTACTGACGAAATTGAGCGTGTTCAATTAATTGCCAGTGAAGACAATACTGAAGTATATTTAGATGGAACCACCCTATTTAAAACATTAAATAAAGGAGAATTTGCTGACATCGATGGTAGTAAATTTACTGATAAAAATTTGTATGTAAGAACGACTAAAAATGTTTCTGCTTACCAAAGTATTGCAGGAACCGACAGTCCTGCAAACCAAAATTTATTTTTTGTTCCGCCCTTGAACTGTTCAACTCCTAATATCGTAGACAATATTCCGTTTATTCAAACCATTGGAAGCACATCCTATACTGGAAGTTTAAATATCGTCACTGAGGCAGGAGCAACGGTATCTATAAACAATAATGCAATTAGTAGTACTCCAGAACCAGTAAAAGGAAACCCTGGTTTTGTGCGCTACACTGTAAGTAATTTGTCAGGAAACATTGCAGTCAAATCTACCCGACAAGTGTATGTTTCTTATTTTGGAACGAATAATAATGCGACTTATGGTGGATATTATTCTGGCTTCGATACCAAACCTGAAATCGTAATGGATAAAATTACGGTAGCAAACTCAGCCTGTATTCCAAATGTCAAATTAAAAATTAGTACGCTGTCCTCCTATGATACTTTTCAGTGGTATTTTAATGATGTAGCGATACCGGGAGCAATTACAAATCAGTATACACCTACTCAACCAGGCTATTACCAAGTACAAGGAAGTATCGTAAATTGTCCAAGCACTGTTCCTATTTTTTCGGATAAGATTCCGGTAAGTACATGTGCAGAGGATACTGACAATGATGGAACAAATAACAATATCGATATCGATTTAGACAATGATGGGTTGCTCAATACGGAAGAGTCTAGCAAAATTCAACTCAATCAATCCAACCCTTTCCTTGGGACAGAGTTTTCAGGAGCGCAGACAGGAACAGGGACAATCACAGGAAAACCTTCATACGGTTTTGTGACAGAAGTACCAGCAGGGATTACTAACAGCAGTAGCTACACTTTAAATTTTAACCAACCCTACTCCATCTCCTTCAATTATATTGGTCAAGATAATGCAAGCCAAAATACTCCTGCAGCAGATTATTTAAAAAGTGATGGCGATTTTATCATTAAAGTACCCTCTAATAGAACAATTACTGTAACAGACCCTAACGGTCAACTTTTAATTGATACTAATTATGACGGTCAATATGAAACAGGGGTAAAGGAATTCTCTTCATTTGAAATTCGCTTTCGACTAAACAGTACGGTTGCCTTAGCTCCTGGCGCAGGAACGTTCAAATTCCAATCGTATTTGACTGATGCTGTAACAGTAACACATAAAAATCTATCCGAAACCATTGCTAACAGAGCTACTTTTCAAATAGATTATTATCAATTAGTTGATACCGATGGTGATGGAATACCAAATTTACTAGATTTAGATAGTGATAACGATGGAATTCCTGATACCATTGAAGCTCAAGGAAATGAACTAAAAAAATATTCGGGCGTTGACACCAATAAAGATGGATTGGATAATGCATTTGAACCCGGACTCATTCCTATTGATACTGATGCCGATACACACAAAGATTATTTAGATCTAGATAGTGATAACGACGGAATTTATGATTTGAAAGAATCCGGTAGTTCAGCAATCGATACTAATGCTGACGGACGTATTGATGGCCTAGCAGCAAGTTTTGGCGCAAACGGACTTTCCAATAGCTTAGAAACTAGCCCTGAATCAGGTAAAATAAACTATACAGTTGTAAATACAGATAGTGATAATTGGTATAATTATATAGATTTAGATAGCGATGCTGATACTTGTTTCGATGTTACTGAAGCAGGCTTTACTGACAACAATAATGATGGTATACTAGGAAATAATCCAATTACCGTAAATAATAACGGACTTGTAACAAGTGGAATTGATGGCTATACAACTCCTAACAACAACTATATTACTGCAGCACTGATAGTAATAAATGACCAACCAAAAGATCAATTCGAATGTAATCTTAATCAAGCAACTTTTAGTATTACTACAAATGCAATAACAGCTTATCAATGGCAGGTTTCAATAGATGGAACAAATTGGAACTCGATTGTAAATAACGCAACATATACTGGTGCTACTACAGCTACTTTACAAATAAATAGTATTAGCAACGCTATGAATGGTTACAAATACCGCGCAGCCTTAAGCAAGGTTGGAAATACTTGCGGATTGACTTCAAATCCTGCTACACTCACAGTATACACATTACCAATTTTAAATTCGCCAGTTACATTAGTACAATGTGATGATGACACTGACGGAATCTCCAACTTTAATTTAACCGAAAAAAACAGTACAATCACACCTGACTTTACTGCTATGAAGTTCACTTATTTTACATCATTGGCAGGAGCAAATGCAAATAATAGTACTTTTTTAATAAACAATCCACTCAGTTACACCACTGGCAACAGTACGGTATGGGCAAGAGTAGAAAATAGTAACAAATGTACAAGCGTAGCTGAACTAAAATTAGTAGTTTCCACAACCCAGATACCAGCCTCTTTTAGCAGAACAATCGCCTTATGTGATGATTATATTGATGCAGCAAATGATGATAAAGATGGCGTTTCAACATTTGATTTTAGTGCCATAAATACCGAAATCTTGGGTCTGTTGCCTAGTCCTAGTTCTCTATATACAATTACGTATTACGAGAATGAAGCGGACGCATTAGCCGAATTAAACAAGATACCCAATCCAGCAAGCTATCGAAATACGAATTCTCCAAATCAACAAATAATTTGGGTACGAGTAGATAGCAATCAAGACAATGCTTGCTACGGATTAGGACCACATATAAGGCTGGTGGTCAACTCGAAACCAGATATTGACACCAACGATGATCATGAAGACGATCAATTAGTTTGTTCTAATTTACCTTCCTTTTTTGTTCAACTTGATGCAGGCATACAAGACGGAAGCCCTACTAGCAATTATACTTATGTATGGACAAAGAACAGCGCAGTAATCAATGGTCAAACAGGACCAACATTAGACGTTAATGCCGAAGGTGAATATACAGTAACGGTAACATCCGCAGGGGGAAGTTGTAGCAGAACTAGAACAATAAACGTTGTAGCTTCAGACAAAGCATTAATTACCGATGTACAAGTTGAAGAGCTAGCAGATAATAATACTATTACCATAACAGTTACAGGCCAAGGAGACTATGAATACTCTTTAGACGATGAATTTGGTTTTTACCAAAATTCTAATTTTTTCGATAACGTAACTCCTGGAATACACGATGTATTTGTTAGAGATAAAAACGGCTGCGGAACAGTTACTAAATCAGTTGCCATTTTAGGACTACCTAAATTCTTTACGCCTAATGGAGATGGTTTTAATGATTTTTGGAAATTAAAAGGTGCCAACGCAATATTTAATTCCAAAGCAATCATTTATATATTTGACCGATACGGTAAATTATTAAACCAATTAAATCCAGCTGGTCCAGGATGGGATGGTACATTTAACAATCGCCCATTACCTGCAGATGACTACTGGTACACCGTCAAATTGGAAGATGGCCGTGAGGCAAAAGGACATTTCGCACTAAAAAGATAAACTCAAATTAAAGATAAAGACTAATTTTAAAAAAAATACCCCATCAAGTTACAAACTTAATGGGGCATTTTTTATGCCGAAAAACATTGAACACCAAGTAACAATCCCATAAAGATTAGGTAACAATAAACAACACTTGCAATAGTTACATGAGCAAATCGTAACTTAAATTACTCTCCCTTATTTGCAACCACATCCGCATGAGTATGCAGTTAATTACTACTGTAGTAATAGACCATAAAAAAAGCCATTCGTGAGAATGGCTTTTATATATAAAACTTAAATATTAGAATTTAAATCTTTTTCTATCAGTTTCAGTTAAGTAAATCTTTCTTAAACGAATAGACTTAGGCGTAACCTCTACATATTCATCTTTTTGAATGTACTCTAAAGCTTCTTCTAAAGAGAAAATGATTGGAGGAATAATTCTTGCTTTATCATCATTTCCTGATGAACGTACGTTAGATTGCTTTTTCTCTTTGGTTACGTTAACACACATATCATCAGCACGAGAATTCTCACCAATTACTTGACCTTCATAAATTTCAGTATTTGGTTCAACGAAAAACTTACCACGATCTTGTAATTTATCGATAGAGTAAGGAATTGCTTTTCCTTTTTCCATAGAAATTAATGAACCTTTGTTACGTCCAGCAATTTCTCCTTTGAAAGGCTCATATCCAATGAAACGGTGTGACATAATTGCCTCACCAGCAGTTGCAGTAAGTAACTGATTACGCAATCCAATGATTCCACGAGATGGAATATTGAATTTCACAATCATACGTTCTCCTTTAGTTTCCATGCTTAACATTTCACCTTTACGCATAGTTACAAACTCTACAGCTCTACCTGAAAGTGTTTCTGGTAAATCGATTGTTAACTCTTCAATTGGCTCACATTTTTTACCATCAATTTCTTTGATAATAACTTGTGGTTGACCGATTTGTAACTCATACCCTTCTCTTCTCATTGTTTCAATAAGAACTGATAAGTGAAGTACACCACGACCAAAAACCATGAATTTATCAGCTGAGTCCGTTTCACCCATTTTCATGGCTAAATTTTTCTCTAACTCTTTAGTTAATCTTTCACGAATATGACGAGATGTTACAAATTTACCCTCTTTTCCAAAGAAAGGAGAATCGTTAATCGTAAACAACATACTCATCGTTGGCTCATCAATTGCAATAGATGCTAAACCTTCTGGGTTTTCATGATCCGCAATTGTATCACCAATTTCAAATCCTTCTACTCCAATAATAGCACAAATATCTCCAGCGATTACTTCTGTAACTTTTTTACGTCCAAGACCTTCAAATGTATGAAGTTCTTTAATACGAGATTTAGTTACAGTACCATCTCTTTTTACTAGTGAAATTGGCATTCCTTCTTTCAAAACACCTCTTTCAAGACGACCAATAGCGATACGACCTGTAAATGCTGAGAAATCTAAAGATGTAATCAACATTTGTGGAGTTCCTTCAGAAACTTTAGGAGCTGGTACATTTTCGATAACCATATCTAATAATGCTTCAACATTATCAGTTACGTTTTCCCAATGGTCAGACATCCAGTTATTTTTAGCCGAACCGTAAACAGTTGGGAAATCCAATTGCCATTCTTTCGCACCTAATTCAAACATTAAGTCAAAAACTTTTTCGTGAACTTCTTCAGGAGTACAGTTTTCTTTATCTACTTTATTGATAACAACGCAAGGTTTCAAACCTAGATCAATTGCTTTTTGCAATACAAAACGTGTTTGTGGCATTGGACCTTCAAAAGCATCTACTAAAAGACATACTCCATCAGCCATATTTAATACACGCTCTACCTCACCACCAAAATCGGCGTGACCAGGAGTATCAATAATATTAATTTTTGTTCCTTTATACTGAACAGAAACATTCTTAGAAGTAATGGTAATACCTCTTTCACGCTCTAAATCGTTGTTATCAAGGATTAGATCACCTGTGTTTTCGTTGTCACGAAATAACTGACAGTGATACATAATTTTATCAACCAAAGTTGTTTTACCGTGATCGACGTGGGCAATAATTGCAATGTTTCTAATAGATTCCATCTGTGATTTTTAATGGCTGCAAAGGTACACTTTATTTTCATATAAAAAACGTTTCACGAATACTTTACCTATTATTAACCTTTTAGACATATATATAGTGCCAAAATAAGTTGATTGCTATCATTTGATATTAACAATATTTAATTATATTTGAGTAATGAAAAATAAAACTACCCAAATCATTGTAATCTACTTATTGGCAGCATTGTTTGTGGTTGTGATTTTTCATAAAATTGAAGTACACTTCTCATTAACAACGAAGTACCCCACTTTAAACTTCTGTAAAGATATATTATTCGTTATTTCAACCGCACTACTCTTCAAATACATTTTTAGCAAAAACGAAGCTAGGAATAATGATTTTTTTAATAAACTAGAACAAACCAATAGAGACATTAAGGAGTCTAACGAAAAATACGACATTGTTGCCAAAGCAACAAGTGACACTATTTGGGATTGGAAAATCCAAGAAGACGAAATGATTTGGAGCAAAGGTATTAATGCAGTTTATGGGTACGACCCAAAAAAAATTGGTATTGGATCCAATTGGTGGTTTGAAAATATTCATCCCGAAGACAGCATCAAAATGTCTATTAAACTCTATTCCTTTATTGAACAAAAAACAGAAAAATGGCAGGATGAATATCGTTTTAGATGCGCTGACAACACTTATAAATACGTACTCGATAGAGGATTCTTATTAAAGGACGAAGACGGCAAAGCAGTTAGAATGATTGGAGCTATCCAAGATATAACCAAGCAAAAGGAAGAAGAACTAAGACTTAAACTATTAGAAACTGTAATCGTCCAAACAAAGGAATCGATTATGATTACAGAAGCAGAAACAAGTAATCAAAAATTTCCAAAAATTGTTTACGTAAACCCGGCATTCACATCCATGACAGGATTTACTGCATACGAAGTACTTGGACAAACACCAGACTTATTTCAAGGCCAAAAAGCCAACTACAGCGCAAAACGAAAAATGCTTCATGCGATTCAAAACAAAACTGAAACTCTAATTGAAACCATCTCTATTCGTGAAAACGGGGAACAATTTTGGCTGCGTTTTTCTATGATCCCTATTTACAATAGTGAAAACGAGCTTACCCATTGGGTTTCGATGCAAAAAGACGTTTCAGAGGAAAAAAGACAAGAAAAGGAAAAAGAACAATTAATTAGCGAACTGACTCAAAACAACAAGGACCTAAAACAATTTTCTTACATCACATCGCACAACCTACGAGCACCTATATCCAATCTAACCGGACTATTATTATTGATTGAAGACATCATGATTGATGATATCGAATTAGCCGAAATATTAGAAGGTTTTAAAAAATCAACAAACTTGTTAAACGAAACGATAAACGATTTAACAAAGGTGATGATCATAAAAGATAGAACATCTGTGCAAAAAGAAGCAGTTAACATTACAGAATCATTCGAAAACGTATGTAAACAACTTAGCTTTCAAATAGAAACGAGCCAACCTGTATTATCAATTAAACTTGAAACTGTACCGTCTCTTTTAATAAATAAAACCTACTTAGAAAGCATACTATCAAACCTACTAACTAACGCTCTTAAATACAAGTCAGAAAACAAAACATTGACCATTGCAATTGAAGCAATTCAACTAAAAGACAACACTATAATCACCATTTCTGACAACGGAATTGGTATCGACTTAAAAAGAAATAAAGAAAAAGTATTTGGACTCTATCAACGATTCCATGATTACCCTGACAGTAAAGGACTAGGACTGTATCTTGTAAAATCACAAGTAGAAGCCATGGGAGGTAGTATAAGCATTCAAAGTGAGGTCAATAAAGGAACCACTTTTACGTTAACTTTTAAAAATAAATAACATGTTAGATCGAATCTTATGTATTGATGATGATCCTATAACGCTGATGCTTTGTAAAAAAGTAGTAGCTAAAACTAAGTTTTCAAACGAAATAATTACTGCTCAAAACGGAGAAAAAGCATTGCAATATTTTGACGACTTACAAAATACTGACTTGAATACAATCGATTTACCGAAGTTAATTTTTCTAGACCTTAACATGCCAGTCATGGGTGGTTGGGAATTCCTAGATGCTTTTAACGCTCCAAGCTATCATAAATTTCATGATATAAAAGTAGTAGTACTAACATCAACAATAGACCCTCAGGATTTAGAAAAATCACAAACCTACCCTATGGTTTTAGATTTCTTATCGAAACCTATAAGCGTAAATATGCTTGAATATTTGAGTTCTAAGATGCAATAAAAGGATAACCTCAAAAAAAGGTACAAAACCAAAAAAACCTCTTATTTCTAAGAGGTTTTTTATTATATGATTCTAAAGAAGTTGACTATAGAGTAGCAACAAATTTAGTTAATTTAGATTTTAGGTTTGACGCCTTGTTATCATGAATGATATTTTTCTTAGCTAGTTTGTCAATCATTGAGATAACATTTGACAATTTTGCAGTAGCATCTACCTTATCAGTAGCTATTCTTAAAGCTTTGATAGCATTACGAGTAGTTTTGTGTTGGTATCTGTTTAATACTCTTCTCTTTTCGTTACTTCTGATTCTCTTTAGAGCTGACTTATGATTTGCCATTTTATTATATTTTTATCTTTTACTAATTTTTAGTAGTCCGTAAGGGAATCGAACCCCTGTTACCAAGACGAAATCTTGGCGTCCTAACCCCTAGACGAACGGACCATCATTCCTCTAAGTTTTTATCAATCCAAGGATTGAAGTAGTAGCCCGTAGCGGAATCGAACCGCTCTTACATGGATGAAAACCATGCGTCCTAACCGATAGACGAACGGGCCATTTTCCTTTTAAAGTTAAGGAACACTGCAATACAATAAAAATAGTAGCCCGTAGCGGAATCGAACCGCTCTTACATGGATGAAAACCATGCGTCCTAACCGATAGACGAACGGGCCCTGCTTCTGTATTGCGGATGCAAAAATACAACTATTTTCGAGAAGTGCAATACCTAAACTAAAAAAAATAAAAAAATTTAATAAGCCTTAGCAAACAATACTCTCTTCGTAGATTTAGCACCTGTAAGCACACAAGTTCCCTCCTCTTCTTTCGCGTCTAAAGGAATACAACGAATGGTAGCCTTAGTCAAATCTTTTATCTTCTCTTCTGTAGCTGCTGTTCCATCCCAGTGAGCGGAAACAAAACCACCTTTATTATTCAAAACTTCTTTAAATTCTTCAAAATCTGCAACCTCAGTAATGTGTGTATTTCTATATTCCAATGCTTTATTAAACAAATCATTCTGAATTTGTTCTAACAGCTCTTTAATATAGGTTGCAATACCTTCTTTAGGCTTAACTTCTTTCGTTAACGTATCTCTTCTCGCTACTTCAAAAGTTCCGTTTTCTAAATCTTTAGGACCTACAGCTATACGAACCGGCACTCCTTTCAATTCCCATTCGGCAAATTTAAATCCTGGCTTTTGAGTTGTACGATCGTCAAACTTAACCGTAACATTTAATTTTCTTAGATCAGCTGTCAATACAGAAACAGCAGCTGCAATTTCAGACAATTGCTCATCTGTCTTGTAGATAGGAACAATCACAACCTGTATTGGCGCTAAATTAGGTGGCAACACCAATCCTTGATCATCTGAATGCGTCATAACTAAAGCACCCATTAAACGAGTTGAAACTCCCCAAGAAGTTCCCCATACATATTCTTGTTTTCCTTCGGCATTTGCAAATTTAACATCAAATGCTTTAGCAAAATTCTGTCCTAAAAAGTGCGAAGTACCTGCTTGTAATGCTTTCCCGTCTTGCATCAACGCTTCTATACAATAAGTTTCTTCTGCTCCAGCAAAACGCTCCGTTTCGGTTTTTAACCCCTTAACAACTGGAATTGCCATGAAGTTTTGAGCAAAATCAGCATAAACGTTCATCATTTTCTCGGACTCCTCAACAGCTTCCACTCTTGTAGCATGAGCGGTATGGCCTTCTTGCCATAAAAATTCTGCTGTACGCAAAAATAAACGTGTTCTCATTTCCCATCGAACCACATTTGCCCATTGATTAATAAGTAATGGTAAATCTCTGTACGATTGTACCCAACCTTTATAGGTAGACCAAATGATAGCCTCACTTGTAGGTCGAACAATTAGCTCTTCCTCTAATTTAGCATTAGGATCCACCATTAATTTCCCTGGCTTGTCTGGATCGTTCTTTAATCTGTAATGTGTTACAATAGCACATTCCTTTGCAAATCCCTCTGCATTTTTTTCTTCTGCTTCAAACATACTTTTCGGAACAAAAAGAGGGAAATAAGCGTTTTGATGACCCGTTTCTTTAAACATTCTATCTAACTCAGCTTGCATTTTTTCCCAAATAGCGTAACCATAAGGTTTGATCACCATACAGCCTCTAACTCCTGAATTTTCGGCTAGATCAGCCTTAACAACCAGTTCGTTATACCATTTTGAATAATCTTCGGATCGGGTAGTAAGGTTCTTGCTCATAATGAATAGTTTGGCACAAATTTTGTTTTAATTATTTTAACTAAATAGTTCCGCAAAACTAACTATTTTTGTAATGTGCAACAATAAAAAAAGAAATAGATATGAAAACAAATACTTTTTCATCCAGAAAAACAGCTCTTTTTAGCGTAATCGTCGTTTTAAGTGTTTTGATGGTGTCCTGTGGATCCTATCAAAATAGTTCCTATTACGGAGACGGAATATATGGAGACACTGCAAACCCAAAGCCACAAAGACAACGAGTAGACAACACGGACAATCGATACGAAAACTATTTTAGTTCATTGCAGGAAGACAATCAGTCTGCAGAGATTTTTACCGATATAGACTCTTATAACGATTACCAAAATCCTAATGATGCTGGACAAAACGGCGGAAACTATGGTGGATGGGGATCAAATTACACTCAAACTGATATCAATATTTACTCGAATAACTTTGGTAATAATTGGGGATGGGGTCTTGGTTACAATGGATGGGGCAACCCCTATTTTAACAATGGATTTGGTTGGAATAACGGTTTTGGATGGAACAATGGCTTTTACGGTGGTGGTTTTGGATGGAATAACGCCTTTTACGGTAGTGGATTTGGATGGGGCTATCCTTACGGATTTGGATTCGGTGGTTTTGGATGGAATAATGCCTTTTACGGATACAACAATTTTTATGGCGGACAAGGATACACTAGAAATTACTCCTACAATGCTGGTCGCAGAGGTTCAATCAACAATACTGTTAACACCAATAGATCATTTAGCTCAAGAAACAATAACTACAACAATCAGATAAGCCGTAGCGATTACAACCGAAACAACAACAACGGTACTTATTCAAGAAACAATAGCTATAATCCAAGCTCACGAACTAATACCCCTATTTTTAGAAGAGGAGGATCCGATAACCAGAATTCAAGTACTCAAGGAAGATCAACTAATACAAGATCAGAAAGATCATATACCCCTACTAACAACTCGGCTCCAACTAGATCATACACGCCATCTTCAAATAGCGGAAGATCATCAGGAGGTGACTTTGGTGGAGGAAGATCATCGGGCGGATCTAGCAGCGGAAGATCATCTGGTGGAAGAGGTGGTAGATAAGTGACTCCCCCATTTTTAAATATCTAAATTCAACTTACAATGAAAAAAAACATATCCCTTGCCTTATTACTAGCGCTAACTTGCGGTGTAGTTCAGTCGCAAGAAATTAAAGATGCTTTAAGGTACTCCCAAGATAATACTACGGGAACAGCGCGATTTAGAGCTATGAGTGGCGCATTTGGCGCACTAGGTGGTGATCTATCAGCTATTGGAATAAATCCTGCCGGATCTTCTATATTTGTCAATAACCAAGTGGGGTTTACGGTAAGCAATTCGGTTAAAAAAAATGATTCTAATTATTTTGGAACGAACACTACTGAAAAAGATAACTCATTAGAATTGAATCAGGCTGGTGGCGTATTTGTATTTAATAATCAAAATCCTGATAGTAATTGGAAAAAAATCGCAATAGGACTGAACTTTGAAAACACTAATAATTTCAATAACTCTCTTTTTTCAGCAGGTACAAACCCTACAAGATCAGTTGGTAATTATTTTTTGAGCTATGCTAATACCGGAAATAACGGAGCACCCGTTCCGCAAGGGTTCGTAAACACAGAACCTGGTGAATCTATTCGAAGCTTATATTCATTTTTGGGAACTAATTTACCTAACAACCAATTTCCGCAATTAAATGGCTTTGCCGCACAACAAGCTATGCTAGGATATCAAGGATATGTTATCAATGCAGTAAATAGTAACAATAACAACTCCCCTTACACTTCTAACGTTGCTGCAGGAGGGAATTATTATCAGGAGAATACAGTAGTTAATTCAGGATACAGTGGTAAATTATCTTTCAACGGTTCTACCTCATACAAAGATAAATTATACATAGGTTTAAACTTAAACTCTCATTTTATCGACTTGAGACAATCGAGCGTTTTTTATGAGGAAAATACGAATCCCCTTGATGCCAATTACAAAGTTACTAGATTGCAATTTAATAATGATTTGTATACCTACGGAAGTGGATTTTCATTTCAATTAGGTGCTATTGCAAAAGTAAACAAAGAACTTCGAGCGGGTCTAACCTACGAGTCCTCTACTTGGTATAGAGTAAATGATGAGTTATCACAAAGACTAATTGCTGTAAGTACCAACAATGCAGGATCTTTACCCTCAGATGTTGTTGACCCTAATTACACTAATATATACGCTCCTTATAAACTGCAAACACCTAGTAAAGTAACTGGTAGTTTAGCCTATGTTTTTGGAAAAGTAGGTTTGTTAAGTGTTGATTATGCAGTAAAAGACTATTCTAATACTAAATTCAAGCCTAATAGTGACCCTTATTTTAAGAGTTTGAATACGCAAATGAGCAACTCACTTCAAAATGCGGCAGAATTGCGAATTGGAGCCGAATATAAAATTGAGCGTTTAAGTCTGCGCGGAGGTTATAGATACGAACAAAGCCCATACAAAAACAATACTACAATAGGTGATTTGACAGGTTATTCAGGAGGTTTGGGTTATAATTTTGGCTCAACTAAATTAGATGTGTCCTATGCTTACGCAAAAAGAAATACGCAGCAAGCCTTTTTCTCTCAAGGCTTTACCGATGGAGCTCAAATAAACACAATCAACAACACTGTTTCTTTCACTTTATTATTTGAACTGTAATAGATCGAAAAACATACAATTAGCCGTCTCGTATTTCGATATTGGGACGGTTTTTTTTAGCCCCGATGGCAGCGAAAATCCTCCCGACGGATTAGCGAGGAACACAGCAATCCTGAGGGAGATTGCAGCGTACAGCGGGATTAGCTCCATAAAAAGAAACTAAAAGAAAAGGAAACAAGCGCTGTTTGAATAAAAAAGCGTAATTTTGCACTCCAATTTACAAATCTATGAGAACCAAGTCTTTAAAAAAGAATAAAATCAACGTAATCACTCTAGGGTGTTCAAAAAACATATACGACAGTGAAGTATTAATGGGTCAACTCCGTGCAAGTGGTAAGGAAGTTGAACATGAAGCTCCAGCTGAAAGTGAAGGTAACATTATCGTTATTAACACTTGCGGATTTATCGATAATGCTAAGGCAGAATCAGTGAATATGATTTTAGAATATGCCGATAAAAAAGAGCGTGGACTTGTTGACAAAGTTTTTGTAACCGGATGTTTGTCTGAGCGTTACAGACCAGACTTGGAAAAAGAAATTCCGAATGTAGATCAGTTTTTTGGTACTACTGAGTTGCCTCAATTGCTAAAAGCATTAGGTGCTGATTACAAACATGAATTGCTAGGTGAACGATTGACAACTACGCCTAAAAACTATGCGTATTTAAAAATTGCAGAAGGTTGTGATAGACCTTGTAGTTTTTGTGCTATTCCGCTTATGAGAGGAAAACACGTTTCGCAACCTATTGAAAAATTAGTTAAAGAAGCAGAAGGATTGGCTAGAGATGGGGTAAAAGAATTGATTCTAATCGCTCAAGATTTAACTTACTATGGTTTAGATATTTACAAAAAAAGAAATTTAGCCGAATTACTTGAAGGTTTAGCAGCAGTAGAAGGAATTGAATGGATTCGTTTGCATTATGCTTTTCCTACTGGTTTCCCAATGGATGTTTTAGAGCTTATGAAAAGAGAGCCTAAAATTTGTAACTACATTGACATCCCTTTACAACACATATCTGATTCTGTTTTAAAATCCATGCGCCGTGGAACTACACAGGCTAAAACAACACAATTGTTAAAAGATTTTAGAGCTGCAGTACCAGGTATGGCAATTCGTACGACCTTGATTGTAGGATACCCCGGAGAAACGCAAGAAGATTTTGAGACTTTAAAAGAATTTGTACAAGAAATGAAGTTTGATAGAATGGGTTGTTTTGCCTATTCTCATGAAGAAAACACACACGCTTATTTATTAGAAGATGATGTGCCGGACAACGTAAAACAAGACCGTGCTAACGAAATCATGGAACTACAATCACAAATTTCTTGGGATTTAAACCAAGAAAAAGTAGGTCAAGTATTCAAATGCATTATTGATCGAAAAGAAGGTGGTCACTTTGTAGGTAGAACAGAGTTTGACAGTCCAGATGTGGACAACGAAGTGTTGATTGACGCATCAAAACACTACGTAAAAACAGGCGAATTTGCAATGATAAAAATTATTGAAGCAACAGAATTTGATTTATACGGAGAACCGATTTAATTTTTTGATATCTTTATATTTCATTTTATTAAAACAGAAAAAAATGAAAAAAATACAAGCAACTCTTATTACAGCATTACTTTTATTGATTTCCAACACAATTACTGCTCAATACGGTAATGGGTACGGAAACGGATATGGCAATGGGTACGGAAATGGAAGAATGAATCAAATGAGTCAGATGAATCAAAATCAGACTCCCTCTAAACCACGTGAAATACCAATTGAAGAAACGGTAGCCAAAATAATGGTTAATATCAAAAGTGAGTTAGAGCTAGATCAATTACAAGAAATAGCGATTACTAACGTAGTTACGGAGAGTATTAGAGAGCAAGGAATCTTGTTGAAAGCAGAAACTAATCAAGAGCAAAAATCGAAAGAATTACAAGCGCTATCTGAAACTACCAATAGAAAAATTAATGAGTTTTTGAACGAAGATCAAAAACTAAAATACAAAGACTTGATCGCTGCTGGTGCAACTGGAAGAAAGAAGCCAGAGAAGAAAAAATCAAGAAGAAGAGATAACTAAGCATTCTTTTCGACGAAAAGATAAAATAAAATATGAATAAAATTTATTATTACCTCCTACTTGCTTTAATGATAGCGTCTTGTGCTTCTAAGCCTCGCAAAGCCAATGAAGTAGAATACGATTCGAAATTAAACACTTTTAGAGAGGTAATTAGTAGGAAAGAACCCGAACCTTTACCCATTGTCACTAAGACAATTATAAGTATTGACAGTGTCTATACCAAGCAACTCTATACTTTTAAGGATTCAATATCTAGAATGAATCCAAAGGATTTGCAAAACGGAATAAAGACGGAATGGGTTGGAACTGTAAATTTTAATTTACGAAAACCAAACTTTATTATCATTCACCATACGGCACAAGACTCTCTTCAGCAAACTATTCGAACGTTTTCATTAACCCGAACACAAGTTAGTGCTCACTACATCGTTGCTGACGACGGTACAGTAGTTCAAATGCTTAATGACTATCTTAGAGCTTGGCACGCCGGCAAAGGATCGTGGGGACGCGATACTGACATTAACAGTTCTTCGATTGGAATTGAACTAGACAATAATGGTAGTGAACCGTTTTCAGAAACGCAAATTACGAGTTTAATGGCTTTGCTGAGTAAACTTCAAAAACAATATGGAATTCCAGCACAAAACATTATTGGGCATTCAGATATCGCTCCATCTCGAAAGTCTGATCCAAGCGCATTATTTCCATGGAAAACCTTGGCGGAAAATGGTTTTGGGATTTGGGCCGATGACACTTTAGCACCCACTCCAGAAGGCTTTAACCCTGAATTAGCTTTGCGCATCATTGGGTATGACACTAAAAATCTATCTGCTGCTATTAAGGCGTTCAAGTTGCATTATATCCAAAGCGATACTACGCCAACACTTGATGAAAAGACAGTGAATATGATTTACAATATCTACAAAAAAATATAATACAAGTTTATAATAGATTTAAAACGTCCTGTCTTCCTAAAAGTCAGGACGTTTTTCATTTAATATATAGCATTACAAGCACAAAAAACTGCCAACTTCCTTTACAGAATTTTGACAGTTTAAAAAAAAAAAAAAAAAAAAACGGTTCTTGAATATGTGGTAAGTAGCTCCTTCAAAATCACTTAAAATCCATATACCATTGCAAGTGAAACTTGAGAAGCTGATGTAGCTGGTAAAGCAGCCGAATCTACGAATAATACTTTATCCGAATTGCTGTCCAGTCGTAACTCAGGAATAAATGTAAGACCACCTGCTTTTAAATTTGCCGAAAAGGTAAAAGCTGTTAAATCAGTGTTACCCGATCCTAGTTTATACTTAAAGTATTCAGCACGAAGCCCTAATGAAAAATTATCATTTACACTGTATCCCGGATATAGTGCAACTCCCGTATATCCTACATTACCATTATTAGAAAAATCAGCGGCATTTAAACCTAATTTAAATTTAGTAGACAATTGAAAATTGGCGGTCAAATCGACAATTGTACCACTAACGGATCCATCCATAAAATTTAAATACGTACTAATATTTTCAGTAGGTGCAAATGATAATTGTGCTCCAAAGGCATTTAATCCTTTAATTGGATCAGCTTTGTAGGAGTTCCATGCATCATTAAAAGCGCCAACCATAATACCCACTTTATCCGAAATTGCATAATTTAATTTCACACCTGCATTTTGAAAAGGTCCGTTTGTAAATAAATAGGAAGTTGAGTAATGAAAGTTAGACAGCGGTGAAATTACCTCATAACCTATAAAAGTACCCATATACCCTGCTGTAAAACTCAATTTATCCGTTGCAGCATAAGTTGCATATAAATTTTGAATGTGAAAAGAATTGAGATCTGTTCCATCACCATTAGGAATCGATTGAAATTGTCCTCTAGGCCCAAAAGAAATTTCTCCCACGAAAGATGTTTTACCCGTTGTTTTTTTTATGGCGATATCAAGCATCCCCAAAGAAATAGAATTTTGATCAGAAGCAAAGCTAGTCTTAATATTTCCTGTTTTGGCGAAATCATACTTGTAATACACATCTGCCGATCCTGTAATCTCTAATGGTTTATCTTGTGCAAAAGCGGCAGTTGTGGTAAAAATCAATCCTAGTAATGTAAGTACTTTTTTCATAATTTATTTAGTTTGGTAGTTAGTTAATTGGTTCGCTATTTTGTGTTATTATTCAAGTATATTCCAACATTCATCACTAGCACATTATTACATTATATTCATAAAAAAGTAAATATCTATGATTTTAATTTGTTAATTTTAACTTTTAAAGCCTTTAAAAAGACATAAATAGACAAATAAATACTTATTTTTCTGAGACGAATTTATCAACTTTTATCCAAGCTCAATAATTTAAAACTGCTTTTTTACCAATAGAAGCGCAGAATTATTGATAACCAAAAAACAGTCTAATAAAATAACTATTCTCTATTTTTGAGAACTAATATTTAAAATATTCTTATACTAAATTTCGATAAACCCCTATAAAAAACAACAATATGTGCTTCAAAATTGTAATTTGTATCTATTTTTTACCAAATTTTACAAATAAAAACATAACACCCCTGCTAAAAGTAGGGGTGTTGAGAATAACAATTAAAAAAAACCCAACTTATTGTGGGGTATTTTTAAAAGAAGCAAAATGAAAGGAATGCCTTTTCAAAATGGTATAGCTATACAGCAATAGTAGGGCACAAAAAAAAGCCCGATGAACTATCGGGCTTTTAAGCGTTTGATTTAAAAATCTAATTAAAAAAAATTATTCCAAAAGGTCATCCATTTAGAATAGAACTCTTCTTAAAGCGGAATATTACCATGTTTTCTATTAGGTACTACAGTCTCTTTATTTTCAAGCATACTAAAGGCTTTTAATAACTTTCGTCTTGTATCTTGAGGCAGTATTACCTCATCAATAAATCCGCGTTGTGCCGCAGTATAAGGATTTGCAAACAAATCAGCATATTCTTTTTCTTTCTCTCCTAGCTTAGCTTCGTGATCATCTGCTTCGCTAATTTCTTTCTTGAATATAATTTCAGATGCTCCTTTTGCACCCATTACAGCGATTTCGGCTGTAGGCCAAGCAAAATTCATGTCGGCACCTATGTGTTTTGAATTCATTACATCATACGCTCCACCATACGCTTTTCGCGTAATAACCGTAACTCTTGGTACAGTAGCTTCGCTCAAAGCATATAACAATTTAGCACCATGCACAATAATTCCTTGCCACTCTTGATCAGTTCCCGGTAAAAACCCTGGTACATCTACTAATACAAGTAACGGAATATTAAAGGCATCACAAAAACGAGTGAATCGAGCAGCTTTGATTGAACTATTTACATCCAGACATCCTGCTAAAAACATCGGTTGGTTGGCTACGATACCAATACTTCTGCCACCAAGTCGTGCAAAACCAACTATTATATTTTCTGCGTAGTTTTTATGTATTTCGAAAAAAGAATCTTCGTCGATAATCCCCGAAATAACATGATGCATATCATAAGGCTTGTTAGGATTATCTGGAATAATGCTTTCTAATTGTTCTCTAACCTCATCGTTTAAAGTGTAAGGCAACTTTTGTGTCGTCTCTTTATTGCTTTGTGGCAAATAACTCAACAATCGTTTCACATCTTCAAGACATTCTATATCATTAGCCGAAGTGCAATGCGCCACACCAGACTTAGTCGAATGCGTACTTGCGCCTCCTAATTCTTCAGAGGTCACCGTTTCATTTGTTACCGTTTTTACCACATTAGGTCCTGTAACAAACATATAACTCGTATCTTCGACCATCATGGTAAAATCAGTCATAGCCGGAGAATAAACCGCACCACCAGCGCACGGTCCCATGATCGCTGAGATTTGCGGAATCACTCCACTTGATTGAACATTGCGATAAAAAATATCCGCATATCCTCCTAAAGAGCGAACTCCTTCCTGAATACGAGCACCACCTGAGTCATTTAACCCAATCATAGGAGCTCCCATTTTTACAGCCATGTCCATTACTTTGCAAATTTTCTCTGCATGCGTTTCGGATAGCGCTCCTCCAAAAACAGTAAAATCTTGAGCAAAAACATACACTAATCGACCGTTTATGGTTCCGTAGCCTGTAATTACTCCATCACCATAATATTGTTCTTTCTCCATACCAAAATCAGTAGTACGGTGTGTTACCAACATTCCAATTTCTTCGAATGAACCTTCATCCATCAAATAATTAACACGTTCTCTAGCGGTTAATTTCTTTTTTTGGTGTTGTTTTTCAATTCTTTTTTGACCTCCACCCAAATGAGCTTGAGCAATTTTATCGTTTAATATTTCTATTTTATCTTTCATCTTACTATTTTTTAATGCTTACTTGGCTCCCTTTATTAACATCACAATCTGTGCTTCGTTAATTGGGCAAGCGCACTATTTTTTGATCTTCGAAATAACGCTGCAATGCAACTAAAGCTGCAATTTCAGCTTCTTGTTCCATTCCTTTTTGCAAAGAAGCGGCATTATAGTACTTTTTCACAAAATGCGTATCAAAATTCCCTGACCTAAAGGCATCGTGTTCCATTACATACTTTCCAAAAGGCAAGGTTGTTTGCACCCCTTCTACAAGGTAATTATCGATTGCATTAATCATAATTTCAATTGCTTCCTCACGCGTTTCGCCATAAGTAATCAATTTAGCCAACATTGGATCATAATAAATAGGAATATCCATGCCTTGCTCGAAACCATTATCAACGCGTATTCCTTTTCCTTCTGGTAATTGATACACATCTAAATGGCCTACACTCGGTAAAAAGTCATTTAAAGGATCTTCAGCATAAACACGCAATTCCATCGCATGTCCTTTTATTTTCAAATCGGATTGTTGCAGGGTCAACGCTTCGCCTCTTGCCACTTTAATTTGCATTTCGACTAAATCCAAACCAGTTATCAATTCGGTTACTGGGTGTTCCACTTGCAAGCGCGTATTCATTTCCAGAAAATAAAAGTTATTATTTTCATCTAACAAAAACTCAACCGTTCCTGCTCCCAAATAATCACATGATTTTGCAACTAAAACAGCTGCTTCTCCCATTCTCTTTCTCAACTCAGGAGTTAAAACTGATGAAGGAGCTTCTTCAACTACCTTTTGATGACGACGCTGAATACTACATTCACGTTCGAACAGGTACAAAATATTTCCATGGCTATCAGCCATAATTTGAATTTCGATATGACGAGGAGAAGCTACATACTTTTCAATAAAAACGGAACCGTCACCAAAAGCATTTAAAGCTTCACTAATCGCTCGATTCATTTGCGACTCAAACTCTCCTTCATTTTCAACCACACGCATTCCTTTTCCACCACCACCGGCAGAGGCTTTTATCAGAATAGGAAATCCAATGTCACTGGCAACAACCTTAGCCTCGGCAATATCGGTTATCGCGTGATCTAAACCAGGAACCATTGGGATATCATATTGTTTTACCGCTTCTTTAGCCGCAAGCTTACTACCCATTATATGGATCGCTTTGGACTTTGGACCAATAAATATGATATTATTTTTTTCTGCTTTTTCAGCAAAATCGGCATTCTCACTTAAGAAACCATAACCAGGGTGAATAGCATCCACGCCCAACTCTTTGGCTACTTCAATTATTTTATCTCCTAATAAATAAGACTGATTCGATGGCGCTTCTCCTATCCAAACTGCTTCATCAGCAAATTTTACATGCGGTGCATTTCTATCAATAGTGGAATAAACCGCTACAGTTTTAATACCCATTTTTTGGGCAGTTTTCATAACACGAATGGCTATTTCTCCTCTATTGGCAACTAATATCTTTTTCATCCTTTATTCGAATTCAATTAACAATTGTCCTTTATCTACAGCGTCTCCTTTGCTAGCAGCAATCGATTTGATTACACCATCGCGAGGCGAAAGAAAACTATTTTCCATTTTCATCGCTTCTAGAATTAATAAAGGATCATTTTCTTTTACAGTTTGACCTACTTCTACATTAATTTCTAGAATTAAACCTGGCATGGGCGCTTTGATTGCATTGACTTGTTTAGTAAGGCCTACCTCAAAACCTAAGTCTTTGATAAGTTGGTCTAAATCATTGGCAATAGCAACAGTATAGGTGTTGTTATTTACCTTGACCGTGTAGTATTTTTGATTGAAATCAGCTGAAACAATTTCGGCTTTGTAAGGTTTATTTTGATGCAGAATGTGCAAATGGTTTGCCTCTGTTGGAACTGCATCTAATTTTAAAATTGATTCCTTGTTGATATCGAAGGAAAGCGACTCGTTTACTTTTACTTTATAGTTATCACTCATTAGTGTAATTTTTATAAATGTAAAAATAGGGAAAAGAAAACGTTTTCGTAAACTAAAAACCAAAGTTTTATGCTAATTTACTATAGTTACTTTGAAATTATTTTAAAGGACTAATAATCCAAATTCTCTCAAAGTATGAATAGGCTTTGCGTACCAAAACAGTTCAAAATCTTCAAATTGAGTCTCAAAATCAGTTTTTAGTTCCTGAAAAGTATAGGTTTTAGCCGAAGAAACAGCCATTTTAGATAACATACTTACCAACCACTCGCCTTCTAGTTTATTAGTTTGAATGGTAAAACTTTCTTTTTTGTCATGAAAGGTAAGCGATACCATTTCCCAAGAATTTCCTTTTTTAGATTTGGTAAAATAGTCTACTGCAGGCTTTCCGCCTAACCAAACGATTTTAGCTGTAGGCTTGATATTAAAATCATTAGCTTCCTCAAGCGCGTTAACAATGAAATCATCCTTGATTGTAGTTCTCGGAATTCTAAAATCAAACCACTCCTGCAAATCAAAATCAAAGCAGATGCCGTGCATAAAATTAAACAAAGCTTTTTTGAGCCCGAAACTAAATTTGTCGTGATCGATACCTGTTTTATCTTTGTAATTGATATCATTATTGGCGAAGGTTCCAACAGCTTCGGTTTCTTTGACAACACCAAATTTCTCCGGATACAAACCTACGGGACTGTGCGCCGTCATGGCAAACTGATGCCAAAAACCTGATTGTAATACGCCAGCTTCAAATAACTGTCGTACCATTTCGAGACTATCCACCGTTTCCTGAACGGTTTGCGTAGGATAACCATACATTAAATATGCGTGAACCATTACACCAGCCTCCGTAAAATTACGCGTGACTTTAGCTACCTGCTCCACCGTAACGCCTTTATCGATTAATTTCAACAATCGATCTGAGGCTACTTCGAGTCCCCCAGAAACAGCAATACAACCAGAAGCCTTTAATAGTAGGCACAAATCAGCAGTGAAACTTTTTTCAAATCGAATGTTCGTCCACCAAGTAACTGATAATTTTCTGCGAAGAATTTCCAATGCCAAAGCGCGCATTAAAGCAGGCGGTGCCGCTTCATCAACAAAATGGAAACCATTTTCACCAGTTTGCTCCATCATTTCTTCCATTCGATCACAAAGCAAATTAGCTGCCACAGGTTCGTAGATTTTAATATAGTCTAACGAAATATCACAAAACGTACATTTCCCCCAATAACAACCATGTGCCATGGTGAGCTTGTTCCAGCGACCATCAGACCACATGCGGTGCATTGGATTTACGATTTCGATAACCGAAATGTATTTATCTAACACTAAATCCGAATAATCAGGAGTACCAACTTGGGCTTGTTTGTAATCTGGTTTTAGAGAATTATTTTTGTAAACTACTTTTCCCTCTTCCAGAAGAAAAGTTCTTTTATACTGCTTCTCAATTGCGTTCGAACTGACAGCATTTATAAGTTCTTCGATTGGCGCTTCTCCGTCGTCTAACGTGATATAGTCAAAAAACTCAAAAACTCGCGCATCCGATAAGGAACGTAATTCGGTATTAGGGAAACCGCCACCCATGGACACTTTAATTTCGGGATGATTGCGTTTCACCCATTGTGCTGCTCTAAAAGCACTATATAAATTACCCGGAAACGGAACTGAAATCAAGAATATGGTAGGTTTTACAGTTTCAATTCTTTCTTTTAGAATCGAAAGTAAAACAGAGTCGATATAGGTTGGTTCCTGATGTAGCGCTTCATACAATTCATCAAAAGAATTAGCGGATCTACCAAGACGTTCCGCATATCGGCTAAAGCCAAAGTTAGGATCCACACATTCGACAATAAAATCAGAGATATCCTCCAGATACAACGTCGCCAAATGCTTCCCTTTATCTTGAGTTCCCATGGTTCCAAAAGCCCAATCTAATTCTTCCAACTGTGCAAAACGAGAGGCTTCAGGCAAGTAATCTTCTTGACATATTTGTAGCGCCAATGTGGGGTTTTTGCCTTGTAAAAAAGCAATGACTGGATCAATAGTTTTGATATACTCCTCTTGAAGTGCCATAATTCGCTTGGAATTAGGTGAGACTTCCCTAGTATCCTTAGCAATTTGAAACAAATCTATAAGCCCTTCTTTCGAAAACAATTTCAAAATCACCTCAATACCTAAATCCGCTTGAACTGATTCCACATCAATGGTATTCAAAAACCCTTTGATGTATGCCGTAGCTGGATACGGTGTATTCAGTTGTGTGAAAGGCGGTGTAATTAAGAAGAGTTTTGTTTTCAAGAGGGAATTGTTTTGTGCAAAAATAAGGGATATTTGCTAAAGTTCAACATAAGTATTTTCGCAATACATCTCTTTAAATTAATCTCCAACAAAAGAAAAAACAAGGGCTAAACTACCCTTTTGTTTCCTAAATATCATTTTTTTATTAAATGTAAAATTCAGACAAAAACGAAATAATTTACGTTAAAGATTGTATAATTTTTTTTACATTTGTTTCCTAAATTTTTACTGTGAAGCTTAAAACTCTACTCCTTTTTATACTATTACAACAGTCAGTTGCTGTTATGTCACAAGATACACAAAGCAATTCTAGTAATAGCAACTTATTGGAAGACAGTAATGGCCATTTAATTCAAAGTAAAGCCGAACAAATTGAGTTTTTAAAAATTCGTGAGGAGCTACGTAAAAAAGAAAATCAGTTTTTAAAAAGCGCTAAATTAAATTCAAAAACAACAGCTACTCAAAAAGCGGTTGAAATATGTACAAATGGTGGTTTCGAGCAATTAGAAACTGTAAGCGGCAGCAGCTACATCAAGAATTTTTTATATACCATTGGTGATCCTGCAGGACCAACCCAATGTCGTAGTATTTCGAATACTGCCGATACTCCAATCAATAGCTACAACCCTAATGATACCAATTTGATGGCAACGGGAGTTTCATCGAATCATATTGATAACTATGCAGGAAATATTAACTCTTTTGATCAATATGCTTTAAAAATAAATCATGAAAGTTCTTCCACCTACGGTTCTATTGTTCAAGGTAAAAGATTCAAAACTAACAATGAAAATTACCTGAAATTCAATTACAAGGCTGTACTACAAAGTGTTTATGATAATAGCCATGCCGATAATCAAGCTTTCGTAAAAGCGCGGATTATTAATAAAAACGGAGTCGTTGTAAATGAATTTTGTTTAGTAGGAGATGAAAAAAATTGCATTTTTACAAGAGTACCTTCACAAAGTTCAAATTATGTTACTTTATACACCGCTAATTGGCAATCTGGCTTTTTAGATATTTCATCAATACCTAATAACGAAGAATTTACTGTTGAATTTATGGCATCCCGATGTGGATTAGGAGGGCATTTTGGCTACATGTATATAGATGATATTTGCTTATTACATTCCGAGGAAAATTTTCAAGGTTCAGTTGAATTGGAACCATTGAACAAAGTTTGCCCCACTTTACCTGTTGCTGTATGCGGGACCTACACGATTCCTAATTCAGGTGGAATTGCTGCTACGGTCAAAAAAATAACGTTAACGGTTTATGACAGTACCAATGCGGTTGTTTACAGTACGTCAACCACTTCAAGTTTAGATCCCATTAATAAAAAGTTTTGTTTCTCATTAGATACAGCTGCTTTTCCAAACAGTACAAGCGCAAATTATAATGTTGGTGTAAAAGTAGATTATGAAATTGCTGGAAATTCGTGTGGCGGGACTACAGTTAATTCTGCCTCAGATACTGATGCAAATCCAGGTTGGGATATCTCTTTTTTAAACTGTGACGCTAGTTGTGCCATTAATTTGACTACTGCAAAAATCACACAATGCGATACCAATCGTGACGGAACTGAAAATTTTGATCTGTCTAAATTTAGTACACTAGTAGTTGCATCTTCAACTGGTTTAAATTTTAGTTATTACTCTAATTACAATGATGCACAAGCAAACTTAAACGCTATTGCAAATTTTACAAATTATCCAAGTTCAAGCACAACCATTTATGTTAGGGTAGGCAAAAACAGCAGCTGTTATAAAATAATTGCTGTAGGCCTGGAGGTAAGAAACCCTACAGCCAACATAAAAGGTATATTAAATGTCTGTTCTGGGAGTACTAAATTAACTGCTTCTTCTGGAAATTCTTACTTATGGAATAATGGAGAAACAACTCAAACTATAACAGTGACTGCTACCGGAAATTATTCAGTAGTCGTTACTGATTCTTTTGGATGTAGTAGCGAGGCTACAGCGACAATCGAACCGAGTCAAACTGCTCCTTTACCTGTTTTAGAAATAACCCAACCCTCTTGTTTTAGTATCACAGGAAGCATAAAAGTAGTTTCGCCAGCATCAGAATATAGTTTTGACAATGGAGTAACTTGGGGTACAAATGACACTAAAGCTGATTTATCTCCTGGTACTTATTTAGTGATGATAAAAACTGTTAATGGTTGCACCTCGTACTCCCAAAAAGTATTAATTTCAGGAGCCTCTAATTTATTTCCCAATTACAACTATACTAATCCACAGTATTGCGGAGATGTCGGTAGCATAACAATTACCAACTCATCTGCTTTTTTCAGTATTGATGATGGAGCCACCTGGGTTACTTATTCCACATTTAACAACTTAACTTCTGGCAATTATAAAATTCGAATCAAAGATGCACAAGGCTGTATTTCTGCAGCTAACAATGTACTAATTAGTAGTAACAGCCTAGTAAATCCAACTTACGAAGTAACTCCGCCGGCATGTGGTGAACTGGGAAGTATACTTATTACGACCGTTTCTGATTTTTATACCTTTGATGGTGGGGTAACATGGGTGACCAATAACCAATCAAATAATTTAAAAGCAGGTAACTACTCTTTAGGCATCAAAAATGCATTGGGTTGTACTTCATATTTCAGTTATGTATATTTAAATGATTACGAATATCTATACCCTAAATATAGTGCAGAACAACCAATTTGTGGAAGTGATGGAAACATCACAATTACTACTATTTCTGATTTTTACAGTTTTGACAATGGAGTTACTTGGACAACCAATAACACCGCAAATCTACCAGATGGAACCTATCCAATAAAAACAAAAAATAGTGCGGGCTGCATTAGCGCTGCAAATTATATTACCTTGTACAAGCCCTATTTAAATTCACCAATAATTAGCAGTATTCAGCCAACCTGCGGTACCAATGGAAAAATAACAATTAACACTTTATCTGATTTTTATAGCTTTGACAATGGAGTTACTTGGACAACTTTAAATTCTAAATCATTAGCAGCTGGATATTACACTATTATTGTAAAAAACAGCCTTGGCTGCACTTCTTATCCTACTACTATCTATCTTTATAATCCAAAAATAGCAGCTCCTACCTACACTCTTATACAGCCTACATGTACTACCGCAGGAAGTATTACAATAAATACGATCGCAGATTTTTATAGTTTTGATGGTGGTAATACTTGGGGAACCACTTCATCTATTTCCAATCTCACTTCTTTCAAATACTATAATATTGCATTGAAAAATAATTTAGGATGCATATCTGATTATGTGGGTGTCTCAATAAATACTCCTAATTTTCCGGATCCAGATTATACCGTAACGAATCCAAGTTGTGGAAAAATTGGTAATATAACATTTAATTCCACAGCAGATTTCTACAGTATCGATTATGGTAATACGTGGAGTACAAATCCTATATTCAATAATTTAAGTAGCGGAAATTACTATTTACTTGTCAAAAAATTAAACTGTGAATCTCAAATAGCAAGCGTTTATTTAAGTACTGATAATTTAGCACTACCAAAGTACACCCTAGTACAACCTTCATGTGGTACAAAAGGTAGTTTAACAATAACAACTCCTGCTGCATTATACAGTATAAATGGCCAAGTTTGGACGGCAAATCCCGTTTTTAGCGACCTTTCTGATGGCTATTATTACCCGCAGATAAAAAATACTCAAGGATGTACTTCTAGCTATATTGGTGTTCGACTTGACCAATTTTATTTGCCACTACCTACTTATACCACTACTCAAGCCACCTGCGGAAATGGGGGAAGTATCACAATTACCACTTCAGCAGCCGAATACAGTATTGATGCCGGTATCACTTGGAGCACTAATCCAACTTTTAATAATCTTAATCCTGGTTACTATCGAATAGCTATTAAAAACAGTACTGGATGTACCTCTAATCCTTATAATTTGACCACTTTCATAGATGTGTTCTATTTACCAAACCCCGATTTTACAATTGTTCAACCAACTTGCGGAACAAATGGTAGTATCACAATTGCAACAGTAGCTAGTTCCTATAGTTTTGATAATGGGACTACATGGTCAACAAACCCAAAGCTTTCAGGACTAACATCAGGTTATTACAATATAATTATAAAAAATGCATTAGGTTGCGTATCAGCTGTTATCCCATTACAAATTAATACATATTATTTGACTAGTCCAAAAGTAACCGTCGTTCAACCATCTTGTGGAAATGGTGGAAGTATTACAATTAACACAGCTGCTGATACTTATAGTTTTGATGGTGGAAAAACGTGGACCACTAATCCTATACTACTAAATCCTACAGCAGCAACTTATACAGTTTTGATTAAAAATGTATTTGGATGTCAATCACGATCACAAATGTATCAGATAGATAAATTCTTCTTACCTACACCTAACACAGTAGTCATACAGCCTACATGCAGCGATCCTTTGGGAACAATAATAGTAAGTAGTTTAGCCGATCAATATAGTTTTGATAACGGATTAACTTGGACTACTAATCCTGTGAAAAAAAATGTAGCAGTTGGCTATCAAAATATATTGATCAAAAATAATTTAGGTTGCGTCTCCAATAGCAGATCTGTTTATATTTATAATCCTCCCTATATTCCAGCCGCTCCCCTTGTTACTGTTGTTCAGCCCTCATCATGTGCTGCTACTGACGGTAGCATTACGATAACAACAAAAGGTATTAATTATAGCTTTAACAATGGAAATAGTTGGACGACAAACCCAAAAAAAATAAATATTGGAGAAGGTACCTATATTATTAAAATCCAAATCGATGCATATAGTTGCGAATCGGCAACTACTATTGTAAATTTAAGTTCCGGAACTACAATTGCCGCTCCTACATTTACTGAAGTACAACCCAATTGCAACACATCGAAAGGTGCTATTACAATCACGACAAATGCAGCAACTTACAGTTATGATAATGGTTTAACTTATGTTTATTCGAATACAAAAACAGATCTATCCCCCGGAATCTATTTTGTAAAAATTAAAAGTGCATCAGGCTGTATTTCCGAAGCTGCTAAAGTGACTATTTCACTACCTACAGCACTTCCAGCACCTACTTATAAGGTGGTGCAGCCGGACTGTAACGTTTTTACTGGTTCGATAGTAATTGAAACAGTAGCTGATCAATATAGCTTCGATGATGGATTAACATTTGGAACAGCTAACACGAAAACTAATTTATCTGCAGGGACTTATAATTTAAAGATTAAATACAATTCGGCCTGCATTTCTCTTAGCGCTCCTGTAACTATAAAAACAGCTCCAACAATTCCGTTAGCTCCACAAGTAATCGTAAAAGATCCCTCCGGTTGCGACACAGCTAAAGGAATAATAGCAATTTCAACTGTTGCAGAATTATATAGCTTTGATGACGGAGTAACTTGGGGCAGTAGCAATTCGGCTAGTTTACTACCTGGGAATTACGCAATCCGAATAAAATCAATCAATGGTTGCGCTTCTAATCCATACAATGCAAATATTAATGAACCACCAAACGCACCGCAACCACCAACCTTAAATAGTACCCAACCTGTAAGTTGTAGCAATCCTTTTGGAACAATCTCGATTTCAAGTACGGCTGCAAAATACAGTTTTGATAATGGCGTCACTTATTCAACCAACCCATTTTCAGGAAATCTTGCTCCTGGAACTTATTTGGTACGCGTAAAAAACAGTAATGACTGTGCTTCTACCGCAGTGTCAATAAAAATTGAAGCACCTACCGATTACCCTAAAAATCCTGATTTTACTACTACCCAACCTGATTGTAATAATCTTAAGGGAGCTATTACAATTACTGATGTAGCTTCAGCGTACAGCTTCGATAATGGAATAACTTGGACAACAAACCCCACAAAAACAAACCTCGCGCCAGGGGATTATTTGATAAAAGTAAAAAGTAGCATTGGTTGTACTTCCAATAGTAGTACCGCTAAGATAATTCCATTTACAAATTTTACTCCAAAGCCTATTGCAGCTGCTCGTGAATCCTTTTGTATTCAGCAAAACGCTACAATTAATAACATCATCATTACGGGACAAAATATCAAATGGTATGATGCAGTTACAGCTGGAACAGTTTTAACAAATGCTACTCCATTACAAAATGGAATTACTTACTACGCTTCTCAAACTATTGATGGTTGTGAAAGCGAAAGAGCCCCAGTAACAATTCAGATTCAAAATACGGCTGCACCAACTGGCAATACAAATCAAACTTTCTGTAGCAGTCAAAACCCAACTTTGTCTAATTTAACAGTTACAGGAACTACTATAAAATGGTACGATGCTGCAGCTAATGGAACTTTACTATCTAGCACTACCTTGTTGCAAAATGGCAGTACGTATTATGCCACTCAAACTGAAAACGGTTGTGAGAGTATCAATCGTTTGGCAGTACAAATAACACTAATCACAACGCTACCAGCTACTAATTATGAGGAAATACTGTGCGATGATTTGAATGATTCTAAAGAAATTGTAAATCTTAGTTCGTACAATACCAATTTAATTACATCAACCGCGGGCTATTCCTTTTCTTATTATTCCACTTTGGCTGGAGCCGAAAATGAACTAGCAAATAGCAAAATAGTGAATCCTACTACCTACAAAATATTCCTGGGAACCACTACTATTTATGTTCGAATCAACTCTCCTACCGTTTGTTATGCTGTAGCAGTTTTAAAACTAACGGTGGTTGCTAAACCAATTATTACAATCGCTGACACTGTCCCAATTTGCGCGAACACCTCCATAACCATCAATGCTGGAGCGGGTTACGATTCCTACCTATGGTCCACGGGAGAAACAACACCATCAATAGTTGTTACAAATCCTGCAAACTTATCGGTTACGGTCACTAAAAATTACGGAACAATTAATTGCTCTAGCACCAAAGATTTCGTAGTTAAAAAATCAACTATAGCAACAATTACTTCCATCGAAACTAAGGACTGGACCGATAACAGCAATATGATTACGGTTTACACAACGGGTACAGGTGATTTTGAATATACAATCGATGGCGATAATTATCAAAATAGTAACCAATTTACTAATTTGCTAAGTGGTGCCTACACGGTGCAAGTTCGAGATAAAAATGGTTGTGGTACAGTTGCAGATGAAGTTTACTTATTGATGTATCCAAAGTTTTTTACACCAAATGGCGACAACTTTAATGATACGTGGAGTATTCGCTTTTCTGAAAATGAACCGCAACTATCTGTAAAAATATTTGATCGCTATGGTAAATTAATAGCCTCTTTGAAGCAAAACGAAAGTTGGAACGGAACTTACAATGGCCAATTAGTACCCTCAACCGATTATTGGTTTGTTGTAACGAGAGCTGACGGAAAAGAATACAAAGGCCATTTTAGTTTGAAACGATAGACTATGATCATTATGAAAAAATATTTTTTCTTTTTATGCTTACTTTTTATCAGTTCGGTATTTTCTCAATCGACAAACCAATCTATTGGTTTTATGGAAAATAAAGGACAGATTATTGACCAAAAAGGAAAATCAAACCTTGCGGTAAAGTTCCTTTTGAATTCGAATGGTTTAAACGTACAATTAAGAAAAAACGGCTTCTCCTATGATATTTATGAAGTAAAAAAAACACCTTCGGTACCTTTTCAAACTTTAAATCGAATTCCTGAAAAAGAAAAAAAAGAAACTGAAGGCACTATCGAACGTGTTTTTCATCGGGTTGATATCGATTTTGTGAATTCAAATTCTAATGTTGTATTTATTAAAGAACAAGAATCAAAAGATTTTGATAACTATTACAATATCCCTAACATTCCCGAAGGAGTACTAGGAGTTCACAGCTTCAAACAATTAACATACAAAAACATTTATCCCAATATTGACGTCGTTTTCACTATCCCAGCAGATGCTACAAAAACAGTCGAATACAATTTCGTAGTGCATCCAAAAGGAAAAATATCCGACATTCAGCTCCAATTTAATGGTGCCAAAACAGAAATAATTGATAATAAAATCCGAATGAATGTTCGTTTTGGTGCGATGGATGAAACCTTACCATCGAGTTGGACAGAAGATAAAACAGGCAAAAAAGACATTGCTATCAGTTACAAAAAAATAAAAAATAATATTTATGGTTTTGAATCAAACAATAATTTCTCCAATAAAACAGTAATTATTGATCCTATTCCAATACGGTTATGGGGAACTTATTATGGAGGTGGTACTTCAAGTTTAAATAAAAAAATAAAAACCGATACCTTCGAAAATGTTATTATTTCGGGTGAAACATCAAGTGCAGATTATATAGCTACTACAGGAGCGTTTCAAAGTAGCATAGCCTCAATTTGGGATTCCTCTTTTCTTGCTAAATTTACACCTGATGGTGTTAGACTATGGGGAACATATGTAAATAGTGCTAGAATATTTGACTTAGCAATTAATACAACTAATGAAATATATCTTGGAGGATCTGTTTTTTATACCAATGGAGACAACCTTGCCACAGCTGGTACTCATAAAACGACAAACCCTAATTTTTCAACAGACGGCATATTACTTAAATTTAATTCAAATGGTCAACGCCTTTGGGGAACATTTTTTGGGGGAATATCCAACGATATCATTAATACGATAAGTATTGACAACCAACAAAATGCAGTGATTGCGGGAGAAACAAATAGTACTGAGGAGATCGCAACTTCAGGAGCATATCAGTCTGCAAACAATGATGCATTTCGTGGTTGTGGTTTTTTTGCTACTTTCTCTCCATTGGGAATTAGAGTTTCTGGAAGCTACTTTCCAGCTAAAGTAAATTACTCCGCGATTGATAGTGCTAATAATCTAATTATTGCAGGTCAATACCAAATTCTGGATTCTAATCAACCTGACATTTCAAGTCCTGGAGCACATCAAACACAAATTAATTTCATGGATGGATATGTTGCAAAATTTAATGCCACTAGACAACGAATATGGTGTACGTATTACGGTGGTAATGCTTCCTTTGGCATTTCTGTAAATGATTATTATGATCGAATAACCGGTCTAGGTGTAGATGCTATTGATAACATTTACATTTCTGGAATAACCAATAGTACTAATAACATTTCGACTATAGGATCATTTAAAGAAAACCAATCCGTAGGAGGTGTAGATACTTTTATTGCAAAATTTACTTCTCAAGGCGTTAGAGAATGGGGAACTTATTACGGCTCTGACGAGTTTCAAGGTATTGATAATGGAGTCACAAGTACCGTTGCAAAAAACGGAGATATTTTTGTTGCTGGCGATACTCGAAGTCAAACAAAAATAGCAACTGTAGGTAGTTTTCAATCAGCAAATAACGGCTCTGATGAAGGATTCATTGCTAAATTTGACACTTTCGGGAACCAAACTTGGGGAACGTACTACGGAGGCTCTTATCAAGATTATATAAAAAGCATACATTTTGCCGATGGAAAAATATATGTTATTGGAGTAACAACAGGAAGCATTAACCTTGGGACTTCAGGCACTCAGAATCCAACTTTGACTGCAGGCAACACTTTTATTGCTAAATTCCAAGATTGCCTTTCAAATCCTATCGCATCGAGTAACTCCCCTATTTGCATTGGCGAAACATTAGAACTAAAAGCTTCCGGTGGAACAATTTATGCTTGGACAGGTCCAAATAGTTTTACTTCATCAGATCAAAACCCAATAATAACAAATACCTCAATTGCCAATAGCGGCGATTACTACTGCACCATTACGGGTACGGGCGGATGCGATGATACTAAAAAGGTAAAGGTTGTTATAGGAGACATTGAAGCACCCATTCCTAATCTTGCGACTCTTCCAGTAATTAATGGGGATTGTAACACTGTGATAACAATAATACCAACTGCTACAGATAAGTGTGCCGGTTCTATTACGGCAACTACATCAAGCCCACTTTCATATAGTGTAGCCGGAACATATACTGTAATATGGAATTATAATGATGGTAACGGAAATAGTAGCTCACAAAATCAGTCTGTTATAATCACTGCTAAAGCAAAACCCACAGCAACTGCCCTGCAATCCTTTTGCATTCAGGAAAATGCAACAATTAATAACATCATCATTGCGGGTCAAAATATCAAATGGTATGATACAGTTACAGCTGGAATTGTTTTAACAAATGCTACTCCATTACAAAATGGAATTACTTACTACGCTTCTCAAACTATTGATGGCTGTGAAAGCGAAAGAGTTCCTGTTTCAATTTCAATTAAAAACACGGCTGCTCCAACTGGTAATACAAATCAAACTTTCTGTAGTAGTCAAAATCCTACTCTAGCAAACGTTACTGCGACGGGATCTACAATAAAATGGTACGATGCTGCTGCTAATGGAACTTTACTATCTAACACTACCTTGCTGCAAAATGGCAGTACGTATTATGCCACACAAACTGAAAACGGTTGCGAAAGTGTAAATCGTTTGGCGGTACAAGCAGTACTAATCACAACTTTACCAGCTAAAAATCATGATGAAATGTTATGTGATGATTTAAACGATTCTAAAGAAATCGTAGATCTTAGTTCTTATAATACCAATTTAATTACATCAACATCAGGCTATTCCTTCTCCTATTATTCTACTTTGAATGGAGCCGAAAATGAACTAGCCAATAGCAAAATAGTGAATCCTACCACCTACAAAATACTCCTAGGAACCACTACTATTTATGTTCGAATTAATTCTGCTACCGCTTGTTATGCTATAGCTGTTTTAAAACTAACGGTAGTTGCTAAACCAATTATTACAATCGCTGACACTGTCCCAATTTGCGCGAACACCTCCATAACCATCCATGCTGGTTCAGGTTACGATTCCTACCTATGGTCTACGGGAGAAACAACACCATCAATAGTTGTTACAAATCCTGCAAACTTATCGGTTACGGTCACTAAAAATTACGGAACAATTAATTGCTCTAGCACTAAAGATTTCATCGTAAAAAAATCGTCAATTGCCACCGTCACCTCTATCGAAACTAAAGACTGGACCGATAACAGCAACATGATTACGGTTTATGCAACGGGTACAGGTGATTTTGAATATACAATCGATGGCGAGAACTATCAAAGTAGCAACCAATTTACTAATTTGCTAAGTGGTGCCTACACGGTGCAGGTTCGAGATAAAAATGGTTGTGGAACTACTACAAATACTGTTTTTTTATTGATGTATCCAAAGTTTTTCACACCTAACGGCGACAACTTTAATGATACGTGGAGTATTCGCTTTTCTGAAAATGAACCGCAACTATCTGTAAAAATACTCGACCGCTATGGCAAATTAATAGCCTCTTTGAAGCAAAACGAAAGTTGGAACGGAACTTACAATGGCCAATTAGTACCCTCAACCGATTATTGGTTTGTTGTAACGAGAGCTGACGGAAAAGAATACAAAGGCCATTTTAGTATGAAACGATAGACTATGATCATTACGAAAAAGTAATTTCCTTATTATACAACCACTATTTATCACTTTGGTAGCAGAAGAATTATAAAAGTCTAAGTTAAATCTTCTAAGCACAAAAAATAGGAGCTTATAGCAACTGATTTTCTTAAGATAATTGTCATTCCAAAATTAGATTTTTGCCGAGCAGAATGGTAATTAAATGATCAATGGTTCTTAAATACTATTCTTAAAAGCGATAAACAGTTTGGAATTAGGGGAGATCTCTTCTAGTTGGTAAGCTACTAGGAATATTACTTTTGAACATTTTTTTAGGATAACTTTAAAATAATTTCGATACCTAGTCAGCTTCTTAAGAATCTAGATCTATTTCGATGAGATACCCTTTTCTACAAGCTGGTGATTAAGGCGTATTCAGTTTCGTAAAAGGCGGTGCTATTAAGAAGAGTTTTATTTTCAATAGGGAATGTTTTGTGCAAAAGTAATTCAATTTTAACACCTTTCATATCTTAATTTCCCACTTGAGATTTATATATTTGCTTAGCAAGAAAAATTTTATGAAAAAAACTTTACTTTATTTATTCTTTAGTTTAAATTTTTCAATTATTGGATTTGCGCAAGATTTTCAATGGGCTAGACAAATAAAAGGTATTACTACTGACTATAATGACTTTGCAAATGGACTTGCGGTTGATAGCGCTGAAAACACATATACTATTGGTAGCACTAATTCTCCATTATTTGATCTTGACCCAACTCAATCAGGAGAAGAAATTATTGATTATACCAATGCCAACAGTAGTTTTAAAGGAGCTTATTTAATTAAAACGGATGTAAACGGTAATTATATTTGGGGGTTGACTTTTGACCTAAGCAAAGGTCCCTTCCAAGGAAATAACGAAGGAATTGATGTTAAAATAGGTACTGATGGAAATATTTATGCTTTATTAACTTTGCAAGAACTTAGTAGTACTTCAAATATTACAAATTCATTTATTAAAATCATAAAACTTTCTCCAGATGGCGTGATTCTATCAACAATATCGATCCCCCAAAATTATGGAAACAGCAATAACCTGTATGTTTATTCATTTGATTTAGATAATCAAAACAATATTTTTATCAGTGGTTGGTTTTTTGGTAATTTCACTATTGATTCAAGTAACCCAAACTCGAATTTAAATTCAAATGGTGTTGATGATTATCTTCTTAAAATAAATAATAATGGTAAGATTGACTGGGTAAAACAGTTTAATACAAATAGCAATTCAAATAATGAAGTTATTGTCAGACCTGATGGAAACATCAATTTGCTTCTAAAAAAATCTAATGATTGTTTTTTATACAATATAGACAACATAAACAGCTCA
This sequence comes from Flavobacterium sp. KKT103, assembly GCF_055640565.1. Classification (NCBI taxonomy): domain Bacteria; kingdom Pseudomonadati; phylum Bacteroidota; class Flavobacteriia; order Flavobacteriales; family Flavobacteriaceae; genus Flavobacterium; species Flavobacterium sp. KKT103. Next base: position 3,545,638 of record NZ_CM145766.1, read on the forward strand.
ATCATCTGGCAAAAAGATTTCAAAAATCAAAGACTAAAAACATTTCATGTTTCCAATAATGGTATTGTAATTCTTGGTGAAAAAAACTCTTATGATACAATTGATGTAGACCCCTCTCCTAATGTATTAAGTATTTCAGCAAATAACTGTTTTATTACCTTTTTAAATCTGAATGGAGATTTTGTTGATGTAAAGCTATTTCATAAACCTACAGATGGTGACGTTACATTTACTGCGGTCACAACTGATAGTAATGGCAATTACTTCTTTGGAGGAACTTTTAGCAACACTTTGGATATGAACCCATCCATTAGTACATATAATCTAACATCTAATGGATATAAAGGGGAAGCTTTTTACTTAAAACTTGATGCAAATAGAAATTTTGATAGTGCTATTAAATTAGGAGACGAAAACCCAAAACTAAGTCCCTATAATAATTGTGAATTTTTGAGAATTAAAAAAATAAAAATAGTAAACAATAATAACTATTTAATGGGAGATTTCATGTGGATTTGTGATTTTGACCCTTCAATAACAAATCAATATACATTTAATACAATAAATATTTCCACAATAAATTATGATGGATTTATTTTAAAACTTGGGCCATGTAATAGTGCTAAGGTTGTTGGAGATATTGACCAAACATTTTGTTCGGCCTCCAATCCAACAATTCGTTCTATTAGTCCAAACTCAAGTTCAATAATCTGGTATGATTCTGCAAATTCGACTACGCCACTTGCAAGCACAACACCTATACTTAATAATAAAAAATATTATGCAACGCAAAAAAATGGAAACTGTCCAGAAAGTACTGACCGATTAGAAATTACAGCACATATTATACCGAGCCCAGAAGCGCCAACATTATTAAATGCGGAATTTTGTCTAAATGAAAATGCTAAATTATCAGACATTTCTATTTTAGGTCAAAACTTAAAATGGTATAAAAACTTAACAGATTCATCAGATATCCCTAGTGCAACTGTACTTCAAAATACGACATTATATTTTGCATCCCAAACTGTTAATGGTTGTGAAAGTGAAAGAAGACCGATTCCGGTAATCGTCTACAATACTTTACACCCGACAGCTACTTCATCACAAACCTTTTGCATCGAACAAAATGCAACAATTAGCGACATTACAATTGCGGGCCAAAGCATAAAATGGTTTAATGCTTTGACGAATGGAACGGATTTACCAAACACAACTCAACTACAAAGCGGAATAACTTATTACGCTTCGCAAACGATTAATGGTTGCGAAAGTGAAAGAACTCCTATTTTAATTACTATTCAAAATACACCTACACCAACAGGAGATGCTAATCAAATTTTTTGTAGTACACAAAGTGCAACATTGAACGACATTGAAATTACAGGTGCGAATATAAAATGGTACGATGTATCCAATAATGAATTACCAAACACCTCTTTAATAGCTGATAATGCTACTTATTATGCTTCACAAACAGTGAACAGCTGCGAGAGTGTCAATAAGCTAGCAGTAAACACATTTTTAATCAATACGTTGAATGCTACAAATTACTCGGTAGAATTTTGTGATGAGGGTAACGATGGAAAAGAAACAATAAATCTTTCAAATTACAACCAAAACTTAATTGCAAATCCTATAGGCAATAACTTTTCTTATTATAGTTCTTTTGTGGCCGCTGAAAATCAAATTATAAATAGTCGAATCAATTCGATTACTAATTATATTTTACCAACAGGTCCACAAACCTTATTTGTCCGTGTCGACTCCCAAAATGGTTGCCATCAAGTGGTAGAATTAAATCTAATATTGTATACTAAACCTATTATTCCTATTCAAGATCTAATGCCTATTTGCGAAGGAAGTTCGATTACAATAAATGCGGGAAAGGGTTATGACAATTATCTATGGTCCACCGGTGAAACATCGGCTACAATCCTAATTCACAATCCTGGAAACTACTCGGTAATGGTTACTAATAACTACAATACTATTTCTTGTTCTAGTACTAAAAAATTTATTGTAAATAAATCTACTGCTGCCGTTATAACTAGCATCGAAACACGAGATTGGACCGATAATCAAAATATGATAAAGGTGTTTGTAACTGGAGAAGGTGATTATGAATACTCACTTGATGGTAGTAAATTTCAAGATAGCAATGAATTCCTAAACATAATTAGCGGGCAATATTCTGTTTATGTAAAAGATAAAAATGGTTGTGGTACAGTTGCAGATGAAGTTTACTTATTGATGTATCCAAAGTTTTTCACACCCAACGGCGACAACTTTAATGATACGTGGAGTATTCGCTTTTCTGAAAATGAACCGCAACTAAATGTAAAAATACTCGACCGCTATGGCAAATTAATAACTACCCTAAATCAAAACGAAAGTTGGAACGGAACCTACAATGGCCAATTATTACCCTCAACCGATTATTGGTTTATTGTAACGAGAGCAGACGGTAAAGAATATAAAGGCCATTTTAGTATGAAACGGTAGACGACTAACCCTATTTTTAGCGATTTGTACCGTTGGATATAATTTTAAAATTGATGTTCTTTTCTACTAATAACTAATAGAGAAAACAAAGAAATAATAGCTGCAAAAGTCAAATAGAAGCCCACATAAGTCAAGCTGTAATGCGTGGCTAACCAAATAGCAATCATCGGTGCAAAAGCAGCACCGATGATACCTGCTAAATTAAAAGTCAATGAGGCGCCAGAGTATCGAACAGCAGTTGGAAACAGCTCAGACAAAAACGTACCCAAAGGACCATAGGTAAACCCCATCAAAGTCATACCGGTACATAAAAAGAAAATCATCATTGCAGGACTTCCAGAATTCATGAAATAAGAAAAGCTGAAACCAAAAATGGCAATGGCTGTTGTAGCAGTTATCAACATTTTACGACGACCGACTTTATCTGCTAATACTGCCGAAATAGGTATAAAAAGCGCAAAAAACAAAACCGAAAATAACTGCATTAGTAGAAAATCTCTTTTGGAGTAACCTAAGTCTGATGTTGCCCAACTCAAAGTAAAAACGGTCATTAAATAAAACACTAAAAAGGTTGTTATAGCAGCAAGAGTACCAAAAATCAATTGATTTTTATACGATTTTATTATTGTAAGAAATGGCACTTTAATCTTTTCCTTTGCAATTTTTGCGTTCTCAAAAGCAGGAGTTTCAGTGATTTTTAATCGAATATAAAAACCAACAATCACGAGCAATGAACTAGCAATAAATGGTATTCTCCATCCATAATCAAGAAAATTTTCAGGACTCAAATTATCTGTTAACAGTAAAAAAGTTCCCCCAGAAAGCAACAATCCTATTGGAGCGCCCAATTGCGGAAACATACCATACCAAGCTCTTTTATTAGGAGGTGCATTTTCAATAGCTAGCAATACAGCGCCTCCCCACTCTCCTCCTAAACCTACTCCCTGACCAAAACGGCACACCATCAAAAGTATAGGTGCAGCCACGCCAATGCTCGCATAACTAGGAAGCAATCCTATCACTACAGTTGAAATCCCCATAGTGAGCAATGCGGCAACCAACGTAAATTTACGTCCAATTTTATCGCCATAATGTCCAAAAAATGCTGAGCCCAGCGGTCGCGATAAAAATGCAATCGAAAATGTAGCTAAGGATTGCAATGTAGCTAACGAACTATCAGTACCGGGGAAAAACAATTGTGGAAACACCAATACTGCTGCATTGGCATAAATATAGAAATCAAAAAACTCTATCGTTGTACCAATTAAGCTGCCAAAAAGTACATGCTTTACCGAATTTGTTTTTTTAGGATCCTCTTTCATTGGATAAAGGTGGTTTAATTAGTAGTCTCAAAATTGACTTTTATTTATGAAATCAACAAACATTTAGTTCCAATATTTTTGGTATTTTTACAAAAACAAAATAACACATGCCAACAGACTGTATCAGCTATCAAGATTCTGGATATTTCTCCCCATTGATGAATGATTATTTGAATCAAAAAGATACGCTACACACACTATATAACCGATTTCCTGTTCTAGAAAATTTTGAAAAACAAATCGAAGAAAAAGCAGCCAATTTTGCTCCTGCAAATAGAGTAGCTCTTGCAAATGTACTTCAAAAACAGTACTCGAAAATCGAGATTTCGCCTTTGACAGCGCAAAACATTGAACTATTAAAATCCGATACTACTTTTACAGTAACAACTGGACATCAACTCAATTTGTTCAGCGGTCCTTTGTATTTCTTATATAAAATCATTTCAACTATTAATCTCACCAAGGAATTAAAAGTCAAACATCCTGGCCACAATTTTGTACCCGTGTATTGGATGGCTACTGAAGACCATGATTTTGAGGAAATAAATTACTTTAATTTTAAAGGGAAAAAATTCCGTTGGAATAAAAACAGTACCGGTCCAGTAGGACGCCTTGCGACTGAGGGCTTAGCTGACTTTTTTGAGATTTACCAGCAAGAGCTCGGCACGAGCACAAATGCTGAACACCTAAAAAAAGTATTCACGCAGTCGTATTTAGATCATGATAATCTCGCTGATGCCACACGTTACTTGGCTAATACCCTTTTTGGACAGCACGGACTAGTAATCCTAGATGCCGATAATCAAGACTTAAAACGTAATTTCATTCCGTACATAAAAGAAGAATTACTAAAACAAACATCACATAAGGCCGTACTAGAAACGACCGAAAAACTTCAAGAATACAACGTCCAAGTTAACCCTCGCGAAATAAACCTATTTTATATCGAGGACACGATCAGGGAACGTATTATTCTAGAAAACGGTATTTACAAAGTAAATAATACCAAAATCGAATTTACAACCGATCAAATTTTAGCACTTCTAGAGAGCAATCCAGCCTGTTTTAGTCCTAATGTAATTATGCGTCCGTTGTATCAAGAAGTAATTTTACCCAACTTATGCTACATTGGCGGCGGTGGTGAAATCGCTTATTGGTTGGAACTTAAATCGTTTTTTGATGCTGTAAATGTTACTTTTCCGATGCTGTTGGTCCGAAACTCAGTAGTACTGGTAACCGAAAAGCAAGCTAAAAAAGCAGCTAAATTGCATTTAACCTGGTCTGATTTATTTGCGAAACAATTGCAGCTAATTGAGAACCAAACCAAACAGTTATCTGAATTTTCAATCGATATGTCTCCGCTTAAAGAGCAGTTGAAATATCAGTTTGAAGCACTGCATGCGATAACAAAACACACAGACGAATCTTTTGCAGGAGCGGTAAAAGCACAAGAGACCAAACAAATTAAAGGCTTAGATAATTTAGAAAAACGACTACTTAGCGCTCAAAAACGCAAATTAGCCGATGTTTTGGAGCGCGTTACCGACTTACAAAACGAAATTTTCCCAAATAAAAGTCTGCAGGAGCGCCAAACGAATTTCTCTGAATTTTATTTAGAATACGGCGAAAAGCTGATTCCAACCTTACTTGAGCAGTTAAAACCGTTAGATCAAAATTTTACAATTACAATTCTGTAATTTCATCAGCTCTTTTTACAACAATTCTAATAAAAAAATAGTATTTTTGCACAAAATATAAAAAAACATAAAAAATGGCTACGAATAGAACTTTTACAATGATCAAGCCTGATGCTGTTGCTAACGGACACATCGGAAACATTCTTGCAATGATTACTAATGCAGGTTTCAAAATCGTTTCTTTAAAATTAACTCAACTTACAGTTGCTGATGCTCAAGCATTTTACGCTGTTCACGCTGCAAGACCTTTTTACGGAGAATTAGTTGAATTCATGTCAAGAGGACCAATCGTTGCTGCTATTTTAGAAAAAGACAATGCAGTTGAAGATTTCAGAACTTTAATTGGAGCTACTAACCCTGCTGAAGCAGCTGAAGGAACTATCCGTAAAGCATACGCAACTTCAATTGGAGAAAATGCAGTTCACGGTTCTGATAGTGATGAGAACGCAGCTATCGAAGGTGCTTTCCATTTTGCAGGAAGAGAGCAGTTCTAATTTATTGCTAACATACACGATTTTTAAACTTAAATTTAAAAATCAACCATACTAAAAATCCCGTCTGCATAAGCATGACGGGATTTTTTTATGACTCTACGGTATATTAAATTTTACCTCAAAACTACATCCTTTACCACATCACGGCGTAATTCCTCATTAATCATCGTAATAATTTTTGATTTACCATGACTCAACTCTTCCCTTAAAACCGCCGATGTCAGCTCTACATAAAGCGTACTCCCTTTCAAGATAACGTCACGCGTATAACTGTTAACGCCATTACCCATCAAGTTCTTCCAAGCATCCTTAACATCAATTTGATCCATGCCGGGCTGTAACTTATTAACCTGAATAATTTGTTTCAGGACATCACCAATCGTACTTTGATTACTTGTTCTTTTCGCCATCTCCTAATAAATTTATTGCTTCTGTTTTCTTGTAATGGTATTCTTTTTTATCGGCATTTACAACTACTAATTCGGCATCAGTAAGCGCAATAATTTCCTCGCTCCATTTCATAAACGGTGTTTTATAGTCCAAAAACACCTTGTCATCTACAAAACGTACTGCCACCGCTTCCTGCGTATCATTTACTAAAAAAGTACCGTCTAATTGTGGCATTACCTTTTTTCTAAAGCCTTTATTGTCTTTAATTTCAAAGTAATCATAGGTTTCATTCATCGAATAATCCTTATCATCTCCTTTGTCAAAAACAACTTTCTCAATCTCCCAATACCCGTTAATTTTAGCGATATCTGCGGGTTCAATTTTTTGTTTGCAAGCCACAAACAATAAGGAAATAAACAAAATTTTAAAACTAGTTTTCATTGGAACTGTATTTAAATAAAAGACATTTGGTTTTTAGGAGCTATTTCCCGCTGTTCGCTATATCCTCGCATAAATTGCTCCATTCTTCCGCAATATATACTCGGGATGCCGCTACCATCGGGGCTAGGGGATTTCGGTTTATAACACGTTTCTCCTTATTACAAAGTTACTCTTAAAAAAGGCAAAGCAAAAGAAAAATATAGTAAACTATTTTGGCTATTTTTGGTCTAACCATCAAACAACTACAATTATCATGACTAAATATACTGCAATACTAATATTCCTACTTTGTTGCTTCGCCTGTAGTAAGGAACCTTTAAAAACAGAAAGTAGTACGGAGAGCATGTACTTTCCTCCAATAGGATCAGACAGTTGGGAGACTAAAACAATAGCAAGTTTAAATTGGAAACAAGCTGCTGTACAACCTCTACTTGACTACCTCGATCAAAAACACACTAAATCCTTTATCGTTTTAGTAAACGGCCGTATCGTAATGGAAAACTATTTTAATTCCCATACCGCTACCACTAATTGGTATTGGGCAAGCGCGGGAAAAACATTAACAAGTACAGTGACAGGCATAGCAGCACAAGAAAATAGTATTGATCTAAATGCAAAAGTAGCTACCTATCTAGGAACAGGCTGGACGAGTGAACCGCTAGCCAAAGAGAACCTAATAACCTGCAAAAATTTGCTTACGATGACCTCAGGAATTGAAGACATCACAAATGGTGACGGTGTAACTCCTAGCAATTTACTATACAAAGCTGATGCCGGTACACGATGGGCGTACCACAATGTGTACGTCAAACTACAAGACGTAGTGGCTCAAGCCAGCGGGCAAACTTGGTCTAACTACTTTAATACTAAATTAAGAGACAAAATAGGAATGGATGGTACTTGGCTTACAATCGACAACAATAGCGTGTATTTTAGCACGACACGCAGTATGGCACGTTTTGGATTACTAATGCTGAACAACGGGAAATGGGAAAACAATACAATCATCAACCAGGATTATTGCGCGGCTGCTACAACAACTTCACAAAACATAAACAACAGTTACGGCTATTTATGGTGGTTAAACGGTAAATCAAGTTACCACCTTCCACAGTCCCAGTTAGAATTTCCGGGAAGCCTGATCCCAACAGGACCTAATGACATGTACATGGCTTTAGGTAAAAACGACCAAAAAATTTACGTAATACCAAGTAAAAAAATGGTAGTCATACGAATGGGCGATGCTGCAGACAGTGTAAATCTAGCATTGTCTGATTTTGACAAAACATTGTGGGAGAAAATAAATGCTTTGTATCAATAATTATTTAGCGCTAATTTTCTTGTAAACACCCAACAAAAACAAAACTAGGCCGGCTCCTAAAAAGGCTCCATAGGCAAAATCAAGTTTATCGCGTAATACATTTGCTAAAACAAAGCAAATTAGACTGATAAAATACAATTGAATTGGACTTACATTCTTCATGAGACGGCGTATTATTTGAAAAAACTATCTACGAATTCGAATTTATTAAAAACCTGTAGGTCTTCAATTCCTTCACCAACTCCTATATATTTTACTGGGATTTTAAATTGGTCAGAAATACCAATTACTACTCCACCTTTAGCAGTACCATCAAGTTTAGTAACAGCTAATGCTGTCACTTCGGTAGCAGCAGTAAATTGTTTCGCTTGCTCAAAGGCATTTTGACCTGTAGAACCATCAAGAACCAAAAGTACGTCGTGAGGAGCCTCGGTAACTACCTTTTGCATAACACGCTTTACCTTAGTCAACTCATTCATTAAATTCACTTTGTTGTGTAAACGACCTGCAGTATCGATAATAACGACATCTGCGTTTTGAGCTACAGCTGATTGCAAAGTATCAAAAGCTACTGAAGCAGGATCAGAACCCATATTTTGTCTTACAATAGGAACACCTACTCTATCAGCCCAAATTTGTAGTTGGTCAATTGCAGCGGCTCTAAAAGTATCAGCTGCACCAAGCACTACATTATATCCTTGCTTCTTGAATTGATAGGCTAACTTACCTATGGTTGTTGTTTTACCCACACCATTGACACCTACCACCATTAATACATACGGTTTAGTGGTAACAGGAATAACAAACTCAGTCGCTTCTCCAGTATTCGTTTCAGAAAGCAAAGAAGCGATCTCTTCTTGCAAGATACGATTCAACTCATCAATTCCTAAGTACTTATCTGCTGCGACACGTTCTTCGATTCGAGTTATAATTTTTAAAGTAGTATTAACGCCCACATCCGAAGAAACTAAGATTTCTTCTAAATTATCTAAAACATCATCGTCGACTTTAGATTTTCCGGCAACTGCTTTACTTAACTTAGAGAAAAAAGTTGTTTTAGTTTTTTCTAGACCTTTGTCTAGACTTTCTTTCTTTTCTGATGAAAATATTCTTTTAAAAAAACTCATTGTATCAGTGGTATAAAAAATGAAGTATTGGAAATAAGAATCCAATAGTATTTCTAATGGGTAAAGATAAAAATAAAAAAGCTACTTTCGAAAGAAAGTAGCTAATCTATATACTGCTGTAATGAATTATTTTTTACTCAAAAATTCATCAACTAATTCAGGTACAATAATTGTTTCCACAAATGTATATGCACCAGTTTTTGGAGATTTCACCATTTTGATGGCTTTTGATAATCTCTTAGAAGATGTCTGTAACGATGCTACGGTTTTCTTTGCCATGATTCTATGTTATTTGTATTTTAGTTAAATCTTCAGTAAAACTACTGTAAGACCTTAATTAAAATGCTGTTATTATTTAATTTCTTTGTGAACAGTTACTCTTTTCAAAACTGGATTAAATTTCTTAATCTCTAATCTGTCTGGAGTATTTTTTTTGTTCTTAGTTGTAATGTATCTTGAAGTACCTGCAACACCTGAAGTTTTGTGCTCTGTACATTCTAAAATTACCTGGATTCTATTACCTTTCTTTGCCATCTTGCTATATATTTATTTTGGAAAAAGATTATTTAATAAATCCTTCAGACTTTGCTTTTTTCAAAACAGCGTCAATTCCATTTTTGTTAATTGTTTTTATCGTAGATGCTGCTACTCTAAGAGTAATCCATCTATCTTCTTCTGGAAGATAAAAACGCTTTTTAACTAAGTTTACAGAAAACTTTCTCTTAGTCTTATTCATAGCGTGAGAAACGTTATTTCCTACCATCGCTCTTTTACCTGTAAGGTCACAAACTCTTGACATTATACTTATCTTTTATCGTTATTCAAAATCAGGGTGCAAAGAAAAGAAAAATAAACGGATGAAGCAAAAAAATTACGACTGTTTTTTTAAAATTTCTTTATGTAACATTTCCAAACTCTTATACAAAGCTCTATCTATCACTTTTTCACGGGGTTGGCCAAAATTAAATTCTTCCACAATTACATCATTTGGTGTAGCAAGTGCGATAAAAACCGTCCCAATTGCTGCATCAGAATCTCCTTTTGATGGTCCCGCATTACCAGTGGTCGCTATTGCATAATCAGTTTTCATCAATTGTTTTACGCTCAATGCCATAGCTGACGCGACCTGAGCACTAACTACTGAAAATTCACCTATTAAATCCACTGAAATATTCAATACATCTGTCTTTACCGCCGTGGCATAGGACACAATACTTCCTCTAAAATACGAAGAAGAGCCCTGAACCGAAGATAAAAGCGAGGCTATACTACCTCCCGTGCAACTTTCGGCTGTAGCAATTGTCTTTTGCTGTTTTGTAAGCAATTCTCCAACAACTACTTCAATTGTATTCTCTTCCTCAAATCCTACAATTATATCGTTAATTATAGCATCTAGCGAAACTACATATTCCTCTATGGCGTTTTCTAAAAAAGCCTTATCAGTGCCTCTAGCCGAAAGTCGTAATCGCACTCTACCAGGTGCAGGTAAATACGCTAATTTTAAAAATGCAGGCAAGCTATTTTCCCATTCTTCTATTCGCTCCGCTACCAAACTCTCACCTTGTCCGTGGGTCAAAATTGTTTTATGAATAATGTATGGTCGTTCATATTCACGAATTACTTTTGGAATAATTTCGTTTTCCACCAAATATTTCATCTCATAAGGCACTCCTGGCAAGGATATAAATACAGTATTTTCCTTTTTTACCCACATTCCAGGAGCGGTTCCTACAGCATTGTGCAGCACGGTACACTTAGAGGGAACAAGCGCTTGGTCTTTGTTCATTTGATTGATTGGCCTTTTAAAAATTCCTTCAATCAACTCTGTTACATGTTCCAAAACCTTTTGATCAACAATCAGCTCATCTTCAAAATAATCACAAAAAGTTTTTTTGGTCACATCGTCTTTTGTTGGCCCTAAACCACCGGTAATTAAAACTAAATCAACCTTGTTTTGCAGTTTTGCAAAAGTGTCTAAAATGTGATTTTTATCGTCGCTAATAGAAATCATCTCCGTGACCTCTACCCCGATCTTATCTAGTGATTTGGCAATAAAAGCCGAATTAGTATCAACAATTTGCCCAATTAAAATCTCGTCACCGATAGTTATTATGGTTGCTTTCATGGCTACTTAAAAATAGGATTTGTTATATAAACAAAATTCAACATACCGACTATCAGGATGTTGAATTTATATTTTATTCTTTTCAGTTATAGCTTTACAAATCAAAATCTTTTTTGATTTCCTTAATTGCTTCTTTAATTTGAGTTTTAATGCTATCAAAAGTGTGCTCAATATCTCTGCGGCGACCTTCAATTTTAGTCCATGCCTCAACTTGAAGAATTTCCTCAAAAGCAACATTCATACCTAAAAGATCTAAAGTAGGTTTAATTTTATGCGCGTAAGCATAAGCATGCTTGTGATCTTTCTTTTTGATTCCTTCTTTGATTTGAGCCAAATCATCGGGAACCTCAGTTACGAATAAAGTTAGAATTTCGTTTACAAATTCTGGATCGTTATCCGAAAGCGCGTACACTTTGGAAAGGTTGTAATTTAAAGCCATTATTTTACTTGTATTCTAAATAGTTTGTTTCCTTCTAAAAATCCTTCTAAAACATCATCTGATTGCACTGCTGCAACACCAGCTGGAGTACCTGTGAAAATAATATCTCCAATTTTTAGTGTGAAATATTGAGAAACATGAGCAATCAACTCATCTACATTCCACAACATTAAACTCGAATCTCCTTTCTGAACAACCTTATTATTGTTAGTTAATTCAAAAGTAAGTTTTTCTAACGAACTAAACTGCTCTTTTGGCAAAAAATCACCAATCACAGCCGATCCATCAAATGCTTTTGATTTTTCCCACGGCAATCCTTTTGCTTTCAAGCTTGCTTGTAAATCTCGGGCAGTAAAGTCAATTCCTACACTAATTTCATCATAGTATTTATGAGCAAACTTAGGTTCGATATACTTACCTACCTTATTTATCTTAACTATGATTTCGATTTCATGGTGAATATCCTCTGAAAACTCCGGAATCACAAACGGATGTTGTTTTAAAAGAATAGCCGAATCCGGTTTGATGAACACAACAGGCTCCGCCGGACGTTCATTTTTCAATTCTTCTATATGATCAACATAATTCCTACCAATGCAAATTATTTTCATTTTTTTATCGTTGCTGGGTTGTAGCGTCTCTAAGTTACTATACCAAAATTAAAAAACTTAGAATCTTGCTAACTTATATCCTTAGAACCCTATTTCGTATTTAATTTTCTGAGCTTTATTGCTGTCAATACTTTTTTAGTATACAACGGGAAATCAGCATTTTGTATCCAACTGAAATAACCCGGTTCTTTCTCTAAAATCGTATTCACTTTTACCCCTTTGTGTTTACCAAAAGTAAAAATCTCCTCATCATCTTTATCAAAAGCAATCATTCCTGCAAAATCAGCAATTTTCTTGCGTGTGGTAAACTCTGACAATGACTTCATATCGTTCTCCAGCTCAGGATAACGATCCAATTGTGCTTTCAATATTTCGTAAGTCGCCATGGTATCTGCTTCTGCTGAATGTGCATTTTCTAGACTTTGACCACAATAAAATTTATAAGCAGCACTTAATGTACGTTCTTCCATTTTATGGAAAACAGTTTGCACATCAACTGAAACCTTATTTTTCATATCAAAATCAACACCAGCGCGAAGTAGTTCTTCTGCTAATAAAGGAATATCAAATCGATCCGAGTTAAAACCAGCTAAATCACTGTCCTTAATCATATTATAAACTGCCGGAGCTAATTCATTAAAAGTAGGCTCATTGGCCACTTTTTCATCGGTTATACCATGAACCGCCGTCGTTTGTGGAGGAATAGGAATCGTAGGATTCACTAACCACGTTTTACTTTCTTTATTTCCGTTAGGAAACACTTTAAATATTGATATTTCGACAATTCTATCTTTTCCAATATCGATTCCTGTAGTTTCAAGATCGAAAAAGCAAATTGGTTTATTGAGTTTTAATTCCATTTTAAAATATTGTATGATTACAAATATATAGGTTTGCGTTTAATTTTAGAGCAAAAATCACGGAATAAATCTACTTAAAAGCAGTCTCAAATTTCTTTGATTTTCAATTTAAAAAAAGAAACCCGATAGATCTTAAATTCTATCGGGTTCTAAATAATTATCGTTTTGATCTACAAATCTCTATTTACATCAAATGCTTCAAGATACTCAGCAACTCTTTTTACAAAACCACCTCCTAAAGCTCCATCAACGACACGGTGGTCATAACTGTGAGAAAGGAACATTTTTTGACGAATACCTATGAAATCTCCTTCAGGAGTTTCGATAACTGCTGGTACCTTTCTGATAGCACCAAGAGCTAGAATACCTACCTGTGGTTGATTTAAAATAGGTGTTCCAAAAACACTTCCAAAAGTACCTACGTTCGTTACCGTATAAGTTCCTCCTTGTGTATCGTCTGGTTTTAATTTACCCATTTTAGCACGATTTCCAAGGTCATTAACTGCCTTAGCCATCCCAACTAAATTCAGTTGATCTGCATTTTTAATTACGGGAACAATTAAATTCCCATTAGGTAAAGCGGCTGCCATTCCTAAATTTATATTTTTCTTTTTGATGATGTAATCTCCATCAACAGAGATATTTAAACCTGGGAAATCTTTCAATGATTTTGCCACTGCTTCCATAAAAATTGGAGTGTACGTTAACTTCTCTCCTTCTCTTTTTTCAAAAGCATTTTTATTTTTCTCTCTCCATTTAACGATATTGGTAACATCTACCTCGATAAAGGATTGCACGTGAGCCGAAGTTTGCACCGAAGCCACCATATAACCCGAAATCAACTTACGCATTCTATCCATTTCAACAATCTCATCTCCTCCGTTAACGGAAATTGGAGCTGCTTTTTGAGCTACTGGAGCCGCAGCCGCTGGAGCTTGTTTTGGCGTTTCGACAGCTTTAACAGCAGGTTGACTTGCTCTATCTTTTACGTAATCTAAAATGTCGTTTTTAGTAACCCTACCCTCTTTTCCGGTACCAGAAATTCCGTCCAATTCAGTAACCGATACTCCTTCTGCAGCAGCGATATTTTTTACCAATGGAGAAAAGAATTTATCTGACTTTGAAGTATCTAAATCACTTGAAGCTACGGGTGCAGCAACTGTATCTTTAGCAGTTTCCACCGTTTGCTCTACAGCAGCAACCGCTTCTGCAACCGCATTATTAGCAGTTGAAGTAGTTTCTCCACCTTCTGTTTCAATGATAGCAATAGTTTGGCCTACTTGAACTAGATCGTCTTTTCCAAACAACTGCTCAACTAATACTCCCGAAACCTCAGAAGGAACTTCACTGTCTACTTTATCAGTTGCAATTTCGAGTACTGCCTCATCCGCTTCAATTCTATCTCCAACTTCTTTAAGCCAATTAGTAATTGTAGCTTCTGCAACGCTTTCTCCCATTTTAGGAAGTTTTAATTCAAATCTTGCCATATTGTTACCCTATCAGGTGATTTATGTTTTCAGTTTGCGAATTTACTAAATTTTTTAAACATAAATTACAGTAAATATAATTTATCGCGATATTTTAATAATCTCTCCTCTTTCGTTAGAATTATCGCTTCCTATTAAAAAATTAGTACTTTTTGGTAAAATTCTAAATGTTAATCCTTTGTTTTTTACAGATTCCACAAAAGCTATACATTCTTTAAACTGTACAGCATGGGTATCAATCACAATTTGAGCACTAGCATCGTTTATTACACTAGACGAAATTACCATTTTTTCTGTTTTCAAATCATGAAAAACGACTTTTTTACGTTCAAATTTTGATAAACTTTTAGCAACATCTTCATTATTGGAATACAAATGCCAAGTTGCTACCTCTCTTTTATATTTTTGCTTGCCTTCTAGTTTCTTTTTAAGTGCAAACAAAAAGATTCCTACTTTCATAAAGAGCGAAAAAAGTACCGAAACTTTAAAATGCTTTTTGTAAAAAAACTGCATAGCGTCCTGAAATCGCTGCATATAAACGCCGTCCTTAAGTGTACTTTCTCCTTTAAAATGAATGACAGTAGTTCCTGCATAATAAAAGTTAGTTTTACCTAGTAAAGTTGCTCGATAAGAGAGATCAATATCATCCGAATACATAAAACAGTTTTCGTCAAAACCTTGTAGATCTTGATATAACTTTCTTTTCAGCAACATAAATGCACCTACGAGTATCTCAACTTCGCCTGACTGATCCTGCTGTAAGTGTTGTGCATAATATTTTCCAAATAAATTTGAGTTAGGAAACATTTTATATAAACCAGCCATTTTAGTAAAAGCAACAAATGGTGTTGGAACACCGCGCTTACTTTCTGGTAAAAACGAACCGCAACCGTCAACAAGCTTTACTCCTACTATTCCTAATTCCTTTTGTTCTTTGGCGAAAGCCAGCACTTTTTTAAAAGTATCTTCGGCAACAACGGTATCGGGATTCAAAATACAAACATACTCCCCTTTAGCGACAGCGACTCCTATATTATTACCTTTTGGGAAACCAACATTTTCTGAATTTTCAATTAGTTTAATATCTGGAAAATGATTTTTTAGCATTTCGCAACTACCATCACTTGAATTGTTGTCCACTATTATGATTTCGGCATCGATACCTTTCAGAGCATCTTGCACGCTTAGCACGCAAAGCTCTAGAAAATAGCGAACATTATAATTGAGAATAACTACTGATAATTGCATGCACCAAAGATAAAGAGTTAATTGATTTGACACTAATATTTTAAGGTACTTATCCTAACATCTTAAATTAATTAACTAGAAAACCACCAATTAGTTTAAACAATTCGGTAATCGATATTTAAAGTCTTACTTTTGCAAAAAATTAGTATTGTGAATTACCTTTCAGTAGAGAATATTTCAAAGTCGTTCGGAGAACGTACGCTTTTCAAAGACGTGTCTTTTGGAATTAACAAAGACCAAAAAATTGCTTTTATTGCCAAAAATGGTTCAGGAAAAACCACCATTATGAATATCATAAATGGATTTGATGAACCTGATACGGGACAAGTTATCTTGCGTAAAAGCATTCGAATGGCATTTTTATCGCAAGATAATAACCTGCAAGACGAACTAACGATTGAAGAGAGCATATTTGCTTCTGACAACGAAACTTTGAAAGTAATTGAAGCCTACGAAAAATCACTGGAAAACCCCGAAGATGAGGAAGCCTATCAAAAAGCTTTTGACGGAATGGACCAACATAATGCTTGGGATTTTGAAACGCAATACAAGCAAATCCTTTTTAAGTTAAAACTTGAAGATTTTAAATTAAAGGTTAAAAACCTATCAGGAGGTCAGAAAAAACGTTTGTCACTGGCTATTATTTTGATTAATAGACCTGATTTATTGATACTGGATGAGCCTACCAATCACTTGGATTTAGAGATGATTGAATGGTTAGAAAGCTATTTTTCTAAAGAAAACATTACCTTGTTTATGGTTACGCACGACCGCTTTTTCCTAGAGCGCGTATGTAATGAAATTATCGAATTAGACAACGGAAAAATATACCAATACAAAGGAAACTACTCTTATTATTTAGAGAAAAAAGAAGAACGAATCGCTTCTGAAAACGCAAGTGTGGACAAAGCGCAGAACCTTTTTGTAAAAGAACTAGAGTGGATGCGTCGCCAACCTAAAGCGAGAACAACGAAATCGAAATCGCGTCAAGACGATTTTTACGATATCAAGGAAAAAGCGCAAAGCCGCCGTAAAGAAAACAAAGTAGAGCTTGAAATAAACATGGAGCGCATGGGTAGCAAGATTATCGAGCTACACAAAATCTCTAAAAAATTCAAAGATCATGTAATTCTGAACGACTTTACATTTGATTTCCAGCGTGGCGAACGTATCGGAATCATTGGTAAAAACGGTACAGGAAAATCTACTTTCTTAAACTTACTAACCGGAACTTTACCTCTTGATAGCGGGAAAGTGATTGTAGGTGACACTATTAAAATAGGTTACTATACTCAAAGCGGAATCAATCCAAAACCAGGACAGCGCGTTATTGACATCATTAAGGAGTACGGAGAATTTATTCCGCTTTCGAAAGGGCGAATGATTTCGGCTTCTCAATTGTTAGAACGTTTCTTGTTCGATGCTAAAAAGCAATACGATTATGTTGAGAAATTAAGTGGTGGTGAATTAAAACGGTTATATTTATGTACGGTTTTGATTCAGAATCCCAACTTTTTAATTCTGGATGAACCAACTAACGATCTCGATATTGTAACGTTAAATGTACTAGAAAGCTTTTTGCTAGATTACCCAGGTTGCCTTTTAGTAGTATCGCATGACCGTTACTTTATGGATAAAATCGTGGATCACTTATTTATTTTTAGAGGTCAAGGTGTTGTGGAGAATTTCCCAGGAAACTACTCTGATTTTAGAGCCTATGAAGACAGTGCTGATGTGGCTCAAAAAGAAGAAAACAAAGCCGAAAAGAAAGATTGGAAGCAAAACAACCCTACTGGAAATTTAACGTTCAATGAACAAAAAGAATTCCAAAAACTAGAACGAGAAATCAAAGACCTAGAAGAGCAAAAAGCTAAAATCGAAGTTTTATTCTCAGAAGGCAAAGTGGCTGAGGCCGATATCGAGAAAAAAGGAAATGAATTGCAAAACCTCATCAATAAAATGGAAGCTAAAGAAGAACGCTGGTTCGAACTAAGCGCTAAGATGGAAGGATAAGCATTCCTTACTTATTCTAAAATACAACTTTGTAATCCCTACTACCTATAGTCAATAAAGAACTAAAGTAGTAGGGATTGCTATTTTATCACAAATTACCAATTTTAAGACCGTAAGAAATTAACAACAAATTAGCATAAAGGCTCTGATTAATAGTGGAATATCATATATATTTGAAATCTCGAAAGGTTCGTTTTTTTTTCTAAAAACCGAAATAAAAACAATCTTTTAAATAAATCATCTATCATTAATCAACATTTTAACAAATGCAAAAAATCAGCATCAGCTTACTATTACTTGTATTATCACTGCAATTTAGTTTAGCGCAAAACATCAAAGGGAAAATAATTGATATTAACACGAAAGAGAGCATTCCCTATGCCAATATCCTAATCAATAAATCCGAAAGTTTGATCTCTAACGCAGAGGGTTATTTTACACTTTCAGAAAAAAACAGTCTCGACTCCACCTTACTCTTGGTATCCTACCTAGGTTATGCAAACCAAGAAATAACCGTAACTACTTTAAAAAATAATGATTATATAGTTGCACTAACACCAAGCATTTTTGAACTTAATGATGTAAATGTTTCTAACAAAAAACCAAATCCTTATGAAATCATGGCGAATGTAAAGGCCAATTTATCTAACAATTACGTAAGCGATGGCAGTCCTTCAAAAGATGTGTTGTTCTATCGCAACTCAGAATCTTTTAACCCAAAAATAATAGAGGTCGAAATTGATAAATCTACCGGTTTTACAAAGCAAGCCCTTGTAAAAGTGAATTCAGATCTTAAATCATTCTCTAATGGCATGATTCGTAATCCTCCTAAGGAATTTACTGATATCCTTTGCAATTACTACACTACTAACGTTAAGAAAGACACCAAAACATCATTTCTATCCAAATTAGATGTGTTGAAAGCAACTAAACTTAAACAAGAAGGAAGCGCAGTTTCATCTGAAGATTTAGAGAAAAAGGCAATGACCATGATGCTACAACATTTAGATTCTACAAAATTTTACCGTGTTAAAAGTGGTCTTTTTGGATCTAGAGACTCGATTTCGATGCGAAAAGATTGGAATCAAAAGAGAGATCAAAAAAAGAATAAGGAAGTCAAAACACAATTAACCGTAACTAAAAACAATCTGAATTCATTTTTGATAGGGAATAATTTTTCACAGAGTGAGAAATATAGTTTTATAAAAAGACCCGAACTTTATGACTACACCTATGAGGGCACTACTTATACTGCCGAAAACGAATTTGCGTACATTCTTAGTTTTAAACCTCGAAGAAGCAAAGCGAAATACGTTGGTAAATTATATGTTTCTGAAAATGATTATGCCGTCTTGCGAGCGGATTACACCCTGGACGAAGGTGAAAAACTAAATAGCCTAAATTTAAAACTACTTTTAGGAATAAAAGCCTCCCAAAATAAAAGTACAGGAACGATTATTTACAAGAAAAAAAAGGAAGGAAACGGTTATTACTTGCAGTATGCTACCATTGAAAGAGGACAATATTTCTATATAAATCGACCCTTAAAATTTATTGAATTAACTCGCGAGGACAAAGATGTACTGTCATTAGATATTAAAGTTGAAGGGAATTCGAGTTCGAAAACAGAATTTTTAAATCTTTCCCGCTCTCCAATTGCGGCATCAGAAATCACAAAAATTAAAGAAGATGATTTCAAGTATATCACAATTAAATCATACGATCCAAAAATTTGGAAGGACTATAATGCCATTGAACCTCTCGAGGAGATGAAACGATTTAAAGCAGCTAATTAGTCTGATTTTCTACAGCAAACTAAAAAACCACAGCAAAACTAAAGTTAAGCTGTGGTTTTCTTTTGATATACTACACTAGACCGCTGTCTATAATTTTACCAGGGAATCGGACCGTAATCTTTCAAGAATTTTCCGCACCAATGTTTTCCTGTATTTATTCCGTCAAATAAAGGGTCCATTACACGTGCGGCTCCATCAACAATATCTAATGGTGGTTGAAAGTCTTGTTGTTCTTGCTTCATCTTGGCCAATTCAGCAGGATCTTCATCGGTTACCCAGCCCGTATCAACGGCATTCATGAAAATTCCTGATTTTGCCAATTCTCCCGCAGCAGTGTGCGTTAACATGTTCAGGGCTGCTTTAGCCATATTGGTATGTGGGTGTCTCGCTTCTTTAAAAAAACGATGGAATTTCCCTTCCATGGCCGAAACATTAATGATGTGCTTCTGGCCAGTATTGTCTTTCTTCATCACTTCAGATAGGCGATTACAGAGTACAAAAGGCGCAACCGAATTGACTAACTGTACTTCGATCATTTCCGTAGTTTCGATTTGTCCTAACTTTAATCTCCAGCTGTTTGTCTTTCGCAAATCTACTTGCTGCAAGTCGGCATCGAGTTCTCCCTCCGGAAAAACTTCGGTTGCTACTAACGCATTATCAAATGAATACGGAATTTGAGATAATTTGGCGGAAGCCCTTAAACCAATTCCAGGCTCGGGTCCGTGCCAAGTTACGGGCATATTGTCATTTGAAGAAGCGCCAGAGGTCAACGCTTTTAATTCATCTAGGCAATTTAAATGATCCAATAACAGCTCTTGCGCTTGCTTTGGTAAATCACTAATTGGTCGTTCTTCATTTTCGATCATGTGGGTATAAAACCCAGCAGGACGCCGCACAGTTTGTGCTGCATTATTGATTAAGATATCCAAACGATCGTATTTTTGTTCAATAAAATTACAAAAAATCTCTACCGAAGGAATGTGTCGTAAATCCAAACCATGGATTTTTAAACGGTCGCCCCAATCCATAAAATCAGGCTCTTTGGCAAAACGCAAAGCCGAATCCACCGGAAAACGAGTAGTGGCTATAACAGTGGCTCCACCACGCAACAACATCAAGGTAATATGATATCCTATTTTTAATCGTGACCCCGTAATTACAGCAACCTGCCCTTTTACATCAGCAGTTTGGAAGCGTTTAGCATAATTAAAATCGCCACAGTCTGTACACATGGTATCATAAAAATGGTGCATTTTGGTAAAATCAATTTTGCACACATAGCATTGCCTTGGAGTTTCCAACTCTAAGGTCTCTTTGTTTTCTAGTTCAGCTGCAGCCAATAATTTGGGCGCCATAAATACCGCTGACTCCCGAGCAAAACGAATTCCGGTTTCCTTACGAGCCGTGCGATCTCGCTTCTCCATTTTGCGTTTATTCGCTTTTACACCATCTTTTTTACGTCGTGCTAATTCATCGCGATCCGGTCTTGAAAACTGACCTGCGGCTTTAATCAAAGCGGTACGCTGCTCTTTAGGGATATTAAAAATTTGATCAGTATCGCTGTTTAATTGCGAAAGGATGGCAATGCAACGGTTAATTTCATCCGATGTGATTCCTACTTCATCTATTTGTTCTTCGTTCATTATCTTTTGAAATCGTATCTATTTATTTTAAGAGCGCAAATATAGTTTTTTTTGAAGGACTTCATTTTCAAGTTTACACTCTATTTTAACTTCAAAATCTAGCTAAGTAAACATCATAATCTTTGTACCTTTGTGCATTCGAAGCACCCTATTATGTTATTTCAGATTAAATCCTACTTAAAATTCCTTTGGTATTCTAAAAATGAACATGCAGTTCATTCCCCATTTGTATTTACCTTAATCACTAAATGTTTTTACGACAAGAAAAGTAAACCTGAGTATTCCATTCTAAAAAAATATAGAAAATCACTTTTGACTAATTCTGATTCCATTACGGTAATGGATTTTGGTGCAGGGTCCAAAGTTTTCAAATCGAATTATAGACCAATTGCTCAAATCGCAAAAACAGCAGGGATAAGTCAAAAACGGTCAGAATTACTTTTAAGAGTTACGAATTATTTTCAGCCTAAAGCTGTTTTAGAAATTGGTACTTCGTTAGGGCTAGCAACGGCATCACTCGCTTTAGGAAACAAAAAGGCGGCGATTACTACCCTTGAAGGTTGTCCTGAGACAGCTCGAATTGCCCAACAACAATTTAAAAATTTTGAGCTTCGTACTATTCATTCGGCTGTTACAGCATTTGAATTGTATTTAGAACAGCCTACGCTGCAGCAACAAAAATTTGACCTGATTTATTTTGATGGTAACCATGCAAAAAAGGCAACATTGGATTATTTTGAAAAATTAGTACCCACTATAACAAACGATACAGTTTGGATATTTGATGACATCCACTGGTCAGTAGAAATGGAAGAAGCTTGGGAAATAATTCAAGATAATCCGTTAGTTACGGTGACAATTGACACTTTTCAATGGGGATTCGTTTTTTTCAGAAAAGAACAGCCCAAAGAACATTTTGTCATTAGAGTATAGCACAAAAAAAATGACAGCCATCTCTGACTGTCATTTTCATGAATTAAAACCAATATATTACAGTTTTGCTTTTTCCATTTCTTCTGACTTAGCGCCCATTCTATTTAAAGTATACATAGGAGCAAATTTCAATTTCAAGCCTGCAATTTTTCTGTTATCCGAAGAGGTAAGACCTTCTTTTTCAACTGTATTTTTACGACTATCTAATGCTTCATACATTAATTTAATTTCATCCCAGTCTTCACGTGAATACTTGTCTTTGTTATCTTGTACAGTATTTACGAATTGATCATAAACCCCTAAGATATTAGATGCATTTACCCATGAAAAATCCATGTCTTCACCAATTTTTCCTTCTCCAAATAAAGCATTACGCATGGCTTGTTTAGGGGTTGGCATTTCAGCAGCAAGCTGAGCTTGAACTGACGCTTTCATAGCCTCATATTTTAGTTTACTAGCTTCTAATTTCTCAGTAGCTTCTTTATTTTCTTTAATATCCATCAAAGCTGTTTCAGCTTGATTCATTTTCACAGTGTAGGTCGCATCGATTGATTCCCAGTTCATTTTTGCGTCAGCTGGTGCAACTGACCCTAATGAATCCACATATACAACATAGCTTTCTACTGTTTTTTCTGCTTCTTTTTCTTTTTCGTTTTTACAAGATGTAAAACTTAATGCAATCACTGCTACTCCTAAAATTAATTTACTACTTTTCATATTTGTTGATTTAAAGGTTAATATTATTCAAATGTACATCGAATTCAATTATATTCAATACAAACATTACAATGTTGTAAATAATTGATAAAATTATGATAAACAGAGTTAAATATTATAATTTTATAACATTTAATTAAAATAGTGTAATTATAAAATTAAGGAACAAGAAAAAAATCGGAATCACAGTTAGTACCAAAACGCCCATCCTTCTTCTAATTGCTTTTGTAGCAACTATCTTATAAGTTGTAAGTAAAAAAAACGGTAAAAATTGTAACAAAAAATGAAATCCCACAACTAATATACAGAAGACGTACTTTATCATTTAAGAAAGTCTACAGTAATAAATCATTAACTAGCCTAAAAAATGGAAAAGCCATTAATTAAAATATCCGATATTAAACGAAATTTTGTTCTAGGAGAAGAAATTGTTTATGTACTTAAGGGAATAGATTTAGAGATTAATAAAGGAGAATATGTTGCTTTAATGGGCCCATCTGGATCGGGAAAATCGACTCTGATGAATCTTTTAGGATGTTTAGATACACCTACATCTGGTAGCTACATTTTAAATGGCAAAGATGTCAGCAAGATGAAAGATGATGAACTTGCTGAAATTCGCAACAAAGAAATTGGCTTTGTATTTCAAACTTTTAATTTATTGCCTAGAACAACTGCTTTAGATAATGTAGCCCTACCAATGATATATGCAGGCTATTCAAAATCCGAACGAAAAGCAAGAGCAGAAGAGGTACTGACTCAAGTGGCACTAGCCGATCGTATGGATCACCATCCGAACCAACTATCAGGAGGACAAAGGCAGCGGGTTGCAGTAGCAAGAGCCTTAGTCAATAAACCGTCAATTATTCTAGCCGATGAACCTACTGGAAACTTGGATAGTAAAACCTCGGTAGAAATCATGAAACTGTTCAATGAAATTCATGCCAATGGTAATACGGTTATTTTAGTTACCCACGAAGAGGAAATCGCTGAGTATGCGCATCGAATTATTAGATTACGTGATGGGGTAGTAGAAAGTGACACACGAAAAGAAAAATAATTAGCAAATCGCATCCATGAAAATTGCAATCCTAACTTGTAGTCAACTCCCCGATTTAAACCTACCTGACCAACCCCTAATTGCGGCGTTAGCCAAACATAATATCACAGCTATTCCTATGGTTTGGGATGAACCTAAAACAAATTGGACTGATTTTGATTTTCTAATTTTTAGGAACACTTGGGATTATTTTGAAAAAGAAGCCCAATTTAATTCTTGGCTTGATCAAATTGAAAAATTAGGAATTAAAACGTTGAATTCCATTGCGATCATAAAGCAAAACAAACACAAATTCTATTTACAAGAAATGGAAAGGCAAGGAGTTCGGATCCTTCCCACTATTTTCGTTAATAAAACTGCTGCTTTGAATTTGGAAGGCCTACTTCCCTCCCATTGGAAAAAAGCGGTAATCAAACCCGCATTTTCGGCGGGTTCGTATCTAACAGAAGTTTTTGACACGAATCAACTTGGTCCTATTAGTAAAAAATATAGCGAGATTGCATCGGATAAAGAATTGCTGCTACAAGAATTCATGCCTGAAATTCAGACATTAGGAGAGACTTCTTTTATTTTTTTCAATAAGAGATTCTCGCATGCAGTAAATAAAAAACCAGTCGATGGCGATTTTAGAATTCAGGTACAATTTGGTGGCATCTACACTTTGATTCACCCAGATAGCCATTTGATTGCCCAAGCTCAAAAAATAGTCGATCGCTTCCCTGATGATTTACTCTATGCGAGAGTAGATGGTATCCTAATCAATGAGCAGCTACACTTAATGGAAGTGGAATGTATCGAACCTGATTTGTACCTTCAATTGTCTCAAGGTGCTTTGGATCGATTTGCCGAAAGTATCGTGGAGCAAATAGCGCAATCGAATTCCATTTAAAAGAACACCTAATTAAATACGATTACAAACAACAATCAAGAATAAAAAACCAATGAAGAAAACAATTCTAATTTTGATCACTCTACTTATAAGTATTGTATCAGTAGCTCAAAGTCCATTTGAATGGAAAAAGCAAAAAAGTAATGGGTACGAATACAAATATGTATCAAATGACCCGGCAAAAGCACGTTTTTATACGCTGAAAAATGGCCTTACAGTTATTTTAAGTCCTACAAACAAAGACCCAAGAATCCAAGCTTATGTAGCAGTAAAAGCAGGAAGTAAAACTGACCCAGCTACTCACACTGGACTTGCGCATTATTTGGAGCACATGTTGTTTAAGGGTACTGACAAATACGGAACCCAAGATTGGCCAAAAGAAAAAGTTGAGTTGGATAAGATTGGAGACCTATACGAGCAATACAACCAAACGAAAGACGAAGCAAAAAGAAAGAAAATATACCAAGCGATCGATTCTATATCAGGTGTTGCAAGTAAATATTCTATTGCTAATGAATACGATAAAATGATGAGTGCAATGGGAGCTCAAGGTACTAACGCCTTTACTTCATTTGAGCAAACCGTTTATACGGATGATGTTCCAAGTAGCTCATTAGACAAATACTTAGCCGTGCAAGCAGAGCGTTTTAGAAATCCTATTTTTAGAATTTTCCATACAGAATTAGAAGCTGTGTACGAAGAAAAAAACAGATCATTAGACAGCGACGGCAGTAAGGTTTTTGAAGAATTATTTGCTAGTTTGTTCAAGAAACATAATTATGGTCTTCAAACTACAATTGGAACAGTTGAGCATTTAAAAAACCCTTCGTTAGTTGAAATCAGAAATTATTTTAATAAATACTACGTTCCTAACAATATGGGAATCATAATGTCGGGGGATTTTAATCCTGATGAAGTAATTGCTAAAATTGACAAGACATTTGGTCAAATGCAAGGAAAACCATTTCAAAAATATACGTTTGAAAATGAAGCACCTATCACAGCTCCAATCATTAAAGAAATTGTTGGTCCTGATGCTGAGAATTTAACAATTGGTTTCAGGTTACCGGGAAACAAAGACAAAGATGTATTGTTAGCTGATTTAGTTGGTAAAATATTGACTAACGGTAAAGCCGGTTTAATGGATTTAAACTTAGTTAAAAAACAGAGGTTACTAAATGCAAGTGCCTTTACCTACACTTTAATCGATCACGGAATTTTATATTTATCAGCTTCACCAACTACAGGGCAATCACTTGAAGAAGTAAAAACGCTTGTTTTAGCTGAAATCGAAAACCTTAAAAAAGGAAATTTTGACAATCAATTGATTACCTCTATTATCAATAATATCAAAAAGGAGAAAATTTACGAAACTGAAAAATATTCTGATAGAGCAAGCACCCTAATGGATGCGTTTACTGCAGAACAAGATTGGAAAGATCAGGTTGCATACGTTGATAACCTATCTAAAATTAAGAAAGAGGACATTGTTGCATTTGCAAATAAGTACCTTGGAGACAACTATGCGGCTATCTTTAAAAGAAAAGGAGAAAAAACAGTTGCTGAGAAAATCGAAAAACCACAAATTACGCCTGTTGCAACTAATGCAGACAAGCAGTCTCCATTTGTAAAAGGAATAGATGCAATGCCAAGCAATGCTAGCAAACCAATCTTTATTAATTTTGATAAAGACATCCAAAAATCGAACATTGGAGCTGCTACTGTTTTATACGTTCCAAATACTGATAATCAAATTTTTCGTCTAAAATACCGATATAAAATAGGAACTCTAAATGATTTAAAGCAATCATTGGCGACTCAATACATTCGTTTTTTAGGTACCGATAAAAAATCATCTGAAGAGATTGCAAAAGCATTCTATACTATCGCTTGTAGCTTTAATGTAAGTTCAAATGAGGAATACACTACGGTTTCAATTGAAGGTTTACAAGAAAACTTTGGTAAAGCCGTACAATTGTACGAAGAAGTTATTAATAACGTTCAACCCGATGAAGCGGCTTTAAAAGCACTTTTAGCACGAATCACCAAATCAAGAACGGATGCAAAAGCAAATAAAAATGCTATCCTACAAGGTTTGACAAGTTATGCAATGTACGGACCAAAGAACAAATTCAACAACAGTTTTTCTAACCAAGAATTGGCCGCTGTTACTTCTGCTGAGTTGATTCAAAAAATCAAAAACATAAACAATTACGAACAAACGGTAATTTATTATGGTCCAAAAGATCTTAAATCTTTGGTAAGCGAATTAGAAAAAATACATACGATCCCAGCAAAATTTGCAGTGGCTGAAGCACCAAAAGAATTCAAACAAGCAGTACAAACTAAAAACCAAGTACTTTTTGCTGACTACGATATGGTACAAGCAGAAACAAGATGGATCAGAAACACGGACAAATACGATCCAAAGCAAAGTACTATAGTTACCGTTTTTAATAATTATTTTGGTGGCGGAATGGGATCAATCGTATTCCAAACGATTAGAGAAAGTAAAGCATTAGCGTATAGCACTTTTGGATACTACATTACTCCTCAAAAGAAAAATGATTCGTATTACTACATGGGCTATGTTGGAAGTCAAGCTGATAAATTTAGAGATGCTGCTAACAGCATGAATGAATTGTTAACGACAATGCCTGAATTAACGAATAATCTAGCATTAGCTAAAACGCAGGTAAAAAAAGATATTGAAACAGAGAGAATAACTCAAGACAATATTATCTTTAGCTACTTAGCAGCTAAAGAACTTGGACTAAACGAAGACATTCGTAAAGAAAGTTACAGTACAGTAGATCAAATCAACATGAATGATATTGTTGAATTTCAAAGTAAAAATATCTCTAAAAAACCATACACCTACGCGATAGTTGCTTCGGAAAAAAACATCCCGCTGGAAGAAATGCAAAAGCTAGGAGAAGTAAAAAAACTTTCATTAGAAGAAATTTTTGGATACTAACTATCTAAACTACATAGTCAAAAAGCCATTCGAAAGAATGGCTTTTTTGTTAATAGGAAACGATATACATGGAAATGATTTTTTTCTTTCCGCACCAATACTTTATCTTTGAGGCGAATAATAAAGGAGGCAAATGGAAAGGTTGATTCTTTTATGTTCTAAAAACAAAAATCATACTTGCCTTCCAAAAGATGAAATGCAAGTGATTGTACCCCAATAAATCCTAGAAATCAAGAAACAACTAGCTATAGTCTAGAAACGCAATAAAAAACAAATGAAAGTATATACTAAAACAGGAGACAAAGGAACGACATCACTTTTTGGCGGAACGCGTGTCCCTAAAGACCACATCAGAATTGAAAGTTATGGTACCGTTGACGAATTGAATTCGTACATAGGACTTGTTCGTGATCAAGAAATGAATCCACACTATAAAACCATATTAGCTGAAATTCAGGATCGCCTTTTTACTATTGGAGCTATTTTAGCAACACCACAGGAAAAAGAAGTCATGAAAAATGGAGAACTTCGATTGCAAAAATTAGGCATTTTAGATTCAGATGTCGAACTTCTTGAAAACGAAATTGATAAAATGGAAGCTGATTTGCCACCAATGACGCATTTTGTACTTCCAGGCGGACATACAACTGTGTCACATTGTCATATAGCTCGTTGTGTATGTCGCCGCGCAGAGCGCTTAGCTGTTCATTTGAACCATAATGAGCCCATTGCTGAGATAGCGATTACTTACCTAAACCGACTTTCTGACTACCTTTTTGTATTGGCACGAAAGTTGTCTTTTGACCTTAAAGCCGAGGAAGTGAAATGGATTCCAAGGAAATAGTATACTGTTTGCAATAAAAGTGTTCCGTTTTGAACTGAATACTGATGACGTAACACGGAATACTAACCACTAAAAAAAAACGTTCTTAACTTTTTTTGAAAATAAATGATTTTTTACTTGTCTTTTTCAGTAAAAAATTTATTTTTGCACAAAACTAAATCGACAAAAGATGTATTGGACATTAGAATTAGCATCCTACTTAAGTGATGCACCGTGGCCTGCTAACAAAGACGAACTTATTGATTACGCTATACGTGCAGGAGCTCCACTAGAAGTAGTAGAGAACTTACAATCTATTGAAGATGAAGGCGAGATATACGAATCAATGGAAGAGATTTGGCCAGATTACCCAACTGACGAAGATTATCTTTGGAATGAGGATGAATATTAAAAAAAAACAACCAAGAAAAAGTCTCAAAAGAGGCTTTTTTTTTGGTTAAATTTACAACGAGATACACTAATTAGAAATATATAATATTATGAGTTTCATAAATAGCATAATTAAAGCCTTTGTAGGAGATAAATCCCAGAAGGACGTAAAGGCTTTGCAACCCTACTTAAACAAAATTAAAACTTTTGAAAACACGCTTATCGCTTTATCTCATGATGAATTAAGAGGTAGAACGGTTTTCTTTAAAGAAACAATCAAAACAGCGAGAGCAGGTGTTGATGCTAAAATTGCAGCTCTTAAAAAAGAAGTTGAAGGAATCGAAGACATTGACAAAAGAGAAGATCTTTACAGTGAAATCGACGCTTTAGAAAAAGAAGCCTATACTGTTTCAGAAAAAACATTAATGGATATTCTTCCTGAAGCTTTTGCAGTTGTAAAAGAAACAGCGAGACGTTTTAAAGATAATTCAGAAATCACTGTTACTGCTACTGCTGCTGACCGTGAATTTTCAGCTACTAAACCGTACGTTACACTTGTAGCTGATACTGCAATTTGGCACAACAAATGGAACGCCGCAGGTAAAGAAATTACTTGGGACATGATCCACTACGATGTTCAATTAATTGGTGGTATGGTACTTCACGAAGGTAAAGTAGCAGAGATGCAAACGGGTGAGGGAAAAACTTTAGTGGCAACCTTACCATTATACCTAAATGCTTTAACTGGAAATGGTGTGCATTTAGTAACGGTAAATGATTACTTAGCTAAACGTGATAGTACTTGGAAAGCTCCATTATTTGAATTTCATGGTTTAACGGTAGATTGTATTGACAATCACCAACCTAACTCTGAAGGTAGAAAAAAAGCATACGATGCTGATATCACTTACGGTACCAATAACGAATTTGGTTTTGATTACCTTAGAGATAACATGGCACATTCACCAGCTGATTTAGTACAAAGAAAACACAACTTCGCCATTGTCGATGAGGTGGATTCGGTATTAATTGATGATGCAAGAACACCTTTGATCATCTCTGGACCAGTTCCTCAAGGAGACCGTCACGAGTTTAATGAGTTGAAGCCAAAAATCGAAAATCTTGTAGGTTTACAGCGTCAACTTGCGACTGGTTTCTTAACCGAAGCTAAAAAATTAATAAAAGAAGGAAACACTAAAGAAGGTGGTTTCCAATTGTTAAGAGCATACAGAGCATTGCCTAAAAACAAAGCTTTAATTAAGTTCTTAAGTGAAGAAGGAATCAAGCAATTGCTTCAAAAAACAGAAAATCAATACATGCAGGACAACAACCGTGAAATGCATAAAATTGATGAAGCGTTGTATTTTGTCATTGAAGAAAAAAATAATCAAGTAGAGTTAACTGATAACGGTATTAAGCACCTTTCAGGAGATACTGATGCTGACTTTTTCGTTTTACCAGACATTGGTACTGAGATAGCTAACATCGAAAAGAAAAAATTAGACAAAGACGCTGAAGCGGAAGAAAAAGAAGTTTTGTTTCAAGATTTCAGTATCAAAAGTGAGCGTATCCATACTTTGACACAGTTACTTAAAGCATACGCTTTATTCGAAAAAGATGTAGAGTATGTAATCATGGACAATAAGATCATGATTGTAGATGAGCAAACAGGTCGTATCATGGATGGACGTCGTTACTCTGATGGATTACACCAAGCGATTGAGGCTAAAGAGAATGTGAAAATTGAAGCCGCTACTCAAACATTTGCAACGGTAACCTTGCAAAACTATTTCAGAATGTACAACAAATTAGGTGGTATGACTGGAACAGCGGTTACTGAGGCTGGAGAACTTTGGGAAATCTATAAATTGGATGTTGTTGAAATTCCAACGAATAGACCAATGGCGCGTCAAGACAAAGAAGACTTTATCTATAAAACAACACGTGAAAAATTCAACGCTGTTATCGAAGATGTAACTGAATTATCAAAAGCAGGTCGTCCAGTATTAATTGGAACAACCTCTGTTGAAATATCTGAATTATTAAGCCGTATGCTTAAGATGAGAGGCGTTACTCACAACGTATTGAATGCTAAAATGCACAAGCAAGAAGCACAAATCGTTGAAGATGCAGGTAAGCCAGGAGTTGTAACTATTGCAACCAATATGGCGGGTCGTGGAACCGATATTAAATTATCTGCTGAAGTTAAAGCAGCAGGTGGATTAGCAATCATAGGTACGGAGCGTCACGATTCGCGTCGTGTTGACCGCCAGTTACGTGGACGTGCAGGACGTCAAGGAGATGTGGGAAGTTCACAATTCTACGTTTCACTTGAAGACAACTTAATGCGTTTATTTGGTTCTGAAAGAGTTGCTAAAGTAATGGACAGAATGGGATTAGAAGAAGGAGAAGTAATTCAACATTCTATGATGACTAAGTCTATCGAGCGCGCTCAGAAAAAAGTAGAAGAAAATAACTTTGGAGTTCGTAAACGTTTATTAGAGTATGATGACGTTATGAACGCACAACGTGAAGTAGTGTACAAGCGTCGTCGTCATGCCTTGTTTGGAGAGCGTCTAAAATTAGATATCGCCAACATGTTGTACGACACTTGCGAATTAATCGTTCAAAATACAAAAGCGGTCAATGATTTTAAAACATTCGAATTTGATTTAATTCGTTACTTCTCAATCACCTCTCCTGTTAGCGAAGGTGAATTTGCAAAAGCGACAGAAATGGAGCTAACTGGAAAAGTATACAAAGAAGCATTGAAATATTACAACGAAAAATGTGAGCGTAGCGCTAGAGAAGCCTTCCCTATCGTCAAAAACATTTTCGAAGACAAAGACAATCAATTTGAGCGTATCGTAGTTCCGTTTACCGATGGTGTAAAATCATTGAACGTAGTTACTGATTTAAAACGTGCTTATGAAACTGAAGGAAAGCAACTAATCGCTGATTTTGAAAAAAACATCACCTTGTCAATAGTTGATGAAGCTTGGAAAAAACACTTACGCAAAATGGACGAATTGAAACAATCAGTTCAGTTAGCCGTTCACGAGCAAAAAGATCCATTGCTTATCTACAAGTTCGAAGCGTTCAACTTATTCAACGGTATGCTTAATGGTATTAATAAAGAGGTAATCTCCTTCTTGTTCAAAGGAGATTTACCGCAACAAACAGCTCCTGAAATTCAAGAAGCGAGAGAAGTAAGTCGTCCAAAAGAAAACTTACAACTAAGCAAAGACGAAATTCCAAACAGCGAAAACATGAATCGCGAAGCTGGGGAAACACAGCAACGTCAAGTAACAGAGACAATCGTTAGAGATATGCCTAAAATCAATCGCAACGATACTGTAACTATTCAAAATGTTGCTAACGGTCAAACGCAAGAAATGAAATATAAAAAAGCAGAAGCATTAGTAGCAACCGGACAATGGGTTGTTGTAAAATAACACTTCTCATTTATAAAACGCTAAATCCCCAATTACTATGGTAGTTGGGGATTTTTTATTTGTAGCTACTCCTGCCTTTCACTTCAAGCTACTTGGTTTCAAACTCTTTTTCTTAGCCCTGTCAGGAGCTTCCGCTGGTCGCTCTGCCACCACTAGAAAAAAGTAGTTTTTAACCTGCGTAGGCTTTCCGCTGCAGTCAGGGCTAGTAAAACGATAATTAGGTTGAACCCTATTGCTCCACCTCTCCTTTTTAAAGCTTACAAGATTGATGCCTCTAAAATAAAAACAGCTGCAATTCCTAACGTTATCGTAACTCCAAATTCATCAATTTTCGTTACTTTTGAGAGAATGTCTTTTTTATAATCATATAAGTAGACTATTAAATAAAAATCTATAATAGCTTTTCTTTATTGTTTTATAAAATATCAAGATTAGAGACAGCGCTTTTACATTCACAATTAGGTTAAATTTGTATGCAACGATAATAACAAACTAAAAAAACAAATATGGAAAATAACACAAATAACGAGCAAGGTAAATGTCCCGTAAACCACGGACAAACTCCTGCTCCAGATGGTACAACAATAGTTGAAGGAAATAATTCTGCGGCAGCAGCCAAATGTCCGGTTATGCACGGTTCCAATACAGGAAGTCAAGGAGCTGTAAAAAGCTGGTGGCCAAATGCGCTTAACTTAGACATTTTACATCAAAATGACACTAAATTAAACCCTCTTGGTACATCCTTTAATTACGCTGAAGAGTTAAAGAAATTAGATATTGAAGCTCTTAAAAAAGACATGCATGCTTTAATGACGGACAGTCAAGAATGGTGGCCTGCTGATTGGGGACACTATGGAGGATTAATGATTCGTCTTACCTGGCACGTAGCAGGATCCTACCGTACCTATGATGGTCGTGGTGGAGGTGGAACAGGAAATCAACGTTTTGCTCCATTAAACTCTTGGCCTGATAACGCTAGCTTAGACAAAGCAAGAAGATTGTTATGGCCTATCAAGAAAAAATACGGAAATAAATTAAGTTGGGCTGATTTAATGGTACTTGCTGGGACAATCGCCTACGAAAATATGGGTTTAAAAACCTTCGGATTTGCTTTTGGACGTCCTGATATCTGGAGCCCAGAAATCGATATTTACTGGGGATCTGAAACAGAATGGCTTGCTCCAAGTGAACAACGCTACGCTGATTTAGAAGACCCGTCAACTATGGAAAAACCATTGGCTTCAGTTCACATGGGATTGATCTATGTTAACCCAGAAGGAGTAAACGGCCAACCAAATCCATTAAAAACAGCTGCTCATATTCGTGAAACATTCCTAAGAATGGCAATGAATGATGAGGAAACTGTTGCATTAACAGCTGGAGGTCATACCGTAGGTAAAGCACACGGAAATGGTGATGCAAGTATCTTAGGCGAATCACCTGAAGGCGGTGCTATTGAAGAGCAAGGTTTTGGATGGAGCAATCCTACAAGAACCGGAAAAGGACGTGATACAGTAACTAGCGGAATCGAAGGAGCCTGGACAACAAACCCAACTAAATGGGATGGTGGCTATTTCGAAATGTTATTCAACCATGAATGGGAATTAGTAAAAAGCCCAGCAGGTGCTTGGCAATACGAGCCCGTAAGTATTAAAGATGAAGACAAGCCAGTTGATGTTGAAGATCCAGGAATCCGTTTGAATCCTATTATGACTGATGCAGATATGGCGATGAAAGTAGATCCAATCTACAGAGAAATCTCTTTGAAATTCATGAACGACCAACAGTATTTCTCTGATGTTTTTGCTCGTGCTTGGTTTAAATTAACGCACAGAGACATGGGACCAAAAGCGAGATACTTCGGTACTGATGTACCTCAAGAGGATTTAATTTGGCAAGACCCAATCCCGGTTGGAAATAAAAATTACGATGTCGATGCATTAAAAAGTAAAATAGCTGCTTCAGGTTTATCAATACAAGACATGATCAATACCGCTTGGGATAGTGCTCGCACCTACCGTGGATCGGACATGCGTGGTGGAGCTAACGGAGCACGAATTCGTCTAGCACCTCAAAAAGATTGGCACGGAAACGAACCGCAACGATTGGCTTATGTGCTTTCAGTTTTGGAGCCTATCGCTGCTGAATTTGGAGCTAGTATTGCTGATACCATTGTTTTAGCTGGTAACTTAGGAGTGGAACAAGCAGCGAAGGCAGCCGGTTTTCCAACGACGGTACCATTTACGCCAGGACGTGGAGATGCTACTGATGAAATGACCGATGCCGAATCTTTTGAGCCACTTGAGCCAATCGCAGATGGATACCGTAACTATACCAAAGCAGACTTTGAAGTTAGTCCAGAAGAATTAATGCTTGACCGCACCCAATTATTAGGATTGACCGCACCAGAAATGACAGTTCTTGTTGGTGGTATGAGAGTGTTAGGTACCAATTTTGGTAATACTAAACATGGTGTTTTCACGAATACAATAGGTGCTTTAACGACTGATTTCTTTGTGAATCTAACCGATATGGGTAACAGCTGGAAACCTACAACACCTGGTTTATACGACATTTGTGACCGTAGAACAGGAGTTGTAAAATGGACTGCCACTCGTATGGACTTGGTTTTTGGTTCGAACTCTATCCTACGCTCTTACGCTGAAGTATACGCGCAAGATGACAACAAAGAGAAATTTGTTCACGATTTCGTAGCCACTTGGACTAAAGTGATGAACGCAGATCGCTTTGATGCAAAATAAACAACCTTTTTTAAGTTGATACTAATCCAAAAATCCCCAATTACAACTGTAGTTGGGGATTTTTTATATGCCATAATAAGTAGTTACAATAACTAGTTAAAGGTTCTTTCTATTAAAATGTGCCTATTCCAGCTATACGCTAAAGCCTTCCTTTAAAAAGCTTTTTTTATTAGGTCACAGTAGGAGCTTCCTTTGGTCGCTCTACTGTTCCCATAAAAAACTGCTTTTGCAGTCAGGGCTACCGCTACTATCTGGGGCAGCAAACGAAATACAATTCTTATCGCGGATTTTCTTCATAATAACGCGCTTCGATTCGTTTGATATCTTTTATCGAACTTTTGGCCCAAGCCAATCTTTTAACCAGCATTTCCTCCTCAGATAAATGCCAATCAATCGTTGATCGTCGCAATCTATTGGTAAGATTCTGAATGATAATCGCTGCCGAAACTGAAATATTCAAACTTTCGGTAAAACCCACCATCGGAATTTTTAAAAAACCATCAGCGCGCTGCATGATTTCCTCAGATAATCCGTCGCGCTCCGTACCAAAAAACAAAGCACTCGGTTTCGAAATATCAAAATCTTCAAGTAAGCAATCATTGTCATGTGGTGTAGTGGCTATGATTTGGTATCCTTTACTTTTTATAGAATCAAGGCAACTCTTAACAGAATCGAATGTATTGATATCGACCCATTTTTGGGCACCCATGGCAATTTCTTTATCAATACTTTTTCCGTATCGCTCCTCGATAACATTAAGTTCTTGAATTCCAAAAACCTCACAACTCCGCATCACAGCACTAGCATTGTGCATTTGAAAAATATCCTCAACAGCAATCGTAAAATGATTCGTTCGGTTTTCCAGTACATTTAAAAAACGTTCCTTTCGGTTGTCTGTTAAAATGTTTTCGAGAAATTCAAGATACTTTAAGTCAATCATATTTGTTTTTATTTGCTGCAAAACTAGCAAAAAGAATCAGTTTTATTTATCAAACAACGAATTCATCACTTGTAAAAATACCGCTTCGCCCAAAGTTGTTTTTTTTACATCGGGAAAAATAGGTTCTTTCTCGTACTCCTTCATTTCAATTCCCAGTAACCGACTTGTATTGTCCATCGAATAATAATACCTTGAATTAAGGCTCATAACATTTAGTCCCGGCATGGGATGATAAAGAGAGAATGGCGTATCTCGTTTCGAAAAATCATAGGTTAGTCCATTGACTTTAAAAGGACTGAAATTTAAATCTAAAGAATCATCCTCAAATTTTACAACCTGCTGAGGAGACTTAGTGCTTTGAGAAAATAAAACCGAACTGCACATAAATAAGAAAAGGACACCTACTTTGTTCATCACACTTTGTTTTAAAAGTAATTTTAACCCAAATTTATAAAATACAGTCCGATAAAAGCATAAATTCGTAACTCTAATAGAGATAATCGAAGCATTCAAAATAAGATTGACTTTATTGTATTGCAAATCAACAATGTATATCGAATTCGCGTGAGGGATTGCCGCGTCATCCTTTATGGGCTCTTTTCCCCATAAAGATAAAGCAGAAAGCCCGTTCGCCGCGGCGAACACGCCCAAATTACAAGAAAATGAAAAAAAAAGTAGTGGTACTAACCGGAGCAGGAATTAGTGCAGAGAGCGGTATAAAAACGTTTCGCGATAGCGACGGTTTATGGGAAGGGCATAATGTACTCGATGTTGCCACACCAGAAGGCTGGCACAAAAACCCCGCTTTAGTTCTCGATTTCTACAATCAAAGACGAAAGCAACTGAAAGAAGTGATTCCTAATGCAGCACATATCCTTTTGGCTGAGCTAGAACGTGATTTTGATGTTCAAATCATCACTCAAAATGTCGACGATTTACACGAACGCGCAGGAAGCACGAAGGTATTGCATTTGCATGGTGAATTACTAAAGGTTCGAAGCACGGTAAATCCCAATTACATTTTAGATTGGAGCGAAGATTTAAACTTTGGAGATTTTGATGAAAACCAAAATCAATTGCGTCCGCACATTGTGTGGTTTGGTGAGGAAGTTCCCGCTTTAGAAAGAGCGGTTGAACTCACTGAAATTGCTGATTATTTCGCTGTTATTGGTACTTCTTTACAAGTATATCCAGCAGCTGGTTTAATCGATTTCACTAAAGCGACAACTCCCGTTTACTACATAGACCCTAAACCCATCAAAATACCGAATTTAAGGAATCCCTTGCACCTAATTCCCGAAATTGCTTCGAAAGGAATGCAACAATTACAAAAGGAGCTGATGGACTTGATTTAAAAAACTATTCCTTTTCGATTGTGCCCTTAATGCTTTATATTTGTGCTTTTACAACAAATAACACAACAATGACTACTTTAAACGAATTGAATGCTATTTCGCCTATCGACGGACGATATAGAAGTAAAACCATTTCACTGGCGCCTTTTTTCTCAGAAGAAGCGCTAATAAAATACCGAGTATTAGTTGAAATTGAATATTTTATTGCTTTGTGCGAACTTCCGTTACCACAACTAGCGACTGTAAATACCGATTTATTTGAAAGTTTACGTGCTATTTACAAAAACTTCACCACCGAAGATGCGCTCTGGATCAAAGAAACTGAGAAAGTAACCAACCACGATGTAAAAGCGGTAGAATACTTTATCAAGGATAAATTCGAAAAATTAGGATTATCACAATACAAAGAGTTCATCCATTTTGGATTAACATCACAAGACATCAATAATACTGCGATTCCGCTTTCGACTAAAGAAGCTTTTGAGAGCGTTTATATGCCATCATTAATTGGATTGATCGCTAAATTAAAAGAATTAAGTGAAGAATGGGCACACATTCCGTTGCTTGCCCGTACACACGGACAACCCGCTTCACCTACGCGTTTAGGTAAAGAAATTGGTGTTTTTGTAGAACGTTTAGAAGAGCAAATGCGTTTGTTGTTTCACGTTCCTTTTGCCGCCAAATTTGGTGGAGCAACCGGAAATTACAATGCGCATCATGTAGCGTATCCACAAATTGATTGGAAAGAATTTGGAGGAAAATTTGTGGGAGACACTTTAGGGTTACACCACTCGTTCCCAACAACACAAATTGAGCATTACGACCATTTTGCAGCATTCTTTGATGCCTTAAAAAGAATCAATACCATTATTATTGATTTAGACAGAGACATTTGGACCTATGTATCGATGGAATACTTCAAACAAAAAATAAAAGCAGGTGAAATAGGTTCATCGGCTATGCCACATAAAGTAAACCCTATTGATTTTGAAAACTCAGAAGGAAATTTAGGAATTGCTAATGCAATTTTTGAACACCTTTCGGCTAAGTTACCCATCTCTCGTTTGCAACGTGATTTGACTGACAGTACTGTTTTAAGAAATATCGGTGTACCCATGGGACACACTATCATTTCGTTTGAAGCAACCTTGAAAGGATTGAATAAATTATTGCTTAACGAATCTAAGTTTCATGAAGATTTAGAAAAAAACTGGGCAGTAGTTGCAGAGGCGATTCAAACGATCTTGCGTCGTGAAGGATATCCAAATCCGTATGAAGCCTTAAAAGGGTTGACAAGAACGAACGAGGCCATTACTAAAGCATCGATTCACGAGTTTATTGGAACGCTAGACGTTTCAGAAGCTATTAAAACCGAATTATTACAAATTACACCTAGCAACTTTTTAGGAATCTAAAAAACAGATTAGAATTCGTAAAAAAAGCTATCTTTATGGATAGCTTTTTTTATGAATGGCAAAACGATTTGCCACCGAGAAATTTAATAGTAACGTAAACATAGCCCAGATTGCAATGAAAAGCCTTGCAGGAAAAAAATCTATTTTTATGGCTCATGGCCGAGTGACCAAAGGAAACTCCTGCCAGAGCCTAATAAAAAAGATTTTTGACTAAAAGCTTGCAATGAAAAGCTGGATTAGCTCCCTATAAAAATTATGAGTACTGCAGCAACCGTAGCCGAAGCTACCACCCATTTAGAACCCTTAATAAGCGACTTAGGATTGATCCTAATGACTGCCGGGATTGCCGTGCTACTATTTAAAAAAATTAAACAGCCACTCGTTCTTGGGTATTTGATTGCTGGGTTCCTGGCTGGAAATCATTTTCATTTTTTCCCCTCGGTCAAGGACATTAAGAGTGTTGAAGTGTGGGCTGAAATTGGTGTTATCGTATTACTGTTTAGCCTTGGACTCGAATTTAGCTTTAAAAAACTCATGAAAGTGGGTGGAACGGCCTCGATTACGGCCGTCACCCAAATTATTGTCATGGTCCTGATGGGCTTTTTAATTGGGAGTTGGATGGGTTGGAAACAAATGGATTCTATATTTTTAGGCGTTATTTTATCCGTTTCCTCGACCACTATAATTTTAAAAACTTTTGATGAGTTGGGTGTGAAAGCCCAAAAATTTGCCGGTATCGTGATTGGCTCGCTAATCGTGCAAGATATTGTTGCGATTTTAATGATGGTTTTACTGTCTACGGTTGCTGTTAGCCAGCAGTTTTCGGGTAGTGAATTGCTGTATTCGGTTTTTAAACTAATCTTTTTCCTGACCGCTTGGTTTATTGGTGGTATCTTTTTTATTCCCACTTTATTAAAAAAAGCAAAGGATTTATTGACTGATGAAATGCTACTTATAATTTCACTGGCTTTGTGTTTGATGATGGTAATTTTGGCTTCTAATGTTGGTTTTTCTCCTGCCTTAGGTGCGTTTATAATGGGATCTATCATTGCAGAAACCACACAAGCAGAGCGAATCGAACACTTAATCAAACCCGTAAAGGATTTATTTGGGGCTGTGTTTTTCGTATCAGTAGGTATGTTAATCGATCCAACAACTCTTGTTGAATATGCCGTACCTGTATTTATCTTGACGTTAGTGACCATTTTTGGACAGTCTATAAGTTCTACAATTGGTGCCTTAATTTCAGGACAACCCTTAAAGCAATCCGTACAAACCGGAATGAGTTTATCGCAAATAGGGGAATTCTCGTTTATCATTGCAACGCTAGGAATGACCATGAATGTAACCAGTTCCTTTTTATATCCTGTTGTAGTGGCGGTATCAGCAATTACCACGTTTACGACTCCGTTTATGGTTAAATTGGCGGTTCCGTTTTCTAGCTATTTGGAAAAAGCGTTACCCCGAAAATGGACCAAACGCATCGAGCGATACAGTTCAAATGCACAAGCAATACGATCCGTAAGTACATGGCAAATTGTTATAAGAACGCATTTATTGCAAATTGTGCTACATACAATTATCATTACTTCGATCATTTTAATTTCGAGCAAATACATTCTGCCCTTGGTAGAATCATCAAAATTCGGAAATGCAATTGCAGCACTCATTACCATCATTGTGATTTCACCCTTTTTATGGGCATTATCTTTACGCCGTGTTGCGGTAAAGGAGGTTGAGATTTTGTACAAGGAACGAAAGTACCGCGGACCAATCTTGATGCTTATCTTTTTTAGGATGGGACTAGCGGTATTTTACATTGGTTTTCTGCTAAATATCTTTTTCTCCCCTACTGTTGCCTTTTTTGCATTGGTAATTGCGCTACTTATTTATTTCTTTTTCCCTAAGAAACTACACAAGCAATACCATAAAATAGAAAGTCATTTCTTGAAAAACCTCAACGATAGAGAAGAAAAGAAAATTGACCGCCGCTATGCGAACCTGACGCCTTGGGACGGGCACATGAGTACATTTACCATCGCGAAGGAATCTAATCTAGCTGGACAAACCTTGCGAGAAGTCCGTATTAGAGAGTTAGTAGGCGTAAATATTGCTTTTATAAAACGTGGGGAAATCATGATTGAAGTGCCCAATAAAACCGAACGGTTGTTCCCCGGTGACGAGATTTGCGTTATTGGATCAGATGAGCAAGTAAAAGAATTTGCGGAGTTTTTAAGAAAGCACGAAATCGAAATCCCCAAGAAAGTTAATAACGAGGTGATACTAAAGCAAATCGAACTTCAAAACGAAGATTTTATTGGTTTAAGTATTGGTAGGTCTAAATTACGTGAACTAACCAACGGTTTGGTAGTAGGAATCGAGCGAAACGGTAAACGCTTACTGAATCCCGAATCGAATATTATTCTAGAAAGAAATGATATTTTGTGGATCGTTGGTAACAAAAAACTGATGGCTAATCTATTTAAAGAATAAAAAGTCAACTACACTTTGCTGGTATAACAATTTCTAATTTATTTTTTGGGCGTGACCTTTACTAAAAACAGGATTGCATGTCCTGTTTTTAGTAAAGGTCGGGCTATGCGTTCCCGCTTTTGTATTTTCGTTTTACAAACGAAAACACAAAGAGCTCCACTTCTATCCCTCACGCAAAACAGACCGAAATTCACGATCTTTCAATCTAATCACTTTCAAAAAAAAGCAGCCCGTTGGGTATCGTGATAAAAACCAGAATTTACAGCGTCATAACCA
The DNA here is from genome assembly GCF_055640565.1 of Flavobacterium sp. KKT103. Lineage (NCBI taxonomy): Bacteria > Pseudomonadati > Bacteroidota > Flavobacteriia > Flavobacteriales > Flavobacteriaceae > Flavobacterium > Flavobacterium sp. KKT103. The sequence continues at coordinate 3,587,642 of NZ_CM145766.1, forward strand.
ATGAAACAGTCCCAGATTTTTAGGAATTGTCAGTTATATTTCTTATCTTTATACAAGGCGATTCATACTATTTCATGCGATAAAAAAGTAGTATTTTCTCTCTAAAAAATAGCGATGATTCAGCCTAAAAAACAAACCAAGGTAGTGTTTCAAGACCTTTAAATTTGAACAATAATTAAATTATAAAAAATGAAAAAAATAAAACATTTAGTTGCAGGAGCATTAGTACTAGTATTAACTTCATGTGCATCAACAGCGACTTTCCCAACATCGGTAATTACACCAGCCGCAGAAATTGTAGCAAAAACTAAAACAGACAAGAATAAGAACACCATAATCGAAGTTACAGCTAAAAATTTAGCTAGTGCCGAAAGATTGACTCCACCCAGAAGCAGTTATGTTGTATGGATCAGTACGGAAGATAATGGGACTAAAAACTTAGGACAACTGAATAGTAAAAACGGAAGCAAAGCCGTTTTAAAAGCAACAACGCCATTCAAAGTAAAAGAAATTTATATTACAGCAGAGGAACAAGGGAACATCTCTTTTCCAGCCGGAATTGAAATTTCTAGAACTTCACTTTAGGGTCGAAAACAAAGTGATTTTTAAATAGTACACTGTTCTTTTACAAGTACTAATTATTGATTACAAGTTTATTAAAAATTATCTAAGTGCAATTCAGCACACATTCAAGCGGGTTTTTCTAATTTGAAAAATCCGCTTTTTTTACGTGAAAAACTAAAGCAAAATGACTAAAAACAAAATAATTGGAGTAATTTTATTGCTCATAGGACTGATCCTCAACTTTTCGGCAATTGACTTTACAGCCTCTGGATTTATTGCTGGTGCGATTTGCGCTATAGGAGTGGGATTACTTTTATTTGAATTTCCCTTTTTTAATAAAGAGAAAAAATCGTGATTGACAAAGCGCATTAGCTTTAGTACAATCAAAAACACCTGATATAATAGATCAGTGAATTATAACATTTTAAAAAAAATTAAAGGAATGGCTCCAATAAAAGTACTTGCGATTTGTTTTATTCTGCTTTTGAGTCAATCTACTTGGTCACAAGTAGAACTCAAACTCAATACATCCAATCCCATCACTTTGGGCGAAACGGTTGAATTGAAATCGGATATCCTGAATGAAAACCGAATTCTGAATATCTATTTACCACCAAACTATTCCACCGATGCAAGCAAGAAGTACCCTGTCATATATTTACTTGACGGTTCCTTAGATGAAGACTTTATACATATTGCGGGCATAGTGCAATTTGGTTCTTTTTCGTGGATTAATATGGTTCCTGAATCTATTATTGTTGGGATTGCAAACACTGACCGAAAAAAAGATTTTACTTATCCTACAACCAATAAGCAGGATAAAACAGATTTACCTACTTCAGGTAAATCGGCTAATTTTATTCAGTTTCTTGAAAAAGAATTGCAACCGTATATAACTACAAATTATAAAACTTCAGGCCCAACAACAATAATCGGGCAATCCCTAGGCGGTCTTTTAGCCACTGAAATCTTGTTTAAAAAACCGAATTTATTTGACAATTATATCATTGTGAGTCCAAGTTTATGGTGGGATAATGAGTCACTTCTAGCAGTACAACCCGCGACCTACAGCTCGAAAAAATCAATTTATATTGCCGTAGGAAAAGAAGGCGCTATTATGGAACGAACCGCTAGCGCTTTGTATGATAAAATCAACAATCAAAAAAAGAGCAATACGACGGTTTTCTACTCCTTTTTTGAAAAGCAAAATCATGGCGATGCTTTGCATTTAGCTGTTTATGATGCTTTTGAGAAAATATTTAAAAAATAAAATGATTGCACCTCAAATTGAAAAAGGCTGTCTAAATAGAATTTAGACAGCCTTTTTTATGTATTTAGAACCTTCTTATCTTGAGTAATTAGGCGCTTCTTTAGTAATCGTTACGTTATGCGGATGACTCTCGTTGATTCCACTAGCAGTAATACGAACAAAACGTCCTGTTTCTTGCAAAGTAGGAATATCTTTTGAACCACAATACCCCATTCCGGCGCGAAGTCCACCAATAAATTGCAGCATACTTTCGTTTAGTTCTCCTTTGTAAGGAACACGACCTACGATTCCTTCTGGAACTAATTTTTTAACATCATCTTCTACATCTTGAAAGTAACGGTCTTTTGAACCGGTTTCCATTGCTTCAACAGAACCCATTCCGCGGTACGATTTGAACTTTCTACCTTCAAAAATAATAGTTTCTCCTGGAGACTCTTTTGTACCTGCAAGTAATGAACCTAGCATTACACAGTCGGCACCAGCGGCTAAAGCCTTAGGGATATCACCAGTGTAACGAATTCCACCATCAGCAATAACAGGAACACCTGTGCCTTTTAAGGCTGCAGCTACTTCTAAAACAGCTGAGAATTGAGGAAAACCAACACCTGCTACGATACGCGTAGTACAGATTGAACCCGGTCCAATTCCTACTTTTACGCCATCAGCTCCGTTTTCTACTAAAAATTTAGCTGCTTCGGGAGTTGCAATATTACCTACGATAACATCTATTTGAGGAAATTTAGTTTTTACTTCTTTAAGTGTATTGACAACACCTTGCGTATGACCGTGAGCTGTATCAATAATGATGGCATCTACACCTGCTTTTACAAGTGCTGCCGCTCGTTCAACTGCATCACCTGTAACACCTATAGCAGCTGCAACACGCAAACGCCCGTAAACATCTTTGTTAGCAATAGGTTTTTGAGTTAATTTAGTGATGTCTCTAAAAGTGATCAGACCCACTAGTTTATAATCATCATTTACAACTGGTAATTTTTCAATTTTGTATCCTTGTAGTACTACTTCGGCTTGTTCCAATGAAGTACCTTCAGCAACTGTAATCAAGTTTTCCTTGGTCATTACCTCAACAATAGGTCTTGAATTTACTTTTTCAAAACGCAAATCTCTATTGGTAACAATTCCTTTTAGTTTTTTATTTTCATCCACGATTGGGATTCCGCCAATACCGTATTCTTTCATAGCGCTTTTTGCATCGGCTACTGTAGAAGTTAATGGTAAAGTAACGGGATCGATTATCATTCCTGACTCGGCACGCTTTACTTTACGTACTTTGGCAGCTTGTTGCTCGATCGTCATGTTTTTATGCAAAACACCTATTCCGCCCTCTTGTGCCATAGCAATAGCCATAGCTGACTCCGTAACGGTATCCATAGCTGCGGACACAATTGGAACATTAAGCGTTATGTTTCGTGAAAATTTTGATTTGATACTTACTTCGCGGGGAAGCACATTAGAGTAGTTAGGTACTAATAAAACATCATCGTAAGTTAGTCCTTCGCCGATAATCTTGGAGTTGTGTGCTATCATGGTGCAATTTCTTGTTGAATTGCGTGCAAATATACAAAATTATCTTGAATAGTTCTACTTTCATTTTGGATTATCAAGATAGACCACTCTCGAATAGTGTTTTAAGGCGGGATGTTCATAGCCCAGATAGGAATGGAAAGCCACACTAATTAGAATCCTACCTTTTTATTGCTTGTAAAAAGCGACCAAAGGAAGCTCTTTTACAAGTATTTAAAAAGAGGATTGTGATAGTGTGCTTGAAATGGAGAGCTGGAAAAAGCTCCTACAACATGAATTAAGGAGGGTCATTGCTGTCTTTGAACACGAAATTGAATCCAAATTGAAAGGATAGACTATTAGCTTTGGACAAATCACGATATTCCAACAAATTGTCCGCCAAGACATACATATTGAATTTACCAGCATTTATTGCCATGCCCAAACCAATGTTTTTAGCAGAAAAGGAATCCACCGTATAGGTCGCTTTCAGGTCTAGACCATTGATAAGACGGTGCTTTACATATCCTGTCAACGCCATTAAAGGTGCCCGCGGTACGGACATCATGAATAGTTGCGCTCCTACGGCTGTTTTATAAGCAGATGCGCTGGTAGTACAACTACAATCCTCTCCTCCTCGATCATCATTAAACGAATATTGATAGGAAGCATTGATTTTTATTGGTCGCAAAGTAGTGTATTTATTGTATAAGGTATCAAGCGGAATAGCCTCATTGAATTCTTGGTACACATTTTCAGGCGTGGTGGTTCCGTTGAAATTTGGATTTATTCCTTTGTACTGATAAACTCCTTTATACGTAAATGACTGCACATCCTTACTGTGTGACACAAAACCCAGATCCACTACACTAGCCGTAAGCTGTTTGTTTTTTTGAGGGTAATACGTAAACCCAAGATCAAGCCCTAACCCTAAGTCTCCTCCAAAAAGTGCTTTTTTCTGAAAATCGGCTGCGGCGTCTCCCTCGTATCCTTTAGCAATATATTTAGAAATTCCACTTGTATTTAACTGCATATCCGAGTAAATAACCTGATCATAAAACGTAGTCGCACCAGGAGTGGTAAGTACATAACCGGAGTTTTTAGTGGATGTAGCATTAAAAGGACTAGAATAAATCTTAGCTCTAGCTCCTAGAATTAATTTGTCGCTTACATTTTTATGATAGCCTACATGCAACACCAATACCATTTCTGTTTTTAAGCTCAAATCACCAAGATTAAAGGGACGACCCAAGTAATTTTGGTTACCATCTAGCGCCAAAATGGCTATATCTTTAGGAACATAACTAACAAAATCAAACTCTTGATACATACCAAAGGAAATATAGCCTTTGTTTTTCATCCAATCGCCTAGCTTAAAACCGCCACTAAATAGTTCGATTTGCTCATTAATCGTTAGTATGTCATTGCGAGATGCATTGTAAACTACGTTACGTAATTTAGTATTGAAATCGATACCATTGTTAGCAAATAAATCATAAGCTGAAAATCCCGAAGAGCCCGCTTGCACGGATATAGCAGAGAGCAATGGAACACCAAAATAATATTTATATTTGACATCAGCTCCCGGATTAGTCATCAAGGACTGCGGGATGGCGGTGAAGTTATACAATAATTGCTTGTTTTGAGAAAAGGAAGTAACAAAGCACGAAAGAAGTAGTGTGATATAGATTTTTCTCATTGTATTACTAAATATACTGTTGCAGTAGATCGCAATATTAAATTACCTGGGCTATTTACAGTTAATGGTGTGCCTGCATTTTTTACAATACCAAATCCTAATCTAGTCGTTCTTTTAAGTAAGTCTAACTTAGCATTTTCAAAAATATCGGTATCAGTTACTCTAATTGTTGTGCCCGTGTACGCAGGAATAGCAAGCGTTTTTATATAAAGCACTTGATCGTTTTGATCGAATAGAACAATATCAAGACTAAAAGATCTTGTAATAGTATTCTCGACTTCAAAATAAAAGTCGGCTTTTCGCAAGTAACTTTTAAAATATTTATCTCTAAAAACATCGAAATTCTCGGCATCAAATGCAATGGCTTGCTCTTGTCCACTGACAAAAAAATCTTTAGGTTGCACATCAAAATAAGAGAGATTAGCTATAAAGACAGGCTCGAGCTTCGCATCGTTAACTTGGTTAAAATCCAATTCACTTGAGCAAGAGCTCACCAAAAAAAGGGAACTTAAAAAGGCAAAAAAGACAACAATGCGGTAGTATTTCATCTAACTATAAAATTGAATAAATAGGGAGTTTCTTGTATAAAAACGAATGAATTGCATTGTTATTGTGTTACTTGACTCGCTAGCTAAAACTGCAACTAGTGAAACTCTCCAAATAACTTGGAAGCTTCATTGTATGCACTTTCAAAACTCAACGGATTCAAATTAGTCTCTACTTTATTTGCTGTAAAATACGATAGTAATTTTTCGGTAGGCATGTTTCCTGTCAAATCGTCTTTGGCCATTGGGCAGCCGCCAAAACCTTGTATTGCGCCGTCATATCGAACACAACCGGCTTTGTAGGCAGCATCGATTTTTTCAAACCATTTATCAGGAGTGGTGTGTAAGTGCGCTCCAAATTCGATATCAGGATATTTTGGAATTAAATTAGAAAACAAATAACTAATGACATCGGGAGTTGAGCTTCCTACGGTATCAGATAAAGACAGAATTTTAACGCCCATGTTGGACATTTTCTCCGTCCACTCTCCTACTATATCTACATTCCATGGATCACCGTATGGATTCCCAAATCCCATAGAAAGATAAGCTACGACCTCTTTATTCGTTTGATCAGCTATCTCTAAAATTTCGGTCAAAGTTACTAACGATTCTGCAATTGTTTTATGCGTATTTCGCATCTGAAAATTCTCCGATATAGAAAACGGAAAACCTAAATATTGTATTTCTTGGTGTTGGCTTGCTAATTCAGCACCTCTAGTATTTGCAATAATGGCTAGAAGTTTACTGCTGGTTTGCGATAAATCCAGTTGCGCCAAAACCTCAGCTGTATCCACCATTTGCGGAATCGCATTTGGAGAAACAAAACTTCCAAAATCGATGGAGTCAAAACCCACACGCAATAAGGATTGTATGTAAGCAACTTTCCTTTCGGTAGGAATAAATGGCTTAATGCCTTGCATGGCATCGCGCGGACATTCTATAATTTTTACTGGCTTCATATATTTTCAAAGATAAGAAAACAAATAAATAGGCAAAGGTTATGATTATGAAAATTTAAACAAATAAAAAAAGCGTATTCTGCAATAAGAAGTACGCTTTATTATCAATTTTAAAATCTGTATTTTACATTCCTTTCAAAATCTTTTTATTAATTGCCTTAACTAAAGCAGGACCTTCATAAATAAAGCCTGTATATAATTGAATCAAACTCGCTCCCGCTTCTAATTTTTCAATTGCATCTTCGGCAGTATGGATTCCGCCTACTCCAATAATTGGAAAGGCTTTATTACTTTTTTGAGATAAAAACCGAATCACTTCCGTCGAGCGCTTCGTTAACGGTTTTCCTGAAAGCCCACCCATTTCCGACTTGTTCACTGACTGCAAACCTTCTCGAGAGATTGTAGTATTAGTGGCGATAACCCCAGCAATCTTAGTATCGGCAACGATATCGATAATATCCAACAACTGCTCATCGGTTAAATCAGGTGCTATTTTTAGCAAAATTGGTTTTTGTTTTGGCTTAGCCAAATTCTTATTCTGTAAAGTTTGCAACAATTGTGTCAGCGGCTCTTTGTCTTGTAAAGCGCGTAGATTAGGGGTGTTAGGCGAACTCACATTCACCACAAAATAATCTACATGATCATAAAGCGCATCAAAACATATTTCATAATCAGAGGTTGCTTCTTCGTTAGGTGTTAGTTTGTTTTTACCAATGTTTCCTCCAATTAAAACACCATTATTTGCTTTCAATCGCTCAACTGCTTCGAGAACTCCACCATTATTAAAACCCATTCGGTTAATGATTGCCGAATCTTCTTTTAATCGAAACAAGCGTTTTTTAGGATTTCCTTCTTGTCCTTTGGGTGTTAACGTTCCGATTTCAATAAAACCAAAACCAAAGTTAGACAGCTCCTTGTACAATTTGGCATCCTTATCAAAGCCTGCAGCCAAACCAACAGGATTTTTAAACTTTAAACCAAAAACTTCTGTTTCTAATCGGGTATCGTTTACTAAATATAACGAACGAAAAACAGATGCCAATCCCGGTATCTTAGAAGTAAAACGAACTAATGAAAAGGTGAAATAATGTATTTTTTCAGGGTCAAAAAGAAAAAATAACGGACGAATAAGCTGTTTATACATGGTGTAGTAGTTGTGTTATGCAAAAATAGAACTATCTACCCGATAAATAAATAATTATACTCAAAAATTAAAGAAGCTGTTAAAGCCGTTTTGAATCGCTATTTTGTGAATATTTAGCAATAAATTAGCAGCTATAAATAAAAAACAATGAAAAAATACATCTTCTTACTATTACTACTACTTTCTCTATCTCTTTTTGCTCAAAGCAAAAAAGCAACTAAAATATATATCGTGCGTCATGCCGAAAAAATGACTGATAATCCTAAAGAGAGAGATCCACTACTAACGACAAAAGGACTCGAAAGAGCAGATGCTTTAGCACAAATCCTGCAAAAAAAGAAAATAGATGTTATTTACTCTACCGATTATAAGCGTACGAAAGCCACTGCACAACCAACAGCAACTAATAAAAAGCTTAACATCCAGTCCTATGATTCCAGAAATTTGAAAGAAGCAATTCCGACAATTGTAAAAAGCAACCAAGGAAAAACCATCTTGATCGTAGGTCATTCTAATACCATCCTAGAAACTATCGAAGCGGCTGGTGGTTTAAAACCGTTCGCTTCAATTGGAGACGAAGACTACGACAACTTATTTTTGGTTACGCTTAAAGCAAATGGCAATACGAAAGTAAGAGCCATGAAATATGGAGCTAAAAGTAAGCCAGCAACAAAAACTGAATAATAGCACCAAAAACTAAAAGACCTCGCTATTGAAAATTAGCGTTTTAAAACCTCAGTCTTAAATAGTACCTTTATAGCCTTAATAAAAAAACAAATTTATGCAACATATTATTGATCGTTTCATCAGTTACGTAACTGTTGACACAGAATCAGATTCGAACTCGACTACAACCCCAAGTACTGCAAAACAATGGGATTTAGCGAATCAATTGGTTGAAGAATTAAAAGCGATTGGTATGCAAGATGTTACCATCGATGATAAAGCCTATATCATGGCAACTCTACCTAGTAATGTACCGCACGAAGTACCTACAATAGGTTTCGTATCGCACTTTGATACTACTCCAGATTTCACAGGTGCGAATGTAAAACCGCAAATCGTATCCAACTACGACGGAAAAGATATTGTATTGAATGCTGAACAAAACATCATATTATCACCTACCTATTTCAAGGATTTATTGCAATACAAAGGGCAAACCTTAATTACAACTGACGGAACTACATTATTAGGAGCAGATGATAAAGCTGGAATCACCGAAATTGTGACGGCAATGGAATTCTTAATCAATAATCCAGATATCAAGCACGGAAAAATTAGAGTAGGTTTTACTCCTGATGAAGAAATTGGTCGTGGAGCACACCATTTTGATGTTGCTAAATTTGGCGCTGAATGGGCCTACACTATGGACGGAAGCCAAATTGGAGAATTAGAGTACGAAAACTTTAATGCAGCTGGAGCCAAAATTACTTTCAAAGGTAAAAGCGTGCATCCGGGTTATGCCAAAGGCAAAATGATCAACTCGATGCTAATTGCAAATGACTTTATCAACGCCTTGCCTAAAAAAGAAACGCCACAGGAAACTAAAGGCTATGAAGGATTTTTTCACGTACATCACTTAACTGGAAGTATTGAAGAAACGGTCTTAGAACTGATTATCAGAGACCATAGCAAACTAAAGTTTGAAAAACGTAAGGAATTAATCGAAAAAATTACAGCAAAAATCAACAAAAAATTTGCTAAGCAATTTGGAGAAGATATCGTAATTACAGAGATCAAAGACCAATACTATAATATGAAGGAAAAAGTAGTTCCTGTCAAACATATTGTAGACATTGCTGAAAAAGCAATGAAAGAAGTGAACATAAAACCTTTAATCAAACCCATTCGTGGTGGAACTGATGGTTGTCAATTATCCTACATGGGATTGCCTTGTCCAAACATTTTTGCTGGTGGACATAACTTTCACGGTAAATATGAGTACGTACCTGTAGAAAGTATGCAAAAAGCGGTAGAAGTAATTGTAAAAATTGCCGAATTAACTGCTTTACCAAACTACGGTTTAGCCGTTTCGAAAAGAAAAAAATAAATGGAAACCTCCGAGCCTAAAAAACATATTTGGGATAAAAACAATAATTGGACAGCCGAGCTAGACTTACTTAAAGCTATTATTGCTAAAACTGAGTTAGTAGAAACTACTAAATGGGGAGGACCCGTTTATGTTTTAAACGGTAAAAATGTTCTTGGTATCGGAGGCTTTAAAAGTTATTTTGGTATTTGGTTTTACAATGGCGTATTTTTAAAAGACCAACTCAATGTTTTAATTAATGCGCAGGAAGGAGTAACAAAATCACTGCGTCAATGGCGATTTCAAAACATAAAAGAAGTTGACGAAGCCACTATTTTGCTCTATATTAAGGAAGCCATTGCTAATGAAAATTCAGGTATCAGTAGCAAACCCGAAAAAAAGACCAAACTAGTTTCGCCAGAGCTTAGTTTAGAATTAAGTAATGATCCTGCTTTGGCAACAGCCTTTCAAAACTTTACAATTTCAAAACAGCAAGAATTTATTGAATATATTGTTAGTGCAAAGAGAGCAGAAACAAAACACTCTCGCTTTGAAAAAATTAAACCTCTGATCTTACAAAACCAAGGATTGAACGACAAATACAAATAAAAAAAGTCCCGTTATTAACGGGACTTTCTTATGCTATTTATACGCTAAATTATTTCTTAGCTACTGCTGCACTCATTTCTAAAGAAATCGCAGAACGCTCCATTTTCAACTTTCCAGCCATTGTTTCAATAACTACAGTCGTTTCAGCAAGTTCAGCAACTTTACCATGAAGACCACTTTTAGTAACGATTTTATCACCTACTTTTAAAGCGCTTTCGAATTCTTTTTCGTTTTTAGCTCTTTTTTGTTGTGGTCTAATCATAAAGAAATAGATTACCACAAACATTAATAAAAACGGTGCAAATTGAGTTAATTGTTCCATAATTTAAATTCTCTTTTTTATTTATTAGTCTTACATTAAACCGCGACCGGCTTTAATTAATTTTTTATTGGCTTCTAATTCTTTTACCAAGTTGTCTAGAATACCGTTGATAAAAATACTACTTTTTGGAGTAGAATACTCTTTAGCTAATTCTAAATATTCATTCAACGTCACTTTTACAGGAATAGAAGGGAATTTTAAAAATTCGCAAATAGCCATTTTTAAAATAATAGTATCCACCTCAGCAATACGATCACTATCCCAGTTGGGTGTTTTATCTTCAAATTCTTTTGCTAAAGCCGCTTCGTTCAAGACTGTTTTTCTAAACAAATCTTTTACAAAGTCTTTATCCTCAGCGTCTTTATACAATTTAGGCACTCTAAAATTATCATCTTCGATTGGTTTCATCCCTCTCAATTGTTTGATAATATGTGTGTTTACCATTGGGATATCGTCTATCCAAGTTAGTTTATCGTCTTCAAGAAATTCATATAGTTTTTCGTTTGGAACAATAACTTCCGTGAACAAATCACCAATTAGTTGTCTGTCTTCTTCAAAAGAGCTAGATGGATTACTCATGTACTCTTGGTAAAAAGTACTTGCTTTAATTGCGTTTAACAACAAGGCGATGTAATCCTCGTGCAAGTGCCAAGCATCGATTTTGCGTGTTTCTAAAGCAATACTTAAAGAGTTATTTTCGGCAAGAATTTCGAAAATACGATTTTTAATAAATTTTTCGTTTGGCTTGCGCTCTGCAGGAGTTGCAAGATGTTTTAAACTTGATTTATGCAAAAACTCAGTTTCTTTTTTGCAAATTTCCATTAAGGAAGAAATCATTGTAAGGTATAAATCCTGAATATTATCGATACTATGAAAAAGAAACTTCTCTTCTTTTTCTAAATTATCTGAACCATTTTGATGCATCGCATAAATGGATTGCATAACCTTAACGCGAATGTGTCTTCTGTTTACCACCTTGTAAGAACTTTTATAAAATTAGACTGCAAAAATAAGAATTTCCTTTTTCAAAATAAAATTAAACGATTACAAAAAAAGCAAACCCTCTTATTTAAATGATATAATCATAAAAAAGCCACAGTTTTCAATGGAAATCGAAAACTATGGCTATTGTATTTAAATGACGAAATTAGTTTTTACTATTTTCTATTTTTCTTTGATCGATTCTATTTTGAGCGATATTCAATGCTGCATGATGCGTTGTTATTCCTTTTGCAACAGCATAATCTAAAATCTCCAATGTCGTATTATAGATATTCTCTGTTCTAGACATAATTTCAGCTCTGTCGTAATGCGCTAGTTCAGCATATACATTGATAATTCCACCTGCGTTAATTAAGAAATCAGGAGCATATAAAATTCCTCTTTCTTGTAAAATAGCACCGTGAACATCCTCATTTGCTAATTGGTTATTAGCCGCTCCTGCGATCACTTTAGCTTTAATTTTATGTACAGTACCATCATTTATAGTTGCTCCCATAGCACAAGGTGCATAAATATCTACATCGGCAGTATATAAATCCTCTCCTGTGTAAATAGTAGCACTGTATTTAGCTCCTACTTCGTATAATTTTTCTTCGTTGATGTCAGCAATAGTAACAATAGCACCCTCTTTAGTCAAATATTCAACTAAAGTTTCTCCTACGTGACCAATACCTTGAACCAATACTTTTTTACCGGCAAGAGAATCTGATCCAAATTTATGTTTAGCGGCAGCCTTCATTCCCATGTAAACTCCAAAAGCAGTTACAGGCGAAGGATTCCCTGCTCCTCCTCTTTCAATAGAAATTCCAGTAACATAAGGAGTAACGTCACGAACTGTATCCATATCCTTCGTTTCCATCCCTACATCTTCGGCAGTGATGTATCTTCCGCTTAACGAATGTACAAATTCACCAAACTTACGCATCAATTCAGGTGTTTTTTGTGTTTTAGCATCACCCATAATTACGGCTTTACCACCACCAATATTTAAACCTGTGATTGCCGCTTTAAAAGTCATTCCTCTTGACAAACGTAAAACGTCATTCAAAGCAGACCATTCATTAGCGTAATCGAACATTCTAGTTCCTCCCAAGGCAGGTCCCATAACCGAATTATGAATACCAATAATTGCTTTTAAACCTGTATCTTTGTCATTGCAAAATACAATTTGTTCGTGATCATCAAATGATAACTGTCCAAAAACGGGATCCATTTTTTGAAGTTCCTTTCCAGTTGCGAAAGTTGCATCCATAGTGCTAATTTTTATAATATTAATTTTATGAATTTGTCAAAAAGACGAGTCAAAAATACATAAAAAATGAATATATTGAAGTTTAGTTCCAATTATTTATGTTATCGTCAGATTGGAAATTAAATTATCTTTTAAAAAGCAGCATAAAAAACAACGATTAACCCCAAAAAAATAAGATATTCACAAACGAATATCCTGATTATAATGAAAGAATTAAGTTATTTAAATAAATATTTCGTCAAATACAAATACAGCTTTTCACTAGGAATTGTATTTACCATTATTGCACAAATTTTCATGTTGTTCACTCCTAAATTGATTAGCCAGTCTTTTAAGGTTATTGAAACTTTTTCTAAAGACAAAAGCATCAGTTCAGCTGTGATAAAAGACGAATTAATTTCTAATATTTTGCTCATCATTACAACGACGATAATTGCAGGATTCTTGACCTTCCTTATGCGCCAAACCTTAATCGTGATGTCGCGCCATATTGAGTTCGATTTAAAAAATGAAGTCTTTAAACAATACGAAAACCTTTCTCAAAATTTCTATAAACAAAATAGAACTGGCGATTTAATGAATCGCATCAGCGAGGATGTGTCCAAAGTTCGTATGTATGTAGGTCCGGCAGTAATGTATTCTATCAACACCATTATTCGTTTTACGATTGTCATTGTATATATGTACAATGTTTCGCCACGACTAACTTTATACACCTTACTTCCGTTACCCTTGCTATCCTATGGAATTTTTAAACTAAGTTCCGAAATCAATAAACGAAGTACCATTTTTCAGCAATATTTATCGAAAGTATCTAGTTTCACACAAGAAATATTCTCAGGTGTTCGTGTCATAAAAGCTTATTCTCTTGAGGAACAGCACCAAAACAACATGGAAAATTTGGCTTTAGAAAGCAAAAACAAAAGCTTAAATCTAGCCAAAGTACAATCGTTATTTGGACCCTTAATGATTGCTTTAATCGGGATTAGTAACCTAGTCGTTATTTATTTTGGAGGTATCATGTATATCGACGGAACCATTAAAAGTATTGGTACCATTGCTGAATTTATTTTATATGTCAATATGTTAACTTGGCCTGTTGCCTCCTTAGGTTGGGTGTCTTCGATGGTGCAGGAGGCCGAAGCATCTCAGAAAAGACTAAATGAATTCTTGAAAATTGAACCTGAAATTAAAAACAACAACACAAACAAGTCAGAAATAGAAGGTTCGATCGCTTTCGAGAACGTAAGTTTTACCTATAACGATACTAAAATTGAGGCTTTAAAAGACATCAGTTTTACGATCAAAAAAGGAGAGACAATTGCAATTCTAGGTAAAACAGGTTCTGGAAAATCCTCCCTACTATCGTTGATTTCAAGATTGTATGATACTACATCTGGTTCGATCAAAGTAGATCAAAAAGAGATTAGTTCTTTAAACCTTTTTGACCTAAGAAACAGCATTGGAATTGTGCCTCAAGACGCTTTTTTATTCTCTGACAGTATCAAAAACAACATCAAATTTGGTAAAGAAAACGCTACTGAAGAAGAAGTTAAGGCTGCTGCTAAAAGTGCGGTAGTTCATAAAAACATCATGGGCTTCAACAAACAATATGATACGGTTTTAGGCGAAAGGGGAATTACTCTTTCAGGTGGGCAAAAACAACGTGTATCCATTGCTCGTGCAATCATAAAAAACCCTCCAATCTTGCTTTTTGATGATTGTTTATCAGCCGTTGACACCGAAACAGAAGAAGCTATATTGAATAATTTATTTGAAATTTGCAAGGACAAAACAACCTTGATTGTTAGCCACCGCGTATCCTCCGCAAAAAATGCGGATACCATACTAATTCTTGAAGACGGAAAAATCATTCAACAAGGTTCTCATAACCAGTTAATAAATCAAGAAGGGTACTACAAGTCATTGTATTTAAAGCAACTTTCAGAAAAAGAATTGCTTTAATTGTTGGATAATAGATATATTTTTAAGATTTTTGGTTACTAATTAACAACCATTTAATTGAGAGAACGGATTATGAGAGAACATGACATGTTAGAAAAAGAAGAGATCTTTTCTAAGGTTTTACGCGCAGGAAGAAGAACTTATTTTTTTGATGTAAGAGCAACTAAAGCCGACGATTATTACATTACCATTACCGAAAGTAAAAAATTCACTGAAGAGGACGGATCTTTTCACTTCAAAAAACATAAAATCTATTTGTATAAAGAGGACTTTGCTGCTTTCGCAGAAATTCTAGAGGACATGACTTCTTATGTTTTAAACCACAAAGGAGAAGAAGTAATTTCAGAAAGACATCAAAAAGATTTTAAAAAGGAATATGCAGCTGAAACAGTAGTTTCGGATGAGGAAGCTTTACCGCAAACATCTAGTTTCACTGATATTGATTTTGACGATATTTAATTTATAATCTATAAATTAAAGCTCTTACTTAACTAAAAGTCCAACAATCAATTGATTTTTGGACTTTTTACTTTTATCAATATTTTAAAACGAATTATACATGAATGAAATCGTACATAAATACGTAGATAAATATGCTGAACTTGTTATTCCATGGGTTTTAACTAGTGGCGTGAAAATAATATTTATTGTTATAGGCACTTTAATTCTCAACAAAGTCATAGCAGGTTTTATAACCAAAGCAGTACGAATTGCCGTTCGACCAGACGGGATTTCGTCTCAAGATGCAGAAGAGAAAAGAGAGAATACCTTGATCCAAATTTTTAATACCACGGCACGAATAGGTTTACTTATTATTGCCTCATTAATGGTTTTAGAGGAGTTTGGTGTAGAAATCGCACCCATTTTGGCTGCAGCCGGAATAGTTGGCTTGGCTTTCGGTTTTGGAGGGCAATACCTCATCAGAGATATCATTTCGGGTCTTTTTATTATTCTAGAAAATCAATACCGCGTGGGTGATGTGGTAAGTTTTGATAACGCTAGTGGAACTGTTCAAGAAATTAGCTTACGCAAAACTACCTTGAGAGACCTCGACGGAACGGTACACCATATTCCGCATGGAGAGATCAAAAAAGTATCTAATTTATCCAAAGATTTTTCTAGAATCAATCTCGATATTGGTGTAAGCTACAACACGAATTTAGAACAGGCCATAACCGTAATTAACAAGGTTGGAACAACATTGGCAGATGACCCAGAGTGGAAGTCCGCTATTTTACTCGCTCCTCAATTTTTACGTGTCAATGATTTTGCTGACTCGGCTATTATGCTAAAGATTTTGGGGGAGACATTACCCAGCAAACAATGGGAAGTAAGCGGTGAATTGCGGAAGCGTTTGAAGGTCGCTTTTGATAACGAAGGAATTGAAATTCCGTTTCCACAAATAGTACTGCACAATGCTACTGCTACTAAAATAGTTGATACCGCTGAAAAAGCATAAAAAATAAAAAACAATTTACTTAAAGTCTGTAAATCAATTGATTTGTAGACTTTTTTTTTATCTTGACAGCTTGCTAAAATAGAATCATTCTTGCAAAACTAGGCCCAGTACTGCTTTAGCAAATTAATTAAAAGCAGTATATTTGATTAGGATCCAAAATATGCCGCCCAATGTCAAAAAAAATAAATATACCTGATGCTATCGTAGGCCTTACGGATGGAGAAGTCATCAATTCAAGAAAACAATCGGGCACTAATGAACAAGTACACAAGCCCACTTATCAATGGTGGACGGCTCTTTTAGAACTGTTCAAAGAACCAATGCTAATTCTACTGATTGCAGTTGCTATTATCTATTTTATTTTAGGCGAAAACAGTGAAGCTTATTTTATGTTAGCGGCCATTGTAGCCGTATCAGGAATTTCTTTTTACCAAGACAATCGAAGCAGAAAAGCGTTAGAAGCACTAGAAAAACTTAATGAACCCTTAAGTACTGTTTATAGAAATGGACTTGCTCAAAAAATCGCTACGACTGCCATCGTACTCCATGATTTAGTAATCGCCGAGGAAGGCAATACAATTAATGCTGATGGCGAAATAGTACATAGTAATGATTTTTCGGTTAATGAATCATCGCTAACCGGTGAGCCTTATGCTGTTTTTAAATCAGACAAAAGCAAGGACAACAAAGTATACAGCGGAACGCTCGTAGCGTCAGGATTAGCGGTATACAAAGTCACACAAATCGGGCCCAAGACTAAAATTGGGCAATTGGGCCAATCAATCCTTGACATCAAAGACGAGGCTACTCCTTTGCAACTTCAAATAGAAAAATTTGTAAAAGGAATGGCTGTTATCGGAATCATTATTTTTTTAATGGTTTGGGGTGTTTACTACTATAAAACGCAGGACATTCTAAACAGTTTACTCAAAGGTTTGACGCTCGCTATGTCAATCCTGCCCGAAGAAATCCCTGTCGCTTTTACTACTTTTATGGCACTAGGCTCTTATCGCTTAATGAAAGAAGGTGTAATCGTTAAAAAAATAAGAACAGTGGAAACGCTTGGTAGCGCAACGGTAATTTGCACCGATAAGACTGGGACAATTACAGAGAACACCATGAGCCTACAATCGGTTTATTCATTCGAATCCGATACATTGTATGAGCAAGAAAATTGGAAAAACCCATCAGCAGAGAAAGTCATCGAAATCGCAATGTGGGCTAGCGAACCAGTTCCGTTTGACCCAATGGAAAAATCCCTTCATACTGTTTATAAAAAAACGTCTACTACTGATGTTCGCTCTTCATTTCAAATGATTCACGAATACCCGCTAGAAGGGAAACCACCAATGATGACTCACGTTTTTCAAAGTGAAAACGGTCAGAGAATAATTGCTGCCAAAGGAGCTCTTGAAGCTATTTTAAAAGTTTCACATCTTAGCGAAACAAAGTCGGATAAAATACAAACCATCAGTAATAATCTAGCCGCAAAAGGATACCGCATCCTAGCTGTCGCCAAATCAGACTTTAGCGAAACAACTTTTCCTGAAAAGCAAACTCAATTACCTTTTGAATTTGTTGGGCTTGTTGTTTTTTACGACCCTCCCAAAGCAAATATCCAAAAAATCATAAAACAATTTTATGAAGCAGGAATGGATGTAAAAGTCATTACCGGAGACAATAGCGCGACGACAACTGCAATTGCAGCAAAAGCTGAAATTAAAAATTCCAATCGCTGCTTAGAGGGAGAAGAAATCATGGCTTTACCATCAGATGAAATGATCCAAGCCATTCATGAAACAACTTTGTTAACAAGAATGTTTCCTGAGGCAAAATTAGCGGTAATCAATGCACTTAAAAAAGACAATCAAATCGTTGCCATGGTTGGAGATGGTGTAAATGATGGACCCGCGCTGAAAGCGGCCCACATAGGCGTCGCTATGGGAAAAAAAGGTACTGAAATCGCAAAATCAGCTGCTGATTTAATTCTGGTTGATGATGATTTTTCAAAAATGATTGTAGCCGTAGCTGCTGGACGTCGCATCTATACGAATCTTAAAAAAGCGGTTCAATATATTGTGAGTATTCATATTCCTATCATTCTTACAGTATCCTTACCCTTATTTCTCGGATGGATCTATCCCGATATTTTCACACCAGTTCATGTGATCTTTTTAGAATTAGTAATGGGACCCATGTGCTCTATCGTTTACGAAAATGAACCTGCTGAAAAAAACAGCATGCAACAAATGCCACGACAGTTAGGATCAACTTTCTTATCCTTAAAAGAAATGGCTATTAGTATTATTCAAGGAATAGTAATTACGCTAGGAATATTATTTATTTATCAATTGACAGTGCAAAATGGTGGATCCGAAATTGAAACTCGAACGATGGTTTTCTCAACTTTGGTTTTCTCGAATGTGATTCTCTCTTTGGTCAATCGTTCCTTCTTTTATTCGGTTTTCAGTTCTTTGAAAAACAAAAACAATATGATGGTATTTGTGAATTCCATTACCTTGATTATGCTCGCTATGATAATTTACATACGTCCAATAGCTGATTTTTTTGAGGTAGAACCACTTTCTATTTCTCAAATTATGATTTGTATAGCAGTCAGTCTAATTTCAGTTCTTTGGATTGAAATTTATAAATGGAATAAAAGACGTACCTCATCACATTAAAATAGCACTTATGAAAAACACAATCGTTTCTATACAATGGCTCAGCGATAACTTTCAAGATAAAGATTTAATTATTTTGGATGCGAGCCAACAAGTTAATCAAGCTAACGTCCTTCCTGAATTCACCGATATTCAAATTGAAGGAGCTCGCTTTTTTGATATAAAAAATGATTTTAGCGATACCGCTAATCCTTTGCCTAACACCTTCCCTGAACCAAAAGCATTTGAGAATGCTGCTCAAAAATTAGGCATTAATTCCACAAGTAAAATTGTAGTCTACGATAGTTTGGGTATCTATTCTAGTCCGCGGGCGTGGTGGTTATTTCAAATCATGGGGCACGAAAACGTATGGGTGCTCGATGGCGGTCTACCTGCTTGGGTAAAAGCCAACCTCCCCATAGAAAAAAATGAGATAAAAATTTATCCAAAAGGTGATTTTAAATCCAATTTTAATCCAGCCATGGTCAAAAATACCGCAGATGTACTAGCTAATATTCAAACTCAAGATGCATTATTAATTGATGCGCGCTCCAATGATCGTTTTTTAGGACTAACTCCTGAACCTAGAGTTGGACTGCGTAGCGGACATATTCCTGGTTCCATAAACGTTCCTTATACTGACCTTGTTCAAAACGGATATTTTCTATCGAAAGAAAAATTAAAAACTATTTTACCTAATCAAGAGAAACCAATAATTTTTAGCTGCGGTTCAGGAATCACTGCTTGCATCGATTATCTTGCTTATGAAATAATTGGTTCCACAAATGCGAGAGCAGTGTATGATGGATCGTGGACCGAATGGGGACAAAGTGATAGCTTGCCAATAGAAAATTAAACGTTTAGTATGAATACAGAATATAAACTTGATAATCCTGTTTGGTACTCATTGGCTGAAAGCCATAAAAACCTTGTTTTAAAGTCTGGTACAACTCATTTTTATAATCCCGAGTATTGTGCTTTTGCAGTGTTTAATGCGCCTTCAAACAACGAATCTGATTTGTTGACTTATGCCAAGTCGGTTCCCTCTTTTTTTGTTTTTGGTGTGAAACCAAAACTTCCAAAATCATTACAAATCAAGCACGAATTACTATGCTTACAAATGATCATTCGAGACAGAATAGCAATTACATATACGGAGGAAATTGTAAAATTAGATCAAAGCCATAGAGCAGCACTACTACAATTGGTGCGAATGGTTTATCCAGAATATTTCAAATCTAAAACAGCCGATTTAGGTAATTATTACGGGATTTTTAAGGAGAACCAATTAATAGCCATAACGGGAGAACGCATGCAAATGGATAACTTTATAGAAGTAAGTGCGGTTATTACCCATCCGGACCATATTGGTAAAGGATATGCTAAACAATTAGTAGCTCATACTACAAATGTTATTTTCGAACAGCAAAAAACACCTTTTTTACATGTTGCTGAAGCCAATGTTGGTGCTGTAAAATTATATGAGAAATTAGGCTTTAGTACCCGAATTAAAATAAAAATATGGCAAGTTTCTGAAAAAGCACAAAAGGAGTCTTAATCGTAATCAATTGACTATGAGGCTTAATTACTAATTTATATAGTGAATTAAATTTAAAATTTAAACATCAAAAACAAGGAAAAATGAATAGACACATACTACCTATCTACTTGATTATCATTTTATTTACCACCTCCTGCGCTCTTAAAAAAGAAACCGTAGCACAAACTCCCTACAAATACGCGATCGAAGACCAACAGCTATACGATGCGATTATTGCAATGGACAGTACTTTTTTTGATGCCTACAACAATTGTGATATGAACAAGCAAGCTGCTATTTATGCTGATTCACTTGAATTCTATCACGATCAAGGAGGTTTAATGACTTCCAAACAAGAGGTACTGGACGGAACTAAAAAAAATATTTGTGGTAAAGTAACCAGAGAATTGGTTGCAGGAAGCATCGAAGTTTATCCCATACAAGGGTACGGAGCTGTCGAAATTGGACTGCATAAATTTCATAATAATCAGGAACCTACAGGAACTCCTTCAAAAACCAGTAAATTCATTATCATGTGGCAGTTGACCAATGAAAAATGGCGCATTGCAAAAGTTATTAGTTTGCATTAGGAACTACAACACTATCCAATTCGCAGTCCGTTTTGAATTTTAAAATCGGGTGCGAGTAAAATCACATCACCGTCCTCGCCTACGGCACCAAGCACTAAACATTCACTCATAAACTTCCCAATTTGCTTTTTAGGAAAATTTACAACAGCAACAATTTGGCGATCGACTAGATCCACTTTGGTATATCGTTTTGTAATTTGAGCTGATGTTTTTAAAACTCCAATAGCTTCTCCAAAATCGATGGTCAGTTGGTAGGCGGGTTTTCTTGCTTCGGGAAAATCATTGACGTATAGAATGGTTCCAACGCGCATTTCGATTTTTTCGAACTCTTGCCAACTTAAATTATTTTCCATCACTTTCTCTTTTGAACTTATTGCCAACTAAAATAATCCTTTTTCCATAAAAACGAGTCTTTTTCACTAACTTTAAGGTTCAACCCACAAATTCCAATTTGCAATGGCTAAAACAGCTTCAAACATGTTACCACTTGGAACAAAAGCTCCTAATTTTCATTTACCCGATCGGACTTGGAGTAAGGAAACTTTCTCGTTTGCTGACCTTCGTGGTGAAAAAGGAACTCTAGTATTTTTCATTTGTAATCACTGTCCGTTTGTCCATCATGTAATTGAAGAAGTGGTGATGATTGCTAACGATTATCGAGTTCAAGGTTTGGGTATTATCGCCATATCTAGTAATGATGTCGAAAATTATCCGCAAGATAGTCCTGCTTTAATGACGGAATATGCTTTCGAGAATAATTTTGAATTTCCTTATTTATATGATGAAAGTCAGGCTGTGGCCAAAGCGTACACTGCAGCTTGTACACCCGATTTCTTTTTATTTGACAATCAAGATAGCTTAGTGTACCGAGGACAATTAGATGATAGCCGTCCCGGAAACGGAATCCCGCTAAGTGGAAGCGACTTGAGAGGAGCCATTGATGGAATCGTGTACAACAGAACTATAAATCCTAACCAAAAACCCAGTATTGGCTGTGGTATCAAATGGAAATAAAAATAGCGTTTTAAAAGCAAACGCCTCAGAAATTAATTCTGAGGCGTTATGCTATATTGATTATTTGTATTTAGAAATGCTACTTTCTAAAAGGCAATGCTAAGTTAGGGTAATCAGTAATAATACCATCAACACCCATCGCTAGTAAGCGCTTCATATCTTCGGGCTCATTTACCGTCCACGGAATCACTAACATATCATTTTGATGCATCGTTGCTATTTCAGTTGGAGTAAGCAAAGCATAATAAGGACTGTAGATTTGAGGTATGAACCCTAAATCAGCACTGTTTTTCTTGTAATCGTTCTCAAATACTAAGTAGGCCAACGTATATTCAGGATAAGTTTTATGGAGATATTGCAAAACTCTTGGATCAAAACTTTGAATTATTACACGATTTATTGGTAATGTCGCTTTCAGTTCTTTCACTAGCAAATCAGCAAATTCTTCAATATTGGGTTGGTAGCCATTCTTTTCCTCATCTGGAGTACTTTTAATTTCAATATTGTACTTGATTTTAGGATTTATCGCTTCTGCGTAAGCAATCACTGCGCTAAGCAAAGGTTTACTTACTTTCTCTTTTACTTGTTGTGGGAATAAGGCATTTCCTAAGCTTCCAACATCGTACAAACTAAGATCTTGGTAAGTGTGTTCAAAAATCTTGTAAGCTAAGCCCTCTTCTTTACTGATTTTCTTAGTATTAGCATCCAAAGTAACCTGATCGTTTAACCAAGGCTCGTGAGAAACCACTAGTAGTTTGTCTTTAGAAACCACGACGTCTAGTTCTAAAGTGTTGACCCCAAGCTCCAATGCTTTTTTAAATGCAGGGATGGTATTTTCAGGAGCCAAACCTCGTGCACCTCTGTGCCCTTGCAAATCAAAATCATAAGTGATAGGCTGCGCGATAGTGGTTGTTTTTTTCGATTGCGCTACGGTATAGCCAAAATTCGAAATAAGTAGCGCTCCTAGAATAAATCGTGCTATTTTCATACTTATTTATTTAGTAACTGTGAGTCAATAAAATGAGTTGTTTCACTGTAAACCGATTCCCAATCTTTAGATCTCATATCACATGCGATCACGTGATTTCCAACCTCTGCGAAAGCAACTTTCTCTTTTTTATTTTGTGGTGTTCCTAAGCTATCGTACATTTTTAGAATAGCTGGGACAGATACGACCTTATCTTGTTCTTGCTCATTTTTATAATAATAGCCTACAAAAACAGGGCAACTCACTTTTTGAAACGTCGCCGTTGTCATATTGTCTTTCAGCATTTTTATCAAAGCCGCATAGCCATTTACATGATAGGATGTCGACCAAAATTTAGCTTCCTCTGCTGGTCTATTTTGCTTTTGAATTTCGCTCCCGTTCATTTTAACAAAAGCAGCCTTACCTTCAACTGTTAACAAAACTTCCATTTGAGGACTAAGTACATCTATAAATGGGGAATACAGTATCAGACCCGCAATTTCTTTATCGGCTGCAGCCAAAGTAAGACTCAATGTACCACCAGTCGAAGTGCTAACTACAATTACTTTCTCACCTAACATTTTACCAATAGCAACAGCTTCTTTAGCAGAAGCTACATAATTCTCTGGAGTTAGGTATTCAAATGCATTGACTCTATCAATTCCATGTTCACTTAATCGGGCTTCGTAAACATTAGCACCATATTTTTCAGATAGCATTTTCATTACCGGTTGCCCTTCTCTTTTACTGGCTCCAAAACCATGTAAATAAACAAATGCAATTTTTGTTTTTTGATGAGAATTAGGATTTGCCCAAGTTACTGCAGCTTCGTTTCCAGCTTTGATTCCTGACACAACTGCTTCTTGCTTAGAAATCACCTCATCGATTGAATTTAAATCGTATTTAACTGCAGTTTGCTGAGCGTTTGTTGTAAGTGAATAAGCAACAGCAAATAGCAAGGCATGTACTGTATTCTTTATGTTTTTAATTATCATCTTTTAGAGATTAGATTGTGGTTACTAAAATTTAGCTGAAACTTGCATACCAAAAAATCGTGGTGGACCTGCTATAAAAGTTGGGATACCAAAAGCTTGTCCTGTATTTCCAGCATCTACGATAAATTGTTTATTTCCTACGTTATTCATGTAAAAATTTAATTCATATTTTTTGTCTATGATTACTCCAATTCTAGAATTTAAAATTCCGTATCCCGCTTGCGAAATATTTGGCAAATTAGTTTCCTCAAAAAACACTTTTGATTTATATGTAAATGATGGTCTAAAAAACAATTCTAATCTGTTGTTTACTCTTGGCGTAACATCAAATCCTGCAGAAATAGAGTGCTTAGGCGTTAATCTAAAAGTATTTCCAGCTAGAGCTTGTGGATTTCCATTGGAATCTACATCATCGAACGAAGCATCTATATAGCCATAGTTAGCGAAAAAACTAGTGCTTTTATTAATTGCATATTGAAAAGCCGTCTCAAAACCAAACGATGACGCATTACCACTATCCTGCGTTGCTGTTGTAAAGATACCATTTACAAAGGAAGTTACACTTGTTTGAAAATTAGAATAATCATAAATGTAAGCACTAAAATCAAATTGTAATTTGTTATTTAAAAATAATGATTTAGCTCCTAATTCATAGGACCATACAATTTCATTAGCTAGGACTTTTGTTCGCGCTGCTGTAATATTTATAACATTAGGTCTTCGCCCTCTTGAAGTGGTTGCGAATAACGTAATATTATCGTTTACCATGTAATTTAGAGCAAAACGACCTACCATCGAGGTAAAGTTTTTACTAGCTACAATTCTTTGATTGTTTGTAGTAGCAAACAAATTATTTGGATAGACTCTTGTCAAATAACCAACATTAGATGGCGTTGTTGCGTCTCTCACTTCGTAACCTGCATTTGCATTCTCCCATGTACCGCGCAAACCAGCAGTTACTGAAAACTTAGACGATAAATCATAAGATGCATCTGCAAAAATATCTCCTGAATAATTACGTGAATAATTGGTGTTGGATTCAAAATTACTCGGATTAAATGGTGCTCCAGCCAAAGGTCCAAAAGTTGCTGGATTATTAGGTACGCTAGGTAAATATTGAGGCTGACCGTTTACTACAAAAGTAGCAGGGCTTAATAGTAACATCGCAAAACTTTGCTCATTTACCTCCCAAGGGACGTATTGACTTCCGTTTTCGGCAAAGAAATTAGTTCCAAAAAATCCTCTAAATTTTGATTTAGTATCAAAGTTAAAACGCAATTCTTGGCTAAACTGTTCTCCTTTGGCAATTTCTCTAAAATACAAAGCAGGTGCTGCTGTCCCATCTGCGTCAAAAGCCTCATTAGAATCAAAATCACGGTAAGCAGTTGTCGCGGTTAAATTCCAATTAGAATTAAATTCATGATTTACAATCGCAGTAATTCCTTTTACAGTTCGATCCACTCCCAATTCTTCTCCACGTTCTAAATCAGCAAAGGTGTTTGGATTTGTATCTCCGCCTGTTGGAGCATAAGCACCACTTTTGAACGAAGTGCCGGGAGGTGTATCGTGTTGCCAATTGGCAATTAAATCAATCTTTGTTTTTTCTGAAGGAACATACTTAAAAGCGGCTCTAAAAGCGAGTGTTTGCTTTCCATTTAAGTTCCCGCCAGAAAGGTTTTTAATATATCCTTCACGAGCATTATAGATTCCTGAAGCTCTGAAAAACAGTTTATCTTTAATTAGTGGGGTATTGACATAAGCATTAGCTAAAACTTGCTCAAAATTGCCATATCCTAATTTTACCGCGCCCGAGGTTTCGTTTTTGGCTTTATTTTGGATAATGTGCATGGCTCCAATTTGTGCTCCTCGACCAAATAATGTTCCTTGCGGACCTTTTAAAACCTCAACTCGTTCTACATCAAAAAGCTCTACTACAGATCCTCTTGATTTACTAATTGAAACTCCATCTTGGAAAATAGAAACTCTAGGCTCCACTCGAGAATCTCCACTATCACTCGTTATACCACGAATTACAACACCAGGATTATTAACACTTTGAATTTGAACTTGAAATCCCGGAACGTAGTCTGATAAGGCATCGTATTCGAAAGTACCTTGTTTATTTATAAAATCGCTTCCGTAAGAAGTTATAGCAATGGGAACATCTTTATTTTTTTGTTCTCTTTTTTGAGCGGTTACCGTGATACCCTCTAACATGGCAGGCATTTCCTCTAATTCAAATTTAACGGAGTTAGAACCTGCAGATATCTGAATTTCTTTCTCTAATGGAAGATATCCATCACGCGCTAATAAAATTTGATAGGTCATGGCTTCTAAATCAGACAGAACAAATTCTCCATTACTATCTGAAGAAGCGCTTTGCTTTTGGCCCTTGATTGTTACCAATACACCCTTAATATTTTTTCCTTGATCTGAGACAATAGTCCCTCGTAAACTACCTTTAGTTTGACCATTGACAATCGAAATAACAAACAAAAACAGTAGTGCAATAGAGTACTTAATATTCATTTTAAATGGAATTTGGATTAATAATTATTATGTCCAAAAGTATTTTTTATTCCATTTTTAGTAATTAAGACAATATTATTCTACTATTAAAATTGATGGTAAAAAACTGCCAAATAACACCTATTTAACGGTAGCGTAAACCAACTGAACAAAACACTATTAAAATCACCGTGCGATATAAATTCCATTACGATTTATTCGTTCACTTTGCGAATGCTTAACTGGTAAAAACTGAAAAACCGTTCCAAAATAAATTTTGAAACGGTTTTTACAATAGAATTAAAATAAAAGTAATTCTTATTTAACGTCCATTAATTCAACGTCAAAAATCAAAGTAGCGTTTGGCGGAATCACTCCTCCTGCACCTGCTGGTCCGTATCCTAAATCAGAAGGGATAACAAAACGAGCTTTGTCTCCAACTTTCAATAAAGCAATACCTTCGTCCCATCCTTCGATCACTTGACCTTGACCTAATTTGAATTCGATTGGTTTTTTTCTTGGGTAAGAAGAATCAAATACTTTTCCAGTCTCTAATGAACCTTCATAGTGAACCGCTACTGTTTTACCAGCTTCGGCTTGTTTTCCTTCTCCTCTTTGGATGAATTGGTAACGCAATCCACTTTCTGTTTTTTCAAAACCAGCAGCTAATGTTTCCATTTTAGCTTCTGATTCTGCTTTTAAAGCTGCCATTTTTTTCAAACGTGCTCCTTTTAAACTTACAAAAGCTTCAATTGCATTCCATTTCTCTGCCTCTGCACCTACTCTTACAATCTCTAAAGATTCTAATTTATCTCCTTG
This sequence comes from Flavobacterium sp. KKT103, assembly GCF_055640565.1. Taxonomy (NCBI): domain Bacteria; kingdom Pseudomonadati; phylum Bacteroidota; class Flavobacteriia; order Flavobacteriales; family Flavobacteriaceae; genus Flavobacterium; species Flavobacterium sp. KKT103. The sequence continues at coordinate 3,615,087 of NZ_CM145766.1, forward strand.
AGCAACTGCATCAACAACATCTTGTCCTTCGATAACATGTCCAAAAACAGTATGCTTACCATCTAACCAAGAAGTTGGTACATGTGTAATATAAAATTGTGATCCGTTTGAACCTGGTCCTGAATTCGCCATTGCTAAAATTCCTGGTCTGTCATGTTTCAAACTTGGGTGAAATTCATCATCAAATTTGTATCCTGGATCACCAGTACCTGTACCTTGAGGACAACCACCTTGGATCATAAAATCAGGAATAACTCTATGGAAATTTAAACCATCATAAAACTTTTGTCCTTGAGGTTTAATTTTGTTTTCCATGTTTCCTTCTGCAAGAGCTACAAAATTACCTACAGTTCCTGGAGTTAATTCATGCTCTAATTTTACTAAAATTGACCCTTTTGAGGTGTTGAATTTAGCATATATTCCGTTTTCCATCTTTAATTATTTTTATTGAATTGCAAATTTACAAATTAATTTTTTATCCCTTTACACTTTCTACCCGTTTTGCTTTGGCTTTATAGGTAAAAGCATATACTAAGAATGCCAAAAAGGACAACAACAAACAACCTAAAGCTACGGCATGCCAACCTCCAAATTGCCACAAAAACAATCCAAATGCCGAACCTGCCGCTGTTCCTAAGAAGCTAAACGACATAAAAACGGTATTCATTCTGTTTCTAGCTTCGGGCATGATTGAATACACTCTTGTTTGATTAGAAATATGAACTCCTTGTAAACCAATATCAATAAGTACGATTCCGATAACAATCCCGACAACACTTACCGCTGAAAAGTAAAAAACAATAAAACTCAAAGCAATTAAAGCACAACCGTATCCAACGGCTACTCTCGAACTTCCTTTATCTCCCAACTTACCTACTAAAGGAGCCGCTAATGCTCCCGAGGCACCCACGATTCCAAATAAACCGATAGTCGCGCTATTGAAATTAAAAGGCTCAGCAGATAATAATAGCACCATCGTAGTCCAAAAAGCACCAAATTGCGCAAAACTAAAAACGTTGATCAATGTAGCTTCACGAAGCAATGGTTGTTCCTTAATTAAGGTAAATAGCGAACCGATTAGCTTACCATAAGATCCTTGAAAAACAGGCTTATTGTAAGGAAATTGTTTTTTGATTATAAAAAACAGCAACATACAAAGCCCTGCTGCAATCCAAAACATGGCGCGCCAACCCAGTACTTCTCCTATAAAACCACTCAATGTTCGTGACAGTAAAATCCCAACTAAGAGTCCGCTCATGATCGTTCCAACCACTTTACCTCTATTCTCAGGAGCACTTAGAGACGCAGCTAGTGGTAAAATAAGTTGAGGAACAATTGAAGTGATTCCGATTAAAAGGGAGGCGATTTCTAATATAAGATAACTTTGAGCAGTTGCCGCGATTATCAAAGCGATAACTGAGGCGAATGTAGTGTAGAGGATTTGTGTTTTTCGCTCTAATTTATCACCAAGGGGAACCATAAAAAACAAGCCAATGGCGTAGCCCGCTTGCGTGAGGTAGGCAATTGTACCCGCATCGGCATGTGGAATTTTGAATTCGTCAGCGATTAATATGATAAGGGGTTGACAATAATATAAATTGGCAACAATTAGTCCTGTTGCAACGGCCATAAACAGGACATTTTTTCTTGATAATTCCATTTTGCAAAAGTAAGTCGTGTTTTACAATATTTTATTCTAAACAAAAGCTAATAATTCTATAAAAGTAGATTAAAGTAAAAACCTCATTAGATTGTCACTAATGAGGTTTGACCTATTTATTACTGATACCTTATTGTTGCAAACTGTCTAGCGCTTTAAAAATTTCAGTTGCCTCTGCTCTATTGCGATATTCAGCATCTAAAAAAGTATAGACAATAGTACCATCTTGGCCAATTACATAAGTTGCTGCCAATGGCAATTCATTCGATTCATCACCGTTGTAACCGTGCAAATCAAATCCGTTTTGGTATGAAGTAGCCACGTCATCGGTTAATTTAAAAACGATTCCGTAGTCCTTTGCAACTTTGTTCCCTACATCGCTTAGTACTTCAAATTGTAATTGGTGCTTCTCAGCAGTCGACATGGATTTGTCGGGTAACTCTGGTGTTAATGCCAATAAATTTGCTCCTTTTAATTGAATCGCTGGTAATTGCTCTTGCAAATAATGCAAAGTCATATTACAATACGGACACCATCCACCACGGTACCAGGTTAATACCACTGGTCCTTTTTTTAGGTAATCACTTAATTTAACCTCTTTACCTGTTGCATTTGTTAAAGCGAACTCAGGTGCGATGTCGTCATTTTTCTTGGCGGTCGCAATTAAGTTTTGACGTACTACATCCGCTATTCCTTCAGCATATATTTCCTTGATTTGATCGGGTGCTTTAGCTTCCCATGCATTTTTTGCTTTATCTAAAGTTTCTTGTAAACTGATCGTATTTTCTAAACTCATTTCTTCTTTTTTAATGTGTAAGACAAAGGTACGATTGCTAAACCCAAAATGTAGTTTCAAAATTTCATGAAAAGGTTATAAAATTTGTAATTCTGGTAAACCAAATTGCCAATTTACAACCCAATTTGGTATGTATTCTACTTTTGTTTTTAGCCCAGATGGAAACGGCATCCTATTGTGCCGGGGTTCGGCACGATAGATATAGTGTACAGCTGGAATTGCTCCAAAAAAAAATGACATCCATTACGAATGTCATTTTTTAATAGTTTACTAAGATGCTATTTGGCTAAAAGTCCTGCGTTTCTTAAATACGGTTCGATTTCCATGTCGTGGCCAATAAATTCTTTAAAGGCTTGGTTTAAATCGACGCTGTTCCCAACTGATAGAATGTATTTTCTAAAACGTTCGCTGTTTTCTCTTGTCAAACCGCCGTTAGCTTTCATCCAGTCATACACATTGTAATCTAGTGTTTTTGACCAAGTGTAAGCATAATAACCTGCTGAATAGCCGCCTGACCAAATGTGTGCAAAGTAAGGCGTGTGGTATCGTGTAGGTGTTTCATTAACTAACAATCCGTATTTTTCTAAAGCTTCTTTTTCAAAAATTAATGTTGGTTTAAAATCGGCTTCATTCGCAACGGTATGCCAGTTCATATCTAAAGTCGCTGCAGCCAAAAGCTCCGTCACATCGTATCCTTTGTTGAACGTATCGGCTTTTTTAATTTTATCGATTAACTCTTGCGGAATCACTTCCTTAGTTTGGTAGTGGATCGCATAATTTTTCAATACTTCAGGGTCTAAAGCGGCATGCTCATTGATTTGAGAAGGAAATTCTACGAAATCACGAGGTACGGCTGTTCCTGAAAGACTGGTATAGTTTTGATTCGCAAATAAACCGTGTAAGGTATGTCCAAACTCATGAAACATAGTCGTCACATCATCAAAACTAATTAAAGATGGATTTCCGTTTACGGGTTTTGCAAAATTATATACGTTAACAATTACTGGTTTTTGCTTTAGATAATGCGATTGATCCACAAAGTTGCTCATCCATGCACCACCATTTTTATTGTCTCTCGTATAGAAATCTAGGTAATAGATCGCCATTGATTTTCCGTCATTGTCAAAAACTTCGTAAGCCACAACATCAGGGTGATATACTGGTAAATCTGGACGCGCTTTAAAAGTAATACCGTACATTTTTTTAGCAGCAAAGAAAACTCCTTTTTCAAGAACGGTTGTTAACTCAAAGTAGGGTTTCACTTGACTTTCGTCCAAATCATATTTGGCTTTACGCACTTGCTCAGAATAAAAATTCCAATCCCAAGGCTCTAATTTAAATCCGCCTTTTTGAGCATCAATTAGATCCTGAATTTCTTTAGCTTCTACTTTAGCTTTAGCAACAGCTGGAGGAGCGATTTTTGCTAATAAATTCATAGCTCGCTCTGGCGTTTGTGCCATTTGATCTTGAATTTTCCACTCAGCAAAATTTTTCTTGCCCATTAAATTTGCTTTTTGCAAACGTAGTCTGGCCATTTTTTCTAATACAGAACGCGTATCGCCATCATCATTTTTCTCAGCGCGAGTCCAAGATGCTTTAAATAATTTTTCTCTAGAAGCTCTGTTGGTCATGCTTTGCAGCAAAGGTTGTTGTGTTGTATTCAATAATCCTATTAAATATTTTCCATCATGACCGGCTTCAGTAGCTTTGGCCTTGGCAGCTGCAATTTCGTTAGCACTTAATCCATCTAAGTCAGAAGCATTGTCATAAAGAACAGCACCGTTTTTACGAGCGATTAAAAGCTTGCTTCCAAACTCCGTTCCTAAACTGGCTAGTTCTCCATTAATGGCTTTCATTTTTTCTTTATCGGTATCAGATAAATTAGCTCCTGCCAATTCAAATTCTGTTAAATAGTATTGCGTAAGCTTTTTATCCTCGCCTTTAAGTGCGTTTATATCGATTGCTTTAAAACGCTTGTACAATTTAGTATTCAAGTACATTTTATCGCTGTGAGCAGAGAATATAGGAGCATATTCCGCTTGCAATGCTTGTAAAGTAGGATTGGTATTCGAACCTGTTAAATTGTAAAAAAGACTAGTGGCTCTTTTTAGGTCAACACCTGCAGTTTCGAATGCCAATACGGTGTTTTGAAAAGTAGGCTTGGCTGGATTGTTAGCAATCGCCATGATTTCCTTGTCGTGCACCGCTAGACCATACTCGAAAGCAGGTTTAAAGTCTGTATCTTTTATCAGATTAAAGGGCGGTGCTTGGTATTGCAACGTACTTTTTTGTAACAACGGATTCGTCATTTTTACATTTTTATTTTGAGCGTGGACTGTTTGCATCGATGCAACTGCCATCAACACGCTACCAGATATAATTATCTTTGAAAAAGCCTTCATAAATTAGATTGATTTAATTTTCGCCATAAAAGTACGCAAAAAATAGGTTTGTGAAAACAGTAGTCTAATTAATATTTGGCAGTAAGCTGGGCTTTTTCAAGAATTCTAATAGTACGGAAATTAGTCCTATATTTGTTTTTCTCTAAAAAAGAGTTCCTATGAAATCCATTTTTGATCCAACTGAAAACCAAGCCATGATTGCTAGGATTTCAAATCTACGACCAGATAGCAAAGCTGTTTGGGGTAAAATGAACGCTACTCAAATGTGCCAACATACCAATGCCGCTATCTTGGTCGCTTTTGGAGAAAAAGAGGTCAAAGTGAATTTCGTCTTTAGACTTTTAGGCCGAATGATGAAAAACAAGGTCTTCAACTCTGAGTTTAAAAAAAACAGTCCTACTGCCAAGGAATTTATTTTTGTAGATCCGTACGACTTTGAAAATGCCAAATCAGAATTGATTCGTAATTTTAAACGTTTTGAAAAAGGAACCGAATCTGTTAGAACTATGGATCATCCTTTTTGGGGTAAGCTGACGTATGAAGACTGGAATAAATTAATGTGGAATCACATGGATCACCACCTGAGACAATTTAATATATAACTAATACCAAATCAATACCAATAACCATGAAGTATCTCTATTATTTTACTTTTTTAATCGCTGCTATCGCTGGTGCGCAGCAAAAAAAGCAACCTACATTAGACTATTATTTACCTCAAAATGTAACCTACAACAAAAACATCCCCACTCCTAAAAGCATCTTCAATTTTGAATTAGGCGAAATGCATACTGATCATACACAGCTAGCCTACTACATGAAAGAAGTAGCCAAAGTATCTGATCGAATTGCTATTGAAACTACGGGCTATACTTTTGAAAACCGCCCTTTGCAATTGTTGACTATTTCGAGTCCAAAAAATTTAGCACGTATAAAAGAAATTAATGAGCAACATCTAGCTAATTTGACTGGGAACAACCAAACCAAAATTGCAGACATGCCTATCGTAGTTTACTTAGGCTACTCCATTCACGGAAACGAATCAAGTGGATCAGGAGCGGCAATAGCATTAACGTATTATTTAGCGGCTTGCGAAAGTGCTGAGCTTGAAAAAACATTAGAAAACACGGTGATTTTATTAGATCCTTGCTTTAATCCTGATGGAATTCAGCGTTTCTCAACTTGGGTAAACAGCAACAAAAGCACGAATCTTGTTACGGATTCAAATGATCGTGAATTTAATGAGGGATGGCCACGCGGACGATTTAATCATTATTTATTTGACATGAATAGAGACTGGCTTCCGGTACAGCTACCCGAAAGTCAAGCACGCATCAAGACTTTTAGAAAATGGATGCCCAACGTTTTATGTGATTTCCATGAGATGGGAACCAATTCGACCTATTTTTTTCAGCCTGGAGAACCTACAAGAACCAATCCTTTGACTCCAGAACTGAATCAGAAATTGACGATGAAAATCGCAAGTTACCATGCTAAAGCTTTAGACAAAATAGGTAGTTCGTATTTTATTGAAGAAAACTACGATGATTTTTATTACGGAAAAGGATCTTCTTACCCAGACATCAACGGCTCGGTAGGAATCTTATTTGAGCAAGCGAGTTCGAGAGGTCATGCCCAAGAAAGTGCTAACGGAATTATCACTTTTCCGTTTACGATTCGAAATCAATTCACCACTAGTTTATCTACTTTGCAAGCAACCTCAGAGATGCGTACTGATTTGCTAGAATACCAACGTGATTTTTACAACAATGCTAGAGCTGAAAGCAAAAAAAGTAAATTCAAAGGTTATGTGGTTGGAGACGAAAAAGATGCTACAAGAGTAAATGAACTGGCGAAAATTTTAAGTCAGCATAAAATAGAAATGCTAGCTTTAAATAACGACATCACCATCAACAATAAAAAATTCAAAAAGGACTTGAGTTACATCATTCCTGTTGAGCAGCAAAACACAAAACTGATCAATGCTATTTTTGATCGTCAAACTAAATTTAAAGACAGTTTATTTTATGATATTTCGGCTTGGAGTTTCGATTTGGCTTTCAATGTGAATTTTGAAGGAGTAAATTCACTTGCTGCAGCAGGCGCAAAATATGAACCGACTTTAAAAGTTGGAACTGTAAATGCTAAAAGTGATATTGGCTACTTAATCGAATGGACGGACCATAAATCACCCAAATTATTAAATCAATTATTATCAAAAGGCTTACGAGTAAAAACTACCTCAAAACCATTTATACACAAAGGAAAAGCGTTTGGATATGGCAGTTTATTTGTCCCTGTTCAAAATCAAGACATGAGTTCGACCGAAATAAACAATTATTTGAACGAAATCATTAGCGAGTACACCTTTAACATTACAGCTGTAGAAACTGGTTTTACTGATGGTATAAATCTAGGAAACCCCAATTTTGAAACATTAGAAACCCCAAAGGTTGCCATGTTGGTTGGTAAAGGTGTTGATCCTGCCGATGCCGGAGAAATATGGCATATGTTTGATCAAAAAGCAGCAATGCCATTGACCAAATTAGATGTAGATCAATTACCAAATGTGAATTTAAACCGCTACAATACCTTAATTCTAGTGAATGGTAATTATGGTGGATTATCGAAAGACACGACTACTAAAATAGAACAGTGGGTACAAAATGGAGGTACACTAATTGCGTATCAAGATGCCATAAAATGGCTCAATACTGCTAAAGTAATTGAACTTACGTTTAAAACGAATAAAGAAGAGGCTAAAAACATAAGCTTTGAACAAAAGGATGATTTTAGAGGAGCACAATTGGTAGCAGGTGCTATTTTTGAAACCAAATTAGATTTGTCTCATCCAATTAACTTTGGAATGCCTAGAAACACTCTTCCTGTATTTAGAAACAGTTCCATAATGATCGAGCCTAATAAAAACAGCTATGAAAACCCTATTCAATACACTAAATCGCCACTAATAAGCGGCTATATTTCAAATCCTAATTTGGCGTTGTTAAAGGAATCTGTTCCTTTTCAATCGATACGAAAAGGAAGCGGAAAAATAATCATTTTTACGGACAACACTAATTTTAGAGCCTTTTGGTTAGGAACTGAAAAATTACTTTGGAATGCTGTATTCTTTAGTAAATTAATGTAAAAGCAGTAAAACTGCATCACGACACAAAAGTTAGTTAGCCTTTGGAATTTAAATTCTGGAGGCTAACTTATTTTAAACTAGTTCCTATTATAGCCTATCGTAGTTCGGAATTTCCCATTAAAAAACTTTGTACCTTTGGCACTTTAAAACTTAGAGCTAAAAATTATGCGCATTGATATTGTTACCGTTTTACCTGAATTATTAAGGAGTCCTTTTGAAGCTTCTATTATGAAACGCGCCATAGAAAAAGGATTGGTAGAAGTTCATTTTCACAACCTAAGAGATTATACGACTAACAAACAAAAAAGCGTTGATGATTATCCTTACGGCGGCGGAGCGGGAATGGTTATGACAGTGCAACCTATTGATGCATGTATTACCCATTTGAAAAGTGAAAGAACCTACGATGAGATTATATATATGTCTCCTGATGGTGAAACGCTAAATCAAAAAATGGCCAACACCATGTCGATGTATGAGAATATCATCATATTATGTGGTCATTATAAAGGAGTGGATCAGCGTGTGAGAGACCATTTCATTACTAAGGAAATCTCGATAGGCGATTATGTATTATCTGGCGGAGAATTAGGAGCTTTAGTATTATCTGATGCATTAATTCGGTTAATCCCTGGTGTCTTGAGTGATGAAACATCAGCCTTGACGGATAGTTTTCAAGATGGCTTACTATCAGGACCTATTTACACACGCCCGGCTGATTACAAAGGTTGGAAAGTTCCAGAAGTTTTAACTAGTGGAAACTTTGCTAAAATTGACAAATGGCGTGAAGACATGGCGTATGAGCATACTAAAACTAGAAGACCGGACTTACTAGAGGAATAGAGTTTTAACTTTAAACAAAAAAACTTTAATCTTTAAACTTTTTTAATTACTTTTGCACCCACTTTAGACTAACCTCTGGCGAGATCCGTGAATGTTGCTCTAATTCAAAAACCATAATTAGCATTTAAAATGGCAAATTTAGTAGATTTCGTTAATAACGAATTTGTTACAAGAAAAGATTTCCCTGTATTCGGAGCTGGTGATACTATCACTGTGTACTACGAAATTAAAGAGGGTGAAAAAACTAGAACTCAGTTTTTTAAAGGAGTTGTAATCCAAAGAAGAGGTACTGGAAGTACTGAAACTTTTACAATCCGTAAAATGTCAGGTGCAGTAGGTGTTGAGCGTATCTTCCCTGTGAACTTGCCAGCTTTACAAAAAGTTGAAATCAACAAAAAAGGTTCAGTTCGTAGAGCTAGAATTTTCTACTTCAGACAACTTACTGGTAAGAAAGCAAAAATCAAAGACAAAAGAAGATAGTTTACTGTCTCTTTATCATAAAAGGTCTCAACACTGTTGGGACCTTTTTTTATGCCTAAAAATTAAGTTTAAAAATCACAATTTACTAATATCTCGTTAGTTCTTAACTTATTCCCTATTTTGTCACCCAAACGCTATTCGTTTTTAGTGTGATTTTCATATATTTGCGAGGCTTAATTTTTAGCAAAACATACATTCTACATCCTAGACACTACGGATACGATTATAAAATAGTAATAATGACACAGAAATCAAAAATTGCTTACACCTTAACAGATGAAGCACCTTTATTAGCGACTTACTCTTTCTTACCTATTGTTCAAGCTTTTACAGCTACAGCAGGTATAGAAATAACTACCGAAGACATTTCTTTAGCAGCAAGAATTCTGGCTAATTTCCCAGAATTTTTAACCGAAGAACAAAGAGTAAAAGACTCTCTTTCTGAATTAGGAAAATTAGCAACTGCACCAGAAGCTAATATTATTAAATTACCAAATATCTCTGCATCCGTACCACAACTAAAAGAAGCCATTGCTGAATTGCAGTCACACGGATACGCAATACCAAATTTCCCTGAAGACCCACAAACTGATGTGGAAAAGGAAACAAAATTAAAATACTCAAAAGTACTTGGTTCAGCTGTAAACCCTGTTTTACGTGAAGGAAACTCTGATCGTAGAGCACCAAAAGCAGTAAAAAACTATGCTAAAGTAAACCCACATTCTATGGGAGCATGGTCATCAGAATCAAAAACAGAAGTTGCTTCCATGGGAAGTGGTGATTTTTACGGAAGTGAAAAATCAGTTACTATTGCCGAAGCAACGGATGTTAAAATAGAATTTGTTGGAGAAGATGGTACAACTACCGTATTAAAAGCAAGCACTCCGCTTAAAGTAGGCGAAATCATCGATAGCTCTGTAATGCATTTACAGGCCTTAAAATCATTTGTAAAAACAGCCATTGCTGAGGCAAAAGAAAAAAACATCTTGTTATCAGTTCACCTGAAAGCAACAATGATGAAAGTATCAGATCCAATTATATTTGGAGCTATTGTAGAAGTTTACTTCGCAGCAGTTTTTGAAAAATACGCTACTTTATTTGCAGACTTAGGAGTTGATACTCGTAACGGTTTAGGTGATGTTTATGCTAAAATAGCTGGACGTCCTGAACAAGCTGAAGTTGAAGCAGCCATTGCGCAAGCAATTGAAAATGGTCCAGCTCTTGCTATGGTAAACTCTGATAAAGGAATTACCAATCTTCATGTTCCTTCTGATGTTATTGTAGATGCGTCAATGCCTGCTATGATACGTACATCAGGACAAATGTGGAATAAAGATGGAAAATCACAAGATACGTTAGCTATTATTCCAGACCGTTCTTATGCTGGAATCTATACTGCTACAATTGATTTCTGTAAAAAGAACGGTGCCTTTGACCCAACAACAATGGGAAGCGTTCCTAACGTGGGACTAATGGCTCAAAAAGCAGAAGAATATGGTTCTCACGATAAAACTTTCCAAATGACATCTAACGGTGTTGTTCGTGTTGTTGACACAAAAGGAACTGTTTTAATGGAACAAGCAGTTGAAGCTAAAGACATTTTTAGAATGTGTCAAGCAAAAGACGCTCCTATTCAAGACTGGGTAAAACTAGCTGTAAACAGAGCACGTCTATCAAGTACACCAGCTGTTTTTTGGTTAGACGAAAACAGAGCACACGACAGACAATTAATTGAAAAAGTAAATTTATACCTAAAAGATCACGACACGACTGGACTGGACATTCGTATATTAAATCCTATTGCAGCTACTAGTTTTACATTAGAGCGCATCAAAAAAGGAGAAGATACGATCTCAGTAACTGGAAATGTATTGCGTGACTATTTAACAGATTTATTCCCAATTTTAGAATTAGGAACGTCTGCTAAAATGCTATCAATCGTTCCTTTGATGAATGGTGGTGGATTATTTGAAACTGGCGCAGGAGGATCAGCTCCTAAGCACGTAGAGCAGTTTACTGAAGAAGGTTACCTTCGTTGGGATTCTCTTGGAGAATTTTTAGCACTAGGTGCTTCTCTAGAACATTTAGGACAATCTTTAAACAACTCTAAAGCGATTGTTTTATCAGAAACCTTAGATCAGGCAAATGATGCATTTTTAAGAAATGATAAATCTCCAGCTAGAAAAGTAGGTCAACTAGATAATCGTGGATCTCACTTTTACTTAGCGATGTACTGGGCTGATGCCTTAGCAGAACAAAATAAAGATGCAGCATTAAAGGCAACTTTTAGTCCTATAGCTCAAGAATTCCATGCTAACGAAGCTGCAATCAATGCCGAGTTGATTAATGCACAAGGTAAAGCACAAGAAATTGGCGGTTATTACCAACCTAATCCTGCTTTAACAAGTGTTGCTATGCGTCCTAGTGCAACTTTCAATGCAATTCTAGCAAAAATAGCATAAGCTATTCAAGACAATACTTCTAAAAAAGACAACCTCAATTGGTTGTCTTTTTTTATTAACGTATATTTAAATTTTGTTTAAACCTTATTTCTATATCTTTTAATCAAATTTGCACATCTAAATAAAAAACATGTCCCTAAAAAAAATCATTTATTTGTTGCTCTGTTTAACATCAGCAGTTACTGCATTTTCGCAGGAAAAAAACACTACAGATACGACAAAAAAGAAATTCACCGTTAGCGGTACTGTATCTGACAGTCGTAATAATGAAACACTTATTGGGGTTACCATTTATTTCCCTGAATTAAAATCGAGTACCACAACTAATGAGTACGGTTTTTACTCCATAACTCTCCCTACTGGATCCTACAAGGCACTATTTAGTTACATCGGATTCCAAACGGCTTCCCAGCAAATTGAACTTTTTGACAACAAAAAATTAGATATAAATCTAAATATAGACGGACAAGAGCTTAGAGAAGTCATCATTACCGATAAAAAATACAACACTGACATTCGTTCACCGGAAATGAGCTTAAACAAACTTTCTATTTCATCGATAAAAAAAATGCCAGTCGTTCTTGGAGAAGTCGATGTTCTTAAATCGCTGCTTCTACTTCCCGGAGTAACCAATGCTGGTGAAGGAGCTTCCGGATTTAACGTTCGTGGAGGTGGTGCTGATCAAAATTTAATATTATTGGATGAAGCCACAATTTTTAATTCATCCCACGTTTTCGGGTTCTTTTCTGTTTTTAATCCGGACGCTATCAAAGATTTAAAATTGTACAAAGGAGGAATACCCGCCAATTATGGTGGTCGTGTATCGTCTGTATTAGATATTTATCAAAAAGATGGAAACAGTAAAGAGTTTCATGCCAATGGTGGAATTGGATTAATTTCAAGCCGAATTCTTGTAGAAGGTCCAATAGTAAAAGACAAAGGTGCTTTTTTAATTGGTGGACGCAGCTCGTACGCTCATCTTTTTTTAAAATTATCTGAAGAACAAAAAAATAATGCAGCCTACTTTTATGATTTAAACATGAAGTTAAATTATAAATTCGACGCTAATAACAGCGTTTATCTATCGGGCTATTTTGGTAGAGATGTATTTTCGTTGAACAATAGCTTTACCAATATTTACGGTAACACTACTTTAAATTTAAGATGGAACCATTTGTATTCAGACAAATTATTTTCGAACCTCTCCTTAATATATAGTGATTACTACTATGGACTTAATCTAGACTTTGTAGGATTTCAATGGGACTCCGGAATCAAGAACTACAATATTAAGTATGATTTCAAAAACTATATCTCTGATAGTTTCAAACTTAGTTATGGTGTAAACGGAATTTATTACGAATTTAATCCGGGAACTATTCGACCTTCAAACACCACCTCAGGAATTAATTTTGATCAACTCGATAAAAAATATGCTTTTGAACCATCAGCCTATTTAAGTGCAGAACAAAATGTAACTGATAAACTAAGCCTTACATACGGCTTACGATACAGCATGTTTTATAGACTTGGTGCTTCTACTGTAAATTATTACGACAATAATAATCCTGTTACATTTAATGATGACTTACAGTTATACGAAAAAGCGACTCCTACTTCTACTCAGTTTTTTGGCAAAAACAAAGTCATACAAACCTACAAAAACCTAGAACCTAGACTAGCCGTAGCTTATCAGTTAGATGACAACCAAGCTATCAAAGCTAGCTATAACAGAATGTCACAGTATCTCCAGCTAATTTCTAATACCTCATCTCCCACTCCACTGGATGTGTGGTTACCTGCTGACAATTACATCAAACCACAATTAGCGGATCAAGTTGCGATTGGCTATTTTAGAAACTTCAAAGACGACACTTATTCACTAGAAGTCGAAACCTATTACAAGAAAGTGAAAAATAGATTAGATTATATCGATGGTGCGGATTTGATTGCAAATGAAGCTATTGAGCAAATCATATTGAATGGACAATTACGTTCCTATGGTTTAGAATTAATGTTAAAAAAGAATGAAGGACGCTTTAATGGATGGGTTTCTTATACCATTTCAAAATCAGAGCAACGAACTCCGGGAAGAACGGCAACCGAATCCGGAATTAACAACGGAAACTGGTACAACTCTGTTTATGACAAATTGCATAATTTAGCGGTAACCACGAGCTACAACCTCAACAAAAAATGGTCTTTTGGTGGTAATTTTGCATTGCAATCTGGGCAACCAGTTACCTATCCTAATGGCCAATACACCTATTTAGGAATAGCAGTTCCTAGTTATGGATTACGTAACGAAAACCGACTTCCTGCTTACCATCATTTAGATGTTTCGGCTACATTAACCCCTACTAAAAACGAGGGTAAAAACTGGAAAGGAGAATGGGTATTTAGCATCTATAATATTTATAACAGAAAAAATGCTGCTTCAATTAATTTTAGACAAAATGAAAACACAGGAGCAAATGAGGCAGTAAAAACATCAATTTTCGGAATTGTACCGGCTGTTAGTTATAATTTCAAATTCTAAAATCATGAAAAAATCACATTTACTTGTACTATTTCTTTCCCTATTATTTTTAAGCAGTTGCGAAGAGGTAGTACAACTCGATCTACCTACCGCAGCACCAAGGATTGTTATTGAGGCATCCATTAACTGGCAAAAAGGAACCACCGGAAACTTCCAAAAAATAAAGTTAACTACCACAACGGGATTTTACAATACTGTAATTCCTACTGTTTCTGGAGCAACTGTTATTGTAAAAAACAGCTCAAATGTCAACTTTATCTTTACGGAACTAACTGGGACCGGAGAATATGTTTGCACGAATTTCGTACCTAAATTAAACGAAACCTATACGCTGACAGTTACGAGTAATGGTCAGACCTATACTGCAACTGAAGTCTTAAAATCAGTAGCGCCTATTGTGGAAATAATTCAAAACAACAAAGGAGGTTTTACGGGGAATAATATCGAAATCAAAACCTATTTTGATGATCCTCCAAATGAAAGTAATTACTACCTCTACAACTATAATTATTTTAGTCAAGTACTCCAAAATTTTTATGTAGATGAAGACACTTTCTATCAAGGGAATCGTTTTTTCAGCGTATCACTTAGCGATAAAGTCAAAAAAGGAGACAAGATCAATGTAACCCATTTTGGTATTTCTAAATCATACTATAATTATTTGAGTGTTTTATTAAGTATTGCCAATAATGGAGGAGGAAGTCCGTTTCAAAGTCCTCCAGCTACTGTTCGCGGTAATATTATCAATGCGCAAAATCCTGATAATTATCCTTTAGGGTATTTCTCTCTAGGCGAAACAGACAAAAGAGAATATACCATTCAATAAATCGAATGAACACTTATTAGACAGCGACAACTACTATTGAAACTATAAAACAATCAGTATATTTGTTACCGCACAACTGTTAACTTAAAAAATCAATCAATTTGTCTTCACACCACATTGTTCGCGATGATCAAGAACCGGCATTAATCATTGCCAATGGTTCCTCCTGTAATCCTGAATTGTTAGGACAATTATTAGAATGGTCTCCAGTTGTTATTGTTTTAGATTCGGCAATGGAGCGTGTCATGAAATTGGACATTAAAGTTGATGTTTTACTAGGAGACTTTGATCGTGATTTCGATCCTAGTGTGTATCAAATTCAACAATATCCGTTAGAAATTGTCCATACGCCAGACCAAAATAAAACAGATTTAGAAAAAGCTTTTGATTATTTAATCGAAAGGAAAATTCCAGCGGTAAATGTAGTTTGGGCAACTGGAAAACGCGCCGATCATACCATAACTAATCTCACAAATATCGTTCGATATCGTGAAAAGCTTAAAATCGTCATTTTAGATGATCATTCTAAAGTATTTTTGTTACCAAAAAAGTTTGAAAAATGGTATACCGCAACGACTCCTATATCTTTAATCCCTGTCGGTCAAGTAACCGGCATTCGATCTGAAAATTTATTTTATCCTTTGTCAAATGACACCCTTACGATAGGCTATCAAACAGGAAGTAGTAATCACGTTGCTAAAGATGGCCTAGTCGTCATAGAACATCTCGAGGGTGATTTATTACTTATGGAATGCAACGATTAACAAAATAAGTAAAAACTACCGCACAATAAATAGAGTAAAGCATTCTTTTTATATAACTTGCAACAAATTTTGACAAAGTAGCATTTAATGTTGTCAAGAAATAATAAAATCAATGTCAAAGCAGCTTACAGAGAAAACGAACCTACACCCAAGAAATCAACACCGTTCTAGGTATGATTTCGAATTTTTATTAAAAAATTCACCTGAATTAAAACCATTTGTTTTTATCAACGAGCACGCAATCGAAACTATTGATTTTAGTAATCCTGATGCGGTTAAAGCATTAAATAAAGCATTGCTTTTAAGCTATTACAATATTAAAAACTGGGATATCCCGCCTTTTTACCTGTGCCCTCCTATACCTGGTAGAGCAGACTATATTCATTATTTAGCAGATTTATTAGCAAGCAGCAACCACGGTGTTATTCCACTTGGAGAAACTGTAGTTGGTCTTGACGTTGGAGTTGGTGCCAATTGTATTTATCCACTTATTGGCAACACAACTTATGGATGGAGCTTTTTAGGAACTGATATCGATGAAAAGGCAATCGAAAATTGCAGCAGTATCATCGAAAACAATCCACAATTAATTGACGCCATCAGCTTACAACAACAAGTTGAATCAAGATTTATCTTTAAGAATATTATCACTAGGGAGGATAAATTTACGTTTACCATTTGTAATCCGCCATTTCATAAATCATTAGAAGAAGCTACTAAGGGAACAATCAGAAAGATCTCAAATTTAGAAAGCAAAAAAACAACACAACCAGTGCTGAATTTTGGAGGTCATAATGCCGAATTATGGTGTGAAGGTGGCGAGCTTGGATTTATCACTCAAATGATATTCGAAAGTGCTAAATATCCTTTACAATGTTTTTGGTTTACAACACTAGTTTCAAAGCAATCCCATTTATCTAGTATTTACAAAACACTGAACAAAGTAAATGTGGTAGCGATTAAAACGATAGATATGGCTCAAGGCCAAAAAATTAGCCGTATCGTTGCCTGGACTTTTTTAAGCGAAACCCAGCAAAAAGAATGGAAGTTTTAATTTTATAGAAGCTACTGAATCCTTTTTTAATCCACCTCTGAATCCTACCACAGGATAGCTTATTTTTTAACCACCTAAATAGTACACTATTTAGGGAGGAGCCTCTTTCTATTTTATTACATTCTCAAATTAAAATAAAAATTAAAACATAATTCTAAAAATAACGCTATTACTTAACAATAATTAGCTTAAAATTAAATTTTATCAGTTTAAAATTAATTTTTAACTTAAAATTATGTACGTTTGATAAAACATTAAAAGCCCGAGAAGCAAAAATTAAAGAACAAAATAGAGTCCAATTTCAGTCCAAAAGCAAAGTAGATTGTCGCAGACAACCGAAAGAAAGGTACTATCTATATATTTTCTAGTATTGAGCAAAGAGAGAATTTGATGCCTTGACTAATAATCAGCCTTTTGTTGCCGTCAATAAATACCAAGTAATCTGTGCAAAAACAGCGTTTACATATCGAAAACCCAGATGACACCAAATTATGGAAAAGTCTATTAAAAGGTGACGAAAATGCTTTTTCACTCCTTTTTAAAAAACATTATGCGCAACTCGTAGTCTACGGAAATTCTTTTAATCCGTTTCCTGATAAAGTACAAGATTGCATTCAAGATGTGTTTACAGATATCTGGTTATACCGTGACAATTTAAATCAAGATGTAGTAGTTAAAGCGTATCTACTATCATGCGTTCGCAAAAGAATTACAAAACTAAAAGTACGAGACAAAATTTTTACATTTGGTAGTTCAGTTGACAACATTCCATTTTTAATTGATTTTTCTATTGAACATCATCTCATAATTGATGAAATATCCAAAAGTCAAGTAACGCATTTAAACCGTTTAATTAATGCACTGCCCTCGCGTCAAAAAGAGGCCATTTATTTGCGCTTTAATCAAGATCTCCCTATCGAACAGGTAGCAATTACCCTAGGTATTAACTACCAATCAGCCAATAATTTACTTCATCGCGCAATCCTTAGCATGCGCGAAGGTTTTAAAAACGGCACTCTTATTCTCTTCCTTTTACTACAGGTTTTTTTGTAATTAAAAAAAATATTGAAAATAATCAATTTTAAGTGAGTATCATTTGATAAAAGGGTCCTCTATATAATTGTAACAGTATATTTTTTAATGCAAGATCGAAATAAATACACCGAAATAGAGCATTTAATTGCTAATGAGTCCTTCCGATTGTGGGTTTGTACCAACAAAAACCAGGATCAATGGGAAGAGTGGACATTAGAAAACCCTAACCGAGCTAAATTGGTAGCGGAGGCACGTATATGGGTACTGGCCATGCACGTAGCCCCAACTGATATTCCTTCAACTGATATTCAAGACGCATTAGATGCTACTTGGAATAAAATAGATAAAAAAGAGGCTAAAGCGCCATTATCAATGCAGCTTAAGCCGTGGAAAAGCAATTGGATTGGCAGAGTCGCAGCACTACTAGTTTTATGTCTCGCAATTGGCTTTGTTTACAAAAGCAGTACGAACTACAACAATAGTCCGTTGATCTATAATAAATTAATTGAAAGTGATGCTGATGGTTTAGTAGAGCAAGCAAATAACTCAAATAAACCACAAATCATAACGTTGTCTGACGGAAGTTCTGTGCTATTGCAACCCAATAGTAAACTTAGCTATCCAAAAGAATTTTTAGGCAATGAAAGAAAAGTATATCTGTCTGGAGAAGGTTTTTTTGAAATAAGTAAAAATCCTAAAAAACCATTCTTTGTTTATGCAAATGAAATTGTGACCAAAGTAGTGGGAACGAGTTTTAAGGTAAAAGCTTATGCTGACCAACCAAATGTGGAAGTGGTTGTTCGCACTGGAAAAGTAAAAGTGATGCCTAATGAACAAATTACAAATCAAAAAAATAAGTTGATCGTTCTTTTACCCAATCAAGCCATGCGATTTGTTCGTAAAAATGCAACTTTTAACAAAATCGTTGATATTACTTTAGACAAAGTTCTAATCAGCTCAACGAGCAATATTGAACAGTTAGGGTTTGAATTCACTGATATTCCGGTATCTCAAATTTTTAAAACTATTGAACAAGCCTATTTAGTAAATATCGATTATCCACAAGCCAAGTTAAAAGACTGCTATTTAACGACCTCATTAAATGATCAACCCTTGCCCGAGAAATTAAAAATTATATGCAGAAGTCTCGGAAACAACACAAGCTACGAAATGAATGGAAATCAAATTATAATATTATCCAATGGATGCAACTAACAAAAGAATGCCTATGAATTATTAATTTAAAAAAAAACGCCGAAGATGCTGTAACATCCTCGACGCCATTAAATAATGCAATTCACTCCCTGTAAAGAGTGCTTGCTTTGTTCTTCTTTAACCCAACTAACGAGTATTAATAAAAACTAACCAAAACTATGAAAAAAACCGTCTTAAACCAACGACTATTTATTCAAATTATGAAAATAACTTTATTCCAATTTATCTTAGCTTTTGTCTTTTCTACAGTGACTTTTGCAAGTGCGATTAGAGGTCAAAAAAAACTAGATACTAAGATCACCATCTCAGTAACTGATTTGAACTTAGATGTTGTTTTAAATAAACTTGAAAAACTATCAAATGTGAAATTCTCATACAATTCTAGAATGTCACAGATGAACCAAAAAGTAGATTTATTTGCTGAAAACGAAGCCTTATCTAGCGTCCTAACTCGAGTTTTAAAACCGCTTAAAATTAATTACAGTGAGGTAAGCAATCAAATTGTTTTACAAAAGGAAGGCAACAAAGCAAACTACTATTTTACGGGTACTGATGCTGAAATTATCAAAGGTAGAGTACTTGATGAAAATGGACAACCACTTCCTGGGGTAACTATTATCGTAAAAGGAACGAATAAAGGTACTACTACGGACATTGATGGAAATTATACAATCTCAACTGACATTGGAGCAACCTTACAATTTTCATATGTAGGTTTGAAAACAAAAGAAATTAAAGTTACCGGAAAAACCATAGATGTAGTTTTAGTAGGAAATGGCGAAACACTACAAGATGTGGTTATACTTGGATCGCGCAGTGCGCCAAGAACTGTAACTGAATCAGCGGTGCCTATTGATATCATTAGTATGAAGGAAATAGCATCACAAGGGGCACAAGTGAATCTAAACCAAATTTTAAATATGGTAGCTCCTTCATTTACTTCAAACACAGCAACAGTTGCTGATGGAACGGATCATATTGACCCAGCACAATTAAGAGGCCTTGGTCCTGATCAGGTTTTAGTTTTAGTGAATGGAAAAAGAAGACATACTTCTTCTCTTGTAAATATTAACGGTTCGCCAGGTAGAGGCGCTGTTGGTACTGATTTAAATGCAATCCCTGCTTTTGCTATTGACAAAATAGAAGTCTTAAGAGACGGTGCTTCAGCTCAATATGGTTCTGATGCTATTGCGGGTGTAATTAACATCAATGTAAAAAAAGCAACAAACAAATTTGACATTGCTTTGTTTAGTGGTAGCCATTTTTCAAAAGGGGCAAACGATCATAGAGGTGGTAATGATGGTAATAATGCCCAAATTGATTTAAACTATGGAACTAGTCTTGGAAAAGAAAAAAGTTTTATCAATGCTACAGCGAGTTTCCAAGTAAGAGGTCAAACAGGCAGAGCCAAAGATGCAACTGGAAATATATTTAATGCTTACAATGCTATTGAACAAAGAGCTATTGAAGGAGGAACTAATATTAATGCCTTGTTTGGTAATATAAACAATACTCCTAATTCAGCTCAAATATTAACGTTAATCAAAAGCAACGTACCTACTTATTTTTCACCAGCACAACAATTAGCAATTAGCAACGCCATGACTATTGGAGCGATGCAAACTGCTTTAAATTTTGATGCAACTGATGGAGAATTAGCTTACAGAAAATTACAGCGAAGTGATTTTAACATGAAAGTTGGGCAATCCTCGCTACAAAGCGCACAATTTTTTGTAAATGCAGCCTACCCTATCAATGAAAACCTAGAAGTATATGCTTTTGGAGGAACTAGTTACAGAGCTGGTGAAGCGGCAGGATTTTACAGAAGACCAAACCAATCTCGAGCTTACACTGGTTTATATCCAAATGGATTTTTACCAGAAATACACTCTACAATAAACGATGTATCAGCAGCAGCTGGACTTAGAGGTAAGATATTTGAATCTTGGAATTTTGATTTGAGTAATACTTTTGGAAGAAATGCATTTGATTATAACATTCAAAATACATCCAACGCGACGTTAAGAGAAAATTCACCAACGGAATTTGATGCTGGAGGTTTAGCTTTTTCTCAAAACACCACTAATTTCGATATCAGTAAGAAGTTTGACAAACTGAACGTAGCATTTGGAGCAGAATTCAGACATGAAAATTTTCAAATCAATCAAGGACAACCAGAATCTTACAATACTTACGATATTAACGGAAATGTGGTTACTGCAGCTACTCCAAACAACATTAAAGTTTCTTCATTTTATTATACCGGATCAAATGCAGGAGAACTTCGCCCAGGGGCATCTCAAGTTTTCCCCGGTTTCAAACCAGCCAATGCAGTTGATAAAGGAAGAAGCAGTGGTGCTATATATGCCGATTTAGAGTATGATGTCACTGAAAAATGGTTATTGAACGGAGCATTGAGATATGAAAATTATTCTGATTTTGGTGGAACAACTAATTACAAATTAGCTTCTCGTTACAAAGTAACTGACAATGTAAATATTCGTGGAGCAATTTCAACAGGATTTAGAGCACCTTCCTTACACCAAATTTACTTTAATTCGACTGCTACTCAATTCGTAGGTGGTGTACCTTTTGAAGTAGGAACTTTCAGTAACGATTCTCCTGCAGCTAAATTATTAGGAATTCCGCAATTGAAACAAGAAGAGTCTCAAAGCGCAAGTATTGGTTTCACGGCGAAAATTCCAGAAGCGAAAATTACATTAACAGCAGATGCTTACATTGTAAAAATCAATGATAGAGTGGTACTTACTGATCAGTTTTCTAGACCCGGAGGAACTCCAGCTGCTGGAACTCCAGCTGCTCAATTAAATGCTTTGTTTGATTCTGCCAATGCAACTGCCGCTACTTTTTTCGCGAATGCAATTGACACACAATCAAAAGGTTTGGATGTTGTAATTAGCCACAAAGGAATTATTGGAAACGGATTAACGTTAAAAACTGATTTATCAGGTACAATCTCAAATACACGAAGAGTAGGCGCTATTAAGGCTTCTCCAATATTAGAGGCTAATGGTCAAATTAATAGATATTATTCTGAAACTAGTAGAGTATATCTTGAAGAGGCCGTTCCTAGAGTAAAAGCAAATTTAACCAACTCCCTTTCAGTTAAAAAGTTTGACTTCTTTTTGAGAAATGTATACTTTGGAGCAGTTACTGACCCAAACACCGTTGATGCCAATGGAGATGGGAAAATAGACGGAGCCATAATTAATGGACAAGTTGTGGAGACAGAACATCCAGTTTGGGGAGGAAAAGTAATAACAGACTTATCTGTTGCATACAACTTTACCAAATCTGCAAAAATTGTTGTTGGTGCCAATAATATCTTGGATATTTATCCTGATACCAATTTTGGTCCTACAACTGCGATCAGACCTAGATTAGTAAACGGAGCAATTGATTATACTGCTGCTCCCACAACTATCGATTTATCTAATTCAAATCAATTTACGTATTCAAGAAACGTATCTCAATTTGGTCAAAACGGAAGATTTGTTTTTGCTAGATTAAGTTTTAGTTTCTAGATAAATACTTCATTAAATTTTTAAAACCATTCGTTAACTCGAATGGTTTTTTTTTTGGCATTTACTTTCCTATTTTAATGAAGATAAACTTCGTAACTTTGTAGGACTAAAAATGCCTCCCTAAACATGAATTTTCAAGTAGTATCCGATTACCAACCCAAAGGAGATCAGCCACAAGCGATCGAGAAATTAACACAAGGAATTATCGATGGCGATCAGTTCCAAACCCTTCTAGGTGTAACGGGATCAGGTAAAACTTTTACGGTTGCCAATGTGATTCAAGAAGTGCAAAGACCAACTTTAGTCTTAGCTCACAACAAGACCTTGGCAGCGCAATTGTATTCAGAATTCAAACAATTTTTCCCAAATAATGCGGTAGAGTATTTTGTTTCCTATTACGATTATTACCAGCCCGAAGCCTTCATGCCGGTTACGGGAGTTTTTATTGAAAAAGATCTATCCATTAACGAGGAACTAGAGAAAATGCGATTAAGCACCACCTCTTCCCTACTGTCTGGACGTCGCGATATTTTAGTGGTTGCTTCTGTTTCTTGTTTATACGGTATTGGTAATCCAGTTGAATTTCAAAAAAATGTTATTGCAATAGAAAGAGATCAAACGATTTCTAGAACAAAATTACTACACAGCTTAGTGCAAAGTTTATACTCTCGAACTGAAGCCGACTTTACTCCCGGAAATTTCCGAATTAAAGGCGATACAGTTGAAGTATATCCTAGCTATGCTGATGATGCTTTTAGAATTCACTTTTTTGGTGATGAAATTGAAGAAATTGAATCGTTTGATGTAAAAACAGCTCAAGTAATTGAAAAATTTGAAAAACTAACGATTTACCCTGCCAATATGTTCGTTACTTCTCCCGATGTCCTTCAAGGTGCAATTTGGGAAATTCAACAAGACTTAGTTAAGCAAGTAGATTATTTTAAAGAAATAGGAAAACATCTTGAAGCAAAAAGACTTGAAGAGCGCACTAATTTTGATTTAGAAATGATTCGGGAATTAGGCTATTGTTCGGGAATCGAAAATTATTCCCGTTACCTTGACGGACGCTTAGCAGGTACCAGACCCTTTTGTCTGCTAGATTATTTCCCTAAAGACTATTTAATGGTTGTCGATGAAAGCCATGTCACACTGTCGCAAGTACACGCCATGTATGGAGGTGACAGAAGCCGAAAAGAAAACTTAGTAGAGTATGGTTTTAGGTTACCCGCCGCCATGGACAACCGACCTTTAAAATTTGAAGAGTTTGAGGCGATGCAAAATCAAGTAATATATGTGTCTGCAACACCAGCTGATTATGAGCTACAAAAAACAGAAGGTGTCGTTGTAGAGCAAGTCATTCGACCTACTGGATTATTAGATCCCGTAATCGAAATTCGACCAAGTCTAAATCAAATTGATGATTTAATTGAAGAAATTCAAGTTCGCTGTGAACTGGATGAGCGCGTTCTAGTGACCACTTTGACCAAAAGAATGGCCGAAGAATTAGCAAAATACTTGACAAAAGTTAATATCAGATGCCGCTACATACACTCAGATGTGGATACCTTGGAGCGTATCGAAATTATGCAGGATTTAAGAAAAGGAATTTTTGATGTTTTAATTGGTGTGAACTTGCTTCGTGAAGGTTTGGATTTACCCGAAGTTTCATTAGTAGCGATTTTAGATGCAGATAAAGAAGGTTTCCTTAGAAGTCATCGCTCGTTAACACAAACTATTGGTAGAGCAGCGCGAAACATCAATGGAAAAGCAATTATGTATGCTGATAAAATAACAGCCAGCATGCAAAAAACTATTGACGAAACAGAATACCGTCGTACGAAGCAAATCAACTTTAACACAGCTAATAACCAAACCCCTCAAGCACTTAACAAAAAAATTGAGAGTGCCTTTATCAAAAATCCTTTGGTAGAATATGAACTAGGCCTTAATGTAGATGCTGCTGCTGAGCCAGAAACTGCTTATATGTCTAAACCTGAGCTTGAGAAAATCATTCGCGAAAAGCGAAAATCAATGGAAAAAGCAGCAAAGGAATTGGACTTCATGCAAGCTGCTAAATTACGTGACGATATCAAAAAACTACAAGAGCAGCTTAGTTAATTATGCTGTTCTTTAAATATTTGTAGCAGCTCGCCTGCCTCAATTGTAGTGTAAGGTGCCCTTTTCATTTTTTCTAAAACACGTTTAGTCGCGGTAGGGTTTAACCCCATAGCTAATGCTATTTGATAAATTGTTGTTACCTCCTTTTCGTGCAAAACACCATCACTATGCATTAAAAGAGCTAATCTGTAAAAATGTTGAATTCGTTTAAATTCCGATTGCAAGACTTTTTGTGGTGCTTCTTGATGGAATAAATCGTTAAACTCCCCTTTTTTGATCGCTAATGTATTCGCTATCAAAAAAAGAAAGTCATATTCCTTTTTATGCAAGTGACCATCAACCGTTGCAAATGCAATCATTTCTAAAAGTAAGCTCTTTTTTTCTTCTTCAATATCCATGTTTTTGCTATTTTTAGCTAAAATATCCTTTTCTAAATGAATTTACAAAAACCGCGCAGCATTAAAAACATTATTTTATTCTTCCTTTTAGCATTTGCTACGACTGTCACTGCACAAAAACAGCAACTAAGTCCGCAAGTAGCTACTTTTACCATTAATGCACCACAATTACATACCACTAAAAAAATATGGCTTTATCTTCCTAAAAGTTATACTGCTTCCAATAAAAAATACAGTGTCATCTATATGCACGACGCTCAAAATTTATTTGATGCCAAAGCATCTTATGCTGGTGAATGGAATGTAGATGAAAAATTAGATAGTTTGCAAGCACAAGTTATTGTAGTGGGTATTGAGCATGGAAACGAAAAAAGAATGGAGGAACTTACCCCTTTCAAAAATGATAAATATGGAGGAGGAAAGGCAGATGAGTACCTAGATTTTATCGTAACAACTTTAAAACCTCATATAGATTCTACCTATAGAACCAAAATTGCGGCAAAAAACACCATCATCATGGGAAGTTCATTAGGAGGATTAGTGTCCTTTTATGCAACCTTAAAATACCCTAAAGTTTTTGGAAAAGCTGGAGTGTTCTCTCCTTCCTTTTGGTTTTCAAATGAAATTTATAATTATACACAAAGCCAGAATAAAATCAGGAGTAAAATCTATTTCATGTGTGGCGATAAAGAAAGTGATGATATGGTGACCGATTTAAATAAAATGGAAACGCTACTAAATTCAAAAAGATGCTATTGCTTAAACCTCAATGAGAAGAAAATTGTCAAAGGGGGACAACATAATGAAAAACTTTGGCGCGATGGCTTCGTTCAAGCTATTCAATGGCTAAAATATTAAAACAAAGTAAATAATAGCATGGAATTAATCATTAGGACTTTCGACTTAAAGCTACAACACACCTTTAGCATTTCTAGAAAATCAATCGACATACAGCCCACAGTTATTGTGGAATTAAAATGTGACGGTATTTCAGGATATGGCGAAGCAACTTCTAATCCGTATTACAATATAACTACAGCACGAATTGTAAACGATTTAGAAAAAGTACAGACGATAATAGCCGCTAGTTCTAATTGTAAACCAGAGGAGTTTTGGAATACAATGCAACCTCATTTCACGGATAATCTTTTTGCCTTGTGCGCCTTAGATGTAGCGTTTACAGACTTATATGCTCGTAGGCAAAATAAGAAATTGTACCAACTATGGAACTATTCTATTCATAACAATCCCTTGACAGATTATACAATAGGGATTGATACCATCGAAAAAATGGTCCAAAAAATGAAGGAGAAACCATGGCCAATTTATAAAATTAAACTAGGCACTACAGATGATTTGGCAATTGTAACCGAACTAAGAAAGCATACCGACGCCATTTTTAGAATTGATGCAAACTGTGGTTGGTCAGTACAACAGACCTTGGAAAATTCCGTTTCCTTAAAAAAATTAGGCGTAGAATTTTTAGAACAACCACTACCAGCAGATAATTGGGATGGACATGCAGAACTTTTTAAAAAATCAGCTCTTCCCATAGTAGCAGACGAAAGTTGTATTATCGAAACAGATGTACTTAAATGCCACAACCACTTTCATGGTGTCAATGTCAAATTAATGAAGTGTGGCGGCATTACACCTGCAAAAAAAATGATTGAACAAGCTCGCCAACTTGGACTAAAAACCATGGTAGGCTGCATGACCGAGTCAACTGTGGGTATATCGGCAATTGCGCATTTGCTTCCTTTACTTGATTATGTTGACATGGATGGCGCTTTACTACTAAAGGAAGACATTGCAAAAGGTGTTACCATATCAAACGGTAAAATAGAATATACTGACGTTAACGGCACTGGAGTACGACTACACTAAGCATCTTAAATAATTAACTGCTGAATTACTATAAAAACGTACCTTTGTAAAAAATAAATCCATGACAAATAACGATATCTTTAAAAAACTTCGTGTAGCGCTAATGTTACGTGATGATCAAATAGTTGAAATTTTAGAGCTTGTAGACTTTAGAATTACAAAATCAGAATTAGGTGCTTTCTTCCGCGACGAAAAGCATGAAAACTATATGGAATGTGGTGACCAAGTTTTGCGTAACTTCCTTAACGGGCTAGTTATTCATTTACGAGGAACTAAGGAAAACCCTAAAAACCCTAAGGATGTTTTAGCAAAGCATAAAGCACAAATTCCTGCTAAAGACGGAGCTAAAGAAAGACCCGAATTTAAGGCTAAACCAAGAGATGCAGAGAAAGCTAGAGGCGATGAAGCTCCTACAAAATCTAAATCACCTGCAAAGAAACCTTCGAAAAAACAATTCCCAAAAGGAAATAATAAAGTTCAGGTGGTAGAAAAAGTCAAATTTAATTTTGGTAAAAATAAATAGTCTATGAAAACTGCCTTACTTATTGGTAGCACTGGATTAATTGGTAGACATCTATTAGAAATCTTATTAGAAAGTGAAAACTATAATAATGTAGTCACTTTTGTAAGAAGCGATAGTGGAATAAAACATCCAAAATTAAGGCAACATATAGTAGATTTCGATCAGCCTAAAAGCTATCAAGACCTTATAAAAGGGGATGATTTCTATTGTACTATCGGTACAACAATTAAAACAGCAGGAAGCAAAGAAGCGTTTAGAAAAGTAGATTACCAATACCCTAGACAATTTGCGACTATTGCAATAGAAAATGGTGTAAAACAGTTTCTACTGATATCTTCACTTGGTGCTAACGAAAATTCATCTAATTTTTATCTAAAAACCAAAGGTGAAATTCAGTCCTTTCTTAAAAATTCAGATTTCGAAAGTGTTTCTATTGTTCAGCCTTCATTATTATTAGGAGATAGGGAAGAATTCAGATTTGGCGAACGAATTGGAGCAGTTCTAATGAAAACGTTTTCATTTTTACTTTTGGGAAACTTAAAAAAATACAAGCCCATTCAAGGAAATACAGTTGCGAAGGCTCTTTTTGCTTTGGCACAAAAAAACAAAAAAGGTTTTGCCATTTATGAATCGGATGCACTGCAACAATTAGGGAGCTAGTATTAAAATTCATTTGGTGAATGAATAATCACTCACAACAAGACATAAAAAAATCCTGAGCTCACACTCAGGATTTTTTAATATATAAATAGCTCTTAAATTAAGAAAGTGCTGCTTTTACTTGGTCAGCTGCTTCTTGAAATTCAACAGCAGATAAAATTGGCATTCCTGAATTATCGATTAATTCTTTTGCAATTGCTGCGTTAGTACCTTGTAAACGAACAATGATTGGCACTTTAATAGCATCACCCATATTTTTGTAAGCATCAACAACTCCTTGAGCCACACGGTCACAACGAACGATACCACCAAAGATATTAATCAAAATTGCTTTTACATTAGGATCTTTTAAGATAATACGAAACGCAGTTTCAACACGTTTTGCATCAGCAGTTCCTCCTACGTCAAGAAAGTTAGCAGGCTCAAAACCAGCATACTTAATTAAATCCATAGTTGCCATTGCTAAACCAGCTCCGTTAACCATACATCCAACTGTTCCATCAAGATCAACGTAGTTCAATCCTACTTCTTTAGCCTCAACTTCAATTGGGTTTTCTTCTAAAACATCGCGCATTTCAGCGTATGCTTTTTGTCTGTATAAAGCATTATCGTCAATATTAACTTTAGCATCAACAGCTAAAATTTTATTATCAGATGTTTTTAATACTGGGTTAATTTCAAACATTGAAGCATCAGATCCAACGTAAGCATTGTATAGAGAATCGATGAATTTCACCATTTCTTTAAAAGCATTTCCAGAAAGACCTAAGTTAAAAGCAATTCTTCTTGCTTGAAAACCTTGAAGTCCAACAGAAGGATCTACCTCTTCAGTAAAAATTAATTCAGGAGTGTGCTCAGCAACTTCTTCGATATCCATTCCACCTTCAGTAGAATACATAATCATATTGCGACCACTAGCTCTATTTAATAAAACAGAAACATAAAATTCAGAAGTTTCAGATTCCCCAGGATAGTAAACATCCTCAGCGATTAGCACTTTACGTACTTTTTTACCTTCAGCAGATGTTTGAGGCGTAACTAATTGCATCCCAATAATTTGCTCAGAAATCTCTTCAACTTGTTGCAAGTTTTTGGCCAATTTTACTCCTCCACCTTTTCCACGTCCACCTGCATGAACTTGGGCTTTTACAACATACCAACTCGTTCCCGTTTCAGTAGTTAATTGTTTTGCAGCAGCAACAGCTTCAACCGCGTTATTAGCAACGATTCCACGTTGAATGCGAACTCCGTAGCTAGCTAAAATCTCTTTTCCTTGATATTCGTGTATGTTCATAATATAGAATTTGTCTGAATCCTGAAGTTATTTCAGAATATAAGTACCGCAAAAATAACAAAATTCATCTAAACTGAGAAATGTTTTATCTATTTAAAATTCTAAAATATAAACAATGAAACCAAACAAGTTGAAAACACAAAAAGCGGATTTAACAATTCCAATCAAGATTAGAATAAAAAACAACGAAAACGATGTAAACTTGATTAATATAACAATCGACTGCCTTGCTGTTATTCCGTTACACTACTATTATAAAGCTCAAATTAGTAAATCGACAATTCACTAGCGCATCCACAACAGTATTATCATTTATTTACTAAAAATATCATATTACCGTAAAAATTTAGTGTTTAGTCTGTTTTTGATGCATTATACATAACGAAATCTTTATTTTTGTATAAAAAAAACAATAGCATGAAAGTAGAAGAACAAGGCCTTTATTTGCCAGAATTTGAACATGACAATTGTGGCGCAGGATTCATTTGTAATTTAAACGGAATTAAATCTAATGACATTATTCATAAAGCATTAGATATTTTAATAAAATTAGAACATCGTGGTGCCGTAAGTGCAGACGGACGAACAGGAGATGGTGCAGGGATACTTTTTGATATTCCGCATGACTTCTTTAAAAAAGTATGCGATTTCGAAATTCCCGAAGTTCGAGAATATGCTGTCGGTATGGTTTTTATGCCAAAGAAAAAAAACCAAACAGATTTTTGTATCCTCAGTTTTGAAAAAGCGGTAAGTGACCAAAACCTAAAAGTTTTAGGATGGAGAGATGTACCTGTTGATATTTCTAATTTGGGACAAATTGCGGCAGAAAAAGAGCCTACAGTAAAGCAAGTTTTCATTGGTAAAAATGGTTTAGAATTGACAGAGCAACAATTTAATGCTAAATTATTCGCGGCCCGTAAAATAGGAGAACATGCCATTATCAATTCTAAAATATCCGAAAGCCATCGTTTTTATTTTTCAAGCCTTTCTACAACAACCATAATATATAAAGGATTATTGATGCCGGAAGACATCAGTAGATATTACACTGACTTAACCGATACTGATTTAGTGACTAGGCTTGCACTAGTACATCAGCGTTTTTCTACCAATACATTTCCGTCTTGGGAATTAGCACAGCCGTTTAGATACATGTGTCACAATGGAGAAATTAACACCTTGCGTGGGAATATAAGCAGAATGCGTGCTCGTGAAGAGTTAATGCAAAGCGACGTATTTGGTGACGATATTAAAAAATTATTTCCAATTATTTTAGAAGGAAAATCAGATTCAGCGTCGATGGATATGGTTATCGAACTACTATTAATGACAGGAAGATCTTTACCCGAAGCCATGATGATGGTGGTTCCTGAGGCTTGGGAAAAGCACCAAACCATGTCAGATGACAAGAAAGCTTTCTATGAGTTTAATTCTTGCATTATGGAACCTTGGGACGGACCCGCTTCGATTCCTTTTACTGATGGTAATGTTATTGGAGCATTATTAGATAGAAATGGTTTGCGTCCTTCCCGTTATACTTTGACAAAAAGCGGATTTGTAATCATGTCTTCAGAGATTGGAGTGCTCGATGTAGATCCAGTAGATGTAATTCAGCACGGTCGTTTGGAGCCAGGAAAAATGTTCTTAGTAGATATGAATGAAGGTCGTATTATTGAAGATGACGAAATTAAAAATGCTATTGTAACCAAACGCCCTTACAGACAATGGTTAAACGAGAACTTATTACAATTAGCTAAAATTCCGTATACCAATAATACTACACCTACTGAAAACCTAGATTACGAAACTAGATTACGCCTTTTTGGTTATACCATCGAAGATCTTAAAACGATCATTACCCCAATGGGAGCAAAAGGTGCTGAGGCGATTAGTTCCATGGGGAATGACACTCCATTAGCTATTTTATCAGATCAACCACAGCTATTGTATAACTACTTCAAACAATTATTTGCGCAAGTTACCAACCCGCCGTTAGATGGTATTCGTGAAGAAATCATCACTGATATTAGTCTTGCAATTGGTGGTGACTTCAATATTTTTGAGATAGAATCTAAGCAATGTAAAAAGCTAAAAATTCAAAATCCAGTTATCTCTAAAGAAGATTTAGATAAAATACGCAATATTGATCATCCTGACTTTAAAGCAGCAACAATATCAACGCTTTACAAGATTGATAAAGGTGTAAACGGTTTAGAAAGAGCTTTGGAACAATGTGTGCAAGCTACCTTTAAAGCGGTTTCTGAAGGACACAATATCATCATACTTTCAGACAGAGGTGTGAGCGACAAGATGGCTCCAATTCCTATGTTGCTAGCGTGTTCGTACATTCACCACTCTTTAAACATTTTAAGGGTTCGATCTAAATTCGGAATCATAATTGAATCTGCTGAACCCCGCGAGCCGCATCATTTTGCTCTACTTTTCGGATACGGAGCAAGTGCTATCAACCCCTATTTGGTAAACGAAATCATTAGAGAACAAGTCTCGACGGGACACATCACTAATATTGATCCTGACTATGCCATTGCTAATTACAACAAAGCAATTGCAAAAGGAATATTAAAGATTATGAATAAAATTGGAATCTCGACGCTACACTCGTACAGAGCGGCTCAGATTTTTGAGATTTTAGGATTAAACAAAACATTTACGACTAAATACTTCCCATACACTCCTTCTCGAATTGAAGGAATAGGCTTAACTGAAGTTGAAAAGGAAATCAAAAAGAGGTATCAAAAAGCATTTCCAAATTCTAAGGTAGCTAGTTTACTATCCCTTGAAATTGGAGGTATTTACAGATGGAGACGAACAGGTGAAAAACATATGTTCAACCCAACAACTATAGCTAAGTTACAACAAGCAGTTCGCTTGAATAGTCCTGAAAGTTATAAAGAGTACTCTAATATGGTCAATGACCAAAGTGAAAAATTGATGACAATTAGAGGGCTTTTTGAGTTCAATAACTTGGATCCAATTTCAATTGATGAAGTAGAACCTTGGACAGAAATCGTAAAGAAATTCAAAACGGGTGCCATGTCGTACGGTTCCATCAGTCAAGAAGCTCATGAAAACCTTGCCATAGCCATGAACCGAATTGGTGGTAAAAGTAATTCTGGTGAAGGAGGAGAAGATCCAAGACGTTTTCAAAAAGAAGTCAATGGAGACTCCAAAAATAGTGCTATCAAGCAAGTGGCTTCTGGCCGATTTGGTGTTTCAATTAATTATTTAACTAGTGCCAAAGAGATTCAAATAAAAATGGCACAAGGCGCTAAGCCAGGTGAAGGAGGGCAACTTCCTGGAGAAAAAGTAGTGCCATGGATTGCCGAAGTAAGAAATTCAACGCCCTACGTTGGTCTAATTTCACCACCACCACATCACGATATTTACTCTATTGAAGATTTATCTCAACTAATATTCGACCTAAAAAACGCCAATCGCGAAGCTCGTGTAAACGTAAAGCTAGTTTCTGAAGTTGGTGTAGGAACCATCGCCGCAGGTGTTGCCAAAGCAAAAGCCGATGTGATTTTAATATCTGGATTCGATGGAGGTACAGGTGCTGCACCTTTAACTTCTTTGCAACATACGGGTATTCCTTGGGAACTTGGTCTTGCTGAAGCACAACAAACCTTAATTTTAAATGACCTTAGGAGTCGCGTTGTTTTAGAATGTGATGGCCAGTTAAAAACAGGTCGAGACGTAGCAATTGCTGCCTTGCTTGGAGCAGAAGAATTTGGTTTTGCTACTGCACCTTTGGTTGCTTCCGGTTGTATCATGATGCGTGCTTGTCATTTGAATACTTGCCCAGTGGGTATTGCAACTCAAGATCCTGAATTAAGAAAAAACTTTAAAGGAACACCGGAGCACATCATTAATTTCATGTATTTCATTGCCGAAGAACTAAGAGAAATCATGGCTTCGTTAGGTTTTAGAACTTTGAAAGAAATGGTAGGTCAATCGCAAAAACTAAATGTCAATAAAGCGATAAAGCATTACAAAGCTAGCGGTTTAGATTTATCAACGATTTTATACAAACCAGAAAAAGCTAAAACGGTACCTAATCACAATACAACCACTCAAGATCACGGACTAGAAAATGTTCTTGACTTCCAAATTATTAAAGAAGCTATACCGTCCATCTACAGAAAAGAAAAAACGAGAGTAACCTTCAAAATTAAGAACACTGATCGATCTGTAGGTGCTATTTTAAGTAACGAGATCTCTAAAATTTATGGAGCGCAAGGATTACCTGAGGACACTATTCTGGTCGATTTCGAAGGTTCTGCAGGACAAAGTTTTGGTGCTTTTGCGACCAATGGTCTTTCGTTCAAAATCCACGGAAACTGTAATGATTACTTAGGAAAAGGTCTTTCTGGAGGAAAACTAATTATTAAGGTACCTCCTACTGCTACCTTTAAACCCGAAGATAACATTATCATTGGTAACGTGGCATTGTATGGCGCCATCACTGGTGAAGCGTACATTAATGGAATAGCTGGTGAACGTTTTTGTGTCCGTAATTCAGGTGCCACAGCTGTTGTAGAAGGAATTGGAGATCATGGATGTGAATACATGACGGGCGGAACAGTAGTGGTTCTTGGAAAAACAGGTAGAAACTTTGCCGCTGGAATGAGCGGAGGAATTGCCTATGTTTTTGACGAAAAGAAACAATTTGAAAACCGACTTTGCAATATGGAAATGGTGGACTTAGAAACATTAGATTCAGAAGACATCACACATCTTAGACGATTGATTAAAAATCATTCGATGTATACCAATAGCCCATTAGCAAAACGCGTTTTGGAAGACTGGAATAATCAGCAAAAGCATTTCATTAAAGTAATGCCAAGAGATTATAAAATCGCATTGCAACGATTAGCAGAAGAAAAGAAAATTGAAGAACTAATAGCATAGTTATGGGAAAGATAGGTGGATTTAAAGAATACGATAGAATAAACGAAGATAATATAGCAGTTCAGGAAAGGGTTTCAAACTATAATGAGTTTACCATTCCTTTAGCAAAAGACGAAATTAAAGAACAAGGATCGAGATGTATGGATTGCGGAATTCCGTTTTGCCATAGCTCCTGTCCATTGGGGAATCTGATTCCTGATTTCAATGATATGGTGCATCAGGAGGAATGGGAGAATGCATTAGCCATTTTGCAATCTACCAATAACTTTCCTGAGTTCACTGGTCGCTTATGCCCTGCACCTTGTGAGAAATCATGTGTATTGGGAATCATAAAAGAACCTGTAGCTATCGAAAATATTGAAAAAAATATAATCGAAAGAGGTTTTGCTGAAGGATGGATTAAACCACAACCTCCTGTGCAACGCACGGGTAAAACAGTGGCAGTTATTGGCTCAGGACCAGCAGGATTAGCGGCTGCACAACAACTAAACCGAGCAGGACATACGGTTACCGTTTTTGAAAGAGACAATGCTATTGGTGGATTGTTACGATACGGAATTCCAAATTTTAAATTAGAAAAAGGAATCATCGACAGGCGTGTAGCCATCCTAGAAGCCGAAGGAATTGTTTTTAAAACTAATGTGAACGTTGGTGTAAACTACACTGTTGAAGAACTCAATCAATTTGATTCTGTTGTGCTATGCGGTGGTTCTACAGAAAGAAGAAGCTTGCCTACAAAAGGAATAGAAACTAAAGGCGTAGTTCAAGCAATGGATTTCTTAAGTCAGCAAACGAAAGTATTATATGGAGAAACTATAGCTGATCAAATAAAAGCTACCGGCAAGGATGTAATCGTTATTGGAGGTGGTGACACAGGTTCAGATTGTATCGGAACATCCAATCGTCACGGTGCTAAATCAGTTACCAATTTCGAGATAATGCCTAAGCCACCTGTAGGACGTAGCGATAGTACGCCTTGGCCCTATTGGCCTTTGCAATTAAAAACATCTTCATCACACGAAGAGGGATGCGAACGAAACTGGCTAATCAATACCAAAGAATTTATCGCCAACGATAAAGGAGAATTAGTAGGTCTAAAAACAGTAGAGGTAGCTTGGAAAATGACAGCAGGAAACCGACCAGAATTAGTAGAAAAAGAAGGATCCGAAAAAATATGGCCTTGTGACCTAGCCTTATTAGCACTAGGATTTACGGGACCAGAGAAAACGCTAAGCGATCAATTAGGACTTGAGCTCGATCCAAGAAGTAACTATAAGGCAACAAATTACCAAACAAATGTACCTCATATATTCACTGCTGGTGATATGCGACGCGGACAATCACTAATAGTTTGGGCAATTTCTGAAGGAAGAGAAGCCGCACGAGCCGTTGACCTTTATTTAATGGGATCGACCAATTTACCAACCAAAGGCACTGGTGACTTACCTAGTCTATAAAATAAAAATGACTGTTCAACTAAACTAGTAAACAGTCATTTTTGGTTTTTGGAGGTGCCCATACAGCCACTAGCGTTCTTGTATGGTCGGGCTGTTCGCTGCAAGTCCTCGTCCCTAAAAAACGGGACTGTGGGCTATACGCTGCCATCCCTCACCCGAAAACAAGACTTAAACCATACCTAATGTTTAATTTGTAACTTATTGTTATATTTTGTTAGATATACCCATTTAACTTGTGAATACAACTGAAGAATGATAAATTTGCTTAAAATTAAATACAATGCAATCAAAAGACCTTCTACAATTAGCAGAACAATTTGGCAGTCCATTATATGTTTATGACGCCGATAAAATAGAATCGCAGTACAACCGATTAACAAAAGCATTTTCTAAGGTGGAAAAGTTGCGTATTAATTATGCAATGAAAGCATTGTCAAATGTGGCAATACTACAGTTACTAAAAGAAATGGGTTCAGGACTAGATACCGTATCTATTCAAGAAGTCCAATTAGGATTGCACGCAGGATATGATCCAGAAAAAATATTTTATACACCTAATGGTGTATCACTTGAAGAAATTGAAGAGGTACATGCAATGGGAGTTCAAATCAATATCGACAACCTTTCGATACTAGAACAATTTGGAACAAAACATCCTCATGTTCCTGTATGTATACGCATCAACCCACACGTTATGGCGGGAGGAAATACTAATATATCTGTAGGACACATTGATAGTAAGTTTGGAATTTCAATTCACCAACTACCACATCTTGTACGTATTGTTGAAAACACTAAAATGAATATTGTGGGTATCCACATGCACACAGGATCTGACATTCTTGATATTGAAGTGTTCTTGTATGCAGCCGAAATATTATTTGATGCAGCAAGAAACTTCAAAAACTTAGAGTTCCTAGACTTCGGAAGCGGATTTAAAGTACCTTACAAAAAAGACGATATCGAAACAGATATTGAAGAATTAGGTAAAAAACTATCTAAAAGATTTAATGCTTTTTGCGTGGAGTACGGTAAAGACCTAACCTTAATATTCGAACCAGGTAAATTTTTGGTAAGCGAAGCGGGTTCATTTTTAGTGAAAGTAAACGTTATTAAACAAACAACTTCAACAGTTTTTGCTGGGGTAGATAGCGGTTTTAATCACTTAATTCGCCCAATGTTATACGGTTCGCAACACCATATTGATAACATCTCAAACCCTAAGGGTAAGGAACGATTCTACTCCGTAGTTGGATATATATGTGAAACAGATACTTTCGCTAATAACCGCAGAATTCAGGAAATTAAAGAGGGTGATATTTTAAGTTTTAGAAATGCAGGAGCCTATTGTTATTCAATGGCTTCGAACTATAACTCAAGATACAAACCAGCAGAGGTTTTATGGATGAACGGACAAGGCCATTTAATTAGAGCCCACGAAACTTTTGAAGATTTGTTGAAGAATCAAATTCCATTACCTGCAACTGCTCAAGTATAAAAACAAAAAAGGTGTATTTTTAAAATACACCTTTTTTTTCGTCCTATAAATAATTAATCTTTCAAAATTTCCTCTAAAACTTGAGCTTCAGTACCGTTTGGAAGCGCTACTCTAATTTTTTGAGCAATGGTTGGCGCTATTTCTGTTATTGCTTTTTTAGCATAAGACTCTCCTTTTTTAATGTGCCATCCGTAAAAAATGGCTGGAACATGAGTGTCATAGGTATAAGTCGTACCATGTGACGTACCGGTACCTTGATATTCAATATACCCTGGTTTATCCAAAATGATTAAATCACCATTTTGAGTAACATCATAACCCTTTGCAATAAAATTTAAATAATAATCATTACCAGTCGAGTTCAATACCTCTTCCTCAGTGTATACTCTTTTAACATAATCTTGAGTCATCAAGTACGACTTAAAACTTGCTTTTACTACAGCTAAGTCTAAGTTTTTAGCTTTGATAATGTCTTTATTGAAAAATAAATTAAAGCTCGAATAATTTAAAACTAGATCAGCTCCAAAAGTTTTCATACTAAAATCCTTCAAATTAGTTCGAATATCCTTTGGGTTTATACTGCTAACATTGTACTTGTTATCCTTCAAATAATTTACATTTTCCGCCCCTGCGTGATCGGCAGTCAAAAACAACAAATAATTATCCTTACCTACCGTTTTATCCAAATAATTCAAAAACTCAGCTATGGTTTGATCTAATCTTAAATAAGTATCTTGCAATTCCATAGATCTAGGACCTAATAAATGACCTACATAGTCTGTTGAAGAAAAACTAACTGTAAGGAAATCGGTTATATTGTCTTTTCCTAATTCTTCTTTTTCGATTGCCTTCATAGCAAATTCAGCTAAAAGATTATTTCCAAAAGGCGTAGATCGTATGACACCAGCATCATTTTTTGCATACATATCTTTCAAATCATAAGGAAACACAGGAGCAGCACTATTGTATAATTTTCCTTCATACGGATTATTATCTTCCAAACTTTCATTATAAGTAGCTTTTGGCTTCAATAAGTCCCATCCTTTATTAATGTATGGCATATAATGCTTTTCGTCATTGAATTTCTGAACCCAATCAGGTAATTTTTGACCATAAAAAGAGCTAGAAATAAAAGCACCTGTCTTACTATACCAAAAAGCCCAATTAGCAAAGTGACCAGCAGGCAAAATAGCACCTCTATCTTTCAAACTAATGCCAATAACTTTACCTTGAAAATTAGTAGCCAATCTTAACTCGTCAGTAATTGTAGTCGTTAACAAGTTTCTTGGAGACATTTCACCTTCATCCTTCGTTCCATCTCCAATGGTGGTAACATCTGCATCATCAGTACAGTACATTTCCTTACCTAGTTTTCTACTAAACCATTCATTACTCACAATTCCATGAACTGATGGAGTTGTTCCTGTATAAATAGAAGCATGTCCTGGGGCAGTATACGTTGGCATATAATTGTAATGCATATTTTGAAACGTATATCCATTCCCCAATAACCTTTTGAAACCATCATTTGAAAAATCATTTGAAAATCGGTACAAATATTCCATTTTCATCTGATCCACAACGATACCAACGACCAATTTAGGTCTTTCTTGCGCTTGTAAATTTGACAACATCGCTATTGCCAAAAACAAAATAAGTTTTTTCATTTAAATTATTTTTTGAATACAAAAATAAGGATTATTATATGGGAAAATAGAAACATAGCTTAAATAAATCTTAAAAGAAAATGCATTTAACGTTAAATTAATACAACGATAAAAACTACACAATACAACAAATCGAGGGGAACAAATCAAATTTTTGATATCCATAGCATCACATAAAATAAGGTCAGCAACCTACCAAAGCAGAATAAAAAGCCAAAATTTGTCTATAAAAGTGTAATAAAAAAGAGCCAATGAAGGAGTAAATATCTTTTTACATAACTTGAAGCATTTCTAATACTATAACCGCCAAATCTATAAGTCAACATTTAAAATAATTTCACGAAAATAACTTATGCAAAACTCTAAGAGAATCAAACAAAACAACTACATATTTCCGATAAAGAGAAAACGGTACACTACTTTTTTAAAAAGAACAATTTCATCGTTAACAGTGGGATAAAAAAAAACTCCAATTAGAATTAACTAATTGAAGTTTCTAGTACTCAGAGCGGGACTTGAACCCGCACGAACATTGCTGTTCACTGGATTTTAAGTCCAGCGTGTCTACCAATTTCACCATCCGAGCATGATGTGGTACCTCCAGGGATCGAACCAGGGACACATGGATTTTCAGTCCATTGCTCTACCATCTGAGCTAAGGTACCTTAATTTTTGTATAAAAAATTAATAAAAAACCCTGATTCGATTGAATCAGGGTTTTTAAAAAGAAAGGCGACGACATACTCTCCCACATAACTGCAGTACCATCTGCGCAGGCGGGCTTAACTACTCTGTTCGGGATGGGAAGAGGTGAGCCCCGCCGCAATAACCACCTTAAGGTCGTTTTGCAATGGGTAAATTAGCTATTTGCTAATTAACATTACATAATATCTTAACACATTGAGATAAAGAAAAAAGTATTAATCTTGACTTGCCCTGAGCGAAGTCGAAGGGAGAAAGTTTCTCCCTGCGGGTTACCCCGCAGGAAAAGTGTACATAAGCTTACGGATTATTAGTACTACTCGACTATGACATTACTGCCTTTACATCTATAGCCTATCAACGTGGTCATCTCCCACGATCCTTAAAAGAAATCTCATCTTATGGTGGGTTTCGCGCTTATATGCTTTCAGCGCTTATCCCTTCCCAACGTAGCTACTCTGCGGTGCCACTGGCGTGACAACAGATACACTAGAGGTTAGTCCAATTCGGTCCTCTCGTACTAGAATCAGATCCATTCAAATTTCTTGCGCCCACAGTAGATAGAGACCGAACTGTCTCACGACGTTCTGAACCCAGCTCGCGTGCCACTTTAATGGGCGAACAGCCCAACCCTTGGGACCTTCTCCAGCCCCAGGATGTGACGAGCCGACATCGAGGTGCCAAACCCCCCCGTCGATATGAGCTCTTGGGGGAGATCAGCCTGTTATCCCCGGCGTACCTTTTATCCTTTGAGCGATGGCCCTTCCATGCGGAACCACCGGATCACTATGCTCTACTTTCGTACCTGATCGACCTGTATGTCTCTCAGTCAAGCTCCCTTATGCCATTGCACTCTTCGCACGGTTACCAAGCGTACTGAGGGAACCTTTAGAAGCCTCCGTTACTCTTTTGGAGGCGACCACCCCAGTCAAACTACCCACCAAGCAATGTCCCCCGCAATCGCGGGGTTAGGCCTCAGATAAACAAAGGGTTGTATTTCAACAATGACTCCACAACGCCTAGCGACGCCACTTCACAGTCTCCAACCTATCCTACACATCATTTATCCAAGGTCAATACTAAGCTATAGTAAAGGTGCACAGGGTCTTTTCGTCCCACTGCGGGTAAACGGCATCTTCACCGTTACTACAATTTCACCGAGCTCATGGCTGAGACAGTGTCCAGATCGTTACACCATTCGTGCAGGTCGGAACTTACCCGACAAGGAATTTCGCTACCTTAGGACCGTTATAGTTACGGCCGCCGTTTACTGGGGCTTCAATTCAATGCTTCTCCGAAGATAACATCTCCTCTTAACCTTCCAGCACCGGGCAGGTGTCAGGCCCTATACTTCATCTTACGATTTTGCAGAGCCCTGTGTTTTTGATAAACAGTCGCCTGGACCTCTTCACTGCGGCCAGCATTGCTGCTGGCGACCCTTCTCCCGAAGTTACGGGTCTATTTTGCCTAATTCCTTAGCCATGAATCTCTCGAGCACCTTAGAATTCTCATCTCGACTACCTGTGTCGGTTTGCGGTACGGGTACTATTAACCTGAAGTTTAGAGGTTTTTCTTGGAAGCCCTTAGGTGCACTATCTCTTTGTCCGAAGACGCCGAGTACTATCGTATTTCCCCAAAGCCCGTGGATTTGCCTGCGGGCCTTATAGGTAGGTACTTCAACGAACTATTCCGTCAGTTCGCGGCACTTTCATCACTCCGTCACCCCATCACAGTTAACAGTAGTACGGGAATATTAACCCGTTGTCCATCGACTGTCCCTTTCGGGTTCGCCTTAGGTCCCGACTAACCCACAGCTGATTAGCATAGCTGTGGAAACCTTAGTCTTTCGGTGTGCGGGTTTCTCGCCCGCATTATCGTTACTTATGCCTACATTTTCTTTTCTATCCAGTCCAGCATGCTTTACAACACACCTTCTACCCTGATAGAATGCTCCCCTACCACTTACAATAAATTGTAAATCCATAGCTTCGGTAATATACTTATGCCCGATTATTATCCATGCTCGTCCGCTCGACTAGTGAGCTGTTACGCACTCTTTAAATGAATGGCTGCTTCCAAGCCAACATCCTAGCTGTCTATGCAGACAAACCGCGTTCTTTCAACTTAGTATATATTTGGGGACCTTAGCTGATGGTCTGGGTTCTTTCCCTCTCGGACTTGGACCTTAGCACCCAAGCCCTCACTGTTAGTGAACATTATATAGCATTCGGAGTTTGTCAGGAATTGGTAGGCGGTGAAGCCCCCGCATCCAATCAGTAGCTCTACCTCTATATAACTTTATAACTAACGCTGCACCTAAATGCATTTCGGGGAGTACGAGCTATTTCCGAGTTTGATTGGCCTTTCACCCCTACCCACAGGTCATCCGAAGACTTTTCAACGTCAACCGGTTCGGACCTCCACACTGTGTTACCAGCGCTTCATCCTGCCCATGGGTAGATCACACGGTTTCGCGTCTAACACTACTGACTAAAGCGCCCTATTCAGACTCGCTTTCGCTACGGATCCGTGGCTTAACCACTTATCCTTGCCAGCAACGTTAACTCGTAGGCTCATTATGCAAAAGGCACGCCGTCACCCCACGAAAGGGCTCCGACCGCTTGTAAGCGTATGGTTTCAGGATCTATTTCACTCCGTTATTCACGGTTCTTTTCACCTTTCCCTCACGGTACTGGTTCACTATCGGTCTCTCAGGAGTATTTAGCCTTAGCGGATGGTCCCGCCAAATTCAGACAGGATTTCTCGTGTCCCGCCCTACTCAGGATACCACTATCTATTATATTCATTACTTATACAGGGCTATCACCTTCTATGGCTCTACTTTCCAGTAGATTCTAATTCTTCATACATAAAATGTCGTGGTCCTACAACCCCAACATTGCCGTAACAACATTGGTTTGGGCTAATCCGCGTTCGCTCGCCACTACTTACGGAATCACTTTTGTTTTCTTCTCCTCCGCCTACTTAGATGTTTCAGTTCAGCGGGTTTGCCCACCTATCGGTGTACTAGATCTTCAATCTAGTGGGTTGCCCCATTCAGGTATTTACGGATCATATTGTGTGTGCCAATCCCCGTAACTTTTCGCAGCTTATCACGCCTTTCATCGCCTCTGAGAGCCAAGGCATCCCCCATACGCCCTTATTTTGCTTATTGTACCAACATTCAATTAAGAATGCCGTTCTTTCTACTTGCCTAATGATAAACAAGTAAAATGCTTTCTACTTTTTAATATTTTTCTTATCTCAATATGTCAATGAACTTTATTTAGTCTAAAATCGTAAAGTCAAATGTCTTAAAGTCTAGGACTTTGGACTATCGACTTTGGACTTTATGACCAAATTCGTGGAGAATAACGGAGTCGAACCGTTGACCTCCTGCGTGCAAGGCAGGCGCTCTAGCCAGCTGAGCTAATCCCCCATTTCATGAGTGACTAGTGAACAGTAATTAGTGACTAGCACTAATTTTTGTTGCTTTTCAACTCTAGAATTTCCTTATTTAAGGTAAATAGTTGTCTCGGACAGACTCGAACTGTCGACCCCTACATTATCAGTGTAGTACTCTAACCAGCTGAGCTACGAGACACTCTTATTCTTAAATTCTTTTATTCAATTTTTTTATAAATTAACAGCAAGAGTAATAAAATCTTAAAACTAAAAAACCTTTAGCTCTTTTCGTCTTTTTCCCTAACGTGTTGATAAATCAACTAACAATTAAGGCTCTAGAAAGGAGGTGTTCCAGCCGCACCTTCCGGTACGGCTACCTTGTTACGACTTAGCCCTAGTTACCAGTTTTACCCTAGGCAGCTCCTTGCGGTCACCGACTTCAGGCACCCCCAGCTTCCATGGCTTGACGGGCGGTGTGTACAAGGCCCGGGAACGTATTCACCGGATCATGGCTGATATCCGATTACTAGCGATTCCAGCTTCACGGAGTCGAGTTGCAGACTCCGATCCGAACTGAGAACGGTTTTGTAGATTCGCTCCTGGTTGCCCAGTGGCTGCTCTCTGTACCGTCCATTGTAGCACGTGTGTAGCCCAAGGCGTAAGGGCCGTGATGATTTGACGTCAT
Source organism: Flavobacterium sp. KKT103 (assembly GCF_055640565.1). Taxonomy (NCBI): domain Bacteria; kingdom Pseudomonadati; phylum Bacteroidota; class Flavobacteriia; order Flavobacteriales; family Flavobacteriaceae; genus Flavobacterium; species Flavobacterium sp. KKT103. The sequence goes on from NZ_CM145766.1 coordinate 3,659,082, forward strand.
CCCCACCTTCCTCACAGTTTACACTGGCAGTCTTGTTAGAGTTCCCGACTTGACTCGCTGGCAACTAACAACAGGGGTTGCGCTCGTTATAGGACTTAACCTGACACCTCACGGCACGAGCTGACGACAACCATGCAGCACCTTGTAAATTGTCTTGCGAAAAGTCTGTTTCCAAACCGGTCAATCTACATTTAAGCCTTGGTAAGGTTCCTCGCGTATCATCGAATTAAACCACATGCTCCACCGCTTGTGCGGGCCCCCGTCAATTCCTTTGAGTTTCAAACTTGCGTTCGTACTCCCCAGGTGGGATACTTATCACTTTCGCTTAGCCACTGAACTTGCGCCCAACAGCTAGTATCCATCGTTTACGGCGTGGACTACCAGGGTATCTAATCCTGTTCGCTACCCACGCTTTCGTCCATCAGCGTCAATATATTAGTAGTAACCTGCCTTCGCAATTGGTATTCCATGTAATCTCTAAGCATTTCACCGCTACACTACATATTCTAGTTACTTCCTAATAATTCAAGTCTAGCAGTATCAATGGCCGTTCCACCGTTGAGCGATGGGCTTTCACCACTGACTTACTAAACCGCCTACGGACCCTTTAAACCCAATGATTCCGGATAACGCTTGGATCCTCCGTATTACCGCGGCTGCTGGCACGGAGTTAGCCGATCCTTATTCTTACAGTACCGTCAAGACTCTACACGTAGAGTGGTTTCTTCCTGTATAAAAGCAGTTTACAATCCATAGGACCGTCATCCTGCACGCGGCATGGCTGGATCAGGCTTGCGCCCATTGTCCAATATTCCTCACTGCTGCCTCCCGTAGGAGTCTGGTCCGTGTCTCAGTACCAGTGTGGGGGATCTCCCTCTCAGGACCCCTACCCATCGTAGCCTTGGTAAGCCGTTACCTTACCAACTAGCTAATGGGACGCATGCTCATCTTTCACCGATAAATCTTTAATTATAAAGTGATGCCACTCTATAATACTATGAGGTATTAATCCAAATTTCTCTGGGCTATCCCTCTGTGAAAGGTAGATTGCATACGCGTTACGCACCCGTGCGCCGGTCTCTAGTTCCGAAGAACTATACCCCTCGACTTGCATGTGTTAAGCCTGCCGCTAGCGTTCATCCTGAGCCAGGATCAAACTCTTCATCGTATATTATTTGCTTATTACTAAGCTATTTATTTTTGACTGAAGATCTATCGGTTCATTTTTTAATCTCTCGATCTCATTACTCATATTCTTTTGTTTCAAGATTTCTCTTAAAACGGCTGTCAATTCAATATGTCTACGAACGTGTGTATCTTTTTTTCCTCTCCTTCATCACTTATCGTGACTCTCGAAGCGGGTGCAAAAGTAGTTACTTCTTTTTGAACTCGCAAGAAAAATTTAAAATTATTTTAGAATTTTATTTCTGTTAATTTCTATTTCTTTCTTACCAGTATCTCAAGGAACTTTCCGTGTTTTGCGGGATGCAAATGTAAAACGTAAATTCTAATCTCACAAGCTTTATTTGATATTTTTTTTGAAAAATTTCTTCCTCTTAATATCTCATTTACTTGTCAGTCTGTCAGTGAACATCTTCGTTGTTGCGGGTGCAAAAGTAGTGAGTCTTTAGCGTTAAACAATACTTTACAACCATTTTTTTTTTATCTTTTTATTACCTTATATTTTAAAACACTGAAAACAATATTATTACAACTACCAAAGAATTGATACAATTTATAATTGTAGGAAAAAAGGAATACAGAATGAGCAAATACAAGGTATTGTTTGGGGTTTTACTCAATTGTTCTTGGAGTTTGGAGCTATTTGGAACGCATATGATGCAGATTTACTTTTTACCGTGAGCTGTTGTTATAACTATTCTTATTTATGTAGGTTGTGGTTAAGTTTGGATTCTATTGGCACGCGGATTTGGCGGATTTACTGTTTATGTGTATTCTATCAATTGTTCCTCTTATATATAATGTAATTGGATTTGGAATTTAGTGGAACGCGGATTTGGCGGATTTACTGCTTATATATATTCTATCAATTGTTCATCTTATATATACTGTCATTATATTTGGAATTTATTGGAACGCGGATGACACGGATTTGGCAGATTTACTGTCTATGTGTATTCCATCAATTGTACCTCTTATATATAATGTAATTGTATTTGGAATTTAGTGGAAAGCGGATAACACGGATTTAGCGGATTTACTGTTTATGTATACTCTATCAATTGTACCTTTTATATATAATGTTTGTACTTGGATTTTATTGGAACGCGGATGACGCGGATTTGAAGGCTTTACTGTTTATATGTATTCTACTTCTTGCTATTCTTATATATACTGTAATTATAATTGGATTTTATTGGCGCACAGATGATACAGATTTCTTCAGATTGACTGCTGTAGTGTGTTCTTCGGTTATGATCACACATATTTGTTCCTTTTATATTATGGAAAGAATGAACTAGATTCCAAGAATGAATTAGAGCTGTTCGTCTGTTAAACAGATTATCACTTACACCGCTACTCTCCTAGCCCTGATAGCAGTGGAAATCCTTTTATGGGGATTTTTATCCCCGTAAAAGATTGAAACGAATAGCAGGAAATAGCTCCAAAAAGCAACCCTTTTCTACCAATACCAAAACCACATTTAACATACTGCATCGTAACCTAATAATAATGAAACAATCCACACATATATATTGGATGTGTTTTTGTAATGGTTTATATTTGCATTCTTAAATTAATAAACAATGATTAAGATTACTTTACCCGATGGGTCAATTAGAGAGTACGCAGCAGATGTGACTCCGATGGAAGTGGCTAAAAGCATTAGCGAAGGTTTTGCTAGAAACGTGATTTCGGCATCATTTAATGGTACCACCATTGAAACGACCACTCCTTTGACAACGGATGGTAGTCTTGTTTTATATACTTGGAATGACGAAGGTGGAAAGAAAGCTTTCTGGCATTCGACTTCGCACGTAATGGCTCAAGTTTTAGAGGAAATGTATCCTGGTATTAAATTGACTCTTGGACCTGCCATAGCCAATGGGTTTTATTATGACGTAGATTTTGAAGATCAAAAAATAACGGAAGCAGATTTTAAGAAAATTGAAGATCGTGTACTTGAAATTTCACGCGGTAAGCATGAATTTAATTTGCGCCCGGTATCTAAAGCGGAAGCTCTAGAAATATATAAAGACAATGTTTACAAAACAGAGCTGATTTCCAACCTTGAGGATGGTACGATTACTTTTTGTGATCACGATACCTTTACTGATTTATGTCGCGGTGGTCATATTCCGAATACCGGAATTATCAAAGCCATGAAAGTAATGAGCGTTGCGGGAGCCTACTGGAGAGGAGACGAAAAAAACAAGCAATTGACCCGTGTTTACGGAACTTCGTTTCCTAAGCAAAAAGACTTAACTGAATATTTACTTTTGCTTGAAGAAGCAAAACGTAGAGACCATAGAAAACTTGGTAAGGAATTAGAATTGTTTGCTTTTTCTCAAAAAGTGGGTCAAGGTTTGCCGTTATGGTTACCAAAAGGAGCCGCGTTGAGAGAACGTTTAGAGCAATTCTTGAAAAAAGCACAAAAGAAAGCGGGATACGAACAAGTGGTTACACCGCATATTGGTCAGAAAGAATTATACGTAACTTCAGGACATTATGCTAAATACGGTGCAGATAGTTTCCAACCGATAAGCACACCACATGAAGGAGAAGAGTTTTTATTGAAACCAATGAACTGCCCTCACCACTGTGAAATCTATAATGTAAGACCCTGGTCATATAAAGATTTACCTAAGCGTTATGCTGAATTTGGTACTGTTTACCGATACGAACAAAGTGGAGAATTACATGGTTTAACCCGTGTACGTGGGTTTACTCAAGATGACGCGCATATTTTTTGTACTCCAGAACAACTAGATGAAGAGTTCAAAAAAGTAATTGACTTGGTCCTTTATGTATTTGGTTCCTTAGGATTTGAAAACTTTACTGCTCAAATCTCATTAAGAGACAAAGAGAATAGAGAAAAATACATTGGTACTGACGAAAACTGGGAGAAAGCAGAAAACGCAATTATCAACGCTGCAGCAGATAAAGGCTTAAACACGGTAATTGAGTACGGTGAAGCTGCTTTTTACGGTCCTAAGTTGGATTTCATGGTGAAAGATGCTTTGGGAAGACAATGGCAGTTAGGTACGATTCAGGTAGATTACAACTTACCAGAACGTTTTGATTTGACATACAAAGGATCAGACAATGAATTGCACAGACCTGTGATGATTCACAGAGCGCCATTTGGATCTATGGAACGTTTTATAGCAATACTTTTAGAACACACAGCAGGAAATTTCCCACTATGGTTAATGCCAGAACAGGCTATTATATTGTCTTTGAGTGAGAAATATGAAATATATGCCAAAAAAGTTTTAGATTTGCTAGAAAATCACGAAATTCGCGGGCTCATTGACAACCGTAGTGAAACTATTGGTAAAAAGATTAGGGATGCCGAAATGCAAAAAATCCCTTTTATGCTGATTGTAGGTGAAGAAGAAGAGAAAAATGGAACTATATCTATCCGTAGACATGGCCAAGAAGGAAAAGGCAATATTACCGTTACCATTGAAGAATTCGCTGCTATAGTGGATGAAGAGATCAAAAAAACATTAAAAGTATTTACAGTTTAACTTAAATTATAAAGTCATAGCAATAAGAAGCAACAGAGGTTATCAACCTCGCGTAGAAAAAAAGGATGCCCACAGAATAAACAATCTTATTCGTGGAGTGCAAGAAGTACGTCTTGTAGGTGAAAACATAGAGCCAGGAGTTTTTAAACTTTCGGAAGCTTTACGTTTAGCGGATCAATTTGAACTAGATTTAGTTGAAATTTCACCAAATGCTGAGCCGCCAGTTTGTAAAATCATGGATTACAAGAAATTTGTTTACGAGCAAAAGAAACGTGATAAAATCCTGAAAGCTAAATCTACACAGGTTACTGTTAAGGAGATTCGTTTTGGACCTCAAACAGATGAGCATGATTACGAATTTAAAAGAAAGAACGCAGAAAAATTCTTGAAAGAGGGTGCTAAATTAAAAGCATTCGTTTTCTTTAAAGGTCGTTCTATCATTTATAAAGATCAAGGGCAAATCTTATTGTTAAGATTAGCAACTGATTTAGAAGAGTATGGTAAAGTAGAAGCGATGCCTGTTCTTGAAGGAAAGAGAATGATTATGTTCATTGCTCCGAAGAAGAAGAAATAATTAAGTCCAAAGTCGAAAGTTGTATTGTCTAAAGTTTATACGTTATGACTATAAGACTTTCGACTTTAAGACTAAAAGATAAGTAAGTAAGAATAAATTAAAACACTAGGAAAAAATGCCTAAAATGAAAACCAAATCTAGCGCCAAGAAACGTTTTAAAGTTACTGGTTCTGGAAAGATTAAAAGAAAGCATGCTTTTAAAAGTCACATCTTGACTAAAAAATCTAAAAAACGTAAATTAGCTTTGACACATTCAGCGTTAGTTCACAAAACAGATATGAAAAGCATCAAACAACAATTAAGAATTATCTAATAAGTCGAAAGTTAGAAAGTCTGAAAGTTAGAAAGTCTTAGACTTTTGACATGTGACTTTCAAACCTTAGACTAAAGACATTCTTTAGGTTAAAACAATTTAAATAACCTTGGAGTATGGCCATTAAGTGCTTTTGATTTAATTCAAGCCGCCTGCTACAAAAACACATAAAAATTATGCCAAGATCGGTAAATTCAGTTGCTAAAAGAGCAAGAAGAAAAAAAATAATGAAGCAAGCCAAAGGTTTCTTTGGTAGACGTAAAAACGTTTGGACAGTTGCTAAGAATGCGGTAGAGAAAGCAATGTGCTACGCTTACCGTGACAGAAAAGTGAATAAAAGAAATTTCCGTGCTTTATGGATTCAACGTATCAACGCTGGAGCTAGATTGGAAGGAATGTCTTATTCTCAATTCATGGGTAAAGTGAAAAAGAACAATATCGAATTGAACCGTAAAGTTCTTGCAGATTTGGCTATGAACCACCCAGAAGCTTTCAAAGCAGTACTTAATAAAGTAAAATAAACGTTTTATCAACTCAATTTAAGCTTACTTACTTATAGAAAAATCCCAATCTAACGATTGGGATTTTTTTTGTCATTATAATAAATACTAAAATCTTAATTTAAAAAACATTGCTCGTTACGGTTTACCGTAATGAAATGAAATTAAAACTATTTAAATTTGCTCAATAGAACCAATAAACTCCTAAACGATGTACAAATTTAACAATGAAGATTTAGCATATTCCGGTTACTACCAAACTATAACTACAATTGATAAAGCAGAACAAGAGTCTATTCGCCACAGCAAAATTATTAATAAGCTGGAAGAAATAGAAGTTATCCAATTTTGCAATCAGTTCCTACTGGACTTTAAAGTTCCCAAAACCAAATCTAGCTTTCAGAAAGTAGAAGCTTTTTTACAGCATACTACAATCGAAAACGAAAGTAACAAAGAAAAACTTGCTGAATGGATAGCTAGCAATTGGGTGAAAATTTAAGCTACTAACACTAGTCAACTCAACTTTGAATCCATGTACAACTACAATACAACTCATACACTAAAGCAATTTAGTACTGCTTGTTATTATTTACGATACATGAAAACCTTACGATATTCATTTCTAACCGTATTTTTGGTGATTGGATTATTAGGATGCAAAAACAAATCTAAGGAAGTAACACTATATAAATACACCAAAACTAAAGATGAAATTGCTCATCATACTATGGACAACACTACTACAGACACAGTACCTACAAAAAGAAAAACTAAAAAAAATAAATATAAGGTGAAAAACCATACTAACTACACCGTAGCAGGATCAGATGAAGATGGAAACTTAGTTAAGGGAGAAGTTTTAATTGAAGGAAAAGCGGGCTTTGGTTCCCTAAAGCGAGCAGATAGTACTACAGTTGAAATAATTGCAGAGTGGTCACCAACTAAAAAACTAATCATAGCTACAGACGAATACGGCTATCTCTATCGCCTAACCATAAACAAACATTAACTAGTTTTTACAGCAGTATTGATGCTAAATAAAGAAGTTAGACAAATTAATTTATAGCACTAATAAGTAGCTTTAATTTAAAAATTGCTTACCGCAATACATTTAAAATCTAGCCTTTAAAATAAACAACCATTTTACTTTTTAAAAAAAGTATCAAACTAGAAAACAGACAGTCCTGTTTTAGTTGTTAGTGCTTCCAAAGCAAACATGCCTAACTCTGAATTTCCCTTTTTATTTAACTTTGGTGACCAAGTAGCAACAACAAATTGCTTAGGATAAAGTGCTACTATGCCACCTCCAATTCCGCTTTTTCCTGGCAAACCTACTTTATAAGTAAACTCTCCTGACTCATCATAAAACCCACAGGTTTGCATCAAAGCGTTTAACCTTTTAACCTGACTTTTATTTAAGATTTGCTGTCCAGCCTTTGTTTTACCTTCATTTGCTAGAAAGAAAAAAGAGTTGGCTAACTCTTCACAATTCATTTCTATCGCACATTGGTGAAAATAAAAGTCTAGCACTTGGTCTACATCGTTTTTAATATTACCAAAAGATTTTAAAAAATTAGCTAAAGCTGCATTTCTAAAACCATTATCTTTTTCAGATTCGGCAACAGCATTATTATACCTTATAACTGAACTCCCTGAAATCATTTTTATGAAATCTAAAAAATCTTCTTTAGGGTTTTTTAAACAAGATAAAAGTATATCCGCGATAACAATAGCGCCCGAATTAATAAAAGGATTTCTTGGAATTCCCTTTTCATATTCTAATTGTATTAATGAATTGAATGCAGTCCCTGAAGGTTCAACTCCCACTCTATCCCAAACTTTCTCATCTAAAAATGAAAAGGCTAAAGCTACGGTAAGCGCCTTGGATATACTTTGAATAGAGAATCGTTCTTGGCTGTCCCCTACCTGGTAATTGTCATTATCGATTGTTGTTAAGTGAATACCAAATTTATCTGGATTTACTTTCGCCAACTCTGGAATAGTGGTAGTAACGGCTCCTGTTGAGGGATATGATTGTATTTCTTTTTGAATTTCATTTAAAACAGAGGCAAATTTCATTCTTTTATAAAATATTGATTAGAAAATAGCTAAGTGAGAATTAGGTTTTTTGCTTCCTTTTTTTCGCTGCAGGAAATAAAACATTGTTCAGAATAAGTCGATAGCCCGGTGAGTTAGGGTGTAAATCTAAAACGGTTGCTGGATCTCCCACTTGATGTTGGTAATCCTCAGGATCGTGCCCTCCATAAAAGGTAAACATACCTTTTCCTTTTTCACCATGAATGTAACGTGCTTCACCATTTAACTCGCATGTTCCCATAACTAGTACATTAGATTTAACGACATTAGAATTAAAAGAAGTGGTTTGCCCCATAAATCCTTTTACAATTTGAGTATGATTTTGGCACAACATAGAAGGTATAGGATCCCATTTTGCCGAATATTCCATTAAACTAAAATAGTCTTTCTCCATAGGTAGTTTTCTAACTTCGGTCATATCGATATCTGAAAACTCGTATTTTTCAGGTCGGCGCTCTAATATAAAATCTTTAAAAGCAAAGGAGTTATTATAGTCAATTTTAGCTTGGTAATTAGGATCACTTGCGTCTCCGTCAAACATAGGCTCGCAGATATCTACACCATCTGCAGCTAAGGCAATATCAAAACTATCCGTTGCTGAACACATCGCAAACATAAAACCGCCTCCAATAACAAAGTCACGAATTTTTTTTGCAACAGCACCTTTTTCCTGTGATACTTTAGAGAAGCCTAATTTAGCGGCTAAATTCTCGCTCTCTTTTTTTTGTTCTATATACCAAGGTACATTCTTGTAAGATCCAAAAAATTTACCATACTGACCAGTAAAATCTTCATGATGTAAATGCAACCAGTCATAGAGAATGAGTTGATCACTTAAAACCTCCTCGTCATAAATTGCAGTAAATGGAATTTCAGCGTAGGTCAAAACCAAGGTAACGGCATCATCCCAAGGCATTTTCCCTTTTGGGGTGTAAACCGCTATTTTTGGCGCTTTTTCGAGAATGACCGTTTCCATATTTTGAGAAGGACTCGCTATTAAATTGAGTATATTTTCCTCCTCGGCATTAGATAGTACCTCGTAGCTAACCCCTCGAATTTGACATTCTTTTCTAATTTCGGCTACGTCCGGAAGTAAAAATGAACCACCACGATAATTTAATAACCAGCTTGCTTTATATTCTTTGGTTAAACACCAAAAAGTAATTCCATATGCTTTTAAATGATTTTGTTGCGTCGATTCATCCATTGGCAACAAAATAAAAGAAGCTCGTGTTAGGGTAGTACTCAATAGAAGTAGCAAAAGCAATATTTTCTTGTAGTTTGTCATAGATTTTTAAGTAAATATTTTAGAATATTTGAAAAGTGTCCATTTCCTAAAATTGCAAACAAGGTAAGCAATTGTAGCCTACTCCAAGAAAAAAACTGTGGAAAATTATTGTAAAAAAACTACGAAACCAAGTGTTTTTACTCTTATCTAGGTTGTATGATTTCTATAGCTTAGCGGAATATAAAATAACTGCAAAGAATAACCGAAAATGAATAACAGTGCCATGACTACATTAAAACGAATTGGAATTTGCGTACTAATAGTATCTATAGTAGCCTACTATATAATGGCCATCTATTTTATAAGACACTAATAGCATATTAGTTATAAACAGTTACAATATTATTTTGAATTGCAAAAAATACAAGTCCTGCAATATTTTTAGATTCTGTTTTTAGTAAAAGATTGTTTCTATGTCCCTCAACAGTCCTTGGACTTATAAATAAGGTTTCAGCAATCTCAACGGTGGTTTTTTGTTCGCAAATCAATTGCAATACCTCTATTTCTCTATTTGTCAAAAAATGGTTAGTAAAACTATTTTTACTAACTCTATTAGTTACACCATTTTCATGAATTACTTTTACAACATTTTCATTGTAATAAAAGCCTTTAGATGCTACCTCATTAATTGTTTTAATCAACTCATTTGGAGTAGCGTTCTTAAGTACATAAGAAGCTGCCCCAATATCAATCATATTAGCGATAAAACTATTTGAATCGTAACTAGTAAGCGCTATTACTTTTATTGAAGGAAAGTCTTTATGAATAATTCTAGCGACTTCGACGCCATCTAGCAAGGGCATCTTTAAATCAGTCATAACAATATCCGGTAAAGTAGCGGTTTTTTGTAAATATTCCATCAATTCTAAGCCATTAGATGCTTCATGAACTACTTCAAAAGTTTCTTGACTGCGTAACAAAAACAAAATACCTTTTCGAAAAAGCACTTCATCATCTACCAGAACTATTTTTATAGGATCACTCATACTTTAAAAAGATAAATTCACATTAATACCACCACCCAACTTAGACTGAATTACAATTGATCCTTCCAAAAAATCCACCCTACTTTGGATGTTTTTCATACCAAGACCATTTTGATTATCGCTATTATTCATATCAAAGCCACGACCATCATCACTGTATATACACAATCTATTCCCCGTAGCTTCATCAAATGCAATCGAAATGTTTTTTGCTGAACCATGTCGAATAGAATTATTAATTAACTCCTGCAGGATACGAAATAGATGCAAACTCTTATCTTTTCCTAATTCATCAAAATTAATAGTATTGGCATACACTACTCTCACAGCTTTACTACTATTAAACTCAGAACAGAGCTCCTGTATACCAGCATCTAAACCAAATTTATCTAAAACTGGTGGTAATAAATCGTGAGCAATACGTCGTGTACTTTGTAAAGCCTTATCCGTCATATTGATAATATTAGTTGTGACTTCCATAATATCATTTTCTGATAATCCAGCTCGAGTTAAAAGATGACTGTTTAAAGATACAATATTAAGTTTAGAACTAATATCATCATGCAAATCTTGTGCAATTCTTTGCCGTTCTGCTTCTTGCGTAATAAGTATAGCTCGTAATTGCTGTTTTTGGTGTTTTATTTCAAGATCTCTTTTCTCTAGCTCTTTTTGAACGATTTTTTTTCTTGAAAAATAGAAAAACACAATTACTCCAATAGCAATAATTGTAAAAAAAAGCGACGTATACAAAATGATTGTAACGATCTCTTGCTCATTAAATTGGTTTATTCTCATTATTAGTTATAATTTTCTTAGAGTCGCTTATTTTTCTCCATTGAAATAAAATAAAAAGCTGGTATATAACTACCAAAAAGGCATTGAGTGTCCAAGGTAAAAATTGATATTCTTCACTTAAAATGGCTGTGATATTACCCACAAAAAAAAGAATAGTACTCCCGCTTAAATAAAGCAATATGCCTATAGTAGTATAATAAAATACTTTTTCCTCTGCTAATAAATTATACAAATGCATCGCTGCCAAAATGATACTTAAAAAAGAGGTTACAAATATTTCAAATAAATTAAATTTATAAAAAACGGCTGGATTTATGGAATACTGAATGACCAAAAGGATCAATCCAATTATTAAAATCCAATTGGCTACCGATTTTTGAATTCGGTTAGTAAACAAACTCTTAAAGAACAAACTCAATAAGATAAATTGACCAATAAAATAGTAATGTGATAGAAATAAATTATTGGCATACAAGTTCAAAAATATTTTTGAAAGTATTTGAATTAAACCTGTTCCGATAAGATAAAAAGTAAATATTTTGTAAGACTTACCATTCTGGAGAAAATCTTTCAAGTAAAGCACCACATTAATAAATAAAATGATATATCCGGTATTGACTATAAACTCGTGCAATTTTATAAATTAAGATAGTGGACTTAACCCATCCGGCTTTCCAGGAGGACTAGGTTCTGAAAAATCATATACAACAGGCGATTCATCTGGATCTGATCCTAAAAATTCAGTGCCAAAAACATCACGGTACGTAGTACTTCCTTCTTCTAATTCAGCTCCCACAAAAATTAGTGTATTCTCGTTTTTATCAGTCAAACCTACATAGGCTCTCACTTTAGTGGTATTCAGTTTTAAAACCATTTCTAAAGTTTCTCTAGTAATTAAGTACGAATTCACTTTTTTTTTCGTACCCTCAAGTTCAAGATTATCTCTATGATTTTTCGTCCATTGTTTAGCAGTTTTTAAAGGTACTGCTACATTTTGTGGTATATTTTCTTCTGCCATTTTTTTGGTTTTGTTGGTTAGTCTTTAAAAATTAAACAGTAGGTAAGGCTAAACTACAAAAATTTAACTTTTCATAACCCTTTTATCGAACTAAATTACTAACATAACAGGTAAACACTTGATAATCATAAACGAAATTGTTAAAATGGCATTTCGTCATCATCCTCATCATCATTAAAATTACTTCCAAATGCATCATGAGCCGACGGTAAGTTTTTAGTAATAAATGCGCTTTCATCTTGATTCATTGAAGAGGGTAAATCATCAAAGCTACTACCATAATCATCTAAGTTATCAAACTTACCCAGGTGACCAATAAACTTCAATCGAACATTTTCGATACTTCCGTTACGGTGTTTAGCAATCATTATTTCAGCTTGCCCGGCAGTAGGCGAAGCTTCATCATCATCCCATTCATCTATTTTATAATATTCAGGACGGTATAAAAAGGAAACAATATCGGCATCTTGCTCAATAGCTCCAGATTCACGAAGGTCAGATAGCAAAGGACGTTTACTAGATCCACGGGTTTCAACGGCACGAGACAACTGCGAAAGTGCGATTACAGGGACATTTAGTTCTTTGGCTAACGCTTTTAGATTTCGCGAAATAGTCGAAATCTCTTGCTCTCTATTTCCACCACCTTTACTATTACCTCCGGCTGTCATCAACTGTAGATAATCGACAATTATTATTCTAATTCCATGCTGAGAAACTAAACGTCTGGCTTTAGCACGTAAATCAAATATAGAGAGAGACGGCGTATCATCAATAAAAAGGGGTGCTTTTTCTAAATTTTTTACTTTAGTACTCAATTGCTCCCATTCGTGCTTTTCTAGTTTACCGGTACGCAATTTTTCTGAAGACAGTCCGGTCTCTGATGAAATCAAACGTGTTATTAGTTGTACTGATGCCATCTCTAGAGAAAACAACGCCACAGGCATATTAAAATCTATGGCCATATTTCTAGCCATAGATAATACGAATGCAGTTTTTCCCATTGCAGGTCTGGCCGCAATAATGATCAAATCACTAGGTTGCCATCCTGAGGTTAATTTATCTAGTTTATCGAAACCGGTTGCAACACCACTTAAACCTTCTTGTCCTGCAATTTCCTCAATTCGTTTTTTAGCTTGTAAAACTAAACTTTGAGCCGTTTCTGAACTACGCTTGATATTTCCTTGCGTTACTTCATACAATTTCGATTCTGCTTTATCCAACAAATCAAATACATCTGTAGTTTCGTCATAGGAATCTTCGATAATTTCAGATGAAATTCGGATTAAACTTCTTTGAATAAACTTTTGTAATATGATACGCGAGTGGAATTCAATATGGGCAGATGAAGATATTTTTTGTGTTAGTTGAATCAAATAAAAGTCACCTCCAGCTAATTCTAATTTTGCATTCTTTTTTAATTGTGCGGAAACTGTCAATAAATCGATTGGCTGTGTATCTGTAAATAATTGCACAATCGCTTCAAAAATATGTTTGTGTGCTTCCTTGTAAAAAGCATCTGGTTGCAGAATATCTATTACATCATCAACTCCCTTTTTATCAATCATCATGGCGCCTAAAACGGCCTCTTCTAGCTCGATAGCTTGAGGTTGTAATTTTCCTTTTTCAAGGCTTATAATCGTAGACTTATCTACCTTAACCGGATTTATATTTTTGAAGTTTTCCATAGAGCGAAAGTAACACAAAATTAAAAAAAATCAGTGTTGAGTTATTACAAAATATTGTTTATAAGTATTGTTTTTTTGTTCATAACCAAAAAAAAATCCGAAACGGCGAGGCTTCGGATTGTATCTTCTGTTTTGAATGATTATTCTTTAAACTCACCCATTTTAGTGTATTTATCCATTCTTTGAGCTATTAAATCAGCTGTTGATAAATCTTTTAATTCATCATACGCTTTTAAAATATATTGCTCTACAGTTTTAAAGGTAGTGGCTCTGTCGTAATGCGCTCCACCTAATGGTTCTGGTATAATATCGTCAATTAATTTTTGTTTTTTCATGTCGGTAGAAGTCAATTTCAAAGCCTCGGCAGCTTGCTCTTTGTACTCCCAACTTTTCCACAAAATAGAAGAACAAGATTCCGGAGAAATAACTGAATACCAAGTGTTTTCTAACATGTACACACGATCTCCAACTCCTATTCCTAAAGCTCCACCAGAAGCACCTTCACCTACAATTATGGTAATTATTGGCACTTGTAAACGCACCATCTCAAAAATATTTCTTGCAATTGCTTCTCCTTGTCCACGCTCCTCAGCTTCTAGTCCAGGATAAGCACCAGGAGTATCAATTAAGGTTACTACAGGTATACCAAATTTCTCTGCCATTTTCATTAAACGCAAAGCTTTGCGGTATCCTTCAGGATTAGCCATACCAAAATTACGATATTGGCGTGTTTTAGTATTGTACCCTTTTTGTTGTCCAATAATCATAAAAGACTGACCTCCTATTTTTCCTAAACCACCGATCATTGCTTTGTCATCTTTGAAACCTCTATCCCCGTGAAGTTCTAGATACGTTTCTCCAAAAAGCGCATTGATATGATCTAAGGTATACGGCCTGTTAGGATGTCTAGACAGTTGAACACGTTGCCATGCTGTCAAGTTTTTATAAATAGTTTTCTTGGTTTCAATTAACTTCTTGTTGATTTGCTTACACGTATTTGTAACATCAACATCTGATTCTTGTCCAATAACTAGACACTTATCTAATTGCTCTTCTAACTCTTTTATTGGAAGCTCAAAATCTAAATATTCCATAGGATCTGTGCGTTTTGTTTGTTTTATTCGGAACTGCAAATATAAAATTTTAAATCGTTTGCAACCCTTTATTTTTAATTTAACTATCAACTGATACGTTTGGCCATCTTTAACTAAAGCAAAAGTAACAACTTACATTTAACTAAAAGCACTATAAACAAGGTTCAAAGTGCTTAAAATCAAGCTTATTACCTATAAAAACGATTGTTAGTTAGTTGTGAGTTTTTTATCCATTACTCTATTCATATAGTCTTCGATAAATGCTTTGCAATGCAATTCAATTTCATTCATTTCGGTATTTCGATTTTTAATCAAATTAAACTTCAGTGCTTTATCATTTTTATCATAGAAGCCAAGTACATTTTTACCATCAAAAGTACAGATATAATTGCCTTTTGCAAACTGATAAATAGTTCCCGTAGAATTAATTACAAATGGCTGACTTGATTTTTTATCAAACAAACTGCGACCCCAGCTTCTAAAAGGCTTGTCGTACCCAATCATGTCAAGCAAAGTTGGATAAATATCTATTTGTTGTGCCCAATCGTTATCTACACCTACATATTTACTATCAGGCTTATATATTAGGATAGGAACTGCATATCTATTCATTGGTTTTTGATATTCATCATAGAAAATTTGGTTGCAGTGATCCGCTACCAAAACAAAAATAGTATTCTCAAACCATGGCTTTTTCTTCGCTTCCGCAAAAAAACGTTTCAGAGCAAAATCAGTATACTCAACACATTTATGAATGGGAACGCCACCTTCTTTAAAGCGGCTCTTGTATTTTTGAGGAATGTTATACGGCTCGTGCGAAGAAACCGTAAAAACAGAAGCGAAAAAAGGTGTTTTCTTTTTATCTAATGTTTTTTCCATGTACTGTAAAAAAGGCTCATCCCAAATACCCCAAAACCCATCGAACTGTGAATCATCATTAAACTCAGTTCTTCCATAATAATGATCAATGCCTAAAATATTACTAAAGCCTAAAAATCCCATAGAACCATTAGCAGCTCCATGAAAAAATGAGGTATCATAGCCTTCACCCTTCAGCGTTGAGACTAACGACTCAATCTTTTGTTTAGGATACGGCGAAGAAGTAAACGCATCCTTAAACGAAGGTATTCCCCCAAGTACAGATGACATCCCATGAATAGACTGTCTACCATTAGCATACGCATTTGTAAAAATCATACTGTGCTGTGCTAAGGAATCTATAAACGGAGCATGACTTTTATAATTGGGGATATTACTATTTTTATTAAAAGCTCCTATGTATTCTCGTCCATAACTTTCGATAATAAAAACAACAATGTTCGGTTTAGTTTTTGGGTTATTAGTATAGGTTTTTATAGGTTGTACCACACGATCAATAACCTGTTGATTCACTCCTTCGTACTTAACTTTTGCAAAACCATTAGTAAATAACGTTCTAAAAATGGCAAAAGGTGTGTTTAAAACTAGGTCGGAGTGTACGATGTTTTTCACATGACGACTGGCATCTAATAAATTAATTGGACGAGTCGACTTCTTAAAATCACCTCCTCGAATTCCTCCAATGGTCAATAGCGCAATTACTAAAAAACCAATTATTGAGAAACCAAAATAAGGTATTATTTTGACAGGCTTAAAGCTTTTAACGGTAACTTTTTTGTACAAATAAATCCATAAAATAGCGCTTATGATGAACAAAATAAAAACATGCCAATACTCAAAAAGAAAGTTTAAAAACAATTTAGACTTGTTAGTTTCATGCTTGATTACATCTAAGGCTACAATCGTTGTTCTTGCAAAGGTAAATTTGTAATATATAAAATCTATAAAATTAGTCGCATAGATCAGTAAATTAGTAACAAAGTAAAAATAAAAAAGAAATTTTTGATACCCTTTATTAGTATTTATCCACAACGGCAGCGAAGAGAAAACAATAAATAACAGATTCACATAAAGGATTGCCGTAGTATCAAATGCTAATCCATAATAACTCAATGCCATAAAATCAGAGAAAGACTCTACCCGCAACAAGTCTGCATTGTATAAATAGAACAATACTCGGGCAATAAAGTAAAACAAATAAGCAAGTGAGAGTCTGTACAACAATACTTTATATTCGTTAAATCGCAAATGTTTTTGCATGGTATACGTATTTAATTAGTAAAACTTGACACATTTATTTCAAAAATTGACGCTTGGTCTAATAGCTGAATAAGGGTACTTATAACGTCCTAAATTATTGATCGATAGTTACTGCTGCACTCGATTTAAAGCTTTCTTCTGTCGATGTTTTATGACTCCGTTTAAGATTACAGTGATTATAATAATTATAGCTCCAATATAAAAAGAGGCACTCATTTTCTCTTTTCCTCCAATGATAAAATAAGCTAAAATAATTCCATAAACGGGTTCCAAATTAGTAGTCAACATAACGGTGTACGGGCTTAATTTTTCCATTACTTTCACAGAAGCGGTAAAAGCATAGGCGGTACAAACTGACGCCAAGATTAAAAGAAGCATCCAGTTATTGAATGTTAGCTGGAAAAAAGATACCGAAAATTTCCCTTGAAACAAGTAATAGATAGTTATGAAGAACACTCCCGATAAAAATTCGTAGAATGCAATAATAGCTGAATCGTGTTTCTCAATTAATTTACCATTCATCAAAGTAAACAAAACACCTAAAATAATGGATACAAGAGCATAGAGCATTCCCGCAAAATAGCTAACCTCAACATTCATAATTAAAGCAAGGCCTGCAATTATAATTAACCCAAAAAAAACCTCATACCACAGCACTTTCCTGCCATAGAACAAAGGCTCTAAGATGGAAGCAAAAAAAGCTCCTAGGGAAAAAACAGATAAAGTTATCGATACATTGGAAACATGAATAGCATGAAAAAAGAAAATCCAATGTAACGCAATTAGTAATCCAACAAAAATTAGTTTCAAAAAAGAGCGAATTGGAATGCGAAAAGGTTTCTTTTTAAACAGAAGAAAAAATCCTAAAAACAATGCCGCAAAAAGCATTCTGTACCAAACGATAGCATCGGCACTAATGGTAATTAACGCTCCTAATATGGCCGTAAAACCCCAAATAAATACAATTAAATGTAGGTTTAAATAACTTTTGAGATTATCGTTTTGCATTGCGTAGTAAAAATATCGCTAGTATTCCAAAAGCAAAATTAGGAAACCAAACGGCTAAAAAGGGAGAAAAAGTAGATTTTTCTGCTAGCACACCAAAAATTTTGTCAAAAAAGACAAAACCAAAAGCCACCGCAATACCAATCGTTAGATTCATTCCCATACCTCCTCTTCGCTTCATGGCTGATACTGAAACCGCAATTATCGTCAAAATAAATGCTGACACAGGTACACTAAATTTTTTATAAAGCACCACCATATAAATGTTGATATTCGAGGAACCTCTAGCCTTTTCTTTATCAATAAAGGTGATTAGTTTATTTAAACTTAGCGTTTCAGCAATATAAATAACTGGTGTTAAATCCTCCAATTCAAAACTAAACTTTGTTTTTTTCTCTGCGGCTTTTTCGATTTTATCTCCAAGTACTCCCACAGTCCTTTTAGTGTAATCATACATCGTGTAGGTACTGTCTTTTGGATTCCATTTTATTCTGCTAGCCGTAATTTTGGAAACTAATTTTTCTTTATCAAATTTCTCTAAAGCAAATTGAAAAGCCACTTGCGACTCCGCATTAAAGCTATTCACATAGAGAAATTCATTATCGTTAATTTGTCGGTATACATCCGTGCTTTTACCGCGCATTTGTTCTTTTCCACCGGTTCTTAAATAGGTATACCTAAAATTATTAAAACCTTCGCTAGATACCGGAACTACATAAAAACCCATCAGCAAAACGAAAGCCGATATTATCGAAGCACCAATTAAATAGGGTCTTAAAAACCGTGTAAATGAAATTCCTGAACTTAAAATTGCAATGATTTCAGTATTATTAGCTAGCTTGGAGGTAAACCAAATAATGGATAAAAACAAAAAGATAGGAAATAGACTGTTCGCAAAATAAATGGTAAAGTGATAATAATAAACTACAATATCAAGAAAAGGAATTTTATTCTCAATCATGAAATTGATTTTCTCAGAAACATCAATAATTACCCCAATAGGGATAAACATCAATAACATAGCGGCAAATGTGGCTAAGTATCGTTTTAGGATGTACCGGTCTATTATTGTTAACATATAAAAAAGTGTAAGGTATGAGGTTTAATAGCTCAAAATTCAAATTTTAAAATGCAATGCTTTAGCACTACCATTTATCAACTTTGAACAAAACAACTTTAAACGTTTTTTTTATAATCGTTGATTCATGTTTTTAACCATCATCTCTTTCCATGGTCTAAAATCTCCCGCTAAGATATGTTTTCTAGCCTCACGAACCAACCACATATAAAACCCAAGGTTGTGTATGGTTGCAATTTGCTTTCCTAAAAATTCATTGGCTGCAAAAAGATGGCGTAAATACGCTTTCGTATACTCTGTATCGACGAAGGTAATTCCCATTTCATCAATTGGAGAGAAATCATCTTCCCATTTTTTATTTTTGATGTTAATCGTACCATTTGCGGTAAATAACATTCCGTTTCTAGCATTTCGAGTTGGCATCACGCAATCAAACATATCAACACCAAGCGCGATATTTTCTAAAATATTGATTGGAGTTCCAACACCCATTAAATAACGAGGCTTGTCTTCAGGCAATATTTCGCACACTACCTCAGTCATAGCATACATTTCCTCGGCAGGTTCCCCTACTGAAAGTCCACCAATTGCATTTCCAACTTGGTTGGAGTTTGCGATATATTCAGCTGATTGTTGACGTAAATCCTTGTAACAACTTCCTTGTACGATTGGAAAAAAGGCTTGATCGTAACCATACTTTACCGGCACTTTTTCTAAATGATTCACACAACGGTCTAACCATCGGTGCGTCATTTTCATAGAACGCTTAGCATAATTGTAGTCGCATGGATAAGGCGTGCATTCGTCAAAAGCCATAATGATATCAGCACCAATGGTACGCTGAATCTCCATTACATTCTCGGGTGTGAAAAAGTGGTAAGAACCATCGATATGAGACTTAAACTTAACTCCCTCTTCTTTTATTTTTCTGTTTGCCGATAGGGAATACACTTGATATCCTCCAGAATCTGTCAAGATATTACGATCCCAATTCATGAATTTATGTAATCCACCCGCTTTTTCTAAAATTTCAGTTTGCGGACGTAAATACAAATGATAGGTATTTCCTAAAATAATATCAGGGTTAATATCGTTTTTTAATTCTCGTTGATGCACTCCTTTTACAGAGGCTACCGTTCCAACTGGCATAAAAATTGGAGTTTCGATCACCCCATGATCTGTAGTAATGCTTCCTGCCCTAGCTTTAGATAGCGGGTCTTTATGTAATAAATCAAACTTCATAATTGCTTTTTTCAGTGGGCAAAGATAGTTTAATTAGGCAACTTGAAAATTAGAACAGCCTAAAATTTATATAAGAATTAGCAAGTAAGCTTAATTCTATTTTTATAATAAGTGTTCAATTGATTTACTTTTAAACAAAAAAAATCTGCTTGCACAAACTATGCAAGCAGATTTCTCTCGATTGTACCGCTCTATCGTACTATAATCCCAATCTAACTGCAGGTGTACTGACTCCTATATTGGTATTGATTGTTGCTCTAGTTGATGTACCGCTATATCGAGGTTGACGGTACTCATAATAATAATATCCCGCTTGCTGGTAATAGTAATCAGAATGAGGGCAACTACCATTGCAAGTATGATAATGGTTTGCATACGCATCGTTCTTGGCCTCAATATACACACGGTAGGCGCGCCTGTCTTGTGACTTTAAATTTTTTTCATACTCTTTTTGTTCTTTCCAAAAAGCCTTTTCTTCTCGTTTACTCTCAGCTCTAAATTCTTGTTCTATTCGGGCATCTTCTCTCGCCTTTTGCTGATAATACGCAGTAGTGTTTTTAACTTCAACTTGCGTTTTAGCATTTACTTTAGTCGTTTGCGCCTCGGCCGTGGTCATAACAGTAAAGGCTAACACTAGAAATAAGGATTGTATCGTTTTCATAACTGTATCGTTTTATAGATTAACATTTTTATTCTCAATCTATAAGTAAGACAACTCAAAAGAAATTTACCCTACCTCCTTCTGCTATTACTTTTTATTAATTTGCATATCCATAAATTTAATCACCTCATCAATACGATCATTCCACGGATAAAAATATTGTGTTACCATTGGAACATGCTTTTTATTGATGTAAATCGGACTTACATTGGGTTGAAACGGCTTTAAAGCTTCTAAAAACTGTTTATTTGCTGTTTTTATAGAACCGTAGGTTTGCTCTCCGACATAAATTAAAAATGGAGGCGTATTTTTATCTATAAAATAAATAGGAGAAGCATCTTTCCATTTTTCAGGACTTGTGGTCCATGTGCTGATATAATTATAGGCTTCGGTTGGTGGATTTTTTTCTAAGTAATCTTTCATATTTAAACCAGCCGCATCATTCAGTATAATTCCTGAAATTGCATTGACTTCAATACCATATTTAGGATTCATAACCGCTAAAGCCGCTAAGTGACCTCCGGCAGAATGTCCGGTAATAAAGATTTGTTTAGGATCTCCGTTAAAATCCTTACAGTTTAATTGAACCCATTTGATCACGGCTGCAATTTCAGCAGTCATTTCTTCGTAACTAGCATTGGGACTCAAAGTGTAATCCGGTATAACGGTGACTACTCCTTTTCGAGCAAAATTACGTCCCATTAAATCATAGGTACCTTTTCGTCCACTATTCCAATATCCACCATGCACAAAAATCAAGATTGGAGATTCCTTCTTGCTTTTTCTCGGTACGAAAACATTTAATTTAGGTGTAGCTGCAACAGCCGATTTTGAGGAAGGTAAATAGGAAACATCGGTTATTTTTTTTGTACTGCAACTATAAATTGTAAAAACAAAAAGAAGAAACATAAATGGATAACAATAGCGCATAACTTTTTTTACCAAAGATAAAACTAATATTTATGCATTGACTTAAAGCCAAATAAAAATTGATTTATATGCTATGTAAAAAGCATAAATTATATTAAAATAGAGACTCTTATTGTGTAGCTTTGTACAACTTGTTTTCGCTACTAAGATAAATTAAAATGACGCATACCTTATTAATAGTTCCTGGATTAGGTGACTCATCTCCGGGACATTGGCAAAATCACTGGCTGGAACAACTGCCCAATACGCAAAAAGTGAATCAAAAAAACTGGAATTTACCTGACTTGCAAGATTGGCTCAATAGCCTTGATAGCGCAATTGCACAGGTAGAAGGTCCAATAGTATTAATCGCACACAGTCTTGCGGCAGTTTTAATAACCCATTGGAGTAAACACCGCTATGACCCAAAAGTAAAAGGAGCATTATTAGTCGCTCCTGCAGATGTAGATTCTTGTGATCATACGCCTCCCGAAACTTGGAACTTTGCACCAATACCGCTTGAACCGCTTCCGTTCCCCTCAATTTTAATAACTAGTACTAATGACCCTTATATTACAATAGATAAAGCAAGGTTTCTAGCAGAAAAATGGCAAAGCGCTTTTGTTAATATAGGTGACAAAGGGCATATCAATGCAGCATCAAATTTGGGATTATGGGATGAAGGACAGCAAATAATGCAGGATTTAGTTCATCTAATGCAACAAAAACAACAAACAACTTAAAAAACAGAATCATGAGCAAAACTAAAAACTGGCATCAAAGCCATTTTGAAACACTTGAATTTGGAAGTCGACTAGCCGATGCTGTAGCAAAAGGAATGGGTTCTTGGCGATTTATAATCATTCAAACTATTCTCGTAACCTTGTGGATGGTCTTAAACATGGTTGCCTATGTTAAGCATTGGGACGTTTATCCTTTCATTTTACTGAACTTACTTTTTTCGACCCAAGCAGCTTATGCCGCACCGATAATTATGATGTCTCAAAACAGACAAAATGAAAGAGATAGAATGCAAGCGCAAGCTGATTATCAAACGAATATTGATGCCAAACTTGAGATCGAAGCACTTACATCCAAACTAAATTCGATTGAAGTTGATAAATTAGATAAAATTATAAGACTGCTGCAGCAAATGGATGATCAAAAGCAAAAAGATTGATGCAGTTACGATAACATAATCAGTAGTGCTAGTACATTTTATCACTTCCAGTACATTATCATTCAATTAATTCCTATCAATCGATGCTGTGGGTAACAAATGTTACAGTCCTTTCAAATTTTCAGTATTAAATTTGTAAAAAAAACAACTGTTTGTTGTACAACTATCTAAATTAAAATGGAAATAGAAAAATTAATTAAAGAAAATAAAGGAACCGTCATAGATGTTCGTTCCTATACTGAATTCATGGGAGGCAATGTGGTAGATTCTATAAACATTGCACTAAATGAAATCCCAGAGCGACTTGAAGAGATAAAAAAATTAGCCTCACCCTTAATTTTGTGTTGCGCTTCAGGAAATCGCAGCGGTCAAGCGCAACAATTTCTTACGCAAAATGGCATTGAGTGTTACAATGGCGGATCCTGGCTTGAAGTAAATTATCTAAAATCAAAATAAAAAGCAGCAATGATCAACCTCATTAAAAAAATTTTCGGAATTGGCCCTGCCACTAATTACGTAGCATTAGTTGAGCAAGGCGCCATTATTATAGATGTTCGTTCTCCTCAAGAATACAAGCAAGGACATCTTGAAAACTCAATTAACATCCCTTTGAACGAATTAAATACTCAGGTAACAAAATTCAAAAAAGATACTGTTATTATCACCTGTTGTGCCTCAGGTATGCGAAGTGCTTCCGCAAAAGGTATCCTGCAATCAAATGGCTTTCAAAATGTTTTTAATGGAGGTGGCTGGACTAGCCTAAAAAATAAAATATCCTGAAAAAAGGTATACAGACACAAAAAGCCCCAACGGTATGTTGAGGCTTTTCTGTTATTAATGAGATTTTGATTTTAAAATCGTTATTGCATTGCATCACCAATAATAACGCTATCTCAATCTCATTCTAAAATAAGTAAGCAGTTTAAGTTTGTACTAGAAACAGTAAAACACCTCACTAGTTAATTTGTGAAACATAGGTATTGAAACCAATTCCTTCAAAAATGTGTGAAACGGTATCCAACGCACTCGAATCGTGACCCTCTAAAAGAAATTCCTTTTCCTGACTGTCATCACTATTAATGTTTATGACTTCTACTATCTTCGAATGTGGAAAAATAAGATCAAAACTCACTTGGTAATTGATAGATTTGGTAAACTCATCATCATTTTCCATGATGATAATCGTTTTAGCAGTAGCTACCTTTTTAATTTTTTGAACGGTATCGGCATCATTGGTACAAAAACCCGAAAGAATAATAATGTCAGCCTCCCAACTAGCATTGACAGCACAAGGCATTTGTTCAATCGTAGCGTATCGATTTTGAATGAGCAGTGCTTGATAAATTTCGTTCAGCGCTTTTTCATTAGTATCAAATAATAACATTTGGTAACGAGTGGCTAGCTCATTTAGCACAGCAAAATTTCTTTTGTCAGAGGCTCCAATAACGGCAATTGTTTTTACGTTTTGCATTTTTATGATTTTGATAAGGCAAAACTACAACTACCGACTACCAAACCTCCTTGACGTGGAATAAGAAATGGTATTGATCTACATCAAGAAAAGTGATCAGTATTTATTTACGTAGGTTAATTTGCTTGCGCACCCTGCTAAGTGTTTCAGGAGTTAGCCCAAGGTAGGAAGCAATCATATGTTGTGGCACACGAGTAATGATGTCCGGATAGGAAATGGTGAGATTGATATATTTTTCTTCAGCAGAAGCATTCAATGCACCGTTAATTCTTGATTGTAAAGCTATAAACGCATTTTGAAGCAATATTCTTTGATAGCGTTCAAATACAGGTACCTGCTGCATCAGCTCTTCCCTAGCGTTATAGGTTAGTAATAACAGCTCAGCATCTTCAAGTGCTTCAATGGTGTAGGTCGAGGCACTTCCTAATAAAAAGCTTGACAAATCACTAATCCACCAGCCTTCAAAAGCGAATTGCATGGTATGTTCATTACCTTTTTCATCAGTCGAATAAGAGCGTAAAACCCCCTTCTCGATAAAAGCATTGTACGAACAAACGTCGCCTTCTAATAATAAAGTTTGCTTTTTACGCAGCTTTTTAGGGATGAAAAAAGTTTTACACAGTTCCAACTCAGATGTGCTCAATACTACTTTTTCACCGATGCTTTTAGCCAATTGTTCATACATAGTTGCAAGGTAATAATTAGCAATCTATTTTAAAAATTTTAGTCTCTAAAACCAAATGTAACTACCAGTCTCTTCCCAATGCAGGCGGATAACTTAGCTTGTTTCCTGATAACTAAATTGCATTTCATTTGTGTTCCGAAAAAATAAAAATTACATTTGCAATAGTTTAACTTTTACACACAAAATGAAGCCTAACACACAACAATTAAACGATTTAACTATCCAAGTAAGAAGAGACATTCTTCGAATGGTACATGCTGTAAATTCAGGACACCCTGGAGGATCATTAGGCTGTACTGAATTTCTAGTCGCTTTATACCAAAACTTGATGGAGCGCAAAGAGGGATTTGATATGGACGGAATTGGAGAAGATCTATTCTTTTTATCAAACGGACACATCTCTCCTGTTTTTTACAGCGTTTTAGCAAGAAGCGGGTATTTTCCAGTTTCGGAATTAGCAACTTTTCGTTTAATCAACACGAGATTACAAGGACACCCAACTACGCATGATAATTTACCTGGAGTTCGAATCGCATCGGGTTCATTAGGACAAGGGTTATCTGTTGCAATTGGTGCTGCTCAAGCAAAAAAACTAAATAATGACAGTCATTTAGTGTACACACTTCATGGTGATGGTGAATTACAAGAAGGTCAAAACTGGGAAGCAATTATGTATGCCTCTGCTAAAAAAGTAGACAACTTAATCGCAACTGTTGATTTGAACGGAAAACAAATTGACGGAACTACTGATGAAGTACTAGCAATGGGAAGTATTCGCGCTAAGTTTGAAGCTTTTGACTGGGATGTAATTGACATCAAAGAAGGAAACAACTTAGAGGCTATTCTAGCTGGAATGAACGAAGCCAAATCCAAAACAGGAAAAGGAAAACCAGTTTGCGTATTATTACATACCGAAATGGGGAATGGCGTTGATTACATGATGCACACGCATGCATGGCATGGGAAAGCTCCTAACGATGCACAGTTAGAAAATGCATTAGAGCAAAATCAATCCACTTTAGCCGACTATTAATAATTTTAAATTTTGAATTGCAAATTTTGAATTACCACTCAAAATCTTTCAATTTTTTAATCTTTCAATACAGAAAATGAAAAAATATACAAATACAGGAAGTAAAGATACTCGTTCAGGTTTTGGAGCGGGAATGACTGAATTAGGTCAAAAAAACGAAAAAGTTGTTGCCCTTTGTGCGGATTTAATTGGATCACTAAAATTTGATGATTTCAAAAAAAATCACCCAGAGCGTTTTTTCCAAATTGGAATTGCTGAAGCAAACATGATTGGAATCGCAGCAGGATTAACTATTGGTGGTAAAATTCCTTTTACTGGAACTTTTGCTAACTTTTCTACAGGAAGAGTCTATGACCAAATACGTCAATCAGTAGCTTACTCTGATAAAAATGTAAAAATCTGTGCTTCACATGCTGGATTAACATTAGGAGAAGATGGAGCCACACACCAAATCCTTGAAGATATTGGATTAATGAAAATGCTACCTGGAATGACTGTAATCAACACATGTGATTACAATCAAACTAAAGCAGCTACACTTGCACTTGCTGATCACCATGGTCCAGCTTACTTGCGTTTTGGACGTC
Source organism: Flavobacterium sp. KKT103 (assembly GCF_055640565.1). Lineage (NCBI taxonomy): Bacteria > Pseudomonadati > Bacteroidota > Flavobacteriia > Flavobacteriales > Flavobacteriaceae > Flavobacterium > Flavobacterium sp. KKT103. Next base: position 3,686,137 of record NZ_CM145766.1, read on the forward strand.
CAGTAGTGCCTAACTTCATGCCAGCAGACGAGCCTTTCGTAATAGGAAAAGCAATCCTATTAAGCGAAGGAACTGATGTAACTATTGTTGCTACAGGACATTTAGTTTGGGAAGCACTTATTGCTGCTGAAGCATTAGAAGCAAAAGGAATCTCTGCCGAGGTAATCAACATTCATACTATCAAGCCATTAGACGAAGAAGCAATTCTAAAATCATTGGCTAAAACTAAATGTGTAGTTACTGCTGAAGAGCACAATATCCTTGGAGGTCTTGGCGAAAGCATCTCTAGAGTATTAGCATTAAACAACCCAGCTCCACAAGAGTTTGTTGCTGTTAATGATAGTTTTGGAGAATCTGGAACACCAGACCAATTAATGGGAAAATACAAACTAAACAATCAAGCCATTGTTGAAGCTGTAGAAAGAGTGATCAAAAGAAAATAATATTTCTATCCAAATAAAAAAAGCCGTTAACTGATAAAGTTAACGGCTTTTTTATTAGCGTCATTTGACAAAAAAAACACATTTAAACTCAATAATAGAAGGTTTTATTTTCCTTTAAAAAAAACTGAACTATTAATCCTGTTCACCTTTCTAATTCTACCTAACTCTTTTGAAAATCTACCAAATCTGCAAAAATCTACATGAAAAACATTGCAAGCTGATTTTTCGAAGATAATAATTTAGATTTTAAATTAAAGTCAGCACCGCTTTATCAAACTGCCACCACTTTCTTGAAGTCTGTGGCGAAAACTATTTGAAACAAAACTAACAAAACCAGATCGCTTTTATTTGCAACAGACATAAAAAAATCCCATTCACAATAAAGTGAATGGGATTTTTATTTTATAAAAATACCGTATTAGTGACAGTTCTTATCTAGGTGTTTTCTAACTCTAGTTGTACTGGTTGTATTACCACTACAATCAGGAATAATTGCAAAAGGAATAATTGTACCATCAGCTGCCGAAATTTCTTTTCTAGTTCCAATACCGTCTGCATCATCATCCACATCAAGAAAATTTGGAATTCCATCGCCATCTGTGTCATCTGGATTCACTGCACCTGTAGGTAATTCTCCTTTAGTCCACATATATCCATCTCCATCTAAGTCTTCTTGATATGACAGAATTCCGTCAGGGGTAGGCGTATTATTTGAAATATTAAATTCATGATCCAATCGTTGAATTTCGTACAGTTTAAAAGTAAATATTAACGGAGCATAAGCAGGAATACTACTATTTCCTGCAGCATAATAAGCTAATCCCGAAGGTATAAACATCACACCTGCTCCAAAATTTGAATAAGAAATTGAACCATCCGAATTTGAGGTATAAGTTCCTGTTTTAAATTGAGGAAATATTTCTTTCCAACCTCTAATATAACCAATTAAATTTGCTCTCTGTGGTTCAAATTTCCATTCTTCAAATTTAGTTGTAGTAAGCGTTGAAATGCCATCTACTGCCTTATTTTCTAAATATTCTCCTCTATAGGTTGTGTACACTTCATCCACATTACTGGGAGATTCCCCCACTCCTTCTCTTAAAACTAAATAATATAATTTATAAGTAATGTCATGAAGTTTTACCTCTCTACTCAACAATTTAGGAAAGGTAGTTTTGTCTTTATAAGACATAATAGGGTCTTGCGTTCCTCCAGCAGGAATTTTAGTAAAAACAACATCCTGATCGTCAGGCGCACCAGGATTATTTGTAACTGTTATATAATAGTTATTTAAGTATTCTTCGATATCTGCAAGATCAGTAGCATATTGTACACTATATTCCCTTGGAGGGGTAATTTCTGGAGTATCACTTTTCGAGCACGAAAATAAAGAGACTGTTGTAATTAATAAAATAAAATAATACCTAAATTTGTTCATTATTGCTGATTTTTAAGTGCGCAAGATACAATATTGATTTATTTTTGTAAACAATTTAACTCCTATTTTAGAAATTTTATGAGAATAGACAAATATTTATGGTGCGTAAGATATTACAAGACAAGAAATATGGTAACAGAAGCTTGTAAAAAGAATCATGTTACCGTTAATGGCAATGTAGCCAAACCATCGAAAGAAGTTTTTCCAACGGATAAAATAACGTTTCGAAAAGATCAAATCACACAAATAATAACCGTTCTTGACATTCCGGACAATAGGGTCAGTGCAAAGCTGGTTGATATTTACCGTCGCAATGACACGCCTGCAGAAGTGTACCAACATTTGGAACTATTAAAACTTTCAAAAGACCACTATCGCAAAAACGGTACAGGGCGACCTACCAAGAAAGACAGAAGAGATATTGATGAATTTGGAAATGAAATTCACTCAGATGAGGACGATTTGTAAAAAGCAAAACCAAATAACTAAAATTAAAAGCTATGGATAAAAACATCATCTTAACCAATCAAGAAATTGAACATAAAATAAAAAGAATTGCTTTTCAAATTTATGAGACTTTTATAGATGAGAAAGAAGTAGTTCTAGCAGGAATAGCTAATAATGGCTTTCTTTTTGCCGAAAAAATAGCAGCTGAACTACGAAGCATTTCAACTCTCGAAGTTCTCTTATGCGAAGTACAGATCAATAAGCAGCAGCCAGAACTTCCGATTTCCACTTCATTAAGCAAAGAAGAATACGCTAATAAAGGACTTATATTAATTGACGATGTATTAAACTCCGGAACAACATTGATATACGCCGTTCGTCATTTCTTAGAGGTTCCTCTGAAAAAATTCAAAACGGCGGTACTTGTAGATAGAAATCACAAAAAGTATCCAGTTAAAGCCGATTTTAAAGGAATATCGCTATCAACTTCCCTACTAGAGCATGTTCAGGTAGTTTTTGAACCCGATAATACGAGTTACGCTTATTTAAGTTAGTAGAATCGTAATTTCATTACAGATTTCTTCCGCAGATTTTTGATCGACACTGATCGTATATTTAGCCTGATTGTAAAAATAGCTACGCTCAAAAACATGCATAGCTATAAACTCCTTCATCTCCTCATTCGATTTATTAGCAATTAAAGGTCTTTTACTCTTATTTACTGACAATCTATTGAACAAAGTATCTATAGATGCCTTTAAATAAAAAGATGCTACGTCATCTTGTTGCAAGAACTGATGATTATTGGCATAACAAGGCGTCCCTCCTCCTAAACCTATGATAAGGGAATCCGGCAATGCCAATAGTTCCTTAAATAGCTCATGCTCTAATTTTCTAAAATAGATCTCACCTCGTTGTTCAAAGATGTCGTTTATGGACAATTTTGTTTTTTCTTCAATATATTGATCAAGATCCACAAAGGGAACATTGATATTTTTTGACAATCTTCCCGCAATAGTCGACTTTCCGCAACCCATATAACCTAATAACACAATTTTTGACATAGAATAAAACCTTATAAATTAAGACGTTAAGATATATTGATAAAAAAAGACAAATTTATAATAAAAATGCTTGGAAAAATTAAAAATAAGTCCTTATATTTGCACCCGCATTCAAGGAAAGAATATGACTCGATAGCTCAGTTGGTAGAGCACATCACTTTTAATGATGGGGTCCTGGGTTCGAGCCCCAGTCGGGTCACAATTAAAGTGATCAACACATAATTTCCTTGAAGCATTGACTCGATAGCTCAGTTGGTAGAGCACATCACTTTTAATGATGGGGTCCTGGGTTCGAGCCCCAGTCGGGTCACAAAAGGTTGTTCGCCATCGCGAATGACCTTTTTTATTTTAAGGCCACGTGGAGAAACGGTAGACTTGCCAGCTTGAGGGGCTGGTGCTCGCAAGGGCGTGCGGGTTCAAATCCCGCCGTGGTCACTTTAAAAACATTAAACTACTAACAAACAGTAGTTTAATGTTTTTTTTTATTTTATAATTGCACTAAAATTATCCATTTTTCCTTTTTCCTGATCCAATTTAAATCGATAGTCAGCAAAACGAATTCCCCACATTCTATCCTATTCTCATATCGGAATTTTAAAAAATATTAATTTTTTGGCTCAAAAATTGATTAAATTTAGTAGTTTTATAACCCCAACTGTTTTTTAACAGACTTAATTTTACATAACCCAATCTACTATCTAATGAAAAAATTATTATTATTTTCCTTCCTACTAATCACTGCTTTTGGATACAGTCAAACAGCCGAAGATTATTTCGATCAAGGAATGAGTAAATCAAATGCTGGAAATGCCAAAGGATCAATTGCTGAATTTACCAAAGCCATAAATAAAAAACCAGCTTTTGAAGAGGCTTACTTAAATAGAGGACTTGCTAAACTAAGTTTAAATGATCTTAAAGGTGCATTAGCTGACGTCAACAAAACCTTAGAATTAAATCCTGAATTGGCCTATGCTTATACGACAAGAGCCAACATCAATTATAAACTTAATGATTACAAAAGCGTAGTCAGTGACTGCACCAAATCACTTTCTATCAATCCTAAAGATTACATATCATATAATTTAAGAGGATTGTCATACAATCGCTTAAACGACAAGAAAAACGCCTGTGCCGACTTTGCAGCAGCAATAAAGCTAGGAAGCCAAAGTGCAGTTCAAAACAAAAAAATGTTTTGCAAATAGATTTTATAAAATAACATCATAAAAATACCCCAAGAAATTAAATTCCTTGGGGTATTTTATTTTTGTCACTATGCAGCCAACTACATAATAACACACTATTAAACCACTCCGTTAGACTTTGAATAATAGAATCAACCAATTCGTGCTTCAATTAGATGTATACCTCTTGCAATTTAGCCAGTGTCCTTAAAATATTTTAAAGTAGTACTTCCATTTGACAAGTAGAAGTAATTATTGAACAAACCTTTTTACTTCTTATATCTCTAAGCAAAAGCTAAATAAACTAGTATTTCATACTTAATTTGCCCTAAACACGAATAGCTTAATCTAACGCTTTCAATATACCTTCAGGCGCAAAAGACAAATACATTTGATTTTGAATTCCATCTATTGCTTTAGAATCATTAAAGTATGCAGGCGATTTTTCAGGATTTTGCTTCAGCATTTTACCCGTTCCCGTTATTTTACCAATAGCTGTACTAAAATAAGGCTCCGATGTCTCTCCCAAAATACCTAAGTTAGCATAATCCTCTTTTAAAAGATAGTCCGGCGAAATACCATTAAAATAATCTCCAAACCCTGCTGAATTAGCAATCTTCAAAACAATTGGTTGCATTGCGTAACGGTGATTTGGATTTCTATTTTCCTTACCAAAAGTAGGAGAATCATATAAAGTTACTGATCCTACATTTTTACCTACAGTGATATCCCCAATTTGAACCACCGTCATATATGGTTTCAATCCATTTATCACTAATTCACTTGCCGAGGCCGTACTTTTAGTGGTTAGGATATATATTTTACTTAATCCTAAGCTATTAATGGCCGTTGTTCCTATTTTATCTGCAAACTTATTTTTTAAAGCCTCGGGATTATTAGATTCGAAATAAGAGTTAATTTTACTATTCCAAACCTGTTTTGCAAATACTTGCCCCGTATATTGACCGGTAATCATACTGGCTAACCTAGTAGCAGTCAAAACTGATCCACCTGAGTTATAACGCAAATCCAAAACAAGATCCGTTACACCTTGTGATTTTAAACTACCAAAAGCCGTATTTAGATCGGTGTCATATTCCGCAAAAAAACCATTATACATTAAATACCCTATTTTTTTCGCACCCACTGTCACTACTTTGTTAATTAGAATTGGGTTTTCGGCCACAGTAGTTTTAGTCAATGACACTGACCTCCCATTAGGAGTGATTGCACCACCATTATAACTCGCTAAATTTAAGGTTCTGCTTTCTAGGGCTAACAAACTGGTATAATTGCTAACAGTCAATTGTGTTCCGTTTACTGCATAAAACAAATCTCCTCTTCTTATATCCTTAGACGCGGCGTCAGAATTAGGAATAATATAGCGCACGAAGCCGAAAATTTCTGTGCTGCTGCCTGGTTTATAAACAAGACCAAATTCTACTCCATCGTTTTTAGTAACCCCTTGAAGCGCTCTTTCTAATTGCAAATAATCGTCGACTATCCAACTAAAACGATCGATAGACTTATCAACTCGTAATGCATCAAACAGCTTCTCTGGCACAGGATAACCTGCTAAAAAACCATTTAATTGAGCTTGAGAGGCAAAACGATCATCGGCTAAATTAGGCACATCAGCTTGCCACAAATAATATTGATTTAATCCTTTCCAAATAAAATCTTGAACTGCAAGATTAGGTGGTACTGAAGAGGTATCATCATTATCCTGACATCCTTGCAGTATAAACAGAGATGCAAAAAGCAAAAAGAAATATTTAATAGTAGGCCTCATATCGTTCTGGTGTTTATATCATGAACGTAAAAATACTATCTTTAGTTTTAATATTTTTTTATTTTTTACTTTTTGTAACAAAAGTTATTGTCAATCGTCTTCCTTATATACGCGACGCTCTAAATTAATTTTATGAATCAAAACGATTTTGTTTTAGTAATTAATCCTTTTCGAGACAAGATCTTCCGATTAGCCAAACGCTTGCTCGTTAGCACCGAAGAAGCCGAGGACGCTGTGCAAGAAGTTATCGTAAAACTTTGGAACAGAAAAAAAACACTAGACGAGTACAAAAGCATCGAAGCATTTGCGATGACGCTAACTAAAAATTATTGTTTAGATCAATTAAAATCAAAAAGGGCAGGGAATTTGAATGGTACTAATACCAATCATAAAGAAAAAAGCAGTTCGCTAGACGAAAAAATTGAAAACGAGGACAGTTTGCGATGGATTGAAAAGATAATTAATCAGTTACCTGAACAACAAAGGATGGTTATTCAATTAAGAGATATTGAACAATATGAATTTGCTGAAATTGCAAAAATTGTAGAGATGAACGAAAGTGCCATCCGAACCACACTATCAAGAGCTCGCAAAATGATTAGAGAAAAAATGCAACAAACACACAATTATGGAATTAAATAAAATCACTCTTTTACTGGATAAATATTTTGATGGAGACAGCAGTACTAAAGAAGAGGCTTTATTGAAAGACTATTTTTCATCAGAAACTGTAGATCCGTCTTTAGAACACTACAAGCCCTTATTTAGGTTTTATGCAGCTGAAAAAGACACCGAACAACCGGTACATTTAAAAATAGTACAAACTAAAAAAAGAAAGACTAATTGGATTTTAATAGCTGCCTCGGTTGCTGTTATTTTGGGTGTTGGAAGCTATTCTCTAATGCAGAACAACAATAACCACATTACCAATAACCAAAGCGAACTAGGCACCTACAATGACCCAGAAGTCGCTCTTAAAGAAACTCAAAAGGCGTTGGCTTTGCTTTCAACTCATGTAAACACCGGCGTTGAAGGCATGCAATACATACAAGAATTTGAAAATACCAAAAATAAAATATTTAATCCTTTAATTAAAAACTAATGAAATCACTCTTTTTAAACAACAGTAAAAAAGCATTTTTAACGCTGGCTTTTATTTTAATAGTCTCTCCCTTTTTCGCACAATCTGCCTTTGAGAAATTTGAAGGTCAAGACGATGTGACTGCCTTAATTGTCAATAAAAAAATGTTCGAATTAATGAGTAAGGTAAAAGTAGATGTCTCTGATAAGCAGGCACAGCAATACATGAACCTTATTAAAAAATTAGACAACTTAAGAGTATTTACTACTACTAGTGCTAAAGCGACAACAGAACTAAAATCAACTGCCGATAAATATGTAAAATCTGTTGGACTAGAAGAATTGATGCGCGTAAATGATAGTGGTAAAAACATTAAAATTCTTGTGAAATCAGGCGGTTCTGATTCTCAAATAAAAGAATTATTAATGTTCATAGAAGGAGGCAGCAAAACAGACCAAACCGTTCTTATGTCCTTAACCGGAGATTTTGATTTGAATGAGATTGCTATTTTGACTGATAAAATGAAAATTCCTGGTGGTGATGAGCTAAAAAAAGCGAGTAAAAACAAAAAATAAGATGAAAACGACTCCTAGCTTTTTACTGATTATCTTATTAGTGTTTGCCAGTTGCAGCAATAAACCTTCGCTTCAGAAATATTTTGTCGAAAATACTGAAAACAAGAATTTTATAGCGCTTGACATCTCTCCATCGATCTTGAATGTTGAAAAAGACAGTCTGACAGAAGAACAGCAAACTGCGCTCGCTTCATTTGATAAAATGAATATACTAGCATTTAAACTGACTAAAGAAAACAAGGAACTTTATGAAGTAGAAAACGCTAAGCTTAATGCGATCTTAAAAGAGGAGAAATACCAACAACTCATGAAATTCAGTATGGGTTCTAGCGCAGCATCTGTAAGTTTTATTGGTGATGATGATCATATCGACGAATTCATTTTATACACCAAACGCAAAGAGAATGGCTTTGCCGTAATTCGTGTTCTTGGAAAAGACATGAATGCAAACAACATAATGAGTTTGATACAAATTATCCAAAAATCTAATTTAGACATGGAACAGCTCAAACCACTACAGCAGTTGATGAAATAAGCATATAAAAAGGGTCTTGAAAATAATTCAAGACCCTTTTTTATTTGGTAGACAAAACGATTATTGCAAAGCCGCTTTCAAGTTTTCAAAATCCACTGTAATTTGCTCGCCTGTTACTAAGTTTTTAAGGCCATACGAATTAGTTTCCATCTCCTTTTCGCCAGCAATCACCGCAAAAGGAATAGTTCGTTTATCGGCATGCTGAAATTGTTTAGCCATTTTAGCATTATCTGGATACAATTCTACTTTTATACCTGCGGCACGCAATTTTTGGATGGCTTGCATAGCATAAAATGCCTCAGCATCACCATAATTAATAAACAAGGCTTTAGAGGATGCCGTAACTGTTTCTGGAAATAAATTTAACTCCTCAACCACAAGATAAATTCGGTCTAAACCAAAAGAAATCCCTACTCCACTCATGTTTTTTAGGCCAAAAATACCCGTTAAATCATCGTAACGACCTCCACCACCAATCGATCCCATAGCTACACCAGCAGGAGCCGAAACTTCAAATATGGCACCAGTATAATAATTTAAGCCTCGAGCTAAAGTAACATCTAAATCTAGGGTAGCAGTAGCAAGTCCTAATTTAGTAACCGATTCACAAATAAATTGCAACTCAGCTACTCCCTTCATTCCTTCTTCAGAGGAAGCTAATAGCAATCCTAACTTTTCTATTTTTTCGCTAATAGAACCTGTGAAGTTAAACAAGGGTTGCACTTTTGCAATAGCGTCCTCAGTAATGCCTTTTAAAATCATTTCAGTTTTTACGCCGTCCTCTCCTATTTTATCTAATTTATCTAAAGCAACCGTAAAATCAATTAATTTGTCTGACGCTCCAATCACCTCAGCAATACCCGAAAGAATTTTGCGGTTATTAATTTTTACCGTTACTCCTTTTAATCCTAATTGCGTAAAAACCGTATCGTATAATTGCACTAACTCTACTTCTTGCCATAAAGACTTTGAACCTACCACATCAGCATCGCATTGAAAAAACTCTCTAAAACGTCCTTTTTGCGGTCGGTCAGCACGCCATACTGGTTGTATTTGGTACCTTTTGAACGGAAATTCGATTTCGTTTTGGTGCTGCACCACATAACGTGCAAAGGGTACCGTTAAATCGTAACGCAACGCTTTCTCAGATATACTAGCAGTAAGCTTAGTGCTGTCCTTGCTTTCTAAATGAGTTGCATTGGCTTTCGCCAAATAATCACCCGAGTTTAAAATTTTAAAAATTAAACGATCACCTTCTTCTCCATATTTCCCCATTAGGGTTTCTGAATTTTCAAAAGAAGGGGTTTCGATAGGTTGGAAACCAAATTTTTCAAAATTATTTTTAATCGTTTGAATAATATACTGTCGTTTTGCCACCTCAGTAGGTGAGAAATCTCTTGTTCCTTTTGGAATACTTGGTTTTGATGCCATTGTTGAAATATAGTTTTAGTACTAATTTTTGATTAAAAAAAGGACACTTCCCGATCTTATTCTTCAATTAGAATGCAAATATCTAATTTTTAAAATAAATATTACTTCTTCCAAAACAAAGTTGTAACAAAAATTGTATTTTGGTGTCAAACTACCATGATGCTAAATTTATTTAAAGAAAATATCCGAATCGCGTTTGGCTCCATTAAGACCCAAATTCTACGAACCTCACTTACAGTGATTATTATCGCTATTGGAATAACTGCCTTGGTAGGGATTTTAACGGTGGTTTCAGCACTAGAAAATACTATTTCATCTGACTTTGCTTCGATGGGAGCGAATACTTTTAACATCAGTCAGTATGAAAATACGGCAAGACGTAGAGGTGGTGAGGAGCGTACGATTATCAATCCTATAATATCTTATCCTGAGGCGGTAGCTTTTAAAAACAAATACAACTTTCCATTTACAGAGACTTCGGTTTCGTTCACGGCAACATCCATTGCAGAGGTAAAGTATGAAGGTGACAAAACAGATCCTGCCATTTCAGTAGTGGGTGTCGATGAATATTTCATTACCAATTCCGGTTTAGAAACCAGTTTGGGACGTAATTTTAATTCTTTTGATATTGCCAATAATAATTATGTATGTGTTGTAGGCTCTGATTTTGAAAAAGGCCTTTTTAAAAACATTAATCCTATCAATAAAATAATTTCTATCCGAGGCGCCCGCTTTAAAGTAATAGGAGTATTAAAAGAAAAGGGGTCTACTTTTGGCAATAGCCAAGATTTAAGAGTTTTAATACCCATTCAAGTCGCTCGATCTTTGTTTACCGCACCACGAATAAACTACACGATGAGCGTGATGGTATCTAAAAAAGAAATTTTAGATCAAGCAATCGACAATGCTACAAGCACCATGCGTAGGGTACGTAAATTAAGTCCCATGAAGGATAATAATTTTGGTGTAGTTCGATCTGATGATTTGATTAATAGAATCCTTGGCATTACTCAATATTTAGGCTTAGCCTCATGGCTTATTGGGATCATTACTGTTTTAGGATCTTCAATCGCTTTAATGAATATCATGATTGTCTCGGTAACTGAACGAACACGAGAAATTGGAGTTCGAAAAGCTTTGGGCGCCAAGCGCTCAACTGTTGCGATACAATTTTTTATTGAAACGATGATTATTGGTCAACTTGGTGGATTGGTTGGGATTATTTTAGGAATTCTTATCGGTTTTGGTATTGCTACAGCCTTAGATTTTGCTTTTGTAATTCCGTGGGGAGCCATTTTTGCGGCCTTTACCACCAGTTTTATAGTTGCCTTAGTTTCTGGATTGTATCCTGCAATAAAAGCAGCTGTCCTAGACCCTATCGAAGCTTTGCGATACGAATAAAGTAAGAAGTAGCAGTTGAAATAACTATTTTTATGGAACCTATAGCGTCGCTCGGGTCATGCGGTCGTTTCCATAAATATCTTTACGAAGCTCGATGTTTTTGAAATATAAGCTTTCAAGTAAAGCGACCATTTCATTTCCTAAATACTGATTAATCTCAAAGTACAACTGACCTTCTACAACTAGGTTTTTCTGTGCCAAAGTGGCAATTTTACGATAAAAAATCAAAGCGTCTGTATCAGCCACAAAAAGGGCTAAGTGCGGCTCATTATCCAATACATTTTTTTTAATTTCTTGTTTTTCTAAATTCCGAACATAGGGCGGATTGGATACAATAATATCAAATTGTTGCTGTAGATCCGTGGTTTCTAGAATATTTTGAGAAATAAAATTAACAGCTACTTTGTTGGTCTCCGCATTTTTTTTGGCTGTAGCCAAAGCAGTATCGGACACATCAAGAGCAAAGACTGTTGCGTTTTTAATGTTTTTGGCCAAAGAGATTGCAATACATCCACTACCGGTACCAATATCTAAAATACGTAAGGGCGTATCTCGTTTCAAACTGTTGGCCGACGATATAATCCAATCTACCAACTCTTCTGTTTCTTGTCTTGGAATTAAAACCGCAGGATTTACTTCAAAATCCAATCCGTAGAAACTAGTTTTACCCAATATATACTGCACAGGAATTTCTAATTTCAATTGCGCTAGAATAGCATCCCAAATTAAAATATCAGCCTCCGAAAATACCACATCAGGAGTCAAAGCGAGGTCAATACGTCGCAATTGCATTTTCTCTTCTAATACCAAATAGAAAAAACTTTCGGCTTCGATTGCATCATATATGGGCGTAAGTGCTGCAATAAAATGACTTCTATATTCCCTAATTTTCATATTATGCCTTGTTTATTTTAACAGATTGAAACAACTATGCTATACCGCTACAATTTTTTAAGCATCCATACTGGACAGGAGGTATGCCCTGTGCTTCCCATGGGAGCATCGATATTTTCAAAACCTACTTTTTTGTATAATTTTTGAGCATCAAGCATAAAAGGCATGGTTTCTAAATAACAATGTTCAAATCCAAAATCTTTTGCCGCTTGCAAACAGGTAGTCATCATCGCACTGCCAATACCCAAACCTCGAGTTTCAGGAAGGAAATACATCTTTTGCAATTCGCATATCGATGGTGCCTCATTTTCAAGCGGTGCTACACCTGCTGAACCTACAACCTTACCCTCACGTTCTACAACAAAATACACTGATTGCGGTTTACTATATTCCTCAAACATAAAATCTAAATACACATCTTCATAAGCTGTGCCCACCTTAGGGATATTCAACTCATCAAAAACGGCGCGAATTAATTGCGCAACAGCTTCATTATCTTTCTTTTCTATTTTTCTAATGATCCAATTTTCCATGTTGCAGTTCTACTTAAATTTTAGAGCACAAAAGTAACAATACTTTATGCTATTTTTAATAGAATCGAAACAAAATCGTCTAGCCAAAAATAACTACTTTTGCAGGGTGAATACTCATGAAAAATATATTAGTCGTTGCATACAACTCGCCAAAAATGGTTTGGGAACTACTTACCCTAATCCCATGGTGGGCAGTGTCATCGTATGTGATGGAAAAATAATCGGGGAAGGCTGGCATAGAAAAGCCGGAGAACCCCATGCCGAAGTTAATGCCGTAAATTCCGTAAAGGACAAATCATTATTAAAAAGAGCAACGATTTACGTAAGTTTAGAACCTTGCAGTCATTTTGGAAAAACACCTCCTTGTAGTGACTTAATTATTCAATCAGGTATTCCTAATGTTGTTATTGGTACTGTTGACCCTAATATACAAGTCGCTGGTAAGGGCATAAAAAAACTTATTGCCGCTGGAATTAACATTACTGTAGGTGTACTTGAGCAAGAATGCTACCAACTTAACAAACGCTTTTTTACGTTTCACAATAAAAAAAGGCCTTTTGTAATTCTTAAATGGGCCCAAAGCCTCGATGGATTTATTGCCCCTGCGGCAAAAGCAGAAAAAAAGCCCGTTTGGATTACCAATCACTATTCGAGACAACTCGTTCATAAATGGCGAAGCGAAGAGCAGGCCATTCTAGTAGGAACTCAAACCGCTGTAGATGATAATCCCAGATTAGATGTAAGAGATTGGACTGGAAGCAACCCTATCCGAATTGTGATTGATGCCAACAATAGAATTCCAAAAGAAAGTCACTTATTCGACAACCTTATAAAAACCATCATGATTGGTAAAAATTCCGATGCTATTTCTACCGAAAACTGTATCTTTGAGAGTATTGATTTTGAAGGCAACATAGCTGAACAGATTGTAGCAGTAGTATACAAACATCAAATACAATCCGTAATTATTGAAGGAGGACTTCGAACCTTACAAACCTTTATTGGGTCCGGACTTTGGGATGAAGCACGAATTTTTAAAAGCAATACCCTACTACATAATGGCGTAGTTGCTCCAAAACTCCTTTTACAGGAAAGTACAAAACATTTTGTTGATAATGATGAACTCATAATAAGTAGAAACCATGATTGACACTATCATTTTTGATTTTGGTGATGTATTTATCAATTTAGATAAGCAAGCGCCTATTGATAAAATGAAAAACTTGGGACTTGGGCAATGGAATGAAAATCTTGACGAGCTAAACGTACAGTTTGAAAAAGGTTTTATAGACCAAGAGACTTTTTTAAAAGGGCTACAACAATACATGCCAACAGCAAGCTTAGATCAAATACAAAAAGCATGGAATTCTGTTTTGCTAGACTTTCCATTGTATCGACTGGAATTCCTGCAATTACTTTCAAAAAAATACCGACTTTTCCTTTTAAGTAACACCGATGCAATCCATATAGCTGAATTTGAAAAGCGTTTTGGTATATCATTTTACAGTGATTTTTACCACTGTTTTGAAAAAGTCTACTTTTCTTTCGAAATGGGAATGCGTAAACCCGACACCCAAATCTACTCGACCGTTATCAATAATCATGAGTTAATACCCAAACATACCCTATTTGTAGATGACAAAAAAGAAAATACAGAGGCGGCACTTTCGGTAGGACTACAAGTATGGCATCTTCAAGTAGGTCAAGAAGATGTGATTCAGTTATTCGACAACAAATAATAAGTTAAAATAGTATTGGAAATCCAAGACACGTACAAAACAATAGCACACCCCAGTGAAGAAATGCTCTTCAAAGAAAAAAACAGTAAATTCTTTGGCTACGCCTTTCCTATAGCATCTGAGGAAGAACTAAAACCCATCATAGATAACTTAAAAAAACAGCATCCTAACGCAGGACACTTTTGCTATGCCTACCAAATTGGAGCTGAAAAAATTACTTACCGAGCCAATGATGATGGAGAACCAAGCAACAGTGCAGGAATGCCAATCTATGGCCAACTACAGTCGTTTGGAGTAACGAACACCTTAATTGTTGTTGTAAGACTATTTGGAGGTGTGAAATTAGGTGTTGGAGGTCTAATTTCAGCATACAAAACCACTGCGCAATTAACACTTGAAACTTGTACTATAATCGAAAAAACGATTGACGTTCAGTATCAAATTCTATTTGAATATAAAAATATGAATAAAGTCATGCGCATTATCAAAGAAAAAAATCTAGAAATAGAAAGTCAAAAAATGGAATTGAGTTGCGAAATCATCATAAAAACTAGAAAAAAAAATGCCGAAAAAATATTCGACATTTTTGATTCCTTATTTGAAATTGAGATAAAAATTATCGAATAATTAGTATCTGTTCCCTAAATTTTTAAATCGACAAAAGTTTTTCTTTTACATAGTCCGGTGGTACTACAGGACGACCCGTTTTCATGTCGACAAAAACCAAAATTGAGTTAGCAATTGTTAATAACTCCTGCTTTTCATTGAAGATTTCGTAATCAAATTCTATCTTGACTGTACTTTGACTTTTTAAAATAGTTTTAACAGTTAACAAATCATCATATCTAGCTGGTTTTTTATAATTTATATTCAAAGAAACCACAGGTAGCATTATACCACTATCTTCCATCCATTTATAGGAAATCCCCAGGTTTCTCAGCCACTCCACGCGTCCCATCTCAAAATATTGAGCATAATTACCGTGATAAACAACCCCCATTTGATCCGTTTCGGAGTATCTTACGCGGACTTTATATTCATGTTCTTTCATACAATTATTTCTTATTTTCTATTTAATTTTAACATACAATCTAACCTACTTACAATAATCTTTATTCAAAATCAACCCCTAATTATTTTTTTTTACAGAAAATTGTTCACATATTTGTTACCCCGAAAAAAAACAAGTGCTTTTGCTGTTTTTTTTACAAAAGCCACCATTTATAATTAGATAATTTAATAGAATTT